>NZ_KB907788.1 GCF_000382205.1 Dyadobacter beijingensis DSM 21582
AAAGAGTTCAAAGTTCAGAGCCAAAAGTCAATGAGTGAGAATCACTCATGAACTTTAAACCGCTGCGGCGGACGGCTCCTAAACTATCAACTCCACTCAAAGAGCTTGTTGGTGACTATTGGACTGGTGTTCACCTCTTCCCATCCCGAACAGAGAAGTTAAGCCCGGTTCCGCCGATGATACTTGGATCAAACCTGGTAAAGTAGGTAGTCGCCACAATTATTAAAACAAAAAGCATCCCCCAAAAGGATGCTTTTTTGCGTTTAGGGAGGGGGAATATTTAACCTCCAAATCCGCTACTGACATACTGCTGTCATGGACCGATTGTTTCTTTGAAAAAGCAAACATCAACCACTCCAAATCATGACATTCGTATCAACACGTATCATTACTGCCGATATTAACCGGCTTGTTGATTTTTACGAGCAAATTACCGGCTTTCCTGCCGCCCGTTACACCGAAGATTTCGCTGAGTTTCGCACGCCGGTGGCTACACTTGCCATTGGTAGCACGCGTACTTTGCAGCTTTTCGGCGGGGATAGCGTAGCCTCTCCGGCGAAAAACCGTTCCGTGATCATTGAATTCCGCGTCGATGACGTCGATGTAGATTATGAAAGACTGGCTGTTTACCTTGGCGCAGCGCTCGTGCAAAAGCCAACGACCATGCCTTGGGGGAACCGCTCGCTTCTTTTTCGTGATCCGGATGGCAACCTGGTCAACTTTTTCACGCCTGCTACACCAGAGGCAATAGCGCGAGCGAAGTGAACGAAGCCCTCGGTTTCTGTCATTGTCAGTCAAGGGGATACATTGTGAATATCAAACACAGTATCTGCTGGCTCAGCCATGCAAATTTCCCGCTTCCACCCGGCGACAGTCGGTCTGGTTCGAAGTTGGTGAAGATTATGAAGGGTTAGGAGCCGCCTAAACCAACGAGCCACCCTGCGCAGGCTCCTCGCCACGCCGCAGGCGATCAACGTTTTGCAATGTCACCTGCGCGATTTCCGTTAATGCTTCTTCCGTAAAAAAAGCCTGGTGGGCCGTTACGAGCACGTTTGGGAAGCTCATCAGGCGCTGGATGGTGTCGTCCTCGATGATATTTTCGGACAGGTCTTTGAAGAATAGCTTCTCTTCCTGCTCGTATACGTCGATCGCCAGATTGGCCAGGTGCTTGCTTTTCAGGGCGTCGATCGCGTGGGCCGTATTGATCAGTCCGCCGCGGCTGGTGTTGATGAGCGTCACGCCGGGTTTCATCATCGCCAGGGTATTTTCGTTGATCAGGTAATGCGTAGCAGGGTTCAGCGGGCAGTGCAGCGATACCACGTCCGCCGTGCTGAGTACGGCTTCGAGAGATTGGTATTCGATGCCTGCTGCTTGTAAATCTGTGTTTGGGAACAAATCATAAGCCAGTACCCGGCAGCCAAAACCTTTCATGATCCGGCAAAACGCTCCCCCGATTTTGCCTGTCCCCACAACGCCGATCGTCTTGCCGTGCAGGTTGAAACCGAGCAGGCCGTTCAGAGAGAAATTCTGTTCGCGCACACGGTTGTACGCTTTGTGCGTCTTGCGTACGAGCGTAAGCAGCATTGCCACCGTATGTTCGGCGACGGCCTCGGGCGAGTATTCAGGCACGCGACATACACGTATGCCATGCGCACGGGCCGCTTCCAGGTCCACATTGTTGAAGCCCGCACACCTGAGCGCGATAATTTTGACGCCTTTTGACGCCAGTACCGAAATGATCTCCGCATTGACCTTGTCGTTCACAAACACGCAAACCGCCTCCTGGCCGTCCACCGCATTGACAATGTGCGGCCCCAGGTGCGTTTCGAGGTATTCGATTTCAAAACCGTATGGTTCGTTATAAACATTGAAAAACTGCTTGTCGTAAGGCTTGGCGGAGAAGAACAGGATTTTCATGGGCAGCATAAAGCATTGTACGGCCTAAATATCGGGAGGTGTGTAAACTGACCGATAAAGCTATCGGGCATTGATACGCTCCCGGGCGGGCTCATTGAGAATAAATGTGATTTGATTCAGTATTTTCCGGTCAAAAATCATCAGGGGGTGCAGCCATGCGAATACTTTGAAATTCCGCGCACCGGGAATGACGGAAGATGTGGGCGGCACGATGATCATGTCGAGCGGACCGCCTGCGGGTATCCATGAACCCGTGCACGAGGATAACTGTATTGGCTACCCCGGTTTCGGGCTTTTGAAAGGGGACTTGGGAAGTGGCAGCGAGCATGTTTTTCATGCCCAAAAGATACGGTATTTTCTACCTCAAATCTCAATTACCTCCCCGATATCCAGCAGCATCAGATCGATACCGGCCGATAGGAAGAGCGCGACGGCATTTTGGTGGTCGATGACGATTTGCGGGAATGTGTCGAAATGCACGCCGATGACCTTGTCGGCTTCGAGCAGACGGGCCGCCTGGATGGCTTCTTCTACGCCCATCGTGAGGTGGTCGCCGACGGGCAGAACGGCGAAGTCGAGGGCCGTCGTCTGCGGCACGAGCTGCATGTCGAGCGACAGCCCGGTATCGCCGCTGTAATAAAAGTTGCCTTCGTCGGTCGCCATCGCAAATCCGCATGCGACGCCGGCGTAACTGCCGTCGGGGAAGCTGCTGGAATGCTGTGCGAGGAAGCAGCGGACCACGCCGAAGTCGAAGCGTGATTTGCCGCCGGGGTTCAGCGTGTGCACGTTGGCGATGCCCTGGTTACCAAACCACGTCGTGATTTCAAAGTTCGCTATGACGGTCGCCGTTGTGCGTTTGGCGATGCTTACCGCGTCGAGAATGTGGTCGAAATGGCCGTGGGAGATGATGATATAGTCGGCATGCAGCTCATCGACCTGAATGGCCTCCGCGAGCCCGTTACCGGATATGAATGGGTCGAACAACAGGGTAATGCCTTTGATATCAACCGAAAAGGCGGAATGGCCGTAGTAGGTGAATTTCATCGTTCGGGAAGGTTGAGGTTATAACCTGGTATACTTTACAAAATCATCGATATAGCGGGTAACCAGCTCCGGATACTGGTTCTGCGGGCCATGGCCCGTCTGGCCGAGCGTGATCATTTGCAGGTTGGGGATCTGGCGGCTTAATGCGTACCAGTTTTCGACGGGGCAGGCGGGGTCGTGGTCGCCGGAAATGACGAGGATCGGGACGTTGATCGTCGCGAGCTTTGCCCTGGAACCGTATTCGTCAGCCGCATAATCCTGGGCGCCGGCGAAGTAATTGGCCCATTTTTCCTTGGGTACGGGAATGTCTTTGTCGTCCCTGCGGGCATGGATACGTCCGAAATAACTTTGCGCCGCCCGCCTGCTGAATGCCGACTCCGGTTCGAAAAACAGCACGACTTCATCTTCGAGGTCGTTTATCTCGTGCATCGTCGCGTCCAGGAAAGCCTGTTCCAGCGGATGCGCATTCCGGCCCGGCGGATTGGTGCCCAGCAAAACCAGATGCGATACTTTATGCGGATAGCGGGTGGCGAAAGTTTGTGCTACCAGCCCGCCGTACGACCAGCCGCCGAGGATAAACTGGTCGAGCTGCACCTGGGATGCCAGGAACGTGACATCCTCTGCCACTTCCGCAATTTTAACCGGCAGGCTGCCTTCCGACGAGCCGATGCCCGAATAATCGAAAATAATGACGCGGTAGGATTTAGCCAGCTCGTCGAGAAAGGCCGGGTCCCACGAGTCGAGAATGCCGCGCAGGCGGTTGCACAATATCACGGGCATACCTTGCCCGATCGAGCGATAGGCGACCTTCTTACCGGTTTCGGCCGCATGTTGCGTGCGAGCCTCGATGGCGGAAATGGGAGCGGAACTCATAACGGAATGGTTTTAATGGCTTTGCATGAATGAACACAAAGCAAGCTGGTCCCGGCCGGCAGATCAATGGCGATGGTGTGGTTATTGGTGTACTTTGACGGGAATTTATTCTGTAAACGGCTATCTATCAAATGCCTTTCGAATTTCGCCGTCATCCGTGAGCCGGGCCGTTATCACCGGTCTACGGAAATTATACATATTTGTATGTTTTTACCTATTTCATGCAACTAAAATAAGACAGCTGCAACCGCCGAATTTAAATTGAAATAACAATGATGGAAAGAAGAGAATTTTTAAAGAAATCCGGTTTTCTCGCTGCCGGGGCCCTCTCGCTGAATGCATGGAATGCTTTCGCCAATGCACCCAAAAAACTGATCGACCCGTTCGGCGTGCAGCTTTTCAGCGTGCGCGACTTGCTACCGGCAGATCCGAAAGGCGTAATGGAAAAGCTTGCCAAAATGGGTTATAAGCAATTTGAGAGCTTCGCGGGCGCCAAAGGCTTTTTATGGGGAATGGAGCCGAAAGAAATCAAGTCCTTTCTCGACGGGATCGGGGTAGATATGGTGAGTACCCATTTCGATTTCCGCAAAACGGCTGCCGACGCCGATAGCCTCAAACGCAGCATCGACATGGCGCACGGAGCGGGGTTGAAATACCTGATCTGCCCGTGGATCGGCCCGCAGAAAACATGGGACGACTGGAAGAAAATCGCCGCGGATTTCAACCGGGTAGGAGAGGAAGTGAAAAAGGCGGGTTTGAAATTCGGTTACCACAACCACGATTATTCCTTCAAACCCCTTGAAGGCAAGCTTCCGCAGGACTTTTTGTTGGAAAATACCGACCCTAAACTGGTCATGTTCGAGCTGGATCTTTGCTGGATCGACGTGGCGGGCGTGGATACCGGCGCGCACCTGAAAAAATACGGCAAGCGTTACGAGCTATGCCACGTGAAGGATTACAAAAAAGAAAATGGCAAACCGGTGCAAAACGACCTGGGCGAAGGAAGTGTCGATTTCAAAAAGACCCTGCGCCTGGCCCTGGACAGCGGCATCAAGTATTTCCTGGTGGAGCAAGAGGAATACCCCGAATCACCACTCGTGAGCCTGGACAAGGATGCGAAATACATGAAGAAGCTTTCGGTGTAACCGAACGCGATTTGAAGGTTAATGGCCGGTGTACCGTTCGGAGGCACCGGCCATTTTTTATCCGTCTCATTTCCTGATGGCCACAGCCGCGGAAAATGCGGGATAGGGTTAACGGAACGCGCTTTGGTCAACGCGTGAGCCCCAGCTCGGCGGCCATTCGTACCACTGTGGCCGTGTTGGGTACCCCGAATTTCTCTTTCAGGTTTTTGCGGTGACTTTCCACGGTATGTGTGCTGATAAACAGCTCGGCGGCGATTTGCTGGGTCGTATAGCCTTGCCCGATCAGTTCCAGGATTTCCTTTTCGCGCCGGGTGAGGCGGGGGATTTCCTTGGGTTCGGTGCCGGGGGCTTCGTTGAGGGCCTTCTGCGTTTCGGTGCAGAGGTAAATCTGCCCTTCCATCGCGGCGTGCAATGCGGCCACGATGTCGTCGCCGATGGCATTTTTGAGCACATACCCGCTCGCCCCGCTTTGCAGCATGCTCATGATCACACTCCTTTCATTGTGAATGCTGAGCGCTACGATGCGGATCTGCGGATGGGCCTGCTTCACCTGCTGGCATAACGTCACGCCGCTGACGTCCGGGAGGTTGATGTCCATCAGCATTACCTGCGGGCGGTTGTAGCCGGGAGAAGGACTGTCCAATGCAGCCAATACGGTGGTGGCCTGGTCGAATATGCCGGTAACACGGATGCCCTCGCGTGATTCGAGCAGGTTTTTCAACCCCTGCAACACAATGGGGTGGTCGTCGACGATAAATACTTCCATAGCTCAGATTTCGCATTCCACTGTGATGGAAGTGCCTTTTTGTGGGGATGATTGTAGTTCAAATTTTGCATTCAGGAAATCGGCGCGCGCTTTCACATTCGACAGCCCGGCACCGGCTTTGCCATTCACACGGTCGGGATCGAAGCCGCGGCCGTCGTCCTCCACCGTCACGAAAAGCGTTTCGCCGCTTTGCTGGATGATGACCAGGATTTGCGCCGCGGCGGCGTGCTTCACGGCATTGTTCACGAGTTCCTGGATAATGCGGTACAGCAATATCTGCTTTTCTTTCGGCATCGAATCGCGGTAGTTGAATACCTGACAAACGAGGTTAATGCCCGTTTCACGCAGGTTTTTGCAAAATTCCCTCGTCGCTTCCGCCAGGCCGTAGTTCATCAGGATTTCCGGCATCAGGCTGCGTGCAATGCGGCGAAGCTCGTTCACGGCGTCGTCCAGGTGAGAGAGCGTGCGTGTGACGCTGCCTTTGAAGCGGTCGTCCTGGACGGACAATTCCCTCGACAGATCAATTTTAATGCTGCTCAGCAAACCGCCCAGGCCGTCGTGCAGGTCGCGGGCGAGGCGGGTACGCTCTTGTTCCTGCCCTTCGAGCATGGCCGACAGCATCGATATGCGGTAATCCTGTCTGATTTTCTGCATTTCCAGTTCGTGGAGCTGCGCTTGCTGCTGCCAGAGGCGTTTGTTGTTTCGGTAAAACAATAAAACCAGTACGGTAACGGCCAGCAGGAAAAGACATACCACGGCAAGCAGCCAGTTGAGCAGGCGGTTGTTTTTGATCGTCAATGCGGCCTTTTCGTTGTTGGCCTGCAACTGGTAGATGCGCTTCTCCTTCTCCGCCGACTGGAATTTAGCTTCCAGCGCAGCAATCTCCGACTTGGTACGCTCCTCGAAAGTACTGTCGGCCAGCTCGGCGTATTTGTTCAGCCATTCGTAGGCGGCTTTGTGCTGACCGGTTTTTTCGAGCATTTGCGCATATTCGTAGTAGTACAATTTGCGGTTGGCCGACCGTATGAGCGGTGTTTTCTGGTCGATCACGCTGCGGATAATGCCGAGCGCTTTGGGATAATTTCCCATGGATTTGTAGGTAAAATAAACCTGTAAAAGCATTCCCTGGTAATCGTACTCCCGTTTCAGTTCCCTGGCGAGGGCCATGCCTTTGTTCAGGCTTTTCAATGCGTCGTCGTACTGCCGCAGCCGGGAGTGGTACATGCCTTCCACCATATGAAAATCGAGCTGGTAAGCGGCATTCGGGTGAATGGCGAGAATAACGGCCGCGCTGTCGAGCATCGGTTTCACGGGCGGGTATTCTTTGAGGTACACGTAATTTTTGGCCCCGAAAATGTACGCATCGGCGAGTTCGAGCGATGTTTGACCGAGTTTTTGCAAAAGGCTGATGGCCGTGTTGAAATAGCCTTCCGCCCGCTTGTAATCCAGCTGGTTGGAAAAAATAATGCCGAGGTTATGGTAGTTGTTCGCCACGCGTACGCTGTCGCCCGCCTGCGTCGCTAGCGGGATCACGTGTTGTAAAATGATTTCCGCGTACCGTTTTTCGCGGTCCTGCCGCTGTTCCAGCGCCCCGAAATTATGCCAGGCGCGCGCCCGGTAAATAAGCGCATCCCGGCCGGGAAACTTGCGGAGCAGCTTTTCGGCCGCCAGGTAGGCATTGCCGCTTTTGGCATAGTCCGCATCGAAGTAGGCACTCCCGGTATAAAAATACCCCAATGCTTCCTGGAAAGATCCCGGTTTGGCCAACCGGGCCGCCTCGCGCACGTACCGGAGTGCCTGGCTCGTGTCCCTGTCGCTCCAATAGTCCGAGAGCAGGAAAAGGGTGGCAATACGCGTCGAATCCGGCAGTTTACGGTTTAATATCGTCCGTAAACTGTCGGAATAACGGTCTGCCCGCCCGGCCGTGTTTTGTGCATGGCAAGGCCGGGCGAGGCAGGTAAGCAGCATTCCAAGGCTAATAAAGAGCAGTTTTTTCATAAATCAGGTTTGACAGGAAGCAGCCCGTCCTGCGGCGCCGCTTTAATCATCCGGCCGTCGAGCACCGAAGGCGTATCGCGCAAAGGATTCGGTACGATGCGCTGCGTTTCCCGCGTGCCGGCGAGCCGTGCGGGTTGCCCGGCGGAAACACCCATTTCCACCAATGCGGCATTCAGCAGCGTCTCGTTCTCGTCGCCGAACGGCAGGAATGGAAACCGGTTGTCGCCCATCACCACGTCGGGCGCAATGCCGTCGGCCGTTCCGTAATCCGACGTGCCGTCGGCATTGGCCGTTTGTCCCAGCATCATGTAAATGCCATAATTCCAGCGCTTTTTATCATCACCGAAAAGCGCCCCGAACAGGTTTTTGCCCGCCGTATGGTCGCCGACCGTGACGACATCGATATAAGGCCGTAAGCCATTGACGACGAGTTCGCTCGCCGAAGCGGTCCCCTGCGAGGTGAGCACGAAAACGCGGTTCAGCCTGCTCCCGATATTACTGCTTTCCTGCGAAAAACGGTAATTCAATGCCTCCTCGCCCTTCTCTTTTTTCCAGTAAGCCATGTATTTGTCGTTCCATTGCTCGGTGTAAAACAGCTTGGAACCGTTGTTGCCCGGCACGATCAGAGACGCCAGCGTCACGGCCGAAGACATATAGCCGCCGCCATTGAGCCGCAAATCGAGCACCAGCTCGTTCACACCGGCGGTTTTGAATTCGGAAAAAATGCGGCGCAATGCATTGTCGTATTTCTCCTTGTCGGCTTCGGTGCCGGGTACAAACTGCGTGTATACCACATAGCCGATCGTCTTGCCTTTCTTGCGGATCACGCTCGCGTGCGCTACGGGGTCTTCGGTGATCTGCGCGCGGGTAAGCGGAACGGTTTTTGGGTTCAGCTGCAAAGATTGGTCCACGATCTGCCCGAGCGTCAGCGTGACCGATTCCTGTGAGGCCAGGAATGTGCCGTGGTTCTCCGCCGTGAGCGTTTTCCCATCGATTTTTACGACAATATCCCCTCGTTTCAAACCCGCGTTGGCGGCCGGGCTATCTTTGATAATGTGGCTGACAAACAGCGCAACGGCCGTTTTGTTGTCATCGATGTAGGCCGGGACATAGTGGATGCCGTATGCCTTCACCACGCCGTTGAACTGCTGCTGCAAGGCACTGTAATTGTCGGTAATGAGCGAAAAGCGATCGTAAACCTGGCGCTGGTAGACAAGTTTTTCGAAGAATGCGTCCGGGTTTTCGGTCGTGTCGAGGGATTGTTTGCCGGGCATCTCGTCGTACCAGAAATAGCCGTCGTTCATCATGTCATAAACCCAGCCGTTGACGGAGCTTTTTCCGCCCAGCTTGCCGGTGAGCGTATCCACATCGCCGGGCTGGCAAGCGGCCGCAAGCAGGGCAGTGATCCATAAAATCTGTTTACCGAATGTTTTCATAATCGTCACAGGATAAATGTGAATGGAAATTCAGGTTCAGAGAGGATGGTAAATGCGACTGATGAGGTTATCGATGATGTAGGATTTGGCCCTGGAATAGAAAGTGTCCAGGTCTTCGAGGTAGCGGTGGTAGAAATAGCTGAGAATGAGGCCGAGGAACAATGCGATGAAAGTCGTATCGAAAGAAACATTCAGGCTCTGGGTGATCAGCGGCATGCCTTCCTCGGTTTTGGCCAAATGGAAAAGCCCGATGGAACCCGCCAAATGCAGGATCGTGCCGATAAAACCCAGCGAAGCAATGGCGTTGATGAGGAAGCGGGCGATTTCCAGCTTGCCTTCCAGCTCGGTTTTACTGTTATCGATCTGTGCCGTGAGCACCTGTAATGTCTCGCCGATCGACTGGTTGTTGCGGTACTGCGTACAGGCGCGTTTTACAAAGTCGGTCAGCAGGAAGCTGAAACCATGTTTTTCCAGGTCGATCACATTCAGTTTGATCTTCGCGACCTCGTCCGGCGAGAGTACCAGCTGATCCTGCACGGGCAGCAGGTTGAGTTTAAAACCCTCGTGCTGTTTTTTGATAAACTTCTGGTATTCCAGGATTTCCAGCACCCCGAAAATGAACGCCATGTAAATCACCGCATGCACATACCCGCCGAAAGAGCCGCCGAAGGCTTCGAAGAACCGTTTCAGCCCCGGCCCCGACGACAGCGATGCACCTAGTATCAGTACAAACCAGATCATTACCGCCGCTACGAGGCTGATGGCAATGTGATAGAGTCTTTTATTTGTCAGCATAGGAAATGTCTAATTTTTGGTAAACTGGAATGCGCCGTTTTCCGGCATTTGAACTGTGCCTATGAGTACGCGTGGCGCTTTGAGTTGCAGCGTGGCACCGAATGGCTCTCCCTTTTCCTCGCCCTGATCGTTGCGTGAGTACACAAGCCCTCGTATGCGCACGGACGTGTTGTTTTTGGCGCTTTCTTTAAATAAAGCATAAACCTTGTACTCGCCGGGCAGGATTTTGTCGAACTGGCGTACCGCTTCCTGTGTCGTGCGAAGGTCGCTGCCGAAGAACTTGGTTTTGGCTTTGCCGCTGTCCCATTGGCCGATGTCGCGGATTTCGCGCGCGCCGCCCGAGACGCATTTGTTGCCTTTGCAGACGAAAATGTCCACGTTGTCGCCAATGTCCGCCCAGTTGATTTCGATGGAAACCTTGCAAGGCACGGCAGGCGGATCGCCCTCGTATTTGCTCCGTTTGAAATTATCCGGCGGTGGGGGCGGAGTTTCTGCCGGCTTCGCCGCCAAGGCCGAGTCTTTTCCCGCCCGTTCCCGTTTCGGCGTTGTGATTCTGGCCGGTTCGATGTCCGCTACCGGCTGCAAGTCCGGGCAGGAAGGACAATCGGGGCATTCGGAGATGCCGGGCATAGGCTTGTAGTCGGTGAGGACCACGAGTAGCGTATCACCGGGGCGCTTGCCGGCCAGGCTGTCGCTGATGGTCGCGAAAAGCTGCCGGTGGGTCGTGTCGATCGAGACATTGAGCTGGTTGGACCGTCCCGGCGGGGCGCCGCCTTTCGGCACGGCGATGAACAGGAAGATCACCGCGCCCAACGCACCGCAGATGACGTCCAGGAACGAGATATTGAATATTTGAGGTTCGCGATTTCTGGCCATGGTCGGATGGTTTAGTGCTTAGCCCGCGCGCAGGTTGCCGATGACGAACGTGCCGTCGGCCTGCTGGCGGTTTTCGGTGCGCCGGACGGGTGCCGGGAAGCGGCAGTCGGGGCATTTGGGCAGGTGCGCGCCGATGAGGTTGCCGCAGTTGCGGCATTGCTGTTGCGCGTGGCCGGTGTGCCCGTCCGGGGTGTTGCCGACCGCCGAAAAGCTGCCCTGAATGCGGCAATGGGTGCAGACGCGGGCATCGGTTTCGTTGATGGTGCCGCAGTTGTTACAGACCTGCATCAATATTTATCCCCGAAAATAAAGTGGTGTGTATAGGTGACGTTCAGGATCGTCGAGATATTCGAAATTTTGCCGTCGATCCCCGACGCGGAGCTGCTGCGTTTGTTCACGGCATTGAAACCCAAATCCCACATCAGGTTGAAATTCAGCTTGCCCTTCTCGCCGACGGCCATGACCATGCCCGGCCCAAGCATGAAACCCGGCTGGAAGCGCTTGTAGTTGTCGTTGATACCGCTCCCGAATTTGATCGTCCCCGACCGGCTTTCTGAGCCGACGCCCGCCACTTCGAGCTCCAACCGCGAATTGCCCGACAATCCGATATTGAATGAAGGTCCGGCAGAGGCTGTCAGCCCGAATTTTTCGCCGAGGATACGGAACCGGAACAGGAGCGGGACCTGGATGAACGACGTGTTTTCCCTGCCTTTGACATACCCTATATAATTTCCCTCGATGCGGTAGTTGTCTGTCTCTGCTTTGGAGCCTTTCTGGATGAAGTTGGCGCCCATGACGATGGCCATGCGGTTGAACTCCATACCGAATACGACGCCGCCGTTGAGCCCGGGCTTGGGTTTGGAACTCGTCCAGCGATCGGCGTAGTCGGACGTGAATGCATACATGGACAGGTTACCGCCCCCGCCGCCGCCTACGAAAAAGGAGCTGTTCTGCGCCTGCGCACGAAAACCCGTCGCGGCCGCCAGAAAGAGGATTAGTGTGGTGAGTTTTTTCATCGCTGTGGTTTCGAAATGGTTTAGGACAAAGGTCAGCCACGCCCGCAAAACAAACCATCCCTGAAAACAGCCATTTTTACGTCGCGTGGGTCAGCCGTCATAAGGGCATCACATTATCGGAGGCTTTGCCGAATGCCGCGCTCACGTTCGCGGGTACGATCCTGCTGGGGTATGCGAGCTGGAAATGGTACGACGAGCCGGTCCGGGCCTGGCTGCGGAGGAAGTTGAACTAGCAAAAATATCCGCTTCGGAAAACTCCGGGCGGATATGTGCATAACAAACCTTTTTTCACTAACTCTTGACGGCCCTGCCTAGGAAACGGCGGAAGTGGTAGGGTCGATGATGGTTTTGACCTCGGCAATGGAATGGACCGGGAAGCCGCCCCGGCGCGCATGCTCGCGCACGACCTCTTCCGATTCGGCGATATGGATGCAGTAAAGCTTGTTGTTCGTGACAAAAGACTGTATCCAGTGATACGGGGCATCGAGGCCGCTCACCACAGCGCAGGACGCCTGCGAGATGTTCCTTAATTCTTCGCCCGAAAGATTACCCAAGCCTTCGATCTCCCGTTCAATGATAAATTTTTTCATGTGCCATTTAATTTTTGGTGTAAGATGGCCACAAAGCTAGGCGTTGCTCACGGGACGGTTCATGGGGATATTCCCTATGTTAGCAGTACTTTTTACCTATTTTAACAACGCCATTTTCATTGCCTGCTGGACTGCCTTTGCGCGGGAATCGACATTCAGTTTGAGCAGCAGGGAGGAAATATGATGGTCCACCGTTTTCGTGGAAACGCTCAGCCTGGACGCGATTTCCTTGTTACGTAGGCCCTCATTGAGTAGTTGCAGCACATCTACTTCGCGGAGGGTCAGGTTGGCGCTGTTGGCCGTTGTCGATTTCCGCATCCCGCGCGGGATGCGTTTCAACCCTTCCGCCCGCATGAGGTATTTCAGTTTTTCATAGGTAGCCGCGGCACCCAGGTGCTGCATGGCGCGGATGGCCTGGGTTTTGCCGGTCTCGTCGCCGTCGAACAGGGTAAGCGCCTCTTCATAAGGGCAGTTGCTGAAGTTGGCCGTCTGGGAATAACTTTTCGCGGGTGAGAAATTACTGGCGACGTAAGCGTCGTAAATGCCGGTAAAGTCGGTATCGTGGTCGGAGTACTTCTTTAACCAAAAACAGAATTCCTGGATTTCATACATGCTGCCCATCTTTTGGGTCATTTCCATGGTCTTTTCGAGTTCGGTTGCCTGCAAAATGCTTTCGCCCGTCAGCCACTGGTATTCCAGCAGCGCGGTGAATGCGGGGATAATGCGCTGTAATTCCATCGTTTCCAGTGCTTTCGTTTTAGCTCTCGTGAGCAGGGGCAGCGCGCCCGGCTCGTTCCGCCGCATTTTGACGGTACCGAGGACGACCATCGGCCCGATCGTCACCACGGCCGGCTGCTCTTCATTGGCCAGCAGCTCCGTGGCGATTTCGCAGGCGTCGTCCCAGGCGCCGGTTTCGAGGCGCATGCGGGCTTTGAGGGAAAGCATATAGTTCGTCCACGAATCCAGGTCGCGCTTTTCGCAATACGTCAATCCCTCCTGCAAAATGTGCTCCGCATTGCCGAAATCCCGCAGCCGGATCAGGCTGGCGCTCAGGTTCGTGTAGGCGCGTGCCGCGTGCTCGTGATAGGAGCCTTCCAGGGCAATTTGCAGGCTTTGCTGCAACACGCCCATCCCTACCGCCGCCAGGTCGGGCATTTCCATTTGCACGGTGCCCACGTTATTGAGCGCGTGCGAAAGTGTTTCCAGGTCGTTGAGCTGCTTCGCCATCGTGATCGCGAGCTGGCCCCAGACCATGCATTCGTAAGGCTCGTGCGAAAGCATTTTTAATTGGGATATATTGCTGTAAACCTGCGCCTTGACAATCGAATCGGGCTCGCGTTCCAGCACCTGCACGGCCCGGAACCCATACCGCTCGGCTTCGCTGCGGCTGCCTTCAAACCACCAGAGCCGCGAGAGGAACCGCAGGCAGTCGCCCAGTTTTTCGGGATCATTTTGTGCTTCGAAAACCGGCAGCAGGATTTCCTGGTGTATAATGGCCTCCCGGGTCTGGTTGGTGAGGTAGCATTCGTAGGCGTACGATTGGTGGAGATAAGTCAGGTAATCCTGGTCGATTCCTTTGTAATGGGTGATCGCCGTGCAGAACAGCTTGGCCGCTTCCAGGTGCGCGCCCACGCGGATGGCCTGCCCGGCCGCCAGCGGGATGTATTTGAGCATCAGCTCATATTCCCTGGCCAGTTCGGCGTGGTGGATAATGCGTTGTGTTACGGGTTCCGGTTCTTCAAGCAGCAATGCGAGAATGCGTTTATTCAGCGCCATATGGGCAAATGGCGAAATGGATGATTCGATCGTCCGGCGGTAGAGTTCGTGTTTAAAATAGAGCTTGTCGTCTATGAGCAATACAATTTTAGCATCCAGCGACCGCTCGATGAAAGCGGCATATCCCGGCGCGAGTTGTTCCAGGTAACGCAGTTCCAAACCCGTAGGCGAGACGGACAGCAGCTCCCATATGCGCCTCGTTTCCTCGCTCTGCCGCTGGCACACCGAGAGGATCGAATCTTTGATATTTTCCGGGATACCAATGCTGTAACTCGCGAGTATTTCTGTGACATAGAAAGGGTTACCGCCTGAAATACTGAACACGTCTTCACCTCTGTAACCCCTTTTGGCCGCCAGCCCCGCCACCGCCTGCCGGGACAATGGGCTGAGTTCCAGGCGGGAAAAGGTACCCGTCACGAACTGCCCGAGCAGGCTGCGAAGCGGATGGCGGCTATGGATTTCGTCGCTCCGGTAGGTAAGGATGAGGAGGAATTGCAGGTCGGTGATGCGCCTGCTGAGGAATTTGATGAAATCCAGCGTGGCTTCGTCGGCCCAATGAATGTCTTCAAAGATCAGGGTGACGGGCCGCGTCAGTTTTTTTACCTCAATCAGAAAATTTCCGAACAGTTCGCTGCGGTTACCGGCATGCGCTTGTGCCGACAAAGCCGTGTTACCAAGCTGCCACAACATATCGTAGAGAGGGGCTAGCGGCCGGGGCGTGTACAGGGCGTCGCACGTACCCTTGAAAATATGGCTGTCGGCTTTGCGCGGGTCGCAGAAGGCTTTGACGAGCGTGCTTTTACCAATGCCGGCCTCGCCGCTGACGAGGATACAATGGCCTTCGCCGTTAATCGTCTCTTCGAACCGGTGATTGAGCTCTGACAGGAAATCGGATCTTTCTATTAATTCCATGGCCTGGTGTCGAATGCGGATGGATGTGGAATGGCTATTCTAACGTAAAAATAGGTTACTAATCAATGTAATATGGGCAATACATCTGATATCCGGGGGCTGGCGACAGGCTTGTTTTGTGTTCGTAAAAATTCTTCATCCTAAATGTTTTAAACAATGCGAACGATTATGAATGCCAATGCCCGCCTGCGACTTTTCAGCGGATTCTCCCTTTGCCTGTGTGCAGCAATGCTGGCATTGAACTCCTGCACGGAAGAGGACCACAAGCAGGAACTGCCCAATGTTGTGCAGCAGGAACTGGACCAGGTACGCCAGTCGGTAATTCCATACCGGGATCTGAAAAAAGCCATTGCAGCGGGCTATGATCACGAAGTTACCGGTTACAGGGCGCAGATGGGTTACCATTACCTAAATGCCGCGTTGCTCGACGACAAATTCGAATTGCAGAAGCCGGAAATCCTTTTGTACGCCCCTTATGGTAAAGATTCCATGAAACTGGTGGCCGTCGAATACGCGACGCCCATTGCGGACATCAGGAATCCGCCTGCCGTACCGGAAGGTTTTACGGGAAAGGATGATGAGTGGGAAATCAATACGGAATTCAATTTGTGGACTTTGCATGCGTGGGTAGAGCTGGAAAATACCCACGGGATATTCGCACCCCATAATACGAAGTTGCCGTAGTTCCGAATTACCGCATGAAACAGGCCGTGACGCTGATGCAGGTCGTGGGCCTCTGCGAAACGCTGAACGTGGAATTGGAAGCTACCCAGGTCAAATAGGGCAGCCTCATTCGGACCGTAAGCTGGTAACCGGGTTCAGCCATGCGGCTTTGATGGCCTGAAAACTGACGGTAAACAATGCAATGGCCGTGGCCGAAACGCCGGCCAGGGCGAAAATCCACCAGCTGAGTGCCGTGCTGTAAGCGAATGTGCCCAACCAGGAGCTGAGCGCCCACCAGGCGACCGGCGACGCGAGGACGAGCGCGATCAGGACAAGTTTCAGGAAGTCGGAGGACAGGAGCGTAACGATGTTGGAAACGCTGGCACCGAGCACTTTTCGTACGCCGATCTCCTTCGTGCGCTGCTCGGCCGTGAATGCCGCCAGTCCGAAAAGCCCGAGGCAGGAAATGAGGATCGCCAGCACGCCGAAGTAGTCGACGAGCGTGTGCACCTGCCGCTCGCTTCTGTAAAGTCCTTCATATTCTTCATCGAGGAAATGATAGTTGAAAGGGTAGTCCGGGTTAAAATCCCGGGCTACCTTTTTGAGTGCCGTCAGGGCCTGCTCCGTTTGTCCTGCACGCGTTTTCACGAGCAGGTAAGCCGAGTTTTCCGGTATGTAGGTGAGCACAAGCGGCGTAATGGCCTGGTGGAGCGAGCTCATGTGGAAATCCTTCATCACGCCGATCACCGGCCCATTGCCTTTCCAGAATTTGATCTGCTTGCCGACGGGGTTCTTTTCGCCCATGAGCCGGGCGGCGGCTTCGTTGATCAGGTAAGCCGATGTATCAGCCGCGCTGCCCGGACGGAAATCCCGGCCGTCCACGAGCTGTATGTTCATCGTACGTACGAAATCGGCGCCTACCGTCATGGCGGTCACCGTAGTTTGCAGGTTGGGATCTTTTCCCGGCCAGGTAAGGTCGCCGGACGATGACTGGATATTCACCGGCAGCATGCCCGTCGCCGTGGCGGACACTACGGACGGCTGGCGCATGACTTCCTGCCGGAACGCCTCCATTTTCGCACCTTGCGCAACATTGCCTTCCAGCGGCAGGTACACCACATTGTCGCGGTCGAGGCCCAGGTGTTTGGAACGCAGATACTGCATTTGCGTGCCCACCGCCAGCATGCCTACGATGAGGAAAATGGACAATGCGAACTGAAAAGTCACCAGCACCCGTCGGAAAAGGGCAGGGCCGCTGCCGAACTGCAATTTGCCTTTGAGGATCTTCACCGGCTTCAATCCGGAGAGGAAAAGGGCCGGGTAGCTGCCGGCCATCAGCCCGGTGAGCAGCGTGAGGGCCGCAATGCCTGCCCAGAGCGCCGGCTCGGTCAGGTCCAGGGCCAGGTGCTTGCCGAACAGCTCGTTAAAAACCGGCAGCGCCAGCCATACCGCCGCCAGGGCCAGTACCGCGGCCATCATACTCGTCAGCACCGATTCACTCAAAAACTGCCCCACCAGCGCCGACCGGTAAGCGCCCACTACTTTTCGCACACCCACTTCCCTGGCCCTGGTGGCCGAGCGCGCGGTGGCGAGGTTCATGAAATTAATGCACGCAATGAGCAGCAGAAACCCCGCAACAATAGAAAACACGCGAACATATTCAATACGGCCGCCTGCGGGTTTGCCCATTTTATAATCGCCGTAGAGGTACACATCCGTAATGGGCTGAATAATAGGCACATTTGTATTCTGCGGATCGGTGTAGCGTTTGTAGATGTCCTTCATACCCGGTTCGGCCTGGGCAGCCGTCGTATTGGGAGCCAGCCGCACGTACGTCAGGAATGAACTGTTGCCCCAGGTTTTTTGCCAGGGTTGTTCCTGCTCTTTCCAGTTGACGAGCCAGTCGAATTTCAAGGTAGACGTAGCCGGCAGGTCTTTGAGCACCGCGCCGACGACGTAAAACTTGTCATTGTCCAGTTGCAGCGTTTTCCCCAGCGCGTCGGCGCCCGGAAAGTATTTATCAGCCAGTTTTTTGGAAATGATAACCTGGTTTGTCTGCGCCAATGCCGCCTGCGGATTGCCCTTCACGGCAGGCAATTGAAATACCCTGAAAAAGTCGTCCGTTGCATAATACCCTTTTTCCTTCGCGCCATTTTCCCCCACTTTCACGAGCAGCTCCATCCACGGGTTGATTTTCACGGCCGCCGCCACCTCGGGCACATCCTTCGACAGGGCATTCTGCAGCGGTCCGGGCGTGACGTCGCCGGTACCGACCTCGCCAGTGTTGCGGTTGGTCGAATTGGTGCGTACAAAATAGATTTGATCCGCGCCGGAAAGGTAATGGTTATAGCTCAGCTCGTCTTTGACCCACAACCCGATGAGCAGCGTGCAAGCCATCCCCAGCGCCAGGCCGAAGACATTGATGCCGGTATACAACTTGTTTTTGGCCAGATTTCGCCGTGCGGTCGTGAGGTAGGAATGCAGCATCGTCGGTTAAAGGTTAGTTTAGGGAGCAGATGATCGATCGGCGTGAAAGGTTGCATCAGTGGATAGCGCCACTCGCCCGTTCCCGATCCGGGCCGCTTTTTGCATTACTGCGTCCTGAAATACTCCACAGGGTTGCGCATGGCCGCTTTGAATGCGTGCCCGAAAACAGTTAATGCCGTAATGAACGCCGTAATGCCCAGCGTAGCCCCAAGCGCCCAGACGTTCGATGAAATCCGGTGCGAATATTGCTGCAACCAGGCATTGGTAAGCCACCAGCCCATCGGTGCTGCAATGAGGAACCCGATCAGGATCAGTCGGCCGAATTCCTTGCCGAATATCCAAAGCAGCTGCGGCGTCTTCGCACCCAGCACCCGGCGCACGCCGATTTCTTTGGCACGACCTTCGGCCATGAACGTTACCAGACCGTAAAGTCCGAGGCAGCTCATAGCCATAGCAATGAGGGCGAACGACTGCACGAAACCGGCCAGCAGCCGCTCCATTTTCAGGAATGAGCCCAACAGCTCATCGAGCTGGTCCGCTTTGTAGACCTGGTAAGGCATCGTCTCGTCCCAAATCTGCTCAATGCCTTTCAATGTAGTTTTCGGACGGTTAGGCGACAGCGTGAGCACGGCCATCATCGTATGCCCCATATCATGTACGATGGTGACAGGCACAATGGGCTGGTGGAGGTCGCCGCTGCGGAAGTCGTCCACCACGCCGACGATGATGCGGTCGGCATCCTTGACCCGCATATGCTTGCCTACTACGGCGCTCACGGGCGAGACGCCCAGCTGGCGCACGAGCGTTTGGTTGACCATTATCTCCTGCGCCGTCGTGTCGGTATTGCTGAAATTTCGTCCGGCCACGAGGGATAATCCGAATGCAGACAAATAATATTCGTCGGCTGCCCGCAGGCGTGTTTCGAATGGCTCGGGCTTGGAGGCAAAATGGTAGCTGAACGGGGTAGGGCGGTTGTAGGGCGATGCGGGCGGGTCGCTGGCGTACGTGACGCTCTCTACGCCCGGAAGCTGTAACCAGGCCTGCCGCAACTGGTCGAAAGGGACGGGGTTAGGCGGCGAAAGCCAGACGGTGAGCTTGTTGGCGTGGTGGAAACCCCAATCGACCGACTGCATATGTTTCAATTGGGTGGAAATGACCAGGACGATGATCAGGAAAAGCTGCGAGAGCACGAACTGACCCGTGATCAATGTCCTTCTGATGGTAAACCCGCCGATCGTTTGGGTCGTGAGCTGGCCGGTCAATGCTTTGGTAGGGTTAAACCGGGACAATACCCAGGCCGGATAGAACCCTGCGAGCAGGACCACGGCAGCAACCAGGCCCAGGAACCATTGCAGGCTTCTGGGATGCAGCAAATCGAGGATCGAAATCGATGGGTAGAGCATTTCCACCTGCGCGGCCAGTGTGCGGTTTACGAGCGGCATCGCGAGCTGCGTGAGCATGAATGAAAGAAGGACGGCAAAAAATGTGAGCAAGGCGGTTTCGAGCAGAAACTGCCGGATCAGCTGAAACTGGTTGCTCCCTACCGCTTTGCGCAGGCCCACTTCCCGCGCTCGCTGCAACGCCTGCGCGGTTGCGAGGTTAATGTAGTTGATACATGCGGCCAGCACGAGCAGTAACCCCACGGCGATCAATGCGTATGAAACCGGGCGCGGTGCCATGCCGCTGCGCTCGTGGTTGAGGTCTGCCAGCCGCAGCACCTGATAGGCATATTGTGCCGCTTTGTCGCCCGGAAGGTTCTTTTTGCGGACTTCCGTCAATGCGCTGGCCAGCTGTTCGGGGCCCGTGCCTTCGCGCAGGAGCACGAAGCACATGCTTTGCAGGCCTTCCCAATCCAGTAGTGCGCCCTTTCGCTCCAAACCGGGGATCGTCGCGTAGGAAATCAATGCATCGTAGCGGAGCTGGGTATTGGCCGGCGGGTTTTTGATAATGCCCGTCACGGTGAGATCCACGCGGTTGTCGAACCGTACCGTGCGGCCCACGGGATCGGCGTTGTCGAAGTATTTTCGGGCATATCTTTCACTGAGCACGATGGTATTAGGTGCCGACAATGCCTTGGCCGGACTACCCGCCACCCATTCCACGAGAAAATGATTAAAGTATTGCGGCTCGGCGAAGCACACGTTCCGGGCCTCGTTAAACTTCCTGACCGCTCCCGGTTTTCCGTCGGCAACGCTCATTGTCCGTCCGAATACGGTTTCCAGCCTGGTAGCACTTTCCACAAACGGGTAGGTTCGCCGAAGCATTTCCGCCAGGGGCCGGGGCGCCGCGTCCGTCTGCATCGTATTCTCCCGCTGAATATCCGTCACGACCCAATAGGACCGGTCGATATGCGGATGGTGGCGATCAAAACTGAACATATAATTGACCACCAAAAAAATCACCAGACCGCTCGCCAGCCCCAAAGCAAGGCTAAAAACGCGTATCAGGTTAACCTGCCGCTGCCGCCACAAGCGGCGCAGGGAAAGCGTGAAGTAATGTGCAAGCATGGGGAGTTGAATTTATATATATATAGTTTTTTTATATATAAATAAAAAACACTCCTAATCCTACTCAAATCTCCTGCGCCAATCCAATCAAAATCCCTTCGCTGCCGCGGATGTAGCAGAGCTTGTACGAATTTTCGTATTGGACCACTTCGCCGACGAGCTGAGCGCCGTGTTTCAGAAGCCGGGCTACCATTTCATCGATGTCCTCGACGGTGAACATGGCCCGCAAATAGCCGAGCGAATTCACTGGCGCATTTCGGTGGTCCGATTCGACTGGCGGAGTGAGGAATGTCGATAGTTCAAGCCGGCTGTGGCCATCCGGCGTGATCATCATGGCAATTTCTACCCGCTGGCCGTGCACGCCCGTCACCCGGCCGGACCATTCGCCTTCGATCATCGCGCGGCCCTCGAGGCGCATGCCCAGTTCGGTGAAAAATGAAATGGCATTGTCGAGTGACTCCACGACGATCCCGATATTGTCCATTCTTAAAAGTTTGTTGCCGGCCATGAATTCGATGGTTTATGTTTGGAAATTAATTTTCGTAAAAAGCCATGCCGAATACGAAATCCCTAAATTGCTACACTAACATGCAGCCGATATCCGGAATCTAATCGAAATAACCGTGAGCTTACAAGTCAAACTAATGTTGGGTTCGATGCTGACCGGCTTGGGGTGCTTCTTCCTGATGGCATACGCCTACGCGGAAAAAATCGGGGATGGGTCTTGGAATGAGGACATATTTATTTGCAGCCTGCTGGGTATGTTCATGTCTATCGGGGTGTTTTTTCTGGCATTGATCTGGTTGATAATCAATGGGATTTTAAATAAATAGGTTTTTCCAGTGCCCATAAAAACAGCGTCGGCAGCCCGAATTGACGAGCCTGCCGACGCTGTATGTTGACGCTACGACCTACAAGGTTTTCTTCAAACCAGTTTTATCAATTGCCGAGGTATCCGGCTTTGTTTGTGTGTTCGGCTGTGATACCGGTTGAACATTGGTTTCTGCTTTTTGATAAACCATACCTGGCACAGTATTGCCGCGGATCTGCTGGCCGAGGCTTCCCTGGTTGGCGGGCCGGGTAACGGTTTCCTTCCGCGCAGGGGCTTCTTTGCTGAACAAAAAGCCGGGAGCGGTCCCGTTTTTAATCTGGCTGATGATCGGTTCGTCGGTTTTATAGCGGGTTTGCGCCTGGGCCGCCAGTCCTGTGCAGGCTAGGAACGCGATGATGAGGTAGCTTCTCATATGGGGTATTGGATGGATGTTCTTATTTGACATTGACAAACACATTGATTTTACCGATTCCGTCGCCGTCGAAGTTCTGCAACGCTTTACCGAGGATCTGGCCGGCTTTTACCTTCGCTTTGTCGGCTTTCATGGCTACGCCCGGTTTGGATGAGGTCACCAGCAGATCGCCGCGCTGAATGGCGCCGCCTTCAAGGCATACTTTGGTGGGAATTACGCCTACGACGCCCATGGGTACTTTTCCGGCGAGGTCGCTGTCGATATGTTCTTCCGTCAGGAGCACGCCGGGTTTGGTCGCATACACGCCCAGCACGAGGTCGGAATAGGCGCCGGCGCTTTTTTCGATGGTACGGTCTTTGGAAGTGGCGATGCTGAGAACGTCGCCGGGCTCGTAGTCGGATACTTCGCTGATCACGTCGAATGCTTCCGCGATGTCGGCGCCGCCGGATTGAGTGCCGTCATTGAAAAAGCCTCTTCCCGCCTTGTTGATACGGGCCGCATTCGAGCTGCCGCTCTGGAATATGGCCACGTTTCCGCTCGCGCCGGTGTGGTTGACCAGCAAACCAGTGCCTGTTCCGGCATTGCTCACGTGAAGCGTCGGTTGTCCGTTAGATGAATTGTAATTGGCGAAACGCCCTGCTCTCCCCGTGCCGAAATTGGGGATAAACCCGGAAACCGCATTGCCATTACCATCACAACTGGCCTCGATACCGTCGCCTGTGCCGCCGGCATTGACCGTGATACCACTACCATTTCCTTCCGTCAGGGCTAGTATCGCCGGGCCGTTACCGGCGGGGTTGGAAGAGTAGAAAAGTCCCCCGTAACCGCCAGTCCCGGAAGCTTTGCCCATAATGGCCGC
The DNA here is from genome assembly GCF_000382205.1 of Dyadobacter beijingensis DSM 21582. Taxonomy (GTDB): domain Bacteria; phylum Bacteroidota; class Bacteroidia; order Cytophagales; family Spirosomataceae; genus Dyadobacter; species Dyadobacter beijingensis. The sequence goes on from NZ_KB907788.1 coordinate 22,905, forward strand.
CGTGCCGAAGTTGGCGAATATGGAGTTTACCTCCCCGTACACGGCCGAGGAAGTACCTGTGGTGCGGTTCACGAAAAAGTGGCCCGCGGTGCCGTTACCGACCGTGGTGGCGGTGACGACGGCATTTGTGTTGGCCTCATTAAATATATCAAATTTCCCCGCAGCGCCTGTGGCAAACGACGGTACCCAGGCATACACAGCGTTACCGGCCCCGTCGATGTTTGCTTCGACGGCATTGCCTTTACTGGCGTTCGCCGTGATAGCGTTGCCGTTGCCGTCCGAAATCGCAACCAGCGATGGGTTAATACCGGCCGGGTTGGCCGCGTGGAACAATCCCGCGAACCCGCCGGTACCCGAGGAGGTGCCAAATATCCCCGCCGCGCCGAAATTGCCGAAAATCGTGCTTACCTCGCCCCGCACAGCCGCGCCTACGCTGTTGTTGTTGGCGATTTTGAAAGAACCGGCATTCCCCTTGGTATTATCAGAGATATTCCCGTTTCCATTCGTTTCTACTTGAAGGACGTTTGACTGGGTATTGGTAGCCACCGTATTCCGGAACTGCCCTGCGGGCCCGCCGTCCGAAATACCTTCCAGCGCGGCGCCTGCACCCTGGTTTGTCACCGAAAACAGGGGGGTAGCCCTGTTACCCGTGCCCGCGTAAGGCAATGCAAGCGTGGAGTCGCTCACCTGCGCCCAGCCGGAGCCGCTTTTGAAATACCAAAAACCCTTCGTGTCGGTGTCGTACACCAGCAAGCCGTCGGCCGGACTGGCGACGCCCGCCCGCTGGGAGGAGGAAAGCCGCGGAACGAGCACGCCTTTGGTAGTGGATCTGACGTCGAGCTGGGCGCTGGCGTCGGGGGTTATGGTGCCGATACCCACCTGGGCATTGACTGTCAAGGCGAATAATACGAGAGGGGCGCCCAGCAACACCGGTTTAAAAATACTTTTCATGGACATGGGAAATTTCATTGTTTAATGATTTTAATGGCCTGGGCCTTGCCTGTCGCGGTTTCTACCTGGATCAGGTAGGTGCCTGCCGGATAGGTTTTCAGGCTGAACTCCTGGCCCGGTTTAGGTTTGGTCAAATTAAGGATCACGCGGCCGTTCAGATCGGTCATCCTGACGCTGTTAAGTGGTTCATTGGAACCGATCCGCAGCTTGTCTACCACCGGGTTCGGATACGCGCTGATCGTGCTGGCGTCGTCCAGCCGGAGCTGCCGGATAACACTGTACGTGAAACTACCGTCCGTATCCACCATTTTCAGCCGGTAATACTGCGTGCCGTACCGCTGCACCAGGTCGTTGAAGGTGTATTTCCTGCTCGTGGCGCTTTCGGTAGCGGCCTTCACGTTGCCCAGCGCGGTCCAGCTGCGTGAGTCATCACTTTGCTGGATTTCAAAATAGTCGCTGTTCCTTTCCTCGGACGTTTCCCAGGCTAGTACTGTCAGGTTTTCCATTCTTCTTACCTGAAACCCGATCAGGCGGACGGGCAACGCATTTTCCTGTGCCGCAGTAAGCGCGGTGAAGCTCGTCGTCGAAAGGGTGTCCGAAATGTAATGCCGGGCCAGGTCGACCGTACCGCCCGTGGCCGAAACGAAGGACGGGTTGCCGTGAGCGAGCTGCAAAGTGCTTTCGGCATTACCATTCAGCTCGGTGGGGCGAAAGAAAAAACCCGCGATGCCGGCGAAAGTGATAGGGGACGAGAAGTTGTACACGCGCGCAATGCCTGGGGGCGAGCCCGGAACGGGCGTGTGTGAGATCGTGAGCGTTTGCGAGGCGAGCGAAAATCCGGAGCCGGGTTGCAGGGTGAGGCTATCGATGGACACCTGCGTGTCCCCGGCGATAAAGAAACCTTCGGCCCCGGCGCTGAACTGGGCCCGCGCTGAAAGGGCCGGAAGCAATGCCAGCTGGCAAATAAACAGGTAGCGTTTAATCATACATTTTGCATAACTAATGTGAAACAAACAAGAGCCGGAAAGGTACCCGGCTCATCTGTAACTGTTTGTAACAAATAGTTATCAATGTATGTAGAAATTAAGCTACGTATCGGCAGCAGAGCTCGCGGCTAAACTACTCACCCGCCGATAGGCAGAAAAATAGAAAACGTAGACCCGGTGCCGGGCGTACTGTTGGCCGTAATGGCGCCGCCGTGGTTCGCCACCACGCGTTCGCAGATAGCCAGGCCGATGCCCGTTCCAGAATACTGGCTTTTGCCGTGCAGGCGCTGGAACACCTGGAAAATACGGTCGAGATACCGTTCATCGAAACCGATGCCATTATCGGTCACGTCGATCCGGTAATATTCTGGTGTGGGCCGAAGGGGTGTAACCGATGCGGGCAGCTGGCTCGCCGGCACACGGCTGCCCGTAATATGTACGACGGGCGGTAAGTCCGGCCGGTGGAATTTGAGTGCGTTCGAAAGCAGGTTTTGAAATAACTGGCCGAGCTGGGATGCGTCGCCTTTGACATCGGCGAGCGGCTCTACACGGATTTGCGCGTCGGAATCTGCAATCGCAAATTCAAGCGTTTCCAGCACCTGGTCCACAACCCGGTTCAGCGGAACGAGTTTGGCTTCTTCCCTTTGCGTGGATACGCGCGAGAAATCCAGCAAGTCCTTGATCAGCAAGGCCATACGGCTTGCCGCGGATTGCATCCGACCGATGAAGCCCATTTCCTGCTCCGAGAGCGTGCTCTGCCGCATGGCCAGCAGGTTGCCAAACTGCTGGATTTTCCGCAGCGGCTCTTGCAGGTCGTGCGACGCCACATAGGCGAAGTTTTGCAGGTTTTCGTTTGAGCGTTTGAGCAGGCCATTGGCATATTCCAGTTCCAGGTTGCTCGCTTCGAGTTTCTGGTAGCTGCCGGCCAGTTCCTCGGTGCGCTGCATTACCTGCTGCTCCAGGAGCAGGGTTAGCTCCCGCTGGGCGGTAATGTCCTGCGCGGTGCCTTCGATTTTTGCAAATTCGCCCCGGTCGTCGATGTATATCCGGCCCAGGGTATGAATGATCCTTCGGTGGCCATTTTGAGAATGAATGATTGTGCAAATCTGGTCATAACGTTTGCCGATTTCGAGCGAGGCTACCTCGTCGAAGCTGCGGCGCACCTGCTCGCGATCTGTCTCGGCAATGCACGCCAGGAACGAATCCACGCCAATGACCTGCTCATCGGACCCAAGCCAGTTGGCAACCCTGGGCGACATGGTGATTGTGCGCGATGCGGCGTCCAGGCTCCAGGTACCCAGCTCGGCGAGTTCGATCGCGTTGCTCAACGCGGCTTCTTTTTCTACCAGTTCCTGGCGGGTGAGGTTCAGGTCGGTAATATCGCGGGTGGTGCCGGCGATGGCCTCCACCTCCCCATTTTCGTCGAAAACGGGTGAAAATACATAGTCGTAGATGCGCTTTCCCAGGGTCGCGTGCGGGAAAGACACTACGCCCCGGATGGATTGTTTCGTAGCCACCACCTGGTCGATTTCGCGTTCGTGCATTTCGGCATGCCAGGGTTCGTAACCGATTTCCAGCAATCCTTTGCCAATGGAATCCTCCCAGGTGCTGCCCCACATCGAAAGCAGGGCCTTATTAGCATATGTAAAGCGGTAATTGAGGTCAAAAACATACATTAAGTCGGGCGTGCTGGACGAAATGGTTTCCAGGACACGCTGCTGGCGCTGGATCTGCAAGCGCGCCTCGGCTTCGCTTTCCTGCACCATTTTTTGTTCGGTTACCTCGTGCGCGAGACCCGCAAAATGGTCGCGGCTCCCGTTTTCCGAAGGGTAGGCACGGCCGTAGAAGCGCACCCAGCGCAATTTGCCATCGTTTGCGCCGATGGTGCGGTATGTTTCGTCGTACAGGCCGTCGGAACGCGGGTCGACCGCTCGTTGAACGGCGTTGTGCACGCGGTCGGCGTCCTCGGCATGAATGTGTTTGATGGCCTGCTCGTAGGGGAATACCTGCTGGTTTGTAAGCCCGAAAAGTTCCTGGCAGCGGTCGTCCCAGATCAGCCGGTTGTTTTTTGTATCGAGTTCCCATACCCCGAACCCGGTGGCCTTCAATGCGAATTCAACGTCGAATTGCTGAAAGTGTGTTGGTCTTGAATCAGGTAGTTTCTGTTCGATGCTCATACGGGTAAAAAGTATCGTTCAAAATAAGCGGTAACACTGGTATGCACAGCCGTTACCGGTACAATTTTTGAGCAATATACATGCCTCCGTCAACGCGCGCTTATCCGGTTGGCGAAGATGAACGTCCCTGACCAGGGGCAACCTTGAAGACTAGCCTGTTACAGCGAAATCGACAGCGCAGTACAGATGTGGTTGTGAGCCTGTAAAAATGCCTTTTGCACCCATTTAACCTATGATTTTATGAAAATTTCTTACCTCCTTCTCCAACTGGCCTTCGCGGTCGCCCCGCTGGCGGGCATCGCGCAGAATGTTCAGCGCGCATCCGTGCCCGTTGTCAATGCGTCCTATTCCAAAGGCGATATTGGGTATTTTTTTGCCCTACGCGACGTGCCGTTGTCTCAGAACCGGTTCATTTTCTCCGCGGACGCATTGAAGAAGGCCGTGTATGTCAATGGCGAAAAGCAGATCCCGCTGAGCCATACGATGACCGTTAAGACGGCCAAGGGGTACGATATGTATTTCTCCGCCAACGACTACAATGTCACCCTGGCGCTACGGGACGCCCGCACGACCGACGAAACCATTGAATACAAAGGCACGCTGTTCGTGCGCCACGGCTCCGAGAAGCAGAAGATGGCGGTGCACGGGTTTCAGAACAGGTAATGCCGATTTTACTGCCGGAAGGAACTAGCTAGCGGATTTAATGTTTTTTTACTAGCAACGTTCCAAAAGATAGTAGGTAAACATGGCAGACAAACTCATTCAGAATATACCGTTCTCCATCCTCGATCTGGCGCCGATCACGGAGGGGAACAATGCAGGCATTACATTCAAGAACAGTCTCCGGCTCGCCCGGCGGGTTGAGGAACTGGGGTTTAACCGCTACTGGCTCGCCGAGCACCACAATATGGAAAGCGTGGCCAGCTCGGCTACTTCCGTGCTGATCGGCTACATTGCGGGAGGTACGAATTCGATCCGGGTGGGAAGCGGCGGCATTATGCTGCCCAACCACGCGCCGCTGGTCGTGGCCGAGCAGTTCGGCACGCTGGCGTCGCTCTATCCGGGGCGCATCGACCTCGGGCTAGGTCGCGCACCTGGTACTGATCAGGTAACCGCACGTGCGCTCAGGCGCAATTACATGGAGACCGCCCAGGATTTTCCGGAGGATGTGATGGCCCTTCAAACCTATTTTTCAGCGGAGAACAGCGGCGCGAAGGTACGCGCCATTCCGGGCGAGGGTTTGGACATCCCGATCTGGATCCTGGGTTCGAGTACCGACAGCGCGCGCCTGGCTGCCCATTTGGGATTGCCCTATGCATTTGCCAGCCATTTCGCACCTGCGCATTTCCTGGAAGCGATCGAACTCTACCGCCGGAATTTCAGGCCGTCGCAACACCTTGCCCGGCCTTATGTGATGGCTTGTGTGAACGTCATCGCAGCCGACACGAGCGAGGAAGCGGAGCGATTAGCCACCTCCTTCTTTCAGCTGGCCACCGGGATCATTACCGGCAGGCGCCGGCCATTGCAGCCGCCCGTGGACAGTATGGACGGGCTTTGGGGGGAGTATGAGGAAGCCGCCGTGCGGCAGATGATGAAATACACGTTCATCGGCGACCGGGGCAGGATCGGGCGGGATCTGGCCTATTTCCAGCAGCGCACCCAGCTCGACGAGCTGATGGTGACCAGCCACATTTACGACCCGCAGGCGCGGATACACAGTTACGAGGTGCTAAAAAGCGTGCAGGATGAGCGATAGAATGGATGAAACGATCATGCTGCCGGTAGCGTACCAGGGCGAGGTGCATGAGTTCCCGCTGACCATTGTGCCGCTGGGCTATACGTACCAGCTACATATCCTGGTGGAGGGCAGGAACCTTATTTTTGAAAAAGACGATCAGGGCGAGTACCGGGCGATCGACACGGAGCAGCGTCAGGCGGCTTTCAGCAAGGGACTGGTGGCCGCCATTGTGAATACGTTACAGGCGTTATAGGCGCCCAATAAAAATGCCCGGCTGTATAACAGCCGGGCATTTTGCATATCCATCTACTGGCCGAGCAGCCGCACAGCGTGGTAAATATTCACTTTCAGCGGATTGTCGCCGAGGACCTCGACGAGGTAGTGCTTGCCGGCCGGTGTTTTGCAGGCGATGACGGTTTTGGCGGGCATGTAGTTGGTCCAGAAAGCCGACCCTTCCGGAGCGTTCGCGATCGGATACTGGTTGAACTGCAATGCGCCCAAGGACGCTGGTGTAACCGTAGAAATATCCACAATACCCAGGTTGCTGAATGCAACTTTGACGGGCTTCAATGCAGAGTAGCATCCGTAGGCGCCCCAGCTGATATCGCCTTCGCCGGCCGCCGTAATGGCAAACGGGCTGAGCAGGTTGAAGCCTTTTTCCTGCGGCACGGTCAGCGTTTGCGCTACCCGCCAGGCGGATGCTTTGGTCGGCAACTGGATCGTCGCGCCCGAAGATGCTTCACGGGCATTCGCGGATGCATAGGCTTGCTCGCTCGCATAGCCATTCTCCGCAGGTACCGGCTCGTCGGCGTTATTGCAATTCAACAGGATTACCGACAAAGCCAGCACGGAGATACTTTTCAAGAGATTTTTCATGACTAATAAATTTGTTTTGTTATATTTTATAAAAACGCATGTACTGCAAGGCGGTATTAGTAGTACTATACTATCTTAGGTCAAAGCTTCTCTGATTGCTCAGTATTCCGATAATTATGTGCTATTTTCCGCTTTACGGATGCAAAACAACTACCCGTTTTTGACAAAACAATGCGCTGCCGTTTAATTTGATTTGCCGGTAAAATGCAATTTTTGAACTTCGTAAATTTACCCGGCTGCATACCAGGTAAATGTCCGGGGTGGTTTGCGTAGATTTCCCCTAAAACAGAAAACCCCGGGGTATATGCCCCAGGGTTTGTTGCCGGCTATCGTTTCAATTATTTGTCGGAAGTGCTTTTCAGCGCCCAGGCCACCAATAGCGGCTGGAAGAACAGACGCGCGAAGCGCTTGTTATCCGTATCCAAGCCGAAAGCGCTTTTTTCATTGACATACTGGGCGATATTACCGGGGAACACCGCTGTGAAAAACGCGCCGGCAATTTTTCCGACCTGCTCGCGGTACTTTTTCGGGGCGACGATCAGCGCACTGCCCAGCGCAATTTCCGCAATACCCGAGTACACGACCGTGTCATCCTTTTTCAAAGGGATAGCATCCGGCACCTGCGCCTGAAATTCCTTTCTTTTAAACGTCAAATGGCTGATCCCCGCAAATACGAGCCCTGCGCCCAGTAATATCCTCCCGACTGATTTTAGCTGTTGTTCTTGCATGACAGGTTTGTTTTTGAAACCTCATTCCCCGGAAGCATAATGCTTGACGTGCGAGGTTGTGATGGCTGATATTTTGTTGAATAACCGGCATGCACAATATCCGTGCCTTCCGGGCGGTCACTATCACAAAAAGCGCCGCTGCGATGCGTCAAAATCGCGGAGAAATGCCTTTCTTCGAAAAAACATGTTTTTGCAAAGCAGATAAAATGGCCACCAGGGAGACAAAAATTTTCACGCCGGCCAACCGGCAGGAATGGCGGGATTGGTTACAGCAAAACCATTCCGTGGAAAATTCGGTGTGGCTGGTTTATTATAAAAAGACCGCCGGCATTTCGACGATCACCTGGAGTGAGGCTGTGGATGAGGCCCTTTGCTTTGGCTGGATCGACAGCCTTGCCCGGCCGCTGGACGACGACCGATACATGCAGTTTTTCAGCAAAAGAAAACCCCGGGGCGGCTGGTCGAAAATCAATAAGGAGAAAATCCGGAAGTTGACCGAGGAAGGATTGATGATGCAGGCCGGACTGGACGCCATCGAAGCAGCCAAGCAGAATGGCTCCTGGGAAATACTGGATCGCGTGGAGGAATTGATCGTGCCGGAAGACCTCCGGAATGCATTCGCGAAGAGCCCTGCCGCCGACTCGTTTTTTCAAAAATTGAGCCGGTCCGACCGGCGGAACCTGCTGCAATGGATCGCTTTTGCGAAGCGGGAAGAAACGCGGCGAAACCGGATCGGGGAGATCATTGAATACTGCGGGCAGAATTTGAAACCTAAAATTTTGAAATGGGAGAAAAAGGCCCGGGAGTGATTACCGGGCAGGTTTCGGGCGTTTGTTAATTAGAATTAATCTAAAAAGGCTTAACTTGCCGGCGATTTATACATTGCAAGATTATGCCGGGCCTCCATTTGAACGCTGATTCAAAGCTCTTGAACGACTCTTCCTTTACGAATATCTATAACGAATACTGGGAAAAGGTGTTCGTTGTTTGCTATTCGAACCTGAAAGACGTGGAGGTAGCCAAGGAACTGACGCAGGAGATTTTTAAATCCATCTGGGAGCGTCGTCATCAGCTGGTTTTTACCGAGTCGGTAGAGCGTTACCTCGTTCGGTCGGCGAAGTTGAAGGTGTTTGAGTATATCCGGAACAAACAGATCCGCGTGGCGCATTTACGTAACATTGCGACTGCCAACACCGGCCATGCCAACGTTACGGAGGACCTTGTCATGCACCAGCATTTGTCGGACCGGCTCAAAGCGCTCATCGACGGCTTGCCCGGCCATTGCCAGCGCGTTTTCCGTATGAGCCGCGAACAGGGTATGACCAACAAGGAAATCGCCGGTATCCTCGTCATTTCGGAGCGGACGGTGGAGTACCATCTTTCCAATGCACTCCGGCTGCTGCGCTCGGGGCTGAAAGATTACGCGATCTAGCGGGGCGGCACGCCCAATCCTTTGATTTGACACCCGTCAGCCGTAGTTTTACATTTTATCCAGATCCATGAACATTTCCCAAGCCTTAATCGAAAAGTACCATCAGGGCCTTTGCACTGCCGAGGAAAAGGCCGCTGTGGAGCAATGGCTCGACGATGCCGATGAACCGGGGCTCGATTTTCCGGCAGCGCTTTCGAAGGAGGAAATCAAAATGGAGATCTGGGACGGCTTGCGTGCAGAGGTTACCCACAGCAAGTCGCCCAAAGTGTGGTGGAAATATGCGGGTATGGTTGCGGCGGCGGTGGTAATTCTTGTTTCGGGTGTCATGTATGTCCAAAAATCTACGCCGGAAGTTTCCGTTGCAGCAGGCAATGCCCCGTCTTCCGAGGCGCTGCAAATCGAATATGGTACCGAAAGCGGTGCGGAATACAGCCAGGAGACACAAATGCTCAACTTCTGCGGGGTTATCAAAATCACGCCCAGAAAAAATATGAAACTGTCGTTCACAAGCATTTGCGACGGGAAGCGGGAAACGGTGCGGGAAATGGACGTGAAAGGCGGTACTACCTATTTCGCAATGGATGTGAAAGACCAGAACTCTTCGCAGCTGATTGTGATGGATAAAAGCCTGGTGGACGAACTGCCGCCCATTTTGCAGAATTCCCTGATCGCCCAATTCGGTATATAATTGATTTCCTGAATGCTACGTTGGACAAAAGCAGCCATCTTTTCATTTGTATCACTCCTTTTTTGCGCGTCGCTCGCCGGTTGCAGCCATAGCGGCGATGCCCGAATCAAGCGGTACAGTATCGTTACAGGATCGGTGGACGGGGGGCTTTACATTTATCAAACGGACAATCTCGATTCGGGGGCGGTCGATCCCATTGCGCAGGGCGTGAAGCTCGCGGGCCCCCCGAGAATCTGGTATTACCTGCTCGTACGCGACGGGTTTTACTATTATGTGGACTCCAAGTCGGAGTATTTCGTCAAGGCGCAGGTGCGCGACGAGCGCTTCGTTCACCTCGATTCCGTCCATGTTCCCGATTTCAGCTATCCCGACAATGCACTTTTTACAGACGGCGACACGGCATTCCTTGTGAGCCACAGCATGGGTGTGAAGCCCAAATTGTTTGCCAAAGTCAATACGGGCACGATGCAGGCGACCATCGGTACATTGCCGCTCCCTCACCCGGAAAAGCCGTTCGATAATATGTCCGTCGGCTTCGAAATGTGGCGGGAAGGGCATTTGTGGATGGGGTATACCTACCATTATGCCAACCGGACAATGGGTTACGGCTCGTCGGATACAGTGTATGTGGCGCGTATGACGTACCCCGGCCTGGCACTGGAACATGTAGACAAGGACCCGCGCTCGACCTACCCGGGCAATGTGAACACGGCCCAGCAAAATACATTTGCCGACGAGGCGGGCGACTTCTACTTCATGTCGAGCCCGGGCATTGTCCGCGGCGCCAATCCCGATCAGCCTACCGGCATTTACCGGATCAAAAAAGGCGGAATGGGCATAGACAGCGCGTATTTTTTCAACGTTTCGGCCTCGCCGGTGCAGAACCACGCCTATGGGCTCTGGTACCTGGGCAATCACAAAGCGTTGCTCAGAAGCGAACGAAAGGACCTGTTCAAAACCTACAAAGAGCATTACATGGTGCCGCAAATGGAGTATTACGAGGTGGATCTGCTGACCCGGCAGGTGCGTAAGCTGGATTTGCCGCTCGACCGCGGCAGCTCGCGCACATGCGTGCTCGTGCAAGGGGAAAAAGCCTATATTACGATTAATGACGGCAAGGGGAATAACGACGTCTGGATCTACCGCGCCGCCAGCCGTTCGCTCACCAAAGGACTGCATTTGAAAGGTAATGTCGATTACATCTACCGAATCGATCGGCTCTACGAATGATTATTTAGAATAATTAAAATTTTTTTCGATTTCCACTGTGGCAGGGCTTCGGTTGTGCAACTAGGGTCGCAAAGTCAGAAACAAGCTGTTCTGACAGGCAACTTTGGTTTGTAGCATGTATAAAAAAAGCACCCTCTTCCACATTTTTACATTTCTCCTGATCTCGCTGTGCGTCCAGGCGCAAAAACGCATCACCGTTAGCGGAAGCGTTTACAATGCGGAGAACGTGCCGCTCGAAGGCGTTACGGTGGCCGTAAAAGGCCTCGCTTTGGGCACCAAAACGGAAAACGACGGCCGCTTTACACTGCAATTCGCCAGACCGGGCACATTTACCCTCGTCATTTCCAGCGTAGGTTTCAAAACGGTCGAAGAGAAGGTGCGCGTCCAGGCCGGCAGTGAAGCCATCTCCCCGCAAATCGTGCTCGAATCCACCAGTATTGATTTCAACGAGGTGACCGTGCGCGGCAAGGGCGAGGCGCAGCAGCTGCGGGAGCAGGGCTTTTCGGTCAATGCCATCGACACGAGGAAGATCGCCAACACGACCATCGACCTCGGCCAGGTCCTCAACCGCAGCACGGGTATCAAAATGCGGGAACAGGGCGGGGTAGGCTCGGATTTCGAATTTTCCATCAACGGGCTTTCCGGGAAATCGGTGAAGCTTTTCCTCGACGGCGTGCCGCTCGACATTCTCGGCAGCGCCATGAACCTCAACAACATCCCCGTTAACCTCGCGCAGCGCATCGAGGTGTATAAAGGCGTAGCGCCCGTGGAGCTCGGTTCGGACGCATTGGGCGGCTCGGTGAACATCGTTACCAATAAATCGCTGGATAACTACCTGGATGTGAGCCATAGCTATGGTTCGTTTCGAACCCACCAGTCGGCGCTGACGGGGCAATATGTGTACAAGCCGGCCGGGCTGGTCATCAAAGGCAGTACGTTTTTCAATTATTCCAAAAACAACTACCTCATGCGCGGCGTGGAGATCTGGGATGCCGAACAATATGCATACGTGCTCCGTGATTTCCGCCGCTTTCACGACCGTTACCAGTCGCTCATGGGGCAGCTGGAAGTAGGGCTGGTGAATAAAAAATGGGCCGACGTGCTCTTCCTCGGCGTCGGGTACACGACCTACGACAAGCAGGTGCAAACCGGTGTGCGCCAAAGCATTGTGTATGGCGGCGTGTTGAAGGACGGTACCGGCAAAAACGTGAGCCTTCGCTACAAAAAGGACAGCCTGCTCAACAACCGCCTGAGCATCGGGCTGTATGGTACCTATGCTTACGACGAATATGTGCTTTCGGACACGACGCTGCGTAAATACAGCTGGGACGGCTCCTACGTGCCGGGTAACCCCGAAACCGGAAGCCTCAGGCTAACCCAGGTGAACCGCCCGCGCATTTTTGTGCGGTTCAACGGGAACTATCATTTGGCCGAAAACCACGACCTGAACGTCAACTACACGTTCGACCAGGTCGAAAATCAGACTTATAACCGCCTTACCTCGTCGGGCGACGATATGCCCGGAAAGCTCGGTAAGCACATAGTAGGCGCGGCCTACCAATGGCGGCTTTTCCAGAACTGGACCAACACGTTCATGGGCAAATACTACGGCATTGCCATGAACAAGCGGCAGTACGATTACGGCCTGTCGAAGATCGTGCTGATGCACAATTTTCAGGATTATTTCGGCTACGGACTGGCGTCGGTATACAAGCTCGACGACAATAGCGGGGTGAAGGCCTCTTTTGAGCATACCTACCGTTTGCAGGATGTGAACGAGGTGTACGGCGACGGCTACCAGGTGTTGAACAACATGGACCTGAAACCCGAAGCGAGCGATAATGTGAATATCGGCGGGTTTTATGGCGCCCGCAGCGGCCGGCAGGACTGGTTTATCGAAGCATCCGCATTCTACCGCAGCGCCAAGGGCTTTATTTATGCCAATCAATACGATAACAACCAGCTGCAATACCAGAACCTCTCGAATGTGCTCGTGCGGGGGATCGACGCGGAGGCCAGGTACAACTACGGCAACCTCTTCAATGCGATGCTGAACGTGACTTACCAGCATGCGCTCGACAATACCAAATACGTGAATAACAGCGGCAGCGGCGCGGTATCGGCTACTTACCGCAACCGCATCCCCAACCAGCCGTGGCTGTTCGGTAACCTCGACCTGGGGCTGGGCAAAAATCTGCGCAATGCACAGGGCGCGCGGGTGCAGTTCACGTGGAGCACGCAATACACGCACTGGTACTACCGCTCATGGGAGGGCTTCGCGACGGCCAACTCGCTGGCAACCATTCCCAAGCAGCTGGTACACAATGTCATGCTTTCCTACTCCATGCAAAAAGGCCGCTACAATGCGTCGCTCGAATGCCGGAACCTGACGAATGAACTCGTATACGACAATTTCCGCTTGCAGAAGCCGGGCCGGGCGATGTTCCTGAAACTCCGGATGTTCCTCATTTAAATCATTGTAATTCAATTAAATCCCGATAATTATCATGTTCAAATTACGCAAGCTCCTTTTCGGGGCTGTATTGCTCGCCCTCGGCTCGGTTTCATGCAGCGACAACGACGAGAAAGATATTGTAAACCCTGAACCCGAGGCCGCTTCATTTGCCATCTGGGCGCAGCTGGGAAGCTGGCCGAATACCAATTATTACATTATGAATGTGGCCAGCCTGTCGGAAGGGGCCGTGAAGCTTGAAGGAAACGGGGTGGATGTGACGACGCTGCTCAATAACTCCGTGATTTCCAAAGGCAGATTTTATTATTACTACAACACCACCGAAGGTAAATTCGGGAAATACAAGATCGAAAACGGCGCCGTGTCGGTCGTGAAGGAGTTTCCTTTCACACAGTTCCTCTCGCTGGCCGGGCATACCTGGATCGACGATAACACGCTGGTGATGATCGGAGGCGTAACCGGCGCGAAAGCGGTGAACTACGTGATCGTCAACACCAACGCGATGACCATTACCAAAGCCGGAACCGTGAGCGGCCTGCCTGCCGCGCCCGAAACGCACCCGCTTTACCGCGTGGGAGGGGACATTCAGTATAAGGACGGCAAGCTGTTTTTCTCCGTGATCAACTACAACGGCTCGGATTTTACCTTGTTCAAGCGCTTGAATACACTTGCGGTCTCTTACCCCGATTTCGCGGTGACGAAAGTATCGACCGACACGCGCACGGCGGGTCTGGGTAACACCTCGGGCTATTTCACGACGTCGTTCGTAGACCAGGCGGGTGATATGTACTTCCTCACGAGCTGGAACGGTATTTCGGGCGGCGTGAACACGAAGAAAAGCATTTACCGCATCAAAAAAGGGTCCGACGAACTCGATCCGACCTATTATATGGATGTGCAGGCGGAAATCGGTTTCACACCGGCTTCGGGCGTACTGATGGACCTCGGTAACGGCAAGGCTATCATTAAATACATGACGACCGACAACAGTACGACGGCCAAAAACAAGTTCGCGATCATCAACATCGCCACCGGCAAGGAGTTCCGCAAGCTCGACGAGGTTCCCGAAGGCCTGGGCAGCGAAAGAAACGTGTTCGTGGAAAACGGTAAGGCATACATTGCCTCATTGTCGGGCCAGGGCACGGATTACATCTGGATCTACGATTCCGCTACCGACAAGGTTACCAAAGGCCTGGAATTGCAGGGCGGCTACACGTCGTTCTCCCGCATCGACAAGTTGAAATAACCCATCCGGATGCAGCCATTGTGCATGCCCGCTGCGGGACTGCACAATGGCTTTTTTACGCATGAACTGATATGACTATGGAAAAGACGATCGGGTTGAAAGAGAAGAAACGTACCGCCAGATCCCGGCCCTCGTGGCTGCGGCGGTTCAACGACTGGTTCCACCTATGGATCGGCATCGCGGCCGGCATTCCGGTGATCATTATCTGCCTCACGGGCTGCCTGCTGGTGTTCGAGCCGGAGATTACGGCCATGTCGCGCTCATGGTGGAATGTGGAAATCCCGGCAGGCGGACAGCCGCTGCCGCCGTCGGCATTGCGGGAGAAAGTCGTGGCGCAGCTGCCCGGCATGCAGATACGCCGCCTGTGGTATTACGGCGAAGGCAAAGCGGTGAAAATCACGCCGGACAATTCCAATTCGCTCCTTTTTGCCAATCCTTACACCGGCAAACTGCTTGCCATGCAGGACCACGAAGACGTGTTCCATTTTATTGAAGAAGGGCATACCAATCTTTGGTTGCCGCGCGAAATCGGGCATCAGGTCGTGAGCTGGGTAACCGCCGTGTTTTTGATACTCACTATCACCGGCATTGTGCTCTGGTGGCCCAAAAAATGGAATGCCCGCGAAATGAAGCAGGCATTGACCATTCAATGGAAAGCAAAATTCAAACGTGTCAATTACGACCTGCACAATGTACTGGGCTTCTACTCACTGCTGATCGCGCTCATTATGACGCTTACCGGCCTGATCATGGGCTTTCAGTTTGTGAACAAAACCGTGATGCAAATGCTGGGTGCAAAGCCGCGGAGCAAGGAAATCTCCGCTATCCAGCCCGGTCCGGAGGCCGTTCCCGCTACGATTGAGGGCAGGGTAGATATGATATTCAAACTCGTAACGACGGAAATGGGCGAATACAACCGCGACCAGATCAGTATCCATTTCCCGAAAGACGACGCCAAATCTATTTACGCCTGCACGGACATGCACCACGGCTCCTGGCGCGAACTGAATTTCGACCGGAACACATTGGCCCTGCTATCGTCGTCGCAAACGAAAGTCGCGGAGGATACCCCTGCCGGGTGGATGCGCCGCTCCAATTATGCGCTGCACGTCGGCGCAATCGGCGGGACTTTGACCAAATGGGTCTACTTTTTCGCGAGCTTCATCTGCGCGACGCTGCCCGTGACCGGGTTTATCGTCTGGTTTGGCAAGCAGAGGAAAAAGCCGTCCCGGAAGTGACGGAACTTGGCAAAACAATGGAAGTGCTCACGCGCAGGCATTCTTCCTGAATAGCGACGGCGACACGTTCACTTTTTTACGGAAAAACGTTGTGAACGCCGCCTGGCCCGAAAAGCCGAGGCCGTTACTGATCTCGTTGATCTCCCAGTCCGTTTGGACAAGCAGGGACTTCGCTTCGTGCAGGAGGCGGTCCTGGATGTGTTCGCGCAGCGTCTTGCCGGTGTGGTTCCTGATAAGCGCGTTTAGGTAGTTGGGATGGACATGCAGCTGGTCGGCGAATTCGGCGGCGGTTTTGAGCTTCACCATGCTATCGCGGTTTTGCACCTGGAACGACGATTCCAGCAGCGACAGAAACCTGTAAATATGCCCATAACCTTCTGAAACGGGCATTTCGGCCCTGTTTTTTCCGGCCCGCCGGCTTTCGAGCAGCAGCATTTGCAGTTGCAGCATGATCGCCTGCTTCTTATCGTCGTGGTAGCCGCGGTCCTCCCGGAACATCGTCCCGAAAAAGCCGTTGATCCTCGCCGACTGCTCCGGCTCCAACCGGATCACGGCCTTATCGGGCTGGAAATAGGGGTATTGGCGGAAAAGCTGTAACACATGGTCGGCTTCGTGTCCGAAGTAATCCGGGTGGATGAGGCAGAAATGCCCGCCTGTTTCCGCCGAGGTCGTTTGCCACGACATGATCTCGTCGGGGTGCAGGAAGGCGATTTCGTCCGGTCCCATTTCGTAGCGGTGCAGCCCGATGGTCAGCCCGCCGGTGCCCGCCGTCATGTGAAATATCTTGTAAAATTTCCGGCGATGCGGCGAAATGTAGTCCTTTACCGGGTATTCGTCGCGGTTTTCGATGATAAAATAGCTCGCATCCAACGGCAGGTGCTCTACATTCAGCAGCGGTACCTTGTAGCCGTCTGCCGCGAATTTTTCAAGTTCCATTCTGGGTATACCGCTGTTTTCCATGACTGCCGGTTGCTGATTACTGAATGATGCCCCGAAAGTAAAGGAATTACCGCGTAAGTGCCGCTCCGCCGAGGTCAGAAATCGGTGGATTTGCTCACGGATTCAAATGCTTTCAAATCATTTTGCAGCATTTCGATCTGTGTGTGCGCCATGCCGAAGGAATCGGACCCCAGGAACAAATGCAGCGGCTTTTGGGCCATTCCCGCCACCTGAATCAATGCCGCCGCGCCTTTTTCAGGGTCACCCGGCTGGTTGCCGATGATCTGCTCGTTGTGGACCACTTCCAGTTCCCGCGCTTCCGTATAGGCCGCGATCGGGTGCGCCGCCGTGCGCAGGGAGCCTTGGAGCAGGAAGTTTGTTTTGAAATAACCCGGGTACACGATCGTCGCCGATACGCCCATCGATTTGGTTTCGGCCGACAGTGCCTCCGTCAAACCGGCTACCGCGAATTTGGTCGCATTGTAAATGCCCCAGCCCGGAAAGGTGCCCATAAATCCGGCGATGGAGGAAATGTTGAAAAATGCACCCGACTTTTGTTCCCGGAAAACGGGCATGACGTGGCGGATCACGTTCAATGTGCCGAATACATTTACTTCGAAATTCGTCCGCGCTTCTTCGTCGCTGAGCTCTTCCAATGTCCCCAGCTGCCCGTAACCCGCATTGTTCACAACGACATCGATCGTGCCGAACCGGCTGGTAACCTCGCCGATCGCGTTGCGCACCGCACCGTCATTGTCGAGTTCTACTTGCAGCGGCAGAAACGCGTCGCCGTTAAAACCGGCCTCTTCCCGCAACGCCTGCGCATCGCGCGACGTGGCCGCCACCTGGTACCCACCCGCGAGGAGCTGTTTAACCAATGCCAATCCTAATCCTTTCGAAGCGCCCGTTACGAGCCAAACCTGTTTTGTGTCCATGATTTTGTCTGTTTTTGTACCATGCAAAATTGGCAGGAAGGGGCCGGACGGGCTTTACGCGAAGGAAAGGGGTATTTGTTAGTTTCAAAGAAATATCGGCAGTTCGGGCTGTCCGCTGGCAAGGCGGCGGTGTTCGTTTATGGACAGGATTATCGGAGTGTTTTGATATAAAAATTTGAAATTCAATAAATTATATTGTTAGGATCAGCTGGCATGCTATTTTGTCTACAAATATTGAAGTTATAAAATGCGATGAAAAGAAACTATCTGGGCGAATTCGAAGAACTGGTGCTGCTGACGGTCGCTATCCTGCACCCCGGCGCGTACGGGGCGGCCATTACCGATGAAATGGACGCGCAGACAGGCCGGTCCGTGAGCATCAGCGCGGTACATGCCGCATTGGCGCGGCTCGAAGAAAAGGGCATGCTTAGTTCCGCATTCGGCGAAGCTACCCAGGAACGGGGCGGTCGCCGTAAGCGGCTGTTTACCGTGACGGTGCTGGGGAACCAGACATTGCAGCACGTGCGCGACACCCGCGCCCGGCTTTGGGATTCCATTACGTCAAAAAGCCTGCTGACACAAGGGATATGAAGCACCTGAAACCACCCGCGCCTGCCGATTGGCTGCTAGGCATGTTTTGCAGTCCCGCCCGGCTCGAAGAAGTGCAGGGCGACCTGGAAGAGCGTTTCCAGAGGCGCGCCGTCCGGTCGGGAAGGCGCCGTGCGCAGCTCGCCTATTTCCTCGAAGTGCTCGGTTTTGCCCGGTTTTTGTTCAAAAAGCGGCCCAAAGAAACCCGATATACGAAACAAACTTTCTCTGTCGATATGCTACACAACTATCTCCGCATTTCCTGGCGGAACCTGCTCAAAGCAAAAGGTTATGCATTCATCAACATCGCCGGACTGATGGTCGGCATGACGGCGTCGGCGATGATCTTTTTCTGGATCCGGAGCGAACTGCGGTTCGATCGGCAATACAGCCAGGCCGACCGCATTTACCAGGTATACAACCGCGATGTTTTCAGCGGCGAAAAAACCGTTTGGCCCACCACGCCGTCACCATTGGCGCCCGAGCTGAAAACCTCATTCCCGGACATCGAGCTGGCCGCACGTTATGCGCCGCTGACGCTGCTTCTGTCGGTGAACGAGGTCAACAGCAATGTAAAAGGCGCATTGACCGACCCTGATTTTCTCCGCGTGTTCGACGTCCGGCTGCTTTCGGGCAGCGAGCGTGGGGCGCTCACAGGGGCGGGTGGGATTATTATTTCAAAGCGGTTGGCGGTGAATTTGTTCGGGACTGAAAATGCCGTGGGAAAGACGGTGCAGATCGATCATAGGGATAATTTCCTCGTGTCGGCAGTGATGGATAATATGTCGGAAAACACCCAGTTTCAGGACCTTGACTACCTGGTTCCCTGGGAATACATGTTCCGCCCGGACGCTTCGGGCGACTGGACCGCCAATAACCACACGACATTCGTCATGCTGCGCGAAGGCGCCACGGAGGCGGCGGTCAACCGGAAGATCCGGAAAGTGACGGCCGGCCATTTGAAAGGAGCCATTGACAATGTCTCGAACCGGGAAATCTTTTTGCATCCGGCCCGCAAATGGCATTTGTATTCCAAAATAGAAAAGGGCGAGCTGGTGGACGGCGGCATTATCGCCGTCCGGCTGTTCGGGGTGATCGCCGTGTTCATCCTGGCCATTGCGTGCGTCAATTTTGTGAACCTGAGCACGGCACGGGGAGCAATGCGTGCGAAGGAAGTAGGTATCCGCAAGGTGGCCGGCGCGCCCAAAGGGTCGCTCGTGCTGCGGTTTATCAGCGAAGCGGTGCTGCTCGCAGGGATCGCCGGATTGTGGGCGGTGGCGGTAATCTGGGCCGTGACGCCGCTGTTCAACGACCTGGTGGGCAAGCAGATCGACCCGAACTTCGGGTCCCCGTTATTCTGGGCATCGGGCCTGGCCTTCGTGCTGGTTACCGGGCTGCTGGCGGGGAGTTATCCGGCCTTTTTTCTTTCTGCTTTTCAACCCGCCAGGGTTTTGAAAGGTACCTACAAGCGTGGGCCGGCCGTGGTACCCGCGCGGCAGGGCCTGGTGGTGCTGCAGTTCGCATTCGCCATTGTCCTGATCATCTCCACGCTCGTCATCCGCAACCAGATCGACCACGCCGAAAAGCGGGATAGCGGCTATAACCGGGAGAACCTGCTCTATACCGCATTGCCCGGCAACCTCGAAAAACATTATGCATTGCTGCGCGACGAGCTGATCGGCAGCGGGGCCGTAGTGTCCGCCACACGGTCGCTCGGGCCGACGATGAGCCTGAACACCCGCCAATGGGGCGTGCAGTTTCCGGGCAGCGTCGAAACCGATAAGGATGTAGAGTTCGACCTTTTCGGTGCGGACCGGCATTTCGTGCGGACCAGCGGGGTGACGTTGCTGGAAGGCCGGGAGATCGATATTTCAAAATATGCCAGCGATTCGACGGCCATCGTGCTGAACGAAACGGCCGTGAAAGCGATGCGGTTGAAAAATCCGGTGGGCACCGTCGTTCGTTTTCAGAAGACGGACTGGCATGTGACGGGCGTCGTGCGGGATTTTATTTATGAATCGCCCTATTCGCCTGTGAAGCCGGCCATCATTACCGGGCCGGGTGGCATGCTGCCGCATCAATGGGTGAACCTGCGCCTCAATCCCGCGCAACCGCTGGACCAGAACCTGCGCACGGTGGAATCCATATTTAAAACGATCGATCCGGGTTATCCATTCACGTATTCGTTCGCGGACGATACCTATGCGGCGCGTTTCGCGCGGGAAAAGCTGATCGGCACGCTGACGAGCATTTTTACGGGCCTCGCCATCTTCATTTCCTGCCTCGGCATATTCGGGCTGGCAGCATTCTCCGCGCAGCAGCGTATGAAGGAAATCGGCGTCAGGAAAGTGCTCGGCGCGTCGGTACCCGGCATTGTGGGTATGCTTACGGGGGACTTCGTCAAACTGGTGGGTATTTCATTCGTGATCGCGGCGCCGATAGGGTGGTATGCCATGGAAAAATGGCTCGCCGATTTCGATTACCGGGTGCAGATTGGTCCGGGTGTATTTCTTTTTACCATTTGCTCCAAACTACTCATCGTAACGGCGACAGTCATCATGCAGGCCATTCGGGCCGCATTGATGAACCCTGTCCGTTCGCTCGCGAGTGAATGACGGGCGCGGCCCGGAGGTTTACGTATAGCACTGCTCGTTAAATCGGCATAACAAGCCCGGCTGGAAGATCAGGCCGGGCTTGTTCGTGGTGCGTCGTTAGGTAGCCCGCTTTGCAAAAACATACACGCCCAGGTAATGGAAGAGTAATCCAATGCCCCAGGCCGGGGTCGACCACAAGGGCCACGGATATGACTGGGCGGTGAAATACCAGACCAGCCAGATGGCAGGCGTAACGAGCACAAAAACGAGCAGGTGTATCCTGAAACCCTTTTTAGCTTTCTCTTTCGAGATTTCGTCCCATTTGGTAAGGTTTGTCATAATGATACGTGGATAGGGTTACAAGGCGGTCCCGGGCAGGCGATGCGTTGCTGCCGGTTTGGTTTTATACCAAAATTACGACGGACACGGCCCTATGAGAAGGATGCGGATCACTTTAAAAATGTGACGGCGATCACACCGGTCACGATTCGGGGAGTGGCTGATGGTCAGTCGGGTAGGCTTTACGGATGCCAAGCCTTTTGATCATCGAATGCAGCGTGGTAGGAGGCACGCGCAATGCTTCCGCTGCACCTCCCGGGCCGGCGACCTTGCCCTCGCACAGTTTCAAAACCTGCAAAATGTGCTCGCGGAGCACTTCGTCGATCGTTTTCACCCGGTTGCCGGTCATGACCGTACCCAGGTATTCGTCGTGCCGCGACAGGAACAGTTGGTCGATTACCGGTCCTGGCGTCATGAGCAGGCTTCTTTCAATGAGATTTTCGAGCTCCCGCACATTGCCTGGCCAGCTGTATGCCAAAAGTTTTCGCATCACCTTACCGGCTATACGCGGCGCTTTCCTCCCCATTCTTTCGGCATATTTTTTCATAAAAAAAACCGCCAGCGCCCTGATGTCCTGCTTTCTTTCCCGAAGCGGGGGAATGGTGACGGGAAATACATTCAGCCGGAAAAACAGGTCGCTGCGGAACCGGCCGTGCTGCACTTCGGCGGATAAATCCTTATTACTGGCGGCAATCACGCGCACATTGGTAGGGATCACCGCTTTCCCGCCGATCCGCTCGATCTCCCGCTCCTGCAAGGCCCGGAGCAGCTTCGCCTGCAGTTCCAGGGGCATTTCGCCGATTTCGTCGAGGAAGAGCGTCCCCTGATCGGCCAGCTCCCATTTGCCGATCCGCGTTTCCGACGCACCGGTAAAGCTGCCTTTCTCGTGGCCAAACAGCTCGCTTTCAATCAGATCGGCGGGCAGGGCGGCGCAGTTGACGGTGATGTTGGGCTGGTCGCGCCGTGGTGAGCTGCGGTGAATGGCCCTGGCTACCAGGTCTTTGCCGGTACCGGTTTCCCCCAGCAGGAGAACGGTGCTTTGCGTGCCCGCGACCTGCGCCATGAGGCCGCGCAGGTGTGCGATGGCGGGCGAGCTGCCTATAATTTCCGGATAATTTTCAGTGAATTCCATGTGACCTGTCGACGCAATAATCTTCCAATTTAGCAAAGAATGTCCCTTCATTTGCGTATTTTTAAAGCATTATCCCGCAGAAATGCCAGCTTATGGGCCTAAATGTATTCATCGTTGAAGACCAGTTCATCGAGGCTAACGACTTGCAGCTGATCCTCGAAAGTGCCGGTCATTCCGTTTGCGCGATCGTGAAATCGGTCGCCGGTGCCCTGGAATTTTTGACAACGGCACGGCCCGACATTGTGCTGCTCGATATATTCCTGAAAGGCCCGGAAACCGGCATCGACCTCGCGCCGGCGCTTACCGCGGCCGGCATTCCATTTATCTATATTTCTGCCAATTCCGATCCGCTGACGTTCGAAGCGGCGAAGACGACGCGGCCGGACGGCTTTCTGATCAAACCTTTCAGGCGGCAGGACATTCTGCTGGCGCTGGACATTGCCATTTACCGCCATCATTATGCCGCCCAACATACGCTGCATCAGCAGCAGGCCAGGGCGCAAAACCTGCGCATCGGCTCCAAAACGAAGGAATCGACGGGCGAATTCAACGAGATCATCGGCAACAGTGCCAAATTGCTCGAAGCGCTGGACCTCGTGCGCCAGGTGGCGCCGATGGACACTTCCGTGCTGATCCTGGGAGAAACGGGAGTAGGGAAGGAGGGCATTGCCAGGGCCATACACAGGCTTTCCAAACGGAAAAACAAGCCGCTGGTCAAGGTCAATTGCGCCGCCATCCCGCCTGGTCTCATTGAGTCGGAGCTGTTCGGGCATGAAAAAGGGGCATTTTCTGGCGCTTCGGAAAGGCGGATCGGTAAATTCGAGCAAGCGCAGGGGGGGACCATTTTCCTCGACGAAATCGGGGAAATGCCGCTGGAAACCCAGACGAAGCTGCTGCGCGTCATCCAGGAAAAAGAATTGGAACGCATCGGCGGCCGGACGACGATCCGGCTCGATATCCGCATTGTGACTGCCACCAACCGCAATTTGTACAAGGAAGTAGCCGCCGGGAAGTTCCGCATCGACCTCTATTACCGCATCAACGTGTTTTCCATCACGCTCGCGCCGCTGCGGGAGCGCCCGGAGGACATCCCTGCGCTGGTCGATTATTTCCTGCAAAAGAATGCCCGGCTGATGGGCACCCTGCCCCGGCGTATCGAGCCGCAGGCACTCGCACGCCTGGTCCGGTATGCATGGCCTGGGAATATCCGCGAACTCGAAAATGTGATGGAACGGCAGATTATCCTGGCGCGGTCCGGGGTGATCTCGTCTGTGGACCTGCCCGACGACGATATACGTGCAGATTACCCGCCGGCCGGCAGCCCCAAAAACCAACCCGACGAAAAGCATATGATCATGGCCGCATTGACCAAAAGCAACGGAAAAGTATCGGGAAAAGGCGGTGCCGCCGAAATCCTGAATATTCCCGCCCCTACGCTGGTATCGCGTATGAAAAAGCTTGGCATCAGCTGGCGGTTCGTCGTTGGCTGAGCGCGTGGCTATACCTGGGCCATGACCGGCGCATCGGCCGGATGCGCGACCTGGACGAGTCGGAAAGGAAACAGTACCCGCAAAGTCGTTCCGGGGCCGCTTTCCACGAAAAATGTCCCTTCGAGGTCTTCCGTAAGCCCTTTGATCAGTTTGAGGCCGAAGGTTTTAATGGTACCGAGGTCGAACCCCGGTGGAAATCCTATGCCATCGTCGTGGATGCTGAGCACGATTTCGTCCTCTCCGGCTTTGGCAAACGTGACTTTTACTTCGCCTTCCCGGTCGTCGGGGAAAGCATATTTGAGTGAATTGGTGATTGCCTCGTTCAAAATCAGGCCGATAGGCACTGCCTGGGACAGGTCCAACTCTATTTTTTCTACATATACATTTAATATGATGCGGCGGCCGGTGTTGAAACTGCTCCCGAGATACGACACCAGCTCGTGAATGTAGCTGGTCATACCGATGCTCGTCATATCCTCCGACTGGTAAATGCGCTGGTGCAGCATCGACATCGCCTGAATGCGGTGGCGGCTTTCCACGATCGCGTTCACGGCCACTTCTTCTTTCAAATAGGCCGATTGCGAGTTCAGCAGGCTGATCACGATCTGCAAATTGTTTTTCACCCGGTGATGTACCTCGCGCAGGAGCCATTCCTTTTCATTGACGAGCTGCATCAGGGACGAGTTTTTGATGCTGATCGTCTTTTGCTGTTCTTCCAGCTGCCGGTTCTTGCTTTGTTTGGCGCGGTAGCTGCTGTATGAAAGCCCCAGCAGGAAAAGCAGTACGGCAAAGCCGCCGTAGGTAAATTTCTCCGTGCGGGCGGCCAGTTCCAGCTTTTCCCTTTGCAATGCGGCGTCTTTGGTCAACAGCTTGATGTCTTTTTCCTTCTGCGCGGCTTTGAAATTGGCTTGCATGACCGATACTTCCTTATTTTTCGTAATGGCTTCCACCGAATCGCTCAGCATTTTGAAACGCTGGTAATTCCGGATGGCACCCAGGTAATTGCCCGCCGCGGAATCCACCTTAAAAAGCAAATGCCGCGTATCCCGTTCAAAAACGGCATTCAGGTTCCATGCCGTCAGGGCGCTCCGAAGGTAAGGGCCCGCCTGCGTGAATTTGCCCGCCTGTGCGTAAAACCGGCCGATCGTGAGAAAAGCTTCTGCGCCCGTGATGGGGTACAGCTTGCCAGAGGTGGTCCGAAGGGAATACTCGGCGGCGCTGTTAAGACGGATCATTTCCAGGTAATACTTTTCGGCGGTGGCGTAATTGCCTAAGGCCGCGTAGCAATTTCCGAAGGCAAGCGCGATCGTCTGTTTGTTCACGGAGGTTTGATTGGGGGCCTTGTCCCGCAAAAACGCACGGAGAAAGCGAATGCCTTCTGCAGCCTGGCCGGATTTGATCTGGGAGTCGGTCAGCAATCGCAGCAGATCGAAGGTCCATACCCGGTGAACGGGAGTCGTGGCGTACACCAGTTTGTAATATTTTACGCTCTCGGGGTAGTTGTTTAGCGCATAGTTGATGTTGCCCAATGTCATGTACACCGAGCTTAGCTGGCTGCTGTCTTTCCGGGCCTGCATGTTTTTGAGGCTCAGAAAGGCGTATTGCAATGCTTTGTCGAAGTTTTTCTGCTTCTCGTAAAAGCCGGACAACCGCTGGTAGCTCGCCGTGATTTCGTCGTCGAGCTTCGCCGATTTTAACGTTTCGAGATCGGCCAGATAGAATTTTTCCGCGAGATCCTGCCGGTTGTTCAACCCATAGATATAGGCTTCGTGCCAGAGCGTTTCGGCATACGAGGCGATATCGCCGATCTCTTTAAATAGCTTCGCTGCCTGTTGGAAACTGTAAATCTCGATGGCATAGGTGCTATCCGAATCGGGGATGTAGAGGCCGAGATCGTACCACCAATGCGCCTGCCGCTCTTTGTTCCCAACCTCTTTGTAATGTTGGATGATCTGGATAAACAGGTTCTTGCCTGCCGTCATCTCGCCCACGCGATAGTGGTATTTTGCTTTGGTACTCAAACTATTGTCCGTCCATTTTCTCGATTTCAGCTCTTCGCTCCGCTTGATGGCCTGGTTGAGATAGGGCAAGGCGAGACGGAGCTCGTCCGGCGTGGCGTCCTTAAAATTGATATAATATTCGGCAAGGGTGAGCAGGATGCAAACGGACATTTCGCCATGCACGTCATGGAGCACGAGCGATGCCGCTTTCAGGTCCCGTTTTTTACAAAAGGTCGTACAAAGCAGGTAGCATGCATTGTTGTAGCCGTTTGTATAGTTCAACGATTTGCTCAGCACCGCCGCCTGCCTTCCGAAGATAATGGCGCTGTCCAGCCATCCTCTTGCTTCACTTGAATGGTAAATGGCCCCGATTTTCAGAAGCAGGTCCACCTTTGACGTATCCGCTTTGGCACTCCCGAGCTGCGCCAGGTAAGAAGGAAGCGCATTGATCGGGTAGCGCTCGATGCCGACGTGTCCGTCGGTCCGCTGGGCCCTTGCCGGAAGGAACCAGGCCATGAGCAGGCCAAGCAAAATTGCCGCTTTTTGTATCATGGTCTAATCGTTTGAGTATGAGGGATCGCTGTGCTGCCGGAGCGGCAATGCAAATTGAAATTACAATCTTTTGCAACGCATTCATAGCACGGAAAGCGACAAAATCGCATGTCGCTGAAAGCTGTCACGAAATGGCGAAATATCGTATTAGAACAATAATAGGTTTTTTGTTAAATAATTGATAGTTAGCTGTTTAATACCTGGTATAATGTTTGATTATTGAATGAAAATATTTTGCCTCATGCTTAGCTGCTCACATCCTCGATATGGAAAATCTGCGAAAACACATTGAAGAAATCACGCCCATCAGCGATGACGAGTTCGAGTACGTCCGGACATTTTTCACCAAAAAGCGGGTACGGAAACACCAGTTTCTCATCCAGGCCGGTGACAGGGTCGCCTGCGAATACTGGATCGCGAACGGCGTTTTCCGGGCATTTTACGTCGACGACGGCGGGCGGGAGCATATCCTGCAATTTGCCCTCGAAAATTCCTGGCTCTCGGATTACCATGCTTTTTTTTACCAGACCGGGGCGAACATGAATGTCGTATGCATGGAAGAGGCGGAGGTATTTTGCCTGACGCTGCTCGCGCGGGAGAAACTGGCCTCCGACCTGCACAAAATGGAGCACTTTTTCAGGATGAAGGTGACCAGCGGCTACACCGCCCAGCAGCACCGGATTATTTCGCTGCTTTCCAGGAACCCGCGGGAACGTTATGAAGAATTTGGCAGCCTTTTTCCCGATATTGTGAAGCGGATACCCAAAAAGTACATCGCCGAATACCTGGGTATCAGCCGCGAAACGCTCAGCCGGATTCACCCGGCCCACCGGCGGCGATCCCTGAACTAAGCTTGGGCAGCGGCATGGTCGGGGCCGACGGGCGCGGTGTGATTTTTGTCACAAATTAATAGTGATCTGATGCATCGTTTTGCTCGTGCCTGCTGCTGACCTTTGTAATATCACCAGGCACCTCGGACGAACAGTCGCTTTATTCATAACCATTACCCGTCGAAATATGAGAGCGTTGATTATTGGTGCAACCGGTGCTACCGGCAAAGACCTGGTTAATATATTGCTGGAAGATCCGGCGTATACGAAGGTGATCAGTTTTGTGCGCCGCCCGGCGGGCGTTGTGCATCCCAAACTGACAGAGCACGTCATCGATTTCAACAAACTCGACGAGGTGGCCGGGTACATTCAGGGGGATGTCTGGTTTTCGTGCCTGGGAACGACGCTGAAAGCTGCCGGTTCAAAGGAACAGCAATGGCGGATCGATTACGAAATACCGCTCACATTTGCACATATAGCAAGGCGCAACGGTGTGCCCCGCATGGTGCTGCTGTCGTCGTACGGGGCGTCGTCGGCAAGTAATGTGCTCTATTTGAAGATTAAAGGCCAGCTGGAAGAGCAGATCGCCAGCCTGACCTTCGACCAGTACATTATTTTCCGGCCGGGGCAGCTGCTGCGCGAAAATACCGACCGTTCGATGGAGCGTGTCGCTACCGCCATGCTTGGTTTTTTGAACGGAATAGGCTTGTTCCGCAAGTACCGCCCGCTGCCGACCGCCATTCTTGCCGGAAAACTGGCAAAAGCCCCGAAAATGCTTGCGAATGGCGTGCATGTGGTGGAGCTGGACGAAATCTTCGGGTTCCAGGCAGGACGATAGCGTATTAGTCACCATTTTCCATAATTTTTATGAGCCAGAAAACATTCAGGCGCATTGTGACGGGTCACGATGCCGACGGGAAAGCTATTGTCGTGTCGGACGCGCCGCCGGTACGGGCACAGCTGGTAGGCGGCCCCGGCGGGCCCACTTTTTTCGAAGTATGGCACACGCTGGAAACGCCGGCGCAAATCCACGCGCAGCCCAGCGACTCCGACGAAACGGGGCTGGTACTACCGCCGCCAAAAAACGCGACGCGCATCCGGGTCATCGAGTTCCCGCCCGAGGGGGAGGAAATCCGCCAGCTTACCGGCAGCGATGCCGCCGAGAAATTCAGGGCAATGGGCGATGAACGTGCGTCTACCTCGGCCGCCGGTGCCCCGCATCCGCTCATGCACCGCACGCAGACGGTCGACTACGGCATTGTGCTCGAGGGCGAGATGACGCTCGTGCTCGACCGCGCCGAAACGACCATTTACCCGGGCGATATCGTGATCCAGAACGGCACGAACCACGCCTGGGCCAACCGTTCCGACAAGCTTTGCCGGATGGCATTCGTGCTGATCGACGGGGAATTCGCCCTTTCCTAACCCATTCAAAAAGGATTCATATGCGCATTCAACCATTAAATCCGGAAAATCTCGGCCCGGAACTCCGTTTCGTGCACGACGAAATCGCGAACCTTGTTTCCGGAAGCCAGGGGCAGGTACGGATGATCGACGAGCAGGGGGCATTGCTTGGGCCATTTGCCCCGATGCTGCATTACCCGCAGTTCGGTGTACCGGCCCTGAGCTTTGTACGAACGCTGGACACGCACGCCACGCTAGGCAAAACGGTTCGGGAAGTGGCTATTCTCACGGTCGGCGGCATGTTCGGGGCGCGGTTCGAGCTGTATGCGCACGAGATCATGGCCGAGGCGTTCGGCTTACCGCCCGGCATTATCGCGTTGCTGGCGGCCGGCGGCCAGCCTTCCGGGCTCAGCGACGAGGAGGCCATTGCACACACCATTGCCCAATGCCTTGTCCACGGGCGCATTGTCCCGGAGTCAGCATACCGCCACGCCGTGAAACTGCTCGGCCGCGACGGCGTTGCGGAGCTCTTTTTCCTCGTGGGGGGGTACAGCCTCATCGCTGTGATCCTGAATGGCTTCGATATGCCGGCCCCTGAGCGGACGGCTTGATTTTCAGTAATCTATTCTTTCAGTTTTTTAATTCAAATCCAATGATACAAACAGGACTGATGCTGCTATCCGCGGCACTTGCACTCTCCGCTATGGCCTCCTGCTCGCAGGACGACCATGTTCCCGCGCCCGCGCAGACGTACGTGCTAGTACATGGCGCGTGGCAGGCGCCTTACGTGTGGGACGAAGTTCGCGACCAGCTCGTCAGTAAAGGGCATAAAGTTATGCTGGTGGAACTGCCTGGCCACGGCAGCGACAAAACGGCTCCGCACCTGCTGTCACTCGACGTATACCGGGATAAGGTCATAGAATCGATTACGTCGGCGGGCGGGCCGGTGATACTGGTTGGCCACAGTATGGGCGGCATGGTGGTCACGCATGTCGCGGAAAAAGTGCCGGCAAGTATTCGTAAGCTGATCTACATCGGTGCATTTGTGCCCACTTCGGGCCAGGCGTTGGTGGAAATAGCCGATCCCGGTTCACAGCTCGGCCCCAACCTGGTGCAGTCGGCCGATCAGCTCACGCTCGACGTGAAAAATGAGAAACTCACCGATCTGTTCATCCCGGACGGCTCGCAGGCTGCCAAAGACAAGGTAATAGCCCAGTACCGCGCCGAGCCGGCAATCCCCTTTACGAACAAAGTAACGGTAACGAGCGGCGCGTTCGGGTCGGTGGAAAAGGCTTACATTAAAACGCTCCGGGACATCGTGATCTCGCCGGCCTTGCAGGACCAGATGATCGCTGCGGCGGGTATCAAGGCTGTTTACGAAGTGAATGCGGGGCACTCGCCATTCCTGTCGCAGCCGGCGGCGGTGGCGGATTTGTTTTTGAAGCTGGGGATGTAGGCTTCATATTTAACCCGGTGCTGGTGCTGCGATAGTGGCCGCTAGCCAGTCGGCCATCGCCGCCAATGCAGTCGGAGAGAAGGTTTCGCGAATTTTGCCGTACTCGTTCGGATGGCCGGTTTTGCATGGCTGGAAGAGGTGGTTCAAGCCGGGGAGTTCTTTTACCGTAACATTGGCATTCCCGCCTTCTCGGACCGCTTTCAAAATGGGCGGGAGGTTCTGGCTGGCATCTACCTGCAAATCTTTCGACCCGTTGAGGGCCAGCACGGGGCATTTGACCTTCTTAAAATACGACGCCGGTTCGATCTCGAAGGCGTACCGGTACCAGGGCGAGCAAAGCATATTGACCTGGAATTTAAAGAAATCCTCCTTTGATTGACCGGGATACATCATTTTCAACGGGTAATCATGCAGGTTGGCTTTGGTATAGGCCATTAGTTTGGCGCGCAACCCGGCCGTGTCGGGCGTGCTGCGGATTATTTCCGTAGTTTCGCGGTTTGCCCGCTTGATTAATGCAATGCCCGCTTCGTCCACGCCGCCGGCCCGCGCGATCAGCTCGGATTGCAGGGTGATCACATCGATACCTTTCGCGCCCGGCCCTGCGAGCGAGATGATGAAACCGATGTCTTTCGTTCGCGACGCGGCGATCGCTGCCACCAATCCGCCTTCGCTATGGCCGGCGAGGCCTATTTTGCCGGAATTAATCTCTTGCCGGGTTTTCAGATACGCTACGGCACTTTCGGCATCGGTGGTCACGTCGGCCGTGGTGGCGTTATTGAATTTGCCCGTCGATTTTCCGACGCCCCGGTCGTCGTACCGCAGCACCGCGAAGCCTCTGCGGGTGAGATAATCCGCGATGACGAGGAATGGCTTATGGCCGAGAACCTCTTCGTTTCTGTTTTGCGGGCCGCTGCCGGTAATGAGCACCACGGCCGGAAAACTGCCTTTTTTGTCGGACAGCGTCAAAGTGCCTGCCAGCGTAATTCCCGCGCTGTCATTACGGAAAGTGACCTCTTCGGTGTGATAAGGGTAGGGGGTTTCAGGCTCCTGCGGCCTCGCCTCGGCCATTTTAGCCGAGGATACCAGGATGTAGGCGATTCCCGCTCCAATCGAAGCCAGAAAAAGAACGATTACGATAGTTTTCTTCATGGTGTAGCGTCCCGGCCCGGCGGAATGCCTCACCGTTTTTTGAAATAAAAGAACAGGCGAAAGCGATTCTCCCCGGCTACCGGTAGCGCTTCATGAACAGCGACAACGGCCAGAAAAGGGCGGTAACGATCGCCTTGTTCCAGTTGGGGCGTTCGGGGTTTTCCCGGACTGCTTTCGCGCAATACCACACGAGGATGATAAGCGAAATGGTGATAGCGAATGCCATGGATCAAGGTTGGTTAGTAATGCGTTGTAAATTAATGAATTATTGATTGCTGTCTAAAATATTCGGACCAGCGGCAAGTTGTAACTCACCAGTGAAAGCTGGTATTTCCGTCGATTCGTGTCCGCTGGTAGCCAGGTAACCGCCCGATTTTATGCAAACGGAGTATCAGTAATGCGCAATCGGTTATCAATTTATTGCATTTTGTAGTCATAGATTTGCATCAATCTTATACGTAGGGCGACCCCGGATTGGGTGTTGACCTGCGGTTTTCAGTTTAGAAATGACGATTGATGCAATGAAGGCTGCATTTCCTATTAAATATGTGCTCCTGGCCGGGGCCGGCATTTTAGCGGCAGGTTTGGGCTGGAATTCGCTAGCAGGTGGCGGTTTCGGCACCCGGAAAGCCATTTCCTACAATTATCAGATCAGGCCCATTTTGTCCGACAAATGCTTTGCATGCCACGGTCCGGATGCGAACAAAAGAGAGGCCGGTTTGCGGCTCGACCTCGCGAAAAGTGCCTATGCGCCGCTCGAAGGGAAGGAGCGGTTCGCGATCGTGCCCGGCAACCCGGCGGCTTCGGAGGTGTACAGGCGGATCACGTCCGCCGACCCCGGTTACCAGATGCCGACGCCGGAGTCGCACCTCGGTTTGCTGAATGAAAATGAAGTAGGGTTAATCAAAAAATGGATCTCGCAAGGGGCTAAATACGAGCAGCACTGGGCATTTACCGTGCCGAAAAAGGAAGCACTCCCGGACGTCGGTAACGAAGATTGGTGTAAAAACGAAATAGACCGCTTTACCCTCGAAAAAATGGACGAGGTAGGCCTCGCGCCCAACGAGGAAGCTACAAAAGCGCAATTGCTGAAACGCCTGGCACTCGACCTTACCGGCCTGGCACCGTCGCTGGACATGCAGCAGCAATTTGCCGGGGACCATTCCGGTAACGCCTACGAGAAAATCGTCGATAAACTGCTCTCGCAAAAAGCCTATGGCGAGAAAATGGCGATCCATTGGCTCGATGTGGCCCGGTTCGCGGATTCTTATGGCTACCAGAACGACGACGCGCGTACGCAATGGGCGTGGCGCGACTGGGTGATCCACGCTTTCAACACCAACATGCCTTACGACAGGTTCCTGACCTGGCAGCTGGCCGGCGACCTGCTTCCTAATGCCGGCAAGGAGCAAATACTGGCCACGGCATTTCTTCGCAATCACAAAATCACGGAAGAAGACGGCGTCATTCCCGAGGAATATCGGGTTGAGTACCATCTGGATAAGACCAAGACGTTCAGTTCCGGTTTGCTGGGGCTTACGGTCGAGTGTGCGCAGTGCCACGACCACAAGTACGACCCCATTTCCCAAGAGGATTACTACCGTCTTTTTGCATTTTTCAATACTTCCAAAGAAAAAGGTTTCGATGGCAGTGCGGGCAGCGGACCGGCGAAAACGCCTGTGCTGACCATTTCCGGCAGCGAAACGGAACAGCTATTGAATTTTATCAACCGCAAAGACACTGCGCGGATCGTAGTGTCGGTCATGGGCGAGGGGGATGAGCCGCGGATAACGCACGTGCTCAACCGCGGCGTATACGATGCACCGGGAAAGGTGGTGACGGCGAGCGCATTGCCGGCCGTGATGCCATTCGATACGGCCTGGTATGCCCGCAACCGGTTAGGCCTGGCGCAATGGACCACCAGCAAACAGAACCCGCTGACAGCCCGCGTGTTCGTCAACCAGGTGTGGCAGGAGATATTCGGCCGGGGGCTTGTAAAGAGCACGGGCGACTTTGGCATGCAGGGCGATTTGCCGACGCACCCGGCGCTGCTGGACTGGCTTGCCGTCGATTTCATGGACCACGGCTGGAATATCAAAAGGCTCGTGAAGCAAATGGTAATGTCGGCCACTTACCGGCAGTCGTCGCGATCGACGAAGGAAAAGACGGAGAAGGACCCGGAAAATATTTACCTGTCCCGGGGGGCGCGCTACCGCGTTCCGGCGGAGTCGATAAGGGATATCGTGCTGTCGACCAGTGGTTTGCTGAACACGGAAATCGGCGGGCCAAGCGTGAAGCCTTATCAGCCCAAAGGCATCTGGGAGGCTACTACGGCCAATAGGGGCAGCCTGGCGCGCTATGTGCAGGACACGGCCGGGGCATTGTACCGCCGGGGACTATATACATTTATCAAACTCACATTACCGCCCCCGGCGATGATCATTTTCGACGCCAGTAACCGCGATCATTGTGAGGTGAAACGCCAGAAAACGAACACCCCGCTCCAAGCGCTGGTGATGCTGAACGACCCCACGGTGCTGGAAGCCTCGCGGGTGCTCGCGGAACGCCTGAGCGCGTCCCGGACGCCGGTCGAACGGCAGATCAGCGAGGTATTTCAGCGCATTGTTTGCCGGCAGCCGGATGCAGGCGAAATGCAATTGCTGACGGGCTACTACCAGGAAGAATTGGCTGCATTTACCAAAAACAGACACAAGGCGGGCATTGCGCTGGATGTGGGCGATAGCAGGCATTTACCCAAAATAGATCCGGCGAGGGCTGCCGCGCTGATGCGGGTGATCAGCACGATTTACAACATGGAGGAAACGATAACCAAAAGCTGATTTTCTAGGAAACAGCGCAATGTATACCTGACAAAATATGGAAAAGCCGGTTTTTGATTTTGGAATGAACACCAACCGAAGGCACTTTCTGTCCAAACTGAGCCTGGGCATCGGAAGCGCCGCATTGGGTTCGCTGCTCGTCCCTGATCTTTTCAAATCCAGTGCGGAAAATAGTGTGAACGACATTGTCGCGGGCCTGCCGCATTTTGCGCCGAAAGCGAAACGTGTCATCTACCTGTTCCAGAATGGAGCCCCTTCGCAATTCGAGCTTTTTGACCATAAACCCTTGCTCAACAAGATGTTCGGCGAAGACCTCCCCGAATCCATCCGGGCCGGGCAGCGGCTTACCGGCATGACCTCCAATCAGACCCGTTTCCCGCTGGCCGGTTCCATATTCGATTTCAAGCAATATGGCAGCTCAGGCGCGTGGGTCAGCGAGCTGCTGCCGCATACCGCCCGCATTGTCGACGACATTTGCATCATCAAATCCATGAATACCGACGCGATCAACCACGATCCGGCGCTGACTTTTTTCCAAACCGGCGCGCAGGTAGGCAACAGGCCCAGCATGGGCTCATGGCTGAGTTACGGGCTCGGGAGCGAAAACCAGAACCTGCCCGGCTTTTGCGTATTGCTATCGAGGGGCAAGGGAAATGGGCAGGGGGTGTATTCCAAATTATGGACCAACGGTTTCCTCGACTCCGTGCACCAGGGCGTGCAGTTCAGCAGCGGCGAAAACCCGGTGCTATACCTGGGCGACCCAAAAGGAATGGACCGCTCGGAGCGTCGGCGGATGCTCGACAAGCTGGCCAAACTCAACCAGGGGACTTTCGAGGAGTTCGGCGACCCGGAGGTGACGGCAAAGATCGAGCAATATGAAATGGCCTTTCGCATGCAAACGGCCGTGCCGGAAATCACCGATATGAGCCGGGAACCCGAATCGGTGCTGAAAATGTACGGCCCCGAATGCCTCAAACCGGGCACCTATGCCGCCAACTGCCTGCTGGCGCGGAAGCTGTCGGAGCAGGGCGTGCGCTTTATCCAGCTGTACCACCAGGGTTGGGACGGGCATGCGAGTCTGCCAAAGGAAATAGCGGGGCAATGCATGGACGTGGACCAGGCATCGGCCGCGTTGGTCACCGATCTGAAACAGCGCGGCTTGCTCGACGAAACGCTTGTGATTTGGGGTGGTGAGTTTGGCAGGACGAATTTTTGTCAGGGCAAATTCACGAAAGAGGACTACGGCCGCGACCACCATCCGCGGGCGTTCACGATCTGGATGGCCGGGGGCGGGATCAAGCCGGGGCTCGTATATGGGGAAACGGACGATTTCGGATACAACATTATCAAAGATCCCGTACATGTGCACGACCTGCACGCGACGATCCTCCATCAGCTGGGCTTGGACCATGAGCGGCTGGTGTTCAAGCACCAGGGCCGGCGCTACCGGCTCACCGACGTGGCGGGCAAGCTTGTCAAAGACATTATCTCTTAACCTAGCCATTACCGTGCGCCGCTATCTGTCTGATTGGAAGGGATTTGTATTGAATTCGGCCTTCTTCCTGAATGGCTTGCTGATTTTCCTGCTATTTTTCGAGGAACGGGTAGTTGCCCCGGCCTGGATGTTTCCCATCGGCCGGCTACACCCGGCGGTACTGCATTTCCCGCTGGTAGTGCTGCTGCTTTATGGTTTTTGGGTATTGATTGTCGAAAAAGAAGGGTCGGCGCGGTGGAACGCGGAGCTGGCCGATACGCTGCTTTTGCTGGGTGCGTTTACGGCCTGCACGGCCGCATTTTCGGGGTTTTTATTGTCCAGGGAAGAAAGCGATGCCTCTCAGACCCTGCAATGGCACAAATGGCTGGGCACCGGTACTTCCATCGGGAGCCTCGCATGGTATGCTGCTTCCAAATATCTGCCGGCGTGGCGGATACCGGCCAAATTCGTCGCAGCCGGGTTCTCCGCATTGCTACTGGTTACCGGGCATATGGGCGGGAATCTCACCCACGGCGAAGATTTCCTGGCATGGTCGCCGGCTGGCGCCTATGACCCCGTCCCGCTCGTCTCCATCGACCAGGCTGTCGTCTACGACCATCTCGTGCAGCCGGTGTTGCGGCAAAAGTGCTACGCCTGCCACAATGCCGACAAGGCGAAAGGCGGGTTGCAGATGCAAAGCGTGGCGCTGCTCACCAAAGGCGGCAAAAGCGGTATGCTCTGGGATACCACAAGCCCGGATTTGGGCCTGATGATCAGCCGGGTGCATTTGCCTTTGGAAGACAAAAAACATATGCCGCCAAAAGGGAAGGCGCAGCTCACGGAGGAGGAAATGCTATTGCTCTCCGAATGGGTGAAGCTTGGGCCGGATTTTACACAAAAAGTGAATGCATTACCTGCACAAAACCCGCTATCCCGCTATGCCGCGCAGGTACTCGGCGGCAACGAAGCCGCCGAAGCGTACGATTTCGAAGCGGCGGACGCAGCGAAGGTGAAGGAGCTGAATACCAACTACCGGGCGGTGCGGCATTATGCGGCTGGTTCACCGGCGTTGTTTGTGAACTTTTACAATCAGGCCGTATTCAAATCCGGGGACATCGGCGATTTGTTGCCTCTCAAAAGCCAGATCGTGGCGATGGATCTCAGCAAAATGCCGGTGAAGGATGAAGACTTGAAAACGATCGCGCAATTCACGGAACTGCGGAAGCTGGTCCTGAACTTCACGGATATCAAAGGAAATACCCTCGCGGAACTGGCGAAACTGCCCAAACTGAAAGAGCTCGCATTGAGCGGCACGGCGGTCGGTCGCGTGCACATGGAACCGCTTAGCCGCATGGCGTCGCTGCAAAAGGTGTACGTGTGGAGCACGGCGATGACGGCGGACGAACTGGCTGCATTGAGACAAGACAAAAAGATCCGTTTCGAAACGGGTTTTACCACTGACACCACCCTTACATCGCTGCGGTAATGTACATTGTAGCCATCGAAACAAAGGATAAAAGGTTCGATCTGGCCGATGGGGTCGGGTCGGATGCGACACATACCAACCCGCAATATGCCTATGCGGTATGCTGCCTGAAAACGGACGGGGCCACAACGGGCGTGGGCCTGGCATTCACCCTGGGCGCCGGCACGGACCTCGTTTGTAAGGCGATCACCTATCTTTCCGAATCGTTAGAGGGGCGCGAAATCGAAGAACTGATGGCGGATTTCGGTACGGTTTACCGCAAAATGGCCGATTCGCCGTCGCTGAGGTGGCTCGGGCCACATAAGGGTATCATACATCTGGCATTGGCGGCCGTGGTCAATGCCTGCTATGACCTTTGGGCGAAATCGCGCGGGGTGCCGCTTTGGAAACTGCTGCTGGACCTCACGCCGGAACAGCTATTGGATACCCTCGACCTTAGTTACCTGGAAGAAGTTCTCTCCCGCGAGCAGGCGCTGGACCTGTTACGGGCGAATTATGCCACGCGCGAGGCGCGCACGAACATTTTGCAAACGGGTTATCAAAGCTACGACACGTCCGTCGGCTGGTTCAATTTTTCGGATGAGGAAATTGTATCAAATACAAAGAATGCGATCGGCCAGGGATTTACCGCTTTGAAACTGAAAGTCGGGTCGGATGATCCGGCGCGCGACATCCGGCGTGCGGCTTTGATCCGCGAGGTGGGCGGAGACGATGTCAAAATCATGGTGGATGCGAACCAGAAATGGAACGTTCCGCAGGCATTGACCATCTGCCGCCAACTTGGCGGCATTAACCCCTTCTGGATCGAAGAACCGACGCACCCCGACGATGTAATCGGGCATCAAACCATCGCCCGCGCCATCGCACCCCTAAAAGTGGCGGCAGGCGAGCATATTCCGAACAAGGTCATTTTCAAGAATTTCCTCCAAGCCAAAGCCCTGGACTTTTGCCAGGTCGATGCCGTTCGGGTAGGAGGCATTTCGGAGTTTTTGACGATCAGTTTGTTAGCGAAAAGTATGGGCGTTCCCGTCGTGCCGCATATCGGCGATATGGGCCAGATACACCAGCACCTGGTATTGTTCAATCACATCGGCATGGGGCACGAGCATCTGTTTTTGGAGCATATCCCGCATTTGAGGCAGTTTTTCGTACATCCGGCGGAGATTGTCGATGCCTTTTACCAGGTTCCGCAGGTAGCCGGAAGCAGCAGCGATCTTAAGGGATAATAGCTGCCGCCAGGCAACGGGCAATTTTAATCATCATGGGAGTATTAAAAGGAAAGGTCGTATTCATTACCGGTGGTGCCTCGGGTATCGGCAGGAAATGCGTGGAAGCATACCTCGCGGCAGGGGCGAGCGTGTCGGTTATGGATAATGACCCGGCTGCGCTGGAAAGCCTTGCGGCAGCGCTTGCCGGAACGCCGCTCGTCGCTCGTGCGGGCGATGTGCGGGCGGGTAACGACGTAAAAGCAGCCATTGAAAACACCGTGGCCACGTTCGGCAAAATCGACGTCATTCATAACAATGCCGGCATTGCCAGTCCTTCGAAGCCGCTGGACGAAACTTCGGAAGCGGAGTGGGACAACCTGTTGGCCGTCAACCTGAAAAGTGTTTTCTGGACGACGAAATACGGGATCGGCTATCTGAAACAAACCCGCGGCTGCATCCTCCATACAAGCAGTCTCGTCGGGGAAATGGGGCAGGAAAACCATGCGGCGTACGTGGGTACCAAAGGCGGGATGAATGCGCTCACCAAGGCGATGGCGCTCGATTATGCGCCTTTCGGCATCCGGGTGAATGCGCTTTGCCCCGCGGGCGTGTGGACGCCCATGCTCCGGAAATGGTCGGAAGAGCAACCGGAGCCGGACCGTATTGCTCGGTACCTGGACGATATCCATGCGCTGGGCTATTGCCCGGAAGGCGACGTCATTGCCGACGTGGCCGTGTTCCTCCTTTCGGAAGCGGCGCGGTTTGTGACGGGGTGCATCATGCCCGTCGGCGGCGGTGCGGAGCTGGGTTACCGGAGATAGAGAGGCTCAGCCCTTACGCCGGTTCCGCGTTTCTAGTGAATCGCGGAATTCTTTAGGCGACATTTTATTGATTTTCTTGAAACAGCGGTTGAAATACGAAATGTTGCTGTAACCGCATTCTAGGGCGATCTGCGTAATCGGGAGATCGGACTGGTGCAGTAGTTTGCAGGCGTAGCCGATGCGCACGTCGTTCAGGAATTCCGAAAATGTGCGGTTGGTCAATGCCTTGAAATACCGGCAGAATGCGTGGATTTGCAATCCGGCCACCGACGCGGCGTTTTCCAGGCTGATATCTTCCTTGAAATTCTGATGGATATAGTACATCAGCTTGGGAATCCTTCCATGCGGCTTGATCGAATAGGTGGAGATCGGGTCGGGCGCATTGAGGTAAGTGAGCTCTTCCGGGTCGGACAGGTGTGCGAGGATGCGCAGGAAGGACGATAGCAGATGGATTTCCTTCTGTTCGAGCATTTCCTGCAAAATATCGACTACCTGCTCCTTTTTATTTCCATGAATTTTCAGTCCGCGCTGCGATTCGTTGAAAAAGCCCTGGACTTTTTTGACATCCACCAGCCCGCTCATCTGCTCGCACAACAGCTCGGAATCGATGTAAAGCGCCAGCGAAATAGCTTCCAGCGTCTCCGGATTCCCCGATTCCGACTCACTGTACCAGACGTGCGGGACATTCGGGCCCACGAACGTCAGATCGCCTTTTTCAAACCTTTCGACCGATTGTCCGATAATGCGCACGCCCGAGCCGGAAACGACATGCACGAGCTGGCATTCCTTGTGAAAGTGGAAATCGGTAGAGAAGGACGAGCGCGCAATTTTCTTCACCACGAACGATTTCCGGGCATGGGCGAGGTCGGACAGTATCGCAAAGTTGGGCTTCATGATAAAGTTATTTGGGTTGCAAATATAGTACTACAAAATATCAACCTAAAATCATTTTTTTGAACTAAATCACTATTTATTTGTCTGAAAGTATGCCACTTCATCAGGGACCACATGCTCGGTCTATTTGTAAAAAAGTGATTTCCGCCCTCTTTAGTGATCAATTGCCCGTAATGACCATTCCCCTGATGACAGGTAAGCCGCCCTGCACATTTGGTATTAGTTGTCACCACTGCACAGTTCAACAGTTCCCACTTAAACCTCGGAAAATTTATGGATCAACTTTGCTATCCTGAGTCCCGGACGACATCAGGCAGTTGCCTTGCCCGGCACCTGCTATTCGTCGTCATTTTACTCATTTGCAGTACCGTTTCCCGGGCGCAGAACCGCCAGGTTTCGGGTACCGTTTTCGACAACAACGGAGCCCCGCTCCCCGGTGCCAGCGTGCAGCTCAAAGGCACCACCACCGGTACTATTACCGATAGCGAGGGTAAGTATGCTTTGCAGGTACAAGCCAACTCTGTACTGGTTTTCAGTTACATAGGGTATATCAAACAGGAAGTGCCCGCCGGTAACCTCGCCACCGTGGACGCTACGCTGAAAGCCGAGGAATCATCGCTTTCCGAGGTGGTGGTGGTCGGGTACGGAACGCGCACCAAGGCCAATTTGTCGGGGTCGGTCACGACGGTGTCCGGGAAGGAGCTCACCGAGCGGCCGGTACCCAATGTGCAGAACCTGCTGCAAGGCCGGGTATCGGGGCTGGACGTGATCCAGTCGACCGGCGAGCCGGGGCGCGATGATGCCGCGTACCAGCTACGGGGATTCGGTTCTTTCGGCGCGTCGAATGCGCCCCTGATCCTCGTAGACGGCATTATCGCGTCGATCAAGAACCTCTCACCGCAGGATATCGAGAGCGTTACCGTGCTGAAAGATGCCGCGTCCGCGTCCATTTACGGCGCGCGGGCTGCGAACGGTGTGATCCTGATCACGACCAAGAAAGGGAAAGCGGGCTCTTCGGAGATCGAATATGCGGGCAGCTATGGCCTCAGCGAAGCCACCCGCACCCCGGAGCTGATCACCAACTCGGTGCAGTATATGGAAATGTACAATTCCGCACGGGCCAGGAGCGGTCAGGCGCCGATTTACACCCAGGCGCAAATTGACCTGTACCGCAATAACCCGAACAGTAACCAGTACCCCAATTTCAACTGGCTGGATTATGTGCTCGATAAAGGCCCGATCCAGAACCACCACCTGGGTTTCAGCGGCGGTAATGAAAAGACGCTTTACAATGTTTCCTTCAACTACCTCGACCAGGAGAGTATTACCAAAGGCTATTTGTACAAACGCTACAACGGGCTGGTCGACTTCTCGACGCAGGTGCACAAGCGCGTACGTGTGGGTACAAACATGAACCTGTCGTACCAGAATGCGAAAGCGCCCTGGCTCGTCAACGACGACCTGCTGCTGCTCGCCTACGCTTCGGCACCCACATTTATGCCCTTCCTCCCCGACGGGAGCGGGCGCGTCACCAACCGTGATTTTGTGACCAATGGATCGGGCAACCGGAGCGTGGAGGAAGTGTACGCGACGGGCGGGCAGTTTACCAAAACCTATAATGTCAATGCGCAGGCCTTCGCCGAAATCGAGATTTTAAAAGGGTTGAAATGGC
Organism: Dyadobacter beijingensis DSM 21582; assembly: GCF_000382205.1. Taxonomy (GTDB): domain Bacteria; phylum Bacteroidota; class Bacteroidia; order Cytophagales; family Spirosomataceae; genus Dyadobacter; species Dyadobacter beijingensis. Next base: position 64,471 of record NZ_KB907788.1, read on the forward strand.
TTAACAAGGCGGGAATTACATTTTTGAACGAGCAGTTGAAAAACCGCCAGTTCGGCTCGCCGTCGTTTGCCTACCAGCCCGATGCTTCCGGCAATTACGTGCAGGTGGCGAATGGTAACCCTACATTCTTCGGTTTGCAGCAGCGGGAAGACCGGAGCATTACGAAAACGTTTTTCAGTACCCTGAACTACACCCGGCAATTCGGTACCAACCATAACCTCGGCTTACTGGCCGGGTTTGAGCAGCAGAATAACCTTACCGAACGCATTTCCGGCAACCGGTTCGACTTCCCCAACACGAGCATTATGGTGCTGGATGGCAGCGGGCCGAACAACCAGGCAACGGGCGGTACGGCCTCGGAATGGGCACTGCGGTCGTATTTCGGGCGGGTTAACTATGATTTCAAAGGTAAATATTTCCTCGAAGGGAACATTCGCCGGGATGGTACCTCGCGCGTGAGCTCGCGCTGGGGGACATTCGGGGGCGGCTCCGCGGCATGGCGGATTTCGGAGGAAGGTTTTGTTAAAAATTCGCTTTCCTGGATGGATAACCTCAAACTCCGGGCTTCCTATGGTGTGCTGGGCAACCAGGAAATCAACGTCGGTGCCGCCGATAGGCTCAATCTGTCGGGGAACTATCCCTACCAGGACATTCTCAGCCTGACGTCTTACCCGTTCACCAACTCGCTGAGCTCCGGTGCGCAGCTGACGCGCCTCGTTACCAAGGATTTGAAATGGGAAAAAACGGCCATGCTCGATTTCGGGCTCGACATCGATATTTACCGCGGCCTTTTCGGCGCGACGATCGACTGGTACCAGCGCAAGACTTCCGACATTCTCTCCACCCGCGCCGACCTGCCGAACAGCGTAGGGCTGTCCGCGCCGATCGTGAATGCGGGCGGGATGCAGAACACGGGTGTGGAACTGGAGCTGCGGCACCGGAAGAGCTTCGGGGAGTTTAACTACGGCGTCAACGTGCTTTTTCACCGCTATAAAAACAAGGTTACCAAACTGCTCGCGCCGACATTGGGTACCATCGAGGTAGGGCAGCCTTACAACAACTTTTTCGTGTACGACTGGATAGGCGTTTTCCAAAGCCAGGAGGAAATCAACAATTCGCCCAAACAGCCTTCTTCCGGCACCCTGAAGCCGGGCGACCTGAAAATCAGGGACGTGGATGGTAACGGGACCGTCGGGCCGGAAGACCGCATTCGAATCAGCCGTTTTCCGAAATACAACTACTCGTTCAGCCTGAATGCGGGTTGGAAGGGCTTCAACCTGAATGCATTCTTCCAGGGCGTGCAGGGCGTGAGTACCCAGGTGACGGGCTGGGGATATGAGCCGTTCCAGCAGGGATCGGCGCCGCCGAAACGGTTCCTGAATGCCTGGTCGCCCACGAACCCGAGCAACACCGTACCGGCGACTTACCTGACGGGCTACGCGGGCGTGGCGGGCTATTCGTCCACCTATTTCATTCAGGACGCGTCCTACCTGCGGTTGAAGAACCTGTATTTGTCCTATGCATTCAATGAAAAGATGCTCAGCAAGATCCGGTCGAAGGGGCTGACGATCTACGTCTCGGGCGACAACCTCCTTACCTGGACCAAATACGAAGGCAACGACCCGGAGCGGGCAGGTTCCGGCCGGTTTGCCCAGTTTCCCCAGCTGCGGATCTACACGGCAGGGCTGAGTATCAAGTTCTAAGCATTGGTTCAAGACCTATTCAAAACATCGACACGATGAATATCAGACATCAATCTATTTTCACCGCCATGCTGGCCGCCCTCGTATTGGGAGGCGCCAGTTCGTGCGACGACAGCTTTCTCGACAAGGAGCCGCTGCATGCCATCTCGGGCGAAACATTCTGGAAGACCCAGACGGACGTGGATATGGCGCTGGCCGGCGTTTACCGGAGATTGCAAAGTGCTGTTTTTGGTTATCGCAAGCCCTATCTGGACACTTATTCGGACAATGCGCTGGACCGGCACGGTTACTTCAATTTCAACAATGCGACGATCGGCGTGATTAACCCGTCCAATGTGAACACGTCGCTGTACAACGAACCTTATGCCGGGATCGCGGCTTGCAATTATTTCCTGGAAAATGTGGGTACGGTGGCGGTCGTACCGCAGGCGACGAAGGATCTCTATTCGGCGGAAGTGCGGTTCCTGCGGGCGATGTTCTATTTTGAGCTCGTGCAATTCTTTGGGGATGTGGTGCTGTACAAAACCGCGCCCAAAACGGCAGAGGATGCCAAAATCGCGAAAAGTCCGAAGGCCGATGTGCTGGCGTTTGTGATCGAGGACCTGGACGATGCCATTGCGAAGCTGCCCGCCACCGCGTACACGGGGCGCGCCGTGAAGGCGAGCGCGCAGATGCTGAAGGCGAGGGTGAGGCTTTACCAGCAAAACTGGGCCGACGCCATCGCACTGACCAGCGCGATCATGGCCACCAATACCTATTCGATTTTTCAGGGAGGTTATGCCAATCTGTTCCTCCAACCGACGCAGCAGGGGAACCCGGAAATAATCTTTTCCACCAAATACCTGGCACCGAACAATCCGCAGGGCGGCGAGGGAATGCTCGTCGAAATCGGTTGGTATGGCGGCATTCAGCCGTACAAGGGCCTGGTCGACGAGTATGAAATGACGAACGGAAAGATGATCACCGACCCGGCATCGGGCTACGATGCGAATAATCCGTACTTGAAGCGCGACCCGCGGCTGAAAATGACCGTCCTCGTGCCCGGCGACCCGTACATCAACCCGGATGGCTCCACGTTCGCCACCACCGATCCCATTCTGACGGGCTTTGTGCAAAAGAAATACATGGATATTTCCAAGCTGCCCTGGGACCGTTCGAAAATCACCGTCACGGATATGAATGTCGTGCACATGCGCTATGCGGAGGTGCTGCTGGCTTATGCGGAGGCCAAAAACGAAGCATCCGGCCCGGACGCGACAATCTACGACGCCCTGAACAAGATCCGTTCGAGAACCGGCGTAAACCTGCCGGCGGTGGAGCAGACCTTGTACAATACGAAGGAAAAACTCCGCGACTTCATCCGTCACGAGCGGCGCGTAGAGCTGGCGATGGAGGGCCACCGCTATTTCGATCTGAAACGGTGGGGAATTATGGCTGAAAAACTTGCATTGGTGAAAAATCCGGCGGGCGTAACCTTGTCATTCGGAGAAAAAAACAATGTGCTGCCGTTCCCGCAAGCCGAAATCGACCGGAACAAAAGCCTCGTGCAGAATACCGGTTATTAGTTTAAAATACCAATTCCTAAACCCTTTTTATGATTTACCGATTTCTCAGCATTTCGTCTGCCCGGCTTCGGCACGTGGGTTGTATCTGCCTTATTCCGGCATTGCTGGCTGCCCAGCCGAAGCCGGGGCATAACCTGCATTTTGAAAAACTGGCCAACACATGGGATGAAGGTTTGCCGCTCGGCAACGGCATTGTAGGTGCGCTGATCTGGGAAAAAGAGGGGAAACTGCGGTTGTCTCTCGACAGGGCCGATGTTTGGGACATGCGGCCGATGGCCGGCCTGCACCGGGCGGAATTCAGCTACAAGTGGGTGCAGGAACAGGTCCGCAAGAAAGATTACAAACCGGTGCAGCAGTACCTCGATGCGCCCTACGACCGTGAACCGGCGCCTTCCAAGATCCCGGCGGGAGCGCTGGAGTTCCGGATGCCGGACGGTGCACAGGTCAGAAGAGCGGACGTCGGGCTTGCCGATGCCACGGCGGTGGTGGAGTGGTCGAACGGGATGGTGCTGAAATCGTTCGTGCATGCGACGCGGCCGGTGGGTTGGTTTCGGTTCGAGGGCGTCACAGGTGATTTTGTGCCGGAAATGATGGCGCCGCAGTACGAGGGGAAAGTCGATCCGGGAGCGAAACCGAACCCGGTAGGCGGGGAAGACCTGGCGAGACTGGGCTACCAGCAGGGCGTCATCAAACGGGCCGGCAATAGCATCACCTATAACCAGGAAGGCTGGGGCGGGTTCCGGTACGAGGTGGCGGTGCGCTGGAAAACGGTGGCAAAAGGCGTCGTCGAAGGTGTTTGGAGCATTTCTTCCCACGAGGGAAAGGCCGTGAAGCACCCCGCTGCGGGCGATGTGACGAAGGCTGCATTAGCGGAAAACTACGCGTCGGCGCATGCCATCCATTCGGCCTGGTGGACCAAATTCTGGGCGAAATCGTCCATCCGCGTTCCCGATCCCGTCATCGAAAAGCAATGGTACCTCGAACAATACAAATTCGGTTCTGCGGCAAGGCGCGGCGCCCCGCCGATTTCGCTGCAAGCGGTATGGACGGCCGATAATGGTCGCATTCCACCCTGGAAAGGCGATTTCCACCACGACCTGAACACCCAGCTCAGCTACTGGCCGGCATACAGCGGCAACCACCTCGAAGAAGCACTCGGCTACCTCGATCACCTCGACGAAAACAAGAACAATTACCTCCGCTACACCCGCGATTACTTCGGCGTCGACGGCCTGGCCGTTCCTGGTGTGACGACCCTGGACGGTACGGAAATGGGTGGCTGGATTCAGTATTCGCTTTCACCGACGGTATCAGGCTGGCTGGCGCACCATTACTACCTGCAATGGCGCTACGGCATGGACAGACAGTTTTTGAAAGACAGGGCCTATCCCTGGTTCCGGCAGGTGTGCACGTTTTTTGAAAATATCACGATTAAAAATGCCACGGGGCAGCGCCAGCTACCGATCAGTTCGAGCCCGGAAATTCATAACAACAGCCTGGAAGCGTGGTTCTCCGAGACGACCAATTATGACCTTGCATTGATCCGGTTCGCCTTCGCGGCAGGCGCTGAGCTGGCGGCGGAAATCGGCGACAGCGTGCAGGCGAAGAAGTGGCGTGCGATCCTCGCAGAATTTCCGGACTATGCCAAAACGGCCACGCACGAGCTCATGTTCGCACCCGGGCACCCGTACAACGAATCGCACCGGCATTTCTCGAACGTCATGGCCATTCATCCGCTGGGATTGATCAAATGGGAGGACGGCGAAGAAGCCCGGCAGACGATCCGCAATACCCTGGCACTGCTGGACAAGATCGGCCCCGATTACTGGTGCGGCTATTCCTATTCCTGGCTCGCCAGCCTCAAAGCGCGCGCCAAAGACGGTGCCGGTGCCCGCGACGCGCTCGGCATTTTCGCCAGCGCATTCTGCCTGCCGAACAGCTTCCACGCCAACGGCGACCAGACCAAATCCGGCCTCTCGAAATTCACCTACCGGCCATTCACCCTGGAAGGCAACTTCGCCTTCGCGGCAGGATTGCAGGAAATGCTGCTCCAAAGCTACGCCGGCCGCATCCAGGTGATGCCCGCCATACCCGCCGACTGGCAGGACGCCGCATTTCATTACCTCCGGGCCGAAGGAGCCGTGCTGGTCAGCGCCGAGAAGAAAGCCGGGAAGATTGTCCATATTAGTCTCAAAGCCGAAAAAGCGGGAGAAACAGCCATTGAGCTGGATTCGAAAAGCTACAATATTACTTTTTCAAAAGGCGCGAGGAAGACCAGCGACGATGGCAAGCTGGTGAAATTCAGTTTAGCGGCAGGTGGAGAGGTGGAGTTTAATTTGAAATGAGGAAAGGCGCTCGGCATGAACCATTGGCTCAATGATTTTGCTTATAGGGTAACCGGCCGCCGGTGGATTCTGACGGACGCCTATTTCAACTTTTTGCTTAAAAAATGGCCGAAAAAAACGAGATCATTGCCGACTATCTGAGAAAGTTCGCGGGGCTTACCGATAAGGATATTGCTGAAAGTCAGCCGTTCTGGAAGCCGCGGAAGATAAAAAAGGGTGATTTTTTCAATATGCAGCGCATGGTTTGCAATGACCTCGGGCTGGTGATCAGGGGGATTTTCAGGATCTACTACCGCGACCCGGAGACGGAGCGGGACAAGAACCTCTTCTTTTTCTCGGAAAATCAATTTGTCGTCTCGTTCAGGAGCTTCATTTCACGCAATCCGTGCTGGTATTTTATCGAGGCGATGGAGGATTCCGAAATCGTTTTTATTTCATACAAAGACCTGAACGGCCTTTACGAAACCAATCCGAACTGGGGCAAATTCGGGCGGCTGCTGGCGGAGCTTTTCTTCTCCTATGCGCAGACGCGGGCGGAAGAATTCATGTTTTTCTCCAATGAAGAGCGCTATTTGCGGCTGCTGGAAGAACATCCCAACATTGTGGAGCGCATTCCGGCCTACCATATTTCATCCTACCTGGGCATTACCAACCCTTCGCTGAGCAGGATCAGGAAGCGGGTTAACAAATAGCGGCGGTGAACCGGCGTAATGAGGTTAGCCGCCGCATGAATTTACTCCAATGTGCCTTGATTGGCCGTTTTCGACAAGCGGAAGGCGGAAAGCAGGTAATAAAACGCCCCGAAAGCCGCGTAACCCGCCAGGCTGCTGATCCCCATCGTCGGGTCATGTGCGAGCAGGATGAATGAACTCCCGCCGATAACCGACTGGCCACCGCTGATGATCATCGGCCACTGACCGCCGAGCAACCTGCGACGGCGCACACCCAGAACGAGCTGGATCAGGCCAGTGAGAATGGCCCAGATGCCGAAAACGATCAGCGTTTCGGGAATCCCTTTCTGCAATGCAATGCCCACGGCGATGGTCGTGATCACGCTGATCACCGCATTCACATACTGCGGTATTTTCGATGCAGCGTGGCGGTGGGCACGGATATCGAGAATAGTACCTACCACATCCCAGGCGGGATAGATGACGAGCAAAATCGTAGCTATGCCCACCAACTGCCGGGCAAACAACGTGATCAGGATTACCCAGCATATTGAAAATGCTGCGCGGATCAAATAGAGGCTGCGTAACGAACGGGCGGTACTGACAGCCGGGGCGTCGATAGCCGTTCGGGAAAAGGATGGAGCTGACATGATTTGAAGTTTTAGTTGGTTTTGTCGCTCCAAAATTGTGCGGTCGCGCCGCGGGATTTTTTCACCTAAGTGAAAATCGGGAAAAATAATGTGAAAGGCCCGGCACAAATATGTCAAAACGCATTGCTCGCGAACTGAATGCCGAAATGTTGACGGCCCGAGCTAGTGCGAGGGCGGCGCCTGTTTTTGAAATAAAATCCGCAAGCTGCGCGGCGTGCTGAGTTCTAATGCATCGACGGCACCGTTTCGGGTTCTCTTGAAAACAACGCCTGCCTTGATTTCCGGTATCAGAAAGCGATCCCGGGCATAGCTTTCAAGTGGATGAATAGCGCCTGAGGCGAGTTTGATCTTCAACGCCTGGTCATGCTTCTGAATTTCGACGATACCTCCCACTTCTTCCGAAAAATATGCACCGGTATAATGGTCGAGCGGTGCATTGTCAGCCGTCGGATCGACTTGATAGTATTGCATCGGTTCGCCGGCCGGCGGGGTGATGGTCAGTTCACCGGCCCGGTCGAATGCTAATTTAATCCCGTAAAACCGGAATTGGCGCGCATTGACCGGCTCCAACGGCGTTTCCGACAGCATTAACCCTTGCGGCCCCAGTGTGATTTCCACGTCGCGGGCGGACTGTGCGCTTTTGTAAAAACCGGCATACGATTTCAGCGTCGCCGGATCGATTTTGACGGTATTTGCCGGCCTGGCCTTGTCGTCGGCCGCCTCATCGGGAAGCGTAAGCAAGTCGAATACCGCAGCGGCAGGGTCGATGCCGGTGCTATCGAGCATGGAAGTATTGCTGAGCCACGCAATGGAAAGGCCCTCGGCAGGGGAAGCAATCAGTTTGGCACGGTAGGCATTGGTAGCGCCGCCGTGGAAAAATACCGGCTTTCGGGCGGCGCGGTTGTCGATAAACAGTCCGGCTGCGTAGCTGCTTACGGTGCCGTCGCCGAGCGTGTCCAATGCGATTTGTTTTCGATACACGGTTTGCCCGCCCATTTTTTCGGAAAGGTAAAAGTCGTTCCATTTCAGCAGGTCTTCGGCCGCGGTGAATTGTTTGGATACTGACCCTGCTTCGATCAGACTTTCCTCTGTGAGCCGCACATTTCGTGGGAGGTCTGCCATGCCCCATGCTTTGGAATAAATCACTTTCCCATGCCGGCTCACCGCCAGCTGGCCGCCGGGCTTCTCAGCGGAGTAGAAAAGGAAAAGGCTGTCGATCTTAGCTTCCGGGCTTTGGGCATACACACTTCCGCATAGTAAGCGCATAATTAGCACGTGGACAACCGAAATGCAGGTACATAACTTCATGGAACGGGCGATTTTGGGGAGGGAAAATATACGCAGGTTTTACATGATGTAAATGCCGGTTACCCGATCAGTTGCAAAATATTTCCCCCGCGCAATTAAGGTCCCTCACTACGCACATATGGCTGAAACAGCTAGTTTTGTCTGCAGTAAGAATCACCAGGGCATGTACAGTTTCAAAAACGATTACAGCGTAGGGGCGCATCCCCACATTTTAAAGGCATTATCCGAAACCAACGATACCGTGCAGCCGGGGTATGGCGAGGATGCTTATTCGCGGCAGGCGGCGGACCTGATCCGGGAAAAGCTGCAAAGCCCGGCGGCAGGCGTGTACTTCGTTTCAGGCGGGACGCAGGCGAACCTGACGGTGATTTCGTCCGTGCTGAAACCCTATCAATCCGTGATCTCGGCGGCTAGCGGGCATATCAACCACCATGAAACGGGGGCGATCGAGGCTACGGGACACCGGATCGAGGCATTGCCGGCGGCGGACGGCAAACTGACGCCCGCATTGATCGGGGATTATCTCGGCACGGCGATGGAAGTGCATATGCGCATGCCCAAGCTCGTTTACATATCCAATTCCACGGAGGTCGGTACGCATTATACGAAGGCCGAACTGGCTGCGCTTTGGGAATTTTGCCGGGAGAAAAAGCTCTACCTGTTCATGGATGGTGCAAGGCTGGCGTCGGGGTTGGATGCGGGCGATATCGGATTTCCCGACCTGGCCCGGTATACCGACGTGTTTTACATCGGCGGCACGAAAAACGGTGCTTTGCTCGGTGAGGCGATTGTGATCAATAACCCTTCGCTCGATGAGGATTTTGCATATAACCTGAAAATGCGGGGCGCACTCCTGGCGAAAGGCCGCATACTGGGCATTCAGTTCGCGGAGCTGTTTAGGGATGATTTGTATTTCAAAATCGGCGCGCACCTGAACCGCACGGCCGCCCGGCTTACGGAAGGGATCAGGGCGCTCGGCTTCGGCTTCTCGACCGATTCAAAAACGAACCAGATTTTCCCCATCCTGCCTTTTGCCGTGATCCGTGAATTGGAGCGCAAATATGATTTCTACGTATGGGAAAAGCGCGACGACGGCAAGGCGGTGGTTCGTTTGGTAACTAACTGGGCCATTACCGATGCCATCGTCGAGCAGTTTATTGCCGATTTGGGCGAATGTGCTGCTACAACGTAGCCATTCCGCCATCGATCATCAGCTCGGTGCCGAGCAGGAACCGCGACTCGTCCGACGCGAAGTAGACGGCCGCGTTGGCAATTTCTTCCGGTGCGCCGAAGCGGCCTGCGGGGATCTGTGCGGCAATGCCTTCACCTACCTGCTTGAATTCCTCTTCCGAAATGCGCGTTGCTAGACGTGTTGAGGATAATGGAACCGCCGTCGTTCACGAGGAGCAGCAGCGCCTGGATCGTGAGATAGGCCCCTTTGAAATTGACGTCGAAAATCTGGTCGTAAAATCCTGCCGTTACCTGGTCGAGCGGTGAAAACCGGGCGATACCGGCATTGAGGAAGAGAATATCGACCTTCGGCGCCACCGCTTTCACCTGTGCTTTCAATCGCTGGATGTCTTCCAGTTTTGCTGCATCCGATACAATGCCGTGTGCCTGATTGCCAAGCGATTGCTCCGCTTCCTCATTGGCTTTCGCATTCCGACCGGTGAATACCACCGTTGCGCCTTTTACAGTACGGCGGTTTCATCGTATTTCTTGGGCCTGGCCATGATTATTTTGTATCGTTCGTTACAATAACAAAGGTAGTCGCTTTTTGTTTCCCGTAAAACGTTGGAAAATGCCTGACTGTACGTGGATTTGATGCTAAAAGGTGTAATTCCGCTTGATACCGAGCTTTTTCATTTTGGAGCCGAGGGTGGTAGGGGGAATGTTGAGGATGGCGGCGGCGCCGTCTTCGCCGCGGATACGGCCATTGCATTTTTGTAGCACCTGGATAATGTAATCCCGCTCGTTTTCGAATATCGTTTTCAGGCGCACCTCTTCGGTCTTTTCCGGAAGCTCTTTGGGTTTATTCACCGGCAGCGGGATCTGTTCGATCACATGGCCCTTTGCGAGGAGCACGCTGCGTTCGATCAGGTTTTCCAGCTCGCGGATATTGCCCGGCCAGTCATAGGCCATGAGGCTTTTGAGGGTTTTGTCCGAAACGCCGGAGATTTTCCGGCCTATTTTCCCGGCATAAACCCGCACGAAATGGTCGACGAGGAACGGGATATCCTCGCGGCGCTCGGCGAGAGATGGCAGGTGGATCGGGAAGACGTTCAACCGGTAGTACAGATCCAGCCGGAAACGGCCCTCCGCCACCTCTTTTTCCAGGTTCCGGTTCGTGGCGGCGATAATACGGATATTCACCTTCACCGGCGCCTTGCCGCCGATGCGTTCGATTTCCTTTTGCTGCAACACGCGAAGCAGTTTTACCTGTGTTTCCAGGGGCATATCACCGATTTCGTCGAGGAAAATAGTACCGTTGCTGGCTTGCTCGAACCGCCCTGTCCGCCGCTCGAATGCACCGGTAAATGCGCCTCTTTCATGTCCGAAAAGCTCGGATTCGATCAGGTTCGTCGGTAACGCGGCACAATTGACCTTCACCAACGGCTTGCCGCTTCTCGCGGAAAGCGCATGAATACTTTCGGCGACACGCTCCTTGCCGGTACCGCTTTCGCCGGTGATGAGCACGGAGGTATCCGCCGGCGCCACCTGGCTCACGAGGTCGAAAACCTCCGTCAGTTGCGGGCTATTGCCAATAATTCCTTCAAAAACAGCATTTTGGGAAGTGCTCGGAGGCGCATAAGCAGGCTTCTCCGTCGGCACATTTACCACCGGCCAGTGCAGGCTTTGGGTCGCGAGCAGCAGGAAAGGCCGCACGCGCCTGCCCAATGCCGCATGCTGCGCCGCGAATGCATCCGGGCGACGACTGTAAAATGAAAAGTAAAGCACCGGACCGCCCTTCGAAACGGCGGGAAGCGGGAGGTCCAGTACGGATTTCATGCTGAATACATCGGCGATCAAGCCCCGCAGGGTAGGGCCGCCCGGCATAGGCCTGGGATAAAGGTCGTTCCTGAACGCCACATCGGCTGGGGCGGTATGCCTGGCTTGCAGCGCCGTCAGCTCGTGGGGTTTGAGGTTGGCAATGATGGCGAACCCCTCTGGCGTAATGGTCTGGTATTCATTGAATCCAACTCTCCGCAAATGGAGCAGGTCGGTTTTCCCTTCTGCACCCGCGCAGGTCACGGCGGCAGTCACGAAATCGAAGGGGATGAATGGTTGCAGCACCTGCGCGATCATCAGCAGCTTTTGCTCGCGGCCGGCTGGCTCGGTCGTAATGTTGGCGAGTTGCGTTTGCAGCTGGGTTTCCTTGCGGAGCTGCGATTCCAGCCCGTTTTCGTGGTGATACTGGGCGATCTGAAGCGCTACCAGCAAGTCGTTCTCGCGGAATGGCTTCACGAGGAACCCGTTCGGGTGCGTCGCTTTGGCGGCATTCAGCACTTCCTCGTTGGAATTGGCCGATAGGTAAATGAAAGGGACATTCTGCTCACGCAGCTGCACGGCGAAGTCGATCCCCGTCTTGTTCCCGGCCAGAAATATATCCAGCAGCACGAGATACGGCTTTTCCTTTTCCAGCAATTCTTCCGCCTGCTCCACCGACCGCGCGACGCCGCACACCGTGTACCCGGCGCGCTGGAGCATGATCCGCAGGTGGTTGGCTTCTACAAACTGGTCTTCGACGATGAGTATATGCTGGTTCATTCCGGCAGGGCGGTTCTATGGGTGAATCGGGCTTGCGCCACGGTTGTCATGGCTTTATCATAAAGCGTACCACAAACGATCCCCGTTTCGGTTTACACGATACCTGGGGCTGTAAATGCGGAATTCGCCTGAAATACGATGGTAAATGAGATCGCCGCAAAAAAGCGAAATCCAACCGGAAACTAAAAGGCTTTTTTGCCGACGATATATCGTCGGACTAAGCGGTACGACAACGATATTCCGTTGGCAATAATAGTATTAGTTTCGTAATTAGCTGATTAACAGTGCTGTATCGACTGGTATCCTTTTAAGCCTGCATAGCCGGACTAAAAGGATAAAAGATGGGCGATCACGCGAAAACAATTTTGTTCATTACCGGTGCATTTGTGAGCAATGCCTGCTGGGACGAGTGGCGGCGGTATTTCGAAAGCAGGGGCTACCACACATTGGCTCCGCCCTGGCCGCATAAGCAGGCTTCCGCAGAGGAGCTGCGCAGCCGCCACCCCGACCCGGTAATCGCCTCGAACCGGCTGGCCGACGTGGTCGAACACTATGCAAACATTGCGGCTGACCTGCCCGAAAAGCCGATTCTGGTCGGCCATTCCATCGGCGGGCTTGTGACGCAGCTGCTGCTGCAAAGGCAGCTCGGCGAGGCGGGTATCGCCATCCATTCGGTGCCGCCGCAGGGGATTATGACGTTCCGGCTGTCGTTCCTGATCGCCGGCTGGGGGCCGCTGGGGTTTTTCACGCCGGTGAACGAGCCGTTTATGATGTCGTTCCGGCAATGGCAATACGCCTTCACGAACGGCCTGCCCATGGAAGTGCAGAAGGAAGGTTACTACCAGCTGGCCATTCCCGAGTCCAAACGTATTGTGCGCGACACGATTACGAGCGCCGCACGCGTCGATTTTCAAAAACCACACGCGCCGCTGCTGCTCGTCGCCGGCACGGCCGACCATACCATTCCCGATTCGCTCAATTACGACAACTACCGCAAGTACAAGTCTGACGGCTCCATTACCGATTTTAAAAAGTTCGACGGCCGCACGCATTTCGTACTCGGCCAGCCCGGCTGGGAAGAGGTGGCGGAGTATTGCCTCGAATGGCTGCAAACACTGGATTAATGCCCTTTGCCAAATAACCAATCTCAATGTTCCACCTTTAAATCATGCACAGATGAACACCCCATTCTACCCGAAAAACGACTTCCTGCACAACAGGAGATGGATCAAAATTCTGACATTCATCACCCTGCTGGCGACGGTGTTGGCATGTAATACCCCCAAACAGGAAGCGCAGGAGGCCGCTGCTGCGGATACTGCTTCAACTGCCCCCGCCGCGAAACCTGCCGATCCGCCTTCGAACTTCCGCCACGAGACGGCGAATGTGAACGGCGTCAATATCCATTACGTCGTCGGCGGAACGGGCGAGCCGCTGCTGCTCGTGCATGGTTTCGGGCAAAACTGGTACATGTGGAACCGGCTGCTCCCGGAGCTTTCCAAACATTTCACGGTGATCGCGCCGGATTTGCGCGGGGTAGGGGAGTCGGACAAGCCGGAGGGCGGTTACGACAAGAAAACGATGGCTACCGACCTGCACGAGCTGATGAAAAAGCTCGGATTTAACCACATTAACCTCGCCGGCCACGACATCGGGCTGATGGTGGCCTACGCCTACGCTGCGCAATTTCCTGCGGACGTGAAAAAACTCGCATTAATGGACGCCCTGCTGCCGGGTATCGAACCGGTATGGAGCCAGGTTTCGGCAGGCGCGTGGTGGTTCGGCTTTTTCGGCTGGCCGGCGTCGGGCAGCATTGTGGCGGGCCGGGAAAGGGAGTTCCTGACGAATTTCTGGCCGGTGGTAGGGCATGTCGAAAAGCCCTTCACGCCGGAGGAAACGGAAGAGTTTATCCGCGCCTATGCCGTGCAGGGCGGTACGACGGGTGCATTTCACTGGTTCGGCAACTTCCCGCAGGATGCGAGGGACAACAAGGAATTTGCCAAAACGAAGCTGACCATGCCGCTGCTGGCTATGGGCGGTGAGTATTTCGGAGCGGCATTCCTCAAAGACCATTCCAGGCTGGTGGCCACCAACGTGTCCGAAGCGAAGATCATGGGATCGGGGCATTGGGTCGTGCAGGAACAGACGGAACAGGTGCAGAAAGCCCTACTCGATTTCTTCCTCGGTAAGTGAAAATGCACTGTACTATGAAAGCTATCCAAAAAAATCAGCCATGAGATCGATGCTGACAGCCTGTTTCCTGCTCGCGGCAGTGCAATGCATGGGGCAATATGCGCCCTTCAAAATGCTCCGCTACGATGAGGATTATGCTTTTCTGAAAACGGACACGAGCAGGAACTTCTACCGGCGGATGAAATTCCTGCCGCTGACCAAAAACGGGGAAACCTACCTTAGCTTCGGCGGCGACGTCAGGTTTCAGTACTACCACGTGATCAACGAGGAATGGGGCGAGCAGCCCGACGGCAATTACGGCTACGTTTTCTCCCGTTACCTGGGCCACGCCGATTTTCACGCGGGCCGGCATTTCCGGTTTTTTACGGAATTGCAAAGCGGCATGGCCAATGCCAAAGCCAGCACGAGTCCGGCCGACGAAAACCCGCTCGATCTGCACCAGGCATTCTTCGATGTGAACTGGTTTCCCGAAAAAAAGACCAACCTGGTTTTCCGGGTGGGGCGTCAGGAGCTTTCCTATGGGTCACAGCGGCTGATTTCGGTGCGGGAGGGACCGAATAACCGGCACGCGTTCGATGGTGCCAAAGTGATGTTTTCAGGTCAAAACTTTCGCACGGACCTGCTCTATTCACATTATGTGGCTTCAAAAAAAGGCGTTTTCGATGACGGGTACAACAAGAATATCAAGCTATGGGGCGCTTATGCGGTGCTGAACGACGTGCCGCTGCTGCGGAATGTCGATCTGTATTATTTTGGTTTTGATAAAAAAGCCAACAGCTACGACGACGGCCGGGGCAAAGAGCTGAGGCATTCTGCGGGAACGCGGATGTGGGGCAAAAGCCGGGCGTGGCGTTACGACGTCGAAGCGGTATACCAGACGGGCGATTTCGCCAGCAAAACCATCCGCGCCTGGACGGCCTCGGCACACGTGGATTATATGCTTGGCGATTTGCGGTTCGAGCCCGAGCTGGGATTGAAAACCGAACTGATCAGCGGGGACAAGCGACTGGGCGACAACAGGATGAATACGTTCAATCCGCTGTTCCCGCGAGGCGGCTATTTCGGATTGGCGGCATTGATCGGCCCGGCGAACCTGATCGACGTGCACCCGTCGGTGATGTTGAATTTTACGGAAAAATTATCCGTGGATTTCGATTACGACGTGTTCTGGCGGTACAGCAGCCAGGATGGCGTGTACGGCCCGAATGCGGCCCTGATTTACGGCAGCTCGGGTATTTCCGACAAATTCATCGGCAGCCAGTACGCGATGGCGGCCGAATACGTGAGCAACCCGTTCGTCCATTTCGGCTGCGAACTGACCTATTTCGCTGCCGGTGATTTCCTGCGCCGCGCCGGGCCCGGAAAGAACCTGCTTTTTCTTTGCCTTACTACTGAATTAAAGTTTTAGCGGCTACCCATGCAACTCTTTAGGGTAGGCATAATGTCTGAGCAGTTACATCTCCGCCGCAGTGAAACGGGCAGTCCGTTTGACGGGCGGAGTGAAACTTCAAAGCCGCTTTCCCCATGAAATACCTGTATGCCGCCGTTTTGTGTTTGTTAATGTGCCAATGTAAAGAGGGCCGGACCGATTTACAACCCGCGCCCGACTCGCCTGATACGGGCAGTAAAACGGGGTTTAAGGCAGAGACGACGTTGATTTCTGCATTCAATGCGCTGGGAGGTGACGTGGCTGTGGATGATTCCAATTACGTTTATGTAACGGGGACTTTTTATGCAACCAGCCCGTTTGGCACAGCTGCGGGGAATGAAGATATATTTCTTGCCAAATACAAACCCAGCGGTGAGCTGGTGTGGTCGCGTACGCTCGGAGGGCCTGGTTACGATGAAGGCCGCGGGATCGATCTGGACAAAGAAGGCAATATTTATGTGACGGGTGATTTTGCCCAGACGATTTCCCTGGACGGGCATTCGGCAACCTCGCGCGGTAGTGAAGATGCCTTCGTTGCTAAGTTTGATCGTCAGGGCGGCTTGCAATGGCTGCGCAGCTACGGTAGCGATGGCGGAGAGCGCGGGCATGCCGTGGCAGTGGATGGTGAAGGTAATGTATATGCGACGGGAGAGTTTCAGGGAACGGGTTTCTTCGAAGGCAACCCGCTGCAATCGGCCGGGGAATTCGACGCCTTTCTTGTAAAGTATAACACCCTTGGCGACTTCCAATGGGCACGCTCAGGCGGAGGTGCGGGACGCGATACGGGTTACGGGCTCGCCGCCGACGTGCGCACGGGTGACGTGTACGTGACGGGCTACTTCACGGGCAATGCTTCCTTTGGCAGCGCCAATGTGACCGCCGCGGCCAGCGGGCCGGGGCAAGGGGACGTATTTATGGCCAAATATAGCCCGCAAGGCGCTTTCCAATGGCTGCGGCAGGCTGGAAATGGTTCTGCTGGCGGAGGCTTCGATGCGGCCGTGGATGGCTTGGGGGATGTTTATTTCCTGAAAAGGAATTCGACGGTGGGGTATTTGATCAAGTATGATGCGAACGGCGCTTCCAAATGGGAGCAAATGCTCCGATTTGGCGGCGACGGCATGGGTGTGGCAGCCGACCGGCTGGGTAATGCCTACGTAGTAACGTCCGGCGCCGCGATTTCGAAATACGACGCCAACGGCGTGCTGCAACAAGTGCAGATACCCCGCAGTACCGACGTATTATCAGCCACCGGCATCGCCGTCAACCAGAAAGGGAAACTTTTCGTGACGGGCAATTACCGCGGCACGCTTACATTCGGCGGCGTTTCCAAAACCGACGCCGGCTGGCTGAATATGTTTGCGATTGGCGGGGATTTGTAGCGCAAACAATTAAAAACCTTCAACTGTTCATGCCATGAGATACACATGCCTGCTGACGATAATGCTATTGTCACACGTCGCCAATGCGCAGAATGATGCATTTGTGATCAACGGGAAGTTGCTTTATACGAGAGCCGATAAGATTCACCTGTACATTGCGGATGTAATTACGAACACCATGCGGGTCGATTCCACGGTGGTGCGTGACGGGATTTTTACATTCAAAGGCCATGCGCCAACGCCATTGAAAGCGATCCTCTTTTCATTTCCGGACAACAACCGGCTGGACTTTTTCGTGGAACCGGGCAAAATGAGCGTGGAAAGTAAGGATTCCCTCCACGCGGCCGTCGTGCATGCGGGCAAGCTGAACGCCGATTATGTTGCATTGAAGGCCATTACGGATGTGATCGACGCCGATATGCGCCAATATAACAAGGCAATGCAGGCTGCGGTCGCCGCTTCGCCGGAGAAAGCGAAGGATGCGGAGTTTCAAAAGAAATGGAATGAAAAAAGGGAGTCCGTAACCGGGCAGCTTGCCAAAGCCAACCTCGACTTCGCGCAAAGCCATCCCGACAACATCGCAGCCGTATACGCGATCGCGAATGTGAGCCAGCAGACCGACCTGGCCGTTGTGAAGCCGCTTTTTATGGGACTGAGCGAAACGGTACGGAACAGTCCGCTGGGTAAAACATACGGGGCAAAAATCGCTAAACTGGAAGGGTTGAACGTCGGTGCGCTGGCAC
Source organism: Dyadobacter beijingensis DSM 21582 (assembly GCF_000382205.1). Taxonomy (GTDB): domain Bacteria; phylum Bacteroidota; class Bacteroidia; order Cytophagales; family Spirosomataceae; genus Dyadobacter; species Dyadobacter beijingensis. The sequence goes on from NZ_KB907788.1 coordinate 82,225, forward strand.
CCGAATTTACCCAGGCCGACACGGCGGGCCGCAACGTTTCCTTGAAAGATTTTCGGGGAAAATACGTGCTGGTCGATTTTTGGGCAAGCTGGTGCGGGCCCTGCCGGGCTGAAAACCCGAACCTGATCAAAGCCTATGAGCGCTACAAAGGCAAGAATTTTACCGTTCTCGGCATTTCCCTCGACCGGCAAGCGGCACGGACGGCGTGGCTGAATGCGATCAGGAAGGACGGCCTTCCCTGGACGCAGCTGTCCGACCTGAAAGGTTGGGACAACCAGGTAGGCAAAATGTACGGCGTCGAAGCCGTACCGAAAAACTTCCTGATTGATCCCGACGGGCGGATAGTCGCCAAGGACCTTCGCGGAGAAATGCTCAATGAAAGACTCGCGGAGATATTGGGAAACTAGGATAAACAAGCATTAAAGGCTAATTTCGGCCTTTTTGTTTATGCCTATCTGCTTATCCCAGACCCGACAACCTCAGCGAACGCACTAACCGGCACCAAGCCGCATTACCAGATACTCGACGGCCTGCGCGGCGTGGCAGCCTTGACGGTCGTGTGTTTTCACGTGTTCGAAGCCTTCGCTAGCAGTCATTTAGATCAGCGGATCAACCATGGATACCTGGCTGTCGATTCCTTTTTCCTGCTTTCCGGTTTCGTGATCGGCTACGCGTACGACGACCGGTGGGAAAGGATGACGGCGAAAGAATTTTTCAAGCGGCGGATCATTCGTTTACACCCAATGGTAGTGATGGGCGGGGTAATCGGCGCGCTGATCTTCTACCTGCAAGGCTGCGCCACCTGGGACGCATTACCCGTTCATTTACTGGTATTATGCCTGGGTCAAAAACGAAAAGCTGACCTTCGAACAATCGCTTCCCGAAGCGGCGGCACTCGTTTTCGGTTCGGTGGCATTGGCCTGCATTTGTCTCAAATGGTACGACGAATTGTCGCGGAGCGGAGGGTCAGGCACGAAGAATTCTTCCAGTACCATAGTATCCGCGGGTAATGAATCGATTGTAGCGGCGTTCATCGGCTTGCGGCGGGAGCAGGCTGTCATCGCGAACGCCGCTGCGATGAGGCAGAGAAAGGATTTTGAAAAATTCATAGTATATATAATTTTCTTAAATATAACATCAATTTAACGTTTAACAAATAGCACACCCGCACATTCGTAATTTTCAACACTTACCAATCGCCGGCACGAGCCATATGAAAACCGGGCGGGATGAATAGCAGAGAAAATTGATATATTTAACGGACGATCCTTTGCGGATAACTCTGTTGACGGCAAAACCTTGTTCCCTTGAAAATGCATAACGCGGGCCAGGAACCACTTTTTTTGAAAAATGCTGGTGAAATGGGCCAATTAATCCTTCAATACGATTGGAGCGCTTCTCCGCTCGGCCCCCTGCACGAATGGCCCGCTTCGTTGCGCCTCACCCTGGGGATCATGCTGCACTCCGCATTTCCGATGTTTCTGTTCTGGGGACCTGAGCGGGTCTGTTTCTATAACGAAGCTTTCAGGCCCAGTCTGGGCGTAACCGGCAAGCATCCGGCCATTGGTAAACGGGCGACCGAGGTTTGGCCGGAAATATGGGAAACCACCGACGCGCTGATCAACCAGGTGTATGCCACCGGCAAGCCGCAATGGTTCGAGAACCGTCTGCTGCCCATTTACCGCAACGGCAGGCTCGAAGATGTGTACTGGACATTCAGCCATAGCCCCGTGTACGGTGAAAACGATGTGATCGAAGGCGTGCTGGTCACTTCCATGGAAACCACGCCGACGGTAACGGCGCGCATGGAGATCGAACACACCGTGGCGCAGCGCACGCAGGAATTGAAACAGGCCAACGGGGCGATCATCGAGGCGAACAACTATCTTCAGGACATTATCAACTCTTTCAAACAGCCACTCCAGGTGCTGGAACCGGTTTACGAAGGGACGGAAATTGTTGATTTTCGCTTCAAATTGACCAACCAGGCCTACGCTTCTTACGCCAATACCACACCCGGTGCGATCCGCAACAAAAAGGTGAGCGAAATTTTTCCGGGCTATCTGAAGACCACCAGTTTTACCAATGTCGCCAGGACATTCCTGTCCGGAGTAACCGATACCTGGATGATCCATTACGACCAGGACGGTCTGGATTTGTATAATGAAATGACGGCCATCCGGATGGGTGACGAGGTGATCCTGCACTTTGCCGACTATACCAAACTGAAATACCTGGAATTTGAGCTGCTGCGCAAGATCGCCGAGCTGGAAAATTCCAATGAAAACCTCGAAGCCTTCGCACATGCGGCCTCGCACGACCTGAAAGAGCCGGTACGGAAAATCCAGATGTTTGCCAATGTACTGCAAGCCCAGCTGGGGGATAAATTGTCGGAACAAAACCAGGCGATGTTCCACAAAATCACCGCGGCGGCTAAGCGGATGGGAAAGCTGATCGACGACCTGCTGCTCTATTCGCAATTCAGCCTGGTACCTCCTGCGAAGGAATCAGTCGACCTGAACGATACTGTGCGGCAGGTGGCTGAGGATCTGGAAGTTACAATTCAGGAGCATGGCGCGTCCCTGGTTCTGGCGGACCTGCCCGTTGTGAACGGGTATGGCAGGCAGCTCTACCAAATGTTTCAGAACCTGATCGGCAATTCACTGAAATACCGCGACCCGGCGGTGCCGCCCGTTATCGAAATTTCCGCCACACGCACGACCGACAATGGCCGGAGGTTTCACCAGATCCTGGTGCGCGACAATGGCATCGGTTTCGAGCAGCAGTTCGCGGAGAATATTTTTCAGCTTTTTACCCGACTTCAGAGCAGCGGTTCGGGCAGTGGTATCGGGCTGTCTACCGTCAAGCGAGTCGTTGATAATCACCTGGGTATGATCCATGCGGAAAGCCAGCCTGCACGAGGGGCGCTTTTCAGGATCTGCCTTCCAGCCGGCAGCGATGAAGCCGACGTCTAATGATTCCCCCGTGACAGACTCACCGCGACAGCGGCTCCCATTACCGGGCATGGTTTTTTAAGCTTTCCCACAAAGGAAATTAATTTCCGCAGCTCACACCTTGTTTATTTTGGACCTACATTTCGGTATTGACAATGAGTTTCGAACCCTCAGAATCAAGAGACAGATTTAAAACACTCAGCAAAGCGCAAACCGGTATCCGCGGGTTGGACGAAATCACCGCCGGCGGTTTGCCTGCCGGCAGGCCGACGCTCATCTGCGGCGCCGCAGGCTCGGGAAAAACGCTGTTTTCTGTCGAATTTCTCGTGCACGGCGCAATGGAGCATGGCGAACCGGGCGTTTTCGTAGCCTTCGAAGAAAAAGCCGAAGAACTGGGTGTCAACGTGGCGTCGCTGGGGTTTGATCTGGAACAAATGCAGCGCGACAAGCTCATACGCATTGACCATGTGCATATCGAACGCAGCGAGATCGAAGAAACCGGTGAGTATAACCTCGACGGGCTTTTTATACGGCTCGGCTATGCCATCGATAGTATTGGCGCGAAACGAGTCGTGCTGGATACGATCGAAAGCCTTTTCGCCGGACTGACGAACCTCGCGGTCCTGCGTGCGGAGCTTCGCCGGTTGTTTGAATGGCTCAAAGAGAAAAAGGTCACGACCATTATTACCGGCGAGAAAGGGGAGGCTACCCTTACCCGCCAGGGATTGGAGGAATACGTGTCCGACTGTGTGATCCTGCTCGACCATCGGGTCGAAAACAAGATATCCACCCGTCTGCTCAGGATCGTGAAGTACCGGGGCTCCGTGCACGGCACGAACGAATACCCGTTCCTGATCGACGAAGAGGGCATTTCGGTATTGCCCGTTACCTCGCTCCGCCTGAGCCATCCCGTTTCTTCCGAGCGGATATCGTCGGGTATCCCGGCGCTTGATAAAATGCTCGGCGGCAAAGGTTTTTTCAAAGGCAGCAGCGTGCTGGTATCGGGGACGGCCGGAACGGGGAAAACCAGCATAGCGGGCAGCTTTATCGACAGTGTCTGCAAGGAAGGTATCCGCGCAATTTATTTTGCATTCGAGGAATCGCAGCACCAGATTGTGCGTAATATGCAGTCGATCAATATCGATCTGCAAAGCCATCTGGACAAAGGGTTACTCCTTTTTAATGCATCCAGGCCCACGCTCAACGGGCTCGAAATGCACCTGATCACCATCACGAAGCTGGTCGAAAAGTTCAAACCCGGCGTCGTCGTGCTGGACCCGATCAGTAACCTCATCACGGTAGGTTCTACCAGTGAAGTGAAGAGCCTGCTCACGCGCCTGATCGACTATTTGCAGAGCAAACAGATCACCGTGATGTTTACGGCCCTGGCGCTGAACGAAAATAAAACCGAGCAAACCGACGAGGGCGTGTCGTCGCTCGTGGATGCGTGGATTCTCGTGCGCGACATCGAGTCCAATGGCGAGCGTAACCGCGGCTTGTATGTGATGAAGTCACGCGGGATGAAGCATTCCAACCAGGTAAGGGAATTTGTCATTACCGACGAGGGCCTCAAACTGGTGGAAGTATTCCTGGGCCCCGACGGCGTACTCACAGGTTCGGCACGGGAGACGCAGCGCTTACTGGAAAAAACGTCGGAAGCGATCCGCGACCACGCAGTATCGAGAAAAGACCGCGAAATCGAGCGCAAGCGACTTATCCTTGAATCGAAGATTGCGTCATTGAAAGAAGAATTCGAGTCATTGCAGGAAGAGCTCAACAAGAATTATATCGAGGAAGAGCTCAAAAAGAGCATCATGGACGATAACCGCAAAGAGCTCATCCGCAAGCGTGACGATCAGATTTAAATTTTGGTATGGAAGTAAACGATGAAATATGGGAGCTCAGGCTATACGTGGCCGGCAAAACAACCCGGTCGGTAGCAGCGCTAGCCAACCTGAAAAGATATTGTGAGGAGTATCTCAAAGATAAATACGTCATCGAAGTGATAGACCTGCTCGTACAGCCGCAACTCGCCGAGGGTGACCAGATCCTGGCCATTCCGACGCTCGTTAAAAAAGTACCTGAGCCCATCCGCAAGATCATTGGCGACCTCTCCAATGAAGAAAAAGTACTCGTAGGGCTCAATTTACGCCCGGCAAAATAGCTATCATGAACGACGGGATACACCAGGCGCAGGATTGGAATGACGATGACGGAATGGATGACCATTTCGAACTAAACCTGTATATAGCCGGTGCTTCTTCCAACTCGGTCAGGGCGGTAGCCAATGTGAAGGAAATTTGCGAGCAGTATATCAAAGACAGGTATACGCTGCGGGTGATCGATGTGCACCAGGAAAAATCGCTGGCTTCCCGCGAACAGCTCGTGGCGCTGCCGATGCTGGTCAAGTTAAGACCTCACCCCGAACGAAGGCTGATCGGGGATATGTCCGACACGAAGAGGGTTTTGAAAGGTCTGGGCGTTTCTGGCGAGCAATATGATTGATCACAGGACTTACGAGGAACTGCTCCGGGAGAACGCCGAGCTGACCCAGCGATTGGAGGAGGCGAGCGACACCATCGAGGCGATCCGCACCGGGCAGGTCGATGCGCTGGTGGTGAACGACTCCGATAATGGGCATCAGCTGTACACACTGAAAACGGCCGACCACTCTTACCGTATTTTCATCGAAAAAATGAATGAAGGGGCCGTTTCGCTGAACGAGGAAGGCGTGATATTGTATGCCAATTCCAAGTTCGCATCCATGCTCGGGCTGGGGTTATCCGACATCGTCGGCCATATTTTTGAAACTTTCGTGGCGGATGACGTTCGGGAGCAGTACCGCGAGGTGCTCGTCAAGGCCTGGGACGACGACATTCAGATCGAGGCGAACATTTGCAGAAAGACGGGGACCGTGCCTTGCAAGCTTTCGCTGACATCGATGCAGCTGGACGAAGGCCCGTCTCTGAGCATTATTATTACCGATCTCACTTTTCAGAAAAGCATCCAGGGGCTGCTGAAAGAAAATAACCAGCAGCTCACCATTGCCAATGCGGAACTGGAAGCAAGTAACCATGATTTGCAGCAGTTTGCATCCATCGCCTCGCACGACCTTCAGGAGCCGTTGCGGAAGATACTGATCTTTGCCAACATGCTCATGGACAAGCACGGAACGGAACTGCCGGGGGAAAGCCGCCGGTTTTTGGAAAAGATCATCTCCTCCTCGCAGCGCATGCGCTCGATGGCGTCGGATATCCTGAGCTATTCCGGCCTGTCGACGGCCGACAGCGATTTCGACCAGGTAAACCTCGAAGAGATCCTGGCCGAGATCCTCGATGATTATGAGCTGCGCCTGCAAGAGCAGAAAGTGTCGGTAATCGTGGGCGAGCTGCCGTTGGTGGAGGGCAACAGGGCGCAGATCAAGCAGGTTTTTCAGAACCTGATCAGTAATTCCATCAAATTTTCGAGGCCCGACGTGCCGCCTGTGATCCGCATATTCTGTGATCGGGGAAATATGAACGGTTCGCGCCAGGAGCCGGCTACGCATTGCCATATCACCGTTGCCGACAATGGCATCGGCTTTGAAAAGAAATACCAGGAACGCATCTTTTCGCTTTTCGAGCGGCTCAACAATAAGGACAAATACGAAGGCTCCGGGATCGGGCTGTCCATTACGAAAAAAATCATCGAAAGGCACCACGGCTGGATCACCGCAGAAAGCGCGCCGGGCGACGGCGCCCGCTTCACCATTACCTTGCCATTCCGGCAACCCGAAAAACAGTTCTGACCGAATGTTTCAACAGTGAAACGCCACGACGGTGCGTGTGGCGGCATTTTCATCCCGTCAATAACCCTTTTGATCTCCACGAGTTCCGGAAAGCCGTTGGGGAGGTATTTGTAAGAAAATGTGTCCACATGCTTCCTGCCCAGCGCATCGGAAAATTGCGCGTTCACGCTATGGCCACTTTGCTTGTCAGGAAATGTGGATTTTTTAGCTTAAAAACGCGGTTAATTCAGCCGTTTTGCTGACTTTTAAGGTTATGGCAACAAAACAAACTCCCGCAGCGGGTACGAACCCGGAAACGCTGCGTTCTACACAAGACCCGCTCATGAACCGAAGGACCATGCTCGGCATGACCGGTGCGGCCAGTCTCGCAGCGTTGACAGGCGTCGGTACCGGTGCCGTGGCGCATAGCGCTCCTAAAAAGCCGCGCATTGCATGCCTCGTTTCATACTGGGGCGCTACACGCTCGCATGCGGACTGGATCGTGACCAAGCTGCTCGACGGCTACTGGTGGGAGGGCGCACATACGCCTTCGCGCGTGGAGGTGGTAGCCGTGTACATTCACCAGTTCGAGACGAGCGGGCTTGGACAGAAGATATGCCGGTCCAAGAATATTCCTATATTCAAAACAGTAGGGGAGGCTGTTACGCTGGGCGGTAAAGAGCTCGCCATAGATGGCGTCGTGATCGTGGGGGAGCACGGGGAATACCCGACCAATCTGAAAGGACAATGGCTGTTGCCGCGCTGGTGGATTTATCAGCAGGTGATCAAGGTATTCGAAGCCAGCAAACGCTCCGTACCGGTTTTTAATGATAAACACCTCTCGTACAGCTGGGATGAGGCCAAATGGATGTTTGATAAGTCACGGGAACTGAACTTTCCGCTGACCGGCGGCTCATCCATACCGGTTTATTTCCGCAAGCCGGAGATCGAACTCGCTATCGATACGCCCATCAAAACATCCGTCGTGCTGGGAGGCGCGCCCGACGAGGGGGCGCTGTTCCATTGTGTGGACGTGCTCCAAGCCTTTGCAGAGCGCCGGAAGGGGGGCGAAACGGGAGTGAAATCGGTGCAATGCATCCGCGGGCCCGAAACCTGGAAATGGACCGAAGCCAATCCCTGGGCCGGCAAGCTGCTGGAAGCGGTGCGGGTGAAATTCGACCTGAAACCGGGGCATTTCCAGTCCATTGCCCGGCCGAACGTCTGCATTGTCGAGTACAACGACGGCACCAAAGCGGCCGTGTATTCCGCGCAGGACGTAGGCTGGACCTACGCCGCCGAAATCGAAGGGAAAAATGAGCCGACGATCATCTCCATGCTGGACTGGCCGGGGCCGTTTTCGCAATACCACGCCTCCAATTCCCAGCCGCATTGGATCACCGAGATGATGGTTACCGGCAAGGAGCCGTTCAACGCCGAACGGCTGCTGCTATCTACTGGCATTACGGCCTACAATATGGAATCCAACTGGGAAAACGGCCGGTACTCACCCGTAGGGCGCCGCATCGAAACGCCCTTTATGAACATGAAGTACCGCTCCACCCGCGGCGCGCAGTTCAGTACCGGCGAGCGCCCCCCGAACGTGCCCTATATGCGAGGTTTCGCAGATTAATTTTGAATGATTGAATGACTGAATGATTGAATAGCCCTTATTCTTTCAATCGGAAAAGCATTCAATCATTCGGTCATTCAGTCATCCAATCATTACTTTTTCATGAATCGCCGAAACGCTGTTAAAAGCCTGACACTCCTTCCGGCTGCCGGAAATATACTTTCTTTAAAAAACCTCTCAGCCGCGCCCGTACGCGTCCCGAATCCACTTAATGCATCCGACAAGCCGATGCCCGATCTGCACCGCGACGCGTTCGTGATGGATGGCCATACCCATGTGATGAGCCGGGAGCTGGTGCTGAAAACGGATATTGGCCAGCGGTACAAGGACGGGACGGTGGATCTGCCAAGGGCGAAGGAAGGCGGGCTGGACGCGATGTTCTTTTCGGTTTATACCCCTGAAAACTACTATCCCGGACGGTTTGAAACCAAAAACACCTTCCGCGTCGTGAACCTCGCATTGGACCAGATCCGGAAGAACAATGCGGTAATTGAGCTGGCGCTGAATGCTTCGGATATTGAGCGGATCAATAAAAAAGGCAAGATGGCCGCGTTCCTCGACCTGGAAGGCGGCTACGACCTCCACGGCGATCTCGACCTGCTGCGTGCCCTGTACAAGCTCGGCCTGCGCGCCATGCAGCTCACCGCCCATAGTACGACCAATGCATTCATCGATGCCTGCAACGACGTGTACACCTGGGGCGGGATCAACGACCACGGTAAGGCGGTGATCAGGGAAATGAACAACCTCGGGATGGTGATCAACGTCGCACACGCTTCCAACGACGCGATCCTTCAATCGGTAGCCGCGAGCCGTCACCCGGTGATTTACAGCCACGGCGGGTTTTACAAGATCGTAGACCACCCGCGCTGCATTTCCGACGAAGCCGCAAAAGCGATCGCTGCGAAAGGCGGCGTGATCGGCGTGCATTTCGGGAGCCTGTTCAACAACCCTGCATACTGGGCATGGCAGAAACCGAACAATCCCGTTAGAAAGCAACCCGTTCCACAGCCCAAAACACCACGCATTTTAGCGACCCAGGCTACGAACCAGACCATCGAAGATGTAGACAGGGAATTCGCCCGCGAACTGCCATTTACCTATAATCAAACCATTCCCGACGAATACTGGATGCACGTGGACCAGCTGGCCAGGGTGATCGATTACGGCGTCAACCTCGTCGGCGAGGACCACATCGCCCTCGGCTCCGACCTCGACGGCGGTCCCGAACTCCCCCGCGAGATCAAAGACATCAGCGACTACCCTCAAATCACGATGGCCCTGCAACGGTTGGGCTACACCGATCAGCGGATCAGGAAGATCCTGGGTTTGAACTGGCTGCGCGTGATCAGGGAGGTGACGGAGGGGAAATAAAGAAGGGGCCGCTATTTCCCGGTGAAAAAATCGACCGCGATCCGGCTCAGGACGTCGCCTTTTTCATCGGGCATTTCATGGCCTGTATTTGGGTAAATGCACAATTGCCCCTGTTTGAGCGCTCGGTACATTTCAATACTGTGTTCCAACCGGATCATATCGCGGTCTCCCCTGATAATCAGGACGGGAACGTTGATTTTCGAAAGTTTGTCATCGGGGACCTTAACTTCGCGCGCCCACATTTTCTGATTTTCTTCCCAAAACCGCACCCATTTTTCAGGATTCGGGTTCATACTTTGATAATGCTTTAACCAATCGCCGTCTTCTTTGACCGCTTCAATGGTATACGCTTTCAGAAGGTCGCGCGCTTCCGGCGTCAGTCCGCTGGCACGGGTGTTCGAGGCCCCGCTCACCACCTTTTTAACTTTATCCGGACGTTTGGCGGCCAGCAGCAACGCAGTGTTTCCGCCGGTGCTCCACCCGAAAACATAGGCGCTATCCAGGTGCAACGAGTCGATCAGGACGGAGCAATAATCGGCCATCAGCTCGCCGCTCAGACTATCGGCATGCTCCGACCGCCCATGTCCCGGGCTATCCGGTGCAATTACCCTGAAATGCTTCGCCAATCCAGGTATAACCCCGGCCAGGTTCTCGATTGACCCAAGCCCCTGATGCAGTACAAGCAGCGGCACGCCGGTCCCGTAGGTTTCATAGTAAATCCTCGTGCCGTAAATGGATACGTATTTTCCATTGTTGGAACCATAATGGATTTCTTTGACGACGCCTTCCTGTTTTTTGGCATCGGTACAGGAAAGTATTGTCAACGAAAGTAACAGGCAACAGAGCGATCGGTTCATTTGTTGGTTAGGGTTGAATGGAATGGCAGTTTTACGGCTCTTGTACCACAAACTCAATGTCTACCAGTCGTTTTTTACCGGGCGCTTTTGGCAATGGGTAGGGGTTGATCTTAACGCTGTCGGGATTGACGAGGCCGCTTTTAGCCAGTTTTTCCTGTGATCGGATAAGCAGCGACCGGTTGAACAGCTGGCCGTTTTTAACCTCAACGAATGACTTAATGTCTTCGGTCTGCGATTTGCCGCCGCTTTTGTTGGTCAATATCACATTGTTAACCCAAACCTGCTCGTCCTCCGAAATGTCGATGGTCAGTTCCATCCGGCCATTAACCAATTTTTCTTTGATGTCCGTGTAAAAGAACAAATAGCCATTGTCCATATAAAGACTGATCACTGATTTATCCAATGGACCTTTGTACAACCGCTCGTTGAAACGGGTCTTATCGTACGGCTCGCCTACCTTGATGCCCAGCAGCTGACCGAGCTCGGCATCGGAGTGCAGCCTGTTTCCGTTCCAGGTAATTTTGGAAATGACGGGGCCGGAAATAGACCTTTCGGTGGCGTGCTCAGGCGCCGCGGGCGCTTCGCGGGTAGAATCCATACAGGCAGAAATGAGCAGCACGGCGGCGCAGGCTGGGACTAGTAAAAGCAGTTTGAACCTTTCCATGGCTTTCGTTTTGGGTTTGTTTAACATGACTATCCGACGTAAAAATTGCGAATCCGAGAAGGGGTGTGCGATGCGGTAAGCGGGAGTACTGGTGGCTAATGCAACCAATAATTCCTGATAAGCTGTACTATTCTGCCGGGCGTGTGCAGCCTGGCGATCAGCTAGGAACTCGTGTACATCCCGCAGGTGGCGGGACAGCTTTTTTGCAAAAGGATTGAACCAGAAAAAGGCTGTTATGATTTCAAAAAGTGCATTATCAACGGTGTGCCATTGCATGACGTGAACTTCCTCATGACGCTGTATGCTGGCCAGCTGGTCAGGCGCTAACGACAGGGCGTGAACGTTCAGAAAAATGTCTTTGCCAAACGAAAAAGTAGGCAGCTGGTTTTGCACCCAAACGTTCGCAATCTCCCCGCGACTCAGCATTTGTGACCGCATTCGGATTTTTCTTAACTGTACCAATGCACGAGCCGACCGCACCAGCATGGCCAAAACACCCGACCAGTACACGACTGTCATGGAAAACCACAGCCACTCAGCGGCTTGCGGCGCACTGGCCCCATTCATCGGAGTGTTCAGGGTTGCCTGCCATACGGGCATGGGCTCGATCGCAAAACGCAGGTTTGTGACAGGGCTTTCGGAAACAAACTGGCCGCCCAGGAATAGTGCCGGCGTGATCGGGAGCAGTAAACAAATACCGGTGCCGCCCAGCAAAATCCAGCGGTTCAGTGTGAAAAACGTCCATTGTCGAAAGCAATACGAATAAGCAGCCCACAGAATGGCCATTGCCAACGAGGCACTAAGCAGCCAGGTGAAGAAATCAGGGTTACTCAATTGCACTGTCATCGGTTCTGTTTTTGTTGATTTCTGCCACTGCCTTTTCGATTTCTTCCGGTGAAATATTTTCCTCTTCGAGCATGAAAGACAGCACATTTCCGGAAGCGCCGTCAAAATAATTGGCTACGAAATTTCTGAATGTGAAACTGCGATAGGAGAGTTTCGAAATCAATGGGAAGTATTCATGCGTTTTACCATACGCCCGATGGCCCACAAAACCCTTCTTTTCGAGAATGCGAATCAGCGATGATATCGTATTATACGGCGGCGCCGGCTCGCCCAGCTTATCGATCACGTCCTTCACAAATCCACTTTTCATGTCCCAGATGATCTGCATGATCTTCTCTTCGGCTTTTGTCAATGTCTCCATGCCCAAACATATAACGTATTTTTCAGTTTTACAACTAAATTATAAGTTTTATAACGGAATATTCAGTTTTTGGTATTCAAATGAAATTGTAACTGTTTTCTATTAAATGTAACCATCAATGTAATTGCCGCAATCTCTCATCGTTAAATGGCAAAGCCCTGACACGTGTTCGCGAGATATTTGCTAGTTCTCCTTCTTTTTGCCTGCACCGTCGCTGCGGATTTACATGCTCAAACTGCGCTATACGCCGCCGCAGTTGCCCAATCCGCCGGCCTCGCCTGCCTTTGCAGGAATGCGGCCTGGCTGCCGGGTAAACAAATAATTGCCGCAATCCGGTGAAATGAATGCCCGTAACGGCTTTTAAGGATTATGCCGGGCAATGTGCGCCCATCACCTTTATTCAGGATCTTAAACAGACAGGCTATGCAAATCGAAAGACGCGATTTTTTGACCACATTATCCATGGCCGGGGCGGCTACATTGTTCTCGGGCAATCCGCTCATCGGGGCGACGGCGCCGAAAAAGGACAAACTCGGCATCGCGCTCGTGGGACTGGGCTATTACAGCACCGACCTCCTCGCGCCTGCGCTGCAACTCACGGAAAAATGCCACCTCGCAGGCATCGTGACGGGCACGCCCGCCAAAGCCGAGGCCTGGAAAGCCAAATACAACATCCCCGACAAGAATATTTACAACTACCAGAACTTCGACCAGATCGCGAAAAACCCCGATATCGACATTGTGTACGTGGTTCTGCCGCCATCCATGCACCGGGAATATGTGGTGCGGGCCGCGAAAGCCGGGAAACATGTGTTCTGTGAAAAGCCGATGGCGCCCTCCGTGGCCGATTGCGAGGCGATGATCGCCGCTTGTAAAAGCAACAAGGTGAAGCTGGCAATCGGCTACCGCTGCCAGCACGACCCGAATATCCAGGCCTATATGAAGGTCGCAAAAGAGCAGAAATTCGGAAAGGTGAAAATGATCAATAGTGCCGCGGGGTATTTCGACGCGCGTACCGATCACTGGAAACAAAAAAAGGCGTTGGGCGGGGGCTGCATGGGCGACATGGGCGTGTACGCATTGCAGGGCGCGCGCCTGGCCACGGGCGAGGAACCGATTAGCGTGATCGCGCAGGCCTCGACGACACGGCCGGAAATTTACAAGGAAGTGGAAGAAACGATGATGTTCATGCTCGATTTCCCGAGCGGTGCCCGCGCCGCCTGCCAGACTAGTTTCGGCATTAATATGAACTACCTGCAAGTGAATTACGAAAAAGGCTGGCTGAAAATGGAGCCGCAGTCGGGGTATAACGGGAACAAGGGCAGCATGTCCGACGGCACGCTCATCAACTTCCCGATCAAGAGCCAGCAGGCGAAGCAAATGGACGAGGATTGCCTGGCGATCATGAACAACACCGACCTCATCGCACCCGGCGAGGAAGGTTTGCGGGATATCCGTGTGGTGGAAGCCATTTACAAGTCCGTAGCCACGGGTAAGAGCGTGAAAATCTGAAAAGGCGACCCGTAAACGGGCAGCGAAACAATTTTAAAAGTCTTGAAGAAGGCCTGTTCGACAAATTGCTTGGGCAAAATGAGAACAGGCCTTTTTGCTATACCGTCGGATGGCTATCGCCGTACCGTCACTTTCAGGAACGTGGCCGGAATGGAGGTCGCGTTAGGATCGGTGCTTTGGTTCTGGCTTTGGAAAAGCGCTTCCAGTTCACGCTGGAGGTCGGCTTCTTTGCCGTTTTTCTCCGCGGCTTCGAAAGCGTTCATCGTCGGGCCGTAGTATTTCCTGAATGTATCCAGGAATACAGCGGGTGAGAATGGCGCGCGGAAAGTAAAAGTTTCCCTTTCGAAAGAGATATTCTCCTGTAATGCGCCGGCGGCGACGAAGCGCTCGGTCACGTTGGCCTCTACGCCCCAGAGCATGGGGCTCACGAACCCTTCCGGCGGCGCGGGGGTATAAGCCGAGCTCACTTTCAGGATCTGCGCCACGAGCGTCGGGTCGCCGGGAATCCAATTGCCCATCACGATTTTCCCGCCGGGACGTGTCACCCGGAACATTTCTTTCGCCACATCGAATGGCTGCGGAGCGAACATCGCGCCGAATATGCTTACCACGAGGTCGAGCGACTCGTCGGCAATGTCGTGGAGATTGATCGCGTCGCCTTCGCGGAACGCGATGTTAGTCAATCCCTCGGCCTTTACCCGGGCATTACCGGCTGCGACGAGGTTCCGGGCGATGTCTACACCCTGAACATTGGCACCCAGCCGTGCCGCGGGGATAGCTGTGGTACCGTCGCCGCAGCCGAGGTCGAGGACTTCCTGCCCTTTCGTGATCCCTAATTTCGCTACCAGGGCAGTGCCGCTCTCGCGCATGGTTTCTGCCAGACGGGTGAAGTCACCCTTTTCCCAAAGTGCTTTGTTTGCATTCATTTTATTTTTCATTTAGAGTTAATAGATACTGTTTTAAATTTTTGAGCGGTTTGCTTGCATATCGCGAAAGAGAGGAGCAGCGCGAGCAGCAGTGTGACATAATGAAAATTTTTCATGAGCTAATAGATAAATGAGGCTGCAAAATTGGGGTGGAATGAGGCCTTGAAACTTGTAATGGCGACGCATATCCAGGTAATTATGCGCCATCCGACCTATCGGCTACGGCCGAAGTGCCTTACAAGGCGGTGTACCGCTTTGTGAAACGGGTTCTTTAAATTTTGTGGCTAATCCTCTTTCGGGGAAACTCTGGCGGCGTATTCCGTGGGGGTTTCCCCGAATTCTTTTTTAAAGCTCTTGCTGAAATACGATTGATCGTTGAAACCCACCGCATAGCCGATTTGCGTGATTGTATCGGCTTTCTGACGGATCATTTCCGCTGCTTTTTGCAGCCGCAGGTCACGGATAAAATCGTTCGGGGCGAGGCCGGTAAGCGCTTTTAGCTTCCGCAGCAGTTGCGTACGGCTCAGGTTCATTTCCTCCGCCATTTTTTCGACGGAGAAAAGCACGTCTTCCATATTGGCCTCGACGATCTCCTTGGCTTTCAATAAAAACTTGTCGTCCAGCGACATTTCCTCCGCCGAGGTCACATGCACGCGAATGCGTTCGCGGTAGCGTTCCGCGAGTTTTTTGCGGAGTTCGATCAGGTTACCGACACGGACGGTCAGTTCTTCCACGGAAAAAGGCTTGGTCAGGTAGTCGTCCGCGCCCGTTTTCAGCCCGTCGATCCGCGATTCCTGGCCGCTTTTGGCGGTAAGCAGGATCACGGGAATATGGCTAGTACGCTCGTCGGATTTGATGAGGGCGGTCAGCTCCATACCGTCCATTTTCGGCATCATCAGGTCGGTGATGATCAGGCCCGGCAGCACCTTGCGCGCGCAGGCCAGCGCTTCGGCACCATCCGACGCTTTGAAAATCGTGTATTCGCTGTCGAGCAGCGAGGCCATGTACTCGCGCAGTTCCGCATTATCCTCGACGATCAGTACGGTTTCGCGGCTGGCCCCGGAACGCGCCGGTTTGGCGTTTTTGGGTGATATGGTATGAAAAGTGTGAGGTTCCGGTTCTGTGGGCGACAATGTAAATGCACGAGTTTCACTTTCAATGACCTGGTCGCTTTGATAGGAGGCCCGGTCAACCGGCACTTCAATGGAGAAGACCGAACCATTGCCCAATTCGCTTTGGAGGGTAATATTGCCGTTATGCAGCTTAATGAGCTCTTTGGCAAAAGCAAGCCCCAAGCCGGTGCCGCCGGCCTGGTTTTCTACGGTCTGGCGCGTTTGGTAAAACGATTCGAATACCTTTTTCTGCTCTTCGGACGCGATGCCGGGGCCGTTATCCGATACGGATAGGTGCAGTGCCGGCTTGCCGCTTTCTTCCGATATGTGCGCTGCGAACCGCACTTCCCCGCCCGCAGGCGTGAATTTGAATGCATTAGAAAGCAGGTTGATGATCACCTTTTCCAGCTTGTCGGCGTCGAACCAGAAAGCGCCGTCGGGCAGGCTGATTGTTTTGTCAAAAGCAATATCCTTGTGCTGGGCCAGCGAGTCGAAAGAAGAGGAGAGCACGGTCAGGAACTGCCGCAGCCCGCCTTTTTGGACTTGAAGCTCCATTTTGCCCGCTTCCAGCTTCGAGAGGTTCAGCAGCTGGTTAACCAGTTCCAGTAACCGGTTGGCATAACGCTTCATCATCAGCAGTTTATCCTGCTCGGCGGGCGGTTTTTGGCTCAATTCTTCTTCCAGCGGAGCCAGTATCAGCGTCAGCGGCGTGCGGAATTCGTGGGAAATATTAGCGAAGAAGCGCGATTTCATGCGGTCCATTTCTTTCAGCTCTTCGGTTTGCAGCATGATTTTCTCCGTCCGTTCGCGAACGGTATTTTCCAACGCGACCTTCTCCATTTGCAGTTTCCGCTCCCGGAACCGCACCAACATCACCGCCGCACCGCCCAGCAGCAGCGCGTAAATGGCCAACGCCCACCACGTGCGGTACCAGGGCGGCAGGATCGTAAATGCCAGCCGGTCTTCCGCGCCCAGGTGCCCGTACACGTCCGTCCCGCGCACACGGAACACGTAATTTCCCTCCGGCAAATTCGTGAAATCGACAAAAGACTCGCCGGACCAGGCCGACCATTGATCGTGAAAGCCTTCGAGGAAGTACTGAAATTGATTTTTGGTAGATAAATCGTAGCTCGGCAACGCATACCGGAACCGCAGCCGCTGACCGAAAGCGATCTCCGGAGAGGACCGGCCGCCGCGGAAACTGACGAGCGAGTCGGTGTTGATGGACACCTGCCGGATCAGCGTCTTGAATGGCTTAGTAATGTTCGTTTTCAGGTTTTTATCAAACAGAACCAGCCATTTGTTCGATCCGAAAACCAGGTAACCGTCGCCGTTGTCAAGCACTTTGGAAATGAGCGCATCGGATAACCTGCCCGAAACCGGCAGTTTTTGCAGCCTGTTCCCCGCATATTCGAAAACCTGGCTCTGATAATGATGGTACAGGACAAACCGCATGGTACCATCCGGGCCCGCGATGATTTCATTAATCCATCCGCCTTTGTAGGGTGCTACGCCTGCCGTCAGCACCGAATCGATCTCAAAAACACGCCTTTGGGGATTATACCGATGCATTCCCTCGTCGGTGGAAGCGTATACCGTGTTGCCTACGCGTTCGAGCCAGCGGATTTTGTTGGACGACAGGCCATTTTCCGGCCCGTGGTGGATCAGTTTGAACGGGTCGGCGAGCGTATGCGCCGGTCCGGGCGCCTGCCAGGCCACTTCGTAGATCCCGTCGCGCCGGCTGTTGATGAAAATCGTCCCGTCGGCCCCGCGCGCGAAGCTTTCGGAGTAAAACTTCATGTCGTCGCGCCGGCCTCCCTGCACCCATCTGCCCGCCTTGAAAATAAGTTCGGTAAGCCCGTTGCCTTCCATTCCCACTAGCAAATGCCCGGGTGCCGGTACCTGCCGCGACTCTTCCACGCGCACCACGTTCTCGCGCGCCACCTGCGTACGCGACCCGTCCGGCCCGAATACAAATGCGCCGTCGTAGTTGGACACGATAAGATGGTTGCCGAATACCTGGCAATTCATCGTGAGGTTGTCGATCCCGGCGATCTTCTTGAAATAAGGCTTCAAAACGCCTTGCGAAGACGTGCTGTTCAGTTCAAAAAGTCCTTTGCTGTTTGTCGTGAACAGCTTTCCGGCAAATACCGCTATGTCCATCGGGTTCTCGTCCAGGCCGTGGTTTTCGTTCAGCACCCGCAGCGGCGAGCTGATTTCCAGCCGGCTGATGCCATTGTCGGTCGCCAGCCACACATCTTTTTCCGCATCTTCGAAAACGGCATATACGGCATCGCTGGATAGGCCTTCCTTGCGGCAGATATTATTACGGATGTTTCCCTGGCGGTCCATGAGGTAAAAGCCCGAGCCCGTCGTGGCCAGTGCGTAATCGCCGTTGCTGAGCTGTGCGCCATGGTAAACGGCGTCCCTGATGCGCACCCGCTGCCCGTTTTGCATGAGCGGCGTCACCGTGGTGCCGTCGTAGACGAAAAATTCCTTGGTAAGGCCCGTTGCCAGCAGTTTTTGTCCTTCATAAGGCAGCAGGCCCGTGAGCCCCAGGCCCTTGAATGCCTCGCCGCCATGGACCATCACAAGCGTATCCTTTTCTTTTTTGAACAAACCCTTATCGCTCACGCTCACATACAACGTCCCGTGCACGAGCCAGGCAAAACCCAGCGTGCCGATCGTACTTTTCCAAACCTTGAATTTCCCATTTGCGTATTCGAGAATATGCAGGTCGCATACGAAATAGACGGAGCCTTTGTCGGCGAATGTAAACCAGACATTGCCAAAGTTCCGGTCGGAGCCGGCGAGCTGGTTATTCAGGGAATGGAAAACCATTTTATTCTGGCTGTTGGCTGCCAGGTAACCGACCTCGCCGGAGCCACCGACGTAAATACGGCCTTTTGCGTCCTTTGCGAGCGATCGCACCGGGTTCCGATCGGCGGTAGGGATAAGGTGCCATGAGCGGCCGTCGTATTCGAGCACGCCCGAATTGTTCGCCGCATACATCATGCCGTCGCCGCCCTGGACGAGCGCCCAGTTCTGAAAAGCGGCTTTGTAGTCGTTGGTGGAATAGTTGGTAATGAAAGGAAGGCTCTGCCGCCAGATCCCCGCCAGGGGTGATTCCGGCTTTTGCGCCGTTACATTCAGGGCTAATGCCAGGGCGACAAGCAGGATTATTTTTCTCATTCGGGAACGTCGCCAGCAGGGTGATGAATAGCTGGTTATGAGGGTGCAAACATATTGCATTTTGCAAACAGGCGCAATGAATGAGCAATCGGTAAGGGCGGCGACTTATCGAACGGGCAGGCGGCCAATCGGGCCTCCGGGAACCGCGAAAGAGCCTTTGTACGGGCTTGAATTTTTTCTACATTTTCAGATGCGAAATGTATCTGGGTTTCTGCTTACTTTTCAATGCGGATTTGCAGCCCAAGTTGCTGAATGACACTGGTACCCTGCTGAATGCATGGGCGCCAAAGCCTGCTGGTATTATTGATAATGCAGAAAACGATCCCGAAGCGATGAATAACCGGTCCAGCCTGACTTTAAACACTTTTCTACGCAGGGTAACTGTGCTCATTCTGGCTTTTACCGGATGTTTAACAGGTTGTAAAAAAGCGACGGAAAGCGATCACCACGCCCGGTTGAAAATGTGGGTCGACAGCCTGGACCGCAACGCCCGCAAGATCGGTATCCCCCGAACGATTGCCAGCCTCGACTCCGTGCTGGCCACTTTGGGTAAAAAAGACATTCAGGACAGTATTGTCTATTATAAATTCATGAAGGTGCTGAGTCACCGCGACACTACGATGCGGGACGACGCACTGGCCTATACCGACAGCCTGCTCGGCTTATTTAAATCTGCACGGGTGCGGGAGGAGAACGCCGCCGACTATTCCAAAGCGCTGCTGCTGAAGGGCGACGACCTGTTGAAGCAAAAGGAGTATTACCTTGCATACCGCAATTATTACAACGGGAAAGCATTTCTGACCTCGCTCGGCGAGATCTGCGAATGTGCGCGGTACAGCAGCCGCATCGCCAATATTTCTTTTAAGGAAGAAAACTACGACCAGGCCATCGAATACTGGGAGCAGGAACTCAAAGAGCTGGGCGAATGCAAAGGGACTGATTTTCAGTTACAATTTATTGAAAAGCAGGGTAGTATGCGTAACATCGGGATTGCCTTCCTGCGGCTGAACGAGCCGGACAAGGCGCTGGTCTATTTCCGTCAGGCATCCCGGTTCATCGACCAAATGGCGGCCCGGTTTCCCCGTGAGCAGAATTTTATCCGTTTTGCACGCATCGTTATTGTCAGAAACGAGGCCGAAGCGTTCGCATTGAAAGGGAACAATGCCCTCGCGGAAAAACTGATCCGCAAATGCCTCGAACACGACCCAGGTATCGAATGGTCCGTCGATGTCGAAAAGGAGTCGCGGCAGCTTTTGACCCAAATATACATCGACCAGAAGGCATATGCGAAAGCACAGGAGCAGCTCGACACGCTGCGGCATTTGCCCGGGGCGGAGGGCGACGTTTACCAGACGTTGCAAGCATCCGTTTTTCACGGGCAAGGGGAGTATCAGGCGGCCAGTCAGCTGCTGATGGCGCATTTGGACACGGAGAAAAAGCAGGCGTTAGAAAGGAGGGTCGAGAGCAAAAGTCACGTGGGGCAGCTCCTGCAGCAGATTCAACGGGAGCATGAGCAGGAGCTTACCGCCGAAAAGGATGCGCGAGAAAGCCTGGTGCTGAAATTTGCAATACTGATTTCCCTCGCGCTGAGCGTGATCGTGTACCTGATCTGGCGGAATGCACGCAAGAATATCGCCAACCTGCGCGCCGTGACGAAACTGAACGATGAAATCACGCAAAGCAACATCGCGCTGCAAGACACGGTAAATGCATTGGAACAGGCGGAGATTGAGAAAGAAGAGGTGCTGAAAATCGTTGCGCACGACCTGAGAAACCCCATTGCCGCGATGGTATCGGGCTCGGATATGCTCTTCTGGGAACAGGTGCCCTCCGACGAACAAACCATGATCGTGGATGCCATTCAGCAGTCGGGCCGGCTGGCATTCGGGCTGATCGGGCAGATACTGCAGTCGAGCCCCGACCGCGAGAAGATCAGCAAAAACAAGGAGGACCTGGCCGAAATCGTGCGATCGTGCATCGATATGCTGACCTGTAAGGGAAAGGAGAAAAAACAGACGATTTATTACGACTACGAGGAAGCGATGGTATTGGTGGACCGCGAGAAAATCTGGCGCGTGTTCTCGAATCTGCTGAGCAATGCGGTGAAATTTTCCCCGATGGGAAGCACGATCCAGGTCAGCCTGCGTAAACACGCCGATACCATGCTGCTGAGCATTCGGGATAGCGGCATCGGGATTCCCGAAGACCTCAAAGGGCAAATCTTCCTGCCTTCCAACAATGCGCGGCGTATAGGGACGGCCGGGGAGGAATCTTTCGGGATCGGGTTATCGATTTGCAAGCAGATCGTCGAGGCGCACGAGGGTAAGATCTGGTTCGAATCCGTCGACGGAGCGGGGACGACGTTTTTTGTGGAACTGCCTGTCGGACTGGGCGAAACAGCCTTGGTGCCGGCGATTTGACAACAACTACCATTCATTTGCCATTGACGCGCCCGTGCCTTGCGGATACATTTGGCATATGCCGTTGCATTGCCTATCTTAATACGTCAATACGTCCTGCTCGCAACCTATGAAAAACTTCTCCGCAGCCTTGCTACTGGTGTGCGTCCTGGTAGCTGGTTACGCTGCCGCGCAGGACGAGTACCGCGACCTTGCCTTGTACCAATCGCAGTTTCGCCATGCGACCTCGCCCCTGGAACGGGGGAATGCCCTGCTGGCGATCGGTTTCCATTTTTTGCTCAAACCGGGCGAACGGCCCAACGACCTGAAGGCGGCGAATGCCTATTGCTCCGCGGCGGCGGGCGTGGCCGGGAAGCTGCCTGCCGATAGTTTGCAGGCCGCATCGCTATTCCTGTTGTCGCAAATACAGCGGGAAGGCGGCGACCGGGCAGCGGCTTTGAAAACGCTCGACGAGGCGATCGCGAAGTTCCGGCAGGCGGGCGAGCTGACGGGCGAGGGGAGCGCATTGATGGAAAAAAGGCACTATTTCCAGATTTCGGGCGATGAACTCACAAAACGCATTCAACTGGTTACGGATGCGCGCGATGTATTTAAAAAGGCGGGGGACAAGCGCCGGCAAGCGGACGCTTTGCAGGAACTGGGGGATTTGTACGGCAACGACGGCAAGACCCTCGAGGGCATCGACTATCTCACGCAAGCCGCGCAACTGTATAAAGAGGCGCATTTCAAGCGGGTGCAATACCTTTACAGCACGCTCAATATCGCCCATACCGTAAGCGGCGACTATCGGAAAGGACTGCAATACGGCCTGGATGCAGAGCGTATCGCATTGTCGCTGGGCGATTCGAGCATTACGTTGTGTACCATTTACAACCGCATCGGGATGACCTACTACTATCTCGGCGACCTGGAAAATGCGTTGATTTTTTTTCGGAAAGGTCTCGCCAACGCGATCGCCAACAAGTACCAGGATGGGGTGATTTATTTGACTTCCAATATTATCAATAAGATTTTGGTGAGAAATAAAAAGCTCATCGGCACCATGCTGCCCGATCTGGACCGTGCATTGACGGCGGGCCCGACGGAAATTTTCAGGGCGGTTATTTATTCCGAGATCTGCAAGACTTACCTGCTGGTAGGGAATACCGAGCGGGCAAAGTTTTTCCTGGACAGGCTATTCCTGTTTCAAAAGACGAATCAGCTGAACGACCCTGAAAATATATACGTCTATCGGGCCGCATTTGAATATTATTTCCAATTACGGGACTTCAAAACCGCCCGCGGTTTTCTGGAAAAAGAAACCGTCCTGGCCGAGCGCGTCGAGGACATCAGAAGATTACAGGCTGTTTACCGCAGCGCGTATATGCTCGATTCCATCAGTGGTAATTTTTTGTCTGCATTTAATAACTATAAGAAATTTAAGGTGATGAGCGACTCGCTGGCCGCCAATAATACGCGAAGCGAATTGCAAACGCTCACCGTGCGCTATCAACTGGAAAAGAAGAACGACGAAATCAAATTGAAGTCGGATAATATCCAGCTGCTTACACGGGACAACAAGGCACAAACGGCGCTGCTGCAACGTGCCGACACCATCCGCAATATCACCATATTTGCCGTGGCGGTGCTGGTACTGCTGCTGGCAGCGCTTTACAGCCGCTGGGCGGCCAACCGGAAGAACAGCGCCATTATTGCCGGAAAGAATACCAAACTGGAACAGCTCGTGCGGGAAAAGGACTGGCTGGTGAAGGAAATTCACCACCGGGTCAAAAACAACCTGCAAACGATCATCAGCCTGCTCGAAAGCCAGGCATTGTACCTCAAAGATGGCGCCCTGGAAGCGGTACTGGACAGCCAGCACCGGGTTTTTGCCATGTCGCTCATTCATCAGAAGCTGTACCTGGTCGAAAATTCCTCGACCATCAATATGCAGGTGTACATCGAGGAACTGGCAGGTTACCTGAACGAAAGTTTCGGTACGCGGGGTAAGGTGTTCATTTCCACGCGCATCGACGAGATCAGCCTGGATGTTTCCTACGCCATTCCCGTGGGGCTGATCGTCAACGAAGCCGTAACCAATGCGATCAAATATGCATTTCCTGGTCATCGGGACGGGCAGCTGGTGATCGTATTCCGCCAGCTTTCGACTGGTACGGTCAGCCTGACGATCCGGGACGACGGCGTGGGCTTGCCGGCCGACGTGAATGTATGGGAGGCGAAATCGCTCGGAATGCGGCTTATGGTCGGCCTGGCGAACGAAATAGGCGGGGAGCTGTCGATCGACGGCAGCAACGGCACGCTGATTTCACTGATATTCAGTTTGAAAGATATACCGATGGCGGCGCAATCATCTTTTTCAGCATTTGAACCAGCTGATGATACGTCAGCAGCCCGGTAGCCTTGATACCCCGGCCCTCGGTGGTGAATGTGATCGTCGGACAGCATACGATCTGATTGACGCGGATCTTGACCTCGTCGCTTTGCAATGCGCGGCGCGTGGAAGGGCTGCCGAAATCGCTACCGAATCTATGTAAATCGAGCACTTTACGATGGTTCCGGCTGATTTGCCTTGCCAGGTCTACGAGCAGTTGTGGCTCGGAAATGTCCCTGCCTTCGGTGAGCGCCGCTTTGCGGAGTATGTCCAGGTAGAGGTCCGCTGCCACCTGCGATTGAAGCGAGGCCGCCTTGACCGCCTGGGCCGCTTTGGTACCGGACGGTTCGCCGGCGGCGCCGAACGCGTTATTCTGCGCGGAAATGCAAAATTTGTAATTGATAACATCGCCGAACGTCGAAACGAATTCCCGCCAGGCATCCTGCATTTGAAAGCTTACCGGGCATAACGGATGGGTGTAGTAAACGACATTGATTCTCGTGAGGTCTGGTGTGGTCATTTTTTTTCCTGTTAAATCTCCCGCCGCCGGTCCTGCGAAGGTTTCCGGCTTGCTGAGACTAACCTTCCAGTACAAATGACATGCCGCAGGTGCCCCAAACGCCTGCGGCATCAAAGAGAATAGCCTCAAATTACAAGGGACCGAACTGATAACCCCGCCGTATCCCGTCCTGCCTGGCAGCTTCCGTCCAGCATATGTAGAGTTCCAGGGCCATATGCGACTCCCTGTCGGGCATGGAGAAATAAGTAACGTGGTAGCCAAGTTCCCTCAGGGTGGCTATCAGGCGTTCGGCCACTGGACGATCGAACTCTGCCGTGGGTAAGGTATAAATGAGGAATTGCTTACCGGTATTTTCTGATTCTGCGATTTCCGCAACGATTGATTTGACTACAAGTTCCTGTTTTTCAGTCGGCATAAAGGACTTTTCTGATACATCATTGGCGCCGGGAGCAAAATTCAACGTTCGTGCAGTAACTATGGTTGTAAATTGAGGCTAAGTTGCCGGGCGCATCCGGGTATAATAATTGCTGTGTCGGATCACAACAGACCCAAACCACAATGCGATATGTACATACCTGATGATGCCATAGAGAGGCTCTGGCACGTGTGCCTGCCCTACATTACCAGTATCAAAACCATGATCGCTCACAAGCACTACTGCTACAAGGTAGCCGTAAGTCTCGATCACAAAATCGAATGCCGCGTAGACGATTCCGATTACGAAGCCATGAGAGGCTTTATTATGAATAGCAATGCCTCTCACAAATGTATTTCTCCCGACGGGCCCGTCCTCAGCATCCTGATTGAACCGCAAAGTCCCTGGGGAAACAAAATCAGGGAAATACTGAACGGACGCGTATTCGTCCGTTTCGAAGAAATTATGGATGTCGGGAAACTGGGGCATATTCTGCCGGTCGACCACGCCGAACTGGGCGATATCGATCTGATCCCGCATATTTTCCAACTGATGTATACGATAACGGGCCTTGAAATCGAGGCGTCGGGCATGCTCGATCCGCGCGTGAGCCGCATTATCGATTATGTAGGCCAAAATCTTAAATCGGACATTACGAACGAGGATATTCTGAACCTCACGCATTTGTCCTTCCACCGCACCCGCCATTTGTTTGCCAGTGAAACAGGCATCCCATTGTCCAGGTACATTTTATGGCAGCGCCTGCGCGGCACACTCAAAACCGTCCTGGAAACGGGCGAGTCGCTGTCCAGGGTCGCTGCCGAATACCAGTTTACCGACCTCTCGCATTTTCACAAGGCATTCAAGAACATTTTCGGATTAAACCCTTCCACATTTCTGACGGAATGCCGGGTGGTGGTGGAGGATGACCGGGATGTGGAAGAATCCGTGTTGAATAGCGGTGACTTGTAAATTGGGGCTAATATTTCATTAAACGCCGGTTTTCTTCTCTCAAAAGGTTGTCGGGGAGGGACGTTTGTCTCATTTTAGCGTTCCCTTTTACTCGCACTGTCGGTTTCGGACCGAAACCACGCCCAACATGAATTAAACATTTTGAAAGAACCGGGTTAGCGCGTTTATGAAATTATCTGTTTCTGCTGATTCCCTGTCCAGGGAATTGCGGGATTGTAGTATCTCTTATATTGTCCAATCACTGAATCACGCTGTGCAAACGCAGAACAGGTATGGCGTCAAGATCGCAGTGGGTTTGGGTAGTACAATTGACTTGGAAATTAATGGCCTTTCCCAAAAAGGGGTCAGGGGTTTTATTATCGATCGCAATGTGCGGCATCGCTGCATTTGCGAGGGTACCATCCTGTTTATCAGTCTCATCGAGCCAGCGAGCCGATGGGGCCGCGACCTGCGGTTGCAGCTGTCGGGAAGGGAGTTTTGCGTGATCGAGGAGGTTATCGCGCTGGGGGAAATCGATGCGATAATGCCCGTCGGCGTGGAGCAAATGGAGCCCCGGGAGGTGGCCCGGCGTGTGCAGACTTTCTTCATGCGGATATTCGAAAAAGTGCAGCGCTCCCAGGCGAGGACGATGGACGACCGCATGGAACGGGTAGTGGCATACATCGACAGCAACCTGACGAAAAACATTGAGCTATCGGAAGTTGCGAACCTGGCCTACCTGTCGCCGCACCGTTTCCGTCACCTGTTTACCGAGCAGGTGGGGCTTCCTTTCACTCAATACATTATCTGGCAGCGCCTGAAAAAGTCCGTGCATGCCATCGCGACGGGCGATATGACGCTGGGCGAAGCGGTGGAGAAATTCGGGTTTACGGATCAGGCGCATTTCAGTAATGCATTTAAAAAGATGTTCGGGGTTTTCCCACGGGCTTTTTTACAAACTTCCCTGATCGTTTTGCCCGCGCCGGGCCATAAAGAATAGCCTTAATTTACAATGGGGCAATGTTTGGGAAACGCTAATTTTGAAATGAGTAAAAGGGGATTTATTCAAATAATGCCCATGCGAAACCCGATGAACGATCGTTCTGAGGGTTTTTTATGTCCGCTCCCGCGCCCTGCGCGACAGTTCAGGTTTTCTGCTGTTAAATTTTTGTAACCGATACGCGATTTGCCGTGTATTCTGTTAACTTTGTATATAGGTATCCCAAAAAAGTATAGCCGGCACCGTTCTTCTGCTGGCACCCGCTCGACGTTCCTGATGCATTTTCTTTCAACTCTTCTGACGACGCTATGAAAAAATGTCTGCTTGCATTGCTTTGCTTTTGCTCGATCCAGCTGTTTGGCCAGGGAACACTCGAAAGCGACCGGCTCGCGCTGGTAGCTATCTATAATGCGACAGCCGCCGGCGGCGGCGGTGAATATTATAACGACCTGAGCGATTGGGTCGTGCCGGGAGCGCCGGGGGATAATCCGTGCGGATGGTCGGGCGTGACGTGTACGGGCGGCCGCGTGACGCGCCTCGATTTCAGTAACGCGGAAATGCAGGGACCGATCGCACCTGAAATTGGTAACCTCTCGGCACTGACTTACCTGAATGTACAGGGATCGGGCGAAGAAATGTCCCACCTCGTGGGGGAAATTCCCTTGACATTAGGCAACCTCACGAACCTGGAATACCTGAATCTCAGCGGTAATGTGTTTGAATGGACCAATGTGGCCGTGATCGGAAACCTGATCAATCTGAAAGAGCTGATCATGGATACGCGCGGAAACTACCCGGCGGCATTTGGAAACCTTGTCAACCTGGAAAGCTGCACGCTGGGGGATTATGGCCCCTGGAGGTTCAGTAACACCCAGTTTCCGGAGGCCATCTATCAATGGACGAAAATCAAGCATTTGAAGCTGGGCGGCCTGGTGTTTACCACACCCATTACCGATCAGATCGGGACGTTGAGCAACCTGGAAACACTGGAACTGGGCGCATTGACAGGCAACCTCCCTGCCGGCATTGGCAACCTTTCAAAACTCACGCGCCTTGCCATCGAGGGCCACTACATGGTAGGCCAGCCGCGGACGATCCCTGCGGAAATTGGGAATCTGACTAACCTGACCTATTTGCAGTTCATCAACAGCGGCCTGGTGGGGCCGATACCGTCCAGTTTGACAAACCTGACGAATCTTACGGAATTGAATTTGAGCGGGAACAATTTTTCAGGCAGTATTCCTGGCTTTTTGGGCCAGATTCCCAGCCTTCGTAATTTAAACCTGGGACAAAATGAGTTCTCCGGCGTTGTCCCTGCTGAGCTGACCAACCTTCCCAATCTGGTAAATCTCAGTTTATTAATGAACCGCCTCACGGGTCCCTTGCCGAATTTCTCTGCTTCTCCGGCCAATTTGAAGATCAACCTGGTATTCAATGCATTCACTTACGCCGGATTGGAAGAGAACCTGGCGAAGCTCGACGGGTATTTCTGGCAGTCGGATGTGGCGATGTATACCAATGGCGTGAAAGCGAGCCAGACGTCCGGCCCACCGGCGATGCTGTCGGTCAATGTGGGAGGAACGCCCGCCAATAACACATATTACTGGTACAAAAATGGAATTTTACAGGCTACCAATGTCGGCAACCCGAATTTTCAGGCGAATGACGAGGCTCGGTATCACGTCGTGATCACGAACAAAGTGCTCACGAAGCTGAACCTCCAGAGCGTCAGCTACACGATTACGCGCCTGCCTGTCACGCTGGTGAGCTTTGACGGCTTTCATGAGAACGGCCGCAGCAAACTGGAATGGAAAACTACGTCGGAAACCAATAACAAAGGATTCGAAATCCAGCGCAGCGCCGATGCGCGGACTTTCGAGAATATCGGCTTTGTAGATGGCAACGGCGATACGGAAGACGACAAAACCTATCATTTCACCGATCTGAACCCGTTTGCAGTTACCTATTACCGGTTGAAGCAGCTCGACCACGACGGGAAATCTGAATTTTCGCGGGTGATCGCCTTGAAGAGCGACGCGGCGGTCCTCAAAATTTTTCCTAACCCCGCACAGGATTTCCTGACCATTTCCGGCATGCTTACCAGGCAGCGCATTTCAATCGTAGATCCCAATGGAAGGACGGTTTTGAAACGCGAAGTGTCGGATAAAGAGCCGGTTAGCATTAGCCGATTGCCTTCCGGTCTTTACACCGTCGTCATTGGTTCCGAGGTTAAAAAGCTGTTGATCAGCAGATAAATGCGTGCCCGGCCTGTATCATTATGGCAGCCGGAACGCCATTACCGAGCCTGACGGGTTCTCTTTCGTCCCGCCTACCGACAACGCCACGTACTGTTTGCCACCGCTCATGTAGGTGCAGGCGGTGGCGTTGGCTATACCCGGGAGCTGCGTCTGCCAGAGAAGTTTGCCTGTCTTTTTATCGAATGCGCGGAGCTGGCGGTCCTGGGTACCGCTGATGAAGATCAGCCCGCCCGCCGTGACGATCGGGCCGGCTGAGCCTTCCTGGCCGGTTTCGGGAGCACCTTCTGGCTGGCGTTTTTCGTCGTTGCCGAGCGTCACCTGCCATTCGTATTCACCCGTGCTGAGGTTGATCGCATGGAGCGTACCCCAGGGCGGGCGCAATGCCGGGTTCCCCTGCGGGTCGCGGAAATGGCCGTATGCGGTAAGGTTCAGGTATTTGTCGGCGCCTTTTTGAGTTTGCCCGGTTTCCTGCTTGGTCACTTTCGCCGAGTTTTGCGGGCGGTCGAAGAGGAACGCGATCATGCCTTTTTCCTTTCCCTTGATGGCCGAAGCGAATGCGGGCATTTTACCGCCGCCTTTTTTGATCTTGTCCAAAGCCGCCTCGCGCGTCATGCGGTTGCGCAGGCCGATGAGCGACGGATAATTAGGCTCGTCGCCGTTTTTGTCCTTGCCGTGGCAGGCTACGCAATAGGTCATGTACAGTGTTTTTCCCTGATCGTATACCGTTTGGTCTTTGGCTTCCTGTTCCAGGTCCACCTTTTTCATCGACTGTATTTCCGGCGAATCATTGGATTTTACAAAAAGCACCGTCGAAGCCGGGTCATAGGCCGCACCGCCCCATTCTGCCCCGCCGCGTGTGCCTGGGAGCATTAGCGTGCCTTTCAGGTCGGGTGGGGTGAACAGGCCTTCATAGCGCATCGAACGGAATTTTTTCACGATCGAATCGTGCCCCGCGTCGGTGTAATGCGTGAGATCGGCCTCGGTCATCCATTGGCGGGCAAATGGCTTGGGTTTCAGTGGGAACGGCTGGGTAGGCGAGGCATATTCGCCGGGAATGTTGGAGGCCGGGACTTTGCGTTCTTCGATCGGGAAGAGCGGCTCGCCCGTTTCGCGGTTGAACACAAATACGAACCCGTGCTTGGTAACCTGCGCCACGGCGTCGATTTGTTTGCCGTCGCGGTTTACGGTGACCAGGTTCGGCGGGGCGGGGAGGTCGTAATCCCACAAATCGTGGTGTACGAGCTGATAATGCCATATGTATTTGCCCGTGGCGGCGTCGAGGGCCACCACGCTGTTGCCGTAGAGGTTATCGCCCTTGCGGTCGGCCCCGTAGAAGTCATAGGAAGGCGAGCCGGTGGCGAGAAATACGATCCCGCGTTTCAAATCGATGCTCATGCCGGCCCAGTCGTTCACGCCGCCGGCATATTTGTAGGCATCCTTCGGCCAGGTTTCGTAGCCGGGCTCGCCAGGCAGGGGAATGGTGTGAAATGTCCATTCGAGCTTGCCGGTTTTGCAATTGTAAGCACGGATATAGCCGGGCTGGGCACCATATAGTTCCGAAACTTCGGCCCCCATGATCAGTAAATCCTTGAAAACAATGCCGGGTGACGTCGGGATGACGGAAATCGTCTCCGGGTCGTCGCGCAGGCCGACATTCATGCTCACGCGGCCGTTTTTGCCGAATGTCGGGATGGGCTTGCCCGTTTTGGCGTCGAGCGCGAAGAGGTTGTCGCCGCCTGTGAAGAGAATGCGCCTGTCGGGTTCGCCGGAGGGCGTGGTGCCTTCCCAGTACGTCACGCCGCGGCTCACCCCGCCGCCTTCCGCCCCGTCGAACGGGTCGAATTGCCAGAGCTCCCTTCCCGTTTGGGCATCGATGGCATAGGCCCAGTGTTTGGCGGAAGTGGTGTACATCACACCATCGACGATGATCGGGTTGCATTCACTGCTCCCGCCGCGGCTGCCTTCTTTCATGTCCCTATACTCGTGCGTCCAGGCGGGTTGCAGCTGGCTCACATTGGATGCATTGATCTGGTCGAGACCCGAGTAGCTCGTACTCGCGGCGTCGGCTTTGTAAACGCTCCACGAACGGTCTTCGGTGCTGCGGGTCTGGTAGGCGGCAAGCCCCGCGAATGCGGCAATAGCGGGTATGACGACCAGGTTTTTGTGCAAGCGTCGTTTTCGAAATTTGTCAATTCCAATCATAAAAGGGTTTTCTCGAATAAAGGGTCAGGGATGAAGCAACGCGCGGGTGCATTTGGGTTACAAAAGTCCCGAAAACGTCCGTTTTACTATGCTGTAAGCAGCGGCGGCATGCAATCTGTCCGATGCATGCCGCCGGGTTCAACACCGTGGTTCTGCTAGTTCCAGTCGTTGGCGATATCCGCCCCGAGCGCCTGGTTGGAATTACGTTCCGCGATCGGGATCGGAAGCAATACGTGCTTATCGAGAAACGGCTCCTGGCCGGGACCTGCCGGGTGTTCGGCATTGAGTGTTTCCTTGGCAATGCCCCAGCGGTTGAGGTCGAACCACCGCGATTGCTCTCCCGCCAGCTCGATCCGCCTTTCGCGGCGCAGTGCGGTGCGCGCGTCGGCCTGGGCCAGTGTGGTCGGGTAATTTTTGGCCATGACGCTCGGGCGGTTACGGACCTGGTTCATGTAACCAATGCCCTTCGCAATATCCGCGCCGCCTTTTTCAATATGGCTTTCCGCGAGCATGAGGAGCACATCCGCGTAGCGCATAACGTGCGTGTTAATGCCGCTCATCGGCGCCTCGGTGTATTTCTGAAATTCGTAAGGCTCGTATTTGCGGTAACGATTGCTGTAAAAATCGAACGGGAAAGGAATGGGCCCGGCGGCACAATGGTCGCAGTACTCGGTATCGCCGCCATTCGTCGCGCTGCCGTAGAAAGTCAGTGCGGCGCGGGGATCGATGTAGCCCGCGGCACCGGTAGCCGGGTCGTTATATTTGTGTGCGGCGACCAACGCATTCGAAATCGTTACGTTTTCCCAGTCGTTGAAGCCGTATTCCTGCGCGCGTCCGGTGTGGAATGTCTTGCCGTCCTCGCCTTCCCAGCCGCCGAACATGTAGTACTGCGTGTTGGAAGTGGTATAAGTGTGGTTTACGGCAAAAAGCACCTCGGGCGTATTGATATTGTCTTCCCCAAACAGATGATCGTAGCTGGGGTCCAACGCGTAGGTGAAAGGTGCGGCGGTCAGTTTGGTGAGCTCGGTAATGGCCTGGTCGTATTTCTTTTGGAATAAATAGGTACGGCCCAGGAAGCCGATCGCGGCACCTTTGGTGGCCCGGCCGAGCTGGTCGGCGGGATATTGCACAGGCAGGTCGGGGATGGCGAGGGAAAATTCGCTTTCCACCACTTTCCAGATTTCTTCCACCGAGGCACGCGGTGTTGCGTTGACTTTGGATTCGTCATAAGTCATTTTCAATGGCACGCGGCCCCAGTTGGTCACGAGATTGAAATAAGCAAATCCGCGCAGCCAATGCGCTTCGGCAATGTATTGCTTTTTCAATGTTTCTTCCGACGCGTCGGCCGGCGTCCAGGTTTCCATTACTTTCAATGCGAGATTGGCCCGGAAAACCATGCGGTACAGCGACGACCACAATGCGACGATATCTTCATTGTTGTTGGTGAAACTGTAATCCGTCAATTGCAGCTCCGTACCCACGAGTGCGCTCGATCGCTCGGCCTCGTTCGCGAGCAGGTCGAAAATAAAGTACCACTCGCGCGACATCATGCCCATGTGGCTGAACACCGTGTAGGTGGCGATAATGGCTTCGTTGAACTGTGTTTTGGTTTTGAAATAGGTTTCATCCGTGTAGGTATTCTCGTTCTTCACGTCGAGCAGGCTGTCGCTGCAAGCGGTCAGGAGCATTGCCGTACACAGAAATAGCTTTATCCTTTTCATGTCTTTCTGTTTAGAGAAGCTTAAAATGTTGATCTAGAAGCCGAGTTGAAGCCCGAGCATGAATGTGCGCGGCTGCGGCACCTGGCCGGTATCGATGCCGCGCCCGAAGATGAAATCGCCGCTACCGGTCACCTCCGGGTCATAACCCGAATACCCGGTGAATGTGAACAGGTTCTGGGCCGTCACGTACACACGCAGGCTGGAAATAATGTCGCCTGTCGATGGTTTGATCTTCGCCCCCGGCACGGTATAACCGAGCGTCACATTGCGGAAGCGGGCATACGGGCCGTTTTCGACATACCACGACGAGTTGCGCAGGTTGGCGGCGGTACCGTAGTTCTGTCCGGCGCGGGCGATGTCGGTCATATCGCCCGGGTTTTGCCAGCGGTTTAGTACGGTGGTTTTGGTATTGAAAGGCAATGCGACGCCTTCGAGGTAGTACTTGGTACCGTTAATGATCTGCACGCCGGCCACGCCCTGCAAGGTGGCCATGAAATCGAAGTTCTTGTAATTCAGGTTGATATCCACGCCGTAGGTCAGCTTCGGGATAGGACTGCCAAGGAAAGTCTGGTCGGCGAAGGTAACCTGGCCGTCGCCGTCGATATCTTCGAAAATGCGGTCGCCGGGAAGCAGGCCCGCCTGGTACACCGCATTCGGATCGCCCGATTTCTGGCGCGCCAATGCATTGTATTTCTCGATATCGGCATTGTCGATCGCTACGTGGTCGTATTTATAACCGTAAAATGCGCCGATCGGCTGGCCCACTTCCGTGCGCGACATGGCGGGTACCGAGTAGAATGCGCCCGCGATAATGGGTACCGCGCCCTGCGTTCCCAGCGAAGTTACCTGGTTTTTGTTATAGGCCCCGTTCACATTGATGCTGTACCGCAGGTCTTTGGAAGTGCCGTTATAGCCCAATGTCAGCTCAAAACCCTTGTTAAACGCCGAGGCCGCATTGATCAGCTGGCTCGCCGATGCGCCGCTCACGCCCCCGTAGCCGGTCGAGAGGGCCACCGGTACTTCCACGAGCAGGTCTTTGTTTTTACGGTTATAATAGCCCGCGCTCACGCTGAAACGGTTATGAAAGAACGTCGCGTCCAGGCCGACGTCGATCGTCGAGGTTTCCTCCCATTTCAGATTCGGGGTGGATGGAATGGCCACGGTGGCACCGTTGACGAGGGTTTCGTTCGGGCCGAGCGGGTAAGTGACGCTGTTGCCGGAACCTGTCCAGACCGTCGACTGGTAGGAAAACCCGTTGATATTCGAATTACCGGTTTTTCCCCAGCTCGTACGCAGTTTCAGGTCGGAGATGAAGGGGATATTTTTCATGAACGCTTCGTCGGAAATGCGCCAGCCGAGGCCCGCCGACGGGAAATAGCCTACCCGGTTGTCTTTGGCAAAAAGTGACGTAGCATCGCGTCGGCCGGTGAGCGTCAGGATGTATTTTTCTTTGAAATTGTAGTTCACGCGGGCAAAATAGGAGATGAAGCGCGAGTTGGAATTGGCCGCGCCCGAACTGAAATTCACCGTTTTCGCCACGCCGATCTGGTGGATTTCGGTATTGGCGAAGTTGCTGCCGACGAGGTTTACCGAGCGCGACAAATGCCCGTCGCGGTAGGAGTTACCGGCCGTGATGGTAATGCCGTGGTCTTTGAATTGTTTGTTATAGGTAAAATAGTTTTCCAGAATATAACTCAGGTTATAGCCATACCCCTCCGAGATCTGGCTTTGGGTTACGAGCTGGTTACCGGCATAAGTGGGGTTATAGGAGTAGTTTTGGCTGAAATTGTAGGTCCCCCCGAACTGCGTGCGGAAGCGCAGCCCTTCGATAATGTCGAGCTCGCCGTACAATTGCAGGTAATTGTTCAGGTTGCGGTTCTTGGTGTCGTATAAATTGGGGATAATGAGCGGGTTCTGCGAGTCGTTGCCGTCTTTGGCGCTCGTGGCGATGCCGTAGCCGCCGAGCGTGTTGGTCGGGTCGAGCACCGAAATGTACGGCGGCATGCGGAGGCCATTGAGGATATTGGCCGTGTTGCCGTCCGACAGCTGGTAGCGGATATTGAGCTGCTGGCCCAGTTTAATGCGTTTGCCGATGTATTCTTCGAGATTGAAACGGAAGTTGGCGCGGGTAAAATCCAACGCCTGCACCTGGCTTTCCTGTTTGGTGTAACCGGTTGAAAAACTGTAAGTAACGTGTTCGGTGCCGCCGCCGATGTTAATGTGGTGCTCGGTCATTTTGGCGGTACGGAACATTTCCTTTTGCCAGTCGGTCTGCGTGATGTTGGCTTCCGGGGTAGCAAGGCGCGGCGGGAGGGGCTGGCCGTAATTGGTATACCATTCCTTCACGAGGTCGGTGTATTGCTGTGCATTGAGCATATCGAACTGCTTCCACGGCCGCGAAAGCCCGAAATAGCCATTGTAGGTCACCCGCGGTTTGCCGGTTTTGGGCAACCTCGTCGTCACCACCACCACGCCGTTAGCGCCCTGCGCACCGTAAATGGCCACGGAAGAAGCGTCTTTCAATACGCTGATGTACTCGATATCATAGGGGCTCAGCGAATTGAACATCGTGGCGTCGCTCTGGATACCGTCGATCACGTACAGGGGCGCGGCGCTCGTGAAGGAGCCCGTTCCGCGTACGACGATCTGCGCGCCGGCACCCGGTACCCCGCTGTTGTTCACCACCTGCACCCCCGCGATCTTGCCCTGCAAAAGCTGCGAACTGTTACTCACGCCCACGTCGCCGAAGTTTTTTCTGCTCAGCACGCCGACCGAACCCACCAGGTCCTTCCGCGATTGCTCGCCATACCCGATCACGACCAGCTCCTGCAATGCATTCACATTCTCGCTCATCACAATGTCGATCGTGGAGCGGTTGCCGACCACGACTTCCTGGCTGGCGAAGCCTACGAAGCTGAAAATCAATGCAGCACTCCCGTCTTCCACCATTACCTGGTAGTTCCCGGCAAAGTCGGTGGTGACGCCGCGGTTGGTACCTTTCACGACGATGCTCACACCCGGCAGGCCGTCGCCCTTGCCGTCGAGCACCCTGCCTTTGACCTGTAATGCCGCGAGCTGCGCCACCGTGACGGCAATGCCCGCCTCGGCCGGGGGAGGAGTGCCGGGGAGCGCCTCCTCCTGGGACATCGCATCCGTTTTCGGGGCTTCGAATGCTGTTTTCCTGTTCTGTTTTTTCAAAATGAGATAAGTGCTCTTGCCCGATTTTTTGAACGACAGGTGGCTGGGACTGAGCAGCGATTCGAGCTGCTTTTCGAATTTGACATTTCCCGATTCGGACGGGACGGCGATGGAAATGCCCTGTACGGTGGATTCTTCGAAAACAATGCTGACCTGGTACTTTTTGCCAAGTTCGATGAGGGCGTCTTTCAGCTTTTGGGTTTCGGCGCCGCTCTGCTTCGCCGGATGCAGCCGGGAGGCCTGCACGAACGCGACGTTCTGAGCAAAAGCACTCCGGCCCATCAGCAGCGCCATCAATACCAACCCTGATTTCGAGAGTAATTGATTGGACATAGGTTTAGGGAAGTTTAGGAATAGTCAGTTCAATATGGTCTTCTTTCTGTGTGATTTCGATTTCCATCAGGTCGGAGAGGATCAGCAACAGGTCGTCGGCCTGGGTAGCTTTGTAAATGCCGCCGATCCTGCGCTGGGCGAGTAACGTGTCGGGTATACGCACCCGCACATCGAATTGTTCCTCGATCTGCGCTGCGACGTCCGACAGCAGGGTGTTGTCGAAGTAAAAAGTCTGCTCTTTCCAGGCCGTGTAGGGCCGGGGGTCGGCCGGGGCGGTCATTTTAAATGCCCCGTCGCGGCCCGAAACGAAGAGGCTGCCCGGTTTCATGTACACCTGCTTGCCCTGGGGCAGTTGCAGCTTTACCTTGCCGTTTTTAAGAAAGACCCGCTTGCCGCGTGCCCGGGAGAATGCGACGAACTCGGTACCGAGCACTTCGATCTGGTAGTGATCGCCCATTTTGACGACGAAGCGGTCGTGACCGGCCGTATGCGTTACTTTGAATTCCGCTTCACCGTCCAGGATTACCTCGCGGGTAGAGCCCGAAAACCCGAAACGCGGCACGAGCAGGCTGGAATTGGCATTCAGCAGCACTTCGGTACCTTCGGAGAGCCGGTACGACACTGTGCGGCCCGGGGCCGATTCCAGCGACTTGTACAGGACCTGCTTTTGAAACGCAACTCCGAACACAATCGTGATCATCGCCGCAGCGGCCGTCCATAGCCAGGTATTTCGGCTCACGCGACCGACCGGCTCCCGGCCGATCGGCTGCACGGGTTCATCCCCGATGCCGCTCAGCATAGTTTGAAAATGCGCAAGGGCGTGGTCGGCGTCGGGTGCGAATTGCGGGTGCTCGCTTTCCCATTGGTCGAGGTAGCGATAGTATAATTCCTCGTTTTGAGGCTCGGCAAGCCATTCTTCGATCATTTTACGCTGGATCGAGGTGGTTTTGCCTTCGAAAAAATCGAACAGCAATGCTCGTATAACGGATTCCTTCATGAGTGTGGATTAACAGAAAAATAGCGTGAAGAACAGGACCCAGTGTGCCGAAAGCTCTTTTCGAATCCGGCTTAGCGCCCTGCTGACGAGTGCTTCCACCGCCTTGGCGCTGATATTCATTTCCTCCGCAACCTCGTCGTATTTTTTTCCTTCCACGCGTTTGAGCAGGTAGGCGCGGCGGCATTGTGCGGGCAGGTCGCGCACGATGAGCTCGATCCGCTGGTGCAGTTCGGTATATTGCAGGGCCTCGTCGGGGCTGGGGCTTTCGGAGGCGTGTACCGGCGCGTCGGCGGGAGCGATGAAGCGCATCTGCCATTTGAGGTAATTGTAAGCCCGGTGACGCACGGCCTTATAGAGGTAAGCCCGGTAGGACGTGCTCACATGCAGGAAAGTCTGGTTTTGCCAGAATGTCGTGAAGATCTCGGAAACAATATCCTCCGCCACCGCCCGCGAATGCACGAAGCGGATCGCGTGGTTGCAGAGATTTACATAATACCGCCGGAACAGCAGCTCGCAGCCCTTTTCGGGGTTGGCGCTGAACTGGCTCCTGAGCAGCCATTCATCGTCGGCGACCATGCCCGCCGGTACCGGCCCGTCGGCATGCTCCTGCCCGCGGCCGGGAGAATCTTCGTCAAAATCGTTGAGCGGAAATGCAGTCATCAGTCGGTGAAAAGGGGCTGGCTGTGAATTTACCTCCACCAGACAATTAAAGCCTACTTTTCCCTATGCTGCAAATGAAAAATTGTAAATCTTTTTTTGTGCGGAATAAAATATCGGAAAATATGGTGAATGCGGAATGGTTGATAATGGCGTCGCAAGCAGCGTGCCAGCGACGCCTAATGCCGCGTCACTCGCTCCGCAAGCTCCTTACCGGATCGAGCCGGGCCGCCCTCACACTCTGGAAACCGACCGTCAGCATGGCGATGGCGGTCATGAGGATGCCGGCGGCGGGGAACATCCACCAGGCAATCCGGATTTTGAATTCGAAATGTTCCAGCCAGACGTCCATGGCGTACCAGGCAATGGGGGAGGCGATCAGGAAGGCGATGACGACCAGTTTCAGGAAGTCTTTGGAAAGCAGGCCGATAATGCTCCCTACCGAAGCGCCCAGCACTTTCCGCACGCCGATTTCCTTGGTACGCTGCTCGGCGGTGAAGGTGGCGAGCCCGAAAAGCCCCATGCAGGCGATCAGTACCGCGAAAAACGTGGCGACTTCGATGAGCCGCGCCGTGCGTGTTTCCGACTGGTAAGCCTGCGCAAGCGTTTCGTCGAGAAAACTATATTCAAAAACCTGGTCGGGGAAGGCCGCTGTCCAGGCTTTTTCGATGTGGCTCAATGCGGTCTGCACCGATGCGGCCGTCGGGCGCTCGCTTTGGAGCTTGACGCCTAGCTGAAAATAGTTATCGGGCACAACCTGGATGACCGTCGGGTCTATTTTCTGGTGTAATGAGTTGACATTGAAGTTTTTCACTACGCCTGTAATCGTGGCAAACTGGTCGCCGTCGCCATAGTAAATGCGCTCGCCGACGGCCTGGGCAGGCTGGGTAATGCCGATGCGGCCGAGGAAGATTTCGTTGACCAGTATTTTAGAATGGGTCGTGTCGCTGTCTTTGAGCGGTTCGCCGGCGAGCAGGCGTATGCCGTAGGTGTCCAGGAAATGCGCGTCGCCCATTTTCATCTGCGTTTTCACCTGCACTACTTCCGGCCGCTGGCGGTACTCCATGGATTGCATCCAGTTGCTTTCGGCCGAGGCGCTGTTGAATGAATAACTGGCATCCTTCACCTGCGGCGAGCGGAGCACATTGTCGCGGAGGGCTTGCAGCTTTTCAGGCTTGTTATCGGGCAGGCCCACCGTGATAATGGCCGATTGGTTAAAGCCCAGGTCGGCGTGGCGGAAGAAATCGAGCTGGCGGTTGATGAGCATCGCG
The DNA here is from genome assembly GCF_000382205.1 of Dyadobacter beijingensis DSM 21582. Classification (GTDB taxonomy): domain Bacteria; phylum Bacteroidota; class Bacteroidia; order Cytophagales; family Spirosomataceae; genus Dyadobacter; species Dyadobacter beijingensis. Next base: position 121,733 of record NZ_KB907788.1, read on the forward strand.
CAGCTGATCAGTACGAGCGACACCGTAAATTGCACCACCACCAGTCCCTGCCGCATCGAAAACCATTGACCTGCCTGTACGGCGACATTGTTTTTCAATGCCCATATCGGTGCCATACCCGACAGGCGCAGGGCCGGGTACACACCCGCCAGCAGCGTGGTGACGATCAGCAGAATGACGGAGAACAAAGCGGTTTCCGCCGTAAACAAATCGCTCGCCGTAAGCGGAATGGCCAATGCCGCCGCAAGCGACGGGAGTGCGAGTACACTGAGTATGAGTGCGCCCGCCGCTGCGAGCAGGGTTATAAGCCCGGCCTCCGTCAGAAACTGGTACACAAGCGACTGCCGGTTGCTGCCGATGGCTTTGCGAATGCCCACCTCCTTCGCCCGCTTGAATGCCTGGGCGGTGCTGAGGTTGATGAAATTAAAACAGGCGATCAGCAGAACGAGTGCGCCGATCAGCGAAAGCGTTTTCAGCAAGCTCACATTCGCGCTCCGGCCGCCGAGATTGCCGGAGTAATGGATAGTCGATAAATGGGCGAGTTTGAAGCGCTTGTGGTCGAGCGCTTCTTTACCCATATATTTTTTCACCACCCCCGCGAAACGCCCGATCAGCTGCTCGGGACGGGTTCCTTTTTTGAGCAACACAAATACCTGAAAATTGTCATTCCAGCCATTCCAGCGGTTCTGGTCATAGTCCGGGTTCACGTTTTTGAGGGTCGGGAACGACACGATCATATCAAACGGAAAGCTGCTGGTGGCGGGGTAATCCTCCACCACACCGGCTACGGTCAGGTCCTGCTTGTTGTCCAGGCGGATGTTTTTACCGGTCGCGTCGGTTGTGCCGAAGTATTTTTCCGCATACCGGCGCGTGAGCACGATCGTGTTGGGTTGTGTCAGCGCATCGGCGGGACTGCCGGAAATCCACTGGTAATCAAATGTTTTGAAAATACCGGCATCCGCGTAAACGTAAGATTCCCTGAACCGGTGTTCGCCGACGGCCATCGTACTGCCGCCGATTTTCAGGAGCGGCGCCACGGTTTCGGCCTCGGGCATATCCGTACGCAACGCGTTCGCCATGCCCGTGTACGTGCCGGGGTAGGTCTGGTTTTCCTTGATATTCTCTGTTTCGACGCGATAAATGCGGTCGATGTGCGACTGGTGCAGGTCATAGCTCGTCTCGTGGCGCACGGCAAGGAAGATCAGGATCGCGCACGACATCCCGACGGCCAGGCCGGATATATTGATCAGCGAATGTCCCTTGCTTTTAAAAAGGTTTCTGAATGCGATGGTGAAATGGTTCTGGATCATGGCGGGGGTCAGGGAATGGGGGTTAGGGTATGGGTTAGCCCTTTTACGGCGCGAGAAAGGACGTATCAATTTCAATGCATTCCAGATGTAACGCCGGTTTGCGCGGGCTTTACTACCTGTTTCCAGCCAGTATGCGTACATTTCGAGCAGGTCGCCGGCGAGTTCTTCGGCGGTTTCGGGGTCGCCCAGGAAGGTCAGCAGCCTGCCTGCCCATTTCGGCGGCTGCGGGTCGGGGGCAGAGGTGCGAGGTCCCATTTCAGTTGCCCATTAATTGTAAGGCATTCGGCGACAGCGCATTCCAGAGTTCCTCGCGCACCTGTTTCGCTTCCCGCAATGCTTTTCTTCCGAATGTAGTCACGGCGAAAAACCGTTTACGCCGTCCGCCGCGCTCGGCCGTGGCGCCGCCCATTTGGGAGGATAGGTACCCTTTTTCTTCGAGGCGCTGCAGCGTGGTATGCACCGTGCTGAACCCGACGCTCCGGCCGGTTTTCTTTTCCAGTTCCTGGGCCACCGACACCCCGTAGGCCTCTTCTTCGAGTACCGCCACGGTGAGCAGCACCAGTTCTTCAAATTCTCCTAAAAACGTTCGCTTCATGACATCGGGCTATTTCATACGATAATGCCGATCAAATGCCATGCCAAACCCGGAAAATGTGTCTCAGACTGTTGTTTTGATGTTTTTCAGGAAATGCAGGTCAATAAAAATGTCCGCTTCCGAACGCGCTGCGTGCCAAAGCGGACATGACTTGATGTTGGGGAAACGACTGAGCCGCTACTCGGCCACGACGACCTTGCCCGTATATTTTTCGCTCGCCGTTTCGATTTCAACGACATAAATGCCCGCCCGCACACCTTTCAGCCCAATTTGGTTGCCGGCTGGTTTTTCAAAGCTCTGCACCGTGGTACCGGCCCCGTTTTTCAACCGCACCAAAAGGATTTGCTGCGAAGCCGGCCATGCAATGCTGAATGCTCCGGCCGCGGGATTTGGGAACACTGCTACTGTATTTTCCTTGTCAAATGCGACGGAAACCACTTTGGAATAGGCGAATGTGCCATCGTTGTCCACCATTTTGAGGCGGTATAAATTGGTGCCCGCACGGGGATGGTCGTGGCTGAACTCGTACCGGTTGCCGGGTCCTTTGGCTGCTGTCACGCCGATCTGCTGCCATGATTTTCCGTTGGTACCGTGTTCTATTTCAAAACGTTCCGCATTGGTTTCTTCCGTGGTGGTCCAGCCGAGCAGGGCACGGTTTTCGTTTTTGTACGCCTCGAATTGCGCCACGGTAACCGGCAGCGCAGTGGGTATTCGCAGGGTCAGCAGCGGGTCGCCGAGAATGAGTTCGGCCTCATTGTAACCATTGAAATACCGGTAGGCGCTGCCGATCGGGTAGCCCTTCGCCAGAAATGTGTAAGCGCCCTCCGATTTGTACAGGCGTTCCAGGCCACTTTTGCCGGGTTCGGAGAACAGGCCGATGTTCTGCGAAAATGCATGCACATTCATCACATTCCCTTTTCCGAGGTACAGTCCCGCCAGGAACCCGGGCGCTTTGTAGCCGCCTACCGAGCAGGAATAGAGGTCGATGAGGCGGGTGTTCAGGCTGGGCAGGTTTTGAATGTCCAGCCCGTAGATGCCGAATGAATGGTACTGCGGCGCGCCGTGCAGGGTCAGGGTGAAGATTTCGTAGGAATTGCTGCTCAGCTTGGCAGTGAAGTCGTTTTTCCAAACCGCGTCGTCGCCCGAATAGTCGGGGTCTTTCGTCCGCCCGTACTGCAATGCTTCGCCGGAAAGCCAGTTGCCGCTGCCTACCGCGAGGTCGATAATGCCCTGTTCACCCACAAACCCGTCGGTAGCGAGTATTTTGGGCTCGAAAGTGAACTGTCTGAGCCGGAAATTGTGCAGCTTGTTGAAATAGCTAACGATATAGTCGATTTGCTGATCGGTGCTGTGCAGCACATCGGGCAGGACCATACCCATTGAAAGGGCCGCATTGGATTGCTGGAAAACCGGCTGGCGGGCGTCGTTGGGCCGCACCAGGCAAGGATCCTGGTACATCTGTTTTTTAAAGGCGTCGGTTACCGGGTCGTAATAATAGGTGGGGTAATAGGGATGCGCGTAGTAGGAGAACATTTCCCCGGAATAAATCCAGGCGGCCTGCTCGTTGGCGTCGAGCATTTCGGTAGTGGTTGTCATGGACGCATTGCCGCCGATGAAGAATAGGGTGGAGAGGTTGTCATTCCGGAACCGGTCCTGGATGTCTTGGTAAAGCCGGGCCCTGCTGGCATTGTTGAGTGGCACGTGGTAACGTTCGAAATTAACCAGCGGATTCGAGCGCCGGATATCGTTCTCGTACCGGTCGAGCTCGGCGTTGAGCCGGGCATTGCCTTCATATTCCTGGTTGATGACGAGCAGCACTTTTTCGGCTTTCGGAGTGGGGGCGGGGGCCGTGGTAAATGGTGCCAGGAGAGCGTCCGAGCCGCTGCACCAGTTGCCGTCCAGCCCGAACACGTAGCTGACAAACGAATAATCTTTTCCCGGAAGCAGCCCGCCCATCGTGAAATCCAGCGTGCGGGCCGGCTTGTTGATCATTTTCGCAGTCACATAGGCATGTGCAACCGACTCTTCGTTGCAGAAGGGCGATGCGCAGGCAGGCTTGATCATGAAGAAAAAATACGCAATGGCGTCGATAGGCGTGCCGGGGCCGAAAGTTAAATGAATGTCGATCGCGCTCTCGGGGCGAAGTGCATTCGGGGTAATGCTGCCATGAATGTCGTAAGCGGCCGTGCGCTTGCCCGCGCCCGTTTGAGGTGAGGCTTCTATGCCCAGTTCGCGCCCATTCCAGACGACCTTGTGTGTTCCCTGTGCACACAGGTGCTGCGTGGCGAGGGTAATCAATGCAAAAGCAAGGAGTTGCAGATGTTTTTTCATGACCGGGTTCAGTTTGAGGTTTATGTTGATACAGCCGGCGGCCACGGTAGTGTGGTTGTATCCGGCTTTCGGAATATAAGACCTCTGAACAGTACCCTGGCGTGGCGCTTGGCCGGAAAAAAATAGCAATGATTGGTTAAATAGCGATCATGCCGCACTCTGCCCCTGCGGTACAACGGGCGGGGCTAATGCTTTCAGTACAAGATGCGTCAGCTTCGCGGCTACGCAAACGGCTATCAGGAAGAACAATGCCCAGAAACACGTGTTGCCGAAAAGCAGCAAGTCGTCGATCAGACGGCTGGAACAGCTGATGAGCGTTACCATGAAAATAAAGCCGAAGTAACTGATCGTTTTTGGATTGAATTTTACAAAAACTTCGCGCATGTAGCCGACGATCAGTCCGATAATGAATGCGTACAGGAATCCTCCCCAAAGCCCGAAAAAGTGGTAGGCGAGGTAATTATAGCGGCCGTTGGCACCGGAAAGGCGGCTGTTGGAATAGAAGGCAAACACATCCACGCCGACCGGTTCCGGGGGAATGATCTCGAAGCCGAGGTTCTTCAGAATGGTGCCCCAGCCTGGGTAGAATGCATATTTGAGGAATGAGGTCTCCTGAATGCTGGCCATGACGTCGTCGTAATAGCCGAGCAGGAACACGTCACCGCTGGCCATGAACCGGAGTCCTACCTGCTGCAATGCACTTTCCGGCGATGCGCCCACGGAAACCATGACGACGATCACCGGGAATGACGCCAATGCGAGTATCAACGGCCAGGAGATCTTAACCTGCTTGATATGCCCGTGCAAACTGAGCGGATATGCGGTCAGGAAATACAGTGTAAAGAATACGACAATCGCCGATTTGGAACCACTCGTAGCCAGATCGACCAGCAATACGAAACAGATGAACAGCTCCATCGCATTGAGCCGCTGTTTCAGGAAAAGGATTTTGTAGTAGATCGTCAGTGTCACCAGCGTGCGGAACGACACGAGGAACGCCCGGATGATACCATGCCCGCCGTATGCCGAAACGTGGTTATTTTCCGTATCGAGCAATACGATACCGACTGTTTTGAGGTTGATGATTTCAATCACAAAATACCCCATACACATGATGAAGCAAAAAATATCGAACTCGGTAATGCCTTTTTCGGGTTCGAGGTTGCGTTCGACCTTGCCGCCGATCCGCAGGGCCGGGATTGTTTTGGAAAGGAACAGGCCGGCAATCAGCGCGATTTCCGTGCCGAGGAACGACCAGCCATACACCGGTTTCAGCGACTGGTCGGCGTACAGAAAGTACACGCAGAATGCGCTCCCGCTCAGGTTAAGGACGGTGAGGAACATCGGATCGAAAATGTTCCAGTATATTTTTCTGTACAAAAACAGGTACAGGCAAACGATAGCCGCGTAAATCAGGCCGTATTTGAGCCAGTTGTCGAGAATTGGTCCTACGAAAAATTCAGTTGCCACTTGTGCGTGCTTTGTAGTTGGGCAGGCAATGTTGCCATCGGGAAACTACAAATTTATCAATGTTTAAATGAAAACAGCATTTGAACGCTTTTGATTTGGTAAGCCAGCAGCTCGCGGGTCGACCGGAAAAAGTAATTTGAAACGACCGCGGTGAAGTATTGGGCTATCAATGTCGCGATAGCGGCGCCGATCGCGCCGTACACGGGGATGAGCACTACATTCAGCACGACGTTCAGCGCCAGGCCGATCACGGTTTTGTAAATATTGTATTTCTGCAAATTTTCTATCACCATGTACTGGCTTGCCGCCACGCCCATGAAAATCGGCAATAATGCCCATACGTGGACGATCAACACCTTTTCAGCACCGGCGTACTTTGCCCCGTAAAGCAATGCAATGATTTGCCCGGAAAAAATGCTGACGGGAATGGCAATGGCTAATGCGCCGCGCACCATCCATGCGAACAGTCCCAGCATTTTTCTGAGGTAGCCGGACAACGGATCGTCCTGTTTCGCTTTGACGAGCACCGAAAGGTAACTGCTCGATATGGCCATTGGAATGAAAATAAAAATATCTGTGACCCTCGTGGCGGAACTGAATATCCCGAGCTCTTTTTCGCCGGCGATATTGCCGATCATCAGCTGGTCGATCTTCATATACAGGATCACGGCCACATTGGAGACGATGAAAGGCCACCCCGCCCGCAGCAGCGAAACGATGCGCGATTTCCGGAAGCTCCAAGCGAAGATATTCTGCTCGCGCTGGTAGCTGATGATCAGAAAAACATAGGAAAGGATCATTTCAAATCCGATGGCGGCGGCAAACCATAGCATCGATTTTTCCGAGATCAGCAAATAGAGCTTGATACCCGCGCCGAGGAAATAGGCGATGTTTTTCGCAATCACGGTCCGCCGGCTTTGCAGGCGGGAGCGGAATTCCAGGTCTATGACGTCGAACGGTACGACGAGGAAGTTGGGCGACAGGAATGCGAAAAGATAATAGTAGTTCGTGGGCGCGCCGGATGTGTAAAGAAAAACCAGCGCTACCAGCACGCACAGGGGAATGAACAGCACCCGGGTAACGAATGCCGTTCCGAGTATCTGATTCTTTTCAGACGGCGTATCCAGTATTTCCTTCACCAGAAAACCGTCCATTCCGAGGTTGGCGATGGTGGTGATAATGCTGACGATCGCCAGGGTATAGTTGAGCTCGCCCCATTGCTGCGGGCCGAGGTAGCGGGCAATCCAGATGCCCACGACCAGCCCGATCGCCAGGCGGCTGAACTGATCGAGGGATAGCCAGATGATATTCAGGATAACGGGACTCTTGATTTTCAGCAACAGGTTTCTCATAGATGGCCGTTGGGGGAGTGCTCCGCGTTGCGTTGACATGGTTTCATTTTTTGGCGGCGCCGGGAAGTCTTCTTCTGACGGCATTGACTACTCTGGATTTCAGGGACCTTAGCATGCTTGCCTCTTCCAGTTGAAGGACGTAGTAATCCGCGTCGAGAATGGGTACAAAATAGGGTGGATGGCTGATTTCGCCAAGGGGTTCTACGGGAAGGTTGGCGAATTTGTTGGCTTTGTCGGTCGTGTGCGTCGCGCGTGTGTCGAAACCGATGTTGCTGATAAGGTTGACGTTCGGACAAATGCACAGGCTGTTGTTCCAGAAATTCAGAAAGAGGTACTGGTAGTCCCAGGTGTCGATGGCATTGTCCCTCACAAGTTTCAGCGTCCGGGTCAGCATGTCGGTCACTTTTTTGTTGTCGTAAACATAGCTGAAAAGGCCCTGTTCGACGAAGCCGTCCATCCGGGTGAGGTTTTCATCGTAATTTTCCCATACCCGGCGCCAGGAAGCCCAGCCCCAGATGTGGGTGAATTTGGAGAAGTAATAGGAAGCGTCGCCGAATTTGCGGCCCTGTGCCATGCGGGTGCCGGCAATATGCGCGACGCGGGTATCGTAACGGTATTTTTCGAGCAGGGTGTCGCAAAAGCGGAAGAAATCTTCGCCGGGCAGGCAGTCGTCTTCCAGGACAATGCCTTCGGGTTCGTTTTCGAAGAACCATTTGATGCCTCCGCTCATGCTCATTTTGCAGCCCAGGTTCTCGTTTCGGTACAGGTAATGCACCTCGCAGTCCCAGTCTATTTTGATCACCTTCCGGGTTTCCTCGCACAGCACATTTTCATTCTCGCGGTCGGGCCGGGGGCCGTCGGCTGCAATGTAAAGTTTGCCCGGTTTTCCCTCCCTGATTTTCTCGAAAACACGTTGCGTGGTATCGGGACGGTTGAAAATGTTGAGTAAAACCGGGGAAATAATTTTATACATGATTGTTTGTTACACTAAAAACAAAATCGGCCTGCTTTTCCTACAAGACCGGCAATTTACTAAGCGGGTACCGGACTACCGAATTTCGGAGTTCCTCTTCGATGAGCATATCAAGTACCTGATAAAAATTCAGATTATAGTCCCATCCCAGGTCGTTGGTGGCTTCGGAGTTATCCCCGTAAATATCTTCGATGTCGGTGAGGCGGTTGAGGTCTTCGTCGATAACGATCCGGCTGGTATCCACGCCCAGGTTGTTGAAAACGTGGCGGACGACATCCGCCAGCAGCACACTCGTACCCGAGCAAATGATGTAATCTTTCGCGACGGATTTCTGCAGCATCATCCACATGGCTTCCACGTACTTAGGGGAGTAGCCGAAGTCGCGCTTGACGTTCAGGTTGCCCAGTCGAAGCACCATATCGGGGTCGGTGGTCATTTTAATGGCTTCCACAATCACCTTTTTGACAAAGAAATTGGACGACCTCAGATAGGATTCATGGTTGAAAAGCACGCCGGTGCAGCACTGCAACTTATATGCCTCACGGTAATTGACGATCATCCAGAATGCCGACGCCTTGCTAATGGCGTACGGGCTGAGCGGGTGCATGGGGGAATTTACAGCGACGGGCAATTTGGCCACAGACCCGTACATTTCCGAGCTTGAAGCCTGATAGAAGCGGATCTTGTTGTCGTATAGCCGTATCGCTTCCAGGAAGTTCAGCACCGAAACGAAGTTGAACTTGATCGTCTCGATCGGATATTCGAACGAGAGCCCTACCGAGCTTTGCGCCGCCAGGTTGTAGATTTCGTCGGGTCGGTGTTTTGCCAGCAGGCGGAGTATGGAAGCTTGTTCCCACAGGTCACACAGTTCCAGCGTGACGTCGTTGTGGATTCCGAGGTATTCCAGGCCCGTCAGCTTGCGGTTGAGGTCCCTGACCACACCGATTACCTTGTAACCTTTTGATAGGAGAAGTTGAGCAAGATACGCGCCATCCTGGCCCGATATACCCGTAATGATTGCAACTTTCATAAAGCTGACTGATAGATGTCCAAGGTTTCACGCGCTACTTTCTGCCAGGAGAACCGGCCGGCTTGTGCCAGTCCCTTCTTGCGGTACTCTTCTCTCAAAGCCGGGTCGTAGTAAAACTTCTCACATTTCGCCAGGATATCCGATGGGTCTTCCGGATCTATATATAATGCACCATCCCCGCCAACTTCCGGTAATGAGCTCACATTGCTGAGGATCGTCGGGCAGCCACAGTTGAGCGCCTCGAGTGCCGGAATGCCAAAACCTTCATAAATACTCGGAAACACAAAAAAGGCTGCGTTTTTGTAAAGTGCCGCCAAACGATTGTCGTCGATCGGTACCTGCCTGAGCTGCTCCTTGACGCCGAGCGCGTTGATTTGCTGTAACTCGTGCTCATTGAATACCCCGCCGCCTGCACAGATCAGTTTCAGATTTTTCTCCCGTTTCAGCAGCGGCACAACCGCGTGGAGGAATATCTCGAAGTTTTTATAACCCAGCCGGTTGCCCACAAACAGAATATATTCCCCGTAACTATTTCCCTGCGATGCTGGTTCCGCCGTAAGCGAGTTGGCCAGGTGCGTTACCTGAATGCGCTCCTCGGGAATGCCGTAATAGTCGATAATATCCTTTTTGGTACTGTGCGAAATGGCAATAATGCGTGACGCTTTGTTGAGTAAAAGCTTCCTGTTTGCAATGACCTCATCCATATTGGTAAGAAGTGTTGGATAGCGGTCGGAAAATTTCTCGTGGATCAGATCGTAAAAAGTGACGACAAATGGTTTTTCGGGAAGTTTGGTTTTTAAAAAATAGGTATCGTAATAAGTAGGGTGAAAAATGTCGTATCCGCCCTTCTTGATTGTCTGTTCGGAAAATAGCCTGTTGAGATGCGCTTTCAATCTGCTTCGGCCTTTGAATTTGAATGGAAAAAAAGGGCGCGAATCATACATTTCTTTATCCCTTGTATATTCATTTTCGGAGAAATAAACGCTGGTACGGCACTCGTTGCCAAGGGAAACCAATCCCTTGGAAAGCTCATAAAAGTAGCGGGAAATACCGCCATAATTCTGATTAGTGTAAATCTGATGATCGAAAAGGATTTTCATTGCTATTAATGTAATTTCTGATAAAGTTGAAATCATCCGATAGCAGTGATTTCTGTGGGGTTGTTTTCACAATGACACGGGCGATCTTTGGATGGATGGAAAGCCGGAAAAATAACGGATTCAGCTTGCGCCGGGTAATCAGGTGCAGTGTGTGGCCGTCGGTGTAAAAGTTGCAATCCATACGTTTTGCGAGCGCTCGAAGCGATTCCGCAGAGTACAACGCGATGTGCTGGCCCGTTTCCGGTGTAAAGTACCACCAATCGTCCGGCGACGTCAGTTTCCTATCCGGCGCCAGTTCCGTCGAGAAGAATACCGAATCGGAGAATTGCAGCATTTTCTGCAATTCCTCGGCCGGATGTTCCAGGTGTTCGAAAAGTTCAAACGCCGTCAGGAGTTCGAATTTTCGTACGGGACTGTCGTCCAGGTCGAAGTGGTTGGCAAAGAGGTTTTCGCAATAACTGTCGAACCGGTAAAAGTTAAACCCATTGTCCCGCATCATCCGTACAAGCATTCCGTAGCCACCGCCATAATCCAGAAATGCACCTTTCCGGTCGAAAAAGCAATTGATCAGCGACGAGAGATATCTCGATATAGCGATATTTCTGCCCACAAGACCGATATCCAGTGAGGTAATGGCGGAACTGTACGCCTCCGGCAGCCAGTACGGGGTTTCCGTCTGAATGAAGTTACAGTTCCCGCACCGATAATAATCTATCGGATAGCGCTGTAAAATGGTTGTTTTGTTATTGAACAGGGTCGCGGATTCTCCTCCACAAATCTTACAAAACATGTTTCACAATAGAGTTAGGGGTATCTTTTATACCAAACAACCCTTCGCGCCGTGACCCAAAAACCATGTGCCCTGGACGTAACAAGTTAGTAAATAGAGAATTGGTTGAATGGATATCTGACGAGCCCATACCAATCATTTCTATTACCAATCATGATCAACGTTGCCGCGTTATCCGGATGTTAGAAATAAATGGCGGCAATATATATAGATTATGACAAATCGCGCAACGCCGGTTAATAATTTAAATGTCCGTTAACACGGCTTTTTATTGATTTTGGATAACTCATCTGACACCCTTACAATGTTTTGCAAACGGACGGATCGTCAAAATCAAAAGCCACTTGTAGTAATTATTTGGTGGGCACATTGCGTCATATGCTGTAAGCGCCGGAACGGGCGATTTTACCACCCGCGCGTGGGCCCGGTCCGGCCGGTATCCGGCAAAGGATCAGTCCTTTATTTTTGATGTTTACGGACCAAAAGCCGTCCTTTTTTCTACCGGAAACCGCTCGCGACCGTCCCCGGAACACCTGCCGTAAATCCGGTGCCGTAGTTTTTGGAATCGGCTCGCCATCCTGAAAAATCGACACCTTGTCGGGATTTCTGTACAGCGCTTTAACTCTTATATATATACGTTTAGTGCATGATTTTAAGGTTTTCGGTATAATTTCCACACAATTAGCCCGATTTATTAAATCTATTATAGAGCGAAATTCAAACTTCTACGGCGTTGTTTACAATTAATTTTACCTGATTTTTGAAGCGCAATATTTACAATCAAACCCGCCTTTAAGACAATTCATTTAAAAATGCATGAATGAAATCCATGCTGTTGGCTTACAGCTATTTTTGATTTCTTTTTAAACAAATACCGGAATGGAAATCAACACCTTTTATTGAAGCGCAATGCGTCCATCCCCCACTTGCAGCGCGCGGTCAAGCTTGTAAAAGGTTTGCCGCCCGTCGTTTTCAACATCTAGCAGCCCGAGATCATACGAGCCCGGCGCGAGGTCGTCGTGGCGGATCAATGTATTGAAACCCGGCTTGTAATAGGGACTGCCGGTGAAAAACCGCTTGCGCCCTTCGGTCTTAGGGTTCGCGCACATGAGATGAAAGCGGTTTCGCTCCTTATCGCGGAGCACAAGGAAGCGGTCGGCGAGGATGTGCTTCGGCTGCGGGGCACTCATGCTGGTCAGAAAAAAGAGGTTAAGGGTTTCACTGCCCCGCCGCTCAGGCCGGGCGACAGTCCACGTTTCGACCTCCATCTGGTAGTTGCCGGCAGCCGTCGCATTAGCCCGAAAGAGCGAGTCGAGCCGGGCCTGATGCGTTACCGCGGGCGGCAGGTGGAAGAAGCCTTTCTGGTAGGCGGGGGTCAGGTAAAAATCCGCATTCTTCAAAAGGCTCTTTTCAACCGAGTACATATCGCGGTTGGTGGGCCAGTTGTACAGGTCGGCGAGGTAAGTGGCTTTCTTGGTCGCCACCACGCCGGTAAAGCGGTAATGCGAGTAAGTCCAGTAGATCACGCTGAGTCCCGTTACGGCGATCAGCACGCTTTTCCGTTTAAAAAAGGCCGTATATTCCACGAGCAGAATGTAGAATATGACTGTCGACAGCGCGGCGTAAATCTGGAAACGGCTGGCAATGGTGCTTTCGGTCCAGGAGCGGAATACCGCCACCACCAGGCTCGTGATCACGATGAATGCGAAAAAGGTGAGCAGCTCTACCGTTCCGGGTCTGGTGAGGGCTTTTTTGTCAAAATAAATACGCGCCACCCGCACGACGAGGTAAGTCATGAATGCCAGGATCACAATGCCCCACACGACGGAAAACAGCTTGGGATTTTCCCAAAGCGACATTTCCGAACCGATAAACCCGAAAAAAGAGGAAAAAAACGACGCGGCGCTCTTGGGCAGGTTCACCGCCTGCCCCGATTCGTAATCCGCCAGGTACAGTACCAGGCAGATCACCGTGAACACGCAGGTTTTGATGGCGTTGCGGAAGTCTTTGAAACAGAGGAAATAAAATACAATAGCGGGAAAAGACAGGATACCGTTCCCGTGTGTGAACGTGGCGAGGAAGCAGCAGAGCATGGCGACGTAAAATGCGGCAGGCTTGCGGCTGGACACGAGTAAAATGGCCGTGACGGTGAATGCGGTCAGGAAAGAGTGCTGCATGCCGTTCAATGCCCAGCCCGACACGTCGTGAAACAACGGGTGGAAAAACAGGAACGGGGCCGGCAGGAAATAATACACCGGCAGCCGCATTTTACGGAACTGGATCCACACGAAACCGAATATGTAGATCACGTTGATCAGCACGAGGACAATGTAGAACCGGAAGTTCAAATGCCCCGTGAGCTTGTAGTTCAGCAGCGCAATGAGCCGCGGTACCACGGCCTTATGGTCGTTGAATGTCCGGAAGAGTTCCGTAACCAGTTCACCCAGAGATGTTTGTTTCTGCGTAATGGCATCGATGAACTGAATCAGCAAAAAATCGTCCTGAAATGGGAAATTGACTGAGAAAAAATAGTGATACAGGAAGTAGGCAAAAATAACCAGACCGATCACCGCAACCGACAGAATTCGTAAAATCATAGTTTCAAAACTAACAGATTCTGCCGGATATTGATGTAAATACTGCTAATCTTCCGATCAAACGTATTGTTGGCGCATTTGCCCCCCGGAAGCGACGGATTTGCACCGCTTCTTTGGGCATAGACTTTTCTAAACTTGTATGGTCAAGCAATACAGGCGAATACATTAATCTGAAAGATCATGAGGAGGATTATCACAAACGAATTTATGTCTTTGGATGGCGTTATCCAAGGTCCGGGAGGCCCGGAAGAGGACACTACCGGCGGCTTCGAACTCGGCGGCTGGTCGGCGACGCAATGGGACGATTCCATGCAGCAATTTCTCAACGAGGTGATGCAGCAGGATTACGACCTGCTGCTCGGGCGGTTTACGTACCACATTTGGGAGCCTTACTGGCCGAAACAAACAGGACCGATCGCGGAGAAATTTAACCGCATTAAAAAGTACGTCGCTACGCGGACGCTGCGAGAGGCACATTGGGAAGGCACCGTGCTGCTGAACGACAATGCGATCGAACAGGTCAAAGCATTGAAAGCCGGAGACGGTCCCGACCTGCAAATGTGGGGCAGCGCCGATTTCATCCAGTCGCTCCGAAGGTATGGGCTGATCGACCAGATGAACATCATGATTTTTCCGGTGGTGCTCGGCAGGGGTAAGCGGCTCTTTGCGGAAGGTACCGTGCCCGGCAACTTCAAAATGACGCGGCATATCGTATCGACTACGGGCGTGGTCATCGCTACCTACGAGCCGGATGGCGAAGTACCGATCGGGCGGGCAGGTGGAGGTTAATGCCGGATCACCGCTAAATAAGTAATTTTCACCGGGCGATAATCGCTGAATGGTTCTTCCTAACTTCATCGAGAATCCGTTTGACCTTCTTAACCGCCCATATCATGCAATGCCTGAGCTGTCTTTTGCTGCTTGCTGCGGGCCACGGAATGCTTTCGGCCGCTTCATGGCCGGAAGCAGGCTACCGGGTGAATGGCCGGTTTTACGCACAGTTGCCCGACACGCTGCAAATCCCCGCGCCGGTCAAAGAGCTTTCCCTGGAAATGCCCCTGCATGCCGGCCGCGGCGTCACCTACGCATTCAGGATGGCGCCGATCGATACGGGCTGGATACCTGTCACTTACCCTGCCATTCGTTATGAAACCCTGAAAAAGGGACTCTATTCGCTTCAATTCCGGGTTTTGGATGCGAGCGGGAAAGTGCTGGACACGCGCGTTTTCGTGATTCGTAAAGAGGCGGCTTTCTGGCATGCCTGGTGGTTCATCCCGCTGCTGACGGTGTATGTACTTGTGGTGGTGGGCGTGGGCATTTACATTTTCAGCCTCTACAATATCCGACAGAAACTCAAATTACAATACCTCCGGAACCAGATCGCATCGGACTTGCACGACGAGGTGGGTTCCAATCTCAACAGCATTGCACTGTTCGTGGAGCTGCTGCGCAAAAATGCCTCGCCGGAAACGTTACCCATTCTCGACCGGATCATCAGCAACTCGCGGGAGTCCGTCGAGCTCATGCAGGACACGGTATGGGCCATTAACCCGCGGAACGACTCCTTTCAGAAGCTGGTCGATAAAATGCATTCTTTCGTCACCCAGGCGCTTGCCGCACGCGGGATTGTGCTGGAATTTCAGTCGGATACCGACCTGGGCGACCTGACATTGAGCATGGAGCAACGCAAAAACATTTACCTGATATTCAAGGAAACGGTGAACAATGCCGTCAAGCACGCCGGGGCGACGCGGGTAATTGTCGGCCTCAAACGCCTTGATGACGCTTTCTTTATGAAAATAGAGGACGACGGAAAGGGTTTCGACACGACGCGGGAGTACGAAGGGAACGGCATTTTCAACCTTCGGAAGCGCGCGGAAGAGTCGGGGCTCGACTTGCTGGTGCATTCGCGGCCGGGCAATGGCACCCGTGTGGAGGTGCTTTGCCATCCCTAAAATTGGGGATTTTTCCTGCATTGAAATAACCTGAATTTTGGAACTACCACTCACCCCGCACCGCCGATGATTAAAGTACTGCTATTCGAAGACAACAAGAATTTCCGCGAGGGGCTGGTGCTGTACCTGTCGGCGACGGAAGATATCTGGCTGGCCGGCAGCTTCCCCGACGCCCGCGATGCGGTGCATTTTGTGAAAAAACACAAGCCCGACGTAGTGCTGATGGACATTCAGATGCCGAAGAAGTCGGGTATCGAGGCGCTCGTCGAAATACGGCAGGCGCAGCCGGGCGTTAAGGTGCTCATCCAGACGGTTTTCGAAGATGACGAGAAGATTTTCCAGGCGATATGCTCGGGGGCTTCGGGATATATCGTGAAAAGTCCGAACCCGGAGGTTTACGTGCAGGCCCTCCGCGAGGTGTATGCGGGCGGTGCGCATATGTCGCCGGCGATTTCGCGCAAGGTGCTCGCGATGTTCCAGCATCAGTTTGTGAAGTCGGAGCAGACATTTGTGGACCTGACCAACCGCGAACGGGAGATCCTCGGCTGGATGGTGAAAGGGCAGAGCTACAAGATGATCGCCGCCCAATGCGGGATTTCGTTCAGCACCGTAGCTACCCACGTGAACCATATTTATGAAAAGCTGCATGTGAACTCGGCACCGGAAGCGGTGGTGAAAGCATTGGAAATGAAATTGGTATAACTCTCCGTCACTAACCCGAAAATGCCCATGAGTAACGCTCCCGTTTTCCAGATCCTCGGTAAATCCTGCTGGGCGGCATCGCTCGAAATGTTTACCGACGGCCGGCTGTCGCAATGCGACCTGCTCGCGGCGGACCACGTTCTATACCAGCAAGGACCAGCCCCTGCGTTCTGCTCAGCCAGCTGGCGGGCCGATGACATGGGTGGTTACAGGGGGAGGACGGCAACATTTGGAGCCGTAAATGATCTGCTGGACCAGGCGGCAGGTGGGCCGATCCCATCGGATTCCACCAGGAGAAAGCCGTCTTTCGCCCTGCTGAGAGGGAATCTCGGGACATCGGCCATCACGCTCTATTCCTGGAAAACCGCCAGCGACCTGCATTATGTGGTGTTGAAAAAGGCTATCGAGCAGCGGCTTACGACTGCGGATGTGATCCAATGGATAAAAGTATGGGACCCATTTCCGGTGATGAAAGGCAGGGTTTATTATCTCAATATTGCGGAGTTTTCGCTTGACCGGTGGTTTAAAGGCATCATTTACCATGCATCCGCCCGTGTCGCGGACGCGGCGGATACGCCGGGGCTCACGGACAACGACGCAAGGCGCCTCGTCCAAAAATATATCGATGCCCTGCCGGCCAGGCTGGATGCCGATTTTCGGCAGGTAACGCGCATTGCGGCATCACATCAGATATTGAACTACGATTTCAATGTGACGAATACCAATGTGGAAATCCTGATCAACAGCCGGTACCGCTTTTTCAGCAATGTGCTCGTGTTGGACAAGAATATGAAAATGTATCTCACCGGCTCGGGCAGCGAGTACACCGCTTTTTTCCTGAACAATAACGGAACATATTACATTTCCGCCCTAGAAAACGGCCTGAGATACCTGCCCGTACTAGGTAATGATATGGCCAATGTGATCGACCTGGCAGCCGTGGAGGCGCCGAGAGCCGTGCGTGCTCAGGCGATGGGTAAGCTATACGTAAAAGATCCCGCCGGGCCCGATGAGTTGGAGAAGGAATTTATCAGTTATTTTGATAAAATACCCAAAACAGCGCTGATTTGCCGGTTTTACGACATTGGGCAGCAGTACATTTTCTTCCTGCGGGACGGCCGCGTACGGGTTTATGACCCATCCGGATCATTTGCCTACATCCTGCCCAAAGACGTTAAAAAACCGGTGCATTTGCCGCTGAGTGAGTTTATTAATGCATTAACCCGATTCTATCAGATCACAAACAAAAAGTAGACATGGAAGAAGACGAAATTGAACCGGCCATTGACCGTGTAGCACGATTTAACAGATTAAGAAGTGTTCAGAATGCGGAAAGACAATACCTCGGCTTTCGGTTTTCGATCGACGAACTGCTGCAACTTGTCAACCAGCTGACGGGCAAGCGCGCATTGCTCGTGGACGAGGATGATCTGCCCGGCGCCCGGCGGTCGCTGGAAGGCGCCGAGCTGAGGGTTGTAACGGGCGGGAAATCGGTGGGTAATCCCTACGCGCTCAGCGTATTGAAAGACTATCGCAATGAGCCGGGCACCGTCAATACGAATGAAGACGAAGACAGCGAGTTCAATAACACACATTATCCCATGGCCACGGGCATTGCATTCATCGTAGGGAAGGAGCGGCCCGCGATGGCGCTCACGGTGGATGATTTTCCGCTCGTAGGCAGGAACATCCCGGGCGGAAACCCCCATGAATTTTTTCCTGTATGGGATTTCATGACCGTTCAGGGCCAGTATGGTTACTCATTCTCCGACGGCGGCGGCGGCACGGGCTCCAAAACACCGCCTCCCGGCTCATAACGTATGCTGCGATGCTTTCTGAACTGTTTTTATACCGGTTTTCGGGCTGGCTGCTAACGGCAGTGTGGCTTTTCCTGTCCGTCCAGGCGTTGCGGAACCGCGGCGCCTGGACCGGGAAGTACCGTTATTTCCTCGTTTTCCTGCTTTCGATCGCCTTCATCGAGCTGGTAGCCGCCATTACGGCGCCGCTGCTGAGCAATAACCTTTTTCTGGATTACCCTTACATTACCATCGAGTTTGTCATGCTCGGGCTGTTCCTGGCGCGCATTATCGATATCGGGTTTATTTCAAAACTGGTGTACGGGGCTTCAATCGTCTTCGTGCTGTTCCAGATCGCGAATGCGTTCTGGCTGCAAGGGCTGGAAAGCTACAACAGCTACGGGGACTATGTCAACAATGCCTATTTGTTTATGCTCTCGGTGTGGGCGCTTACCGTGCTGTACCGGCAGAACCTGGGACGCAGCATCCTCGCCGTACGGGACTCCTGGTTCGTATTGGGCATCCTGAGCATTTATCTGCTGATCGCCGTCGTGGATTTTCTGTACGATATGGCATTGCCCTACCGGAACGACCATTTCCTGTATGTCGTACTCATTTCCGGTAATCTTGTCAAATCGGCCCTGCTGCTGCTCTACTACAAAGGAATCCGCATGATGCCGCGTACGTCATAATGTTTTTTCGAGTATCCTATTTCAATTTTTTGCATCTATTAGCACCCATGAACGCACGCTCCCCGGAGCGTGTTTTTTTATATCGACCATGCGTAATATCCATAAAATTGTCGATACCGCTTCACTGGCATTTGGGGGAAATTTGAAATGTCATCACACCCGGTGACTGTTCGTTCCATTCACCCAAATCCTATGCATTATGGCAAAGCAAAGTGAATTCGAAGCAGTGCAGGAAGCCTACTTTACAGGCATCCAACTGGTACAGCTGGCCAAGTTCAGCGATTCGAAAGAATCGGCCCAGTTATTGGCCAAACACGGTATGGCGCTTATTTCAAAGTCGCAGGGTACCATTCAGGACAAGTATTTCGATGAATACTGCGGCACGCGTCCGTGGCGCTGGCCGCGCAAGTGGCCGTTCCCCTGGCCGTTTCCATGGCCATGGTGGAGGTTTTTCGATCCCGGCTTCATCGATCCCGTACCCGATCCGCTCCACGAGGCATTGCTGAGCGACCTGCATCTGCTCGTCAGTATCGAGGATATGCGCACCACCTTGCACGGCAACGCCGCGCTGGAAGCGGTGAAAGGTATTTCGGAACAACTGCGGGGAGGTCTCCGGTAAATGCCCATGATCCTCGAAATCCATTTTCAGGAAGGGTTCTCACACGATGAGGTGCAACTGCTCGTTGACGGCGCCGTTGCCGACCAGGCCACCCTGACTACCAGGCTGCAAACCGGGCTGGCGGCCATCAGGAAGCTGACTGTGAGCCCCGGCGCGAAGGTGCACATTGTGCTGCCCGGCCACGGTATCAAAGAAACGGTCCCGGCCGACGGCGCCCATCGTTATGTCCAGGTCAACTTTGAAAATGGCAACCTTGTGACCACCCCTACGAACCAAATACCCGGTTACCTGTAACAGGCCGATTTGTTCCCGACAATTTATCGATTCTAAACACAATGATCATGGCCAAGAAAAACAACACGCCGGAAATGCCGGCGACAACCCCCGTCATGCCCGACGAGCAACATCCCGATTACCAGGCATATACATACGGCGACGACGATGCCGAAGCGGCAGCACAAGCCGGCGGCGCCGGACCGGGCATCCCGGGCGTGCCCCAGATACCGATTCCGATGGAGCCGTTTCCCGACCTGCCGTTTCCCAACCTTCCCAATCTCCCGCTGAAAATATGCTCGGCCGTGAGCGGGCGGTACAAATTGAGGAACGTGCTCCCGACAGGCCCTAACGGCCCGATAGGCGTGCCGATATTCAACCTGACGAGCATTACCGTGCGGGTGGATGTGGACCGGTTTTATCCGCAGAAACGTATATCCGTGCAAGTGAGCCGCGTATTGCCCCGGTCGACGGCGCACATCATTGCGGACGTCACTTCCGACAAATGTACAGGATTGAACCGCAGGAGAATTGAAGCGGTGATTTCTTACCGCGAGGGAAATAACGCACTAATTCCGGGGGAACGGCTGCTTTTTGAAGCCAGCCGGGGCCTTGGCGCGGGGTATTCCAATTATAAACTGACTGTTTTCGGTAGCGCCACGCCCACCAAAACCTATGTCCTGGATTTCGTAAGCCAGTATTTCGACGACGTCGAATTCGAGGTCGACAAAGTAGCCAATGCCGACGACCCGACGACGGAGTACCAGACGCACAGCCACCCCAACCACCCCGCCAGCCTGCCGAACGAGACCATTTCGTTTGAAACCGTCTACAAACGGGCGGGTTTCAATGCGACCATGTCGCCCAACCGCAGCGAAATACCCATTTCAGGCGCAGGCGCGAATGGAACGTGGAGCGACAGCGAAATGCACAATGCGATGGTAACCTACTGGTCGCGGTTCTCGAACCTGCCGCAATGGGCGCTGTGGGTACTGTTTGCCCGCCAGCACGACGAAGGTTACAGCCTCGGCGGCATCATGTTCGACGACATCGGCCCGAATCACCGCCAGGGGACCTCCATTTTTACGGAGAGTTTCATCAAAGACGTTACGCCGGGCGATACGAATCCCGACGCATGGCGGAAACGGATGGTATTCTGGACGGCAGTCCACGAAATGGGCCACGCATTTAACCTTGCGCATAGCTGGCAGAAAGCCATGTCGACCCCGGACGGCGGGCACCCGTGGCTGCCATTGGTAAACCAGCCCGAGGCGCGCAGCTTCATGAACTATCCGTTCTTTGTGAGCGGCAAGGAGCGGGCATTCTTTTCGAATTTCGAATTCCGCTTTACCAATGAAGAGCTGCTATTCATGCGCCACGCGCCGCGCCGGTTTGTGCAAATGGGTAATGAGAACTGGTTCAGCAACCACGGGTTCGAAGAGCCGAGACAGGACATGTTCTCGGGCCGTTTCAAACTCGAAGTGCGGCCTAACCGGGAGAACAATACCTATTCCTTCCTGGAACCGGTGAGCATCGAGCTCAAACTGACCAATACCAGCGGGTTACCATTGGCGCTGGACGAGCATTTGCTGCAAGACGGCGGGCATATCATCCTGTTTGTCCAGAAAGACAGTGGTACGGTTAAAAAATGGCAGCCGATGATTGTCCGCTGCCACGACGAGCACAAGAAAATGCTCGCAGACGGGGAATCCATTTACGGCACGCACATTGTGAGCGCTTCCACCTCCGGCTGGCTGATCGACGAGCCTGGTTTTTACAACATCCAGGCCGGCGTCGATATGGTGGACGAGGTGCTGCTGAGCAATGTGCTGCGGGTTTTCGTTGCGCCGTCGACGAACCCCGAAGAGAACAAGCTGGCACCGGATTATTTCACCGAGGACGTGAGCCGTGCCTTGGTATTCGACGGGGCGCCCGCGCTCTACAAGGCAATGGATACCTTGCAGGAGGTAACGGAAAGGCTCCCCGGCACGGCGGCATCGCTGCACGCCACCAAAGCCGTGGCTGCCCCGTTGCTGAAACCTTACAAGAAGCTCGAACAAAAAGACGGCTCGCTGGTGGTAGAAGCCAGCAAGCCGGACATCGATAAAGCGGCGCAGCTGCAAACCGCCGCGCTGATGAGCTCGCCCGACAAGGCCGCCGACACATTCGGGCACATCGATTATTTTAAATCCATGGAAAAGCTGGCCGACGCGTTGAACGACTCCGGCCAGAAAGCCGAGGCCAAAAAGGTCATGTCCAGCTCCATTGCCACGATGAAATCCCGCGATGTACTTAGCGAGGTGATCCAACAGGCTGAGAACAAGGCGAAGGCGCTTTGACGATAGCAATGGTCGCGGGCGGGCGGTGTTACCTTTTCACCACCCGCTCCGCCACCATTTCTCCATTCCCCAGCATTACCCGCACGATGTACAGCCCGGCAGGCAAGCCTTTGGCATCGATCGTGTTCCTGTTTTTAGCCTGGTGCACCACCACGCCGCCTGCGTTCACCACCTCTATTTCGCTTCCCTGCGGCATACCGCTGATCGTAATGAGGTCGTCCACAGGGTTGGGACTGATGGTAATCATCTGGTTGGACTGCATTTTTACGTAAATAACCCTTGAATAGGCAAATGCCGCGCTGCCATTTTCAGCCGCACGGTCCACCTGTTTCAAACGGTAATATACAATCCCCGCCAGCTGCGCGGGTGTATCTGTAAACGCATATTCCTTCATACCCCCGGTCTCGCGCACGGGTGCGGATACCCGCCCGACGGTGCGGAACGCCTTGCCGTCCGGCGACGATTCCAGTTCGAAATAGTCATGCCCCGTTTCCCAGGCCGTGGCCCAGCTTAATGCAACGCGGTTTTGTTCCGTCGGCTCGGCGCTGAACCGCACGAGCTGCACAGGCAGGCCGGAAGCGACGGTCGCGACGCCCGGTACGCGGTTGGCGCTCGGGCATTCCAGCCGGTGGCAGGCGGCGTAAAAGGTCGTCGATTCGTTCAAAACAGGTGTAACGAAGCTATTGCCGACTGTCAGGTAATTACCGTTCACCGGGGCGTCGTACCAAAGGATTACCCCGATACAATGAGAGGCCGTAAGCGTGGCCGTGGTGCCTTTCGGGATCGTTTGCCCGACGACGAACGGATCGAGGCCCTTGCTGTTGATCAGCCCCGGCCGCAGGAGCTCGATGGCGCTGCGCATGCGTGCGCGCTGGTCGCTGGTAAACTGCGTCTGGCAGGTCTCTCCATTATAACCCATGTAATTTTTCAACACCGTGCCGAAAGGCTGATTGCCATTGCAGGGATTGAGCGGGTTAGTCTCCGAATAGCAAACGTAATTGGAAAGCTTGTTGACGGGCTCCGTATCGCAAATGCCGTCCCCGTCCTCGGCGCAATTGTTATTGACCGGGCATTCGAGCATATCGAGGTCGCCCATGCCGATGCCCCGCGCGAAGGTGTGCCACAGGTTCATGCCATGTCCCAGTTCGTGCGGTAACACTTTGGAATTGAAATAGGCGGACATGGTCATCGTGCCGTCGGTGGCAGAGTAGCCGCCCGTCGGGAAATGCGCAAACGCGGCAGCCTGGTCCATGTAGTTCACGACCCAGATGTTGTAATATTCGAGATTACTCCAATAGCTGAGCGGGTACACCTGATCATACGGCAGGCCGGGGCCGGTCGGTTCGGTGACGCCGAAGGTGGTATAGGCAGGGTTATTGGGGTAAATACGGTTGATACCGTTCGTAGGGCTGCAATCCGGGGCCCGTACGGCGAGTTGAAACTGGATCTTCGTGTCCACACCGTCGGATTCGGGCAGCTGGTTACGGAATGCTTTGTTCAATGCCGCAATGCCGTCGATCACCTGCTGGTCGGTGAGCAGGGAGCGGTCCTGCGGCTCGATGATGTGCACCACCACCGGAATGTTGTAGATAACGTCCTCCGCGGCCGTACGCTGCGCTTTGGCACTCGCCATGTAGGTTTTCAAACGTTTTTGTACGTCGTCGTAAATCTGTTTCCTGGATTTTGAGAGTAATAGCTTCTGATGTCGCTCAGAGGTCATGCACGTTGAGGGAACGGCTTTTTGTGCATGCGAAACGGTGGCGGGTAGCCATAGCGCGGCAATTAAAACAATGCAGCACGCCACGGCCGGAGAAATTCCGGTAAAATTTTTCATGGTACAGATGCTTAGGGTTCACTGGGCAATGCACTATGAAATAAATATAACTATATTAAAATGAAGTATAATTATTTCTGTCAAAACAAGACAGCCGGCTCGCGGGCCGGCTGTTTGCATGATTGGTTGGATCGTTTTTGAACTACGTCAATAACTTAAAACCCAGGGTTATTTGGCAGCAGATTCGGGTTCACGTCCGACTCCTGTCTCGGCACCGGGAAAAGCAGCTGCTTCTCGCTGAATGTGGCGCCGAAAACCGTTTTGTGGCCTACGAAATCGTCCCAGTTGCCCGTCACGTCGTTATGGACTTTCCGGGTACGGACCATGTCGAACCACATTTTGTTTTCAAAACAAAGCTCGAAATAGCGTTGCAGCCACACTTCCCGCTCGAACGCGGCCTGGTTCAGGCCCGAGACCGGGGCTAGTGTAGCACGTGCACGGATCGCATTCACGTATTCCACGGCCTTCGCATTCGGCGCGCCCTCCGCGCGGTTGGACGCCTCCGCGTACATCAGGTATACGTCCGCGAGTCGGTACAGCGTGAAATTGAGGTCTGATTTAATTGAATTCGTCACCGCATTCGCATCGAACCATTTGTAAATGTAGGTATTCTTGAATGTCACGGGCTGGCCGGTTTTGATGCTAGGGGCCGTTGTGTAGAAGAACTGCTTTTCCGCTACCCGCTTGTCGCCCGCCGGGAACGACTTGATGAACTGCGGTGTCGGGTACACCGATCCGTACTCGTCCGCATACTTCGAGATACCCGAATAGTTCGGGATCGTCAGCGGCGTAAGCGGGTTGGTGAGTGGTACGCTCGCCGCATATTGTACCTGGAAAATGAATTCTCCCAGGTTCTTGTTCGCCGGGTTGATCATATCCGTGTAGTTTTTGAACAGCGAATAGCCGCCTTTCTGGATCACATTCAGCGAGCGCTTGGCCGACTCCGCATAATACTGCTGGCCGCCGTTGATCGCCGCGCCCGCGTAAGTAAGGTACACGTCCGCGAGCAGCGATTCCACCGCCGACATCGATACCATCCCCGTCGTATTCGACCACGGCAGGGTGGAAGTTTCCGCCGCCAGCAGGTCGGGGATGATGATTTTGTCGTAAATGTCCTTCGCAGGCGTGCGCGGCACATTCAGGTCGAGGCTGGTAGGTGTGGCCGTCACGGCAGGCACCGCGCCATACATCCGCACGAGGTAGAAATAGTAGAGCGCGCGCAGGGTATGCACCTCGGCGAGCATATTGTTCTTCTGTTCGTCGGTAAGCCCCACGGCGCTGATGCCCGGAATGCTTTGCAGCGCCAGGTTACAGGCGCCCACGCCCAGGTACATTTGCTGCCACCACGTATCGAAATAGAACGAAGTATTGGTATAGCCCAGGTTCTGGTAATTTACAAAACCCGTCTGGCCGAGGTCGCTGTTGGCCTTGCCGGTCATGAATTCGAGCAAATTATAGGTATTGCCGCCGTACGACGACGGCTGCCCGGCCAGCAGGCCCTGCAAGTTCACGTACGCGGAATTGGCATAAGCGCGGGCCACCTTGCTGCTCGACGCCTCCGATTCAGGCGTGAGAAAGCCGGTAGGCGTTTCTTCGAGAAAATCGGAACAGCCGCCGATGGTCAGCAATGAAGCTGCCAGCAATATATTTTTCAGCACTTTCATATCTGTTGTGGTTGCGGTTTAAAAAGTAAGTGTCAGGCCCAGGTTCCACACGCGCGGGCGTGGGTTGGAGAAGAAATCCAGGTTTTGCGAGAATGCCGTATTGGCACCATAGCCCGAGTTGAAAGTATCCACTTCCGGATCGTAGCCGCTGTATTTCGTGATCACAAACAGGTTTTGAACACTCGCGTAAATGCGCAGCCGATCCATTTTCAGGCGGTCGAGCACGTCGTTGTCGAACGTATAGCCGAGCATGAAGTTTTGTCCGCGGATAAATGAGCCGTTTTCCACCCACCAGGTATCGAAGTGCGAATCCTGAGCGAATTTGTAGTTACGCACCTGTGAAATCATCGTATTCTGGTGGTCGGGCGTCCAGGCGTCGAGCACCGTAGCGAGGCTGTTGGCGATCGTCTGGCGGTCTTCTACCGAATGCTTGAAGGTCGCGGCGGTGTTCAGGCCTTCCACGAAGCGGATGTTGAACGAGAAATCGAAGCCCTTGTATTTCATGGTACTGTTGATGCTTCCCGTCCATTTCGGCGTCGTGCGGCCGATAATGCTGTAATAATTGCTGCCGTCGGCATTGTAGATGTACTTCCTGTCGCCTGGTTTCAGGTTATGCTCGGCGGCCAGGGCAGCCTCGTCGGAGCTGTAAGTGCCGATGCGCGTCATGCCGTACAGCGAGCCGATCGGTTCGCCCACGCGCAGGATGTTCGTTTGTCCCAAAAAGTTGGGCCCCGGGAAAATGTCGGCATTACCGCGGTTCAGTTTCAGGATCTTGTTCGCATTGGTAGCCAAAATGAAGTTCGTCGTCCACGAGAAGTTACGCGTTTCGATATTGGTGGTATTCAAGCTCACCTCGAAACCGGAGTTCCGCACCGAGCCGACATTCTGGTACACGTTCGCGTTCACTTCTCCGGCCGACCACGGAATGGGCGCTTGAAGCAGCAGGTCTTTCGTCACGCGGTTGTAATAATCCACCGTCAGGTCGATTTTCTGGCCAAGCCCCAGTTCCACGCCCGCATCGAACTGCAACGATTTCTCCCATTTCAGATTAGGGTTACCCAGGTAGCTCGGCAGCAATGTCGATTGCAAGGCACCGTTCAGCACCGTGCTCGTCGCGTTGGTCGTTCCCGGCTGGATCTGCGCAATGGATTGGTACTGACCGATTTCCTGGTTCCCGGAAAGCCCGTAGCTCGCCCGCAATTTCAGGTTGGTAATCGTTTTGCTGCCTTTCAGGAAGCCCTCTTCCGATACGCGCCAGGCGGCACCCACCGACGGGAAGAATGCGTATTTGTTGTTCTTGCCGAATTTCGACGAACCATCGTAACGGCCCGTTGCCGTGAAGAGGTATTTCTCGTCCAGGTTATAGGTCGCCCTGGCAAAATACGAGTTCATCGCCCATTTGTAATCCGACGACGTCGAAGAGCTCCTGACCGAACCCGAACCGAGTGTATGCCATTGGAAAATGTCGTCGATAAAGTTTTGTGTTTCAACAAAATCTGTTTCCTGGTTGTACTGCTGCCACGATGCCCCGAGCAATGCCGTAAACCGGTGGCGCTGGTTCACCGTCTTGTTCCAGGTCAAATAGTTTTCCGACTGCCAGTAGGTGTTCAGGTAGCCCCGGATGTTGGCCACACCACCCTGGTCGGCCGACATGTGCGCCAGGTTTTGGGAAGAAAAATAGTTGTTCTTCTGCGATTGCAGGTTGAACCCGAGGTCGGTCTTGAAATCGAGGTCCTTTGCGATGTGGAACAACAGATAGGTGTTTCCGAGCGATTGCAGCGTATTATTGATCGTGTACCGGTTGTTGGCGATGTTTACCGGGTTGGGGCCCCCTTCCAGCCCGGCAATGTCGTTGTTGCCGGCCCAGGTGCCGTCGGGGTATTTAACGGGCAGGATCGGCACTTCTTCCGACACCATGCGCGGCACATTAAGCCCACCGTTACCGTCCGATACCAGGCGCTGCCGGCTGCTGATGAGCGAAAGGCTTCCGCCGGTTTTCAGCCAGCGGTTAATGTCCGTATCCACGGTAAAGCGGAGGTTATAGCGTTTGAATGCCGACGTGGCCATCAGACCGTTCTGGTTGAGATAACCCAGCGAGAGGCTGAACAATGTTTTGTCGCTCCCGCCCTGGAAATTCAATTGATGGTTGTTGGAAAATGCAGGTTTGTATACCTCTTTTTCCCAGTTGGTATTGTAAAGCGGCTTGTCGTTCGCATCGAAAAGCAGCGGGAAATTGGTATGATTGAGCTGAGCGGGAGGCGTCCACACGCCGCCTGCCGGGTCGAATTTGGTACCGTTGGCGTAAGCCTCGTTGTAGACCTTGACGAATTGGTCGGAATTGAGTGTTTTCACATGGCGGTACAGCTCGCTCACGTTCACATTGCCGTCATAGGAAACTTTCATCCCGCCCACACGGCCGCGTTTGGTGGTGATCATGATCACGCCGTTGGCGCCGCGTGCGCCGTAAATGGCTGTCGACGAGGCGTCTTTGAGTACTTCCAGCGAGGCGATGTCGTTCGGGTTAATGGAGTTGCCATCCACGCCGATCACGCCGTCGACGACGTAGAGCGGGTCGATGTTGGAGTTGATGGAACCGATCCCGCGCACGCGCACCTTCGCGGCCGCACCCGGCGCATTGCTGTTCACGCTCACTTCCACACCTGCGATCTTGCCTTGCAGGGCCTGGGAAACATTCGGAACAGGCTTGTCCATGAGCTGCTCGCCCTTAATGGTCGCCACGGCGCCGGTCAGGTCCGATTTGCGGACGGTACCGTACCCGATCACGACCACTTCGTTGAGCGCCTTGGAATCGGACACCAGACCCACCTCGATGGCCGACTGGTTACCGACCGTGATTTCCTGGCTGGTAAAGCCTACAAAGCTGAATACCAGTACGCTGGATTCGTTGGGGACATTGATTTCGAAATTTCCGGAAGCGTCTGTCGAAGTACCGACGCCCGTTCCTTTAATGAGCACGTTAACGCCGGGCAGCGGGGAAGAATCTTTGGAGTCCAGCACCTTGCCGGTAATCTTCTTGTCGGCGGAAAAAGCGGGCGGGCCTGCAATCGAATGCAGCGAAAGGAGCAGGAGCAGCAGGTTTAGCAGGGCTATTTTTATCGTCCCGACCGGCATGGTAATGGCCGGCCTGGGCAGGCGGCATTGTACATCACTTTTCATACAGGGATTAGTTAGTGTTTATCAAGCGTTTTTAGTCAAAAAAAATGCGGCAGTCCGTAGGGCCGGACGGGGAGCGGATGGGATTCATAATGGATAATCAGGTTTAGTAATAATTCCGGTTTCAATCGATTTCGGGCATAGCAAAACCGTCACCTCTTGCCGTGCGGCAGGCGTTCTTAACGGTTTTTGTCAGGGTGAGGGGGGGATTGTAATATTTTTAAAAAATATAGTCCAAAAGAGGGCAGGGCACATTTAAACGCCGTTAAAATGGCCTTAAATTAGAATTAAAATGCAACGCGGCTGGACAAAACGGTGGTAACGGTGGCGGTGCCGGGAAGGCGGGAATGGCCTGAGCGACAGGCGATGCGCGCGGGGGCTTTAACAAAAAAGGTCCGGAGAGCGCTCTCCGGACCTGGCATTACAAATCTTGCTGGTTCAACTTAATTCCAGGCGTTGGCGATATCCTTCGCGACGTTCGGGTTATAGTTCTTTTCGACGTCGGGGATCGGGAACAGCACGTTTTTATCCTGGAATGGCTGCTTACCATCGCCGGGCTCGGCCGCGCGCTGCGCATTGATCGTCGCCTTCGCAATACCCCAGCGGATGAGGTCGAAATAGCGGGTTTGCTCGCCGCAGAGTTCCACCTGGCGTTCGCGCATGATGAGCTTCATCGCGTCGGCCTGGGCACCCAGGGCAGTGTATGCTACCGCGCCGGAGCGTTTGCGGACCTGGTTAATGAGCGCCAGCGGATCGGCGCCGGTTTTTCCTTGCTGGATCTGTGCTTCGGCGAGCATCAGCAGCACGTCGGCATATCGGATCACCTGGCCGTTGATCGAGCTCGCCGGGCCGCCGTAAGACGCTACCTCATTATAGTACTGGTATTTTTTCCAAACATAATACCCCTGCGGATCATCCGCCTTAAAGGGAAAGTCGATCGCTCCGCCGGTGCATTTCTGGCAGTATTGCGTATCGCCGCCGCTTTCCTTGTTACCGTAGAAGGTAAACTTCGCTCGCGGGTCCACGTAGGCCGCGCCCGTGGTAGGGTGCGCGTACTGGAACGATTTTACCGTGGTAGTAGGCACATACACATTGAACCAGTCCTTGAAACCGTATTCCTGGGCGCGGTCGGAGTGGGTAGCCTTGCCGCCCCAGGTTTCCTGTCCGCCGAAAACGTAATATTGATTACCGATGCCCCAGTCCGTCCATTTGGCATTCATGATCTGGAAAATGTTCTCCGGGCTGCTCTGGTTGGTGGAGCTGAACAGGTTTTCGTAAGACGGGTCGAGCGAGTAGGTGAAAGGCGCGCTGGTGAGCTGCGCGAGCGTGGTCTCGGCCTGCGCCCATTTCTTTTGGTACAGATACGATTTGCCCAGCAATGCCACGGCGGCGCCTTTGGTAGCCCGCCCGAGGCCCGTAGCCGCGTCGTAGGTCACGGGCAGGTCGGCGGCGGCCAGTTTCAGGTCATTTTCGACGTTGGCCCAGATGGCTTCCGCTGAGGCGCGGGAAGGGTAGTTGTTCGCCACGGTGCTGTCGTAGGCGGTGATGAGCGGGGCTTTGCCCCACAGGTTCACAATATTAAAATAGGCGTACGACCGCAGGAAGCGTGCTTCTGCAATATATTGCTTCGCCAGCTGCTGGTCGGCGGCCGACGCCGGGTTCCATACGCCGGCCCGGTCGATCACCACATTGGAGCGGAGAATAAGCCGGTAAAGGCTGTTCCAGAGCTGCCCGATCTGTGCCTGGCTCGTACCGAACGAGTAGTCGGCCAGCTGGGCCATGTCGCCCTGGAGGTTGGTCGTTTTTTTGGCTTCATATCCGAGCAGGTCGAAAATGAAGTAATACTCGCGTGACCAGAGGCCATTATGCAGCAGCGTGGCGTAGGTCGCGACCACCGCCTGGTTGAGCCCTTCGGCAGAGGTAAAATAAGTTTTGTAATCGTAGGCGCTCTGGCTTTCCAGTTCCAGTTTGGATTCGTCGCAGGATGCGAGCTGGAAAGCGGCGATGATGCCCGTCAGATAAAATATGATCTTTTTCATGTTCAATGCTCGATAAGATTTTCCCTTAACCATTAAAACCCAAGCTGTAAGCCGCAAAGCAATGTCCGGGGCTGGGGCAGCTGCTGGCGGTCGTCGATGCCGCGCGAGAAGATGTAGCTGCCGCCGTTCTGGGTGCTGACCTCGGGGTCGTAACCTTTGTATTTGGTGAAAGTAAGCAGGTTCTGTGCCGCAACGTACACGCGGATGTTGCTGAATACCTTGCCGTTACCGATTCCTGTGATGACGTTGTGCGGCAGGGTGTAGCCCAGTGTCAGGTTACGCACGCGCAGGTAGGCACCACTTTCGAGCCACCAGTCGGAGGGGCGCAGGTTGCCGTCGCCTGTCGCGCTCTGGCCGGCGCGGGGCAGTTCGGCCACGTCACCGGGCTTACGCCATCTTTTCAGGATTTCCGTGGACGCATTATGCCCGGTAGATTCATTGTCGGTCACAAATTTGAATGCATTCAGAATCTTCAAACCCGCTACGCCGGACATGACCACGTTCAGATCGAAGCCTTTGTAATTCGCGCCCGCACTGAAACCGTACACGATTTTCGGGATCGGGTTGCCGAGGATTTTCTGGTCAAGGGCTGTTACCTTCCCGTCGCCGTCGAGGTCTTTGAAAATGAAATCCCCCGGCAACAGGCCGGCCTGGTATTTGGTGGCGGCATCGCCTGCCTGCTCGGCCGCTTTGGCATTCAATGCGTCGATTTCCGCCTGGTCTTTCGCCACGTGATCTACCATATACCCGAAGAATGAACCGATCGCCGAACCGGCGGCCGTGTAGGTGAATGTAGGCAGGTTGCTGAATGCCCCGGCCTGGATCGGTGCGGCGAATTCGCTTCCGAGCGAGTTCACGATGTTTTTGTTGTAGGCCAAATTCGCGCTGACATTATACTGGAAACCGCCTCGCGCCTGGTCGCGGTAACCAACCGAGAATTCTACGCCCTTGTTCTGCGCACTGGCCGCATTGGCATATTTGCTGGGCTGCCCGCCGCTGCCCGACGCCCCGGTACTCCCCGAAACCGGCACGCTCACGAGCAGGCCGGAGCTTTTGCGGTTGTACCAATCTACGGTCACACTCACGCGGTTGCTAAGGAACCCGAGGTCAAGGCCGATATCGGTCTGGTCGGTCGATTCCCATTTGATATCGGGGTTAGATAATGTATTAATGGTTGTTCCGGGGTTAAAACCTTCGTTAGTCCCCAGCGAGTACACGAGATTACCGTTCGGGCTGCCGCTGTAAGTGAGCACGGACGTCACGCCGGTGGTCGGGATGGTGTTGTTGCCCGTGCGGCCGAGCCCGAGGCGCAGCTTGCCGTCGCTGAGGAAGTTCAGGTTGTTTTTGACAAACTCCTCATCCACAAAACGCCACGCAAGGCCCAGCCCGTAGAAATTCCCGAAGCGGTTATTGGCCCCGAAGTTCGAAGCACCGTCGCGGCGGAAGCTCCCGGTAAGGATGTACTTGTCGTTGAATGTGTATCCCAAACGGGCGAAGTACGAGATGACCGACGAGCGCGCATAGCCGTAATTGGAACCCGTAACCGCCTGCGACTGCGCAACGCTGATGTTCTGGATCGCGTCGTTGGGGATTTTGGTACCGGTCGCATTCAGGCCGGACGAATTGCCCGGATCGAGGTAGCTGTTACCGAGCGTGGCCGAAATGCTGTGCCTGCCGAATACCTTGTTATAGGAAAAGTAGTTTTCGAGGGTATAAAACGAATAGTTGCTGAAACCCAACGTAGCCTGCTGCGGGTTGGTCAGGTTGTTGCCTGCCGTATAGCCATATTGGTAGCTGCGGCTTTTACCCCCGCCGATCTCCGCCGAAAACTGCGTGCGAAAGCGCAGGCCTGCGATAATATCCACTTCGGCAAATACCTGCGGGAAGAATACGAAGCCTGTATTCACCGGGTGGTTCAGGTTAATGGCCGCGAGCGGGTTGTTACCATTGCTGAAATCGTCGACATTGGTCGTATTCGAGTAGCCGCCGGGGATATTCGGGTCGTAAATGGGCTTGTAGGGCGCATAGTATACGGCGTCGGAAATGCTGGCCAGCTGGCCATCGTCCTTCGTGTACCGGATGTTCAGGCTTTGTCCCAAATGAAAGCGGCCGAGGGTTTCGTCCAGGGCAAACCGTGCATTGAGCCGGCTGTTGGAGAAGTTCCTGACGATGGCCTGTTGTTTGATATAGCCCAAAGAAAAATTATACGCTACTTTGTCGCTTCCGCCACTGATATTCAGGTCGTTCTGCGATACGAGGCCGGAGCGGAAAATCTTCTTCTGCCAATCGGTCCGATCGGTGGTGGTTTCCGCCGTGTTGAATTTCGCAGGCAATGCCGAATTGGTCGTCGCTGCGAAATCTTTCAGCAGGTCTACGTACTGGGACGCATTGAGCAGGTCCAGCGTTTTCCAGGCTTTGGCTACGCCCCATTGGGTATTGAAATTGATGCGCGGCGCGCCCGATTTGCCCCGGCGCGTGGTGATGATCACCACGCCATTGGCCGCAGCCGATCCGTAAATGGCTGTTGATGAAGCGTCTTTCAGAATGGTGATGTTTTCGATGTCCTGCGTCGCGAGGGTGTTGAACATCGTTTTGCTGCCCTGGATACCGTCTATCACGTACAACGGGTCGACCCCGGTAAACGAGCCGGTACCACGGATGAGGATCTGGGCGTCGGAGCCTGGTGTTCCGTTCGATTGCAGCACCTGCACCCCGGCCGATTTACCGATCAGCAGCTGCGACGGGTTGGTTGCCGTGGTAGCCCCGGCGTCTTTGGACGATACAATATCCACCGAGCCCACCACATCCTGCTTGCGCGAGCTGCCGTAGCCGATGACGACCACTTCGTTGAGCGACTTGTCGTCGGGCGCCATCGAGAGGTTGATCACCGCCCGGTCGCCCGCCGCGATTTCCTGGGTTTTATACCCGACAAAACTGAAAATCAGCACCGGCTCCACCGTGTTCACTTCCAGCTCGAAATTACCGGATGCGTCCGTGAGGGTGCCCAGTTGGGTGCCTTTCAGGCGTACGCTCACGCCCGGTAGCCCGTCGCCGTTTTCGTCGCTCACCTTGCCTTTCACGCTTTGCGCCAGCAGGTCCCGAACCTGCACCGTCAGCTGCCCGGACCCTTTTGTTTGTAGTTCCTTGCTGGCTTTCAGTAGGATACGGCCCGATGGTGTCACCTGGTAGGATATTTGAAGCGGCGCAAGCAGCGCTTGCAGCGCCGTGGCCAGCTTCTGGTTCACAACGTGGATGGCTACCGCGCGTTCTGCGCGTATCGCCTTGTTGCTGTATACGAATTTCACGTTGGCTTTTTGCTCCAACTGGTCGAGCACGGTTGCCAGTTCGGCTTTATCCGCGTGGAGGGTCACGTTTCGTTCCAGCACTTCCTGCGCCTTGCTCACGTGGGAGGCGTAGGTCAGACCGGAAAAAACAACTGAAAAGATCAGCTGGGTTAACGAAATTTTCATGAGCAAGCGGAGCGATGCCCGATTTTTTCGGTATCGGTTTTTTTTCATAGTTTAGACAGGTTTTTTATAACTAATGAATGTCCCGCTGCCGCATCTTGGCGGATTCCCGGCAGCAGGAAAGTACTTGCCGGCAGGATCGCATTCTGCCGGTTTTTTATTGATTGGGATAGGTTTAATGCATGGTTGGGCTGTTTAGGTTAAACATGATTTCAAATGCAGCCGGCCGCCGACACGAGAATGCGCGTGCCCTGGACCTGGTAGGAGCCGTCGTTGGACTGACAAATGAGGTCGAGCTGCTCGAAGAGCGCCATACCCGACAGGTCGCCGGTGAATGTGCACCGGTTCACGGCCTCGCCCGACACGACGATATCTACACCATAAGCGGCTTCCAGCCGGTTGAAAATATCGGGTAATGCGACGTTTTTGTAAATCGCCGCGTGCTGTTCGACGGGCGGAGTGAGCAGCAGGGGTTCGTCTACGAGGCTGGTCATCAAATGCCCGCTTTCTTCGAAATAGGTTACGCGCTGATTAGGCGTCAGGATCACACCCTTATTGAACTGGTGCTTGCCCAGAACTACCGGTTCCGAAGTTTCAATGCGCTCATTTTCAAATACCGAAACCTTCCCGCATACCACTTCCACCTGCATCTGGTGCTGCTCGCCGCCCTCTTTGACCCAGAAACTGGTGCCAAGCACGCGCGTAACGAGCTTGCCGCTGTACACGAAAAAGGGTCGGCGGCTGTCTTTGGTGATCTGGAAAAAAGCGTCGCCTTCGAGCTGCACCTCACGCTTGCCGGCCAGGAACCGGCGGGGGTATACGAGCCGGGCACCGGGGGCGAGCGTTACCTGGCTGCTGTCGCCGAGACTGATCCGCATAGGCCTGGTACTGGTGTTTTCCGAGGAAATGACGCCTTCAGGGCTGGTTTCCACGAACAATGCTTTTTTTGCGACCGGGTCTGAAGAGGTTTTTTTGCCAAAGAAATAGAACAGGCCGAAGGTCAGGAGCGCCACCGCGGCCGCGGATGCATACAGGCGTACCGTGCTGCGCGACAACAGACGGTGTGCTGGCGCCTGCGCCCTGCGGTTGTGCTGAATGGCCGTCCACATTCTGCTTTTCAGTAATGATTTTTCTTCTTCCGTCAGGTCCGACTGGGGCATGCTGCTCCGGACCTGGTCATACCATGCATGGATGCGTTGCTGCTCTTCCGGCGAACATTGTCCGTTCCGGTATTTCAAAAGCAGGTTTTCGATTTCGTTTAGGTTCACTGGTTCGGGGTTGTGTTGGCACAGGCTATACGGCCTGCTTCAACCCCTAAACCGTACAGTGGCCGTCATATCCCTGAATGATTTTAAAATAAATTCGAAAATTTATATGAAATGAGATAATTGGGCCGGAAGTTCTTCTAAAAATGCAAGGGGGAGCGCGTCAGGAGAAGATGCTGAGCAGGAGAACCAGCAGCGTCTCGTTGATGTACTCGCGCACGGCCTTAGAGGCTTTGCTAAGGTGGTATTCGACGGTTTTGTCCGACAGGTTCATGAAGTCGGCAATCTGCCCGACGGTCCAGCTTTCGATACGGCTGAGTTTGAATATCTCGCGGGTTTTTGGGGAAAATGGTTTCAGGCCCTCGTCGATGCTGTGCAGCAGCTCGTTATAAGCCACCTCATCATCGGTACACCGCTCCGATTGGCTAGCAAAAGCCTGATAGTGGGCGAGGTACCGACTTCTGGGCCCGGCTTTGCGGATATGGTCGATCACTTCGAACCGTACTGCGGAAAAAAGGTAAAAATTCAGGGTATTGGTCCGGAGGTTGCGGCGCTCGTTCCAGAGGCGCGTGAAAATGTCCTGCACGATCTCCTCGGCAATGTGCCGCTGGCCCAGTTTGTGAAATGCCGCCTTGTACAGCGGGTACCAGTACTGATCGTAGATCGCCGTAAAAGCCCAGTCATGCCCTTCGCACAAAGCTTCCAGGAGCTGCTGGTCAGAGACATGCGGGCGGTCCGGCATCACGTTCAAGAGGTGTCAAGTTTACATTTTTGGCAAAGTTATATTTTTTAGGTCAATATTTATATTTGAACCAGGGACGGAACCAGCACATTTTCGGGAAAATTACCTGCCGACTTGCCTTTTACTCATTTGTGATCTCCGAAGACACATTTACGGCAGGGTGAACTTTTAAATATGTCGTCGTCGTGATGATTAAAAAAGTTATATTGGCAGATTTTAGAGAAGGAGAAGTCCGGAAAGCCGCAAGTCACATACTTATATCATGTTTTTACAAAAGATTAAATCCAGAGAGTCAGGGGTGGTGCTGTACGGCATTACGCCGCCCAAAGCCGGTACGCCGCCCGAGCGCGTGGCGGAAATCGCCGGGAAAACGATCGAACGCCTTTCGACCCTGGATATAGATGCGCTCGTTGTTTACGATGTGCAGGACGAATCGGCCCGCACGAAGGAGGAGCGGCCGTTTCCGTTTATCAATGCCCTCGATCCGCTGACATTTGCGAAGGAGCATCTCGGGGCATTGCGCATTCCCAAAATCGTTTATCGCCCGGCCGGTAAATTTTCCGCGGACGAACTGTCCGACTGGCTCGATGAAATGCACGCGCACCAATGCTACCCGGTATTCGTGGGTGTTCCCGCGCCCGATTTCCCCGTGAAAACGAGCCTGCCCGAAGCGTATAAAATCTGGGAAAAGCGCCGTGATACTTCCGTGGTAGGCGCAGTAACTATTCCAGAAAGACATAAGGTGCTGAACGACGAGGATGTACGGATGCTTGACAAGATCAACAGCGGCGTGTCCTATTTCATCTCTCAATGCGTGTTCAACCTCGATTATGCCAAACGCGTGATCGAAGATTTCGCCCGCAGCTGCGAGCGCGAGCAGATAGCCCCGCCCGCGATCATTTTCACGATTACCGCCTGCGGATCCGCCAAAACGCTGGATTTCATGGAATGGCTGGGCATTCACGTGCCCGAACAGGTGAAGGAAGAGCTGAAAGGCGCCGACGATATGCTGGAAAAATCGGTGGGCATATGCCTGGAAATCGCCTCGGAACTGACGGCATTCTGCATGGAGCGCAATATTCCGTTCGGCTTTAATATCGAAAGCGTCGCTATTCGTAAAGCGGAGATCGAAGCATCTATTGAAATGACGCGGAAGATCGATCAGATGCTGAGAGAGAAGGGGTTGAGAAAATCGCCGGCAGCGGCGGTGGCCGAGCCAGCGGATAGCTGATAAAAGCCTGGTGCTAATCCTTCATTACCTGCTCCTCATATTCCGTACGGGGCTTGCCGGTAGCGTTGGGACGGCCTTTGCCGGTCTCGATAAATAGCCGGAGGCTGTCGGTGAGGTAGTTTGTCCAGGCGCCTTCGCATATTTCGTAACATTCATTGGCGGGCGTGAGTCCGTGCTGGGTGAATGTTACTTCGGTTTTGCCATCGCTTTGTGCTATTTCAAAAACAATCGTGTCGCCGATCCATTCGCTTTGGTCTTCGGTAAATTTGAAATAATTGTCCAGCACGCGCCAAACCACCTTTTTGTCCGGGACCATTTCCGTGATTTCCATGGTGCAGCGGTGCACGTCCTGAAAATGGTAGTGCCATACCGCACCTTCCCGGTCGGTTTCGCCTTCTACTTCTTCCGACCACCAGCCGCTCACCTGGTTGATCGCCCTGAATGCTTCTGCGGGCGATTTGCCGACCGTAAAGGACACGCTGAAATCCGATGCATTGTTCATAGCCATTGATTTTTTGATTAGGAATAATGCAAAGGTAGTGGCCATATCACCATGCGGGACGGTGCAAAATGGACAACCTGCCGGGTTGATCCGGACAAATCGTTGTGGTAGTTTTGTGAAAACCTGCGATTTATGAAACAAGTGACGATCGTTGTTCCGAAAGGGAACATCAACCTCAGCAGCATTACAGGGAGTTTCGAAATCCTTACCCGCGCAGATCAGTACTGGCAGAAAAAAGGCAACAAGCCGCTCATGCAGGTACACATTGCGGGTTTTATCGACGATCTGAAACTCGGTACCGGCTATTTTTCGCTGACCCCCGCGAACCTCCGCGATATCGCTAAAACCGACCTGATCATTATCCCGTCGCTTTCCTACGATTTCGACCAGGTTTTGCAAGATAACCAGGAGCTTGTCGGCTGGATCAGGGAGCAGTACAAGGGCGGCGCGGAGGTAGCGAGCATCTGCACGGGCGCATTCCTGCTGGCTGCGACGGGCCTGCTCAACGACCGCGTTTGTTCCACGCACTGGAATGCCGCGAATGATTTCCGGCGCCTTTTTCCGAATGTCAACTTGCAGGTAGACAGGCTCATTGCCGCCGAGCCGGGCCTTTACACCAACGGCGGCGCTTATTCCTTTCTGAACCTCATCCTGTTTCTCGTTGAAAAGTATTTCGATCGGGAGGTTGCCGTGTTGTGCGCCAAAATTTTCCAGATCGACATCGAACGGTCCACGCAATCGGTTTTCCTCATTTTTCAGGGCCAGAAAAACCACGGGGACGAACTGATCCGAAAGGCGCAAACCTATCTCGAAGAAAATCTGACGGGTAAAATTTCGTTCGAAAAGCTGGCCGACGATCTCGCCATCAGCCGTCGCAATTTCGATCGGCGTTTTTCCAAAGCCACCGGTAATTCGCCGGTAGAATACCTGCAACGGATGAAAGTGGAGCTGGCGAAAAGCATCCTGGAAAAAGGGCGGAAAAGTATTTTCGAAGTGATGAACGAAGTTGGCTACTCCGATGAAAAGGCCTTTCGGGAAGTTTTTAAGAAGATCTCAGGCGTGTCGCCGCTGGAATACCGTGCCAAATACAGCGGGCGCGGCGTAATTGCCATTTAAAATACGGCCCTGCAAATGTGCATTGGCAGGGCCGTATTACTTTATACCACCGGATCCCAGCCTTTCGCGTACTCGCGCGACCAGAGCTTTTCGGCTTCCTTATCCCCGATAATATGCCCGTTTTTCGGGTCGATTTTCAGGTCGCGGCCGACGCGCCAGGCGATATTGCCGAGCTGCATCGCCACCACGCTCTTGAAGCCCAGTTCGACGTCGCAGT
The DNA here is from genome assembly GCF_000382205.1 of Dyadobacter beijingensis DSM 21582. Lineage (GTDB taxonomy): Bacteria > Bacteroidota > Bacteroidia > Cytophagales > Spirosomataceae > Dyadobacter > Dyadobacter beijingensis. The sequence continues at coordinate 160,908 of NZ_KB907788.1, forward strand.
TGGGTTTGCGGTTATTGCGGATCGCGTCGAGGAAATCGGCCACGTGGAGGTTGTCCATGCCGAGGCTCGGGCTGGCGAGGTTGCGGCCTTGCATACCGGCGTCTTCGGTAGGGGAGTTCACTTCCTTAATGAGCTTGCCGTCGAGGTCGTACACCTTGTAGCTGTCGCCGCCGGTATCTAGGCTCCCGTTTTCACCGTAGAAAATGATCCCGCGGTCCTGGCCTTCTATTTTACGGCCATTGGAGCTCCGCGATTCCCAGATCAGCGAAACGCGGCCGGGGTAATCCATCGCGATCACCTGCGTGTCGGGCGTTTCCCAATCGTCTTTGAACTCGTACCGCCCGCCGATGGAACTCACACGGGTAGGAAAGTCGACGCCCAGGCCCCAGCGTGCCACATCCACCTCGTGCGTGCCGTTGTTGAGCGCTTCGCCGGTACCCCAGTGCCAGAACCAGTGCCAATCGTAATGGATCAGGCCCTCTTTATAGGGCATGCGGGGCGCAGGGCCCTGCCACAGTTCATAGTCGAGCCAGGAAGGCACGGTGCCGGGTTTGAGGTAAGTGGCCTTTCTTTTATTGGTATACCAGGTTTTGGCCAGGTACACGCGGCCAATAATGCCCTGGTGCAATTGCTTGATGCCTTCCGTGAGCACGGGCGCGGACCTGCGCTGCGCGCCCATTTGCACTACGCGCTTGTACTTGCGCGCCGCCTCGATCGCCAGCTCGCCCTCGCGGGGATTGTGGCTCAATGGCTTCTCCACGTACACGTGCTTGCCCGCCTGGCAGCCCATAATGGTCAGCGGCGCGTGCCAGTGGTCGGGTGTTGCCGTGTAAATAGCGTCGATGGATTTGTCTTCGAGTACCCTGCGAAGGTCCTTTTCAGATTTGGGTGTCAATTTTTGCTTGGCATCCATCACGGCCTGGATAGCTTTCGGAATGGCCCGCTCGTCCACATCGCACACGATACCTACCTCTGCATTCTTCTGCCCGGCAAATGTGCCGCTCATGCTTCTGCCGCGGCTGTTGACACCGATCGTCGCGACGCGGATGAGGTCGTTGGCACCGATAATGCGGTTATAGCTTTTCGCACTGAAACCCATAGCCGTACCGCCGATGGCAATGCCCAGCGAACCTGCGGCAGTGGTTTTTAGAAATTCACGTCTGTTTGCCATGACTTATAATGCTTTGATTTTAATGTTTTTGAATGAAACCTCTGCCCCGTGCTCCTGCAACAGGATGTGGCCCTTATCCACCGACCCGAATGCCGGCACCGCCTTGCTGAACTTACTAAGTGCCACAGCATCGGTATATACCTTTCCGGTACGGGTAAATTCGAGGATCTTGACGCCGTTCAGGTAGTGCTGCACGTTTTTGCCCTTGGCGACAATGCGCAGGGTGTTCCACCGGCCCGGCGCATTCACCTTCTTTCTGGATTCGTCGGGCTGCATCACGTCGTAGAAAGACCCGGTAAGGTGGTTGGCCTTCTTGTTGTCCTCGGCGAGCTTGTCGTCCAGGATCTGGTATTCGAAACCCAGGTTGCCGCCCTGGTCATATTTGGTGAAAAAGTATTTCAGCCCGCTGTTGCCTTCCGGGGCGATGTTGAAATCGGCTTTCAGGTCGAAGTCGGCGAATTCGCCGATGCTGACGATATCGCCGCCCTTTCCGTCCTTTTTCGTTGAGAGCGTGCCGTTTTTGACTTCCCAACCGGCCGGTACGGGTTTGCCGGCGGCAGTTTCCCAGCCTTTGGTGGAAGTGCCGTCGAAGAGCAGCACCCAGCCTTCTTTCTTTTCTTTCGGAGTGAGCGTGTTGTCCTTTTGGGCGAAAGCGGCCGGGACGAGCATCCAGGCCAGCATTCCGCCCGCCAGCACGCGTAGCATTTTGGATTGCATGGACATTAGTAACCAGGGTTTTGTTTAATTTTTTCGGGATTGGACTGGATCACCTGCAACGGGATCGGGAATAGCAGCATATTGTCGCTCCATGTGGCCGGGTTGAAGCCGTTCTGTTCCTTCTGTTCCTGGCTCATGACGGCCTTCGCGCGCTCGGTGCGCACGAGGTCGAACCAGCGATGGTTTTCGAATGCCAGCTCCACGCGGCGCTCTTTCTCGATCGCCAGCAGAAAGTCGGCGTCGGAGGTGAATGCAGCGTAGTCGGGCAATGCACCTGCTCCGGCACCTGCACTGCTGCGGGCGCGCTGGCGGATCTTGTTCAGGTAGAGGAGGGCCGTGGATTGCTGCTTGCCCTGGCGCACGAGCGCTTCGGCGTACAGCAGGTAAATGTCGGCCAGGCGCAGTTCGGGCCAGTTGTTATCATTGTCGGGCGTAACCGAAAACGACACGTCGTAATACTTTTTGACAAACTTCTCATTGACCTGCTGCCCGCCGGGATCGGAGACATAGCCGTCGGCCATGGAAATGGCTTTGCGCGGGTCGCCTTTCTCGTAAGCCGCCGACATGGAAGGGGTAGGGGCATTGAAGCCCGATTTATCACCGACGGGGATCACTTCCTTGTTTGAGAAACGGGGCGCGAAATCGTTGCTCCACGGGCTGCCTGTCACGATCGGTGCCGGTCCGCCTTTTTTATATTGTACTTCAAAAAGGGATTCGGCACTGTTCTCGTTTTTAACATCGAATACCGCCCTGTAATCGCTCAAAAGTGAATATTGCGGGTTATTGATCACTTCCAGCGCCTTGGCTTCGGCCAATGCGTAATGCGATGCGCCTTTTTTGAGCGGGTAGCCCGCCATGAACATATATACTTTCGAAAGCAGGCCTTTTGCGCCGCCCAGGGTCACACGTCCGCGGTCGCCCGTCGCGTAGGTGGCGGGCAGGTTGGCCTCGGCAAATTTCAGGTCTTCGACGATGAAATTGTAAATCTCTTCCACCGGTGCCCGGCCCAGGGTATAGGCTTCCTGCACGGAAATCTGCTTGTCGACCTTCGGAACGTCCCCGTAAATCCGCACGAGCCAGAAATACACCAATGCACGCAGGAAACGCGCTTCTGCTTTGTATTGGTTTTTCAGCTTCTCGTCGCGGAAAGTCACGTCGTCGATCTTGTCGAGTACGATGTTGCTGCGCAAAATGGTGACGTAGCTGCGGTTCCAGAGGTTGAGAATGTTCTGGTTATCCGACAGCAGCACGTCCCCGAAGTTGTCGATCGACGTCATGTCCTTCGAACTGCCCGGCACCCACGAGAATGTCGTATTGTCGGAGCGGATCTCGCCCGTGTAAATATAGAGCTGATTGTATAAATCGCGCAGGGACGAGTAGGGCGACATGACCGCCTGGTTCATGTCCTGCTCGGTTTTGTAAAAGTTACCCGCATTCATATCGGAAATAGGTTGCAGGTCGATGAAGCTTTCCTTGCACGACAGCGACGCCGCGACGAGGAAGGCAGCTAAAATATATCTTTTCATACGAATGAATTTTACCGGAAAATGATCAGAATGTTACATTGAGGCCCGCTATGACGGTTCGTGCGGCCGGGTAGCCCAGGTAATCGCCGCCGCGCGAGAGGCCATTGCCTTCGCTGCTCGTTTCGGGGTCGAAGCCGGGGTATTTGGTGAAAGTGTACAGGTTCTGGCCCGTCACATACACGCGCAGCGAGCGCACCTTGATCTTTTGCAGCATTTCACCGTCGAAATTATAGCCCAGTGACACATTGCGGATGCGCAGGAACGATCCATTCTCTACCCAGTAGCTCGAAGGCTCTTTCTGCAAGCCTTTCGGGTCGCGGTTGGCGCGCAGGATATCGCCCGAACCCGGCTCGTCTTCCGACCGCCAGCGGTCTTTCAGCTTCGCGCGGCCATTACGGTCGCCGTGGTAAATACCGATCATCCGGTTGAAAAAGCTGAACAGTTTGGCGCCTTGCGAGCCGGTGAGCTGCACATTCAGGTCGAAGCGCTTGTAGGAAAAGTCGTTTCCGAAGCCGTAGATAAACTTCGGCTGGTTGCTGCCGAGGAATGTCTTGTCGGCGGCGGTGATCTGGCCGTCTTTGTTCACGTCCACATAGCGCGGGTCGCCGGGGCGGTCGTTGGCGAGGTGCGGCGCGGCATCGAGTTCCGCCTGGTTTCTGAACACACCGTCGTATTGGTAACCGAAATAGGTGGCGATAGGCTGGCCCACCGTCGTAATGAAGGTGTTGTTGGCATTAGGCGCGCCGGCGTAAATTGGCCGGGCGTCGGGGCCGAGTGCCAGCACTTTGTTCCTGTTGAAGGAAATATTGAAATCCGTCGACCATTTGAATGCGCCCACCGTGTTGCGCGTGCGGACGAGGTATTCCATCCCCTTGTTCTGTACTTTTCCGATATTTTGGAGCTGTGTCGCATAGCCGCTGATGGTCGGTACGGGTACATCCAGGAGCAAATCCACGGATTTACTATTGTAAAAATCAGCTTCCAGGCGTATACGGTCACGGAAGAGGCCCAGTTCGAGGCCCAGGTTCCATTGCATGGTTTTCTCCCATCCGAGGAAGGGGTTAGGATAATTCAAAGGGTTCACCGCATTCACGAGGGTGTTGTTCAGCGGATAGTAGTTCACGCCGGTCCGTGCGATGGCGTCGTAGTTACCGATTTTGTTGTTACCCACCAAACCCCAGCTTCCGCGGATTTTGAGGTCCGAAATCTGACTTACATTCTGCATGAATGCCTCGTTGCTCACGCGCCAGCCCACCGACGCCGAAGGGAATGTGCCCCATTTGTTCTCCGAGCCGAAGCGGGACGAGCCGTCGCGGCGGATACTGGCCGAGAACAGGTATTTATCGTCGTAAGAATAGGTAAGGCGGCTCAGGTAGGAGATGAGCGAGTTGCGGTATTCGGTGCTGGTACCACCCACGATCTGCCCGGCGCTTAATGTGCGTACCGCGTCGTTCGGGAAGTTCTGCGCACGCAGCTGATTATATTCGCCGAACGATTTCTGGGCCGTATAGCCTGCGAGCAGATTGACATTATGCTTTTCGGAAAATGTTTTCGACCAGGTCAAGGTGTGCTCGTTCAGCCAGTTTCCGCCCAGCCAGGTTTCGCTGCGGCCGTTCGCAATGCGCGGCGCGCGGGAGCCGTCGGTATCGACAAATGATGGCTGGTAATATTTCAACCGGCGGTTTTCCAGGTTGGCATTCAGGCTGACGCGGTATTTTAGTCCCGGAATGAGCTCATATTCAGCATATACCGAGCCGATTACGGCGTTCTTTTTTGTGAAATTCGTTACGTTTTCGGCAATGCTCACCGGGTTGGCCACGTCGCCCGCCCAGATTTCCGGGTTGCGTACCTGGGAGCCGTACGTGCCGTCCGCATTGCGGAGCGGGTAAATCGGCGGCAGGTACAGTGCGTAGGCGAGCGGACTGTCCTTGCCGTTGGCGAGGTCGTTATTTTCGGAGTAATAGGAGCTTACTGCCACGCCCAGTTCCAGCTTTTTGGTCACATTGGTCGTGATATTCGCCCGGAGGTTATAGCGTTTGAAATCGGTGTTGATCAGAATGCCCTGCTGGTTGGTATAACTTCCCGACACGGCATAGCGCACTTTCTCCGATCCGCCGTTCACCGACAGCTCGTGTTTCTGGGTCGATGCATTGCGGAAAATTTCGTCCTGCCAGTTGACATCCGGGAATTTGGACGGGTCGTTAAATGCTTCCGGTATAATGTAAAAGTTGGAATTTGTGTATTTGGACCGCATTTCGTTGCTGTCGTGGATCGTGTGCGCCGGGTCGCCGGGCATCGGCGTGCGGTCGAGCCAGGCCTGGTTGTGACCGTCCTTGAAAAACTCGATATACTCTTTGGTATTCATCATATCGATCTTCCGCGCCACCTGCTGCATGCCGAAAAAGGTATTGAAAGAAACCGTCGGAGCACCCGCGCTGCCTTTTTTCGTTGTGATGATGACAACGCCGTTGGCACCTCTGGAACCGTAAATGGCCGTCGAGGAAGCATCTTTCAGTACCTGGATGCTTTCGATATCGGAGCTGTTCACGAGCGAGAACGCGCTGCTGTCGATCGGGTAGCCGTCGATCACGTACAGTGGCGAGCTGCTGGCCGAAATGGAACCCGTACCGCGGATGCGGATGCTCAGGCCTTCGCCGCCCGGCGCGCCGTTGGTTTGCTGTACCTGCACGCCTGCCATCTGGCCAACCAATGCTTCCCCATAGGAGACGGAAGCCTTGCTTTTCAGCTTATCCGCGGATATAGTAGCCACGGCGCCCGTCAGGTCGCCTTTTTTCAATGCACCGTAACCGATCACCACTACCTCGTTCAGTGCCTTGCTATCCACTTTCATCGCCACGTCGATCACGCTCTGGTTACCCACCGTAATCTCCTGAGATACGTACCCGACAAATGACAACACGAGCACCGACTGTGCCCCGCTCACCTCGATCGAGAACTTGCCTTCGATATCCGTCACCGTGCCCCGCTGCGTACCTTTTTCCACCACGCTCACACCGGGCAGGCCGGCCCCTTTTTCATCGGTAACCCGCCCCGTTACCGCCGCCTCCGCTTTTCGGGCCGTTTCCGACCCGGACACGTTTCCCGATTGCAGCAGGATTTGCCCGCCTACGAGCCGGTAGGAAATATTATGCGGCCGCAGCACGAGGTTCAGCACTTCGGAAAGCTTCCGGTCGGTAACGGAAATGCTCACTTTGCGCTCGGCCTGGATCGTGTTGGAACTGTACACGAACTTGACGCTCGCCATGTTTTCGATCCGGTCGAGCACTTTGCTGAGCTCCTGGTTGTCGGCTTTGATCGAAATGGAATGGTCGAGCAGGTCCTGCGTGCGTACCTCGCGCGCGAAACCGATCGTTACGGCCAGCCCGATCAGCAGGGATTGGAGTAGGGTTATCCTCATAATATGTCGCAGCAGAGGATGTCTGAGTATTGGTTTTTTCATTAAGTTTGAATGTTTTGTTAAGGTTTTCAGAAAAGTTTGGCAAAACCCCTCCCGTTCATCTTCGCAGATGAGGACCCGGCCAGGTTCAGAGAGGGTATGGGAGTCGAAAGTGGTGTCAACACATTCGGCTCTTTTTCTTTTTCAGGGGGTGTGGGTCAATGCATAGGCGGTGTCAAAAAGGTTAAAGGGTTTAGGTTCTGCGTATGAAATCGTTCAGGAATAGTGTTTCGGTTTTAGTTTAATGCTTTTTAGCGGCAGCCCTTGCCGTCCAGGAATATCTTCGTGCCTTTAATGCTATACGTCGCATTCACCGACGCCGCGATCAGTGCGAGCTGTGTGAACAGGGGTTGACTGTTAATATCGGCTGTGAAAAGGCAGTTTTTCAGCCGCTCGTTGGCCAGCACAATGTCGATCCCATAGGCTTGTTCCAGCGTTTGCGCAACCGTGCTCAGGCGGGCGTCGTCGAACACGAATGCATTTTTATAAACCTCATCCGCGATCGGCGTTTTCACGAGCACGGCGGTAAACTGTTTCGTATCCGGCGTGTATTTCACGCGCTGGTTTCGGCCCAGTACCACGCCGCCCGTCAGGTTGCCGGCACGGGCTTCTTTTTCCTTATCCTTTTGGAATACAGATACTTTTCCGGTTACGACCGATACTTCCACAGCCTTGTCGGCTTCCGTGCGGTTGACCCAGAAACTCGTTCCGAGCACTTTCGTCGTGACCTCGCCCGTATACACGAGGAATGGCTTGCGCTCATCCCGGGCGACTTCGAAAAATGCCTTGCCTTTCAAATATATTTCACGCTTATCGCTTTGAAAATCAGTTGGGTATTCGATGGTGCTTTGCGGTTGCAGGCTTACGCGCGAGCCGTCGGGCAGCAATACCCACATGGGCGCTGCGGTGGAATTGGTTTTAGCAACGAGGTTAGCGAGCGTCTCACCGGCCGCCAGCTTCCCCGGGCGACCGTTTTGCCGGCTAACCCATTGATAGCCCCCGAATGCCGCCAGCATAAGCACCACGGCCGCCGCCCAGCGCCATTTGATGAAGAAATGCAGCGGCTTGCTTTCTGCCATCGGCATTTCCGTCGTTTTCAGCACGATTTTGGTATCCAAACCGGACCGTGAACGGATCGCATTCCATAACCTGGCCTCAGTCAGCTCCGAAGTCGCGCCGGCGAGGTCCTCCGCGTCGACGTCAATCAATGCGAACCACTGGTCCACCAGTCGGGCTTCCCTTTCCGTGCATTCACCGGAGCGGTAACGGGTCAGTAACTGATGAAAATGACGTTTGTTCATATCGGTTGAGTGGTTTAGGTAGAAGACTGAAAAAGCGGCCTGTACCGCAAAATGGAGAAGAAAATATTTGAATATTTATATTAAATGAGCCGATTTTGCCCAAACATTCTTTAAAATTTACCAGATACCAATATGGCCGCCACCGGGAGGATGAAATCTTTGAGCAGTTTTTTGAGCGTGCGCAATGCTTGTGTAATGTGGTATTCCACGGTACGCTCTGGCATACGGAGCAGGGACGCAATCTGCCTCACCGTATTGCCTTCGAACCGGTTCAGGACGAATATCCGGCGTGTTTTTTCGGGTAGCTGCCCCACGGCCTGCTGCATGGCCTGTTCGAGCTCGTCGAGGAAAAGCGGATAATCAGGCTCGCTGGGCGAATCCACATCGTCGAGGGCGGTAAATGCCTTTTCCTTGAAATGATCGATAATGCGGTTGCGAACGGCGGTGAAAAGGTAGCTTTGAAGGTTGCCTACTTGCAGCGATACCCTTTTTTCCCAAAGCACGACAAAAAGCGCCTGGACGATCTCTTCGGCGGCGTCGGTATCGCGCGTTTTGGTGTAGGCAAAATCGTACAAACGCTGCCAGTACCGGCGGTAAATCTCCTCGAAAGCGTGGGGATCGTCACTTCCGAGGCGGTCCAGGAGTTGTGCATCGTCCGGAAGTAAGGGTTGCATGGGTAATGGTACTGGAATGGTTCGGTTTCGGCTCCGGTCGTTTTCCGACCGCTTGCGCTTAATAAGTGCGTTTGCAAAAATTCATACTTGCAGCGCCTTTCAATAGACGGTGAAACCGGAGACTTGCCCACTGTCGTTTGGCATATTTTTCCTGCATTCAGCAATGACAAGCCACTGTGGCCGTGTTGTTTTTTCATGTAAACAAACGAATGGAGTATGAGATCGTATCGTAAAATGTTGGCCGGGCTGCTGTTAGGCATGGTGGCCTGTTCCTGGGCGGCGGGCCAGGAGGCACCCGCCGAATTACCTTCTGCTGAAATTTCCGACATGAATGGGAAAATTGTCAACACGGCCAGCATCGCCCATCCGGGCGCCAACCTGCTTATCCTGACCTGGGAATCGGAATCGAAAGGTGCTGTGCTGGCCCTGGACGCGATGACGCTGCTGAAAGACACGATCGCGAACAAGACCAAAACGAAGGTGATCATGATCAATTTCGATCCGGCCGCCGATGCTAAAAAAGTGGAAGCCATGCGGAAGGAACACCAATGGACCTTCGAAAATTATCTCGATCCGAATGGTGAATTCAAGCGGGCGGCGGCCATTTCTTACCTGCCGGTCATTCTGGTGGTCGACCAGAACAACAAGATCGTGTACCGTAAAGCGGCATTTTACCTGGGCGACGAGCAAGTTATCCTGCAAGAGCTGCAAAAGCTGAACCCGCGTTAAAGAAGATATGGCCGGTCGGGGAAAACTGAAAGGGGGGCAAAAAGCGTTATCCTGATCTTAACCAATTTCCCCGACCGCCCGGCCCCGCGCCGGCTTCATACGCAGGATTCATGACACAACTGTTACGCATTTCGGCCTCATTAAAACACGCGAAAAGAATTCTGATCGCGATGTTGCTGATAATTAGTGCTTTGGGTCACGTTGTTGCGCAGCGGGCTTTGAAAATTACCGATTCGGAGGACCAGCACATTTTCACGGGACCGGAAATCCAGTCGTTGGAAGACAAGGCCGGTACCTATTCGCTGAGCGATGTGCTGTCGCCGGCATTGAATGCACGCTTTCGAAGCAACGCCACGAACACGCCGCAGAATTATAACCTGAAATCGACCTATTGGTTCAGGATTAAAATCAGGCACGATCCCGACAGCCGCAAAAACTGGATACTGGAATTTTTCGATCAGACGATCGACGACATTACCGCGTATCTGCCCGATGAAAACGGCCGGTACGTCGAACACCGCATGGGCGATCAGCTGCCGTTTAAAAACCGGGAGTACTCGCACAAAAACTTTGAGCTGAACATTGCCAATGCTTCGGCCTACGACGGCACCTACTATTTCCGTGTGAAGTCGCACCAGACGGCCGACGCGATCATCGTCCTCAGGTCGGTAAACCGCTTCATTCAATATGCGCTGGACGAGTACTTTATTTTCGGCATATTTTACGGTATGGTACTGGTTTTCAGCTTCTACAACCTGATGATGTACCTGGCTGTGCGGCAGGTGCAGTACTTGTATTACGTACTTTACAACCTCTGTGTGGGCTTGTTCGAAATGTGCGTGGATGGCATTGCGTACCAATACCTGTGGCCCAACGCGCCCGAATGGAACCAGTACGCCTACGGCATTGCCTTGTACGGTATCAGCATTTTCGCCCTGCAATTCACTCGTACGCTGCTTTACACGCATAAAAAGGCCCCGCGTCTCGACCGTTTCATTATTTTGGTCATGGTATTGCGGACGGTCTTTTTCGCGGTATGCTTCGCGGTGGATACCAATTGGTTCAGCTACAAATTCGTGGAACTGGTGCCGCTCGCCGTCGCTTTTTACACCGGGATTTACATTTACCGGCAGGGTTACCATCCGGCGCGCTTCTTCGTATTGGGCTATGCGTTCCTTTCCATCGGGTTTATTCACAAATTGCTGCTCATGCTGCACGTGGAAGGCCTCAACTTCGGCGTGATCACTTATTATAGTCTCAGCATTTGCTTTGTTATTGAAATGATATTCCTCTCTTTCGCGATCGGCGACAAGGTGCGCGTGCTTAAAAAGCGCAAGGAAAGGGCGCAGCGGCAGATGATCCAGCAAATGAAGCAGAACGAGGCATTGAAAGATTCGCTGAACAGCAGGCTGGAAGCCGAGGTGGAAGAACGGACCCGCGAGGTAGTGGAGCAGTCGGCGATCATCGAAGCGCAGAACCAGGAGCTGACGCAGGTGAATACACTGTTGCAGCAGCAGAAGGAGGAAATCCTGCAAATGAACCTGCTGCTCGAAAAGGATAACGAGGTATTGCATACGAATGTCGTTAAGGTGACGCAGGCGCGGGTTATGTCGGCGGAGGTGGATTTCGAGGAGTTCAGCAAAATTTACCCGGATAACGACAGCTGTTTCAAATTCCTGGCGGGTATGAAATGGGGCAACGACACCGCCGCCGACCACTATGAATGCCGCAAGTGCGGCCACGACCATTACTTCCACGGGCATGCGCCGTACAGCCGGCGCTGCGCCAAATGCGATTACGACGAGTCGGTGATTTCGCATACCATTTTCCAGAATACCCGCATTCCCATCAACAAGGCCTTTTACATGGTTTTTCTCATGTACACGACCAAAGGGAAAATCTCTTCCCACAAGCTATCCGAAATCCTCTCGATCCGCCAGGGTACATGCTGGGCCTATGCCAGCCGGATCAAGAAAGTGATGCAGGACCGGCGCAAGGAAATAGCCGCTTCCAAAACGGGAGAGGGATGGAGCCTGCTGGTACTGGACCACGCCCTCGAAACGGCCTGACGACTCCCCCCGCTCCGCTGCACTGCATTTTCCATGATTGCCCCCAACGGCATTGGTGGGCGATGGGTGCAATTTTTTTATAAAAAAATCAACGGCTTGCAGGCGTATCACCATCCGGGGAGCAGGGCAGCCGAAGCGGGCTCGCAGATGCTGAAAATCAGGTTACTTCACGATCTGAAACCGCGGTGCCGAAGCGTATCATAATTAGTGTAAGTATCTAAAATACAGGTATTTATATAAAATTTCGGCTATTGACTTTCTCAAACTATCCCTAAATTTGCTGCATGGAATTGTCCAAGAAATTATCAGATTAATTACCAATAATTCATTAACATCCTATGGGAAAGAGAATTACGATGTTCATTGCCATGATTCTGGCGGCAGTCACCCTGGCGAATGCGCAGGAGATTGTTGTGAAGGGGGTGATCAGGGATCAGCAAAACCAGACATTGCCGGGGGCAAGCGTGCTGGTGAAGGGGACGCAATCAGGTACTGTAACAGATGTGGACGGAAACTACTCGATCGGCGTGCCTAACGAACAGGCAGTGCTGGTTGTTTCATTTATCGGTTACGGAACGCAGGAAATCGCAGTAGGCAACCGGACGCAGATCGATGTGACGCTCGGTGCGGATCAGAAAACGCTGAACGAGATCGTCGTTATCGGGTATGGTACCCAGAAGCGCGGGGACGTGACGACTTCCATCGCATCGGTGGATACGAAGGACATTGAGGAACGGCCGATTTTGCAGGCCGCGCAGGCTTTGCAGGGCAAGGCCGCCGGTGTGCAGGTGACGCAGCCGTCGGGTAAGCCGGGCAGCGCGTTGTCCATCCGCGTACGCGGGGCGACGTCGGTGCAGGCGGGTAACGAGCCGTTGTACGTCGTCGACGGCGTGCCTACGATGGACACCCGCGACCTGAACGTGAATGACATCGAGAGCATCCAGGTATTGAAAGATGCTTCGTCTGCCGCCATTTACGGGGCGAGGGCTTCGAACGGGGTGGTAATCGTGACTACCAAGAGAGGGAAGGCCAACCAGTCGCAGATCAACTTCGCGGCCTATTACGGGATTTCCAACATGGCGAAGAAGATCAACGTGCTGAACCCGCAGCAATATGCCGACCTGATGAATGAAATGGGGCATAATGTGACCGTGGGCAGCGAAACGACCGACTGGAACAAAGAAGTATTCACAACGGGCCACAACCAGAATTACCAGCTCAACTTCTCGGGCGGTACAGAAAAGAACCGCTATTTCGTATCGGGCGCCATTACGCAGGACAAAGGCATTATCCAGCCTGCCAGCTACCGCCGGTATTCGTTCCGTATGAACCTCGACAACCAGATCAAAAGCTGGATGAAGCTGACGACCAACCTGAGCTACGCCAATGCGAGGATACGCGACGTGAAGGACAACAACAATGCCGGCCGGAATGCGGTGGTACTGGGTGCTTTGGGCGCGCCGCCTACGATGGGCATTTACAGCCAGGACTCGATCCGGGGCACTATTTTCTCCACCAACCCGCTTAAAGCAGGCTGGGACAATCCGCTCGCGGCGATGTTCGGGCCAACGCAGGCGGCGAAAGACAACCGTATTTTCGGTAATGTGGCTGCGGATTTTACTTTGGCCAAAGGGCTCGTGTACCGTTCCAACTTCGGGATCGATTTCATGAACCATGCCAATGACTACTATCTCGACCCGTACCGGACGACCGAGGGTTGGGGCGCGAACGGCAGCACGCACGGGCTGGGCAACGCCACCCGCTCCAATTCATTTACCTACCTCTGGGAAAATACGGTGAACTACGAGAAAAAGTGGGGAAAGAACGAGTTCTCTGCAGTGGCGGGTACGACGGTCCAGAAAAATACCTGGAACAATTCCTACATGGCCGGCCGCGACTTCCCGGCCGACGGCGTCGTGAAAACCATGAATGCGGCCAACGAGATCACCGATGCCTACACGGAGCAATCGGAGTGGTTTTTGAACTCCTACCTCGGCCGGTTGATGTATAATTTTGACAGTAAATACCTGATCACGGCCAACTTCCGTGCCGATGGTTCCTCGAAACTCGCCAAAGGCAATCAATGGGGCTTCTTCCCGTCCGTATCGGCCGGGTGGCGCATCTCCGCGGAGCCGTTTATGCAGGATGTGAAGTTTATCAACGACCTGAAACTGCGTGGGGGCTGGGGACAGAACGGTAACCAGGAAGGGCTCGCGAATTACGCGTCCTACGGCTTGAATACCTACACGCGCCGCACGCCTACGACCCCGCCATCGGGCCCGGCCGTCACGCCGCCTACCTACGCGCCCAACCCGGACCTGCGCTGGGAAACGACCACGCAGACGAACATCGGTATCGACCTCAGCATGTTGCAGGGCCGCGTTACCTTCACGGCGGATGCTTACCTGAAAAAAACCAACGACCTGCTGCTCAATGTGCCGCTGCCGAACACGAGCGGGTACAGCTACATGCCGCGCAACTCCGGCAAGCTGGAAAACAAGGGGCTTGAATTCGTATTGTCGACAGTAAACTTCGATAAGTCGGATTTTCAATGGACGACCGATTTTAACATCGCATTTAACCGCAACAAAATCACCCAGTTGCAGCTCAGCAAAATCTATCGCTATGCCGATGTGGAAGGGCGCAGCGACCAGATCATCATCTTGCAGGAAGGTGTATCACTCGGTACTTTCTATGGCTACATTGCCGACGGCGTGAACCCGGAAACCGGCGATATGAGCTACCGCGATGTAAATGGCGACGGTTCTTTCTCGCCTTCCGACCGCACGATCCTCGGATCGGCCCAGCCCAAATTTACCTACGGGATGAACAACAACCTGACTTACAAGAATTTCAGTTTGTCGTTCCTGTTTCAGGGTTCGCAGGGTAACAAGGCATTCAATGCTTCCCGCCTGGAAACGGAGGGGATGTACGACAGCAAGAACCAGTCGACCGAGGTCCTGAGACGCTGGCAGAAGCCGGGGGACATTACCGACATTCCGCGGGCGACCGACGGCAATGTCAACAATTCCCTCATCTCGTCCCGCTTTGTCGAAAACGCGTCGTTCCTGCGGATGAAGAGCGCCACGATTTCCTACTCGCTCGGCAAGGAGCTGACCGACAAGATCAGGCTGGGCCGCGCGTCGATTTACCTTACTGCCCAAAACCTGTTTACCATTACCAAATACAAAGGATTTGATCCTGAGGTAAATGCATTTACATCGAGTGGCGCCACGCTGGGTATCGACTATGGTACTTACCCGGTTTCCCGCGCATTCATCGCAGGTCTCAATGTTACTTTCTAATTCAGGATTCTCATGAAAAATTTCAAATATATAGCGCTTGTACTGGGATCGTCGCTGCTGCTGCCGGCATGCCAGGACCAATTGGATTTACAACCTGTTTCCCAAACAGTGGTAGGCGAGAGCGGCACGGGTACTGCCGGATCGGCCATTAAGGACGCGGCAAGTGCCGAAGCTGCCCTGGCCGGCGCCTATGCGATCTTTAAAAACGGCTCTGCGGAATATTATTTGATGGATTACTTCATTCTGGCCGACGGGCAATCCGACAATTCCTACGCCGGTGCCGACAATGCGGCCTGGTTCGAGGTGGACGAGTTCCGCATACTCTCGACCAACGCCGTAGCGGCCAGGGACTGGCGGTATTTGTACAACCACGTGGCGAGCGCCAACTCCATCATTGCCAACGTGCCCAAAGTGACGGATGCGTCGCTTTCGGCCGCGCGGAAGGCGCAGATCGTCGCGGAAGCAAAATTCATCCGGGCACGTGCCTATTTCGACCTCGTGCGCATTTATGGCGACGTGCCGCTGGTGGTGGACGAACTGCCGACCATTACTTCGGAGAACGTGGAAGAGATTTACGGCCAGCTATACCCGGCCAGAAGTGCTGCGGAAGAGGTGTACGCGCAGATTATCAAGGACCTGGACGAGGCAGCCACCGCCGTACCGAAATCGGGTCCGAACAAAATGACGGTAACACCCGGCGCCGTGCATACCCTGCTGGCCAAAGTGTACGCCACACGGAAGGACTGGGCTAATGTGAAAACGAATGCCGACAAGGTGATCGCGTTGGGTTACACGCTCATGCCGAACTTCGAGGATTTGTGGGACGGCAAGCATGAAAACAGCGCCGAAGCTATTTTTGAACTGAATTTCGAAGACTGGTCCACAGGCGGAAACTGGGGCTCGTCTATGTTCTATGGCACCGACTGGAAGAAGTTCAACACGCCGTCCAACGACCTCGTGAAGGCATTTGACGATGAAAAGGACGCCGTACGGAAGGCATCGACGATTTTCACGGCCAATGTAACGGGGAAATGGTCGGACAAGTACTGGACGACGGCGAAGTTCCCTTTTGCCTATAAAATGCGCAACACCGATGCGTCGCAGAACATTATCATGTACCGCCTCGCCGATGTATTGCTGCTCAAAGCGGAGGCATTGAACGAAACGGGCGACCTCGCCGGTGCACGTACGCTCGTGAACCAGGTCAGGACACGCGCCAAGCTGGCGGCTACTCCGGCGACGGACCAGGCTGCCATGCGCCTGGCGATCGAGAAGGAACGCAGGCTGGAACTGGCCTTCGAAGGCCAGCGCTGGTACGACCTCGTGCGCACGGGCCGCGTGGTGCCCGTGATGGAGGCAGTCAAGGACGGAGCGGGTAACAGCCTGAACTACAAGCTGACCGATACCAGGCTCCTTTGGCCGGTACCGCAGGGAGAAATCGACAAGAACGCCAATCTGAACCAGAACAAAGGGTATTAAGCCATTCGACGAAGCCATGCCGCACGACGGGTGTTCACAACATCCGTCCGGCAGGGCTTCGTTTTTTTAATCCAGAATCATGAGAGAATTACTGATAACGACCGTCGCGGGCCTGGCTTTGGCTATGAGCAGCTGCTCGGCCGGAGAGCCCGCGAACGACGATCCCAAACCTACGGATACGACCACAGCGAACAAGGTGGCGGTGTGGGTCACAAATGGGCAGCGGAGCAAACTTTTGACCAGCGAAAACCCGCTCACGATCTCGAAAGCCGGGTCGGGGGGATCGCCCGGCAACGTGATCAACATCGATTTTTCGACCAGATTGCAGGAAATGGAAGGTTTCGGCGCGGCGCTCACAGGCTCGTCGGCGTATCTGATCCAGCAGAAAATGAATGCATCGCAGCGTGCGGCATTGCTCAAAGATTTGTTTGACCCACAGGCGGGGATCGGCATGAGCTACTTGCGGGTGACGATGGGCGCTTCGGATTTTTCGCTGGAAGATTTTACCTACAATGATCTCCCCGCCGGACAGACCGATCCCGATTTGAAGCAATTTTCGATCGCCAAAGACCAGGCCGAACTGCTGCCGGTCCTGAAATCGATCGTGGCATTGCAGCCGGCGATCCGGATCATGGCTACACCCTGGTCGGCGCCGGCTTGGATGAAAACGAGCGGTAAACTCGCGGGCGGTAGCCTCAAACCGGAGTGGTATGGCGCTTACGCGCAGTATTTTATCAAATATTTGAATGCCTATCAAAAGGAGGGCATTGCGATCGATGCGATCTCGGTGCAGAACGAACCTTTGCACGAGGCTGCCTACCCGTCGATGGGCATGGATTCGGCCGCGCAGGGTAATTTTATCAAAAACCACCTCGGACCGCTTTTTAAAACGAATGCGGTGAAAGCGAAAATCCTGCTGTACGACCACAATTGGGACCGGCCGGGCTACCCGATGTCCATCCTGAAAGACCCGCAGGCAAGCCAGTACGTGGCCGGGTCGGCCTTTCACGCGTATGGCGGGAGCGTGTCCGCGATGAGCACCGTTCACGACCAGTTCCCCGATAAGGGCTTGTATTTCACCGAAATATCCGGCGGGCGCTGGGTGACCAATTTTTCGGATAATCTGAAATGGAATATGTCGAACATCTTTATTGGCACGGCCAACAACTGGTCGAAGAATGCGCTGCTGTGGAATATTGCGCTCGACCCGTCCGACGGCCCGAAAAACAAGGGTTGCGACAACTGCCGCGGAGTGGTTACGATCGGTGCCGACGGCAGCGTTACCAAAAACGTGGAGTATTATACGATCGCCCATATGTCGAAATTCATTCGCCCCGGCGCATTCCGCGTACAATCCGACCGGCTGAATGCTTCGACCCAGCTGGAACACGCGGCATTTCTCAATGCGGACGGTTCCAGGGTGCTCGTGGTGCTGAACCAGGGGGCTGACAACAAGAAAATCACCGTTGCAACAGGGGAGGGGCAATTTACCTACACCCTCGACCCGAATGCCGTGGCGACGCTCGTCTGGAAGTGATTATTTTCCAAAACGGACCGAAAATTCGGCCCCGAAAATGGAAGCCGCGCGTATTTTCAATTGCAACAGCTCGGCAAGCTCCCTGACGATCACCAGGCCGATCCCTTTCAGCTCGCCGTCGGGCGATCCGAGGTAGGCGGTATTACCATCGTTGAACCAGGTCAGAATGGCGTCCGGCAGGCCCGGGCCGGTGTCGGACACGGTGAATGTGGTAATGCCGCCGTCTTCGTTGGCCGTTACGCGAATGTGTCCTTCCCAGGTGAATTTGTTCGCATTATCGATGAGGTTGTGGAGAATGATTTTGAGCAACTGCTGGTTCGAGCGGACGCTGAGCGATTCAGGGATTTCATTGGTAAATATATTCTGCCGCATCGCGAATGCCTCCTTGAAAATCACAGCCACGTCGTCGACCAGCTGCCGCGCCGCAATGTCGTGATAGCTGACGGACCCGCCCGACACCTGCGATTTGACATAAACAACCATGTTTTCCAACAGCCGCAAAATCTTCCCCGATGATTCGTTGACGCTGGTGCCGACGTTTTCGGCCAACAAGAACTCGCCTTTGCGGATCAGCGACGGCAGCCGGGAAGAAGCAAACTCGATGGACCGCAAAGGGCTGCGGATGTCGTGGCTGATAGACGCTATCAGGTGCATTTGAAGCCGCGTTTGCCGGGTGAGCTCCTGCTCCGACGTTCTCAGCGCGCTGAGCGTATCCTGCAAGTTCCGGGTCTTCTCCGACACGCGCGATTCGAGAATCCGGTTCAGCCGGTCCGCTTTCCTGAGGCGGTTTTTGAAATAGAAATAGACCGCCGCAATGGCTGCCATAACAACCAGCACTTTGAAGGGCCAGGTTTCGTACCATTGCTGCGGGATCACGATCCGCAGCGTCGTCAATCGCTCCGCGTGTGCGCCGAACCCCACATGCTTGCGGATTTTCAGCATATACGTGCCCGATGTGAGGTTACTTAGGTGTACTGACTGCGATTCGCTCTCGATCGGGTGCCACAGTTCTTTGTCGCTGTCGTCTGCATCGACGGTGTAATAGAGCTGCTGATTTTGCCGGTTTCCCAGATAAGGCGACGAAATGAATACTTTCAGGTCACTCACGCCGGGCAGACTGATGCTCGGGCCGGAAAGGGGGATAATCTTCGAATCCGCCTCGATGCGGTCGATAAATATTTTGGAAGAAGGCACGTCCAGCGGTATTTGTTCCGGCTTGAAAAATACGAGGCCGTCGATGGACGGCAGCGAGAAGTAGCCATTCCGCAGCCGTACCGCGCAGGGCTGGCAGCCGCCATTGAACTCGTTGGTACGGAAGCCGTCCTGCTTGCTGTAATGATAGTAAAACAGCCGGGTACTGTCGCGGTGGACGGGGAAATTCAGCAGATCGCTGCGCATCACGCGGAATAATCCCTGGTTGGTGGGAAGCCAGAAAAACCCTTTTTGGTCGCTCACGATGCAGTGTGCGTGCGCGAGGGAGAGGTTTTTGTCCAGCGGCATGCGCGTGAGTTTGTTTTTTTGCAGGAGAAAGAAACCATGTTCGTAGGTCGTAAACCAGAGTTCTCCGGCGCGCTGCACGAGCACGCTTCTGATGTAGTACTGGCTGGTATTGGGTATCAAAGCAATGGTTTCACGGGCGAGGTTCACCTTATACAGGCCTACGGCCGTGCCAACCCAGAGTATCGACCTCCCTTCGCTTTGCATAAACGAAATCCGTTCTATTTTGCGCGTGAAGGTGTGTAAGGGCATGCCGGGTTCGCGGGGATCGATGTAGCGGAGGCCGTCGAACCGGGTGCCGAGCCAGATACGGCCGGTAACGTCTTCGTATATATGGGAGATTTCACCGCAATCGGTCCATTTGGACTTGATAGTCCTGCCCGTTCTGTCGAAACGGTAGAGGATGCTGTCCTTCATGGCCCAAATGTCGCCTGTGCGGTCGCGTACGAGCCCGTACCGGTGCATGGCATTGCGCTCGGGCGGGCCGGGAAGGAGGTAGGACAGCGAACGCCCGTCGGGCCGCTTGCCGAGTACGTGAAATGAAGGGGTGAGGAGTGTGCTGTCGGAAAACGGTACCTGGGCGTAAAAAATATTGGCTTCGGCGGCATTGTCTACGAGTGCGACGGTTTCGAAAGCATGGATATCGCAAATGTACAGGCCGGAGGTGAGCGTTCCGAGGTAGATCCGGCGGTTCTGCCGGTCGAACCACACGGAGGTTACATTCTCCTTTTGAAAATCAAATCCTTCAATGAGAAAAGTACTCACCAGCTCACCCGGGCCGCGCTCGCTGAGCGTGTACAGTTTTTTGTCCTGGTAGATAAAGGCACTGCCGGAGAAGTCTTCCGCGTAAACGGTGTAGGGCTTTTGGAGGTCGGGCAGGTCGTGCCAGGTGCGGGCCGGGCTGAGCCGGACGGTTTGCGGGCTGCCAATATCCACGGATGCACTTTCCAGCAGGCGGATTTGACCGGCGTGGTCGTCGTGGTACAGGTTTCTTCCCATCCTGAACAGCCCCGAATGTGTGGCCAGCTGCGCATTACGCCGTTTTTTGAGCTTCCAGTTCAGGTAAAGGTCGATGCTCCCGCCGCGCTGCCACATGAAGAAATCGCCCTGGGAACCTGGCAGCTGGAATATGCAATGGGTCGGTATCCACCTTTGCTGCCAGCGGTCGGGGAGGCCCATCGAGTAGCTGGGATCGTAAACACCTTTCCAGGGCTTTAAAAGACCTTTAATGCGCCCTTTCAGCACGTTTTTGTCCAGTACCGCCCTGCCGTCGGCCAGCCGGACGTGCGCCTGCTCGTACGACAATGCATAGAGGCGGCCCTTGCGCCCTTCCAGGTCTTTTGCAAAGGACATGAATGCGCTGGCCGACAGCCCGAAATACCGTTTGTCGAGTGTTACGAAGGTATACCCGTCGAACCGGACGATGCCCTGGTCGGTGGCCAGCCAAAGGAACCCGTCGGCATCCTGGGTGATGGCCCTTACGGAGTTTTGGGGCAGACCGTTGTCGCTCGTATAATGCCGTACGGTGTATTTGGGATTTTCGGTATGGGCCGGCGCGCTTGTCGATAAGAGCACATGGCAAAAAACTATAAAGAGTAATCTCATGAACAGGTAAGGATCGGTCGCCGGGTGTCATCGGCAAGCCGTTTGAGCGTAGCATTCGTCCGATAAATAGGATATAGAAATGTTTCTATTTCGAACTTCTCCTACACGTAAGGTAATACGATTTATTTCTCACTAGTTTTGGCATGCCAGTCACGTCTCGATGTAAGACGACAAACCATTCGCCCTTTCACACTATACGCACGCTCCCCCATTAAGCCAAAGTACCTGTTAAGCAATGAAAGTACTCGTCATCGACGGTCACCCTCTGATGTTATCGGCCATCAAGCGGGAGGTAAAAGACCACAAGCCCCAGGCCCGGGTAACGCTCATAGGGCAAATAGACCAAGGCATAGAAGCCGCCCGAAATCAATCATTCGATCTGGTAATCATTGAAATAGGCATGGCTGGCGCAAGCATGCAGGCCGTACGGGAAATACGCGGCACCGGGCGGGGCTTCAAAATCCTCGTGTTTTCGTCGGTGAGCGAGACCATCTATGCGTTGCCGGCCATCTCGTCGGGTGCGAACGGTTTTTTGTCCAAGGAGCAATCCGGCGACGAGCTTCGGATCGCCATCGATACCGTGCTCGATTCTAAAACCTATTTCAGTAAAAACATCCAGGAAACGCTTCTTTCCCAAGTCATTGCGAATGTCGATTCCGCTGACCACAACCCCCTGCAGGCCCTTACGCCCCGCGAACGGCTGGTGATGCATTTGCTGTTGCAGGGTAACAAGGTACGGGAAATCGCCGGGATGCTCGATTTGAAAGAAAGTACCGTCAGTACCTTCAAGGCGAACATCTTTAAAAAGCTGCAAGTGAACAATATCGTGGCATTGTCCGGCAAAATGGAGATGCTGCGGTAGTTGGTTTGAAAATGTTTTCAATGGGCGTTCACGAGTAGGTGGGCTCGGCCACGTCGTCGATGATCCTGGAAAGTTCAATCACGCTGCTTACCCCACATTTACGGAAAATTTTCTTCTTAAAAGTACTCACGGTGCTCAGTTTCAGCTCCAAATGCGTCGCGATCTCTTTCGTCCACAACCCCTTGATCAACAGCCTGCTGATTTCCAGCTCGCGGTCCGTCAGCCCGATCCATCGCCGCCGGCGGATTTTGGCAAAGCTCTGCGGTAGCTCGGTCATCAGCTGCTCGCGGACGGTCTCGCTCAGGTACTTCTGATCGTTGAGCACGGCGGTTACCGCTTCGCCGTACATTTCCGGGTCAGAGCGTTTCGAAAGGAAGCCGTCCGCACCTGCCTGAATGTACTTCAATGCATACTTTTCTTCGGGCAGTCCGCTGAAAACGAGCACTTTTGTGGCATTGTTCGCGGATTTGATCATGTCGATCATTTTGACGTCCTGACCGCCCGGGACGTGGATGTCGAGGATGACAAGGTCGATCGGCCGCTCTTTCGCGATCCGCAGACCGTCGTTAAAATCTTCCGATTCAAAAATGGAAGCATTCGGTAGCACTTCCCGGATCACCAGGCCCATGCCCATTCTGACGACGGCATGGTCTTCGATAATTAATGCGTTGGTCATAATAGCGATTTGTGAAGGGAACTAGCAACGCCCAAAGCTAGTCAACACGGAGGAGCGCGGCAATACCAATCGTGCAGACAAGTTGTAAATATAGTACTACATCTTTCGATGCATTTTCATTGAGTTTTTAGTTAATTCGCGGTGCCACCAGGCTATGTCAGATAACCACCATCGCATATGAATAAAGTATTACTAGTTGAGGATCACGACATTGTCAGGATCGCCACGAATATCGTCGTGACGGAGGTAATGGGAAATGTGATCATCGAGGAGGCGTCGACGTTTGCGTCGGCCATGCAAATGGTTTCCTCAGCGTCTTATCAGTTGATCATCCTGGACCTGAGCATTCCGGGCACGGAGCACCTGGTGATGATCGAAAAGTTTCGGTCGTTGCAGCCGAAAGTGCCGGTATTGGTTTTTTCGGGGCAAAAGGAGGAGGTGTACGGCGTGCATTGCATCCGCTCGGGCGCCGCGGGGTTTGTATCAAAGGGCGCGCATTCGGACGAGCTGCGGCAGGCGATCCGCACGGTGCTGGGCGGGCAGCGCTACCTGAGCCAGGCCGTTCGTTCGCAGTTGCTGGGTACCATGCTGAAACAGGGTGCGACCGACCCGGGCGAACTGCTGTCGGCCAAGGAATTGGTCGTGATGGACATGCTGCTGGAAGGCAAATGGACGAAGGAGATCGCTGCAACGCTGGAACTGAAAAGTACGACCGTCAGCACTTTCAAGACCCGCATATTCAAGAAATTCGGCGTGACCAACCTGCTCGACCTCGCGAAGCATGTGGAAATGTACCAGGCGTTCAAGGGAAATGATTTGTGAACTAAAATTACCTCCATCCCGTCTACAAGTCGCTCGATTGTAAGGGATAGAAACTGTTCTACGCATTGCAAAAAATGTATTAGTTAACTGATTGAAATACAAATAATTGAATTTTTGAAAAGCAGGCAACGCTTCGCCTGTCCATCAAATCGGACGCGTTTTTGCCGGTATTTTGTAGATATAGTTTGCACCGCAAGCTATCACCCAATACCGCTCATTGACCCAGATCGCTGGTATCTCTGGCGCAGGCCCGGCACCCGACAATTCTGTATTTCTTTCAATCAATAGTTAACTAAAACAATTCAAGCAATGAAAGTAAAACAACTACTAACACGCACTACCGGTGCACTCGGAGTTACCGCCGGTTTGCTTTTTGCGGGGTCGCCATTGATGGCGCAGGTGAAGATCGGGGACAACCCGAACACAGTCAATTCAAGTTCCATTCTCGAACTGGAAAGCGCGACGAAGGGGCTCCGGCTTCCGCGAGTAGAGCTTCAATCGCTCTCCAATCCGGCTCCATTAGCGGCGCACGTGCTGGGAATGCATGTGTACAACACCACTGACAACGCGACGCTGCAGGCTGGCGAGTACTACAACGACGGGACTTCGTGGATCGCCCTGTCGTCCGATATCGCATTCACTTATATTGACGGTATTAACGCGCCAACTGGCTCCTGCGCCGCAAAAACGATTTACACCGATACGTTGGAAGCGAGCGGCACCTACGGGCAGCAATGGAGATGTATCAACGGCTCGTGGGTCGACTACGTTTCTCCAACGAAGACCCCATTTTATGCGGGCACTACTACAAGGGATGCGGGCGGCAACAGGTCAGGCTTGATTTCCCGGAGCGGCAATGTTTTGCTTAGACGCGCTGACAATCAGGGTTCTACAACGCTCGTACAAGGCGGGATGGTTAGGCTTTACCGAAATGCTTCGGTTGCACCTGCAGTGGGGGCATCTATTGATTTCGCACGTAACACGGCAAACCCGGCGCTGTTCCGTGTAGGACTACGTAACGATCTGAATGACAGCCAGGGAGCATTAGCCTTTCAAACGAATCTTGCGGGCACTACCAGCACACGCATGCTAATCGGTTTAAATGGTCAGGTAGGGATCAACACTACAAACCCTCTTCGCGTGTTCCACGTGAATGGAAAGGCTCTTTTTTCAAACAATAATAATGACGGCGCACTTTACTTTAATGGGACTGCAGATCAAGACGGGATTCTGCTCGACTGGGATGATAACGCGAAAGAGGCGCAAATAGCAGTTCAGACAGACGGCCCTAACCTTGCTTTGACCAAAAAGGCTGCACCCGCAGGCTCCGTTTTTGTAGTATTTCGTGCCAATGGAGATGACTTGGGTCAGATCAGGTATAATGGAACACAAACCGTTTACGCAGTTACTTCGGATAGTCGTCTGAAAGAAAACGTGAAGCAGACCCATTATTCGATCGAAGACTTAATGAAGATAGGGGTGGTTGACTATAACTACAAAAACAACGCTGCCAAAACCCGGACTACCGGTTTCATCGCACAAGATCTGTTTAAAATCTTCCCTGATGCCGTTTCGAAAGGTGGTGATGATGTGAAAACGAATCCCTGGATGGTTGATTATGGTAAACTAACCCCGCTTCTCGTAAAGGCAATCCAGGACCAGCAGAAAAAAATCGAATCACTGGAAGCACAGCTGAGTGAAATGAATGCGCTGAAAGCGGAGGTTGCCAGCATCAAGGCGATGTTGGGCAATGCCGAGCAGCAAAAATCCGGGGCTACTACTTCAAAATGAGTTGACTATGCACAAAACCATCCATAAAAGGCTCTTTGGCCTGAGCGCGGCTACGTGCCTCTCGCTCTCGCTGATGGTCGATCCGGTGGCTGCGCAGTCGGCCAGCCAGGGTAACACGACCATATTTGAAGGCACACAGCTGACGGTATTCGGAACGCACACCTTCCTCACAGGCGGGTCGGGCATTCAGCCGGGCATCGTAAGAACACTCCGTTCCGGTTCGCCGGGCGTGCTGGGCTTTGCGGCCGGTACTTCCTACACGGGAGCGGACGATGCCAACCACGTCGACGGTTACGTTTCCAAAAACGGGGCGGCGGCATTCGTCTTCCCGGTCGGTAATGGTAACAAACTCCGTCCGATCGCCATTTCGGCGCCTGCCAGTGTCGGTGTGTTCAAAGCCGCCTACTGGCTTGGCAGCCCCGACAATGCGGCGAACCCCGCCGGCGCGCCATTCCCGACGGCTAACCGCGGAACCGGCGTAACCGACGTGAGCACGAAGGAGTTCTGGGACCTGGACGGCGCTCAGCCCGTGAACATCACGCTTTCGTGGGACGCCGCCAGCGACCTGAATACGCTGGCGGACGGCAACATCGCCAACCTGCTCGTCGTGGGGTTCAATACCACCACGGACAAATGGGAGAACCTCGGCCGGGCCGGCGGTACCACCGGCTCGCTCAGCACGACCGGTACTATTACCGCCAATGGCGTTACGCCCGATAACTACGCGGCATTTACGTTGGGCTCGGATATCAACCTGCCGGTGACGCTCGTTGCATTCGACGCCCGCAAGGAAAGCACGACGGCTGTCCTGACCTGGGCCACTACCGCCGAAACAAACAGCGACCGCTTCGAAATCGAACGCAGCGCGAACGGCAAGGCATGGTCTAAAATCGGCAGCGTGGCTTCCAGGGGCGAAAGTGCCGTGAAAGTCGATTACGTATTCCAAGACGACAGCCCGCTGAACGGGGAAAACCTGTACCGCCTTCGGATGGTCGATAAAGACGAAACGTTTGCATACAGCAGTATCAAAAACCTGGAGTTCAACCTGGGAATCGCGCAGCTCGTATATCCCAATCCGGCACGGGACGTGGCCTACGTTCGGAATGCGGACCAGGTCAAAAGCATTTCGCTCATCGACCTGAATGGTAAGAGCGTTTCCCACGCGGGCCTCACTGCCGGCGGAACGTTGAAAGTAGACACACTAACACCGGGTATGTATGTGGTTAAAGTCGTGCGCCACGACGGCAGCGTGCAATCGCAGAAGATTGTCGTGGTGAAATAGCCGGCTTTCCTTTGAAGGAACCTAATGCTTTTAGCCTCCGGGAGAATATTCCCGGAGGCTAATTTTATGAACGGACAAACCATCGCGCCGCAGCTGCTTCCAGCGCAAGCAGATCCGGTTCATTTCCCGCGGCCCAGGCAACGGCCCCGTCGGGCCGGATCAGCAATGCGCTCAGGCCGAGCTGCTCTTTCGCGCTGCCTGAAATATATTTCACCTGATTACGATAGGCCTCTGCGGCAGTTTTGAGCAACGTATTACCGCAAAAATCCAGCAGGACGCCCTGGCCATCGTGCATAAGTTCGCCCATGTGCGTGCCGTCATCGAGCCCGAAGTTCGGGACGCTGTGGCCTGTCAGCGGATGGTCGCCGCCGAGGTCGTAATGCATATGTATGCCCCACACGCGCCCGGCTACGTACGTCGCGCCGTCGCGCGTGGCGAGGAGGTCGCGCAGAACGGCGTTCAATGCGCGTGCTTGCGGGCCGGGCTTCATCACGGCCACCTGCGCACGCGACCAGTCGAGCACGTCGGCACCGACAGGGTGACGTTCGGTGAAATAGCTGTCCAGCAGCCCTGCCGGGGCACGGTGGTGAATGGTGGCAGCCAGTTTCCAGCCCAGGTTCATGGCGTCGCCCAGGCCGAGGTTCAGCCCCTGGCCGCCCAGCGGCGCGTGAATGTGTGCGGCATCGCCGGCGAGCAGCACCCGGCCGTTGCGATAGGTGGTGGCCTGGCAGGCCCGGTCGGTCCAGGTAGCCACGTTGTGCAGGGCGGTAATGGTTACGTCCGTGCCGGAAAGGCGTCGCAATACGTCCTGGACGTGCTCGGCTGTTGCCCTACCCGCGCGATGCGCAGCACCGCCGTCGAACTCGTACATCACCAGGTAGCCTGGCTGGGATTGCAGGTACATGCCAAGCGCTCCCGTATGCCCGCCCGCGACGAGCTTTTCCGGGTCGGCAACATCGGCCTGGACGGAGTAGCCGGTAAATTCAGGTTCCGTGCCGGCGAATTCGAAGCCCGCCGCTTTACGTACCGCACTGCGGCTCCCGTCGCAGCCTACCAGCCATTTGCAATGAAATTCCTCGTCGCCTGCCATCACCGCTACGCCGTCGGTGGATTGTTGCAGGCCGGTCAATGCAGTTCCGCGCCTGATTTTCACGCCCAGCGTTTCTGCGCGGCGGCTCAACATCGTTTCCAGCTCTTCCATGCCGGACAGCAAAGCCGGCGCCGTGTCGCCAGGCAGGCGGTAGGGCCATTGGGAGGTATCGATATCGGCGTCGTAAAAAGGAATGCGGGCGAAATGGCCGACCTGCCGGCGACTTTCCGGTTCACCGGCACGCCGGGAATGCGGATTTTGAAGGCGCTTGTGCAGTTCCAGTTCTTGCAGCAGGTTACGGCGGTACAATGCCGCGACGGTCGGCGCCGATAGTCCGCGTATCCCGAAAGGCAGTTTTTTCAAGGGTGAATGGGGGCTTTCCGCTTTTTCAATTATCAATGCCGGGCACCCTGCCAATGCAAGTTCACAAGCCAGGAACAGCCCGACGGGCCCGGCGCCGGAAATAATGACATCGTACAGGGTAGGAGTGGTGTGAATCGGTTCGGATTCCATAGGTTTGCGTTTCAGTGAATTGATACGCAAAAATCCGGAATGCGGCTGCCTCAGGCTTGTACAAATGCGACAAAATCGTCGCTTGACTTATGCGGTCCCTGCCTGGCTTTACGGGCGAATGCGGCAGGCGTCGTGCCGGTGAAGCGCTTGAACTCCCGGCTCAGGTGCGATTGGTCGGTATACCCCAGATCGTGCGCCAGGCCGGCCAGGTTGGCATCGGGGTGGAGCCACAAATGGTTGCGCGCCTGCTCGAAGCGCATCAGGGCCGAAACATCCTTCACCGTATGCCCCGACGATTCTTTGAATTTCCGTTCCAATGTCCGCACCGTCGCATGGGCCGCAGCCGCCACCCGGTTTACGGGCAAGGTACCATTTGCCGCCTGCATCGCGTTACCCGCTTTGAACAACAGGCTGTCAATCGCCACCCGCGCCCTCGCATCCGTAAAGAAGCCGCTGACCTGCCCGATCGCCGCATCGACATGCCCTGCACGAATGCATTCGGCCAAAACAGGATGCAGCCCCGCGACCGGATGTTCGAAAACCCGTACGCGCTCCTGATCCGAAGGTAAGCCCAGCAGCTCAAAAACCGTCCAGGGGTAGCACCTTACCCCGATAATTTCCAGCCGGTTTTGCGTCGTGAAATGCACCGGCCTGTTGAGCAGCCCGATCATAAACGGCGAAGGCAGCGCCTGCAATCCGCCCTGGCGGGCAGCACCCCAGAGACTTCCGAAATGAAAGATGATTTCGGCGTACCCGTCCGGCACGACCTCGAAACCGGTCACGGCATCGCCATATTCCTTGCTATCATACCAAAAGCACTTCACGGCATCGCGCAATGCTTCGGGCGGTTCGAATTCCAGGTGCATGGCGAAAGGTAGGAAATTAGTAGGGATCGTTCACAACGCCGAGGAGGCGCACGAATTTTTCCCAGGCCGTTTTCGGCGAATTGATCAGCAGGATAATGGTGAAGAAAAGGAATGTGACAAGCACGAAAATGACGGCCAGCGCCAGCAATACAAATTTCGGCGCGGCGAAAATAATCGGCAGGACAATGGTTCGGCCGCTATCGAAAACCTGAATGGCATACAGCATGAGCAAATTTTCCAGCACATCCAGTATCCCGATCGCCGCCGCCCACCACAGAGCGATATCGACCTTTCTCCCGCTAAGCACCGACAGGTAGTTGTGCTCCCCATCGAAAAACACCCTAACGATCATTTTTAAATGCGCCAAACGCCAGAATCGGATCGCCTTATTGAGGAAAACGAAGACTGCAGCCGAGTAGAAAACAATGAAAAGAAAATCCCAGTAAATGTCGGTTTTGGCGATTTCGGATAGGTGGGTTTTGCGGGTAGCCTCCGGCTCCCCGCGGATTATCCTCAGAAAAAATGGTTGTAGCTCATTGGTCGTGCTGGTGCTCCATTTATCGAGAATCTTGAAAATGTCCTTGCTGGTGGCCAGTTCGAGGTCGCCGATACCGTTGGCGGTAATGTCGTCCTTTTTGAGGGCCTTGCCATGGTCCAGCAGCCAGGCGGCCTGTGCAAATGTCAGGAGAACGACGATCAGGGCACCTCTGCCAAACCATCGTAGAAAATCGGGTTCTGTCTTCATTGGGGTGCTTTGTTTTGGTTGGTTGAAGGTTTCGTGATTTGCAGAATATATTTCTGGCTGATGGTCGAAGTGCTTATCGCGCTTAAAACGGGCGACAGTTCCGGCTTTTTCAGCATTTCCCGGCACCGGCTTACGACCTGGTTGATCGCTCCCGTGGACAAGACCCAGTTCACAGGGACGGATTTCAGCGACCCGCCTACTTTCAGTGTGATGAAATGCGGCCGCCCGTACCGGTTGGTCACATAATTTTTCAAATGCTCTACGGCAAACTCGGTATGCCCGCTCCGGTCGGCAATGGCCGCATTCAGGATGTCCAGCGGTTCGTTCAGGAAGTTGATTCCCTTGTACTCGGCTTCCACGATGTCCTCGCCGCCATCCAGATGAATGACGAAGACATCGAAACGCGTCGAATCGAAACCCGGCGCCCGTTCCAGGCCTTGCAATGCCTCGTATAAAGTGAGTGTGCCCGACGATTCGAAGTATCCGCCATCGACATAATGCCGTTTCATGGCGTCGTTGATTTTGATGCTGGCAGAAGGCGACACCAGCGGGAACCGGGCGCTCAGCAGGATCGCCGAGCTGAATGGCAGATCGGTCCGCAGTTTATCGTTCAAGTCGCTGATGCCGCTGAAAATGGTGGTATCCAGCTTGACATTGCTGTAAATCGCCCGTCTTCCGGTTTCTACTTCATGGGAATTGATGAACATCACCGGTTTAAATGTCGTGTTTGCCAGGCTGATCCCCAGCATTTTGTTGGCCGACAGCGCCATTTTGTTATCGCTTTTATTATCCAGAAATGGCATAATATCTTTCCAGGCCGACTGCCATTCCTTTTCGAGGGCCAATCCGCGGTCGAATTTCGGTATGTACCAGGGCCAGAAGTAGCCCAGCGCGTCGCCGAACATATAGGTACCGATCACCGGGGCGAGGAAGTCCCTTTTGAAAAACCGGCGGGATTGTTCGGTGAAACAGGTATCGGAATTGACCCGTGTAGCAAAGCCGTCGCGGGACAATGCGTAGAAAACATTGGCCCCCAAGGTACCGCCTGAAATGTCGCTGTATGCGAAGATGTGGTTTTTGAAATCGGGAATGCTGTCTTGCAATACGGAAAGCATCATTGATCCGAAAAGCCCGGTCCGGCTGGCGCCGCCATCCACCGCGACAAACACGATGGGGATTTTCCTCCGTAATGTATCGAATCGCGCGTATTTGTAAAACCTGCTTTGGTACCGTTCCAGGTTGGAGGAGAGTGTAATGGTGGGTTTGAGAGGCGAATCTTTGGTAGTGTTGAGCGGATGGTCGCTGTTGATGTAGGAGCATAGCAGTACCCACACGATAATGATGTTCTTGGCAGACAGGTTGTAATCTTTTTCATTAATAGTAAACAGCCTGAATTTGTACAGTCGATCGACCAGCTCGACGGCGGTGTACAAATTTACCCAGGCCCCCAGCCCGAAAACGACCAGCGCTGCTGCACCGATGAAGTAGTAAAAATTGCTGGGCAATATTGCGAAAAGGATAAACAGGAGCACCGAGAACGTCAGCAGCACACATAGTACGATGATAAGCGGGCGGAAATCTTTGAGGCTGATGTTTTCCGAACCCCGGAATTTTTTCATGAGCTCACTGGCCCCGTCGGTGCCGTGTATGCGGGCCAGTCGCTCTCTGACGTAAGTCCATATCCCTTTTCTTGCCCGGAAAATCAGCCAGAAACCCATGCCCGTAAAAAGGAGCGTCAGGAATATGGCCGTGTAGCCAAAACCTTCCACGCCATTCTCTTTCTGAAAACCAATGGCTTTGTACAAACCCAGCAAGAAAGACAGATATGGGAAATACCAGAGAAATGTGACGACCCAGTTACGGGCTTTTCCGTAGTCGATCTTGTTTTGGATGGTACTATTTTCAGTAATGTACTGCCAACTGATTTTGCTCAGCGAAAGTATCACTTCCGCCCCCAGGCCTGACGAACAGCTCAGGAATACCAGCGAGACGAACAGGAGCAGGATCGGGATGCCATTGGTCCAGAAGCCTTCTTCGAGCAGGTACACGTACACGTCGTGGCCTTGCGGGATGAGCGCGAAGATGGAGAAGACGAGGATTTCGATGAGCAGCAGCCAGAACAGCGGCTTTAAAAGCGCAATGGCGTTGCCGATCCGGATGTCGACGTAAAGGTTTTTCATAGTCAGGCGGTTGGAGGAAGGATGCGCGGGCCGGCAATGGGCTGAATAAATCTCTACCTGCGCCCTCGAATTATTTGTAATAAGTTAAAGACAATCAACGGTTTGCCGGGCTGGGTAGGGCGTTTTCTTATTTAGCGGCTGGTTTTCCTGCGATAGCAAACCGGGTGGGGGATCAGCGTTGTTTTTCCATGCATTCGTGTATTTTTGAGCATACTGCCTTTTATTTCACTCAAAACTCCTGTTATGCATTTGAAATTTAATCCTAAACTGCTCTTAACCGCGTTTTCGCTCTTTGCCGTCCCGGCTATTTCCCAGCAGCTGCCGTCGCCGAAATCCCATTTCGGGTTCGAGATCGGCGACGATTACCAGCTGGCGAATTTCACCCAGACGGAAGCCTATTTCAAAAAACTCGCCGACGCTTCGGACCGTATCGAACTTACGTCCATCGGGCTGACCGAGGAAGGACGAAACCAATACATGATGATCGTCTCTTCGCCCGAAAACCTGAAAAATCTGGCAAAATACAAGGAAATATCACAGAAAATGGCCCGCGCGGAAGGCATTGGCCCCGAAGATGCCCGGAAGCTGGCCGGGGAAGGAAAGGCGGTGGTGTGGATCGACGGCGGCTTGCATGCGACCGAAACGGTAGGCATCCATCAGCTCATCGAAACGGCCTGGCAGCTTGCCGATCGGAACGACGCCGAAACGCACCGCATCCTGGATAAGACCATTATCCTGCTCACGCATGCCAACCCCGACGGCCAGGAGCTGGTGAGCAACTGGTATATGCGCAACAGCGATCCCAAAAAGCGGAGCCTGGAATTCCTGCCGAGGCTCTACCAGAAATACATCGGGCATGACAACAACCGAGATTTTTACATGATGCAAATGAAGGAATCGCGGAATATGGGGCGCCAGCTGTTCGTCGAATGGATGCCGCAGATCATGTACAACCACCATCAGCGCGGCCCGGCGGGCTCGGTGCTGGCCGGGCCGCCTTACCGCGATCCGTTCAATTACGTGTTCGATCCGCTGCTTATCACCGGTATCGACGCCCTCGGTGCGGCCATGTATAACCGCCTCAATGCTGAAAACAAGCCGGGTTTCACCCGCCTGACGGGCTCGACGTTTTCGACCTGGTACAATGGCGGGCTGCGGACTACCACGCAGTTTCACAATGTAATCGGCCTGTTAACCGAAATTATCGGCAACCCTACGCCCGAAGAAATCCCGCTCGTGCCTAACCGCCTCATTCCCAATGGTGCAACACCCAACCCGGTAACGCCCCAGAAATGGCATTTCCGGCAGTCGATCGACTATTCGATTTCACTCAACTGGTCGGTGCTCGATTACGCCGCCCGCCACAGCGACGAGCTGCTATACAACATTTACCATATGGGTAAAAACAGTATCGACCGCGGCAATTCCGATTACTGGACAGCCTATCCGAAGCGGATCGAGGCGATCAGCGAGCTGATGAAGAGCGCGCGGCCTACTGCCACGGCCAGCACCGAAAGCGGTCCCGCACCGAAGGTAAACTACTATGATATGGTATTCAAAGACTCGACGTTGCGCGACGCCCGGGGCTACATTATCCCGGCCGATCAGCCCGATTTCGCGACGGCGGTCACGTTTCTGAATGCTTTGATCCGCTCGGGCATCCAGGTCGAGAAAGCGACTGCGGCGTTCTCCGTGGCCGGAAAGCGCTATCCCAGAGGCTCGTACATCGTGAAAACAGCCCAGGCATTCCGCCCGCATATCCTCGATATGTTTGAACCGCAAGACCACCCGAACGACTTCCAGTACGCCGGCGGCCCGCCGATCCGGCCGTACGACGCGGCTGGCTGGACGCTGGCTTTTCAAATGGGCGTCCGCTTCGACCGCGTGCTGAACGGTTTTACAGGCCCGTTTGAGAAAATTCCCTACGGCGAATTGCAAAATTTGAAAACCGAAATACCGAAAGCAGCGAAAGGCTATCTCCTGAGTGCTTCCGAAAACAATGCATTCCTCGCTGTAAACAAGCTGCTCGCTGCGGGCGCGGACGTATACCGCGTGACGGCGGGTCCTGATCTGGGCAAATTTTATGTGCCCGCGTCGGCCAAAGCAAAGAGCGCGATTACCGCATTGGGCGATTCCACGCGCATTGCCGTAGCGGCTGCCGGGAAACGTCCGGCCGCAACAACCAGGCTGCGGGCGGCGAGGGTGGCGCTCTGGGATAATTTCGGCGGGTCGATGCCTTCCGGCTGGCTACGCTGGCTGACGGAGCAGTTCGGGTTCCCGGTCACACGCGTATTCGCCGCTGACATCGACGCCGGCGAGCTGCGCAAAAAGTATGACGTCGTCCTGTTCGTCAGCCGTGCTATTCCGGCGAAGGGCAACGAGCGCGGCCCCGGCAGGATCGGCCCTAAACCGGAAGATATTCCCGCCGAATACCACGGCCAGCTGGGCAGCCTCACGGCCGGGAAATCGGTACCCGCATTGAAGGCATTCCTGGAAGCCGGCGGCAAGGTGATCACCATCGGCAGCAGCACGGCCTTGGCTTACCATCTGAACCTGCCCGTCCGCAATGCATTGGTGGAAATGACGACGACCGGCGAGCGCCCGCTTCCCGGCGAGAAATATTACGTCCCCGGCAGCATCCTGCAAGTATCGGTGGACTCTACCTTGCAATCCGGCTGGGGTATGCCGGCAAAAGCCGACGTTTATTTCGACGACAGCCCGGTCTTCAACATCGCGCCGGAAGCGATCGCAAAGGGCGCCGTGAAGCCGTTACTGTGGTTTTCGGCCGACAAACCCTTGCGCAGCGGCTGGGCTTGGGGGCAATCCTACCTGCGCAACGGCGTGACGGCCTTCGAAGCCGCCGTCGGCAGTGGCAAGCTCCTGGCATTCGGCCCGGAGATTACCTTCCGCGCACAATCGTATGGCACGTTTAAGTTTTTGTTTAATGAAATGTATGTGTTTGAGCCTTAGCGGTCGGGCGTAAGCAGGCGATCGCACGGAAAAATGAATTTTAGATAAGTTATCGGTTACATGATGTTTTTTTGTTTCTTGGCTCCATAATAATCAAGTATGTCAACGAAGCCATGCCGATGAACCGACGAAATTTAAGAGTATTTGTATGCGCAATCGCCTGCGCACTGGCGGGCCGGGACGCCGAGGCCCAGATCAGCCTGGGGGTAAAAGGCGGCGTGAATTTCAGCGATCTCGCCATTAAGAATGACGAGCTGAGCCTGAATACGCGCATAGCGCCCAATCTCGGAGTGATTTTTAACTATCCCGTTACGCCTACGTTCAGCATTCAGGCTGAGCCGGGTTTTTCAAGCCGCGGCGGGAAAATAAAGGAAGAAACGGTGACCGACCTTGCGCCCGGTGTACCCGTGCAGGTAGTGACGCGTTCGGTGATGAAGCTGAGCTATTTCGAACTGCCCGTTATGGCCCAGTATCGCCCGTACCTGACCGAAAAGCTGCAAGCGATCATTTCGGTAGGGCCGGAAGTCCGCCTGCGGGTAGCGCCGCAAAAGCTGAAAGGAAAAAGTGAATTTTACCTTAATGGAGAGCTGGCCGAAAGCCACACACAGCATGAAAGCGCGAGCGACGATGAAGGCGTAGGTAAATTCGACGTCGGCCTGGCATTCGGTGCGGGCGCTGCGTACCCGGTCGGCCGTTTTACGGTTTTCGCGGAGGCGCGCTACCACCTGGGTTTATACAATGTAGTTTCGCACATTGACACCAACACCAAGGCCTTCAACCGCGGCGCTTCCGTGGCCCTGGGCGTAACCGTACCGATATTGAATAAATAGGGGAGGAGTTGCCTCCCCTCATTTGCGTAATTTAAACAGCCGGAAATACATCTCGGCCGGCCGCTTGTTGGGCAGCTCACCGAAACCGAACGTCAGGTCGGGCGTGATTTTGATTACTTCCCCACCATTCGAACCGATGTCGGATTTAAGATCGATGTATTCGACCTGCGCCCGGCTGAAAGCCGAATCGTTAACCCGCGCCGGCTCGGTCAGCCGATCGGTATTGGGCTTCTTTTCGGAATTGGCGTTGCTCGCGGCCGGTTTTGCCGGTTTGCTTTTGGAAGTGCTTTGCTGGTAGGCATTCGCCCCTTTCACAAATGAGGCGATCGTCGTTTTTAACGTGTCGGCGGGGTCGGGTTCGTCCACTACCGTTCGCGGGCGAAACAGGTCCACATAGAGGGATACACGGTCCTGCCGCTCTTTGAACCGGCCGCCTCCGAGAAGTTTTTTGCTTCTGACGGCGTTGTAAAGGTCGATTTTGACCTTCGTGGAATCATGCCTGTTCTGACTTTCAATCATCCGGTACCTGCCGAATTTGATTTTGTTTTTCTTGACATATTGTTGGGAAGTATGCAGAAAACCCGTGTCCAGGTCGTAGCTTTTGGCCCATTTTACTTTCCACGGTCGCCGCGTGCCCGGTTCGGGGTAAACTACGGTGCGAAAAATAGCCCGGCCGTCTGAAAACAGGTACAAGACGACATTCTGGATGAGCGAATCCTTGCTCAGGTTAGGGTCGCGGTCGTAGGTCGTAAACCATTTGTAGGTAAAATCCTCCGCTTTCGCATCGTCCGTGTCCGGCTTGCCGTCCTTTCTCGCCGGCGGCGTAATTTCGACGCGCCGCCAATAGATATTCATCCGGTAGAAATAGTCCTGCGTATCGAAAAAAGGAAGATTTCGTGGAACCGACGCCGCATTCGGAAGTTCCTTATTAAATGCATCCCAGTTCTCCCGCGTCTCCACCACCTTGCATCCCGTGATACTGCCCGCCAGCAACCCTGCCGCCATCAGCCCGTGTAGGTATTTCAATGCTTTCATCGGTTGTCAGGGCCTATTTTGCGTTGGAAATTGTAAAAAACATCGGCGCCGAACGACCATTTGTGTAAAGTCGTGTGCCAGGGGTAACCGGCCACGCTGTGGATGATGTTCTGGACGTCGAGGTGGTCGTTGTCGTTAATGGCGACCGACGCGGTGAGTCCATTGATGCCTGCGAACTCCACTCCGGCGAAAATGCGGCCCTTGTTGTAAAACGACTGCTGCTCGTCCTTGTACGGAATGCGTTTCAGGCCCAGCCGCTTCGCCGCTTCGTACGCGTGCGGGAAGAAGCCCGTGAAGCGGTCGAAGCCGAGGAATATTTTCCGGACGCCATTGCCGTTGAGCGGGTGGTCGTATTTGTTTTTCAAAAGGACGCTTGCAAAGCCGCCGCCCGTCCAGTAGCGATCTTTGCCGTCGCCCAGCGGGATCACATCGAAAGGCGGGCCGTCGTTGTAATAGTGCACATCCCAGTACCTTCCTCCCAGGGAAAAGCTGCCGACGGCCTGGCCGAAATTGCCCAGTTCGGCGCGATTAGGCCTGAAAATAAAGTTGGTAGCCACGCCGGCGTAAAAGTTGGTGTAGGGATTGCGCAGGGGCGTCGAGTTCATGAAACCCTGCGTGTACACCTGTTTGTAATAATGCGAAAGGTCGGTGCCACGGCCTTCCAGGTACTGCTCCGAGCGTTTGCCGCCCACGAGCACGCCCATCGCCACCCGCGATTCCAGGTTGACCCGCTTGCGCTCTTTCTTGCTGAAAGAACTGCCCAGTCCGCCCTGGAATGTAGCGAGCGAATATTGCAGGTAGGGCATCGAATGCTTCGTAACGGCACCCACACCGCCCGAAATGCCGAGCCGGAAATTGGACAAATATACATACTTGAACGCCAGCCCGACCCGCGCATCCACACTGACGCCGTATTGTACCTTAAACTGCGCCCGGGCGGCGGGCAACACCAGCATTATAAATGTCAGAAGTAAGTAAAGCACTTTTCTCATAGGCCGTTATCTTTAAATATAAATCTACACCCAATGCCGAAGTATGGCTTCACCAGTGAGTAATTGTCGTGGCAAGTAGCGATTTGCCCCGGAGCTGATCAGGGATTTTTTTCGGAGCATTGCCGACGCCGATCACGAGACGCACATGCGCGGCTGTATCATCGCGAATGCGGTCACGGAAATGACATTTCTCGACAGCGCATTGGAAGAAGAAGCTGCCGGTATCCTCAAAGAGGTGGAACAAATGTACACCGACGTCATCCGCCGCGAACAGCTCGCCGGGGCGCTTGTAAACAACACCGACCCGGTAATATTGGCCGAAGGCGCCAATGTGATCATCAATGGGAGGACGGAGGACAAAACCCTCCAGGCCGTGGAACGACTGCTGGTAACCACCGGTCGCGGGAGCTGGGCGGAAATTTTCTGGATACGGCGACCTGCTCAAAAACCTGACAGGCCAGAATACCCAGCAGCATATTCACCGCTTCGTGATCGACAAGGCGAAACAAATGCTCACTCAAACCAGCCTCACGGTAAGCGAGATCGCCTACCAGTTAATCACATTACCGCCGAATCGTTCCGCTCGCATGAATTAGTGCGTAAATTCAGGAAGACCTTTGGCTATGTAATTATGATACAGGAATTTAATACGAGATTGAAAGGCCCCAAAACGCATGTTTTGCTGATCGGCGTGGGCGGATACCCGTATTTGAAAGGCGGGACGGAGGCTAAGCAGCAATCGCCGGAACTGGCGGGGCTTGGCCAGCTTACTTCGCCCGTGGCTTCGGTGAAGGCCATGTACGAAAAGGTGATGGAATACAACGTTCAGGATGTGTGGAGCAAGCCGCTGGGAAGTATCGAAATGCTCCTGACTCCGCCGCCCGGTTTGCCGCCGGTATTTCCGGGAATGAATGTTGAAAATGCCAGCCTGGCGAACATCGAGGACGCTTATTTTTCCTGGA
The DNA here is from genome assembly GCF_000382205.1 of Dyadobacter beijingensis DSM 21582. Taxonomy (GTDB): domain Bacteria; phylum Bacteroidota; class Bacteroidia; order Cytophagales; family Spirosomataceae; genus Dyadobacter; species Dyadobacter beijingensis. Next base: position 199,591 of record NZ_KB907788.1, read on the forward strand.
AAAAACGGTGCGATGCGCACGAGGAAAACGTCGCCCTGTTTTACTACTGCGGGCACGGGTTCCAGAAAAAGTACCATTTCCTGCTGGCCGACGATTTTGGGAAACAGCCTGCCAATCCCTGGCGCGGCGCATTCAACTTCGACGATACCCGCGACGCATTCTATTCCTGCAAGGCCGCAACACCTATTTTCCTTGTCGACGCATGCCGGCAGGTGACCATTGAAATGCTGGAAAAAGACCTCACCGTCGCGCCGATAGACCTGCCTTCATTGTCCAATCCCGAAGAAAGTAAAAATCACCTGACCCTGAAAGCGACCGCGTCGGGACAGGTTGCATACGGGAAAAAGAATATGCCTACCTATTTCACACAGGCCGTCATCAGCGGCCTCGACGGGCTGGTGGCGCGGCAGGACGAAAACGAGCACTGGCTGGTGGACACGAGTAGTTTGGGCTTAAACATTCACCGGCTGCTGGAACTGATCAACAGTAAGCAGTCCTTCAAACAGCGCTGCCAGATCAACAGCGGCATTCCGACCGATATTGTTAGAAGGAAAACTGCGCCGATCGCCTGGCTGGAAGTATCGTGCGACCCGGCTACCGCACTGCCGCTGGCCGGGCTTACCTGCACCGAAGACGACGAAGGCGCGTCGGCGCCACTGACACGTAAGCCAATGCCGGACGCGTGGAAACTGAACATCAAGGCGGCCACCTACAAGCTGGCTGCCACTTTCGAGGCCGGGGGTGACTTTACCGGCGGCTTCATTAAAACGTCGTTGATCCCGCCATTCAGAAAAATAAACGTCAAGTGCCAATGAACGCCTTCGCCGAACAATTAGCACCCATGGAGGAAACTGCACGTGTGCGTGTGGATGTGGTCACGTTCATGCCTGATTCCGCGCGCATTCCAAAGCTTGTCGAGGTTTTCGACGAATCGCTCAGAGCGGTACGAAGCGACTGGTATGAATCCAACCACATTGAAATCGGGGATTTGCCGGCAGGCATGTATACCCTCCGGCTCTCGACGAGCTCGGGGATACAGCAGGACGAGACATTTGAACTGGAAGGCGGGCAAAACAAGGATATCATGATCGATATTTCGAGCATTAGCCCGCACGAGTCCCACGAATGGGCCTATTTCAACAAAAGCTTTTCGATCAACCCCGTCCGCGGTACGGACATGAAGGCCATCGAGTATTACCGGCAGCCGGGCATCGAGGTGAAGGCAAAGGTATGGAGATACACCGGCGGAAGCTGGACTGAATATCCCCTGCACGAATTTAATAATCAATTGGTATTTGCGGACGGCAACGTATTCCATTATTCTACCGGCGATGTGCTGAGCCTGCTGGAAATCAGTGGAAAAGAAATGCAGAACCTGTATGTGAGCCTGCCGCCTGGTAACCATTTGAAATGCCTGGTCAAACCCGCGGAAGGAGCGGATGATCAGGTATATCCCATTGATGTAACGGTTGCTACCGAACATTACAAGGCGGAAACTTTGCTCACGCTGCTCACGAATGGTGCCGTCGCAAGGGCCAAGCGGCTGAGCAATGCGGAGGAGGCGGAGAGATTGTTATACGAAAAAATGGTAAACCCCGTAACGGCGGCCATCGGCGGGTATTTTTTGCTGAAAACAGACGAGCTGGAACGCCTGCACGACTGGGCGAATAACCTGGCCAACTGGTTTCCCTGGCTTCCCGACGGCGCCATTATCCACGCGACGCAGCTGTTGAGTAAAAAAGACAAAACCGAAGCCGACATTCAAATGATCCGCACGAGATTGCTGGGCGCGGCGTCCGAGGGCATTCCGGTGTATTCGGAAGGGCTGAGATTGCTCGAAAAGGGGCTTACACAGCTCTGGTACCATTCCGACAAGGGAGACGAGGAAGTGGGCAATGCGCGGAAACGCATTGGCAGCTACGCCGCAGTGGTGGATTGGAGCCAGGAAACGACGACATTCACCGGCATATCACCCACGGCACCCGGAATACCAATGCCATTGCCACTGAAATAATCGACGACCATCACAAACTCCCTATGAAATTCGACATTCACTTTCTCCCCGCCCGCTACGGCGATTCCATCTGGATCGAATACGGTACCGACCAAACGCACCGAATCCTGATCGACGGCGGTACGAAAGGCACCAAGGCCGACATGCTGAAATTCATCAAAGCATTACCCGAAGACCAGCGGCATTTCGAACTCATGGTGGTGACGCACATCGACCGCGACCATATCGAAGGCATACTGGCGCTGCTCGAACAGGAAACGCTGGGTTTCAAAGTGGACGATTTCTGGTTCAACGGCTGGGAACACTTGCCCGAAGACGAAGACGAGCAGCTGGGCCCGGTGCAGGGCGAGCGGCTTACGGCGGCCATTCTGCGGCACCAGCTGCCTTGGAATAAAGCATTTGCGAAAAAAGCCGTTGTAATACCCGCATCGGGGCCGCTGCCGGAGATCGTGCTGCCGGGTGGAATGCATCTTACGCTGCTGTCGCCCTTGATCAAAAACCTCGCCGAGCTGCGGCCGGTATGGGCGAAGGAAGTAAAAGACGCCGGGCTGGTACCGGGTTTCGGGGCGCGGCCGGTAGTGGTGGCGGAAGAAGATGAAGAACAGCTGGGCATTTTGCCGGATGTGAATGCGCTGAATGCCGAGGATTTCCATGAAGACGAAGCCGAAGCGAATGGCAGCAGCATCGCATTCCTGGGTAGTTTTGGCGGAAAAACGGTCTTTTTCGGCGGGGACGCATTTCCAGGCGTGGTACTGGGCTCGCTCAACAGGCTGTCCGGCGATAAGGCCAAAATCGATCTGGTGAAACTCTCGCACCACGCCAGCGCACACAACACGAGCCCGGAACTGATCGAAAAGTTCGACTGCAACCGGTATATGATCTCCACGAACGGCTCTAATTACCATCATCCCGCCGCGGTGACCGTGGCGCGGGTCATCAAGCGGGGCGGTCATGCGGTGCATTTGTATTTCAATTACAAATCTGCCGACAATAAGGTCTGGGATTCCCGGACATTAAAGCAAAAGCACGGCTACAAGGCTTTCTTCCCGGCCAGCGGGAAGTCGGGGATCAAGATCAGCCTTATTTAACAGCTTGCTGCCAACGGTTCGAAATGCAGTAACGCTTCTCCGCCCGACTTTGCTTTTTCAGTGATTTCGGAACCGATCGCATTGTACAGCCAGTAGGGTTCTGCCTGAAACCGCTGCCAATGGTCGAGCAAATCGGCCTGGAACTGGTGCCAGTGCGGGTCGTCCGACTGGAACCGGTACGCGAACCGCAGCAATGAGTAGCACATCGTAAACTGCCCGCAGGCGATCAGCGCGGCGCGTACGTCGCTTTTCACATGGTCGGAATCGAACCAGAGCGTAGTGCCCATTCCGGTGGCTTTGTCAGCCACGCAGATCATCTTTTTAACGGGTTGCAGAAAGTTATAAAGCAGGTCGGTACGGCCGTCGTGCGTGACTTTGACTTGCATTTTCTTCCATTTCTCCCCATTCAAAGCATTTTCCCGTGCTGTGCTGTTTTTGGTACTCAGTAAATAAGCCGTAGGTGCCACGCTGTTCACCACTCTCGATTTCTCGTTGTTGACAAACCTTGCAAACCCCTCCTTGTCAACGACCGAAAGCAATTCCTTCTCTTCGGCCCGCCGGGTGATATCGCGTATCCGCTCTTTCCCCATACTACCCGCCAGATAACCCTGGTAAGCATCCTGCCTGATTTTTTTCAAAAACAGCGTTACCGCCAGGTTCACCACCGAGGTAGCCCGTGATTCGGCGAGCTCCACGAGCCGGTACAGCGGCAGGCGCAGGAAATACCAGATGTGCCTGGTAAAGATTTTTTCCGGTTTATCCGCCTTTTCGACCCGTCTCCTCCGCCATTTTTTCACCATCGCCGACAGCGCATTGTAAGCCGCAATGGCAATAGGCAGGCCCGTCGCGCCTGCGAGCACGAGGCCGGCATGCGGGTAAATGCCCGCGCACGCGCCGTACACACCGAGCGCAAAAAGGCCGATGTCGAGCAGGGCGTATTGCAGCATGCTCGGTTTGAGGAACCAGCTCGATTTGTCGGGCCGTACGTATTGGTACTCGTCGGTATAGTTGCTGCTCACATCGCAAATGGCCAGTAAGTCGAATCCGTAAGCCTCGCCAGGCTGTCTGTTTTGAAGCCGCTCATCGGCTTTTTCGAATGCATCGATGGCCTGGTTGTCGACAATGCCGCCGTCCATAAAGCCGTACCGCTTGTGTTCCCCGGTAAAGCCGCGCTGCCTGCGTGGGTTGACAAACTGGTCTTTACCTTCCAAGGCATCCGAAAGCGCGTCGAGGGAAAGCGCCTCTTCCCCTTCTACCCAGGAAAAATCATCGGGATACACAATCGGCTCGAAACCCGCCGGAAAGCAACTCGATGCCGCGAGAATATCGCCCAGTTTAATTTTTTTGATCACTTCAAGGCGTTGTTCCCTGATCTGTGCCTGTTCCGCTTTGCTGCCCTCCGGTGCCCTTAATTTGAGAAAGAATCCGCCGAAAATACCGGAATAGTCGGCCTTGCCGCTGTGCTGGAACCGGAATTGCTGCCCGTGTGTGAAATCCGTCGCGCATACGCACATTTCGTCTACCGCGTCGGGCGCATGGTCGTTCCACAACATCCCGAACGTCTGGCCGTCGAACAGCATCTGGTCGTAAGCGATCGCGAATGCGTTGATGGGGTTTCGGTCTTTGTGCGGACGGTCGGTCTTCCAGATCTGGTCGTCTTTCAGGATCGCGAGCACGTTTTTCACGAGCGCGTCGCCGTCCATGCAGTTGAAAAGGCGGGCATAAGCTTCGTAGAACGACTTGTTTTGCCGCTGGCTGTGCACGATAGCCATATTGGCGAAGGAGCCGCCGGAGGCCGACGAGATGAATTTCACCGACCGGGACAGCGGTTTATTTTCTAAAATAATGGTGTCCAGGTAAGCGAAGCAGCCCAATGCAAAACCTGCGGCACGAAAGCCGCCTCCCGAAAAACAAAGTCCAATGTTACTCAGTCCGTTGGGCAGCATGGGCCTGGGATCGGCGGCCGCTGGGACCGGCTTGTCGGCAGCTGTGCTCATTGTCAGAAAAGGGATAAAGGAGATGACGGAAGAATGAATATAGCAGTAGAAAAACAGATTCCCTATTTTTGAACAAAAATGGAATTTACAATTTAAACAACTGATATGAACAAGACGCGTCGCAACTTTATTGCAAGCTCGGTGACATTGGCAGCTGGTACTGCCGCGGCTATGGCTACCCCGGCCGAACCTCAGAAAGGCAAGTATCCTTTGGTACACCATGTATTTTTCTGGCTTAAAAATCCCGGCTCCGTGGCCGACCGCGACCGGATCATCGAAGGCCTGAAAACGCTCAGAAAGATCGAGGCGATCAAGGAACTCCGCATCGGCGTAGTGGCCAGCACGGAGAAACGCGACGTGGTAGACAACAGCTGGGGCGTGTCCGAGCTGATGTTCTTCGAAGATCTGGCAGGGCAGGCGAGCTACCAAACGCACCCGATCCACCAGCAGTTTATCAAGGATTGCAGCCATTTGTGGGACAAGGTGATCGTTTACGACGCAATCGACGTGTAGGTATTTTTGACCCCGATCGCAGCGCATGAAATACCTTTTTTTAGCATTCAGTCTGATCAGTTTCTTTGCCGGGGCACAGCAAGCAGCCACGACCGACTGGCTCATCCGCCCGGAACAGTCCAGGGCGACGATTACGCGTTCCCAAGACGGCCGCGACCTGGTGCTGTCCAACGGGCTCGTCCGGCGGGTATTCCGCTTGCAACCCGACCTGGCATGTACCGAGTTCAAAAACCTCGTAACCGGGCAGCAGTTGCTGCGGGCCGTGAAGCCGGAGGCGCGCATTGTGCTCCATGGCGTCGCTTATCCCGTGGGCGGCTTGTACGGTCAGACCGAAAACGCCTATCTGCTCCCGCAATGGATCGACGGTTTCAAGGCATCGGACAGCGCTTTCCATTATGTGGACGCCCGGATAACCCCTTTGCAGCCTTATCTGAAATGGAAAACGGACATGTGGGCGGGCAGCAAGAAGAATGCGACGGGCAGCGAGGTGACTTTCCTCTTCCGCTCGTCGCTTCCTGCGCTGGCGGGTGTGGATGTACGCGTGCATTACGCAATATTTGACGGCATTCCATTGATTTCCAAATGGGTGACGATCGATAACACGGGCAAAACGGATTTTCTGGTGGACCAGATCGTGAACGAGATCCTCGCGGTAACCGAAGAGGAAAGCGCTGTGGTAGGCAAGCCCGAAGAAATGGCTAAACCCAACGGCCTGTACGTCGAGAACAATTTTGCATTCAACAATGCGATGCGCTACCAGCTGAGCGACCAGGCGACCCACTGGAAAGTCGATAAGCGGTATACGTCACAGGTGAATTACGATTACCAGACGCCATGCTTGCTGGAAGTGCATCCCAAAATCGACATGGGTGTGCGGCTGACAGCGGGGCGGCAGCTCGAATCGATCCGCACTTATGAACTGCTCATGGACAGCTACGACCGCGAGCGGAAAGGGCTGGCGGTCCGCAAAATGTACCGGACCATTGCTCCCTGGACGACCATTAACCCGATCTTCATGCATTTGGTGAGCAAAAACGACGAACAGGTGCGCACGGCCATCGACCAATGCGCGGCCACGGGTTACGAGGCATTGATCCTGAGCTTCGGAAGCCATTGCAACATGGAAGATACCACCGCTGCGAACCTGCGCAAGTGGAAAGAGCTTTCGGATTACGCCCATAGTAAAAAGGTGCTGATCGGCAGCTATTCGCTTTTCAGCTCGCGTAAAATCAGCGACGAGGACGACGTGATCAATCCCAAAACCGGCAAGCCGGGCGGGGCGTTCTTCGGCAATGCGCCATGCCTGGGCAGCAAATGGGGCCTCGCTTACCTGGCCAGATTGAAGAAATTCATGTCCTACACCGGCTTTGACATGTTCGAGAACGACGGGCCTTACCCGGGCGACGTATGCGCATCCACGAGCCATCCCGGCCACGAGGGCCTGGCAGATTCCCAATGGAAGCAAATGGCCCTGCAAAAGGAGCTGTACCAATGGTGTAATGCCAATGGCATCTACGTGAATGCGCCGGACTGGTATTTCCTGGACGGAACAAACAAAATCGGGCTGGGGTATCGTGAGGTGAACTTTTCGCTGCCGCGCGATCAGCAGAAGATCCTGAACCGCCAGAATATTTTCGACGCTACCTGGGCCGAAACGCCGTCGATGGTTTGGGGCTTCGTGCCGCTTACGAAATACCAGGGCGGCGGGCCCGAGGCCGTGCTGGAACCGCTCTCAGAGCATTTGGATGCCTACGAACAGCTCATGATGCAATACTACGGCGCGGGTGTGCAGGCATGCTACCGCGGCCCGCGGCTGTATGATACCGAGGAAACCAGGCGGACTGTGAGCAATGTGATCAGCTGGTACAAAAAATACCGCGACATCCTCAATGCGGACATCGTGCACCTGCGCCGTGCCGACGGGCGCGATTGGGACGGGATCATGCATGTAAGCCCCGATTTGCCGCAAAAGGGGTTGGTAATGCTGTATAACCCGACCAAAGAGCCGATTGTACGGAATATTAAACTGCCCGTTTACTACACCGGCAAACACGACTCCGTAAAGATCCGCGCGCGGGAGGGAGCACCGCAGAATTTCAAGGTTAGCCGTAATTACGAGGTTGACTATCAGGCCGAAATACCCGCCGAAGGCTATACCTGGCTGATTTTGGAATAGCAGCCTCCCGTGCCGGATAACGGTGCGGAAGATACCCTTGCCCACCGGCCGCGTCCAGGTTTGCCATATTATCTTTTGTTAATTTAAGTTAACATTGTGTAGTATATGTTAACATTTCGCCGGATATTTGCAGGGTAGGGCTGTATGGTGAGCGGAGCGCCGGACTTTAAAATTTTAGCGAAAGATGATCAGAATGGTAGTTTTCGACATGGCCGGGACCACTGTCGACGAAAATAATGTGGTGTACAAAACGCTGCGCGAGGCGATCAACCAGGCGGGCTTCGCTTTCACGCTCGACGAAGTACTGCTGGCCGGCGCGGGAAGGGAAAAGCTGGAAGCGATCCGTAATGTGCTCGCGATGAATGGTGTCGAAGACGAGACACTCGCGAAAGATATTTTTACGAAATTCCTGGCCCTGCTCGACGACGCTTACCGTACCCTGCCCGTTTTCGAGCAGCCGCATGCGACGGAAGTGTTCCACCGGCTGCGCGATAATGGCATACTCGTCGTGCTGAATACAGGCTATAACCGCCAGACCGCCGAAGCGCTCACGCAAAAAATAGGGTGGGCGCAAGGCATCGACTTCGATCTGCTCGTAACTGCTTCCGAAGTGAGCCGGAACCGCCCCGAGCCCGACATGATCCTGTTGGCGATGCGGCATTTCGGCATTACCGACCCGCTTGCGGTCGTGAAGGTAGGTGACTCCACGGTGGACGTCATGGAAGGGAGAAATGCCGGCTGCGGCATCAATATCGGCATTACCACCGGCGCGCACACGATCGACCAGCTGCGTACGGTATCCCCGGAATACATCATCCACAGCCTTACCGAACTCTGGCCGATCGTGGCGTCGCCGCTCGCGCCGGTGAACCAGCACATTTGAGGAGGGTTCACTTAATTAATCCACAGCGTGCCGTTTTTTGTGATCAGCCTGGAAAGGCTGCCCGATTCGACGAGTTTCTGCAAAAAGGCCTCGCTATCCTCGCGGGGCGTTTGCGACAGCTCGGCGAATTCGCGTGTCGTGAGTGTACGGTATCGGGTAAATAACTTTTGCCAACCAGTGTCGATCGGGCTCTTCACAGCCGAAGGCAGTTGCCTGCGCAATGCGGCTTCGTATACTTCGTAGGGTTTCGTGCCGTACACCTTTTCGAGCCCGCCGTTCCGATCCGCGAAAAAGAGGGTAGGAAAGCCCCGCACGCCCAGCTGCGCGCCCAGGTCGAGGTCTTCCTTGAAAAGGCTTTTGGCATGGCCATGATAATCCGCTTCGAACTGCTGCAAATCCAGTCCCACATTACCGGCAGCGGTGGCGAGGTGTTTCCACTGGGTAATGTTCTGTTTTCGCAGGAATACCATTTCGCGGATCTCGCGCAGGAACCGCACCGCTTTGGCCGCATCCTGCATTTGTGCCGCCTTGAATGCGATGGACGGCGGATAGGACGAATGTAGCGGGTCTTCGAGCCACACGTCGCCGTCGATGGGCATGTCGTAGTAGTGGCTCACCTCGTCCCAGTGATGGGCTACGTCGGAAGGCTTGCTGATGCCGCCGCTGTTGTAGCTCCAATCGGGCAGGAGGCCGCCCATGCGGTATTCGATGTCGAAGTAGCGGCCGTATTCCATTTTGAGTTTGCGCAATTGCGGCTCGATGCCCCAGCACGACGAGCAGATCGGATCGGTGAAATAAATGATTTTCAATACATTATGCGCGGTGGCGGCGGTGGTAGCGGCCGTATCGGCGTTGTTTCCGGGCATTTCGCAAATGCCGGACTCTATGTCGCATAAAAGCGGGTTGCTCTGTTCTGTATTCATGTCAAATCGTACGTTCTGCCCGCATTGGGCCGTTTCATACCGCAAATTTCCCCCGGTTTTCGACAGGAGTCAATTAGTCAGAAATTCTTGACTACCCGCTTCGGATCAATGGGTGCTCTCAATTCATTGATAATCAACTAAAAAGCGATTGAATAAATTTTAAGGTTGGATAACGGGACGAAACCGCCTAACTTTTGAGCGGATAGCGTCCATTCAATGGCTATCCGTTTGATATGGAAAACACGGAAGAAGGCCAGGGCCAATGCCCGGCGGAGACATTGCTGAAACAGCTCGCGGGCAAATGGAAACCGCAAATATTCAGGATCGCATTGGCAGGGCCGGTCCGGTTCAATGCGTTGCTGCGTCAGCTGGACGGGTCGAGCAAGCAGGCCATTGCCAGCGCATTGAAGGAGATGGAAGAACAGCAGCTGATTGAAAAACAGGTCATTAAACTGAAACCGCTGCATATCGAATACATTTTGTCGGAACGCGGCCGGTCGCTGATCCCGATTTTCAGGCAGCTGGAACACCTGGCGTGAAACGCCATTAACCTCTTTTCGGGCACGCTCGCTGCCCCTGATTTTTACGCCCGATCACCCCCTCATTTCCCGCGCCTCCCCAGGGGCGTGTAAACACCTGTTTTGCCTAAACGGGTGTTTACACGCATTCGTGAAGAACTATTTCGATCCACCTTTGTAGAGCAAAAGCTTTTGTACGGTGGAGCCCAGTCACCACCTCAAAAAACGGACTTGCCTGTAAGAGTATTGGTTACAGGGGCGGTTCCCGAACGTCATTTCGCGGGTTACTTACATTTTCAACGATGAGCGATTTCCTAGACTTACAAAATGGCTGGTACAATGGTCTGATCCAGGGATTGGGACAAAGCCAGGATTCTTTTCAGATCATTCAGCCTGCGCCGCCGATTGCCAGCGGTACCGCCGCTAACCCGACTTTCTGGGCTTACTACAACAACATCCCTCCCCAATCATTGACTGCCCAGTTCGTCGCCAGTGGTGGTAACCAGTTTTACAGCAATTACAGAGGCTTGCTTTCGGCACTGGAGCCGTCACGCAATATCAATGTGAAAGAAGACATCGGTGAGGCGAACTTCCTCGCATGGCAGGCCTACGTGCAAACGCAGCCTACGCCGAGCATGAACCAGATCCCGACGATGTTCAGAAACTGGGCGATGTTCAATGCCCCGGAGGTAGCGAACATCGGTTCATCCGACTACGCTGCCATCCTGCTCGACCCCATTGCTACCGCGCAGAACGAGCTGACATTAGTGTACACCACGCCTGCCGGTCTGCCGATCAATTTCGACTGGCAGCTGAACTACGCCGATATGGTGAACCAGCTGGCCAGCGCGCCTTCCCGTTCGTTCTCGTTCGATAGCAGCACGATGAACAAGAATGTAAGTGGCTCATGGGCAGGTAGTTCCAAATCGGGCTTCTTCGGCTTGTGGGGCGGCAGCAGCTCTACTTCTTCGCTGAGCGAGCAATTTGCTTCCAGCCGTATCCAGGTGAGCGCGAGCTTCGAGCACATTCTTGTATTGCCCAACACGCCGGGCGCGTGGTACTATTCTTCCGCCATGGGACTCGCATTTGCCAACAAGACAGGCAGCCCCTGGAGAGATAAGGCGGCCATTAACTGGAACAATACGTTCGGGCCGGATGGTAACATGCAGTATTTCTCCGCAAACGTCATCGTGGCGTCCGGTATGTCCATCACCGTTACGTCGGATGCGTCGTATTCGTCGCTGGATCAGCAGACGATCACTTCCAGCGGGTCGTCCGGCTTCTGGCCGTTCTATTCCGGTGACAGCGGCAGCTCGTCGACCAACCGTGTGACGTTCAACCAGGACGGCCACATGACCATCACTACCAGCAGCATTCCGGGCGTACCGGTGGTAGTGGGCGTGAACGTACTGTCGGCCGGCGAATTTGTGGGCCACTCTTCAAGCCTGGGCGTTTCGCTCTTCGAATCGGCCAAAGCTTTCGCGGCAGAAAGCCTCGCTACCGTTTAAGTTTTCGCAGGACAGGCCGGGATGCTCGAAAGAGCCCCGGCCTTCTTTTTTGATTTTAACCAGGAATTACTATGATGGCAACAGATACCTCCACCGACGCGGTCACCGCCCTGACGGACGCCTGGTACAATCAGCTGGCGGCCAGTCTCAGCCTGTCGGTCCGCAATTTCCAGCTGCTGCAACCGCCGGCCGTGCCGACGGGCGATCAGAGCCTTTGGGACAGTTTCAACGTGGTTCCGCCGGTGACGCTCAAATACAATCGCTGGGTGTACCAGCAGCCTGCATTTTTCAAACAGTATGCGGCATTGGTGAACAGCCTGTCGTTTCCTGAGAGCGCATTTGTGGAAGATATCGGGGCCGATACCTACGTGCAATGGACGGCCTATCTCAAAACCGTGAGCCCGCCGCCTGCGCCCAACGAGCTGCCTGGCGTGTGGTTCCAATGGGCGATGCTGCATGCGCCGTCGGTCGCGAATATCGGGCGCTCCGACCTGGCCACGCAGCTGCTCATCGGTGGTGCGCAGGCTGCATTGGAGCCCTATGAAGGCCCTGATGCCAAACAGGCCGATTACTCGCCTTCTTTCGGGGATCTAAAAAACATCCTGAAACTATCTTCCGGAGCGAGCTTCTCGTTCGATTCGTCCACGGCCGATCCCGACGTGTCCGGCTCATGGGTACCCGGCGACGACCCCAATTATTTCGGCGTGTGGACGGGCAGTTCGACCGCATTCCGCATCAGCCGGAAGTTCGCGCTGAGCAAGATCACCGTCACCGCCGCATTCGACCATTTCGGCGTCGTTCCCGTTACGCCCGGCCCCTGGTACAATTCCAGCATGCTGCACCTTGCCTGGGTGTCGGGGGCTAGTGTTCCTCCCTGGGTCAGCGAGTCCGACTGGGATAGGTATTTCGGCGCATCCGGCAAGCTTACCCACGCAATCGGCTCCGTACTGGCGGCCGACGGCATTACACTTACCCTCCACTCCGATGCCAATTTCAGTCCCGAAGAGCAGGCTGTCATCCGCGTGCTCGCGCTGATGGGCGACTGGCCTGTGTATTGCCCGGTCCAATTGTCGGCGATCACCAATACCGTCACCAGCGCGCCGGGCTCGCTCACGATCCGTTTCCATGCCGCGCCGGGCAATCCCGTGATACTGGGCTACAACGTGTTCGATATCCGAAGTTACACGGGCGCTTAGGAACGCTATGCCGCCGCCGCCGGCTGCATGGTGGTGCTGATGGCGATGCGGTTCCAGGTATTGATGGTCGCGATGGCCATGATCACCTGCGCCAGGTATTCCTCGTCAAGAAGTGCGGAGGCCTGTGCGTACAGCTCGTCGCTCACGCCGCCCCGGTGAATGAGCGTAACTGCCTCGGTGAGTGCGAGTATCACGCGCTCTTCCGGGGTGAACAGCGCCGTTTCCCGCCAGGCATTCAGCAGCACGATGCGCTGGATGCTTTCGCCGGCTTTCAGGGCGTCTTTGGTATGCATATCGATACAAAACGCGCATCCGTTGATTTGCGAAGCCCGGATTTTGATCAGCTCGCGGTGTGTTTTGCTGAGTTTCGAAGCGCTCAGATACTGTTCGAGACCGTACATGGCCTTGTATGCCTGCGGCTGCGTGGCCGCTACGTCTACCCTTGTTTTCATCTGTTTTTCAAATGGTTGATTGATGGGTCAAAGGTAGCGGGGCGTCAGCCGCATTTACTTAAACTGGTTTAAGATCGCTTTTTGCGGAGCTCGCTCAGGTATTCGGGCGTGATGTCGAGGTAGGAAGCGAGCAGATATTGCGGCACGCGCTGCACGAAGTCAGGGTAGAGGCCGGCAAACTGCCGGTACAGCGCTTCCCTGGACATATCCTGCTGGTACTTCATCCGCAGCATCGCCGCGCCGTAGCCATACTGGTAAAGAATGCGGAAATACCGCTCCATGCGCGGGAAGGCGTCGAGCATCGCATGATAAGACTGCCGGTCGATGGACAGCACTTCGGCCGGCTCCACCGCCTGAATGGCAAATCCGGTCTGCTGTTTCTTTTCAAATGCAAGAAAATCGGTGAGCCACCAGCTCTCAAGGGCAAACTGCGTGGTATGCTCCACGCCTTTACTATCTGCAAAATACATCCGCAGGCACCCGCGCACGACGAAATACAGCGTGGTGCATTCCCGGTCGGCCTGCTGGACGACCTCCTTTTTGGCGACCTGCCGGTACCGGAAAAAATCCAGTACACCGCCCGTTGTGTCGGTTGGTAATCCGGCAATGGCTTTGATGTGCTCGGTAAGTGCCCGGCCGGCGTTTTCGGGGAAATCCATATGCACGGTTGTTTGGTCAAATTTACTTTTTACATCGGCATCGGAGAATGTTTTTTATATTTTCCCTAAAATTCCGGTAAAAGTACTACGGCCATGCAGAAAAAATTTGATCTGAAATCCTTCAACCTGTATCAATTTCTCAAACATCAGAACGCGCACAACTTTCATACGCCTTTCTTCCTGGCCGATAAAGACACCTATCGCCATGCCCACGTCAATTTTCCGTTCAGGACATTTGCATACGGACTCGGTGTGACCTATTCGGGTGATGGCGACACGTTCAAAATAGGCAGTACGGATTATACGGTGGGGGCGCATTGCCTCACCACCATCGGGCCTGGGCTGGTGTGCCAATGGGCGGGTAACTACACGGCCGAGCACGACACGGTATATTTTACCGAAGAGCTGTTCAGGGATATTCGCACGAATGCTTTTTTGCAGTCGCTATCCTTCTTTTTTCACGGCGGCAACCACGTGATCCGGCTCACGGAGGCGCAGACAGCCAAAATGCGGTCGCTTTTCGAGGTATTGAAAGAATTGAAAAACGACAATGAGGCCGTTCCCGGCATCGTGTACTCCCTGCTGAAACTGGCCGATTCCTTTCACGGGGCTGCCCATGCTGCATCCGATGGTAACCGGGTTAACACAGGACTCGGCAATGGTACCGGCAGCATTGAATCCAATGCGGACCACGCTTCCGGCGATGCGCCTGCCCCGCCCGCAAACCGGGCTTCCAGCCGTATTTCCAGCAAGCAGAAAATCACCCGAGCGTTCCGCAAGCTGGTGGCGGAGCATTTTCCCGAGCATAAGGAAGTGGCACACTATGCCACCGAACTGAATATTACCCCCAAATACCTGAGCGAAATCTTGCAGGCCGAGCTCGGCAAGCCGGCCAAGACGTTCATCGATGAGCACGTGCTCATGGAGGCCAAAAGCCTGCTCAAACAGACCACCTTTTCCGTACAGGAAATCTGCTACTGGCTGGGCTTCGAGGACGCTTCCCACTTCACCAAATGGTTCCGGAAACAGGCCGGCGTCACGCCTACCGAGTACCGGAAGGAATAACCGACTTTTGTACCATTTCTCCCGAAATCCGGCCTAACACCAGGGCCCTGCACGGTGGTACCTTTGTTTCGAACCAATCAAAAACACAGACCATGAAGAACGCAGAAGCATTTGAAGTAGCCGTTTCCCAACAGGTATTGGACGATCTGAAAAACCGCCTGCAAAACACCCGCTGGCCGGGCGAGGCAGACGGCTCCGGCTGGGCATTCGGGACGAGTGAAGCGTATTTGAAAGAATTGACCCAATACTGGCTCCACACCTACGACTGGCGCAAGCAGGAGGAGGCCTTGAACCGGTACCCGCAATACATCGCCGATGTGAATGGCGTACAAGTGCATTTTCAGTATATTAAAGGCAATGGTGCGAATGCGAAGCCGCTCCTGCTCACGCACGGATGGCCCGATAGCTACTATCGTTTCCACAAGCTCATACCGCTGCTGACGGAAGGCGAACAGCCGTTCGACCTTGTGATCCCCTCCATTCCGGGTTTCGGGTTTTCTGAAAAAACGGCGCTGTCGAGCACGGCCGTCGCCGACCTTTGGAAAGACCTCATGACCCAAACGCTCGGTTACGAGCATTTCTACGCTGCCGGCGGGGATATCGGGATGAGTGTCACCAAAGCGCTGGCTTCCAAATACCCCGGCATCGTGGCAGGCGTGCATTTTACGGACATTGGTTACCCGATGGGCCAGGAAGACCCGGCTACCATGACCGAGGCCGAGCAGCAGTTCGCGCAGTTTGTGCAGCAATGGTGGTACAGCGAGGGCGCCTATGCGATGGTGCAGGCCACGAAGCCCCAGTCGCTCGCCTACGGGCTGAACGACTCACCCGTCGGGCTGGCGGCATGGATCGTCAGCTTCGGCAATGCGGGCGCCCATCCCGACATACTCGAAAAAGCATTCGGCGGCCGGGATGCGCTTTTGACCAACATCATGATTTATTGGGTCACGCAAACCATTGCCACCTCCGCGCGGATATACAAGGTGGACGCGATGGCGCAATGGAGCGGCGAAAAGCCTTTGGAGAAGAGCGATGTACCGGCCGGTATCGCGGTGTTTCCGAGGGAGGCACAGTTCCCGAAAGAATGGGCCGAGCGCTTCGTCCATGTCGTCAGCTTCCGTGCAATGGACGAGGGCGGGCATTTCGCGGCGCTGGAAGTGCCGGAGATTTTCGCGGCGGAACTGAAAAGGTTTTTCTCGGAACTTCATTAAATTGGAGATTTGATGACCTAAACAGCCGCCGATCCCGTTCCGATGCATTCCATCTTACCTTTTATGCTGGCCATGGTGGCCGCTATCGTATTGCTGAATATGTGGGCCACCAAACTGAAAGTGGCATACCCCATTCTGCTGGTGGTGGCCGGCCTGCTGGTGAGCTTCGTACCGGGATTGCCGGTGTTGAAAATCAATCCCGACCTGATTTTTCTCATTTTTCTCCCGCCGCTGCTGTTTGAGGCCGCCTGGTCGGTTTCGTTCAAGGAAATGCGGAAATGGTGGCGCATAATCGGCAGTTTCGCGTTCCTGGTGGTCTTTTTTACGGCATTTTCGGTGGCCATTACCACCACGTACCTGATCCCCGGCTTCACCATCGCCCTGGGCTTCCTGCTGGGCGGCATCGTTTCGCCACCCGACGCGGTCAGTACCGGGGCGATTATGAAGTTTGTGAAAATACCCAAGTCGACCGTCGCGATACTGGAAGGCGAGAGCCTGCTCAACGACGCTTCGTCGCTCATTATTTTCCGGTTCGCATTGGCGGCGGTGGCTACGGGGCACTTTGTATGGCAGCAGGCCGCAACCAGCTTTTTGTGGATGGTCGCCGGTGGCGCGGGCATCGGGCTGGCGCTCGCGTGGGCGTTCGTGCAGGCCCACAGGAGGCTTCCTACCGACGCACCGTCGGACATTGCGCTCACGCTTATTGAGCCTTATGTGATGTATTGGGTAGCCGAAGAGCTTCATAGCTCCGGCGTGCTCGCGGTGGTGGCCGGCGGGTTGTTCATGTCGGCCCGCCGGCTGTCGTTTTTGAGTAGTACCAGCCGCATTATGGGTTACAGTGTTTGGGAGAGCTTTGTATTTATATTAAACGGCGTCGTGTTCCTCATCATCGGGCTCGATCTGCCTGAAATCGTCGAAGGGCTGCGGCTGGAAGGCGTGCCGCTGCGTACCGCCATCGGCTACGGCGTGCTGGTCACGCTGGTGCTGATCCTGGCGCGGATGATCAGTTCCTATGCCGCGATGATCGCCACGCTCATCTTCCGGCCTTCTGTGGCACCCCGTGCCCGCTCCAACCGGGCGCGTTTCAAAATGCCGCTGCTGCTTGGCTGGACCGGCATGCGGGGCGTGGTATCGCTCGCTGCCGCATTGTCCATCCCCGTGGCGCTGGACAACGGAGCCGCATTCCCGCAGCGCAACCTGATCCTCTTCATTACTTTCGTCGCCATCCTGCTGACTTTGGTCGTCCAGGGGCTCACGCTGCCGGCTTTCATTAAGCGCGGGAAGCTGTTCGAGGCATTCACGGAAGATTCCGAGCAGGAAGCCATGCAGAAGATCAAGCGGGGGCTGCGGCAGCAGATCTACCATTTTTTGCAGCACCGGAAAAACGACGGGCTGCATGAAGAGATGGCTGTCCGCAAAATCCTGCAACATTGGGAAGAAAAGGCCAAATCATCCGACGACGAATGGATGAATGACCAAACCAAAGCTATTCTGCTGGAAATGCTGGAATGCCAGCGCACCTACCTCGCCGAACTCAATAAGGATATCTCTGTCAATGAAGACTACATTCGCCGGCAGCTCTACCAGATCGACCTGGAAGAAGAGCGCCTTCGTATGATTTGAAGCGACGGGGCGGTGGGAGTTTTGAATGGAAATTTATTGCATAAAAGAACTTTGTATTTCAAAGTTCTTTTATATTTTTGCGTAAACCTGTATGCCTGCTAAGGCCGGCAGGACAGCAGGTCCATTCTCAAACCATTTCAATCTATTCAAGCTATGAAGAACGATGTAAAAAAACTGCTGATCGCGGCCGCTGGCGCTGTGACTGTTCCGCTGTTGCTGACGGCGCTGGCGCTTTGGCAATGGAAACCCGGCGCGCCGATGCTGGCGGTCGTGCTGTTGCTGGGCGCCGTTGCGCTCGTATACGACCTGGTGGCCAAACGGAAACTGAACAGCCATGCCTACCGGTTTGCGTTGGGCATCGCGATCCTGACGGTACTCGCATTGCTCTGGATGAATGTGGCCGTGGGCGGCATTCTCGGCGATAATCCGGCGAATATGATGTATTTCGGCGTGCTGATCACGGGCCTGGCCGGTGCCGTCATAGCACGCCTCGAAGCCGTAGGAATGGCTTTCGCATTGTTTGCGATGGCATTTGCGATAGTTCTCATCCCCATCATAGCGTGGGCGATCGGTACGCCTGCTTTTGCCAATGGTTTCCCGGCGGTAATGGGCCTGCATGCCGGTTTTGCATTACTTTTTTGCGGATCGGGGACGTTTTTCCTGCGTGCGGCGCGGGGGCAGCGCACGAGGCACATGTCCACCGGCGCTTAGCGATCGTTCAGAGCAGCCAGATCAGATCATGAAAATCCACCTTCCCGGGGTTCAGCGATTTGATCAGCCCGCAGCCGATGCCGATAATCCCTTCGCTGAATGCGATATTGCTTTGCGGGCTCCACGGGTTTTCGAGGACCTTGTAGCCCGCATAGCCATCGGCATTGAGGTCGAAACGGAGGATTTGCGTATACCAGAAGTTGGCGGCATGCTCCATCGCGACGTCGTTCGTCAGGTGTGCGGCGCGGTCGAACAGCAGGGCGAGGCCTGTCGCACCCGACAATATCCCCGCATTTTGTACGCCTGTCGGGTCGATCAGGTGGCGGCTTGCGCAGTTTTTGAGAATAGCTCTTCCTTCTTTGGACCATTCGGCGTTTTTGAATGCCGTTCCGGTTCTTAACAGGGTGTATCCCAGGCTGATATCTTCATAGCGTGAAGCCTGCCGGTTCAGGTATACCCCATAATTCTTGTCCGTTTCAGAGAGCGCCTTTTGTTCCAGATGGCGGTTCTCGATGTAGGCAATCGCCTCCTGGGTAAGCGCTTCCAGGTGCGTGGCCGGGAACAGGCCCATTTCTACGACCCTGCTCAGAATCAGCAATATCGCCGCCTCCCCCTGCGGGAAAAATAGCCCGGAGCCGGCTTCGTCGTGGTCGAGGCCGGCATTCCAATGACAGGTGCCGTCGGTGCGGACCGCGCTCCGGATAATGCCCAGCACCAGTTCTTCCACCACCGGCTGGGCGCGCTCGCGGTTATAATAGCTGCGTTGTAAAAAGTACAGCCCGTAGCCCAGCGCGCCGCTGGTGAGGCTGCCTATATTCCCCGCGCTCAGTTCGGCGCGCATTTTACTTAATAATATGGAGTCCACATCGCTCAGGAACACGTTCGGATCGATGTCGAGTACCCCCGCCTGGCAGAGGTATTGCGCAACGGAGCCCAGATCGGTGAAGTCCTGCGGGTAGGCCTTCCGCGGGTCGCCGTCGATCATGTCGCAGGCGTGGTCGAATGCCTCCCGCGCCTCGTCGAGGTAGCGTTTGCGGCCTGTGTGTACGGCGTAGAGGTATTTGAAAACGGATACGCCCAGGTATCCTTCCGACAGGCTGAAACTGGTCAGCTGCCGGCGGTAAATGTTGATGACCTCGTGGATTTCGTCGATTTTGGCAGCGGCAATCATGGTCGACAGCCTCGATATTCCTGGTGATGTTGATATCATTATCGTGCACAAATTTGATCTGTACACAAATGTGGGCAAGCGCGGCAACTGGCGCACATTTTTTAGACCAATTCACGGGCTATTTCGACGAAATGATGCAACGGTGCGGCGCACGGGCATTCTGGCGGCGGGATCGGGCTTTTTTCGACGGCGGGGATTTTGTCCATGAAAGCAGATCATTGGTATAAACAATTTGGCGGCCGGCGAAGAGAATGAAAAGTTTGGACCACTTTGTTTATAATGATTAACCCGCCGGCTTATGTCTATTTTATCCCAAGGATTTTTCGTTTTGAGACGTCCCCGCCTGCCGCTGGATGTCCTGTATGAGTTTAATGCACGGGTCAACAACCGGGCCGAGCTTTTTGAAAAAGAGCTGATCCGTTTTTTTTCCCAGCCTGCCATGCTGGAAGCCATTTACCTGGCATCACCTGAGCTATACGATTCGTTTACCGGACTGGTGGAGGGCCGGGTGAAGACCGGTACCGAAAAACTCCTCAAAACTTTATACAAATACCTCGTGCGGATGACCTCCCGCAGTACCCCGTACGGGCTTTTTGCCGGCTGTGCGGTGGGTACGCCCGGCCCCGAAACCCGCATCGAATTCGACCCGACCGACCCCGAGTATACGCACGCACGCCTCGACATGAACTATGTGGCCGGCATGGCGGACGCCCTTTTGGAAAAACCCGGAATCCGCGCAGCATTGCAATTTTCCGTGAATACCAGCCTTTATCGTATCGGCGATACCTACCGCTACGTGGAGAGCACATGGCAGAACGAAAAACGGTCGTACGTGCTGGCATCGGTGGACAGCAACGAATACCTCGACGGTATCATTGCCCGCGCCCGCACGGGCGCGACGATCGGGGAGCTGGCCCGGCGTATCACCGGCCCGGAGATCAGCAGGGAAGAGGCATTGCAATATATCGACGCCCTGATCGATGCCCAGATACTGGTGTCGGAGCTGGCCGCTACGGTGACGGGCGACGAGTTTTTTCAGGTATTGAAGGCAAAATTGAGCGGTATGGACGCGGCGGCGGAAGAGGTGGCACAAATGGGGCAGGTGGCCGACTTGCTGGCGCCCGGCAACGGCGGCGTGGCGAAATACGGCGAGGTAGGGGAACTTGTGAACCGGCATTTCGTGACGACGGGCAGCAAGGACCTCATCCAGGCCGACCTTTTTTACAACACGCGCTCCTGCACGATCGGCGAACGGGCGATTGGGACGCTTTTGAAGGAATATGCCGATATTCAGTTGCTGGGCTACCAGAACCCGATGCGGGAAATGGACCAGTTTAAAAAGCGGTTCCTCGAACGTTACGAACAACGCGAAATGCCGCTGCTGGAAGTGCTGGACAGTGAATCGGGCATCGGGTATGGCGACGTGGCCGCCGGCCGGGCCGATAATCTGCCGCTCCTGGACGACCTGCATCTTCCTGACCACGGGCATACCCCGGCGCCGGGGCTTTCGCCGCTCGCCAGGTTCCGCGAGAAACTCTGCGGACAGGCCGCGCGCGACCATTCCACGGCCGTCCGGCTGACCGACGCCATGCTGCAAGAACTCCGCGAAACGGCGCAGCCCGCCCGGATACCCGACAGTTTTTACCTGTTCGGAAACCTGGTGGCCGGCTCGCAGCAAGCCGTCGACGAGGGCGATTTCAAATTCGTACTGAATGCCATGGGCGGACCATCGGGTTTAAAGCTGCTCGGGCGCTTTTGCCACGGCAACCCGCAGCTGGCCGGGCGCGTCAGGAAAGCCGTAGCGGAGGAAGAAAACTGCCGCGAGGACGGGATTTTCGCGGAAATCGCGCATTTGCCCGAAGCCCGCGTCGGCAATGTGCTGATGCGCCCGCATTTCCGGCAGTATGAAATCCCGTACCTTTCCGGCTCCTCGCTGCCGGAGGAGAACCGCATTATGCCGGACGATCTGATGGTGTCCGTATCGGCGGCGGGGGAGGTAATATTGCGGTCGAAGCGGCTGAACAAACGCATTTTCCCGCGATTGACCAATGCGCACAATTTCACGGGCGGCCTGCCGGTATACCGTTTCCTCTGCGAGCTGACCTACCAGGAAAACTACCGGTATGCGGGCTGGCATTGGGACCATCTGGCTGCGAACACATTCCTGCCGCGGGTCGAGTACAAGCATTGGATACTGAGCCGCGCAACCTGGAACCTTGATAAGGCGTTGTTTTCCAAACATTCATTGAAAGACATTTTTGCTGCCGACGAATGGCTGGCGATACGGAAAGCCTACCAAATTCCCCGTTTCGTGCAGCTGCGCCAGGGCGACAGCGAGCTGCTGATCGACGGCGATTCCGACTTTTCCGTGGGCATACTCTGCGAAACGCTCCGCAAATACGGCCAGATCACGCTCACGGAATTCCTCGAAAGCCGCGTCTTAGGCGAGCCCGGCCAGCATTACCTGAACGAAATCCTTATTCCTTTCCTGCATACGCAGGCTCCTGCGCCGGCGAAGCGGGACACGCCTGCGGCAAGTGTGCACGCAGGCAGCGCGAGGCGCAACTTCATTACCGGCAGCGAATGGCTGTATGTCAAGATTTACGCCGGTACCAAAACGGTGGACCGCCTCCTTACCACCGTCGTGAAGCCGCTTGCCGACCGGCTGGTAGCGGACGGGACGATCGAAAAGTGGTTTTTTGTCCGCTATGAAGACCCTGACTACCATATACGCCTGCGGTTTTACCACGGCAGCAACCCGTCGTTCTGGCACCGGGTGCTGGCCGAACTCAATGCGGTGATGGACCCGCTGATTACCGACGGGATCGTCCACAAAATACAGACCGATACCTACAAGCGCGAACTGGAACGTTACGCCTGCGGGAGCTACGAGGAAGTGGAATCCGTGTTTTTCGCCGACAGCGACGCCACGGCGGGGTTTCTGAGCCTGATTTCGGGCGACGAAGGCGAGCGGTACCGCTGGCAGATCGGGCTGCGGGCCGTGGACATGCTGCTGAACGACCTCGGTTTTACCCTCGAATCCAAAAAGGACCTGATGGACCGCCTGCAAGCCAACTTTTTCCAGGAGTTCGACGGTAACACGCAGCTAAACATTCAGTTGAACGATAAATACCGGGCGCAGACAGGCACGATCGAACGTTTTCTAGATCCGCGTTACGACGGGGTGAATGAAATTGAAGAGGCCATCGTGCTGTTCGGGATACGTTCGGAACGCATCCGGGAGTCGATGAAAATCATCGGGCCGACGATGGGTGTATCGTTCCTGAGCTTCGCGAGCAGCCTCGTCCACATGTTCCTGAACCGCCTGTTCGTATCACAGCAGCGGGAGCACGAACTGGTTATTTATCACTATCTCAAAAAATACTATGGCTCCCGCCTGGCGCGCAGGAAAAATGTTGCGAAGGATGTGATCCAGGAGGGGTTTTTAGTAATAAATTAAACGATAATGCGCATATTTGTTGCGAAAAGTGTAACCGCATTTGGTTTTTGTTGACGTTTTTACGGTTAGGTACCTTCCATAGACATTAACGATCATCAATCACAATTCGGACTCGGTGCAAATATGACAGGAAAAATCAGTTGTCTCATCGTGGACGATGAGGAGCCGGCTCATGAAGTCCTTAAATTTCTGATTGCAAAGCTTAGCTGGCTCGTCTATGCAGGCAGTTGTTACAATGTCGTGGAGGCATTGGAAATGATTCCCGAAGTAAAACCCGACATTATTTTTCTCGATGTAAATATGCCGGAACTTTCGGGGCTCGACCTGCTCAGCATCGTCGAAGCGCCGGATTCGCATGTGATCATGACCACCGCCCACGCACAGTACGCGGTGGACGGTTTTTCATTTGATGTCACGTCATTTCTCCTCAAACCCATCGGTTTCGACCGTTTCCTGAAAGCGGTGACGAAGGTGCGAAAGCTGATGGGCAACAGCCAGCCGGCCATCGACAAACCCCGGCACCTGGCGGAAGAGGTGCATGGCGGGGAGGCACCGCGCGGAAATGTCCCTGCATTCGCTTCCGAGCCACCCGCCGAGCAGCGTCCCGAGCCCGCGCACGAGGAGTATATGTGGATTCGTGCCGACCGGAAAATGTATTGTGTCTGGTTCAAGGACATCTATTTTATCGAAGGATTGAAAGACTACGTAAAAGTGTATTATTCCAACGGGGTGCTGGTGACGCTCGCCTCCATGGCCACGATGATGACGCGGCTGCCGGCCCCGCCTTTTGTGCGGACGCACCGTTCCTATATTGTCAACCGTAACATGATCAGAATGATCGAAGGAAACATGGTCACCATGCTGAACGGTATGAAAGTATCCATTGCCGTTTCGCCCACGCGCGACGAGGTTTTCAGGCAGTTGACAGAAAAATAGCATTCAGGCGTGGAGAATACTATCGTAAAAAAGCGGTCGCTGATCGAAAAGCTCCTCTTCCCGCGCACGCAGGGGCTGCGGGTGGCTTATCATATTCTGTTTTGGACCTGTTTTATATTATTGCATTACGCTTATGCGTTGCCGGTAATAGGACGAAAGAGCGCTGATGCTACCGTAACGCTCGCCAACTTTTCTTACTTTTTAAAAATAATACCCGAGTACTATATCTGCGTTGGTATTTACAATGTATTGGGAAAGTATGTTCGCGGAATATTGCTGGCGTTCATTGTCGTTATCGCAGCACTGATCACGAACCATGTCTTCTCCATATTTATGTTCATTGGGGTGGACAAATTAGCGGGCCTCGAAAATATGACCGAACGGTTCCAGATGTTTTCGAAAATGTATCTACAACCTTTTGATTTTCGGGACATTCGGTCGTGGCTTGTCTTTACCAACGACCTTTCCGAAATTCAGTTTTTTATGGTGCCTGCAACGCTGAAAATGGCAAAATATGCAGCGAACGAGACCATTGCCCGTCAAAAGCTGCAAAGTGACGCATTAGCTATGGAGCTGAAAGCGTTGAAATCGCAGATCAACCCGCATTTCGTATTTAACGTATTGAATGCGGCTTATGCTAAAATTTTACCAATTTCAGAGGACGCTGCCGAGCACCTTCAAAAAATCGCCGAGATTCTACGGTTTTCGCTTTATGAGATGGACGATGAATTTATCGGACTTGAAAAAGAGCTTTCGTACATGAATCTATACATCGAGTTGGAATCGATACGTAGCAACCGCCGCTGCAAGGTTAATGTAAGCAAGTACGGGCAGATCGCAGAAACGCATCGAATTCCAACATTATCGTTGATTACGCTGGTTGAAAATGCATTCAAACACGGCGTTCACGCAAGCCGCAAGGAATCCTATGTGAATATTCTGATCGACGTTTCGTCCGGCTCGCTGGAATTTACCATCGCCAACAGTAAGCCGGAAAATCCAGTCCTGCGTGCAAAGGAAGGCCGGAGTGGTGGAATTGGTCTGGTTAACCTGGAAAAACGATTGGAGATTTACTATCCTGGTCGCTATGAATTCGAGAAAACGGAAACTGCTGCCGAGTTCACAGTTTCGGTGACATTTCCCCTGGAATAGCAGTTTCGAAGCAATACTTCATTTGGTCGAGGAAGGGCCGAGCTTCGTATAAAAAGATTCTACAGCCGCTTTTTGAAGGATTAATTTGTGGTGTTAATCAACCCTAATTATACAATGAAAAAGCAAACAACCATCCCCGCTAAACTTCAACTCGTAAAATCAACTGTGGCACGCCTGAATGGATTTTCATCCATCCGCGGCAACAGAATTCACATTCAGGACGAGACGACCGCGAGCAGCATGCTATGTAGAACAGTACTGATCTGACATCGCGACCCGAAGCGGAAAAGTGCCCGCCCCACGCCACTACCGGCCATTCCCTGAACCGCCGGTAGTGGCGTTTACATTTATTACTGTCCTGGTGATCCCTTCTTCCGGGTTCTCGAACCGAACCGTCAGGCCGGATTTGGCCGAGAGCTCGTCCACGAGGCGCAAGCCTAGTCCCGAGAGGCCTTTTTGCAGGTCCGTTTGTGCGAGTACCCGCTCGTATTGCGCCTGACTGAATGCCGGGCCCGTGTTTTCGATCGTCAGGCGGCGGGCGGCTTCGTCCCAGGCCAGGGTGAGCGTACTTTGCTCTTCGGCGGCTTTGATGGCATTTTGCAGCAGGTTGCGCAGGATTGTCTGCAGGTAGTAGGGGTCCGTGTCGGCGGCGGCTTCCCCGGGAATGTCGTGGATTACCTGCAGCTGTTTGGCTTCGATATTCAGATGCAGCAGGCTCAGGCATTGGGCCGTCACCTCGGCGATCGCCACGTGTTCGATGCTGGGCTGGAACTGGTTCATCTGCGTTTTCGACCAGAGGAGCAGGTTCTCCATCGTTTCGAGCAACGAGCCGGTGGCCGTTTGGATTTTTTCGCTGAGCTGCTCTTTCTGGATGTGGTTCAACCGGTCGGGATTGAGCTGTTGCAGTTTCAGGAACTGGTACACCTGGCTGATAGGCGAGCGGAGGTCGTGGCTGATAATGCCGAAAAGCTTGGCCTTGGTGCGGTTGGCTTCTTCCAGATCCTCGATCAGCTTCCCGAGCTGGCGGTTTTTATCGTCGAGCAGGGTGGCCGTGCGGCGTTTGTTCCGGTAAATAACGCCCAGCAGCACGAGCGACAGCGTCACGAATGCCAGTCCGGAGATCAGCCAGAGGCGCTGTTTCTGCGCTTCATCGATTTGCAGGTTCTTGATCTGTATTTCAGCCTGCTTTTCCTTGTTCTGGTAGCGCGCCTCGGCGTCGGCAATGCTCTTTTTGGCCGATTCCCGGTAGAGCGAGTCGCGGAGCGGCGCATATTTGTCGTAATAGGCGTAAGCATTCTGCCACTGGCCTGCCGCCGCATAGCAGCGCGCGATCGATTGCAGCAGGGCCACGTACATTTGCGCGCCGAATTCCTCGATCAGCGGTTCCGAGGCGGTCAGCAGCGGCAGTGCCTTTTCGTATTTCTTTTGCGCATAATACACGCTGCCTTCCATGTACCGCACCTGTGACATCAGGAAATCCGGCGCCCATTGCGGGGCGAGTGCCACAGCGCGCTGAATGTAAATGGCCGCACTGTCGGGCTTGTTCCGGGTGAGGTAATAATCCGTAAAACCCAGGTCGGCGGCGATCTTGTTGTGCCGGCGCGTCGGCTGTATGTCGTCCGGCGTAAGCATGGCCGAGAGGCTGTCGTAGTAGGTGCGTGCCATAGCCGGCTGCCGGAGCAGCAGGTAAGCGTCCGTCATATCCTTGTAATAATGATGACGGTACACCGTATTGTTCACCATGTAGCTCCGGGCCTCTTTCGCGTACCGGAGGCCATTATCGGCCTGTTCCAGTTCAAAGTACATTTCGGCCAGGTTCATCAGGTCGGATACCACGTATTCGCGGTCTTTCACCTTTCCCTGCGCGATGAGCTTTTTCTTTAATTCGATGGATTCCAGCAGGTAGCGGACCTGCTTTTCATATTCACCGCGTATCGAATAGTAGTTCTGGATCGAAGAATACAGTTCGACTTTGTCCATCGGATCGCGCAGCGTGTCCACGATCGCCAGGGCCTCTTTCAGCGCAGCTTCGCTTTTAGCCTTGAAACCGGCCACATTGTTGTATAAAAAAAGCAGCCGGTCGAGCGACTGGACCGTTTGCCGCGTGTCGCGGGCCTTTTTGGCATAGTCCAGCGACTTTTCGTAAATGCGGAAACAGCTGTCTGATTTCGAAGTGGTTTCCAATGCGAATCCCAGCTGGTAATGAAACAATGCAAGCCGTTTCGCGTCGTTGGCCGGGGTCAGTTTAATGGCATAAAGCGCCACGTCATGCAGCGCGACATGCTTTTCGGCCAGTATAAGCGAGTCGCCGATTTTGGCGAGCCGTTCCAGTTTGGCCGTCGTCGTTTTGTATTTCGAAAGATCGGGCAGGGGCTGGGCAAATGCCTGCAACGCCGCAAAAAGCCCGAAAATAAAAGGTAGAGTTCTTTTCATCGGCTACAATTTCAGTTTGGAAAGCGCCGAACGATAGGTTTTGCCGATGGGGATAATGGCGCGGTCGCATACCAGTTCCGAATGCCTGAGCTCGCGGATCTGCCCGAGCGACACGGCGTAGCTCCGGTGTACCCGCAGGAAGCGGTCGGAGGGCAGCTGCTCCATGAAGCAGGATAGCGTCGAAAGCGTCATGTAATTCTTCCCAGGCGTCACGATTTTGGTGTAATCCTGCATCGCTTCCAGGTAGATGATGTCACGCTGGGCCAGTTTCACCTGGTTATGCCCTTCCTTGATCGTGAGCGTGTCCTGCTCGAAAAGCACCTCGTAAGCGTGCGATTTTTGCCGCATTTCCCAAAAATCCCTGATCCGCGCGACCGTAGCCGCAAACCGGTTTTCCATGATCGGTTTGAGCACATAATCAAGGGCTGAAAGTTCGAAACCTTCGAGGGCGAAATCGGGGTGGGAGGTAATGAAAACGGCCATCGGCACCTCTTCCCGGAACTTTCGGAGCAGTTCGATACCGGTAAATGCCGGCATTTCGATGTCGAGGAACACCAGGTCGGGCCTGATGTATTGCTGCGCTTCGTACCCTTCGAGCGGGTTCGTGAACGTGCCGCAATTTTCGAGAAAAGGGTAGGCGCTTACCATTTCTTCCAGAAACAGCAGATCGAGCGGGTTATCGTCGATCGCTATAAACCGGATACGTGAAGGAGGAGGAGTCATGAAAGGGTGCAGTCGGATTTTTGTACCCAATATATACAAAAAGCATTTGCAAAGTGCTGGTTCCGACTGACAAGCCTACATGATGATTGAGCGAAAGGTTTTGAGAAGTTAAATTGACGGTGTGGAAAGCGGCATCATTCCGGCACGAGCTCGTACTCGTTTACGGTATTGCCCGTTTTTTTGCTTTCGTTGGTGCGTTTCAGCAGGAGCCTGCCGGCGGCCGGTGGTTCGGTCAGGTAAAATTCGATGTTACCCGCCGATTCGCTGGGTGGTGGCGTGAGATTTTCGAGGATCAGACGGCCATTGTCCGGCGAGAGCGACCATTTTCCCGTCAGCTTTCGGCCGTCGATGTCCATAAATGTGACCTGTTCCTTGCTCGTCAGGTCGAGGCGCAGGCGGGCGTAGCCGGGGCGCGTGCTGGCGGGGTTGCCCGCGGTGTACACGAGCGTACCGTTTTCCTTCACGGATTGTGCCTTCCAGACGAGGCCGATATTGGCCGGTTCTACCTGTTTAGGCTGGCAGGCTGCGAGTAATGCAATGGAAATGAGGTATATAAGCTTTTTCATGTCAAAACAGTCTGAGGTGAATGCCGGCGGTTTACCGGATGAATACTTTTTGTTTAACCAGGATCTTTTCCCCATCCAGGACCGCCACGTAAATGCCCGGCAGCCAGGCATTCAGGTCGATCTGCATCTGTTGGGACAGCGGCCAGGAACGGACCAAAACCCCGCGTGCATCGTACAAATGCAGTTTTCCGGAAGCGGGACGGACCAGGGCAATATGCAGGCGGTTGTTATGGGTGTAAACCAAACCCTCCGGTGCCACAGGCTCGACGCCCGTGATAATGGCGCCGGCCGGTACCTTCGCCACGTCGCTGTAAGGAGATTCACCGTTGCTGTTGACGGCCTTGACCCGGTAGTAGTAATCGTGAATATCAAGGATTTCGCGGTCGGGAAACTGGATGTTGGCCGCCGCCTGGCTGCCGATTTTTGCAAATCCCGCATTCGGCTGCTGCGAACGTTCGATGACCACCGTCTCCGCATTGGCCGACAATGCATTCCATTTCAACTGAATCAGGTCGAAGCTCATCGGTGTCGCCGTCAGGCCGGTCGGTTTGTCCGGCACCGGCGCCCGTGGCGTAGTAGCGCTCATCGTTTCGGAGTAGCCCGACGGCCCGATCGCATTCACGGCGCGGACGCGGAAATAGTAGGTCGTGAGTTGTTTCAAATCCTTGATTTCCAGGTTTTGTATATTGCTCAAAGTCGATGCGATCTTGGAAAACTGCGTGCCGTTCGTGGAGCTTTCTATTTCAAAACCCGTCTCATTATCAGACACATCGCCCCAGCTAAGATTGATTTGCTGATAAGAAACCGCCACGGCTGAGCCCGCGCGCGGGGTATTAGGCGCGATATCGGGTGTAACGGCCTCCACGACATTGGAATAGTCCGAAAAACCGCCGCCGTTGCGGGCGACCACACGGTACCAGTATTTACGGTTCGGCTGCACACCGCTGTCGGTAAAATCGGCTGCATTCGCATTCGTTTCACCGATTTTGGAAAATTGGGTACCATTATCCGACCGCTCCACGTCGAAGCCGGCTTCGTTATCGGCATTGTCCTGCCATTTCAGGTCCACCTGGCCGCTGCTGATGACTTTCGCGGAAAGATTGGCAGGAGCACCGGGCCTGGGAATGGCCAGGTTAACGCAGCCTTCATTGGAATAGCCCGACTCCCCGCCCGCATTCACTGCCTTCACCCGATAGCAGTAGCGATTGCCGGGTGAAACATTGTTGTCGTTGTAGCTCAGCGACCGGGCGTAAGGCACCGTCGCGATCGTACCGAATCCGCCGCCATTATCCGAGCGTTCGAGGATGAAGCGCGCATTGTCGCTGTTGTTTCCCTGCCAGGTAATGGCCACGCCACGGCCCGAAATGTAGAATACTTCGAGGTTACCCGGCGTCGCTGCCGGGGCAAACGGCGTCGTTACCCGTGCTTCGTTGAACTCCCCGCCGCAGGATTTTTCGCAGTAGGCCTTCACACGGTAAATGTAGGTGCGGTTTTCCTGCACGGTTTTGTCCTGGTAGGCAAATGTGCCTCTCGGAACGTTGCGCGCGATGTTGGCGAAGTTCTGGCCCGGACCGTCTTCTTTTCGCTCAATCTCGTACAATTCGGCAGTTCCGGGCAGGCGGTCCCACGACAAATCGACTTGCTGGTACGACACCGCCGTGGCGCGCAGCATCGCGCGCTGGGCATGCCCCGTGGTTGAAAACGCCAGCATGGCCGTGAGGCAGAGCAAGGTGCTGGTAATGGGGGATAGTATGCGATTGTTCATTGGCTCGGTAACATGATTAAGAGATTCATTTCCAATCCACTTTCACGGGATCGGTAGGGGCGCTTTCGCGGTTGTCGGTACCGACGGCCACGACATGGTAATAGTACCCGACGCCCGCCACGGCATCGCGGTCGATGTAGCCCGTTTGCGTGCCCAGGGGCGCACTCACGAGGCGGGGCTTTTCGGTTTTTTCCGTGTAGCGGTACACGAGGTATTTGTCGGGTTTGGCTAATGGGGCGTCCCAGCTCACGAGCACGCCGCGGTTGGTGGTCGCGACATTCAGTCCATGCACGGGCAGCACGGCGTCGTGCGGCTGGTAGTAACCTATTTCCGTGCTGAATGCGCTCAGGCGGCCGCCCATGCCGTAGGCGCGGATGCGGTAGCTGTAATGCACGCCCTGTTTCACGGTGCTGTCGGCGTAGTGGTTGCGCGCCTGGTCTTCTGCATGCTGGCGGTATATTTCCTTGAATGCCTTTTCATTTTCCGCTTTTCTTTCGATGATGTAGCCCAGTGTGTAGGGATCGATGGCTTTCATGTTTTCCCAAACGAGCCAGGCATTACCCGGCTGGTCGATCAGTTCGGGATTGAGCGGCGTGGCGAGGCGGGTGGGGAAGCGGGGTTCGGAATAGAGCTCGTTGCTCATCGGGCCCTGGTTGTAGCTCGTGTTCACGGCCACGACGGCCCAGCGGTAGGCCACGCCGATGGCGAGTTTTTGCACGGGGATCTGGTATTTCAATGCGGCATGGGCCGGGATCATGTCCGAAAACTGCTGCAAGGTGTCCGTTTGCCCGGCGGCGAAGTAGATGTAATAGCCGTGCGTGTCGAAATCGGCTGCTTCCCAGCGGAAGGTGAGCGAATCTTGGGTTTCAGTCAGTTGAAAGTGCGCCGGCGCAAGCAGTGCCGGGCGGTTGGCTTTGAGCATTCCCGATACTTTCACGGACGCGGGCGAGGATTCGTAAGTGCCGTTCAGCCGCACCTGGTAGTAGTAACCCTGCACCGGTTCCACGGCGTGGTCGGTGTAAGCCGTATCTGTCGCCGCCGCCACGCCGACCCTTTTAAAACCCGTGTCGAAATCTTCGCTGCGCCATATTTCCACGGCCCGCAGGTCTTTCACCGACGACAGTTCCCAACTGACGGTGATCGCATTGTCGCTCTCCACGGAGCGCGTGCTGATGCGGTGTATGACGGGGATTTCGTCTTGTGCGCGCAGGTTCGCGAGGGTGAGTGTATCCGAAGCGGCGCTTTCGTTCCCGACGAAATCTTGGAGATACACCACATAGGAGTACAGCATTTTCCGGCGCACATTCGGGTCGGTCACGACGAGGAAGAGGGAGTCTCTTTCACCTTTGCGGAAGCCCCATTCGGCGCCGCATTCCTCGAATCCCGTTTGTCCGAAAGCGGCACGCAGCACCCGTGCGCCCGCAATGTAGGGGTTTGGTTTCTTGATTAAATACTGAATGCTGACGGTGCGGCCATCGGTATGGCGGCTCACGGACCGTGCCGTGGTGGCGAGTTTCGCGCCGGGAACGGATACCGTGCCGGGATTGTGGTAAACGCCCTCCCTCGCACCCAATGCCCGCAGTCGGTAGTCGTAGCGCAGGCCTTGCTGCACGCCGGTGTCGAGGAAGCCCAGCCCGAGCGCTTCCAGGTATTGCGGGTTGGACCCGTAGCCGCCCAGCGAATCGGCGTGGGCTACGTTCCGGTAACGATCGAACAGCAAGGTGGTCAGCGAGTCGTTCGGGAGCTGGTACAACGGGTTTTTGGCGGCGAGTACCGTGAGGCGCGCCGTAAGTTCGGCCGCATTGGCGGGGCCTTTGCCGGTCGTACATACGGGCTGCCATTCGGGCTTGTTTTTGCCGGTTTCCAGTCGCTCGATCACATATTGCGGGCCGTGAAGCAGTTTGTCTATTTGAATAAACACGCCATACGGGCCACCGATGGCTTGTGGCTTTTGTGCCTGCAATGCGGCTGTGCCAAGGCAGAAGAGCGTGAGGATGCGAATGATTGTTTTCATATCGATGGATCGTTATTCTTTCACCAGGCAGCCGGTGTCGCATTTGGTAAAGGTGCATTCGGGGCTGATCTGCAAGCCGGGGCTGCCGCCGATCGTGTAGTTGGCCGAGCCGTTGAGTTTGAGGCAGAAATCGGCGGAGGTGCCCGTCGAAAGCCCGCTGAGGTCTTCGGTAAGCGTCACCGAAAAGCCCGCGCTGAGGCGCGAATCCAGGGTTACCGACACATTTTTGGGACCGGTATCGACGGTCAGCTTCGTATCCACGCCGCCGTTCACATGCACCTCGCCGCCCGCGCTGACGGAGAGCACGCTCCCGTATGCATAGGCATGCGCGCCAATGCCCATGCCGCCGCCCACGGAGAATGCGCCATTGTCGTAATTGCCGTACACGTAGCCGTCCACATAGGCATCCATGCCCACCTTGTAGCCGCCCACGCCGGGCACCGACAGTTCATATTTATAGGTATCGATGAGCGGCACCGGTACTTCGCCGATCGCGTAAATGCCTTTGAAACCGCTGGTAAACGAGCAGGGCAGCGCTTTGCGGTGGCTGTTGGCGAACAGGATCTGCGTCGCCTCGCCGAGTTCGTTGCTGTTGTAAATGCCCAGCATCAGTCCCGAACGCATGGTGACCGGCACGATGAGCGGTACATTCCGCAGCTCGCCGGTGGCCGCAATGTAGAAGCCGCTGCCATCGAGCCGTACCTGCGCCATGCCGTTCATGAAGGTCATCGTAGGCGGTACCGGGAGGTTCGAAAGCTGCATGGAGCCTGTCAGGCGCTGCTGGCCATAGTCGTATACGAGGCTCAGGCCGCCCAGGCCGGTATCGATGCCGTCCAGCTTGATTTTTTGTCCTTCCGCTTTGATCTCGCCGTAGGCCGTGAACGACAGGCGGTTCTTTTCGTCCTCGTCCAGCATTTTGGTAAAGCCCTGCGGCAATCCCGAGAATCGGAGCAAATCCCATTGCTTGTTGGTTGCCGACTGGTGCACATACACCTTGCTCAGCGCCGACTTTCCGCCTAATGCAACGCGGAGCTGTTTGAAATTGCCGCTTTCGTTATAGTTCGAAGCGTCTTTGGCGGGATCGGTGAAGTCGGCGAGACTGGTTTTCCATTGCCCCAGCGTCGAAGCATTGGTCAGGTCGATATTGCGGCCGTGGGTAATGTGGGTTTCATTTTTATTGTGGACCAAAAGCACATTATCCAACAGTAGCCTACCGGGCTCTTCCACGCTGCCTTTGATAGCCATCACGCCGTCACCGAAGAAAATGGCGGTGGTCTGGCTCTGGTCCGCTGCTACATACTGCCCGGCTTCGAATGTCTGGTAACCCTTCGTCTGGACCTTGTAGCCGCCTGGTATTTTGGTCGTGAGCTTCACGCCGCTGCCCTGGGGTTTGGAGTAAATGAGGCGCATCGATACGTCCTGCGGCGCATTGGGGATGGCGCTCGACATGCCGGCATCGAAGGCAAAATAGTCGGCGCCGGTTTCGATGGTCGTCGGGCGTACGTCGATGATATTGAAATACTTAAATTTCTTGCTGCCCGAACCGAATGTGACCACGTCCTCGCCATTATCGAGCAATGACAAGGTGGCGAATTGCATGTCGGCGGTCAGGCCCGGGACGGAGTTGGCGGGTAATATCGCCGCGGGCGACTGGCCGTTGGGTACCACCACTACCGACCAATGTCCTTTCATATCCGAGCCCGTTTGTGCGTCGTAGCCGAAATGCGCCACCCCGCCGACTTTCAGTTTCGCGATCCCGGCCAGTTCGAAAGAAGTCGCCGGTGCGACTTCGAGGCGGTAGAAATCGCTGCGGAGGTTGAATTCCTTGATGGGCACATCCACCTTACCCGTTTTGATCACGCCCGAAGTCGCGTAGAAGCCGCCTTTTTTGTAATCGAGCTTCCAGTCGCGGATCTCCACGCTCCATTGCCCGGCGAGCGGGAAGGTGAGCGGCGTTTCGCCGGATTTGATGTCTACGGTATTGTTTTTCAAAACGAGGTCGCCGAGGGTCACGGTTAGCGTTTCCGGGTTGGCGTCCTTGATTTTACAGGTCATCACCGGGCTCAGGTGTATTTCGTCGCCGATCAGGCGCGAGCCTTCCAGCTTGCTTGTCGCATCGAATTGGAGCAGTTTCAGCTTCATCGGCTCGCCGTTTTCCTGGGCAATGCCGAAATGCGTCCACTTGATATTGGTTTTCGAAGCGTCGAATGCCGTTACCAGCGGCTTGTCGTCCGCCCGTCCGGTCGCGTCGGGATCGTAGAGGAAAAACTGGCCTTTTTCGTAAGACAGCAGGCTTGCTGAAAAGTTGAACGAGTTGTCGATCACCTGCGCTTTGGCCATGATCCGGCCGGTAGCGGTGCCCGGCGTCCGCACGATTTTGAATTTGCTGAAAAGACCGCCTGGCGACGTCAGTTTCACATTGTATTTCGCTTTGCCCAGGCTCACCTCGGCCGACGGGTGGTACACGAGGTTGTTGAGGATACCGGCGTCGAGCTCCACGGTTTCGTTCGCCGGAATGCCCAGCGCGGGGTTTTGCGGATCGGCTTTGAATACGACGTTTTTGAAACGCACCTTCACATTTTTGTCCAGGATCGCGAACGGGCCCAAACCGGTGTCGGTCAGGTCCACGTCGCCGCTCGCGGCCAGGGTTTTCGGATCTATTTTCTCGATCGTCACCGGGAAACCCCATATCGAGGCTATTTTGAATTTCTCGAACGTCGTCACCACGAGTTTGAGCGACTGGCCATTGGGCTGCGGCACCGCCTGGGTTACGCCTGCACCCACATACGTAGCGCCTGTGGACAGTGCGTTTTTGACCATAGCTTCGATTTTGATCTGCGAGCCGTCAAATTTGCGCGAAACATCCAGCGAGAAAGTGCCGTCCGGGGCCGATACCGTCGTGTATTTGACGGGGGCATTGCTTCCGGCCGCCACAAAAACCTCCGCACCTGCCAGCGGCGTTTCGGTACCGGAGCCGGTTTTCAGCACTACCATGCCTTTGATCGTCCGGGCCGGTTCGAGGCGCACGGTTTCGTTCGCCGCCTTTTTGCTTTCCTCGTTTTTGATGGACGCCGTGCGCGTCACATAACCCGGTGCCGCTACTTCCACATACAGGTTTTCAATGGACACATTCTTGAACCGCGCTTCCACCAGCCCTTCGGCATTGGCCGGCCCGAACTCGAAGCCGCTGCCTTTTTTACCAAACAACCGCACATAGCCGCCCGCAATGGCCTTACCCGAAATGTCGTCCACCATTTTGAATATGATGCGGTGGTCGCGGTCGTAAAGCCGGATGTCGCCGGCCTGAATATTGAACAGGTTTTTCGCGTCAACTACCGGTTTGGGCAGCTGCGTTTTGATGTTGCGCTCTTCTCCGAAATAGCTGATGTTGACCGGGAATATTTTAAGCTGGGAGGATGTCGATGGCGCTTTGAGGGCGAATTTCCACGTGCCGTCCTGGAACTGCGTCTTCACCATATTCCCGTCGTCGGCCTGGGCATAGGCTTCCAGCGAATAGTCGAAAATCGGTTTGACGGCCGGCGCGTCGGCGTCGATGGCCCGGCCGGTGATCAATGTATTCGGCTCCATCAGTACAGAAGGGTAGTAGCTGTTCTGGCCGAGCAGCACCTCGTCGATGTTGATCACCGACTCGGCGGAAGCCTTTTTGGTCATCGGGTTCACGTACACATAACCCTCGGCCTGCACACGCACCTTGGCGGCGGTCCCCGGCAAGAGCTGGAACGGTTTCAGCACCCAGCCGTCGTCGCCCGTGATCTGCGTGAGCGTTGTCGGGATGCCCATAAACGCGCCGTTTTTGGTATAAGTGAGGGTTACCGTCGCATTTTTGATACCCTGCGTCGGGTTGGCCTTGTCCACCACCCGCACATTCACGACCGGCTTGCCCGGTGCCAAATGGCGTTTTACGGTGTCGGATACGAAGGTTTTATACTGCTCCGCAAACACCGGCTCGTCGTCGAATGTCGGTTTGGGCAGGAGCACGACATCGTTCACTTTCGCGTCGTGCAGCTTGTCGCCCAGCCAGTAGTTGTTCACCGTCTGGCAGCCCGTCAGATGGCTCTTCCAGCTATATTCGGGCGAGGGGTGGCTGGCTTTCATGCTTTCATACTGGGCGTCGGTATACCAGCCCATGGAGGTGTAGGTAGTAGGAAAATTGGGGTTAGGGCGGTACCAGAGTTCCCATTTGGTCTGGCAATTGATCTGCGTGCCGTTCTTATCGGTCTTTTTGGCCTTGTCCGAACGGTCCTTTTCCTCCTGCGTTGCATATGGCGAGAATACGGATCCCCATTTTTCGCTTACGGTAATGCGTTTGAGCGATACCAGGTTATAGTTGTTTAGCCCGTCTACCGACGATTCCGTCGAAATAAAATAGGTATCCTGCTCCCCGTTGGCCATCACCATGCGCGGGAACCGGGCGATGCCGTTCGCATTGCTTTCCGCGGTGGCGATCACTTCGAAATCCTGGTTCTGCAATTTTACGTTGGATTTCACGCCCGAACCCTCGTCGGCAGGCGGTCTGCGGTTCGGCGAAGGAGGCGCAATTTTCCACCCCTTCGCCCGGAGTACCGATACCTTAATGCCGAACAAATCCGATTTGATATCGGCCTTCTGCTTGTTCACAAGCGAAATGCCCGTCGTATCCGATTTGATCTGCGTCACAAGGGTGTAGCTTTTCACCACCGCCGTCACCGGCCCGAAGTCGTACGAGCCCTGCGGGACCATTTGCTGGTCTTTCTGAATGCCGTACGTGTCCGACGGGCTGGCATAGTAGGGGTTGTCCACCACCACCCGGATGCCCCGGATGAACGTTGTTGGAGGGGTATAGAACTCGCCGTCGCCCGAAGCGGCCGTCGGAGGAAGCGTGCCCAGCGGCATGGCCTTCGTCATTTTCACCTTGAATGTAAATGAGCCATCGGCCGAGGTCACTTTTGTGTCGAGTATCTGGCTGAAATCCTGGTGGTACGTGTACAGCTCGGCATAATTGCCCAGTCTCGTACCAAAAGTGCTTTTTTCCGAGCCGGCATTGCGATATACCACTTCCAGATGCACCTGTGTGTTGCCCAGCGGCTTCACTTGCGCGCCATCCTTGCCGGCATCGGAAAATTTGTAGGCCAGCTTGCCCGTGAATGTCATGGTAGGCGCTTCCGTCGTCTGGATGTTATAGGTGAATTTTTCAACCCGCGCGGGGGTAGCGGGCAGTTTGTCGTTGGGCTTCATAAAAATCACCGGACTGGCGTCGTCGGGGGCGAGGCCGCAGTCGGGGCAATAGATACGGTAGGTATCGTACGACGTGCCCGCGTATACGAGGTTGGCAAAAATGGCCCCGAAACCGGCGTTTTTAGCCTGTAATGGCGCTATTCCGATCATTTGGTAACCTTTTGCTTCCAGCGCCAGGCGCACCTGCAAATGCAGCGGCTCTTCTTTGGCACTGCCCATTCCGGAACCCGAGAGCGGCTCGGTGGCGGCGTTGGGGGTTGCATTACCCGGCGAAAACGACTGTATGCCCTGCTTGTTGGCGGCCTGCATGGAGTAGGTTTTTCCCTCCGATGCTGCCGGTCCCGCACCTTCGAACGGCAGGCGGTATTTATCGTAATCCTTGGCAATGCCGGGTTTACGGTAGATCACCAGGTGCTTGCCTGCGAGGTCGATATCCGGGGTGCCTGGCCAGTTTTTGTAGGAAAGCTTGGCGGTAACGTCCAGGTTATAGCCCGCGGCAAGCCAGGTAATTCCCTGCACGTCGTACGTGCCCTGTTCGCTGCTTGCGATCTGGAACGTGTTTTCGGTATGGGTCTGGTAGTAGCCGGCTTCGGCAATGGGCTGAATGAACGGATGCACGGGGTCCACCAGGCAGCGGGTGAACACAGTGTTCGTATCCTGTCCGTGCAGCGCGGTTTTCAGCACTTTGATCGTATAGTTCCCGTTGGCGTCCGATTTGCCGTAAGCTACGGTAGCCCGATAGGTGTTCGGGAACACTTTCATCAGCATCACTTTGGTATTCGGCAGCGGGTGGGGTGCACCGCTTTCGCCGGGGAAGCGGTAGGCGAGCAGTCCGCGCACGGTCAGGCTGTCGGTCTCTTTGCCTTTGTTTTTTTCTACCAATAAAAATGAATGCGTTTTTGAAACGAGCGGCCCATTGCCCAGCTGTGCACGCTTTCTTCGCAGCTCGGACATTCCCTGCAACTCCACCTGTACCGCATAATTTTTCCCGGCGGGCATATTTGCTGGCAGTTCCGATTGGGGTAAAGACAGGCTTTCGCCGCGGACCATCCGGTCCATCACGAGCGTGCCCGCATTGCCGCGGTCGGCGGTTTTGATCTGCACCCGGTAGCTCAGCTCCCCGAATTGCTCCACGAGCGATTTCCTAGGCTGTGCCTCGAATGCCTTGCGCAGCAGTTTTTCAAATGCCTCATCCAGCTTCCACGAAACGGTGAAAGGGTTGTTGCTGCCTACCTCCACCGTCGCATTCCTTCGTGCCGCAGGGTTGGTGATGGTTATGTAATCCATATCGATGCCGACGGGCATTTGCTGGCCGTAGGTGAATGCCTGGACGGGACTTTTGCCTTCATTCAAAAAGCTCAGCTGCCTTCCGGCCGGTACCGCCTGCACGCGCCAGGCGTAGCGCCGGCCCTTCTGCAAGGGCGGATATTGCGGGCCGTATACGAATGTGGTCGTTTTCAATTGCTTCACCTCCACGCCCGAGCGCGGCAGCACCACTGCGTCGATGAATACGTTCGGATCGACATTCGTTTCAGGCAGCTCGATCACGCGGAAGCTGTATTCCACCTGACTAGGCAGCACGCCCACCGGTGCCGACCAGGTGAAAATCTGCGTTTGCGGTGTTTTGACGGCCACTTCCTCGTCGGCCTGGGGTGAAATGAGGATCGGCGGCTCGATGATCCTGACGGGGATAAGCCCACTGCAACCCATCGGAAATTCGGCCGACAGCGGGCGCGTGGTGGCATTGTCGAAAGCTTGCACGCACAGCTG
This sequence comes from Dyadobacter beijingensis DSM 21582, assembly GCF_000382205.1. GTDB lineage: Bacteria > Bacteroidota > Bacteroidia > Cytophagales > Spirosomataceae > Dyadobacter > Dyadobacter beijingensis. Next base: position 239,353 of record NZ_KB907788.1, read on the forward strand.
GTAGTTGCCTTCTGGCAATGGCAGGCCGCGGTAGAGGAGGTCTTTGTTCATCCCTTCCACCTCGATCTGGCCGAGGTCGAACAGGTTTTCCAGTTCCGCGCGGGTGATGAGACGGTTCACGTCCGTGGGCCGCAGTTCGAGCGGGCGCAGCGGCCGGTAGTTCGGCGAGGTGCGGATGACGACGCCATTGTCCCCTTCCAGTTTACCCAGCAGCCGCACGGACAATGCCCGGCCCGACAGATTGGTGATAAACACCTGCACGCGGTTGCCCGTACCCGGATAATCCTGGATATACGGGCTGTACGGCGGCAGCACGTTGGTGGTGATACGAACCTGGTTTTGCGCCCTGGCCGCCTGGAATGCCAGGCAGAACCATAGCAGGAGCACGAATGCTTTAAAATGAGATGCCATAGCCGATGTTTCCTCTGAATTCATTGAATTTTTCCGCCTCCACGCCCGTGTCGGAGTTGAGGTAGTTCAGGTTAATGCTGATAGTCTGTTTTTTAGCGAGCTGGTAACCCGCTGTGGCCGTAGCCGTGAGCACCTTGCCGGTAATAGACGCCTGCCGGTTGACCAGGTAAGAGACGTTCGCGGAGGTAGTCATTTTCTTTTTGAAAAAAGCATAATTGCTCCCCAGCGTCGGGCCGTAGAACTTCAATTTACCAGGGTCGTCCGCCGGCGTGCCCGGAAGGCTCGTTTGGGTGTAAGAAATCAACAGGTTAGCACCGAAACCGCTCTGGTTGGCATTCAGGAAGTAGCCGAGGCTGGCATTCTGGCTGTTGTTTTCCGTTTGGGAGGCGGTGCTACGGTTCAGGTCGGAAAGCTGCTGGTGCGAGCCGCTGAATGTAAAAATGTGGGCGTAGTCCTTGTTCAATACCGAATACCGGAGGTTCGCGGAGGCCGAAAAATTGTTTTGGGCAATGCGGAGCGTATCGATGAGCGGGCGGAGGCCGGCGCGCTGGCTGAGGCCGTAGTTGGACAGCGAAATGTCCATGCCGAATGTCGGATCGGGGTTGAGCGATGCCATGAGCGAACCTACCGAACGGCCGGTGCGGGCATTCTTGTTAGCGGCCAGGTTATCGAACTGCCGGCCGTAGCTTCCGGCGAGGCGGGCTTTTCCTTTGAGCAGGTTCAATGTAACATTGCCCGTATAGCTCTGGATATCGCTCTGGAAATAGTAGGCGCCCATCGTCTGGAAATTAGGATCGATCCGTTTGTACTGCATTTTCACCGAGCCCCATTTGCTTTGGTAGCCCAATGCAGCCTGCGTGGCCTGGGTGAGCTGCGTCGAAAGACGGGGTGTGATGAGCTTGCCCGCAAGCCGGTATATTGCGCTTTTGCCTTCCGCCTGCACGGGAGCGGAGGTGATGTCGCGCGTGTAGGAACTCACGGCGGCATCCGCCTCCACGAGGATGTGTTTGATGATTAAAAGTCTGGATGTGAGGCCGATCACCATGTTCTCGGCCGGGGTGGTACTGCGCTCGGGCGACATTTGAAGGCGGTCGATAGAATTGGTGTCGTCGCGGGCCCGGAGCATGACCAGGTCTACGTAATTGCCCGGCTTACCGTAACCGACTTTGACTGCATAACCCGTCCGCCGGAAGGCCGGAATGGCATCCGGGTCGGAAAGGTTGGTGGAAATGGCCTTGTTGAACCGGCCGTACACGGCGCCGATGCGCAGCTTGCCGGGGTTCAGCTCCACGCCGCCGCCGAGGAATGTGTGCCCGGCCAGTGTGAACGGGGAGAAGGAGATATTGCGGTAACCGGCGTGCGCCGTGGCCCATTTGTACGTGGGACTCACGCCAAACTGGTTGAACGGCTGGCGGAAACTCGTGCCCTGGTTGCCCACCACGGCCGAAAACGGCAATGAAACCCCGCCCGGCAGCGATAGCGTCACCGCCCCGCTCAGTCCGAACGGATGCGGCTGGTTACGCCCGGCAATGCCGTTGGAGGTATAAATGCCCGCATAGGCATTGAGCCCGCCCGAAAGCCTGACCTGCCTGCCATTGTCCTGCGCATGCAGCACGCTGCCGCACAGCCAAAGTAGTATCCATATAAATGCAGGGCATCGCATGCGTAAGAGTGTTAGTAGAAGTGTGACCAATCAGACCAATCGATTTTTTCGAAAGGTATTTCGGCTGTTCTGCTTCCACTTTTGAGAATCGATGAACGACATTCAAAAATCGATAAAGGAAAAAGGGCTCTTTCCCCGTAACTTTCAGCTGAGGTTGAGCGGCAGGAGAAACCGCCGCGGCCGATCTTTAATGCGATAAAAACCAGCATGAAAAACGAAGAGGTTACCCGTTTTCTGGACGGGCTCGATCACCCGCTCCGGGAAGAAATTGAAATACTCCGGCAGATCATTCTCGACGCCGTACCGTCCCTTGCCGAAAACGTCAAATGGAACGGCCCCAACTACTCGGTAGGGGCGGAGGACCGGGTCACGATGAAGATCCAGCCGCCGAAACAAATCCAGCTCATCTTCCACCGCGGCGCCAAAGTGAAAGAGCAGCCCCAAGCCAAGCTGCTGCCCGAAGACGGCGGCCTGCTCGACTGGAAAGCCAACGACCGCGCCGTAGCGAGCTTCAAAAACCGGGCGGCCATCGACGCAAACCGGGAGAAACTGAGCGGGATTGTGCGGGAATGGATGGCATTGACTTTGGAAAACTAAGCGGCTTTAATAACAATCCATCAGCACCTGCCCGTGCGACTGATAGTAGCTGACGCTCTTGCCCAGCGCGTTGGTACAGATCGTTTCCAGCAATTCGACCACATTGTGCTGCATGGAAAGCGACCCGCAGAGCATGACCACACCGCCATTACCGAGTACTTCGGCGACGAGCTTTTCGTCCCGCTGTAACAAATCGCGCACGTATTGCTTTTCTCCCTCCCGCGAGCGCGCGAGGTGAAATGCAGCCAGTTTGCCTTCGGAAATGGATTTTTGAATGCCGTTTTCATACAGCGCAAACGACGCCTGGTCCCGGAAGCCGCAGTAAAGATGCGCTTGGGAACCGGGGTGTAATGCATCGATCATGCCCAGGAAGGGCGCAATGCCCGTTCCGTTAGAGATCATGAGCACGCCTGAGGCTTTTTCGGGGAAATGGAAATGTGCGTTGGAATCGATCCGTGCCTGGAATGCGTCGCCCGGTTGGAGTCCGTAGAGGTATTCGGAGCCGAGGCCGCCGGCGTGGAGTTTGACGCTCAGCTGCACGTCCGTACCGATCTTGCCGATCGAGTACTGGCGTTCGCGGTGGTCGTCGGCGGGATAAATGGTAAGCAGGTCGCCGGAGGTGAATGCGACGGCGCCGGCCGGTCGCAGGCGGAGCAGGAACGCTTCTCCCGGTGCCGCTACGGCCGTTTTTTCCAGGACTGTCAGTGCATGCGGCCGATCCTGCCGCGTCGCGATGAGGCTCGTCGGTATCGTGAGCGGTACGCCCGCATGCTGCGCCCAGGTGCCCGCCCAATGGCCAAATTCTTCGGGAGACTTGTCATTCACCGTGTGCACCTCAATCAATGGAACGGCCCATTCCTGCTTCGCCAGCAGGTTTTCGGCCTCGTAGGCGAATTTGCAGAAATCGGGGTAGCCGTGCGAGCCGAAACCTACCACCGAACAATGCACTTTGCGCCGTTGCGGGTATTTGGCCAGTCGGGCGGCAAACTGCGTGGAATTGGTAGGAGGGTTGCCCAGGCCGTACGTGGCCGTCATCACAAGAATATGTGCCGCTTTCGGAAATTCGCGGTAGTTATTCAGCTCGGTCACGTAGGCTGAGCGGCCACTTTCAACAAGCTGCCGGTGAATGGCGTTGGCAAAGCGGAAAGTACTGCCGTTTTCGGACCCTACCAGTATAATGAATTCGCTCTCCTCCGCCGAATGACTGTTTTTGACCCGCCCGCTGCGCCGCTTGATGGTAATAGCGAAGCCTGAATAGATGAAAAACAGGATATTGCCCGACGCGAATGCCAGCACGATGGCCCAGAGCATATTGGTGCGGCCGGTATGCAGGTCGAGGCTTAGCTCGGTGAAAATGGCGGCCGAGGGGTATTTCGCTTCCGAAAGGATCTCGCCCGTCACCTGGTTGACGTTCAGTTCGCGGTCTTTTAGTTTAAGTACAAAATAATCCTCCACATCTTCCGAGAACGGAAAATCGATGGAACGGACGTCAGACAGGCGTGTGTTTTTAAAAACGGCAAAATCGGCCGGCTGCTTCGCCGGTTCATCTTTGATTTTGTCGAAATCGACTTCCGGGCTGGCAAATGTCGTGTCGATCAGCTCGAAGCGGGCGAGCGAAAGGTAGGTGCCGGTGAGCGCGAGGAGGAAAATCGGGATCAGTGAAACCCTGCCGAGGGTAACGTGGTAATATTGCGCAAAGCCGTCACGGACAATGCGGGTAAAGAACCTTCTGACCCCGCGCTGCCGTTGGATAATCAGCATGGTGCCTGAAATCGTGATCAGTAAGAGCAGGAATGCCGTGACACCGATGAAAAAACGGCCCGTTTCATGCAAAAACAATGAACGGTGCAAGGCCGTTACCCATTCGAAAAACCGGGAGGGCTGTGCCGGCTGGCCGAGGAGTTTCCCCGTGCGCGCATCCACATACGCGAGCAGGTTTTTGCCGGCCGCGTCGGTGCCCTTGATGGTGACGAACTGGTTGGCGTCTACGGTAATGCTGGAAATGCCCGGGTACTGCTTCCGCAGCAGGGGCAGGGTTTGGGAAAGGGGTATTTCGGCCGCACGATCGGTGGCGTAAGGCTGTATTTTTTCAGTTACTGGCTTGAATGCCAGTATGATGCCCGTAACGGAGGCAAGGGTCAGTAAAATGAAAGAAGATACAGCCAATGCGAGGTGGCTGTATCTCCAGAGGGAAATCGTCATACCAATGGAAATGCGTTAGTTGGCGCTGAACCGGACGTACCGGATGTAGCCCGTGCCCTCGCTTTTGGCCGCCAGGCCTTCGGTCGTCAGCGGTACTTCCAGGTCTTTGGTATGGTAGGCCTTGTCTTCCACCGCGCTTTCGAACCGCAGCTTGTAGCCCGCATTGATCTTCGCCGTTTCGATTTCCAGGACATTCATCGCCCGGTCGCCGCCGGTAACCGAGGCCCCCGTGATGGCGCTGATGTTGGCCGGCTTTTTCGCATGGAACTTGTGCCATTCTTTCAGGCTGTTGTACCACTTTTTATCAGGCCCCAGCACGTACAGGGTCTTTTCGTAAGCGCCTTTCGGGTTGATCAGCGAGATGACCATGTACGCGCCTTCGCCCGTGTAGTTGGTCATCTGGATCATGCATTTGTATTTGCTGGTCTGTGCCGCGGCGGGCTTAGCCAGTAACAGGACGAGCAGCAGGAGTGCTGTTTTGTGAAAAATCGACATTATTTCAGGAAAGAGACGGTAACGTTGTTTTTGGAAAGGGATTCGTTTTCGGAAGCCAGGTCGAATGCGGTTTCCTGGAAATTGGTAGGAATATCCTTTTTTGCGCCGATCGACAGGAGGTATTTCATGATCGCATCGTCTTTGGACACCATCGCCGCCTTGTGCAATGCGGTAAGACCCTCCTTGTTTTTCGCATTCACGTCGATCTGGTAAGGTTCCAGGCGTTTCACGAGCGAAAGGTCGTTTTTGGCTACCGCCAGATGGTACAGCGTGCTGCCGTTCGCCTGCGGTTCGGCTACTTTGAAGCCTTTTTCCTGCAATACCTTCAACTTCGCGTCGAACTCCGCTGCCCTCGGCGGCGCGTACGACTGCACGAGGTAGTAAGCCACATTGTCGCCATTGCGGTCGGCGGTATTCAAAGCGGCGCCTTTGCCGATGAGGTAGGCCAGCATTTCGGGTGAATTACCGCGCGCGGCCAGCAGCAATGCCGTGGCGCCTTTTGCATTGGCCTGGTTCATGTTCTTCACCTTCGGCAGCAGCAGGCCCAGCGTCGCGGTGTCGCGGTTGGAGGCGGCCGCATTCATGAATACCGTGTTGCCGTCCTCGTCGGCCTGGTTCACGTCCACGCCTTTCGACAGGAAATACTGGATGATCGCCTCCTGTTTCGGCCGGCGTGCGATCGAATGCAGCGCATTCTCGCCGTTTTTCGCCGTAGCGGTCGGTTTCAGGCCGAGGCTTTCGAGATACTGGAACACCTCGATGCCATTCGGGCCACGGCGTGACCCCTGGGCTGCCATCAACATGGCGGTGCCGTTGGCATTTACGCCTTTCGCGAGCAATTTTTTGAGCAGTTCAATGTTGCCCGCGCGCGCCGCGTAGCTGAATGCATTCGCACCGCTGGCGTCGGTGCTTTTCAGGTCGAGACCTTTGGACACGAAGTAATTGGTGAGCGTCAGGTCGTTGTCGCTGGCTACGGCCAGGAGCAATGCATTGGCGCCGTCGTGGTTGAGGTCCTTTTTCAGGTTGGCGCCGTTGGCGATACAGAGGTCGTACACCTTGGTGTTCGTCTGGCCGCCGCCCGCCGCGAAATTCAGGGGCGTAGCGCCGTGGCTGTCGACCACGTCGGCTTTGGAGCCTTTGCCGATGAGGTATTCCATCACCTCGGTGTTGCCGCGCATAGCCGCCCAGTGCAGGTAAATGCGGCTGTCGTGGGTGACTTTATCGACGCCGTTGCCGGGTTGGGAAAGCAGGTATTTGATCGTTTCGTTGGGCGCGCCGGCATTGATGGCCAGTACCGTGGCGTCGAACATATTGCCGTTGAACTGCGCCGGATCGGCCCCTTTTTCAATGGCCGCCTTCACGGTGGCTACATCCGGGTTGTTTTTCCAGAACGATTGTTCCAAAAGCACATTCTGCTGCGCAAATGCCGACAAGGAAAGCGAAGTGCAGACGGCGACGAGGATTTGTTTCATATTGGGAATTGATTGGGATACGGGTTGTTTTTTCTTTTTTGGAATGAACGTTCTGTTATAATGCGGCCCTTAGCTTGGTGGGCAGCACACCGTGAAACTTCTTGAATGCCGCCGTAAAATGCGTGGCGTGTTTATAACCCACACGCTGGGCCACGTCGTTGATGGTCGAGCCTGGTTTGCAGAGCTCTTTCCGCGACGTTTCCATCCGTACCTCGTGCAGGTAGTTGAAAACCGTCGTACCGAACACCTCCTTGAAATACTTTTTCAGATTGAACTCGTTCGTGCCCACCACGTGCGCAAGGTCTTTCAGCGACCAGCTGCGGTCGAGGTGCTCGTCGAGCATCCTTTTTACCTGGTGCATCTGCTCGGCATGCTCGCTTTCTAGGCGCGACGAGAAGTCGGGCAGGGGAAGGTTTTCGTATTGGTCCAGTTGTAGCAGCAGCAGTTCCACCGTTTTGGCCCGCACGAACAGCTTTTTATAATGTCCTTCGTATTCGCAATGCAGTATTTCAAACAGGACCTGTGCCATCCGGGGCGTTACGGGGAGGTTGCGCAGGCTCATGAATGCGGGAAGCTGCAAGTCGACGCCTTTCTCGAAATGCCGGCCCAGCGGGTGCCCGTCGGGTAACGTATCAAAGAAAAAACCGGTCGAAAGGCTGAGGGAAAATATCTCGGTTCGCTCGCCGGCAGGCCATTGCAGCCGCATTTTGCCCTCAGGAATGAGCATGAGGTTATGCTGCCCGCCCTGGAACCGCACGAACACTTTACCCAGCTTGTCGGAGTAGAAGGAAGTTTTGCCTTGCAGGTTAAAATTCATCTGCACCCGCGCCGCATTGTTTTCGATGAGCCAGGTGCGTTTCTGGTGAAATTCGAGGGACTGGTACCATAAGTGAATGCCTTCCACACCTACTTCGCGCCCGTTGCCGGAGAAGCTCTTTTCTTCGGCAATGAACTCTTTTTCGTACACATCCTTCGCCAGGCCGCAAATGTCGGGGAACACGTAATGGTTTGTGCGGGCTTTCACTTCCCAATTCTCCGTTAAATCTGCCTGGGTCATCATCGACGCTCGCTTTGCTCCTGTTTCGGCGCAGGGTAGGGTCGGTACCTGGCCGGATGCTTACTATTTATACTAAATATAAACAAGTATACGGCAAAGCTTTGGTTTTACAAAGCCTTTCTTTCACTGGTCATGCTGCTGCAACACGGCAATGCGGTGAATGCGAGCTGGTTTTGGGAAATGCAAACAGCCGCCTGCGGGCAAGTATTTTACATTATTCCATTTGGCGTCATTCGTTCTCCCGCTGGCGTCATCCGGGTCTTTTCAGGGCCTCTATCTTTGTGATCTATATAATTAGTCTAAATAAGATGCTTGTCTACTATCTCCTCCGACAGGCCCCTTTATGGACCGTTTTCAAGTGTAAACCGATGTTTTTGAAACACCCTCTACGCAACATCCTGTTTTTTGTCCTGCTTCAAACCTTCGCATTTGCCCAGGCGCCCGCGCCGAGAACGGCGGTTGTGAAAGGGAGGGTAAAGGACGAGAAAGGCATGGCCGTGAGCTATGCCACTGTGCGCCTGAACAATACTAACCTCGCCACATTCACCGAAAGCGACGGTACTTACGAGCTGAAAAATATTCCCCACGGCCACCACGAAATCCAGGTTACCTCCGTCGAAATCAAGGCCCGGAGCCAGAAAATACACGTACACAAGCCGCACCACGACCTGCATTTTTCGGTGACCCGGGAAGTGCGCGACCTCAACGAGGTGCAAGTCGTTCAGAAGACGGAGAAAAAGGAGATCGAGACGCAGGGTTTCGCAGCCAATGTGATCGAAACGAAAGCCGTGGCCACCCGGAATGTGCAGACCAACGAGCTGCTCAACCGCACGGTGGGTATCCGCGTGCGGCAGAATGGCGGCCTCGGCTCGGCGGTGAACTATAACCTGAACGGTATGTCGGGCGGATCGGTACGGATATTCATCGAGGGTATCCCTATTTCCACCTATGGCGCGTCGTTCAGCCTGAACAGCATCCCGCCGGCCAATATCGAGCGCATCGAGGTGTACAAAGGCGTGATCCCCGCGCACCTGGCCGACGACGCATTGGGCGGCGCCATTAATGTGATTTTGAAGAAAGGCCTCAGCAACAACCTGAGCGCCTCCGTTTCCTATGGCTCGTTCAATACCCTGCAAGCCAGCGTGAGCGGCATGTACCGCAATGCCTCGAACGGTTTCACCGTGAAGGCATCCGGTTTTCACAATTACTCCGACAACGACTACGAGGTATGGGGCAAGTTTGTCCGCAATATTCTGCCCAACGGCCGCTACGATTACGTGCGCGCCCGGCGGTTCAACGACGCTTACCGCTCTACGGGCGGACAGCTCGAAGCAGGGTTCACCGACGTGAAATGGGCCGACCAGTTCCTGATCGGGTACAATGGGTCGGGCGACTACAATGAGATCCAGCATGGTACTTATATGTCCATTCCGTATATGGGCCGATTTTCGGAATCGGGCGCGCATGTGCTGAGTTTGAACTACAAAAAGAAGGACCTCCTGGTGAAAGGACTGGAATTGACGTTCTCGGGGATGTCGAGCCGGCGGAAGGAGGTGGTGACGGACACCGTGCGCTGGAATTACAACTGGTTTGGCGAGCAAAGCCTCGGGTTGAGCGGCTTGCCGATCCTGCGTCCGGCCGGCGCCCAGCAGGGAGCGCCGACGATCAACCATATCCGCCGGAACGTGTCCACGGCCCGTGCTGGCATCAACTACGATTTTCACCCGAACCACCGGCTGGTTTTGAACCACATCCTGTACCGTATCGACCGCGACGAGCAGGATTTCATGCGGTCGGCGACCGAGCGGGAATTCATCGGCACGCGTGACCTCACGAAGCACATTACGTCGGCCGCTTACGAGCTGAAAGCGTTCGAATCGAAGTTCAAAGGGAATGTTTTTGCTAAATACTACCAGCAAAAAATCGAGCGACTGGACCCGAAACTGGTGACGATCAACGGCGAGCAGACGCGGATCGAGGAACGGGCGAGCAGCAGCAAGAATACGCTCGGGCACGGGGCGGCATTGTCGTACGCCGTCATCCAAAATCTGTTTATCCTCGCTTCTGCGGAGAAAGCGGTTCGGCTGCCGTCGGAAGGGGAGGTGTTTGGCAGCCCGGGCGAAAATATTGTCGAGAATTTCGGTATCCGGCCGGAGGTGAGCAACAACCTGAACGTCGGCCTGCGCGGCGGGCCATTCACGGTGGGGCGGCATAAGTTTTCGTTCTCGGCGGCAGGGTTCATCCGCGACACGCGTGACAAGATCGTGCGGCGCGTGAACCCGAGGCTGAACGACGCCGTGCAGACCGACCCGTTTGAAAATCTCGGTAAAACGAAATCCATCGGATTCGAGGCGGAGGCCAATTACATTTTTGCCAATAACCTGAACCTCGGGCTCAATTTTTCAAAGTTCAATTCGGTGTTCAACATGCGGTACGACCCCAACGGCCGCGAATACGACTACTACAACAAGCAGCTGCCCAACGAGCCGTTTTTTACCATTAATGCCAATGCGCAGTACGGCGTGAAGAACCTTTTCGTGAAAGACGCGCTGCTGAATATCTATTATGGCTTCGGTTTCGTCGAGCGCTTCTATACCACCTGGCTGGATATCGAAGATTTCCGCACGCCGCGCCAGTACATCCAGGACATCGGCGTGAGCTATGTTTTGCCCAATAAAAAATGGGTGATCAGCGCCGACCTCAAAAATGCCTTCGACAAGCAGGCTTACGACAATTTCGCTGTCCAGAAACCGGGACGCGCATTTTACCTCAAATTGAATTACACGATTAATCATTACTAAATATTTGCAATACAATGAAAAGACAATTGCTGAAATTCCTGTTGTGCGGCGCATTTTTCGTGCCTTTGACCTTCATGGGCTGCTCGGACGACGATAACAAGGAAACGCCTGCGCCGGAACCTGCGGAAGAGCGGTGGATCACCGTGGCGGGCGCATTGATGGGCACGGAACCGGGCGACGGCAACGGCGGTACGGTGGTGTACTCGGTGAGCACGGCCGACGCGAAAAACCCGGACAAGTCGATCAGTGTATACGATGATGGCTTTGCCGTGAAATCCAACCGGACGGCCCGTTTGCAGTCGTCGGAGGACGGTAATACGCTGTTCAACATCGCCTACACGGGCGACAATGGCGGCGAGTTTTCGCGGTATAAGGTGAATGGCGGAGGAAGTTTCACGCAAGAGGACGTGACGGTGAACATTTCACAGTATGCGAGCACTTCGCCGCGCTGGGTCAAGCTGTTCGACGGCGATAAAACGGGCATTGCCGTGAATGTGGCCAATATCGCGGCCAACAATGCGTCTACCGGCACGACGCCTAATGACGCATTCAAATACTTCCGCGGCACGGCTACCGTGCTGGCGCTGAACTTGCAGGATGTACTCATTTCGGGCTACAAGCAATACCAGATCCCTTTGACGGCGGAAGAAGAATTGCTGGGGCACGCCATTTTCCGGCTGGACGCGCCGGTGCTGAACAAAGCGCAGAACAAACTCATCATCGGGACGTGGATGCAGAAACGTAACCCGGCTACCGGCTTGACGGAGAGCAGCTTCACCCGCCTCGGCTCGAAAGCGGTGATCGTGGATTACCCTTCACTGGAAAACCCGAAAGTGATCACGTCGACCGTCGGCTTCGGCGACAACAGCGGCTACCGCAGCTTCAACTCGTTCCTCGCGACGGACGGCAACATTTACCAGGCCACCCAGCGCGATTCGAAAGGCTCGCATATCCTCAAAATCAACCAGAGCAATGAGTATGACAACTCGTATGTTTTCAGCCTCGATGCGGCATTGGGCGTGAAGGACGTGTACGTGGATTGCTGGCGGTATGCCGGGGAAGGCATCGCGTACGCATTATACACGCACGACGGCACGAACCAGGGCTACGTAGCCCGCCTCGACCTGAATGCGAAAACGGCAACGAAAGTGGACCTTCCTTACGACGCCGACCTCGATTTCGGCCAGTACCAGGGCATCCTGGTAAGCGGCGACGAGGTGTTCATCGCCGTGACGCCCGTGGGCAAGGATGGTAACATTTATGTGATCAACCGTAAAACTGGCGCCGTTACCAAAGGTGCGAAGCTGGTGAATAAGGCCGGTAACCATTACATCGGGATCTTCTAACCGTTATTACATGGAGCAAAATCCGGAAGTGCGCAGGCTGTGGCTTGCGCACTTTTTTGTTTTTGGACCAAAACCTGCCGGGAAGGATGGCTGCGGATTTCGGCTCGCGGGAATGCGACAAATGTTGCATTGAATGATAAAAATGTTGTGTATCAATGCATTAACCGAGTATAAATCCCTATTTGCGGCACTTTAATGAGCGGGCTGCCTGCTTCCCTTGATTGCCTCTGTTTCAATACTACTTACACACGCCCATTTTTACTTATACTCAAAAACACCGCGATGCCCGCGAGGGCTGCAACGTGTCGTTCCGGCTATGAAATGAAGAATCGTTCCCCTCTCGTGCTGTTGGCCGTGTGGTCGCTGGGTTTTGCTACGTGTTTTGCCCAAAAACAAAGTCCGGACAGCCTGCTGCGTGTGCTGGCCCGGCACCGCGGCCAGGATACGGTGCGCGTGAACCTTTACCTGAAACTGAGCCATTACTATTTCGGTGTGGACCAGAAGGAATCTTCCGCCTATGCCCGCGACGCGATCATGCTCGCGGCCAAGCGGCAATACCGGTACGGCGAGGCGCGCGCCCACAACCAGTTGGCGCTCATCCACAGTCTTGCCAACGAAGCGGAACTGGCGATTGCCTGTGCATTGCGGGCCGAGTCCATTGCCGAGCGGAACGGCTTCCGCGGGCTGACGGGAGAAAGTTACCGGGTAATGGGCCTTACCTACCTCGACCAGGAGGATTTTACGAAAGCCGATACGTTCTACCGCAAAGCCGAAGCCCGCGCGCGGGAGACGGGCAACCAGGTGTTGCTCGCCAAGGTGCTGAATGGGGAAGGCGGGATGCACATCCGGCAGGACGACCGCGCGGGTGCATTGAAATACTACATTGAAAGTCTGAAAATAGCCCGGGAGGCGGGCATGACGTTCTACATGGCGCTGATCCTTTCCAATATCGGCGAAGTGTACGTGAGCGGCGACCCGCCCGATCTGCCGAATGCGAGCCGGTACTTCTCGGAAGCGCTGGCGAGTGCGCGGGCGAGTGGAAACAAAAACGGCGAGACGAACGCATTGGCCAATCTCGGAAAGGTATATATGTTGCAGGGAAAGCTCGGCGAAAGCGAAGCACTGCTGCTGGAATCGCTGAAAATGTCGGAGGCGATGGGTATCCGCACCACCACGCAGCGAACGTACCTGAAACTGGTAGACCTAAGCCTGCGCCAGCACGATTTTAACAAGGCCAGCGAATATATTCAGAAATATTACGCGCTCCGCAACTACCTCATGAACGAGGAACGCACGAAGGAAATGGCGCGGCTGGAAGAGAAGTATCAATCCGAGAAGCGGGAGCAGCAGATTAAGCTGCTGGAACAGGAAAAGCGTTTTGAAACGGCTTCGAAGAATTTCTGGATCATCGGGTCGGCATTGCTGCTGCTGGCAGCCATTATCATTTATTTACTGCAACAATCGCGGAACCGGAAGGCGCGCGAGCTGCTGGCGATCCAGAAAACGCTCATCGGCAAGCTGGAAGAGGCGGACCTGCTGAAATCACGTTTTTTTGCCAATATTTCCCATGAATTCCGCACGCCGCTGTCGCTCATATCCGCCCCGGTGGAGGAGCTGATGCGCGAGGCTACTGCCGCCGGGCAGGGCAACCTGAAACTGATTAAACGCAACGCGAACCGGCTGCTGGAACTCGTGAACCAGCTGCTGGACCTTTCCAAACTCGAAGCCGGCAAAATGGAAGTGGTGGTGGCGGAAGGCGAGCTGGCGCAATGGCTGCGGGTGTTCACGGCCTCATTCGATTCGCTGGCGGAAGCGCGTAAAATAGGCTTTACGACCCATATCGACGTGCCGTCCGGCAAATTCGCATTCGATCAGGATAAGCTGGAAAAAATATTGACCAACCTGCTCGGTAATGCATTCAAATTCACTCCGGCGGGGGAAATGGTGCGGCTGTCGGTCCAGATAGAGGAAGCAACGGGCGATCTCGAAGTGGTGGTGAGCGACACCGGCTCGGGCATTCCGGCGGAGGATTTGCCGCACATTTTCTCCCCGTTTTTTCAATCCCAACACATTACCAGCGACGGCCAGCCGGGCACGGGTCTTGGCCTGGCGCTCGTGCACGAGATGGTGAAACTCTACCGCGGCACGGTGGACGTGCAGAGCCGTGCGCAGGAGGGCACTACGCTCACGGTACGGTTGCCGCTAAACGTCGACAAGTTACAATTTGCCCGTTTCGCCGCCGAACAGCTGCCCGAAACTTTGCTATTAAATAATAAAGAGGCCGAGCCCGGCTTGGCGGCCGAAGACATTTTGCCTGTGCAGGCTGGCGAAACGATTCTGATCGTGGAGGACAACCGCGAACTCCGGCAGTTTATCGCCGGTGCATTCGGCAATGCATACCAGGTGTTGACGGCTGAAAATGGCGAATCCGGGCTGCAAATGGCCGTTGAGCAGGTGCCCGACGTGATTATTTCGGATGTGATGATGCCTGGTATAGACGGCATCGAACTGACGGAACGGATTCGCGAGAATGATGTAACGTCGCACATTCCTGTGCTGCTGCTCACGGCGCGCTCGGATGCGGAGTCGCGCATGGAGGGGCTGCGCACGGGCGCCGACGAGTATTTATCCAAACCGTTTTCGACGGAGGAATTGCGCATCCGGGTAGCCAACATCGTCAGCCAGCGCAAGCGGCTCGCAGCGAAATACCAACAGGAAATGCTGGGGACACACCCGGCTGGGCCGCAATCGGCCGGGCCGCACCCGGTGGTACCGTCGCCGGCGGAAAAAATCCTCTCGGTGGACGACAAGTTTCTGATCCGGCTGCGCGAAACGATCGGCGAACACCTGGGCGATCCCCTTTTTGGGGTCGAGCAGCTGGCGGGCGAAATGTGCCTGAGCCGTACGCAGCTGTTCCGCAAGGTGAAGGCGCTGCTGGATACCACGCCGGTCGACCTGATCAATGACATCCGGCTGCAGCGCGCTGCGGTACTGATCCGCTCCCGTGCCGATTCGCTTACACAGATCAGTTATTCGGTCGGGTTTAGTGAGCAATCGTACTTTGCCAAGAAATTCCGTCGAAAATACGGCGTCTCACCCCGCGAATACGCCAATTCGTAGCGTTTCGCAACCTATCTACCGCTCTTTGCAACATTCGTAATAGCCCGCCGGGCCTGATGGGAAATAGTTTTGTGCTCGAAAAATTCACACAAAACAATTGACCATGAAAATTTTTGACAAGCTGTTGCTTGGGCTGGCCGCACTGGCCCTTCCGCTCCAATCCTGTGAAGACCACGCGCCCTCTGGGGGTGACCCGGTAGAAGTACCGGGCCCTCCGGAAGGGATATTTTATGCCCTCGCCGAAAACCGGTTGCTCTACGAGCTTGATGCCAGCAATCCCTCGCAGCCCCGGCAGGTAATTAAGGTTGAAACCCAGTACCCGCAGGAAAAACTCATCGCGATCGACTTCCGGCCTGCTACCGGGCAGCTGATCGTCTTAAGTGACTACGGGACGCTCTACGCCGTGAACACGGACAACAATCGTATCAGCCGGCCGAACCCCATCAACCCGGCATCGGAGCCGGCCGAAGAACCGGTGGTGATTCCCTACCTGCCTTTTGATTTCGATCCGGTGACCGACCAGATTCGCCTCAATGCATTCGGCGCGACGATCCGGTACGAATCGGAGACTTTCAGGATCGTCGAAGGCAGCGGCGAGCCTATCAGCGACGATCTGGCTTATGTCGAGGAAATTGCTTTCGGTAATAATTATTCCGGTGCCCAAAGCGCCCCGCTATACGGGCTCGACGCCGCGCACGACAAGCTGGTCCGTTTTGACGGTAACGATTTCAAAAGCGCCAAAGCGTCGCTCGACCTCGGGAAAGACATCGAAGGGGTAGGCGGGTTCGATATTTCGCCGCGCACAAGCCAGTATAAAGAGTACGGCCTGGCCGCGGTGTATGTGAGCGGCCGGTGGGAGCTGGATATCCTTGACCTCGCCAATGGCCGGCTGCGCAAGCTGGGCAACCTGCCGGAAGGCGACAAGTTTATCGGCATTGCCGTTCCGACGCCCGTCGCCTATGCGGTCACTGCCGACAACCACCTGATTTCCTTCAATCCGATGGATGGGGCCGACAAAGCGCCGGGGCTCATTATCGACAAAACCATCACCGGTTTGCCGGCGGATACGAAGTTACTGGGCCTTGATTTCTCCGTGGAAGTAACGCCGAAACTGTACGCGCTGGGCAGCAACAGCAAAATCTACCGCATCGATCCGGTTACGGGTAAGGCGACGGAAAAGGTCACATTGTCGATGGCGCTCGATCACACCAATAACCCTGCATTTGCGATGGATTTTGATCCGGTAGACAACAAGCTAATGGTCGCCAACACGACGAAGCATGCATTTAAGGTGGATCTGAAAACAGGCCTGGTGTCGGAATTCGGGGCATTTACAGCGGGTGATCAGCCATTCGGGCCGAGCGGCATCGCGTATAGCAACAGCCAGGTAGGCGTTCCTCCCGGCAATGCGGATTTGTATGCGATCGACGGGGAAACGAAGAAATTGTATGTCAGGATCGGAACGAAAGAGTTCAAGGAAGTGGCACGTATGGAAACGGATTTCGATCAATACAATGGCTTTGATATCGGGGGTACACCGGATGAATTCGGGTTCGCATTGCTGACCGATCATGGAAAAACAGTCCTCTGGTGGCTGAGCCTCGAAACCGGGCTGGGGAACCCGGTTACCTCCATTCCTTACAAAGTCGTGGGCTTCACGATCGGAGCTTATGTCAACACGATTTATGACGTATAGTTTAACAGTAATCCATTAGCCATAAATATTTCTCAGATGATTTTCCTTCGCATTTCGCTCATAATCTTCATTGCGGGGCTATTGGCTTCCTGCCAGGACCACGAAAGCCCGACCGATCCGGTGCAATTCCCGGACGCGCTCGAAGAACGCATTTTTTACGCGCTCACCGACGACAACCTGCTTTACGAACTCGACGTGACGCGCCCGCTGGCATCGTCGCGGGTGCTGCGGCTGGTGGCCTGGAGTCCCGACGAAAAGATCATCGCGATCGATTTCCGGCCTGCTACCGGGCAACTGTATGCGCTCGGCCGTTCGGGGGCCTATTATTCGGTTAATCTGGACCTGAATACCAACGGCAAGCCGACGGTCGTGAACCTGAAAACGGAGGTAGAAGCCGATTTCTCTGCCAATGCGTACGGTTTCGATTTTAATCCGGTAACCGACAGGCCGCGGCTCGTGACGGACAAGGGCGAAAACCTGAGCCTCGATCCGTACAGCGGCGCGCTCGACAACCGGTCGAACGGCGTACGCGGGGTTGCGACGCCCAACGTACATGCCATTGCCTATTCCAACAATTATTCCGGTGCGATGGAAACGACGCTCTATGGCATCGACCCCATCGCAGACCAGCTCGTACGGTACAAGGGCGTCGATGCCCGCGAAGTGGAAACGATAGGAGGCCTGGGGGCCGATATTGCCGAAGTGGGGGGCTTCGACATATCGCCCAGGACGAGCCGGTCGCCGGAATACGGTATTGCATCGGTACGCCGCGGCGACCGTTGGGAGATCGACTACGTGCATCTGGGTTCGGGCAAGTTGCAACGGATTGGCGACGCGCCTCCCGGAAATATTATCGGCATTGCCGTGCCTACGCATGTGGCTTATGCGGTGAGTAAAAATGGCAAATTGCTTGCATTCAATCCGATAGATCGCCTTGAACGCGACCCGGAGAAGCTGATTTCCACCAAAATCATCACTGGTCTGGCGCCGGGCGACAGCATTCTCGGAATGGATTTTTCGGTCAACCATTCCTGTTTCTACGCCCTCGCGAGCGACAGCAAAATTTACCGGATCGACCCGGCAACTGGCCACGCCGTCTTTTCGAGGGAGTTACCTGTCAAGCTCAACCTGGAAGCGACCGGTACATTCGGTTTCGATATCGAGCCTTTCGGCGCCCGTGCACACGTAGTGACAGGCATTTACCAGCGGTTTTACGCAAGTCCGCAATACTCTGATTTCCAGTCGCTCAATGCATTTATCTACAATGGAAAAATGCAGGGGCTTGACGGCCTCGCATTTACCAACAACCAAACCAGCCTGCCGCGCCAGAACGCGACAACACTCTACGGCATCGACAGCCAGACGTGCAACTTGTTCAAACTGGATACGGTATACAACGAGCTGAACCTCGTCGCCCGGCTCGACCTGGCGTTCGACAAGTTCAACGGCTTCGATATCGGCGGCATGGCGGAGCTGGGGTATGGTGTTTTCAAGGTCGGCGGGAGAACGCGGATCTATGAAATCGAGCTGGAACAGGGGATCATCGCCCGGGAGCTTTCCACCTTGCCGTACGACATCCGGGCATTTGCATTGGGACGGTACATTTACAACAACGTTCCTTAAAACCTAACTAATTTGGATTGTTTACGAATGGCATTGGCGCGGGCATTGTCTGCGGTCAATGCCATTTTTCCTTTGATAATCTTGATTCTACGAGTAGTTGCCGGATAAGTCAGCGTTTTCACTCTCCCTGCAAACTGATAATCTGCTCCCGGGTGATCCCCAGCTTTTTGATCTTCGAATTTAGCGTGCCTACCTTGAGTTGCAGGATCTGCGCCGCACCGCCGGGGCCATAAACCTTGCCGTTGCATTTGTTGAGTATGGCAATAATGTGGTCGCGCTCGTTTTCTGCGTGGGTCTTGAAGTAAATCTCCGACGTGTGGCCCGGCTTGGCGACGGGCAGGGTAATGTGCCGGATCACGTTTTCGGTTGCCATGAGCACGCTGCGTTCGATGAGGTGTTCGAGCTCGCGCACATTCCCTGGCCACGGGTAGGCGAGCAGTTCCTTCATAGCGCTGCCTGAAATGCGGGTAATGTTACGCCCGTTTGCTTTGGCGTAGTGCGTGACGAAATGGCTGGCAAGGGCCGGAATGTCGTCGCGGCGGTCGCGCAGGGGCGGCAGGGTAATGGGAAACACGTTGAGGCGATAGTACAGGTCGCTGCGGAACCGGCCTTCGCGGACTTCCGTTTCGAGATCGCGGTTGGTGGCGGCGATAATGCGGACGTCCACTTTAATGCTCATGGTGCCGCCGATCCGCTCGATCTCGCGTTCCTGAATGGCCCTGAGCAGCTTCACTTGCAGGTCGGCGGGCATTTCGCCGATTTCGTCGAGAAAGAGCGTGCTGTTGTGCGCTAGCTCAAATTTTCCAATTCGCCTTTCCATCGCTCCCGTAAAGCTGCCCCGCTCGTGGCCAAACAGCTCGCTTTCGATGAGCGTCGCGGGCAATGCGGCGCAGTTGACGCGTACCATCGGCTTATTCCTGCGGCCCGATGCAAGGTGAATGGCCCTGGCTACCAGTTCTTTACCGGTACCTGTTTCGCCGAGTAGCAACACGGTGCTGTTCGTGAACGATACCTGCGACAGGGCGCGAAAGACTTTTTGCATCTCCCTGCCGTTGCCGATAATCTCCTTATATTGAGCTGCTTCCGGTGCCTCGTGCTGCGAATGCGGCCCTTCGGTCCGGCCTGACGACTCCTTGGGTAAACCTTCCTTGTCCATTGCTTGAAAATAACGGGAACAGGAAGTAAAATACGCAATTTCCCGCGCAAATGTAAAAGCCGCACCCAGGGATTTTGCGCCGCTTGATCAGTGCGCCATTGCCGGTTATTCGCTTTTCAACACCTTGGCGGGGTTACTGCGGGCGGCTTTGGCGGTTTGGGAACCGATCATGACGACGGCGAGCAGCATCACGAGCAAGGCACCGCCAAGCAGCTCGGGCAGGCCGATGGGCTGGTGGTAGACGAAACGCGTGAGCAGCAGTTTGTCGAAAAGGAAATAGGTAGCGGGCAATGCAATGAGCGCCGCAATGCCGAGCAGCGTCAGAAAGCCCCGGCAGAGGAGGTATACCAATCCGGGTTCACTGGCACCGAGCACCTTGCGGATGCTGATTTCCTTCAATTTCGTCTCCGTTGTAAACACTACCATCCCGAAAAGGCCCAGCGAGGCAATGCAAATGGCCAGGAATGCCAGGAGGCCTATCGCTTTCACCATCACCGAAAACTGGCTGTACGCCTCCTCGATCTGATCGTCGTAAAAAGTGGCCTTGAGCGGGTGTACCTTATCGAACCGTTTCCAGGCGTCCGCTATTTTCTCCATCGTGGCCGTGAGGTCATTGGAAGCGATCTGAAGGTTAAGATATCCCCAGGGTTCGCTGCCGGAATAGCGGAACATGACCGGCTCAATCTTGTTCTCCATCGTGCCATAATGAAAGTCTTTCAGCACGCCTACGATCGTCAGCTTCTGTTTGCCGACGGTCAGGATTTTGCCCAATGCTTTCCGCGGATCGCGGTCTGCGATATTGAATCGTTTCAGAAGCTGTTGGTTCACAATTACTTCTGTTTCCTTTCCTTTTTCGGGACGGGTGGTGAAGTTCGTGCCGGCGAGCAGCTGATGCTGGTGAATGGGCAGGTAATGCTCGTCCACGGCATTCATCCACACAAGCGCCGAATCGCCGGGCAGGTACTTGGTATGGTCGCCGAACATGCTGCCCACGCTCGTGACCATGCTCGATCGCGACAGCTGTTTCACCTCGGGTATTGCCGCGAGTTCGTCGCGCAGCACGGTGGCGTCGGCGCCGCGGAGTTTGATATTGAGAATGTTTTCGGTGTTAAAACCTAAATCGAAGTTCAGAAAACCTTTGTACTGGCTGTAACCGACGGCAGTCGTAGCGATGAATATCAATGAAAGCGTGTATTGTACGACGATGAGCGCTTTTCTCAGCCCGATGTGCCTGAAGATTTTCAGCCCGCCGGCATCCTTCATGACGGACATCGCATTGATTTTCGAGAAAAAAACGGCAGGCAGGAACCCGGCCAGCAACCCCGTGAACGCGGCGAGCGCGATGAAATACAGCACCGACCTGAACGATAATTCAAGGGTGAATATCTTTGCAATGTGCGGGTCCAGCGCGAAAAATTCTTTTCTCAACCAGAGATATAACCCGAACGAAAACAGCAATGCCAGGAATGCGATCATCACCGACTCGGCCATAAACTGCCCGAGTACGTGGCTCCTGTGCGCGCCGATAATCTTGCGTACGCCCACCTCCCGCGACCGCCTGAGCGAACGTGCGACCGACAGATTGGTGTAATTGAAACAAGCCGAAAGGATGATCACCAACGCCAGCCCGCCGAGAATCCAGAGCGTCACCGGTTCTGTTTCGGGTCCGATATTGTTGGAAAGGTCTTTCCCCAATGCGATTTCCTTCATCGGTTGAAGGGAAACGTTCACTTTCAAATGCTCCACGCCCTTGTTTTCCTCCGCATTGATCCGGTCCAGCGCACGTTGCACGTTTGCCGGACTGCCGCCCTTGGGAATGGTCAGGTATACATAGTTGGACCAGACGCTGTTCCAGGCGTAAAACCAGTTGTCCTTTTTGCCCATCGTCGCGTCGGCGCTTGCGAAGGAAATGAGTGCGTCGAAATGCAGGTGCGACAGGGCCGGTGCTTCTTTAGCGACGCCGGTAACCTGGTAATCGAGCGTGTCGAAACGCACAGTCTGCCCCAGCGGATTGGATTTGCCGAAAAGTCGCTCGGCCGTTTTTTCGGTTATCACGAGTGAAAACGGCTCTTTCAGCGCCGTACGGGGGTCGCCGGCAACGAGCGGGAATGTGAATACTTTAAAAAACGACCGGTCGGCCCAGACTGCTTCCAGCGGGAAGGTATTCTTGCCGATCTGGGCGTCACCGGAAAAGCCGGTACGGATCAGCGTGAAGTCTTCCACGCCCGGCACATTCTCTTTCAACCGCTGCCCGATCCGCACCGAGGTGGAAGCAAGGTTCATCGGGGATTGCCCGGCGCCCTCGTGCCGCGTGATGACCCGGTACATACGGTCCTTTTTTTCGTGAAAATCATCGTAGGAGCGCAGGTCGTTCACAATGGAGATCACCAGTAACCCTACCGACATGCTCACGGCCAGGCCGATGATGTTGATGAATGAAAAAAGTTTGTTGCGCACCAGGCTGCGGCGGGAGGTTTTGAGATAGCTGCCGATCATCATGAAATGGGTTAGGAAAGTGATGAACTCGATTTTGCGGAGGGTATACGGCCGGAGGAACTTGAAGACATCGATCATATATATGAACCTGGCGCGCCGGGCTCCCTTGTCGCGGACATTGCGGAGGAAATATTCGTAAAGGTCGCCTTCGAGGTCTTCGAGCAGGCGGGGCCGGCAGTACCATCGGAGGAATCGGGTGGCCCATTGCGGAGGTTGCGGGTTTTGCGAAGGCTTTTTCATAGGGAACCTTCGAGGTTAAAGCCGGGGATATTCCGCCAGATCGATTCGCGGAGCTCTTTCGCACGCGTGAGCGCTACCTTGCCCGCGTGGCTCACTTCATAATACCGTTTCCGCTTGCCGCCCCGTGTAGCGCTGGCATCGCCCAGCTGGCTCTTCGCAAGGCCTTTTTCTTCCAGCCGGTTCAGCACGGCATGTACCACGCCCAGCTTCGCCGAGCGGCCTGTGTATCTTTCCAGCTCATCGCAAATGGCCACGCTGTACGCCTCGCGGCCCAGCGCCGCGATCGTCAGCAGCACCAGCTCTTCAAATTCGCCCAGGTTGGTCCCTTTCATTTGGCAGCCAATCGTTTAATGTATTTATTCAGTAAATGTATGTATTATTAAAAACTAAATTCATGTTTTGTATGTAAAATATTTTCATTCTTTTTTTCTTTTTAGGTGGATCCTCGGTCTTGGGACCGGGGCAAGGGGATTGGCGATCGGGGGTAAAGCAGCGAGAGGTTGCCGTTGCCGACAACCTCTCTCATATTTTTTTACAAATCACAGCGAATGCTTACCATCCCGGATTCTGCCCCAGTGCCGGGTTTCTGATTCTGTCGGCTTCGGGGATCGGGTAGAGGTATTTCTTATCCGCCCATTCGCGCTGGCCGGGGTTCCACATTACTTCGCCCGATGTGCCTTTCGATAGCTGGATGCGTCCGACGGCCGTCGATGGCGATACGTCTACGAATGCGATGCCTGCCGTCGTGGAGGTCGGTTTGGTGCCCTGGTAGAAATACACATCTTTCTTTCCGTCGCCATTGAGGTCGTATTCGCCCAACGCTGGTACATACATTCCGTTCATCGGGGTGCTCTGGAAGAGGTTACCCAGCTTCCATCTTCTCAAGTCGTCGGGACGGAGGCCTTCGAATACCATTTCAACACCCCTGTCGCGCAGTACTTCCAGCAGCACCGGGTTGGTGAACTTGCCGCCGAAGAACGATACCATATAAGGATCTGCCGTGGCAGGCACGGTTGTGAGCGTTGCGCCCGTAATGCCCGCCCGCTTCCGCAATGCACCGATGGTGTTGGTCCATTCGGCAGCGGTCATTTTGTCGAGCTCGGCCAATGCTTCCGCTTTGTTCAAAAGCACTTCCGCCCAGCGCATCACGATGTGCGCATTGTCGTTGCGGCTCTCGTCGTCGAACGGGAAGCGCTCGTCGTAGCACCATTTGATAGGCTGGTAACCGGTGTAGGTCTGGCTGAAATTCGGCGGGGCTACTACGGGAAGGCCGTTTTCCGTACGGGTATAGTCCCCCGTGCGGATCGTTTGCTTCAAACGCAGGTCTCGGTTTTTCACTTCTTCTACAAACGGCGTCGTCTCGTAACCGGCCTTGCTGGTAAACGGCGTGCCGTCGAGGTTCAGGTAGGTATTGATAAAACGGCGTGTCAGGCTGGGGCGGTTACCGTAGGTCGGGCTGATAAAGCGGCGGTTGGCCGAGCTGTAAATCTGCAAGCTCGCACTCAATGCCACGGAAAGGATCGACTCGTCGGTGAAAGCGCTTTTTGCGAGGAACAATTCGCGGTAAGACTTGTCGGGCACGGTCGAATGCAGCGTGTAGCCGGTGATCGCATTGGCTTCTTTCACCACTTCTTCATACCAGGCATTGGCGGTAGACTGCTTGTTATCCTCGGTATGGTATTTCCGCCACGATGCTTCAAACAATGCAATGCGCGTTTTGTAGGCGCGGGCCACATTTTTGGTAATACGCGTCACGGAAGGATCGGACGCCAGCGTAATGTTCTCGATCGCGAAGTTCAGGTCGGCGAGTACCTTGTCCATCACTTCGTACCGGTTCATACGCGCTCCGTACAATGTCGCATCGTCTTTCACGTCGATCGTCTTCTCGATCCAGGGCACATCGCCGAATCTTTTTACCTTATCGAAATAAAACAATGCCCGGAAAAAGCGCGCCATACCGATGTAATGGTTTTTGGCAGGAACAGTGCTTTTCTCAGCATTTTCGATAAAGTAATTAATGTTACGCAATTGCGTCCAGCTCCATCCGCTGCTGGTGATCGGGCTCAATGCATTCACGGCCAGGTAATCGTCCACGCCGTTGCGGGCGACAAGGTCCGAGTTATCGTCGATCTGGAACACGCCCACGTCCGTGCCCGGAAGGAGGTCGTAGAATGAGTTGGCATACAGATCGAGACCGCTTTCCGAACCGAAAACGGCTTCGTTGGTGGCGGTATCCACCGGCACCTCGTTGAGGTCGCAGGAGCTTGCCGTAGCGAGCAGCGCCAGGGCAAGGGTATAGCTGAGTATTTTTTTAGTCTTCATAAATTCCATTAGAAATTGAGTGACAAACCGAGCGATACGGCTTTCAACATCGGGTAATTGTAACCGTCGCCGGCGCCGCCATTGCCCAGGTCACGGTCGGAGCCGAGAATGCTGGTTACGTCGGTGTCGCGGGTCCATTTGTACATCGGCGACCATGTCCAGAGGTTTTCGCCTGAAATGTACACCTGGAGAGAACGCGCGTGGATTTTCGAGGTAATGCGTTCCGGGATGGTGTAGCCTATCTGCAGGTTTCTCAAACGGATATAGCCCACATTCTGCAGGTAGCGGTCGTTGGCCACCTGCAATGCGCGGCCGGAGCCCTGCGCTACGTAACCCACCAGGCGCGGCAGGTAAGCATCGAAGTTGCCCAGCTCTTCGCGGTACATATTGTCCTGCTGCCAGCGCGGGTAAGCGTTGTATGGCCGGTTGTACTGTCCCCAGAAACGCGCTTCGGACGACGGGTACCAGTCCTGTTTGAGCACGCCCTGGAAGAATGCGCCCACGAAGAAGCCGTTCCAGTCGGTATTGAGGTTCACGCCATAGGTATAGCGCGGCTCGGAGTTACCGATGATCGTCTTGTCGCCCGAGTTGCCCACCCGGTTCAGGCCCTGGTAAATGACATTGTCGCCGTCCAGGTTCTGGAACTTGATGTCGCCGGGGTAGTTTTTCCGGGTGTTCGTATTCGGTACGTTGGCCTGCGAAGGAGATTCTGCGATCTCAGCCTCGGAACGGAACAACCCGGCCACTTTATAGCCCCAGATCTCACCCACGCGCTGGCCTTCGTAGTAGTCGGTCAGGTTTTTGTCGGGGTTGTTGTATTTGGTGATCGTGGCGCGCGAATCCGCCAGGGTGAAGCGCAGGTTATAATGGAACGGCTTCGATGCCATATTGAACTGGTCGTCCCAGTTGATCGAAAGCTCCCAGCCATTGGTTTTCAGATCGGCGTAGTTGCCGAATGGTACCGACGTTCCGTAAATGGCCGGAACGGTTGGCCCCACGGTGAACATGTCGGTCGTTTTACGCTGGTAAATATCGCCAGAGAATTGGAGGCGGCTGTTGAGCGCATAAAAGTCCAGACCCAGGTTGGCCGTCGTAGCCGTTTCCCAGGTCAGCCCGTTGGGCACTACGGCAGGCATGCTCGTCGCTTGCGGACGGATACCGTTGATCACGCGTCCCAGTTGCGAAATGCCGAACTTCTCGTTGAAGGTATAAGGAGGAATGTTACCATTACCCAAAGAGCCGTAAGAACCGCGGATTTTGACGTTGGAAAGGATTTTAGGGTCAACTTTCCAGAATGGCTCCTCGGAAACGCGCCATCCGGCCGATACCGATGGGAAGAATGCCCATTGCTGGTCGGTCGGGAATTTGGAAGAACCGTCGTAGCGACCATTCACTTCGAGCAGGTAGCGCTCGCGGAAGTTGTAGTTCAAACGGAAGAACCCGCCGGCGATCGCCCATTTCTGGTACCCGCCGCGTGTGGTCACGCTTTGCCCCAATGCGAGGTTAATGTCGTCGGCGTCGCTGTACACGATACCGTTACGGGAAGCGGCGAGGTTGGTAGTCAGCGATCTTTCGTAGTTGAAACCACCCAGCAATGTGAAGTTATGCACGTTGTTGAAGGACTTCACATAATCCGCATAAAAGTTGGTAGCCAGGTAGTTGATGGTATTCCGGCCTTCCGAAATGTCGTTGGTGTTGGTACCCGTGTAACCGATCACGCCTTTGGTACGGCTGTATGGCACCTGCACGCGGATCTGGCTCGTAGCGAGGTCGGTGCTCTGGAAGGTCATGTTCGCTTTGATGGTCAATGCCTTTTCGAAGAATTGTGCCTTCAATGCGGTCTGGTTTTTCAGGAACCGACGGGTCTGGTCCTGGGCATTGCGGCCGTAGTAGTAATCGCCCACGGTGTAAGCCGCCGAGAATGACAATGTGCCGTCCGGGTTGAGCAATGGCGCCAGCGGGTGGCCTTCATCGGCGATGTTACGGTAGATGCCGCTTCCTTCACCGACGTTCAGCGGCTGGTGGTATTTCATCGACGAGAACTCCGTGTTGTTGTCCACACGCAGCCACGGCGTCAGCTGGATACCGCCTTTCCCGCGGAAGTTGTACATGCTGTATTTGTCGGTATTGTAGCGGAACAGACCGTCCTGGTTGTTGAAACGGCCGCTCAGCAAATAGGTAGCCTTGTCGGTGCCGCCGGCGATAGACAGGGCGTGGTCCTGCGCGCTGAGGTTCTTTTTATAAAGCTCCTTATACCAGTCGGTGCTGTAATAGTACTGATATTCACCGGTAGTAGGGTTTACCTCTACTTTCGGCAAAGAAGGATCTTCATATCTGCGCTTGATCTCGGCCAGGTAAGCAGGAGAGAAGCTGATCGTCTTGTTGACGGCCGTAGGCGTGCTGCCGTTGTCGTTCCAGCGCGACCATGCGTCGCTGAAACCCTGCGCCCACGGGTAAGAATCCGTGATATTGTCGGGAATCTCCGTCGGCGCCTTGATCGAGTAGTTGGCTGAATATGAAATGCGCATTTTGCCTTCCGGCGCTGGCTTCGTCGTGATCAATACCACGCCGAAAACGGCTCGCGCACCGTAAATCGAAGCCGAAGCCGCGTCTTTCAATACTGAAATGCTTTCGATATCCTGCGGGTTGAGCATCCGCGGGTCGCCTTCCACACCGTCGATGAGGACAAGGGCGCTTCCCTGCTGCCCGATGGACGTAGTACCCCGTACGTTGAACGAGGGCGACTGCGTCGGCTTGCCGTCGAACATCCGGATGTTCAGGTTAGGCACCGTACCTACGAGCCCTTGTGCGAGGTTGGGAACGGGCCTGTTTTGCAGAACCTCTTGTCCTACCTGGTCCACCGCGCCGGTGAGGTTCACTTTTTTCTGCGTGCCGTACCCGACCACGACCACTTCGTTCAGCGACTTGCTGTCGGCTTTCAAGGCGATGTCGATAGCGCTGCGTGTCCCCGTTTCCACTTCCTGGCTCAGGTAGCCCACGTAAGAAAAGACAAGAATGGCGCCGCCTTCGGGGATGTCGAGGGAATAGTTACCGCTTGCGTCGGTAACGGTACCGGTCTGGCTGCCTTTAATAACGACGTTGACGCCCGGAATACCGTCGGGTGTATCGCCGTCGGTCACGCGGCCTTTGACCTGCCGGTCGGCGCGGGTTATTTCCCGCTGGGTATGCCGGGCCGCGTGGCGGGCCACTCTGGCCATTGGCTTCGCTTCGGCCCAGCCGGTACCACCGATCATTGCAACCAGTGCCAAGCCGGCGAACGACTTGCTCAGGACGCCCGCGCGCAGCGGCGACCTTTGTTTACATCGAGTCATAATGGGTGTAGATGTTTTGGAATGGAGAATAAATTAAAATGGGTTTTCCGTTTTGAGGCGACAAAAATGGACAATGGAACTTACTTACGCTGGCCGCGCAGCGCTATTTAACAATATCATAATCTGCCGGGCCGGCCAAAAAGAGAGGAGGAGAATGTGTACCCATAAGTCAAGAAAGGCTTTACAAATACTCATATATTTGATTATTTGTTGAATAAATATTAAAAAATGTGGTTTTCCGAAATGCGCGAGGGTATGGAGGCCCGGTGTAATGCATCTTCTTCATGAATCATCCCTATTTTTACATTTATTAATCTTAAACCTGTCATGCTGAAACCAACTTCGCTGATCGCGCTCCTCCTGTTATTTCTGGCGCTGGCTAACCCGGTCGCCGCGCAAACCAACCGCCCCGACGTAGAGAAAAAACTAACCGAGCTGGGCATCACGCTGCCAAAGCTCAATCCGTCAAAAGGCAACCTGCTCCGCGCCGTTCGCGTGGGCAACCTGATTTACCTTTCCGGCCACGGCCCCGACAAGCCGGGCGGCGGTCAGATCCTCGGAAAAGTAGGTGACGACCTCACGGTAGAGCAGGGCAAGGAAGCTGCCAAATTGTGCGGGATCGCTCTGCTGGCCTCGCTGAAATACGAGATCGGCGATCTGAACAAAGTCAAAAGGGTTGTGAAAGTGCTCGGCCTCGTGAACTCCACGCCTACATTGACACAGCAACCGCAGGTGATCAACGGCTTCACGGATTTCATGGTGGAAGTGTTCGGCGAGAGCGGCAAGCATGCCCGTTCGGCCATCGGAGTGGCTTCGCTGCCATCGGGTATCGCGGTGGAGATTGAAATGATCGTGGAGGTAGCGCCCTAATACCATGACGGCCAACGAAGTCCTCACCGAGCTGGAATCGCTTGGAAACGAGAAGGTTCGAGCGCTCAATATCCGCAATGGGGCTGGTGAAAACCAGTTCGGTGTGAAACTGGGCGACCTTCGCACGATTGCCAACCGCATCAAGCTCAACCACGAGCTGGCGCTGGCATTGTGGGACACCGGCAACCTCGACGCGCAGCTGTTGTCGCTATTGATTATCAAGCCGAAGCTGCTCAGCGCGGCAGAAGTGGATACCATGGTGCGGCAGATTGGCACGACGCAGGTTGCCGACTGGCTTTCTTCCTATGTTATCAAGGAGCATCCTGCCAAAGAGGCACTTCGCCAGGCCTGGATGCAAACCGACCATCCGTGGGCTGCGCGCGCCGGATGGAGCCTCACCGCCGGGCGCGTCACGCGCGAGCCGGAGGGTATCGATATTCCAGGCCTGCTCGACCGCATCGAGGCGGAAATGCCCGAAGCCGCGCCGGAAATACAATGGACGATGAACACGACCCTCGCGCAGATAGGTATACGCTTCCCCGCGTTCCGTGCCCGCGCGCTCGCGATCGGTGAAAGGCTGGGCATCTACCGCGATTATCCCGTATCCAAGGGCTGCACGTCACCCTTCGCGCCGATCTGGATCAATGAAATAGTCCGCAGGGAAAATCAGGGTTGACGTTTGATCAGGAAAAAGCCCTTGTCGTAACCCGCTTTCACGTGGTCGATCTCCATTTCCTGCTCGCCTTGTACGAACGACTCGAATTCCAGCTTGATGTCGTAGTCCTGAAAATGTTCGAGAAACCGCTTTTCGTTGAAAAACCAGGCGGGGTACCAGGCTTCGTAAATGTCGGGCGGCACCACCTGTAACGTAAGCCGGTCGGGGCGGTCGGCGGCGATGAAGGCCGTCCGGTCGATGAGAATATAGCTAAAATCCTGCCTGACGATTTCTTCCAGGAATTCATGGGGTTTTTCGAGGTACTGCACCACGCTCGACAGCAACAGAATATCCGCCTTTTTGGCCGCCAGGCTTTCCCCGATCGTAAAATGAAATTTCAGGACATCGTCTTCGAAATGTTCTTTTCCGCAGCGAACGAAATTATCCTGCTCCACCACGCTCCAATGCATTCGAACGGCCGGGGGGATCAGGTCGCGTACCTGGTAATAAGTGCTGCCGAGTGATCCGCCAAAATCAATCACATTCAGCTGGTTGCCACATTCTGCCGCCGTGTACAGCAATGCGGAAATAATAGAGTAGGGGTAAATCTTCTTGTCGAACAACACCGAATCGCGCTCGTACACCGCTTCGCCTTTCTTCACTTTCAGGAGCGCTTCCTTTGTTTTGTCCAAAATAGGCCCGGCTTCGTAGCCGCCTGAAATGGCCGTCAGTGAATCCCAGCTTTTGTAGTCGCCAAACCATCCGTAAGGGTTTTTTTTCTTCGGTTTAAAAAAGGCCATATGTCTCTTTTAGAATGCGCCGCAAGTTAGGGCTTAAAGTGGTAACTCCGTTATAATACGATTTTAGCATGCCAACTTCGTGATAATGAACGAGATCGTATTTTATATAACTGATAGTCAATTATTTCTAGTAAACATTTGCAACCAACGGTATCAAAAAATAGTCCGGAATATATTATTTTAACAAACCGTTTGAGCAACATTTTTGCCGATATTGACCGATATTTGCAGCAGAAGTGCCCTCTTCGCCCCTAACATACTTTAATGCAGAATTTTTGCACGCTTTTCAATTCATGCTACCTCTCGCGGGGATTAGCCATGTACCATTCGTTGCTCCGGCAGGGAACGGATTTTCATTTATACATTTTTGCCTTCGATCACGATTGCGACGCCCTGCTTCGCCGTATGGACCTGTCGAACGCGACGATCATTTCCCTGCATGAATTCGAAACACCCGAACTGCTGGCTGTAAAAGGCGGCCGCACACCGGGCGAATACTGCTGGACCTGTACTTCCTTCACGATCTGGCATTGCATCCGCCACTTTTCGCTCGACCACTGCACTTACCTCGATGCCGACCTGCTGTTTTACGCCGACCCGAAGGTGCTGACCGACGAAATGGGCGACAAATCCGTCCTTATTACGGCGCACCGGTACAGTAAAGACTACGACCAGACCGAAAATAGTGGCATTTATTGCGTGCAGTTTGTGACATTCAAAAATACGCCGGAAGGGCTGGCCGTATTGAAATGGTGGATGGACGCCTGCCTGGCCTGGTGCTACGCGCGTTTCGAAGACGGCAAATTTGGCGACCAGAAGTACCTCGACGACTGGACCGAGCGCTTCCCGGGCGTACACGTGCTGGAACATGCGGGAGGCGGCGTGGCACCGTGGAATGCGAAGGAATATGCCGTCGAGCAGATAAACGGGCAGGTAATGGTGCACCATGGCGACGGAGTGAAAGCGCCGCTGGTTTTCTACCATTTCCACGATTTCCGGTACTGCATTAACGGGAGTTTCCGCCTCACCGCCGAACAATATCGCCTCCCGAAGGATACGATCCGCTTCATTTACAGTACCTATATCAAAGCGCTGGCCGCCGCGGAGACGCATATCCTGCAAACCGATCCATTGGCGGTATTTCACGAGCCGCCGATGGTGATGAAATGGATCACGGTGAGCCTCTCGCGGCGTATCCAGTTCGGTTTGAAGGGCCATTACAAGAATTACACCAAAAAGAACGCATTAACCTAATCTAAATCATAATCCAATTCACCCCCCTTGGCGCAGTTAATAAACCTGAAAACGATCACAGATACCCGCGGAAGCCTGACGGTGATCGAGCGTGTGATCCCTTTCGAGATCAAGCGTATTTTTTATGTGAATGGCCCTGAGCATTTCAGGCAGAGCGGCATTTCGCGCAACGGCATGCGGCAGGCGGTAATATGCCTGAAAGGAAGCTGCCACATAACCAGCCATACCGGCATCGAAGAGCAGCATTTCGTACTCGACACGGCCGATCAATGCCTGTTGCTCGCACCGGAGGATAGTCACCGGATGCGCAGCTTTTCCGACGAATCCATTCTCATGGTGCTGGCTTCCGAACCTTTCGAGGCGGAGGAACTGGCGCGCGAGCCGATGCAATACAAAGTGTCCCTCGCTTCCTGAGTACGTATGCCCCTGCCCAAGATCACGATCGTGACGCCGTCGTTCAACCAGGGTAAATACCTGGAAGAGACTTTGCTATCGGTACTTCGGCAGGGGTACCCTCATTTGGAATACATCATCATCGACGGCGGCAGTACCGACGGTTCGGTGGACATTATCCGGAAGTACGAAAATAAGCTTGCTTATTGGGTGAGCGAGCCCGATGAAGGGCTGTACCATGCCCTGCAAAAGGGTTTTGCGCGTTCGAGCGGGGACATCATGGCCTGGCTCAATGCCGACGATATGTACCATCCGGGATCGCTTTTTACGGTGGCTGAAATTTTCACCCGTTTTCCGCAGGTAAAATGGCTGATGGGCACCAATACGTTTTTTGACGAAAAAGGCCGGGCTTTTCTCTACGACGATCTGCCGTACGGGCAGCGCTGGTCGCGCAAGCGGCTGCTGCTCGGCGACGGCGCGTTCGTCCAGCAGGAATCGGTGTTCTGGCGCCGCGAGCTCTGGCAACGGTCCGGCGCACGCATTGACGAAAGCCATTCGCTGGCCGCGGATTTCGAGTTATGGCTTCGTTTTTCCAGGTATGAGCAGCTTTACACAACTTCGTTCATGCTCGGAGGATTTCGTTTCAGGACTGAAAATCAGAAGAGTTACAGTCAGCGGGATGCCTATTTAAGTCAAATGCGGGCATTGCTGGCAAAGGAAGAGCGGAATGCATTTCAGCTGTCACTTTGCCGCTTTATAGTCGCATTTTCCAACCTGCTCCCCAAACAAAAATGGCGGCACCGGCTGGCTGCGAAGGCCTTGGGTTTACCGCCGAAAATTGTGTTCGACCGGGCCAATGAAATGCTGCTTCGGGACGACTATTGAGGTTTGGAAAACCTTTCCTTACATCTTTTGAACAAAAACCGCAGGTAAATGCCCGCCCCGAAATGCCGGAGGATCAATCCGGCCTTTTCTTTCTCAAAAACCGCATCTTTTTGCAGCGACGAAATACCCGTATCGTTGAAAACGGCAATGTCGAAATCCCGGAACTCGAAGTGGTAATGCCGGTCGCTGTGGCTTTGCATATTGAAGACATGGTCGGCTGAAATGCGGTAGCGTGTGTCATACCGCCGCTCAGCGAAAATTCCCGAAGGATAAATGATAGCCTGGTGGTTGATACCCGTTTTGGCCTGCTTGTAGGGCGACATTTTTCCCAAATATTTCACTCCCGCCTTCAACACGCTTCCGTAGTAGATGGCATGCGAATCTTTCAGTTCAGCCGCGAGTGCGGAAAATGCCGGCGTCAGGACGTCGTCGGCGCCGATGAAGTAGACCCATTGGCCCCGGGTGTGGTCCAGGGCCTTGTTCATAGCTTCGTAAATGCCGCCGTCCTTTTCGCTTTTCCAGAAAGCGAGCCGGGTATTGTTGTGTTGTAAGATGGCCGTGGTGCCGTCGGTGCTGCCGCCGTCCATGATGATCACCTCGATGTGCGGGTAATGCTGGTTAAAAATACTGTCGAGACACCTTTGCAAAAACTTTTCTGCATTGTAAGTCACCAGGATGACGGAAATCAGTGGGTTCATGCAATCAAAGCGCAAATTCCTTCTCTGCCAGCGGCGCCGGCTCGATGATGTCGAGGTATTGCCGGATGCCGAGGTGGCAGTATACCGTCTTGTGCAGCAGTGCGTCGGACAGGTACAGGTCGTTTTCACGGCACCCGCCGCGGTCTACCTCTCGATGGAAAATATGGAAAACTGCCCCTCCGAACTTGATCGCCCGTTTCCTGACGCCCGAGTTGAGTAATCGCACGGCGATCTCGTTGTCCTCGCGGCCCCAGGCATGAAATACCTCGTTATAGCCGTTCACGCGCACGAGGTCGTCGCGCCAGAAAGCCATGTTACAGCCGCGCAATGCATAAATGTCGTTCGGTTTGTAGCGGTCGGCCATGTACCGGCTAAGCCACGGGATGCTGAACCGGTTGCAGAAATTGCCCAGCCCGGATTGGAATGGGTTAATGCGCGATTTTTGCAGGTAGAGCAACTTGTCCGAAAGCTCCCGGTTCATCAACACCCTGCTCCCGGCCACGAATGTGCCTCTCCGGCGCATGGAGAGGTGGTCGCGTACGAAATGCCGGTGCAATACCAGGTCGCCGTCGATCTGGATAATGTAGTCGCCCGAGCTCGTGGCAATGGCTTTGTTGCGGATTTTCGAGAGTTGAAAGCCGTCGTCTTCCTGCCACACGTGGATGAGCCTGATGGGAAACAACGGCCGGAGGTCGTCGATCACGTCGGCCGTGTGGCGGGTGGAGCCATCATCGGCGATAATGATCTCGTCGGGCAGTACCGACTGCTGCCTGACACTGAGCAGGCAAAGCCGCAGTGCTTCCGGCCAATTGTAAGTGGAAATGATCAGCGAGCTTTTAGAGAAGGTTTTCATATCCATTAGAGCATCTTTTAACTTTTGTTAGCAGGGTATTGTCAATGATTTCGCGGTGGCGAGGTTCATTCGCCCGCGGTAATTCTTCATGATGCAGATGGTATTGCACCGCGCTCAGCTTCACGATTTTTTTGATGATGTTGTTATTGATAAACCGGGCGGCCAGTTCCTCGTCCTCATGGCCCCAGCCGCTGAGGTCGTTGTTATAGCCGTTTACCCGGAGGAAATCTTCTTTCCAATAGGCCAGGTTGCTGCCCCGCACACTGCGGCTTTTCATCTCCTTTCGCTGGCCCAGCGAGCGCAGTACCGGCAGGCGCAGCGCATTGAGGCGGTTGTAAACGCCCCGTGAATAAAAATGCACGTCGGTGCCGGCCTTTTGAAGTAAATCCGTCGTCTTGTCCGGCGTCAGCCGCGCACGCGTACCCCGCACGAAAGCCCCGCGTTCGGCCACGGCGATATGGTCTGCGATGAACGACTCGTGCAGCAGCACATCGCCGTCCACCTGAACTATATACGTTCCCTTGCTTTGGCCGATGGCCTTGTTCAGTATCTGGCTTTTGCGAAAGCCGATGTCTTCGTGCCACACGTGCACGATGGGCACGGGC
Organism: Dyadobacter beijingensis DSM 21582; assembly: GCF_000382205.1. Taxonomy (GTDB): domain Bacteria; phylum Bacteroidota; class Bacteroidia; order Cytophagales; family Spirosomataceae; genus Dyadobacter; species Dyadobacter beijingensis. The sequence continues at coordinate 274,395 of NZ_KB907788.1, forward strand.
AATTGCGCCCGCATACGGGTGATCACATCATGCGTGCGCTCGTCCGAGCCGTCGTCCGCGATGATCACTTCCACAGGTAAAGTTTTTTGCTTTATAACACTTAAAAGGCTGCAATGCAGCGCTTCCGCCCAGTTATAGGTAGCAATAATGAGAGATGTTGCCGAAGCGGAATCCATCAATAATCCGGGTTATTTTCCTGAAACACTTGGTGCCTGGTATTCAACATGCGCCTGAACCCGACTACCTGATTTCTGCTTCCAAAAGGAAATAGCAATGCATTGACACACCGAAGCTGCCTATGGTTGTAACCGGTTAGTATCCCGTTCGGTCACAACGCTAACTGCTAATCCCGCGGAAGGAAAAGGAATCGAAGCCAGGAAAGGAAGATTATTTCAGAAACCGCCAGTTACTTATAGTGCTATACGTTGGGGATTTTGGGGGCCGGAAAAGGGATAACCGGCTAAGTGGTAAATTGTTGAAAGAGGACATGTTTTACGTTCGTTAGGGATTGAGTCTATTATTAACTGTGACGATATAAAGATCGAAAAAGTATAAGAAATACGGTATAGCGGTTTCTTATTTTTTTCTAATTTATTTTTAATTTTTTGACAATCCCCGAATAGATGAAAATGGCGCTAGTTATTGCGGCCCGACGGGGCAGGCCGCAGAGGTCGGCGAGCGTGGGTGCCGGACCATGAGACGCTGTCCTGGTGCGAGGCCGGGTGGCTTGCCACGGTACTATTCCATGAGCAAGGCCACTTTTTCCTCTTCCAGGTCGCGGCTCGGTGCGGGGCGTTCGAGCCATTTGGTACGGATAATGAGGGCCAGTACGGCAACGACGAGCACCGCATAGCCAGCGCCCAGCCAGGCCTGGGTTTCGATATGGATCGTTTTCACGACCAGGTAGCTGAATGCCGAGGTTGAGAGGATATAGCCGCCGCCCGTGAGGCCGCTCGCCAGCCCGCCGAACTGGGTGAAGCGCGTGAGGCAATAGGCCAGCATTCCATTGAAAATAAAGCCCGAAGCCGCATGCAGCAGGACCACGTAAGCCATGAGCGTGTAGAGGTTATGTACCTGCAAAGTGAGCAGGATCAAAAGACCGGATACCACCAGCTGCGCGACGGCGGCGGTAAATATCTTCTTATAAAATGGCTTGGAAATCAACGATTTGGATAGTAAGCTCCCGCTCAGCATCGCCAGGCCGGAGACCATCGACGCATTGCCGGTAACCGTCGCCGGGTAATGCATTACCTTCTCGATCAGGAACGGGCTCGACATGTTGTAAATCATCAGGACCGCGTAAGAAAGACCCAGGATGAGCAGTCCCGAGGTAAAATCGCGCGTGCTGATCATCGACCGGTAAGCCTCGCTGATCGTGCGGAGCCGGAACGGGACTTTTTTGACGATCGTTTCGCCGCTGAAAACAAGTTCGAGGACGAGGAATGCGACGCCGAACCAGCCCAGGAAGTAAAAATTGGACTGCCAGCCGAAGTTCGTTTGCAGGTACCCGCCCAGGAACGGCGCGATAATCGGTGCCGCCGACCAGATGACCGAAAACAGGCTGGTATAATGTTTCAGCTTGTCACCTGCAAAAAGGTCGAAGAAATAAGCCCGTTTGCTGATCACGATAACGGCCGACATGATGCCCTGTACGGCCCGCATCACGTATATGAGCGAGAGATTGTCCGTGTTGGCGATCGCGAAACTGGCGAGGCTGAAACCCGCCAAAGCGGCGATGTTGGGCCAGAAGCGGCCATAACTGTCGAGCAGGCCGCCGACGAGCAGCTGGCTGATCCCGTACGTGGCGAGGAAAATCGAGATACACAGCTGTACCTGCGCGGGCGTTGCGTGCAGCTGCGCGCTCATGGCCGGGAGCGAGGGGATGAACACGTCGAGCGCGAAGCCCGTAATGGGGATCAGGCTCAGAGCCAGCACCGTGCTGACCGGTTTATTGGATTCTTTGATGGTTTTCATGTGCTTGCATTTTTGGTGCTGCAAATGTAGCCCGGCAAGCACGGCCAAGGGTAATATGAATCAAAGCAATGCTTATACAAATCAAATGGCCTGCCGGAGCTGCTCCCGGAACAGCAGGGGGGTGGTTTGGGTGTTTTGTTTGAAATACTTGTTGAAGTGCGAAGGGTATTCGAAGCCGAGGGTGTAGGCGATTTGCGCGGCGTCCCAGTCGGTGTTGAGCAGAAGTGTTTTCGCCTCTTCCACAATGCGTTCGTGGATGATCTCGCGGGTGGTTTTGCCGGTCGATCGTTTCAAAACATTGTTCAGGTGGTTGACATGGACATTCAACTGGCTGGCGTAAGCGGCAGGGGTGAAGAGCCTTAGCGGGTTCTCCGGCGAGTCGACGGGGAATTGCTGGTTGAGCAGTTCGAGGAAGCGGGAGATCAGCCGGTCGCCGGAATGTTCCTGGTTCACAGGCCCTTGTATGCGAATGCCTTCGAGGATGATCATTTGCAGCAGCGTGCGGATCATGTCGGATTTGTATGTATATGTACTTGATAATAAGCCTTCCATCTCTCCGAAAAGGTATTTGAAACGCTCAATATTCGCCGCGTCCAGGCTGATCACCGCCTGGATGGACGGGTTGAACAGCGCGCTCCGGTAGCGGATCTCCTGCCGGATGCTGTTTAGCAGAAACGTGTCGTTAAAAAGGCAGTAATAACCCGATTGCGACTCCGAAATGCCCCGGTAGGCCGATGGGACCCTGGGATTGGAGAAGATAATCGCCGCATTTTCAACCGGCGTTTCCTTGTCCTCCGCGATATGCATGCCGTTGCCGATGATCAGGCAGATTTTATAGTAGTCGCGGCGGTTATAAGGCGTCAGCCGGTTCAGGCACGTACGCTGTTTGACGTTGAAATGGCTCACGTTCGTTTGCGAAGCCAGTTCCGCGGGCATCGGCTGGCCGGTACGTACATAGAACTGTTGAAGCGTTTCAGTATGCATATCCTTTGAAGTATTATATAAATCAAAGGCAAAGGTAATGGGATTTGTTGCTATTTTCAAATGCAGCTACCGGGCCAACGAAGCCTCGGACCAATGCCGTCCCTGCCGGCGGGTAAGCGGGTATCATTGTCGGCAACAATGCCCGCAGTCGCAGACATCGGCTTCCAGGCATACGCACCGCCCTGCTCGACGCGGGCAAAAACCTGTGCGCGGACTAGCGAATGGTTAATTCCGGCTTTCACTCGTCTTATACAAAAGATTTGGGTTATTGAATTATCGGGATCGTCATGTTGCGTCGGGTTATTGAAGTATTGGTAAAAATAAATGCATGGCTTATCGTGGCCGTCACGGCCATTTCGTGCGGCGGCGGGCAGGAAGGTTCCGCTAAAAAGGAGGCGGCGCGCATGGAGACCATCGCCGACCTCGGTGCCTTGCCGGTCACGGTAGCGCATCCGGCGGATAATCCGTCTATCCCGCAGAAAGTGGAATTAGGCCGGTTGCTATTTTTCGACCCCGTGCTTTCGGGTAACAAGGATGTGGCGTGCGCCACCTGCCATCAGCCGGAATTCAATTATGCGGAGTTTCTCGAAACCTCTATCGGCGTGAACGGCATCGGGCGGGGCCAGGGGCGCCGGTTTACCGATCCAAACGATATGCCATTTGTCAAACGCAATTCCCAGAGCGTACTCAACACCGCTTTTAACGGCTTGCGGAACGACGAACCATACGACCCGACAGCGGCGCCGATGTTTTGGGATATGCGCGCCAAAGGCCTCGAACAGCAGGCATTGGAGCCGATCCGCACCCTGGAAGAAATGCGGGGCAATGGTTTCCACGAAAACAATATCCTCGGCGAGGTCGTCGACAGGCTGACAAAAATCCCGGCCTACCGCCAGCTGTTTTCCAAAGCATTCCCCGGCGACGCGTCGCCCGTCAGCCAGCGTAACCTCTCGTACGCGCTCGCCGCGTACGAGCGCACGCTCGTGGCTACCAACACCCGCTTCGACCAGTACATGCGCGGCGACAGCAATGCCCTTTCGACGGGCGAGAAGGAGGGTATGAATGCATTTCTCGTGACCGGCTGCGCCAAATGCCACTCCGGGCCCATGTTTTCGGATTTCAAACTGCATACCCTCGGCGTGCCCGACACGGAAAACCGGCGGGAAAGCGACACGGGCGCGGACCGGAACTATGCATTCAGGACGCCCTCGCTACGGAACCTTCGTTACACGGCCCCGTACATGCACAGCGGCAAATTCACGACGCTGGACCAGGTATTGATGTTTTATGAAGATATCGCCGGCGGCAAATTGCCCAATCCGCAGGTCCACGCCAGACAAATGGACCCGCTCGCGACACATATGGACGTGAATTTCAAAGACATTTCAAGAATCGTCGAGTTTCTGAACACGCTCAACGACGATTCTTTCGACAAAGCCATCCCGGAAAGCGTGCCCAGCGGATTGCCGGTAATGGGCCGTTAGCAGCCGGGCAACATGACTACGGCGGCTTGATTTAGAGTACACATTATTTTACCTTGGCGGCCCTGTACAATGCTTTCCGGTTTTAAACTGTAATATCCCGTAAATCGTCAAAATATGACCCAAACCATTCGAATTTCGCTCTTCCTGCTCGCTTTGCTGGCCTGTGCGCCCGCCTCGTACGCACAACGTCCGCCCCTGCGCGTGCTCATCGTCGACGGCCAGAACAACCACGAACAATGGCCCAAGATCACGGCCATGATGAAGTATTACCTGGAAGACACCAAAAAATTTACCGTCGACGTACAGCGGACGCGCTACACCTGGCAGGGCGACAAGCTCGTGCAGGCATACCCCGTTAAAGGCGGCGCGCCCACGGAAGCATTGCCGAAGCCGAGAATGGACTCGGCATTTCACCCCAAATTCGCCAATTATGATCTCGTGATCTGCAATTTCGGGTGGAATGCGGCGCCGTGGTCGGCGGCTGCGCAAAAAGATTTTGAGAAATTTATGAAAAACGGCGGCGGTCTGGTGGTCATTCACGCGGCGAACAACTCTTTCCCGGAATGGCCGGCGTATAACCAGATGATCGGCCTCGGCGGTTGGGGCGATCGTACGGAAAAAGACGGCCCGTACGTATATTATGACCAAAACGGCAAGGAAATCCGCGATACGCAGCCCGGTAAGGCCGGTTCACACGGTGCGCAAATGGAGTTCAAAATCACCATCCGCGAACCCAATCACCCGATCACCAGGGGCATGCCCGCTACCTGGCTCCACAGCCGCGACGAACTGTACGACCGCCTCCGCGGCCCGGCCGAAAACATGCAAATCCTCGCCACCGCATTCTCGCCCAAAAGCAACAACGGCACCGACCGCAACGAGCCAATGCTGATCGCCCTGCGCTACGGCAAAGGCCGCATTTTCCACATGGCATTAGGCCACGCCGATTATTCTGTTGAATGCGTCGGGTTCATTACGAGCCTGCAACGCGGAAGCCAATGGGTAGCCACCGGTAAAGTGGATATACCTATTCCTGCCGATTTTCCAACGGAGGATAAGGTGAGCCAGCGGAAATTCTCCGAATAATCTTTGAATTTGCCCGTCAGCCGTTTCGGCCGCTGACGGCATTTTTAATTACAATGAAAATCAACGATCCCGCCACGCTGTGCGATGCCGCCGCAGGTACAGGTGAAGTCCTTGGTCGGGCATTCCATGGTTTTGGTTTGATACTGGCTGGTAGGGCCGCTGTTGTCAATGATCTGGCAGGAACAAGTAACCGTGACGGTTGGCTGGACGTGGTCGACGCATGACCAGGGGAGGCCGGTCATCAAAAGAAGGCAAATCGCTACTCCTGCTCTGCGGGTAAAAAATGCTTTCATGAAAATATAGCTTAGGGTGATGGAAGGCTCGCCGACTCATTCATGCTCAATGAGATAGGCCGACTTAAATATACGAAACATTATCACCGTTTAATGCTACTTTTTATTCAAACAATCTGGCAAAGTGATTTTCCAGGTGATTGCGCATGCCGTTGCGGAGCTGTTCCGGCGTGCCGTGCTCGATGATCTCCACCAGTCCCTGATGCGAAACGAAGTCCTTGGTGGCCGTATGCTTGCGCAGGAGACCGCTTTTGTGCACGTAGTCGAAAACGGGTAACAACATACGCTGGAATTTTTTCATTGTTTCGTTGCGGGTAATCTCGTACAGCTTGCCGTGAAAAGCAATCTCGTGTTCGATCTGAAAAATGACCTGCCCCGACGCTCCCGGCTCGCTCGCGACGAGTTCTTTCAATGCCGCAATGTCCTCCGGCGTAACCCGCGCCATGATGAAATCCGCCATCCCGATTTCCAGTGAAAGCCGCATTTCAAAAATTTCTTTCAGCGTATTCTCGTCGAGTATCTTCGGGTTCATGCTTTTTTCGAGGATCGAAACGAGGTCAGGACTGGTAATGACCGCCCCGCGGTGTTTTTTCGACTCGATCAACCCCATCAGCCGCAGCCTGAGCATCGCCTCCCGCACGACGGTCCGGCTCACGCCCAGCATCTGCGCCAGTTCCAGCTCCTTCGGAATGGCATCGCCTACCTTGAAATTCTTCTCCACAAAGAGCTCTATCAGGTTGCTCTCCACCTTGTCGACCAGCGAGCTGGTATCTATTCTGATATTTTGAAAAATGTCCTCCATACAGCTTTAATGACGCATTATGTATGACAAAATTGGCTGTTTTCGGTCAAATCACAAGCCATTTGCAAATTAAGTAACCGTGATGTCCAAAAATTTTTTCTGCAAGATGCTTGGAATCAACTTTCTAAAACCTCTACCTTTATTATGTCATACATAATACAAATATCCCTAATCTTAACCTTTTCATGAAATTGACAACTACCCATTTGAAAGTGCTGCTGAGCATTGCCTGCCTCGTGCTGGCGACGCTCGTGCAGGCGCAAACGGTGCGCGTACTTACCGGGAGAGTGCTTTCCGACGACGACAAGCAGCCGCTCCCGAACGTGACCGTGTTGCTGAAAGGAAAAAATGTAGCGACTGAAACGGGCATCGACGGTACCTATTCGATCCAGGCCGGCGGGGGCGACGTGGTACAGTTCCGGATGGTGGGCTATGTGATGCAGGAAATTCCGGTGGGCGTGTCGCAAACGCTCGACATCTCCCTGAAACCCGACGTTTCCGCATTGAACGAGGTCGTGGTAACCGGCTATGGTTCAGCCAGCCGGACCAAAATTACTTCGTCCATTGCCAAACTCGACTCCAAAGTGCTCGAAACCGGTATGCGCGCCAACCCGGCACAGGCGCTGGCAGGGACGATCGCGGGTGTGCGGGTGACCACGGCCACGGGACGCCCCGGCTCGGTACCGGCGATTATCCTTCGCGGCGGTACCAATTTCGACGGCAGCGGCAGCCCGCTCATCGTCGTGGACGGCCAGGTGCGCGGATCCCTCAGCGACATTAACCCCGACGATATCGAAAGTATGGAAGTGCTGAAAGATGCTTCTGCCACAGCCATTTATGGTGCACGGGCGAGCAATGGCGTCGTGCTCATCACCTCCAAAAGAGGCAAGGACGGCACCTCGTCGATCACTTTCAAAGCGAAGACGGGTTTCAACTTCCTCAACATTCCCTACAATTACCTCCATGCAGAGGATTACATTAAATGGACGCGCCTGGGCGTAGTGGAGGCGATTAAAAACGGCACCGGCACCTCGGCCATGCTCTCGGGCGTGGGCCCGCGCGGGACGGGTAACCTCTATAAGGATGCCAACGGTGTGGTCCTCGACGGCAATTACGATTCCCGCGCCATTTGGAGCACCATGCGCCTCACCGACGCCAACCGCGAGCTGCTCAATGCGAACGACGGCTGGAAAACGATGAAAGATCCTGTCAAAACCAACGCGGCGGGCGGCTACGACCCCGTGAATGGGACCTATGCGGACCTGATTTACAAAGATTTCAACTATGGCGATTATGCATTCAAATCGCCCGCCGTCTCGCAGGAATACAACATCGGGATGAATGGCGGCAATGCAAAAGGAGGCTATTATGCCAATCTCGGGTACTATAATGAAGACGGCCTGTCGCTCGGGACGTTCTACCGCAGGCTTACATTCACGCTGAACGGGGATTACAAGATCAAAAGCTGGCTGAAATCCGAAAGCAGCCTGAATTTCGCCCGGGCCAACTGGCGCGACCAGTCGCTGCAGAACGGCGAGGCAAACTACTGGGGCCGGATGCTGTCCGCGCCGCCCACCATGCGCGGCACCGGTGCGAATGGCGAGCTGATCCTCGGCCGCGACGCCAGCGACGGTAACCCGATCCTCAATTTCGATAAATACCAAAGAAAGAATCAGTCCGACAAGTTTACGTTCGGGCAATCGTTCCGCGCGGACATTACCGACGACCTGTCGTTGAAAGTAGGCGGCATATTAATGTACGATGAGGCCGTGGCGGAATCGTTTAACCGCGATTTCCGCATCGGGATCATGAGTACCACCAACCCAAACACTGGATGGAACCGCGACCGCGCATCCTCGGCAGGTTTTGACCGTACGATTCGCCAGACCTATAATGCCGTATTGAACTACAAAAAAGCATTTCTCGGTAAAAGCTTCATCGACGCTATGGCCGGTTTTGAATATTACCAGGAAGCGGCCAACGGTTTCAGCGCAGCCGGCAAGCTGGCACCTACCGACGATTTCCAGGACCTGGGGCTCACCATCAATGATGCCAACACCCGCTCTATCGACTCCTATCACACCAAAGAGCGTATTATCTCCGCATTCGGCCGGGTGAATTACGATTACGACGGCAAATACCTCGCCTCGTTCACCGTACGCCGCGACGGCTACTCGCGCCTGATCGGCGACAACCAGTTTGGTACTTTTCCGGCATTTTCGGCGGGATGGCTCGTGCATAAGGAGGATTTTATGGCCGATACGCAGCATTGGCTGTCGTTCCTGAAAGTGCGGGCGAGCTATGGCAAAAACGGCAATATCGGCATCGGTACCAACAATGGCATCGGCATTTACGAATTGCAGGGCTCGTACAGCTCGCAAACGGCGTACAATGGCGCCATTGGCTTCCTCCAAACGGGCGTCGCCAATCCGAATTTGAAATGGGAGAAAAGCAATACCGTGGAAGGCGGCGTGGAAACGGGCTTTTTCAATAACCGCATTACCACCAATGTGGCCGTATACAACCGCGTTACCACCGATAAAATCGCCAGCGTGATCCTCCCAACATCCTCCGGCATTGCCAGCATCCGCACCAACAACGGCAGCATGCGTAACCGCGGCGTGGAGCTGGAAGGAGTTTTCAAACTGGTGCAAAAGAATGATTTCGCCGTGCAGATCGGCGCTAATGCGGCTTGGAACAAGAACCTCGTGCTCAAATTGCCCTACAACGGCAACGAAAACAACCGCCAGGGCGGCCAGCGCGTGTACGACCCGAAAACCGGCAAAGTAATCTGGGCGGGCGGCTTGCAGGAAGGGCAGGAGTACGGCGAGGTGTTCGGCTACGTGAGCGAGGGCATTATCCGCACGGGCGAAGACCTGGCGAAATACAATAAGGTCGACATTGCGGCCGGAGAAGTGCAATATGGCGCTTCGGCAGGCAAGCGGGTGGCCAGTGAGGCGCTGATTTCATCCAAAAATCTCAGCCGCACGACCTACATCGCCACCCAGCTGGGCGATATGATGTGGAAGGACCTCGATAACAACGATACCATCGACACCCGCGACATGGTTTCCCTCGGCCGCACGCTTCCACGCTGGACGGGCGGCGTGAATGCGACCATCCGCTGGAAAAACCTATCGCTCTTCGCACGGATGGATTTCGCGTTGGGACATAAGCAAATGGATTTTCAGCAAATGTGGTCGCTGGGCAGCTTCCAGGGCGAATTTAACGCAACCGACCTCGTGAAGGACACCTGGACACCCGATAACCCGAACGCCAAATACCCGCGCTACACCTGGGCCGACCAGCTCAATGCCAAAAACTACGACCGGCCGAGCAGTATGTTCTGGGTCAATTCGTCGTACCTCGCATTCCGCGAAGTGTCGCTAAGCTATTCGTTGCCATCCGCTCTCCTGCAAAAGGCGAAAATTGCCGGGCTGACGGTGACCGCTACGGGCCAGAACCTGGGCTACCTGACCAACAGAATGCTGAGCCTGCCCGAACGCACCGGCAGCCAGAACAGCGCCTACACGATTCCTACATCCTTAATCCTCGGTGTCAATGTTACTTTCTGAAATGATGAAAAAGATTCGTTTTTACCTCTGCTGGGCCGTTTTGCTCCTGCTCGTGCCTTCCTGCAAGGACACGCTCGACCTGGCCCCGGAAGACTATTTCGGCAACAACAACTACTGGCAGAACGAAGCCCAGGTGAGCAATTTCATGGTGGGCCTGCACAAGCAGTTCCGTGACAACCAGTTCCAGTTCCTGCGCCTGGGCGAAATGCGTGGCGGCATTTACAGCAATGTCGACCGCCAGGCGACGTCGCTGAACGAGCTGCCGCTGATCGAGCAGCGCTTGGAAGAAACCTCGTCCGGAGTAAGCAGTTGGGCCGGTTTTTACGGGCCCATTTTGCAGATCAATCTGTTTATCCAGAAGGTGGAAGCGATCGGTTTCCTCGCCGAAACGCGTAAAAATTATCTGCTCGGCCAGGCTTACGCGCTGCGGGCCTATTACTATTTTCACTTGCTGCGGACTTACGGCGGCGTGCCCCTCGTGCTGGAAGCCGATGTGCTGAATGGAACGACCGACGCTGTGCTGCTCCGAAAGGCCCGTTCGGGTGAGCAGGAGGTACTCGCGGCCGTTAAAGCGGATGTGAGCAGGTCGCTTTCGCTGTTCGGGGCGCAGGCGTCGGCGACGGACAAGAGCCTATGGTCGCCGAATGCTTCCAGGATGCTGAAAGGGGAGGTGTTCCTCTGGTCGGCGAAGGTATACGGCAATACAGCCGACCTCGCCGAGGCGAAAACGGCTTTGAATGCAGTAACAGGCACGAGCCTGCTGCCGGTATTCTCTACTGTTTTTGCTTACAATCAAAAGAACAACAACGAGGTGATTTTCGCGGTGCGCTACCGCGTGGGCGAGGCCGAGATGACGGGCGTGGCTGCCTACACCTATTCCACGTTCAATTTGAATGGCTTGCATTACAAGGACTCGACGGCAAGCGCGGGCATCGGCAATTTCCTCGTGGACCCGCTGCTGCTCGCCGCCACCAACTCGCAGCAGGTGATCCAGCGTTACGGATACACCTTTGAGTTATTCCAATCCTACGACCTTGCAGATACGCGCCGGAATGCCACTTTTTATGACTACTACAAAGTCAACACCGACGTGAAGCCCTACGTGGCCACCATTAAAAACACGGCTTTGGTCAAATTCCTCGGGACAATCGACGCGAACAAGCGCTATTTCTCCGACGACTGGCCCGTGTACCGCGAGGCCGACCGCCTGCTGATGCTAGCCGAAATCACCAATGCCGAAGGCGGTGATCCTGCCACCTACATCCAGGCCGTGCGCGACCGTGCATTTGCGGGCAAAGATCCGAAACCGTTCGTCAATAAGGGCAAGGACGCCAACGAACTGGCCATTTTCGAGGAGCGGACGAAAGAGTTTGTTCACGAAGGCCGCCGCTGGTACGATCTGCGCCGGATGAAGTATGGTACCGAACCGCTTGTCTTTAAGAGTGTAAACCATCCCTACGGCGTGCTCGACAAGACTACCCAGGGGTACCGCATCCTGTGGCCCATCGAAGCGGCCATCTGGACCAACGATCCGCTCGTGACGCAAACACCGGGTTACAGCACCGCAAGGCCTAACTAGCTATATCCATTTTTTTAAAAACAACACATTCATGAATTTACATTTGACAGGCCTCATTGCCGCTCCATTCACTCCCATGCACGCGGACGGCAGCCTGAATACCGACCAGATCCCTGGCTACTACGGCTTTCTGAAACAAAACGGCATCAACGGTGCATTCATTTGCGGCTCTACCGGCGAGGGCGTGTCGCTCACCTTGCAGGAAAAAAAGCAGGTAGCGCAGGCCTGGGCACAATGCGCCGGAGCGGATAACGATTTCACGATCATGCCATTGCTGGGCGGGACCTGCATCGCCGATTGCATCGACCTCGCCCAACATGCGCAGGCGATCGGCCTGGACGCCGTGTCGTTCACGAGCCCGTCATATTTCAAACCCGCGAATGTGGATATGCTGGCCGAATGCATCATCGCCATCGCGGCCAGCGTGCCCGACATGCCTTTTTACTATTACCATATTCCCGTCCTCACGGGCGTCGGCTTTGCCATGTACGATTTGCTCAAAGCGGTTCACGGAAGGGTGCCGAACTTCGCGGGGATCAAATACACCCACGAGGATTTCATGGATTTCCAATCCTGCCTCAATTTCGAGAATGGTCGATACGATATGCTCTGGGGGCGCGACGAGAATATGCTTTCCGCACTCGCGATCGGGGCGCAGGGCGCCGTGGGCAGCACTTTCAATTATGCAGCGCCGCTTTACCACCGGCTGATGGACGCATTTGCGGCCGGGGATATGGAAGGGGCCGCGGCATGGCAGCAAAAATCGATCGATATGATCCGGTTGCTGGGTAAATACGGCGGGATTTCGGTCGGTAAGGGATATATGAAGCTCGTTGGCGTGGATTGCGGCACGTTCCGGCTGCCCGTGCGGAATATGGAAGCGGCGCAGTTCGAGGCCTTCCGTGCAGATGTAGCGGCATTGGATTTCGAATCGTTCAAATCGTGCCTGGCGCCGGTAAAAATTACTGTTTGATGCATTGCAAAATCATTCTTTTCTGTTTCATTATCTGCTTGCATCATATGTGGCCTGGAACCGCTTTTGCCCGTGAAAACCGGGCCAACGATATCCGCTGGTCGGTCGCCGCGCAGCTGCCTCCGCCCGCGCCGGGGCAGGCGCATCCCGGCGTGGCCGGTGCATTTGCTGGCTGGCACAATGGCGTACTGCTCATCGCCGGCGGCGCCAATTTTCCCGGCGGTATGCCGTGGGAGGGAGGCAAAAAGGCGTATCACGATGAGGTATATGTCCTGCAAAAATCCGGCGGTTCGATCCAATGGGTAATACCCTCGGCCGGCCGTTTTCTGAACAAAATGGCGGCTTATGGCGCCAGCGTGTCGCTCCCGCAGGGCGTTGTGTGCGTGGGCGGCGAAAACGCATTCGGCGCTTCTAAAAATGTGTTTTTAATGCAATGGGACGAGGCTAAGCGGCAGGTGCGTTTCAAGCCGCTGCCCGAGCTGCCCGTACCGTTGGCCAATGCAGGCGCTGCTGCGATCGGCAACGTCGTATACGTGGCCGGCGGTGAGAGCGGCGGCAAGCCTTCGTCCGGCTTTTTTGCATTGGATTTATCCCGGAATCCCGCGCAATGGCAAACGCTGCCCGCATTACCCGAGGCGCTCTCGCACGCCGTGGTAGTGGCGCAAGGCAATGGTAAAAGTCCGCACGTGTACGTGATGGGCGGGCGCAGCGCACAGGCGACGGGCATCAGCAACCTCCACGGCAGCAACTACTGCTACGATCCCGCCGAACGCCAATGGAAAACCAAAGCCCCGATCGGCGACGGTACCCATACCACTGCGCTTTCGGCGGGTACGGGCGTCCCGAGCGGCGCCTCCTACATCCTGCTCATCGGCGGCGATAAAGGTCATGTTTTCCACCAGATCGAAACGCTGAATGCGCGCATCGCCGAGGAGGCCGATCCCGACGCGAAAGCCCGGTTGCAAGCAGAAAAAGTCGCATTGCTGACGGCCCACAAGGGTTTCAGCAAGGATGTGTATTTGTATAACACCATTACCGACGTATGGGCGCGCATAGGCGGGCTGCCGGGCGCCGGCCAGGTCACAACCACCGCCGTCAAAGCCGGCGAGGATATCTTCATCCCCAGCGGTGAAATCCGTCCGGGTGTGCGCACCCCCGCCGTTACCCGAGGCGTGGTCCGTAACCAGGCATCGTTTTCGTGGATCGATACCGCTGTATTGCTCATCTGTTTCCTGCTAATGACGGCCGGGCGGTTCTTTTTTACCGGGCATACCAGCAATACCAACGATTATTTCAAGGGCGGCGAGCGCATTCCGCAGTGGGCGGCGGGGATCAGCATTTTCGGGGCCAAACTGAGCGCGATCACCTTTATGGGCATTCCCGCGAAAACCTACGCCACCGATTGGACGTACTTTTTCCTCCTCATGACGATCATCATGGTGATGCCGCTGGTGGCGCGTTATTTCATTCCTTTTTACCGGAAACTGCATGTTACCTCAGCCTACGAATACCTCGGCAAGCGCTTCAACGACGCCTGCCGTATGATGGCCTCTGCGCTGTATGTGCTGCTGCAACTTGGCCGGATGAGCATCGTCGTACTGCTGCCGAGCATCGCATTGACGCTCGTGACGGGTATCGATGTGAGCCTTTGCATTATCATCATCGGCGCCATCAGCATTTTCTTTACGGTCAAAGGCGGTATCGAGGCGGTGATCTGGGTGGAAGTAGTGCAGGTGCTCATCCTGGCCGCCGGGGCGCTGTTCTGCCTTTTTTACCTGCCGTTTCAGATTAATGACTGGAAAGCAGGCATGCAAGCCGTCGAAAATGCCGAAAAGCTGAAAGTATTCGACTTCCGGTTCGATTTCACTGAACCGACGTTCTGGGTCGTGCTCATCGGCGGACTGGCGATCAGCCTGCTCACCTACGGCACCGACCAGACGACCGTGCAGCGCTACCTCACGACCAAAACCGAAGCCGAATCGGTGAAAAGTCTCAAACTGGGCGCATGGCTCACATTGCCGTCCACGCTGGTATTCTTCTCGATCGGTACGCTGCTGTTCCTCTTTTTCCGCGAACAGCCGGCGCAGGTGAACATGGCTTTGGACAATGTCGACAATACTTTTCCGTGGTACATTGTGAGTGAGCTGCCGGCGGGGTTGTCGGGCTTGCTCATTGCCGGCATTTTCGCCGCGGCTATGAGCAGCACGGAGGCGAGTATGAACTCCACGGCCACCCTGCTCACCACCGATTTTTACCAGAAATTCAAACCCGGGGTCACCCCTGCGCAAACACTGTTTTTCGCCCGTGCTACCACGTTGCTGCTAGGGGTATTCGTCACCTGCATTGCCTTGTACATGGCGCATAAGGGCGTATCATCGCTCTGGGACAAGTTCAATACCATTCTCGGGCTTTTCACAGGCTGCATTGGCGGGGCGTTCGTGCTGGGCATTTTCACGCGCAGGGCGAGTGGGAACGGCGTGGTGGCCGGTATGGCCATTAGCTGCGTCACGCAGGTGATGATCCAGCAGTATACCGGCATCCATTTGCTCATGTACGCCTTCACGGGGCTGGCGAGCTGTGTGTTTTTTGGCTATATCATGAGTTTGCTCATGCCCGCCCATCGCGATCTGACGGGCCTCACCATTTACGGACGATGAAAAAAGGGTTGCTATACTTGTTGGTGGTATGCCAAATGGCATTCGGGCATTCCGTTGAACTTCGTGCACAGGCTGCACTGAAACTCGCGCCCGCGTTTTCAGACCATATGGTTTTGCAGCGGGACCAGCCCATTGTCATTCACGGAACGGCGCCGGCGGGAGAAAAAGTTGCTGTTTCTTTTTCGGGCAAAACGCAGTCGGCCGCGGCCGATGACGGGGGAAAATGGAAAGTGGTTTTTTCCGCAAAAAGGTCGGGCGGGCCATTGCAGGTCCGTGTATCTTCCGGAGGCAATGAACTGCTCGTAAACGATGTGCTGATCGGCGACGTATGGCTCTGCTCCGGGCAGTCGAATATGGATTTTGCATTGAAAAACGCCGTGGGCGGTAAGGATGAAGTGGCGGCAGGGCATTTCAGTCCGAATATCCGCTTGCTGAAATACGCCAGCACCGCACCCGGCGGCAATGTGGCCTGGGACCCGGCGATGCTCGAAAAAGTGAACCGTTCGGAAGTTTATCGTGGCGAATGGAAAACGGCCGATGCGGCTTCGGTGGCGGCATTCTCGGCGGTAGGATATTATTTTGGTAAACAGATCGTCGCGGAAACCGGCGTTCCCATCGGGCTGATTCAGGTTGCGTTAGGCGGTTCGCCTACCGAATCGTGGATCGACAGCGCCACATTGGCGCAGGACGGCCGCTTTGCCGGTATGCTGCACGACTGGCGGCATTCGCCGCAGGTCATGGAATGGGTGAAACAGCGTGGAGGCGAAAATACCTTGCGTGCCACCTCGCCCACACAGCGCCATACCTTCATGCCCGGCTATAATTTCAAAGCGGGCATCGCGCCGTTCACCGCTTTCCCTGTCAAGGGGGTGATATGGTACCAGGGCGAAAGCAATGTGCACGACGTGGCCCTGCATGCCGCATTGTTTGAAAAACTCGTTACCAGCTGGCGCAAGCATTGGAATGCGGCATTGCCCTTCTATTTTGTACAACTATCCTCCATCGACCGTCCCCACTGGCCCGAATTCCGCGATTCGCAGCGGCAGCTCGCCCTGCGCATTGCCGGCACGGGCATGGCCGTGAGCCACGACCTCGGCGATTCACTGGATGTCCACCCGACCCGTAAAATGGAGATCGGCGTCAGGCTGGCAAAGCTCGCATTGCATGATGTTTACGGAAAAAAAATAACAGCCAGCGGGCCGGTGCTTCGAAAGGCGTACCGGGATGGACAATCGATCATGTTGCACTTCGGTTCAGCGAGGGCGCTTCGCACGCTGGACGACAAGCCATTGCAAGGCTTCGAACTCTTGACGACCGACGGCCGGCGCTTCGCCGCCGACGCCGCGATCCATCGGAAAACCATAAGCATTACGGTCCCGCCAAACCTGAAAGTGACGTCCGTTCTGTATGCTTACCAGCCTTTCAGCCGGGCCAATCTCTGCAATGAGGCGCGGTTGCCGGCATCGACGTTTTCAATTTCAATACCTAAAAGTGATTTATGATGAAAAAAATGAGATATCTGTTTAGGACCGCATTCTTACTGATCCTCGCGCACGTGACACAGGCGCAAACGCCCGTCTTCGTGTCGGGTACGGATGGCTACAAGTCGTTCCGTATTCCGGCCATTGTGGCTACGCCCGCGGGCGAGCTGCTGGCGTTTGCGGAAGGCAGGGTAGGCGGCAGCGGCGATTTCGGTGATATCGATATCGTGATGAAACGCAGTAAAGACCGGGGTAAAACGTGGTCGGCATTGCAGGTGGTGGCCACCTATGATGCCTTGCAGGCCGGTAACCCCGCGCCGGTAATGGACCTCACCGATCCGTCCTATACGAAGGGCAGGCTGTTCCTGTTTTACAATACCGGCAACAACCACGAAGGCGAAGTGCGGAAAGGTAAGGGCCTGCGGGAAGTGTGGTACAAAACGTCGGCGGACGGCGGCAAAACCTGGAACGAAGCGGTGAATATCACGACGCAGGTACACCGGCCAAAACAGCCGGAGGTCAATGCGGCGTATAATTTCCAGGAGGACTGGCGAAGTTATGCCAACAGTCCGGGTCATGCCATGCAGCTGGCCTCCGGGCCGCACAAAGGACGTATTTACATCCCCGCCAACCACAGCGAGGGCGATCCCAAACCGGCCTTTACCGACTACCGGGCGCACGGCTATTACAGCGACGACCACGGCAAGACATTCCAACTCGCCGAAACGATCCCCGTCGAGGGCGGTAACGAGTCCACCGCCGCGGAGATCTCGGGCGGCCGGCTGATGTTCAACGCGCGCAACCAGAAGGGCGACGTGCGGGTCCGCATTGTGGCAGTGAGCGCAAACGGCGGCGCGAGCTGGGATACCACCTATTTTGACCATAACCTGCCCGACCCCGTCTGCGAAGGCAGCATTCTTACCATCGGCAAAGACAAGGGCCATAACATCCTGGCATTTACCAACGCGGCCGACACTAAAAAGCGCGATAACCTCACCCTGCGGATCAGTTTCGATGACGGAAAAACCTGGGCGCGCGAAATCCCGGTAGACAAGAGTTCGGCGGGCGAGAAGGATTTTACGGCCTATTCCGATATCGTGAAAACCGGCGCGCAGACGATCGGCGTGCTGTACGAGCGCGACGGCTACAAGGCCATTGTGTTTAAGGAAATGAAATGGTCGCGGTAGTGCCGGGCTGAGGCGGTTCGCATCAGCGGATCGCCTGGCTGTTGAGGATCAGCGAGTCGCGGAGCGTGTCGATATCCTCTGCCAGCGAAACGAGGTGGGCATGTTTCAATCCTGCCTGAATGAGTATCTGAATGAAATCCGCCTGGGAACCAAGGTGTCCGGCTTTGCTGACAACGAGTATATCGCCGTCCCGCAACTCCGAAACGAGCGTTTCCAGGGCGGATTTTGCATTTATTTCAAGCTCTGCCACGATGCGCTGGCAGCCCGCCATTTCCAGTTGGTGTGCAAAAGTGTCATCAGCCCGGTAGGGCAAGTATCCTGTAATCATTCCCGCAATTTCATGATGAGAAGTTAAAAGTAGGTGACATTGGCGCGATGGACGGCAATTGAAGATTAGAAAAAAATTAGAACCTTGGAATCTATCGAAATATTGATAATCTTTCTGGGAACGTTCATGCGTTCTTACAACTCCTCTAACAGCCCCATTACAATGACTTTGAATGAAATCAGGACCGAACTGGTTACTAAAACCGAGCGTAAAATCCAGGAAATGAAATCCCGCAACATCATTCTCCCCGAGCGCCGGGCCGACTTGTGCGAGCTCTGCGACATGCTTTCGCAGGAGATTTATGATTTTGCCGTTAAAACCACCATCCAAATCGCCGATCGCAACCACCTGCGCAGGCCCGTACCATCCCTGCTTGCAGACCTGCAAGATGACATTCACGGCCTTACCAACGGTGCCGTCGAGATCATTCTCGCCGCTTCCAATACCCCGCGTCCCGATCAGGGGAGGACCATTGCTGCCAAAACCCAGCGGGCATTTACTTCGCGGCTAATGATCCGTAAGCCCAATTATTTCCAGCTGTTTTTCAGTCGCGTCAAAGCCTGGTGGGGCTTGCAGCCCGTCGCTTGCTGACAGACGGTCCTGCTGGATGGGTTTGGGAAGTTTCATTTTAGTACTGCTAATTCTATCGAATTACTATATTAGCGGCAACTGAAATGACGAAATGCTATGATGAAACTTACCGGAATAACCGGCATTTGCGGGCTTTTGATGGGTATCGGGTTGATGCTGAATGCATTGCCTGGCGACGCACAAAGGAAAAAAGCCTCGCAGCCGAACGTGATCGTGATCCTGACCGACGACATGGGGTATGGCGACATCGGTGCTTTCGGTGGCGATATCGTGCCCACACCGAACATCGACAAGCTCGCGGCGAGCGGTTTGAAACTCACCCAATATTACAGCGGCGCACCCATTTGTTCGCCTTCGCGGGCCAGCATCCTCACCGGCATGTACCCGGGCAAGTGGAATTTCACTACTTTCCTGGACACCCGAAAACATAACCGCGACGCGGAGCAAATCGACTACCTGACTACCCAGGCGCCGTCCATTGCCCGGTTTTTCAAAAATTCGGGGTATGCGACAGGGCATTTCGGGAAATGGCACATGGGCGGCGGCCGCGATGTGACCGATGCGCCCGGATTTGCCCAATATGGCTTCGACGAGCATGCCAGCACCTACGAAAGCCCCGAGCCCGACCCGGCCATCACGGCTACCAACTGGATATGGTCCGAGAAGGACAGCATCAAACGGTGGGACCGGAGCCAGTATTTCGTTGACAAAACGCTGGACTTCCTGCGCAGGCACGAAGGTCAGCCGTGCTTCATCAACCTCTGGCCCGACGACGTGCATACGCCCTGGGTACCGCGGGTAGAAACGGAATACACGGGTAAATTTCCCATGAACCCGCAGGAGGAAGCCGCTTTTAAGGGCGTTCTCAAAGAATATGACGTACAGGTCGGCCGGTTGGTGGAAGGGCTGAAAGCGCTGGGCATGGCAGACAATACCATCATCATTTTCACTTCCGATAATGGCGCGCTGCCTACGTTTGGCGGTCGGCGCAGCGGTGGGTTGCGGGGCTCCAAACTTTCTTTGTACGAAGGCGGCATCAATATGCCGTTCATCGTGAGCTGGCCCGGCCATATTCCCGCCAACCGCACCGACGAACGCTCCGAAGTACACGCCACCGACCTCCTGCCGACACTGGCGAAGCTTTCGGGTGTGAAAATTCCCAAAGACTACGCAGGCGACGGGCTCGACCGTTCGAATGTGTTTTTGGGTAAATCTTCCCTTAGGGGAAAGGAAATCTTCTGGGAATATGGCCGCAACGACATTGCCTATAACTATCCGAAAGGTACCGATCGAAGCCCGCGCCTGGCCGTCCGCTCGGGGGAATGGAAGCTGCTGATGAATGCCGACGGTAGTAATGCGGAGTTGTACAATATTGCGAAAGACCGTGCCGAAACGAATAACCTGCAAGCCGGCGAGCCGCAGGTAACGAAGGAGCTGAGCGGTAAGCTGTCGGCCTGGTGGCAGTCGCTTCCGAAACTGAATGTCCACTGATTCATCATGAAAAAAAACGTTGCATTGCTGTGCCTAATGGCATTTTCGGGCACACTGGTCGCCCAGCAGAAGCGCCCGAACATTGTCGTGATCTTCGCCGACGACCTGGGCTTTTCCGACATCGGCTGCTACGGCAGTGAAATCCCGACGCCCCACCTCGACGCGCTGGCGAAGGGTGGCTTGCGTTTCACCCGGTTTTATAACAACGCCCGGTGCTGCCCCTCCCGTGCGAGCCTGCTCACGGGCCTGTACCCGCACGACGCGGGTATTGGGCGCATGGCCGAAGACCCCGAGGACACGACGGTGAACAACGAGGGCGTGGACGGCTACCGCGGCTACCTGACCAAAAACTCGGTCACGATCGCCGAGGTGCTGAAAACGGCCGGCTACCATACTTACATGGCGGGAAAATGGCATGTAGGTATGCACGGAAAGGACAAATGGCCCCTCCAACGAGGGTTTGAGCGCTATTATGGCATTTTATCGGGCGGTTCGAGCTATCTGAAGCCATTCCCGCCGCGGGGCATCACGGTAGACAACGGCGAGCCGGGCTACGACGTGCCGGCCGATTACTATACCACCGACGCATTCGCCGACAATGCCGTGCGGTTTATCCGCGAGCAAAAGGATACGAAGCCGTTTTTCCTCTACCTGGCATTCAATGCGCCGCACTGGCCGCTGCATGCGAAGGAGGCCGATATTGAAAAGTTCAGGGACCGGTATGCCGTCGGATGGGATTCGATCCGGCACGAGCGGTGGCGGAAGCAGCTGCAAATGGGTTTGGTTAAAAAGGAATGGGGCATTTCCGACCGCGATATGCGCCCGTGGGCCGAGCTGACGCCCAAAGAGCAAAAGGATGTAGCCTACCGCATGAGCGTCTACGCGGCGCAGGTGTATGCATTGGATTATAACATTGGAAAAGTTATCGAATCCCTGAAAGAGCGGGGGCAGTTCGACAATACCCTGTTGCTGTTCCTGTCGGACAATGGCGCGGCGGCGGAGCCTTACCAGGAGCTGGGCGGAAAACCGCTGGCGGAGGTAAACGATCCGGGCAAATTTTGGGCGGTATCGTATGGGGCGGGCTGGGCCACGGTGTCCAATACGCCTTACAAAAAGTGGAAAAACACGACCTACGAAGGCGGAACAGCCACGCCGCTGATCGTAAGCTGGCCGGCGGGGATCAAATCCCGTGCAGGCGGGCTGGTGAAAACGCCCTACCACCTGATCGACCTCATGCCGACGGCCATTGAAGTGGCGAAGGCTTCCTATCCGGCCACATTTAATCAACACAGCATTATCAAGGCCCCCGGCATTTCCATGATTCCCGCGATCACGAAAGGCGCCGGAAAAACCCACGATTACTTTTATTGGGAGCACGAAGAAAACTGCGCGGTGGTCCACGGCGAATGGAAAGGCGTGAAAAAGCTGCCCGGCGATAGCTGGGAGCTCTATCACCTCGCTACCGACCGGACCGAGAAAACCAACGTCGCCGCCCTGCATCCCGATATCCTGAAAGACCTTGTAGCGCATTGGGACGAGTGGGCCGGCGCGCATAAGGTTTTTCCAAAGGGCAAGATTTATTTCAAACGGTATCCCGAAAAGTAACTGCACTTTCCCCAGCATTGTAGAACAAAAGCCACGGTCGGTTTCACTGCCGGGTTTTTTGTGTGTATTTCAATGCAAAAAAGGTGAAAGCCGGCAGTCGTCGCGGGTGGGACGGCGGGAGCGTCTCATGGCATGGAATTTACCTGTATATGCCAACGGAGCAGCCGTTTTACGGCACGATACCTTCCATGAACATAACCTAGAACCCGCAACAGCCGGCCGCACCCGGTGAACCGCAAATGGAACAATTGATTTTTTTGGCAGAGGATGACCAGGACGACATTTATTTGTTTGAGCGCGCATTGAATAGCATTACAGCTGCCTATGCGATCCAAGTATTCGGGAATGGTCGGGAAGTGCTGGACGCACTGAAAGCTACGGGCGCAGGGAAGCCCGATATTGTTTTCCTGGACATCAACATGCCTGTTCAGACGGGCCTTGAATGTCTTTTATACATTCGCGAACATTATTCCAAGGTGCTCCCGGTGTTCCTGTTCTCCACGGCGCAGGACCGCCTCACGGTAGAGCAGGCCCGCAAACTCGGCGCGACGGGATACCTTTCCAAACCCACTTCGATGGAGGATCTGAGCAGCCTCCTCGCGAATGTGCTCGCAATCGACTGGCGCGCACGTTCCGAAAACGACTTTTACGTGCATTTGCAGCTTGCCGGCACCTGACGACGGTTTCCTGGTGAGATAAAATGCGCTATCTTGGCATTTCCATCACTAAAATCCCTCATCGTTGGCAGATCGTTCGCCGAAAATCGCGGGTTGCGGTTTTTGCAGGTCTTTGTTACTGGTGCTCCTGCTTAATGCCCACGTGCTGTTCGGGCGGCAGGATTCTATCCGTACAAGCCTGGATTACACCATTACCAAACGGCTGTTGTCGGTCGAAAACGGTTTCGCTTCACACGAGGTGTTTTGCGGTGCGCAGGATTCGTCCGGCTTTCTCTGGTTTGGTACCCGTAACGGGCTGAACCGTTTCGACGGCAGCAAGACCCTGCTTTTCACCCGCCAGCGTAACCATTTGCAGGAGAACAAGGTAGTTCAGCTCGCCGTGGACGACGCCAACCGTATTTTTATACAATATGGCAGCGCCGGTTTCCAACTCACGACAATGGGGAAGGTGGATGTGATGGATGCCACCACCCACGAGGTAAATACGCTTGCGGCCGCATTTCCCAAACTGCCGTTCAAAGAGCGGGACGTGTACTGGATCGCTAATGACGGTACCGGTGAGATCAGTTTCCTTACGGCGTCGCCATTTCGGTACTGGAGGTATTCTGCCCGAAAAGGCTTTCGCCTGGTTTTCGAAATGAAGCAATGGATCAGGCAGGATTCGCTTTTTGACTATCGTACAACCGGGCCCGTTTGCACATTTATCCAGGGTAAGGCACATTTGAAGCTGGTCAACCGGCAGGTCCAATACATGGTGGACGGGAACGAGGTAACTACATTTCGGCAGCACAACGTGCTCCGTTCGCTGCCCATCGGCCTTACCGATCGCAAGGAACTGATGATCACCTATAACACCGCTGCCAATGTAGATGCATTTGTTGTGGAGAAGCTGAACGGGCACGGTAAGCTGCTGCCTGTGCCGGAGCTCGAAAAGTATCATCTCGACCAGGTAGAAGGCCGCTATTGGTTCCAGGTATGGCCGGCCACGGACGGGCAATCGGCGGCATTCTACATCGCTTCCGACGCGCTGTATATCTGGAACCGTCACGCATTCCTGCGGGTGATCGGTAAAAATGAATTAAAAGGATTCGAGAACCTGTTCATTTACAGGTTATTTCCGGATAAATTGGGTAACCTGTGGCTGTGTACATCTTCGGGTGTGATGCAGCTGACCGTCAAAAAGAACCGTTTCAGGCACTACTTTTCAACCACCCAGCAGTCCACGCAGGCGAACGGCCAGGCGAGGGGCATCTATGCGGACGCACGCGGGGATGTGGTTGCCAACATCTGGACGCACACGTTCAGCCGGCCGCGCGAGCGCATGCAGGCCATTAACAATCCGTATATCAACTACGGTTTGATCAGGCACAAAAACGACATTTATACAGGCGGAGTGGGCTTCTCGCGCTACGATATGGCGAAAAATACCATGACTGCGCTGCCGGCTCCGCCGTCTGAAATATGGTCGCTGTACCCGCTGGACGACAGCCTGTTACTGCTAGGACGGATCAATGGCTTTTCAGTCTACAACACGCTCACGAACCGGATCGATTCATTGCCGGTTTCGACAGCGATGCCGGAGGCGCGGTTTGTATACCGTTTTTTGAAGGGCAAGGCAGGGAAAGTATGGGCCGTGGCAGAAAATGGTCTTTACGAGTTCCGCAACACGGCAAACGGGCGTGTAATGACCCGGCTATCGTCGCCTTTACTTGATGCATTGAGCCTGTTCGACGCCTGGCGGGACGCCGACGGCAGCTGGTGGCTGGCCACCAACGGCGAAGGGCTTTATCATTGGAACCCGGAAACGAATGCTGCCCGGCAGTTCAACATTACGGCAGGATTTCCTTCCGACGTGCTCTACCGCATTGAGCCGGATGCGTTCGGGCACCTCTGGATCAGCTCCGACTACGGCCTGATCCGTTTTAACAGCAAAGATTTTTCGATTAAAACCTACACGACCACCGACGGCATTGCCCATAACGAGTTCAACCGGACGTCGTCCTTCCAAGCGGCTGACGGAAAGCTGTACTTCGGCGGATTAAACGGTGTAGCGGGTTTCGACCCGGCCGATTTCCGGGCTGATACTTCGCAGCTGAGTGTGCCGTTGCGGGTGATCTCATTCAATCAGTTTGTGGGCGGCGTGAACGAGCTCGTCAACAAAACCGCCGAGCTGCTTCGCAATCCGCGGATCGTGCTCGAACCGGACGACAAGTTTTTCACGCTGGATTTCCAACTGCTCGATTTTGCCGAAGAGGAAGGGGTGAGGTACGCATACCAGATCGCGGGTTTGGATAAAAACTGGGTTTTTATCCACGAAAATTCGGTCAGGATCAGTGGGTTGCCTTATGGAGATTATTTGCTGCGGATCAGGGCGCAGAACAGGGAAGGGGCCTGGAACAAGGAAGAGTTGAGCATTCCTCTGAAAGTGTTGAAGCCGGTTTACCTGCAATGGTACTTCCTCCTCGCGGTCGCGCTCATGATCGGATTGCTGGTTTATCTGTTTATTCAATTCAGGATCAGGCAGTTGGCGCGGGAAAAAAACAGGCTGGAAGAGACGGTGAACGAACGGACGATGCAGTTGAAGCAGTCGCTTTCGGAGCAGACCGCCCTGCTTTTGGAAAAAGATGTATTGGTGAAAGAGATCCATCACCGGGTGAAAAACAATTTGCAGGTGATTTCGGGACTGCTGGAATTGCAGGGCAAAAGCCTTACTGACGACGCGGCGCGCGAAGCATTGCAGGAAGGGCGTAACCGTGTGCGCAGTATCGCATTGATCCACCAGAATTTGTGCCAGTTCGAAAACCTGAGCGGCATTGACCTGAAACGGTTCGTGAACGACCTGGCAAGGCAGGTGCAGAGCGTTTTTCAGACAAATCAACCGGTTTCGCTGGCGATCGAAGCGCCGGAATCGTATCTCGATATCGATTCTGCGGTGCCGCTGGGCCTGATTTTGAACGAATTGTTGACAAATTCGTTTAAATATGCATTCACAAATGTGCCCGAAGGTGATATACGACTAACGATCCGGGCCGTTTCCGACGGCAGGTACCGGCTCATCTACGCCGACAACGGGCCGGGGTTACCGGCGTCGTTCGACCTGCATACCGCCAAAACCCTCGGATTGCAGCTGGTCAACGACCTGAGCCGGCAAATCGGCGGCCGGTTGCATTACGAAACGGCGGGTGGGGCAGTATTTACCATTGATTTCACCACTCGCGAAGTACGAAAAAACCAGGACTAACCCTTATGGCAGATTTGAAAATAGGTGTCGTCGAGGACGAGCTCGTGATAGCGCGGACGATCCTGAGCACCCTCGACGAGCTGGGCTACCAGCATTGCGGCCCGGCGATCAACTACACCGAGGCCATGCAAATGCTCGAAAAAGATAAACCCGACCTGCTGCTGCTGGATATTCAGCTGGCCGGCCGAAAAGACGGCTTCGACGTGGCCGAACAGCTGAACGAGACCAATAAACTGCCCTTCATCTTCCTGACGGCCAACAGCGATTTCGAAACCATTGACCGGGCCAAAAAGGTGAAACCGCATGCGTATATCGTCAAGCCGTTTACCAGAGAAGAGCTCTATGCCGCCATCGAAATCGCATTCCTTAATTTCACCGGCAAGCAAGCCATCGAAAAGCTCGAAAAGCCGGCCGCGTCAGCCACGCGGAATTACCTATTCGTCAAGGACGGCTACGTGTTCAGAAAGGTATTCTTCGACGAGCTGCTTTACCTGGAAAGCGAAGCGAACTATGTCCTGCTGCATTTGACTTCCCAGAAAAAGATTGTGGTCCGATCGACGATCAACGACTTCACCGAGCAGCTCGACCCCGGCCGTTTCCTGCGCATTCACCGGCGCTTTGCCGTAAACAGCCACTACATCGAAGATATATTCCCCAACGAAATCTCCCTCCGCAGCGAGAAGCTGCCGATCGGCAAGTCGTACAGGGAGGAGCTTTTGCGGGTGCTGGGGATAGCTGACCGCTGACGGCTGAGGGGTGACCGGTGACTGCCGACCACCGACCGCCGACCGCCGACTGTTCACCGCTGACCGCTGACTGCCGACCACCGACCGCTGACTGCCGACCGCTGACGGCCGACTGCCTTACGGCTGACCGGTGTTGCTGACTGCCGACGGCTGACCGTCGACTGCCGACCACCTACGGCTGACCGATGTTGCTGACGGCTGACAGGTGATGCTGACGGCTGAGCGCTGATGCTGCCCTTCTATGATCACATGTTCGGCTTTCCCAGGCTGCTGCGGAGTCTATTCATTTTTGCAAACAATTCTTCTGAGCGGCTATACAGCTGAGTAAAATCTTCTGGCGAGATGTAGTTCCTTCTTCGCGAAAGGTGTAGACAGGTAACACATTCAGCCAATGAGCGAATTGAATATCCCAGGAATTTCCTTTGCTCAGCGTTAGATTGTCCTATCGCGCCTTCTGCAATGTTAAGTGATATGGAGTCGGCAGCTCTTTTGAATTGCGAGGTCAATGAAAATTGCTCTTCTTTGGGAAAACTCCGAGTGAGTATATGTGTGTCGTCCGCAAATTCAATTGCCAGCCTCCAAATTTCCAGCTTTTCAAATTTGTATGACATAAACAACGTAGCGACAAACGACCACCGCCCGTCTTTTTTGTTCCAATAAAAACAGGCGGCATCCTTTATTCCAATCAGAATAATCCAAAGTTGAGGATCAATTATCCATCGATACAATAAGCCCATCGCTGCATACCAAAATGCGGTCAGCTATCGGCATTCACCGGTCAGCGGACCACTGTCGGCAATCACCGGCCAGCGATCGGCGGTCAGCGGTCGGCGGTCATCCATCGGCGGTCAGCGGTCAGCCATCAGCGGTCAGTCAGCCCCCCCAACCCAATCCGCTTAAACTCCCGTGTGAGCTCCGTCAGCGATTGCTCTACGCCCATGCGTTCCAGCGACGAGGCACCTACGAAGCCGTGGATGTCGCTTTTGGCAAGTACTTCGCGAACGTCGGCCGGGGTGTTGACGGGTCCGCCGTGGGCGAGGACGAATACGTTCGGATTCACTTCCCGCGCGGCGTCGCCGATGCGTTGGGTGCGTTCGATGGCTTCGTCCATGCTGCAAGTGGCGTCCACCACGCCGATAGAACCGCCTACTGTGGTACCTACGTGGGCGATGATGGCGTCGGCGCCTACCTCGGCCATTTGCCGCGCTTCTTCCGGCGTGGCTACATACACGATCGAGAAAAGGTCCATCATCGTAGCGAGGCGGATCATTTCCACTTCCTTCGCAAAGCCCATCCCCGTTTCTTCCAGCACCTGCCTGAAATGGCCGTCCACAATGCTGTGGGTAGGGAAGTTGTTGACGCCCGAAAAGCCCATTTCCTTCACTTTCAGCAAATGGTGCCACATTCTCCGGCGCGGGTCGGAGCCGTGGACGCCGCAGATGACGGGTATCTCCTCTACGACGGGCAGTACTTCAAATTCACCGATTTCCATCGCTACGGCATTGGCGTCGCCGTAGGCCATGAGCCCGGCCGTGGAGCCGTGCCCGGCCATTCTGAACCGGCCGGAATTATAGATGATAATGAGGTCGGCGCCCCCTTTTTCGATGAATTTGGCGCTGATGCCCGTGCCGGCGCCGGCGGCGATAATGGCTTTCCCCTGGTCGATCGTGGCTTGCAAGCGGTCCCTTACTTCCTGTTTCGTGTAGGGGTTTCCCTTTCCTGTCCATGGATTAGGCATAATATTTCGGTTGTGGTTATGAATGAATTAAGATTGATTGATCATTTACCGGTTCCGCATCAGCCCCAGCAAGGTATCTACCAATAGCTGGGCAAATGCCGGGTCGTTAATGTGCGTATCGGCTTCGGTGACAGTGACCTGACCGCTGATATGTTTTTTAATGGCCGTAAAAAGGGCATTGTCGGCAGCCGGATTGTGAAAAATACCCCCATCCGATGCGACCTGCGAAATGCCCCGCAGCGGGAGCACGACGGCGGCCGATACCGGCGAACGGCTCACTTTCCGCGCCAGGCGCTCGCCCAGGATCGCGTTCTCGCGCTCGTCCGTACGCATGAGCGTCACATCGGGTGCCCAGCTGTACAAATGCCGGTCTGCGAAAGCGCGCGGGACGGTGTCGAGGTGGGCGAAATTCACCATATCCATACAGCCCGGCACCACTACCTGCGGGATGCCCATATCGGCCGCTGCCGTGAGCCTTTCAGGCCCGGCGCTGCAAATGCCGCCGCAAAGGTCGTCGGCGAGCTCGGTGGTGGTAATATCCAGCACGGCGTCGAAGCAGCCCTCGCGGATGAGCGATTCCATCGTTTTGCCCCCCACGCCTGTGGCATGGAACGCGAGGACTTCAAAACCCGCATGGGTCAGGAGTTCGGTGCATTTGTCGACGCACGCCGTGGTATTGCCGAACATGCTGATGGCAATGCTGCGCGTGGGCATATCGGTGCCGGCCGTTTGCACATTGGCCATGGCGCACACGGCCGCGGCGGCCTGCGCCACCAGTTGCCGGAGAATGTGGTTCATCCCCGCCACGTCCACCACGGAAGGGATCAGCATAATATCCTTGTCGCCGATCTGGCGCGAAAGGTCTTTCGTTGCCAGTGTGGTGAGGCACACTTTGGGCGCACCGAACGGAATTCCCTGCATGGCCGACAATGCGATGTAGGTACCGCCGCCGCCGCCCATCCCTGCGACGGCTTTGATTTTCCCCTCCTGATAAAGCCGCGCGACGAGCTTCGCGGCGCCCCGGCCCATGATATCGATGGCCTTGCCCCGGTCGCGGTCGCGGCGAAGTGAACCTATGTCCTGGTCCGCGGCAGCCGCTACGGCTTCGGCTTCGAAATCGATGGGAAATGCGTCGGTCGTGCCGAAAACGCCCGTGTTCATCGTAACGACCGTTTCGCCCTGCGCCAGGATACAGTCCCGCAGGTAGGCGAAAACATCGCCCTTGGTGTCGAAACAGCCGAGTAGGAGAATGCTTTTATCTGAAATTGACATAATGCAAGTATAACCACATATCCGTATGCAATGCAACCCCGCGCCTCAAAGCGATTTCCGGCGCAAGGAGCTGCTCAATGGTGTGAATGTCATCACGGGCAAAACCGTGAATACCGGCGGGAAAGAAAGCACCTTTACCGCGGTACCCTACTACGCGATGGGCAACCGCAGCGGCAAGGGCAACAAAGTATGGCTGCCCGTGCGCTAATCCGCCTCAGGAGAACCGGTTGCGGGCATCATAGGCAAGCCCGAGCCCCACGCTCGACAGCTTGTTCTCCTCCGACCATTCGGCGGCGGGGAAAAGTGCGCGGAAACGTTCCTGAATGAGCGGGATCTCCGTGGAGCCGCCGGTCATGATCACCAGCCCGATAGCCTCCGGCGCGATGCCGGCGCTGTCGAGGCATTGGCGGGCGGCTTCGACAATGCGCTGCGTTTTCGTATTGATCGCCGCATTGAACACCTCCCGCTCGACATTGATCTGCAAATCCTCATCGATAAACGGAAGCGACGCTACATAGGCGTCGTTTTGCGTTAAGCCGATCTTGATATTTTCCGTTTCGGCGAGTACGGCATGGCCGCTTTCCTGCTCGAGGACGTTGATCAGCCGGCCGTATTTTTCCGGCGAATGCGTTTCGCGCAGCAGTTGTTTGGCCTGGAATATGGTCCTGTTGGTATATAAAAAATTGACCTTGCTCCATTCCGACAGGTCGAAATAGTGATAGGAGGGCACTTCGAGGTTTTTGACGCCGTACGTTGTCCGGAATCCCAGCTCGGGCATCATGCGCGCGAGGCTCAGGTCCTTGTCGAAATCGTTGCCGCCGAGGCGTACCCCCGTGTTGGCCAGAATGTCGCTCGTTCGGTCGTGCTTACCTGCATTTTCTTTCGAGAGGCGTATTACTGTAAAATCGGAGGTTCCTCCGCCGAGATCCACAACCATCGCCAGTTTCTCTCCCAATACCCGCGCCTCGTGTGCGAATGCGGCCGCGATCGGCTCGAACTGGAAGCCGATATGCTCGAAGCCGAGGCTTTGGGCAATGGCTTTGAGCTCCTCCTCGGCCCGCTGGTCGGCGGCGGGGTCGTTGTCGACAAAGTGTACAGGGCGGCCCATGACCACGTGTTTGAGCTCGGTGTTGCAGTCGGCTTCGGCCTTGCGTTTCATCTGGTCGAGAAACGCCGCCACGATCTGGTCGAACTTCATCAGTTCCCCATTCACCATCGTGCCCTGGCGCATGGCCGGCGTGCCGAGCACCCGTTTGAGGCTTCGCATCAGTCGGCCGGGGTTGCGGTTCAGGAAGCGTTCCATGGCGGCGCGGCCGAAGAATGCCTCATTGTCTTTCCGCGCGAAGAACATGGCGCTCGGGATGGTTTTGTGGTCGTTCTCGACGGGAATCAGGAAAACGTCGTCGGAACTGGCTATGGCGAGGCTGGAATTGGAGGTACCGAAGTCGATGCCGCAGAAAACAGGAGTAGTCATTTTTTTCAAAATTGGGGGCGCAAATGTCCTACTATTTGTCGGGTAATGCAAATGCTTTGCGAAACTAATGCAGAAAACGCAGGCTGCCCGGCGTGGAAGTTGTGATGTAGGTCACGTAATGGTCTGCGGCGGATCGGGTTACTTTGTAATGTCAAAACGGAATAAAGTATTGACAATTAAGGTATTGTTAACCCTTTAAATGAAACAGACATGCCATTCATACAAATTGACGTAACCCGCGAAGGCGTTACCCGCGCGCAGAAGCAAGCGCTCATTTCAGGCGTGACCGACCTCATTACGGAAGTACTCGACAAAGACCCGCACCTGACGCACGTCGTGATCCGCGAAGTGGAGCCCGACGACTGGGGATATGCCGGCGAGCAGGTATCCGTATTGCGTGAGAAAGGGATCACTGCACAAAGAAAATAGTCCATCCATTTTTTTGAAATAACCATTATGAAAACGCAGACAGTAATCGTTACCGGCGCATCGACCGGGATAGGCAGGGCCGTAGCCGCACTTTTTCTTCAACACGGGCACCGTGTGATCATCAACTCGGCCAATGCGGAAAACCTGGCCGCTACTTACGCCGAACTCGGCCACCACGATCGCCTGGTGCAGGTAGCGGGCGACATTAGTAACAAAGCGACAGGGAAATTGCTCGTAGATACCGCCGTGGCGCGGTTCGGCACAGTGGACGTGCTGATCAACAACGCGGGGGTATTCGAGCCTAAAAGCTTTCTGGACGTGGATGAGGAACACCTCGACCGCTTCCTGGACACTAACCTGAAAGGGACGTATTTCACGAGCCAGTCGGCGATCCGCCAGATGCTCCAACAGGGCGAAGGCGCCATTATCAACATCGGTACGGTGCTTGTGGACCACGCCATCGGCGGCTTTCCGGCCACGGCGCCCATTTCCAGCAAAGGCGCCATCCATGCATTGACGCGTCAATTGGCCGCGGAATTCGGGAAGAACAATATCCGCGTGAACTGTATCGCGCCCGGCATTATCCGCAGCCCGCTCCAAGCCAAAACCGGTGTGACAGACGCCGACAGCCTGGCCGGCCTGCATTTGGTGGACCGCATCGGCGAAACGGAAGACGTGGCGCAGCTGGCACTCTACCTGGCCGGCAGCAGCTTCATTACCGGTGAGGTGATCAACCTTGACGGCGGCCACGTGGCCGGCCACCATATTGGCTAAGTGAAGGGGCGCAAGCCGTCTCTATGTCACCCTAGATATCTAACACGCTCACTCAGAAAACATTACCGGTCACTAGCTATTCGGTGGCCTTTGTTTTCAGGTACAAAAAGTTAAAGTAAATTTCGGCTGTAATTACAATTTCCTGATTTACAACCGAAACCGCCGGACGCGCACCGGTGGGGCAGGGATGCTTTTACTTTAATTTTTTGAGCCATGAAAAAGACAAACTTTCAAGCAGCGTGCCTTGCCGGTACGCTCGTGATTCTCTTCCTGATCGGTTGGGAATCCTACCTGCGGAATCGCGGGTTCACGCTGTCGTACAACGACGACGAAAGCCTGTGGGCGCATACGCGTCAGCAAATTTACGACGCTACGCCTGCCGGGCCGGTGATCGTCGGTACCTCCCGTGCCAAATTCGATATCGACCTGCAAACCTGGGAAGGCATCACGGGCCAGTCGCCTGTGCAGCTGGGCATTGTGGGCACTACGCCGCGGCCTGTGCTGCAAGACCTTGCCGACGATCCCGCGTTCAAAGGCACGGTGATCGTGGATGTGATGGAGCCGCTCTTTTTTCAGCCGGACGGCTCATTTGCAGAGACTTCCGCGAAGAAGCGCCTGGACTATTACCCCAAATGGTCGCTATCGCAGCAGGCGGGTTTCTTCATTAACCAGCCGCTGGAAAACCACCTGATGTTTCTAGACGAAGAGCGTTATTCGGTGAATGCGCTTATCAAAAGGCTGCCGATCGCAAGTCGGCCGGGCGTGTTTGTGTTCCCCGTGTTCCCGATGGAATTCGAATATGTGCAGCCCAACCGGCAAACCTCTTTCACCGAGAACTTTTTGAAGGATACCACCGCCCAGCGTGAAGTAAGGGACGTGTGGACGCGAATGGGCCTCACAAGCGCGAAACGCGGCGTAAGCGGCGATACGCTCGCCCACATTATCCGCTCCGTTGCGCAAGCCGTGGGCAAGATCCGTGCGAGGGGCGGAGAGGTCTTATTGGTGCGGTTCCCTTCCAGCGACGCTGTCTGGAATGCCGAGCAGCAGGCCTATCCACGTGCATTGTACTGGGAAAGATTAGTGAAGGAAACAGGCGTGGCAGGCATCCATTTTGCCGATTACCCCGAGCTTTCTCGCTACAAATGCCCCGAATGGTCGCACCTCACGCCGGCCGATGCCCGGGCTTTCACCAAAGACCTGGCCCGGATCATCGAAACGAAAACGAAATGGTCTTTGCAAAATGCGGTATCTCATCATAATCCATAACATTCGATCTCATTAGCCATGGTATTCAATTCATACACCTTCGTCCTGTTTTTTGTGGTGCTGCTGGCACTGCACAACATGCCTTTTTCGTGGACTGCGAAAAAACGTAATTTGCTGGTAGCCAGCTATATTTTTTACGCGCTCTGGAACCCGCCGTTCATCCTGTTGCTCTGGCTTTCAACCGTCGTGGACTTTTATATGGCCAAACTGATTTCCGTCACGGAAGAAAAAAAACGGCGTCGTATGTGGCTCGCAGTGAGCCTGGTACTGAACCTGGGAATGCTGAGTTACTTCAAATACGGCGGCTTCCTGCTCGAAAACTTTACCATGCTCATGAACTCGATGGGCATTGCTTTCCAGGCGGCCAAACCGGACATTATCCTGCCGGTCGGGATCTCGTTTTACACTTTTGTCACCTTGTCTTACACGATCGACGTATATCAACGTAAGTTCAAGCCGGAGTCGTCGTTTCTCGATTTCGCATTGTTCGTGACGTACTTCCCGCACCTCGTCGCCGGGCCGATCGTCCGTCCCGAAGACCTGATTCCGCAGTTCAAAGAACCGAAAAAAGCGACGGGGCAGCAGTTTTCCTGGGGTGTGTTCCTGCTAACGCTCGGCTTGTTCCTCAAAGTAGTGATCGCCGACGGCTGGCTGGCCGATACTTCCGACCTTATTTTCGGGTTGCCATTCCCGGTGAACCCGCTTGACGCGTGGTCGGCTGTGCTGGCATTTTCCGGACAAATCTTCTGTGATTTCAGCGGCTATTCCACCTGTGCCATCGGCGTTTCGCTCTGCCTGGGTTTCAAATTGCCGGAAAATTTCCGCTATCCCTACGCCGCCGCCGGTTTCTCGGACTTCTGGCGCCGCTGGCACATCACGCTGTCGACCTGGCTGCGCGATTACCTGTACATTCCCCTGGGCGGCAACCGCTCGGGCCGGTTCCGTACCTATATGAACCTGATGATCACGATGCTGCTCGGTGGCTTATGGCATGGCGCTTCATGGAATTTTGTGATTTGGGGCGGTTTGCACGGACTTTTCCTCTGTGTCGAAAGGCTATTGCAGCGAAAATCCCGGAGCGTGCCGCAAGTTGTGAATGCGGGCGGCATTGTATTGCAGGCAACGGTGATCCCCGTACGGCCCGGTAAAATGGCGCTGCTGCTGCGCGTGCTGCTCACGTTTTTCCTCGTTAACGTGACGTGGGTGTTCTTCCGCTCACCCGATTTCGGCACGGCCATTAAAATGTTGCTTTGTATGTTCGGCGTGATTACGCAGGGCCCCAAAATGCTCACGACGCCCGATATGCTCAAAGTAGCGATCGTGACGGTGGGCCTGCTTGTTTGTCACTGGCAAATGCGCGAGCGCACGGTGCACGGTTTGTTTGAAAAAATGCCTTGGTGGCTGTTTGGGACGTTGTGGGGTATTATGCTGATCCTGCTTGCATTGACGCAAAAAAGCACGGGTTCATTCATTTATTTCCAGTTTTAACCGTATGTAAATGCACATGGTCCGGTGGGCGCTACGAGCTGCCTACCGGACCATTTTGTTATTGACCTTTACATTATTCAACGTAAAGTCCTGGACGACGGACTTGTCATAGGCGTCGTTTTTAGCCGTAATGTCGAGATTTTCAAAGCTAAATTTCGACAGCTTGTCCGAATCGCCCGGATTCACATCGAAAAACACCTCACATTTCAGCCGGATGTTTTTCAAACTAATGTGGTCAGAGTAGGAGAGCGGCACGTCTTTTCTGCCCTTCAAATCGAAAAATTGTTTCCAGGGCTTCACATAAATGAGGCTGTAAGCGTAGCCGTCCACATTTTCGACGCTGATAAACTCGTAACGCTGGGGCGTGTCGGGCCGCATTTTGAGCCATAGCACGCGCATGGCGTTCTCGATATGGCAGTTGCGCATCACTACGTTGCGGTTGTGAATGGCCTCGCTCCCGCACGTGAGCGCCGCGTGGCAGAAGCCGAAATTCGTATCCTCGATGATGATATTCGTGTTGCTTCCATTGCCCGCGTCCTTGTCGGCATATGGTCCTTTACCGCCTTTCAATGCGATGGCGTCGTCGTTCACGGCCAGGTAGCAGCCTTTGACGAGCACATTGTTGCACACGTCGAGGTCGATAGCGTCGGTACTGGGCGCCTTAACGGGCTCGTGCGGCGCGGTAATGCGGACGTTGAGGATCTTGACGTTGTTGCATTGGTAATAATGGCTCGTCCAGAACCCCGAATTTTGCAGCCGCACGTCTTGCACCTGCACGTCGTTGCTTTTCCAGATGAACACCAGCCGCGGCCGCGAGACTTCCAGGTTGGTACAGTTCGGATTTTCCTTCCGCCGCTGCCAGAATGCCTTCCAGTAGTTCAGTCCATTGCCGTCGATCGTCCCGTTTCCCGAAATCGTGAAGCCATTCACGCCGTACGCATTCACGAGCGCGGGAAAATAGTCCAGGTTTTGCCCTTCCATGCGCGAGGGCATCATCGGGTAATCGGCGATTTTGTCGGAGCCTTTCAGCACGGCGCCTTCGGCCAGGTACAGGTGTGTTTTGGGTTTAAAAAACAGCGCCCCGATCAAAAACGTGCCTTTCGGTACGACGACCACGCCGCCGCCCGTCGCATTCGCCTCGTCGATCACCCGCTGGATGGCGGCCGTTTGCACCACGTTGCTATCCGGTGAAACGCCATGCTTTGTGAGTACGAACTGCGTGCCGAGGCTGGCCAGGTCTATTTTGGAAGTGTCTGAAAACCATTGCGGTATGGCAGTCCCGTCGGGGAAGGTCCCGGGCCGGCCCGGTTGTGCCAATGCAGCCGCGGCGATGAGCTGGATGAGGAATATGCATAAGTTTTTCATAACCCCTTGAAGGCTGGGCACGGCGTGTTTTACTCAATCCAGGGAAGGTGAAAATGCGGTTTTACAAATGATTGAATGGTGACATGGCGTGCAGCGAGCGACCTTAGAACGATGTCCAGAAAGGTAACAGGCAACCTTTTTTTACGACAAGAATCGTGGAGACAAACATAACGCGGCGCGGATCTGATTTAATGACAATTTTTGGTTGGATTTTTACCATTTCGTTTATCGCGATGACCTTTATTCCGCGATCATTCGATCATGTCATGTTTGTTGACGGGCTGGCCTATGCGGCTATTTCACGCAATATGGCGCAAGGCTTCGGGACATTTTGGGCACCTTATTTCGCAGATTCGTTCTGGCTGAATTATAACAACCTCTGTGCATTTTTTTGCGAACATCCGCCGCTGATGTTTGGCATGCAATCCATGCTTTTCAAAATCATGGGCGATACGACGGCCGTCGAGAACTGCTATAATGCCCTTGTACTTGCAGCAACCATCGTGCTGATCACACTGATCTGGCGACAACTTTTTGCCCATAACCCGTCGCTGAAAGCCCAAGCCTGGCTGCCGGTACTGATGTGGTACAGCCTGCGCATTGTATGGTGGGCTGTACCGAACAATATGCTCGATACGACGATGGCGATGTTCTGCCTGGCTGCGTGTTATACGCAAACGCGCGCATTATCGTGCAAAGGCAATGCAATCGGGCATTGGATATTATCGAGCCTCTTCATATTTCTGGCTTGCCTGACGAAGGGCCCCGTTGGACTTTTCCCAGTGGCATTTCCGGTCCTGCATTACCTGGTTTATAAAGAAAAGCCAAAGCGGGTATTCGGCGGAACGGCAATTTTAACACTGACATTTGCATTGCTATTAATAATCACATTAGCATATCCGCCTGCCAATCTGCTGTTAACGAGTTATTTCGAAGGGCAGGTGATGATGGCTATTTTACAAAAAAGGGAGCACGCCGGGGAGCATTGGACCGCGCATTTTTATCTGTTGAAAATGCTGTTAGTCAATTGCATTCCGCATTTGATTCTGACCGGTGGAATCTGGCTGATCGCAAGGTTGCAAATTGTGAAAGCAGCATTATCGGATTCAACAAAGCGGACCGTGTTTTTGAACCTGCTTATTATAATGTCGATTATCGGCCCGATGTCTGTCAGCATTAAGCAAAGTGACCCGTATTTAATGCCGCTCACGCCGTTTGTCGCTATTTTATTTGCCGCAGTTAGTGTTGAACGAATCGTTTTGTGGTGCAGGCAATTCCGGTTTCAAAGCCGTTTTGTATTCATTACCGCTTCGGTTTGCTGTGTCATCATCATGGTCTATTCTTTATTTAACCCCGCCTGGGACCGGATGTACGAAGTGTCGACGGACCTGGCGCGGCACATCCCCGCCGGCCGCCACATTTACCTTGCCCCGGACATTTCCACCTCCTCCGAGCTCCAAACGCCGCTGCAACGCTACGCCCGCCTCTCCGTCGCATTCGATTCCACCGCCACACGCTATACCTATCTAGACGACCCGGCCACCGCTTCCGACTCCATCACCGCCTCGCCGCATTTCAGAGTAGTACCGCTTGCCGGCAGCGCCATGCTGGTGATAAGGCTGGATAATGGCAGCATTTCGGCGAAGTAGGCCGCCCCGGATGCAGGGGCAGCCTTTTCATGGCATAGATGCAAACGGCTGGTTTTTATTTAAACCCGAAAATAAAAGGAAATACGAAGGTCACTACTGCCGCCCAAATGCTGTAAATCGGCAGGAAAAGGGCCAGTGATGCGCCTACCGTAGTCAGATCCGACTTGCGGTTTAGCGCGCCGAAGAGTTTGAGCCCGATATAAAAAAGGTGTGCGAGCATGAGCACATTGGCACCGAGTATGGCCGCGCGGTTGGGTGTAATGCCCCATTCGGCAATGCGGAAGAGGACGGCCGATAGCGCGATGCTGTTCACGACCAGGGTTACCGCCGAAAGCAGGAACAGCAGGATCAACTGGAAGCGGTTGCTGCCCGATTGGTGCGTTTCTGCCACGGAGAAGAAGATCAGCGCCATCACGCCCACGAGCAAGCCATTGAAAAGGACAAGGAATTCACGGTCGTGGTAGGGATTTTTGCCTGCGAAAAGCGTTGCAGAAAGGTATACGACGAGCATAGCGAGCGCAATGGGACTGAAAATCCGGGCGATAACCGGCGGCACGCGGTTTACGAGCGTAGGCTGCACGCGGGTAATGAATGTGGCCACGACGGGTAGTGCCGCGAGTCCGCTGATGACGATATATTGGGAGTAAAAATGCTGAATATCCATGCCGATCAGGCCGAACAGATTGATGGTCAATGCGCTCGTGAGCCCGCCCGAGATCACGAGCAGGGCAGCCATAACCAGGAGTTCACCGTTGTAACGCACGAATGCCAGCCAGCTTTCGCCGTCGCGCCAGGTGCCGCCCCGGAAAATGTACCCTAGCACGGCCCAGAGTAGTAGTGGTAAATGAATGCACGAGAGAATGAGCGTGTCGCTGGAATTGTCCTTCGGAAGCATATTGATGAACACCGCCGACAATGCGGCGAAACCGAACGCAAGCATGCGCGTAGTGGCCGACGCGCCGTTTTTCCAGGCGAAATAGGCGATCAGCGCCGGGAAAACGATGAAGCCTACATTGCGGGAATAGAAAAATTCCTCGTCGATGGAAAGCAGCTGGGGCAGTTTCGCCACCAGTATCGCGAACAGCGAGGCCGCTACCACGAACGTCCGTTCGGCGGGCGTGCCCCAGGTGGATTCTTCGCGGGAGAAATTGAGGCGCTGGTACCAGCCATCGGCCAGCAGGTTGCCGGGGAGCTCGGGGTACAATGCATTGAATGCCGCCTTGAAGCCAGGCTTGTTGCCGCGGTACAACCGTTCCAGTTGCTGCGGGTTTTGTTGGTTTAACAGGATTTCTTCGCGCATAAAACAATGAAGGACAATGGTGATCTGCTCATTTAAGTGGTGAATAAGTGTATTGTTTTCTATACTTAAAAAGTACTTTGTAGTTCAAAGTTAAAAACGATTTACATTCCTGCAACAGGTTTTGGGTAAATTTTTTTGCGGGACTTTTCCGGAACCTGTTTTCCAATGCCCGGGGCATCTCCTTAGCCGCCAGCCGTTCAATAATTTCTGAAACCGCTAAATGGATAACGCTTTACCGATAGTTTGAACACGGTTTATTTTGTGCTGAAAATCAAACTGATACAACAATGGAATTATCAATTGGCATGTGGGCCGGGCTGGTCCAGATCGGGATCGCGGTAGCCATCGCCGCAATAGGCATCCGCATCGTTCTCGAACTCCGCAAAACAGAACTGAACGAACGCATTCACACGAAATAGGGCCGGTCGGTTCGGGTTCGTACAGGTCCCGCGCAAGTAAGGGCGTTAAATAATTGGCATTGCCCGCGTTTGCGAATA
The DNA here is from genome assembly GCF_000382205.1 of Dyadobacter beijingensis DSM 21582. Classification (GTDB taxonomy): domain Bacteria; phylum Bacteroidota; class Bacteroidia; order Cytophagales; family Spirosomataceae; genus Dyadobacter; species Dyadobacter beijingensis. The sequence continues at coordinate 314,401 of NZ_KB907788.1, forward strand.
TATTTCCGGACATTTTCCTGAATCCTATGAACCGATCATCTTCTTTTTCCCGCCGGGATTTCCTGGCAGCGGCTTCGGCAACCCTGGCGTTGCCGCTCATCCAGCCGCTCAGCGCATTGGCCAAGGCCCGGCCCCTCTTTTCCTATTCCACACTGGCCTGTCCGAAATGGGATTGGCCCACCATTGTCAAATACGCTTCCGAAAACGGGTACCACGGCATCGAAATCCGTGGTGTGCTCGATTGCATGGATTTGCCCAAATGCACCGAATTCAGCAGCCCGCAAAACATCGCACAGTCGCGTAAGCTGGCAGAAGATAAGGGTTTGCGCATTGTAGACCTCGGTTCGTCCGCGGCACTGCATATGGCCGACCCCGCCTTGCGCCAGAAAAACCTCGACGAAGCCAAGCGGTTTATCGACCTGGCCCGGCAGCTGAATTGTCCGTACGTGCGGGTATTCCCCAACGATTTGCCCAAGGACCAGGAGGTGGCTAAAACCATCGAACTCATCAGTACCGGCCTGCTCGAACTGGGCGATTATGCCAAAAACACCTCCGTCACCGTCCTGCTCGAATCGCATGGCGACGTGACGAAAAAGGACATTCTCGCCACCGTCATGGGCAAGGCCGAGCACAAGCACGTGGGGTTGATCTGGGATATTTTCAATATGTGGTCGGTCACGAAGGAGCCGCCGAAAGAGGTGTATGCTACATTGAAAAAATATATCCGCCACACGCACATCAAGGATGGCATCCTGAAAGACGGGAAGATCCAATACGTGCCTGTCGGCAAGGGAGAGGGGCCATTGCAGGAAGCGATTTCGGCATTGGTGAAAGACAACTACAAAGGCTATTACAGCTTCGAATGGGAGAAAAAATGGCACCCCGAGATCGAAGACCCGGAAATTGTCATTCCTGCCTATCCGAAGCTGATGCAGCGGTATTTTTAATCGTACTTCATTTCAACGGCCTTGATTTCGCTCTTTCGGGCGGCAGGGCCGGTGATGCTGATACCCACCCTTGGCGCCCGGTCCCAACGCGGCAGCCAGGGGGCTTCCATTTGCACCGACGACGTGAGCGAATCGATTTTCTGCCCTTTCACAGCCCAGCTGAACGTGTAGAAGCGCCCGTAGCGGCATTGCAGTTCGAGGCGGATGTTTTTGTATTTATCAGGGATTTCCTGTGTTTTGAGTGTTTCGTATTTGCCGTCTCTGATCTGCCAGAGCTCCACGCGGTTTTTGCCCGCACCATAGCCGATGGCATTCTGCGCGTCGCCGTAAATGACGATATTTTGCAGCGCATCTTCTTTCGTAACCACTTCCGCGGCAAATGTGTAATTGCCTTTCCGGACGGTATTGCCGAGGAAATTGCCCGTCATCGCCGGGTTTTCGCTCTCGATTTCCAGTGCATTGCGGCTTACGGCAAATTTCGGTTTCGGCTGGCCGGCGTCGAACACCCACGGAAGCCGGAGCGTGTCGCGGTCGTAGTTGACGGAAAAGTTATAAATATGCGGCAGCGCCGTGCCTGCACCGGTGGGTGCCTCTGCCTGTGCGGGAGGCGTTTTGCCATAACGGAATGCCGGCCATTTGGTCGTTTCGTCCCAAACGAGCTCGCTCAGCACACCCTGCCGCCCGCCGAATGTGAATTCTGAGCCGTTGTAGGCGTGGTGCAGGTAAAAATAGCGGCGGTCGGGCGTGAGCACCACCGTTCCGTGCCCCGGACATTTCCAGGTATCGTCCCCGAAGAGGACGGGATTGTTTTCGTACTTCACCCACGGGCCTTGCAGGCTGGTAGCCCGGGCCAGGCCCACCTGGTAATCGCAGCGGTCGCCGCAGCAGGCATTGCCGGAATACAGCATATACCAATAGCTGCCCCTCTTGAATATGGCCTGTCCCTCGGCGCCGCCCGCTTCCCAGCCGGCCGGATCTGCTTTGATCAGGCTGAATTCCTTGCCCGTTACTTTCAGGCCGTCGGGCGACAGCTCGGCGCCGAGCAGTTCGATGCCACGGTCTTTGTCGAGGCCGTAGGCTTTCCAGGTGATGAAAAGTTTGCCTTTGTCTTCCACCACATAGGCGTCAATCGCTTCTTTCGTCCATTCGATGATCACGCCGTGGTCTTTGAAGCCTTTGGTAATATCCTTCGTACTCGCCACGCCGATCACCGACTGCTTGTCGGCCTTCCGGCGGGCGGTATAGTACACATAAAATGTCCCGTTGCGGAAAAACAGCTCCGGCGCCCAGTAGCTGCCCATCGTCCATTTGGGCAGATCTGTGAATACCGGGCCTACATATTCCCAGTTGACGAGGTCTTTCGAGCTGTAAATAGGGTAGGCCGGCCCCCATTCCGACGACGTTCCTGCCGCATAGTAGGTATCGCCCACACGGATCACCGACGGGTCCGCGAAGTCGCCCGCGATCACGGGGTTGCGGTACGTGAGCACTCGTGCGGGCGCAGGCTTCTGCGCGAGTGCGCTCGTGGCGGAAAGGATGGTGAGCAGCAGTATTCGGGGCAGGAACTTCATTCGGATGCGGATTGATGGAATTGCGAATAAAGGGATTTATTCCCGAATAATAAACCGCATAATCCGCCGGAGAAGTGGTGACAGGGCCTGCGAGGGGTTGATATGATGCGGAATAATTAGAATATTGCGACATTACTCGCACCACCCCCATGGACTATTTGAAGCTATCCCTTGAAATTGCCGGCTCGCTGATTGTGCTGATGTCGCTGATCCCGCTCATCCGGAGTGATTACTGGACATTCAGGGTTTTTGAATACCCGCGATTGCAAAAACTGGTACTCAGCGTCGCCATTACCGGCATTTATCTCAGTCTGTTTTTTTCCAAAGAGAGCCGAACGCTGCTGTTTACCGGGGCATTTACCCTCAATAGCTTATACCTGTGCTATCTGATTTACCCGTTTACGCCACTGGCGCGCAAGGCGATATTGCCTGTGAAGAAGCATTTGCCGGATAACAGGGTTTCGATATTGTCCTCCAATGTGTTGCAGGATAATAAAAATGCCGCCGGTTGTCTCGGCATCATCCGCAAATACGATCCGGACATTGTGCTGCTACTGGAAACCGATCGTTTCTGGTTCGAAAATACGCTCGCATTGCGGGAAACGTATCCCTATGAAATGCCGGTGCCGCTGGAAAATACGTATGGAATGCTGCTTTATTCGCGGTTGGAGCTTTCCGAGACCGCCGTCCGGTATTTGGTGGATGAGGAAATTCCTTCCATTAAAACAATAGTAACCCTGCCTTCGGGTAAGAAGGTACAGCTTTTCTGTGTGCACCCCACGCCCCCGGTGCCAGGTGAGAATACCCATTCGACGGAGCGCGACAAGGAGCTGCTGCTCGTAGCCAAAGAGGTGAAAGCGAGTAATTTGCCATGTATAGTAGTAGGTGATTTGAACGACGTCGCGTGGTCCTACACGACGGATTTGTTTACCAAAATCAGCGGCCTGCTGGATCCGCGCCTGGGCAGAGGTTTTTACAACACTTTCCATGCCGGTATCCCGGTGCTGCGCTTCCCGCTCGATCACGTTTTTTGCTCCACCGACTTCAAACTTGTGGAGCTCGCCCGGCTGGAAAACTTCTCGTCCGACCATTTCCCGATCCTGCTCACATTACAATACGAGCCCGCCGCGAGCGCCGAGCAGGAAGAGCCGGAGGCCGAACCGGAAGATATTGAATTGGCCAATGAAAAAATCGCGAAAGAAACAGAATGACAAGTCTACGCTCGTGCCGATTCCTGGCAGCTCTTTGTATGCTGCTGTTCATGAGTTTGATACCGGCTGGGCGGCCGATTACCGTCTACCTCGTCGGCGACTCCACGATGTCTGTCAAGCAGACGCGCTACTATCCCGAAGCTGGCTGGGGAATGCCGTTCGTATACTTTTTTGATGAAGGCGTGAAAGTCGACAACCGCGCGATGAACGGGCGGAGCACCCGGACATTCATCGAGGAAGGCCGCTGGCAGCCCGTGGCGGATAGCCTGCGCGAGGGCGATTACGTACTGATCCAGTTCGGGCATAATGATGAGGTGAAAACCAAGAAAAGCTACGTCGACGAAGCAGGTTTTCAGCAAAACCTCGTCCGCTTTATTGAGGAAACACGGGCTAAAAAGGCTTATCCGGTACTGATCACCCCCGTGGCGAGGCGGAGCTTCGATGCCGATGGCAAAATCCAGGAAACGCATGCCGTGTATGCGCAGCTGGTGCGGGATGTGGCCGCCGCGCAGCAAGCACCGTTGATCGACCTCGACAAAACCAGCCAGGCATTGCTGCAAAAAATGGGGCCTGAGAACTCCAAAATGCTGTTTCTCCACATGGCGCCCGGGGAGCACCCCAACTATCCCGAAGGCAAGGAGGATAATACGCATTTCAATGAGCTGGGTGCCCGCAAAATGGCCGAACTTGTACTGGCCGACCTGAAAGCCCAGAAAATCGGATTGGCCGATCGCGTTGTAAAATACTGACCCCCCGGAAAACACCTGTTTTTACATTCACGTGTTTACACGCTTATTCGCCGCCCGGCGCTTGTGCAACTTTGTAATGTCAAAACGACAAACACTGGGTGCCGGGTCGGCGTGCCGGAAATTCCCCGGCCTTTTTTCGGCACGCTATCCGACTTTGTCACCAGACTAAAAACCAATTTTCAAACATCAACCTGACCGCTAAATCGAACTTTTTCTACTTTTTATGCAAATTAGTTACATTCCTACCCTTCGCTAGGTATATTGCTTTTCTGTCGCGCCAACGCTTTGCACGGTGGGACAGGAAAGCAATACCTTTTATCAACCTCTTAAATCTCAGCGAAACATGTCGAAATTTATCAGCGACGAGCTCTTTGCAAAATGGACAGCCCAGTGGCAGGCACTGGAACACAGCCGTGAACCTTTCGGCTTTTTCAAAACAGGGGAAAAGCTCCTTCTGGGCGATTATTTCGATAGCGGCGACCTCGAAACGCTGGTTTCTACGCCTGGCATCGCCGTGGTGAAGGTCCGTTTCGGGTTTGAGACGGATAAAAGGGAATTTAAACTGGTGCTTTTCGGTGTGGACAGCGCGGGGCAGATCATTACGCCGTACTATGCGCATACCCCCGGCGATTTCCGTCCGTCGGGCGATGGCCCCGGCGGCAATGTGCCCGATGTACTGGCAAAACGATGGATACGGTACTGGGAGCAAAAAGGCTATGCGGACGACGTTACCAGTACGTTTTTCCGCAGCCAGTATGGCTTCCTGAATGGCTATAACTACCCGGTAAAAGAGCTGATCGCGGCACTCTTCAAATTCACGGAAATGCCGCGGTTCTACATTCGTTTTGTGCTGCACAAATATTTCCCCTTCGCAGAAGATCCCGCGATTGCCGATCTGGAAGCTTCCTATACATTCGGATTGCTCTTCCAGGCCATTCCTGACAAGGCTGAAACCGGCGCACTCGGCATCGACGCCGACAGCGGCTACTACGACCTGAGCGCACCTTGCCCGCGGACTTGCTGACGCGGGTGGGGCAGGTGTGGTCAAGTGGAGTCAGGTTTTGTCAGATGTAGTCAGGTGTGGTCAAGGATAGTCAGATGTAGTCAGGTATGGTCAGAAATAGTCAGGAATAGTCAGAAATAGTCAGGTATGGTCACGTATGGTCATGATTTTTTTTAACCATAACCAACCTGACCATCCCTGACTATCCTTGACCAACCTGACCATCCCTGACCATCCCTGACTATCCTTGACCAACCTGACCATCCCTGACTATCCTTGACCAACCTGACCATCCCTGACTATCCTTGACCACACCTGACCACACCTGACCATCCCTGACCATCCCTGACTATTATCCTTTATCTGGCAGGCGTTGCCGCCACTATTTTTACCGGTCCGAGCAAGCCGCTGGGCTGCAAGGGCGAATCGGCTTTGTAGAACGGCATGGTGGTGTAGGTAATTTTGGTTGTAACACCCGGCTGGGCGTCGCCGATGAGGCGGTTTACCCAGGTGTTGGTGACTTTGATCTGCACATTGTTCGCGCCTTGTTTGAGGGCTTCCGTGACGTCGATGCGGAACGGCTTTTTCCAGGTAATACCTACGTTTTTACCATTTACAATCACTTCCGCGAGGTTTTTTACATCACCCAGGTCGAGCCAGTAGCGTGCATTTTTGGCAAGGGTGGGGACATTCAGCGTATTTTCATAGGTGGCGGTGCCAGAAAAGTATTTAATGCCGGGATCTGCATGCTCCGTAAGCGAAACCAATGCGTTGAGCTGAGTCTGCGCAGGTGCGCCCAGGCCCGGCTGGAAGCGCACGCTCCACGCGCCCGTCACACCCGCGACGTCCGATTCGGTTACCGCCGGGGCGGTGTAGGCATTAGCAGCTGCATTGCCGCTGAAAACAATAAAGTAGGCCTGCCATGAATCGAATTTCAACGGAATGGTCGTCTTGCCGTCCGCAATGCGGTAGGACACCCGGCTGGTTTTGCCCGTTTCGGGGTTCCAGAGCACGGGCACTTTGCCGCTTACCCGGAAGCTGATTTCGGCCTGGTTCGGGTCGGGACTGCGGCTGTCGAGCCAGTAAATGTCGCTGTCGGCGGTTTGGCGATGCACATACATGATGCGCGCTTTTTCGCCGGTAATGGTTACGTCTCGCGGGGCAATGGTGCTTAGTACCGTTTCGAGCGGCTGGGTGGAGACGTTCGCATTGCCCCATATTTTGTTGACCAATGCGGCAAATGCCGTGGCATCATCGCTCAGGCTGGGAGAGCGTTCGGGTTTCACACCGGCTACTTTCATGCCTGCTGACACCAGTTCGTCGATCTTTTGCAGCACGGGTAAAGTCATGTTACGGGCTGTGGAGTCGAGCACGAGGAGGCGGTATTGCTGCCCGCTGGTGGTGACGATCGTTCCTTTCTCTATTTTCAACTGGCTTCTAATCACATTTGCATTGGCGAAATCGAACGCGTAACCGGCTGGGATAGCAGGCAGCTTTTGGGTGGAAATCTGCGTGATGTTGGAATTTTCACCATAATAATACAGCACATCCACCACCGGTTTACCCTGTTGGAGCATAAAGCAGCTTCTGCCCAGGTAATCCATCCACGCCCGTGCTTGTTCGGCCCACGTTTCCTGCCTTGTGAAATACTGCCCGAAAGGCCCGAGCGAAAAGCCCGGCTTCTTGTCGTCCAGCGGTTGGTGCACCGAGGTATGTACGACGAAGCGGTTCAACCCCGACGCCATTTCGAGGTCGGCCGTGCGTTTGAGCTTTTCGGGGTACCAGGTGAATGCATTGCCCACCGAAGTCATCGACTCCGCCGCGACGATATTCTGACCATAAATATGTGCCACCGAGGCCGATTCGCGGATATCGGCCTCGCTGCGAACCTCCTCGTCGGCGCCGCCGGCCAGGCTGCCGGGCGTCCACATGGCGGCCATGGGCACGTCGGCTTTGCGTTTCACATCCATGCCGTCGGCCAGGTAAATGCGTCCGCCTTCGTGCGACTCGGTGTAGCGTTTCATGCCGCGCGCCTTCAACGCCTCGCCGATCGTTTCATAATGGTTCTCGACGATCAGCTCGCCGATTGTTTTGCGGAAATCCCACAAAAACCGGTCGCTTTCCGCGGCACTTTTCACCACCACGCCCGTCAGCACGGGCAGCCAGGGCGTAATGTCGTACCCCCGCCGCTTTTTAAATTCTTCGGGCATGGCTTTCGTCCATGTCATGTGGCCGGCCTCGTAACTGTCCAACACCATGTATTGCAACCCCTTGGCGCCCATCTGGCCGCCGGTAGCGTCCTTATACATGTCGAGGTAGGTGTTAATGTATTTGGTTACGGCTGTTTTGTCGAGCTTGTCCACTTCGAGGCCAGTCGCTTCTGGCGATGCGGGGTGGTTTTTGCGCCCCGTGAGCGAGTAGCCGAGGCGTACAACGACCCAGTTTCCGGCGGGTGGGGTCCAGTTCAGGCTACCGTCTGCGGTCATTTTGGACGTGAGCTCCACGACGTCGGTCATTGGTATGGCGTCGGCATTGGGTTGGATAAACGATCCGGTATTCTCCTTCCAGGGGCTGAAACCGGCTTTTTCCTCGAATTGATCCATCCGGTCCGTCGTGTGAAGCACGATCTCGGCCACCTGTACGCCTTCCGGTTTGCCCGGCTCGGCACTGCCGCCAAACATCGCCGCAAACGGATTGGACGGGGCCGGCAGCGTTTTAAATGCAATGCGGAAGAATTTCGCCGTAACCGGTGCGAAACCGATCGTGTTTTGCGGTACGGTACTGCCTTTGATCGGCGCCACGTCGCGGAAAGTCACGCCGTCGTCGCTTACGCGCAGGGTGCGGTTGTCGGGCGCGCCGTTGAATTCGGCCAGCGCTCCCCCGGAGCTCGCACCGACGATCGTTAATGCCTTGAATGTCTGCGGCGTATCGAATTCGTATTGAATCCACATATCCTGTCCCACTTCCACGGGCGGAAGCAATGTCGTTTTGGCAAGGTCACCGTCGGTGAGTCCGGTCACAGTGAATGTACCGCCGCTCGATGTTATTTTGGGGTTCAATGCGGTCATAAGCTTGTCGGCACCGGGCAGCTTGTAGGCGATCACCGCTGCGTCGGCATAGTAATCGGGAACCTCGCCCGCGGGGCCGGTAATACCTCCTTCGGCGGGCAGCGGCACATCCTGGAACTTGCCGGCGACGGGTTTGGGCTGCGGCAGCTTGCCGGTGAAAGCTTGTCCGCCCGGGAGGCGCGTTTCGGTCCAGACGTATTTCTTCATCGCATCGGATGCGGGTACCCACGGCCCGCCGGTCACGCTCCATCCGGGCGAGCCGGCGATCGCCATTTCCAGTCCGAGTTTTTCGGCGAGGTCGGTGGTGTGTTTGAATGCGTCCTTCCATTCGGGCGTCATGAATACCAGCTTTTTGGGCGTCACATTGGGTGTGAAAAGGCTGGCGTCGAAATTCTGGAAGCCGCCTATGCCTACACGTTTCATCCACTCCAGGTCTTTGGTAATGCCTTCTTTGGTGATATTGCCGTTCATCCAGTGCCACCACACGCGGGGTTTGGCGGCGTCGGGCGGGGTCTGGAAACCTTGTTGCAGGGCAGGGGATTGCCCCCATGCGAGCGCGGGCAGCGCCCAGGCAAGAAGCGCGATTTTTTTCATAGTAACATGCTGATTGACCGCCGGAAAACTGATCCGTACCGTTGGTGAAGCGACGCCGCGACGCTTTCTACTCATATGGTTTAAACGGGAAATTTTTAGATATTGGCGACAGAAACGATCTCACTCAACATTCCTTTTTGTCAGGAAATGTCTTATTTTTGAACTTAACTTATAAGTGAATCGTATCTATTTTGAACTGTATTCGCGGTCGAAGAAGGTAACTATTTATTCGATCAGATTTGAAGGTAGTCCTAGGTGCGAGACGGACGTCTTCATCAAAGAGTTTACAAGAATTGGCTTTGCCGTAGATGTAGAAATGATCAGAAGCTGGTTGTGGTACATAAAAGAGCGGGGAGCTCAAATGCGTTATTTCCGACCGGAAAACAATGTAAGCGCCGGACCGATCACATTTTCCAAGCTAAGAATTTACTGTATAAGATGTAGTGAGAATATCGTCATCCTTGATGGCGGAGGAGAGAAAAAAGGGCAGAAAACGCAGGACGGTGCCGAAACGTGGAGAGCCATGAGACTTATGATGGATATAGATAGGAAACTCATTGAAAAGATCCGAGCGGGGGACATTCATTATTCTTCCGACCTGATGCAATTGGAAGGTGAACTTTTTATAGATATATAGTTATGAACGAACTGGAAAAAGTAGCTCCGGACCCAACCATTCACAAATTCATTGGCACAAGCTTCGATATTTCCGATCGGATTCATGAGGTACTGGAAGCGAAGGGAATATCCCAAAAAGACCTGGCGGAAATGCTGGGCAAAAAGGAATCGCAGGTGAGCAAATGGCTGTCCGGGACGCACAACTTTACCATCAAGACGCTGGCTTTGCTCGAAGTGAAATTGGGCGTGCCGATTTTCAGTGTGGCGAATGGAGAAATTGGGGCGGGCAAAATATCGGAAGTCGGGGCCGAAGCGGTCGTATAATGCCTGGCGATTTTTAAAATTGGTATACCAAAAAAATCAGGACGCCCCAATGGAGCGCCCTGATCGGCAGTGTTATAATTTTCGTATTTCTTTCGATTCCTTAGAACGAGTAACGCAGTGTTACTCCGTATGTTCGCTGGTCGCCGACGATACCGGCATATTGGCCGTAGCTGCCTGGCGCTGCGAGGAGCAATTCGTAGTAGTCTTTGTTGAACACGTTTCTCGCCCATACGAAGAATGAAATACCGTTCGAAGCGCGGAAACCCAGACGACCATTCGTCAGCGAGTAGCCGGAGATGTTCAGGTATTTCGAAGGCGACGGGTTCGAAGAGAATTCCGACCTTGCGAACACGTCTACGCCGAGGAAGTAATTGCCTTTCAGACCGAGGAAAGTACCTTTCACCGTTCCTTCACCGCCCGCAGAGCCCGACCATTTCGAGATACCCGGCAAACGGCCGCCAGAAATGTCTTTGAATGCCTGCTCGCCGCCCACTTCTTCCAATGGTACCGGTGCGTTCTTGAACGACACATATTTACCATCGGTATAGGTCACTGCCGCATTGAACGACAAGTGGCTGAAACGGATATTTCCATCCAATTCCACACCTTGCACCCGCACTTTTTCCGCATTGGCCAGGTAACCGCGGTTTACGCCGGGTTCAGGTGTTTGCACCTGCGTCTGGAAATCCTTGATGTCGGACCGGAATACGGTGAAGTTCAATACCGAGTTTGCTGTTGGTTTGGTCTTGATACCCAGTTCTTTGTGTTCTACGTGCTCTGGTTTTACATTGGCCAGGTCGAGGAGTACCGCGCCGTTGGCAGTCGGCAAACCACCTACGTTCACCCCGATTGGCTTGTAACCGATCGAATAAGTTGCGAAGGCGTTCAAACGGCTGCTTGGTTTGTATTGGAGCGACAATTGTCCTGATAAATTGCCCTGATCGTAATCTGTATCGAATGCCTGGTCCGTGTATACGAGGCGTTTCAGCGCGAGCAATGCAGGGTCGGTCGTTTGCAGGCCGCCGTAAGTTTCTCTCTTATAGTTTACTACCTTCTTGTCGTAATTGTAACGAACGCCCGGCAAAACGTGGAACTTGTCGGTGATCGCCCAGTCGACGTTGGCAAAAACAGCCAGACTGGTGCTTTTAATGCGGTTGGTAGTGCGGATACCGAAGTTATCGAACAAGCCCGGTGTTTTCCAGAGTGCGCTGGTCGTGCTTTGGGCGAAGCGCCATTGTGCCGAACCTGCTTCTTCCGTTTGTACCGGATCTGATTTCAGGTCTTGCCAAAGGCCGAACAAGCCCACTACACCGCTGATTTTCTCGGATACTTTTCCTGAATAGCGAAGCTCCTGCGACCATTGGTCATGCACCGAGTTTCCGGAAGAGATCGTAAATACCGGGATTCCCAGGTAATCGCGGTCGTTGAGCGGTACCCATTTCCAAAAGCGCCATGCCGAAGTGGAAGTAAGCGTTCCGTTGCCGATTTTGATGTCTGCATTGGCCGAAACACCGCCGAGTCTATTGTCAGCTTTCGAAGGCGTGTCCAGGTCGAGTTTACGCTCGAATGCGCTGGAATAAGGGATTTTGTAGCCCAGATCGGCGATAATGGCGTCGAACTGCCGGTATGCGGCACGTTTGGTAGGCACTACACCGGCCACCGGCCAGCCGTATCCGTTCGGTTTCTGGTCGGAAACGTCGCCGATCACGGTAATGTTGACTTTGCTGCTCGGTTGGTACAAGATCTGCCCGCGTACCCCGATGTTGTTGATATCGTTGATGCGCTGTTGGGTATATTCGTTGTAAAACAGGCCGTTACGCTGCGTTCCTGTGAAAGAAACGCGTGCCGCCAGTTTCTTGTTGATCGGGCCGGTGAAAGAACCTTTGGCCTGGATATAACCGAAATTTCCGTAGCTCAATTCGAAGCTGCCGCCCGGATCGAAGCTCGCGCCGCGGGTGGTAATGTTGAATGCACCGGCTGTCGTGTTCTTGCCGAAAAGCGTTCCCTGTGGCCCGCGCAACACTTCAATGCGCTCGATGTCAATGAAATCCAGGGCAGTGGCGGCCGGACGGGCATAATACACACCGTCCACATAGAAGCCCACACCAGGGTCGATACCGTCGTTGGTCAGACCGTACGTAGAACCCAGTCCGCGGATGTTCAATGTCGTGTTACGCGCATTGGATACGTACAGCTGCACGGTCGGGACGAGTTCTTTCAAACGGTTCACGTTGAACGCACCCGCATCTTCGGCCGCTGATCCGCGGATTACCGAGATGGGGATCGGCACCTCCTGAACGTTTTCCTGGCGGCGGCGCGAAGAAATGATCACATCTTCGAGATTGCCGGCAGAAGCATCGAGCTTGATGGTGACGCCGCTTTCTTCAATCACGACCTCTTTTTTGATATAGCCTAAAAAGGAAACAATGAGTGTAAATGGGAGTTTCTGGCCTGTTACCAGCTGGAATTGACCGTTAGCATCAGTTGCCGCGCCATTGGTTGTGCCTTTGATCGCAACCGTTGCGCCGATGAGGGGAGTATCGTTCGCGGCGTCCAGAACGGTTCCTGAAACGGTTGCATTGACGATCGGCGGGTTTTGCGCCTGGGCAACGAGGGAAATGAGCAAAAGGGCTGAGCTGAATAACGCCTTTAAAAATGTCTTCATAAATGAGGATTTGCTTTACTGTTTTTGATGGTGTTCATGAGTGGTGGTTACTGCAAAACAGCCTGTTATCGCTGTTCGGGGGATTGCGGACAACAACAGTAAGGTATAATCGGTGGCTTCATATGTAGGGATTGTAAGTTTCTCCGGCAAAGCTATGGATATTATTTAGTATATAGAAATAGTAGAGTAATATTTTTTGAAATAAAACACGAAACGGCCCGGGAGTATGTCCGCGGGCCGCTTTTAATTTACTGTAAATCATTATTTAAGGTCTTCGATCGAAGCGCCGAAATTAATGTGGAGCACATGGCCGTTAGGCGTAAGCAATGCAGGTACCGACTTAACCCCAGCCTTCTCGGCATCGGCGACTTTCCCTTTTTCTTCGCCGAGATGTACTACTTCTATTTGGTCGCCCGGGATAAGGGTGAGTATTTCCTGTTCTGCGCTCAGACAAACGGGGCAGCCCGCGTGAAAGAAAATGGCCTTTTTCATTGTTTTCGATTTAAAATGGTTCAGTGCGAAATCGCAATACGAAGGTAGGTCGCTGCTGGACTGTTGGTCTGGTGCAGTTTTGACAAAAGCTGCTAGGCCAGATGGGGTCGAAAGGAAATCCATTTTGCTCAGTGGGTCAAAGCCGGACGGGCATTTTCAACGGGTTGGCCGAACGTTTCCAGCTTGCGGAATGCGGCATAGGTGACCGATACCATGATGAATGCGACGATGGCGTCAATAGTGGCGGCAAAGCCGAGCACGGCCAGTTTGGACACGAATGCGAAAATGATGTCGAAGAAGATCCCTGCGAAGACCCATTCTTTCAGCCGGTGCAACTTGTTGGGCGTGAGCAGCACGGCGACGCCGGAAAGTTTGAAAACGCCGAGCAGGTAAATGAAATGCGCCGGGTAGCCCAGCTGTACGGTGATGTCCCACACGACGGGGTTGGTTGTAAGTTCGAAAAAGCCGCTTGCGCCGAACCAGAGGGATGTTAATGCTGCGCCTGTCCAGTAGATTTTGTTGGTGGTGTTCTGTGTCATGACCTTTTTTGTTTAAGTGATTTGATGACACAAAACTGCCTCAAACTGCCTCGCCGCGCATTCGCTAACATGCCCAAATGGACACATCCGTGGCCGGAATGGGCATCGCGGCATTCGAGCACGGCGCCGGGTCGGAGCACACATCCGGAATAGTTTCGATTAATAGCATACTAATTATATAGAATAAATATATTTTTGCGGCGAATCTCTTTTTTTACTTTTTCCAAAATCATGAAGACCTCTGCACTCCTTGCCCTGGGCCTGATGGCTTTTACGGGCGTTATGGCGCAAAAAAAAGCGGCCAAAAGCGGTCCCGACCAGCGCCCGAACATTATCCTCATCATGGTCGACGACCTGGGCTATTCCGACATCGGTTCCTACGGTTCGGAAATCAAAACCCCGAACCTCGACCAGCTGGCGGCCGAGGGCATCCGTTTCCGCGAATTTTATAACAATTCCATCTGTGCGCCTACGCGGGCGTCGCTCATCACGGGCCAGTACCCGCACAAGGCCGGAGTGGGGTATTTCAATGTAAATCTCGGCCTCCCGGCTTACCAGGGTTATCTGAACAAGGAGTCGCTGACGTTCGGCGAGGTGCTGCGCAATGCCGGTTACAGCACATTGCTTAGCGGCAAATGGCACGTCGGTAACGATAGCGTGGCCTGGCCGAACCAACGTGGCTTCGACCGGTTCTATGGGTTTATCAATGGTGCCAGCAATTATTTTGATTTGGGTAAATACGGCAAAGGCCCGGCCGTGGAGCTCGTGGAAAACAATAAGCGCATTAACCTGCCGCCCGACAAATACCTCACCGACGAAATCACGGACCACGCGCTGACCTACCTCGACGAGCAGAGCAAAACCGCGAAGCCATTCTTCCTCTACCTGGCTTTCAATGCGCCGCACTGGCCGCTGCAAGCACATGAGGCGGATATTGCCAAATACAAAGGCCGTTACAGCATCGGCTGGGATTCACTTCGTGCCGAACGCCTGCAACGCCAGAAAGCGCTCGGCATTGCGGACCCAAAACAGGCCGTTGCAGCGCGGGATAAGGACGTGACGCCTTGGGACAATGTGCCTTACGATGAAAAATTGCTATGGGAGCGGAAAATGGAAATTTATGCCGCTATGGTAGACCGCGTCGATCAGAATATCGGCAAGCTGCGCGAAAAGCTGAAAGCATTGGGCAAGGACGAAAATACCCTTATCGTGTTCATCTCAGATAATGGCGCTCAGGGCGGGTATGCAGGCTCGTCGCCGCGCCGGCCGCAGCGTAATACGGGCCCGGCCGGGACAGCGGGCTCCTATGTGTACCAGGACCAGCCCTGGGCATACGTGTCGAACACCCCGCATTCGGCCTATAAAAACAATATGCACGAGGGTGGGATCAGCGCGCCGTTCATCGCGTGGTTCCCGAAACAGATCAAAGGCGGTCAGATCGTGAAAGGTACCGGTCACCTCATCGACCTCGCCCCGACATTCTACGATATAGCCAAGGCGACCTATCCCGCAAGCGTTAAGGGGATTGCCATAAACCCGCTGCCGGGCAAAAGCCTCGTTCCGGTGCTGACCGGCAAATCGACCGAGGTAGACCGCGGCGGTGAGCCGATTTTCTGGGAGCGGGCCGGCAACCGGGCCGTCAGAAAGGGTAAATGGAAGATCGTATCCACCTATCCTGCTTACAAATGGGAGCTCTACGACCTCGAAACCGACCGCGGCGAGACGACGGATGTGGCGGCCGCCAATCCGAACATTGTCGACCAGCTGTCGGGAGACTACTTCCGCTGGGCGGAGCGTACCGGCGTAGTGGAATATGATAAAATCAAACCTGCCAACCCGATCGGCGCGCCTGCCGAACGCCCCAAGCGCACACCGCCCACTTTTTAGTGTAATGCTGGTGCGAAGCGTGAGCTTCGCACCAGCATCATTTCGCACCAGCGTTCGGCGGGTAGCCGAATTGCTTCTTGAATGCATACCCGAAATGCGAGAGGTTTTCAAAACCTACTTCGAGATATACTTCCGACGGCCGCCGTTTCTTTTCGCGGATGAGGTAGTGGGCGAGGTCGAGGCGCTTTTCGGTGAGCCACCGCTGCGGGGTGGTCTGGAATGTCCGCTTGAAATCCCGCTTGAATGTCGTGAGGCTGCGGCCGGTAAGGTAGCCGAATTTGGTCATGGGCAGGTTGTACATATAATGCTGCTCCATAAAATCGGCCAGGTTGATTTTGCCCGGCTGCCCGAAGTCGGCCAGGATATGGTCGATTTCAGGTGTGATTGTCCGCAGAATAGTCATGGCCTCTTCGATTTTAATGGCGGCTAATGCCTCGGGCAATGGTTCGTGCAGGTCGAAATATGGTACCAGCGAGGCCAGACAGCTTTGCAGCAACGGGTGTTTGTCGAATGTCCGGAAAGATGGGCGGGCAACGCGCTGCACGTCCACCCTATGTTTGGCATAGTACTCGCCGAGCCGCTTGTCCGATAAATGCATGACCACCGATTGATGGCGCAGGCCGTCCTTTGGATAATTGATCACTGTCACCAGCTCATGCCGTGGGAAAAACAGGGTGTCGCCTGCGCCGAACCGATGCGTTTGCCCGCCCTGTACGATCTTCGTTTCACCCGAAATAATCCATACGAGCAAATGCGTTTCGAACAGCACGTCGCTTTTGTGAAAATGCTCCGTGAAAGCGGAAATTTTCAGTTCAGGATGGATGTAATTCGCTTCGTAGCCCACGGTTTGTCAGTTAAGGTCGAAAAGTTATGCCGGTCATTTCTTCGCTTAATGCCCAGAGGCGCCGCGCGTTGCCTGGGTCGATGGAGTAGGGCTGTACGCCGCGCAGTGTAAGCGGTTCGTCGTAACGGTGTTCGATGTCGCCGTGATCTATTTCGGCCACTTCCGCATTTTCGCAATATAATCCGCCCATTTCTTCCAGTTGCGGGGTGGTAGCGCACCAAACGGTGGTAGCCGCGCCCTGCGGGACCGTTTTCAGCTTCCGCGCTACTTCGGGGTAAATGTTACCATCTGCGTCGTGTGTGCCCATTTGCTGAAAAAGCGCCATTGGCGCCACCCGGCCGAGGTCGGTGCCGTTCACAGAGCCGGGATGCAGCGAGAATGCCCGCACGCCGAATGCCTTTCCGAGGCGGTCCAGCTCGACGGCAAACAGGTTGTTCGCGGTTTTCGACTGTCCGTAACCCGCCAGCGTTTCATAATCGCGGTGTTCGAAATTCGGATCTTCGAAATCGAACGGCGCGATGTGGTGACCGAACGAGGATACGCTGATCACCCTTGCCCTGCCTGCCTGCTCCAATGCCGGCCAAAGCCTGGCCGTCAGCTGGAAATGCCCCAGGTGATTCGTCGAAAGCTGCGATTCGTAGCCGCGTGCATCCCGCTGCAAAGGTACCCACATAATGCCCGCATTGTTGACCAATATATCCAGTGGACGGCCGCTTTGCAAGAATTTCTCCGCAAACCGGTCGATCGAAACCGGGTCCATCAGGTCGAGGGCTTCCACGTTGATGCTCGGAATACCGGCCAGGTTTTGCGAAGCCTTGGCGATGTCGCGGGCGGGGACGATCACTTGTGCGCCTGCCCGGACGAGGGTTTTCACCGTTTCGAGGCCGATACCGGCGTAGCCGCCTGTTACGATAATCGTTTTTCCTGAAAGATCGATGCCCCGGATCACGTCCTGAGCGGTAGAAAATGCATCGAAGCCGGAGCCGATCGGTTGTTGGGCACTGGTCCCAGGCTGGTTGGTTGTTGCTGATTGTTCCATCACATTGTTTTGTTTTGTCAGGACAAAATTAGCGGTACCCTAGCCGGGCGGTTTTGTTTTACAGGCCTCATTTATTTGTTTTAAAGACCACTAGCCGCTTTCACGATTCTTTTGCAGTGTGCGTCGCATGCCCGCAAAGCGGCAGGCCCGACGGGTGGTTAGGGTGGTAAGCCGGTGGCATACAGGTGGATTTTGAACGGAAGATAATCGCCGCTTAGCCGTCAGGTAATCGGATTCTTTCGACAGCGGCGAGACGAATAGATTGGGATTTTCACCCAAATTTATCGCATATGCTCGAAACGCTTGTTCTACTGGTGATTATCGCATCAGTGGTGCTCTTCTTCCGGGCAGGAAGACGCAACACGATCGCATACAGAAGAAAAGTCGACCACTCCGACCGGGGTTACTCGATACGGGACCATCCGTGCGCCTTCGATAGCTCCCATGACACTTCATCCAGAAGCGCTTTTTGCGACACAACCGATCGCGATACATCGGTTTATGAAAGAGACACATCTGTTCATGAAAGAAACGATCACGCAAGCAACGATTTTGAAGGTTTTCAGTTCGGCGGCGGCGACTTCGGGGGCGGTGGCGCGGGCGAATCCTACGGGTCTGACGTTTCTGATAATTCTTTCGAAACGACCGGAAGCGAATCTTCATCGACCGATTGTTCATCCGAAAGTTCTTCCTCCGATGATTCCCCGACGGGTGATTCTTCGACCGTCTCATGTGATTGATGCGGCTGTTTCGTCCCGGCACGGATGTTGATATAACTGCCTGAAAATTATAAGAAGATGGCAGCAACGAAAAAGAAAGGGACGAAAAAACGGAACAAACTGGGCGTGAAAAACTCGCTGGTCAACAATATCAACGCGCGGAAAAAGAAGGGTACGGCGCGGCCGAAGCGTAAAAAGACGGTCAGCAGGAAGTCGTATTCGGCAATGCAGAAGAATTGGGGCAAAAAGAAAAAGTGAGTCGAAAAGGGGCAGTTGCACTATCCGGATAATGAATAGGAAAATATTATTGTCTTAAATATAGACAATAAATCAGGATCTTATTTACATTTGTGACAAGCAGATCCGCACGGGTCGACACTTGCGGGTCGGGATCGCATTTAGTTTATCAAAAACCATTCGATTTATGAAAAGGACAAGCTCTATTTTTATGCTCTTCTTATTGCTGGGCATTGTGTGCACCAGCATTGCCCAAACCGCCGCACCGGCCGATTATTTTGCCGGCAAATGGGAAATTACCATTTTCGGAACGCCCAACGGCGACTCAAAAATGATCGCCGACCTGGCCAGGACCGACGGCAAGCTCACCGGCCACCTCAAAAATGCCGCCGACCCCGAAGCGGAGAAAATCGTGATCACGAGCGTGGACGAAGCCGCCGACAAGATCACATTAGGCTTTTCGGCACAGGGCTACGACGTAACGCTCGACCTGTCGAAAGTGGATGAAGATAATCTCAAAGGCAACCTGCTGAATATGTTCGACGCTACCGCCAAACGGGTTAAATAGCCCAAAGCCCGCCGATCTTCACCGGCGGGCTTTTTCTTTCCTATCGTATAGTGCCATTCGGCACGCCCCCAGCCTATACAAATGCCGGCTGGAATTGCATCATCGCCCGGAAAACGGGCTGGCCGCTGTCACTTTGAAAACCGTCTCCATTGAATTTGTATATTTGGTAGTGGTCGGCGAAAATGCCGTCTCCTTTGTAGTCGAATGTATCGATGTCGGCCACGCGAAAGCTTTTACCATTAACGAAAACCTTGCTTTGATCTTTATAAAAGCAGGTTTTCTGCCATTTGCATATGAACCGGAACGCTCCGGCGTCTTCTGAAATCACCTGGTCTTTATAGTATACCCTCTGGCTGTCCTTACTCAGGTGCAGGTCGAGGCATTTAAAATTCCTGGCATCGGTCGAAATCAGGCGATTGGCTTTGAATACATTATGGTCATCGCGGGCCAGGTCGGGGCCGAGGATACGGAAGTAGACGGGGTTGGCGCCGGGAATGACCGTGCCGCGGAAGTAGACATTCTCAAAATCGCGGGCGTACTGTGAGGGTGCCGCCTCGCCCACGGTTCCTGCCGTAAGCACCTGGAATGTACGGGCGTGGGCGTCAATCACGGCGGTCCTGCTCTCCGGCTTGTGGAGGTAGTAAACCACCTTGTTTTCGATCTGGTACACGTCGTACACGGGTGACGGCGCGACCGATCCGGTAGCGGGGCGGAGCAGGAAGAGGCTGGCAACGACCAGGGTCAGGGATACACTTGTAATCAATAGTAGGATCAGCATAGCGAAACAGGATGATGTTGAGTGTGATGGGGTTTATTTTTCATGGCGTTGGGAATCGTGGCGCAAAAGTGATGATCGGCGAAAGTATCGGCCACTTTTAATGATGTAACGGTAGCTTTCGACTATTTACCGGTTAAAAGAAGTTGTCTGCGCTAGCGGAAAAATGCCCTCAGGGGCGTGTAAAGGCCATTACGGGTTTTTACCGATAAATAAGTGAGGTGGTACAGTTGTGCAGAATTGGCGTATTTGGTGTTCAGATCGCCCATATTAGATGCGAATCATCCAAGAAATCCCGCAACTCGTGATCCTAACTTTCAAAAAGCTGGTCTGGGCTGTTCCCCTGGTTTGCATTTGCCTCACAGGCGGGCAGCTGCGGGCGCAGACGTTGTTTCAGAATATCGGGTGGCGGGACGGACTGAGTGCCAAGCAGATCCGTTGTTTGCACAAAGATTCCTCAGGGTTTTTATGGATAGGGACCGCGGCCGGTCTCGACCGGTACGACGGCGCAGTGGTGAAGCGTTTTCCCGATGTGAGCGGCGGCGCCAAGCATTTCGTGAACGCGATTTCACCATTCAACGGGGAAGACACACTGATAATAGGATTACGGCGCGGGATTTTGCTTTTCGACAAAAGATCGGCCCGCTACATCAACGACCCCCGCTTTGAGCCGATAGCCTACAAAAATATCGTGAGCATTCGTGCCGATCGCTTCAAGCGTACCTGGATCGGTACTTCCGGCGGCTTGTATGTGTATCAAAATGGAAAAGTAACCCATGTCACCCAGGCCTTTCCCGAAGCCCTGAAATTTGATTTTACATTGTTCCAGCTCACCGTCATGGTGTACGACACACTGCGGGATGGGTTGTGGGTGGGAGGCAACCGGCCGTTTTTTGTCGACTGTAAGACAAAACAGGTCTATTTCAAAGGCCACAATCCGTTACGGAGCCCGTTACTGGAATCCCAAAATGTGAATGCGATTGCCACGGACAGGAATGGGAACCTCTGGTATGGCAGCGACACGGAGCCGACGCTCAACTTTTGGGATTTCCGCACCGGGAAGCATGAGATTTACTACGAGCTCGACGGGAAGCAGATCGGCGAGGGGTGTAACTTCATTTTTGTAGACCGGCAGCAGCGCATTTGGGTGTCGACCTGGCTCTTTGCCGCCTTTATGAAAGAGCCCGGCCAGCCGTTCCGGAAGCTGGTCTACAACCAGGACCAGGCGTACACGATCGCCTATGGCAATTTCAGGGATGCCATTTCGGACGCGCAGGGCAATGTGTGGCTCGGCACGATCAACGGCGTGAGCAAAACGCTGCCCCAAAATCCCGTTGAGGCCATTTACAAGCTTCCCAGCTTTCCTTTTTTTCTCGAAACTAATTTTGCCCATGCAAATGCCATCCATGTCCAGGGCAAAATGATCATCGCCTCGAAGGAGGACGGCGTCGTGTTTTATAATACCGAGGACCGCACTTACAAGAAATACCTGACGCCCAGTAAACGCTTGCGCGACAATCGCTTTGTCATGGCCGTGAAGGTCGGCGAAACCTGGTGGTTTGCCGGTTTCGACGGCGTGTATTCCCTCGCGCCGGGAGAAACGGTGCTGCGGCGGTTCGGGCTGATCAAAAAAGGCCTGAGCTCCTACGAAGCGCCGTTCATTTTCCCCGACCTGCAGGGTAACCTGTGGTTTTACATTGAAGGCGATGCCCTCTACCGGTATAATCCGGCGAAAAAGGTGTGTACCCGGTTTGATGGAAAAGACCCCGGATACGGCCTCTTCGACTCGGCGGATATGCAGGCTTTCGTGCGCCTGGCGAATGGCAATCTCCTGTTTGCAGTCCACGGGAAAGGGCTCCTGCGGTTCGAGCCCTCGCGGGAACGTTTTACCATGCTGCCCGCTCCCGACATCGAGGACGAGTTTGTGTATGAAATGCGCGAGAGCAAAGCCGGCGAAATATGGGTGGCCGGCAGCGCCCGCGGCTTGCTGAAAATCGACGCGAACGGAAAGGTACTCCGGAATATCAGTACAAAGGACGGCCTGCCTTACGACCAGGTATCGTCCGTGGATATCGACGACAACGGCCTCGTGTGGGCCGCCACGCGCGAGGGCCTGGCGACGTACGATCCGGTGAGCAACAGTGTGAGCAAGGTCGAAATGGACCTGGGCAAGACACTGCAGGATTACTGGAACTACGTCACCGTGGCCGGCGGTAAAATTTACGCCGTGATGCTCGACCACGTCGTCGTGATCAATCCGCGGCATTTCGCATCCATTCCCGTGCTGAGGCCGCCGGCGATAACTTCCGTGAAGATATTCGGGCAGGAGAAGATCGGTGAGCTCAATGGACATTTGCTGGAACTAAAACCCGACGAATCGTTCGTGGCTTTCCAATATGCGTCGCTCAGCCACCGGGATATCCCTTCGCTCCAATACAGCTACCAGCTCGTCGGCCTCGACAATGACTGGGTACCGGCCGGGCGTAATATCACCGCTTCGTACACCAACCTCCCTCCCGGCGACTATGTTTTTAAAGTAAGAAGTACCGATGAAAACGGCCGCTGGATGAAGGCCGCAGAAACGCTGCGGGTGCGGGTGCTGCCGCATTGGTGGCAAAGCTGGTGGTTTTTCATGGCCTGCGCGCTGGCTTCGCTGGGCGTGTTGTACTGGATTTATAATGTGTATACCAAAAGGCTGCGCAAAAAGGACCTGGACGATACGATCGAGTATTTCGCTAACAGCGTGTACGGCGATAACTCGGTGAATGAAATATGCTGGGACATTGCGCGGAACTGTATTTCCAAACTGCATTTTGAAGATTGCGTCGTATACCTGCTCGACAAGGAGAGCAATATGCTGATCCAGAAAGCGGCCTACGGGCCCAAGAGCCCGAAAGAATACGAGATACTGAATCCGATCGAAATACCGGTGGGAGAGGGGATTGTGGGCACTGCCGCGTCGACGGGCTTGCCGCAGATCATTTCGGATACTTCCAAAGATACCCGCTACATCGTCGACGACCAGGCGCGCCTTTCGGAGCTGGCCGTACCGATCCTGCACGAGGGACAGGTAATCGGCGTAATCGATTCGGAACATCCGCGCCGGAATTTTTACAACACCGACCACGTACGCGCCATTTCTACGATCGCCGCCATCAGCGCCAATAAAATCACCGAAGCAATGGCCCGGGCGCAGGCCGAACGGCAGGAGATCATGTTGCTCAGGATCAATAAAATGCTGGCCGAAAGTCAGCTGATGGCCCTGCGTGCGCAGATGAACCCACATTTTATTTTCAATTGTCTCAACAGCATTCAGGAATGCATTGTCATGCAGCGATATGCGGAGGCAAGCAAATACCTGAATAAGTTCGCCAAGCTGTTCAGACTGGTACTCAATAATTCAGGAAGAAACCTCGTAACCATTGCCGAAGAGCGGGATGTTTTGGAACTTTACCTGGAACTCGAATTGATGCGCTTCGGACAGGGTTTCACGTATTCCATTGATATTGACCCCGAATTGGAGGACGATTACATCAGGCTGCCGTCCATGCTCCTGCAACCGTTCGTGGAGAATGGCCTGTGGCACGGGCTCATGCACAAGGAAGGCGAGCGACATATGCGGATCAGCTTTTTCCTCATCGGCCCTGAGCAGTTCGCGTGTGAGATCGAGGACAATGGGATCGGCCGTGAACGGTCCGCCGAAATGAAACGGAATTCCTCGCGTACACGGGAGCACGAGTCGCGCGGGATACGCATATGCGAAGACCGGATCGACGTGCTGGCCCGACAGGGTAACCACGCGAGCCTCCAGGTGATCGACCGGCACGACGCTGCCGGCAACCCGGCGGGAACGCTGGTCAGAATAGAACTATCCACCTATTTATATCAAACCTAGACGATGATCAAAGCACTTATTGTCGACGACGAGCCCAAATCACGAAATGTGCTGGCGTATTACATTAATGCCCATGTAGAGGAAATCAAGGAAATCAAGCAGGCCGATTCGGTGGACAAAGCCCTCGAAACGCTGAAAACTTTCCAGCCGGACATTGTTTTCCTGGACGTGGAAATGCCGGGCCGGAATGGTTTCGATTTTTTGCGGGCATTGAAGGAGCCCAATTTTGAAGTGATATTTACGACGGCCTATAACCAGTATGCCGTACAGGCGATCCGGTTCAGCGCGCTGGATTATCTGCTCAAACCCGTGGACCCGGACGAGCTGCGCGCGTCGGTCGACCGTTTCATGAAAAAGCAGAACCTGCACCAGAACCCCGTGCTGTTCGACAACCTCGTGCGCAATATCGCGTTCAAGCGTGCGAGCGAGTTCCGGCTGGCGGTGCCTTACCAGGACGGCGTTTCGTTTTTCACCCTCGATCAGATTATACGCCTGCAAGGAGAGGGAAATTATACCAATATCTTTATCAAAAACAGGAAACCTGTCCTGGCAAGCAAAACGCTCAAATACTACGAAGAAATGCTCACCGAGTTCGGCTTCATCCGCACCCACAAATCGCATTTGGTGAACCCGAAATTTATTGCAAAACTCATGGCTGACCACGATCTGGTGGAGTTGCTGGATGGGAGCCGGGTAGAAATTTCTAGAAGGAAAAAGGAAGAAGTCCTCCTGCAACTGCCGCTTGGAAACCCACCACTTGATAAGTAATAGTGCCCGTTAAATCACTATTATGGGCACTTGATACATTGCTGAGTTTCTTTGAAGCTATCGACTTCTGTTAGCTATGGAGATTTTGGCACTGCATTCAAAGCAAATATTGCTCATTTTATCACTGGTACTTCTGATCGCCGGCGGGCTCTGGATCGCATTCCGGATGCGCCGAACATTGCTGCTCCTCGGTGGCGGCAATGTGCCCGACGGGCAGACCGCCGAGGCGGTGGTGCTGCTTTCGGAAGAACACCCCGCATCATATTTGCAGGGCGATGCCTATTACACATTTCAGGTTCACGTGAAGCCGGTCCGGGGGCGCAATTTCGTCACGGAAGTGCACGTGCTGCGCGAACAGCTCAAACGCATTCCCCAGGCCGGCGACCGTGTTTCGGTGAAGTACAATTACTCCGGCCGCCGGCGTAACGTGGTACTGAACCTCGACAGCCTCCCATCCGTCTGACGGATCTCGTCATTGCTATTCGTGTCCCTGTCAGCCACTCAGTTTGTGACCCTGAACCAATCGTAATCCGCGTAACCCGAATCGTTCGTTTGCGTTTCGCGGGTGGCAAACAGCCCCACTTTTGCCCCGATCCATCTTCCTACCTCCGCCCGGAACGTTTCCCCTGTCATTTTAAAGTTAGCGCCATCTTCGCTGAACCCGAATTCGCATTGGCCGCCGTTGCTGACCCGCACGCGGAAATACAGCTCCGTTTCGGGTTTAAATTCCGCTAGCACACGTTCCGTTTCCGGCTTGCCGTCCGAAGCCTTCTGACAAACGGCGTAAACCAGTTCCGTTTTATTCTTGCCGCTTTTCAGGTAAATGGCCGCGTAGCTTTGCCCCATGACCACCAATCCCGTCCGTTCGTTCGTCAGGTTGGTATTCGGGGTAAATTTGAGTTTGGTTGTAACCGTAAATGTCTCCGCCGGGAATTTCTGCAAGAGCAGGTTCGGTACATCCCAGAGGTTTTTCGCTTGGTCGGGCGTTTTGTAAGAATATAACCTCAAAAAGCCGGCTGCCGGCATCGCCCAGGTGCCTTTCGGGTTAGCCTGCCATTGCCATTGCCTGCCTGGCGCAGCGCCATCGAATTCGTCCGATTCGGGCGGCGTGGCGGGAGGATATTTTCGGGCAGTTAGTGGTTTGGTATACGTCAAAACAGGTTCGCCGATGCCGTCGCCATCCGGGTCGGTGCCGATGACCGGCCAGTTGTCGACCCATTTCATCGGCTGCAAATGCACGACTCGGCCATACTCGTTTTTGTCCTGAAAATGCAGGAACCAGTCTTCCGAATGGCCATTCACGGGGCTCGTCGTCACCCAGGCGCCCTGGTGCGGGCCGTTAATGCCGGATTTTCCTTCGGCCATGACCACTTTTCTTTCGTAAGGACCATATACGTTTTTTGATCGCAGCACGATCTGCCAGCCCGTAGCCACGCCGCCCGCCGGGGCGAAAATGTAGTAATAGCCGTTGCGTTTGTAAAACTTCGGCCCTTCCACCGTCGGGTCGATCTTGTGGCCGTCGTACACGAGCGCGCCCGCGTCCGTTACCCGCGTACCTTCCGCGTTCATTTTCTTGACCGTAATCACGCTTTTAATACCCGCACGGCTGCCGGCCCAGCCATGCACGAGGTATACCTGCCCGTCGTCATCCCAAAGCGGGCATGGGTCGATGAGTCCTTTGCCGCCTTCCACGAGCACCGGTTCCGTCCACGGGCCAGCGGCGTTTTTGGCCTTGATCACATAAATACCGAAGTCGGGATCGGGATAATAAATGTAGAATTCTCCCTGGTGAAAGCGGATCGCGGGCGCCCATACGCCATTGCCGTGCTGCGTCTTCTCGAAATGTTCGATGGGCACCTGCCGGGGCAATGCGTGGCCGATGAGCGTCCAGTTCACCAGGTCCTTCGAATGCAGGACCGGCAGGCCGGGAACGGCATCGAAGCTGGACGCCGTCATGTAGTAATCCTCGCCCACGCGGCAGGCGTCCGGGTCGGAGTAGTCGGCGTGGAGGACGGGGTTTTTGTAACGGCCGTCCTGCAAATCGGCCACCCGGGTTTGTGACAGGGGCGTTTTTGGGGTGATTGTCTCCGCCACCGGCGACCTGGAAACGTTTGCCTTCGAAACCGGTGCTTTTGCGTTGGCAGCGGGCTTGTTTTGTGCAAAAGCGGTGGTCGCCAGCAATGCACCGGCGACCCAGAAATAATTATTTACCTTCATGAATGACCAGGCTTTTCTCCTGCGCTCCTTTTGAAAACTCCTTTACTTTTTGCGCTTTCGAAGCGTCGGTATGGGCAAAACTGATGTTTTGGCTCCGCTCGCCCTGCACCGAAATGAGCGTTTCGGTGCGGTCGTTGAATTGTAGTTTGTCAAACGTAATGTTCGTCGCATTGTCGGCGAGGATCACCGGTTTGGAATGCTTTGTGATCAGCTTTACATTCTTGAAGGCGATCTGGTCGGCGTCGGTCAGCTCCACGCCGGTTTCGGCGGAAAGTACCATATTTTCCATCACGATATTCCGCACCGGCATCTCGGGTAACCCGCGCACGAAAACGCCCTTGGTGGCGCCGCTGCACACGATATTTTCAAAATACATGTCTTTAAACACCGGCGTGCCCTCGTTCACGACCGGCCGCATATCGCGCTCGCCGTCCGTCGCGAATTTGACGAAATAATACAGATCGAAGAAAATCGCTTCCTGTTTGATATCCTTCATATTGATATTCCGCGCATAAATCTTCTCCACTACGCCGCCGCGCCCGCGCACCGATTTGAACCGCAGTCCCTTGTCCGTACCCATGAACGTGCATTGCTCCACGAAAATATTCCGTGCGCCGCCGCTCATTTCGCTACCTACTACAAACCCGCCGTGGCCCTGGTACACGATATTGTTGCGGATAATGCCGTTTTCAGTCGGGATGCCGCGTTTGCGGCCTTCTTCGTCCTTGCCCGACTTAATGCAGATCGCGTCGTCTCCTACATCCAGCACGCAGCCTTCGATGAGGAAGTTTTTGCAGGATTCGATGTCCATTCCGTCGCCGTTATGGGCATATTCCGGGTTTTTAACCCGCACATTGCGAATCGTCAGGTCCTGTACCATGAGTGGGTGAAGGCACCACGCTGCCGAGTTCTGGAAGGTGACGCCTTCCAGCAATACTTTTTTGCAATTATTGAAAACCACGAGGTTAGGTCGCAGGAAATCCTTGATATCGGCAAAATCTGCTGGTTTTTTGCCACCCGTCAGCAGCATGCTCTTGTTCTCGACGCTCGCTTTTTTAAACTGCTCGCTCGGGTACCACACTTTACCGTCGTCTTTCAGCACCCCGCCCGACCCGATCTTCTCCTTCCATTGGGGCTCCGTGAGCTGGTTTTTGTTCACGGCCCGCCACACATCGCCATTGCCGTCGACAATACCCTTTCCGGTAATAGCCACATTTTCAAGGTCTTTTCCTGAAATGGGCGATTCGTTGCGCGCGGCGGCTTTCCCTTCGTAAAAACCTTCCGTGATGGCATACTGGCTCTTATCTGTCGTGAAAAGCAGCAGAGCGCCTTCCTGCAAATGCAGGTTTACATGGCTTTTCATCACCACCGGCCCCGTGATCCACAGTCCGGCCGGTACCAGCACCACGCCGCCGCCCTTTTTGCTGCACGCGTCGATAGCCTGGTTGATGGCCTTGGTATTGAGGGCATGGCCGTCCGGCACGGCGCCGAATGCGGTAATGCGCAGCGTGTCCTTTTTAAATACGGGCTGTTGGATTTTCGGGAGGTTGGTCCAGCTGTAAGAAGCCGTGTTTTGCGCGGATGCATTGCACCAGGCCAGTGCGGAGAGGGCCAGTGCGGCCAATCGTGTCTTGTAAGTCATAGGCAAATGTGTCATCCTGCTTTCGGGGCAGGATGACATTTAAAATGGATTATTGATAACCGGCATTCTGTTTGAACTCGCTTTTGTTCACGACCGCGTCGAGCTGCGTTTGCGGGATCGGGCGCACGGTATGGTGCTCCTGGATATTCACCGCATTGTCGGGCGCGTACTTTTTAATGCGCTCGATCAGTTTGCCGGTCCGTTTCAGGTCAAACCAGCGGAGTTGCTCGCCGGCCAGCTCGCGCGCGCGTTCGTCCAGGATGAAATCGAGGGTGATATCGGCTGGTTTCACCTGCATGGCGGCGGCTTTACCGGCTTTGGCGGCGCGGGTGCGTACCACATTCACATATTGCGCGGCAGCGGCGAGGTCACCCGTTTGCATGGCCGCTTCCGCCGCGATCAGGTATACTTCCGCGAGACGTATCACGAACACGTCACGCGCGCTCTGCGCCTCGTTCAGGCTCGCGCGGGTGGCGTCCATGAACTTGGAAAGGGTAGGGTAGCGCAGGTTGTCCTTCACGGTACCGTCGGCGAGGTAAATGTCTGCGCGGTCGTAGGTCTGGTACTTTTTGGCTGCTTCGATGGCGTCGGGGATGTCTTTTTTAGTACAATAAACAGCCGTATCCCCTTTGGCAATGCCCGCCGGAAGCGTAGCCGAATTGGCATACCACGATTCCATGAAACTGCCTTCATACCGCGCGTCATCAGCCGAGTACAGGTCCAGCAGGAAGCGCGTAGGCATGTAGCGGTTGAATGGGCGCCCGTTGGTAATGTCACGGGTCATGCCGGGGCGATCGTCGTATTTCATCAAAAAAAGCAAATGCGCGTTGTTACTGCCGCGTCCGTGGCCGTACGGATTGAAAGTCGAGTTGGCGAGGTCGTTCAATGCGAGGTTGGCCGAGTAATCCACGGCATAGATTACCTCCTTCGATTTGAGATTACTCATTTTCCACAAATCTGCGAAGCTGGCTTCGAGTTTATAACCATAGTTGCCGTCGATCACCGATTTTGCCATGTCCAGTGCCTCCTTGTTCATCCCGCGGGTGAGGTACATCCGCGCCAGAAATGCCTGCGCAGCGCCTTTGGTCACCCGGCCATATTGCGGCTGTGTGGCGGGGAGGTTGTTGACGGCGATTTTCAGGTCTTCAAAAATCTGGTTGTAGAATGTTTCCACCGGCGTTTTGTTGGCCGTCGTCACGATACCGTTCGTTTCGGTGGTCGTGAAATGCACGCCGCCCCACGTTTCGACGATATGCCAGTAGTAGAATGCCCGCAGAAAGCGCAGCTCCCCCTCGCGCACCGGGCGCAAAGTGGCCGACAGCCCCGCCTGCTCGATGCGGTTGATGCCGCCGTTGCAGAGGTTA
The DNA here is from genome assembly GCF_000382205.1 of Dyadobacter beijingensis DSM 21582. GTDB lineage: Bacteria > Bacteroidota > Bacteroidia > Cytophagales > Spirosomataceae > Dyadobacter > Dyadobacter beijingensis. The sequence continues at coordinate 344,137 of NZ_KB907788.1, forward strand.
ATGGCCGCGTAAAATTCCCGCCACTCATTGGTAAGGGCCGTATTGCTGCCCTGGAGGTTGAGGTATTGGGTCAGGTCACGGTATACCTCGCCGGCGCCGCTCGTCCAGATGTCCGTGCCCGTCTCGGCGATATTGTAGCCTTCCTCCTTGCCGTACCACCACCGCTGGTAGGAATAGGCGGCATTGACAAGCGTTTCAAAGCCTTCGGGTGTCGTAAAGACCGTTTCGGCCGTGAGTCCCGAGGGGTTATATTCTTCCAAAGTTTTTTCACAGGAAAACAGCCCCAGGAGGGAAACCGCTATCAACCCTGTTTTCAATAGTTGTGATCTCATTGTGCTGACTGGTTAAAAGGGTTACAGGTTCACATTCAGGCCGAATACGTACAGTTTTGTCATCGGGAAATTCTCCGATCCGCCGCGTTCCGGGTCATAATCGAGCTTCGTGAATGTGGCGAGGTTCTTGGCCGTGGCGTAAATGCGCAGGCCGCGGATCACCTTCCAGTTGAACTTGCTCACGGGCAGGTTGTAGGCGAGCGTGATGTTGCGTATGCGTGCGTAGGAAGCATCGCGGTAACCGAGCGTCGAGAGGTATTTGAGGCCCGCATTCTTGTTCGGGCGCGGGTAGTCGTTGGTCGGGTTTTCGGGTGTCCAGTAATCGAGTCCGGCGGTGCTGTTGCCTACGCCTTGCTGGTCGAAACGGGCATAGCGGTCGGAGTTGATCATCGCACCAATGCGGGCGTAAATCATCACATTCAGGTCAAATCCCTTGTATTTGATCGTGTTATCCAGGCCTCCGCTCCATTTCGGGCGTGGTGTGCCGAGGATCACGCGGTCGTTCACAGCGTCGATCTTGCCGTCGCCGTTCTGGTCTTTCACCCTGATTTCGCCCGGCAGCTGCGTGGGCGAAACGGCCTTGGCCTGTTCCGCTTCGGAAGTTTGCCAGATGCCCAGCTTTTCATAGTCGTAGAACACGCTGATCGGGCTGCCGATGAACCAGCCGTTACCGATATCATTGCCCTCCGTCACGAGTTCGGTGATCTCTTCCTTGTTTTTGGTAAATGTGAGGTTGGTATTCCAGGTAAAATCGTTGGTTCGCACGTTGGTGCTTCCCAGTACGACTTCGATACCCCGGTTGCGGGTCTTGCCGATGTTCTGTTTCACGGTCGTTACGCCGGTGGTAGGTGGCAGGCCGCGGTCGAGGAGCAGGTCGGAGGTACGGGTGTCGTAATAATCGATCGAACCGTTAATGCGGCCGTCGAACAGCCCGAAGTCCAGGCCCAGGTTCTGCGTTCCCGACAGTTCCCAGCCTAACGCGGCATTGCCGACGTTGCGGGAGAACGTGTAGGCAGGATAGGCCACCTCGTCAAATCCGAATGCAATGCGGGTCAATGTCGTCTGGGTTGCATAGGGCCCCGAAGGGTCGTTTCCTGCGATACCGTAGCTCACGCGCAGTTTCAGGTCGCTGAGTTTAGGCACATTTTTCATGAAACCCTCGTCGATAATGCGCCAGGCGAATGCAGCCGACGGGAAAAACGTCCATTTGTTGCCGGGTGCGAGTTTGGAAGAACCATCCTTCCGCGCCGTGAGCGTGAGTAAATAGCGCTCTTTGAAACCATAGTTCACCCGCGCCGCAAACGACACGAGGTTGTTTTTGGAATAGGCCGAATTGATCTTGATCTCTTCCGTAGCGCTGCCGAGCGAGTAAAAAAGCTGCGCCGGAATGAGCTGGTTCACGCCCGAGGCCGATGCGTTGTCCGAAACAGTCGCCAGCGAACTGCCGATACCCGTGAACGTAAAGCTATGCTGCGCAAATGCCTTTTGATAGGTCACCACGTTCTCCCAGTTGATCGTGCGGCCATTGGAAACATTATAGGTGGCGAGCGATTTACCGGTCAACGAGCGGTCGATGGATTTCGGCGAAGAATAAGCCCCGTTGCGCGAATTGGAAAGGTTCGCGCCGAGCGTGCTGCGGAAGGTAAGGCCTTTTAGCGGCGTGATTTCGACGTAACCGTTCGTAAGCGTGCGCGTGGTGAGAATATTGTTGTTAAAAACGCCGGGCTGCTCGTCCGAGAGCGGGTTGGCCGTCTGCCCGTCAAGCATAATGAAGTTGAAATTGCCGTTCTCGTCGTACAATGAACCCAGCGGGCTGATTTTGTTAGCCTGGTTGAGCGGGTCGCGGCGGACGCTCTGGTTGTAATAAGTCAGCTGGCTTTGCAGGCCGATCTTCATCCAGTCGGTGAGTGTATAATCCACATTCAGGCGGGCAGTGTAGCGCTTCATTTCGTCCAGTTTCAAAATCCCTTTTTCATTGAAATAATCTACTGAGACGTAGGATTTGAGCTTTTCGGAGCCGCCGCGGAAACCCAGCTGATAGTTTTGCTGAAACCCGGGATGGATCAGTTCCTTCTGGTAATCGGTCCAGATCCCTTTCTGCAATGCATCGTATTCCGCCACATTGGTAAAAATGGCCGGGTCGTCGGCCGGACTGTTCCAAACGCCGGCGGCGCGCCATGCTTCCCGCTTGAAGTCGCGGAACTCGTTGATATCCATCGCACGCGGGTACATCGTCACCTGCGAAACGCCCGCGTAGGAGTTGAATGAAATGTCCGGGCGGCCCGTTTTTCCTTTTTTGGTGGTAATCAAAATTACCCCGTTGGCACCGCGCGAGCCGTAAATGGCAATGGAAGACGCATCTTTCAATACTTCCATCGACTCGATGTCGTTCGAATTGATATCCGCCAGGTCGCCATACTGCACGCCGTCTACAATAATGAGCGGGGAGTTGTTTCCGCCTATCGAACGGTTGCCCCGGATGGTAATGTTCACGCCCGCGCCAGCCTGTCCGCTGCTGCGCGTTATGTCCGCACCGGCGATCTTGCCCTGCACGGCATCGAGGACGTTGTTGGACGGCACTTCTTTCAGCTGCTCGCTTTTGAGCTGCACCACAGAGCCCGTCAGGTCGCGCTTGCGCACGGCGCCGTAACCGATCACGACCACTTCATCCAACGCACCCACGTCGGGTTTAAGGGAAATGGTAAATGCGGTTTGTGCTCCTAAAACAACGTCCTGGCTTTGGTAGCCCACAAATGAGAAGGTCAGGATGGCCGTGGGGTCCTCGGGCACGAGCAGGCTGAACTTACCCTGACCGTCGGTGCTCGTGCCGCGGTTGGTGCCTTTCAGGATCACGCTTACGCCGGGTAACACGGCATTCTTTTCATCGGTGAGCACGCCGGTAACCGTGCGGTCGGCGGTGGTCTGCGGCTTCACGGGTGCCGCGGATTCCTCGCGGACGGCATTTTCAAGGACGATTTGACCGCCTACCATACGGTAAGTCAGGTTCAAGGGCGCCAGTATTTCGTCCAGCACGGCGTCCAGCCGCTTTTTATTGACTTCCACACTCACATTCCGGGCCACATTCACGCGCTCGGAGCTGTACACAATGCGGGCTTTCGTTTGTTTTTCGATGCTGCTGATCACCTTCTCGAAGCGCTGGTTCTGGAATTTCAGCGTGACGAGCCTGGACATGACTTCCTGCATATCGGCAGCGAGCGCCGCCTGGCAAACGAGCAGGGCTGCCAGGCATATGAGCAGCAATCGTTTACCCGTTGAATGTGCGGCGAGGAGCCTGAAAAGTAAAGGTTCTGTTTTTTTCATACCTTTAAATGTTTTATTGAATGGACATTTGATAAAATGAAGCGTCCCGAGACGGCCCGATTCGCTGTCGGTCCGGGGATGTTTGCTGACGCTGGCCCATGTTCGCTGCATGGCCAGCGTTTTGGTTTGCGGCTATGTCTGCATGGCGGAATGGATGGGTTTACGGGTTTTGAAAGCTTGTGGCGTGCGGACCGTGCAACCCGGCCCGGAAATGCGGATGGCTGGGCCGAGGACCTTGTACCTGGCGCCCAATGCGGCGCAGATAATGTCGAGCTGCACGAAAAGCGGTTGCCCGCTGAGGTCGGCCGTGAGGGGGCAGTTCAGGATCTGGCTGTTTTCGGCACCCAGCTCCACACCCCAGGCTTCCCGCATGCGCTCGGCCACTTCGGAAAGCGGGGTATTTTGGAAGCGGAACGAGACATCGGCGTTCAGCAATCTCGGTTTGCCGGCCAGTCCGGGCGACAGTTTGCCCGAAGCCCGGTCGAAAGTAGCGGTATGGTTGGGGCTAACGAGCATGTCGGGCCCGCTATCACCTTTGCGTTCGGCATATACGGATACGAGGCCGGTGACTACTTCTACCTTGGTTTGCTTACCGTCCGGGGCCGTGCCTACATGGAAAGAGGTACCGAGTACTTTGGTCGTAACCTCGCCGGAATGCACATAGAATGGCTTTTCCGGATTTTTGCGAATGCTGAAAAACGCATTGCCTTTCAGTATGACGGTCCTTTTTTTATGTTCAAAATGAGTGGGATAGCGCAATGAGCTGCCGGGAGCCAGTTCTACGGTGCTACTGTCTTCGAGAAGCACCGGCAAGACGGTAGTACCATCATTCCGCTGCTCTTCCCAGGCGTAGGCGGCCAACGGAATGCTCCGATCCGGCATTTTTTCCATGAAAAACCACCCGGCAAGCAGCAGCGACGCCGCTATGGCGGTCCACCGAACGTAAATGGACCGAAAAGGATTGTTATTTCGCGCCTCGCTGAGATCGGGCAGATACGATTTTTCTTGCATCCCCGACCAGATACGGGCTCCGGCATCCTGCAAGTCACGATCCGAAACTTCCGCGGTATGGTCGTTTTCGAGAAGCGCAAACCAGTGTTCCACCAGCCGTTTTTCCTCATCGGTACACCGGCCTTCCTGATATTTCTCCAATAATGCTGCGAATTGTTCCCGGTTCATGGGCTGCGACGGCTGTTCTGCTTTTTAAAGTGAGTCAACGAGCGACGCCGAGATCCGCAAAAGATTTTAAATCATGTGGGAATTGTTATAAGAAGAGTGGCTTTTATTTAAAATAATCTTTCTTTTGTGCAACAGCCTAATAGCGCGAAGGCAACCCTCGCGCCAGCCTCTCCGGCGGCATTATAGATAGTCTTTTAAATACGAGCGGAGGGCCTTCACGACGAGGCTCAAATGATGTTCTACCGTCCTTTGCGGCATTTGGATTTCGGTGGCGATTTCTTTGGTGGAACGGTTTTCTAGGCGGTGGAGGCGGAAAATGGTCTGCGATTTTTCGGGGAAATGGCTGAGCCGGGCCTCGATGTTGCTCATCAGTTCGCTGGCATTGAGCTGCTCTTCGGTGTTGTAAATGGCGTCGGAGTAGCCGGTGAAGGCGTGTGCCAGGTATTTTTCATGCACCATCGCCGATTTGAAATGGTTAATGCAGCTGTACTTGACGGAAGTGACCAGGTAAGCTTCCAGGTTTTCGATCTGCAACAGGCTCCGGCGTTCCCACAGGCGCAGGAATACGTCCTGCACAATGCCCTCCACGGCCTCGCGGTCGTCGATCCTGCGGAGCGCGAGCAGGTACATTTTTTTCCAGTAACGCTGGTAAATCTCCCGGAATACCATTCCATCGTCGTCGTGCAGGGCGTCGACGAGCTGTGGGTCCGATAGAGATCTGAGATTCATGAATGCCTGGTTAATGCGGTTGCGGGACTGCCGTTTCAAGGGATACTGCGAATTGTATTTTTCCGCGATCCGGCAAATGGCCTGATAACTGCCCGGACTTAATTTGAATCCATTTTTGGTCGTGACCAATGTAAATGCCCGATTTTTTTACGCAGACGTTGCCGGGAACGTTGTCATCGGGAAATTTTAACGGGAAAAGCATACTTTTTCCCGACATTATAAAATTATAGGACTAGATTTGTCAAACTGACATTTGAAATATTGCAAGAATACTTTGTGTAAAATCTGCGGTAAAAACGCAGGTGCCGAGGCTTTTATCTCACCTGTTCCATACCTTGAATTGTCATGACTATTTCGAGAAGAAAATTCATCCGGAATGCCGCAGCGACGGGAGTCGGCGCTGCTTTTTCCCCGGTAATGGTGCCGTTCGCGCACGCTCGCCCGATCCATTCTGCGGCCGATAAAATCCGTGTCGCGGCCATCGGGATCAACAGCATGGGCTGGGCGGATGTCAACGCGGTGATGAAAAATCCCGGCGTGGAATGCGTGGCATTATGCGACGTGGACCGCAACGTGCTCGACAAGCGGGCCGCCGAGCTGGCCGGGAAAGGCGTTCAGGTGAAAACCTATGGCGATTACCGCCGCGTGCTGGATAATAAGGACATCGATGCCGTGGTAATCGGTACGCCCGACCATTGGCATTGCCTGATGATGGCCGAGGCATGCGCGGCGGGTAAGGATGTTTACGTGGAAAAGCCGATCGGGAATTCCATCGCCGAATGCCGCGCGATGGTGGCCGCGCAGGAGCGGTACAAGCGCGTGGTGCAGGTAGGGCAGTGGCAGCGGAGCCAGAAACATTTCCGCGATGCCGTCGATTTCGTGCATGCCGGCAAGCTCGGTAAGGTCGGACTGGTAAAAGTTTGGGGCTATTTCAATTATGGAAGCCCCGTCGCGCAGCAGCCCGACGGCATACCGCCCGCCGGGGTCGACTACGGCATGTGGCTAGGCCCGGCTACGAAAAGGCCATTCAACAGCAACCGGTTTCATGGCAGTTTCCGGTGGTTTTGGGATTACGCCGGCGGCATTCTGACAGACTGGGGCGTGCATTTGCTCGATTATGCAATGCTCGGCATGAAAGCGGCAAATACCCCGAAAAGGATCAGCTCCAGCGGCTCGATGCTGCGTAACCCCGGCGCCGAAACACCCGATACGATGACCGCCCTGTTCGAATACGAGGGTTTTAATATCCAATGGGAGCATGTAATCGGCTATGGAGCAGGTATTTATAACCGCCAGCACGGCATCGCTTTTCTCGGAGAAAACGGTACGCTCATTCTCGACCGGCGAGGCTGGGAAGTGGTTCCCTATGAGAACAGAATGGAAGCCGTACCGTTTCAGAATTCTTCGGATAATGGCCTCGATGAGCATGCCCGCAATTTCGTGGAGGTGATCCGCTCGCGCAGCATGGGCGACCTGCATGCGCCCATACGTGCGGGCGCAGACGTGGCTATCCTTGCGCAAATGGGCAATATCGCTTACCGAACGGGCAGTACTTTGCATTGGAATGCGCCAAAAGGGGAGTTCGATGTGGCAGCCGCCAACAAATTCATTACCCACGAATACCACAATGGCTACAAAATGCCCCGCGTGTAGTTTCGCGGGAGCTACCCAGGTCCGCATAAATGCTTGCGGAACATGATAGATTACCAATACATATTTGAATGGTTATAGAGATCGGTACGATTGTAACCGATCTCGCTTTTTTTTGACCGTTAAATAAGATTAACGGAGAGGATAGCCTGAATCGATTTTAAGTAACCTAAGTTTGAGTAAATTGTAAAACTAGTTCTATAAACACGTGGAATGGTGCAATCCGGTGAAGGAGGATTGAGATAGTGGCGAAGCGGGCACAGCCATGATTCTAGTCCGAATTCATTTTCAATTTAACCATTCATACACCATGTTAAAAGTTGCTAGTAATGTCCCCCAAACGACCCGTTTGGGCGGCGCTCCACAAGAAACCACCTCGATGTTCGGTCCGCTTACCGACCTGATCGGCACCTGGGTGGGGAACAAGGGATGGAACCTCGTAGCGGTGCCCAACCAGAAAGGCGGCTTCCTGCTGCTCGTTCAGCCTTACACGGAAACATTGACCATTACGCCCCTGAGCACGCCGACGCCCAACCGCGGCACACACATCGTGCAGCAGGTACCGACGTTGTTGTACCATCTCAGCATTCACAGCAACGTGGACGGCAGCTTGCTCCACGCCGAAAACGGCACCTGGCTGCTGCTGAACGACTGCCCCGACGAATTCAGCATTGCCCGGCAAGCCTCGGTACCGCACGGCGATTCGCTGCTTGCATTGGGCGGCTCGTCGGTCACCGGCGGTGCGCCAACGATCCCGGCGATCAGCACATTACCCATTACCGGCCCCGGCTCGAAGCCACTGGGTTACACCGATCCTTACCTCACGCCGCAGCCCGGTTTCAACAAGGTAAATCCGAATGCCACCTTGCAGGACGCCATTGCCGGCCAGACGATCACTTCCACGACGACGATTTCGGTCAATACCGCCAACAAGGGAGGTATTACGAACATCCCGTTCATCGTGCAGAATGCGAACACCACCAGTTTCGAAGCCACTTACTGGATTGAAACGGTGCAGAACCAGACGACGGGTGGTTCATTCCTGCAATTGCAATACTCCCAGAATTCGATCATCGAGTTTATCCCGCAGTTCCACGATCCATCCAAGCTGATCCAATGGCCGCATGTGAACATCAATACTTTGGTAAAACAATAAGCTGAACATTCTATCCTTCACAAAAAACATCCATTACTATGGCAATACCGGCAGAAAATCACTTTGATGTGATCGTGATCGGGGGCGGGGCCATGGGGCTTTCCACGGGTTACCATCTCGGAAAAAGGAACGCCAGAACGCTGGTCCTGGAACAATTCAGTTTCAAAAACCAGCTGGGCAGTTCCGCAGGCGTTTCGAGGCAGTACCGCATTCCTTATCCGGAGGAATATATGGTGCAAATGGCGCTCGACGCGCAACCTTACTGGGATGAGCTCCAAAGCCTTACCCCGAAAACGCTGCTCGATAAGGTTGGTACGCTATGGTTCGGTGATCCTTCGGTGCATTCCACCGAAGGAAACATTGCCGAGGCCGAGCAGGCGCTCAAAGCGCTGAATGTGCCCTACACCAGCCTCACCGCTAAGGAAATCGAAACGCAGTACCATTTCAGGAATTTGCCCGAAACCTACACCGGCCTCTTCCAGGCCGACGGCGCGAGCATCGATTTCCGGGCGACGATCGAAACGCTGTATCAGGCCTGCGAACGAAGCCCTTACACGACCCTGCGCGACGAATCGCCCGTGACGGGCATTGAGCAGAACGGCGGAATCTTTACCGTGATTACGCCGAAGGGGACATTTACAAGTGAAAAGCTGGTGCTGGTGCCCGGCCCGTATGTCGATAGCGTCATTAACCTGCTCGGGTTCACGATCGAGGCTACCTATTGGAATATGTCTTCCTGCTATTTCAAAAAGACCGATCCGGCGATCCGGTATCCGACCTGGTTTGTGTTCCAGAATGCGATCGGGTCCAACGGGAACCAGTTTTACGGCTTTCCGGGTGCGGTGTGGGACCATCCCGAATACATCCGCGTCGCGCCCGACTTTGTGATCGACCCGCTCACGAGCCCCGAGCAGCGTACGCTCGTGCCTAACCCGAAGGAGCTCGCGTACACGGCGCAATGGGTGCGCGACCACATGACCGGCCTCGACCCCACACCGCATTACACCTCCACGTGCCTGATCGCCCTCAGCAAGATCGAGAACAAAGAGCTGCTAATCGATTTCGCGCCGCCTTATGTGCCCAATCACGAGAATATCGTCGTGTATGCCACCGGCTGGGCGGCCAAATTCACGCCGTTTCTAGGCAAAATACTTACGGAAATGGCACTCGATGGCCACTCGACCTTCGATATCACGCCGTTTAAACTAGGTTACAATTATTTCAAAGCGCTTTAAACCTGAACCATCAACATGAACAAAAACACGCCACTCAATAATGGCATGCAGCCCGGCCTGAAAACGGAGGTCGCAATCATCGGCGCGGGCACGTCGGGTCTGTACAGCGCCTTTCGCCTGACCAGCACGGGTAAATACACGCCGGAACAGGTGCAGATCTTTGATTTGAGCGATCGCCTCGGCGGCCGGCTCGAATCCGTGATTTTGCCCGGCATGAACTTCTGGGGCGAACTCGGCGGTATGCGTTACCTTACCTCGCAGGAAATCGTGACGACGCTCATCGAGGGCTATCCGCTCACGGAAAAGGACCCGGCCAAGCGCCAGTTTGTCCTCACCGACCGGATGACGCCCGTGCCGTTCCCGATGGGTAACCCGGCCGATCTGCTGTTTTATTTGCGCAAAGAGCATTTCAAACAGGACGCCTGGAATGTGGCGCAGCAGCAGGGCCAAAAGCTGGTGACCCGCTATTACCTCAACGACGACGACATTGGTTTCAGCTCCGACCAGCTGTTCAACAAGATTATTTACGACGTACTCATGGCCGACCCGTGGTTTGTGGCCAACTATTCCGATAAAGTATCGAAAGGCCCGAGCCAGTACGACTATGCCTTCATGCTCACGAGCGTGGACTGGGACCAGGTGAAGCCGGTACTTACGTATAATTTTCCCGGCTCACCCTATCATGGCCGCAAAGTCAATGATTTGGGTTTCTGGAACCTCATCAAAGACCAGGTTTCGGAGGAAGGTTACCAGTTTGTAGCGAATGCGGGCGGCTATTATTCCAACACGATCAACTGGAATGCGGCCGAAGCATTTCCCTACATGGTGGGCGATTTCTCGGCCGATGTTACGTACAAGACGATCGAGGAAGGTTACGACAGCATCGCCTATGCGCTCGCGAACCAGTATACCAGTCAGCCCGGCGCCACGATCTGGTCGGAAAACAAGCTGCTGACCTTCTCCAAAGGCCACGAGCTCCGCGACGAATACCGTTACGAACTCACCTTCCTGAACATTCCCGGCAACATCATCTGGCACGCCTACGCGAATGCGATCATCCTCGGAATGCCGCGCAAATCGCTCGAACTGCTCGATCAGCAGAATTTCTTTTTCAACGCGAACGAGAATACCGTGCTCGACCGCAACATCCGTTCGGTCATCATGGAACCCGCATTCAAAATTCTGATGGGCTTCCCCGAACCGTGGTGGAAACAGCTTGGCATCGACTCGGGGCATTCGATCACCGACCTGCCGATGCGCCAATGCTATTATTTCGGTACCGATCCGCAAAACAATAACTCGATGCTGCTCGGCAGCTACGGCGATATGGAAACCGAAACATTCTGGAAAGCGCTTTCGGACGATACGGTGCTATTCAAAGTCCGCGCGACGCAATCCGCTTCGCTCAACGAACTGAAAGCACTTGAACATGAGCAAGCTACGGAGCTGATGGTGAACGAGGTGATGTCGCAGCTCCGGGAAGTCCACGGCGCGCAGGTAACCATTCCCGAACCGTACGTCACGTATTTCCGCGACTGGTCCGACGACCCGTTCGGAGCAGGCTACCACGCATGGAAAGCCGGCGTATCCGTCAAGGACGTGATGCCCTACATGCGCAAACCCGACGCGGACGAGGACATCCACATTGTAGGAGAAGCCTATTCGGACCAGCAGGGCTGGGTAGAAGGCGCATTCTGCGAAGCGGAAAAAATGCTGGAAGAGCATTTCGGCCTGACGCGGCCGGTTTGGATTAGCGATGACTACTATATGGGCTGGTAAAAACGAAGGACCGCCATTAACAAAACAGGCAGCTCTAGGGCTGCCTGTTTTGTTGGGATTATATGACGATAATATCCAGTTTTATAGCCCATAATGCATAATCAGATTTCTCGCTAAATCTGTTGGATGATCTCCACCCACAGGTCAATTGCCCTGAATAGCAATTTGTTGATGATTTTGAAGCAATACCACCTGTTCGCGCAGCCGCCGTATGATTTCAGGTGCGTCGCGATCTGGCCGCTCAGCTGGATAAAAGATTTTTACTGATTGATTTTTACGTACAAGAGCACTAAGTCTATAAGCAGTACAGCGGAATGTTTTATCCAGACGATTATCAAATGGCTGGTGTGAATTACTCTTCGATCAAGGTATCAGTAAAAGCAAACACAGCCTTTCCTTTTTGTACTGATAGCCGCCAAATCTCCTCTTATGAAACCGCTCAAAAACATCCTTCTACCCCTCACATTCGCCGCCGCCGTTAGCACCGCCCCCGCATTCGCTCAGGACAGAACGCATTCGGTCAGGAAGGTGGCGAATACGCCGGAGCAGGAACTGGCCGGGTTTCGGGTGCCGGAGGGGTTTGTCGTGGAGCTGGTGGCGAGCGAGCGGGATAGCGTTATCAACCCGATCGACCTGACGTTCGATGATGCCGGCAGGTTGTGGACGCAGACGGCGCGGATGTACCCCCTCGACCCGATTTCGGACATTCAATGGGATGATCTGCTCAAACTCATGGACGACGAGCGGGCGCAGCGCAACCACCCGAATTTCAAGCGCGTTCTTCAATTATACAGGGGTGAAACGAAGGGTACCGATAAGGTGATCATTCTTTCGGGGCTGTATGGCAAAGGCCCCGTGAAGCCGCATATCTGGGCCGACGGCCTCACCATTCCGATGAGTATATTGCCGTATGGCACCGGCGCGTACGTCGCGCAAGGATCGGAGCTGTTTTTCATGGACGATACCGACCACGACGGCAAGGCCGACAAACGCATACCGCTTTTCACGGGTTTCGGGTTCACCGACTCGCACACGATGGCGCATGTGCTCACACGGGCGCCCGGTAACTGGATTCATTTCAGTCATGGTGCGCTGAACCGCGGGCGCGTGCGATCGCTCGTGAGCGGCGATAGTTTGAAAATGGATTTCAGTAAAATCGCCCGTTTCTCAGCGGACGGGCGAAAAATGGAGCTGGTGAGCGCAGGTTTGAACAACATCTGGGGCTTTCAGCTGCGGGGCAGCGGACAATGGTACGGTTCGGAGGCGAACGACCTGGGCTACTCCGTGGTGCCGATGGAACCCGGTACGGCATTTCCGGGTATTGGAAATGAGCGGCTGAGGCCCTACCAGCCGTTTATGCCGGCGCTGCACCCATTCAGGGTGGGCGGTACGGGTATTTCCGGGACGGCATTTGCCGACGACGCCTCCGGTTCTTTCCCCGAAGCATACCGCGATGTGGCATTTCTCGCCAACCCGATCACAAGCTCCATTAATGCCGTCAGAATAGTCCGAAATGCGGATGGTACCGTCACGGCGGCGCATTTGCCTGACTTGCTCACATCGGCTGACGACTGGTTCCGCCCCGTGAATATGGAGTTCGGGCCAGATGGTTGCCTGTATATTGCCGATTGGTACAACAAAATCATTTCCCACAACGAACTGCCCACCACGCACCCCGACCGCAATAAAACGCGTGGCCGGATCTGGCGCATACGCCACATGAGCCAGCAGCCAGGAGAAATTCCCGATTTTTACCAAATGCCCGCTGCCGCCTTGTCGGCGCATTTGCGCTCGCCCTCCTTGTGGGCGAAACGGGCCGCCTGGCACCAGATCGCCGACCGGCCACGCGAAGAAACCGGCGGACTGGTTCAGGCGATCGTCGCCATTGCCGGGGATCGCGATGCGGATGCGGTCACGCGCATTCATGCGCTCTGGTGCCTCGAAAGTTTGCAGCGTTTCGACGACACGCTGATGGGCAGGCTGCTGGCCGAATCCTCGGACGATATTCGCCGGGAGGCGGTGCGTTCTTTGGGTAGTTTCGGATTAAATGGGGCTGAAATTGCCGCGCGGGTGAAGCAGCCGGCCGACGACCCGAACCCGATGGTACGGGCGCAGGTGCTTCGCACGCTGGGTGAAACGAAGGAGCTGGATGCCGCCGGGGTAAGTATTTTGGTGGCGGCGTGCAAGCCGGAGTTGCCCGGCGAGTCCTTGGGCGGGCCTTATGAGCGGCGTTTTGAGCGGTTTCTCGCGCGGATGTCACTGGAAAAAAACGCGGAGGCATTGAACCGCTTCATTGCAGGCACGGATGTGGCGAAGGTACCGGTGGAAAACTTGCTATGGGCCATACAGGCATTGCCCCGCCAGCAGCGCGACGATGCTTTCCTGCGTTTCTGGCCGGGGGCGAACAGGTCGGAAATCGACGAACCGACATTCGTCAGCATCGCCGGAATGGTCGCTAACCCGCGCATCGCCGCGATGGTGAAACCCGCTTTCGAACAGCCGCAGGCGACTGAGCTAGTCCGTTACGCGATCCGCAACCAGGCACAGGTGCAGTCCGCAGAATTGACCTCACTGCTCGAAGCACCGGTCGCGCGGCTTTTGAAAAGTAATGCTCAGGACGACCTGGACCTGGGACTCGACGCCGTCGGCCGGTTTGGAATGGGGCAATCTGTGGCATTGGTGATTGGGGCACTGGACAGAAATATGCCTGCCGCTTCCGTAAAACTGGCACTGAAAGCGTTGGAAGCAAATCCATCCGCGGGCAAAAGTGCTGCGAACAAACTGGCTGACGATGCGCAGCATGCATTTGAAGTACGCGCTTCGGCGCTGCTCTTGCTCGCAAAAGCCGATCCGGCAGCGGCACGGCTTACAGCGCAAAAGTTTGTCCCGTCTCTGGACGATGCCGAAAAGATCGGGTTGACGAGCATGCTCCCGTCGTCGCGGGCAGGGGCGGATTTATTGATTCATTTAATTGAAAACAAACAACTGAATACCGCGCTCGTGGATGTGCCTGCGGCCGAGCGGGTGGCAGCCCTTCGTAAAAACGACCCCGAATCAACCAAACTGCTAACCAACGCCAAAGCGCTCGAAACGGCCCGGAAAAAGGCATTTAAAACCCGGTTGAACAAATACATGACCGCAGCGGAAAAGCATAAGGGCAATGCCGAAGCCGGTAATGTGCTGTTTCAAACCTGCCTGAATTGCCACCAGGTAGCTGGTAAGGGCCAGCAGATTGCCCCTTCGCTCGACGGTTCGGCCAACCGGGAGAATGAGGCGATCCTGACGGCACTGCTCGACCCCGATGCTGCCGTGGAAAGCGGTTACGCCGTATACCGCGTGAGCAAAACCGACGGTACCACGCTGGAAGGCTACCTTGTGAGCCAGGATAAACGCGGAACGACGCTCGCATTCATGGGGGGCGCGCAAACTTTCGTTCCCGCCGGACAAATCAAAAGCCAGGGCATGCTCGGCGGCCGTTCGTTTATGGTGAAAGGCCTGATAGACACTTATTCCGACCAGCAGGTAGCCGATTTGCTCGCTTATATTCGTACTTTGAAATAACCTTTGACTAACATATAAACAGGTACGTCGCCCATTGGGCCGCACCATTGTGTACTTAATTATGCTTAAAACTCTTGCTAAACGGATCAGCCCGCTTGCTGCGCTCATCGTCCTGTGCATTCAAACTGCCTGGGCGGCCGATTTGTATGTGGCCCGCAACGGCAGCGACCGGAATCCCGGTTCGAAGGAGAAGCCGCTGGCGACGATCGACGCGGCGCGCAGCAAGGTGCGCGGAATGCGGGGGAAAGTAACGGTTTGGGTGCGGAGCGGCACGTATTACCTCACCCAACCCGTGGTTTTCGGGCCGGAGGATTCGCGTGCGGAGGGGCAGGAGGTGATCTACAAAGCATTTCCCGGGGAGAAGGTGACGATCAGCGGTGCGGCGGCGGTGCCCGTGAAATGGCAGCCTCATAAAGGCCAGGTCCAAAAGGCGGTAATAGCCGGGCCCGCCGTTTTTGACCAGCTTTTTATCGGCGACAGGAAGCTGCATATGGCCCGGTACCCGAACTTTGATCCCCAAGCGAGCCATTTCGGCGGTTACTCGGCGGATGTGCTTTCGCCTGCCAGAATCAGGTCGTGGAAGCATCCCGAAGGCGCCTTCATCCACGCTATGCATAAGCACGAGTGGGGCGACTACCATTACCGCGTCACCGGCAAACCCAACGATAGTACACTCGTGTGGGAGGGCGGTTACCAGAACAACCGTCAGATGGGCATGCACGACAAATACCGGTTTATAGAAAACCTGCCCGAAGAGCTCGACGCGCCGGATGAATGGTTTTTTGATACAAAAACCAAAACGCTTTACGTGTACGCGCCGGGCGATGCGCGCGAGGTGCTCTCCCCGCAGATCCGGCATTTGTTCGAGTTCCGTGGATCGGCGGAAAAGCCTGTCAGAAATATTGCGATTGAAGGTTTCGAACTGGCGCATACCCTGCGCACTTTTATGGAAACAAGGGAGCCGCTGCTCCGCAGCGACTGGGCCATTTACCGCGGTGGCGCGGTCCTGCTGGAAGGTACCGAGCATTGCGCCGTGCGGCAATGCCATTTCAATGCGATCGGTGGCAACGGGGTGTTTTTCAGTAATTACAATCGCGATGGCGAGGTGTCGGGGTGCCATTTCGATCAGACGGGGGCCAGCGGTGTATGCTTCGCAGGCGATCCTGCGGCCGTGCGCTCGCCCGCTTTTGAATACCACGAGTCGGTGCCTTACGCGCGGATGGACCTGATACCGGGACCGAAAACGAACAATTATCCGGCCGGATGCAGAGTATCCGACAATCTGATGAACGGCCTGGGAAGAGTGGAAAAGCAGGTGGCCGGCGTGGAGATTTCGATGAGCATGGACATTACCGTGAGCCATAATACCATTTCAAACGTGCCCCGCGCGGGCATTAACGTAAGCGAAGGCACCTGGGGCGGCCACGTCATCGAGTACAATGACGTGTTCAATACCGTGCTCGAAACGGGCGACCACGGGTCGTTCAACTCCTGGGGCCGCGACCGCTTCTGGCACCCCGTACGCGAAACGATGGACAGCCTCGCCGCAGCCCATCCGGCAATGTTCCTGCTGGATGCGGGAAAAACCATCACCATACGCAACAACCGCTTCCGCTGCGATCACGGCTGGGACATCGACCTCGACGACGGCAGTTCCAACTATCATATCTATAATAATGTATGCCTGAATGGGGGACTTAAACTTCGGGAAGGCTTTTACCGGGTCGTCGAGAACAATATCATGATCAACAATTCCTTCCATCCGCACGTGTGGTTTGCCCAAAGCGGGGATGTGTTCCGGAGAAACATCGTCACGAAGCCCTATGCGCCGATCCGCGTAGAAGAATGGGGGAAAGAGGTGGACCACAATCTGTTCCCCGATCAGCAGGCGCTCGAAAAAGCACGCCGGAACGGTACCGACGGCCATAGCCTCGCCGGCGACCCGATGTTTGTCGATGCAGCCAATGGCGATTACCGCGTCAAACCGGGCAGTCCGGCATTGCGGCTGGGTTTTGTGAATTTTGATATGCATGCATTCGGCGTGGTGTCGCCGGCGCTGAGAAGTAAGGCGGACAAAGTGCCGTTGCCCGTAGCCGATCCGGTGACGGCGGCCGGAAACCGGAGTGAAGCGGCCTGGCTGGGCGGCAAGCTGCGGAATGTGAATGGCCTGGGCGACCGCTCGGCTTTCGGGCTGCCCGACGAAAAGGGCGTCGTGGTGGAAGCAGTGCCCGAAAACAGCATTCTCGCGAAGGCGGGGATGAAGCAGGGTGACGTGATCCGCGTGCTAAACCACCGTGAAATCGGCAACGTCAGCGAACTGATGGACGTATATCAGGAAGTGAACTGGATGGGGGAAGGGGAAGTGGCTGTTTTCAGGAACCAGGCCTTGCAGAAGTTGACGGTTTCTTTCAAATAGTCGTCGCCGATTCCCGTATATTTGAAGTTCCGCTTTGAAAAAATGCGGGTGGATATTGATTATCTGTTTCGGGAAATATGTCAGAAATGCGGGTTATGCGGGGAAAGCGACGCATGTTTTCAACTGTAATGCTTCTTGCATTTTGCTGCGTTGCGTTACTGGCGCGCGCGGCCGACCATGCGTCGGGGCGCGTGCTGCGGTATTCGATCCGCGAAGGGTTGTCGTTCGGCGTCGTAAACGGCATTGTGCAGGACAACGACGGCCTCATGTGGTTCGCGACGGGCGACGGTGTGAGCCGGTTCGACGGCACGGCATTCAAAAACTTCCAGTTTGATCGCAATGACCCGCGCAGTTTGCCGGGTAATTATGTCAAATCGATTCTCCGCGATAAAAACGGCACAATTTGGGTCTCCTCGCGGGACGGGATCGGGGAATTTGTGCCGGCTACGCAGAATTTCAACCGGTACAAGCCTTTCCGAAACACCAGCGGCGTCGGGAACGACGTGAGCGACATCAGCCAGGGTGCGGGCGACCGGCTCTGGCTGGCGCTGAATGGCTCGGGGATCGCTGCATTTAATACGCAAAATCACCAATTTACCTTTTATAACCAGCAAACGCTGCCGGGGCTTTTCACCAATTCCGTGCTCATTGTTTTCGAGGATTCGCAGGGAATGCTCTGGCTCGGCTCGCGCGACAGCGGCATCGAAGTCTGGAAACCCGATGCTGCCGGTAAACTCGTGAAAGCGAAACTGGATTACGCGAATGTGCCTTCGACACGGATCAATGCCATTTACGAAGATCATTTACGCAATGTCTGGATCGCGTCGTCACGCGGTTTGGTGCTTTTCAAACGGTCGGAGGGCAGGTTTTACGACATCCATGTCAACACTTTCCATCAAAGCGACATTTACCTTTCGCTCATCGAAGACCGGCAGCAGAACCTCCTCGTGGGCGTGCAGGACGGCGGGCTATACCGGCTGCCATTGTCGCAGATCGCCGCCCGCAAGCCGGAATCGTTTGTTTTTGAGCAGGTTAAGGACAAAGACGGCAAGGGCATTACCCAGCGGTCGGTGCAATCGCTGTTTATCGATAAAGACCGGAACGTATGGCTCGGTACGTACGGCGAAGGTACTTACCTGATCAGCGCCATCCCGGAGAAATTCCGGAAGTTCGAGCAAAAAACCATCGACTCGCGGGCCGAGAGTTACCTCCGCTACTATGGCATGTGCGCGGACAAGGACGGCTTTCTGTGGATCGGCACCGATGGCGACGGCATTTATAAAACCACTGCCACGGGCGAGACATTGAAGCACTATGCCGCCTCCTCCGCGCCCGGTGCATTACCGGACGGCGCCGTCATCGCCGCCCATCGCGACAGACAGGACCGCCTCTGGTTCGGGACTTATTCCAAAGGCCTCGTTCGCTATGATCCCGCCTCGGATAGTTTCAAACGGTACGCGCACGATCCGAACGACCCGCACTCGCTTGGCAAAAACGATGTCCGCGTCGTGTACCAGGATTCGCGGCGGCGTGTGTGGGTCGGGACGAATGGCGGCGGGCTGGGGTTGCTGGACGAGCGCACGGGCCGCTTCCGTAATTTTGTGCCTTCCAACAGTTCCATTAATGCCAACGACGTCCGCGCCATTACCGAGGACAAATATGGAAATCTCTGGATCGGGACGTACGGCGGTGGGCTCAACTACCTGAATACCCGCACGATGCAATTCGTGTCGTGGTTCAATGCGCCAGGTAAGGAGCCGTATTTATCCAACCGCATCATTTTTTCGCTGTATATGGATGACGGCGACCGTCTCTGGGTAGGGTCGGAGGGCAACGGGCTGCTGCTGTTCGATACGCGGGAGAAATCGGTGCGCTTTTTTGACGAAAAACGTGGATTAGCCAGCAATGTAGTGAATGCGATCCAGCCGGAAAGCAGGGAAAAAGTTTGGATCAGTACCAACAAAGGCCTGTCGCGCATCGACGCGGCGACGGGCACGATCGAGAATTTCGATACCAGCCACGGCTTGCAGGGGGGGCAGTTCAATCCCGGCTCCGCCTTGTATAATGCCAAAACCGGCATGCTGTCCTTTGGCGGTACCGAGGGCTGGAACCTGTTCGACCCCGCACAGGTGAGCGCGTCGCGCTACAAGCCGAAAGTAATGATCAGCGGCATCCGGATTTTCGGCGAGGACCGCGTAGGCAATGAGGCCGTTTCGCTTTTCGAATATCTCGAAAAGGCCCGGCGGTTTACCATCAAACCCGACCAGCCCGTGTTTTCGATCGACTACACGGCGTTGAACTACGCCTATCCCGAGCTTACGCGATATGCGTACATGCTCGAAGGCCTGGACAAGGATTGGAACTATGTGCAGAATGAGCGTTCGGCAACTTATCGTTATTTGCCGTCGGGGAATTATGAGTTTAAAGTAAAAGTTGCCAACCAGGACGGGGTTTGGTTCGAGGATTATGCCTCCCTGCCGATCCGCGTCATGCCGCCCTGGTACCGGAGCTGGTGGGCTTATTTGCTGTACATCCTGGCGGTCGGGCTGGTGCTGTATTACTACCAGCAGTACAAGCTCGGGCAGGAGAAAATGAAGTACGAGGTGCAGCTCGCGCATTTGGAAACGCAGCAGCAGATGGAGCTGAACGAGAAGAAATTATCGTTTTTTACCAATGTCTCGCACGAATTCCGGACGCCCTTGACACTCATTATCAATCCCATCCGTGAAATGATGCAGGCGGCCAATGCCGATACCGGCACCCACATCATTTACCGGAATGCGAAGCGGTTACTCAGCCTGGTAGACCAGCTGCTCCTTTTCCGAAAAGCCGATCAGCAGACCGACCAGCTCAAACCCGCCGCGCATAACCTGCCGCAGCTTGTTACCGAGGCATTTCAATGCTTCCTGCACCAGGCCGAGCAAAAGCATATTCAATACGAGCTGACACTCCCGGAGACGGAAATCGAAATCGTTTGCGATTGGGAAAAGATCGAAATCGCCGTGTTTAACCTCATTTCCAATGCATTGAAATTTACGCCGGAACATGGCCGTGTATCGGTAACGGTGGCCGACCGGGGTGAAAAGGTCGAAATCCTCGTGAGTGATACCGGCCCGGGCATTCCTGCCGATGCGGGCGCGGATATTTTCAAGGTTTTTCATCAATATGCCGACCGCCGTTTTGCAGCCAAAGGAGGCTTCGGGATCGGGTTATATCTTTCCAAAACATTTGTCGAAAGCCATTTCGGCGAGTTATGGTATGAATCGGAGCTCGACCAGGGCACCGCATTTCATGTGTTGCTATGGAAAAGCCATCCCGACCTGGTCACACGCGCCGGGACACTGGCCGATGCGTCGATGGGTACGGGCGTACGGGCGGAAATGCGCACACCTGTGCTGCTGGAAGAAATTGCGGAAGGCACCCTGCCTGCGAAGGTCCCTGCATTGGCCAACTGGCAAAGCGAGCTGCTGGATATGAAGGAAGCGTCGGCCGAAAGCCATACGATGCTCGTGATCGACGACGACGCGGAAATCAGGCAGTACCTCGCAACCGTTTTCGCGGGAAAATACAAAATGTTCGAGGCCGGGAGCGGAGAGGAGGGGCTGGAACTCGTACGCCGGCACCTGCCCGATATCGTCATCAGCGATGTGATGATGGGCGGCACATCAGGCATCGATCTGTGCCGGCAAATGAAGCTCGATATGGCCCTCAGCCACATTCCGGTAATATTGCTCACGGCCAGTACCTCGCAGGACGTGCGCCTGAAAGGCATCGAGGGCGGCGCCGACGACTACATTTCCAAGCCGTTCGACAAAGACATTCTTGTAGCGCGCGTGGCATCCATCCTGCGCAACCGCAACGATTTGCAGCGCTATTTTTACAACGAAATAACCCTGCAAACGAGCGATTTCAAGATTTCGGCCGAATACAGGGAGTTCCTCACCGAGTGTATCCGCATTGTCGAAAACCACATAACCGACCCCCATTTCAATGTAAAACTGCTCGCCTCGGAGATCGGCATGAGCCATTCCACGCTGTATAACCGCATTAAATCCATTTCCGGACAATCGGCGACGAGCTTTGTACGCTTCATACGCCTGCGCAAGGCGGCCCAGCTGCTCATCACGACCGACATCACGATCAGCGAGACGGCATTCAGCGTCGGCATTAACGACATCCGCTACTTCCGCGAGCATTTCCAGAAACTGTTCGGGATGAAGCCGTCGGATTACGTGAAGAAATTCAGAAAGCCCTTCCACGAGCAGACGACGATCGACAAGGACATTTTCCGCAAAAAGTCGGTGTAGCGGGCCCGTTTTTTGGAGTATCCCCGGTTTTTCATGCCTGATTCTAACAGAATCGGGCATTTTTTGTGAATTCACCCCCTCTTTAATGCGAAAATGTCCCCCTATGGCCGGGTTGAAATAGTCCTACTTTTGATTGATCAATTTATAAAAATATGAGAAAAACTATTTACCATGTTCCGGGGCAGAATAGGCCGGCTCACGGTCCCACCCTCCGGTCGACATGCGCGATGCTCCTGCTCGCGCTCATGTCCCTCTCCGCATTTGCGCAAAACACATTCACCGTAAAAGGCACGGTGACGGCCGAAAACGGCGAAGGCCTCCCGGGCGCGAGCGTGATCCTGAAAGGCACTTCCACCGGTACCACTACCGACGTCGACGGCAAGTATGCATTGAACCTGCCCGACGGGAACGGCACGCTTGTGTTCACTTATATTGGTTATATCAACCAGGAAATCGCGGTCGGTAACCGCTCACAGCTCGATGTAAAACTGGCGCCGAACGACAAAACGCTCGACGAGATTGTAGTAGTGGGGTACGGAACGCAGAAAAAAGCTACTCTGACGGGTTCTGTTTCCGAAGTGAAGGGAGCGGACATCGTGAAGAGCCCGCAGCCGAACCTTTCCAACTCGCTGGCAGGCCGTTTCTCGGGTTTTGTAGCCAACAACCGCGGCGGCGAGCCGGGTTACGACGGGTCGAGCTACACCGTGCGCGGGTTTGCGACGACGGGAAATAACGACGTGCTGATCGTCGTGGACGGTATTCCCGGCCAGGTAGGCGGCCTCGATCGCCTCGATCCGAATGATATCGAGAGCATTTCCATCCTGAAAGACGCTTCGGCGGCCGTATACGGAAGCCGCGCGGCGAACGGGGTTATCCTCGTAACCACCAAGCGCGGTACCACGGGCAAACCGGTCATTTCGTACAGCTTCAACCAGGGCTTTTCGTCGCCAACACGCCTGCCGAAACTGGCGGACGCATCTACCTACGCGACGATCATGAACGAGATCGACTATTACAACAACCCGACCGGCGGGATGAACCAGCATTATTCGGCCGATGAAATCGAGAAGTTCCGTAATGGCTCCGATCCTTTGAATTATCCAAATACCGACTGGCAAAAGGAGACGCTGAAAAACTTCGCCTTGCAGAACCAGCACAGCCTGGCCATCAATGGCGGTACCGATAATGTGAAGTATTACGTGTCGCTGGGGACGATTTACCAGGATGGTTTGTACAAAAACGGCGCTACGAAATACAAGCAGTACAATTTCCGCTCGAATATCGATGCGAATGTGACGAAAGACTTCAAGGTTAGCCTGGGCCTGTCGGGCCGTCAGGAGAACCGGGCATTCCCGATTTCTTCGGCAGGCAATACTTTCCGTTCGATCTACCGGGCATATCCGACGGTGATCGCGCAATACCCGAACGGCTATTACTCGACGGGCGTGGAAAACCAGAACCCGGTGGTGCTGGGCACCGATATGGGCGGTACCGTCAGCAACCCGACGTCTGTGTTCAACGGAATCCTGCGCGCGAGCTACAACCTGCCATTTGTGGACGGGCTTTCCGTGGACGGGTTTTATTCCGTGGATAAATCGTTCAACTTCTCGAAGTCGTTCAGCACGCCTTACACGCTTTATAATTACAACAAAAGCACCGGCGCTTATACGGGCGTCGTGACGGGTGGATCGGCCGGTGCGGCTTCGATCGACCAGTCGCAGCTCAACATCACCAACATTACGCAGAACCTGCGTTTGAACTACCTGAAAACAATCGGCAAGCACAACATCAACGCGTTTGTGGCTTACGAACAGAACAAGCGCAACGAGGCCAAATTCGGTGCAACGCGGATCAATTTTCCTACCACGTCTACCCCGGAGCTTTCGCAGGGCGGTGCCGCGGCGACCGACAAGAACAACTCGGGCAGCAGCTTCAATTTCACCCGTCGCAGCTACATCGGGCGTTTGGCATACAATTACAATGAGAAATACCTCGCCGAGGTGCAGGCGCGCGTCGACGGATCGTCGGTATTCCCGAAGGGCAAGCAGTACGGCTTTTTTCCGTCGGTTTCGGCAGGTTACCGTATTTCGGAAGAGGATTGGTTTAAAAACAGCGTCAATTTTATCGACGATTTGAAATTCCGGGCTTCCTATGGTACGCTGGGTAACGACAATGTGGGTCAATTCCAATTCTATAATAACTACTCGTTCGTGAACCAGTACGTGCTGGGCAACAGCGTGATTTCACCGGGGATCGACCTTACCAAGCTTGCAAACCCGAATATTACCTGGGAAACGTCCAAGAAACTGGATATTGGTCTGAATGCGGTGTTCCTGAAAAACTTCAATCTCGAAGTGATCTATTTCAAACAGCAGCGTTCGGACATTCTGGCGGCGAGAAATGCGTCTATTCCAAATACTTCCGGGATTGTGAATCCGTACAAAACCAACGACAACACGCCGTTGGTGCCAGACGAAAACCTTGGAAAAGTGAACAATACCGGGGTGGAAGCGACGGTAGGCTATAACCATAACGGCAAGTTCCGGTACAACATTTCCGGTAACGTCACTTATGCGAAAAGCAAGGTGATTTTTATCGACGAAGCACCGGGAGCCCTTGACTACCAGCGCCAGACAGGCGGGCCATTGTATACCAATTTGCTTTACAATACCCTCGGTATCTTCCGCACCCAGGCCGACCTCGACGCTTACCCGCACGTACAAGGCGCACAGCCGGGCGACCTGATCCTCGAAGATTACAACAAGGACGGCAAAATCACCGCCGACGACCAGGTACGGAGCAAATACGGCAATGTGCCGTTGCTCACTTATGGCCTCACATTCAACGCAGGTTATGATGCATTCGACCTGGCCGTCGTGTTCTCGGGACAGGGCATGGTGAGCCAGTATGTGCTGCCGGAGTCGGGGCAGGTGGGTAACTTTTACAGCAGCTGGGCAGATAACCGTTGGAGCCCTTCCAACCCGGACGGCAGTTTCCCGCGCGTCGATACCCGTGCTTCTTCGTCGATCAACGGCGGATTGTATGCCAATAATTTCTGGCTCAACAATTCTTCGTTCGTCCGCCTGAAAAACGTGGAACTGGGCTATACGCTGCCGAAAGAGGCATTATCGAGGCTGAAAATCTCGTCCCTGCGCATCTACGCCAGCGCATTCAACCTGTTCACCATCACGGGCGTGAAAGATTACGATCCCGAAGGTAACAGCACCAGCGGCCAGTTCTACCCGCAGCAGCGCATCCTGAACCTGGGCCTCAACCTTAAATTCTAATGAAAACCATGATTAGCATAAAAAGACTTTCATTACCTGCACTGGCCGGAGCGATGCTGTTTTCGCTGTCTGCCTGCGACCAGAACTTCCTCGACGTCGTACCTACCGACCGCGTGTCCGACGCCTCCATTCTGTCCGATTCGGTCCTGTTCGAAGCCTACGTAACCAACCGCTACATGGGCACCCGCCTCACCGACAAGGAAGCGGAAGGGACGCTGCCGGGTTTCGGCCGCGGATTCGAATATGCGATGTGGTCGTCGGTGACCGACGAGTCGATTTACAATAACGATGACAATACCTGGCTGATCCAGCGGGGGCAGATCGCGCCGGAGAACACCGGTATCGCTGGTACCTTCTGGGGCCGCAGCTACCGGAGCATTCGCGAGATCAACTACGCATTGGCGAACATTGCCAAGGTGCCGATGAGCGAAGGCCGCCGCAACCGCCTGAAAGGCGAGCTGCAATTTATCCGCGCATTCCGCTATCATGACCTGATCCGTAACTATGGAAAAGTGGTGCTCCTGGGCGATAAAGTATATGAAGTAAGCGACGATCTGACGAGCCCGGAACTCTTCCAGCGCTCTGAAATCAAGGCCGGCCTCGACTACGCCATCGCACAGCTGGATGAGGCGGCTGCATTGCTGCCTGCCGCGAACGACAATACGACCTGGAAACTGGGTCGTGCCACGAAAGGCGCGGCACTGGCACTGAAATCGCGCCTCGCGCTTTATTCGGCCAGCCCGCTTTATAATGCCGGAACCTGGCAGCAGGCCGCGGCGGCAGCGAAAGCGGTGATGGACCTGAACAAATACACCCTCTATACCGGCGGCTACGGGAACCTGTTCACCACAACGGACAACTCCGAGATCATCTTCGGCCGTCTGTACGCGGTGGGCGCGCGCCACGTGTGCCTCGAAATAGCCAACGGGCCGAACGGCTACAATGCGTGGGGTGGTAACGTGCCGGTGCAAAACCTGGTGGACGACTACGAAATGATGGACGGAACCCGCATTACCGACGCGAACACGAGCTATGACCCGAAAAATCCTTACAAAAACCGCGATCCGCGCTTCTATGCGACGATTTTGTACAATGGTGCCTCGTACCGCACGAGTACCGTGGAGACATTTACGCCTGGTGGAAAGGATAGCAAAGACGGTCCGTCTAACTGGAATACTTCGAAGACGGGCTATTATATGAAAAAATTCATGAACGATAACCTGCCGATCGATAACCCCTGGGACGTGGCTGGTACGCAGACGTGGATTTATTTCCGCTATGCCGAGATCCTGCTGAACTATGCCGAGGCGCAAAACGAAGCGTCGGGCCCGGACGCGAGCGTGTATGCGGCCGTGAATGCGATCCGCCAGCGCACGGGTGTAGGCATGCCCGCACTGCCCGCGGGCCTTACGCAGGCACAGATGCGCGAGCGCATCCGCAACGAGCGCCGCATCGAGCTGGCGTTTGAAGAGCACCGTTTCTATGATGTACGCCGCTGGAAAGTCGCGAACGTGACCGAGAATGTGCCCGCCTACGGCATTGAAATCGGAAAGAGCGGCAGCGCATTTACCTACACGAGAAAAGAAGCGCTTACCGGCCGCAGCTTTGCCGATAAGCAGTACTGGCTGCCGATCCCGCGCACCGAAATTCAGGCTTCGAACAACCAGCTCGAACAAAACCCGGGCTATTGATCAGAACAGTTTCGCTCCCGGCGCCTCCACCGCCGGGAGTTGTTTTTTATATCCATTCCCTGACATACCATGTATTTCACGCAACACCTCGGAACATTGTTCCTCGGGCTTCTCATGGCCGGCTCCACGGGCTGCCAAGGCGCGGAACCGGCCGCTGGTACCGAAAATCCCGCCGAAAAAATCACGATCCGCATCGATCCTTCGAAAACCTACCAGACCATCCGCCACTTCGGCGGCTCCGATGCCTGGGCCTGCCAGTTTGTGGGCAATTGGCCGCTGGCGAAGAAGAACGCCATCGCCGACCTGCTGTTCAGTCGCGATACGCTGGCCGACGGGCGTGTGAAAGGCATTGGCCTGTCGCTGTGGCGCTTTAATGCAGGAGGCGGCACGGCCGAGCAGGGCGATGCGAGCGGTATCCGCGACGAATGGCGCCGCGCCGAGTCGTTCTTCGCGAACGACGGCGGGTATGACTGGAACAAGCAGGCTGGGCAAATGTGGTTTCTCCATGCGGCCAAAGAGCGCGGCGTGGGGGAGTTTTTAGTGTTTCCTAATACTCCGCCGGTTCAGTTTACAACCAACGGGAAGGGCTACGCCACGAACGGCCAGCCGAACCTGCCTGCTCAGCAAATCGACAAATTCACCGGCTACCTGGCCGACGTGATCGACGGGGTGCGCAAGAAAACCGGCGTTACCTTTCAATATGTGAGCCCGGTGAACGAGCCGCAATGGGATTGGAGCGACGGCGGGCAGGAGGGGACGCCTTATTTCAACAACCAGATCGCCGCCATCACACGGTCGCTCAGCGCCGCGCTTTTGAAAAAGAATTTAAGTACCCAAATCAATATTGCCGAGGCGGGACAGATCGAATACCTGTATTCGGAGCACAACCGGCCTGGCCGCGCGAGCCAGATTTCCACTTTTTTTGACAAAAACAGCGCGGACTACGTCGGTAGCCTGCCTAATGTGCTCCCGGCGATTTCGGGGCACAGCTATTTCACCACTTCGCCCTACAAAGATGCGGTGGCTAAAAGAAAGCAGCTTGCCGGCGGATTGGCGACGGTGCCGGGGCTGGAATACTGGATGTCGGAATACTGCATTCTGGGAGACAACGAAGGCGAGATCAGGGGCGAAGGCCGCGACCTGGGTATTGATGCGGGACTTTACATTGCCAGGGTGATCCACAACGACCTCGTCAACGCGAACGCTTCGGCTTGGCATTGGTGGATTTCCGTTTCGCCGTACGACTACAAGGACGGGCTGGTTTACATTGATCAGAACAAAACCGACGGGAATTTTCAGTCTTCCAAAATGCTTTGGGCGCTGGGCAATTTCAGCCGTTTCGTGCGTCCGGGCGCCGTGCGGGTGGAAGCGTCGAGCAGCCTGGGCACGGATGGTCTGCTGGTTTCTTCGTATGTGAATGCCGGCAGGGAGCTGGTGATGGTGATTATCAACAACGACAACCAGGACCGGGAGGTAAACGTCGTGCTCGCGTCGGGTAAAACTATTTCTGCCGGGAAAGCTTTCGAAACGTCCGCAAAGGGCGACCTGATGCCAGTTAATGTGCCCGATTTTGGCAAAATGTTGATTAAGGCGCGTAGTATTATGACGGTTAATAATAAAATGTAACCGAATGATGGCCTGATCGGGGATTGGATGAGTAGAAAGAGGATTGCTAGTATACTTTTGGTTAATTATTGACTACCAGACAAGCTACTTGCGGTCACTTTCTATCCATCTATCCCTATTTATGAAGAAAACCTCTATTTACAGCCTCGCCGCGCTCAGTTTCCTAGCCCTCAGCTCCACGGTTTTCGTAGACATTGTGCCCAAATTTCAGGAAGTCTCCGGCCGGTTTCCCGGGCTGTCTATCTCCGGGGAATCCGAATTTATTTACGGTGATTTCGACAATGACGGCGATGTCGACATTCATTCCTACAAAAAGGACGCGCCGGAAAACGACTTTTTCAGAAACGACGGCGCTGGTAATTTTTCCAAGGTAACCGGCACGGCCAACCCTTTCAACAACCTGCCGGCCAAAGCGGCATTCGATAATGCCCAGTATGCACACGTGGCCGACTGGGACAACGACGGCGACGACGATATCCTGGTTACCGGACGGGGTGAGGGAAATCCCCGGAAGAATATTTTTTACAAAAACAACAACGGGGTTTTCCAGGAAATTGAAGGGGCGGCAAGTCCTTTTAATGCCATTACGATCGCCAATGAAACGCAGCTGATTTACGGCGACTTCGATAACGATGGCGACATTGATCTGCACACCTACGCGAACGGTGCAGCCGTAAACGATTTTTGGAGCAACAATGGAAACGGCACATTCACGAAAGTGACCGGCACGGCCAATCCCTTCGACAACCTCCCGGACAAAGCAGCGTTCTATCTGAAAGCCCAGGATGCCTACGTGGCCGACTGGGACAATGATGGCGACGACGATGTGTTCGTAGTGCGGCGAATGGCTGACGGCGATAAGGTTTTTTGCCGTAACGACAATGGCAAATACGTGCTCGTCACCGGTGCTGCAAGCCCTTTCTCGGCGATGACTATCGCGCAGCAGACGCAGTTTATTTACGGCGATTTCGATTCCGACGGGGATATTGACCTGCAAACGTGGGATATGAGCAACCCTATCCAGACCTGGCTCAACAATGGCAGCGGCGCGTTTGCGAATGTTACCAACCTGAACACGAACCCGTTTGAAAATCTGGCCGGTAAAGCTACATTTTTCAATAGCGCCACTTATGCCCACGTGGCGGACTGGGACCACGACGGCGACGACGACGTTTTCACAAGCAATCGCACGGCCGCAGGCCAAAACCTCCTGTACATCCAGGCCGGCTCGCGCCCGACGCTGCAAAGTTCCAACCCGGCCAACGGCGCTACGGGCGTAGCGGTGAGCAGCGACATTGTCCTCAACTTCAGTGCCGCGGTAACGCCTGTGGCAGGAAAGAATATCCTGATCAAACGCACAAGCAACAATAGCACGATCGCTACCATTGCCGCCAGCGGCCCGCAGGTATCGGGCAGCAACAGCACCCAGATCACGATTAACCCGCCATCGGACCTGAATGCTTCCACCGGCTATTACCTGCTGATCGACGAAGGTGCTTTCAA
Source organism: Dyadobacter beijingensis DSM 21582 (assembly GCF_000382205.1). GTDB lineage: Bacteria > Bacteroidota > Bacteroidia > Cytophagales > Spirosomataceae > Dyadobacter > Dyadobacter beijingensis. The sequence continues at coordinate 373,909 of NZ_KB907788.1, forward strand.
GGATGGACAGGGACGGATTTTCGGCGGTGTAAGTGCCAGTAACCAGGTCGCATTTACGACGGGCGTGATCGTGGTACCGGTGAGCGTCAACACCAATTCTCCCGACAACATCGGCACTACCACCGCCACCATGGGCGGCCAGGTGGTCGACGACGGCGGATCGCCCGTTACAGAACGCGGCGTGGTTTGGGCTACGTCGTCGGGCCCCACGATCTTTGACAACCGGGTGTCGATGGGCTCAGGCGTCGGTTCTTATAGCCAGACTGTGGCCGGCATTCCCGCGGGAACGCGCATTTACGTACGCGCCTATGCGTACAATTCGCTTGGCGTGGTGTACGGCAACCCGCTGAGCTTTTATACCAAAACCACCGTCTCGTCTATTACCCCGCTCGCGTCTACCCCAACCAATGCGGCATCTGTGAGTTACCAGGTGGTATTCGCGCAATCGGTGTCGGGGCTTGCGGCAGAGGATTTTTCGGTGACAAGTTCCGGGGTGACCGGGGCGTCGGTAGGCACGGTCACCGGTTCGGGCACGACTTACACGGTGACTGTCAATACCGGTTCAGGCAATGGTATGGTCCGTCTCAATTTCACGGGGATTGCCGGTGTGACGCCCGGCGTGGAATCCGCATTCACTTCCGCAGCCGCCTACACCGTTTACAAAGTAAGCCAGCCAACGGATTACTACCGCACGAAAGGTGCCACGACCGCCTGGCTGTCCGCGTCGGGATGGCAGTCTTCACAGGATAATACCTTCTGGATCGACGCAACGACCGTCCCGGGGCCTAACGCCAGCGCTACCAACATCGCCGAGGGCGCTACCGTGACGCTGACGACGGGCATATATGACGTGAAGAATGTTAACAATCAAGGCACATTGAAAACGGGCACGGCCATTTTTGTAGTGAATGGCGCGTTTACCAGTGCGGGTGTGCTGGATGGAGTTGGTAATGTCGTGTATGAAAATTTCACCAACGCGGGAACCGTATCGCCGGGGAATTCTCCGGGTATATTTACATTCTCAGGCAATTATACCAATTCGGGTAACCTCGACATCGAGATCGGCGGTACTACGCAGGGAACAGGCCATGATTTGCTCTCCGTGTCGGGCGTTTTCACGGCAGGCGGTACGCTCAACGTATCGTTCATCAACGGATTTACTCCGCAATTGAACGATGAATTCATCATCGTAGACGGCCTGTCGCTCACCGGCACCTTTGCTACGTTGAACCTTCCATCCGTTGCGCCTAGAATATGGGAAACTACCTACGACGCCGATCTGGGCCAGGTAAGACTGAAAGTGATCAACGACCCGATGCCGGTAACCCTCGTGAATTTCGAAGCTTTGAAAGAAAGGAATGCTGTAAAGCTCGTTTGGAGCACGTCCGAAGAAAGCAACAGCAGCCATTTTGAGATCAACCGCAGCACCGATGGCAAGACCTGGGCTACCATTGGAAATGTGAATGCAAGCGGTGAAAGCAAGCAGGTAATCGGCTACGACTTTACGGACGCGGCGCCTAAGGCGGGTATAAACTACTATCGTCTCAGAATGGTCGATGCCGACGGTACATTTACATTCAGCCGCATCCGTGAAGCGTCAATGGGCCGCGGCGGGGAGCTGGTTTTGTATCCGAACCCGGTTCAGGACGAATTGCATATCCAAGGCGAAACCAATTCCCAGGCGGAAATTTGGGACGCTACGGGCACATTGCGCCTGCGCGCGAACCTCCAACAAGGCCGCTTGAACGTGCAAAAATTGCCTGCCGGCGCCTATCAGCTGCGCTTGGGCGGCACGGGCGAGGTAAGGAGGTTTGTCATTGTCAGGTAGTAACGGGAAACCGTCCATGATGGTGGTTTGCCTGATACGGGCCGGTTCTTGTGGACCGGCCCGTTTTCGTGTCGTGCAGGTTTTGTAATGTTACAGTTACAAGTTACTTTTGGGTTTATTACTCACCCAACTCTTCCGTTTTCACTGCTTCATGAATCTTTCTCTACGCTCACTACGCTCAGGTTTCATGGCCTGCGCGATTTTTTTTGCCATTCCTAATGCATCCAACGGCCAGGACTGGGGCCAGGTCCAGAAACTGCTTGCGCAATATCCGAACGGAAATTCTGCCGTTTCTGCAAATAGTTATTACGGGCAGAGCATGAGCGTTTCCGGTAACTACGCGGTGTTAGGTGCCACCGACGACGGTTACGACGCTTCCGGCGGCAACTACCAACAGATGGCGGGAAGTGTTTACGTGCTCTTCAACGATGCAGGTGTATGGAAGACTGTCGCGAAACTGACGTCGCCGGTGCGGAGCAGCTATGCAAGGTTCGGTGCCTCGGTCGCCATTGACGGCGATTACCTTGTGGTGGGCGAAACCGGTGCCATGATTAACGGCCAGTCACAGGGCGTAGCGCACATTTACAAACGCGACGCGGGTGGTACCTGGACGTTCACGAAACGCATTCAGGCACGCACCGTCAATCCCGGCGATAGCTTCGCCGAGGTGGTGGATATCAGCGGCGACTACATCGTGGTAGGAGCGCGTAACGACGATTTCGATACGAACGATGCAAATTTCGTCGATAATGCGGGTGCAGTTTATGTGTATGAAAAAAATGCCGGTGGCAGCGAAAACTGGGGACTCGTGAAGAAAATCGCGCCCGGTATCAGGGCATTGGGCGATGTCTTCGGCGGTGCGGTCGCGATCGACGGCGACGTGCTGGTGGTAGGTGCTACCGGTGAAAAAGAGGACGCCTCGGAACTGGTTCCGTTGGCCTATACCGGGGCTGCATACATCTACCGCAAAGACCAGGGCGGCGCCAATAACTGGGGCCAGGTAAAGAAGATCGCCCCCATATTCCGGGCCGAAGGCGACCAATTCGGTACTTCCGTGGATGTTTCAGGCAACTACGTGATGGTCGGCGCGCCGTTAGAGGATGAGAACGAGAATGACCAAAACTACCTGGGCAATGCCGGTGCAGCCTATATTTTTGCCAAAGATGAAGGCGGGGCGGACAATTGGGGTCAAGCCCGTAAGATTACTCCCCCGACGAGAATGAGCGAGGCGTGGTTTGGAAGCGTGGTGAAGATTAGCGGTGACTTCGCTGCGGCTGGCAGTGTATACGAGCCTTTCGATAATCAGGGTCAAAACTACGCCTACGGGGCCGGGAGTGCATACCTGTTCAAACGGGACCTGGTCAATGGCGGCCAGTGGGTACAGGGAGGAAGACTGTTGCCGTCGTCGCGCGCTACCAACGACAACTTCGGACGCGCTATGGCATTGAGCGGAACGACGCTTTTCGTCGGCGCTTTGGGTAATGCCGGTGAATCCGCCATAGCCAATTCCGGTGCCGTTTACGTTTTCAGACAGGATGGTGCGATGCCCGTAAACCTCGCCGCATTCAAAGCCGCCAAAATAGAAAACCAGGCATTCCTGCAATGGACCACGTCGGCGGAGGCGAATACTTCGCATTTTGATATACAAAAAAGCGCGAACGCCAAAGACTGGACGACGATCGGTACCCGTGAAGCGGCGAAGGAGAGCTCTGCATTAGTGCATTACAATTTTTGGGATACAAAATTGAATGCGGGTGCCAACTATTACCGGCTCAAAATGGTCGATCAGGATGGGACTTTTGCGTACAGCAGCATCCGTAACCTGTCTTCGGAGGGTGGGGAAGAACTCGTCGCTTTTCCGAATCCCGTGGTGGACAGAATCTATATCAAGGCAGGTGATTTCAACCGGATTACATCCGTACAAATCCGCAACGCCGCCGGCCAGCTGGTTTTCGAAACGGCCAAAGTGGACGGCGAAGGCATCCCTGCCGGCGATCTTATCGCGGGAATTTACAATATCCATATCCGGCACACCGACGGCTCGGCCGTTACCCGGAAAATAACCATTATCAGATAGTGGGACCGCTGGCACGGATTTTCCGTGATGGCAATCAGTCCCCTGAACTCGTATGCCGTTAAGAAATACCCTTGCCCTGCTCGCGACACTGCTCGTCGTTATTGCAGCCCGCTTTTACTACGTCGAAACCTACGCCATCCCGCTGCCCTTCTGGGACCAGTGGGATGCCGAGGGCGACTACCTGCTCCGGCCCTGGATCGAAGGCCGCCTCGAATGGCATAACCTCTGGCAGAACCACAACGAGCACCGCATCTTCCCGACGCGCCTGCTGTCGCTGCTGATTTTCAGTATCACCGGTGTTTGGGATAACCTGGTCGAAGCGCGGGTCAATATTTTTATCGCGGCCTGTATTCCGTTGATTATCCTTGTATTTCTTTCAAAACAAAAGGCGCTGTTCGGCTTTCGCTGGCTGATACTGGTGGTGATCGTCGCGCAGTTTTCGCTCCTTTTCGCATTCGAAAACCTGTTCGTCGGGTTTCAAAGCCAGTTTTACTTTCTCATTATTTTCACCCTGCTGGCATTGATCCTCTCGGCATTGTATCCCGACAACTGGCTGGCGATGTGCGGCGTGCTGGCATGCTCATGGTTGTGCGTGTTTACAATGGCTTCGGGCATCCTTACACCGCTGGCAGCCCTGGGAGTATTTGTATTGCAGGCGATCAGGCGCGGGAAGATCGGCTGGCAACACGGCGTTGTCGCGGTCCTGCTCCTTGCGACGGCATGGGAGGGCTATGAGATTATGCCGAAGATCGAGGCCAACCATGTTTTCAGGGCGCGTAACCTGGGCGAGATATTCACGGCATTGCGCTACTTCCTGGCATGGCCCGTTTCGAAAAGCTGGCCGGCGGCCACAGCGCTCTGGATACCGGCTATCGCAATGGTACCCTGGCTGCTGCGCAAAAAACAGCTTTCCAGGGCCGATCTCGTGATGGCCGGGTGCGTGATGTGGTCGCTCGCGCAGGCGTTCGCGCTCTCGTACGGGAGAGGGCAGGAAATCGGCAGTGTCTCGTCACGCTATTCCGAGCTCTTTACGCTCGGACTGGTCGGCAACGCGTGGTTTGCGGCGCGGTTTATGGAAATTTCCGGGAAATGGCAGTTCGCCTGGCTGGGAGCCGTGTTTTTCGTCGTATTCGTCATGGGGCACATTACCCGCCGGAATAGCGACCTGCGGGCCGTCGAACAGGTGTACGGCCAGTCGCTGAAACAGGAACGCAATGTGAAGCGTTACCTGCAAACCAATGACCCGTCGGCGCTCGTGCAGCCTCAATTTGAAATCCCGTATCCCGATTCCGTCCGTCTCCGCACGCTGCTCGACGACCCGACGATCCGCAGCATCCTGCCGGGGTATTTGACCGGTAAATAACCGAAATGGAGCCATTACCTCAATATTTCCCCCACTAAATAATCATAATTGCTGAACAGGCTGGAAAGCGATAGCATTGCGCCCGCATTCCGGACAATGCCCGTCCTTGAAGCCGACGCCTTTTGTTTCGGAATGATCATTCACAAAACAAAAGCTATGAAAATCAGCACATTTTTAACAGTAATCGGGCTCTGCGCAGCCCTGCAATGCTTCGGGCAGGAAAAATTCTGGACCGCGGCCGACAAGCAATCCACGATCGACCAGCTCGTGCGCACACGCGACGCGGTGGTGAAGGAAACCGAAAACCTCACGCCCGGACAATGGGCATTCCGAGAGTCACCCGACCGCTGGTCGATCGGGCAGATCGTGGAGCACCTCGCGCTCTGGGAAATTGTCTGGTTCCGCGAGCTCAGTATCGGCACCAGGAACAAGCCGCAGCCCGAGCTCCTCAAAACCAGCCGGCCCGACAGCTATTACCAGGAGTTCATCAATGAACCAAACCCCCACAAGGCCGCAGAAATAGCCGCGCCGACGGGGTTCATCCAAGGCAGGGACAACCTTACATTCTTCCTCCGAGGCCGGGAGCAAACGCTCACATTCCTCCGCAGCAGCGAAGCCGATATGCGTGCCATCTTCGAACTCACCGGCACCCCCGAACCACGCAACATGCACCAGGTGCTCATCTACCAATGGGGCCACACCGACCGTCACCTGCGACAGATCATGAAGGTGAAAGGGCATGTTTCGTATCCGAAGTGACGGCTGACGGTTGACCGCCGCCAGCCGTCGGCGGTCAATTCTTCCCTCTTTCACCCAAAATAAAAATTGTATAATTATATAAAAACCCGTAGGATTGCACTCCTGATGTGAACGAACCTAGCTCTCCCGATTTCCCTGAATGCAGTCCCGCCCCGAAAACAATGCTGATGACGCCGATTTGTGGAAGTCGTTCCGGGCGGGGGATGACGAAGCTTTCGGCCAGATCGCCCGGCATTATTACAAAAGCCTTTTCAGCTACGGTGCAAAATTTTCGCGTGACAGGGAGTTTGTCAAAGATTGTATCCAGGACCTGTTCATGGAGCTCTGGGCCAAGCGCGAGACGATCGGCGATACGGAGTTTGTGAAGTTTTATCTGCTTAAATCCCTCCGCCGGAAAATTTACCGGGAAAGCCAGCGCCAGCAATGGATCAACGAAGGCGAAGAACTCGATTTCTCAGCCGAAACCAACGGGGATGCGTCCATCGAAGAGCATATCATTGAAATAGAAACCAATGAAGCCATGCTCAAAACCCTCAATCAGCAGATTAACCTGCTCACCCGCCGCCAGCAGGAAATCATCTACCTGCGCTTCTTCGAAAACCTCGACAACGAATCCATCGCCCAGGTAATGGGTATCTCCCGGCCTGCCGTGGCCAATTTGCTTTACCGCACCATCCAGGAGCTCAAAGACCGGTTGTAGCGTTCGTGCGCTCGTACGAAGCTCCTGCTTCGCACAAACGATTGGAAGGCTTCCGGCTGGTTTTTCCCGTTTCTCATCCTTCCTTCCCGACTTGCTCCCTTTTTTCCTTCATTCTCCCTTTCGGCAAAAAATTTTGAAATATTTTGATTATTCCAACACAGCCCCTGCCTATGTATAGTTAGAAAACAATTATAACATGGATCAGTACCAGGAATACAGTCTCGAAGATTTCGTGCTCGATGCCCGTTTTCAGGGTTGGGTGCGGCATCAACACGCACAGGATGAGCTGTTCTGGCAACAATATATTGGTCGCAACCCCGCACAGGCGGACGACATTCACAGCGCACACAAGCTGCTCGCCGGCGTGTACCGGCATTACCGAACCGAAATAGACGAAGCGGAAATTGACCTCGAAATACAGGGGCTTTTGGAACGCGTCAGAGCGGAGAAGCAGCGGGTGGTGTGGAGAAAGGAGGAAGGGAAGGAACGGGACGGAAGGGAGGTTGCGCTGGTGGCGGAGCTGGCTCGTAGGGAGCCGGTTGATGCTAGTGGGGCAGGTGTTGTCGGCGAGTCAGGTGTTGTCAAGGGGGCAGGTGTCGTCGGCGAGTCAGGTGTTGTCAAGGGGGCAGGTGTTGTCGGCGAGTCAGGTGTGGTCAAGGGGGCAGGTGTTGTCGGTGGGGCAGGTGTTGGAAAGGGGCGGTTGGGGCGGCCTTGGTATGCGGGTGTTTGGGTACGTTTGGCGGCCATGGCAGTAATTGCTGTCGGGCTGGGATGGCTTGGATGGCAGTATTATTGTGTCAATTGCGGCTATAATGGCCTCATTTCGGGCAAGACGCTCGTGGAGCGGGTAAATACTTCCGGGAAGCAGCAGGTTATCAAACTGGCCGACGGCTCGCAGGTGGTACTGTATCCGCAGTCGCGGCTGAGCTTTGCTGAAACATTTCCGGCCGATCAGCGTACCGTGTATTTGTCGGGCGATGCGTATTTCCAGGTGGCCAAAGATCCGAAGCGTCCGTTTCTCGTCCATACCACCGATCTGGTAACGAAAGTGCTGGGTACCAGCTTTTTCGTGCGGGCGCAGGATGCTTCCGACAAGACATTGGTAGAGGTGCGCGAGGGCAGGGTTTCTGTTTTTAAACAAAAAGAATTCGCCGCCCGGAAGAATGCACAGGCCAAAACGCCGAACGGAATGGTGCTGACGCCGAACCAGAAACTCATTTTCGAACACGCGAGCAGCGAAATGCGCCGCACGCTGAGCGATAACCCCGAAATCGTGCCGTCGGATAACCCCAAATCATTTGAATTTGTGAATGCACCCGCTTCCACCGTGCTGACCGACATCGAGGAGGCCTACCAGATCGACATCATTTTCGACCGTGATGTCATGAAGGGCTGCCCCGTGACGGCGTCGCTCGCGGGCCAGCCGATGTTCAGCAAACTGAGCATTCTCTGCGAGGTGATCGAAGCGCGGTATGAAGTGCTCGATGGCAAGATTGTCATTTATAGTAAAGGCTGTAAAAGCTAGAAAATCCTTTTCAACCCATTCAAACCCCGGATGCCGATGCGTATATAGAAGAAAGTTTACCATAAAAAAAGAGTCGGACAATGCTACCAACATGCCCGACCCTCATGAATCCCCATATTTGTTTTCGACCGCAAATACTATCCGTACTAAGAAGGATAACGGGGATTGTTTTATCAAAATCTAACCTCAATAAAACAGTCAAATGTATGAAAGAAGCTTTTAAGTTTCAATTTATTTTCAGAGTCATGCGGATATCGCTGTGCCAGTTTTTACTTGTTGGGTTGTGGGCGCTCGGTACGGCCAGGGCGACGGACGGCAATGCGCAGGCACTTTTGTCTAAAAAAGTGAATGTCGATATCCATGAGCAGGACATCGAAAATGTGCTGGGAAATCTGGAAAAGCAGGTGAACGGCAAGTTTGTATACAGCGCTAAAATGATCGGCAGCGAACGGAAAGTGACGATCAAGGCGAGCCAGAAGCCCTTATATAAAGTATTGGACGAAACGTTGAAACCACTCGGTTTGCATTACCGGGTGACGGATAACCTGATCATCATCAGTCGCTCCGATAAATCGGTCGGTGCGCCCGCGACGGGTATCCGCAGCCGGGAAGCAGGATATACCGTGGCGGGGAAGATCACCGACGTAGCGGGCGAAACCCTCAGCGGCGTGACCGTTATCCTCAGCCACAACAACCTCGGCGTCGTGACCGATATTAACGGGACGTACAGCTTTTCCGACATTCCTGATGGTGCCTATACGTTGACTGTGACCAGCATTGGTTTCACTGCCATCAAAAAGGAAATACAGGTAGCCGGTGCCGATGTGCAGCTGAATATCGAAATGAAGGACGACATTCTGCAATTGCAGGAGATCGTCGTAACGGGCGGTAACCCGAAGAAGAAGATCGAAAGCAGCGTCGCTATCACGACCATTAACAACAAAGACATTCAAACCCGCGCGCCATTGAACAGTACCGACCTCCTGAAAGCTATCCCAGGCCTGACAGTGGAAAGTACTGGCGGCGACGGGCCCGGCAACGTGTGGGTACGGGGCTTTCCGCAGCAAGGCGGCTATATTTTCCTGGGCATTATGGAAGATGGTTTACCAGTATTGCCCACAGGCTTCAACTCCATTCCTTCCGTGGACCAGTATTATAAAACCGATTTGACAATCAAGAACATAGAGGCCGTGCGTGGCGGTAATGCGTCGATCGTGATGGCTAATACGCCCGGCGCGGTGATCAACAACCTGAGCTATACTGGCGCGGAGAAAACATATGGTAAATTCAAGGCGACGACCGGTCTTTCGCAAGGACTTTATCGCGTGGACGGTAATGTGGGCGGCAAGGTAAGCGACCAGGTCCGGTACAATATCGGCGGGTTCTTCCGCACCGATAAAGGCATTGTGCCTCCCGGCTATACCGCCAACCAGGGCGGCCAGCTGAAAGGCAATATGACTTTCAATTTCAAAAACCAGAAAGGCTTCGTGCGCGTGTACGGGAAGTATCTCAATGACAAAGTGCAATGGATGCTCACCAGCTTTTATCCTTACGACGGAACGGGCAAACCGACGAAAACAGACAATTTCGACATGGTAACCCAGTCGCTGGCGACCATTGATACGAAATTCAGCTATACCGATGCGAACGGCGTAATGCGCAACTACAACTTCGCCGACGGCATTCATACCAAACTGGCTTCCGGCGGGTTCCAGTTCAACTACCTGCTCAACAACGGCTGGGAACTGAACAACAACTTCCGCTACCAGCACACCAACCGCACCGTGACCGCCGGCATTCCGGCCAGCATCGGCACCTACACCGGCGCCACGCCTTACTATTACCTCGACGGCTCGGCGGCCGATCTGAAAGCGGGCGACAAGATCGTGAATGTGACCGGCATCGGCCAGGAGGGCAAGGATGTGCAGATCGTGGATTACCTGGACCTGAAAAAGACAGTCGGCAAGCACAATGTGGGCTTCGGGCTGGGCATTCACCAGTACAACCGGAACGACGGGCCTAACTACAATTTCTCTTACCAGCAGGAGTTTAAGGAGAACCCAAAAAGATTGCTGAACTCTCCGACAGCCGCCAAAATGACGGCCACCAACCTGGCTACCGTAATCGGCGACACGCGCACATTGTCGGCCTACGCATCCGATGAGATCACATTGAGCCCGAAATGGCGCCTCGACCTCGGCGTGCGCATCGATAATCAGAATGTGGACGGCAAGAGGCCATTCTACGCATTCAAAGCCGACGGCACGCCGGATTACACGAAAGGCGCCGGCCTGACGATCGCCGGTTATACGGATTACTCCGAAACGATCACCAACTGGGCGGGCACAGCCGGTTTGAACTACAAAATCAATAATGAAGCGGCGCTTTTCGCACGCGCTACACGTGCCTATAATGCGCCTACCATCGCGGATTACAACGCTACTGCATACGATCCCGCGAAGATCAAGAAACGTCCTGTGTACCTGGGTGAAGTGGGGGTGAAGTATGCGAAAAACGACTTTTCGCTGTTTGCTTCTGCCAGCTATTCCGCGATCAAAAATGTGTCGTTGTCCATTACCGTACCGACCATTTCCTCGGGTAACCAGGTACTCGTCGCATTCGGTTCGACGCGTACTTACAGCGCCGAGTTCGAGGCTTCGTACAAGCTCACGAAGGCCATCAGCCTGCGCTGGACGGGTACTTTGCAGGATTCGAAATACACCGATTACACGGCGAACACCAATACCAACTCGGCCATCGTGGCTATCCTGGGAGATACTACTTACAGTTTTACGGGAAAAAGAACGGAGCGCGTGCCCGTTTTCAATACCGAACTGTCGGCCAACTACGATTACAAGAAATTCAACCTGTACCTGGCCGGGAACTACATCGGCGCCCGCTTTACCGCGCCGAGCGACAGCTACAAACTGCCTGCCTATGTGCTCATGAAAGGCGGTGCGGGTTACAATTTTACCAAGGCGGTCAACGCGCGGTTCTGGGTGGATAACCTGCTGAATGCACGGGTGCTGACGGAAGGCGACGTGCGCGGCGACCAGTTCCGCAACTTCGCCGCCGTGGAAAAAGGAACAATGATGCCGGGACGGACGATTCTTCCGAGGAGTTTTTGGCTCTCGGTGTCTTACGAGTTTTAATACTGATGGATGAAAAGGAAGGTGGGGGCTCCGGCTCCTGCTTTCCGGATTTTGATGCGCATTCACTGAAAGTCATATATAAATGGTTCACTTTGATGTACATATCTATGCTTAAACCTTTTCCGATCCCGCGCAAAAATTTCCTGTCTTCCGTCCGTTGGTCCGCCAAACTCGTCACGGTAGCCGCGCTCGCCGCATTTACCATGCAGGACACCGTCACCAAACCTGATGAAAGCCGTTTCACGCCGGTCGTGCTCGCCGACAACCTCGATGAACCGATGGCGTTCGAAGTGCTGCCCGACGGCTCTTCCTACATTATCGAGCGGAAGGGAGCATTGAAGAAATACAATCCTTCGACGAAAGCGACGGACCTGATCACGAACATTCCGGTTAATACCAAATATGTGAGTAAGGAAGGCGTCTCACGCGAAGCGGAGGAAGGGCTCATGGGCATTACGCTCGACCCCAATTTTGCCAAAAATCACTGGATTTACCTGTATTACGCCCATCCCACGGAGAAAAAGCACATTCTCGCGCGCTGGGACATGGTGGACGACCAGCTGGTGGAAAGCTCGAAAAAAGTAGTGCTCGAAGTGACGACCCAGCGGGAAGTGTGCTGCCACACCGGCGGCGGAATGACCTGGGACAAGGCGGGCAATCTCTATCTCACCGTCGGTAACAACACCGGGAACGACAAAGCCGCGCAAACCGACGAGCGCCCCGGCCGCGAAAGCTGGGACGACCAGGGCCACGCGGGCAATACCAATGATTTGAGGGGGAAAATCCTGCGCATTCACCCGGAGCCGGACGGTACCTATACAATTCCGGAGGGTAATTTGTATCCCAAAGGAACAGCCAAAACACGTCCTGAAATCTACTCGATGGGCCACCGCAACCCGTGGCGTATTTCGGTGGACAGCAAAACGGGCTTCTTGTACTGGGGCGAGGTAGGGCCGGATGCGAACGAGGATTCGGAGATAGGGCCGCGCGGGTACGACGAGCTGAACCAGGCGCGCAAGCCGGGCAATTTCGGATGGCCATGGTTTGTCGGCAATGATCAGGCATTCCCGGTTTTTGACTATGCCAATAATAAACCGGGCGAGAAGAAAGACCCGAAAAACCTGGTCAACACCTCGCCGAACAACACCGGCTTGAAAGAGCTGTTCCCGACAGCGCCGAGCTTCATTTATTATCCGTACGGGGTTTCTGAAAAATTTCCAGCCGTAGGCTCCGGCTCGCGCAGCGCGACGGGCGGTCCCGTGTACCACCGTACCGATTTCAAGGCACCCAAAAGACCGTGGCCGGCCTATTACGAAAACAAATGGATCGCCGCCGACTTTTCGAGGGGCTGGATCATGGCCATTACAATGCAGGCGAATGGCGATTATGAGTCGATGGAGCGGGTTTTGCCAAGCTACCACCCCGTGCAGCCGATCGATATCAAGTTCGGGCCGGATGGCGATCTGTATATCCTCGAATACGGCAGCAACTGGTTCCGCAAGAGCGACAACTCGCGGCTGGTGCGCATCGAGTACAATGGCGGCAACCGTAAACCGGTGGTAGCAGCCGCAGCGGAGAAAAAAGGTGGTACCGTGCCGTTTGAAACCGTTCTTTCTTCGAAAGGCACGAAGGATTTCGATGGCGACGCACTGAAATACAGCTGGAAAGTAACCAGCCCCGGTACGGCACCGAAGGCGTTCACCACCGCCAACCCGACCGTGAAATTCGACAAACCCGGCGTATACACGGCCACACTCACGGTAACGGACACCAAGGGAGCCAGTAACAGCCAGTCCGTACGCATTATTGCCGGCAACGAGCCGCCGAAAGTCAACATTGCCCTCGATGGCAACAGCACATTCTTTTTTCCGAAAAAACCGATCGGCTATACCGTCAATATTTCGGATAAGGAAGACGGCAGTACGGCCGACGGCAAGGTAAAAGCCGACCAGGTGGCGGTGAGTATCGATTATACTTCCGAAGGGTTCGATTATGCGGAAGTGGCTCAGAGCCAGCGCAGTGTGGATGCGACTACGCAGTTTGCCGTGGCGCAGACATTGATGGGCAAAAGCGATTGTAAAGTATGCCATCAGCCGAACACCAAGTCGGTAGGTCCCTCATTTGCAGATATTTCCAATAAATACAGGGGTGATGCGGGCGCGTTGGACAGGCTCGTGAAAAAGGTGCTGGAAGGCGGCTCTGGCGTGTGGGGCGAGGTGGCGATGGCGGCACACCCGGCGCTTCCCGTGGCCGATGCGGAGGTGATCGTGAAGTACATTCTTAACAGCACCGAAAAAACGCTGTCGACATTGCCGTTGCAGGGCCGGTACACTCCGCAAATCCCGAAATCGGACAATGGAAAAGGCTCGGTGATCATCCGCGCAGCTTATACCGACCGGCCCGTGGGCTCTTCGAAATCCGTTCCGGCGCAGACGACCGAAGAAATGATCGTGCTCCGCAGCCCTGAAATGAATGCGGCGGAGGCGCCGGTCACAAAAGGCGTCGAAACGAAGGCATTGGGTGTGGCAGGACAGGGCTTTGCCGTGGTAGCGTTCGAGAACAGCTACATCGCATTCCCGTCCATCGACCTCACCGGCATCGATTCCCTCGAACTGAATGCCGCCGCCCAGCAGCGCGAAGGCAGCGTAGGCGGGACCATCGAAGTGCGCCTCGGCTCGCCGACCGGCACATTGGTAGGGCAGCAAAAAGTAAACGTCGCCAAACCCGTGGATGTGGCCAAAATGATGGCGGAGTTGGAGAATGGGGCGAAGAAAGAGGGTGGCACGAACGGGGCGACGGGATCGGCAGGGACGGCGGCAGCTCCGAAGGCTCCCCCAGCACCACCACGCCGTGCGCCGAACCCGCCCGTCAGGATTGCCATCCAGCCTACCACCGGCAAGCAGGACATCTATTTAGTTTTCCGAAACACGGAGGCGAAGCCGATCGAGCCGCTGATGTCGTTTTCAAGAATCAAATTCAAAAACAAACCGTAAAAAATTGATTTCATGGACATTAATATCAATAGAAGAGACTTTTTGACCCGCGCGGGCGCAATGGCGGCCGGTACGCTTATGGTACCGTCACTCGTGAAAGCGGCGCAGGAGGCGGGGATGATCGTAGCTGCGAAACCCGCTGGTATCCAGCTTTTTACCGTATTTGAAAAAATGAATACCGATCCGAAAGGGACGTTGGAGCAGATTGCGAAGATCGGTTATAAGGAAATCGAATCGGCATTCAGCACGCGGGGCAAGTACTACGGCTACGAGCCGAAGGAGTTCAAGGCGCTCGTGGAAAGCCTGGGTATGACCTGGCGGGCGCATCACGCATTAGGCGCGCCGTTCAAAATGCCGCCGGGACGTAAGCTGCCGACCGGTTCGGACGGCAAGCCTATCACCATCCCCCCGATGAAAAACCTCCGTGACAATTACCAGGAGCTCGTGGACGACGCGGCGTCGGCCGGGCTAAGCTACCTCGTATGTGCGAGTACGCCCGTGGGCACGCTCGACGAGATCAAAAGCTCCGTGGAAGTGTTCCAGAAAACAGGGGAAGCTGCAAAAAAGGCCGGACTGCAATTTGCCTACCATAACCACGCCACGGAATTCGACCCGGTCCAAGGCGGCAAAACGCCGTATGAACTGGTGCTGTCGCAAACGGATAAGGACCTCGTAAAAATGGAACTCGACCTCGCCTGGGCGACCAAAGCGAAAAAGGACCCGGTCGCATTGTTCAAGGGGCACCCCGGCCGTTTCCCGCTCTGGCACGTGAAGGATATTAAGGCCGATCTGACTACTATCACCGCCGTAGGGACCGGCGTGGTGGAGTTCAAACGCATCTTCGAGGCTGCGCAAATCGCCGGTTTGAAATACTTCTTCGTCGAGTACGACCTCGCGCCGGGTATGGACACCGTCGGGACGTGCTACACGAACCTGCAAAAAATCCTGGCCTGACGTCCGCCAAACCGGGATTAGCATCGAAACCAGCTGTTTCTGCCTGCCTTATGGCGCGGGCGGGAACAGCTGGAATTCGTTTACACCGAAATAACCGTGGTATTCGCGGATCGCCAGCCTGAAATGCTGTGCTTTTACCGGGGTAATGCTTTTCTCCCAATTGCCCATTTGCGTGCCGCCGGCCACAGGTAGCCATTCCGTTCCTTTCAAATACAGCACCTCAAACTTCCGGATCTCCGACCCGCCGTATTTCGACTCGCCCAGCTTAATGCGTCCGACCAGCTCCGGCTTGCCCAAATCCACTTCCAGCCAGCCCGAGGGCTCGTACAAAGCCATGATCTCAGGCGACTGGTAATGCAGGTTTTTACCATAATAGGAAGGAAAATCAACGTCCTTCCGGCGCCCGATCTTCCAGGCGGTGCGCGGATTGTCGTCGAACGCGGCGGAAGCATCGTGGTAAAACTGGCCTACCGCGCTGGAAGCAGAGGCCTTGTGCGCATATGCGAGTGACCCGCTCACGGGCAGCGGAACGGTTGGCGGAATGGCGGCGGCCGGCTTATCGAGCGTGAGCACGGCAATAGTCGCTACCGGGTCGATTTGGCCGGCGGGGTAGGTAAGCGTGATGTTTTTGCTGTTTTGGGTAAACCGAACGGGCGTGCCGTTCAGCAACTTCGCGCCCGTGATTTTCGCTGGAACGGCGGGTAATGTCAGCGTCGTTTTGTCCGCATCCAGCAAATGCACGAACACCTCTTTGCCGCGATAGGAACTTACATAATCGGTCGCCGGGGTGAAAACGCCGCCTTTTGTATTGTAAATGGCCTTCTCGTTGTGCACGGTCCAGTCGCCCATTTCGCGGGCCCTGGCGGCGAAATCGGCCGGGAACGCGCCGGTGCTGTCAGGCCCGATGTTGAACAGCAGGTTGCCGTTTCCGCCGACGCACCGCAGCAGCGTATGCACCGATTCTTTCAGGCTCCGCGGCTTGTCGCCGAACTTCCAGGCCCATTGATGGCCCATATTGGTGCAGGTTTCCCATGGCACCTTGCCGTAGCCCGCCACGAAGCCTTCGGGCGTCGCATAGTCGGCGTATTGGCCGATGTAGGCGTGCGATTCGTCGGGCGTGAACGGTTCGAGGCGGTTGTTAATAATGATTTCGGGTTGAAGTTTCCTGGCCAGGTCGTACACTTTTTTCGGTTCCACCGGCGTGGGCCAGCCTTCGTAATCGATCCACAGCACGCTGATTTTGCCATAATTGCTCAGCAGCTCGCGCACCTGTTCGAGCACGCGCCCCGCAAAAATGCCGTTGCGCTGCGGGTCGCGGCAGTCGGGGTCTTTCCAGTCGGCCACCGAAAAATACCAGCCGATGGGCATACCGGCCTCGTGCGCGGCCTGCGCGAGCTCTTTGCACACATCCCGGCCAAACGGGGTGTGCATGATGTTGTAAGTATTGGTTTTAGTGTCGAAAAGCGAGAAGCCGTCGTGGTGCTTGGCCGTAAGCACCATGTACTTCATGCCCGAAGCCTTCGCCAGCGCCACCCATTCCCTGGCATTGAAACGGGTGGGGTTGAAGCCGAGGTACAGGGAGTCATATCTGGCTTTGCCGTACCCCTCCCGCGACCAGCTGATTTCCTTCCCGATGCGCGATACCGGTCCCCAGTGAATGAACAGCCCCATTTTGGCGTCCTGCCACCATTGCAGGCGTTGCGTCCGGGGAATCTGGGTTTGGGAAAAAGCGCTGACGCCGGCGAGCGCCAGACACATTAGCAGTACTATTCTTTTCACAATGCCGAGCTAACGAGGCTGACGATACCGCCCAGCTGCTTCGAAGATGCCGCTGCCGCCAGTTTAGCCGCAGGGCCTTTCTTGTCGAGCCCGGCGACGGATTTCGCCGCTTCGCCCACGAGCCCGTTCAGTTTCGACTCATTGGAGCCGCCGAGGATCGACGAGCCGGCCTTGATCAGCCCGAGGCTGCTCGTGAGGCTGGACGCGTTGCCCAGCAGGCCCGATTCACCTTTTCCGAGCAGGCCGCTGATACGGTTGGCGCCGATCAGCATTTTCACCGCACTTACGACTTTGCCCAGCGTGCCGCCCGACAGTTTGCCGGCAGATGCCAGCGGGATCATTGCTTTGAGGTCGCCCGCTTTGCCGAGGAGCTTGTCTTTCAGGCTGCCGTCGGAGCTTTTCGCTTCTTTTTCCAATGCCGAAACACTCTCGGTCAACGCGTCGGCAGAACCGGGTTTATCGCCTTTTTCTGTCAATGATACTGCCTTGTCGAGCAGGCCTTCGAGCGAAAGGCCCTGTGCGAAGGCGTTGGATGTTCCTGCGAAGAGGAGCATGATGGCTGCGAGCGAAAAGAGGAAACGTTTCATAGTGGTTTTAATATGGGTATGTGTTTAAACGGGCGGCAAAATAGCATTTATCCAGCTGATATTTTACCGAATAGTAATTCAAAACTTCCGCTTGGTAAGCAATGAGTATCTTTAATAGAACCGGGAACCTCCCGGTGGTACTCACACTCAGCTCAAACCAATATGAAAGCACCCCATTATCTTTCAGCAGGTTTAAAAATGCTCATTGCGGCACTGTTCACGCTGGCACTTTCCTGTACCGATCACGACGTTCCCGCAAACCTGCCCGAATCGGCCTGCACGGCCATTGATGGCTCGCCGAGGCTGTATCCCTGCGAATTTTTAATCGAAAGCATCACCTTCCTCGCCAAAGACGGTACCGACCTGGCAACGGTGACCGGCTCGATGCAAATGGCCAGCTTGTCGCGTTTTCAGGCGAAGGTGAATACCAACACGGGTAATGTCGTGGGTAGTATGGGCGCGGCGACCTACGATGTGCGCATCAGGGTGAAACGCATCGCCAGCCCTTCGTTTCCCGTCAATGTGGGTTACCTGGTCGGGTACACGCACAACGGCGCGGGCAAAGCCATCCTGCATACCCCTAGCTTTCCCGGCGACACCTATGGAGAAAGGACAAAATTCGGCCCGCCCGTGACGCTCGACATGGCCATCGGCGAGACCCGCGACATTTTTGTAGAAAAAGTGTTTCCCTATTCCATTGCCGATTTCGGATCCGGCATCATCAAGCCGTCGGCGCTGTTTGCCGTGCTCAGCATTTTCATCGACAACGACGTAACGACGCTGAACTTTAACCGCACCATACCGCCTTACAGTTACGTCGGCAGCGTGGTGGAAGCCTATTACGAGAAGCTGAACGTGCAGATTTCCAATTGATCTAATCGCAAATAACCGGTAGCGAAACATTCTCCGCAAACGGCAGCAGCTGGCTGATCTGTGAATAGGTCACCCGGTTCGCGGACAGGTCCAGGCCTTCCAGCCGATCGAACTTCACCCAGGCCACACCCGAGGTTTCATTCGTTTGTTCAAGGATTTCGCCGCCGGTTATCTTGCATAAAATGAAGAACTTATAAACATACCAGGGTTCTTCCGGGTGATCGTGCTTGCGCTTGTCGAACACGGCCAGCAGCCGCACAGCTTCCGTGTGAAGGCCGGTTTCCTCCAAAGTTTCCTTCACCGCCACCTCGAACGGCGTGTAACCCACGTCCGCCCAGCCGCCGGGCAATGTCCAGCGGTCATTGTCTATTTTTTCCTGCACCATTAATATTTCGTCGGTACCCCGGAAAATGACGGCGCGGATATCCACTTTGGGTGTCACATAGCCGATTTCGTGCGGGAACAGGCTGATAATCTGTTCCGCAGGCGCGTTGCTCATGTGGGCCATCAGTTCGAGGCTGATCTGACGGATTTCTTCGTAACGTTCGCGGTCGTACTCGCCGGGTTGGAATGCGAGGCCGGTTTGGGACAGGGCCAGGACGCGCTTGACGGCAGCCAGCCAGGGATTTGAGGACATGCGGGTAACAGGATATATAGTAAGCGGGAGCCGCGAAATGGTTGCCATTTCACCGGTCTCCCGCTGTAAGATAGCTGTCAGCCTTTAAACATCCGCCAGGACGGCCGACTTTTTCAATGCCCGCTATTTGGCAACGGCGAGCCTGAAAAGCACCTTCTCACCATTGGTGCGCACTATCTCTACTGTGTACGACCCGGGTTTGAGCCCGGAGACTTCCATAGCGCCGTTCCGAACGGGCTGCGTGCCGAGGTTCGTGCCCCACAGATCGAGGATGCTGGCCGTGCGCACGTCGCCAGCCGGAATGCCTTTCAAATGCACGGTGGAAACGGCCGGGTTCGGATACAATGTAGGCGCTTCCGCACCGAAATCGAGGGTGACGATGCGGCTGTAAGCGAAGCTGCCTTCTTCACCATTTTCGGCGCGGTCGATCATTTTGAGGCGGTACATGTTCGTGCCGGCCATCGGGAGGGCGTCGGTGTAGGAATAGTCGGTTTTGACGGATTGCCCGCCCTGCGCCTGCACATAGCCCAACTGCTCCCATAGCCGGCCGTCGCGGCTCCGTTCTACATTGAAATGCGAGCTGTTGAATTCCGAGCTGGTTTGCCATTGCAGGTAGGCCTGGTTTTCGCGTTTTCTGGCCTGAAAGGACACGAGCGTAACGGGTAGCGCCGATTCGGGCTGGCCGGTGACGAAGAAGCCGCTGAAACCTGTCACCGGAAAGGTTACAAGGTACATCGTCTGGTCTTCGCTTGGGGTCACCGTTACGTTCGTGATCAGTTGCGTAGGCCCCGAGTAAGTGCCTGGGAAGCCGTACGGGCTGGTACCGTGGTATTGTACCACTTTCAGGTTGGCGGGTAAGGTGGCATTGTTGGCGTTGCCGTATGCCTGGTTGTAAGTGTCGAAGTCCTGTTTGGAGAAATATAATGTCACTTTCGCCGGGCCGTCGGTGCCGGACGGAGAGATGTCGTAATGCCGTTTGACGAACACCTTGGTACCTTCCGATACCGTGTTGCCGGTAGCGAGGAACGTTTTTACCGTCACATTGCCCAGCGCGCCCGGCGTACCCGTAGGCTCGATGAGCCCGAAGGTTTTGCAATTGCTGGTAATG
The DNA here is from genome assembly GCF_000382205.1 of Dyadobacter beijingensis DSM 21582. Taxonomy (GTDB): domain Bacteria; phylum Bacteroidota; class Bacteroidia; order Cytophagales; family Spirosomataceae; genus Dyadobacter; species Dyadobacter beijingensis. Next base: position 394,244 of record NZ_KB907788.1, read on the forward strand.
GCTGTCGCGCCTGCGTACACGGGTAGTGTTGCCTGCTCGCCGCTGGCGGGTAATGTGCCTGCGCCGGGAACGGATTGCATTTCATAAGCCCCCATATCGGTCTGGACATTGTAAATGCGGGCCTGGCTGGCCAGGTCGGTGGTGAGCACCGGCACGTCGGGCAGGGCATCGTTGCTGCCGCGGTTAATGGCCGGAGAGCATGGCAGGAGCGTCCAGTTGTCTGTGCCGGCGAACTGCGGGTTGGTGGTGCCGTCGAGGTTATGGTCGGCGTCGCTGGCATTCATGCCTTCCACCAGGCTGTATGTGATCGAATTGGCGTTTTCCTGGCTATTGATGCCGCTGCCGTTCCCGTAAACAATGGTGTTACGGAGGATTAATGTGCCATACGTGCTGACGATCGCCCCCTGGAAAGCCTGGGAATTGCCTGTCACGGTACAGTTGAGCAGTGTCAGCGTCGAGCCGTCATTGTAAATAGCCCCGCCAAACTGGCCTGCCGAGTTACCGGCAAGCAGGCAGTTGATCAGCACGACGTTGGAGCCGTCCCTGTTCGCGATGGCGCCGCCGCTTCCGCCGCCGAAACTTGCGCTATTGCTCCGGAATAGTGTATTCACGATCATTGGTGAAGCACTTTCATTATAAATAGCGGCCCCATTTTCCCCATAATTATTCAAAAAGGCACAGTTGGCGATGGTAGGCGATGCGCTGACGTTCCGGATGGCCCCGCCATTGATCCCGAAGACGCCCGTAATGGTAAATCCGTCGAATACGTCGTCGCGCGTCAGGTCATTGTAAGAGTTGTCGATAAATGGTCCCACGTTGGACATCAGCACGGTTGCCGTTGCCGGGTCTCCGTGTGCGATGGGCAACGGGCGCTGGTCGAGCGCCGTTTCCGTTCCCAGGAAGCTGCCGTAGATTTTCACGCCGTGGATGAAGCTCAGCTGATTGCTGTTTTCGTATTCCCCGCGGGCTACCCATATCTGATCCCCTTCGGACGCGAGATTGAGCGCGGCGCCGAGGCTGCCCAATGCATTCGCCCAGGTATCGCCGGAAGGGTCGGGCAGGGTGCTCGCTGCATTCACGTACCAGATCACGCTCGGTGTCACTTCATACGGCCCGAGGTCGATGGCCTGGCTGGTGAGGCGCCGGTTACCATCTAGTCCGATGGGCGTGTCGTCCGGGTTTTTGGGAAAAACCGAGATGTCCGTAGCGGGATTGCCCGCATTCGTGGCCGGGCTGCCTTTGCGTTGTACGAAATTGGACTCCGCCGGGTTTGTGAATTGCGGATCGCTGTCCAGGATGCTGGTGCCGGTGAAGCCACCCTGGATGATCGAATAGGAGGCTGCCGGTGTGCCCGCGCCGCCCACGCTGCTGACACCGCCCGGAGAGGCTGCGTCGGCATTGTTCCAGATAATGGTGTTTTCGATCACCGGCGACGAGCCTGCGAGGGCATAGATGGCGCCACCATTGCCTGCCGCAGCATTACCCCCCACTTCATTGGCAGAAAAAGTACAATTGCGGATGACGGGCGACGAGTTGTCGAGAAAAATCGCGCCGCCACGTCCAGAACCGGTGCCCTTTGCCGAATTTCCGGCGAAAAGGCATTGGACGATCAGCGGGCTGGAATTGAGGAGGTAAATCGCGCCGCCCTTGCCTGCGCTGGCCGAAGGGTCGGTCGCATTCTCGCCGAATGTGCAGTTGGCGATCACGAGCGAAGAGCTGGTCGCATGCAAAGCCCCGCCCCGCCGTTCACCGCTGACGGACTGGCCTGTGCCGCCCGTCACGAGGAAGCCATCCAGCCGGGTAGTAGGCCCCGCGCCGGAGACGGTGATCACGGCACCTCCCAGACCGGCCAGCACCGACGGGTTGGTGATCGACCTTTCGCGCAGCTCTTCTTCATAGCCTTCAAATCCGCCGTAATAGGCAACGCCGTCGGTGAGTGTAAAAGGCGTATTGGCAGCTTCGGGCTTGTACTCGCCGTTCACGACCCATACTTGCTTGATGTTAGGGTTCAATGCTGCGGCCCGGGTGGCGAAGTACATGCGTTTGAGCGGACTGTTCCAGCTGCTGCCGTCACCTGCGATGTTCACGCCGCCATCTACATACAAAATGCCGTTACCGTCGGGCTTCGCTTCGGCCGCCGGATCGTAGCTCGTGACCGACCCGTTGAGGGTGAAGTTATCGATCGCCGAATAGTTGTTGTTGGGCGTCGTGCTATTGGTCACCGCAATCCTGATCTGCATGGTATTCCGCAGTTTGGAAACGGTTTTGGTGCGGGTGATGGGTGTCATGCTCGTATTGGACGAGAATGACGCCCCGTAATTGACGCCGTCGACAAGGACCTGGAACGTTGCATTGTCAGACGAGAACCGGGAGAAAACGATGCTGGTCAGTTCCACCTGGTAGCCTTCCTTGATCGTGATCGTGAGCACATACACGTGGTTATGCGCCAGAAGTGCCATCGCATTGTTGCCGTCGTAGCTGAAAGAATAGGGCTGGTCGCCGATGCCCGTCCATGCACTGGTCAGGTTGGCATTGATGGACGTCGGGTTATTGAAGTTGCTGTTAGGGAAAGTGTGGTTGTAAATCACCGCCGAACGGGCGATTGTAGCCAACAGCAGTGCGCAACACAGTGTGAAACAGGGTAGTAGTAGTTTTGTCTTCATAGCTTTGGCCGGAATGGTGAGAATTCGGTTAAGGCCTGCAATATGAGCGGTACGGGGCGGGGAGGATTGTCAATTTTTAAGCAGAAACTATTCAAATTTCGTCACCGAAGACCGTTTTATCGTAAATTAGGCTTGAAACGTGCCCATTTGAAGAAATTCTACATGATCCGCCCGGTAACCCTGTATCTGCTGCATTGGATGGCAGCCTGGTTGTGCGTGTTATCACCCGTCTTTGCGCAGGTGCCCGGCGAGCCGGTACCCGAAACGATCGCCGCCAAACAGGGATTACCGCAGGGCTTTGTACCGGCCATTTTGCAGGACAGGGAGGGGTTTATCTGGCTCGCCACCCGCGACGGCCTGTGCCGGTTCGACGGCCGCCATTTCAGGGTATTCCAACCGTCGGATTCGCAGGAAGTATCGTTGTCGTCGCTGGGCCTTGACAACCTGATGCCTGCGGAAAACGGGCAAATCTGGATCACGACCGACCAGGGACAGATCGACCTTTTCGATCCGCAGAAAGAGACGTTCTTCAACTTTTCAAAGCAGGCATTCTATCAGCAGCATTTCGGCCAACGCTTCCTCCGCAATATGCTGCCCGACCGCCGGAACAGGCTCTGGCTGATGTCGGACGGCAGCGGCCTCGCTTCCATTGATTTGAAAACCCAGAAAATAACGCAGTACGATGCCGCCGCGGAAGATTCGGCCGGCATCGGGCATGCGCATGTGCGGTTTGTGAGCGAAGACAGGGCAGGGAACATCTGGGCCGGTACCAACCGCGGGCTATTTGTGCTAAAAAATGGCGGCCGCCATTTTCTGAAATACCACTCGAATGCACCCGCGTTCGCGTCCGTCGCGCCGCAGGTAAGGGCGCTGCACGAGCTGAAAGACGGCCGCCTGCTGCTGCTCTCCGACAACGCAATGGCATTGCTGGAACCCGCCTCCGGGCAGTGCCGCAATTTCCCGCTGCCATTCGACACGAAGGCGCAGTACCGCCACCCGATCGTGACCGACAGCAAGGGAAATGTCTATTTTTTCAGGATGAACACGCTCTACCGGTTCGGGGCCAACGACAGCCTCGCCCTGTTTTCGACCCAGGAGAATGTCGAATTCAAAAGCTTGCTGATCGACCGTTCCGACGTCCTTTGGGCAGGTACCAACGGCCAGGGCATCCGCAAATACAACCTCCGGGCAGGCTATTTTCAAACATTTGCCTATGCCAAAGGCTTCATTCCCGACCTGTTGCGGCATTTCCTGGACGTGCCGCAGGCGGCCATAGACCGGTTACCTGCCGACCTGTTTTCCTACAACTTCCGCTATGCCTTCGAAAGTCCGCGGAAAATTTGGTTCAGCGCGGGCAGGACGCCCCTGTATGAGCTCGATCTCGTTACCCGGAGCATTACACCGCTGCCGTTTCCGGTGGAGATCGAGGATATCAAACGCTCGGAGCTGGCTGTTAACCTCGCCAAAGACCCCGACGGCCGCATGTGGGCGATGTATGATAGTCTGCTGTTTTCCTACCGAAATGGCACGTGGACGCGCTTTCCGCACCCGGTGCGGCCGACGATCGAGTCGGGCATTCACCAGATCGTCGTGGATCGGCAGTTCGTATGGGTGGCGACGACATTACGAGGGCTTTACCGCATGGATAAGGTTTCCGGAAAAATCACGCGGTTCGGTGCAGATGGGCGTCCGGGCGCACTGGCGGGCGATAAACTCTACTGCCTTTTCGCCGATCCGATGGACGATAACCTGCTCTGGGTAGGGACTTTCGGCAGCGGCCTCTGCCGGTTCGACAGGCGAACGGGGCTGAGCAAGCAGCTTTCGAAACAAAACGGCCTGCCCAACAATGTGATCTACGCCGCCATTCCCGACCGCGTGGGAAATGTGTGGGTGGCCACCAACCAGGGGCTGTCGCAGGTAAACCGCCAGACCCTTCGCACGCGTACCTACACCCGCGAGGACGGCCTGATGGCCGACGAGTTCAACCGGTTTCATGTGCTCGCGCTGCCCGATGGACGGATGTTCCTGGGTGGAATGGAGGGCATTACCGCTTTCGATTCGCGGCAGTCGAACGCGGACACCTACCGGCCGCCGGTGCATATTACCGGCATTGCGATCAACAACGAGCCGCTGACACCCCGGACGGCGGCAGGCGAAGCACCGATTGCCGCCATTCAAAACCTCGATCTGGCATATTGGCAAAACTTCCTGACGATCGATTTCGCGGCGATGCAATACAACCGCAGCGACCAGATCCTGTACCGATACCAGCTCGAAGGGGTGGATGCGCAATGGATCGAAACGGAAACGCCGGCGACGAAATACACCGACCTGCGGCCGGGAAGCTATATTTTACGGCTCAATGCGTCCAATACGATGGGGGTATGGAGCCCGGACGTGCGGACGCTGCATATCCGCATCCACCCGCCCTGGTGGCGAACCTGGTGGGCGTGCACCCTCTACGCACTGGCCTTTGCGGGAGGGGTTTTCGGGCTGGTGAATGTGTATGTCAGAACGCGGGAGGCGCGGCAGCTGCGGGAGCTGGACCGGATGAAAACACAGTTTTTTTCCAACATTACCCACGAATTCAGGACACCGCTGACGCTGATCCTCGGCCCCGCCGGGCAAATGCTGGAAGAACCCCGGCCCGAAAAGGACGATAGGCGGCTGTCGCTCATCCAGCGCAATGCGCGCCAGCTGCTGGGACTGATCAACCAGCTGCTCGACCTTTCGAAGCTCGAAGCCGGGACGGCCCGCGTGGATGCCGCCTGGGGTGATACGGGCGGTTTTGTGTTCGACCTGGTCCAGCCTTTCCAGCTGGCGGCGGAGGCACGGAATATCCGGCTGGTTTTTGATAATAATTTGAAAAACAATTACTTCTGGTTTGATCACGAGAAGCTGGAAAGGATCTTGAACAACCTGCTGTCGAATGCGGTCAAGTTTGCTAACGAGGGTGGGAGAATAGCCGTGCAGCTGAACGCGAATGAGCCGGGCGGCATCGAAATCGTCGTGGCGAACACCGGTACCCGCATTCCCGCTGCACAGCTGCCGCATATTTTCGACCGCTTTTACCAGGCGGGGCAATCGACCGGTTACCAGGAAGGAACGGGTATCGGGCTGGCGATTGTGAAAGAGCTGGTGGCATTGCAGGATGGAAAGGTTTCTGTTCAAACCGATGTGAATGAGTTTGATACGGTATTTACCGTGGTGCTACCTTACCGCGAAGGCGAGCCGGCTGCGGCGCAGGAGCCGGATGTTTCGTTATTGAACGGCCATCAAAACGGGCATATTCCCGACGGGAATAGCCATGTTTTACCAAAAATATTATTGGTGGAGGACAATGCGGGCCTTTCCGGGTTCATTGCCGAGAGCCTTGCAGCAAATTACCGGTTTTACACGGCGCAAAACGGCCGGGAGGGCATTGAAATGGCCTCCGATACCATGCCCGACCTCATCATCAGCGATGTGATGATGCCGGTCATGGATGGTTATGCCTTTTGTCGATACATTAAATCCAGCCTCGAAACGAGCCACATTCCCGTGGTGCTGCTCACGGCCAAATCGGCGCTGGAAAGCCGGGTGGAAGGCCTCGAACTGGGGGCTGACGACTACATTACCAAGCCGTTTCACCTGCCCGAGTTGCGCCTGCGCATCCGTAACCTGCTCGACAGGCAGGCGCGCACGTACGAGCGGCTCCGTGCGCAGTTCACGACGCCCGGGGCACTATCCTCCGACGTTGCCGACGCCACTGATCCTTTTTTGATTAAACTCTACCATATCCTCGATACCCGACTCGAAAACCCGGAATTCGGTGTGACGGAGCTGATCCGGGAGATCGGAATGAGCAACAGCAGCCTGAACCGGAAGCTGAAAGCGATCACGGACCTGTCGGCTGTGGAGCTGATCCGCAACTACCGGCTGAAAAAAGCAGCCGCGTTGCTCTCCAAGGGAATGGCTGTCTCGGAAGCGGCCTATGCCGTGGGGTTCGATAACCTGTCCTATTTCGCAAAATGCTTTCGCGACCTGTACCGCATGACGCCCCGCGAGTTTGCGGCGAGCGGTATTTCCTGATCACGATGCCGATTATCCTCCGGCCGGCGCGGGTTGCCCGGCAGCATTTGGCGCAAATGCCACCGCTGATTGTCACTAAACCCCTCGCATTTTCACCGGGATTCATTTTAGGTTTGTATATCCAATTAAGCACTTCAATGAATACGCGGGTTAAAGATTATCACAATACGATCGACAACTGGCTGCTGGCGCTGGAACCGTACGACATCGCGCGGCTGCTGGCCCAGCCGGGGCCTGGCGCATGGTCGCTCGGGCAGGTGTACATGCATATGCTCGACGAGGCGGATTTCCATTTCAACCAGATCAAAATCTGCCTCGCGTCGAACGACTATGCGATGGAAGATGCTACTTCGGCAGCGAAAACCATGCTGCGTAATAACGCTTTTCCGGACGAGATCATCGAAGGTCCCGCGACGAATGCGTACGTTCGCCAGCCCGATTGCAAGCAGTTTTTGATAGACCGTCTCTGCCGCTTGAAAACGCTTGTGATCGAAACGGACCGGCTGATCGCCACGAGCCTGTTTCACGGAAAAGCAAAGCATCCGGGCCTGCATTACCTGGGTGCGGAAGAATGGTTTCAATTTTCCGAAATGCATTTCAGGCATCATTTGCGGCAAAAAGCTAGGATCGAGGCGTTTCTGGAACGTACATTTGGCCGGTACGAGCCTCAAACCTGATGGGAAACAAACTGAAACTACTGGTGCTGCTGGCCTGGCTGGCCTGCGGAACGGCTTCCGCGCAGATCAGGCCGGATACCGCATTACTCGGCCGCAACCCGAAAGCGGGCCGTTTTGCCGCGTTGAGGGGTGTGAAATTGTATTACGAGGTGTATGGGGCCGGAGAGCCTGTGCTGTTTATCCACGGCAACGGCGGCTCCATGCGCGATTTCAAACACCAGCTCCGGGCATTTGCACAATCATATAAGGTGATCCTGCTCGACAGCCGGGCACAGGGCCGTTCGGCGGACGCCGGCGATTCGCTTTCCTACGAAATGATGGCCGACGACACCCACGCATTGCTCGAACACCTGAAAATAGACTCGTGCAACGTAGTGGGATGGAGCGACGGGGGCATTAATGCATTGCTGCTTGCCTTGCGCCACCCGGAAAAGGTCCGCAAGCTGGCCGCTACCGGTGCCAACCTCTGGCCGGATTCCACGGCGCTCGACCCGTGGATGTACAAAGCGATCCTCGGGTGGGATGCCGACCTCGCCACGAAAGCCAGCGACCCGGCCCGGCGCAACGAGAAGAAACTTGTGCACCTGATGGCCGTCCAGCCGCACATTACGCTGGAACAGCTCCGCGGCGTGCAATGCCCGTCCCTCATCATCGGCGGCGACCACGACGTAATCCTTCCCGAACACACCGTCCTGATCGCCCGCGCCATTCCAAAATCCTACCTCTGGATTCTGCCCAACTCAGGTCATTCCACACTGGTACATTACAGCATGGATTTCAACAGGGTTACCATGGAATTTTTCAAAAGGCCGTTCCGGGCTTTCAGCGGGGCCGGAAAGTTGGAGTAAGGTCACAACCCCGAAATCGTGTAAGTCACCGTAGTCGTGTACGTCTTGACGGGCAATGTCACGGACAATCCTTCGATTTTGTATTGAATGGGGATGTTGTCGCGGTGGGCGGTGAGGTTGAGCAGGCCGGTGAAGAATGTCTGGGGCGTGCTTGTGAGCTGGATGTAGGTCGTGCCGCCGGAGAGGATGGCGATGCCCGTGCCGTTGCCGGTGCGCTGGACGGATAGTTTCAGCGCCGAATCCCAGTTGGAAGTACTGCTCAAATGTGCCGTTACGGTCCAGCCGAGGAGGGCGTTTACTTTCACCAGGGTTTGCGACGCGCTGCTGGTTTCGATGTGCTCGTAGTTTTTGCCGGCCTTGGTAATGGTTGAAGCCAATGACGGGATCGACCACGACGTGCCGCTGTTGATCACGAACGTTTGTGCGGATGCGGTGAATGCGGCCAGGCATGCCAGGCAGGAAATGATCCAGTGCTTCATCAGTTGTCGACCATAGTGTAGCGGACCGTCACATTCGAGGTGCCGCTGCGAATGTTGGCATAATTCTGTATTTCAAGGGAATAGGTGAGTTTGAACCCGCTGCTCCCGTAGGTAATGCCGGTGTAGGCACCTTTGATATTGTCGATAAAACTCACCGGCACATTGGTGAGGTATTTGTTGGCCGTCACGTAGCTGTTGCCGCCGGTAAACCCCTGTCCCGTACCCACATAAGCGGCTACATCGAGCCGCAGCCGGATGCCGGCAGGTAGTGTGCCCACGATATCGCCCTTGATGCTCCGCGACGCGCCCGTGGCGACGGCGGAGGTGAATATCAGCCAGTTGCTCTGGTTGGAAGTGCCCGTACCCACGGTATTGCCTGCTTCGGTAGGCGCGGTCATTTGCAGGGTCACGCCGTTGGCGGCCGACGGCAGGATGTCCACCAGCGCTACCGACGGCATCGTGAGGCTCACGTCCACGTTCCCGACCGTCTGCGCTTGCGAAGCCAGCCCCAGTAACATCCCGCATATGAATACCAAACCCCTCATTTTTTTACAGATACTTCAAAACTTCTTTCCGAAAAATGAATACGCTTCTCATTTGGCCTGACTTTAAAGGTGAGATCGAGCGTTTTATCGGTTTCCAGGGTAAGCTGGCGGCTCGCATCTTCTACTACAAACCGGTCCTGGCTGCCGGGGATGAATACTGAAATTTCCCAGTTGCCGGGCCTTACTTCGCGGAAGGAGAACTCGCCCTTGTCGTTCAGTTCGGTGATGTAGCTGCCGCCCTCGCCATTCAGTTTTACGAGGACCACCGGCCTCTCGCTCAATGCCGACGCGATCCCGTTTTGTTTTCCCTTTAAAAATTCGATCCGGCCCGTCACGCCGCCGGTCCGGGTGAGCGGTATTTCGATCGTCTGCGCACTGTCGGGGCGGACGTCCAGGAGCATCGGCATTTTCGTGAGCGGCACCACGCCTTCGGCACCCGATTCGTTCTGCGTAATGCTGAGGTAGTAGCGGTCGGGCGCAACGCCTTCGAATGAGAACATGCCGGTGCTGTCGGTCATGAACTTGTGGCTGCCGAGCTGGATCAGGTTGCCCTGCTTGCGGTAACCGAAGCCCGTCAGCCTGCCGCGGACGGTGCCGATATTTTTCTTCCGGCCCAGCGGCACATTGAGGCGCAATGCATATTTGACCTGGAAAAAAAGCGTATTCTGTTCGGTATTTGAAATATTCGGAATGTAGGAACGGCCTCCGGAGAAGGAGAAAACGTGTCTTTTCAAATCCAGTACCACCGACGCGTCGAGGAAGCTGCGTCGCACGTAAAGCTCGTCGGGCGCGTAGTTGTTGCGGTACATCAGGCTCGCGTACAGGTTCCGTTTGACATTCAATCGGGCGTTGCCGCCATAGAAAAAAAGGTTTTCCACGATGCCTGCGTTCGAAAACTTGCTCGTATGCTGGTGCTCGAAATACCCGCCGAGCCAGAACCACGGAAACAGCCGCACCGCCGGCTGGGCGAGGTTCGAGAACGACTCGTTACGGCCGTCGTTATCGGGCGCGAGGTGATTTTTGGAATACCCATAGCGGCCCTGGTAAAAGAGCGTAAACTTTTTGGCCGTGAGGTTATAGGAAATGTTGCTGAAATTCTCCGAGTAATGGAACGATGCCGGTTCCTGCCTGTCCTTGCGCTCGCCCGTAGAGTAGAAAAGAAAAAAACGGTTGCGCTGGTCGGGCTGGTAGGAGGCGTAGGCCATGTAGGAGCGGTCTTTGGGCGACACGCTGTACAAGTTAGCGTCCAGGCTCGGGTTTACATCGGAGAAATTGTTACTCGCGCCAATCGTGAGCTTGCGGGTGATGTTGAAGCCGATATTGTTGTTGAACAGGCGGCTATTGTTGTAAAAACCATAAAAATGCTTGCCCGCGTAAATGACATTGCTCGTGACGCTGATCCATTTTTTGGTCAGTTGCAGCCGCAGGAATGCGCCCATGTCGGTTTTGCCGGCGGCCTGCCCGGCGCTAATCTCGGTTTCCAAGTTGAATTCCTTCGTGTGTACCTGCGACGCGAGGCCCGCCATATGCGACCAGAAACGCCGGTTGTGAAAAACCACATCCTTGGACGCATAATGCACGCCGATATTAGCGGCTTCACTGAATTTGAACATCAATTTCCCACCGTACGAATCCTTCTGGTTCATGAAAAACCGCGCTTTCTGGTAAAATACCGTGTAGGCCAGTTTGCTGAATTGCTGCTCCACACGCAGCCCGCGCCCGAAGCGGCCGAATTCCATGAGGTTGTTAAGCTGCAAAACATAGTCGCCCGCGGAAATGAACAGGCGTTTCTTGTAGGCATAATCCAATGAATACTGGTCGTAAGTGCCCACGGCCGGGAATACAAACTGGTTGGGCCCGCGAAGGGTGAAGTCGATGTAATGGCGGTCTTTCTGGTCGACGAAACCCTTGCCGGTGGCCTGGTACTGGTAGGCCGTCACCTGCCTGCCGCCGTAACGGTACGACAGATACGCACCGCCTACTTCCACAGGAAAGCGGAAGTAGCGGTCGATCTTTCTGATTTTGGAGGAAAAAACGGGTATGCTGGTTACGGAATACACGGGCTCTTCGCCGCCGGTCATCAGTACCGATAGGTTCGACGCGGCCTGCCATGCATTGTTGTCCGTAAATGGGATCACCTGCGCGACGGTCACGTTCATGCCGGCGCCGGGTTCGAGGGTAAGGGTGTCGGGTGTGTTTTCCACTGTTCCGTGGTCGGATTTCAGGCGGAACGTCTCGGGATGGTTGCCCGAATTGCGGATCAGGTAGGTGAGGCGAAGGGTGTCGCCTTCGCGGGTAAATTCGGGCTGGGTAGTTACAAACAGCTCCATTTTGCGGACCTGCCGGATCGATACCGGTACCTGGGCGGTAAGCTGCTGGCCGGCCGTATTCACGCGGAAAGTAACCAGGTAGTCGCCCGACATGCACGCGGCCGGGGTGGCGATGACATAGAAATAGCGGATACTTTTGTCGGAATGGGTTCTGGCAGGTTTTCGCTGGGAAAGCAGCCGCCATTTTTCAGGCAGCTGTATGTCTTCCCGCAGCGAATCTGGTAGGAATGAGGAGGACTTGATGTCAAAAAACAACGTGATATGGCCGCCGGGAACGATGGTGTCCGGCGTGCCGACGCCCGGCGTACCGACGCCCGGCGTGCCGACGCCAGGCGTGCCGACGCCCGGCGCATTGGCTACGCTGACGGTTATCGGCGATTGCCCATAGCCGTTCAGGCCGATCATCAGCAGCAATATGAATGAAAGCCGGTACAATGGTACGGGAGGATTATTCAACCTGTAAGGAAATATTCGAGCCGAACAGGTCTTTCTTCGTGTCGGCGATGATCACGCAGTCGTATTTGCCTTTCGGTACCTCGGTAACGGGAATCTCGAACGTGCTGCAATTGCCCGGATAGAGCATCCGGGTATTGGGTTGCGTCGTTTTGAGCTTGTTACCGGCGCTGTCGTAAATTTCAAGGATCACGTTCGTACGCGCGCCGTAGAAGCCGTTGTTTTTCAAAATCACTTTCAAAACGGACTGCTCGGCAGAAACCTTCTCGTAGGCAACCTTCTCATAAGACAGCGGCGGCCCTTCCACCGGCCCGATGTCCACGATCACCTGAATGGCATAGCGTACCTTGGAATTGACCTGGATGCCCTGGTGCGCTTCTTCTCGCACAGGATCAGCCACTTCGACCATAATCACCTCCCAGTAGGTGCCCGGCAGGCGCTTCGGATCTGCGTCGATCGTGTAGCGCACGTCGTATTCCTCGTTGGTGGCGATCACCCGCTCGTCGATATTCGTCTTCAATGCCGCTCCCAGCGACCTCGCATGGCTGCCCGCTTCCGGGTAGGCGGCCTGCTGGTCGCACGGTGAAACGAGGTCCTGACGGTATACCAGTATACGGGAGTCTTTTCCGCCCTCATTTTTGACTTTGATTGCCCCCTGGACCTTCATGTCGGCGGCGGAAATGCTGTGGTTGTGTGTCAATCCGTTCAAGATCACCACGGATGCCCGGAGGTAAGCGGGCAAAAGCAGTGTCAGGCTGAGTAGGGCAGAAAATTTCATCGTGTGTCAAGTGTAAGCAAGCTGCCGGCCGGGTTTTTCGGCCGCCGGCCGGAGCTTTGCGTGCTTGGTTTTGTTGTTGTCTCTGAAAATCAGAATCTTAGTTGTCGGCGAGTGTGTAAGTGACGGTCACCGTGGTTGAGCCTGAACGCAGGTTGGCGTAGTTCGCATCGTCGGCCAGGAATGTGTAGGTAAGCTGGTGGCCGGCATTCGGTCCTGAGGCTGTGTACGCGCTTCCGATGTCGGAGATGAGCGTCTGGTCGGTGGTAGTGAGGTTAAAACCGGCTGTCGGCGTTCCTTTTGTACCTGCGCCGCCTGCCGCGCTACCTGCCACGAGGTGAATGTCCACACCGTCTACGAGCGTGCTGGCCTTCACGTTGACCTTTTTGGTAGTAGTACCAGCCTGGATAGACGTGTAGTTGAGCCACAGCGAGTTGTTAGCTGCCGGCGCGACGATTTTTTCACCCGCCTCATCGTTGGCCGGCTTGGTAAAGCTGGCCGTAAAGTTCTTGGTTCCGGAAGTTTCAAGATCGAGCAAAGCCACTACGGGCACCACCACCGAAATCTGGTGGTTGTCGGTTTGTGTATCCTGCGCCACGGCACGGCCCGAAAGGCCCGCCAACATCACCACAAACATAGAGGAGACGAGGGTAATCCTGCTTTTCATAAATGAAAGAAATTAGATAAGTGAACTTTTGCGTTTTTTGTAAAATCACACAAATGTAGAAATACTTTTACAAACGCACAACATTTTGGGGAAAATATTTCCACATAATTCTCTGTCTGATAGCGCGTTCGGCTCCATGTGTCCGAAAGGCATGAAATGGACGATTAAGCAGAAAATGTGACAAGCAGCAAAATTGCAGCTACATGATTTTGACCGGGCCGGTCCGGACCGTATTATTGGGGTAAAAAAACTGAAATCCACATGAAATTAACCTATTACGGTCACTCCTGCTTCTCGGTCGTGGCAGGGGGCAAAACGATCCTTTTCGATCCATTCATTTCCGGCAACGAACTGGCCAGCGGGATCAACCCCGACGATATCAAAGTCGATTACATCTTCGTCTCGCATGGCCATTTCGACCACTCGCACGACGTGGTGAAGATTGCCAACAACAACGACGCCATGGTGGTGGGCAGCTGGGAGCTGTACACCTATTTCGGGGCGCAAGGCGTGAAAAACGTGCATCCATTAAACCCCGGCGGCAAATGGTCATTCGATTTCGGTACGGCCAAAGGGACGGCGGCGGTGCATTCGGCCTCGTTCCAGGACGGTAGCTATGCCGGCGTGGCCGAAGGCTTCGCGTTCAAGACCGAAGACGGCAATTTCTATTACAGCGGCGATACGGCATTGACGCTCGACATGACGCTCGTACCTAAATGGGCGAAGCTCGATTTCGCCGCATTACCGATCGGCGATGTGCTCACGATGGGCATTGAGGACGCGATAGAAGCTGCTAAGCTACTGGATGTTACAAAAGTGCTCGGCGTGCATTACGATACTTTCGGGTTCATTAAGGTGGACAAAGCGGAAGCCATTGCGGCATTCGCGGCGGCCGGATTGGCTTTACACCTGCCCGAAATCGGCGAGACGATCGAAATCTGAGGCGAACAGGGCTAATTTTAATTTATTTTTAATTACACCGCCCGTTTCTTAACGATATATTTCGAGAACAATAACAAGTACGCTAAGTGCGGTTATTGCTATTGAGTTATGTAGTCAAAATCCATTGTTCATTTTTGATCAATGGATTTTACTCTTTATAACTCACCGGTTTTCGAGCCAGCCGAGGAACTGGCTCACCTTCTCCTTGCCGATCAGCAGTTTTTCGGGCGTCGGGATCGTCAGTTTGATGAACAGCTTGCGCGAAAAGTAATGCTCTACTTCCTTGATCGCGTCGAAATTCACGAGGTACTGGCGGTTCAACCGATAAAACTGCGACGCCGGCACCATGCCCTGCACTTCTTCCAGCGGCTGTGAAATGGTGTAATCCTGCTGGTCGAACGTCCGCAGCCAGGTGGTTTCATTGTGAATGTAGAAAAACGCGATCGTCTCGGTTTTAATAGTAATGTATTTGTTCTGTTTAAAAACGAGGAAGCTCTTTTTCGGCTCGGGGCTGCTCAGCTTTTTCAACAGCGTTTCCAGCTCGGGCACGAGGGGTTTTTCATTGGAAAAATAACTTTTCAGCTGGCTGAGCTTTGCCAATGCGCCTTCTATATGCTCCTGTTTGAATGGTTTGAGCAAATAATCAATGCCGTTGGCCTTGAATGCCTCGATGGCATAGTGGTCGTATGCCGTGCAGAAAATGACGGGCGGCACTACTTTCACCGATTCGAAAATCTCGAAGCATAGCCCGTCCGAGAGCTGGATATCCATGAAAATCAGGTCGGGCTGGGGCATTTCGGTGAGCCAGTACACGGCGCGTTCCACGCTCTGGATCGTCGCCACGATCTCGGCTTCGGGCCTTAATGTGGTAATGAGCTGCGCCAGCGACCGCGCCGTTTTGATTTCGTCTTCAATGATTACGATTTTCATGAATAAGAGGCAGTTTGACCCTGAAATGCTCCTGGTCGTTTTCAATGATGATATTTTGTTCCAGCAAATGGAAATACCGGCGTTTAATATTGTCGAGCCCCACTTCGGTCGAATGCTCGGGGTTCTTTTTGAGCCGCAGGGGATTCTCGACTACCAGCCGGTCGTTTTCGGCGTACACGCGGATATGGAGCGGGTAATCGAGCGAGACGACATTGTGCTTGATGCAGTTTTCAACCAGTAACTGTAAGGTAAATGGCGGTATCCAGGTTTGGGCGACGTCCTGCGGAATGCTGTATTCCAGCTCGATACCTTCCTCGAAACGTGCTTTGAGCAGGTACATATAGGCGTCGAGGATTTCCGTTTCCTCGTGGAGCATGATCAGGTCCTGTTTACGGTTTTCGAGGGTAAAACGGTAGAAATCGGAAAGTTTCAGTATGAAATCCACGCTGTTGCGGTCGCCCAGCTCGACCATCGATTTCAGTGTACTGAGGCTGTTGAACAGGAAATGCGGGTTCACCTGCTGTTTGAGCAGCTCGTATTGCGCGCCGAGGTTATCGGCCTTGCTGCGTTCCAGTTCGAGCACCACCTGCTGGTTGCGGTGGGTCTGGTAAAGCAAATGCAGGAGCATGTAAAAGATGAGGTTGATCATGATCCCCCGCACCTCGAACATCAGCACCACCGGCCCGAAATCCAGCGAGGGAATGGCCAGCTTTTGGGCGCCTACCATGAGAAACATCAGCACGAGCCCGATGGCAATGCTGCGGAACAGGAGCGGATAGGAAAATCCCGAGGCCGAATGTTCTTTGGTAAACTTCGGCAGAGAGTAGATATTGAAATACCACACAAACAGCGTGAACGACGTGGTGATCAGCGCGCTGGTAATGGCCTCGAAACCATTGGGATGCTTCTCGGCGATCTTGGGCACGGTGGTAAGCACGCCCAGCGACAGGGAACTGAGCCAGACGATCACCGCCGAAACCCTGAATGTCTTTTGTACCATAATGATGGATGGAACGTGTTAGGGAAAAACCGACGCCCGTTGGGCAAATATAAAACTAATCCGCTCCGAATCGCGCCCAGCGGCATTTTCAGCGCCTTTCTGCTCCGTTTTCTCCAAGGTATAGTCTGCCACCGGCTGCGCGGTACCCCCGGTTTTCACGGTAACGGTCTCTACCGATTGCAGGCCGCCGTTGATGCTCCCGCCGAACCATAGCGGGTTCTGTTTCAGGTCCCAGGTAACGAGCTTGTACACTTCGCCGGGCGCGTGCGCGGCGCTATCCGCGGCGGCATGGGCCACGGCCTCGTCGTTGCCGTACAGGACGGATATCGTGCCGGTGCGTTCATTGTGAAACGACGTGATGATGTGCAGGCCTCGGTCGTCGAAGATCGTTTCGGGGGCGGGCGCGAGCCTGCGGGGCTGGTGGCAGGCGGCGAATGCGAGCGCGGCTGCGAGGAATGCGATGATGGTTGCTGCTTTCATGATGGAAGTTTTTGGACCGCCGACGGTCGACCGCCGGCGGTGGTTTTCGTTGAGATCAGGTTGATTACTACTGTGGACGGCCGTCGGCGGTCAGCGGTCGGTGGTCAGTTCCTGACACTTCCACACGCGCCGCCGCGGTTATAGCGCCGGTTTGGGTATTTTGGAGGAATGTCAGCACTTCCCATTCGTTCGGATTGAATGTGTCGGGGAGGCTAAGTGTTACGGTGCCGGCGGCATTGGCGGGGAAGGCCTGGATCTTGCGCACGATCTGCACATGCGGGAGCAGGCGGCCGGCATTTTCGCCGCGTTTGACCATCGTATGCGCCAGTTTTTGTACGAATGCAACCTGTAAAGCGGTTCCTTTTCCCGCATTCCCGGTTTGGTAGGAGAGGGTCAGCTTACCGGCGGCGATCTGCGCCTCACTGCTCAGCGTGGCCGTAGCCGGGGCCTGCAATTCGATACCTAATGCCCGTTTCAATGTTTCCTCCTGCGAACCGACGAGCTCATGCCGGCCATTTACGATAGCCTGCGGCGTGTATACGGTTTCGAGGTTCAGCCAGCTGGCATACTGGTACTGCCGTTTGGTGAAATCGCGGTCGCTGAATACATCGCGCCAGCCCTGGTGGTTCCAGTAATCCACATGGAATGCGAGCAGGTACACCGGCTTGCCGGCATATTCTTCCTGAATTTTCGCCAGCAGCTTATCCGCCGGCGGGCAGCTCGAACAGCCTTCCGAAGTGAAGAGTTCGACAACCGCGAAGCCATTGCTGGTCGTGGTTTGGTCTGTTGATGAAGTGTTTGAGGTAAATGCCGTGGCGGAAACAGAAAGGCCAAGTGAGAGGAAAAACGAGGTGATGATGGTTTTCATGGTGAATAATTGAATAATTGAATGATTGAATGATTGAATGATCCGCCGTGGAACGGGGAATGAGTGATCTTTAAGGCAGTCAGCGGTCGGCCGTCGGCGTCAGCGGCCAGCCACGCGCTTGGTCGGAATGTCGAACACAAATCCGGTTTCGCCGGCCAGCTGGTGACAGTTAATGCAGGCCGTAGCGAAGGTGGCAGTGGTACCGACGGGTTTCAGGTCGAGGCCGTTGAAACGGGCGAACCCCCAGCCTTCGGTGGCGCTGAACTTGCCGGCGTCGCGGACCATCATTTGCACGTTGTTGAAATTGCCCGGTTTGACATTGCCGTCGGCATCGGGGGCCTGGCTGTTCCAGACTACTTTCACGATCACCGCGCCGTCGGGCCAGGGGCGGATCTGGTCGTTTTCGAGGGCTTTTACGGCGATGTCGTTGCCGTAGATGATGCGCATCGTGCCGTTGTCGGGGCGGCCGGTCGAGCTGATGACCTTCCAGTTTTTATAATCGTCGAAATAGCGGATGCCGTTGATGGACGTCGGTACATTGGATACGCGCGGGTTTTGCCTGATGCGCGCCGTATCGCCGGCGGCATAATGCTTTCGTGAGAGGTCGGTGACGTAGTTTTTCAGGATCGTGAGTTCGGCCGGGGTCACTTTCGCCGACGGGTGTATGGCCGTGTAGGCGGGAAGCGGCATGCGGCCCGCGTCGATCATGTTCACGATGTACCACAGCTTTACTTCCTGGTCGGCTTTGGGGAGGCTGTCCCATTCCGAAAAGTTGAAGCGTTTGCGGGCCTCTTCCACATCGGCCGCTACTTTATAGGAGAATGGCGCGATCTTGTCGTACCACCGCAGGTTGGTTTCATTGGAATGGCAGTCGTAGCACGAGCGTTTCAGGATCGCGGTCACTTCATCGGGGCCATGAAATTCGGCGGTCACGGACGGGTTTTCGATGGTAGGGCTATTCACCTGCAAAACCACGAAGCTGGTAAAAAGAATACCTGCGACGACGGCGGCGGCATTGCGGTATCGGTTGCGTTTCAGGGCGTTCATAGCGGTTTGTTTTTTTTCTCAAAAGTAGGGCAGGCCGCCGCCGCCGGGAATCACATTCGCGCCGAAGTGGACACATTGCGGGGTGAAATGGACAGGGGAGATGGGGGGGAGGAAGTGAGCGGCGTTTGGCGATCTCGGTGCGGTATTTGTCTATTTCGCAGGGAAATCTGACTGGTCGGACTGTTTTGTGGTGTCTTTCGCTTTCGGATTGTATTCTATTTGTACCAGAAATCGCAGCGGGAACGCGCGTTTTCAATCAAAACAGCATCTTTTTTAACCGTATTATTTAATTCAATTCAAATCATGGAAACGATCGAAATCACACAGGCAGCAGGTACTGCTACCATCGATAAAGTACTTTACACCGGAAAAACCCATACGTCGGGCGGCCGCGACGGCGCTTCACGCAGCTCGGACGGTAATCTGGATATCAAACTTACCTCACCCGGAACAAATGGCACCGGTACCAATCCCGAACAGCTTTTTGCTGCTGGCTGGTCCGCATGTTTTATCGGCGCAATGGGCATTGCGGCGGCCAAGAAAAGAATCGCGTTGCCGGAAGGAACGGCCGTAGACGCGGAAGTAGATTTAGGCACGACCAAAGGTGAATACTTCCTGCAAGCCCGCCTGAACGTAAGCCTGCCCGGCCTGGACGAAGCAACCGCCCGCGAAATCATCGAAGCAGCGCACCAAACCTGTCCGTACTCGAAGGCGACGCGGGGGAATGTGAGTGTGGGGATTAGTGTGAGCATTTGAGGTGTTGACGGCCGACGGCCGACCGCTGACGGCCGATTGCTGCCGGATGGTCAGCGGTCAGTCGTCGTCGGTCAGCGGTCGGTCGTCCGCGGTCAGCAGTCAACGGACGGCGACGCCCCCTTACGCCATCACGGCCTCAGGCGCTTTCCATTTGCTGATAAACAGCTCCTGCAACTGGTCGATTTCTTTCTGGTAGATCGTTTTTTTGCGGGTGCCGAAATAGAGCGTGTTTTCCAGCGGCGAGCTGCCTTCCCATACCAGTTCGATTTGCCCGGCTTCGAGGGCCTCAGCGCACAGGAAATGCGGGACGACCGAAAACCCCTCGTTGTCGCTCAGGCAGCGGATAATGGAGCAGATGTTCGGGACGATGTAGTTGGGGCGGAAATCGGGGTGCTGGTCGAAATTTTTGAGCCAGAAATTTTTCAAATGCTCCATATCGGCCGCGGTGCTGTACCAGATGTGCTGTTTGAGCCAGTTGGCGGCTTCGGTTTTGCGGGGCTGTTGCAAGAGTTCGCGCAGCGGCGCGGTGTCGGTCCGGCTGCCGGCGATGAGCACGATCCGTTCCTTTGAAAACGGCTTGTATTGCAGGTTCTGCTGCTGGCCCGGCTGGGGCGTTACGATGAGGTCTAGCAGGCCGTTGTCCAGGTCCTGCTGCATTTGCGGGTACTCCCCGAATTTGATGATCAGGTTAAATGGCAGGGACGCAATGTGCTCTTCCAGTGTGTATTGGAATGTTTCAAAGCACATCCCGAGGCTGATTGTCGGCCGCTCGGCTTTGGAGCTTTTGTGAAAATGCTGCTCCACGGCTTCCAGCTTGCGGAGCGGGTCGAGCACGAAGTTGTACATGACCTTTCCTTTTTCGGTCGGCACCATCTTCCGCGGCGAGCGGTCGAACAGCTTGTGGCCGGTATACGCTTCGAGAGAATTCAAATGCAGGCTGACGCCCGGCTGGGATATAAAAAGCTCCTGGGCGGCCGCGGAAAGCGTTCCCGTTTCGTAGATCGCCTTGAAAGTACGGAGCCATTCGAGATTAAGTTGCATAGCTATCTATAATTTTTATAATACAAATGTACTATTTAAGTTATTTTGATAATGCATTACAACGCCGGAAATTTGTCGTGTCAAAATCAAAACAACACAATGAAAAAGATATTTGTCATTAACGGCGGTCAGCATTTCGCGCATTCCGGAGGGAAGTTCAACCACACGCTGACGGGGTTGGACCAATCGTATTTTACGGAAGAAAACGGCTTCGAGCTGCAAGTAACGGACATTAACCTGCCTTACGATCCGGACGAGGAAGTGAAAAAATTCGTATGGGCCGACGTGGTCGTGTACCATACGCCGGTGTGGTGGTTCTCCATGCCCTATAAATTGAAAGAATATATCGATGTAGTCTTCACGGCCGGCCACCGCAAAGGACTGTACCGCAGCGACGGTCGCAAAAACGAAACGCCGGAGATCAACTACGGTACCGGCGGCACCATGCAAGGTCGCAAATACATGCTCACGACCACCTGGAATGCGCCTGATACGGCATTTACATTGCCCGGCGAGTTCTTTTTGGAACATTCGGTGGATCAAGGCGTTATGTTTGGTTTTCACCGGATGAACGCGTTCCTGGGCATGCAGCCGCTGGAAAGCATGCATTTCCACGACCTGGAAAAAAACGCCACGCCCGAGCGCATCGACGCCTACAAAAACCAGTACCTCGCGCACTTGGAAGCGCAGTTCACCGATCTCGAAATAGCCCTGTCGGCATAACCTACACACCCATGCCCATTTATCTCACAGCCGTTATTAAAAGTAAAACCGAACACCGCGAGGAAGTCCGGGAAACGCTCCTGCACATGGTCACCGAGTCGCGCAAGGAAGCTGCTTGTCTGCAATACGATCTATATCAGGACGATAGCGATCCGGATGTATTTGTATTCCAGGAAATCTGGGAAAACCGCCAGGGCCTCGACACCCATAACCGGCAGCCTTACCTGCAATCATTCGTGGCGTCGTTCGGCAAGCTGCAACGCGAGCCGGAAGTTTATCTGACGCAGCCTGTTGATAGAGCATAAGCGAATTGATCGGGTGATTCCCTGGTTATTTTTCCAATAAAATAGAACGTGTTTTGTGAAACGGTTTCAACACCTTTTCGCGAAACACGTTTTTGTTTTAAATATGATTAGGTGCGCGCGGTCGGAAAGGAATTAAGGGCGATTTGTATTAATGTTTTGTTAAGCGTTATTTTTTGTGCGAAACATATGATGCAAATTAGTTTCGACTATTTATATTGAAATAATTTCCTTTCTCAGGTAATTCTGGTTCGAATTATCCTTTTCAGTATTAGAATCGTTACGTAAACCTCGCTCACCTATGAAGGTACCTTCTCTGGCACTGCTGTGCTTTTTATTTTATTGTCCTTCCGTTTTCGCGCAACTCAGTATCGGCGCACGGGATTTTGTGATTAAGGGCGGTACCCATGTCAATTTTTATGGTTTGACATTCAATTCTAATCCCGATTTAGTCATTGCCAATAATAACCTCACCGTTTCCACCACCCCGATCCCCGGCACACAGTATAATAGCATTACCCGTGTGTATAATTTCAGCGCGCCGGTCAATTTCAATGGTGTCGTCGGCGTGTTTTATCAGGATAGCGAGCTAAATGGTAATTCGAAAGTCAGGATGCAGATTTACTATTCACCGACAGCGGGCGGTACTTTCATGGTCCATGCCGGTAGCACTTCGAACACCGCTACGAATTACGTTTTCAATCATCTTACCAGCCCATTGGGGGTCGTCACGCTGATTAACCCGCCGGCGCTTCCGGTAAACCTGATCAGTTTTAATGCCGTTGAGGAAAAGGGTGTTGTGAAACTGGATTGGACGACGAGCGAGGAAAGTAACAGCAAAATATTCGAAGTCCAGTCGTCGAAAGAAGGCAGGAATTGGCTGAAAATCGGCGAAGTTTCCGCAGCAGGTGAAAGCTCGGTGACGACGCACTACCATTTTACAGACCTGTTTCCATTTTTCGGGCGCAACTACTACCGGCTCAAAATGATCGATCACGACGAAACTTTCGCGCACAGCTCTACGCGGTACGTCGATATGAGCTACTCAATTGCCGCAACCGTATTTCCCAACCCGGTATCGGATCAGGCTACATTGTCATTGCAGGACTGGTCGCTGGTAAAAGAAATTGATGTGACGGACCTGCGGGGAAACCGGCTGTTCAAGATTCCGATCGATCATAAGGCAAATGATTCCAAGACGATTGCAATGGATGGAGTGCCGTCGGGTACTTATTTGATTAATATCAGACGAAAAGACGGTTTGGTCAATTCCCTGAAAGTTGTCCGGCAATAACCCGACAGGCAAACAGAAAGCATTAACCTAATTATTCCCATTTATAAACCTGAATCAAAAGATAATGAAAAACCTTCTCCTCACTTTTGTTTTATTTTCATCTATTTTATTTACAAACATCGCATTTGCGCAGGTCGGTATGGGTACACTAACGCCCAATTCCAGTGCCGAACTCGATATTACTTCCACCTCGAAAGGACTGCTGATACCCCGTATGAAGCTCTCGGAACGCAACCTGATTGCTTCTCCGGCCGACGGACTTCTCATTTACCAAACCGATAATACGCCGGGTTTCTATTTCCGCCAGGGGGCGCAATGGATCAAGCTTAGCACCGCACCGGATGCGCCTGCGAATACGATGACAGTGATCCCGTTCAGCTCGGGCACGCAGGTGACGATAACGCCGCAGCATTCGGGATTGGAAAACCTGGGAAGCATCATCGGGTTCAGTAATAACACTTCCGGCGTACCGGTTACCGTTCCCTACATCCAGGTTCATTCATCGCAGGCCCAGAACCTCAATCACGCCGTGATGATGCCTATCAACGGAACGATCAAACATTTCTCTGCGTCATTTACTTTCGACCAGGACGTGCCGAGCGGCGACGTACTGATTTATGCCCGCATTTATCGTTCCGAAAATGGCTACACCTTTTATTGGTCGGGAGAACAGATCATTATGCAGAAGGGTGTTGGAAACCCTGTTTCGGTGCAGGCGCTGCGGAATGACCTGAACCTCTTCATGGCCGGCACTAGCCACCTGATGATCGTCTTTTCAGCAACATCCAATAATGGTAACGCCGGGATCAGAGGCTATGCCCGGGCAAGCCTCGGCATTCAATAAGGCTGCTCCACAAACTCCGCCAGGCTTTTTCCCAAAATATGCGTCCAGCCAGCCTGGAAACTTTCGGGTTTGAAATCGGCGTGGTCTTTCGGGAAGGTGTGCAGGCCCTTGTGCGTGAGGCGCACCCGGGTTTTGTCGCCTTCCGGGGTGAGTTCGAAGGTCACTTCCGAGTCGCCGGGGTAGTCGGCGTAGCGCCACGAGTAGCTCAGCTTTCGGTTGGGTTCCGCTTCGGTGACTTTGCAGAGGTGCCGGTACTGCCGTTCGTCGCTCCCGGCCGTGAATTCGAACTCGAAACCGGGCTCGGCTTTGAATTTGGGGATGTCGAAATACCATTTTTGCATTTGGCCGGTGTCGGTGAGGGCCTGCCAGACACGGGCTGGCGATGCATGGAGCACTCTTTCAATTACAAAAGGTTCGAAAGCCATGGTTGCGGACGGTTAGGTTTTGACGATCTGGTTCCAAAGAAAGTATGCCAGCCTCCGTTTTTACGCATAAAAAATCGCCGGGTTTCGAGGCCCGGCGACGCGTTCAGGTAGCTGCCCGACTTAGTTATTCCCGTCGCCCGACTTTTTATCGTCGTTGCTAATGCGTTTTTTCTGCCGCTGGTTACCCGACATCTGCCCGAATTCATATTTCAGGTTCAGACGCCAGCCGCGGCGGTACATCGCTACGTCCTGCGTTTGCACGAAGTTGGAGCCTACGAAATCGTTCCGCCATTTGATGGTACGGTTGAAAGGGTTGTCATAGCCGAACCCGATGGTACCTTTCTTTTTCAGTATTTCTTTTTGCAATACAATATTATAGAACCCGAAGCCGCCGTAGCTGCCCTGGATATTCACCCGCGGCGAGTTGTAAAACCCGAATAGCTGTGCCTTAATGCCTTTGCCGAAGTCGATCGTCGAGTTGAGGTTGATGCGGTACATCCAGTCGGCGTTGCGGGTTTTGAGCTCGGCGCTTTCGAGGACATTGTAAAATACATTGAGTGAACCATTCACCGTCCATTGCTTCATGAGCTTGGTATTCGCGCTCAGGTTGAGGCCATATGCGGAGTTTTCGGCCACATTCTGAAAGATTTGCTTCAATACGCCGCTGCTGTCGACGTTGCTGATGCCTTCGATCGCATTGTTGGTTTTGCGGAGGAAAACGGAGGCATTAATGCTCGTCTGCTTGATAGATACGCTGTAATTCGCCTCCACGGAATGGGTCAGCTCGGGTTTCAGGTACGGGTTGCCGCCGTATTGGTTCTTCGAATCGGCCTGGTTCACGTACGGGTTCAGGTAAAAGAAATTAGGCCGCTGAATGCGCTGCGTGTAGCTTATGCGCAGCTGCTGACTCTTTTTCAGGCTTTTGGAAAGGCTTACGCTCGGAATGAGATTTCCGTAATTGTTCGAAAACGCGGCGGTGCCGTTCAGGAAGTTCGCCTGGATAAATGTGTGCTCATACCGTGCGCCGAGGTTCAGGCCCCAGCCTTTTTTCGGCGTCCGGTTATACACCAGGTAGGCAGAGGTCACCTGCTGCGCGTAATCGAATATATTGGCCTGCTCGGGCATGTCGTGGAACTGGTCGGAGCCGTCGATGGCGCTGGAAATGCGGTAGTCGCTAAGGATTTTGCGGAAAATGGTTTTGCTACCCATTTCCAATGTACTAATGCTGTCGAGCGGGTTGGTGAAATCGAGCTGGATCGTTCCTTCCTTGTTGTTGCTGATGTTGTAACTTTTCTCCCGGTAGTAAATGGCATTGTCGCGGTTCAGCAGGTCGGAGTCGTAGTCGCTGTCTTCGCCTTCAAACGAATACATGGTGAGCAGCGTGAGCTCCCTTTTGGGTTTTTTGAAAAGCCGCGTGTAGTCGAAATTGATCGTCGCGCCCTCCCAGTCGTAAGTCCGGCGCATATCCCGGCGGAAATACTGGCCCGGAACGCCCAGGGTGCTTTCCTGGAATTCGATATCGAACCAGTTGGTATTGACACCATTGTAGTAATTGATGCCTGCGCCGACGCGGTTCAGCGAGTCGATGTCCCAGTCGGCATTGAACGTGCCGTAGAAATTCTTGCCGCGGCCGCGTACGCCCTGGAACTGGTCCTGGTTGGTAATCGTGTCCCCGAAGGTAAATGACCGCACCTGGTCCATATACCGCTTGTTTTTCCAGTCGCTGTAACCGCCGTTGGCCGAAAGTGTCAGGCCTTTTACCCGGTGGCTGATGCTGGCGTTGGGCCAGTTGTTCCATTGCCCGAAATTGGGGCTGATCGAGCCGTTGGTGCCTTTGAGACTATTCTTTTTGGTAATAATATTAATGATCCCCGCGGTACCTTCGGCGTCGTACTTCGCGGAGGGCGACGTGATCACTTCCACTTGCTTGATAATATCGGCCGGGATCTGCTTTAAGGCTTCGGAAACGCTGCGGGCGACCACATTCGAAGGTTTGTTGTTAATCAAAACCTTGATATTCGCACTGCCGCGCAGCTGCACATTGCCTTCGATGTCCACGGCTACGGAAGGGATTTTCTTCAAAACATCCGTCGCGTCGCCGCCTTTGATGCTGATATCCTTTTCTGCATTGTAAACCATCCTGTCCGATCGTTCCTCGAACAATGCCTTCTGCTCGCTAACGGTCACTTCTTTGAGGGTTTGGGCAACGGGAGCGAGCTTGATCACGCCCGTCTCGACGTCCTCCTTGTAGGCGTGCACGGGGCCGAAGGTTTTGGTAGTATAGCCCATCAGCGAAACCTGGACAATGTAAACGCCCGGCGCCACTTTGCTGAACACAAACCGCCCTTTGGCATCGGCGGTAACGCCTTCCGTGATTTTTCCGTCTTGCAGCAATGCCACCGTCGCGAATTCGACGGGCTTATTGGCCGCGGAATCCAGCAGATAACCCGAAATGCGTACGTGCTGAGCGAAGAGACAATGGATGGTGAGGGCCAGGAGGGCCAGGGTGAGTAGGGGTGCTTTCATACATGGCTAAATAATCGTGTAACGAAATCTTGTTAGGATACCGCAATGACGATTACCGGCTCCGAATGTTGCACCGACGCGGAAATTTAACAGGGTGAAACATCCTTATCCTTCGATGCAACATTTGTAATAGCCTTTACCTGAGCCGGTAGCCTATTTTCGTGACCCGTTTTTAATCAGCCATTGAAAAAACACTGAAATGGAAAAACTAACAATCACGGCGTCCGATGGCTACCAGCTAAGCGCATTGTACGCCTCACCCGATCAGGAAAGCCGGGGATCAATCGTCATCAGCTCCGCTACCGGTGTCAAAAAAGAATTTTACAGCCATTTTGCCGGGTTCCTGGTCGGCAAGGGGTATCACGTGCTATTGTTCGACTACCGCGGCATCGGCGGCTCCGCACCCGCCGACCTGCGCACGATGGACGCCTATATGCACGAGTGGGGTACGAAGGATATGAATGCCGTGGTGGATTACCTCGTGTCCGAGAAGGGTTTGAAGGAAATCATCTGGCTCGGGCACAGCGTAGGCGCACAGCTCGTGGGGTTTCTGGATAACCCGCAGCACATTGCGAAGGTCGTGTCGGTGAGCTCGGCGCTGGGTTACTGGCGCTATTTCCCGATGCCGTGGCGGTGGCTCATCTGGGCGCTCTGGTATTTTGTGGGGCCGCTGATGGTGAAGGTGTACGGCTACGGCGTGATGACGAAGATAGGGTGGGGCGAAAACCTCCCCCGCAACATGCTCCTCGAATGGCGCACCTGGTGCCTCAACAGGACCTATTTCCGAGAAAGCCTCACGCAGCTGCTCGATGCCGACAAGTTCGTGCGGTTTACGAGGCCCATTACAGCCGTGTATATGAGCGACGATTTTATCGCCAACGACAAAACGGTGCCGCTCATGATGGGTTTCTTCCCGAACTCGCCGCAGCAGATCCTCAAACTGTCCGTTCGGGACCATACGCGCGGCAAGGTAGGGCACACGGGCATATTCAGGAAAAAATTCCGGGAAGACCTCTGGCCCGTGCTGATGGCCATTATCGAGAAATAATCAGGCTTTCTGGGCCGTAAATGGGCCCTGGTCGTGACGGACCTGTTCTACGAGTTTCAAAATGTAAGGGAGGCCGTCGCGCTCCCACGCCGTTACCTGGGCGGGTGTGAGGCGGATGGCGAAGTCGTACATACCTGCGCCGCCGCACACGACCGACAGGACGTAGTCGCCGGGACGATGTTCGGTAAACGTGTAGTTCCAGGCTTCTTTGGCAATTTCTTTCATTCAGGAATAGCGTTATGCGGGGCTAAATATACGTCAAATGGAAAGGACAATGCGCGCCCAACGCATTGTCCTTTTTTTCGTGGTTTATAGTGGCGTTTCCGTGTATTTTCCTTTCGGTATTTTATTGACGACCGCCTCGGAGTAGCCAGTCGGCAGATGCCCGCCCGGGAGCCACAGGCTGTTGGCGCCCATTTCGTTGCCCGACGGCAGGCGTACATTCAAATCTTTGGGGTTCGGGATCGAGATCCGGACCATTTCCTTGCCTTTCCAGCTGTCGGCCGGTATGCCGAGTTCTTTCTCTATTTTGCTGATATCCTTGTTCGTTTTCGTCAGCATGGCGTCCATTTCGGCTTTTGTCATGACAAACTGCGTGTTGTCGGGGTAGCCGAGCGTGTCGCGGCCGTAGTCGTCCAAAGCCTTTTTGGTCACGAGGTACGTAGCGCCTTCGCTGAACTGTGCGAGGTGAAAATCGATGTACTTCTGGTCGAGGTACACGGATGGCGCCGGACGCTGGCCTTTGGTAATATCGAGTACTTTCTGCGAAGTCCACCCGTCTTTCCAGGAGTCTTCGAGTTTAATGGTTGCAGGGGCTTTGTCGTCGTCGTCACTGCACGAGAAGGACACGGCTGTCATCAGCATGAGCAGCCATAGGTGAAGGAAATTTTTCTTCATACGAATAGTGTTGGCTAAAAATTGATTGTGCCCGCAAGTATACTGAAAAGTTAATTAATTCTACTTTTGTAGTATTAATTTTTAAATATTACTACAAAGCAAGCGTCTTGATTGGCAATCGGATTATCACCACTTTTGTAACCGATTCCCACTCTATGTATGATCCGATTTCTGCTTACCCTTCTTGTTTCCTGTTTTTCCCTCACTTGTATTGCACAAAGTCCGTCCATCAGGATCCTCAATGTCAAATCCGACAACTATTGCACCGGTACCGATCTGGTGATTAGTGTGGCTGTAACCGGCACATTTCCGGCGGGTAACCAATTTTCGGTCGTCGTGCGCCGCGACTGGGACGCCTCGCCGGAAGTATGGACGTACCCGGCCGAGTTGAAAGGTAGTGAACTGATTACGAACCTGAAAGATGCGAAGCTGGCTAACTACGAGCGTATTGTACTGAAAGTGGTCTCTTCGAACCCGAAAACCGAAACGGAGAACGTCTCGTTCAGGGTTATTTCAAAAAGCACCCTGCGCATTGCCACCCGGCTGGGCCTGGCAGCGGATACCGTCAACACCGGCGACCCGATCGAGTTGGGACTGACCGTTTCGCCTCCGAGCCCCGGCGAGGTCACCTTGAATACAGGTGAAAAATTCCAGCTGCTGTATCCGTCGTACGGCTCGGAATCCTATAAAACCAACATCAAATTGCCGCTGGCAAAGGCCGGTACCTATTCCGTAAAAGAAGCGTCGAATGCGTGCGGGCCGATGGCCGTGAGCGGCCAGGTAACCGTGCGGACTAATCAGCTCGATTTTTACCCAACCTCTGTTTTTCCGCACACCGTTTGCGAGGGCGGGGAGTTCAAAGTAGGTTTCAGTACCGGCGGGCAGGATTTTGCAGCCGGTACCCAGTTCAAACTCCGGGTGTACAAAGGCGACGAATATGCCGAGCAGCTTGATTACGCCGACGTGCCTGCCACGCTCACAGGTAAAAACGAGCTAACGGCCCGTTTTCCCGAGAAATTCGCGTTGGACGCATTTTCGACGCAATTCCGGATCGGGATCGTCACCACGAATCCGGCATCGGTCACCCGGAACGACGGCCTCGATATCTGGGTTAGCCCGAAACCGGCATTCAAACTCACGACTGAAAACCCCAGTGTCGTACTCGGTCAGTCGGCGAGGCTGAATGCACAGCTCTCCGGGATGCCCCCGTATCTGATCACCTTCACCAATGGCCAGAAAATGACCAGCAGCCAGCTGGATGTTTACCCCAAAGCCACCGCCGAATACAAGGTTAAAACGTTCGAAACAGGGTGCGGCGTGATCGAAAACCCGGTCCACACGCCCGTGACGGTAACGGTGCGGCCCGGCCTTTACCTGGGCACGCCCAACAGCTACGTCAACCGGAACTTCTGCGCCGGGCAAACCGTGCGGCTGCCGTTCATCGCCGTGGGCACCGGCAGCCAGACTACCTTTACCGTGGAAGCCCTCACGCGCGACAATCAGAAATTTGTATTTCAGGCCAAAGTCGCAGGCGATAGCGTGGAGTTCACCATTCCGGTCGATAACAGCCGTGACCCGCTGAAAAATTATGGAATGGTTTCCCGCGCGCGGCTCGTGTCGGCCAACCCGGCGATGGCGTCGGAAGCGACCTACCTGACGATCCAGGGCGAACCGTTCATGACATTCAGCAACCTCTCGCTGAAATCCGTTCCGTTTCCTTCCACGGTCCGGATGGATTACGACCTGCATGGCGGCGGGCCGTTTGTGCTCGAATATGCCGATGGAACGAGCCGTTCGTGGGACGCGAGCAATTACTGGCATTACCAGTTTATCCGAAAAGACACCATTTTTCAGTTGAAATCGCTTTCAAATCAATGCTTCCGCACCACCGGCCTGCCTGCATTTCCGTTGAAAGTGGAAAAGCCTGCCGACCAGTCGCCGGCGCTGTTCCTCGCATTTCCTTATCGGGGATATTGCATGGGCGACAGCGTGGAGGTGGAGGTATTTTTCAACGGTAAATTCGAAGCAGGCAACGTTTTTACCATTGCCTATTCCAAAGACGCGCAGTCACAGGAATTCCCGCTGATGACCATCACCAAGCAGGGCAGGTATAAGATCAGGATTCCGGGCGACGGGAGGAGTACATTTACTGCCAGCCTTTTGCTGACTTCCAGCTTGCCGAGGCTCGTTTCTGAGACGGAACGATTCGACCTGCGCCCCAAATCGCTGTATCTTGGCCTGTACCCGGATGGCAGCCAGGGCAGCCCTGCCACCATTTCCAACAATGGCGGTAAACAGTCGCTGATGGTGCGGTCCATGCCTTTTACGACGGTTAAATACAATGTCAACGGCCAGCCCGGCACAATCGTCACCGACAGCCAGGGCGACGGCCGGTTCGAAACGTCGCTGCCGCCCAACCAGGTATCGGTATTCCAGGCCACTTCGGCCGTGAATGCGTGCGGGAACCTCGAAAAGACGGTCAGTTCCTATCTGTATTTCAAAGAATATACCTTGACGATCGGGTACCCGTACGAGAACGTGTATTGCGCAGGCACGCAGGCAAAAGTCACATTCGACGTGCGGGAGGGACAGGCGCCGGCGGGGACGCAGTTCACCCTGCAAATGAGCACGCCCGAAAGCAGCAATACGTTTGTCGATATCGCCACCATCACCGATGGCCGTGCATTTACCATTACCATTCCCGAAAGGCCGGCGGGCATTTACTACATGCGGGTGCGATCCAATGCAGGCGTACAGTCCGATCCGGCAGTTTACCGCATCGGCCGCAAGCCGGAGGTGGTATTGGGCTCGCACGCGCAGCCGGGCAATGAGCCTACCCTGGCGGTGCCGTATGGCGGGGATGTGCATTTGTATGTGCGCAACACCGGTACTGCTCCGTGGAATGTGCAGTTTGCCGATGGGCAGGTAGAACGCAGCGATCAGGAGGAGATTTACTATACAAAAAAGGTTACCGGGCCGGAGGTATTTACATTGGCCAAGGCCTGGAATACGTGCGGGTTCGGAACGGTATCGGGCAAGGTTACCGTGAATGTGAAGCCCGTATTGAAGGTATCGCATGTGCCGGAAACAGGGCCGGGAATCTTCTGCGCCGGACAACCGGTGGAAGTAGGGTATAAAATTTCCGGCATTCCGTCGCTGGGTAATAACTATCTGGTTTTCACGCTCACCCGTGGAACGCAAAAACTGGCTAAGCTGGACTCGACCCAAAAGCTGGAAGGGACCATGCTGCTGCGCATTCCGTCGGGATATGTGGGCGACCAAACGCTCGGCGTCGTGGCTACCGTCCAATCCATGGACCTGTCGGGAAGCCTGGCTTTCCAGCCCTACCAGGTTCCGGATATGACCTTATTCGGGAACAATAGCATCCAGGCCGGGCAGACTGTCAGATTGTTTGTGCGCGCCAATGCCGCATTTGCGCAGAATACCATTTTCGAGCTCTCGGATGGGACTAGTTATTCGTTCGGAATCCCCGCGAAAGGGCGCATAATGGAAATTGAAAAACAGCCGGCGGCAACCACTACCTACACTTTGAAGGCGCCGGGGAGTGTTTGCGGCGTGGGCAAGGTGAACGGTTCGGCAACGATAACGGTAGAGCCGAAAAAGCAGAAATCGCTCAGTATCCAATCGGTAGAGGCGATCGGCAAGTGGTATCGCTGCGCTTCGGATACGGTTTCCGTGAGTTTTTATTCCAATGGCGATCTGACAGGCGCCGTATACACCGTGCATTTGTCGGACTCGCTGGGCGAAAATTTCAGGCCTATCCCCACATTCGGTACGGGCTCACCGCTCCGGGCGGTCATTCCTGCCGGTACGAAGGCTGGAAACAGCTACCGCATTCGCATCACGTCCAGTGACCCGGATATGCAAACGGCTACCATGTCCGCATTAGTGGGAATCGAAGCATATGCAACCGCGCGGCTTACGGCATCGGAGGTATTTTATCAGACGGGCCAAAAGACCTACATGGTCGTTCAATTCGAAGGCAGCGGACCTTTCAATTACCGGTATGGTATCGGAAGCGAAAGTATCCAACGCTATCCGTCGGGTAACCCTGACTCGCTGCTGCTGCGCCCGGTGAGCGACGCGGTGGAGTATAGGCTGCTGGAAGTAAGGAATGTATGTGGGGTAGGGAAGCTCAGAGACCCGTCGGTACTGAAAGTTGAACTCATTACTGGCACGGAGCCATCGCCCTCGGACGAAGTCCTGCGCTTCGGTCCGAACCCGACGGGCGGCGTGGTGGACATGTGGTTCCGTGATGCCGCGCAGCGGGATATTCTGCTGTACAACGCGCACGGTACCCGATTGAAACAGCTTCGTTCACGCAGTTCCAATGCGGCTATCCAGCTAAGCGGGCAGCCTGCGGGTGTTTATTTGCTTGAAATCAAAGGAAAAAGGGGTACCGCGCGCTACCGCATTATCAAGAACTAACAAAACCAGCCGCAACCATTGCCGATGTTTACCAGAATTCTATTCGTTTTCGCATTCTTATTGTTTGGCGGGGGTATTTATGCCCAGTCAACCGGCCCGGCCATTACCATCGAGCCAGGTAATCTGACCCGCGTCTGCTCGTTTCGAGAAATCTCCCTGCCGGCCCGGCTGACGGGTACCTTTAACGCGAGTAACCAGTTTTTCATAGAGTTTACGGATGGCTGGTCCGATAAGGTTATTGCCCGTTTTCCGGCGGTGATGCGGTCGGGAAACATCGTCGCGAGCGTCAATTCGGATACGTTGCGGAGCGAGAGCTACCTCATAGGGCGGGTCGTGTCAACAAACCCGGCGGTGAAGAGCAACCAGGCGCAGCTCGGCGCATTTACCTCGCGGGGAGCAGTGACGCTCGCCGGCCCGACGACGCTTACCGACACGGTGAATGCCGGTGCCAGCGTGCAGGCCATTTTCTCGAACAGCGCCAACAATGCGGTAACCATTACGCTCAACGACAGCACGCGGTTGTCACTGGCGCCTGGCAACACCCCGGTGAATATTCCGGTGAATGCTTCGGGGGAAATTTTCATCACCAAAGCGGTCAACAGCTGCGGGGTGGCCGTACCGTTTTCGGGGAGCAGGAGGCATCAGGTCAATTCCCTGACCATAGTCCCATTCAAATTCCTGGATGCGGGCATGTGCAAGGGCAGCCGCGTGCACCTTACTTATGCGATCACCGGCGGCACCCTCCCGCCATCCGCGCGCTTCCGGCTGCGGTTTGAAGAGCGGTATTACGACGATGCCCCCGGAAGGAAGGTTTTTGAAGTGCCGGCGACCGTCGAATCCCCGGGCGTGCTGGCGGCGACGATACCGGAGCAGGCGGACCTGAAATACGGGCAGGGCCTGAAAGTGTACATTATCGTCGATTCGCCGGCCCTGGTGAGCCCGGCCCTGGCCGACTACGTCAGCATCGCCGCCAAGCCCGACGCCCGCATTACCAGCGAGAGCAGCACCATTGTGCCCGGAGACTATTTCGGGGTATCGGTCCAGCTGTACGGCGCGGGGCCGTTTACGGTGGAAATGACAAACGGCCAGGTTTTTCATACGAACGACACCTATCTGTCGGCCACCTATTACCCGGTGAAAACGGAAACATTCGCCGTCAAATCGCTGAAATCCCGCTGCGGTGCCACAACCGATGTTTCCAAACGCAATGTGGTAGTGACCCTGGCGCCGGGTATTTTTGTGCCGTTTACAGGCGGAAAGCAAGTGGATATTTGTGAAAATCAAAAAGTCAGGCTGCCATTTGTTTCTACCGCGGCGCTGACGGCAAATACCCGCTATACGGTGGTGGGCACAGCCGGCACGACAACGTTTGAATTTGAAGGTAAGGTTGTCAATGATTCCATCGAATTCACGATCCCCTTTTCAACGGCGGCTATGGGGCGCGACGGCTACTTTTCGATCCGCAGCCTGCGCGTGAAAACGACGAACCCGGCCTACACCGCACCCGAAGTTTTCGGCTACCGCATAAACGGTATTCCGAAAATTACCTACCGGCTCACGAAGCCCGCCGTGCTGCCGTACCCCAAATTTTACGACTACATTACCGTGATCGACGGCGGCGCGCCTTTCACGGTCACTTATCCCAACGGCGAAATGGACCGCTGGGAGTTTACGGAGAAGCTGGAACGGACATTTTTCGAGAAATCGGGCAGCTACCAGTTGAAGCGGGTGCAGAATGTGTGCTATTCCAACGAGCAGATCGAGCCGTTGAATGTGACGGTGCAGTCATATACTGCTAAAACGCCGGCGATCAGCGTGCGGCCTGCATCCGCCCAGAGCGTGACGTGTACCAACGACAGCATTGAGGTCTATTTTGACGCATATGGCGAATTTGCCGCCGATAACGAGTTCAGGATTTTTAGTGTATACAACACATCCAAAGCGCTGCTGACCGTAAAGAAGCCGGGGCGTTACAAGCTGCCGCTGACCGACGAGGAGGCGAAGGCCATGGATTATATCAATGTGGCTTCCACGAACCCGGTCGTGACCGGCGAGGCCGTGAGCAGGGTGTACCGGGAGATCAAGCCTTTTCTCTATGCGGCGGGTACCGAGCAAACCAGCGCGGATAATCCGCTGGTCGTGAATATGGACGAGCAGGTGTGGACCAACGGGCTATGGGATATCCGCAGCAACCGCCAGGACAGCTATAATCCGTACGCTTTCGAGGTGTCGGGCGGCGGGCGCGATTATCGTTTCGAGAAATTTTCCAATGAATATAATTTCGCTGTCGCGCCGCCGCGCTCGGTGGTGACGCCGTTCGTGCTGAAAACGGTGAGCAATGCATGCGGCACGACGGACGTCAATGCTACTTCCTATGTGCTTTGGAAGGGTTATAACCTGCTGATGAAGAACTTCGAATATGAACGTGCCTATTGTCCCGGCGAGGAAATATGGGTGCCGTTCGGCATCCAGGGTACGGCGCCGGGCACCACGCCCGTGCATTTGCAGATCGCCACGCTGGGCGGCACGTTCACGACCCTGGGCACCGTACCGATTTCGGCAGGAGAATTCCGGGTAAAGGTGCCCGAGCTGGAAGAAGGACAGTATTCGATCCGCATCATTTCCGAGGATAAAACGGAAGCGTCCAACGCGACGATCCGCATTAATACCAAACCGACTGCCACCGTCGCGTACGACCAGTTCGGCCAGCCGCCAGCCAACGGGCAGATCAACGCCGGACAAAAAGTGGCGGTTAACTACATTCTGACCGGCGGAGGGCCTTACCGCCTCACGGCCACGGGACTGGGCGATGAAACGTCCGACGGAGGTCTTTACCGCGAATTCCAGCCGGAGCAGGATATGGTTTTCGAAGTGAAATCCGTGAGCAACCGCTGTGGTTATGGAACGGCAGCCGGGAACCTGTCCGTGAAAGTGACGCCGGTAATCCGCACATTGACCTTCGCCAATACCGCCGTATGCACTGGCGGAACCGTGGATGTTACCTACGAGGTGCTGGGGAAAATTCCGGATGGGCAGAATATCGTATTTCAATTGGTTAATGCCAATGGGGCTAGGCGCGAGATAGGGGCTACACGGGTGAATGCGGGAACGATCGCATTGTCCATACCGGCCGAATGGCCGCTCAGCGGGAATATGCTGGTGTGCAGCATTGGCGGTACCGCCGTATCGGCAAGCCAGCCGATGGTAGTAGGTAAGCCGGCCGAGCTGGAACTGACAGGCAATGTGAATGTGAATGCCGGGGACCAGACGGCCATAGAGCTGCGGGCTAAAACAGCGGGTAACCTGCCCGTCAAAATCAGGCTCTCCGACGGCGTCGAGCGTGAGATCCAGTTCTTCTACATGGGTGCGGCTGCCGTGCTGGTGAAGCCGGTCGCGACGACGACCTACCGCATCCTGGAAGCGTCCAGCACGTGCGGTACCGTGCCGTTTTCCGGCACCGCTACCGTGACGGTCATTCCTGCCGGTGCCCGGAATGTGAAAACTACCTACGTGACCGGGCCAAATCCTGCCAGCCTTTGCGAGGAGGATTCGGTCATCGTGCATTTCGTCGCTACGGGCAGTTTTTCGGCGGGCAACCGTTTTGGCATACAGCTGCTGGATGACCAGGGTAAGATGTTGAAGGAATGGGTGCCGGGCGGCCAGGTTTCGCCTTTGAAAACCCTATTCCCGGCCGGTATCGACCCGAAAGTGTCGTTCCGGGTGCGCGTCGTGGCCTCGGACGCAGGAACTTCGTCTGCTGACTATATGTACCCCGTTACGCTGAAAAGCAAAGCGACGGCGGCATTCGAATCTGCGCAGGTTGTACCGGATCCGGCGGGCAACGCGAAAGTGGTGGTGAAGTTTACGGGCACCGGTTCGTGGACTTACAGCTACGCCAACGACCTCGAAACGTTCCGTCGCACTTCTTTTTATGAAACAGATACCATTGCGCTTACCAATGTCCGGCAGGCGACCTATCAGCTGGTGTCCGTTCGGAATGACTGCGGTACCGGGAAAATCATTGAACCTTCGAAAGTAGCGGTGGCGGTGGTGCTGGGTGTCGAAAATCCCGTATACGAGGAGGTAACGCTCGCCCCCAACCCCGTGCGCGACCGGCTGAGACTGATCTTCAAACAGGCGGAAAGCCGCACGATCGTGGTATCCGATGCCGCAGGCAGGCGATTGTTCGGGCAGAAGGCACATCAGCAGGAGGAGGTGATCGATATGTCGCATTTGCCGGCGGGCATTTACATCCTGCAAATCGAATCCCGGCGCGGTGTGCACGCAGTGAAGGTGCTGCGGGAATAACCGTGCGTTTTTTGCCCAGTCAGGCAGGTGTGGTGAGGGGGGATTGGGACAATGCGTTTGTTGGCGTCCGTTCTACGCGAGTTTCATTGACAATGCCCGTATCCCAGGTATTGGAATGACTTTTTTCAGTACCCACTTTATTACTAATGCAGATCGGCAGCCATGAAAGGTTCGTGACGCTTACACGAGAATTGATATGAAAGGACCTGGTAATATTTCTATCCTCCTGGTGGACGACGATGTCGATGATCAGGAGATTTTCCTCCTCACAGTGCGGGACACGGGCAAGGAAGTGGATTGCGAGTTTGCATGCGACGGCATTCAGGCATTGCAGAAGCTGGGAGAAGGTGCCTATGCGCCGCACGTCATCTTTATCGATATCAATATGCCTAAAATGAATGGCATGGAGCTCCTGGCGGAACTGAAACAGGACCCGCGCCTGCGGGAAACGCCTGTATATATGTACTCCACCTCGGACCAGAAGGAAATCGTCACACGCTGCATGGAGCTGGGTGCCTCGGGTTTTATGAAAAAGACCCCCGATATCGACGAACTGCGGAGAGAATTCATCCAGGTAATCGACAAACGCCCCGTCTCATGACCGGACGCCCTATGCCGTTTCGTCCTGCGGTTTCCTGCTTAATTGCTATGTAGCCAGCAGTTTACGAGTTTTAGATTATGTCAATATCGTTTAGGAAAATGATAATATCCGAAGAGAATTGTGCCAAAAATTGTTCTATTTAAACATTTTTTGGTATTTTTGATTAAATGCAAAAACCTGGCTATTTGGCTTCATCATTTACCGATACCGACGATAGAGTTCTCTGGCAGCGCTTCCGGCAGGGCGACGAGGAGGCATTCACCTTACTGTATCAGCGGTATGTCAGGGTCCTGTACAGCTACGGCAAGAAGCTTGTTACCGAAGATATGGTGGTCGAGGACCTGGTCCAGGATTTGTTTATCGATCTCTGGCAAAGCCGCACCCGCCTGGCCGACGCCGAATCCCCCCGTTTTTACCTTTTCCGATCGCTGCGCAGGCGTATACACAAGGCTTGCAACGGGCGCCTCAGCGAGCGCTGGGAGCATATCGACGAGGATTTTCTGCCGGTAACCCTGCCGAAGGAAAGCGAAATCATCGAATCGGAGCAGTTTCAGAAGCAAAAAGATGAAATTGATGCCTGGCTCAAAAGCCTCCCCGGCCGCCAGTACGAAGTAATGATCCTTCGTTTTTACCAGGATTTCAGCTATTCGGAAATTTCCGAAATACTTACCATCAATGAGCAATCGGTGCGAAACCTGGTGCAAAGGGCCGTTTGCAAGCTCCGCCAGCTCACCATTTCTCTCTGCATTTCGGGATTATTGCTGTTTCTTCTAAAATAGTTTCTCCAAAGTGAGTTAAACGCCCCGCCATTGTGCTCTTTCTTATTGAGCACCATTTCAATTTTTTCATTAAATAATTATACTGATGAGTTACTATCATTATGAAGTAACTGATTTTCTGGAAGATCACTATTTCAAATCCTGGGTAACAGCACCTTGCCCGGAGTCCGAGGAATTTTGGAAGAATTTTTTGATCAGGCACCCGGAAAAAATGGAGCAGGTAGCCCAGGCGAAAGGCATTCTGCTGGGAATCAGCTCCGATATGGAGGCTGGCTTCCCGACGGACGGGCTGGTGGCGGATATGTTCGAAGAGATCATGGGGCGCAAGGACCGGCCGCGCCGCCGACAGATCGGCGGATTATGGCTGCGTCTTGGTGCCTCGCTGACGGCCGCGGCAGTGGTGCTGGCGGTGATCGGCTGGCTGCGGCAGCCCAACCGGCACGATAACCACGTGAGTTACCACGAACTGGTGTCGGCCGTGACGGAGCCGCTGATCGAAAAGGCGAACAATACGGGGAAGCCGATCCTGCTTACATTGCCGGACAAGAGCGCCATCCTGTTGCAGCCGAACAGCCATGTGAGCTATAAAAAGGATTTCATGGCCGATACGCTGCGCGAGGTGTATTTGTCGGGCCAGGCGTTTTTTACCGTTACCAAAAATCGCGAGAGGCCGTTTGTGGTGTATTCCAATGAGCTGGTTACCAAAGTGTTGGGTACGAGTTTCATGGTGAAGGCATTCGAGGACGCGAGGCAGGTGGAAGTGTGTGTGAAAACGGGGAAGGTTTCCGTGTTCCCGCGTACGGACACGGAGGTGTGCGAGGGCATCCGTACGCCGCACCTGGCCGGAACCATTCTGACGCCCAACCAGAAAGTACTTTTTTCGAGGGACCAGATACAGATACGCAAAGAACTCGTGGAGCAGCCCGAGATACTGGTGTCGGCGGTGTTACCAGCTCCGCTGCTGAAATTTCAGGATATGCCCGTATCGAAGGTGTTCAGCAACATCGAAGAGACTTACGGGATCGACATCGTATATGATAACCGTTCGTTCGAGCAATGCCTGCTGACCGCCTCTTTCACGAATGAAAACCTCTATGAAAAAATGGAGCTGATCTGCAAGGGGATCGAAGCCGGTTTCGAGGTAGCCGATGGCCGGATCATCGTTTCGGGCCGTGGATGTGATTGAGAACCAAAGATTTTACCAAAGCCTAATAAACCTAACTAACAACCCTAAACCCTGACTGCTTCTATGATTTAACCAAACTCCCCAAAAAAAGAAAGGTTGATGATGTTGCACCATCACCAACCCGAAGTTCATCCCCAATTCGATGACATCCGTTACCAGCGGATGGAGGACTCGTTTTGCCCATTTTCCATGTTACAAAACTTAGTAAAGTTATGAAAAAATTGTATCCTAACTATGCTTATTGGCAGATCCTTATGAGATTCAGTTGTATGCAACTCATCATTGCTGCACTCCTGACGACCGTGGCCATGGCCCGTGTGACCGAAGCGCAGGAGGTTCTGAATAACCGCGTTACGATCCAGATGCAAAATCAGGATGTCCGTAAAGTGTTGTCAGCGATTGAAGACCAGGTTAAAATAAAATTCCTTTACAGTTCGAGCCTGATCAAGGCGGAGCGCAAGGTAAGTGTGCATGTTCAGCAGGAACAGCTGGGCTCGGCATTGAAAACCATTCTGACCCCATTAAACCTTGACTTCGAGGTTTCAGGCAAACAAATCATCCTGAAAAGGGTGAAGCTGCCTGTCGAAAAACTGAACCCGCAAAGCTACAAATCGGCGACGGTGGACCGCTCCGTTTCCGGCGTGGTGACCGACGCGAACGGCTCTTTCCTGCCGGGGGTTTCGGTGGTGGTGAAAGGCACGTCGCGGGGGACCGGCACCGACGCGGAAGGTGTGTACAAAATTGATGCGCCGGACGGCGCTATTACGCTTACATTCAGCTTCGTGGGTTTCACTTCCAAAGATGTGGACGTGCCGGCCGGCCAGAATGTAATGGATGTTACGCTCACGCAGGACGAAAAGCTGCTGAATGAAGTCGTGGTAGTGGGCTATGGTACGGCCAGCCGCAAGGACCTTACGGGCGCGGTGTCGATCGTGAAGGTATCCGAGCTGACCGAGCAGCCTAACTCCAACCTAAGCAACCAGCTGCAAGGCCGCGCCTCCGGTGTGACCGTGCTTACCTCGGGCCAGCCGGGCCAGGCGCCTCAGATCCGTATCCGCGGTATCAACTCGTTCGGTAACAACACGCCGCTGTTCGTCGTGGATGGTGTCCCCACGCAGGATATCAACAACCTCAACCCCAACGACGTAGCCTCGATGCAGGTGTTGAAAGATGCCGGTTCGGCGTCCATTTACGGTTCGCGCGCATCCAACGGCGTTGTGATCATCACGACCAAACGCGGCCAGGGCAAGGTGAAAGTGAGCTATGACATGTTCTACGGTACGCAGACCGTTCCGAAAGGCAATGTATACGACATTCTTTCGCCGCAAGGCATGGCGGACCTGAAATTCCTCGCCCTGAAAAACTCCGGCGCGACGATCAACGACCCGCAGTATGGTGCCGGCGAAACGCCCCTTCTGCCTGATTACATCGTACCGACAGGCGCGAAAGAAGGCAGCGTGGACCTTTCGAAATACTATGTGAACCCCAACTACACCGACAAAGCGGATATGGATTCGTTTTACCGGATCGTGAAGGCTAACAAGCAGGGTACCGACTGGTTCCACGAGGTGTTCAAGAATGCGCCGATCCAGAGCCACAACGTATCGGTGAGCGGCGGCGGCGAACAGGGCAATTACCTGTTTTCGTTTAACTACTTCAACCAGCAGGGTAACCTGATGAACACCTACCTGAAACGCTACACCGTGCGGGCCAACAGCCAGTATAATGTCAGCAAGCACGTCCGCGTGGGTGAAAACATCGCATTGACCTTAGTGAACAACCCGCGTACCGGTATCCTCGAAGAAGGGGGCGGCATCGGGATGGCCTATCGTATGCAGCCGATCATTCCGGTGTACGACATTCAGGGCAATTACGCAGGTTCGTTCGGCAGCGGGTTGGGTAATGCCAAAAACCCGGTAGCGATCCGCGACCGTGCACGCAACAACCGCGGCCTGACCAACTCGCTGTTCGGTAATATGTTTGCCGAAGTGGATTTCCTCAAAGATTTCAACTTCCGCAGCAGCTTCGGCGGCGGCTTGTTCACGTATGCCGAAAATACATTTGCCTATCCTGAATGGGAGAACTCCGAAAACGTGACGACCAACTCGTACTCCGAGCGCGTGAACTCCGGTTTCAACTGGACGTGGACCAACACCGTTACCTACGAGCATTCATTTGCCAACAAACACAATGTGAAAGTGCTCCTCGGTACCGAGGCCTACAACAGCACATACCGGGAAGTGGGTGGTTCAACGCAAAGCTATTTCTCGTTCGACCCGAATTACACCAGCCTTTCCACCGGCTCGGGAACGCCTACCAACTTCTCGAACCGCGCTGCCGATGCATTGTTCTCCTACATCGGCCGCATCGACTACAATTTCAAGGACAAGTACCTGCTGAGCGGAACGTTGCGTCGTGACGGTTCTTCCCGCTTTACCTCGCAATATGGCTGGTTCCCGGCTGTGAGCGCGGGATGGCGCCTTAAAGAAGAAGCTTTCATGAGAAGCGCTACCTGGCTCACCGATCTGAAAATCCGGGGTGGATGGGGGATTATGGGTAACCAGTTCAATGTGGACCCTGCCAATGCATTCACCACGTACGGTCAGAACAGAAGCTTCGCATTCTATGATATCAAAGGAACCGGCAACAGCACGGTACTCGGCTTCCAGCGCACCCGCGTCGGTAACCCGAACGCGAAATGGGAGGGTAACATCAACTCCAACATCGGTATCGACGCTCAGTTGTTCAACGGCGCGATCGACTTCACGATCGACTACTACCAGAAAAACATCGACGACCTGTTGTTCTCACCTGAACTGGCGGGTACCGTCGGCCAGGGAACAGCGCCTGCCGTGAACATCGGCAAGATGAAGAACAAAGGTATCGATATGTCGATTTACGGGGAGAAAACCATTGGGAAAGACCTGAAACTGAATGCGACCGTGACCCTGACGACCTATAACAACAAAATCGTGAAGATCACCGACGGTGTTACGTATTTCGACCAGGAAGGACGCCGTTTCAATGGCAGTACCATTGTCCGCAATGCCGTGAACCATTCGATCGGCCAGTTCTTCGGCTATAACATCGTAGGTTTCTGGAACAGCCAGGCGGAGATCGACCAGGCGAATGCGCAGGCTGCCGAGAAAAGCGGTAACCCGGCGGCCGTCTACCAGAATGAAGTGAAAGTAGGCCGCTTCCGTTATCAGGATGTGAATGGCGACGGCATCATTACGGCCGACGACCGTACTTTCCTCGGTAACCCAAGCCCTAAGTTCAGCTACGGTCTGAACGTTGGCGCTACCTACAAAAACTTCGATTTCGGTATCTTCCTCTACGGTGTACAGGGCAACCAGATCTGGAACAACCTGAAATGGTGGCACGACTTCTACACCAACTTCCAGGGAGCGAAAAGCAACACGGCATTGTACGATTCGTGGACGCCCACCCACACCAATGCCACCGCACCGATCCAGGAAAACACCGGCTCGTTCAGTACCACCAACGTTCCGAACTCCTACTATGTGGAAAACGGCTCGTACCTGCGCGCCAAGAATGCCCAGATTGGCTACACCCTGCCGAAAAGCCTGACGCAATCGTTGAAAATCGATCGCCTGCGCGTGTATGTGCAAACCGCCAATCTGTTCACGATCACCAAGTACTCTGGTCCGGACCCTGAGGTCGGCCAAAGCCAGGTGGCCGGCTCTACGGCATTCGGTCTGGATGAAGGGGTTTATCCCAACACCCGCCAGTTCCTGGTTGGTTTGAATCTGACATTCTAATTCACTGTATATTAAACAGCAAGAGATGAAGACATTTAGATTTTCAAAAATAGCGCTGGTCGCGATCTTCGGGTTGATTTCCTACTCCTGTCAGGAAAGTTTTCTGGACAAACCCGCGCTGGGCTCCCTTAGCGACGCCCAGCTGAGCACGAAGGCAGGTGTACAAAGCCTGCTCGTAGGTGCCTATGCGGCATTGGACGGTAACGGGGTGGGGGCAGCAAGCGCCTGGGACGCCGCGGCCGACAACTGGATTTACGGCAGCATTGCCGGCGGTGACGCCAAGAAAGGCAGCGATGGTGCCGACCAGCCCGGTATCAACTCCATCATGATTTACAGCGCGGGCCCCAGCAACGGGTTTTTCAACAGCAAATGGCGGGCGGCCTACGAGGGCATCAACCGCGCCAATACCGTGCTGAAATTCATCCCGCTCGTAACCTCCGGCATGACCGATGCCGAGAAGACCAGCTATTCG
Source organism: Dyadobacter beijingensis DSM 21582 (assembly GCF_000382205.1). Lineage (GTDB taxonomy): Bacteria > Bacteroidota > Bacteroidia > Cytophagales > Spirosomataceae > Dyadobacter > Dyadobacter beijingensis. The sequence goes on from NZ_KB907788.1 coordinate 438,452, forward strand.
GCACAGGCACGCTTCCTGCGCGCACATTACTATTCCGAATTGAAGAAAATGTTCAATATGGTGCCCTGGGTGGATGAAAATACGCCCGACCCGGCAGCGGTGAAGAACGACACGGATATCTGGTCGAACATCGAGGCGGATTTCAAGTTTGCGATGGACAACCTTCCGGCGACACAACCCGAAGTGGGGCGCGTGAACAAATGGGCGGCGGCCGCTTACCTGGCCAAGACGTTTTTGTACGAAAAGAAATACAACGAGGCGAAAACGATCTTCGACCAGGTGATTTCGTCGGGTGTGACGAGCAATGGCTTGAAATACGACCTGCTGCCCAAGTACCAGGACAACTTCGATGCATCGCAGAAAAACCTCGCGGAATCGGTATTTGCGATCCAGATGGCGGCCAATGACGGTACCAACACGATCGACAATGCGAACACCGGCGGGATGCTGAACTTCCCGTACAACTCCCCGTTCCGCTGCTGCGGCTTCTACCAGCCCAGCCTGGACCTGGCGAACTCGTTCCAGACCGATGCCAACGGTCTGCCGAAAGTGGACAACTACAATGCGACGACGTTGAAAAACGACATGGGTATCAAATCCGAAGCGGCATTTACGCCGGATGCGACTACCGCGCTCGACCCGCGTATCGACTGGACCGTAGGCCGTCGCGGCATCCCGTTCCTCGACTGGGGTAACCACCCGGGCCAGACATGGATCCGCGACCAGAGCTACGCCGGCCCGTATTCTCCGAAAAAGAACATTTACTGGCAGGCTACGCAGGACAAGTATTCCGACCAGCATTCGTGGGCGCCGGGAACGGCGATCAACGTGCAGGTGATCCGCTTTGCCGACGTGCTGCTGATGGCCGCCGAGGCAGAGGCGCAGCTGAACAACCTCGCGAAAGCGCAGGAGTACGTCAACCGCGTGCGTGCCCGTGCCGCGAAACCGGAAAGCTGGGTGTACACCTACACCGATCCCGCCAAGCCGATGGGAGGTTTCACGAAGACGCCGGCAGCGAACTACAAGATCGCGCAGTACCCGGCCGGTGCATTTGCCGGAAAGGGTAAGGATGGCTCACTGGCCGCCATTTACTTCGAGCGCAAGCTGGAACTCGCTATGGAAGGCCACCGTTTCTTCGACCTGTCGCGCTGGGGCATTGCCGAGCAGACGCTCAATGCCTACATCGCGTTCGAAAGCAAGATCACGCCGGACGTGAGAGGGGGTAAATTTGTGAAGAATGTAAACGAGTACTACCCGATCCCGCAACGCCAGATCGACCTCAGTACAAAAAACGGCGCATCTTCATTGAAACAGAATCCCGGTTACCAATAACAAGCTAATACCAAAGCAATGGGGGCGGTTTTTAACTGCCCCTTTTTGTTTATTATAGAGGCATAAACAGGAAATATGAAGCTGGCGAAACAGTTCTGGCATTTAGTCGTAACGGCTATTTTCATCACGATTACCGGGCAATCTTGCGGGCGGAGCGGGCAATCGGCTGACGACAGCCTCTCCGGCGAGCTCGCGGCAGGCCGGGACGCCGCCCGGAAGCGTTGCAGCACCTGTCATTTACCGCCCGATCCAGCATTGCTCGATAAGGAAACCTGGAAAAAGCAGGTGTTGCCTGCCATGGCACCGTATTTCGGGATAGAGGTATGGCAGAAGAGCCAGTACTTCGCCGGCGAACGGGCCGCAATGCCCATTGCCGAATGGACGCAGATTGTTGCCTACTACGATTCCCTCGCGCCCGCGCAGCTGCCGGCCGCTCACGCGACTGTGCCCGTGCGTGGGGAATGGGCAGGTTTTACATTGAAAAAGCCCGCCGCCGACACCACACACCTCGCCACCACGACGATGGTCGCATTCGATCCGGGGGCGAAGGGCATTTTTACGAGCAGCTCCGAAATGCCGGCTTTAATGCGCTGGGACGAGCATTTTGGGAAGCAAATGCGGGCCCCGCTCGCTTCCCCGGCCACGTACATGCTTTTCGGCGAAATGCCGGTGGTAACGGCCGTGGGCGAAATGCGGGCTTACGACGTGGCGAGCGGCGAAATGTACCGGCGCGGGGCCAACGGGCAATTTGAACCGAAGCCTTTCATTACCGGCTTACGCAGGCCGCTGCACACCGCGGTGGGGGACTTTAACCGGGACGGGAGGATGGATTACGCCGTTTCCGCATTCGGGCATAACCAGGGTGGATTGTATGTATTTAGGCAAAAAGAAGACGGTGGTTTTGACAAAGTGCCCGTTCGCGAAATAGCAGGTGCCACGCAATCGTTCACGGGCGATTTCAATGGCGACGGCTGGACGGACCTGATCGCGCTCTTCGCCCATGCCGATGAGGGGATCTGGCTTTTTACCAATGATCAAAAGGGTGGTTTTACCGAAAAAAATCTGTTGCGCTTTCCGCCCGTTTACGGCTCGTCCAGCTTTCAGGTCGCCGATTTCAATCACGACGGCCGGCCCGATGTGCTTTACACCGCCGGCGACAACAGTGATTACTCCCGCATTCTGAAACCTTACCACGGCGTTTATTTATTCCTGAACAAAGGAGACTTCCAGCTGGAACAAAGCTGGTTTTACCCCGTGAACGGCGCGACCAGGGCCGTGGCCTCCGATTTTGACGGTGACGGCGACCTTGACATTGCGTCGCTGGCATTCTTCGCCGACCTGAAACATAACCCCGCCGAAAAATTTCTCTATTTCCGCAACGACACGCCCCAAGGTAACGCTAAGCCGCAATTTCAGCCGTTTTCTCCGCCTGTTGCATCATCGGGCCGCTGGATATGCATGGACGCAGGCGACTGGGACAACGACGGCGACCCCGACATTGTGCTGGGCAACTATTCCAAAGGTTTCCTCAACCAGGACGCGGTGCAGCCGGACTGGAATGTGTATTTGCCGTTTGTTGTGCTGCAAAATGATATGAAGCGGCATTGAGTTGACGCTGCAAAATTTCACGAAGTATACGCCCGGCGCGAGCTTGCTTACGTCGGGGCCGCTGACGGAATTCGGGTAGGCGTGCGGCGTGCGGTATACCCATGTATAGTGGTAACCTTCGGGTAAGCAGTCGATCTCGGGTGTTGGATCGCGGTAATTTTGTATTGCCGCCCGGCTCCGGTGGCATCCCGCCAGAGCCAGGTTTGAAGTATTCATACCATCCAAACACTTGAAATCATGTCCAGGACAACGTGGAATGTGGACGTTGCACATTCAGAAGTACAGTTTAAAGTAAAGCATCTCGTGATCTCGACGGTAACCGGTTTCTTCCGCACTTTCAGCGGCTCCGCGCAAACCGAAGGGGACAGTTTCGAGAATGCCGACGTCAATTTCAGCATCGACGTCAATAGCGTGGATACCGGCCAGCCCGGCCGTGACGAGCATTTGCGCAATGCCGATTTCTTCGAGGCGGAGAAATATCCCGAGTTCAGCTTCGTATCTACATCCCTTCAAAAGGACAAGGGTGATGTGTACAAGCTCATCGGCGACCTGACGATCAAGGGCGTAACGAAAGAAGTGGAGCTTGCGGCCGAATACGGCGGCACCGAGCGCGATCCGTGGGGCAACACCAAGGTCGGTTTTGAAGTAAGCGGTACGATCGACCGCAAAGAGTTCGGGGTGACATTCAACTCCCTGACCGAGACCGGCGGCCTGGCCCTGGGCGAGAACATCAAAATCCTGGCCAACATCCAGCTGGCCAAACAAGCATAACAGCCATTGTTTAGAGTAGCTGACGTGCGAGAGGGTGCCCTGTTTCGGGGCACCCTCTTTTTCGTTGATGATGTTTTGGCAATTTAATCCATGCTAAACACCTTCAATAAAACCCGTACCGCTTCTTGATTTTGCCTTTTATAGTAGGTGAGTGAACAATCTGTCGCCTGACCAGCTCTAAATCCGAAACGCTCAAATGGCCAATGACTACGGCGGGCCGGTTGCGTATGATCTCGCAAAGCTCTTCGCGTTCGATGATTTTCAGCTTGGAGCAGTCGACGAATGAGGTATGGTCGAGGTAATCGCGACCGGCCACGTCGAATTCGATGTGCTGGCAGCGGAGGTCCAGGTTGTAGTTGACCTTGATATTAAGTTCGGTATTGATGTAAACGGACGCCAGCGTCAGCGTATCTGCGGAGGCACCGACGATAATGAAACGCTTGATTTTGGGCGGTATAGTATCTCTGACCATCATGCGGATGACAGTCCCGATAAGTGTGGACATTTGAATGATAGCGTGGGTGGGATATCACTCAAACCTGGCAACCTGGATGAGCTGGTTGTCTTCGATGTACTGGATCATGTGGCTGTCGGCTCCGCCGGCCTTGGCAATGGCGATGACATCCATTTCCTTATCGCGGGCCGTCGATGTCCATGCTTCATCGTGCGATTTGTCGGTCAGTGCATTGAAGGTCAGGTTCTTATTTTCCAGCACCGATTCGTCGATGCATTTCAATTCAGATTCCGATAGATAATCCATATCCGGTTCGGAAATGCCTTCGATCGAAAAGCGATCGACAGCGGTGAAGTAGCGGGCATAGGAAGCGCCCCCTTCCTTAACGCTTTTGTAAATATCATAAGCCAATGACGGTACCGGCCCGTTTTTCATCGCATGATATTGGTCCTGCGAAATGGTGGCACCGTATTTGACCAGATGCTTTTGCTCAGCGAAATACAGGATTTTAAATAGTTTGTGTACATCCGACCGGCCTCCCAGTTTTTTCAGGATATAGAGCAACAGGTGAATGGTTCCTTCGATTTTTTCTTCCAATGCGTTCATAATCGGATAATTGATTGTTGAAGAACCTGCCAGGACGGCGGGCTGCGAACGAGCGAAGGAACATTTGAGTAGTACACAAAAGTAACATTTTCCCTGGGTTTGTGAAATTCCTTCCCTCATTTTTTCTCCCCATTTCTTAACACTCCCATAACTACCCACCGCCCCCTGTACCAGTATTTTTGCCCCTCAAAATACTTGTAACTATTCCAACCACCCGATACTAAACCCATGGATTCAAGGCGAGAATTTATTAAAAAGGCGACGATGCTGGCTGGCGGGGCTGGCTTTGCGGGCTTGTTCCCCGAGTCGGTGCAGCGGGCGATGGCGATACAGCCTGCGGCCGGTTCCACTTATCTGGATGCGGAACACGTCGTCATCCTCATGCAGGAAAACCGGTCGTTCGACCACAGCTACGGCAAGTTGCAGGGCGTACGCGGCTTCAATGACCCGCGGGCCATCGATTTGCCCAATAAAAACAAGGTTTGGCTGCAAACCGATCTCAAAGGAGATACCTACGCGCCGTTCCGGCTCGATATTAAAAATACCAAAGCCACCTGGATGCACGACCTGCCGCATTCGCGCGAGTCGCAGGTGGATGCCTACAATGGCGGGAAATACGATAAATGGCTTACTTCCAAGCGCTCGGGGCACAAGGAGTATGCGGAAATGCCGCTCACGCTCGGCTATTACGACCGGGAGGACATTCCCTTTTACTACGCATTGGCCGACGCATTCACGATCTGCGACCAGAATTTCTGCTCGTCGATGACACCTACGCACCCGAACCGCTATTATTTGTGGTCGGGGACGATCCGCGAGAAGCCGGATATCAACTCGCTGGCGGTGCTGCGGAACAGCTATTTCTCCATCAACAAGCCCGTGAAATGGAAAACCTTCCCCGAGCGTATGCAGGAGGCCGGTATCAGCTGGAAGTTTTACCAGAACGAGGTAGGCGCCGTCATGCAGTTCCATCCCGGCAAGGGCTCGTGGCTCAGCAATTTCGGTTGCAATCCGCTGGAACGTTATGCGCAGTACCGCGTGAAGTTCTCGCCGGATTTTATCCATTATGCCCAGCTGGAAGTCGAAAATATCAAAAAGGACCTGCCCGCATTGAAGGAAAAGCTCGACGCGGCGACCGGGGCCGAAAAGGATAAACTGACCAAATCCTGGGACCAGCGCCACGCATTGCTCGAAAGACTGGAAACGGACCTGGCGGAGCATAGCGAGGAGAATTTCAAAAAGCTGTCGGTTTTTGAGCAGGAGTTGCACCGCAATGCATTCGTAACCAACCGCAACGATCCGGATTACCTGCAATTGTCGTCGATGTATTATAAGGACGGCGATTCAGCGAAGAAAATAGACGTGCCGAAAAGCGACATCTTTTACCAGTTCCGCAAGGATGTGAACGAGGGCAAACTGCCGGCGGTATCCTACCTGGCGGCACCGCAAAATTTCTCCGATCACCCGTCGGCCCCGTGGTATGGCGCCTGGTACATTTCCGAGACGCTGGATATTCTGACCAAAAACCCGGAGGTGTGGAAGAAAACGATTTTCATCCTCTGCTACGATGAGAATGATGGCTATTACGACCATATCCCGCCGTTTTCGATCCCTGACCCATTCAAACCAAACTCCGGAAAAGTTTCCGAAGGCATCGATATCAAAGCCGAATACGTCACCCTGGAACAGGACGAAAGCCAGGTGCCGAAGGCCAACGCCAGGGCCGGGGCGATCGGGCTGGGATTCCGCACGCCGCTCGTGGTGGCATCGCCGTGGTCGCGTGGCGGGAAGGTGTGCTCGCAGGTGTTCGACCACACGTCCATTATCCGGTTTCTCGAAGAATTTTGCAGTCATAAATCCAAAAAGCAGGTCCGCGAGACGAACATTACCGAATGGCGCCGGACGATCTGCGGTAACATCAGCTCGGTATTTCAGCCCTACGACGCCTCGGCATACAAAAAGCCGACGCCGGTAAACCGCGACGAAGTGGTCTCGACCATTTACAAAGCCCAGTTTAAGGATGTGCCAGCGAATTTCAAGGCATTGACAGCCAGTGAAATAGGAGAGGTGAATGCCGGCGCTGCCACATCCTCCCATTTACCCAAACAGGAACCTGGTACGCGGCCCTCGTGCGCGCTCCCGTATGAATTGTACGCCGACGGCGCGCTTTCGGCCGATCAGGCGACATTCGAAATCAGGCTGCATGCGGGTAAGAAGGCATTCGGCGCCAAATCGGCCGGTGCGCCATTCATTATCTATGCCATGAACCCTTATGAGGGCGAGGTGCTGCGGGTTTGGAACTATGCCGTGAAGGCGGGCGACACGCTGACGGAAACGTTCAGGCTCGATGCATTCGAAGGCGGGCAATACCACTTGCGTGTGTATGGCCCAAACGGCTATTTCCGGGAGTTTGGCGGCCACGCCCAGGAGCCGGCGGTGAGCGTCCGGTGCGGGTATTTGCTGGGTAAAAACGGTAAGCCGACGGGCGACGTGGAGCTGCTAACCATTAACCGCGGGAAAAAAGCGGCGACGATCCGTGTAACCGACAATGCCTACAACCAGCAGGATATAGAAGTAATTGTATCTATTGAGGGAACGGTAAAAACGGTGATTCCAGCGTCGAGAAGCCATCAATGGTACGATTTCAACGTGCGAAGCGATTCGACGGGGGTTGTCCGGCGGTTTGCAGGCCGGGTGGAGACGGGTAGGGAGAGTGTGAGCGACCCTTTTATGGCCAGGTAACCGTTTGGTCATTAAAGTAAACATTTCTCAACACCACCTGTTCATCATTTATGTCGACAAAATCTAAAACCGTGCATTTCCTGGCCGACCCGGGAAACGGCACGCAGGTAAGCCGTGCGCTTGCGAAAGTGTTCGGTGTTTCAACGGATGCGCCTGTACTGCTGGCGGAAATGGAAGTATCGTCTTCCGGCTTCGACCTTGACATTCCGGAAACTGATTCCGGCTACTATTACATGGTGCTGCGTATCGATTCGTACAGCCTGAATGGCGGTTCTGCGGATACGGGCAACCGTAATGTGACGCTCCTGGCCGTTTTCGATGCCTCGGCCGGCACGGTTTCCGTGGGTGCGCAATCCACGATCGCCTGTGCGTATGCATTCGCACGTTTCCTGCGGGTGGGCGACGACGGTTATCCGGCGATCCAGGGAGAAACCCGGCGTATCGGCATTGCCTTTGCTATGAAAAATAACTTTACAGGCACGGACGGTACCATTTCGAAAGTAATTTCTTCGTCACCTAACGGGTTGGAAACGAACAGCTTTCCGCTTTTTAATTTTCTTTCCAATTTATTGTATTACAGCCTTACCGAGGCGTCGGTGTACCAGCAGTTTGTGTCGCTGGCGTCGCCGGACAGCCCGGCGAGATCGTTTCTGGGGGCGCTGATGCATTTGGTATACAACCCATTTACGAATGTTCAGCAGATCTATGCATTGATCAGCGGGCAAACGCAGGTTTTCGAACCGTCATTGCCCACGCTCGACCTGCCGCCGCACAAAACGCCGGTCCCCGATCAATGGACGCTGACCATTAAACGCAACGATTCCGGCTCGCGGAACTTTCTCATCAGCGGCACGGCTTTCGTTGTCTTCGATAAGGAGGATAAGGCGTGGATTACCAATAACTTCCGGGCGGGAACGGCCTTTTCAGGGACACATGCGATGATCCTCAACCCGGACGGCTCGCCGAATGAACTGTCGCCGTTGTTCGGCGGCGGAATTCTCGGTTCCGGGTTTGGCGCGGCCATCGATCCCAAACGCGAGACGATCGCGATCGGCAACTATGGCTGGGGGCCGGTGGATTTTAACCCGGAAACCGGCAGCATTTCCGTTTTTTCCTACGATGGCAAGGTGCAATGCCCGCCAAACGGCCATACCAACGGCCTGTGCCGCGTACAGGGCATGACGTACGACAAGGACGGCAACTTGTGGATGGCCTCGATCGGTTCGCAAAAGCCGATGGCGCCCGCGCCGGACCCGGTTTACACTTTTCCAAACCAGAACAGCGCATTGGTCGTCTACCTCGGCGGCGATCCCAACCGGATGATTTCTTTCGACAACTTCCTCGACCAGCCAAGCCCCTACCACGCGACATTCGATGTTGTGATCGACAGCGAGGGCAACGGCATCGTTTCCAATATCGGTAATGCCGATTATGGCCTTCAATCGTCGGTATACAAGTTCCGCATCGAGAACGACCAGCTCGTTTACGTGGCGCATTGGGTGAGCGACTATGTGAACCCGCGCAACCCGGCTTCGGTGGGTTACGAACAGTTCAGGCAGGTGACGGTGAATGCGCAGAATGAGATTTTCGTAGGCGGGGTTACCAGCAGTCGCGTTGTGAAGCTGGATTCATCCTTACAAAATGTATTAAAAGTATTTACCAAAAACGTGAATGCCGCCTGGGGTGTGCGGATGGACAAGGCGGGCGTGCTTTATGTAGCCAATTTCGCCCAGGAAAAAGGCCGGAACAGCGCCATCGACAGCTTCGATATGCATGGGCCGTTCGGGGTGACGGTGATCTACAACGAGGACGAAAGTACCTCGCACCTGATGACGGTCCCCACGGGCGGCTCGGGCGTCACGCTTGCGAACGGTCAGCCGCTCTACGGCAGCCAGGAAGGCCCGTTGGGCAGAACTTTCAAGCCTTGCTATGAACCCATCATGCGCCTGACGTCAACGAATGTCGACGCTGCCGGCAACGTGTGGGCGATGAATAACTGGAAACCATCGGTGTACGTGGATATCAAAGACAATCCGGGCGGCGACGGTGTGGTGATATTCGTAGGCGTGGCAGAGCCGGCGGTTTAACCATTCAATCATTCAAAAACTAACCAACGTGATCCAAAAACTACTTCTGGCGGGCTTTCTGCTTGCTACGTTGCCGGCTTTGGGCCAGAAAGGCAGCATTTACGCCCGCGAAAACCTTATTGCGTGGTGCATTGTGCCGTTTGATTCCAAAGAGCGCAACCCGGAACAGCGGGCCGAGATGCTGAACAAGCTCGGATTCACCATGCTCGCCTACGACTGGCGCGAGAAACATATTCCCGAATTCGATGCGGAGCTGGAAGCTTTGAAAAAACACCATATTAAATTGCAGGCATTCTGGCTGTATTCCGGCCCGAACCCGGAAAATGACAAGAACCTGCCCATTATCCTGGATTTGCTGAAAAGACACGGCGTGAAAACCGAAATCTGGTGCATGATCGGTGGGATCAAAGACATGGACAAGATGACCCAGCAGCAGAAGGTCGAAGCCGTAGCGAAACCGGTAGCCTACATCGCCGACAAGGCCGCGGAAATAGGCTGTACCGTAGGCCTTTACAATCACGGAGGCTGGTATGGTGTGCCCGAAAACCAGCTGGAAGTAATGGGTTATCTCAAACGGCCGAATATCGGGATCGTTTACAACCTCCACCATGCGGAAGACGACATCGAACGTTTCCCGAAATTTTTCCCGAAAATCCTGCCGCATTTAATGGCCGTCAACCTGATGGGCCTTCAAAAAGGCAACCCCGTAAAAGTGGTGCCGATCGGGGAGGGTGATGCCGAAGCAGACATGATCCGCATCATCCGCGAAAGCGCCTACCGCGGTCCGATCGGCATCATCAACGAAGAAACTGCCCCCGACGCCGAGGTGGGGTTGACGATGAATGTGGAAGGCTTGAAAAAGATATTGAAACAGCAGGGGGATTCGGGGGCGTTGAGGAGTTATGAATAGAAATCAGGAAGAAAGGGAGGATGTAGGACAGGTATTCGTGCTCAGGATGGGATAACGATGATAGCATATGGGAACATCAGACGGGCTTCTTTGTCCGGTTTAAAAAGCAGAATGTTCGGAATCGGACAAAGGGAGTGGGTTAGGGTTTTCTGGAAAGTGCATTTAATGCGCTACAAGGCTGTTTTTTGATTTTGGCACAGCATTATTTAACCATTGGTAACGCAAGATTGCTGTTAGCCATGAAAAGAACATTTCGCCCCTCACGCAAAGAGGGGCGGCCATTTTTTTGAGAACCCAATCGCCTGACCCATGATCCGCAACTACTTCAAGATCGCGTTCCGCAGTCTTTTCAAGAATAAGACATTTTCGGCTATCAATGTCCTGGGGCTCGCGATGGGCATGGCGTGCAGCCTGATGATCATGCTATGGATCCGCGACGAGCTGGCGGTGGATGCGTTCCATGCGAATAAAGACCAATTGTACCGCATTTATATGCGCGAATATTTCAGCGGAAAGGTGCAGGGCGTGATCTGGACGCCGGGGCCGCTGGCCGAGGAACTGAAAAAATCGGTGCCCGAAATCGAAATGACGACGCCGTTTTCCTGGACCTCGCCGCAGACTTTCTCCGTGGGTACCAAAAAGCACAAGCAGGAAACGAACTTCGCGAGCAGCGATTTTTTCAAAATGTTCAGCTACAAGCTGCTGCAAGGCACGCCCGCCGCCGCACTGCGCGACCGCGGCAGCATTGCCATTTCCAGGCGTATGGCCGAGGCATTTTTCGGCAGCCCGGAGGCGGCCATCGGCAAGGCGATCCGGTACGATAACCGCAAAGAAATGACCGTCAGCGCCGTCTTTGAAAACATCGGCGCTAATAGTACGCTCAAATTCGACTGCCTGATGACCTGGGATGCTTACGTGGACGACAACAGCTGGGCCACGCACTGGGGCAATACCGATCCGCTGACATTCTTCAAACTTCGCAAAGATGCCGATCCGGCCAAAGTGGAAGCTAAAATGCGCCGCTTGCTCGATAAAACCAACCGGGATGAGGGCAAGCCGTTCAAAACGCAGCTGGCCATGCAGCCTTTTCACGAGTATTACCTGCACAGCAATATCAAGGACGCGCATATGGCCGGCGGCCGTATTGAATATGTGCAGCTTTTCAGTTTTGTGGCCGTGTTTATCCTGCTTATTGCATGCATTAATTTCATGAACCTCGCTACGGCCCGTTCGTCGCGGCGCGCGAAAGAAGTGGGCGTGCGGAAGGTAGTGGGCGCGATGCGCTCAATGCTGGCAGGGCAATTTATGGGCGAGGCCATGCTCATTGCCGCACTTTCGGCGGTACTGGCGGTGACGCTCGTGGCACTGCTGCTGCCCGCGTTCAATCATCTCACAGGCAAGCAAATGCTGCTGCCGCTGTCGGAGCCGGTGTTCTGGGGTGTTATCGCCGGGTTACTGGCGATGACCGGCCTGCTGGCCGGGAGCTATCCGGCCCTGTTCCTGTCGTCGCTCAGCCCGGTGCGCATTCTCAAAGGCACATTGAAATTCGATTCCAGCTCGGTATGGGTGCGGCAGGGGTTGGTGGTATTCCAGTTCGGGCTGTCGGTGATCCTGATCGTAGGTATGATCATCATTTACAGGCAGGTAGGTTTTGTCCAAAACAAAAACCTCGGTTTCGACCGTGAAAATCTCATTTACTTCCCCATCGAAGGCGAATTGTCCGCTAAGTACAATGTGCTTAAAGAAGAACTCGCGCAGGTACCGGGCGTGCAGCAGGTGTCGCATATGACGGCCACACCGGCCTCCAACGGCAATGGTGCCGACGGCATTACCTGGCCCGGCGGCGATCCGAATGGGCAGGTGCGGTTTACGCCAGTAGGGGTAGGGTATGATTTTGCCAAAACAATGGGCCTGAAAGTGGTAGAAGGCCGCGATTTCTCGAAATCTTTCCCGACCGACTCCACCGGTTTCCTTATTAATGAAACCGCATTGAAAATGATGGGCTACAAAGACCCGATCGGTCGGCAGATCAACTGGGGTAAATCCAAGGGCACGATCGTCGGTATTTTGAAGGACTTTCATTTCCAGTCGCTGCACACGGCCATTCGCCCGATGATTGCCTACCTGGGCGCGCGGGAGCCGCAGGGCGTCGTGATGATCCGCATCGGGGCGGGCAAAACGCCCGAGACGTTGGCGGCGTTGCAGCAAATCGTCCAGAAACTGAACCCCGATGTGCCGTTCACCTACGCATTTACCGACCAGGAATATGCGCGGCAGTACCAGAGCGAGCAGATTGTGGGCAAGCTGGCGGGCTACTTCGCTTTTCTGGCGGTATTCATTTCCTGCCTCGGCCTGTTCGGGCTGGCTACATTCACGGCCGAGCAGCGCACGAAGGAAATCGGCGTGCGTAAAGTGCTGGGGGCGTCGGTAGCGGGCATTGTGGCGCTGCTTTCGAAGGACTTTCTCAAACTGGTCGTCATGGCCATCGTACTCGCATCGCCGGTAGCGTGGTATGTGATGAAGCAATGGCTGCAAGGCTTTGCTTACCAGATCGATATCGAGTGGTGGATGTTCGCCCTGGCCGGTATCATCGCCGTCCTGATCGCCGTTTTTACGATCAGTTTCCAGTCGGTACGGGCGGCGCTGATGAACCCGGTGAAGAGTTTGCGGAGCGAGTAGGGCGTTGACGGCCGACCGCTGACGGCCGTTGGCGGTCAAAACAGCGCTATACTTTTCTATACTGCCGCAGGAGCCATTTCCAGGAATCTATACCGGATGTCGCTGGTTAATTAACTGCAATCAGCACTTAACAAACATCATGGAAATAGGAATCAGTATGTTCGGGGATTTGGCATTCGACAATGCCACCCGTTCTTTTCAGTCTCCTCAGGAGCGCTTGCAGGACATGTTGGAGGAAATCAAACTGGCCGACGAGGTCGGGCTGGACGTGTTCGGTATCGGTGAGCACCACCGGCCGGATTTCGCCGTGTCGGCGCCTGAAATCATCCTCGCCGCGGCGGCTTCCGTCACCAAAAACATCAAGCTGACGAGTTCGGTGACGGTATTGAGCTCCGCCGACCCGGTCCGGATCTACCAGAATTTCGCCACTGTCGACCTGATATCCGGCGGCCGGACGGAGATCACAGTCGGCCGGGGCAGCTTCATCGAGTCGTTCCCGCTGTTCGGGTATGATTTGAAGGATTACGATGGTTTGTTTTCCGAAAAACTGCAATTGTTGAAGGAAATCAATGAAAACGACGTGATTACCTGGAAAGGCAAGTTCCGGGCGACGCTCGACAGGCAGGAGGTTTTGCCCCGTGCCGTGAACGATCACCTGGGTATCTGGGTGGCAGTGGGCGGTACGCCGCAATCCGTCGTTCGCGCGGCCAGGCTGGGCTTGCCATTAGTGATCGCGATCATCGGCGGGATGCCCGCTCAGTTCAAACCGTTTTTTGAATTGTATAAAGCAGAATACCTCGAAGCAGGCCACGACCCGGCCAAAATGCAGCTGGCGACCCACTCGCACGGGCTGGTAGGTGCGGACGGGCGGGCATTGAGCGACCTGTACTTTCCATCCTACGCGTCGCAAATGGACCGTGTGGGACGCAGCCGCGGATGGGCGCCTTATACCCGTGCGCAGTTCGAGGGCGGACAAGGCCGTGAGGGCGCGCTGTTCATCGGCGAGCCTAATGCGGTGATAGATAAGATCCTGTACCATCAGGAGATGTTCGGGCTTACGCGCTTTCTCATGCATACGGACGTGGGCGCGCCTGCGCACAAGGACCTGATGAAATCTATTGAGCTGCTGGGCACGCATGTGGCTCCGGCCGTAAAAAAGGCCCTGGCGGTAAAGTAATGGCAGTTTTCAAGCGGGTGCCGCAAATGCACCCGCTTTTTGTCGCAACAGGCATCGCTCCGTTTCGGGGAAACCCGGCAACTTTGTAATATCAATCAATCAACAAAAAAACAAAGAAATGGACACGACAACACAACCTGTAACTGTACAAGCGACCATCCATGCACCCGTAGCGGAAGTCTGGAATAAATGGAATGCCCCGGAGCACATCACCCAATGGTGCTTCGCGTCCGACGACTGGCATGCACCGCATTCTGAAAACGATGTGCGGGTAGGCGGCGAGATCAAGACCACGATGGCGGCCAAAGACGGCAGTTTCAGCTTCGAGTTTGGCGGTACCTACACGGAAGTGGAGGAAAACCGCTACCTGGCCTACACCCTGGGCGACGGCCGCAAGGTAAGCGTGTTGTTCGAGCAGGAAGGCGACGGTACCAAAGTGACCGAGACATTCGACCCTGAAAACACCCATCCGGTTGATTTTCAGCAGGCAGGCTGGCAGGCGATTCTCGACAACTTCAAGAAATACGCCGAAGCGTAACAAGTAATTGTCAATCAGGCAAAAGGCCCGGTCGTCGCGATCGGGCCTTTTGTTGTACCAGGCGAACAGAAGCAACCGCCCGGCCTGAAAAATAGTAGATCACACTTAATGCGACTTTGTTTACTTTTGGTGTGCCGAATTTGAAAAGTCAATGCAAACCCTGATAACATCGCGTCTTACCAGCCGTCAAAAATGGGAGCTGGGCCTGGGCCTCGCGGTCATTTATGTGCCGATTCGCATTTATATGAACGTGTTGCAGATCGATATGCCTACATTCTGGCACCGGCTGCCGCTGTGGACAATGGAAGTGCTGTTCAGCATTGCTTTTTTTGTGCTCTGGATCAACCTCATCGAATGGGTACAGTACCTCACGACCCGCTTCCTGGGCGAGGATTTCCCCGAACGGTTCCGGGTAGTGAACCAGGCCATGATGCTCATCGTGGCGATCGGCCTGGCGATGGTTTTCAACCATTGGTACCGCTATTTATGGCACTGGATGGAGGCTGTCTTCGATAAAAAGAGCTTCGATGTCCTGCCGATCGTGCTCAATAACTCGCCTGTGCTGAAACAGCGGGCCAATACCAGCATTACCGTCATGGCCCTCATGGCCGAATACTACCTCGCAGCCAACAAGCGCGTGTACGAGCGCCTGCAACGCGTGGTGATCAACGAGGAAAGGCTCCAAAAGGAGAATGCGACGGCGCATTTCAATGCATTGAAGAACCAGGTAAGCCCGCATTTTCTGTTCAATAATTTCAGCGTGCTGACTACGCTTGTGGAGACGAATCAGGAGCTGTCGGTGAAATTTATCAACCAGCTTTCGAAGGCTTACCGCTATATCCTGGAAAAATCGGTGTACGATTCCATCAAACTGGCTACCGAAGTGGAATTCCTGGAAACCTACATGTTCCTGCTCATGATCCGGTTCGAGAACAAGCTGAACCTGGATATCCGGATTTCATGCCAGGAAAAGGAGAAATTTTCGATCGTGCCGCTAACGCTGCAATTGCTCGTGGAGAATGCGGTGAAACATAACCGGATGTCGGCCAGCAACCCGCTGCTCATCACCATCGGCGTTGATGGCGATTACCTTATTATCAGCAACCCGTTGCAGGTGCGCGAGCTGCCCGAATCCTCCACGCGGCTTGGGCTCCAAAATATCGTTAACCGTTACAAGTTGCTGATTGACAAGCCGGTGATGGTCGATAAGACCAATGGCTGTTTTACCGTAAAAGTGCCCCTGCTTTCATGAATGTCCTGATTATCGAAGACGAGTCGCTGAGTGCCAGCCGCCTGGAAAGCCTCGTCGGCAAATATGACCCGAAGATCAACGTGATGGCGAAGCTGTCGTCCGTGAAAGAAAGCATTCAGTGGCTGACGGACGGCGCCAACAGCCACCCCGACCTGATTTTTATGGACCTTCACCTCGAAGACGATCTCGCATTCAAGATCATCGAGGAGCTGAAACTGACGATCCCCATCATTTTTACCACTGCATACAGTGAATATACGCTCAAAGCATTCAAGGCCAACAGCGTGGATTATCTGCTCAAACCCGTCGACAAGGCGGAGCTTTCGGCGGCGATCGACAAGTTTGCGGCATTGCACGCAAAGTCGGCCGTAGCACCCACGCCGGACTTCGCCGCATTGATGGCCATGTACCAGTCGGGTGGTGAGGAAGGTTACAAGGAACGGTTCCTGGCCAGCGCGGGGCCGAAGCTGTTCAGCATCCGCACGAGCGACATTGCGTATTTTACCATTGAACAAAAAGCGACTTTCCTCCGCACGTATGACGGCCAGCACCTGGCGATGGATTACAGCCTCGACAAGCTCGCCCAACTGCTCGATCCCAAGGAGTTTTTCCGCATCAACCGTTCGCTCATCATCGCATTGAACAGTATCCGGTCTATTTATACCGTGTCGGCCGGCCGTTTGAAACTCGAACTCACGCCCGCCGCAGGCCAGGAAGTATTTGTGAGCGGCGACCGCATGGCGGATTTCAAACAATGGCTGGGTAAGTAACGATTTTCTTCTTCCACCGAAACCGGGCATTCGGCACCGCAAATCCGGCATTAGGCACCTTTCATTTTTTGATTTAACCAATGGTAAACATCTTTGGTTACTGACTCTGTTTTTGCCGAAACAGACAGTAAGATGACCATAAACCTAAACCCTGTTTCGCGAGGGCCCAACGCATTCGCGGAAACCGGTGACTATTCCTAAACCCTTCTTCAACGTGATGAAAGAATTCAATATCGATCAGACCCTGAACCTCGTGAGCTGCGACGCCCGCGAGCTTGAACAGTCATCCCGCTACGGAGGCTTGTTTGGTATTGCATTTGTCACGGAGGGGGAGGGTGTACTATCCTGCGATGACGATTCGTGGCACTACGACGAGCAGGCGATCTTTCTCCTTTCCCCCGGCCATCATTTCCATTTCAAGTCCTTTTACAGGACCAATTTGCTTACTATCTTCTTCGATCCGTTCCGCATCGCCGGGGCGGCGGATCAATTCAATGGCTTCGCAGGCATGTTCCGCGCCGTGCGCGACCTGTTTTCGGTACCCGATTTCCTCCGACAAAAGGAGCTCCGAAGCGAAACCGACCGCCTTGCGGTAACTCATCTTGTCCGCCTGATCGAGAGTGAACTGAGCCAGTTACAGGAAAACAGCCGTGAGCTGGTGGCCAACTCGACTGCGTTGCTTGTGAACCTCGTGAAACGGAATTTCTCCGACGGACAGTCCGCCGAAACCGCTTTGCCCTACAACCCCGAAACGGAGCGTGTACTCGCCGACGTGAAGAAAATGGTCCACCGGAACGAGCATCTGACGATCCAGGAAATTGCGGTGGCGATGAATATGTCGCAGTATAACCTCAATAAGCTGGTTATCAAGGGTACCGGCGAGACGTTGAAGGCCATTATTTCGCGCTACCGGTCGGAAGCGGGTAAAACGAAGGAGCTCGATTTGCAGGAATGACCTCAGGCGCGCACCTTGCGCAACTGCGCAGGCGGGAAGCCGAACATTTTCTTGAATGCAAACGAGAAGTGGGACAAGTCCTCAAAGCCAACTTCCAGGTATACTTCCGAAGGCATCCGTCCGAGCGTTTCGATCTGGAAACGTGCTTCGGTCAACCGCTTTTCCATGAGCCATTTCCCTGGCGACATGTTAAAAACCTTTTTGAAATCTTCCTTAAAAACCGTCAGGCTCCGGCCGGAGAGGTAGCTGAAACGTTGCAGACTGACGTTAAACTTGAAATTGCGGTTCATGAAATCTTCGAGATCGATCTTCCCCGGATCGCTGAAATCGAAGAGAATGGGCTGTATTGCGGGGTTCGTTTTGAGTAAAAGCAATGCAAGTTCGCGGGTTTTCAGCGACAGGAAATGGTTCCTATCCGGGCCATCGAGCTGCATGTAGGGTTTCATGGATTGTACAAAACTTTCCAGCATCGGGTGCGGATCGAGGTGCAAAATGGCCTCCTGCTCGCTGGACCCGGCCGTTTGCACATCGTATCCATATTCGTCTTTGAATGCGCGCAAAAATTCCTGGGTGATAAATACCGAAACGGATTTAAAAGGCTTCCCGTCGAGCGTGCCCTTGTGGTACCGCGCAAGGTGGTTGCGCGTGATGAAGCAAAAATCCCCCGGCCTGATCCGGAACACGCTATTCCCGTAAAAAATGTCTATAAACCCCGTTTCGAGGTACATGAAAATGTGGTCGGGAATGAACTGCTCATTCGAAATCGAAGGCTCGTAATGGCAGGGATAGGGCGATTTTTCCATGAATGCAAGGTAGGAGTTTGCCGGGAGTTTTGGAAGGGGGGCGGGGGGCGACTGCCGACTGCTGACGGCCGACTGCTGACCGCCGACCGCCGACTGCCGTCCGTCGTCGGCCGTCAGCGGTCCATCGTCGGCCGTCAGCGGTCCATCGTCAGCGGTCCATCGTCAGCGGTCCGTCGTCGGCCGTCGGCCGTCAGCCCCCCTTCCCCCCCATAAACGGCAGATACGCTGCCTTGATCGACTCGATATACGTTTGGTCGGGCAGAGAAAGGCGGTTTTCGACGCGGCGTTTGAAATCTTCGTTGCCGATCAGATAGCGGAGCGTGTCCGTGCCGTCGGTGGCCGCCTGATAAATCGTTTCGGCCACTTGCTCGGCGGTGGCGAGTTGCATGCCTTTCAGGTTATCGAACATTTTGAATGCTGCACCAAGAAATGCGTCGTATTCGGGCAGCGGTTTCGCGGAGAAACGCTCTTCGCTGGTTTTAATGAAATTAGTCGTGGTGCCACCGGGCTCGACGATTTTTACCGTGATATTCAGCGCCGCCAGTTCGAAGGAAAGTGCTTCGGAAAAGCCTTCCAATGCGAATTTTGAGGCATTGTAAAGCGAAATGAGCGGCAGCGTGAACCGGCCTGCCCCGGAGCTGATGTTGATGATCATCCCTTCCCCGCGCTCGCGGAAATGCGGCAGAATGGCCCGGATGGTATTCATCACCCCGAATACATTTACATCAAACTGTGTCTGCACCTGTTCCGGCGTAATCGCCTCGAAAACACCATATTGACCGTAACCGGCATTGTTCACGACCGCGTCGATGGCACCGAACCGCGCAATACCGGCCGCGATGGACGCGTCGATGGTTTCGGGCGATTGGACATCCAGTCGGGTAACCAGCATGTTTTCAAGACCGGCGAGGTCAGTCTCCTTTTCCGGGCTGCGCATAGTGGCCACTACGTTCCAGCCATGGGCGGCGAAATGCAGGGCGGCGGCTTTCCCGATGCCGGAAGAAGCGCCTGTAATCAAAATTGTCTTACTCATAAAATGGATTGTTGACGTTTAACGACACAAATTTCGCTGATCGGCGGGATGTCAACTTTGTTGTGGAGCCGGGATTGCTTTGTTGGCGGGACTAATTACCCTCGGAGCTGAGTGGACCGGATCGACGGTTCGATAGCAGGTAGTGTCGGATGACAATGATGATAAAATCGGTCAATAAATGATTAAAACGTGGTATGTGATCACAGGATTTTTGGGCTAATTTTGGTAAAATCCAATCTTAATATCCTGAATCCTATGACGCATTTGTACGTAACGCGCTCGCGTTGGGTGGTTTTCCTTATTTGCTGGCTGGCGGCTTTCGGCGCGGCGGCGCAGTCTTCCAAATCCAAATTTAACCTATATGAACAAACCAGCGAGGTAGCCGGACTGGTGACGCAATACGCGCAGGACATTCGCGCGCTGAGGTACTTCTACGGTCCGATGCCGACAGGTCGCGGGCCGCAGGGAGGGGGCGGTTCGGTATTGAACTCGCCTGAGCAGCGCAAGCGCCTGCGCGAAGTAGACAATGATTACCTGACGAAGCTCGGAAAGGTGGATTTCGGGGCCATGAGCATTTACGGAAAAGTGGATTACCTGCTGCTCAAACGCAATATCGACGACCATTTGCTGACATTGAGCCAGGAGGAAAAGGAGTATACACAGATCGAAAAATACATACCGTTCGCTAACGGAATATATGACCTGGAAAAAGGTCGCCGCCGCGGGGCGACGGTGGATGGACAGCTCGTGGCCGGAAAATTGAACGATTTGCAAAAAGAAGTCAGGAAGGCGGAGGAATCGTTCAGGAAAATCGAGTCGATCGATATGCCGCTCTCGCGGATGGGGGTGGAGGCGGTGAATGGCCTGGAAGCACGTTTGAAAAGTACATTTGAGTTTTATAACGGTTATGACCCGATGTTTACCTGGTGGGCGCCGAAGCCGTACAAAACGCTCGACAGCACATTACTGGCCTATGCAAAGCTGATCCGCAGTAAAGGCAAACTGAACACGACACAAAAAGAAGATGCGAGCGGCATCAAAGGCGTACCCATCGGTCGGGAGGAACTGATCAGGCAATTGGGCACCGAGATGATCAGCTACACGCCCGACGAACTCATTGAGCTGGCTAACAAGGAATTTGCGTGGTGCGACAAGGAATTGCTGAAAGCATCGGCCGAAATGGGCTTTAGAAATGACTGGAAAAAGGCGCAGCAAAAGGTCAAAAACAGCTACGTGCCGGCCGGTGCCCAGCCCGAACTGATTTTGAAACTCTACAATGACGCCAAGGAATTTATTCTCAAAAACAACCTGATCGACTACCCGGAGATCGCCGACGAAACCTGGGGAATGCAGATGATGACGCCCGAACGACAGCTGGTGAACCCGTTTTTCCTCGGCGGCAGGGACATTATCATTTCTTACCCGACCAACACGATGGCGCATGAGGACAAGCTGATGAGCATGCGCGGCAATAACCCGTACTTTTCGCGATCGACCGTGCACCACGAACTGGTACCGGGGCACCATTTGCAATATTATATGAACAGCCGCTACAAATCCTACCGCGGCGATTTCCGCACGCCGTTCTGGACCGAAGGCTGGGCATTGTACTGGGAGCTGCTGTTGTACGACAAAGGTTTCGCCAAAACGCCCGAGGAGCGCATCGGGATGCTTTTCTGGCGCATGCACCGGTGCGCACGCATCATTTTTTCCCTCAACTACCACCTCGGCAAATGGACGCCTCAGGAATGCATTGATTTCCTCGTGGACCGGGTAGGTCACGAGCGCGCCAATGCGGAAGGAGAGGTAAGGCGTTCATTTGAAGGAAATTATAGTCCTTTATATCAGGTTGCCTATCTGATCGGCGGATTGCAGCTGTTCAGCCTTAAAAAGGAACTGGTAGACAGCGGTAAGATGACTTTCAAACAGTACCACGACGCGGTGATGAAGGAAAACAACATGCCGATCGAGATGGTACGCGCGACGCTGACCAACCAGCCGTTGAGGCTCGATTTCACGACGCAATGGAAATTTTATCAGTTTAAATAAGTAATCAAACACTCCTGTTGAAAATGAATTTGACGAATGCACAGCGTTGGCTGGGCCTGCTTGCCATGCAATGCGTGGCGGCCGGTGCCGTTGCCCAGAAACCCGACGTAACCCGTTTCACGGTAACCATGCCCGATCCGGCCAGCCATACTTTTCATGTTGCAATGGATTTGAAAGTGAGCAGCAAAGACAGTACATGGTTTAAGTTACCCGACTGGCAGCCAGGTTATTACCAGCTCATGAACTATGCTTCAAATATTGATCATCTGGTGGTAAAAGACCAGCAGGGCAATGACCTGGGCTGGCAAAAAACGGGGAAAACCGGCTGGGCGGTGGCTACGAAAGGCGTGACGACTTTGCACGCAGAATATGATGTGAAAACGACGCGCAAGTTTGTGGCGACGAGCTATCTCGATGAGGAACACGGCTACATTACGCCTGTGAGCGTGTTTCTGCATGAGGCGGGGAAGATCAATGTGCCTTCGGAAATTACGATCAAGCCGTTCGCTGGCTGGGACCGTGTGGCTACCGGTCTCGATTCGGTGGCGGGGAAGCCGTTTACCTATGTTTCGCCCGATTTCGATGTGCTTTACGACAGCCCGCTGCTCGTCGGCAAGCTCGAAGAACTGCCAGCATTCCAAGTAAAGGGCATTCCGCACCGGTTTATCGGCTACAAGCTGGGTAATTTCGATCGGGTGAAACTGATGTCGGATATTCAGAAAATCGTGGAAAAGGCTTCCGGGCTCATCGGCGACATTCCTTACAAGCATTACACTTTCATCGCGATCGGCCCCGGACAGGGTGGCATCGAGCATTTGAATTCGACCACCATCAGTTTCAGCGGCGACCAGCTCAATTCCCGCGGCTGGAACGGCATGCTTGGCTTTATTACCCATGAGTATTTTCACCACTACAACGTGAAACGCATCCGCCCCATCGAGCTCGGGCCGTTTGACTACGACAAGGGCAGCAAAACCAATATGCTTTGGGTTTCCGAGGGGCTCACTGTTTACTATGAACCGTTGATCATGCGCGAGGCCTTCCTGTTGGGCGAGCAGGAGTTTCTGGATTTTTTCAAAAAGCAGATCACCAATGTTGAAACCAAGCCCGGCCGGCTCTTCCAAACGCTCGCCGAAGCCAGCGCCGAAACCTGGTCCGACGGCCCGTTCGGCCGCACGGGGGACGCCGTGAACAAAACGATTTCCTACTACCAGAAGGGCCCGGTAGTAGGCATGCTTTTCGATCTCGCCATTCGCCATGAAACGCAAAATAAGCGCTCGCTCGACGACGTGATGCGGCAACTTTACGAGGATTTTTACAAGAAAAAACAACGCGGCTTCACCGAAGCGGAACTCCGCACGACCATTGAAACCGTCGCCGGCACGAAGCTGGACGAGCTATTCAGCTACATCTACACCACCGCCGAGCCGGACTACCAAAAATACCTCGGCTACGCCGGACTGGAAATCGATGTGACGACGGAGAAGCATTACGGGACTTTCGAAATTAAGAAAAAGGCCGCGCCGGGGGATTTGGAGCGGGAGGTGTTTAAGAGTTGGAGTCGGGGGGAGTGATGCCCTGGCTCAGATAGTATTCTTTGGGAAGACCATATTTAGAAATAGCTTCATTGGCTCTTTTCAATTGTTCCGGGAAGAGGTTTTCCCCGCTAAAACGATCCAGGCTTGCGTCGATCGTGTATGAGGGTACTTGCCTTACTTTTTTAGTCTTCATAGTGTTGTAAGTTTTGCTTGCTTGTGATCATGAAACGCATGTAGTCCGTATTTTTATTAAATGGCTGCCAGCCACCAGGATCCATGTATCCGAAGATAGCAAATTCACTCGAAATATCTGTTAGGTTTTGGGAAATTCCAATCCTGTATAACCTCGTTCTTGCTTTTGTGCTCCCCTCTGCAAGGACCCATGCTTTCGGATGATTTTCGATAAAAACCAAAAAGGTTGAAGCGATGGTAGCCAGAATCTTTTGGGTATCCCTGTTATCGCTAACTGACAGGTCGTCCAAGTCATCATTGTGTCCATTATAGTCACCGAAGGCGAGATTATAGACATTGTTGATCCCTGTCCGGGAATACAAGACAATCTTTTTAATCTCGCCTTTCGGGCCAACGCTCGTAAATCTGAAAGCATCGCGGTTCTCTTCGGTGCTGAAAGCGTATTGCGGGAATTTCACAGGCAATTTAGTATGTGTATTTGCCTGCAAACATATACAAAATTTACCCCCTCAACCCCTCCACATCCGCGACACTTTTCACCAGCTCCTTCCCGAGCACCCGGTTGCCGGACTCAGTGATTAAAAGGTTGTCCTCGATGCGGATGCCGGTGAAATCCCGGAAGGATTCAAGGCGATTGTAGTCGATGAATTGTGCGAGTTTGTTTTCGGCTTTCCACCGGTCGATGAGGGTGGGGATGAGGTAAAGGCCGGGCTCTACCGTTACCACGAAGCCGGGTTCGAGGGCACGGCCGAGGCGGAGGGATTTCCAGCCGAATGCCGTGCCTTTTTGGAGGTCTTCGGTGTAGCCGACGTATTGCTCACCCAGGTTTTCCATGTCGTGGACGTCCAGCCCCATCATATGGCCGAGGCCGCATTGGAAGAACAGCGTATGTACATCATGTGCCACCGCTTCGGCAGGATCGCCTTTCACGACGCCCATTTGTTTCATCCCATCCACAAGTTGGGTGCAGGCCAGCGTGTGGATGTCTTTGAACAAAACACCCGGCTTGCAGGCTGCAATGGCCGTTTCCTGTGCATGGAGTACTATTTCATACATTTCCCGCTGCAAAGTTGTGAAGGTTTTGCCGACGGGGATCGTGCGCGTCAGGTCGCCGCAGTAATGCATGGCCGTTTCGGCCCCGGCATCGCAAAGCGCCATCTGGCCGTCGCGGATAGCGAGGTCGCGGGCGTGGGTGTGCAGGATTTCACCATTGACGGTCAATATAATAGGGTAGGAAATATCCCCGCCCTGGCCGATGGCAATGCTTTGCAACTTTCCGGCGATTGCTTTCTCGGTCATCCCGGCGCGCGTCTCGCGCATGAATGCCAAATGCATGTCGATGGAAGTATTCACAGCCTTTTCGAGTTCTACAACTTCTTCTTCCGTTTTGTTGGAACGCATCGAAACGACCGCCTTAATGAGGCTCACAGAAGCCTTTTGCGCCGCTTCCGCAGGGCTGACA
Source organism: Dyadobacter beijingensis DSM 21582 (assembly GCF_000382205.1). Lineage (GTDB taxonomy): Bacteria > Bacteroidota > Bacteroidia > Cytophagales > Spirosomataceae > Dyadobacter > Dyadobacter beijingensis. The sequence goes on from NZ_KB907788.1 coordinate 463,410, forward strand.
TGCAGCCATTCCTGCAATTTCAGGTAATGTTCGCCGCGGTAGGGTGGCAGGAAATGAATGGCTTGCCCCCGTGACAATGCGTCTTTCAGCAATCCGGCAATGGCCGAGGCCGGTTTAACTTCGGTTACACCTACCTTACCTGCTTTCTCGGCGAGCGGTTCTTTCGGGCCGGTCCACACGATGTCGTCTATCGTGAGCTCGTCACCGAAGATGATCTCGCGGTTGTTATCCATGTCGATTACGGCCGTCAGCGAGGGGTGGTCGATGCCGAAATAGTAAAGGAACGTGCTGTCCTGCCGGAATGAATATACGTTATCGCGGTAGTTCATGCCGCTTTCCTCGTTACCCAGCAGCAGGACCAGGCCGCTGCCGAGTTTGGATTGAAGTACTTGTCTGCGTTTTAAGTATGTTGATTTGGAAAACATGGGAGTAAAATGGTTTTGGAATACAACAAAAAATTTGCCCACCGAAACAAATATACTTCGTCCGGTGAGCAAATAGGAACTACCTAACCCAAATTAATAAATGTATTAGTAACCCGGGTTCTGGTCGAGATTCGGGTTTTTGTCGATTTCGTTCTGCGGGATCGGGAACAGCGCGCGCTGGCCCGTCTGCGGACGGTGATTGAACCACTTCTTCGTTTCATACACGCCAAAACGGATCAAATCCTGGCGGCGGTGGGCCTCGGCCGCAAATTCCCAGCCCAGCTCATCGAGGAACCGGCCGAACCGGATGTCGTCACCACCCTGGCGTTCGGTAATGGACCCGTCGGTGGCCTGGTAGCCGTAGTTGTATTTACTTCCTTTGGCCAGGTCCGCCGCCGTCACGGTTGCTTTCGCCGGGTTGCCTTTGAATGCACGCTGGCGCACCTGGGTAACCAGTTCGGCCGCTTCGGCCGCCTTACCCGTCCGCAGCAATGCTTCCGCCTTGATCATCAGCACGTCGGCGTACCGCAGGAACGGGAAGTCGTTGTCGAGACTGCCGGTGGCGTTGGGTTTAATTTTGTATTTACCAATGCGATAGCCGTCCTGAACGGTCGTTTTGTCCATTCCCGGCACTGCTTTGTTGTAGGTAATCACCACCGCGCCCGTCGCGGCGCTTTTCTGAGGGCCCATGATCCAGGTGTCGGCCAGGCGGCCGTCCTCGGCGTCGTAGGTGTCGATAAATTGCGGTACGGCGCAGTTTCCGCCCCACGGACCGGCGTTCATCGGGTATACCGAGCGGCTCAGCGGGTCGAGGGTTTTCATGTGGATCTGGTTGCCTGTGCCGTAAATCTCGTCGTAAGGGATCGAGAAGATGATTTCTTTCGAATTGAAGTTAGTCCAGGTAAAAACGTCCGAATAGTTGGCGTCGAGCACGTATTTTCCGCTTTTGATCACATCATCCGCTTCCTGGATCGCCTTGGCCCATTCGGCCGTGCCGGTGTAGACCTGCGCATTGAGATAAATCTTCGCGAGCAGCGTTTTTGCACCCCATTTGTTCATCTGGCCGTAAGTAGTGGTCGCATTTTCGCTCAGGTTAGGCAGCGATTCCGTCAGTTCCTTGATTACAAAATCATAAACCTGCTTGCGGGTGCTCTGCTTGGGAAGCGTTACATCCTTGAAATCCGTCACGATCGGCACATTGCCGTGGTTATCCAGCAAAAGATAGTAGCCGAATGCCCGCACGGCGCGAAGTTCGGCGATGGTCGCATCCTTGCCATTGGTAATGGGTAAATCGCCGCTCTCGATCTGCGAAAGCACCCGGTTCACCGTGGTAATGCTGGCAAATGCCTGGCGCCAGGCGTTTTCAGGCTGCCATTGCAATGCCGTCCACGTGTGCTGGTGCATGCGGCGATAGGTGCCGCCATCGTCCCAGCCATTCGGGCGCACAGGGGTAATAATGGCGTCGGCGGCCTCTTCCTGCAAATCGAAATAGCCTTGCCAGCCCAGCATGAGCGCACGCAGGGACGCGTACACAGGCGCGACGATCGCCGGGAGGTCCTTTTCGGTGGGCTGGTAACTGCTGCCGAGCACTTCGGAATACACTTCTTCGTCGAGGTCCGTGCAGGAGTAGAGCGGCGCGCCGGTGAGCAGTGCTGCCAGGAGCGCGTATTTGATATGTTTGTTTTTCATTGTTCCAAAAAATTGAATGATCAGAATGTGACGCTCAGGCCGGCTGTAAATGTGCGGGTGGTCGGGTATTTGTCGCGGTAGTCGCTGCCGGGCGAAAAGCCGGTGAAACTCATACCTTCCGGGTCGATGCCCGTGTAGCCCGTGATCGTGGCCAGGTTGAGGCCCGACACGAATATCCGTGCATTCTTGATGCCCTTGATCGCGCTCGTCGGCAGGGTGTAGCCAAGTGTAACGTTGTCGATTTTCCAGTAATCGCCTTTCTCGATGTAGTGCGACACATATACGAGGTCGGTGTTCAGTACTTTGCCGTCCACGGGGTCGTAGGCTGTTTTGAGCACGTTATAAGCCTTGTTGCGCGGGTTGCCGTAGAACATGCCCTGGAAGTTGAGAATGTCGAAACCGAATGAGCCGCGCATGTTTACTGCCAGATCGAACTGCTTGTAGCGGATATTGTTGTTCCAGCCCAGGTTATGTTTTGGAATACCATTACCATAATATTGGCGGTCTTCCGGCGCCGCGTCGGCAATCGGTATCACCTCGCCATCCTTGTTTTCGATCAGCCACGCGCCCTTGTCGTCCACACCCACGCTTTTCCACACAAAGAAACGTCCGATCGGCTCGCCTACCTTCACGCGGTGGGTGCTTACCTGGATCGGCTCGCCCGTATAACCCGCATCGAAGAAGTCGTTCGCGGCCTGAAACTGGTCGTTCGAAAGGCTCACGAGCTTGTTGCTGTTGGTAGAATAGGTAAAACCGGTATTCCACTGGAAATCGCCCGTTTGGACCGGTACGATGTTCAGCAACACTTCCAGGCCCTTATTCTGCATCACCCCCGCATTGATGAACATGCTGCTCGTCAGATAAGGAGGGACTGGCACGGGAAAATCGTAAAGCAAGTCCTTCACCTTGCGGCTGTAAAAATCGATCGAGCCGTTAATGCGGTTTTTCATAAATCCGAAGTCCACACCGGCATTGTATTCCTCTTTTTTCTCCCAGCGCAGGTCGGGGTTGAAGTTTCGTGCCGGTACGAAGCCCGGTACCCATTTGCCACCGATGAAAGCACCCTGGCCGCGGTCGAAATTATAGCTGATCTGCGACATGTAAGGGCTGTTGGCGATGGTACCCGTTACACCGATACCGGCCCGGAGCTTGATGTCCGAAGCCGCGCCCAGGCCGCCCATGAAACGTTCCTTGCTGATCCGCCAGCCGATGGACGCCGCGGGGAAAGTACCCCAGCGGTTGTTGACCCCGAAGCGCGACGAGCCTTCGCGGCGCACGCTGGCCATGAACAGGTATTTTTCATCCAGACTATATGTTACCCGGCCGAAGAAGCCGGCCAGCTGCCATTTGTTTTTAGTACTGCTCATCCCCGCCTGGCCTTTTTGCAATGCGCCGCCCGCGCCGAGGTTGTTCCAGTCGTAAGCGTCGGTCGGGAAATCCCAGTTGTTGGCGGCAAATGCTTCGTAGGTCGCGTCCTGCCAGCTGTAACCGCCGAGTACCGAGAAGCGGTGCTTGCCGATGGATTTCGAATAGTTCCCGGTCAGTTCCAGCAGGTTTTCGTTGTTGGCGTAGGTATTCCGGAAAGCGGTCGCATTCTGATTGCCGAGGCGGGTGCTGGTGTGGTTAAATGTAGTGGAACCGCCTTCGAGGTTGCTGTTTTGTACATTGGATACCAAAAGCTTGAAGTTCAGGTCATCGATGGGCGCGTAATCGAGGCTTCCGGCCATACGCATTTCCTTGAAAGAGCTTTCGAAGTTGGACTCGTTCAGCAGGGAAACGGGATTTTCGTAGAAATAGCCGTCGCGCTCCTGCCATTTGCCGTTGTCGTCCTTCACCCGGTCGGTCGGGTTGCGGATAATGGCCTGGCGGTAAGCGTAGCCATACGCCGCGTCGTCGTTGGCCGGTGATACCGCGCCATTCGAACGGGTAATGCGGTTGATGAGTTGAAGATTGGTTTTCAGTTTGTTGTTGAACATGGAATGGTTCAGGTCCGCGCGACCGGTGAAGCGGTTCTGCCCCGATCTCAGGAAGATCCCTTCCCAGTTACGGTAGTTGATCGAGCCCGTCAGGTTGGTCGTGCTGTTGCCTCCGAAGAACGTGAGGTTATGGTTGTGGCTCACCGGTTTTTGCATGATTTCAGAAAGCCAGTCGGTATTGCCGCCATAGTCGGTATAGGCAATGCCTTCGCCGATTTTCTGCCGGTAGTCATCGCCGGTCAGCAGCTCGGGGCGACGAGCGATCGTCTGGATATTGACATAGTTCGAATACTCGATCGTCGAGCGCGAAGCGCCCCGGTTTTTCCGCGTGGTAATCAAAATCACCCCGCCGGTAGCCCGCGTACCATAAATCGCCGCGGCAGAGCCGTCTTTCAGCACATCCACCGACTCGATATCTTCCGGCGCCACGGTGTTCAGTCCGCCGGGAATACCGTCGATCAGGATCAGCGGGTTGGAAGTGCCGTTAATGGAGTTGATCCCGCGCAGGTTAATCTGCGTGTTGGAAGTAGGAGAACCGCTGGGCGTGGTAATGCGCAAGCCTGCCACTTTACCCTGCACGAGCTGGGCCGCGTCGCGCACCGTTCCCTGGATGAAGTCCTCCCGTTTGATACTCGCCACGGAACTGGTAATGTCCCCTTTTTTTTGCGTTCCGTAACCAATCACCACCACCTCCTGCAATTGTTTCTGGTCGGGTGCGAGCTCCACATTCACTTCGCTGAGGTTGCCTACGGCCACTTCCTGGCTTACGTAGCCGATGTAGCTCAGGATCAGCGTTGCGTCTTCGGGCACATCCAGTTTGAATTTTCCTTCGGTGTCAGTGGCGGTTCCAACGGTACTTTTTCCCTTCACGATGATGGTCACGCCCGGCAGCGGGTTCTTGTCCTCGGCGGACACCACTTTGCCGGAGATCTGTCGGTCGGCGGCGAGCGCCAGGGCATTTTCGGTCAGGAAACAGGCAACGGCCGCCGCGAGCAGGCAAATGCGTTGCAGTTCCCGGATCAGGCGGGATAATGGTCTTTTCATACGACTGGAGTTAGATGGTGAAACTTATTTGAGGGTGATTATTGCACTTTCATGATGCCGTTCATGATCCGCCAATGGCCGGGCACTGTACACAGGAACGGGTAGTCGCCGGGCTTGTCAGGTGCGATGAACACGAGCGTGGCGTTGCCTTCGGGGCTCACGAGTTCCGTCGCGTGCAGGACTTCGGGCATTTTGGGCACGTAGTTCATCGCGATCGCATTAGCCTCCCGTGCGAGCAGGTCGGCCGCATTGCCTACTTTTTCCAGTGATCCTGTCTTGATAATGAGCAGGTTATGCTGCATAAAATCAGGGTTGGTGAACTGGATCGTCACTTTCTGGCCGGGCTTTACCGTGAATGTCTTCTGGTCGAACTTCATTTCGTGCTCGATCACTTTCAGCTTCACGGTCGCCGGCGTGCCTTTTCCTTTCAGTATTTCAACCGGTGCTTCGGTATGGGTGCGCGAGACTTTTTTATCTGCCGTATGGTGTACCACCTGGTTGAGCTGTAAGGTGCTTTTAATATCCAGCCAGCCGCGTAATCTTGCGTTGTCCCCATATTCGCCTACCTGATTACCCTCGCGGAGATCGCGGCCCAAGCGGATATCGTCCGGTGTGAATGGCTCGTGAAAAAGCCCTGCCGCCTGGCCTGCCACGGGCGTTTCGTCCTCGATGGCCAGCGTCATTTTGCCGCCTTCCAGAAGCGTGGCGTACGCCGTAAAGCGCTCGTCCGGTAGCTTGCGCGTGGAGGTGACCTCGAACGACTGGCCGTTCTGCCGCACCAGCCAGTGCAGTTTCCCGTCCTGCATGTACAGGCTGTACCCATTCTGCCGGTTGCCCTGCGATGCCACCACGCCCGATAGTTCTTCCTGTGCTTTGGTGATAATGGCCTTGATCCTGAGTTCTTTATGCGATATTACAGGCGGGTAAATAGGCGGCGACCATAAGTTGAGCATATAAGTCTCTTCAATCAGCCCACGCTCGATACGGGCGGTCAATGTCGAGTCTTTCAGCTTTGCCGCCGCCGCTTTGAAACCGTTTTCGTGTTTGATCACCCCTGAAAAAATAGCCTGCGCCAGGTACTCGTCGGCCGCATTCTGCGAATCCTGACCGGCGAGGTAAAGCATTCTCCCGATCTCCTCCGAAGCAGGCAGGTCGGTCAACGCATGGATGGTGGCGAGCCTAACTTTCAAATCCGGATCATTCAGCGAGTTGGTCCATTTCAGTGCGGAAAGGGCCTTGTCGTTGCGCGGGAGTAGTTTCACGGCCGTTTTGCGTACGCCTGCCGCAGGGTGGCGCATGGCACGCACAAGCGTATGGTAAGCTTCCTCGTTCGGGCCGGTGAATGCGCCCAGGCCGTCGAGCGTCCATAATGCATGTACGGCCGGGCTGTTCAACCCGATTTCGTCCACCGACTGGTCGTTCACCATTTTGATGAGTTCGGGAATAACGGAAGTATTCTTCGATTCGACGATCAGCCGCTGGGCCGTCGTGCGCCAGAACATATTGTCGTTTTTCAAACCGGCCACCAGGCTACCGCCATCGTTTTTGTCCAACCTGGGGTACGGGGCATGCTTTGCATTCTTCCAAACGACCCTATATATACGTCCGTGCTGATTGTCGCGGAGCGGATTGATGTATGCATTGCCCTTCCCGTTTTCAAAACCGCGTGGGGTAGGGTTATGCTGGATGATGAAACTGTACCAATCCGCCACCCACACGGCCCCGTCCGGGCCCACTTCCGCGTGTACGGGCGAGAACCATTCGTCGGCGCTCGCGAGCAGGTTGAAGCCGTTTTTTTCTTTATAACCCGCGCCTTTCGGTTTCAGCATGGCCTGATAGAGCAACCGGCCGGTCGGTTCGCATACGAACGCCGTCGCGTTCCAGTACGATTTGGGGAAGTTGCGGGCCGTGTACAGGTTATGGCCTGCCGCCGCCGTAAATCCGCCGTGGAAATCCACCTGGCGCAACGCCGGCGTGAGGTAATTCATCTCGTAATGCGAATCCAGCTTATACACCGTGTTGCCGGATCCATCTGCTACCGAGCGCTTTACGTATTCGAGCGGCATCGCGAAATGCCCGCTGTAATTCCCGTTCGCCGTTGAAATAAACACTTCAAAATCTTCGGAAAAGCCTAGGCCCCAGGTGTTGTTCGACGTGCGCCCGATGTATTCAAGGTTCTTGCCGTTGTTATCAAAGCGGTAAATGCCCTGACTGAAATTCAGCTGCTTACCGGAATTCATGCCCCGGAAACCGGCGTAACCCAGCACGCCCCAGATCTTATTGTCCAATCCATATTTCAAATTAGAAGGCCCGGCATGCGTATCGCTTTTACCCCAACCCGAAATGATATTTTCGCGGATATCGGCCTTGTCGTCGCCGTTGGTATCTTTCAGGAAGATGAAATGCGGTGCCTGCGCCACGATAATACCGCCATTGGCAAATACAATACTGGTCGGGATATTCAGATTATCGGCAAATACCGTGAATTTATCGGCTTTACCATCGCCGTCGGTGTCTTCGCAGATTTTAATGCGGTCCTTGCCCACGCCGTCCTGGTCGCGGACTTCGTTGGGGTAATCCTGCGTTTCGGCCACAAACAGGCGTCCGCGCTCGTCCCATGCCATAGCAATGGGCTTGGTAATGTCAGGTTCGGAAGCAAAAAGTTTCAGCTCAAAATCCACCGGTACCTGCGTCAGTTTCTGTGATTCGGCCGGGGATAACGGCTGTTGGAATTTCGGTGCCGGGTCACGCTTTTCGTAGTTGGGTACGTTGGCGTCCGTGTAGGCAGGTTTGGTTACATTGAATTTCGCCAAACGCGCCTTCGCTTCGTCGCTAACTGCCCATAAAATGCCGTTTGCCACCAATTCCTGAAATGCGGGCTGCTTCCAGGTGCGCTCGTCGTGGCCGTAAGCGGTGTAAAACACGCGGCCTTTGCCCTGCGTGCGCACCCACGTCCACGGTTCGTGGTGATCGCCCTCCATGCGCTCCTGCAACACCGTAATGTCGGGGTTGAGTTTGGAATGCACGTAGGTTTCGTCCCAGGTTTCGAAGGTCTTCCAGTTTTGCATCACCGGATGATCTGCCTTCACCACCGGCGCCGTGAAAGTGCCGTATTTGTGCAATAAAAACTGTCCGCCCACTGCTTTGACATACCAATCCGAATTCTGGAAACAGAAAGACGCCGCGTGCAATGGAATGAGCGCTTTACCGCCTTCTACAAACGTTTTCAAGGCATTTTCCTGCGCCGGGGTAATGGTGTTATGGTTGGCATAAATCACCACGCCGTCGTAATGCGCCAGGTTTTCGGCATTCAATGCATCCGGATCGGACGTGTAGGTCATGTTGATGCCCTTCTGGAACAACGGCAGCGCGAGCATCGGGAAGTACTTTTCCGAGTAATGGTGCTTGCTGTCGTGGCCCAGGAAGAGGAGCTCGATGCGTCGGGCGTCGGTGCCTGTACTTTCGGTAGATGTGGCGGGCAATTGTGCCCGTTTTTGCTTCTGAGCGCAGCCGTACATTAGGATGACTGCGAAAAGAACTAGTAATGCTTTTTTCATTGGATCCGGGTTAGTGTAGCCATAGCGATGCCTGTCGAGCAAAATCTGCTCAATGCAACATTTTCAATCTTTTTAATCTATTCCCCGGGACTTAGGTCCGGGGCAAGGGATCTTATTTTCCAATCGCCTGCGGCGCGGGAAACTGAGATCCCTTGTTTCTGTTCGGAGGATTTACACCCAGTAATTTTTGTACAAAAAAGTCCCTCTTTTTGCGGCGTCCGTAGGGGCCGCCGTCGCTGTGGCCCATGCCTGGTACCACCAGCAGTTCGAATTCTTTGTTCGCCTTGATCAATGCGTCGGCCACGCGGTAGGTGCTCTCGGGCGGTACGTTGGTGTCCACCTCGCCGACGATCAGGAGCAGGTCGCCCTGCAATTTCGCGGCATTCGTTACGTTCGATTGCTCGTCGTAATGCTTGCCCACCGGATAACCCATCCACTGCTCATTCCACCATTGCTTATCGACACGGTTGTCGTGGCAGCCGCATGCCGAAACCGCCGCATCGTAGAAGCCTGGGTGGAAGAGCAATGCACCCAGCGAGTTTTGCCCGCCGGCGGAAGTCCCGTACACGCCCACTCGGGTCGAGTCTGCCTGGGGATATTTTTCGGCCAATGCCTTCATCCACGCGATGCGGTCGGGAAAACCGGCGTCGGCCAGGTTCTGCCAGCACACGTCGTGGAATGCCTTCGAGCGGTTATAGGTGCCCATGCCGTCCATTTGCACGACGATGAAGCCCAGCTCGGCCATGCTCTGCATTTCGCCGTACTGCCGGAAGGCTTTGGGGACAAACGAGTCCTGCGGGCCTGCGTAAATGTTTTCGATAATCGGGTATTTCTTCTTCGGGTCGAAGTGGCTCGGGCGGTACACGATACCCCAGATGTCGGTCTTCCCGTCGCGGCCTTTTGCCTTGAAAATTTCAGGTAATTTGAATCCCAATGCGAGGTAGGGCGAAATATCGGCCGTTTCGAGCTTCATCACGAGCGAACCGTCGGCCGTTTTGCGAAGCTCCGAAACGGGCGCCGTCGTCATCGTCGAATAGGTGTCTACGTAATACGTCCGGTCGGGCGAGAAGGTCAGCTGGTGCGTCGCTCTGGCGTGGTCGGTGAGTTTTACCAAGCCTGTTCCGTCGAACTTAATGCGGTAGTAATGAATGTGGTACGGGTCTTCGCCGGCATTCATGCCGCTCGCTTTGAACCACACCTCTCGCTTCTGCGTGTCGATGCTGTCGATGTCGCGCACCACCCATTCGCCTTTCGTGATCGGGTTTTTGATCTTGCCGGTTTGCTCGTCCACGAGGTACATATGCCGCCAGCCGTCCTTTTCCGAGACCCAGATAATTTCATGATTGTCAGGCTGGTAATGCGTGTAAATCATGTTCTGGTAAATGAATGTCTTCGTCTGCTCGTCGATGATATTCCGCGTGGCACCATTGGTGGCATCCACCTCGATGACCCTGAACCGCTGGTGCCCGCGGTCTACCTTTTCGTAGGTGAAATGTGTGGCGTCGCCCTTCCGCCAGCGGATGACCGGCGCATTGAAAAAGTCGATCGCTTCCGACTGCACTTTCACCGCCTTGCCCGTCTGCACGTCGATCACGTACATTTCATAGCTCGTAAACTCATCGCCCGGCTGCGCGTACCCGCGGGTTTTGACCTCGCCGCGCGTCGTGTTCGGCAATGAAGAGAAGATTATGCTCACCTGCCGCTCTTCCCGGCGGTCGATGCGGTAGCCCACGAGATAACGGCCATCGGGCGACCAGCTTAGTTCGCCGTAGGGTTTCAGCGGGTTGCCGTCGTACGTCAGCTGTTTACCGATTTTATCCTCTTTTTTGCCCACATAAATATTACCGTTGCGCACAAACGCCTTCGTTTGCTTGTCGGGGGAGACGCTGTCGGCCCGGAAACGGCCCCAGCGGCTGAGCTGGCGCGTCCAGCCGGTTTCTTTCGGTTTAGGTAAATCGGGCTTCTCGATTTTCTGCGCCGTCCCGCTTTCCGTGTCATAGGCAAACCATTTGCCTTTGCTTTGCAGGATTACCTGGTGTTTTTCCGCATCGAAATGAATGTCCTGCACCCAGAGCCTGGCGGCCGAGAACGTGGAATCGTATGCTTTGGACAATGCGGAAGCGATCTTGGCATGCTCAAATGCCGGCGTCCGCTTGCCTTCGCCGGGTCTTACTACCCAATATTCAGTCAAACTATCCTTTAATACATTGCGGTACCAGAACGACTGCCCGTCGGCGAGCCAGTTGGGCTGCACCTGCGCTTTGAGCACGCTGCCTTTGGTGAGGGAATCCATGAGCGTCATCCGTTTATAGGAGGCCGCGAGTTCGGTCGGGTTAGGCTGGTAGGCGGGCAGCGACTTTTGCGCGAGCACCGGCGTGCCGATGCATAACGCGGTGATTGCGTGCAGATAAAGTCTTTTGCCGGGGCCCGGTTTAGGAATTTTCATAGCTGTTATGATGAAAGTAAGGGCAATAGAATGCTTCCCGCCGTTTTCGCAGGCAGTGAGGCAATGCGCTATCGCGCGGTCATTTCGGGATATTATCTATTTGTAAAATTAGCAGGTCGGAAAACCAAAAACTTGATGTGAATTAGCGGCTTTTTTACCGATATTAACTTATTTCTCCCCGAAATTCCGCAAAACTGTGAATTTGGGTGATTTTATTTGGTCAATTGCTAAAAAGAACGAATAATGGGTGGTTTGCGGCCTTTTGCTGCCGATTTGGTCGCTTTTCGGCGCTCCGTTAATATTGCAGTATAAATGAATGCTTGCATGAACATCGAATTGCTATTGGAAATCACCGGCTGGCTGGGCGTGGCGTCTTACGTGCTGGCTTACCTGCTCCTGACCATCGGCGTGCTGAAACCCAGCGGCTATCCCTTTCATTTATTGAATATCCTGGGCGCGGCAAGCCTGATCGCCTATTCCCTCGAATACGGCGACAAGCCCAATGTGGCTGTAAACGCGATCTGGCTTATGATCGGCGTGGGGGCGGTACTGCGACGGCTGCTTCGGTCACCCCGCGACCGCTGACATTTCCTTTAAATGCAAAATAGACAATGCCTGCTGCCGGTATTTGGCCAGGCGCTGCTCGTACTCGGCTTTGTCTGTCACGAGGCTGAGGTAGAAATAGGCGCCGTCGATGAGTACGAAAATATTGTCCGCGGCAGTTTCCACGTCCTCAATGTCCAGCACGCCGTCCACGCGGCATTGTTCGATATGCCCGATGAGCATTTCGCGGAGTGAATCCAGTAGTTTTTTGTAGAGGTCGCGCACTTTCGGGTCGTGGAAAGCCATGGCGTAGCAGCCGTAGAACAGGCCGTCGTCGAAGAGCGCATTCCATTTTTTGGAAAAAATATTGCCGATGATTTCCAGCAGCGCTTTGCGGGAGTCTTTGGAATGGGCGGCGCTTACCTTATAAATAAGCTTGTATTTGTCGAGAATGTAATCCACCAGGCCGTACACAAGGTCCTCCCGGGTCTGGAAATAATGGATAATGAGGCTGGGGTTGATCTCCATCTTCGCGGCGATCTTGGCGATGGAGGTATTTTCGAGGCCATGCTTCCTGGCCAGGGCATAAAACACTTTAATGATTTCCTTTTTACGGGCTTCTTTGAGGCTCTTTCTTCCCATCTGCGGTTCGGAGTGTAACGGACAGGCAATATACGGATTTTTACGAAAACCGGAAGTTTGCGAATCCGGTAAAAATTAATTGAACATTCATTCAATTTATAATCACAATCAGGTAACTATTTTTTAATATTAGCGTAACTTTTGATTTGGACATTTGCATTCCGAAAATGGCCTGTCAACTCGCGAAACACAAATTAAATCAATGATGAAAACTGTACCCAGACCTTACAGTACCAGGCTGTTGCAACACGCGTTGCTGGCCCTGCTGCTGACCTGTGCGTGGCTCTTACCCGCGGCCGCGCAAACCTCACGTGTAACCGGTTCCGTAACCGACGGCAAAGACCTGCTCCCCGGTGTCAACGTCGTCATCCGCGGCACCCAGAAAGGCACCATTACCGACCAGAACGGCAAGTATGTCCTCGAAGGCGTTTCGGGGACCGATGTGCTCGTTTTTTCCTACATCGGCTACAAAACGCAGGAAGAGCTCGTAAAAGGCAGAAGCGAAATCTTCGTAACCATGCAGGCCGACCTGGGCAATCTCGAAGAAGTAGTCGTGATCGGCTACGGTGTCGAGAAAAAGGTGAACATTACCGGCGCCGTGGACCAGATTTCCGGCAAGCAGTTCGAGGCACGGCCCGTGGCGAACGTCATGCAGGGCCTGCAAGGCGTAAGTCCCGGGTTGAATATCACCTATCAGGGCGGTTCGCCGGGAACGGTGCCCAACTTCAACATCCGCGGGTTTACGTCTATCAATGGAGGTGAGCCGTTGTTTGTCATCGACGGGATCGCGTCTGCCAGCAGCCAGGACCTGCTCCGCCTGAACCCGTCCGACATCGCGAGCTTCTCTGTCCTGCGCGATGCGGCTTCCGCGGCCATCTACGGCGCGCGTGCCGCATTCGGCGTCGTGCTGATCACCACCAAGCAGGGCGGTAGAGGCAAGCAATCCATTACCTATAACAACTTCTTCTCCTGGGGCCAGCCGACCGTGCTGCCCAAGCCGGTAACCGACCCATACATCTTCTCCCGCGTGCTGGAAACTTCTACCGACAATACGCCCTGGGATTATGTCAATTACGACGACCAGTATTATGCCTGGGCCAAAGAGCGTTCCGATAACCCGTCGACGCCCGACACCCGCCTCGACCCGAACGATCCGACCAAATGGGCCTACATGGGCAGCAACAACTGGTACGACTATTTTTTTTCCAAGAGAAGTTTTTCCCAAAATCATAGCGTAGCGTTCACCGGTAGTGCCAAAACCGCCAATGAGCGCACCGTAGGCTACTACATTTCCGCGGATTACAACCGCGAAGGCGGTCTGAACAAGCTCACGGACGATTACTGGAACCGGTATTCGTCCCGCGCAAGACTGGATTTTGCGCCGCTGAAATGGTTGAAACTGGATAACAACCTGTCGATCTACCGCACGGAGCGCGCCATGCCGACGGCCGGTATCAATGACATTTACACCCTGCAACCCACCCAGGTGGCCACGAACCCCGACGGCACCTGGGCCAATACTCCGGCGGGCCGCCTGGCCGCACGCCTGACTGACGGCGGTAACAGGAAGCAGGATATGTTCGGGTTTCAGAATATTTTCCGGGGGATTGCCACGGCCCTTGACGGCGACCTGGTGCTAACCGGGTCGGCCAGCTTCAAGCGTGAGCAATGGGGCACCAAGCAGGACGTGCGCAACTATCGCATCGGCTTCGGCCCGAACGACGTCCGCACCGAAGGCGGCACCGGCGGGGTGTACGAAACCAATGCCACGCTGGCCAACAATGTCCTCGATTTGTTTGCCAATTATACCAAAACGCTGGGGGCGCACCGCATTAACCTGCTGGCGGGCTATAACCAGGAAAATTACAGCTTCACCACCACCCAGGCGCAGAAAATGGGCTTGATTTCCCCTTCTCTGCCTTATATCAACCTCACCAGCGGCATCGCGCAGGCTTACGGCGCCGATACCAGCTATGCCACCCGAAGCGTTTTCGGCCGGATCAATTACACCTTCAACGATCGCTACATTATCGAAGCCAACGGCCGCTACGACGGTTCGTCGCGCTTCCCGAAAGCCAATCGCTGGGGCTTCTTCCCGTCGGTTTCCGCCGCGTGGATTGCAAGCTCGGAGCCGTTCATGAAGGATGTGTCGCACGTTATTCCTACCCTGAAATTCCGTGCTTCGTATGGCGATCTGGGTAACCAGAATGTGGGTTATTACAGCTTCCGCCAGGCATTGCCGGCCGGTTTGTCGAACTATCTGATCGACGGGAACAAACAAACCGTGATCACCCGCTCGCCGTCGCTGTACGTGGACCCGTCCAACTACACCTGGGAGCGCGTATCGACGCTCAATTTCGGAACAGACCTGGGCGTGCTCAAAGACCGCCTCACGCTCGGATTCGATTACTACATCCGCGATACCAAGGGAATGCTTACGGAAGGAGAGGAACTGCCCGGGGTACTCGGCACGACGGTACCTTACCAGAATGTCGCCGACCTGCGCACCAACGGGCTTGAACTGACGCTCGGCTATAATGATTCCTACAATGTCGGCGGCAAACCGCTTTCGCTCAGCGCCAAACTGATCGTTTCGGATTCTCATTCCAAAATAACCCGATTCAAAAACGACCAGGAGCTTTTTTCCAAATACCGCAAAGGCCAGGAAATAGGGGAGATATGGGGACTAACCAATGACGGCCTGTTCCGGAATGCCGACGAAATTGCGAAGCTCGACGAAAGCGACATCGTACCCTGGGGAGCGCTCTCGGTCGTGCCGGGATGGCCGAAGTATAAGGACCTCGACGGCGACGGCCGGATCACGCAGGGGCTTTCCAAAAAGGACCCGAAAGACCTTTCGATCATCGGCAATACGACGCCGCGTTACCGCATCGGCTTCAATCTGAATGCCGAATGGGACGGTTTCGATTTCTCGGCGGTGCTGCAAGGCGTACTGAAAGGCGATTATTACCCACGGCATTATCTCTATTGGGGACCCTACCAGCAGCCTTATGCGAACGTGTACTCCTGGAACCTCGACTACTACCGCGGAGAGGCCGATTCGGATCAGCAGCGGGCGAAGCATTCGCAGTCGTACATCGCCGCAGGCCTGGCAGATGCCAATACGGATGCCAAATTCCCTGTGCTGCAATCGTGGCTGGCGGATAACAACTACGGATCGGGCCTCGACATCGCGCAGACGAAATACCTGCTGAGCGCGGCTTACCTGCGCATCAAAAACGTTACGATCGGTTATTCTTTGCCGACGTCGATGCTGCAAAAGCACAAGATCAGCCGGGTGCGCGTGTTTGCGAGCGGCGAAAACCTTTTCGAATTTTCGCAGCTTAAAAAGTACTTCGATCCCGAAGTGATAAGCAGCAGCAGCACTTTCAATACCTCCAACGGCTTCTCTTATCCGTTCCAGCGCAAGTTTGCATTCGGTGTCAATGTCGAGTTTTGATTTTAATCCATCAGCCTGAAATGAAAAAGCATATATTATTACTGGCGTTGCTAGCGGGTGTGAGTGCCTGCAACGACGACTACCTGGAAAAACTCCCGCAAACCTCCATCTCGCCCGAAGCGTTCTTCAACACCGAGGGAGACCTTGCATTGTATGTCAATGGCCTGCTGAGCATGCCCGACATGGGGATTTACCTTAACGACCAGAGCACCGACAACGCCGCTACAACCGGCGCGGTGGAAATGAAGGTGGTCATGACCGCCTCGCCGAGCTCAAAGACGATCACCGGCGGCTGGGAATGGGGTCGATTGAGGAACATCAATTACTTCCTCGACAACTACAACAAGGCCAACGCGACTGCCGATGTGAAAGCGCATTACGCCGGGATTGCCCGCTACTACCGCGCGCAGTTCTACCTCGAAAAAGTGGCGCGTTTTTCGGATGTGCCGTGGTTTTCCAAAACCATTAATCCCGGTGACGAGGCGTTGTACAAAACGCAGGATTCGCGCGCGATGGTCATGGACAGCGTGATGGCGGACCTGGCCTTCGCCGCTTCGAACGTACGCGAATCGGTGCCGGTGGGCACGCCGGGCAAATGGGCCGTTATGGCGCAGTACGCCCGCACCGCGTTGTATGAAGGTACCTATCGCAAATACCACCCCGAGCTGAATTTGCAGGCAACCTCCGGCAAGTTCCTCGAAACGGCAGCCACCGCTTCCGGAGAAATTATGGCCTCGGGCAAATTTGCCGTCTATAACACCGGCAAGCCCGATGCGGATTATGCGGCACTGTTTGCCAGCCAGGACCTGAGCTCGAATAAAGAAGTGATCCTGGCCAATGCGTTCGACCAGGTGAAGGACCGCCGGCAGAATATCAACAGCACCGTTTTCGGGGATTACGAGCAGGCGCCCTCGCGTGACCTGGTGCAGACCTACCTGATGAAAGACGGTACCAGGTTTACGGACGTGGCAGGTTATCAGCAGTTTGGGTTTGTCAAAGAATTCCAGAACCGCGACCCGCGCCTCGCGCAGACGCTCGTGTACCCCGGCTGGGTACGTGCAGGCGATCCTTCACCGTACATCCTGCGCCTGAACAAGAACTTTACCGGTTATCATCAACTGAAAGGGTATGTCAATTCAACCGACAATGCGGTTTTGAACAGCGTGGACGTGCCGGTGTACCGCTACGCCGAGGTGCTGCTGATTAACGCGGAGGCAAAGGCCGAACTCGGCACCCTGACGCAGGCTGATCTCGATAAAACGGTCAACCTGATCCGGGCAAGGGTACAGATGCCGGCTTTGCAGCTGGCGGCCGCCAACGGCAGTCCCGACCCGGTAATGGCACAGAAATACCCAAATGTGACGGGCGCAAACCGGGGTGTGATCTTCGAAATCCGTCGTGAGAGAAGGGTGGAATTCGCATTCGAAAACCAGCGCTTCAGCGACGTGATGCGCTGGCAGGCCGGGAAGCTGCTCACGGCGATCCCGGAAGGCGCCTATTTCGCCGGGCTGGGCAAGTACGACCTGACGGGCGACGGCGTGGAGGACATTATCCTCATCGATAAATCGAAAACCATCCCGGCGGAGGCCAGTAAGGAGAAAAACAGCCTGGGCGTGGTGCTGATTTACTACCGTGCGGGCATGATCGGCGAGGACGTGACCGTGTACCTTAAAAACGGCAATGCAGGGGGTACGATGGTGACCGAAACGGCCGCCCGCAAATTTGAAGATCCCAAATATTACTACCGGCCGATCCCGCAGAAGGAAATACTGCTGAACCCCAATTTGAAGCAGGTTTTCGGTTGGAATTAACTTTTAAATCAAATACAATGAACAGACGTTCCTGGCTCCGGAATACCGGGCTGCTGACGGCTGCTTCGATGACAGGCCCGGCGGTACAGTCCGGGCCTGTTGCCGATAAGCCGGTATTGAAAATCGCGCATATCACCGACGTGCATATCCGCGAGGGCGACGACGCCCCCAATCGTTTCAAAAAGTGCCTTCACGACGTTGTGAAGCACAAACCCGACTTTTTCCTCAATGGCGGAGACTCGATCCACGCCGCCGATTACAAGGATGTTACCCGCGAAACGATGCTCGGTTACTGGAAGCTGTGGGATGAATGCACGGCCCAGCTGAAAGGTTACGAAATCCACAGCTGCATCGGTAACCACGACCCCTGGTGGGCGGCGCCATCGAAAGAGGATGAAATGTATGGGAAAGATTATGTAGTGAAAAGGCTGAAAACACCGGGCCGCTATTACAGTTTTATGAAAAAGAACTGGCATTTCGTCGTCCTGGACGGCAATAATGAGCGTGTTTCGCTGGACGAGGAGCAATATCAATGGCTGGAAGCCGACCTGGCCGCACTGGCGCCGGGAACATTCGTCCTCCTGATGTCGCATTACCCGATCCTGGGCGCTACGCCGATGCTGGCAGGCGGCGGCGGGCATTCGGATTACAAAAAGCTGAAAAACCTGTTCTACAAACACCGCGACAAGGTGCGGATTTGCCTGAGCGGCCACCAGCATTTGCAGGACCATACGGACTATAACGGCGTCCAATATTGCTGCAACGGCGCCATGAGCGGTTTTTGGTGGGGCAAAGGCGACGCCGAATCCGTAGCGCCGAACTATTACCAGGAAACCCCGCCGGGCTTCGCGATGCTCGAATTGTACGCAGACGGGCGGGTAATAAACACCTATCATCCGCATCGGTATTAATGGCCGGTGCTAGCGTGCGGTCAGGACCGGCTGCTCGGACGTGTCGATTGCCAACCTGAAACTGTCGGGGGATGTGTTGGGCAAAAATGTGAAGATGGAAAATATGCCCGCCAACCAGTTGAAAATCAACGGCAGTACCAGACTTCGCGTGGAACAGGAGGGGCAATGCGCCGGGAGGGCTCGTTTTTTTATTCAATCCCGGCCCCTAATTTTACCATTATTTCCAAAACCGACGTGATGAAACTCAGACCTGTTCTACTCCTTTTGCCGCTTTTGATTTCCCCTTTATTTGCACAAAAACCGACCTCGCCGCTGGTACTCTGGTACAAGCAGCCCGCCAGGGAATGGATGACCCAGGCATTGCCCGTGGGCAACGGCCACGTGGGCATGATGTTCTTCGGCGATCCCGCGGAGGAGCGTTTGCAGTTTTCGGAAGGCAGCCTTTGGGCAGGCGGCAAAGGCGCGAATGCCGAGTATAATTTTGGTCTGAAAAAAGACGCCCATAAACATTTGCCTCAGGTGCGCGAGCTGCTGGCGGCGGGAAAAATGAAGGAAGCCCACGCACTCGCCAACAAGGAGCTGACGGGCGCTATCCACGAAAAAAAGGGAAACACGCCATCCAGCGATTTCGGAGCGCAGCAAACCGTGGGTGATTTGTACGTCAAAGTTTCCGCCCGGGGGGATGTGAAGAACTACCACCGCGAGCTCGACATTGCCAATGCGCTTGGAAAAGTGACTTACGACGCCGGAAGCAGCCATTTCGAGCGGACATTTTTCGGGGATTATCCTGCCAAAGTAATGGTATACCGCTTCACATCGTCCACGCCCGAAACGTACGCCGTTCGTTTTGAAACACCGCATGCGAAGGATTACGAGCGGTTTGAGAAAAGCCGGTATGCGTTCGGCGGGCATTTGAAAGACAATAACCAGCAGTTTGAAACAGTATACCGCATCGATACCGACGGCAAGACGGCATTCAAAGACGGCATTCTCACGGTGACCAATGCCAAATCGGTCGTACTCGTGCACACCGTAGCCACGGATTACATCATGCGCTTCCCCGATTACAAGGGCAATGACTTTAAAAAGGCCAATGCGACCACGATGACCAAAGCGGCCGGGAAAAACTACGCCGCATTGCTCGCAGAGCAGCAGAAGGATTATCACCAAATGTTCGACCGCGTGGCATTGCAGCTTGGCAATGCGACATCCTCCAACCTGCCGACCGACGAGCGCCAGCGGGCATATTTCAAAGGCCAGCCGGACAATGGGCTGGAAGAACTCTATTTCCAGTATGGACGCTACCTGATGATCTCGTCCACACGCCCCGGCACGATGCCGATGGCATTGCAGGGTAAATGGAACGACAGTACCAATCCGCCCTGGGCAAACGATTACCACACGAACATCAACGTGCAAATGCTGTACTGGCCGGCGGAGGTGACGAACCTTTCGGAATGCCATTTGCCGCTGATGGATTTTACGCAGTCGATTGTGGCGCCGGGCAGGCTGGCGGCGAATGAGTTTTTCAATGCCAAAGGCTGGATCGTGAATACGATGCTCAATGCCTACGGCTACACTTCGCCGGGCTGGGATTTCCCCTGGGGCTTCTTCCCCGGCGGCGCGGCATGGCTTTGCCAGCATTTGTGGGAGCATTACGCATTTACCAACGATAAGGTTTTTCTCAAAAATACGGCTTACCCGATCATGAAGGAGGCGTCGGAGTTCTGGATGGACTACCTCACCGACGACGGTAAAGGCCGCCTCGTCTCGTCGCCGTCGTATTCGCCGGAGCATGGCGGAATTTCCACCGGTGCCACGATGGACCACGAAATGGCCTGGGATGTGCTCAACAACACCGCCGAAGCGGCGAAAGTCCTCGGCATCGACGCCGGATTTGCACAGGAAGCACGCGCTATCCGCGACAAAATATTGCCTTTGCAGATCGGCCGATGGAAACAGTTGCAGGAATGGCGCGAGGACGTGGACGACTCCACGAACCACCACCGCCACGTGTCGCACCTGTATGCCTTGCATCCGGGTAAGCAAATCTCACTCACCCAGACACCTGCCGAAGCCGAAGCAGCCCGCGTGAGCCTTAATGCCCGCGGCGACGATGGTACCGGCTGGTCGCTGGCCTGGAAGGTCAATTTCTGGGCGCGCTTGCAGGACGGTAACCGCGCGCACAAGCTTTTCAAAAGCGTACTACGCCCCGTTGCCGACCAGGGTACCAACATGGCCGACGGCGGCGGCTCCTATGCCAACCTGCTCTGCGCACACCCGCCATTCCAGCTCGACGGCAACATGGGCTCAACCGCCGGCGTGGCCGAAATGCTTCTCCAATCGCAAACGGGCGTGATCGAACTTCTCCCCGCATTACCTGACGCCTGGCCATCCGGCTCGGTAAAAGGCCTGAAAGCACGCGGTAATGTAACGATCGACGAGGTTTGGGAAGATGGCAAGTTGAAATCCGTTACACTGGCCTCCGCGACGGCGCAGAAACGGGTTTTGAAATACGGAACAAAGAGCATCAACGTCGATATCGCCGCGGGAAAAGCGCAGATTTTGAATGCCGCAGATTTTAAATAGATTCAATATTAGGCCAGCGACCGGGCTGTATCGGTAAATCAGACGGTAAAGTAGCTTTTGCCAGCATATTCACCGAAACTGTTACGTTCATGACCGACGACCTGGACGACACTTCCCCGGACGCTGCCAGCGAGGACCGGCGCTTTTTTCTGAAACAAACGATGTTCATCGCGGGCCTTTCGATGGCGCCGGCGGATATCCTGCACGCCGCACTGGCACCCGACGACGGGCCGGTAGGCAATGCCGTAAAGGCCAGAATATCGCTGACGATCAATGGCAGGCGAAAGCGGCTCACGGTAGATCCGCGGATGACGCTGCTCGACCTGCTCCGTGAGAACCAGGGCCTGACGGGTACCAAAAAAGGCTGCGATTTCGGGCAATGCGGGGCTTGTACGGTACATATCGACGGCCGCCGCGCGCTGTCGTGCCTGACATTCGCCGTGATGCAGCATGGCCGGAAGGTCACTACCATCGAGGGCCTTTCGCACGGGGAGCAGCTGCATCCGTTGCAGGAAGCATTTATCAGGCATGACGGATTTCAATGCGGGTACTGCACGCCGGGACAGCTGATGTCGGGCGTGGCGTGTATACGCGAGGGGCATGCCGACTCGGCCGACGAGGTACGCGAATACATGAGCGGTAACCTGTGCCGCTGCGGGGCGTACCCCAACATCGTGGACGCTATTCTGGAAGTGAAAAAGGAGGGCAGGAAGGTATGAGGCCATTCCAGTACCTCCGCCCGAAAACCGTTGGCGAGGCCGTCACGATGGCCGCCGATCACCCCGATGCGCAGTACATTGCCGGCGGTACCAACCTCATCGACCTCATGAAGCGCGGCATCACGTCGCCTTCCACGCTGATCGACATTAACCATCTTCCATTAAAAAAGATAGAACACCGTTACGACCGCACCCGCATCGGCGCATTGGCGCTGAACAGCGATGTGGCGCAGCATAAGCTCGTTACCAGGCGGCAGCCGCTGCTCGCGGAGGCACTGCTCGCCGGGGCGTCGGGCCAGATCCGGAACATGGCGACTGTGGGCGGTAACCTGCTCCAAAGGACGCGTTGCAGCTACTTTTACGACGTGGCTATGCCCTGCAACAAGCGCAATCCCGGCTCGGGATGCAGCGCGGAGGGAGGCATTAACCGCACGCACGCCATTTTTTTCAATGCGAATGAAAAGCCTTCTTGCATCGCCGTACATGCGAGCGATATGTGCGTGGCGCTCACGGCGCTGGATACCGACGTGGTCATCGCCGGCCCGAATGGCGAGCGAACGTTGCCGTTCAAGGATTTTCACAGGCTATCCACGCAGCAGCCCGAGCTCGATACCTACCTGGCCCCCGGCGAGCTGGTCACGGCGATCGAAGTGCAGGACAATGCATTTACCGAGCATCACCATTACCTGAAAGTCCGCGACCGCGCTTCCTATGCATTTGCGCTGGTAGCGGTGGCGGCGGCTTTGCAGATGGATGGCGGCAAAATTTGGGAAGCGCGCGTAGCGCTGGGCGGTGTGGCGCACAAGCCGTGGCGTTACTGGGCCGTTGAGCTCATGCTGCGGGGCAACGCGCCTTCCGAAAAGCTCTTCCGCGAAGTGGCCGAGCACGAAATGCGCAGTGCAAAAGCCGGCGAATACAATGCCTACAAAATCAATCTGACGGCAAATGCAATGGTGGCCGCATTGAAAACCGCAGCGGGTATTTCCTGATCTGGCTATGAAAAAACAAACTCCCGATAACCCGGCCGATAACTCACTGAGCCGCGTCGATGGTCATGTGAAAGTGACTGGCGCCGCCACTTATTCAGCCGAATACGCTGTTCCGGGGCTGGTACATGCGGTTTTGGTGACGAGTACCATTGCCAGAGGCAGCATTAAGGCCTTCGACTTGCAGGAGGCGGAAACCGCCCCCGGCGTATTGGCGATCATTACCCACCTGAATGCGCAGCCGGTACCGGGCTGGCCGGCGCCGAAGCAACCCGCGGAACGGGCGCCGGCAGGCACGGCGTTCCGCGTTTTTTACGACCCCTTCATTTACTTCGACGGTCAGCCGGTGGCGATGATCGTGGCGGATACCCGCGAGCGCGCCCTGCACGCGGCGTCGCTCGTGCGCGTAACCTACCAGCAGGAGCCGCATCAAACGCATTTTGAGAAAAATATTGGAAAAGCCGCTATTCCGCTGAATGTGCAGCGCAGTAAAAACTCGCCTTTCCAGGACTATACCCGTGGTAATGCCGGTGCATGGGCGCAGGCCGAAATACGGATCGAAGCCGAATACACCATTCCTACCCAGCACCACCAGCCGCTGGAACCGCACGCGATCGTCGCCGTGTGGGAAGCCGGCGACAAGCTGACGGTTTATGACAAAAATCAGGGCGTGAAATCCGCTCAGGGGCAGCTGGCGCAGGCATTCAAACTGCCGAGGGAGCATGTGCAGGTGGTTTCGCCCTACATCGGCGGGGCGTTCGGCTCGGGAATCCGCGTATGGCCACATACCGTGGCGGCGGTCATGGCGGCGAAGCAGGTCAGGCGGCCCGTCAAGCTGGTACTGGGCCGTGAGCAGATGTTTACCTCCGTGGGTTACCGGCCTTATACCGTGCAGAAAATCAGTTTGGGTGCCGGCAAGAACGGGCAGCTGCAAGCGATCGTCCACGAAGGGGTGGGGCAGACTTCGATGTATGAAGAGCATTTGGAGCGGACCGTGCAGGGTACGCGCACCATTTACGCCTGCCCGAACGTGACGACGCGCTACCGCTTGCTCCCGCTGGATGTAAACACACCCACCTGGATGCGCGGGCCGGGCGATGCCACGGGTATGTTCGCCCTGGAATCGGCGATGGACGAGCTCGCATTCGCATTGCAGATGGACCCTCTGGAATTTCGCCTGAAAAACTACGCGGAAAGCGACCCGGAGAGGAACCTGCCCTGGTCGGCGAAAGCGCTGCGGGAATGCTATGCCCTCGGCGCGGAGAAATTCCGGTGGGAAAACCGGCAGATGCAGCCCCGCGCCGTGAGCCGGAACGGGATGCTTGTCGGCTACGGCATGGCGTCGAGTTTGTACGGCTTTCACCGCCACCCGTCGAAGGCGCGGGCGGTACTTCGGGCCGATGGATCGGTAACGGTGCAAAGCGCCACGATGGATATTGGTCCCGGCACAGGCACGGCGATGACGCGCATTGCCGCCGGCGTGTTAGGGATGAATGCCAAAAAGATCCGGTTTGAACTGGGGCATTCCGCGCTCCCCGATGCACCCGGCCAGAACGGCTCCTCGACGATCCCAAGCGTCGGTTCAGCGGTGTATGTGGCCTGTGAGTCGCTGAAAGGCAAGCTGCTCGCACTGGCGGGTGAAATGGATGAGCGGTTTAAAGCGGGCCGTCAGGCAGTGGTCAGGGACGGACAGGTTTTCGGGTCTGACGAAGATAAAGACGGGCTCAGTTTCGCGGATATTTTGAAACACCACCATTTAAACGAACTGGAAGCGGCGGAGGAATCGAAGTCGGGCGCCGAGCGGGACCAGTATTCGATGTATTCGTTCGGCTGCCATTTCGTGGAGGTGCAGGTACACCCGCTCACGGGAGAAGTGCGCGTGACGCGTGTGGTGACCTGCGCGGACGTGGGCGCGATCATCAACCACAAGACGGCCCGCAGCCAGTCGATCGGCGGCGTGGTGGGCGGGATCGGCATGGCGCTGATGGAGCATTCGGAAATGGACCACCGGTTCGGACGGTACGTTACCAGCGATTTTGCCGGGTACCACATCCCGGTGCACGCCGATATTCCCGCCATTGAAGTATATTACATCGACAAACCCGATGTGCACGTGAACCCGATCGGCTCCAAAGGCCTGGGCGAAATTGCCATCGTAGGTGTGGCCGGGGCCGTTGCCAACGCGGTTTTCAATGCAACCGGCAGGCGGATCAGGACGCTGCCCATTACGCCCGATAAATTGATTTGATTTATTTTAATTATATGAAAAAGAATATATTAGTGACTGCTCTCGCCGCGATTTGCATGGCTTTCTCCGCCCTGTTTTATGGTTTCAAGTCCGATGGTCCCGGCGGCGGCATGAAATGGAAGCCGGGTGTGGCACTCTATTCTTTTAACCACTTCCCGTTCGAACAGGCACTGGACAAGGCAGATAGTATCAATGCGGTGTATGTCGAAGGTTTTTTCTTTCACAAACTCGGCGAAGGTTTCAACGGCCATTCCATCCCTAACCTGACGGACGAGGAGATCAAAAAAATGAAGGGCATCCTCGATAAGCGCGGCCTGAAAATGAAATCGCTTTACGCCGACGGGAAGAGCGAGGAAGAGTGGAAGGCGAATTTTGAATTTGCCCGGAAAATGGGCCTTGAATTCCTGAACGGCGAGCCGCAAAAGCAGCATTGGGACGCCATCGAAAAGCTGGCAGAACAATACAAGATGAAAGTCGCCATTCACGAACATGCGAAAGGATCGAGCTATTTCTGGCATCCCGATTCGGTCGTAATGGCCATGCAGGGCCGCCCGCATTTCCGCGCCTGCGCCGACATCGGGCACTGGGTCCGCAGCGGCCTCGACCCGGTCAAATGCCTGCAAACGTTGCAGGGGAAGATCATTTGCCTGCATATCAAAGACCTCGACGCGGCCGGTAACCTCAAAGCCAACGACGTGATGGTCGGCACGGGTGTGATCGACTACCCCGCCATTATCGCCGAGCTGAAACGCCAGCGCTTCGATGGCTACGTGTACATCGAGCGGGAGGGTAATTGGGACAAGAACATCACCGACGTGGACCACGCATTGAAATTCCTCGACCGGCTGAACCGCTGACAACCCATAAATGCCTGTTCAGCGACCGTTATGCCAGACATGCAGGGTATCATGCATTTCTGCATTACATCGTAATTTTAGGGGTGTAAAATAAAAAATGAAAGTTTTTTCAGGAACAACTAGGGTAGGCTTTCCAAATTTTGTCCTGCGGTTGTAGACCTAAAAACAACCCCGGACCCGTGAGCCCCGAATATTCCGATCATTTACCCGACGACGAGCAAAATCTCGGCAAACCGGCCGGTCCGCGCGGGAGCGGGGAGGGGCATATGCAGCCCGACAAGGAGTTTTTTATCCGGAAAACATTTGAAACCGATGCGGAAAAGGGGTATGAACTGCTTTTCAGGACCTACTACATTCCGCTTTGCAGCCACGCCGCGCGCTTCGTGTACAACAAGGAAGTGGCGGAAGATCTTGTCACGGAGATTTTTCTGAATTTCTGGAAAAAGGGGCTGCATACCGGTATCACCACTACTTTTCGTGCCTACCTGTTCACCGCCGTGCGAAACCGGTGCTTTACCTACCTGCGCTGGGAGTTTCAAAAGATCAGGCAGGAGGAGCTCGACGACGACTTCCGTTCGGACATGCTCGCGCCGGACCATATGATGGAGATGGACGAGCTCTACATGCAGGTGGAGCAGGTCATCCACGCTCTGCCGCCCCAGTGCCGGAAAGTTTTCATCCTGAGCCGTTTCGAGGGTAAATCCTACCAGGAAATTGCCGCGAAGCTGGAAGTTTCTGTGAAAGCCGTGGAAGGACATATTTCAAAGGCGCTTACCGTTTTGCGCCGATCCCTTAAAAAAAGCTGACCGTTACCCATGAAAACGCCACTATCCAAAGAAATGCTCTTCACCTACTTTTCGGGCCAGGCTACCGTGCTCCAAAAGCAGGTCGTTGCCGAATGGCTCGCCGGGCCAGGCAATGCGGAGCAGTATTTCGAATGGTTGCAGGAATGGGAAAGCGGGCATCCGCAATTTCTGCCGGATGTAAGCAAGGCATTTGAAAATGTGCAGGCACTCCTGGAACAGCCGGGCGAAGCGAATGCACCGGAACCGGAAAGACCCCCCCGGCGATCGTTCGCATGGCGGACGGCCTGGCGCGTGGCGGCTTCCGTGGCCCTGATCGTTACCGCGGGAGGTTACTTTTATCGCGATCAGCTCGTATACCGGCATTACCGCACGGGTTACGCGGAGCAGCGTGTGGTAACGCTTTCCGATGGCAGCAGGGTCTCACTGCTGCCGAATTCCGATCTGAAACTGCTCCGCTGGGGCTTCGGCGAGCTCGGCCGGGACGTGTACCTGGCGGGCGAGGCCGGATTTGTGGTGACGCATCAGATCGACCACCGGCCTTTTACCGTACACACGCCGGACAAAGGCAAAGTGACCGTGCTCGGTACGGAGTTTTTTGTGTACACCCGCCGGAAAGGGACACAGGTGGTTTTGAGTAAGGGAAAAGTCAGGATATCGTCGCCCGAGATGACGGTCCCGCTTGACATGAAACCAGGCGAGAAGGCATCCATCGCGGCGACGGGCAAAATAGCGATTCAGCCGCTCACCACCACCGAACTGAAAGACCCCGCACTCTGGCAGGAGCATCATTTTCATTTCGACCACACCACACTCACCGACGCCGCCCGCGAGCTCAATGCGGTATTCGGGCTGGATATTGAAGTAACCGACCCTGAGCTGGCCGGGAGGCAGGTCACCGGCACATTCAAAGCACGGCAGGCCGACGAGCTGTTATCGGTATTCTCCGAGATGCTCGACTTGCGGGTAGAGGTTCGCGACGACCGCGTCCGCCTCATTCCCGATTCACTGGACACCAATTAAACCCGTTCACTAAACAAACGCTACCCATGAACCCACATGTACCTCTGGCAAAGGCGCTTGGCCTTTATGCTATGCTCAGCTTGTGTCCCTCGCCGGGATTCGGGCAGGTGCTGGCATCGGCACGGCAGACCGAAACGCGGCAGAACCAGCCCGTTCGATTGCGCGACGCGCTGCTAAAACTGAAAGAACGCTACGGCGCGGACATTCTCTTTGAAGAAAGGCTGCTGGACGATTTTAAAGTATCGTCGACGGCCGTCAATCCCGCCAGAACGCTGGAACAGAACCTCGACGCATTGCTGGCGTCCACCGGTTTGAAATACAAAAAAATCAAAGAGAATACCTACGTGCTGCTGGCAGCGAAGGACCGCCGCAAGAAGGAGAGTACGACCCCGCGCGAAACTTCGGCGATACCGCAGGATAATCCACTAGCCTCGCTCGTGCCCGTTGCGCCGGCGGAGGCGAAAGAAATGATCGTCCGCGGCACCGTCGTGGATAGCAAGGGCGAGGCGCTGATAGGCGTAAGCGTACTTGTGAAAGGGACCACCCGCGGGACAGCGACGGACGTGTCGGGCAAGTACGAAATCACCGTGGACGATGCTTCGGCCGTACTGGTGTTCTCATTTGTCGGGTATGTGCGGAAAGAGGTGGTGGCGGGCGCGCAATCCGAAGTGAATGTGACGCTCGCCGAGGATACGCAGAACCTGTCGGAAGTAGTGGTGACCGCCCTGGGCATCAAGCGCGACAAGCGGGCGCTGGGGTATTCGGTGCAGGAAATAGGCGGGGAGGCCATCAGCACCGCTAAAGAAGCCAATCTCGCCACGACGCTCGCCGGCAAGATGGCCGGCGTGCAGGTCACCCGTTCGGCCAATGGCGCGGGTGGCTCGTCGCGGGTCGTGATCCGCGGTTCCAACTCGCTGGTAGGCAACAGCCAGCCGTTATACGTGATCGACGGCATCCCGATGGACAATAGCAATCCCAACTCGCCTTCGTCGACGGGTGGTATCGACTATGGTGATGGTATTTCCAATATCAACCCGGAGGACGTAGAATCCATTTCCGTGCTGAAAGGGCCTAATGCGGCTGCGTTGTACGGGCAGCGGGGCAGCAACGGGGTGGTGCTGATCACCACCAAGTCGGGCAAATCCAGAAAAGGGATCGGCATCAAATACGGGGTGGACTACTCGGTGGGAGATGCGTTGGTACTGCCTGATTTTCAGGATGAATACGGGCAGGGCCTGGACGGTACATTCACACATTTCCGGGGTAACGACGGCAAGATTTACACCTGGGCGGCCGCCCAGGCCGGCAATATCCCGGGTATGCCCAAAACCAGCGGTGGCCGCGATCGGTTTACCCGGGCGAGCTGGGGCGCGCGCATGGATGGCCGGCAATATGAAGATCAATGGGGTAATGTCCTGAATTTCAGTCCGCAGCCTAATACTTTTCAGACCTTTTTCCGGAAAGAAAAACAGCTGGTGAATAACCTGAGCCTCGAAGGCGGCAACGACAATATCAACTACCGCCTGTCGTATGGCCACACCAACATCGATGGCTATACGCCGGGCAATACTTTGAAACGTAATAATGTGAACCTGCGCACGGTAGCGAAGATCACGCCGAAGCTCGAACTGGACGTGAAGGCCAATTACATCGGACAGAAAGGCGCTAACCGCCCCACCGTGTCCGATGCGAGCGACAACCCGGCTTACCTGTTTATCAGCCAGCCGCGCAGTATTCCGATGAGCGTACTCTCCAATTCGGCCTGGACGGCGGAAGATGTGGCGAAACAGCTCGGGTATGGGACCGTGCCGTTCGTGGGCATGGAAAAAACCTACGCTACCAACTCATCGACGGCGAACCCGTACTGGACGGTGGACCATACCCGTAACTCGGACGATCGCCAGCGCCTGCTCGGGCTGATCCGGCTGAGCTACCAGTTCAACGACTGGATTCGCCTGACCGCGAAAACCGGTACCGATTTTTACACCGACCAGCGCCTGCGCTACCGCGAGAAAGGGACCTACCAGAGCGCCAACCGGAACGGTGATATTTCGGAGCAGGTAACCCGCGTGCGGGAGGATAACAGCGACATTTTGCTGTCACTCACGCCGCAAATCACCAAAGACATTTCCCTGGGCCTGAACCTTGGTGCCAACCATCAGAAATTCTATTCGAGAACCACGGGTAACACGGGAAGCGAGTTCATCGTACCCGGTCTGTATGCGATCAACAACACGCTGATCAACTCCTACGTGTTCGGTTTGACGGAATCTTCGATCAATTCGGTGTATCTGTCGGGACAGGTCGGGTTCAAGGAATACCTTTTCCTCGATTTCTCGGCCCGTAACGACTGGTCTTCCACGCTTTCGCCGCAAAACAACTCCTTCTTTTACCCGGCTGTGAGCGCAAGCTTCGTCCTGACCGACGCATTCAATATTCAGAGCAATACGCTGAGCTTTCTGAAACTGCGCGCTTCCGTGGCGCAGGCGGGCAGCTCCGGCTCGCCTTACCAGCTCACGGGCACCTATTCGCTCGATCAGGTGGCGCATGGCGGCATACCGCTGGCGTCGTTTTCCTCGACCATTCCCGACCCTAACCTCAAAAACGAGCTGACTACTTCGATCGAATTCGGGGTAGAGGCGAGGTTTTTCAAAAACCGCGCCGGGCTTGCATTTGCCTTTTACAATGCATCTACCAAAAACCAGATCCTGGACGTGCCCCTGCCGCCGTCGAGCACATTCGCTTCACGGCGCATCAATGCCGGCGAAATCCGGAACCGCGGCGTAGAGCTGACGTTGAACGGCACGCCCGTGAAAACGGCCGACGGGTTCAGCTGGGATGCAACTTTCAATTTTTCCAGAAACCGCAACCAGGTGATATCGCTGGCCGAAGGCGTGGATACTTACGTGCTCGGTACCGACCGCGGTGTGAACGTCGTGGCCGAACCCGGCAAGCCGTTCGGAACGCTGATCGGAAACGGTTTCCAATGGCTGCGCGACGACAACGGCAACCGCCTCATCGATCCCACGACCGGCCTGCCGCTCAAATCCAATTCCAAAATCCTGTATGAGCTCGGCAATGCGCTACCGAACTGGATCGGCGGTTTCAACAACACGTTCCGGTACAAGGGCATCAGCCTGTCGGGCCTGTTCGACATCAGCCAGGGCGGCAAGATCTATTCCCAAAGCCTGCGCGAAGAGCTGGTTTACGGAACTATCAAAAAGACGCTGCCTGGCCGCGACGGTACCTATGTGGCCGAGGGGGTCGTGGCGTCGAAATCCGAGAATGGCACATGGGTAGGCACTGGCCAGGCCAATGCCAGGCAGGTGAAGGCGCAGGATTACTGGAACGTGGTGGCACCGGACAAGGATAATGTGATACCGGAAGAAATGCTCAACGACGCGAGCTATATCATGTTCCGCGAGCTGACGCTGAATTATCAGCTGCCCAACGCTGTCGTCAGCCGTACGCCGTTCAAAGGCATCCGTGCCGGCATTTATGGCCGTAACCTGTTCTATCTCCAGCGCAAGACGGAAGGCTTCGCACCCGAGGCGTCGTCGTTCAACGTCAACAACTCGTCGCTCGGATTGGAATCGACCGCACTGCCGTTGCTGCGGTATTTCGGGGTAAGCCTGAATGTGGAGTTGTAATTGTTCAAAACCGGAAATTTTTGAGAAATGAAGAATATATTCCAAACCATCGTGCTCGCCGGAACGATTTGCCTCACGCAGGCATGCACCGGCGACTTTGAGGAAATCAATACGCCGCCGACCTCCGTGACGACCGTCGATCCCGGTCTGCTGCTTTCAAAAGTGCAGCGAGATGCGGCATTTGCCGAAGGTTACGAAGTGCCCAACAGCCAGTATGGTTCCTGGATCCAGCACTGGGCAGGCGGCGTGCTGGTATCGAGCTCGCGCTACATCGAGCAAAGCGATAACAATACCTGGGATGCCCATTATACGCTGATCCGCAACATCAGCCAGATCCGCAACGAAGTGCTGAAAGGGAAGGAAAACGATCCGTCGGGCCGCAGCAAGATTGCCATTGCCCGCATTGTCGAAATCTCCGTATGGCAGCGCCTTACGGACCTTTTCGGGGACGTGCCGTATTCCAATACGGCGCTGGGCCCCGCCGATGTGAACACCAAACCTGTTTTCGATACACAGGAGTCGATTTACAAGTCGCTGATCGCCGACCTGGACGCCGCCATGACGCAGCTTACGGCGGGCGATGCCAGTTACGGCAGTGCGGATTTTTATTACAAAGGGGATATCAATAAATGGAAGAAGTATGCCAATTCCCTGAAACTCCGGCTCGGCATGCGCATCCGCTACGCCGACCCCGCTTTGGCACAAAAAACCGTAACGGAAGCGATGGGCCAGCCATTGCTCGCCAGCGCTGCCGACGACGCCACCGTGCCAACCTACAACAATGCGACCAACGCCAATGTACACCCGGTGCTGAACCAGTTCCTGGCCGGAAGCCCCGACCTGAAATACCTGGCGGACGGTCTCGTGACGCAATTGGTCGCCAGCAGCGACCCGCGCCTGCCGCGCATCGCGCAGCCGAGCGTCAACTCCGTGAAAGCGGGCACCCCGGCGTATAAGGGCATCGGCGTGGCGTTGACGGACGATTTGCTGAAAACCATTATCAAGGACGATTATAGTACCGCCTCCACGCTCACGTTTTTCAACCGGGAGTATAGCCCGGCGATCCCATGCATGGTGATGTCCTTCGCGGACGTGTCGTTTTACAAAGCCGAAGCGGCACTGGAAGGCTGGGGCGGAACCGCTGCCGACGCCGAAAAGTATTACCAGGACGGCGTGAAGGCTGCATTGGCGCAGGCACCCTACAATGTGGTCACCGTTCCGGCTTCGTTTGAAAAAGAGCTCTCGCTGACAGGTCTTTCGAAGGAACAGAAACTGGAAAAAATCGGCACTCAGAAATGGATACAGCTGTTTGGCCGCTCCTATGAGGCATTCATCGAATGGCGGCGGATGGGTTACCCTGCGTTGAAACCCGGTCCGTTCCAGGGCTCAACAGGAGGTACAATTCCGAGAAGGACCATTTACTCGTCGCGCGAGGCGCTGCTGAACAAAGCCAACTACGAGCAGGCGGTAAGCCGCTTATCGAACGGTGATTCCTATGTTTCAAAAGTATGGTGGGACAAGCGGTGACAGCAGCCGACAGTTTTCTGAACGCCCGGGATGGATAAATCTCCCGGGCGTTTTGCTTTTGGTAGGAATTGTTGTCAAAAATGTGCTTCGATGAAATTGATCAATCTGAAAACGTTGCTGGGCCTGCTTTTGGGCGCAGCGCCTGCATTCGCGCAAGATGCGCCGGAGCAAATGGACCTCTACCTGCTGATAGGCCAGTCGAATATGGCGGGCCGCGGCGCTACCGATGCCGCGTCGCAGCCCAATTCTGCCCAGATATGGGCTATTAACCGCCAAAACGAATGGAAAATGGCTGCCGACCCTCTGCACGAAGACAAGCCGGCTGTCGTAGGCGTAGGTCCCGGGCTGACGTTCGCGCAGGAAATCCTGAAAAGCAATCCCGACCGGGCCATTGGCCTCATTCCGTGCGCCGTGGGCGGGAGCGGTATCGACGACTGGCAGCCGGGCGCAAAACATGGGCAGACCGGCATTTACGCGTATGACGAAATGCTCGCACGGGTGCAGGAAGCGCAGAAGCGCGGGACGATTAAAGGCATTATCTGGCATCAGGGCGAATCCGATAGTTCCCCGGAGAAAAAAGATGCCTATGCGGCGAAACTGGCCGATTTTTTCAGGCGCCTTCGCCGCGATACGCATACGGAACGGGTACCGCTGGTAGTGGGCACCATAGGTGATTTTTACGTTACCGAACATCCCGACGCAGCGTCGATCAACCAGGTTATCACCAATTATGCCCGAAAAACGAAGCTGGTGTACCTTGCCTCCGCTGCGGGGCTGGTGCACAAGGGCGACGACACGCATTTCGATACGGCCTCTGCGCGGGAGCTGGGCAGGCGGTATGCCGAGGCGTTTTTGAGGAAGCAGGAATAAATGCAGGCCGGCGCAGGGTAGGAGCTGGCCTTCGTCGTCAATTACACAGCTTTTGACGATTCAAAAACACGGCTTTTTACATTAAACCAAACCTCAGAAACCAGACCATTTACCAATGAAAATCAAACATTTGACGCTCCTCGCCGCCATGGCCTGCGGATTTCCGGCAATGGCCCAAAAAGGTAAACCGCTGTTCCCCGACGAGCCGGGCATGGTGTCCTACACGTTCCGGGCAAGCCTGGCGAAAGACGTTGCGGCTACCCTCGACACGATCAAAGCATTGAAAGTGACGGACATGGAGTTTTCCAGCCTTTTTGGCAAAACCGCCGCGGATATCCGCAAGGCACTGGACGAACGCGGCATGAAATGCTCGTCGTTCGGGGTGCAATACGACGACGCGCTCAACAAAACGCAGGAAGTGGGTAACAATGCCAAAGCCTTGGGCGCAAGTTATGTACGCGTGGCCTGGGTGCCGCACAAAGGCCCATTCACCCTCGAAATGGCGCAGAAAACGGTGGCGGATTTCAACAAAATAGGCAAGCAGCTGAAAGACGAGTTCGGCCTGACATTCTGTTACCATAATCACGGCTACGAGTTTGAAAAGCACGGCGAAGGCACGCTAATGGACTATATTATTCAAAATACCGACCCTAAATACGTGAGCTTCGAGCTGGATATGCTCTGGACGTTCTTCCCCGGCCAAGACCCCGCCGCATTAATCGCCAAATACCCAGGACGCTTCAAGCTGATGCACATGAAGGATTTGAAAAAAGGCGTGGTAGGTAACTTGTCGGGCGGTACGCCGGTCGAAAACGACGTGGCGCTGGGTACCGGCCAAATCGACATCCCCGCTGTGCTTAAAGCCGCCCGCAAAGCCGGTGTAAAGCATTACTACATCGAAGACGAAAGCCCGAGCTATGCCAAACAGGTGCCGCAATCGATCGCGTATCTGAAAAGTTTGAAATACTAGAAGCGGATAATGCCCCGGCGGGGCCTACTGTTTGTAGCAAATAGGTTGCAACTGAATGTTTTGGCTCCATCGGAGCCTCCTGGCAAGTTCATAGGAGGCTCCGACGGAGCCAAAACCATTTATGGTGCGTCAGTGCTATAAACGGGAGGCGGCGCTGGCGCCGGGCAATCGCAACCCAATTTTTCCCATGCATTCCTGGATGACCGGCCGGCGCGACGCAATGCGGTCGATGGCGTTTAGGAGACAAATGTGCAGATTGTCCAGCTAAACCGGCAAATTGTATAAGCGTAACTGTCCCCGGGTGGCTACTTTTGTGCCGTTATTTAGAATGAGTCTACTTATTGATAAAATCAGACAACAACTTGTTCGAATAATCCTGTGCGGTTTGTCCGCCTTTACGCTACTATCAGTTTGAAATGTTGCAAGAACCCTCAAAAAACAAAATGCTATGATCTGAACACTATCTGACATCCCCGACGACATCAATTCAAAGTAAAAAACCGGATGGCTGGTACCCACCCGGTTTGCTGCGCGAGGCGCATTACTTATAAACGCTGAAACATTTAAAGCAATGCAAATTAGTAAAATTCTGCATACAGGGCTCCTTTGTGCCTTCTCCTTCGTCGCCGTTGCCCAGCAGGCGGATGTAACCGTCTCCGGGCAGGTGAGGACGGAGGACGGCGAAACGCTCCCCGGCGCGTCCGTAAGCCTCAAAGGCACTGCCCACGGCACTTTCACCAATGCCGACGGCCGCTACACGATCGAGCACGTGAAACCCGGCGCGTACAAGCTGCTGGTCGCTTTTATGGGTTACCAGGCGCAGGCCAAGGACGTTAACCTCAAAGCGGGCGAGCATTTCAAACACAATCCCAAACTGGTTTCTGAAACCC
Source organism: Dyadobacter beijingensis DSM 21582 (assembly GCF_000382205.1). Taxonomy (GTDB): domain Bacteria; phylum Bacteroidota; class Bacteroidia; order Cytophagales; family Spirosomataceae; genus Dyadobacter; species Dyadobacter beijingensis. The sequence goes on from NZ_KB907788.1 coordinate 499,046, forward strand.
GCGAGCTCGAATCCGTGTCGGTGATCGGGCGGACGGAGACGAAGGAAATCAACCGGCAGGCCTATAATGTAACGGCCATCGACGCCAAAAAACTGCAAAACTCGACGCTAGACCTTTCCCACGCTCTCGACCGCGTGTCGGGCGTGCGTGTACGGGAGAGCGGCGGCGTGGGCTCGAACATGAATTTCTCCCTGAATGGCTTTACGGGCCGGCAGGTGAAATTTTTCCTCGATGGCGTGCCGATGGATAATTTCGGTTCCTCCTTTCAATTGAACAATATCCCCATTAACCTCGCCGAACGGGTGGAGGTGTACAAGGGCGTCGTCCCGATCTGGCTGGGCTCCGATGCGCTGGGTGGGGCGGTGAATATCGTCACCAACACCCGTCAGAACAGCTACCTCGACGCTTCCTATTCCTACGGCTCATTCAATACCCACCGCACGACGATCAATGCGGGTTACACAGGTAAAAATGGCTTTACCGCACAGCTGAATGCATTTCAGAATTATTCCGACAACAACTACTGGATCACTGTAGACGTGGCCGACGTGAATACCGGCGAATATTTCCGTAACCAGCGCCTGCGCCGTTTCCATGATACTTACCATAATGAAACCGTTATCGCCAACGTGGGTGTGGTGGGCAAGAAGTTCGCCGACAAGCTGTTGGTGGGTATTACATTGGGTAAAAACAAGGCTGAAATCCAGACCGGCGCTCGCATGGTGAGCGTCTTCGGACAGTGGCACCGGAAAGGCAACATTGTGATGCCGAGTTTGAAATATTCCAAAAAGGATTTGTTTGTTAAAGGGCTGAACGTCAATATTTCAGCTAACTATAACCTCGGCCAGGAACAGAATGTAGATACGGTATACCGCCGCTACAACTGGTTTCAGCAGTTCAAACAATATGAAGGAAAAGGCAGCGAGCGCGAAAGGTCGCTGTACAAATTCCGCAACAACAACGGTCTGGCTACGGCGAATGTGACTTACCAGATCGACCCGAAGCATTCCATTACCATCAACAATGTCTTCAACACGTTCAACCGCAAAGGCGAGGACGAACTTTTCCCGGAATCGGCCAAGTACGAGCAGCCGCGCGTGAACCGCAAGAATGTACTTGGTTTGGGTTACAAATTCGATTATAACGAGCGCTGGAATACCTCCTTGTTCCTCAAACATTTCTCCCAGAACAACAAATTCTCGGTGTCGTACAACCCGACCGGCAACTGGGGCGACGAAGCGTTCATGGTGCAGAAAAACAGTTTCGAAAAGCTCGGCTACGGCATCGCATCGACGTATTTTGTTTTCAAGAATTTTCAGTTAAAAGGTTCATTTGAAAAGAGTTATCGATTGCCCGAAACCGACGAGCTGTTCGGCGACCTGTTGAACCTGGAAGGCAATATCGAACTTGACCCCGAGACGAGCTACAACTATAACCTCGGTTTCAGCTACAACGGCGCCATCCACCGCGCGCACCGTTTCAGCATCGATGCCAATGTGCTTTACCGTAACGCCCAGGGCTTTATCCGCCCCCGCCTGAATGCAAACCAGACGAAACAGGTGATGGATAACCTCGCTGACGTGACCAACTTCGGTATCGACGGTGAAGTGCGCTACTCCTATCGCCAGCTCTTCACGGCCGGCGCGAACCTTACTTATCAAAACCTCCGCAACAACACGCGCTTCGAGGAAGGCTATACCACCGAAAGCCCGCTTTACCGCGACCGCATTCCCAATATGCCGTTCCTGTTCGGCAATGCCGATGCAGCGGTATTTTTCAAAGACCTCGGCAAGAAGGGCAATACGCTCACTTTGGGTTATAACCTGCTGTATGTACACGCCTACTACCTCTACTGGCCAAGCCTCGGCAGCGACAAACTCGATATTCCCGAGCAGCTGAGCCACGATGTGAATGTGGTATACGCGATGGCCGGCGGGAAATACAACGTCTCGCTGGAATGCAAAAACCTGCTCGATGCGAAACTGTTCGATAATTTCAGTTTGCAAAAGCCTAGTCGCGGTTTCTACGTCAAATTGCGCTATTTCATCAGTAAATAACAGTTAATAATTTATAATTCAATAAAAGTAAGAAAATGAAAAAGTCATATTTGAAATGGTTCTTCGTAGTAGGTATGGGCGTGGCCCTCGGCGCTTGCAGCGATGACGATAACAATACTACGCCAACACCGGACCCAGGTACCGGAACGCAGTCGCGCTACGTGGTAGCCTCGGCCCCGATCGGTTCGCAGGGTGTGGCGGACTACCTGCTCACCACCGGCGATCTTTCACAGGGAACGATCAGCACCGTAGGGCAGGGTATCGAGCAGGACGGTTCGTACCGCTACTACCTGACGCATAAGGGCAAGTTTTTCAGCCTGTTGTACGGCCAGGGTAACCCCGGCGCCGTCACAACCTATGCACTGGACGAAAAAGGCGCGTTGGTAAAAACCTCCGATTTCCAGAGCGAAACGGTACAGGTATTTGCACCGGCCGGCGACGATATCCTCACTATCAAGGTGCCGAGAAGCGGTAACGAAAGCGCCTCCTGGTTCCGGATTAATGCAGATCAGTCTAAAATCGTAGGCGAAGGACAAGTGAACATCGTGAAACTCGCGGGCAACGGCGAGCGCGCACACTTCACGTGGGCCACGCAGGTGGGTGACAAGATTTTCGCTCCCTATATGAGCATCAAAGGTGCTGCGCCGGACGTATTCGGTACCGTAAACCCCGACAGCAGCTGGGTGGCGGTATTCTCCTATCCAGGTATGACGTTGGAAAAAGTCATCAAAGACAACCGTACCAGCTACATCGGCTCGTATTTCAACAACGGCTTGTCGGTAGACGAGAATGGCGATGTGTACGGCTTCTCGCCGGCAGCGGCTACCAACAGCGGGGTGGCAACTACCACGAAACCATCGGCTTTTGTCCGAATCAAAAAGGGAACGACGGAATTCGACAAGACCTATTTCTTCAATGTTCAGGAAAAATCGGGCGGCTACAAGATCGCGAACCAGACCTACCTGGGCAGCGGCAAGTTCCTGCTTTATATGTACGGCGACATGGGCAAGGCTTCCGGCGCGAAGAAACTGGCGATCGCGGACGCTTACAACCAGACGTTCGTATGGGTAACCGGTACGCCTGACGCCATCGCTTCGTCATCGGCTTCATACAACAACAATACCGTGAGCGACGACAAGAAAAGCGTATTCGTGGGTATCAATACGGAGGCGGGCAGCTGGGTTTACACGTTGGATATCGCCACTGCAACGGCCAAGCAGGGTCTCAAAGTGGAAGGCGGCGCCATTACCGCCATTGTTAAGGTCAAATAGTTTGGGTTTTAGAAGTACAACAAACCCCGCCGGCTATTGCGTACGGCGGGGATTTGTGTTTTGCAGGAACTACGCCGGATGCCGATATTTGCACGGCAAAGCGCATTTTGAAGGGAAAGGGATATGGATTACACCGGTAGCATGGCGATAGAGCAGCATCACGAACAACAGCGGACGGAATTTCCGCTGCACGACCTGGGTGATGCGTTTTTCGCGATGACCACGATCGAAGGCGGCGACGAGCATTTTTTCAATGGCGTTCACCGCCACGATTTCTACGAGCTGCTCTGGTTCACCGACACGAAGGCCGGTGAGTCCCATTACATCGATTTCAATAAATACGCCATCGCGCCGAACCAGGTATTCCTCCTGCTGCCCGACCAGGTCCACAGCATGGACCAGCGCGACAAACGCGGCCTTTTGATGGCCATTTCCAAAGATTTCTTCGAAAGGCTGATCGGCAACGATATCTTCAAACTCTTCCGGTACTCGACCAATTTCTCGGTAACCATCCCGGAATGCAAGCTTTCGGTTTTAAGCACCTTGGCGGACCTCATCCGCCTTGAATACGACGGCGAAAAGCGCGCAGCCATCCTTGAATCCTACCTGCGGAGTTGGTTTTTGCATTGCATTGAGCTCCAAAAAGAATCCGGCGACCCCACACCGCGAGACCCGCGCCTGCAAATGCTGCTCGAATCCATCGAAAGTAACTACCGCCGGCAGCGCAAGGCGGATTTTTATGCCAACGAGCTATCCCTCAGCGCCAAGCGTCTCAACGAGCTCACCCGCGAGTCGTTCGGCAAAACGATCAGCCAGATGATCAACGAGCGCCTCGTCCTCGAAGCCAAACGCGAAATCGGCTACTTGCGTAAGCCTATCAAAGAGATCAGCTACGAGCTGGGTTTTTCGGAGCCGGCCTATTTCACCAGGTTTTTCGGAAAACAAACAGGCTACGCGCCGGAAGATTTTCGGAGGAAGATTGCGGCTTTGTATGAGGAGTGATGCCAACTGGAAAGCAAAGGCAAAGTCATGATACCACTCCACCTTCAACCCAAAATCAAACCGATCCCTGGCTTCGATGGAATATTAGTAGAATATATATGACTAATTAATTCCTGAAAACGCCACATTTGGACAAAACCCCCATCATGATCCCTTACCAGACTGACTGGCAGGTGGCCGAACAGGCCGAGGGAAGGCTGCGGCGCGGCGATGATTTCTATCAGATTGTCGAGCAGCAGTTGATGAACGATACCCAGATCGAGATCAGGTGGAACGGCAGCGGCAAAGTGCAAAAATTGCAAAATGTCGCCGCCAATCAGTTTATCAGGATCCGCGAAGGCGTGCCGGCACCTGAGAAAGTCCTGAGCAAAAAACTGACATTCAAACACAGCCACGCGCACGAAATGCCCGTTTGTGTGCCGGTAGCGAAGGCTTCCATGTGATCAAATTTGCCGGATTTACTTTATTAAAAACAAACCTCGCAGTATTCCGACCGGGATTCCTGCGAGGTTTTGCTTTTTGGGTAGGACTAAATTCTCCGGCACGGGTATGATCTTGGAAATACCGTTCACTCGGTTGCGCAGCTGAAAGTCATTAGAGTCTGCGCTACGCAACCTTTTAACGGAGTCCGGTCTCCGGACATGATTTCATTGTAGTTTGAGTAAAGAGAGGGGCGGCGTGTTCCTCTTTTTCTTTCCCTCAATACTTCCGCTGTTTCCGGTATTGCACTACCTGCTTCGCCATCTTCCCAAACTGCCGCTCAACGCGTTTCTTTTCCAGGGAGTCGGTCTGGTAATGCGCCTGCTCCCGGTTGATTTTCAGGTAGCTTTCGTAAACCTCGCACGGAAGCCTGCCCTCGCGTACAGCCGCGACGACCGCGCACCCGGGCTCATGCTGGTGCGTGCAATCGTGGAACCGGCATTCGGCCGAAAGCGCCGTCAGTAACGGGTGATAGTTCAAACCTTGTTCGTCGGCTTCCAGCGTAACGCCAAACTCGCGCATACCTGGCGAGTCGATCAGCATAGCGCCCGACGGCAGCATGATCAGGTTCCTGGAAACGGTCGTATGCCTGCCCTTGTGGTTGAAATCGCTCACCGCGCCTTCTTCCTGCAACCGGTAGCCCAGCAATGCATTCACCAGCGTGCTTTTCCCGACGCCCGACGAACCGATGAGCACATACGTGTTGCCCGGCAGCAACTGTTCCGCCGCCCATTGTTGCAAGCCTTCATGGCCGGTGGCGCTCAGCAGCAACACGGGGCAATCGTAACCCAATGCGATCACTTCCTGCCGGTAACGCTCCGGATCGGGCACGAGATCCTGCTTGTTCAGCAGCACTACCGGGCTGATATTGCATTGCATAATCTGCACCAAGTAACGTTGCAAACGCATAGGGTTAAAGTCGCGGTCGAGGCCCTGCACGATGAATGCGGTATCGATATTGGTCGCGATCACCTGTTTCTCGGTCGTCCGGCCGGGCAGTTTGCGGCTGAGTTCATTAATCCTTGGTAACACGGATATGATAATGCCCTCATTATCATAGGATTTGAATGCAACCCAGTCGCCGACTTTGGGCAGGTCGGCGTTATCGGTCCCGTTCATCAATGCACCCGAAAGCATGGCATCGGTATTGCCGTCGGCGGTAACAAGCTTGTGGCGGAAACCTTCGATGGAGGTAACGCGTCCCGCTTCGAGTCCTTGCGCTTGGTAAGTATGAAAATGTTGTTCAAAATGGGTATTCCACCCGTATGATGTCAAAGATGTCATTGTAGTAAAGTCTGAGCTATGGGCAGCACATCGCCTGTCCGCGCGCATAGCGGGGAGAAAAATGGATCAAAGCAGGGGATAGTCGCGGGTCCCGAAGAGCGATTAATTCAGAAGACCGGCGTCAGGCTGCAATGTCAGCAGATGGGCGATATGTAGTTTCAGACCTTGACATATTGAGTGCAAAGATAAAAGATTTCTATAAACAGGATTGCCCGTCGGGGCCTAAGTGACGAAGAATTGTAGATACGATGAAGATAATCAGGCTGGTGAATATGACCTGCCAATCATCGTCACGAACCGGTTGCTCATCGGTTTGTTTGTAGTCTTTTTTCATCTGAAATATTGATAGAAAGCACTGTTGTATTTGATTAAATACAAATATATATTCAAGAAAATTAAATATAAAAATAACTATGAAAGCGCTTTTGTCAATTTCGATCATGTGGTTGATGCTCGCCGGATGCAGCGGGCCAAAAAAGGATGACGGTGAGGCAGCCTACATGGTGGAGGCCCCACCGCCACCTCCGGAGCAAAACGAAACGAACGAATCGGTTGTCAACGAAGAAGAATCAGCAGCAGAACCGGCGCCCCCGAAAGGCGGCACGGCAACGGATCGCAAATTCATTAAAACGGGGCGCATTGAGTTCGAAACCGAAGATGCCGTCGCGACACGGAAAACGATTATGGCATCTGTAAAGGCAAGCAACGCCTATGTAAGCCGGGATGATGAAGACCGCAGCAGTAATTCCGTGAGTTATACGATCGTGGTGCATGTACCGGCAGCCCGTTTCGAAACGTTTTTGGCTTCCGCGACGAAAGGGGTTACCGACTTCCGGGAGAAATCCATTTCCAATGAGGACGTGACGGCCCAATACGTGGATACGGAATCCAGGCTCAAAACGAAGAAGGACATAGAAAACCGCTACCGCGCATTGCTGACCAAGGCGAATAACGTGAAGGAAATTCTGGAAATCGAGAGGGAACTAGGCGAAATCCGGACGGACATCGAAGCGACCGAAGCGCAGTTCAGGCAGTTGAACGGCGATATCAAGTATTCGACGCTGCATATCGTTTTCTTTAAATCCATCGAAACATCAAGTCCGTTTCTCACCGAAATTGCCGACGCATTCAAAGAGGGCGTAGGCAACCTCCGCGCATTCACCGTAGTGTTTGTGGCCGTGTGGCCGTTCGCATTGCTCGCTGTCGGGGTGGTGGCAGTGCTGGATTGGTGGAGAAAGAAAAGAAGAAAAGCGCTGAAACAGGAAGCGTCTAAATTAAGCTAAAAATTCCCCGCAAACTGTTTCCCGGTTTTCAAATCCCTTAACCGTACCGACCGCACGGTTCCGATCCCGGCGAACATGATATCGAGCCCGTAAATGTGCCTTAGCGCTTTGTGATAGGTGTTTTTGTAGGCCTCTTTGCCATTGATCAGCAATGTCGCCCGGCGGTTTACCACTTTCATTTCTATGGTGCCGCCGGCGGTAAGGTCGGCGCCCAGGAAGTTGGGCCCCTCGGAGCGGCCGTCCTTTTTTAATTCCGAAAATTGTAATTTACTCCAATGCACGCAGCCCGGTTTCATAATATCGACCATGTGATTGGACGAATCCCCGTACACGGTCAGGCGTACCTGTGAGCAGCGCACACCCGGGCGTGGGGGCGAGGCTTTTACATCCACGAGCAACTCAAAGTTGTCGCCGTCGATGCCGCTGGTATGTGTGTTGATAAAATCGACAAAAAACGTCCGGTTGGTGTCGACGCCCGCCCGCGCTATTTCTTTGGCGCTAACGCTGTTGTAGGCATGTGAAAACAGGCCGGGCGTCTCGATCGGGTATACGCGCGTCGTATCGTACATCATTTTGGCGGTGGCGGTCCAGCCGCTGGTGCGCAGGAAAACGGGCACGGTGTCCAACGGAGTACCAGCCTTTTTTAATATGGCAAAATAGCGCCCCGGCACTTCGTAATAGTGCGAGTAAACACTGTCTTTCGCATTCAACCGTATTTCATCGTTGTCGCCAAAATCGATGGCGTACTCGTTGCTCAGCTCGGATACATGGCCAAAATCACGCAAAACGAAAACGGCAGAATGGGGGTTTTCACCCTCTGGATTTTTACAAAATAAAGTAACCGCCGTTTTTTTGCTCTGCCAAAATACAAACCCGCGCCAGGCGGCAATACCGGCGACGATCAACGCAAAACTGGTGAGCAAGATCATCCGCGAGGGCAATTTCCGGGCGCGTGACCCAGACGACGGGACTTCAACTTGCGGTGTCATAACCGATTGAATATCAGGGCTTTGGGTAAATATGATTGAATTTTGCCTGGACTGTGCATCGATGAACCTGTCCCAATCCGCAAATCCGACATATTGCACCAATGCATCGCGCGTGGCTTTCTGCGGATAATACCGCGCGTCGGTTTTAATTTTCCCGAAAATCCGTTTCAACGTATTCGGGCTGATCCGCACGTGCGTCTTTTTGTAAAGAATGCTGCTGAGCCTGATGAAATCGCTGTTTGTCCATTCCGGACTGTCGGGCTTGCCGTAAGTGTCGGCCACGAGTTGACAACAGTGGTCGAGGAGGTCTAAAGAGCTCGCCTTGTCTTGTCCATTCTCCATAGTAATCATACAATAAACTTCTGTATGTCAGCTTTTTAGGTTGTCCATAATTTTGGATAGCGAACTGGCTAAGCGCATTTGAAAATCTTCGTATTGTCCAATTTTATATTTGCTCACTCAAATTTTTGATGTGCGCCTTCCGGGGAGCCGGACGGCATGAAACCCTAAATATTGGAAAAAAATATGCGACAAAAAATTCTACTTGGCTGCGCCTTGTTGTTTGCCTCTATGGGACCGTTGCTCGCACAGGTGCGGCAACTTACCGGCAAAGTAACCGACGAAGGCGCGAAAGACCTCCCCGGCGTGAGCATTGTCATCAAAGGCACCCAGCGCGGAACGGTGACGGACGTAAATGGCGATTACGCGCTCGTACTACCCGATGGCGAGGCCGTTACCCTCACATTCTCATTTGTAGGCTACCAAAGCCAGGACATTACCCCCGGCGGACAGACGAAGTTGGACGTCACGCTCAGGCAGAGCGATAATGCATTGTCGGAGGTAGTGGTGGTAGGCTACGGAACCCAGAAAAAGAAGGACCTCACCGGCGCTATTTCCTCGATCGGCGCGCGGGATGTGGGTGGGAGGCAGACGTTACAGGTGTCGGATGCCTTGCAGGGCAGCGTAGCCGGCGTTTCGGTTACCCGCAGCAGCGGCGCGCCGGGTTCCGGTTCAAGCATTCTCATCCGGGGTATCACCACCATCGGCACCAACAGTCCGCTGGTGATCGTCGATGGCGTGCCCGTGGCGAGTATCGATAATGTGAACCCCGGCGACGTGGAGAACATTACCGTGCTGAAAGACGCAGCCTCGGCGGCGATCTATGGCTCGCGGGGTGCGGCGGGCGTCATCCTGGTCACGACCAAACGGGCCAAAAGCGGGCAGGGGAGCCTCGAATACACCTACGAGTACGGCGTGCAGCGCGCCACGGCCACGCCTGCCTATGTGGGCGTGCAGGACTATATGCGGTATTTCAATGAGCAGGCCGTCAACGATGGGGCCACGGCGGGGCCGTTTGCGGACGCATACGTTGCTTCTTACCTGGACAGCAACCGCGTGAGCCCCGATCGTTTCCCGAATACCGATTGGCAAAAGGCGATCCTCACACGCAAGAGCGCACCGCGCCAGCGTCACGACCTTGTATTTACAATGGGAACCGGGAAAATCAAGACAAAAGCATCGCTTGGGTACGCGAGTTCCGGTGCGTTCTATGATAACCGTTCGTACGACCGATACCTCTTCCGGGTAAATAATGATATGCAGGTGAACGACAAGATCAGCGTGAACCTCGATGTTTTTTACAAAAGGACTACCAACAAGGGCAATGCCAACGAACTGCCGAACAGTACTTTTAACCCTATTTACGAAGCCCGGGTCATGCCGCCGATCTACGACGATGTGTATGAAAACGGCAGGCTGGCCGTGGGTAAGGACGGCCGGAACCCGCTGGCACAGGTCCGTGAGGGTGGCTTTACCAGGCAGATATACAACCAGCTGGGGGGACGCATGCAGTTTAATTACAAACCGGTAAACGGCCTCACATTCACTGCATTGGTAGCCCCGGTATTTGATTTTGATAAAACCAAATATTTCTCGAAGCAAATCCGCTTCACGAATCCCGACGGTACCGTGGGTACGGTGATGAACCAGGCGCGGACGGTGCTGAACGAAGGCCGGTCGGAAGGGGTAACGATCAACGGACAGGTGCTGGCGAATTATGCAAGGGAGTTCAATAATGCGCATTCCATCGATATTCTGGCGGGTTTTGAGGAAAACTACCGCTCACAGGAATCGCTGGGCGCGTCGCGGAGCGGGTTTGCATTGACGGGCTTCCCTTACCTCAATTCCGGCTCCACGGAGCTGCGCGACAACAACGGCGGCGCCAATGAGTCGGGCTTGCATTCCTTCTTCGGCCGGTTGCAGTACAATTTCAAAAGCAAATATTTTGTCCAGGGAAACCTCCGGTCCGACCTATCGTCGCGGTTCGCATCGCAGTACCGCAAGGCCGTTTACCCGTCCGTTTCGGCTGGCTGGACGATTTCGGAAGAGCAGTTTCTCAAAAGCACGCGGTGGCTGTCGTTCCTGAAACTCCGCGGCTCGTGGGGCGAGGCGGGTAATGAGCGTCTGCTCGACAAGGACGGAAACCCGGCCTATTATCCCTACATGGCTACCATCGATTTCTCCACGGCTTTGTTTTACCAGAATGGCGGCGTGGTACCGCTCACCGGCGGTGCCCAGCAGGTTTACGCGGTGGAGAATATCAGCTGGGAAACCAGCCGGACGGCAGACATCGGTCTCGACGCCTCGTTCCTGAACGACCGCCTCACGCTGGCGGCCGATTATTACAAAAAGACCACCACCAATATCCTTCTGCCGCTCGATATCCCGCTTTACCTGGGTTATGACAAACCCAACCAGAATGCCGGGACGCTGAACGTAAAGGGCTGGGAGCTCGAACTCGGCTGGCGCGACCGCATTAACAAGCTCAATTATTCCGTTTCGGCGAACCTGTCCGATGCGAAGTCGACGGTAGGGGATTTGAAAGGGACCGAGTTTCGCGGCGATCAGATCGTGCGCAATGGCAGCCAGTACAACGAGTGGTTCGGGTATATTTCAAACGGGTTATTTCAAACGGTGGACGAAATCAAGGGAGCGCCGGTGCTGAATGTGACTACGAAGCCGGGGGATGTCCGTTACGTGGATGTGAACCAGGACGGCAAGATCACGACCGACGATAAGGTGTTGCTCGGGGGCGCATTACCGCGGTACCTGTACGGGGGAAACCTGCGGGCGGATTATGAGGGTTTTGATGTGGGGCTGACATTCCAGGGAGTAGCCAAAAAACTGGCGCGTCTGAGTTCCGAGGTAACGCAGCCATTTGCGGAGGCATTCGGTAATATGCCTGCCGAAATGGTGGGCAAGTTTTGGAGCAACAATAATACCCCCGATCAGAACCTGAAAGCGACCTATCCCCGGCTTTCGCGCACATCCAATGCCGCCAACTACGCGCTTTCGGATTACTGGCTGATGAGCGGCGCCTATTTCCGGTTGAAAAATATCACAATGGGCTATACCCTGAAACCGGATATGCTGAAAAAGACGGGCGTACAGTCGCTGCGGCTCTACCTCTCGGCCAACGACGTTTTCTCGCTCAGCAAGTTCCCCAAATACCTCGATCCGGAATCGGGCAGCTATTCGTACCCGATCGTAGCCACCTTCATGGCCGGCGCCACGATCCGGTTTTAGAAACCCTTTTTGACCTATAACATATGAAAAAGACGCTATTCCTGCTGCTTCTCGCCGGCACGACGGGCTGCCACACCCTGGACCTGAACCCGCTATCGGAAGCCTCCACGGGCACATTTTATTCCAACCAGACAGAGCTCGAACTCGCCGTAAATGATTTGTACCGGCTGGCATTCTGGGGCAACGACAACGAACTGTTCAGCGACAACGAATGGCACCGCGGGCAACTGACCAATGCCGTGATCGGTGGTACGATGAATGCCGACGACGCCAATGTGCAAACGTTCTGGCTCAATTCCTACAAAGCCATCGCCCGGGTCAATTCGTTCATTGCCAACAAAGACCGCGCCGCCACAAACACTCCGGCAGCGGTAATGCTCCGCCTCGAAGCGGAAATGCGGCTGATACGCGCCTACCAGTATTCACGGCTGATCACGCATTTCGGCGATGTCCCGCTGCTCACCGATCCGGTAGCCTTGGAGGATTCCTACGACATTTCCAGGAAAAACCAGGCAGAAATCCTGCAATTCGTTTTCGACGAGCTGGATTTTGCCATTGCCAACCTGCCCGTTTCTTACGGTGCTTCCGAAACCAAACGGCTGACGAAAGGTGCTGCGCTGGCGATCAAGGCGCGTACTGCGTTGTATGCCGGTAAATGGGAGATCGCCCGCGATGCTTCCAAAGCGGTGATCGACCTGGGCGTATATGCATTGCACGGCAGCTATTCGCAGTTGTTTTTAAAAGCGGGAGAAACGAGCAAGGAGATCATTATCAGCGTGCCGCGCGATGAAAAGCAGCAGGTTTTCAATGGGGCCGGTTATGTGCAGGACAATATCTCGCGTAATGCCGGCGGGTTCGGTGCGCAGCTGCCCACCCGCGACATCATGGACGCCTACGAGTGTACGGACGGGAAGCCGATCGACGAATCGCCGTTGTACAATCCCCAGGCGCCTTTTAAAAACCGTGACCCGCGGCTGACGGCGACCATCGTGGAGTTCAACACGCAGTGGCTGGGTTATAATTACATGCCGCATCCGGATTCCCTAACGGTGTTCAGTTCGAAGGAAAACCGCCGGGTCCCCAACAAAGATACCCGTGCCGTGGCCGCATTTGCGAGTTTCACAGGCCTGCTTTGGAAAAAAGGCATCGACCAGACCTGGCCCGACCGGTTGGTAGAGGACAACGACGCGATCGTCATTCGTTACGCCGAAATGCTCCTGACGTACGCAGAGGCCAAAATGGAGCTTGGAGAGATCGATGAAAGCGTTTTGAACGCTGTTAACCAGATCCGGGCGCGGGCTTATGGGGTGAGTGTGGACCAAACCAATGCTTACCCCACCATCACCGGCGCCAATGCGGCCGCATTGCGCAAAGTGCTGCGCCGCGAGCGCCGCGTAGAGTTCCCCCGCGAAGGGCTGCGGTACATGGACCTGATCCGGTGGAAACTGGCAGAAAAGGCATTGTCGACGCCGGTAATAGGCCTGCCCGACCCGGCGGCGCAGAACCGCGCCAAATGGCCCTTCCCCGGCGTAACGCCCCTCGACGACGACGGCCTGGGTGATTATTCCGCCTTTGGTACCGATGTAAAAGTGCTTTCCCAGCGCAGTTTCGACAAGTCCCGGCAATACCTCTGGCCGATTCCTGCCGTAGAGCGGCGTGTGAACCCGAATATCACACAGAATGCCGGATATTAATCTTAAATTTTCCCATTGATTTTCAAACCTATGAGTCTTTCGATGAAAAGAAATCGAGTGTGGGCGCTTGTGGCCGGCTCCGTGATGTGTATTGCCCAGCCGACGTTTGCGCAAAAGTCCAAACAACCTTCGTACAGCGGCATTTACCCCCATTTGGCTATGTATAACAATGAAGGTGAATGCGGTACCGGTGCCGTGGTGCGCTGGGCCGGGAAGCTTTGGGCAATTACTTACGGCCCGCACCTGCCGTTCGGCTCTTCGGACAAGCTGTACGAGATCGGCACGGACCTGAAACAAACGGTCCGCCCCGAGAGCATCGGCGGTACACCCGCCAACCGGATGATCCACCGCGAAAGCAACCAGCTTTTTATCGGGCCGTATGCCATCGATAGCAAAGGCGAGGTGCGCACAATCCCGTACAAAGGAGGCGAAGGCAGAGCCATGCCAGGCCGCCATACGGGCAATGCGCGGCACCTCACCGATCCTGCCGGGAAAATCCTCTACGGCACGATGGAGGAGGGTTTTTATGAAGTGGATGTAAAAACGCTTGCCCCCAAAATGCTGTACGAAGACGGCAACGTCGACCGTGACAAGGAAACGAACAAAGCGACCTACCAAACCAAGGGCCTGCTTCCGGGCACGCACGGGAAGGGCTTCTATTCGGGGCAAGGCGTAGCGGTGTATTCCAACAATGGCGAGCCGGGCCGGAAGGCAGAAATACAGTTCGATATCGAATCGGGATCGCTGTCGGAATGGGACGGGAAGAACTGGAAGGTAGTCCGCCGCAACCAGTTTGTGGAAGTAACCGGGCCGGGGGGCATCGAGGGCAACCGCAACCCTGCCACGGACCCGATCTGGGCGACGGGCTGGGACCATAAATCGGTATTGCTGGGTGTGCGCGATCACGGTAAATGGACTTTCTATCGCCTGCCGAAAGCCAGCCACGCCTACGACGGCGCCCACGGCTGGAATACCGAATGGCCGCGCATCCGCGACGTGGGTACCGTACAGCAACCCGATTACCTGATGACGATGCACGGCATGTTCTGGAAATTTCCGGGGCAGTTCAACTCGCAGAACAGCGCCGGTATCCGTCCGCGCTCGGCTTATCTGAAAGTAATAGGAGATTTTACCCGCTGGAACGGGCAGCTCGTTTTCGGCTGCGACGATTCCGCCCAGCGCGAGTTTTTGAACAAACGCAAGGCCAAGGGCGGGATAGAAGGTCCCGGACAATCCAATTCCAATCTTTGGTTTACCCCCCTTGACCTGCCCGACCAGCTGGGCCCCAATGCGGCGGAAGGCTCGGTATGGCTCAATGAGGCCGTTAAAGCCGGACAAACCTCCGAGCCGTTTCTCTTTGCGGGATGGGCGCACCGCGGCGTGTGGATACGCAACGAGGGCGATAGCGAAACGGATTTTGTATTGGAGGTCGATAAAAAGGGTAATGGAGAATGGACAGTGCTGAAAACCTTGAAAGTCGGTGCCGGAATGGCTTCGAATGAAGCATTCAGCAACGCCGATGCCGGCGAATGGGTCCGGGTCAGGTCCGTTAAAGCCACGACGGCGACGGTTCATTTTAATTACACTTCGGATGACCGTCGTGCGGGTACGCCGGATGCGATTTTCAAAGGGCTGAGCAATACGGGAGCGACTGCCAGCCACGGCGGGTTACTGTACGGGCTGGGCGAAAACAGGCGGGTACTGGGTGTGGCGGCGACGGATTTTAAAGGGACGAAGCCCGTTGACGCCGGTTACTACGAGCTCGACCGTAATATGCAGCTTACCCGACAGGAGGATGCCAAAATACATGCATTTATCCAAACCAAATTCGCTATTCCTAAACAAGTCGTAACTGTGGAGGCATCGTCGGTGCTGGTGGTCGACGATAAGGGCCGCCGGTGGCGGTTACCGCTGGGCAATGACGCGTTCACCGGCCTTACCAACGAGGCTTCGCTGCGCATTTGCCGCGAGGTGGCTACGGAGCGCGACCTTTTCAATTGCCACGGCACATTTTACGAGTTACCGGCTGAGAATGCCGATGGTTATGCCAAAATCCGCCCTGTTTCCTCGCACAACCTGCGCATTCACGATTATGCATCCTACCGCGGCCTGCTGGTGATGACCGGCATCGACCCGAAAGCGATGCAGAACAGCGAGCACATCATTGTTTCGGACGACAAAAAAGCGGCGGTATGGGCTGGTGCGATTGACGATCTCTGGAAACTCGGTAAACCGACCGGCCATGGCGGCCCGTGGAAAGATACGCAGGTGAATGCAGCGCAAAGCTCGGACCCTTACCTGATCGGTTTTTACGATCAAAAAAGCCTTAAACTTTCGCACGATGCGAAGGAGGCCGTGACTTTTACCCTCGAAGCCGACCCAATCGGTAACGGGCCTTGGATGGCTTACAAATCGTTCACGGTGAAGCCGGGACAGACCGTTTCATTTGCATTTCCGAAAAATTTCTCCGCCCGGTGGGTACGGTTCACGGCTGACAAGTCCTGCAAAGCAACAGCCTGGCTCGAATACCGGTAACCTATAATTTCAGGCAAACATTTATATTTCAGGACTGAAACACATCCGAAATGGACGCCCGTCAAATCCTGAAAGAACATTTAACCAAATCCGTCGAACTGACCGATGCGCAGTTCGACGGATTTTATGCTTGCTTCAAACACGAATCGTTCCGGAAAGGGCAAACGCTCATACGCGAAGGCGACGCGGTAACGCGCGAGTATTTCGTGCTGAGCGGCTGTCTGAAAACCTATTTCCTGAACGACGAACTCAAAATGACCATCCTGCAATTCGCCATGCCTACGTGGTGGGCGTCGGATTACATGGCTTTGTATAACCATTGCAAGGCGGCCGTCATGGTGGATTGCGTTTCCAATGCGGAGGTACTGTCGATTTCCGCGGACGACAGGGAAAGAATGTGCCACGAAGTCGAGGCAATAGGGCATTTCTTTCGCTGGCGTACCAACAGGGGCTTCGCGGCTTTGCAGAAAAGGTTGCTATCGTTTATGACCAACGACACCAAACAACGTTATGAAGATCTGCTGGCCCAGTATCCGATGCTTTTCCAACTCGTTCCGAAGCACCTCATCGCTTCGTACCTGGGCGTGTCGCGCGAGACCGTGAGCAGGCTTTACCATGCTTCGCGTTAATGCAAAATGTGACATAGGTCACACAACACCGATTGTTTTCTCTGCTTAATTTGCGCAGCGGGTTTCACTTACCGCCCGCGAACCTGGATTATGTGGAACCAAAACCGTGTTTCCCGCACGCTGGGAATCGAATATCCGATATTGCAAGGCCCGTTCGGGGGAAATCTGTCGTCTGTCAAACTCGTTTCGACGGTTTCTAACCTCGGCGGAATGGGCGGCTACGGCGCTTACATGCTCACGCCCGACGAGATCGTTGCATTGGATAAAGAGCTGAAACAAGCTACCGACAAACCCTATAACATTAACCTCTGGATCTCCGACACCGATTTTCCCGCCGGGGAGGTTTCCGACGAACAATTCGCGAAAGCCGCCGCGCTCGTAAAACCCTTTTTCGACGAGCTGGGCGCGCCGCTGCCGGCCAAACCGAAAGCTTACCCATCCCGTTTTGAAAACCAGGTAGATGCATTGCTGGCCGCCAAACCGCCGGTTTTCAGCTTTATTTTTGGTGTGCCGTCGCAAACTATCCTGGAAGATTTTCGTAAAAAAGGCATTAAACTCATAGGCAATGCGACCACGCTCGACGAGGCTATTGCATTGGACAATGCGGGCGTGGATGTCATTATCGCTTCCGGCTTCGAAGCGGGTGGTCACCGGCCGTCGTTCCTGGAATCGCCCGAGGCGTCGCTCGCGGGCACATTCGTACTCGTGCAACAGATCCGCGACAAGGTAAAAACGCCCGTGGTAGCCGCCGGGGGTATAGCCGATGCCCGCGGTGTAGCGGCCGCACTGACGCTCGGCGCCGAAGGCGTGCAGATCGGTACCGCGTTCCTGGCGACCGAAGAATCCGGCGCGAGCACCTACCACCGCAATCTCCTGCACTCGGACGCAGCGCGCTACACGACATTGACCAAAGTATCGACGGGCCGCCTGGGCAGGGGCCTTCGCAGCCGTTATACCGAAACTATTGCCGGCCACAACGACGAACTATTGCCGTTCCCATTGCAAAACCAGTTTATCGTACCGCTCCGCAAAGCCGCCACGGAAAAGCAGCAATACGACCTGATCATGTTCTGGGGCGGCCAGATCGCGCCGGTATTGAAGCATACCAGCGCGAAAAAGCTCTTTGAAACGATCGTCGAAGAAGTGCCCAACTACCTATTCGCTCCACGGTGAATGTAAAATGCAGTCGCAGAAGTTTTTGCGCTCGAAATTCGGGATCATGTAAGCGCATACGTCGGCTTTGATATTGCCGAATGTCGTGTCCGTTTTGTGCGCAAAACCGGAGAAGAATGTAGGTATGATCCTGTTCTTGAAATCGTTGCGCGGAAAAGCGGCAATGATGGCCTCGCGATCGGCGGTGCTGAGGTGCTCGTAGCCTTCGCCCATCACATCGAGCCCTACGCCGGAATACAGTAGTGCTACCTCCGGTTCCTTGTACTCGGCCACGCCGATGGTCGTGTGCAATGCGATGGCGTCCCATACGAGCTGCATCGATTCTTTGGGTAACCCGTTGCTTTTCAGGAAATCGCGGGCGGCATCGGCGCCGTCTACCTCGAACCGTTTGTCGGGGCTGCTGTAATGTGGCGTGAGGCCCAGGTCGTGGAAAACGGCGCTGATGTAGAGCAGTTCGGGGTCGTACACCTGTTTTTCCCGGTTGCCGTTCAATGAAGCGAACAGGAATACCCGCAATGAATGGTTGTAAATAAACTCGGTACCGTGTTCGAGGAGCAGGTCGGTGGCGTCGTTGGCCAGCTTGCTATCGGGTATGCGGATGCCCGCGATGGTTTGCAATGCGTTGACAGACATAGTTTTGTGTTTTTTGTTTTTACAAAATTAGGTCTGTGCGCCGCGCCGGGGAATGTCAGATTTGGCGGATCACCTGCCAAAATTGACGAAGCGCGTGCGGTAATCCTGGGGCGACATCTGTGCATTCTTCTTGAAAAAATGGCTGAACTGCTCAGGCGTGCTGAAATGCAGGTAATAGGCGATTTCCTTCACCGGCTGCGACGAAAACTGCAACGACCGCTTGGCCTCCGCGACGATCTGCCCGTTGATAATTTCCTTCGCCCCTTTGCCAGCACAGCGCCTGCAAATATCCGAAAGCCTCCTCGCCGGAATATTGAGCGCCTGCGCATATTCCGCTACTTCATGTATTTCGCGGTATTTCCGGCTGACAAGCTCGATAAAGCTTCGGTAGAGTTGTTTTTCGTAATTATCAAATCCCGCGCCCGCCTCCGCATTGATATTCGCGATCTTGATCATCATAATTTTCAAATAGGCCGCCAGCGCGTCGATTTTGTTCACATAATCTTTCTTTTCAAACTCATGATGCATTGTTTGAAATAAAAAACTCAATTCCGCGAATGCAACTTCATTCACAATTAGCTGCTGATTTTCAGCCGCATTGTTGAACAGCACGGCCTTGCAGTTGCTGGCGCTGTCCGGCGCTTTTTCCCAGAAACAATCGCCGAAACTTAGTTCATAGCCGGTCAATACGGTCCTTTCGGGGAATCTTAATAATTGCCCTTTTGAAAGTAGGAAAAGCGATTTTTTCCTCAGTTCGAACCGTGCATCGTCGATCTCGATCACACCGGACCCTTCGGCTACAAAAAGGATCCGATGATACGCCAGGCGTTCAGGTATGGGTGTAATTCTTTCGTTTTGCGTGAAATGACTGACGCGAAAAGAGTCCTTAATATCCTGTTCAAATGCGAGTTCCATGCGAATGCGGGCGGTAATAAATGGAAAAGAAGAATCCACTTTCCAAAGTTCCGCCCGGCATTACTTTAATACCGCGACATTATTCTGATCGCTCAGATCGAGCATATAAGACAGCGGATCGAGCATGACCGTCACCGGCCCTCGCGGCACCACAATGCGGAGCACCGACCGGTTTTTCGAAAAATGATGCCGTTGCAGATAAATGGATTTTGGGAGTCCGGTATCCGGCGTGATGGCCTGGTTAAAAACCGCTATATCAATGCTGTCATCCGGTATCAGCGGCACAGGTTTGCCGGATGTTTCGTCTGTTTTACGTACATCGATTTCAAGGGTCAGTAACTGCTGCTTGTTGGGTAATGATTTGTTTGACAGTATTTTAATCGCATTATCAAATACAATCACCTTCCTGAAAAGCTGGTCGATCAGCCTTACCTGTGCCGGATTCGCTCCGCGTTTTAATGCGTCGATCAGGTCGGTGGCATCCGGTTTTTGCAAGGGATAGCCATGCTTGTTGACCAGTCCCCGCAATGCGCGGTTCAAATGGGTTTCGCCGAGTGTTTCTTTGAGGCGGAATAGGACCAATCCGCCTTTTTGATAATGTACGAAAGGCTGGTCGGTGGTTAGCCAAAGCGGTTTCTCCTTTTCACCGAAAGCACCTCGGTAGGCGAAATAGAGCTGCGAATCCTTCACTTGGCACGGCCGCAGGTGCATTTTACCAAACCGTTTTTCGGTCACCATTGCCTCGGTGTACTTGGCGAGGGATTCGGTCAGCAATGCGTCTCCGGGGCCCGCCGGGGCTGCCAGCCGTCCTGCCCACCACTGGTGCGCCGTTTCGTGCGCGGTAGTGGCGTAGGTGAAGTTAAAACCCGCGCTGTCGCTGAAATTGCCTCGGAAATTGGCCCGTTCCTGGCTGAAAATCACGCCGGGATAGGCGGTAGCGGAGCCGGGATAATGCGGGATTTCGGCCAGCGTGAGCTCGCGGTGCGGGTACGGGCCGAAATTTGCATTGCCGTAGTCGATGGCGTCTTTCATGGCTAGCAGGATGGTCGGAACATTCTCCGGATGTTGGGGATGGTGGTAAATACGGAATGTCGTGCCTTTGTAATGTTCTGTTTTGACAGCATAGCGGGCAGAACTCAATGCGAACATATAGGGGATCGGTTCTTTGGACTTGTAATGAAAATAGCTGCGTCCAGCCTGCTCCCAACTTTTGGCCAACGTGCCCACGGTCACTGCGTGTTGCCCGGTTTTCGTGGAGATAGTGTTTTGAAAGTGAATAAAATGGTATCGGTGATCGGTCGATAGTAAGTTCTTGCGGGGAGGTAGGCCATTTGCTCGCCGCTGCTCCGGGTCTTCGATTTCGTAAGCTGCCCGGTACCCGAAATGCGGCAGGTATTTTTCCAATTCGATGTAGGAGCCATTTTGGGCTACCGCATTCTCGCTGTTGAATGTCTTAAATGCAGATCGGTCGGCGCGAAGCTCGAAATGGATGGTCATCTCCTGGCCGGGCGCGAGCGGCCTGTCTGGGCGGTACCAATGCTGCCCGAAGGTTTCGTCTGCGGATTCCGGCGAGGCGTGTTCGGGAATGAGTTTCAGCAGTTCAATATCAGGGTCGATACCGATGCAGAGCCGGGTAATGGGCTGTTTTGATTTGTTTTTAACCTTCATAGAACCCTTCACCGTGTAGTAGTGCTCGTCTGGAAAAAGGTCGGTATGCAGGTCGACAGCCGTGACGACCGGCTGCGGCTGGCTTTCAAGCGGTTTGTATTTGCGTTCGTACCGTGCCTGCCATTCCGCATCGGCCGACCCGGTGCGGTTATGCGCCGAATAGCCTGTTTGGTATTGTATATAAATGCCCGTCCCGATGGCCAGCAGGAGACAAATCCCGATGAATGCGACGGTTCGCCTCGCGGGCGTGGGGCTGGTACGTATGCGTGCGCGCCAGCTCTCCTGTGCGTCACCCGGCCAAATACGCGTGGCTGCCGCCGCGAATGCGAGCGCGATCAGCGTCCAGTAAAGCATATACCAGCCAAACGAGCCGTCGCTGTGACCAAATCCGTGGAAATCCGAATAGCGAAGGCGGGGAGCGGTGGCAAAGCGTGCCAGGTAGTTTTCCAGCCCGAATTTTCGACCAAAAATAATAACACCGATCACGAGCCCGCTGATGAGCATTCCGAGGTATTTGTTGCGCACGGCGGTTTGGATGAATACGATCAGGATCGCGTAAAGCACGAGAGGCAAGCCTGCGTAATAGTAGAGCGAGCAATAGGTATCCCATTCCAAAAACGCAAACCCGGAAAACCATTGCACAGCTACTCCTACCGCAATATGCACGGTGATGAGCGCCGCGATCCAGGTGATCAATGCGGCGCATTTGGCCAGGGCAAAAACCGTCATTGAAACCGGCGTCGAGAAAATCAGCGGATGGATTCCCGTTGTATTCTCCCGGTGAATCGATTCGGAAGCGTAAAAAATGATGAGCAGCAATGCGGGACGAACGGCCGTGAGCTGTTCGGCGAGGATTCCGCTCGTAGCATAGCTCCGTACGCCGTAGGGGCCGTTGGAAAGGTTTTCGAACAGTTCGACGGCATTGAAAAACACCCACAATGCAAAGATCAGCGCCGTTATGACCGGCCCGAAGAGCGTTCTTGTTTCAAGTTTGAATATTCGCCAGAATGCCAGCCGTTGATAGCTTCGCTCATTAATGCAATGACCGATTACGCGATAAGGGATAGCGTTTGCCATCTCAGGTGGCTGTGCGCGGCCCGTCTTATTTTCTTTTTCCACCAAAACCCTGAATTGGAACCGGCTGTAAGCAAGCCCCAGCAATGCGAGGGAAATGGCGGTCCAGAGCAAACGGTTGGCGATGAATATTGGCGTTAGCGGAAATAGCTCCTGGTTGCGCCGCCAAGCGGGCCAGTTCATGGTTTCTCCGAAAAACGCCGTCAGACCGAAGGGGTCGATCAGCACCGAAAGCCAGCCCGGGCCGCCCGGGGCGGGAACGGACCCGGCCATGACCGGCGAATTGCCGAGAATAGAAGCCGTAAAATAGCTAATGAATATTAAAACACCGGCGGTGTAAACCAGACGCGCATTGCGCGTGAGCAGCGCTGTCGCATACACGATGCTGCAACCAAACACGCCCCCCGGCAGGCCGAATGTAAGCAGCGGCGCCAGGTAATATGATAAATGAAAAGGCCCGAGCAGGTCTGCCGGGGCCAGGAACGTTACCATCATGGTGCCCAACGCGGCGAGGCAGATGATCAGGAAGACGGCGCCCAGCAATCCCGCCAGCCGGACTGCGAAATAGGGCAGGCGGCCCATGCTGGTCGTGAAAATCAGCGCTTCCATACGATGCTGCGAATCTCGGAGGACCACCGCCGCGCACGCGAGTGTGCTCACGAAAATGGTGAAAAGTGCGAGCAGACAAATGATGAAATTGGTCACATACGGTGCATTCCGGTGTATTTCATCGCCGCCAAAGCTGCCGAACGGCATGATGATGCCCAATATCAGGAAAAGCAACGCGGCTATCCGGAAGGTGACCTGCCGGAAATGATAACCCAATTCGAAACAGAGTGCGGCGGTCAGCATGGCAGCTCCTCCTTTCTCCCCATGCCCGCGAGCGTGGCAAAA
The DNA here is from genome assembly GCF_000382205.1 of Dyadobacter beijingensis DSM 21582. Taxonomy (GTDB): domain Bacteria; phylum Bacteroidota; class Bacteroidia; order Cytophagales; family Spirosomataceae; genus Dyadobacter; species Dyadobacter beijingensis. The sequence goes on from NZ_KB907788.1 coordinate 522,212, forward strand.
TAGACGTCTTCCAGTCCCGGATCGAATGCTTCGAAACCTTCCCCGGGGTGCTCGCCCTCATACACGTGCACCTGAATGCGCCCGGCGACCCTGCGCGTGGAAATAACGCGGACGGCGGTTTGGAGCTCGATTAGCTCTGCCGGTGTCACGGTTTTTCGCCATAGCCGGCCTTTCAGGGAATGTGTCAGGACTTCGGGCTTGCCTTCTAGAACGACGCGGCCAGCGGCCAGTACGGCCATTTGCGGACAGAGGTCGTGCACGTCGTCCACAATGTGCGTCGAGAGTATGACCACAATCTGCTCCCCGATCTCGCTCAGCAGGTCGTGAAATCGGTGCCGTTCCGAAGGGTCGAGCCCGGCCGTGGGCTCGTCGACGATCACCAGCTGTGGGTTGCCGAGCAATGCCTGCGCGATCCCGAATCGCTGGCGCATTCCGCCTGAAAACGTGCTAACGGCCTGCCTGCGGTACTGGTAGAGGTTGGTCCGCTGCAAAAGCGCCGCAACTTGTTCGCGCCGGTCGGTTTTGCGGGTAAGCCCCTTCAATACGGCCAGGTGGTCGAGTAAATGTTCAGCCGATACGCCCGGATATACGCCGAAATCCTGCGGTAAGTAACCGAGCCTGCTTCTCAGCCAGTTGGGTTCGCGGGCGATATCCTGGCCGTCGAAGGTCACCCGTCCGCTGTCGGGCTGGGTGAGCGTGGCGAGGATGCGCATAAATGTCGATTTGCCCGCGCCATTGGGCCCGAGCAACCCGAACATCCCGTTCGGTATTTGGAGCGACACGCCGTCCAGGGCGCGGACGCCGTTGGGGTAGGTTTTGGAGAGGTTTTCGATTATTATTCGTTGCATGACATGGCTTTTGAAGTTCCGGCTTCAAATATGGATGTCATGGGCGCCGTATTCAATTAATAATGAGCAAGGTAGCCAGGTATGTGACGAAGGCGTTCGCCCGCGCGATTTCGGGCTTTTTTTACCAATATCACCAAAATCGCGACGGTCGTCATTAATTTTTGACCGCAAGCGGGCCGTCCGTTTTATTTGCAGGATGTTGGCAATGGAAAGAATAACCGGCGCATCGACGCGCCGGAACGATACCTGGCTTTATGTCGGGCTGTTCTGCTGGATTTCGGTCGGGTTTACGATCGGCCGGGACGACTACTGGGGCGCGTACTTTCGGTCCCTGCTGGCTTTGGCGGTGTTGTGGTCGCCTGTGCTTGCGGTTACGTGGGTGCGTGAGGGGAGCGGGGAGGGGCGTTTCGCGGGGCGCAACCGCACGGCCTGGTTGGGGTGCTTTCTGGGGTATTTGCCGCTTTTGCTGATCGTTTCCGGGGCACTTATAAACCCGGATCGAATGATCTGGCCGGTGGTTTTCACCGGCGGGCTTTGTATTGCGACCCTGGAATGTGTGCTCGTGGCGGAGAGCCGGTATTTCGGGCGTTGGTATCAGGTAAAATGGGTGCGGAAACTGAGCCTGGAAAAGGCGGTACTGGTGAGCATTACCGGGCTTGCATTGCTGCTGGGTGCGATGGCAGTGTCGAGTCTCGATAATCCGGTGTACCATTCGGGCAAGCAGTTATTGATTGGTTTTGAGATACATATCTTCAAAGTCCTGAACCGCTTTCCCACATTTTTAAGCTATTCCCTGCAATTGCTGATCATGTACCTCGCCGGGTACTTTTTCTTTTATATCAACAGCCGCTGGCTCGTCCCGCGCATTTTGAAAGAGCGTGGTATATTGTACTATTTACTTTGTTCGGCGGCGCTTGTCGGTATTTTTTATCCATTCTGGGGGCAATTGCTGGCGAATTTGCCACTGAGCAAGGTGCTGGGCGGCGTGTTTTCTGCCAACCCTTTCGTGTCGGAGAATGCGTTCGGGGGCATATTGGTGCTGGCGATCAGCCTTCCGGTACTGCTGGCAATCCAATGGGCGAAGCAGAACAGCCTGATTGCCTCGTTGAAACACGAGAAATCCCAGGCGGAACTCGACCTGCTGAAACAGCAGCTGAACCCGCATTTCTTTTTCAATACCCTCAATAACCTTTACGCATTGAGCCTCCAACGCTCCGAGCATACGTCGGAGAGCATCTTGCAGCTTTCGGAACTGATGCGGTATGTCATTTACAAAGCCAAAGAACCGCTTGTGACAATGGAAGACGAGGTTAAATACCTGCGAGACTATCTTCAATTGCAGAAGATCAGGCTGAAAAGGAACCTGGACCTGCAATTTGAGGAAGAAATCGAGGATGGCACGATCCTGATCGCCCCGCTGCTGCTGATCGTATTCGTCGAGAATGCATTCAAGCACGGCGTGGAAAATGCGGAAAGTGACGCATTCCTGAGCATTAGCCTCAAAGCCGACCGGCATTCCGTGCGTTTTACCTGCGAAAATTCATTCGAACCTGCGCCGGACGCGCATACCGGCATTGGATTGACTAATTTGCGAAAACGGCTGGCATTGCTCTATCCCGCAAAGCACCGGGTAACCACCAGTGCCGGGAGCGGAGTGTTTGTTGCCACCCTGGAAATCGATCTGCTATGAAATTACGCTGTCTGATAGTCGACGACGAGCCGTTGGCCCATCATGTGATCCTGAGGTACCTGGAAGATATTCCGTTCCTGGAAAATGCCGGACAATGCTACCTCGCCACGGAAGCATTCGCATTTCTGAACCATCACGCCGTAGACCTCATTTTCCTGGATATCCGTATGCCAAAGCTCAGCGGGCTCGATTTCCTGCGTACGCTCAACCAGCGCCCGCTCGTCGTGATCACGTCCGCTTACGAGGAACACGCGCTGGAAAGTTTCGAGCTAGAAGTGGTCGATTATCTGCTGAAACCGTTCCGATTTGACCGGTTCCTGAAAGCCGCCAACCGCGCATTGGAGCAACATACCTTGCGCCGTCAGGCGGTAGCCGCACCTGGGCCGGCCGTGATGCCGCAGGAGCCGGAGCCATTGTATATCAAATCGGACAAAAAGCTGGTCCAGATGCAGCTCGACGAGGTGTATTACCTTGAAAGTCTTGGTAATTACGTAAAAGTGTGGGGCCGCGACCAGTTCCTGCTCACGCAACGTACCCTGGGAAGTTTTGAAGAGCAGCTGCCGGCCGAGGCGTTCATCCGGATACACAAATCTTTTATATTGAATAAAAAATTCGTGCATTACATCGAAGGCAATGTGATCCGGATGCGCAACGGAAAGGCGCTCCCGCTCGGTAAAACGTTTAAGCACGTCATCAAACTGTTTCCGGGCTGATCCTTGAAATTTTACCGCTGGCTGGATATATTTGTCGATACACGAATCGATAGACGCCACCCACGTACCATCATGAATTCACTCGATTACTTACGCGACGAGATCAGAACCTATTATCCTGAATCGAAAGAGCTGCTACTTTCGTCGGCATTCGACGGTCTGCCGCGGTATAACTTTTACTTTGAAATAGCTCCCGGCCAGCGCCATCTGCTATACCTGAACTGGGACGGTGACATCGATGGCTTTACATTGAAATGCCTCGAATTCCCGGATGCAGCATTATTGAAAGAACTTGCAGACGCTTACACGGATAAGGGCTCCAAAATGTTCAACATCGGTCGGCCCATCGCTACGCTCTCGTTTCTATACCACGAGAACGACCGTCTCAGCGTCCGCAGCTACCACGGAAAAGCCCACCTCGACTCCCGCGAAATATCCGGCAGAAAAATGATGTACGCGGTGAACCCGTTCGAGTGAGCAAATGCCCAGGGAGCACTCACAATTTCCGAAGTGACTGTTAACAATTGTTAAAGACCGGGCGGACGGTCTTCAGGGCGGTGTCACTCCGGGAATTCCATTTCCGTTTCGGAGAAATGGCAGAGGCCGTCCAGGAGTTCGCTGAGTTTGGAACCGGTTTCGGACAGCGAGTATTCGACGCGGCTGGGTACTTCGCGGAAATTGTCGTTTCGGATGATCAGCTTGTGCTGTTCGAGCAGTTTCAGGCGGTCCGCTAAAATGTTGTCGCTGATGTGTTTGAGGTCTTCTTTCAGCGTCGAAAAGCGGTTGTTGCCTTCCTCAATGCTGAACATCACTTCGGTCAGCCACCGTTTGCTAAGCAGGTTGATCAGTTCGTTCAACGTACATTTTTCTTCCAGGAACGTCTGATTGTAATAATTTGTCGAGGTCAGTTTTCTCATAGTGTTCGGCTCATTTTTACGGGAGTTACTCACAATTTACGGAGATAACAAGGGCTTGTCAACGGGAGGTTGTTGTCGGCAACCACCCATTTGATGTACATTCTGTATTATTTTAATAAAAAAGATAAAAATAGTGGGGTATATATGCGCAACATGAGTCTCATTTAGAAAAAGTGACAGCTACCACGAGATGAGACCACGCATTACTCCTGATGAAGCTCAGAAACTTTGGACCGAATACCAGTCGGGCGATATGTACGCGCTGGCGCACATCATGCAAGGCTACTATTCCGATTTGTTTCACTGGGGCGTTCGCCTGCACGGCGAGCGGGAGTTTGTGAAGGACTGCATTCAGGACATGTTCGTGAACCTTTGGAAAATGCAGCAGTCGGCCGCTGCGAACGGTGCGGGACCTGCCGGTGGAGTCGCTAATGTGCGCTCGTACCTGCTTGTGTCGCTGAAAACACGGATTCTGCGCGAATTGTCGAAAAAACATGTGACCCACCAGTCGATGCTGTCGGACGAATATTCATTTTCCGTCGAATTCTCCTCGGACCTGCGGCTGATCGACGAAGAGCATGAGATATACCAGGTCCGCAAACTGGAATGCGTGCTGAACAGCCTGTCGGAGCGGCAGAAGGAGCTCATTTACCTCCGTTTTTACCAGAGCCTGAGCTTCGAGCAGATTGCCGAAGTGATGAACCTCAGCAGGCAATCGGTTTACAACCTTTTACAAAAATCACTCGGGAGCCTCCGCAAGCATTACCAGCCGAGTTCCTGATCCGCATACCGCATGAGCGTATAGTGTATAGCGTAACAAAACTAAAACCGGAATGAAGCCTTACGAATCGTATACTTTGGAGGATTTCCTGGAAGATGAAAGTTTCAGGAAATGGGTACAGGGCCGGGGCAAGGAGGAAATGCGCTGGCTTTCTTTCCCGGAGAGATACCCCGGCCAGCGTGAGGCATTCCGGCAGGCGGAAGCCCTGATCCGCGCCGCGAATGTGGACGAAGACCGGATATCCGAAAAGGAAATACGCACTGAGGTAGAGCGGTTTATCGAGTCTGCGGATCGCGGCCCGACCGGTCGCGGCCCGACCGAAAACCCGGCGACGCATTTGCTGGTAGGATTTGCGGATGATGATGAGGCTGAAACGGGCCGGCGTATTTTTTGGAAAAGATGGCTGCTGGCGGCGGCGGCCATGCTGGTGCTGGGAGCCGGGATCGGGTGGTATTACTATGAGGAATATGGCGTAACAACAGTTGCCGCCGTCGCCGACAACAGCCCGGCTGATCTGGTAACCACGCGGAATGATAGTGGTAATCCATTGAACATCAATCTTTCCGACGGCTCCGAAGTGACGCTTAGCCCGGAGAGCAGCTTACGGTATCCTGCCGAGTTCGAAGAAGGTGCGCGGACGGTATACCTGACCGGCGAGGCATTGTTTTCGGTCAAAAAACAGGGGCAAACATTCATGGTCCACACCGGCACGGTGGTGACCAAAGTGCTCGGTACCCGCTTTGTCGTGAGCGCATTCGATAACGACCGAAATATCACTGTGCAGGTGAAAACGGGCAAAGTATCGGTGTATGTCGATAAACCTTCGGAAAAGGAGGTGAAGGGCCTCATTATCACGGCCAATCAGGCGGCGGTTTTTGAGAAAAGTGCTAACCAGCTCTCGAAAACGGTGGTCGAAAATCCCGAAAAACTGCCGGATGGCCCCGTTGAAAGCATATTGAAATACGATGAAGTACCGCTGCCGGTCATATTGAGGGATATCGAAAAATCGTACGGCATCCCCGTCCAGTTCGACGCCGACAGCTTTTGGACCTGCAAAATTACGGTGGCTTTCTCCGACGAAAGCATGTATGACAAACTGAGCATTCTCTGCAAAACTGTTTCGGCCGGTTACGAGATCGTCGACGGACAGATCGTCGTCAGCGGCCAGGGTTGCAGTAAATGAAAATGGCAGCGGAAACCGCTGCCATTCAGGTCGGATCACGAGCGGCCACTCGCCAAAGTTACACGCTCGGAATCTGCAAGTTCCCGGTTAAAAGAACCCTTTAAACCCTGTTCAAAAGTATGAAAAAACGCATTACCAGAAAATTCTGGCTGAAACTTATGAGGTTTTCGATCACACAGAGTTTGGTCATGGCGTTGCTCGCGGGCGTGGCGTATGCACACACGGGCACTGCGCAGGAGTACCTGAACCGGCGGCTGTCGGTACAGGCGGAGAACCGTGAAATCAAACGGGTGCTGGCACATATCGAAAAGGAAACGGACGTGCAGTTCGTGTACAGCTCCAACGTCCTCGAAACATCGCGGAAAGTGACGATCAAGGCCGTGAACAACACTTTGGAAGAGGTGCTCTTTAAATTGTTAAAACCCTTGAAGATCAAATACGAATTATCCGGGAGAAAAATCATATTATCCTCCGGTGAGTTGCCGGGTGCGGATAATGGCCTTTTGGTACCGGAAAACAACCTGCTGAACCTCTCACCGAAGAAAAGCCTTTCGGGAAAGGTGACCGACGAGAAAGGCGCCGCATTGCCGGGCGTGAATATCATCGTAAAAGGCACCCAGCGCGGTACGACAACCAACGCCGACGGCTCATTTGTGATCGAATTACAGGAAGGCGACGGCGCGTTGCTTTTCAGTTTTGTAGGGTACCAGTCCAAAGAGGTGATTTTGGGTAATCAGACGAGCCTTGTGGTGTCGCTCATGCCGGAAAGCAAGGCGTTGGAAGAGGTCGTTGTAACGGCACTGGGCATTAAGAAAGCGGCTAAAAGTCTGGGTTATGCCACTGCCAGCGTGCCTACGGAGGAAATGACGGTCAACCGCACGGCCAATTTTATGAATGCACTGCAGGGCAAAATGGCGGGCGTGAACATTACCTCCCTTGGCTCGGGGCCAGCCGGTACGAGCAAGATCCGCATCCGTGGCCAATCGTCTTTCGGCGGGAATAACTCGCCTTTGATTGTCGTCAATGGCGTGCCGATCGATAATTCCAACTTCGGTGCGCGGGGCGATGCGGCGGACAAGGGCGCGAACCGCACGTCCGACAGCGGCGACGGGCTGAGCAGCATTAATCCAGACAATATCGAGTCGATGACGGTACTGAAAGGCGCTGCGGCATCGGCATTGTACGGCTCCCGGGCGAAAGACGGGGTGATTATGATTACGACCAAAACGCGCGGCGCGGGGATCGGCATCGGCATTGAGTTCAATTCCAATTTTACGACGGAAACACCACTCGATTATACGGATTATCAATACGAATACGGCCAGGGCGAGAACGGCAAGCGGCCTGTCACGCCCAACCCGACGTCGGGGCAATGGAGCTTCGGTGAGAAGTTCGAGCCGGGTATGACACAGATCCTTTTCGACGGTGTGGAAGTGCCTTATGTGCCCCAGCGGCATCAGATCACCGATTATTACCGGAAAGGCAGCACGTTTACGAATACCATTACCGTGTCGTCGGGCGGGGAGTTCGGCGGTTTCAGCCTGTCGCTTTCGAACCTCGACAACAAGACCATCCTGCCGGGCTCTGGTTACCACCGCAAGACGGTAAACCTGGGTTTTACCCAAACTATGGCCAAAAAGCTGACGATTTCGGGCAATATCAACTATTCCAACGAGGACCGCAAAAATCCGCCGAACATTGCCGAGCAGGATTACAGCCCGGTAGTGCTCTACAACATGGCTAACTCCATGCCGCTCGATCTGCTCGAAAAGTACGCAACCGATGCGAACGGCAATGAATATGTGTGGTCGCGCTTCACGAACCGCACCAATCCGTATTTCGCATTGAAACGGTTCGAGAATGTCGAGAAGGACCGTGTTTTCGGGAACCTTTCGGTCCGGTATAGCTTCACCGACTGGCTTTACGCGCAGGTGCGCGTGGGGCAGGATTACTTCTCGCGCGAGCAGGATTATAACCTGCCTACCGGTAGCCAGCGGCAAGCGGCAGCGCCCCAGGGGTTTGTGAATGGACAATATGTGCAGGACACGCGCTCCGTCCGCGAGCTGAATACCGATTTCCTGATCTCGGCTAACAAAAGTTTCGGACGCATTGGCCTGAATATCAATGCGGGCGGCAACCAGATGTATCGCAAGCTGAGCCGGCACAATGTGTTCGTGCAGGACTTTTACGTGCGCGACCTGTACACGATCGGGAACGGCCGCCAGCGCGACGCTACCTATGAGTTTTCCAAGCGGCAGGTCAATTCGTTGTACGGCGCGGCGGAGATTTCCTACAACGACTTCCTGTTTCTGAACGGTACCATCCGCAACGACTGGTTCTCGACCCTTTCGCCGGCAAACCGGAGCATTATCTATCCTTCCGTGACGGCCAGTTTCGTGTTTTCGCAGGCATTCACCGCGGCGCTGCCTTCGTGGATTTCGTTTGGCAAAGTACGCGTGGCCTATGCCGAAGTGGGTAGCGATACGGATGTGCAGCCTTACGCCAATAATTTGTTTTACAACATTAACGCCCAGCAATTTCCCAATCCGGGTGGTGCCGGGCAGCCGCTGGCTACGATCAACGGCTCCACCGTGCCGAATGCGAACCTTCGCCCGATGCGGGTTTCTGAAAAAGAGGTGGGTTTGGAGTTGAAACTGTTTGAAAACAGGCTGGGCCTCGATTTTACCTATTACGATAAACTCTCGTCCGATCAGATCCTCCAAGCGCAGACTTCCGACGCGTCCGGTTATCTCACGCAGCTGATCAATGTCGGCAAAGGCCGCAACCGCGGGCTCGAAATGATGGTGAATGTAGCACCTTACCAAACCAAAAACTTCGTCTGGAACCTGAATTTCAATGCAGCCTATAATGTAACGAAAACGCTCGACCTCGGCAGCCATGTAAGTGACGCCATGATAACCGTCGGTACGGGCGATTTTACGGGTGAGCTGCGGCAGGTAGTCGGTAAATCGATGGGCCAGCTCTACGGCTTCGGGTACCTGCGCGATGCCCAGGGCAGGCAGGTTTTCGATGCCGGGAATGGCCGGCCGCTGCGCACACCGACGCAGATCGCATTCGGGAGCGCGTTGCCGAAGTGGGTAGGGGGCATTACGAACAGTTTCAATTACAAAAACTTCTCCGCCTCGGTCCTCATCGATTTCAAGCTCGGGCACAAGATGATTTCGGGTACTAACCACAATGCCTGGCGGCATGGGTTGCTCAAAGAAACGCTTCCCGGCCGTGCGGAGGGGTTTGTGATCGGCGACGGCGTGAACCCGAACGGCGAGGTGAACCAGACAAAATCGGTGGTGCAGGCCTATTATGAAACCGTTCGCTCGCAGAATATCGCCGAACAGTTTGTTTACAATGCCGGATTGTGGCAATTGCGACAGATCACGTTCGGCTACGACTTCGCCCGCTTTTTACCCAAAAACATCCCGTTTATCAAAGGTGCGCGGCTGAGCATTGTCTCCAACAATGTAGCGGTCCTCAAAAAGTGGGTGCCGACGATCCACCCCGACCAGTTCGGGTTTCCGTCCGACAACCTCATCGGCCTGGAAGCAACCGGGCTGCCCATTACCCGCAGTACGGGATTTAACCTTAACCTGAAATTTTAAGCCTGTCGACTATGAAAAAGGCCATTCAAATATGGATCAGCGCGATTTGCATGACGGCCATGCAAGCCTGCGACAGCGGTTTTGATAAAATGAATATCAACCCCATTGCATTGACTGCCGTAGACCCTGCCTATCAGCTCAATACGACAATCGTAAACAGCGCGCCGGTGTACGGTAATCTGAGCTACGAGACCACGATAGTCAAACAGATGATCACGCCGTTCAGCGGGCAGGGTTCGGCGGCGAACTTTAACCAGGATAACCGGGGCGTGACGTCGGGTAACTGGAATACCTATTACCGTACGATTATCAAGGAGCTGGCGGATGTGGCCGCCAAAACGAAGGACGATGCCGCCCGTACGAACTTGTACAATATGGCGCGGATCTGGAAAGCCTATGCGTTCATGGTGCTGACCGACACCTACGGCAACATTCCTTACACGGAGGCCGGCTCGGGCTTCCTGACGGGTGACACGGCGCCCGCTTACGACAACCAGGAGGCGATTTACAACGACATCCTGTCTGAGCTTGAAGCAGCTTCTAAGGCATTGGACGGGGCCAAACCCATTGTGGCGAGCGACGTCTTATACAGTGGTGATGTTTCAAAATGGCGGAAACTGGGCAATTCGCTGCTGCTTCGTGCTGCCATGCGCGTTGCGAAGATCAATCCGGCGAAGGCGGCTGAATATGTGGCTAAGGCGGTTGCAGGAGGGCTGATGGCCTCGAACAACGACAATGCGGTGATCCGCCACACGGCTAGTTTTACCAATCCGGTGGGTAGTTCGCTCAACGGCGGCCAGTCGGCATTCTACTACCTGGACGATGAATTTGTGACCTACCTCGCTACCAACAACGACCCGCGCCTGGCGTCCATCGCCGTGCGCTACGTGGGGGCGCAAAGCGGGGCGGATCAGGTGGAGGCGAAGGCCAACCGGTCGGTAGCGGTGCAGATCGGAATGCCGCAGGGTTACGACAATACGACGATCAGCGCCGACGTGGCTGCCAAGAAACTGGCGAGCCTGTGGGATTACAGCCAGCTCGACCGGACCCGCATGGCGGCATTGACGGCCCCCAGTTTCCTCGTCACCTACGCGCAAACGCAGCTGCTCCTGGCCGAGGCGGTATTCCGCAAATGGACAACCGGCGACGCGGCGGCGATGTACGCTGAGGGTATCAGGGCGCATATGCAGCAGTTTTTAATGTACGGCGCGGCCACGGCGATCGGCGACGCGGCGATCAGCGCGTACGTGAACGCGCACCCATTGCACGCGGGCAAGGAGCTGGAAGAGATCAATACGCAATACTGGGTGGCATCCTTCCTGGTCGGGCCGGAGGCATTTGCCAACTTCCGCCGCAGCGGTTTCCCGGTTTTGAAACCCAATCCGTACCCAGGCAGCGATCTTAAAACCGAGCCATTTATCCGTCGGCTTACCTACACCGATGCCGAACTGAACGTAAACCACGACAACGTGCAGAAGGCGATCGCCCTACAAGGCCCGGACCTGCTCGACACGCGTGTGTGGTGGGACAAAAAATAGCATTGTATCAACCGATTTTTGAATGAAAAACCTGAAAAAAAGACTGCAAAACGGGGAAACCCTGCACGGCTGCTGGCTCAATACCGGCAGCTCGCTCACGGCGGAGATCGTAGGACTGGCCGGCTTCGACTGGGTATTGATAGACCTGGAACACGGCGCCGGCTCGGAAAAGGACGTGCTCTACCAGTTGCAGGCGCTCGAACATACGCCTACGGCCGCGATCGTACGTGTGGAGAGTTCGGAAAGCCAGCGCATTCACCGCGTGCTCGATATGGGTGCGGAAGGGGTAATGTGTCCTAAAATCCTGAACCCGGAGGGGGCGCAAAAGCTCGTGCAGGGCCTGCATTACCCGCCGTTCGGAGGGCGCGGCGTAGCCAAAATGGTACGCGCGACGGGTTTCGGTCAGCATTTTCAGGAATATTATGAAAACAGCCGGGCCAGTATCCTGGGCATCGCGCAGATTGAAACGGTGGAGGTGCTCAACCACCTCGACGCCGTGGCGCATACCGACGGCGTGGATGTCCTCTTTATCGGCCCGGCAGACCTTTCGATGGAGCTCGGCATTTTCGGGCAGTTCGATCACCCCACATTCCGGGAAGCCGTTCGCGAAACGTGCGAGGCCGCACGAAAAGCCGGAAAGGCCGTGGGTATCCTGTTTTTTAACACCCGGGAATACACCGCCTACCATGAGCTGGGCATCCGGTTTATCGCCTGCGGCTCCGACGCCACTTTTGTAGCCGAAGGCGCCCGCACGATGGCCAAAAAGCTGAACGAACTCCGTCCAACAATCTAAATCCCACCATTCATGACTTTAATGACCGTTCTGTTCAGCGACCCGCTCTTTATTCTCCTTATCGGGGTGATTATCGTGGTAGGAGGCATTATTTTCCTGCAACTGCACCCTTTTCTGGCGCTTATCCTGGCGGCTTTCGTGGTGGCGTTGCTCACGCCGGCCGCGTCCATCGAGGCGTTCGCGATCGCGAAAGGGTCTTCGCCCGAAGCAGCGGCCGCATTGGCAAAAAAGAGCATCGGCGAGCGCATTGCCACGGAATTCGGCAGTACCTGCGGGAAAATCGGTATCCTCATTGCAATGGCCGCGATCATCGGGAAAAGTATGCTCGAAAGCGGCGCGGCAGAGCGCATCGTACGATCGATGCTGGCGGTGACAGGCGTGAACAATGCCCCGTTCGCATTCCTGGTAAGCAGCTTTTTCCTGGGTGTGCCCGTGTTTTTCGACATTGTTATTTTCCTCATGATCCCGCTCGCGAAAGCCGTCAGCATGCGCATCGGCAAAAATTACCTGCTGCTCGTGCTCGCGATAACCGGCGGTGCGGCTATGGCCAATTCGTTTGTTCCGCCCGCGCCGGGACCCTTGTTTCTGATAGGTGAAATGAATATTCCCATCGGTATGATGATGGCCGGCGGCACATTGCTGGGGCTCGTCACGATCACCGCCGGTTTCATTTTCGCGAAATGGGCGAACGCTAAATGGCCGGTAGAGCTCCGCGACTCGCTGGATGCGCGCCTGGACGATATCCGCTCCCTCGCCGAAAAGGCCGATAAAGACCTGCCTCCGCTATGGTTTTCGCTGCTGCCCGTGACTTTTCCCCTGGTATTCATTTGCCTGGATAACATCCTGAAGTCGATGATCAAGTCAGGCGCATTTGTCCCGGAATCGACCGTGGCGCGTTTCCTGGTAGACCTGATTGCCTTGATCGGCGACAAAAACATCGCGCTCGTAGGCGGCGGCCTGATCGCCCTGGTCCTGCTGGCGGTTACGAAAAAGGGCAGTAAGGACGGTATTTCGGCATTCGTGCAGGCTGCACTGATGAGTGGGGGAGGCATTATCCTCATCACCGCGGCCGGCGGGTCGTTCGGAGGCATTTTACAGCAAACGGGCATCAGTTCACGCATTGCGGCCCTCACCGCCGATTACCAGATGACGCTCATCCCGCTCGCGTTCGTGATCAGCGCGGTGGTGCGCACGGCGCAGGGCTCGGCCACGGTGGCGCTCATTACGGCGTCCGGCATTCTGTCGGGTATGGCCACGAGCGCCCATTTGGAGTACCACCCGCTATACCTCGGCCTCGCCATCGGGTGCGGCTCCAAGCTCGTGCCCTGGATGAACGACGCCGGGTTCTGGATCATCGTCAAGATCAGCAACCTCACCGAAAAGGAGGCATTGAAAACATTTTCGCCCATGCTCGTGGTGATGGGGTGCGTGGGTCTGATTGTCCTGATGATCGCGGCGCGGGTATTTCCTTTGGTTTAATAATTTCAAAAACAGCGTGTTGTTATCATGGAGAAAATCGGTTTTATCGGGCTTGGTATCATGGGTAAGCCTATGGCGCTCAATTTGTTGAAAGCCGGCTTCCCGGTGGGTGTGCTGGCTGGCAGCCAGGCATCCGGCGCATTGCGGGAAGCCGGTGCGGATGTATGGCCGGACGCGGCGGCGCTGGCAGCCGGCAGTGATATGGTGATTACCATGCTTCCCGACTCGCCGCAGGTAGAGGAAGTGGTAAATGGCGGCGTGCTGGCAGGCATTCGCGCGGGAAGTTTATTCATAGATATGTCCACGATAGCGCCGCTCGTCGCCCGGAAACTTTACGAAACCATGCAGGAAAAGGGCGTCGAAGCGCTGGATGCGCCCGTTTCGGGCGGACAGGTGGGAGCGGAGGGGGCCACCTTGTCCATTATGGTGGGCGGCAATGCGGCAGCATTCGGGCGGGCGCTGCCGGTTTTTCAGGCTATGGGTAAAAACATCGTCCATATCGGCGAGCCCGGTGCCGGACAGACGACGAAAGCCTGTAACCAGATGATCGTCGGGCAGACGATCCAGGCAGTGGCGGAAGCATTTACATTAGCCGTGAATGCAGGTGTCGATCTTGTCAAAATGCGGGAAGTATTGCTCGGCGGATTCGCCCAAAGCCGTATTCTCGACCTGCACGGCCAGCGGATGATCGATGGCAATTTTAAGCCCGGTTTTAAAATTAAACTACACCAAAAAGACCTGAACATTGCCCTGCAAACGGGCCGGCAGCTGAACCTGACGCTGCCAGGTACCGAAACGGCCGCCCGGCAAATGCAAACCGCCGCCGCGCAGGGGAATGCGGAACTCGACCACAGCGCCTTGTTCCTGGCCATGAAGAAATAAAGGTTCCGATATTTCACCTTAACCGATTCAGATCATGAAAAGACACCAGTTTGTGAAAGTGCTCGCCACCGGCTCGGTAGGAGCGGCGGTACTGGGCGAAAACGAGGCATCGGCGAAGCCCGCCGCTGCCGAACCGAAAAAGGTATTGATGAAAGTAGGCTGCCAGTCGGGCGGCACGACGGTCGAAAACCTGGAATTCAAGGCCCGCCACGGCGTTTATAACATCGATGGCGGCGCGCCGAAGGTCATTGAAGGCAAAGGCTGGGACCTGGACGATTCCATGCGCAAGCGCGAAGCGTGCGAGAAGTACGGCATTGCATTGGACGCCTACCACTGGCCGCTGGCATCGTCGGGTATCGATAAAGCCATTTTTCCGAATGTAATGCTGGGGAAAAGCCCGCAGCGCGACCGCGAGATCGAGCAGTTACAGCAGATGATCATGGTCGCGGGCAAAACGGGCGTGCCGCTTTTGAACTACAACACAACCATTTTACCCGTCCTGCGTACCGGCCGCACGACTGACCCGAAACGTGGCAATGCGACGTACAGCACGTGGAATTACGAAGAAGCATTGAAACAAAATCATCCCAAAACCATCGCCGGCGACGTCAATATCGACATGATGTTCGAGCGCATTACCTACCTGCTCGATCGCTGCCTGCCCGTGGCCAAAGAATACAAGGTGAAGCTCGGCAACCACATCGCCGATCCGCCGACGCCCGTCGGTTACCGGGGCATTACGCGGTGGAACAGTCCCGACGTGTTCGCGGGCATCAAACGGTTTGCGCAGCTGTACGACAGCCCGTGGCATGGCTTCAACTTCTGCATCGGCTCCATCGCCGAAGGGTTGAAAGACCCGAAAACCGAAATTTTGCCGATTATTAAATGGGTAGGAGCGCGCAAACAGATCTTTAATATCCATTTACGGAACATCAAGGGCGGCTGGAACAATTTCCAGGAAGTGTATCCCGACAACGGCGACATGAACTTCCTGCAATGCGTACGAGCCCTGCGCGACGTCGGCTTCGACGGCATGGTCATGCCCGACCACGTCCCGCACCACGAGGCGCCCGGCTCGACGAACGAGGCATTTGCATTCAGTTACGGGTATATCAAAGGGCTCATTCAGGCCGCTTCGGACGAGGCGGGGGCGTAGGGTAGGGAGGGCGGTAGCGCGTCTCGTGTATTGACCGCCGACGGCCGACCACTGACGACCGACGGCTGACCACCGACGGCCGACCGCCGACCGCCGATGGTCCGCGGTCAGGAATATCAATCAAACAATCGTAAACGCCCATCGGCGGTCGGTCGTCGGCCGTCGGCGGTCATTCAAAATCAGTACCGATGCCCAAAATCCAGGAAATCCACATTACCCCCATTGCCATTAGCGATCCGCCGCTGCTGAATGCTGCCGGCCTGCACGCGCCTTATGCGCTTCGTACGGTTGTTGAAATCGTGACCGACGACCGCATTTCCGGCATCAGCGAAATTCCCGGCAACAGCGATATCGACGCCGCACTGGAAGAGGCGAAAGCCCTGCTGCTAGGCCGGGATGTGTTCAATCTGAATGTGATCCGCGAAGTGTTGACGGGGCATTTCGGAGCGGAATCGGCGGCGGCGCGGGGTGATGCGCCCTGGGACCAGCGAAAACTGGTGCATATTTTCAGCGCGGTGGAAGTAGCTTGCCTGGATATTATCGGCAAGGTAACCGGCCGGCCGGTGGTGGATTTACTGGGTGGTAAAATGCGGGATAGGGTGCCGTTTTCGGCCTATTTGTTTTATAAATATGAAGGAGCAGGAGGCCCGCTGGGGTTCGGTACCGATCCGGGCGCCACTGGCTGGGCGGCCGGGCGACAAGCCGCGGCGCTGGACCCGGACAGCATCGTCGGACAGGCACGAGCGATGTGTCAAGAATTTGGTTTTCAGTCTATTAAATTGAAAGGCGGGGTTTTTGAGCCGCGTGTGGAAGTGGACTCGATGCTGGCGCTGCATAAGGCATTCGGCCCGAATGTGCCGCTGCGCGTGGACCCGAATGCGATTTGGGAAGTGGAAACGGCCATCCGTTACGGCCGCGAACTGAAAGGCATTCTCGAATACCTCGAAGATCCCGTGCGCGGCCAGGAGAACATGGCCATCGTGCGAAGGGAACTGGGCATTCCGCTGGCTACCAACATGTGTACCACGTCGTTCGGCGATATCCCCCGCAGCATCAAACTCGGTTCGGAGGACATTATCCTCAGCGACCACCATTTCTGGGGCGGCCTGCGCGCTTCGATGACGCTATCGGGCATTTGCGAAACCTTCGGCCGAGGACTGTCCATGCATTCCAACAGCCATTTGGGCATCTCGCTGGCCGCGATGGTGCATTTGGGCGCTGCATTGCCGTCGGTGCCTTACGCGCTCGACACCCATTACCCGTGGCAGAGCGACGAGGTGATCGTCGGCGGCCGCATGCAATTCGACGAAGGCAGTGTAGCCGTGCCCACCGGCCCCGGCCTGGGCGTGGAACTGGATCGGGCGGCATTGCAGAAACTGCATGAAAGCTACCTCGTCTGCGGATTGAAAAAGCGCGACGACGAGATAGAAATGCAGAAAAAAGTGCCCGGCTGGAAATTCAAAGCCGTTCGTTGGTAATCAGTATTTAGCCATCATCGTGTCGAATACCTGCCGCTGCTGCTTCAACGCCCCGATTTTATCGTCGGGGTTGGTGTGGCATTCTAGCAGTACCCAGCCTTTGTAATCCATTTTGGCCAGATTATCAATGAGTTCGGGGTAGGGATAATCGGTGCGGTCGAGCTCGCGTACATGGCATGTATCACCGAAATATTTCTTGACGAGGTCGAAATTGGATTGAAAACCTTCTCCGTTCAGGTCCTGTTTGTTGCAATTCCAGCAGATTTTGGCATTGCGGTGATCGGCGTAGTCCATGATTTTGCGGATGTTGGGCAGTTCCTGCGTTTCTTCGCCGTGTACTTCCAATCGCAGTTGCTGGCCGAAGTCGGCGGCATAAGCGGCCAATCCGCGCAAAGCAATGCCTATTTGTTCCAAAGTCTTCTCGGCAGGCACTTCTTTGTGCAATGCATTGGGCTTCACCTTCACGCCCGTGCCGCCCACATCCGCGCTGAGGCGTATAAATTCCTTGGTACGCTCGATTGACGCGTTGAGTTTTTCCCGGTCGGGATAATCGTACTGCTGGTTCGTCCCAAGTCCCACGATCTTGACGGAACTGTCGGCAAACTGCTTTTTGACCTCTTTCCGCTGCTCAGCCGTTAGGTCGGGCATAACCTTATGTGCGTGCTCGACGCGCAATTCCACGCCCGTGATCTTCGTGTCGGACAGGTTTTTAATGAGGGTCGGCAGGTCCCATTCCTTTCCCCAGAGGTAAGTCACAAACCCGAGCTGCATTTTGGGCTTTTTCAGAAATAGCGATTCTGCCTTTGCGAAATCGGTCAGGAGTGCTGCGCCAGCGGCGGCGGCGCAATGTTGGAGGAACGTCTTTCGGTCGATATGGATCATGGGCCGGCCTGGATTGGTCTGGTTACAATCGCTTTAAGCCGGCCCGGGAAGATTTCTACCGTTTCGCGGCTTGTTCGATGAGAAAATCGAGTGCGGGTTGTTCCGTGAGCGGCCCCGCTTTCATTTCTTCGCCGATCAGCATCATTTGCGGCGCATTTGCATTGAATGCGGGCCATTGCGGCATTCCGGTGCCATTCGGATTACCTGTTTTGATAAAATTCACCCAAAAGGTCGACATCAGGTTAGCAATCTGATCGTCTGTCCCATCCAGCGGTCGCAGCGATCGATCGATGAAGCGGAGGTTGTCGTACGCATAAGCCACCTCGCCGGTGTGGAACGCGCCATAACTGGCGTATATGCCCGTCGCAGGCAGTTTACGGGTGAACCGGTAGAGGTAGGCGGCTTTGTTCTGCTGCGCCTGAGCGACCGCCCAGGAGTAATTCTGTACGCCGTAACTCATATCCCGCGCCAACTCGTTTTGCGAATGCGCGGCCTGGGCGTCGGTTTGAGCAGGGTAATGCTGGAAAAATGTCTGCGCAATAGGGCCGTATTGCTGATTGTATTGGGCCTGAAATTCGGTGGCACTTTTCGGTTTGGCTACGGCATTCTCGTTCTGGTTCCAGCCGGTAAGCAAAGCGACAGAGTTCTGTTTCCCAGCCTGATAAATGGCGCTGACAGATTCCGGCAGCACCAGGCCATCGACGATCGGGCCGCGGTAGGAGGTAATGTTCTTTAATATCTCGTCCGCGGGCAGCTTCCGCAGTGCCGCCAGTGATTTCGCGCCCAGCTTTTCGCCAGCTTGTAAACCGGCCTCTTCGGCTTGTTTCAATGTAGGGTAGTTTCTCCCGAAGCCCGCCCCGCTTTCCGCGATCGCCTTATTGAACAATCCTTTGGCCTGCGGGCTCACCACCAGGCAGTTGACGCTCATCGAACCCGCAGATTGTCCGGCGATCGTCACATTCTCCGGGTCACCGCCGAACTGCGCGATGTTTTTCTTCACCCATTTCAATGCGGCGACCTGGTCCATTAAACCGTAATTGCCGGAGGCGTTTTTACCGGATTCCTTGGTCAGCTCGGGGTGCGCAAAAAAGCCGAATGCGCCCACGCGATAATTGATACTCACAAAAACGACGCCCTTTTTGGCCGTAGCTTCGCCGTCGTAAATGGCACATCCCGCGCCCCCACTCACAAAGCCGCCGCCGTAAATCCACACGACAACGGGTTTTTTCGCAGCCGTTTTGCCGCTGCTTTCCGTCCAGACGTTCAGGTAAAGGCAATCTTCGCCGATGGGCGTTTTCGGGATCAGGAACTCCGCGCTCCACATGCTGAACGGTACCGGTTCTCCCTGCACAGGGCTCGGTCCGAATTTATCGCAGGCGAGCACGCCGCTCCATTTCTTTACGGGCTGAGGGGCTTTCCAGCGCAGATCGCCCACCGGCGGGGCCGCGAAAGGAATGCCTTTGTAAATATGCACCCGGTTGTCGGGGCTGTTAATGCCGGATATCTTCCCGCCTTCGACACGGAGCGTATCGGCGGCGAGCGTGACAGCATGCAAGCAGGTGAGAACGCCCGCCAGAAGCAGGCAATGAAGGGAAAATGCACGTAAATTCATTGGAAATGCTGATAATCGTTTCAAGCGCAAGTTCGGCTTTATTTTTGACATGCTTGCTTTCCTGCTCCCGGATTGCCATTCCTGCATTAACCCCATGTCCTTCGATTTTTGCAGCGACCGCTACCACCTGGCGATGCTTCCGAAGTCGCGGAGCGGCTACACGCGCCTTTTCTCGGGCAGGCTTGAAACGGCGCATGGCACCAGCGCCCCGGCTATGGCGGCGGATCTTCAACAAAAAAGGCTGCCCAATGGAACGGGCAGCCTTTTTCAAGCGTGTGTAATGATCAGGATTTAGGAATAGTCAGCGTTATGCGTCGAAAAGAAGGGGGAAAAATTGTCCCTTCAATTTCTCTCCTTTCGGGATTACCGGTACGCCGTCCAGCAGGACGCCATCGGTGTCCGAAGTGGTACCATCGGCAAAAACGTTAAGCACGAATGCACGCCGCGAGCGTTCGGAGCGGTTTTCGTACGATCCATGCACCATCAACGGGTGGTGGAAAGTGCCGTGTCCGCGCTTCATTTCAATGGGTATGGGTTTGAATTCCGCTTTTTGTTCTTCGGTTAAATATTGCATGAGCCCTTCCATGTCGCCGGCCAGCTCGGGTTTGTCGAGCAGCCCCCAGCGGTGACTTTTTGGAACATAGTAAAGGCATCCATTTTCGATCAGTGAATCGTCAAGGCCGGTCCAGCAGGTCAGGTGCTGCATGGGTACCGAGCGCGTCCAGTAAGAGTAATCCTGGTGCCAGGCGACCACGCCGCCGTGACGTGCGGGTTTGCAGAAAAGCTGGTCGTGCCAGAAGCGCACGGGCTTGTTTCCGAGCAATTGGCTGGCGGCCATCACAAATGCCGGGTTCCACAGCACATCATGGAAGCCTTCCGTCACGCGCCATGCGCCCAAAGCATGCAACAGAACGGCATTCGGGTCGGCCGACTCGTTGGAATGGAACTCGTAATATAAATGATGACCGGGGTGCGAAGGATCGGTGTTAACGGCCAGTTCCTCGTTCAGGGCATCTACCTGCCAGTCTTCCAGCAGCTTAATGTCCGACAAATAGCCGTATTCATGGAAAAACGCCACTTGCTCATCGCTCAGGCGATATTGCTCCCATTCCGCCCGGGTGGAAGGCTGTTTGAAAAGGTCGGATATCAGCTCGTGATAACGGGAAAGGTCGCGGGTTGCTACTTCCATAATGTCTGCTTCGGAATTAGTTTCAGTAGCACAAATATGAGCGATGGCAGGACTTGAAGAGGTTGCTGATTTTGATCAATAAGTACACTATTTTGTATCTTGTAAAATCAATACATTTGCTTTTTTATCTAAATAAGGTATAAATATCCACCCAGAGACTGTGAAAGCACAATTTGAAGCATTTCAGCCGCTACCTGAATCGTCGTTCCGGATTTTCGGTTACGAGGTGAAAGAGTTCGACGCCCCCTGGCATTACCACCCGGAATATGAGCTGACGATCATTCTGCAAAGCGTGGGAATCCGGTATGTGGGCAATAGCATGGAAAGTTTCGAAGCGGGCGACCTGGTGCTGCTGGGGCCTAACCTGCCACATTGCTGGAAAAACACGCAGGACAATGTCGTGGCGGCCAGTTCCATCGTGGTGCAGTGGCCGGAGGCGTTTATAGGTAATGGTTGGCTGGATGCGGAGGAATTCAAATCCATCCGGCGGCTGCTGCAAATGGCGGGGCAGGGGATAAAGTTCAACCAGGATGCGGCGGCACGCGTGAAACCGATGCTGGAAGACATGCTCGAAATGCAGCCTTTCGCCCGCCTGATCAAATTCCTGGAAGTGCTGGAAATGCTGGCCGGCATAAAAAACATCCATTTCCTTTGCGAGCAGGGCTTTGCTTACCCGCTGAATTACGAAGACAACCAGCGGATCAATACCGTTTACAACTACATTCGCGAGCATTACGCGGAACGCATCACACTCGCCGCGCTGTCCGCGCTCGTCCATATGAGCGAGGAAGCATTCTCGCGGTTTTTCAGTCGCACGATGCAAAAGCCCCTTTTCACTTTCCTGAATGAATACCGTATTAACATGGCGACGAAAATGTTAATCGAAACGGATATGCAGGTTGCCGAGATCAGTTTTGCGTGCGGTTACGACAGTCCGCCCTTCTTTTTCAGGCAGTTCCGCAAGTTCGGCGGCATGACGCCGGCCGCCTATCGAAAACAATTCCGCGCGACGGAAACCGAAGGATAATTGGTGTTTTGATTGTGGGTTAAAAATTTTGCCCGGAAAATAAGGCATATTTTCGGGTTATTAGTCAACCAGCTGGCTCAGAAACGGCTGGAAAGTCTGACCTGAAAATCGGCGGGCTACCGCGCCTTCGTAAACGTTTTACTCAACTTCGTATCAAAAGCGATATCCACTACCGGCCCGCCGGAAGCAGACTGGTCGAATTTCAATGTGCCGGTTAGGTGCTCGGGCGTGTCCGTCGTTAAGCTCAGGAACTCATTCTGTGCCGTGCCGGAATATTGGACGAGCTGGTTGTTCAGGCTGATCCAGTAGAGCAGGCGGGGAGCGGCGTCGAGGTCCACCTGGATGCCCTCAATATATTGATCCACACAATTCATAGCGGCGCACGACTTGATTTTGTCACCCAGCGGATGAGTCGTGAAGATGAGGCGACGGATTTTTTTACCGCTTTCGAAACCGTCCGGTCCGGCGATGAAGGAGGCGGATTGAATGTTTATGTCAAATGATTTGCTCCCCGTTTTATAGGCCAGTTTGCCTTTGCCCGCGTCCGAAATGGTATGGAACGAGAAGAAAAGACCAATGCAGCACGCCAGCAGCAAGCGGAGGTGTACCTTGCGGAAATGGTGAAGTGTTTTCATAAAGGGATAGTTACGGAACCGATGGAAAGAAGGGGTGTACAACTTTTGTAAAAGTTAATAAAAAACGCCTGCTTTTTTAGTGTACTATCTTGCCGTCGGCAGCGGGTTGACTGCCATCATTGGAGTTTTCCGAGTAAATACTTGAAAAAAAGTGCTTAGACGAGTAGTAAACTTTGGTGAAGTACCTGTAATCTGTATATCCATTTCCTAAATCAAACCATCACGTACATGGAAAAAAAGAATACCGTTCAAGATCAGCCTTCTTCTTCGCGAAGGGATTTCATTAAAGCAGCCGCAGGTACAGCCGCCGGACTGATGATCGTTCCCCGCCATGTGCTGGGCAAAGGGTACGTGGCGCCCAGCGACAAGCTGACTGTGGCAGGAGTAGGTGTGGGCGGAAAAGGAACGTCCGATATCGCCAATTTCTTCAAAAGCGGTAAGGCCAATATCGGGTACCTGTGCGATGTGGACGACAGACGTGCAGCCACCTCCGTTAAGAATTTCCCGCAGGCCAAATACTATAAAGACTGGCGGGAAATGTTTGAAAAAGAATCCAAAAATTTTGACGCCGTATCGGTTTCTACGCCCGATCATACACACGCAGTGGTAGCCATGGCTGCCATGCAGCTGGGCAAGCACGTATACGTGCAGAAGCCGATGACACACGATATCTGGGAGGCGCGTATGCTCACCGAAGCGGCCGCCAAGTACAAGGTAGTGACCCAAATGGGTAACCAGGGCTCGTCGGGCGACGGTGTGCGCCAGTTGCACGAGTGGCACGATGCCGGTATTATCGGCAATGTGCACACCGTCTACATTTGGACCAACCGGCCCATCTGGCCGCAAGGCATTCCCTGGCCGACCGACAAACCCGCCGTTCCCAAAGAACTGGACTGGAACCTCTGGCTCGGTACGGCACCATACAAAGACTACGTCGATAACCTGATCCCGGGCAGCTGGCGCGGCTGGTGGGATTACGGTACCGGTGCATTGGGCGACCTTGGTTGCCACCTCATGGAAGCGCCGTTCCGTATTCTAGATCTCAAATATGCATTGGATATGCAGGCGAGCGTCGGCAGCGTGTTCACGGCATTCGGTAAGCGCGGTATTTTCCCGGACAGCTGCCCGCCATCGAGCCATGCGACACTCACTTTCCCGAAAACATCCAAAACAAAAGGCCAGGTAACGATGCACTGGATGGACGGCGGGATCAAACCCGAGCGTCCCGAAGAGTTAGGCGCTAATGAGCTGTTCGGCGATGGTAACAGCGGTATCCTTTTCGTAGGTACCAAAGGCAAGATGATGGCCAGCGAATATGCCGCAAACCCGCGCCTGCTCCCGCTTTCACGCATGGAAGAGGTGAAGGTGAAGCAGAAATTCGCCCGTGTGCCGGGTTCGGCCGAGGGGCATTATGCGCAATGGGTTGAGGGCTGTATCGCCGGTTATGGTAAGATGGAGCTCAGCTCGTCGTTCGACAAGGCGGGGCCGCTTACCGAGGCGATCCTGATGGCGAACCTGGCGATCCGCGGTGCCGACATGCCGAAACCGCGCGCTACGGGTAACGGCTTCGACTATCCCGGCTCGAACCTGAAAATGTTGTGGGATGCCCAAAACATGAAAGTGACCAACTTCGACGAGGTGAACCAGTGGGTGAAACGCACCTACCGCGAAGGTTGGAGCCTGGGAGTTTAGAAATGAATAGATTGGTTATTATACTAAGCCCTCTTGTGCAAGCAGGAGGGCTTTTTTTGTCATAAGCGAAACAATTTCTTCGCATTATCGTGCAGTATTTTCCGCTCGATGGCTTTCGATGCGGCCAGTTTGCGGATCTCGGCGATCGTTTGAGCGCCCTGGCATTGCTCGCCGCTGCCGATATGGTCGTCGCAATCGCTGCCGTAGAGCAGCTTGTCCTGGTGCCGGTTCAAAAAAGATTTCGCATGTTCTTCGTCGCGGGTCATCGAGAGCAAGCCGGAACCGGCGGATAGGTCGCCGTACATATTGGGATAATCGCTCAGCAGGCGATCGGTGAGGCCGCCGGGCGTCACTTTGGTTTTGGGATACAAAATGCTTTGGTCCGAATGGCCTTTGTCGATATTCGCCCACCAGGTTTGTGCGTGGCCGATGAAATTCACTTTCGGATATTTTTCCAGCATTTTCGGAAAACGCTCGAAGTTGAAATTGAACATTTGGAACTGCCAATGCATGAGTACCGGCACATTGTAATCCTCCGCCAGCTTGTATATGTGCTGCATTTCCTTCGAATCGCAATCCAGCCCGAATTTCAGTTCGCCGATTACGCAGCCGCCTTTTTTCAGGTATTTTTCAATTTCCTGAACGGCGTCGGGCAGGTCGGGGACCTCGTTGGAACCGAAGGCGAATTCTTTTGGAAATTGTTGGGAAATTTGAAAACATGCTTCATTGCCAGTACATTGTGCCTGTAATCCATTGGTTTTGCCTCCATGCGTGGAAGTGCCGAATGCCGCTGTGCCCGCCGGCAGCAATATCGTTTGGGCAATGCCCATCGCCCGCTGGTGCGCAATGAGCACGGCGTCGGGCCTGGCGGCGTAATGCACGTGCTGGTGGATGTCGATGATCGGTTCCGGTTGGCTGGCCCCGGCAAAAGCGCCCGCCAGCAGCATCGCGCCGGTGCCTGCCAGGAATTCGCGTCGGTTAATATTTGGTTGCTGGCACATGGGGAATAGTTTATTTGGAGGCCAGCGAAGGCCGGCTGTGTTCAGGCAGGCGGTCGAGGCACGGCTTGATAACCTGCATGGCGTTTTCGGCCAGTATTTTCTTTTTTACTTCCAAAGGCAGAGTCGAGAAAACGAGCCAGCCGAGCTGCTGTCGCGGGTCGCGCATGGGCAGGTCGGAGCCGTAGAGCATACGGTTTTCGCCCGCGCCCGCTACCAGGTACTCGATCACCCCGAGCGGTACGGGTGTGAGCGTGATCTCGGCATACACATTAGGGTACTTTTTGATCGCCGCGATGGCCATATCGGCCATTTTGAAGCTTCCGCCGGCATGGGCGATGATCCAGCGGACGTCCGGGTAGCGTTTCGCCAACGTCTCCACTTCCAGCAAATCAGCGCGCGAGTTGTGGATCAAACCGTAAAATTTGTTTTGATTACCATATTCCCACCACGCATCATACACCGGATCGTGGTATTCGAAGCCGTAAAACTGGTAGGGTTTCATGCCGATGAACCGCTTGTCGGCGTACACGTCGGCGATCATTTTACGCAATTCATCCTGGCTGTAATGGCTCGGATCGAACGTGGCGAGGCCCCAATAGCCTTTCGGGGCCACATCCAGTGCTTCGGCGGTGCACGGATTGCCGGCAATGGCATTCTGGCTCACCACGCCGTTCCAACTCATAATGCCGCCGCCCTGGTAACCCAGCCGTTTGGCCATACCGAAAATGCCTTTGGGGCCACCATTTTCCATCCGGTAGGTCCAGCCGCCGCTGTCGAGGCCTTCGTGCAGCATGTGCATATGCATGTCGATCACGGACACAGGCAGCGGGGAGCCCGCGCGAATGGCGCGCATGAGGATGTCCTCGTTCTGGTTTTGGCGCAACGCAGGCTTTTGGGTTATTTTCAACAGGCGCATGAGGTTGCCGCCGGCTATTTTGGCGCGATCGGCGGCGGGAATGGCCGCGTAATCGATGTAGCTGCGGTGGGCGCCGGCCGACATGGTGGGGCTGTTGGAGGCAAAAATCAGCTGGTCGGTGCAGCCGGTGCGGTGCAGGTATTCGACACCCTCGTTGATCTGAAAATTATCGAAACTGATATGCAGGTTCTTGTATTGCTGCACCAATGGAAGCACATAGCGCTGCTCGTTCCAGAAGGCGCCCGTGAGCAGCAGCGGCAGGGTGGGATAGCGGATCAGAAACTCCTCCAAATCCTCCCACGCGCCCAGCTCCGGCGCGGTGGTAATGGTCAATATTTTATTTTTACTCAAATGCGCGAACAATGGCGTGCAATGCCGTGCTTTCCAGTCCCAGGCGTTGGTCTTCGGGTGAATCGTAACGGCGCGGACATTGTTCTCTGCCATCAGCCGGCCCAACCCGGTAGGGTCGGGGAACTCGCCCGTTTGGTGCGGCATCACATTCCAGACCGGGAACAAATGCGGGTAAGGTTTGATCAGCCGGTTCAATTCCAGGTTGGAATACATCAGATCGTAGTTCACCGACTGCGTGTAAGCCACCAAAGCCGCCGAAATCGAGCATTGGTCCATGTCTTTCAGCAGGTGTTCAAGCTTCCACTGCTCCGCCGGATGCTTGTATTTCCGCGGACCGATACGGGTAAATCCATCAAAAAAAAGCAGATTTTCCCCGGCAGCCCCGTTCAATGTATGGGCTTCGTCCTCCATAACTTCCAGGCGGCCGGCCCTGACCGTTTCCTGACCATCCCGGACTACCTCCTGAGACGCAAATCCCGGCAAAGCCCCAATGCCTACCCCCATCCATGCATTGGTTTTCAAAAATTTACGACGACTTAACGACTGTTTCTGCATAAAACCGGATCAAACTTGTGGTGCCCAATAAGTACAATGCCCGCCCGGATTGACCGGCCCTGTAAAAAGCAGGCAACCGCCGCATTCTTTACCTTCCTTCACGGGAATCCATAATTTACAGTTATCGCATTGGCTGTCCGGTAAGGGCGATTGGCTGGTATACCCGAGCGATTTGCGTTTCTGCACGTCGACCGGATCGACGCCCGTCAGGTCGCTGCACGGGTCGGCATTGGTACTGGTTGCGGTTTGTGCCGCAAGGGGCTTTTTACTACCGGCGCATTGCGCCAGCAGCATGCCGCCGAACGTGAATGCACCGGCTGAGAGGCATTTTTGCAGAAAAATCCGGCGTTTGGTGACGGTTTGCATACAGTGATGGTGATGTGGGTTTAACAGGGTATCTCAAATGTTCCACGCCTTGCGGAGCGCGGCCACCTGCCTTTTTACATTCTCCGAATCGTGCGATTCCAGTTTTTGAAGCTGCTTGGCCACCGACTTGTCGGGTTTGGTAGCGGCTTTCCGGCTGCTGCGCAGAAGCCCCGATGTGATGGCGATGGCCCATTCCTTGGCCTGGAGCTCGGTGTTAACCAGTTCGAGCAGTCGGTTTACCTCACCCTTCTCGTTCCGCATGCCGGCGATGTAGCCGAAATCGTCCAGAAATTGCAATTTGCCCGGCGAGGGCGCACTGAAAAAGCTGTTTCTGTCAATCAATGAGCGGATTAGCTCAAAATCAGAACCTGCATCCGAGCTTAGTACCGCGAGCCGCCACGAGGGATTTTCGGCGCCATTTTCGGTTGAGAATGCTAGCGCGGCCAGTACTTCCTTTCCTGAGAATTGGCCCGCGCTGAGGCAAGCCTGGTAGGCGACCTGAGCGGAACCGTCTTTGGCCAGACGCAGTATGTCGGGCAACAATGCGGGATACTTTTCGGCAAGGATAATGGCATGCTCCCGCACGCCGGCATGTGCATCCGCAAGGGCATTTTTCACGATCGTCTCGTCCAGTGCGCCCAGCGCATCGAGTGTGTAAATGGCATGCAGCCGGGTCCGCGGATCAGCGTTTGTAACGAGTTTTTTCAAATCACTCACCGCCGATTTGTCCTGCTTTTCTACCAAAATACGCTGTGCATTCAGTCGCCACCACTGGTTGGGATGGGTTAGCAATGCCACGAGCCGGGCGGTCGTTTGCTGGCGAAGGTCAGGCAAAGTAACCGGCCGCTTCTGACCGTCTTTTGGGAAAATGCGCCAAATGCGGCCGTATTGCTCGCCATTCGCGAAATCCATGTCTTTTTTGAGGTCCTCGGGAATCGAAACCGGCGTTTCGATGTGCTGGCGGTACATATCCACCATGTACAAATAGCCGTCCGGGCCTGTTGTGAGATTGGCGGGTCGGAACCACGGATCGGTGGAAGCGAGAAATTCGCGGTCTTTTTCCGCACCGTCGCGCGTGGCCGTGAATGCGGGCGAGCCGGCTTGGAGTACATCGCGGTGTACGAGGTTACCGGCCACTTCCCCGGTGAAAATGTTGCCCCGGAATGCCTCCGGGAAGCCGTCGCCGCCATAAAACGTTCCGCCTGAGGCTCCCGTGAAATGGTCGCGGGCCCATTCGGTGAAACCGGTTTTCAACGAGTCGTATTTGGCTTGCCGCCGATCGCTGCGCTGCTGGCGCCAGTAGGGCGTGGCCGATTTCTGGAACATGACGAGCTCGTGGTCGGAAATATTGACATCGCTGCGAAACGACGGCAGGTAGTTATGCCGGTGCAAATACCGCCATGCGATAGGCGATTGCTGAATATGCAGGGTGTTTTGGGTGTAAAACCGGTGGCCCCATTCATCCATTGCCAGCCCGAACTGCCCGTTCCCCGATTCTACTTCGAACAGCTTCCTGTCCAGCCGGAACCGGAAATTGCCGCCCGCCACGTTCAACGGCGGCGCGTCAGGACGGAGCGGGGAGGTGATCATACCCGCCTGGCCGCTGTTGTTGGCGTAAATCCAGTTATCGACGCCGTACCGCATGCTGGTGATCTGTGCTTCGGAATTTTTGGCAAAAAATCCGGTAAAAAGTACCTCGCGGGTATCGGCCTTGAAATCGCCATTGGTATCACGGAGCAGCAGGATATCGGGCGCAGCGCATACGATGAGGCCGTCCTGGTAGGGTAAAACGCTCGTGGCGCTCGGCAGGCCGTCCGCGAAAACGTAGGATTTGTCGATTTTACCGTCGCCGTCGGTGTCTTTCAGCATCCTGATGCGGCCCTTAAATTTTCCTGGCTGGGCATCGTAGGGATAGTCGCCCATTTCAACGACAAACGCATTGCCGGCAGCGTCGAAAACGAGGTCTACCGGTGAAAGCACGTCAGGTTCCGTCGCGAACGGCTCGATGCTGAATTCTTCCCGGAGCTGAAATGCCTTCAGCGATTCAGTGGGCGACAGGGCCTCGGAGTACCGTTTCTGCGCCACCGCCTGCACAGAAGCAAGCGCCAGGCCGGATAGCACGATGATCTTGAAATGGGTCATTAGTGTTCAGGTTTAGTCGAAAATGCTCGTGTACGTGCCCGATTTTGGCTAAACACATTTCGGGCAGATGCATGCAAGGCAAATCTATGAATTAACCGAATAGAAAAAGAATATTTTGCGACAAAAAAGTTTACAAAAATTAAATATTTTAGTTTACAAAAAAATATTACAAATTTGATGACCGGCACATTATTCCGCTCTGAGTAAATCCGCTAACCTCGTTTGGCTATACTTGAATGAAAACCCGCAAATCCTGGAATGCCACAGCGTTGGCTGTCACGTTGCTGAGCATTCCGTTAACATTTAAGCCGGCATCCGGTCAGGGAGCCCGTGACGGGCTCGTCATCCCCGCATTTGTGCCCGTGCCGGAACGCACGCCGCATTACCCGCTCAAAACGGCGCGGATGATTTATAAAGAGGCGGATATTATGAAGGCGCGTATGAACCTGGTCAAATACGAGGAGGCGCGCAAAGTCCGCGACAGCATCGTCAAGGCCGCCGATCCCTGGCTCACCCGCGCCGATTCGGCCATTATCGACCTCATGCCCGACGCCCGCGTGCCCCGCGCATTCGACCTGAACCCCAAAGGAAGCCCCGTCCATGGCGACACCGTTTTCAAAGTCGGCGGGTTTTACCCGTGGATCGTCGACCCCGATCACCCGTTGCAGGTCAAATCGCCGATCGACGGGCAGGTGTTCCCTTCGAACGACTATCTGGCCTACTATAAAAGTGGTTTTAGCCGTCAAACCGGCCTCGACCGCACCTATGCCGACGATGGCTGGGGGTGGATCGCCCCGGATGGAGAGCGCTATTGGTTTGTGGCCTATGCCAATCAATGGATGTGGAAAGGGCATATCGAGCCCGCATTCGCCGACCTCGCGCATGCGTACCTGCTCACGGGCGACAAGCGTTACGCGCACAAGGCGGCTGTCATGCTGTACCGGCTGGCGGAGGTGTACCCGGCGATGGACCACGCCGTGCAGTCGCGGTATGGGCTGATGGAGCGTATGAAAGGGCATACCTATAATGGCAAGATACTGAACCTGATATGGGAAGCGAGCCTGATCCAGAATGCGGCGGAGGCTTATGATGCCATTTGGGACAGTATCGATGCCGATCGGGAGCTGCAACAGGCCACAGGGAAATCCGGCGAGCAAATCCGCGCATTCATCGAAGCCAATGTGCTGGAAGATGCGCTCGACGCCTATTTACAGCGTAAAATCCAGGGGAACTACGGCATGCACCAGATCGCATTGCTGTACATTCTGCTTGCGAGACAGCATATGGACACTGAAAAGTACCTGCATATGCTCGTGGAAGAGCCGGGCGAGAGCCGCGTGCAGGCGGGGCTGCGCTACGCATTTTACAATATGATTTTCCGTGACGGGCAGCCGTTGGAGGCCCCGCATTATAACTTGCTGACGGTCCAGAAAATCACCCGTTTTGCCGATATGCTGCGAACGGGCGGCACGGATCTTTTCGCCGAGCCGAGGCTGAGGGGCCTCATCGACAGCCCGCTGGAAATGGTGGCGACGGGCAAATTTACACCCGCGATCGGCGATAGCGACGACGTGCTGGGCTCGCTCACCGGCCAGGACGCGGATGTGTACCAGGTAGGGTACCAGACCTACCGCGACCCGCGCTATCTGACCTGGCTTTCGGCTGTAAATAAAACAGGTGCCCGTTCGTTTTCGAGTTTTGAATCGCTGTTCCGGGATGTGCTACCGGAGGTGCCGCCGCTTGCGGGGGGACGGGCATTGCCCGCGAGGCCGTCGCGGTTGCTGGCGGGGTATGGAATGGGTATGCTCAATAACCGCCCCGATGCCGTGGCGCTCACATTCAATTATGGTTTTAAGGGCACGCATTACCATTGGGATTTCCTCAATTTCGAGCTGTTTGCCAATGGCCGGAAGATGATTCCCGACCTGGGCTATCCCGATGCGATGAATGAATATGTGAAAGAAGTGTACACGTGGTCGTTCAACTCAGTGTCGCACAATACCGTCGTGGTGGACGCGCAAAGGCAGGTGAACAACGTTCAGGGCACGCTGCACGACTTTTCAGAGGGCGCGTTCGCGCGATCGATGGACGCGTCTTCGAGTACCTATCCGCAGACGACGGCCTATCGCCGGAACCTGATCATGGTCGATGCGGACAGCGCACACAGTTATGTCGTCGATTTTTTCAGGGTAGCGGGCGGAAAACAGCATGATTATGTGCTGCACGGCCCGCCAGGCAAGGTGGTTGCCGAAGGGAACTGGGGCGAAAAGCAGCCCGGCACGCTGGCGGGGCGGGATGTTCCGTTCGGGGAGATTTATGATGATGCCAAAATGGGTGTAAAGGGCTACACGGGAAGCTACTGGAATTATAAAGGATCTGGCTATCAATACCTTCACAACGTTCAAAAATTGAATGGAGATAGAACGGTGCTTTCTTACAGCCACGTCTCAGATCCGAATGCCCGCATAAAAATCCATCTGCTACCCCAGGCCGGACAGGAAATTCTCATGGCCGATGCGTGGGATAAGCCCCGCGCGAAGAACCATCTTTTGAAATACGCCATCAGCCGGAAAAAAGCTGCCGGTAACCAACCGCTGCGAAGCACGTTTACCGCGGTTATGGAGCCTTTCGAAGGGGATCGCCCGTTGATCACCGCCATTAGAAAGCTACCGGCGGCACAGGGAGAGGTGGTGGAAGTCACGCGACGAGAAGGGACGGACGTCATTATCAGCGATACCACCAATGGCCGAAAGGTCATTTCCGGCCGTAACATTGAAACGGACGCCCACGCTGCCGTCGTCAGTTTCGACCGGCAGGGGGCAGTGAGCCGGATATATTTCAGTGATGGTAACTATCTGAAAGTGAATGGTAAAATATTTAAAGCTGAGGCTACCACTGGCGTGGTAACCGATGTGGATGTAATGAAGCGACAGGTTAAAGTGACTTTAACGAAACCTTCCACGAAAATCCCGGCCGGCACGATCGCCCATTTCGCCAACTCGTTGCGCAAAACCGGGCACCCGCTTAAAATCGTAGCTATGGCGGGAAATGCATTGACCCTGGAAACGGCCGACGACATCCTCATCGGTAAGGTGCATACTACGGTCAATTCCGCCGATTCGCTCGTAACGGACACGAATCTCCCATTTGCTCCGCTGTACACCGGCGCTACCGTCCTCGATCGGGGATTGAAGCCGTTGGGTACGCTCAAAGTGGTGCAGGGTAATGCATTGCTGCCGTCGGGTAAATTTAGCAGGACTCCGGCGGCCGGGGAGGATGTCTGGATTTCGAATATCGGCGTGGGCGATCGCGTGATCATCAAATCCAAATTTTCGTGGGTGCGTTAAGGGTTTGTGGGTGAGGTGAATAGGCATTGCCGCGGGCCGATCGTATATTTCGGGGGATGGTCTTATCCGGGAAACCGTTCGTATTGGATATAACGACGGACGTTTTTGGTAGTATTCTTACCCTCCGGCTCCGGCCGCTTTCCATGATGTACTTTAAAAACAACATTTCAAAAATCCTATCGACCGGCGCGCTCGCGGCCTGGGCACTCACTGTTTCCGCCCAGAATCCTGAACGCTACGCGCCCACGGCCGTGCCCGACCGCATCGTACTCAACGTAACGGCGGATCCGTCGACTTCGATGGCGGTGAACTGGCGAACTTCCGAAGCCGCAACGGAAAGTTTCGCCGAAATTGCCGTCGCCGAGGCCGATCCGCGGTTTGTGTCAAAGGCGAAAAAGCTGAAAGCCAAAACCGAGAAGCTGGTTTGGGAAGATACGCCCACGGCCCATTACCATTCCGTTATTTTTGAAAACCTGCAACCGGGGACGAAATATGCCTACCGCGTCGGCGGGGAGGCTGGGTGGAGCGAGTGGATACACTTCACGACGGCAGGCACCCGCGCTGACAGGCTTTCGTTCATCTACTATGGCGATGTGCAGGTGAATATCTCTTCGATGTGGTCGCGCGTGGCGCGTGAGGCGTATGCGAAGGCACCCGACGCGCGCCTGGCCATTTACGCGGGCGACCTGATCAACAAGGCCAACCGGGACGTGGAGTGGGGCGACTGGTTCCGCGGCGGCGGCTTCATTCATTCGATGATCCCCGCATTCCCGACGCCGGGCAACCACGACCATTTCGAGACACCGGAGGGTATCAATACGACATCGGTGTTCTGGCGGCCGCAATTTACATTACCCGAAAACGGCCCGAAAGGGCTGGAAGAGACTTGTTATTATGCAGATGTTCAGGGCGTAAGGTTCATTTCGTTAAACTCGGATCAGGTAGAGGTGTCGGAGCATTGGGCGCAGGCGCAGCGGCAATGGCTGGAAGGCATCCTGAAAAACAACCCGAACCCCTGGACGGTGGTTACTTTTCACCACCCGATTTTCTCCCCCAAAACCACCCGCGATAACCAGCGCATGCGGGAGACCTTCAAGCCGTTGTTCGACAAATATAAGGTCGATCTCGTGCTGCAAGGGCACGACCACACGTATGCGCGCGGCATGGCGAACATCCCGATGGCGGAAAAAGGGGCGCAGTCGGGGACGATGTACGTGGTTTCGGTAAGCGGCCCTAAAATGACCGACTCCAATGTAGAAAAGGCCGCCTGGATGGACCGCTCGGCCATATATACCCAGCTTTTCCATGTCGTCAATGTGGAAGGCGGGAAGCTTTCATTCGATACCTACACGGCTACCGGCGCGCTTTTCGACGCATTTGACCTGATTAAGCAACCCGGAAAGATCAACCGCATGGAAGAGCGTATGCAAGGCAATGCAGCAACGGAGTTCCCGGCGGAAATCGTCAAATTCAAAGCGCATAACGGAAATCCGCTTTTCAAGGGAACCGCCGATTCCAATACCTGGGATGAGAAGATCCGGGAGCGCGGCTACATTCTCCGTGAGGGCGGCAAGTATTATATGTGGTACACCGGCTATACCAAAGCCACCGGCGACAGCATGAAATACCTCGGCCTGGCCACTTCCGATGACGGTTTGACCTGGAAACGTCACCCTAAGAATCCCATTCACAAGAGGTTGTGGGTAGAGGATATGTGCGTCGTGAAAGACGGCAGCACCTACTATATGTTCGCCGAGAGCAAGGATGATATCGCGCATTTGCTCACCTCCACCGACCGCATTCACTGGAAGGACCGGGGCGCGATCGATATCCGCCTGAAAAACGGCTCGCCGATCAGCAAAGGGCCTTTCGGCACGCCGACGGTCTGGAAGGAAAAAGGCATTTGGTACCTCTTCTACGAACGCAACGACGCGGCCGTATGGCTCGCCACGAGCAAAGACCTCCAAAAATGGACGAATGTACAGGACGAGCCCGTACTCGACGCCGGGCCGGAGAAGTACGATGCATTCGCCGTCGCATTCAACAAGATTATTCAGTACAAAGGCTTGTATTACGCTTATTACCACGCCTCTGCATACAAGGACTGGCGCGAGTGGACGATGAATGTGGCTGTATCGAAAGACCTCATTCACTGGAAAAAATATGAAGGTAACCCGATCGTCGGCAACGATTCTTCGAGCGGGTTCCCGGTGTTCGACGGCAAACAATACCGTTTTTACACCATGCATCCCGACGTGCGGGTGTATTTCCCGGAAAAATAGAAATGTCTCTCTATTGATTCTTAAAGCATTGCGACCACCGATTTGGGGTTGCAATGCTTTTTTTGTTTAAAAAATTAAAAAAAAATGTACGGATCGCCACGCTGGCGCTGCGCACGGGTGTCTCTGTTTTTGTACTTTGCTGCGTTTTAAATCAAATTGGTCATGAAGAGACTCATTCCCACGATGTTAGTGATGGCAATGCTGGGCCTGGCCGTATTGCATACCAGCTGCAATAAAGACAAAAACGAAGAGCCAGACCCCAAACCCGAGCCTGTGCGCCTCGACCGCGACACCGTTTCTTCGTGGCTGGCGAGGTCTTCCTTCTACATCACGGACGCGTGGCGGTTTTCGGGCAAAGATTCGGTGGATATGTTCAAGGCTGATACGCTGCTCAGGCTTTACGCCAATGCCGCTTTCCTGAATTTTTACATCGAAAAGGGTAATGGCCAGATCATGTTTCATGGCGGTGGAAGCCAGATCCCGAATACGGAGATACCTGGTAACGCATTGACTTTCAGTTTAAATATCCGGATTTTCCTGCCTACGGAAATGAGTTTGAAATGGAACGAGGAAATGGGCACGCTCGGCGTCGAGACGGCGCGGACAACCTCGTATTTCCCGATGATTGTCCCCGGGAAAAAAGGCTACCTCGATCCGGCGAGTTTCAACGTCAAAATGTCGATGGAGCAGGCCAAAAACGCGAAAATCAAACCCAGTATACGGTTCATTTATGACGACGACGATCCGAAACTTGGTAAAGTAACCTACAAAATAACGATGAAACCGATGTACCAATACTACCGCGATCCCGGCCAGCAGGTCAGCGCGAAGTATGTGGTGTTTCCTTAAATAATTGAAAATTTGTAATATATGAAGAGTTTGCTTGCCTGTGCCGTGATTTTGGCGATGTTGTTGGGGTGTAAAAAGGAAAAGGAACCGGTGGAAATCGTTGAGCCGGAGGTCGTGTTGACGAGGGAGGAGGTGATGACCGATTTGAAGGGAAGTACTTACCAGATTGCTGAATGGTATGGCGTTAGCGGCAAAGACACGACCTTCATGCAGAACGATCAGTTCTATGGAGCTGTGATGAAAAGCGTTTTTTTGCTTTTCGACGGCGATCGGCGAGTGTACTACTACATTGGGAATGAAATACCTAATACGACTTTCCCGGGCAAGAAAAGGACTTTCGATGTGAATGTGTTCTATTTTCGACCGATTGATCTAGGCTACTATTGGAATGAAAAAGAAAATAACATGCTCCTGGAATGGGAAAACCATTCCGATAATCTGCACATTATGCCGCGGGGTATAACGCTACGATTGAATCAAAAAGGATATAAACGTGTGAAAACATATGCCCAGGGAGAGGCGGCAGGCACTTCGGGATACATGCGCTTTGATTATGACTACCAGGGAAAAACATATACAATGTTGTTGAGACAAATGTGGAACTATGGCGAAGCAATGCCAAAGCACAATCTATTCGTCGTTTTTTGAACTTAGAATTATGAAGGCCCTCGCTTTGATACTCGTTCTTGCCATGATGCTTTCCGGTTGCAACAACCTGAATGACCTGCGTCCTGTCGATCCGGGAACGGAGATACCCGAGATAGCGGTAAAAGTGGTCAAGGCCAAGTTCCCTAAAGCCGAGGAGCTGGTTTTTAAGCCGATCCTGGCGGATAAGATCTGGGAGGTAAAACTGAAATCCGATGCCGAAAGATATTCCTCATTGGTAGACTATGGAAAAATGTGGGAGACATTTAAAATATTGCCGAATGACATCCCGTCGCCGTTGCCGGAGATGGTCAACAGAAGTGCCTTCGGCGGAGGCAAACTCTCGGGGTACACCACTTCATACTACGCGACAACTACTCCTAATAAATTGATTTACAATTACAAAGGTGAGGATTATTCATTTGAATGGACAGGGTTAGGCGCAACGGGCGGCCCTGGGGCTGCTACATTTGATCCATCCATTTACAGGATTACGACCTATGAAGTCAATGATTTGCCTGTTTTTGTAAAAGATTCATTACAAAAAATTCCCAATCTTGAGTTTACGGTGGGCTACACCTGGGTGCGAATGGATGATTCCCGGAAATATTACGTCATGGGACGTCAGAAGAATACCGACCGGATGGAAACCATTACTATGCTGTTCGACGACAATGGAAAACTCAGATGGAGCAGTCTGGCATTTTCGCACCCCGCTGCACCGAATAACTCAAATCTTGACTCTATACCCCCACCGATCACGGCGTATCTGGAAGGCATGCCCGAACTCGTAGGTTATGAATATGTTTGGAAAGTGGTCAACAACGTGCAGGGCCTGACGAGCTATTATATCAAGGTGAGAAAAGGGATTACTTCGGAATGTGAAATATATTTTGATAAGGATTTCAATGTCATTAATAAAAAATTCTTTGTACGTGACATATAAAAAATAGGTTTTTACTAAGTTTAAACAAGTTCCTGAACCGCCGTTCCCCTGATGAAATTCTTCCGTTCCAACAAATACGATAGCCTCGCCAGCCTCGTGAAAGCCTGTCAGAAGCTGGACCCGAGGGCGCAGACCGTATTCTATGAACGGTACAAAGCCAGAATGACCGGTATCTGCCGGCGTTACGCCAAAACCGTGGCCGAAGCCGACGATATTTTTCAGGATGCGTTTGTGAAGATTTTTAACAATATCGGCAACCTGCAAGAGCCCGAGGCGGCGGATAGCTGGGTGAAAACGACGGTCATCCGGACGGCCATCAACTATTACAACCGCACCACCCGCCACGAAGAAATGCACGGCTCGATCGAAAACGTCGAATGGCATGTCGAATCGGACGATTATGTGCGCATTATCGACCAGATGAACGTCCGCGACCTGCTTGACATGATCAACGAATTACCCGACAAGTACCGTACGGTGATCAATATGCACCTGATCGACGGCTACACACACACCGAAATTGGTGAAATGCTGTCCATGTCCGATGCTACGGCGCGGTCGCAGTTTATGAGAGGACGTAACCTGCTAATGAAAAAACTCGAAAAAAAAGGAATAGTGCATCATGAGAACTTCTGAGGACAAATTTAACGAAGCACTGCGCGACGTCCTCAAACGCAAGTTTGATGACTATGAAGAGCAGCCCAAACCCGGCGCGCTCGATCGCATCCGTACACGTGTGAAGCCCGCGAGGACGTTCAGATATTGGTGGTTTTCAGGCGCATTGGTGCTTATAACCATATCCGGCCTGCTGCTCACCCGCCATTTCGATGGCGAGCACCTGGCTGCGGGAGAGGCAAAAAATACCGTGGGTGCCGATGTGGCAGTAGCCAAAGTGCCGTCGGTCGATGCGGAGCCTTCTGGTAAAAAATCTTCGACACAACCTGTTAACGAAGAGATTTCCGGTACTAACGGCAATGCGGCGGAGGCAAATGCAGGTGTAACTGCCGTAGCAGCCAGGAGAAATGCTCAGGGCGCTGCGGTCGTATTGAACCGTATGAAGGTTAGCAAAGAAAAGGGAGTTTTTGCGACAGGCCTGAGGGATAGTCCGGAAGCGGAATCACGTCAGCTACATGCCGTTTCGCACACAACTGTAAGCCGCTGGAATGGCAACCGCCGTGCCAATGGAGTGCAGCAGGCGTTACTGCCGGACGAAACTGACTATGTGACGGCACATTTGCCGGGGACGATCGCCGCGGAAACAGCAACGCACGCGGATTCGGCGATGACGGAAATGCCCCTGGAAGAACTGGACGCGATCGCATTGAAGGAAGCGCCGGTCCCATTGCATATGCGCGGCGTCGTGGCGCCCCGCTTCAAACCCGTGAAACGCATTGTAACCAACCCGGCGAAGGTGGCGTGGCTCGTCAATGCGTCGGTGCTGCATTCGTACCAGATCCTGACAGTACCGTCGTTCGCAGCGACGGATTTTCAGAATTTCAATTTTCCGACGCTATTTACCTCACGGTCAATAGGCTACAAGTTTAGCGCCGGGGTTGAGCGCCGTGGCATTCAGCTGCAATTGCATTACAGTGGTTTCAGGCAGACCTATTCGTATGAAATCGCCAACAATAATTATCTCGTCAAGCCCGACGACAAAGGCCAGTACCATACCGTCCGCCAGGGCGACCGGATGGAGGAAAACCGCCGCTTTTCGATGCTCGGCCTGGGTATTTCCCGCCAGTTGCGCTGGGGACATTCGCCTGTCAGCCGGTTTTACGCGGCACTCGGGGCCGAGTATTCGCATGATCTGAACAGCAGCCAGAGCCTCGCGTGGGTGAACCTGGGATTAGGCAAACAATTCGCCGTGAGCCGGCATACCGCATTCAGCATAGGGCCCTACGCCGAGTTCAGCCCGGTAAAGGTCAAAGGCATCGCAAACCCGTTCTACTATCAGCCATACCGCGTGGGAATTTCCGCGGGGCTTCGCTTCGTGCGACCCTGAGCTGCCCATCAGCAGGTAGAGTCCCGGTAGCACACACTGCCGGGACTTTTTTATGTCCGTACTTTTTGTGTGTCCTATTCATTTTCAATCCGATAAAAAATATATACATTTACGGGCACGTGCCCGTAACTATTCCTTAACCCATTCAGATCATGACAAAATCAGTTGCTTCCAGGAGAGATTTCATTGCTACCGGTCTCGCCGCCATGGCAGGAGCCGGCCTTTCGACGGCATTCACGCCCCTTTTTGGAAAAACCATCGGCCCGGCTGATAAAATCCGCCTGGGCCTCATCGGTACCGGTTCGCGCGGCGCCGGCCTGGCCACGCTCATCCGCGAAATGCCGGACTACGACCTCGTAGCCTGCTGCGACATTATTCCCGAAAATCTGCAAAAAGGGTTAAGTTTGGCTTCCAAAACCGCCAAAGGCTACACCGATTACCGGAAATTGCTCGATGACAAGTCGATCGACGCTGTGGTGATTGCAACGCCATTGTACCTGCATTACCCGATGGCCGTAGCCGCATTGCAAGCCGGAAAGCACATTTACCTCGAAAAATCGATGACCTACGACATTCCGCAGGCGATCGACCTCGTGAAAAAGGTGAAAGCGTCAGGACTCGTGTTCCAGATCGGTTACCAATACCGGTATTATGGTTTGTATCATCGCGTGAAAGAGATTATGAAGGAAAACTGGCTCGGCAAGATCACGCATTTCGAATGCCAGTATAACCGTAATTCCAACTGGCGTTTTCCCGTAAAAGATCCTAAGATGGAGCGGGCGATCAATTGGCGCATGTACCGCGAATACTGCGGAGGTCCGCTGTCGGAACTATGCGCACACGAGATAGATGTGGTCAACTACCTGACGGACAGTCGTCCCGTGAAGGTGGTCGGCCTGGGCGGCATAAACTATTGGAAAGACGGGCGCGATACGTACGACAACATCCGCACCGTATACGACTATCCCAATGGTGTGAAGGCCAGCGTCACTTCCGTGCTTTCGAATGCCTATAACGGGTACAGTATCCGTATTCTGGGCGACAAGGCCACAGTCGAAATCCTGCGCGACAAGGCGCTTATTTATCCCGAAACCATCAACAATGCAAAAGGCACGGTGGACGGGGTCACCGGCGCTACCATTGCCGTTACCACGCAGGGCAAAGGTGCGGAAGTGAAATTCGGCAAGCCGGGCGAAGCAGAACTTGAACCGACGGTTTTCGCGCTGAAAGATTTCGCGGAATGTGTCAGAAACAAAAAAGAACCCGTTTCGAACGTCGAAACCGGGCGGGACGGCTCCATTGCGATCCATATGGGCAATGCGGCTGCCGATACCGAAAAAGTACAATATTGGAAACCCGAATACTCCGCCTGATGAACAGAAAGGCATATTCCTTCTGGCTTGCCGCAGCGGCAATATGCCTTTTTACCCTTGCATCCCGGCCCGGAGCCGCCCTGAAAACATTCCGCATCAGCGGACGCGCGCAGGGCACGACGTATGCTATTACCTACTATGCCGAACGCCCGGCCGTTTCGCAAACGCAGACGGACAGCATTTTCAAAAGCCTTGACAACTCGCTGTCCATTTACCAGCCGGGCTCGCTGATCGACGCATTCAACGCGTCTCAGGAAGGCGTTGTGATGGATAAGCACCTGACGAATGTCGTGTGGCGATCGATGGAAATTTATGAGCAAACCGGCGGACTGTTCGATATGACCGTGTTCCCGCTCGTGCGTGCGTGGGGATTTGGTACGAAAGGGTCCGATCAATTACCCGATAGCGCTGCCATTCACGCGATTATGCCATGCGTCGGTTCGGACAAGCTGCAAATTTTTGGCGGAAAACTGGTTAAAAACAATCCCTGCATTCAGATCGATGTGAACGGCATTGCGCAGGGATACTCGGTGGATGTCGTGGCTAATTTCCTGGAAGCGCGCGGCGTAAGGAATTACATCGTCGAGGTAGGAGGGGAGATCCGTACGAAAGGACACAAATATCCGGGCAAGGAAAGGATGTCGATTGGCATTGAAACACCTTCCGCTACCGAATTCGATGCGCCGGAGATCCGCGCGGTGATCAGCATCGGCGACGGGGCGGTTACCACATCAGGCAGCTACCGCAAGTTCCGCGAGCAGGGCGGCTTGCGCCTATCGCACATCATCGATCCGAAAACCGGCTTCCCCGTCCAGCGAGAGGTTGTCAGCGCCACAGTCGTTGCCCCTGACGCGATCACCGCCGACGGCTTCGATAACGCGTTACTCGCCGCAGGCGTCGATGGGGCATTCGGAATACTCCGTGCCCACCCGGAATTGCAGGCGTATCTCATTTACCGGCGCTCTGATGGCACCGTGGCGGATACGGCGTCGGCCGGTTTCGGGAAGTATCTGGTGCGTTGACCGTCATCGACCGGCCGGAGGCCTGCTAATATCGGGCATGAAGCAGCGCTTCACGCCAGTACGCGGGCAACATTGAACACCTACCTTCTTCGTTTCGAGAACGTTATCGGTACTATTTCTGGTGAATGTTATGGATAGCTATTAAATTCCTCGTAACATTGTTATAAGCCAAAATTAAATACTGCCTGACGCTGAAAATGCATCATAAACTACTTCGCAGCCGCATTGCGAGGAAAGATTTGCTATGTCCGGATTTTGGCCGATCTGTCCCCGGGAAATCTGTTTCTCAATTCCTAACCAACATCTTTATGCATGTAAAACTACCAACCCACCCATGGGCCCGAATGCTGGTTCTCTTCGCATGGCTCAGCCCGGTATGGCTGTACGGGCAAAATCTCAAAGACGTGACGGGCGTCATCTCCGACAGCCTCACAAAACAGGGCCTCCCCGGCGTGACCGTCGTCGTGAAAGGCACCCAGCGAGGCACCACCACCGACGCCGATGGCAAGTACGCCGTCCAGGCGAGCCCGTCGGATGTGCTGACATTCAGTTATGTAGGTTACCTGATGAAGGAAGTGGCCGTGGGGAACCAGTCGATGATCGAGATCGCATTGCAGCCCAGCACCAATGCGCTCGACGAACTCGTGGTAGTAGGGTACGGTACGATGAAAAAGAGCGACCTCACCGGTGCCGTCATCCGCATTGATGCTAAAACATTCAAAAACCAGCCCATGACGCAGCTCACCGACATGCTCACCGGCACAGTGGCGGGCTTCAATGCCAACCAGGCGACGTCGGCGGCAGGAGGCAGTTCGTTGCAAATACGGGGCCCCAAGTCGCTGACGGCCAATTCGAGCCCGATGGTGGTCATGGACGGCGTGATTTTCAACGGAAGCATTTCCGACATCAACCCGGCCGACATTGAAACGATGGACATCCTGAAAGACGCGAGTTCGGCGGCGGTGTTCGGCGCGCGTGCGGCAGGCGGCGTGATTTTGATTACGACCAAAAAGGGCGCGACGGGCAAGCCGGTGATCAACGTGTCGGCGAATG
Source organism: Dyadobacter beijingensis DSM 21582 (assembly GCF_000382205.1). Taxonomy (GTDB): domain Bacteria; phylum Bacteroidota; class Bacteroidia; order Cytophagales; family Spirosomataceae; genus Dyadobacter; species Dyadobacter beijingensis. Next base: position 565,174 of record NZ_KB907788.1, read on the forward strand.
TGGGTACAGCGCAGACGACGAACGATTTCAAGCCATTCGATAAGGACGGCTACCTGAGCTTCCGCCGTGACCTCCTGCGTGCGACCAATCCTGACCGTCCGGCTTTTTATTATGACAATCCGGGTGCGTTACCGGCGGGCGTTTCGTTGGAACAATGGCGTACTGCGAGTAACAATCCCCAGGCCGACAATACCCAGGAATGGCTGAGCCGCCTTCGCTTTTTTCCCATTGAAACCGAAAATTACCTCGCCGGGAAAACGGTAGACTGGTACAAGGAAGTGATCCGCACCGGCCTCCGCCAGAACTACGACGTGAGCATCGGCGGCGGCTCGCAGAATGTGACCTACTACTGGTCATTGGGCTATCAGAAAAACGAAGGAATCCTGCGCGGCGACCAGTTTTCGACCATCCGCTCGCGCCTCAATGTCGATTTCAAGGTAACCGACTGGCTCAATGTGGGTGTAAACAGCCAGTTTGCCGACCGCGACGAGAGCACTGTGCCCGCCAACCTCGCCCAGATGTTCATCATGAGCCCCTATGGTTCGGTGTTCGATGCGAATGGCGATGTAATGTGGTACCCCAACAGCTTCGCCGTCGCCAACCCGCTGATCAATTATTATGGCCAGGAGCGCATGAAGAAGGTAAATACACTCTTCGCGTCGCTGTATGGGAAGATCAAACTGCCGTTTGGGTTTGACTACAAAATGTCTTTTCAGCCACGCTATGAGGCTTCGAAGGACTACAATTTCTGGTCGTCCAACACGCTCGATGGCGGCTCCACGCGTTCGGGCGGGTATGGCACACGTGCGGACGCTTCCACGTACGAGTACATTCTTGATAACCTTCTCCACTGGAATAAGCAGTTTGGCATTCACCAGTTCGACGTGACGTTGCTGTACAGCGCCGAGCGCAACCGGGGCTGGTATTCCAAAATCGCGAACCAGGGTTTTGTACCAAACGAGAACCTGGGCTTCCACGGATTGCAATACGGAACGAGCCCGGCGATGGAGACGAACGACTCGCAGATTACCGGCGACGCGGCGATGGCGCGGCTAAACTACACCCTGTTTGACAAATACCTGATCACGGCATCGGTCCGCCGCGACGGTTTTTCGGCATTCGGTACCAAGCAGCCGCGGGCGGTCTTCCCGGCGGCGGCCATTGCCTGGAAGATTTCGGAAGAAAAGTTTTTTAACCTCGACTTCGTGAGCCAGATGAAGGTGCGGGCTTCCTGGGGCGTGAATGGTAACCGCGATATCGGTGCCTATTCCGCATTGGCGCAGCTGCTTTCGGCCATGTACTACGATGGTACCAATGTGCAGGTGGGCGTGTACAACACCTCGCTCGCGAACCCCAACCTGGTTTGGGAAAAAACGAAGTCGATCAACCTCGGGATCGACCTGAGCCTGCTTAAAAACCGGATCGACATGAGCCTGGAATATTACGATATGACCACCACAGACCTGCTTATGAAGCGCCTTTTGCCCGAAATCACAGGTTTTAAAGACATTACGACAAACCTCGGCTTGCTGGGCAATAAGGGTTTTGAAATGACGATCAATACCGTAAACAGGGAGTCTGCCAATTTCTCCTGGCGGAGCGGGCTTGTCTTTTCATTTAACCGAAACAAAATCAAGCGGCTATTCGGCGATTACAAGGAAGAAACCGTCGACGGCAAAACCGTGCGCTCCGAGCTGCCCGACTATTCCAACGAATGGTTCCCCGGCCAGGCGATCGACCGGGTGTGGAATTACAATGTGACGGGTATCTGGCAAACCGCCGAGAAGGATGCCGCCGCCGTGTACAAATTGCAGCCCGGCGATTTCAAGGCCGTGGACGTGGACGGCAACGGCAAATACGAGGCATTGATGGACAAGCAGTTTATCGGCTACCGCCAGCCTCGCTTCCGTATTGGGTTGCGCAATGAGTTTACATTCTTCAAAAACTTCACCGCCAGCGTGTTCTTGCGCAGCGAACTGGGCCATATGGCGCCATTCGCGGAAGGTCTGCGCACAGGCGGCTCGGATACGTACGACCGCCGCAATACCAACGACTTTCCCTATTGGACACCCGAGAACCCGACAAACGACTATGCCCGCCTGAACACCAATACCAATGTGTTCGGGGGCGGTATCAAGGTGTATAAAAAGCTGTCGTTCCTGCGTGTGCAGGATGTGAATGTGGGCTATTCGGTCCCTTCCGGTATTGCTAAAAAGCTGAAAGTGAATAATATGCGCGTTTTTGCGTCGGCTCGAAACCTGCTCACGTTCACGAAATGGCCGGGCTGGGACCCCGAAGCCTGGGATAGCGACGGCAACAATGTGCCGATGCCGAAAAACTTCACGGTCGGTTTGAACCTCTCATTGTAATCTGTCATTAACAACTGCATTATGAAAATATTTAAATACCTCATACTGTTTGCATTGCTGCTCTGCCAGACAGCCTGCGACAAGGATTGGCTGAAACCCGAGCCGCTGTCGTTTTTCAGTCCGGAAAACGTGTTCGTAGACAAAGCGGGGATGGAGGCGCTGCTCATCACCATGCGGAAGGACCTCAAAAACGAGAGCACCGGCACGATGCCGAACCTCACGATGGAGTTCGCCGCGTCGGACCTGGCCTCGCCCTGGTCGCAGCTGGATTTTTACAACCTTACGCCCAATACCGACCAATATTATCGCTTCCTGGCGATGTTTACGGTCATGTATTCGTCGATCAAGAACTGTAATGTGCTCATTACCAGAATTGACGATATTAAATGGGCATCCGATGCGGAGCGGAACGCGATCCTGGCGGAAGCGCTCTGGCACCGGGCGTACTGGTATTACCGGCTTGTCAATTCGTATGGGGACGTGCCGTTTCTGAGCGGGGAAATACAGGAGGCCAAACTCGATTTCCAGACCCACAGCCGGTGGACGATTCTGGAAAAAATAAAAACAGACGTGGAGTTTGCCGCGGAACGGCTGCCGGTAGCGGCTAAGTCCGGCGTCATCACCAAAGGCGCAGCAAACCATTTGCTGGCAAAAATTTACCTCGCGAACCTGGAATACGACAAGGCCATCGAGGCAGCCAACAAAGTCATTAACGGCCCGTATGCTTTGATGAACAACCGTTTCGGCGTGGATGCCGCGAAGGCGAACCGTAACCTGATCTGGGACCTGCACCGCGCGAAGAATTTCAGCATTGCGCAGAATACGGAGACGATCCTGGCGGCCATCGACCGCTACGAAGCGCCGCCGGCGGCACGGTCCGTAGGCTTGTACACGATGCGGCTTTACAACTGCCAGTGGTTTCAGCCGCAGGTACTCGACAGCCAGGGCAAGCCGGGAATGGTGGCGAGCGGCCCGATGTACGATTCGCTCGGCCGGGGCAATGCGAATATCCGGCTCACGGGCTATTTTCAATACGATATCTGGGCTTATAAAGGCGCTACATGGCGCAATACCACCGATCTGCGCCGCGCCGATATCAACTGGGTCGATATCCACGAATTGAAATACAACAACCCCGCTTCCGTCGATTTCGGTAAGCCCATTAATACCAAATTCCTCGCAGCGCAGGTGGATACGTTCAAGCACGTGTACGCGATGCCGCATTACATCATGTACAATCCGCAGGACGACCCGAAAGCCACGCCGATGGGCGGCAATGGCGACTGGTACATTTTCCGCCTCGCCGAAACGTACCTGCTCCGCGCAGAGGCCTACTTCTGGAAAAACCAGCTCGCGTTGGCGGCCGACGATATTAATAAAGTGCGGACAAGGGCCAAAGCATTACCCGTTTCGGCCGGCGAAGTGACGATCGATTTTATCCTGCACGAGCGCGCCCGCGAGCTTTTTGCCGAGGAACCGCGGCATTCGGAGCTGGTGCGTATTTCGTACATCATGGCCAAAGCCGGACTGAATGGATATAGCCTGAGCAATTTCAGCGAAAAGAACTATTACTTCGACCGGGTGATGCGCTATAACAATACCTACGAGAAGAAGATCCAGCTGCTGGGTAACACGGCGAATATGGCGCCATTCCACGCATTGTGGCCGATTCCCTCGCTGGTGATCACGGCCAATACAAAAGGGGTGATCAACCAGAATGTCGGTTACGACGGCGCCGACAGGAACGTGCCGCCGCTGACGAAGATTGAATAGGATGTTTTTGAATACAAAAAAAGGGGTGCTGCTCAATGCAGTACCCCTTTTTGCGGTTTGTGATGGATCAATAGTCGACCGGTTTTTTTGAAATATAAAGCGTACCGCGGTAATCTTTGTCGCCGCAAAAATCCACTTTGCCGTTTTTGTCGCAGAGCGGGGCCGAAGCCGTAATATGCAGGCGAGACTTACCGTCGAAATACACGCTGCTTAGCTGATGCTTCCACGGAAGTCCTATTCGCCGCCCGCTTTCCGATTTGACGCCGAGATCCTCGGAATTGCCGAAGGAATCGTACACTTTATCGATGGAAAAACGGATACCGTTGCCGGAATGCGCGAAGTTGATGGGCTTTTTCATGTCCAGATAATCAGCCGAACGCGCCAGCTTTTGCCATTTAATGCCGCCGTCGACGCTAAAATAGTAGGGCCGTGACGCGTACCTGTTGCCGGGATCGGCGGTAGTGCTGGTTTCGGTATCGAGCACAAACAGCGTGTCGTTGCGCGAAGTGAAGCCGGCCAGCCCGATGCCGGTATTGTAGTCGGCCTGGTTCCAGGTTTTGCCGCGGTCGTTGGTATAGTAAATGCGGAAACGGTCGGTAATGAGCAATGTGCCGTCGATATCGCCGTAAACCGCCTGTATTTCCCGGTTGTCGGGCGCACGGAGAATGTACCAGTCGGGGTGCTGCATTTCGAAGCCCTGGTCTGGTGCAGGGGTTGGATTTTCGTCTTTTTTACAGGAAAACAGCAGGATGAATGCTGCTGCGGCAAGTAAGATTTGTTTCATGAAGGGGCAGGATATCAGGTGAGTGTATTATAACGGTTACAATTTATCTTTTAAACCAATTCATATTTAAACTGGATATTAAATAATCGTTAACTTCTCACAAATTGCTTTCCTGCCAGCCTGTTATTCCGATGTCAGCCGAAGCAAATCTGAAAAAGCCAGCCGGTAATTCAGCTGCGCCGCCAGCAAATCTGCCTCGGATTTGGCGAGCAGCGAGCGGGTATTGAGCAGGTCCGCTTCGAGGTTCAGTCCGGAGGCTTGCTTGTCGGTTTGAACTTTCAATTCTTCGGTACGGTATTTCACGGCTTTTTCGGCCACGGCGATCAGCGCGGTTGCTTGTGTGAGCTTGCGGTACGTTTTGGCCACATCGTTTTTGACCTGATTTTGGGTATTAATCAAATTTTCGCGTGCCTGTTCGCTCAGGAAATGCCGCTGGCGGATTACTTCCCGGTTTGCGATCAGGTCCTGGATGTTCCATTTCAGCTGCGCGCCGAGGAATGGGTTGTTGTTCGGAAAGAGCAGGTTACCGGTCTGGTAGGAGTAGCCTGCTACCAGGCCGACGTCGGGGAGGTTGCTCTGCTCGGCGGCTCGGATGGCTTTCTGGGTTTTGATCTCCGTCAGGTTAGCAATTTTAATATCGTTGTTGGAAATCGCGGCATTCGCCTGGTAGCTGTCCAATGGTCCTGGGGCACCGATGGGCGGCGCGCCGGGCGTCGGACTACCGGGCGTACCGGCGAGGGTAATGCTGTCGGCTTCGATGCCCGTCAGCTGTTTCAGGTCTGCCATGTAATCGTCCGTCTGAATCTGAAGTTTCAGCAGGTTCTGCTCCTCATCGGCGATGTTGGCTTGCAGGCCGGCTTTGTTCACGTCGAGGGTTTTGCCCGAAAGTAATGCGCTTTCCACATCGTAGAGCCGCATTTGCGCGAGGCGGATCTTTGCATTTGCTTCTTCCTGCTGTTTTTCCGTAATGAGCAGGCCGTAATACAGTTTCTCAATGGCCTGCGTGATTTGCAGCGAGGCTCTGGATTGTTCCTTGCGCGCCAGTTCCGCATCCGTTTGCGCCACTTCAATGCCCGTTCTGATCTTTCCGAGCTGGGTAATGGGCTGGTAGACCGTCACGCCCGCATTGAAATTGTGGTGTTTACCCAAAGGAAAAGTTTTTTGCTCGTTGGGCAGCTGAATGTTTGTCCCGCCAAGCGGCAATGCGCCGAACGAACCCTGTTCGATCACGAGCGAACCCAGGTTCACATTGTACTGGTAGGATGAACTCACCGAGGCGACGGGGTAGCGCTTGATGCGGTCCTCGGCTACCTTCGCCTCCTTCTCGGCTACCTGCAGCTTGCGCACATTGAGCAAGTGGTTGTTCTGCAAAGCCAGCTCCACGGCACGGTCGAGCGTGAGCGGCTGCGCCTGCTGCGCGTACGTGCGGATGAGCGGAAGCGCGAGAAGGAATAGTATGGGAAGAAACGGCTTAGTTTTCATGGTGTTCAGCAACTGGGGTTACCATCAGGTCTTTTTTGTCGTGTGGTTTGATCATCGCGATGTACAGCACCGGCACTGTCAGCAATGCCATCACCATCGACCATATCACACCGACGGCGATCACGCTCGCGAGCGGGCTCCACATGGGCGAGCCCGAAAGGATCATCGGCAGCACACCGATGGCCGCCGCCATGGCGGTAAGGAATATAGGCCGTAGCCGCCGCTTACCCGATTCGATGGCGGCCGTGCGGATGTCCATGCCGTGGCCGAGGAGCTCGTTGGTATGGTCCACGAGAATAATCGCATTCCGCACCACGATACCCGACAGGCTGATTAACCCTACAAATGCCGTGAATCCGAAGTTGTTATGGGTTATGTACAGGCCGATAAGCGCCCCGAATAGGCTGAGCGGGATGGTGAGCATGACCAGCATCGCCTCTTTCAGGCTGCGGAACTGGAACAGCAGGATGAAGAAGATCAGTACGAGGCTGATCGCCAGCACCACCATCATCTGGCTGAACGTCTCGTTTTTATTGAACTGCTCACCGCCATATTCGATGCGGTAGCCGGCAGGCAGGGGCAAGTCGGCAATTTTGGGGCTTATTTCCTTCACAAGGTCGGCCGGGAGCACGTCGCCTTCCGTTTCGCTCAGGACCGTGAGCGTTCGCACGCCGTTGCGGTGCATGATCTTACCTGTCTGCCATTGCGGTTTCAGGTCGGCGATCTGGCGGAGCGGCACGCTGGCATCGGTCACGGGCGACGAAATATAGGTGTTTTCGAGGTTGTCGGACGACTGCCGGTTCTGTTCGTCGAGCCGGAAAACGATATCCAGCGGATTGTTGCCCTCGTACATGGTCGACACGGGGGCGCCGTTGAAACCCGTGTAGATCATTTGTGAAATGCTGCCGGTTGTGAAGCCGAGCTTGTTGGCCTCGTCCTTAAGCTGGATGCTGATACCGTAATAGTCCTCCCTGAAATCCGACCGGACCATCGTGCTGCCATTGGCCTTCTGAACAATATCCAGCACTTGTGCGCCAATGGCTTTCAAATGCGTGATGTCGTCTCCTACAATGCGTACTTCCACGGGCGATTTATAAGGTGACCCCTGTTGCATCAGTTTCACTTCCGGCGAACCTTCCGGGATGAGGGCAGCCAGTTTGCCGTCCAGATCGCGGGCAAATTCTTCGGCAGTTTGATCATCCGTCGTATTGATGAGGATCTGGGCATAATTGGTGACGGGTACCTCTGGCGAGAAATTGTAATAGAACCTGGGAGCGCTGGTGCCTGTGAAAGTCGCGTAGGAAGTGACGCGCGGGTCGCCTTTGACGAGCTTTTCAGCTTTGAGAATGGCCTGGCTGGTTTGATCGAGTTTGGTGCCCGTCGGCATCCATAGTTCTATTACAAACTGATTACGCTCCGCCGCGGGAAAGAATTTTTGTTTAATTCCCTGATAGACAAAACCGGACAGCACGACGGTGATTAGACTGACGCCGATGGTCAGGCCGGAATGCCTGACGCACCATTCCAGGGCCGAGTTATAGCCGTTTTGCATGCGATCGAGCAGGCTGACACGCTTTTTCCGGTCGGCGTTTTCCGCACTATGGTCGTGCAGCCCTTTCTTAATGAACGTGTAGCAGAGAAGCGGGGTCAGGATCATCGCGACGATAAACGAAGCGGCCAGCGCGATGGTGACGGTAATGGGCAATGTATGGATGAACTCGCCCACCGAGCCGGTCAGGATCACCATCGGCATGAACGAGGCGATGATGGTAACGGTGGCGGCCAGTACCGGGATGACCAGGTCGGTGGCGCTGCGCCAGGCTGCCGTCCAGCGGTCTATGCCTTCGTCCAGCAATTCCACATAGTTATCGGCGATGACAATGGCGTCGTCCACCACCATGCCCAGCACGACGATCAGGCCGGCCAGTGAAACCTGGTGCAGCTCGATGGAGAATGCATTCAGCAGGGCAAACGTTACCGCGATCGTCATCGGGATCGCCATCGCGGCCACGGCGGCAATGCGCAATGGCAGGAGCAGGATTACCACGACGACCACCGAAAAAATGGCCAGGAAGAATTCCCGGATAAAGTGCGTAATATTTTCGTCCACCAGATGCGGCTGGTTTACAATCGTCGTCAGTTTCACATCCGATGGCAGCCGCTTTTCTGTTTCGGCGAGTTTTGCGGCCACTTCTTCGCCGAATTTCACGATGTTGTTGCCTTCCTGCATCTGGATCGCCAGCATCATCGCATTATTACCGTTGACCGTCGTTTTGCTCGTCGGTTCGGTGTATTCGCGTTTAACCTGAGCCATGTCGCCGACCCGGATCAGCTCGCCGGTTTGAGTAGCGCCGACAATCTGGTTGGCAATTTCATTTTCGGTGCTGAAATAGCCGGATGTATAGAGCGGCGTCTGACTGGTGGCCGTCTTGATATCGCCCGTCGGGCTGATCACATTCTGCGATTGCAGCACCTGGATCACCTGCGATAGCCTCACATTGTATTGCGACAGCTTTTCGGAGCTGCAGGTAACGGTGATCTGCTCTTTTTGCTCGCCGATGCGCTTGATCTTCGAAACCGATTTAACGGTCCTGAGCACATCTTCGAGCTTTTGGGTATAATCCCGCAACTGGGCATAAGTGGCCTTGTTGCTTTCAATGCCGATTACAAGCGCCTCGGTATCGCCGAAATCGGAGTTCACGATCGGGCCGCGGACGCCTTTTGGAAAATCGACCTGACGCGCCACCAGCAGCTGGTGACGCAGCTTGCTCCAGAATACGTCCGGGTTTTTGACATTTTCACCCAGCTCCACATTCACGACCACCATGCCGTCCTGCGAGGTAGAGTAGGTTTTTTCCTTGCGGATTTCTTCAAACTGGAAAAGATATTGTTCCAGTTTCCTGGTCACCTGGTCCTCCACCTGGGCCGAATTGGCGCCCGGAAAAAAGGCGAGCACAAGGCCCTGCCTCACGGTAATTTTCGGGTCTTCGCGCCTCGGCATGTTCAGGAGCGAGTAAACGCCCACCGCGAATACCAGCAGCAATACCGACAGCGTCACCTGCGGATATTTCAGGGATGATTTGACGAAGTTCATAATGCAGCTTATTGGGTGATGGAAATGGCCGTACCGTCGGTAAGCTTATGCTGTCCGCCCGTCACGACGCGGTCGTTTTCGGAAATGCCCGAGGTAATTTCGATCTGGTTGTCGGTCAGCTGGCCGAGGCTTACCTTCCGTTTCAATGCGATCCTGCGGTCGGTATCGGCCACGAATACGTAGCTTTGGTTGTCGAGGTCGTGCAGGACGGCCTCGGTAGGGAGTACCAATGCTTTTTTCGACTGGTTGGATGCCATTGTTACTTCGGCGATCATGCCGGGTCGGATAAGCAGCTTCGGGTTGTTCAGTACGATTTTAATGGTAAATGCCCGTGAAGCCGCGTCGGCCGCCGAGCCCACCTCCGTCACTTTGCCGGTAAATGTCTCGCTCAGTGAAGAAACCAGTACTTTCGCTTCCTGGCCAAGTTTGATATTGTGCAATTCACTTTCGGGGATATACGCATTCACTTTCACCGTGCGGATGTCCGACACGACGAACAGCGGCGTGCCCACGCCGACGATCTCGCCCACCTCGGCCATCTTTTTGAGCATTACCCCGCTGATGGGCGCGTAAAGCCTCGTGTCGGACAGGTTTTTGGCATGCAGCTTCTCCTGCGCACGTGCCTGTTGCAGCCCGAAGCCAACCTTGGCGAAATCGCTCTCGCTCAGGCTCCGACGGTCGTGCATGACTTTCAGTCGGTCGTATTCGTCCTGAACCTGAGCTACTTGTACGTCGGCTAGTTCTTTGGCAATGCTGTAATTGCCGGGGTCGAGGCTCGACAGCAACTGGCCTTGCTTCACCAGCTGTCCTTCCGCGGCGGCGATGTAGTTGATCTTTCCGCCGACGAGGAAACCGAGGCGGACGGTCTTGTTGCCTTCGATATTCCCGCTGACGGAGATCTGGTTGTTGGCGGTAATGTTGCGGGCTTGCCGTGTCACGACGGGCAGCGGCTTTTCGACGGATTTGGCCTGATCGCCGGATTTGTTGCAGCCGGAAAGCGCGGCTATCAGGAGAGTGAGATAGATAGAATTGCTTTTCATAGAATGGACGTTAGGCAATGCTTTTGATCTATACCAAAAAGTAACCCTAACATACTGAATTCGTACCTTATCCCCGCCATTCGCAGCCGGATTTCGGCTGGGCTTCGCCGGGTTTAAACCCAAACCCGCCTGATGTGTAGTCGGTTACACGTACGGCCCGACGTATAGTAGTTTTGAAATGTCAAACGACTACTACACATTATTTAACTAAATCAATTCCATGAAAACTTTCAGATTACTGACCATCCTATCCGTTTTAAGCATCGCTGTCCTGACTGGTTGCAGCAAAAAAAGCGACGACGTGAACCCCGACCCGGCAACCGGCAAGGCGGGTTTCAAGGTGAAGGTGGATGGCAAAGAGTATGCTCCCGATTATTCTTACGCATTAGCCAGCTTCCCGGCCAACGACCTTTACTACGCCATCTACGGCCTGGATAGCAAAACGACCGACATCGTGGCTATTGCATTGCCCAAGACGGTGAAAGAAGGCACATTCCCGATCAATGCGGTGAATTTTGCCGTGATGACTTTCGATAAACAGGATTTTTCGACGATCAACGGAGGCAGCGGCACCATCACGATCACAAAAAGGACCGATGCCAATATCCAGGGCACGTTCAGCCTGACGGCCGTGGACGCGACGGGCACCAAAAGCCGCACGCTGACGGACGGCAGTTTCAACGTGAATGTTCGCTAGATCGCACAATTTCAGCCATCCGGCCCGCGCTATCCATCCAACGATCACCGCTATTGATATGAACACTTTTACCCCGTTTAGTCCGGTTAAGGACGAGGCCAGCCCCGCACCGGCACAGCTATCGGTGCATTTCATGGGGAGGGTGCTGACGATCCGCGCGGAACAGATCACATTCCTCGAAGGCGATGGCAATTACACGTACGTATATACCTGTGCGGGCACGCGTTACCTTGTCTGTAAAACCCTGAAATCGCTTGCCTGCAAGCTGGACGACAACTTTATCCGTGTCCACAAATCATTTCTCGTGAACTCCAATTACGTGATCGGCTGCGCCGTAGACGGGCGCGCGCTCAAAATGCGCTGCGGCAACGAGGCAGTAGTAAGCCGACGTAAAACCAAGGAAATCATCAGCATATTTGCCGACCCCACGCGGCGTATCAGGGCGTAAGCAATGCCTTTTCGCGGATCATTTTTACCAATGCGTCGGAAATTTTGGCATGGCCGGAGGCTTTGATATGGCCGTCGACCGGATAATAGTCATGAGCGCTGAGCAGCTCGTCGGTGTGCAGGAAATACAGATGTGCATCGCCGGGCTGCCGGCCTTCGGCTTCGAAAGCGCGGATCATTTCCGGGCGTGTATACCTGCCATCGAGATGCAGCACGATGATGTTGCCCTGGTAGTAGCGGCGGATTTTTGCCAATGACTTATAGAAATACCCGGTGTGCAAACGCGTTTCTTCGGGCGTCTTAATGTCCGGCGGCGTCACCACGGCGTGTTGTTCGCCTTTGACCCAAGCCGAAAGCGCGCCTCCGATTTCTCCGAATACCTGTAACGGGCTCGTCCAGATGCGTTTCAACAAGTCTTTTTCCCGAACGAAGAAGTAAGTGAAGCGCATCGGATAATAGGTTTCATTGATCCGGTTAAAAACGGCCGTATTGTCGAATGTCGCCGGCGTGAGCAGCTGGCCCTGGTTGGCAGGCTCGTTGCGCGCCTGGTTTTCTTCGAGATCGTTGTCGCAGTATTGCAGCACCAGCAGCCGGCAGGAATCCCTTTTAATTTTTGAAAAAAGCAGCATTTCCCGGTAGGTGCCGTAAGATGAAATGCCTGCGTTCAGCGTTTTCACGCCCAGCTTACGGCCCGTCTGATCGGCGTAGGTCTGGTCCTGGTCCACGCCCCAGCCCATTGTGAACGAATCGCCGACGAACACCAGTTTCGGGTTTTCGAGTGAAGCCTCGTCGTCGCGTACGCCGAAGCTGTTGATTTTAAATGCATTGCTGTATTCCAGGCTCGAATGCACGTCATCTGCGCCGGGGCGGAGCCGGTAGCCCAGGTCGGGGGAATAGCTGCTGAAATGGCGGTTGAACTGGATCACATCGCGGTAATTGACCCATTTGGACAGTACGCCCACCTCGTGCCGGTCGGCATTTGTGTTGACTTCAATAGTGTGACGTATGTATAGGTACGAAGCGGTTTCGAGCCCTGCGGCAGTCAGCAATGCGGCCCAGAAAGGTAGTTTGAACAAACGGATAACCGCCCAGATGAAGAGGACGAACGCAACGGGCACCAATCCCTTGAAAAACACAATGGTGGCGATGAAGTGTGTGAAAAGTTGCCAGCGGTACACCGTGATGGCGAGGAGCAGATACCCGGCGAATACGGATATCAGCCCAATTTGTCTGTGGGTCATACAACTACTCAAATGAATTCAGGACGGCCAATCCAGCCGGTTTTATATCAACATGACACACAAAAAAGGCATTATGTTATCAAAAATCTCTTATTTTTTTATCAAATATTTATAATTAATTGATTTTCTGGTCGATACTGATTATTAAATGTAAAAAACGGGTTACACTTGCGCATAACCCGTTCCGGTGTAGTAGTATGTTGAAAATCTATTTCAGCGCTTCGCGGATCGCGGCGCCGGCTTGCAGCAGCGCACCTTGCACGGCGGGCACGTGGGCGAGGGGGTTCAGCAGGCCGTAGTCGTGGATGAGGCCCTGGTATCTTGCCAAAGTGGTTTTCACGCCGGCGGCCTCGAGTTTGCGGGCATAAGCTTCGCCTTCGTCGCGGAGGACGTCGTTTTCAGCGGTTTGCACGAGGGCAGGAGGCAGGCCTTGCAGCTGTTGGGCAGTTGCTTGAAGCGGTGATGCGTAGCGGTGTTTTCTTTCTTCGGGATCGGTGGTGTAGTTGTCCCAGAACCATTTCATCATGTTTTTGGTCAGGAAGCGGCCTTCGGCAAACTGGTTGTAGGATACAGTTTCAAAATTGGCGTCGGTAACGGGCCAGAGCAGTACCTGCAATTTGATTTCAGGGCCATTGTCATCTTTGGCTTTCAGCGCGGTAACCGCGGCCATATCCCCGCCGACGCTGTTACCAGCCACTGCGAGCCTGGTCCCATCTACATTGATTTCGTCGCCATGTGCGGCCACCCATTTGGTTGCGGCATAAATTTCGTTGATCGCCACGGGGTATTTGGCTTCGGGCGATGGTGTGTAGTTTACGAAAACAGCCGCTGCACCGGAATACACGACGAGGTCGCGGACAATGCGTTTGTGGGTAGGGAAATCGCCAAGGACCCAGCCGCCGCCGTGGATGAAGATGAACACCGGCAGTTTCTCGGTGGTACCGGCCGGCTTCACGATATCCAGTTTCACGGTGATGCCGTCTTGTGTAATGGTTTTTTCGCTGGTTTCAATGCCCGACAAATCCACTTCCACCGATTTCTGTGCGCCTACGAGCACATTGCGTGCATCAGCGGGCGACAATTGTTCTAGCGGGGTACCGCCGCCGGAGTTCAATGCATTGAGGAAAGTTTTTACATCTTCAAAAATAGCAGGGTCGTTGGCGGGGTCGATGATATTCAGAGTTTCCATGATCTTAAAAGGTTTTGAGATTTAATATTCGTTTTGTCTTGCTGTGCTTGATTTGATATGACAAAACTAGACCTGCCAAAGATCGGAAACATTAACCTAGGTTAAGAAAGGTGGGGGTGGAGGAAATTTTTTTGGGTCATTGGGAAGCGGGTTTTGTGATCAGGAACGACATGCTAATCGTATACCCTTGTCGGAAAATACTCCGCCTGACTTCATCGCCCGTTGACAGCTTATATCCCTTTGCAAAAGTGTTGCCCATATTTCGGTGGTATTCCGCCGACAGGCCTATTCTCTTCCATTGCAAACCGATTTCACCTGAGATTCCGGGATTGATGCGGTTATACCCTTGCGCATTCCAGTGAAAGCTGCTGTTATCGTTTCGTTTTTCCCCGTACCCGACAAAGTAGTATGTCAGAACACCCATACCGGCAAATGCCTTGACAGCCGATCGCTGGGACAAATAGGCACGCAAACCCAGCGCCAGCCAAGCCGTGTGATGAAGTTCTTTTTGCAGGTAATCCAAATGGCTGCAATTGCAAAGCGTGTTGGTCGGAACATTTTGGATGCTGTAACGGATCTTTGGTACAACGGACAGTCTGTTCTTTACAAATTTTTCACCATACACACCTAGTTCCACCGAATATCTGGAATTGAAGTTCCCGGGAGCGCCGGAAGATCCGCCAGGACCCTTGACTTTCCTCTGATAATAGTCCGTCCCATATCCGGCGTGAATCCCGATATGAAATGGCTTCCGGTTTTGACCGACTACATCGTTGATGATCAGCGAAAGTAAAGCGAGCACGAGAGCCAGTTTGCAGGTTGTTCCCTTTTTCATGTTGGTTTGCTGATATAGAGTTGCGATTATTCCAAAAGAATGCGTACGCTTTCGCCTTTGAGCTTTGAGGTTTTTCCAGGAATGGCATGAACATAATAGACCCCTCTGCTAAGGTCGGACACGTTTATCTCAACTTTGTTACCTTCGATGAACTGTTTCCCTTTGAAGATTTCGCTAACATTTACCGTTCGGACAACTCGACCAGACTGCTCACAAATTAATTGAATTTCATGATACAGGTTGTCCATATCATTTGTGTTCTCAAATTCAAATGTCACGATATCACTGGCAGGGTTGGGGTAGACGAGGAAGTTGGCACAACTGATGGATTTTAACCCATAAAACTTGGACAAGGCTGCGCAAGCATTGGAGTAGTTTAGCTTGAATATGCCTTGCTGCCCGATCGACTGAAAAGTAATGCATAAATTTCCTCCTGAGGAGCTCCAAAGTAAGCCGATCGGGGTTGATGAGATTTTAGTCCACGAAGTAGAAGTAGAACCAAGGATAGATGTAAAGACATTTCCAGTTGTTGGATTAGCATTCCAGCAAATTGTATTTGGATAGGACTCATCCGATTCTACTAAACCATATTGTGCACCATTGCTCACATAGTAGCCGTTCATGAGAACAGGCATACCCACATGGATCTTCTTTATAAGAGTGACCGGACAGGATCCGGGCGCAGTTATTGTGGCTATGACAGTAACCTCTCCGTTAAAGCCAGCCTGTCGTGTTGCAGTGCCGGCGTTAGTTATTGTCAGTCCCGCATTTGTCGTTGACCATGATAAGGTCGCCCCTTGAATTGGAGAAGTTATACTAAAATTTCCAGTAGAGCAGACTAGGGTTGGGCCTACGATCGGCCCACCCGCCGCTTTTTCCAATGCTTTGAATGCATTGGCCCGACCATGCCCCATATCAGTGCTATGAGACAAATCAACGTATTTTATACTATTCCCGACAATGTATGAATAGCCGCCAACCTTTTCACAGGTTTCGACGATCAATCTCTTGACTTGCTGATGTGTGAGACTAGGATTTGCGGACAAAATCAGCGCAGCAATCCCGCCAATAGTTGGTGTAGACCAGGATGTTCGGTGATCGTTTGGTGAATTTGAATACGAACTTCCTGTGATCGTAGCAACATCTGGTCCGGGCGCTACGAGATCGATTTTGTAGGTTCCTGTGGGAGTATTGGTTCCACTCCATTTAGTATCATTTTGAACGGAGGTGCCCACGGCCAGAACATTGGGAAGCCGCGTTGGCAAGGTAAAGATGTTTGTTCCGTCGTTGCCCATCGCTCCCACCAAAACGCAGCCCTTATTTGCACGCCCAGTTGTCGTGGCATTGTTGATTGCAGCGGTGATTGCAAGGTCGACATTGGGATGAGAAGCGGAGACTATTGTCCAGGACATGCTAATGACATCGGCTGCACCTGCGGCAAAATTTATGGCAGTAGCAATAAAGGCGTCTGTGGATAAATTTCCTCCCAAAGTCGAGTACGCACGTACGGGAATAATTTTACATGTGTACGCTGCGCCTGCCAGTCCGATTCCATTACTTGCCGCGGCAGCTATTCCGGCACATTTAGTTCCATGTGGTATCTCGCCGGCAACAGCACCACCATTTGTTCCGCCGAGCGTCGCATCATATCCAAAAACCAAATTATCAATAAGATCAGGATGATTTAATTGTACGCCGTTATCGATAATTGCAATTTTAATAGCAGAACAACCTGTCGTAATGTCCCAGGCCTCCGGGATTTGCATTTTTGTATGTCCCCACTGACTTGAAAATAAGGGGTCGGCGGGTGTACCTGCTGGCTTGATATAACGTAAGGAGTTTGGTTGGGCGAATTCAAGAAGCTTCGTTGAACTTAGCTCATTGCATACACTAATCGGGTTGTTCAAAACAGATTGTCCGGAAATATAAAAGATTCTGTTATCGAACTTGTCAGTGTCCTTTATACTTAGTCCTTTTTCATTTAGAACAGACTGAAATAGTGTAAAATCTGCATTTGCTTTTAATCGCACTATCAATACGTCCAGAAAACCCGCAACTTCCTCGCCTTCCACGTTGGTCATCATTGCGTGTGCAGATCGAATATTTGGTTTAGTACGAATCGCCTGAATGCTTCTTTCCATGTCGGCCTTAGTCATGCCGTCAGGGAAGGTTACGTAAGCCATACCAGGAATTCCCTCTATTATTTTAATCGTCTCTGCAAGGTCAGCAAGGTTGGCGGCCGGAATATTTTCTATCTGTCTTTGGTCATAGAATTGAATCAGCGCGATCTTCTTACTAAGGTAAATTGGATACTGCGTTTCATTGGCGAAATGAAACATGTCTTGTGCAACAGCGACATAACCCAAAACATGAAGTACCAGAAAGCATACGTAGAATAGTGGTGTCTTTTTCATAGATATTGAAGGATGTTAAAAAATAGCCAGGTAATCTAATTTGACAGGTCAAAAACCAGGTCGATTTAAATCGACCTGGTACTAAACTTAGATGTCTTTAAACTATAAAGCTATTTCCCTTACCCCTCAATAACTTGGCGGCCGTTTTTGGGTGATTAACGGTAAGTTAATCCCCCAACCGCTTTACGATCCACAGGAGAGTCAGGCCCTGGCCGACCAGCGTAAAGAGCACCACAGCCACGGAAATGAAGATGATTTCGTTGCGGAGCGGGAAGGGCGTGCCGTTGGCGGGGTGGGTGGGTAAACCGATGGCGATGACGCGGGGACTGGTTAGGCTAGTGTCAAAATTCCGGTCGCTCGGTTTTCAAATCTAAGCACGATCGCGAAAAATCAAGGCTTGCGGGCGGAAAAACAGGTGCTGACGGTTTTGTTCTATTTTTAGGGACGCGCGGCTCCTAGTTTTGCTTTAAACCAAAACAAACACAACAATGATAGCCATTACAGGAGCAAACGGAAACCTCGGGAAAGCCACCCTTTCATTTTTGTTGAAAAAAACATCCCCGCAGCACATCGCTGCGATCGTGCGCGACGCCGCAAAGCTGGGCGAATTCAGCAAATCGGGTATTGAGGTTCGGGTAGCGGATTACGAAGACCAGGAATCGCTGGAAAAAGCGCTGGCTGGCGTGGACCGGCTGCTGCAAATCTCGTCGTCGGCTACGGGGGTGCGGGCGATGGCGCATGAGACGCGCGTCGTCCATGCGGCCGTGAAATGCGGCGTCCAGGAGGTGGTGTACACGAGTACGCTGTTCCCGCACGAGTCGGCGCGTTTCCAGTCGGCGCATGTTTGCCGCAATACCGAAGCCATGATCCGCCAGAGCGGCATGAAGTATGTTTTTTTTCGCAATAGTATGTACCATGAAACGATCCCGCTATTCGTCGGCGAGGCAATGGGCGACGGGCGTATTTTCTACCCATCGGGCAGCGGCCGGGTGAGTTTTGCATCGCGGAGGGACATTGCCGAAGCGCTTTCCAATGTGCTCACCGGGCCCGAATTCGCGAATGCAACCTTTCATATCACTGGTCCGTCGGCGCACAGTTTTGCGGATATAGCGCTTGCATTAAAGGATGCAGCGGGTTTCGGGGAAGCCGCACACACCGACATTCCGGCCGAAGACTACCGCAAGGGGTTGCTCGGTTACGGCCTGCCAGAGGAAGAAGCCGCTTTCTACGCCAGCATGGCCGACAGTATCCGCGCCGGCGAATTCGAGGGGACAGACCGTTCGCTGGAAGGCTTCCTCGGTCGCAAACCGCTTGGTGTTCAGGAGTATCTGAGGGGTTTGTTTTAAAAAATCGATAAATTGCCTTGACTAAGCAGAGCCATGAAATATCATCAGATCACACCGCCGCCGCATTTGCAGGACTACATCAAGTACTACTGGGCGCTCGAAAGCACCGGCCAGCCCGGCGAGCAGGTCCATTTCGTGACCATCGCGGACGGTTCGCCCGGCATAATTTTCCAGCAGTCGCCCGATACTTCGTTCCAGGAATCGAAGGAACTCGCGCCGATATTCCTGTACGGTCAGTCGACGGTGCATACCCGTATCGTCTCGCCCGCCCGGTTCAGCACCATCGGGGCCTATTTCTATCCGCATGCGTTGAAATCGATTTTCGGCATGGACGCGCACGAACTCACGAACGACTGCCTCGACCTGGACCTGTTCCTGAACGGCAGGCGGCTCAGGGAACGCCTGGAAAGTGCCGCCGACATGGAGGCGAAAGCGGCAGTGATCTCCGAATGCCTCTGGGAGCAGATCTGCCGCAATGACCACGGGCTGCAAGCGGCCGCGCGATACGCGATGCAGCGCATTATCCAGTCGCAGGGTGGTATTTCAATGAAAGAACTGCGGCAGGAGCTGCAAGTATCGGAGCGCACGCTCGAAAGGCGTTTCCAGGAAGGAATCGGCCTTTCTCCGATGCTTTTCGCCCGTATCTGCCGTTTCCAGGCGTCGTTGAACCAGCTTCGCGGCCAATCCTACGACAAGCTTTCCGACATCGCGTTCGAGCAGGAGTACGCGGACCAATCCCATTTCATCCGGAATTTCAGGGAATTTACGGGCTTGACGCCGTTTCAGTTTCGGAAGAGCGTGAAGGAGACGGTGGAGAACTTTCCGGTGTTGGTTCAATCATAGGCTATTACCTCGTTCCGTATTTTCCATTCAAACCGGGCCGAAACCGGGTGATGATCCGAAAGCGGCAAACCTTTGGCATTGGAGAATAATTGCTTTTCCAATGCATAGGCGGCCGGTTGGAGCTCGATGAACGCGCTGCTGCGGAACAGGATTTTGTCAATGGTTTCACAGGAATCGCTAATGCCGAGAATGTCGGCCGGGGGCATGGTATCGCTGGCTTCGGGAAGCTTACGGGCGCAGCGCAAATCCACCCAGGCATCCGTCAACCCATTCTCCCTTAACAACCACCCCACATTATCCTGGCCGAAGCTGTATCGGCCGTTCAGGTCGCCCATGATGACGACGGCCTTGCCGGCGGAATGCTGCTGGATGTAGGCCGATAGCTGCTCCATGTTGCGGCGGCGGGCGAGGGCTGCACGGGGGTGGTTGTACGCATTGGCGTGGACATTATAGAAGTCGATAAAGCGGTTGCGGGCGATTTCGATGCGTGTATAGGTGAAACCCTTGGGCGTGAGGCAGTCGGCGCCGGTACAGTCGGTCCAGGCGATGCGGCGGAGGTGGGTTACGGGAAATTTCGAGAGGGTGTTCAGGCCGTCGCCGGTCATGACAGTGCCTTTGGTAGGGGTACGGAACGGGTGGCTGTTGCCGGGGCCGTACAGATGCTGGTGGTAGCTGAAATCCTCCTGTACGTGTGCGATATCGTAGCGGTTGAGGAGCCTGCCGATGGCTGCAATGCTTTCCCTTCGCGGCGTGCCGGCGCTGCAAATGAGCTGGGGGAGGCCCGCGATGTTGTAGGTGATAACGGAAAAGCTGCCCGCACTGGCGGAGTCGCGCGGTACGATAATGGCGGGCAGGGATCTGTGCCGGAGCGGGTCTGCGGGCGGTGTGGCTTCGGAAAGAAAAAGGAGAATGAGCAGCCAGGATGCCGATTTGAAAATCCTGTTTTTGTCAAGCCATAAAATTGTCCGCATAAGACGCCCGTTGGTACACCCAAAACTACCGGTGGATTGTGGCGTGGGTAATTCTAAATTGTTAAGAATAGGTTATTTTTCAGGTAGCAATGGGGCTCTCTGCACCTAATTAGCGGCTCAGTGCCTTATTTTCGCACCAGTTCTGATTTTTAACAGTGATAACCTGCCCGATGACCCGTTTTTTTATTCATAGCACCTCCGTCCTGGCATGCCTGCTGACGTTCCTGCTTAACCACGCGTATGCCCAGGCCATTCCCCGGAAATCGTTCCTCGTGTGCGGCGACAGCAAGGTCCTGATCACCGATTACGCCGGCTCCAAAGACAGCATTCCGAAGATCGTCTGGCAGTGGGATGCGCACCAGGCGGCTGATCTGCCTGAGCAGTTCCGCACGAAGTTGTTCAATACCACGGACGACTGCAAGGCCGTTCGGGGCGGTCGCCAGCTGCTCGTATCCTCATCGAGCGGAGCCGTTGCTTTGCTGAATGTAGCCAATAAAAAAGTCCTTTTCCATGCGGCCGTACCCAATGCGCATTCGGTAGAGCTCCTGCCGGGCGACCTCGTTGCCGCCGCCGCATCGGTACATGCGAATGGAAACAAGCTCATGCTTTTTTCATTGAAGCAGCCCGGCAAACCACTGTATAGCGACAGCCTCTACTCGGCACACGGCGTGGTATGGAACGAGCAGCGCAAAAGTCTGTTCGCATTGGGTTACGATGTGTTGCGCGAATACAAGATTGTTTCCGGTAACAGCCTCAAAATGGTGGCCAAATGGACCATTCCGGGCATCGGCGGGCATGAGTTGCAGCCTGCCAATGCAGCGGGCGACCTGTTTGTGACCGAGCATCACGGCTCGTGGCTGTTCAGTCTCGCCACGCAGCAGTTTACCAAAATCAAGGATTTTCCGGATGCGGAAAATATCAAAAGCCTCGGTCGCGATGCGTCGGGCCAGTACATTTATACGATCCCCGAAGAAAGCTGGTGGACATTCCATGTGAAGTTCCATGCGCCTGCCCGCCAATTCGCGTTCCCGGACATGCACGTGTACAAGGCCCGCTGGTTTGATAGCGGCCTGGCCGAAAACCCGCTTTCCCGGGCACATTCGCATAACGACTACATGCAGGCGGCGCCATTCACGCTGGCCTACCAGAACCAGTTCGGTTCCGTAGAGGCCGATGTGCATTTGCGTAACGACACGCTTTTTGTAGCGCACGATTCCCGGGATATCAGCGCCGACCGCACCTTCGATAAGCTGTATATGCAGCAGATTGCCAAGCAGTTTGCCAAAAACGACGGAAGCATTTACAAGGACAAAAGCCGGGTAATGACCCTGCTTGTAGACCTGAAAACATCCTCCAAACCGACCCTCGCGGCGTTGGTGAAGGCATTGGCGCCGTATGAAAGCCTGTTGGTGCCGCAGGGTAGTGTGAAAGTAGTCGTCAGCGGCGATACGCCCGCGCCCGATCTGTTTGATCAGTACCCGGCTTATATTTTCTTCGACGGTCGCCCAGGTATCAATTACACGCCGGCACAGGCTGTGAAACTGGGTATGATCAGCCAGGATTTTCACCGCTATTCGCAATGGAACGGCAAAGGTATTCCCGTGGAGCAGGACCGCAAGGCCATTACCGAGGTCATCGCCCAGGCGCATGCGCTGGGCAAGCCGTTCCGTTTCTGGGCGAGCCCCGACAATATCAATGCCTGGAAAATCCTGATGAACCTCGGCGTGGATTATATCAATACCGACCACGTGGCCGAGCTCGGCACGTTCCTGAGCGGCCGCAAGAATGCCGAATATCAGGCCACCGAATTTTACAAACCCTACCAGCCGACCTACAAAAACAACGACGCGATGGGAAAAGTGAAAAACATTATCCTGCTCATCGGCGACGGAATGGGCCTCGCGCAAATCTATTCCGGCTTCACGGCCAACCGCGGCGAGCTGAACCTGGGACGCTTCCTGAATATCGGTTTTTCCAAAACGGCATCCTCCGATAACTACATTACCGATTCGGCTGCCGGCGCCACGGCATTTGCATCCGGCAACAAAACGCGTAACCGGGCCATCGGCGTGGATTCCAACCTGGTAGCGGTCCCTTCCATCATCCGCCAGGTCAAAGCGACAGGCCGTAAAGCCGCGCTGATTTCGGCGGGTGATATTACCGACGCCACCCCGGCGGCATTCTATGCCCACCGTCCCGAGCGCAGCCAAATGGCGGAAATCGCGACGGATTACCTCAGAGAGCCGGTCGACATCCTCATCGGCGGCGGTTACAGCCATTTTGCCAAAACCAAAACAGCCGACACGCTCAGAACACGCGGTTTCCAGGTATCCGACAATTGGGAAGACCTGTCGAAAATGAAGGCGCCGTTCGTACTCCTGGACGACAAAAACACGCGTTCCATGCTGAATGGCCGCGGTGATTTTCTCAAAGATTCATTTCAAAAAGCCCTTCAAACGCTGCAATCGAACCCGAAAGGCTTTTTCATGATGGCCGAGGGCGCGCAGGTAGATTACGGCGGTCACGCCAATGTGGTGCCGTATGTGGTCACCGAAATGCTGGACTTCGACAAACTGGTAGGGGAGGCGCTCCGTTTCGCGGATTCGAACGGTGAAACGCTCGTTCTCGTCACCGCCGACCACGAAACCGGCGGCCTCACGCTCCTGGACGGAAACCTGAAAACCGGGTATGTCGATGGCCAGTTCAGCACCACCGACCACACGGCCATTATGGTGCCGGTATTCGCCTACGGCCCGCATTCCCTGGATTTTCGCGGGGTATATGAGAATACCGAGATTTACCACAAGATGAAGCGCTTGCTGGCTAAGTAAGATGCAGTAACGGTGCGAAGCGAAACTTCGCACCATCCTCCCTTCCTTCCTTTTCAATATTTTATACCCATATTCTCCTATTCAATCCCTTTTGCTATTACATTTGTAGGAATCTCATGGTATTCCCTTGAAAATAGACGCGTTACATAACGAAGCGGAGTTGCTGACTGAAATCGCGGCGGGCGGCGAGAAGGCGTTTGCTACCCTGTTTCATTGGTACCGCGACAAGGTGTATTCCGCCGCATTCCGGCTCACGCATTCCACTTTTCTGGCCGAGGAGGTTGTTCAGGACATTTTTTTGAAGCTTTGGGTCAAAAGGGAGACGCTGCTCGAAATCGTGGGTTTCGAGGATTACCTGTTTATCATGACCCGCAATCACGTTTTTTCTACCCTCAAACGCATGGCGCGCCAGCAGCAGCTCGTCGACGACCTGCAACTGGAACTTCCCGTGGGCGAAAACACGACCTACAACCGCATTATCGACCTGGAAATCGAAGAAATCGTGCATCAGGCGGTAGAGCTGCTTCCGGCCCAGCAAAAGCAGATTTACCTGATGAGCAGGGAGCAGGAATTGAAGCGGGACGAGATCGCGAAAAAGCTGCGTATCTCTTCGGAAACAGTCAAAACCCACCTCGCACGCGCATTGCGACACATCCGCGCGTACAGCAAATTGAAGCTCGAAATCGCAATCTCCTGGGTGTTGTTTTTCTTGGTAAATTAATTTTTAAACTTTTTTTTATCTCATTGTCCCCCATAGCCGTCCGACGGAAGTCTTTACGGGTGCAGGGCGGTAAAGGCCGTCCGTAATCCTGACTATGATGCGAAACCGACGCCTGGACGACTTGTTTTTCCGGTATTGCGAAAAAAAAATCACCGACGAGGAGCGGGAGGAACTGATGGCCATGCTGCTGTCGGACGATCACCGTGAGCAACTCAACGGGCTGATCGACCAGTTTGTACGCCGCGACGGCGCAGACCATACCATGCCCGATGAAACGGCCGAGGACATTCTCAGCTCCATATTTTCGGCCACCGGCCGGGGAACTTCGGAAGGTAGTGCAGGCCATTTGGCTGAACCGGAACCCGATACGGAGCCCGACGAAACACGCACGCGGCCAATGTGGCTGTTCAAGCTGGCAGCGGCTTCCGTGGCGCTCATGCTCGTTTACGGCGGCTATCGCTGGCTGAACCGCGCGCCTGAAACGCAACCGGTGGTGGCTTCGCAAAGCGTTTATGGCGACGATGCCCCGGCAGGCGGCAACAAGGCCAGCCTCACGCTAGCCGACGGCCGGACCTACGATTTGAATACCATCACCGAAGGCAACCTGTCGGTACAGCCCGGGACGACGATCGACAAGTCGAAAGGGGAGGTGACCTATGGGCTAAATGCCGCTAACGCAGGTGCTGTGGCCTATAATGTGCTGAGGACGCCGTTGGGCGGCCAGTACAAGATCGTCCTGCCCGACGGCTCGAAGGCGTGGCTGAATGCCGGTTCCAGTTTGAAATACCCTACTGCATTTACAGGCAAGCACCGCGATGTGGAAATGACGGGAGAAGTTTATTTTGAAATAGAACCCGACAAAAAAAGGCCGTTCCTCGTGCGCGTGACCGACCGGAACGGGAAAGGAAAGGATATGGAGATCACCGTGTTAGGAACACATTTCAATATCAGCTCCTATGGTGACGAGCCTACTATGCAGACAACGCTGCTGGAAGGCTCGGTAAGGGTGGAAAAAGACGCGGTGACCAGGGTGCTCACGCCCGGCCAGCAGGCGCGGGTAGCCACCGGCGGGGCTGCGCGGGAGATTGCCGTCAAAACGGTGGATACGGAAAGCGTGGTGGCCTGGAAAGAGGGCCGTTTCGAGTTCAATGGCAATATCCGGGAGATTATGCGGCAGATTTCGCGCTGGTATGATCTCGATGTGAAATACGAAGGAAATGTGGAGCGAAAATCTTTTGCCGGGACCATCTCGCGCAAGAACAACGTGTCGGAAGTGCTTAAAATGCTCGAAATGACGGGCGGCATCCAGTTCCGGATCGATGACAGGAAAATAACCGTGAAAAATACCGATTGAACACCTTCAACTTAACCCTGAAAACGAAATGAACCCCCTGAATTCTTCCTGAACGGCATTTGGAAAGGGTTATCGGGAAAAAAGACCGGATGCGTTGCGACCGCACCCGGCCCGACCTGATTAATCCTGAGATCATTGGACAACGATACATTCACTTTTAACCAAGCATACAAAACTATGAAATTTGTATACAAGGGCAAAACTGTCCTGTGGAGAGCGTATATACTAATGCGTTCTCTATGGCAGGCATATGCCGCAAAACACCGACCCGACTTTGGTAAAGTCCTCCTGGCAATGAAATTAACTGTGTTGATATTCCTGATTGGTACGTTGCAGGTGCTGGCCGAAGACACTTTCGCCCAGCAGGTATCACTCAAAAAGAAGGATGCAACGTTACTGGAAGTGCTCAAAACCGTGCGGAAGCAGACGGGCTATGTCTTCATTTGCGACCTGGAAATGCTCGATCAGGCGGAGAAGGTCAATATTAATGTGACGAATGCCCCTTTGAAAGAAGTGCTGGACGCCTGTTTTGCCGGGCAGCCATTGACCTACAACATTGTAGATAAGACGATTATCGTCCGGAAAAAGCGGGAGCCGGTCCGGAAGCCCAGGGAGCAAGCCAGCCTGAAAGAACCATTCTCGTTCGCGTCCGACCCCGTGCTGAAAGAACGCATGACGGAGCTGATGCGCAAGAAGGTGGATCTGCAAACGATCTTCGATATCAGCGTCACCGGGAAAGTCAGCGACGAGAAAGGCGAGCCGCTCGCAGGCGTGAACGTGATCCAGAAGGGCACCCAGCGCGGCACATCCACGAACGAACAGGGTATTTTCAATATCGATATTACGGACGCCGATGCCGTGCTGACCTTCTCTTTCGTGGGTTTTATGTCCCAGGAAGTGATCGTAGGCCGCAGGAGCCAGATCGACGTGACGCTGAAAGTCGACAACAAGGCTTTGGAAGAAGTGGTGGTAGTGGGCTATGGTACGCAAAAACGGTCGGACCTGACGGGCTCGGTATCGTCGGTGAAATCGGAGGAGATCAAAAACCTGCCTGTGCGTAGCGTCAACGAGGCATTGCAGGGCCGCGCGGCGGGTGTGCAGGTGACCCGGAACGACGGTGCGCCGGGCGGCTCGTCGGACATTGTGATCCGGGGCGTAGGCTCGATCGGCGGAATGGCACCGCTCTACATTGTGGACGGGATCAGGATGTCGGCCGGCAACAATTTCAACTTGCAGGATGTGGAATCCATTGAAATACTGAAAGATGCCAGTGCCGCCGCGATCTACGGCGCGCAGGCTGCGGGCGGCGTGGTGCTCGTCACCACCAAGCGAGGCGTGGCCGGTTCCGACAAGATGAACATCAATTTCAATGCCTACTACGGCGCCCGTAAGCCGCTGAATTTGTACAGCATGCTCAACACGCCGGATTATATCAAGGCGAAAGCGGCTTCCGGCGTCAATACCAGCGGCTGGGGCGACCCGAATACGCTGCCCGACAATGATTGGGTAGACCAGATTTACCGCACCGGCAGCGACCAGAGCTATTCGCTATCGCTCTCCGGCGCGACGGCCAAGACCAATTATTACCTCTCGGCCAACTACCAGCGTGAGGGCGGTACCATCATCGACAACTGGTTCGAACGTTACGGTATTCGTTCCAATGCCGATTTCAAGATCAACAACCGCCTGAAAGTGGGGGAGACGCTCTACGGATGGAGCACCCGCAACAATCCCGTGCAAACGAGCACATTCCCGTTCCGTTCCGCGCCTGTGATCCCCGTTTACGACCCTACTAATCCCGTGGGCGGCTGGGCCAAGACGGGTACGTTCTTCACCGGTCCGAACCTGGTGGCGAACGAGCTCATTAACCATGCCAAAAACAACCAGTACGCATTGGAGGGCAATGTGTACCTCGACTGGGAGATTATCAAAGGCCTGAACTTCCGCTCTACGTTCGGGGCGTCTATTTACGCTTTGAACAACTATAAGTTTACCGAAGCCTATGATTTTGGTACCCTTAAAAACGTGAATGCATTCCTGAGCCGCGATCAGAACAACTCCCGGAATTTCACCGGCAACTTCGTGCTCACCTACGGCCGTACATTCGGCCGCCACGAGGTGAAGGCAATGGTCGGTTACGAGGCGTACCAGTCGAACCTGAGCAATTTACACGGCGAGGCGCAGGGCTTCCAGGTGATCACCTATAACCTGGGCATGACCACCAACCCGAGCACTTACCGGGCCAGCGGCGGCGAGTTCCCCCAAACGAGGCTGCTTTCGCAGTTTGGGCGGATCAACTATACTTTTGCCGACAAATACCTTTTCACCGCCAACGTCCGCCGCGACGGCTCCGACCGCTTTGGTCCGGCCAACAAATGGGGTGTATTCCCTTCGTTCTCCGTAGGCTGGAAAATGAGCGAGGAGGCATTTGTAAGGGATAATTTTTCACAAATATCCAATTTGAAGCTCCGCGCGAGCTATGGTAAACTGGGCAGTACGAGCAGCATCCCGCAATACACCTACCAGGCGTCGTTCGGCGGCACAGGCGGTACCAATATCCTCGGCCTGCCCAACGGCGACCGTTCCAAAGGCTATGCATTGACGGCCCAGCTGCCCAACCAGAATATCAAATGGGAGCAGGTGAACCAGACGGACATCGGTCTGGACATTGGTTTGTTCAAAAACGCATTGAATATCACAGCCGACTGGTACTCGCGCCAGACGCAGGATATGATTTACCAGGTGCCCGTGCCGGTTTCGGCGGGTTTCTACGGCACGAGCGGAGTGTATACCAACATCGGCCAGATGAGCAACAAGGGAATCGAACTCGCGGTGGATTACCGGGGTAAGGTGAAAGATTTTACCTATTCGGTGAGCGCCAATGCGGCATTCAACAAAAACCTTGTGAAGCAGCTGAGCGGTACCAACAACAACCCGATCAACGACGGCGCGGCAGGCGACTACCTCGAAAGTACCGTCACGCGCACGCAGGCGGGCAAGCCGCTGAGCCAGTTCTATGGCTACATTGTCGAAGGCATTTTCCAGAGCGACGCGGACGTGGCCGCCTTGAACCAGCGTGCGCAGGAAGCCGCGTCGGCTGCGGGTAAGCCTACAACCGGCGTGTTCTTCCAGAACGCAGGCACCGGCGCGGGTGACCTTAAATTCCGCGATGTGAACGGCGACGGACGCATCACCATCGACGACAAAACCTACATCGGGAACCCGTGGCCGAAGATCACGTACGGGTTTTCGCTGAACCTGGGCTGGAAAGGCATCGATTTGCAGGCGATGTTCCAGGGTGTGCAGGGCGTGGATGTTTTTAATGGAAATAAGTACTATACCCAGTTTTTCGTAGGGGATTACAACACCACCAACGACATATTCAAGACCTCGTTTTTCAATGGAAACGGCCTGACCGACCAGCCGCGTGTGGGTACCAAAGACGCTTCGGGAAATTATGTACGCGATCCGAACTCGAACTACACCCGTATTTCGTCATTCGTCGTGGAGAATGGCTCGTTCCTGAAACTGCGCAACCTGCAAGTGGGCTATACACTGCCGTCGGCATTGGTGAAGCAATGGAAAATGAGCGGGTTGCGGATCTATTTCCAGGCCCAGAACCTGCTGACATTCACTGGCTATTCAGGCCTCGACCCCGAGGTGCTGGGCCGCAACGGCACCACGGCGCGCGGGCTTGACACGATTTACTCGTACCCGCGCACGAGACTGGTTTCCATGGGTATCGATCTGAATTTCTAACCGATTTAACAGCTAGTACAGCTATGAAAATATTTCACAAACTACTTCTGCTCCTGGCGCTGACCGGTATGTATTCATGCAGCGACGACTTCGTCAATGTCGAAAACCCCGGGGCATTGGCGCCGTCGCAGTACCCGGCTTCAGTGGCCGACCTGGAACAGCTGCTCACAGGCGTATACGCCACGCAGCATGCCAACGGCCTGTACGGGCACACGATGCTCGGCAAAAACCTCTGGCTCTGGGACCATACCCTCGACCTCAGCTGGCAGGGAACGCCTACCTGGATTCAGATGGGCCAGAACAATTCCCAGCCAAACGACAGCTTCCTGTACGACACCTGGCGCGAGCTCTGGCGCGGGGTACAGCGTAGCAACACGCTCCTGACGAGCATTGAAACCTACCGGCAAAAAGCGCCCAATGACGCCGCGGCGATCGACCTCATCAAAGGGCAGGCGCTCTTCCTGCGTGCCTGGTACTATTTCCACCTGGTATCGTTCTGGGGCGAGGGCTTCAATGCGGCAACCGACGGCGCCAAAATGGGCGTGCCGATCATTACCGGGGTAGCTTCGGGCCTCGACGAAACGCAGGTACCGCGCAAAACGGTAAAGGAAGGCTGGGATTTCATTATTTCCGACCTGAAAGCGGCAGAAGGTTTGCTCAAAAGCACCAACTGGACGGGCGCTACCGACAAGTACAAAGTGTCGGGCTGGGCGGTAAAAGGGTTTTTGGGTAAAATCTATGCCTACCAGGCCGATTGGGCCAATGCCAAAACCTACCTCGGCGACGTGGTGAGCAACAGCGGCAAATCCCTCGTGACATTCGATGTGTATAAGGATATGTTCAATGGTAAAAATGAGTTTACCAGCGAGTCGCTGTTCGAGCTGAACCTGAATGTGGATATGACCGCCCGCGGTGGCGACGACCAGTCGATGGGATCGAGCGTAGGGATGGTGATCGCGCCGACGTACGTGAGCGACAATGGCGGACAGGCCGCCTCGGCATGGTCCAACGTGTTCCCGCATTCGAAAAACATCGCGCGCTTCGGCTTCAATGAGGGGCATTACTTCAAAGCCGGTACCACGAGCGCCAACATTGCCAGCGTGGACCCGGCCTACATTGCCCGCTCGCAGGAAGCCAAAAAGAAGCAGACCGTGGACCCGCGCCTGTGGGTGGCCTGCTACCAGCCTTACGTGGATTCGATGGTCGTAAATGGCCGCAAGCGCCCCGTTTCGCATTATCTCGACATTTCGGAGCTCGACATGGAAGCATGGAGTTTTCGCAAATTCACCAATCCGAACGGTACCGAAGCAGAGATCAACATGGCCAACGGCGCGAATTTTCCGTGGCTGCGACTGGCCGACATTTACCTGCTTTATGCCGAAACGCTGTCGCATTCCGGGGATAACGTCAATGCTTTGGAATACATTAACAAAGTCAAACGACGCGCCTACGGATTGCCGGTGAACGCGCCTTCGGCCATCGACTACAAAAGCCTCACCGACCTCACGAAAGCCAGCGACGCCGTCCTGAAAAACGACCCGCTCAAATACGAACGCTGGGCCGAACTCTTCGGTGAAGGACATTGGTGGCTCGACGTCCGCCGCTGGCAGATCGGCGACAAGGAAGCGGCTTATTACCAGCGCATTCGAGGCGGAGCCATCCAGTGGGACCCGACCGACTACGCCCAGCCCATCCCGATCAACGAGATCACGGCGAACGTGAACATGCGGCAAAACCCAGGGTACTAAATCAAACCACCGCGCTATTTCATGAATCCGAAACAACGGAAGCATAGCGGCCGGCCCGTGCGATTGTGGCACGTGCTGGCCGCACTGGGGATGATCGTCCCGGCGGTTGCACTCGTGGCAGTGACCTCGCCGCCCGACGACCGCAATGCCGACTGGGTCGCCTATGGCGGCAACAAGGCCGGTAACCGCTATTCGCCGCTTAAACAAATCGATGTCGGCAATGTAAGCAGGCTGAAAGTTGCCTGGGAGTACGATGCGACGCGCCTGGCGCCGGGCATTACCGCTCCCCGGCGGCCGATGGAAATCCAGTGCCAGCCGATTATAGTAAATGGTATCCTGTACGCCACCACGCCGCATTTGAGCCTGTTCGCATTAAAGGCCGATACCGGCGAGGAGCTGTGGCGCTTCGATCCGTTTGCCGGGGGTACGCCGCGGTTCCATGTGAACCGGGGTGTGATGTTTTGGGAAAACGGGCAGGATAAAAGGGTGCTCTACACGGCAGGAAACCAGCTTTGGGCCGTGAATGCGGCCGATGGCAAGCCGGTGGACGATTTTGGCGACGGGGGCAAAGTCGATCTCAGCCAGGGGGTAACCGGCCGTCCGGGACGTGAAAACGACAAGTTATCGGTAGACGCCACCTCGCCTGGTGTGATATACAAGAACCTGCTCGTGATCGGCTCGCGCGTGTCCGAATACGGTGACGCCGCACCGGGGCACATCCGCGCGTTCGACGTGCGTACGGGAAAGCTCAAATGGACGTTCCATACCGTGCCCGAACCCGGTGAGCCCGGCCACGACACCTGGCCGAAAGACGCCTGGAAGCGCATCGGCGGGGCCAACAACTGGGCCGGAATGGTGCTCGACGAAAAGCGGGGCGCCGTGTATTTCGGTACCGGCTCGCCGTCGGTGGATTTTTATGGGGCCGACCGTGAGGGGAAGAATTTGTATGCCAATTGTGTGATTTCGCTGGATGCGGAAACGGGTAAGATGAACTGGTATTATCAAACAGTACACCACGACCTGTGGGACCGGGATATTTCCTGCCAGCCCAACCTGCTCACCGTCACGCACAAAGCAGCAAATGGCAAGTCCCGGAAGATCGACGCCGTAGCCCAGGCGACCAAAGACGGCCTGCTGTTCCTGCTCGACCGGGATACGGGCAAGCCGCTGTTCGCCGTCGAAGAGCGGCCGTCGCTGGCGGATTTCCATTTGCCCGGCGAACATCCGTGGCCCACCCAGCCATTCCCGACCAAACCGGCGCCATTTGCCCGCCAGCATTTCACCGAACAGGACATTACAGACCGCACGCCGGAAGCGAATGCATTTGTCAAAGCCAAATTTGCCCAAACACGCTCCGGGAACAAGTATATGCCGCCCAGCCAGGAGGGCAGTTTGTACCTCGGCATAGGCGGAGGGGCCGAGTGGGGCGGTAATGCGGCCGATCCGGAAGGTATTTTGTACCAAAATTCCAATGAAATGGTATGGGACCTGAAAATGATGGATTACCGGGGCCGGCCGGCAGGCGGCGCGAACCAGGCCTCGCCAGGCCAACTCGTGTACATGCGCAACTGCGCCGCGTGCCACCGCGCCGACAGGCAGGGGAGCGGGCAGGAGTACCCGAGCCTGGCACAAATAGGTAACAGGATGTCGAAAGAGGAAATTTCGAACATGGTCAAAACCGGCCGCGGCCGGATGCCGGCTTTCCAGCATATCAGCGACAAGGAGCGCGACGAGCTCGTGGCATTCCTTGTCAATGCGGAACCCAAAGCACCGGCAACTGATAATCACAGCGCCGGCGAAGCACCGGCGGAAGCGAAATCGGCATTTCCGTACATTCCGCCTTACATTAACAACGGCTGGACGCGCTTCTTCGACCCGGATGGTTACCCGGCCATCAAGCCACCCTGGGGCACGCTCAATGCCATTGACCTCAATACCGGCGAATACCTCTGGCGCGTACCGCTCGGCGAATTCCCTGAACTTACCAAAAAGGGCGTCCCTATTACCGGTACCGAGAATTACGGCGGCCCGATCGTCACGGCGGGCGGGTTAGTGTTCATAGCCGGTACCAAGGACGAAAAGATCCGTGCATTCGACCGCAAAACGGGTAAAACCGTTTGGGAATACCAACTACCCGCAGGCGGTTTCGCTACACCGGCCACTTATATGGTCAATGGGAAGCAGTATGTGGTCATCGCAGCGGGAGGGGCCAAGAACGGCCATAAGCCGGGCGGGAAATATATTGCGTTTGCACTGCCATGAGGTGTTTTGACCGCCGACGACCGACCGCCGACGGCCGACGACCGACCGCTGACCGCCGATCGCTGACCGCTGATCGCTGACTGCTGACCGCCGACTGCTGACTGCCGATCGCTGACCGCTGACCGCTGACCGCTGATCCTGACCACACCTGACCACACCTGACTATTCCTGACAACAAATGACTATTCCTGACCACACTTGACTATCCCTGACCACACCTGACTATTCCTGACCAAACCTAACACTCCCTGACTACATCTGACCATTCCTAACCCAAGAATTAAATCAATCATTCCTAATCCAAAAAACACTGATGAAGAATAATACCTCTGAGCCTGCGCAAAATCGTCGTGATGCGTTAAAAATGTTGGGAGCCGGATCCGCGGCGGGTTTGCTGGGCGTACTGGGCGCGTCCGGCCGTACCAACGCTGCCGGTACCGATCCGCGCGAGCATTATGTGCAGCCCG
This sequence comes from Dyadobacter beijingensis DSM 21582, assembly GCF_000382205.1. Classification (GTDB taxonomy): domain Bacteria; phylum Bacteroidota; class Bacteroidia; order Cytophagales; family Spirosomataceae; genus Dyadobacter; species Dyadobacter beijingensis. The sequence goes on from NZ_KB907788.1 coordinate 598,841, forward strand.
CGTATGCGAAAGGCCTGGCGCCGGTGAAAATCAAAAGCGTGAAGGCCATTGCTACGGCCCCGCAGGGCTCGAACCTCATTGTAGTGAAAGTCGAAACGACGGAGCCGGGCTTGTACGGGCTGGGCTGCGCCACATTTACGCAGCGTGCGGTGGCGGTGGTGACGGCCATTGATACTTATCTCAATGAGTTCTGCGTCGGCAAGGACGTCGATAACATTGAAGATATGTGGCATTCGACGTATGTGAGCTCGTACTGGCGCAACGGCCCGGTACTGAACAATGCGTTGAGCGGCCTGGACGAGGCCTTGTGGGACATTAAAGGCAAGCGCGCCGGTATGCCGGTGTACCAGTTACTCGGCGGCAAGGCGCGTTTCGCGATACCATGTTATACCCATGCGAACGGCAACACGCCCGAAGCCGTCGCCGACGATGTGCAGCGTATTATGGACCGCGGCTTCAAATACATCCGCATTCAGCAGGGCGGCTATGGCGCGGTAGGGGCTACGGAGCAGAAGCCGGATTTCAAGGCGGCCGGTTTCGGCGGCGCTACGGATAACTATATGAACGAGCGCGCCTACCTGAAATCGGTACCCAAGCTTTTCGACGCCGTGCGGAAGCGCTGCGGGGAGGATATCGAGCTCCTGCACGACATCCACGAGCGCGTGCAGCCGATGGACGCCATTAACATGATCAAAGCGTTGGAACAATACCGGCCATTCTTCATCGAAGACCCGTTCTCGCCCGAAAACATGGGCTGGTTCAAACAGCTACGCCAAAGTACGACCGTACCCATTGCCATGGGTGAGCTGTTCAATAACGTGAACGAGTTCCGCGACCCGATGGCCAACCAATGGTTCGACTACATTCGCTGCCACGTGTCGCAGATCGGCGGCATTACCCCGGCCATGAAAGTGGCGCGGCTGGGGGAGTGGTTCAATATCAAAACGGCATGGCACGGTCCCGGCGACGTTTCGCCCGTCGGTCATGCGGCGCACGCGCACGTCGATTTGGCGGTTTGGAACTTCGGTATCCAGGAAGCGGTGAGTTTCAACGACAAAACGCAGGCCATATTCAAAGGCTGCCCGACGATGAAGGACGGGTACATGTCGGTGAACGAAGTGCCGGGCCTTGGCGTGGATATCGACGAAAAAGAAGCCGCGAAATACCCGATTACGACAAAATCCAACTGGCAGGTTCGTAAATTTGATGGTACGAGCATCCGGCCGTAAAATGCCGCAGGGAGATCATAACGAATGAAACGAAAGTCGATTTTTAAATTTATTGCCGTATTAATGCCTTTTCTGGTACTGCTGGTACCGGAAGGGGCATTGCGGTTGGTGGGTTACGGGCACGATCTGCGTGTTTTTAGCGAAGATCCGGCGCGGAAAGGCTACATGGTACTGAACCCGCATGCGTCTAAGCGCTATTTTGCCAACCAAAAAAATGCTACTTACGGCAATGCAGAGCCGTTTCTAGCAAAAAAAGCACCCGGCACGACCCGCATTTTCGTGCTCGGCGAATCGACGACGATCGGTTACCCGTACATGCACAACGGCTCGTTCCACCGCTGGCTGCAATACCGGCTGATGCATACGTACCCCGACCGCGATTTTGAGGTTATCAACCTTTCGCTCACAGCCGTGAACTCTTACACGGTGCTGGATTTCGGCAAGGCAGTGCTCGACTATGAGCCGGATGCCGTGCTGGTTTACACGGGGCACAACGAATATTACGGTGCTATGGGCGTCGCGGCTACGAAAGGTATCGGTCACAGCCGGGCGCTCGGACGCTTGCTGATGAACCTGCGCAGCTGGCGGCTCACGCAGCTGATCGCCTCATTGACAGACCAAATCGGCGAAGCGCTATCAGGCCGGAAGACCGACCTGCGCGAAAACCTCATGAAACGGATGGCTGAAAACGAGCAGATTCTTTTCGGTTCGGAAGAATATGAGGCGGGCCTGACGCAGTTCAGGAAAAATATGGATGAGCTGGCCAATGCATTCGGCATAAAAGGCGTACCGTTGCTGATCAGCAACCTGGTAAGCAACGAGAAGGACCTGAAACCGTTTATCAGCATTAAAGACAGCGAAGGCCGCTCGGCGGATATGCATTACCGGGCCGGTATTGACTTTTACAAAAAGGGGGATTGGAATCTCGCCAAAAACGAGCTGGTGCAGGCGAAGGAGCTCGATGCATTGCGTTTCCGTGCACCGGAGCGGTTCAACCGCATTATCCGTGACATCGCAGGCGCACACCGGCGCGTGACGCTCGTGGATACGCGCGCGTTGTTCGAAGCGCATTCTGCGGGTGGCATTTTAGGCAGTGAAACGCTGCTGGAACATGTACACCCCAATTTGCAGGGTTATGCATTGCTGTCAGAGGCATTTTATCAATCCCTGAAAAAGACGGGAGTTTTGCCGGCGCCTGCCACGGAAATGCCGTTTGAAATACTACAAAAACAAATGCCCGTCACACGCGTCGATTCGTTGAAGGGCGAATATGAAATGATGATTTTGAAAGAAGGCTGGCCGTTCAACATCCCGATGCCTGCCGAGGAAAAGCGGGCGAAAACCGAGGAAGAAACCCTCGCCGGCGCACTGGTAGTGAAGCAGATCTCCTGGCGCGACGCGATGGGGCGTCTGCAAACGCATTACGCGGCCGGTCGCGATACGGCGGGGATGCTGCGGGTAGCCGAGGCGTTGGCGCTGGATGATCCGTTGAACGCCGTGTATTTCGACAATGCCGGCAAGCTGAGTATCGCGCGGGGCCTGGACCGGCAAGCCGTCCACTACCTCTCCAAAGCATTCCGTCTAGAAAACAGCTTCGAGCGAGCCCGGATGCTTTTTGTGATACTACTCAAAATGGGCGAGCCGGAAGAGGCTCTGCCCTATGTGCGTTACGCGGCTGCTAACAATACTTCCCGGTTTAATATCAATGAATTGTATGCGTTGGTGAAGAAGCAGGTAGAAGCCCGAAAGATAAGACAATGAGGCGCGGGGCCGTTGCCTCGCGCCATCATTATCATTTGCGGAGAGTGCTGAAAAATGATACCTGTCCATCGGCTTTGACCATCAGTACATCGGCCTCTTTGCCTTTGGAAACAGTGACGAAATAGTGGTCGGCGTCTTCGAACTGGGTGCCGTAAAGCAGCATGTTGGTGTCGTTGTTTTCATTGTCTTTGTATTCCAGCACACCGCCGATGGCGTAACCTTTGAAGTGTTTTTCAATGTCCTGCTGCGCTTTGGCAGGAATGTCGGCGAATTTTTTGTCGGCAGTAGTACCTACGAGCATGAAGTGGCCGTCGTAGAATGCGGTCAGTTTCTGACCGTCTTTGGTGAATGTCACTTCGTCGAATTGCGGGCCTCTGGACCAGACGGCGTCGTTAACCTGTCCGAAATCGGCGTAGAAGCTGTCTTTGGAGCGTGAGCTTACGTCGTTGCGGGCTTCGGCATGTTTTTCGGCTTTGTTTTCTTTGCGGATTTCTTTGGCGAGGGTTTGGGCTTGTGCTCCGGTGATGGCCAATGCGGCGATAATAGCGGATGTGATGAAAGTTTTCATTGTGATGCTATGTTTAAATGGTGATTGATCGTGTTTGAATGATCCAAAACTAGCGGGTACCGCCCACGTGGGAAACAGGAAATAGGCAGAAGGGCAGAAGGTGTCGGTGAAACGGGCGAAAGTGTCTTTCTGATTTCTTTTCATTACATTGGTTTCCGCAACGTAACCCGATCGTCAGAATATGAATTGCCTGGTCATCGACGACAATATCATCGCCCGCACCACCTTGAAACAGCTTGTGAAGCAGGATAAGGAACTCGTGCTGGCAGGCGAATGCGACAACGCGATGGACGCCTACCGCAGGATCATCGACGAACCGGTGGATTTGCTCCTGCTCGACATTGAAATGGAAGGTATGACGGGCATCGAGCTCGTGAGGAGCCTCGGCACCCGCCACCCGGTCATCATTTTTACCACATCCAAAAAAGAATACGCCGCCGAGGCATTCGAGCTGAATGTAGCCGATTACATTACCAAACCGGTCACGCCCGCCCGTTTTTTACAGGCGATCGAAAAGGCCAAGGAGATTTTCAGGAGTAAAAAACAGGAGGTAAAGGCCGAGGACGATAGCTTTCTCTTTATCCGCGATTCCAATATTGTGCGCCGTTTAAAAATCGAAGACATATTATATGCCGAAGCAATGGGCGATTATGTCAAACTCTACACGGCCGACAAATTCTTTTCCGTACATTCCTCGCTGAAAGAAGTGGAGTCGAAACTGCCCGAATCCCGGTTTCTGCGCGTGCACCGGTCGTTCATTATCCAGGTGGGAAAAATCGATACGATCGAAGGTGGCACGCTTATTATCAACCGGAAAATGGTGCCCGTCGCCGACACCTACCGGGCCGCGCTGAACCGGCGGCTGAATGTATTATGACCTTGAAACCCGGCTATGAGAGTCCGCACGCTTGTGATATATATTACCATCGGTTTCGCCGCCGCCGTGCTGGCGCTGATAGCCGTGCAGTATATTACGCGCCGTAACCTGGAAGAACTCATCACGGCCAACGAAAGTCTGCTCGACGAATACCGCATGAGCAGCGGGCTTTCCCACCGCGCCGACAGCACCAGTCGCGCCGTACTGGCCCGGAAAATGGATGTCGTCGATCAGAGCGGGCAGCGGGTGCTGCGCTGGAACCTGTACGTGATGGCCGGGGTGCTGGTGTTGCTCGTGGCGGTCTTTGCCATTATTATAGGAAGGATGAAAAAGCAGGCCGAGCTCATCGGACAGCTCAATATCAGCGAGAAAAAGCTGAAAGAAGCCGTGCTCGTGAAGGAGAATTTCCTCGCCAATATGAGCCATGAGATCCGGACGCCGCTCAATGCGATCCTGGGTTATACCCATTTGTTGCAAAAGAAAAAGCTCGACGAAGATACCCGCCTGCATATCAGCACGGTACAGCAGTCGGGGGAGACGCTGCTGGCGATCGTGAACGATATTCTCGATTTATCCAAAATAGAATCGGGCATGATGCGGATCGAGCGCGTACCGTTCAATCCCGAGGCGCTCGTGCATTCGGTGGCGACGATGTTCCACCACCGGTCGGAAGAAAAACAGGTACCCCTCGTCGTGACGTTCGAAACGGCCATTCCCGAGACCATCTCCGGCGACCCGACGCGGCTGACGCAAATCCTCGTCAACCTGATCAGCAATGCATTCAAATTCACGGAAAAAGGGGAAGTAAGGCTGCGCGTCACAGCCGCAAACACCGCGGAAGGCCATGTGGACATCACCTATGCGGTGAGCGATACCGGCATCGGCATTGCGGCCGGCGAGCTGCAAAGCATTTTCGAGCGGTTCAGGCAGGCGGAAGCGTCCACCACCCGGCAGTACGGCGGCACCGGTCTCGGGCTTTCCATCGTGCGCGACCTCGTGCATTTGCAGGACGGGCATATCGACATTCAGAGCAGGCCGGGCGAAGGTACCGCCGTGCGGGTCACGATCCCGTACCGCATTGCTTCCGGCGGCGAGATCCCCGTGCCGATCGCGTCGCCGGGGGCGCAGCATATGCGCAGTCCCGGGCTGCGCGTGCTCATCGCGGAGGACCACCCCATTAACCAAGGCCTGATGACACGCCTCATGGAAGAGCGCGGCATCGCCAGCCGCATTGCCGGCAACGGAGGAGAAGCCATTGAAATACTTCGAAATGAGCCGTTCGACCTCGTTTTTATGGATATTCAAATGCCGGGTATGGACGGCTACCAGGCCGCGAGCGCCATCCGCGAGCAGCTGAAACTCAGCATTCCGGTGATCGCCATGACGGCCCATGCCATGGAGGGCGAGAAGGAAAAATGCATCAGCTACGGCATGAACGACCATATTGCCAAGCCCGTTCGCGAGAGCGAGCTCGACCGTATTTTCAGGGAGTATGCCAAACACAATGGCGCAGAAAGTGCCGTCAGCGGGCTTGTTAACCGTTTCAAAGTCATCGACCTCGACTACATGCGGGAAATCAGCAACGGCGACGAGGCTTATGAAAAACTCGTTACCGAACAATTCCTGCACCTGATGCCCCGCGAACTGGAAGCCCTCTCCAACGCCGCCGACCGCCGCGACCCCGGTGAAATCCGGCGCATCGCCCACGGTATAAAAACGACGATTTCGATCATGGGACTGAATACATTGCTGGACGGGCGGCTGGATACATTGGAAGACGCTACCGTCAATATCGAAGCGCTCGTGCCGCATGTCGAAGCCGTCCTGGCTATCTGCAAGGAGGCGCTGGGCGAGGCCGGGGAGTTTTACAGGCAGTTTCAGCATGGCTGACGTCCGCGCCGGTTTGGAAAATTTAACATAAACATGCAACGTTTCAGGGCATACAAACGAGGCGAAACGAACCAGTTTTACTACCAAAAGGCCGACTCGACTTACATTCCGCTGGTGTATAAACGCTACATCGACGGGAACGGGCAAACGGCGACCAACTTCGGGTTCCGCCAGCAGCTGCTGAGCGGTTTCTCCTGCGAGCGCGTCACCAAAACGCAGATCGAGCGGACCCTGTACTGCGAAACGGATTTGACGCGCTTTTTTGTTGCTGCCCATATTGCATCGCTGCGCGATTTGCAGGTACCACATGGTAGAACCCGCACGGAAATGCCCTTTTAATACAAAACCATTTCCTAACCCTGCATGAAGCCGCAACTTGCACAGGTACGCTGGTACCGGATTACCCCCGTCGTTTTTGTCACATACAGCCTCGCTTACCTCGATCGGGCGAACTTCGGGTTTGCCGTTGCCGGTGGGATGGCCGATGACCTGCATATCACACCGAATACCTCGACACTGCTCAGCTCGCTGTTTTTTCTCGGCTACTTCTTTTTCCAGATCCCCGGTGCGCATTATGCGGCCACGCGTACCGCTAAAAAGCTGATATTTTTCTCGTTGATTCTCTGGGGCGGACTGGCGGCAGCTACCGGCATGGTGAACAATACCACCGTGCTGATCGTCATGCGGTTCATGCTTGGCGTGGTCGAAAGCGCGGTGATGCCTGCCATGCTGATTCTGCTCAGCCAATGGTTTACGAAAGAAGAGCGCTCCCGGGCGAATACTTTCCTGATATTGGGAAACCCGGTGACGGTGCTGTGGATGTCGGTGCTGTCGGGCTACCTGATCGACTCGCTGGGCTGGCGGTGGATGTTCATCATTCAGGGTGTGCCGGGCATTCTGTGGGCATTTATCTGGTGGAAGCTCATCGACGAGCGACCGATGGCCGCCAACTGGCTTACCGACGAAGAGAAACTGGCCGTGGAGAACAAACTGAAAGCGGAGCAGGCGGGTATTAAACCGGTGAAAAACTATGCGGAGGCATTCAAATCGACGAAAGTGATCCTGCTTTGCCTGCAATACCTGCTTTGGAGCGTGGGTGTTTACGGGTTTGTGATGTGGCTGCCGTCGATCATCAAGGCGGCACCGAACATGAATATGGTCACGACGGGTTGGCTGTCGGCGGTACCGTACGTGTTTGCCGTGGCGGGTATGCTGGCGGCGTCGTATTTCTCGGATAAAACGGGCAACCGGAAAGTGTTCGTATGGCCGTTTCTGCTCATTGCGGCCGTGTGCCTGTATGCGGGGGTGTGGATCGGCGCGGAAAAGTTCTGGCTTTCCTACGCGCTGCTCGTGGTTGCGGGAGGCGCGCTGTATACGCCTTACGGGCCGTTTTTTGCCGCTATCGCCGAAATATTGCCCAAAAATGTCATCGGCGGGGCAATTGGTCTGATCAATAGCCTGGGTGCATTGGGTTCATTTGCAGGCTCTTACCTCGTGGGCTACCTGAATAGCGAAACCGGTAATTTCAATGCTTCCTACACGCTCATGGCCGTGGCGCTCGTGCTGGCTACGATCATCACCATTGCGGTGATCCCGGCGCCGGAAGCGTCGGTACCAGTTGCGGAGGAGGTTTAACTGCCGAATTTTGGTGGCTGGGCGGTTAAGTTCGGCGGCTTTGGGCCTTTGTATAATAGTAAAACTCTGCCAAAAACTTAATCCCAAGTAAATGAGAAGTTTAAGACTGCCGGTGATGCCGGTTTGTGTTTTTCTGTTGCTACTAACCCTCGTCTACAGACCTGCAATCGCACAAAACAAAAGCCCGGACAATACCGCTGCATTTCAGCTCAAAGACGGCGACCGCGTGGTTTTCCTGGGGAATTCGATCTTCGAAAACGACTTTCAGTACGGGTACCTCGAACTGGCCCTTACGACGCGTTTTGCCGACAAAGGCATTACTTTCCGCAATCTCGGCTGGACGGGCGACAACGTCTGGGGCGAGGCGCGCAGTACGTACACCAACCCGCCGACACCCTACGAGCATTTGATGGAAGACATCACCAAAGCCGCTCCCACGGTCGTATTCCTCGCATATGGGGGCGTAGAAGCGCAGGAAGGGCAGGCCGGCGTGCCGCATTTCAAGGAGGGTTTGAATAAACTGATTGATAAAATCGACGCATTGGGCGCCCGCACGGTGCTGTTATCGACAATTCCGGTCGTCTCCGCGGACACGGCGCAGCACATCGCCAGCCGGAATGCCGATCTGCGGCTGTATTCCAAAGCCATTTCCGAGGTGGCGGCGCAGCGGAGCAAGCGGTTTGTAGACATCTACCAACCCATCGAAACACTGGCAAAAAAGGAGAATATCGTTGAAAATACCGTGCATTTGAACGAGGCGGGCTATTACCATCTGGCGATGGCCCTGGAACATGCATTGGGGCTCATTGACAGTAAGGTAGAACGCAATTTTGATGAACAGGCATTGTCCAAATCATCCGGTGGCTCAGCCATACTTACTTTTAAAACATTACCCTCGTTCCTCCCGCTTCCCTGGCCCACCGATGCGGCCGGCTCCACGGCGCAGTTGGAAACGGTGCGTATCAGGGGTTTGAAAAAGGGCTATTACACCCTCAGCGCCGGTCACGGCCAGGTGGTGACAGGTTCTGCGAAGGATTGGGAAAAGGGCATCGACATTGTGCAGGGACCGGCGTTCGAGCAATCGGCGCGGGTGCGGGAGATGATTATCCGTAAAAACGAGCTGCATTTCTTCCAGTACCGCCCGTTGAACCAGACCTACATCACCGGTTTCCGCAAATACGAGCAAGGACGCCACGTGCAAGGTCTCGAAGAACAGAATATCCTCATCAAATGGCTCGAAGGGCAGATTATCCTGCACAGCACACCGAAAGAGGTAGTGTACGAATTGCGGAAGCTGGATTGACATTAACTATCAGAACATTAAGCCGACGGACCGCCGACCGCTGACCGCCGATTTTCACATATGAAAAAGCTATTCTACGGAGCGTTGCTCCTTCCCCTGGTGCTGCTGACCTCCTCGACCGAGCCCGAGCAGCATCCTTTTAACCTGGACCCTGACGTTGAAAAGGAACTGAAATCGTTCAAAGTCGCCGATGGTTTTGAGGTAACCTTATTTGCCGCCGACCCGATGGTTGCGAAGCCGATCCAGATGAACTGGGACACCGACGGCCGCCTCTGGGTGGTGAGCAGCACGGTGTACCCGCATTTGAAAACCGGCGAATCAGCGAATGACAAGATATTCGTCCTGGAAGATACCGACGGCGATGGCAAAGCCGATAAGTCAACCGTTTTTGCCGAAGGATTAATACAACCAACCGGTATCCTTCCCGGCGACGGTGGCTGCTATGTCGCCAACTCGACGGAGATCCTGCACTTCGCGGATACCGACGGCGATGGTAAGGCCGATAAGAAACGCCGCATTCTCAACGGCTTCGGTACCGGCGACACGCACCATTTGATCCACACATTCCGCTGGGGGCCGGAGGGGAGGCTGTATTTCAACCAGTCGATCTACATTTACAGCCACGTGGAAACGCCTTTCGGCATCAAACGGCTCGAAGGCGGCGGCGTATGGCAGCTCAATACGCGTAACCTGGATATGGACGTGTACGCACGCGGGCTTGTGAACCCGTGGGGCTTGCAGTTCGACCGCTGGGGGCAATCGTTCCTGACGGACGGGGCTGGTGGCGAAGGTATTAACTATGCATTTCCCGGCGCTACTTTCGTGACGGCACCCGGTGCGGCCCGCATTTTGCGCGGCCTGAACCCCGGCCAGCCGAAGCATAGCGGTCTCGATGTCGTTTCGGGCTCGCATTTGCCCGATGCATGGCAGGGACGCATGATCACCAACGATTTCCGCGCGAACCGCATCAACAGTTTCAAGCTGGAAGAGCAGGGGAGCGGCTACGTTTCGAAGCAAACGGACGACCTGATGTGGTCGGACAATGTGGCTTTTCGTCCGGTAGATATCAATGTAGGACCGGACGGCGCCATTTACGTAGCCGACTGGTATAACCCCATTATCCAGCACGGTGAAGTGGATTTCCACGATCCCCGCCGCGACCAGCAGCACGGCCGCATCTGGCGCATCGTCGCCAAAAACCGTCCGGTCGTGAAGAAGCCGCAACTCGGTAAGGCGACTGTGAACGAGCTGCTTGAATCATTGAAGTTGCCGGAAGACTGGACACGTTTGCAGGCGAAACAGGTATTGAAAGCACGCGGCTCGAAAGAAGTATTGCCGGCTCTGGAAAAATGGGTAGCGGCTTTGGACAAAAACGATGCCAAATACGAGCATAACCTGCTGGAAGCATTGTGGTTATACCAAACTCTGGAGACCGTAAACGAACCGATACTGCTCAACCTGCTGAATGCGAAGAGCCACAACGTTCGCGCGGCGGCATTACGTGCATTGGCACTATGGTACCCGAAGGTGTCGAACACACCGGCGTTGCTCGCGAAAGCGGTCGGCGACACGCATCCGCAGGTACGCCTCGAAGCGGTGATCGCATTGCGTAAAACCAAAACACCGGAAGCAGCGAAGACCGCATTGACGGTGCTGGACGCGCAGATGGACGAATTCCTGGATTTCGCGCTGTGGCAAACCGTGCGCGAACTGGAACCGGTGTGGGTGTCGAAACTGAAAACCGATCCCAACTTGCTTGGAGACGCTAAAAAAACTGCCTATGCATTGAAATCGGCTACGAGCGCCGATGCGGCGGCATTGCTGACGGCATTGTACCAGAAAGGTCAGGTGCCTGATGAATATCAAAAAGACGTCCTCGCGTCGATCGCACGCCTCGGTCAGCCCGGCGACCTGAATATGCTGCTGGACCTGGCCGTTCAACCGAATAACAAGAACGCCGCCGCGCAGCTTGCTGCCCTGGAAGAAGCGGGCAGCCAGCGGAAAGTGGTGCCGAACAAAAATGCGGAACGCATTGCTTCGCTGATCGGCAACGACGATGAAGCGGTAAGTCTCAGTGCCATTCGTTTGATCGGCCTTTGGAAGATTTCGTCGCTGAACGACAGGCTCACCAGCTTGATCCAAACGGGCAATCCGGCGACTAAAAAGGCGGCATTAGGCGCATTAGGAGCCATCGATAAGCCGAAAGCATTGCAACTCGTATCCGACCTCACCGGCCCGAAAAATACGCCGGAAGTACGCATTATCGCCGCGGCGCAGCTAGCGGGACTGGATGAAAAAGAGGGCGCGAAGGCGAGCGCCGAGCTGATGCGCACATTGCCTGCGGATACGGACATGTCCGAGCTTTTCCTGGCATTTATCCCTTCCAACTCCGGTGCAGCCGCATTGGCCGACGCCATTGCCGCGAAGAAAATCCCCGAACCGGTAGCGAAACGCGGGCGGGTGCTCGTGCAGCAACGCGCCGGCTGGACGCGCCAGAGCATCGACGAGATCGCCGCGTTGAAAAAGGCCCTGGAAGCATCAGGAGGCACCATGCCGGCACCGAAAATGCCGCAGGACCTTGACGATAAAACGATTGAAGGCCTGGCGAAGCTTGCCCGTGAAAAGGGCGATGCTGCCAAAGGGGAGCTGATTTTCCGAAAGGCAGAATCGAGTTGTACGACCTGCCACGCCATTGGCGGCGCGGGCGGATTGATCGGCCCTGATTTGAGCAGCCTCGGTACCAGCTCGCCGGCCGAAACCATTATTAAGTCGATACTATATCCAAGCGCCTCTATTAAAGAAGGTTATGACCTCAAACGCGTCGTGAAAAAGGACGGCTCCGAATTGATGGGCTACCTGGCCTCGGACGGCGCCAACGAAATCGTGATCCGCGACGTGACGGGCAAGGAAGTGTCGATCGCCAAAAGCCAGGTGCAGGTAATGGAAAAAGTGCCGGGCTCGCTCATGCCTCCGGGCCTCACTGCCAGCCTCGACCGCGACCAGTTCGTGAACCTCGTCGCATTCCTGACCAAACTCGGCGAGCCGGGCGACTTCCGCGTACCCGCGACGCGCTATGTACGCAGGTGGGAGAGTATCGAGCTTAGTAAGGAGTTGGCGGGTAAGTTTTCGATGGAAACGCCGGTCATTGCCGGTAAAGGGGCAAAAGTGGTTACCAGCCCGGCTTATAGCAAAGTCTCCGGCGAGCTCCCGACCGACGACCTGGCCGAAATGAGAAACAGCGCGGGCAAAACATTCAGTATTGTCCGTTTCGAAATCGAAGCCCTCACTAAAGGCCCGGTATCTTTCGGCCTGAATACCACCAGTGGCATCACCGCCTACAATGGCAGCAAACCCCTGAAAGTGGCCGACGGTACCATCACCGCCGACCTCTCGCAGGGTATCCAGCCGATCACCCTCGTCATCGACCGAGGCGTCATGAAGGATGCCGGTTTGAAAGTGGAATTGAAAGACGTCGCCGGCGGCGCGCAGACGCGGTTGAAGGTGGGCAGGTAATTTGTTTTGGATGTTATCGGAAAGCAGCCGGCGCGTGAGTGTCGGCTGCTTTCCTTTATCGAATTGATGATAAGCTACTTATTTTAATAGTGGCAATTGGAGATCGAAAGGATGTTTGCAACAAGTAAATTTCCCATTCAGTTTGTTTTAAATACTATTTCCATCTTTACCCAAATTACAACCATGCTCAAAAAATTACTGGCACTGTCTCTTCTGATCGGAAGTGCGGTTACGGCGCATGCGCAGCAGTTTAAGGCACTGCTATTTACCAAAACTGCCGGTTTTCACCACGTTTCGATCCATGAGGGCGTGACCGGGATCAGGAACCTCGCAGCGCGGCACAATTTTTCGGTCGACTGGCAGGAGAATGCGGACGTATTCAATGACAAAAGTCTGGCTAACTATGCCGTGGTGATCTTCCTGAATACCACCGGCGATATCCTGAACGACGCGCAGCAGGCGGCCCTCGAAAAGTACATCAAAAGTGGAAAAGGCTGGGTAGGCATTCACGCCGCGGCAGATACCGAGTACGACTGGCCGTGGTACGGCAAGCTCGCGGGCGCCTATTTTAAAACCCACCCGGCGCAGCAAACTGCGTTCCTGGATGTGAAAGACAGCAATTTTCCCGGCCTGGAACGTTTTCCGAAACGCATGCTCTGGACCGACGAATGGTACGAATACAAAAAGCCCCTCAATGTCGATGATCTGAAAGTGCTCATCACACTCGACGAGAAAACCTACGATCCTAAAACCAGCCAGGGTACCGGCATGGGCGATCACCCAATCGCATGGTACCACAATTTCGACGGTGGCCGGGCATTTTATACCGGATTAGGCCATATTGGATTGGTTTACTCCGATCAGTCGTTCCTGGATCACCTGTATGGCGGCATTTACTGGGCTGCGACCGGGAAGGGCGTCAAGTAGGCGTTGGTGCGGGATGGGTATCGTCGGTGTTTTTGACCGCCGACGATCGACCGCTGACCGCCGATTCGTATTGCGGTAATGCTAACGATTTCTTGAACAGCAAAACCAGTAGTCGGCCGTCGGCGGTCAGTAGTCGGCGGTCAGTAGTCGGCGGTCGGACCTACTTCTCTCCGCTAAACAACTTCACCGTGTAATCCAGTAATTCGTTCCCGCCGATTTTACCGTGCCCGGGAATCACTACCTTCACATCCGGATACTGCGCTTTGATTTTCGTCACCGTTGCGGGCCATGCTTCTACATTGGCGTCGGCGAGGTTGCCTTTTGTGGCATCGACTTCCTTGATCAGGCAGCCGCCGAACATGACCTTCTCTGACGGGAAATAGCCGATGATATTGTCGCGCGTATGGCCTTCACCGTAAAACGCCGCTACGACCGCTTTTTTACCCACTTTCAGGTCCAGCTTGTTGTCGAAACCCTTTTGAGGCACGGGGAATTTGCGTTCCTTATCGTATGCGATTGTTTTGTTTGTGGCATAAGAGGGGATTCCGTGATCGTGAAATGCTTTCAAACCACCGACGCAATCCTCATGGAAATGCGTGGCTATGACAGCTTTCACCTTACATTTTAAACTATCTTCCACCCATTTGATCACCTTTTCCGACGTCGCATCGTCGACGGGAGTGTCGAAGATCACCGCCTCGCCTCCGTCGAAAACGATGAGGCCGTTGCAGGGGACTTTGCCGAAACTCTCGGTTTGCAGGTAAGTAAGATGGTTGTAGGCGTGATCGCTGACTTTCTGGATGACGAGGTCGTCGGTTTTAAAGCTCTTGTCGGGCGTTTGCGCGTGTGTGAGGGTGTACGTGAGTGCTAGCAGGCCGGCGAGAATGTGTTTTTTCATCGGTTGGTTGGTGAATAGAAGTGAACGGGAGTTTCGGTAGCAAGATAAAGTAAATTGCTATATTTGAATGTACAAACTATATAACCATGACAAAGCAAGCTATCATAGCGCGGACTTTGGAAGCTATCAACCAACTTCCGGTAGATAAGGCGGAGGAAATTTCCGATTTCGCGGATTTTGTCCGTAAACGTCATGAGGAACAGCAGCTTACCCAGGGCATTCAATTGCTCATTGAAAATAGCACAGCATTCGATTTCCTGAAAGACGAAGAGGATGTCTACACACTAGCCGATTTGAAAGAAGTGTATAATGGTTAAAGGAGACATTGTACTCATCCCGTTTCCATTTACAGATTTGTCAGGGAGCAAATTGCGACCTGCGGTAGTTCTTATGGCAGACAAAATGGATGTTACGGTTTGCTTTATCACAAGTCAGATCGGTTGGCAAGAGCCTACTGATGTTTTGCTTGTCCCCAATCCTACAAACGGTCTCAAATTGGCGTCACTTATCAGGACGAGTAAAATCGCATCTTTGGACAAAAGGTTGGTAAAAGGGTTATTGGGCAGGTTATCGGCCCAGGAGCTGGCCGATCTGAATTCCAAACTAAAAATATTGTTTCAACTCCCGTAGCCCTATGCAAACACTCTCCACCATCCTCGTCGCCCTCGTCGCGCTGGAACATCTTTACATTCTCTACATCGAAATGTTCGCCTGGGAGACGAAGGGCAAGGAAACGTTCAAAGGCTCCCTGGCGCCGGAGTTGTTCAAACCGACCAAAACCCTGGCTGCCAATCAGGGGCTTTACAATGGGTTTCTGGCTGCCGGACTGATCTGGTCGCTGCTGATCGAGGACCATCATTGGCGGTTGTATGTGGGCGTTTTCTTTTTGTGCTGCGTGATTGTCGCTGGGATTTACGGGGCTGTGACGGCTAGCAAGAAGATATTTTTTGTGCAGGCGTTGCCGGCGATTGTAGCGCTGGTGGTGCTGCATTTGTGAAAGGTAGGTTGCCGAGAGCTGCCGTTTGCGACAGGGTTAATATTCATTTCCAAAAAGTCATCGATGGAATTGTGTTCGCACGCCGCGGGCATTCTTTTTCATATTTTGAAATTGTCCTGCCAGAAAATGGAAGGGTTGAACGCATAAGTTAACCCAAACCTAAAATCCGGTCTTTGCGACGCCCTATCTGGAAGTGTGTCCAGATGATTGCAATGGTGTTAACCACCAACAGCGCACTCGTGGCGTACAATGCAAACTGGGGCATGCCAAGGTGGCCGAAGAATGGCGAGAACATGGCGATAAATGCGATTCCGTAAGTAAGTACTGTCCATGCAATCTGGAATTGCAGAACCCGCTTTCCGAATTCCGCGACGCCGGCAACACTGTTTCGTTTGTAGATCCAAAAAGCAAGCGGCAGGAGCACGTTACCAAACGGCATTACCCAAAGCGACAACGCGGAAAGGTTCAGCAGTTTCAAAGCCCCCGGATCATCAATAACCGGTGCCGGCGGGATAGCGACGGGGACAGTAAATGTGTCAGCAGAGAAAGTTTCGACTTCTACCCCCAGCGCCTGCGCAAGGAGACGAAGTGTCTCACCGCGGGGTATTGTGTCGCCGTTTTCGATGCGTTGCAAAGTGCGCAGGTTAATGCCTGCCATTTCGGCCAGCGCTTCCTGCGAAAGGCCTTTGCTTTTGCGCAAGGTGCGTATTTTTTCGGCGATGGTTTGTTTGCTCATGTTGAAGTTGTTTTGCCCAAATTTACCCTTTTGGAAGTATGAATGATAGCGGCATTTTTACGGCATTTGCCGAAACAGTCGGCGAATCAGCTTCTATTGTTTTTGTAATGGCTTGAATTCTGACATTCCGCAAGCGCCTTTAAATCATCCCACCGGTCTTCAATGATCGCCTCCTTCTTTTTCCGGCTCCAACCCTTCACCTGTTTTTCAGAGGCAATGGCCTGTCTTACATCCTGGAATTCGTACGAGAACACAATTTCAACGGGCCGTCGTGTAAAAGTATACGATCCGGAATCCTTACCAGAGTTATGCTCCGCCAGCCGCCACTCCAGACCACTGGTGACGCCAGTATAGGCTGACATGGCCATACGGTGGCACATTCTCTTGAAATCTTCCCCATTCCTCCCCTCCATTCATTATATTTAAGCATCATCAAAAAACTTTCACTCCGTTCCTATGCATCACCTTTTCAAAAGAACATTTATTCCAATACTACTTTCCGGACTGGCAGCGGTGCCTTCGCTCGCACAGCAACAGCCATCGCTTCTCGGCTTCGGTACCGAGGCAGCGAAGAAGGAGCTCGACCTCGAAGCCGCGTTCGATAAACAATTACAGGCTAACAATCTGCGGGACTGGATGAAGCGCATGACCGCCTTCCCGCACCAGCTGGGCTCGCCGTACGGCCTCAATAATGCGCTTTTTCTGCGCGACAAGCTTGTTTCATGGGGTTTCGATGCGCGGCTCGATACGGTGCATGTGCTTTTCCCGATGCCCAAAGTGCGGATACTGGAATTGACCGAACCGACGAAATTCAAGGCTTCGCTGACGGAAAAACCATTGAAAGAGGACGCCACATCGGCGCAAACGAAGGATGTACTGCCGCCGTACCACGCGTTTTCAGCCAATGGCGATGTGACGGCCGAGCTCGTTTTCGTCAATTATGGCGTGCCGGATGATTATGAGGAGCTCGCGAAGCTAGGCGTGGACGTGAAGGGCAAGATCGTGATTGCCAAATACGGCGGTTCGTGGAGGGGCATTAAGCCGAAAGTCGCGTACGAGCATGGTGCGATCGGCTGCATTATTTATTCCGATCCGAAGGAGGACGGCTATTTCCAGGGCGACGTATATCCCAAAGGGGCATTTAAAAACGAGTCGGGCGTGCAGCGCGGGTCGGTGGTGGATTTGCCGTTGGCGCCGGGCGATCCGCTCACCAATGGTTTTGTGGCCGACGCGCAGCACAAGCGGCTGTCGTTGGAAGAGGCACCTGCGATGATGAAGATTCCCGTGCTGCCGATTTCCTACGGCGATGCATTGCCGCTGCTCAAAGCATTGGGCGGTCAGGTAGCGCCCGCGACGTGGCGGGGCGCATTGCCGATCACCTACCACGTCGGCCCCGGCCCGGCAAAGGTGCATTTGAAGCTGGAATTCAATTTCGATATCGTGCCTTGCTACAACGTGATCGCGACGCTGAAAGGCAGCGAGTTTCCCGACCAATGGGTGATCCGCGGTAACCACCACGACGCCTGGGTATTCGGTGCAGCCGACCCGGTGAGCGGTGCCGTGGCCGAACTGGAAGAAGCGCGGGCATTGGGTGAGCTCGTCAAAACGGGCTGGAAACCGAAGCGTACCATCGTCTACTGCTGGTGGGACGGCGAGGAGCCCGGCCTGCTCGGCTCGACGGAATGGGTAGAGAAATACCAATCTATTTTGAAGGAAAAGGCCGTTGTTTATCTCAATTCGGATGGAAACGGCCGCGGGTACCTGGGTGCGGGCGGGTCGCATACGCTTGAAAAATTCGTGAACCAGGTAGGCCGCGACGTCACCGACCCCGAAAAAGGCACGAGTGTGATCGAGCGCCTGCGCTCACGTACGATCCTGAACGGCTCGCCGACCGCCAAACAGGAAGCCCGCTCCCGCACCGACCTGCGCATTGGCGCGCTGGGTTCCGGTTCTGACTATACGCCGTTTATCCAGCACCTCGGCATTGCCTCGCTCAATATCGGTTATGGCGGCGAAGACGCCGGCGGCGACTACCACTCCATTTTCGATTCCTACGACCATTACACCCGTTTCAAGGACGGCGACTTTGCCTACGGCGTAACGCTCGCCAAAACCCTCGGCCGTTCCGTCCTCCGCTTCGCCAATGCCGACGTGCTACCCTTCGATTTCAGCAACTTCGCAAACACGGTGCAAGGATATACTGCGGAAGTAAAAAAGGAGCTCGAAGCCGCGCGCACCAAAGCGGAAGATCACAACAAAGTGCTTGGCGAAGGCCGCTTCGAAGCTGCGGCTGATCCCAAAGACCCATTTGTGAACCCTGCCGTTGAATCGGTGGCACCCTACCTCAACTTCGCGCCGCTGGATAATGCATTGGTGAGGTTGGAACAAAGCGCGAAGGCATTTGCTTCGGCATCCTCGAAATTCTCCGCACTTCCCGCTGACAAGTTGAAGGAGTTGAATGAGATTTTGTACAAAACAGAAAGGAAGCTGATTCATGCGGATGGATTGCCTCGTCGGCCCTGGTACCGGCATCAGATTTATGCTCCTGGGTTTTATACGGGGTATGGGGTGAAGACTTTGCCGATGATCCGGGAGGCGATTGAGCAGAAGAATTGGAAGGAGGCTGAGGAGGGGATTTTGCGGGTTAGTGGGGTTTTGGAGGGGTTTGTTGGGGAGGTTGAGAAGGCGAGTGGGGTGGGGAGATAATTGCATCGACGGCTCTATCGGGTGTGCCTCTTAATCGCGATCTTAGCCTGACCTAATTTTGTTTTTTGAGGTGGAGGTAGGGTGAAGGTAAGTTGATCTTTGACAGGGACTGGTCATCGTTGTCGACATATATCACTCTTACCTAGTGTAAACAGAGCTTAGTTGCAAAAACGTGATACTAAATTTCTCGCAAGATATCCATGTGCAGATAACAAATTAATAAACTGTATCTTATTGAAATTCAGAGCTTTGTTTAGGTCCCGGGATTGCTGAATTTTTATGATCCATAAAGTAGGCGTATGAGTATAGACTGGTGTTTAGGGCCTTTTTAGAAAAAAATAAATCAAGTTCAGTAAATTGCTATATAAATTATAACGTCCTCTAAATAAGTTAACTAGAACAAAAATGTTAAAAGGTCAATTAAGTGCGGAAACTTTTAGTTATAGAGATAGTCATCGATTTACAGATACAAATTATATTCTGGTTGTTAAAGATGAAGAATTTCCAAATAATAGTTTGATCTCTATTTTTTACAACAGCAGCGGGAAACTCATTGATATTGATGAATACGAAATGGGCGACCGAATATTGGCAACGAAGAATATGTTGATGGATATTCCTCCTCTTAGCGAGCGGTTTTCACTTCATCAATTGGTTAAAATTTCTTCTGGGACAATTATTAAAAACGAAAAATATTACGATGGTTCGACGTTTCCTAAAAGTATTACTTTCCACACAAACGTCAATGCGCTTAGAGAGAATGAGGTAATCGAAATATTCGAAGGTATTGTGAGTGAAGAAAGCGCAATTTTTGAGCTTAACGA
Source organism: Dyadobacter beijingensis DSM 21582 (assembly GCF_000382205.1). Lineage (GTDB taxonomy): Bacteria > Bacteroidota > Bacteroidia > Cytophagales > Spirosomataceae > Dyadobacter > Dyadobacter beijingensis. Next base: position 618,705 of record NZ_KB907788.1, read on the forward strand.
AATCGCTCTTAACAACTTATTAAAAGATTACATTCAAACTAATAACTCGTTCTTTGTTTTAGATAATGGTAGTTTGACGGGACCATTTAAGGTCAAAAATACCGATACGTCTGGAAATTTTATTGTTGAGAAAAGTTCGTGGATTGCATTCGGTGATTATGAGTACACCGACCACACTTACGTTCAATTTGAGGCGAACCATATCACTAGAAAGATAATTATCCCTTCAATTGCAAAGTTGAATATTATAAAGGAAAAAGATTTTTTAACCAATAACGAACTAATTAAAAAGTTTGAAAATCGCTTGTCCAGAACTCCTGAACTTTATTCTGTTACCGAGATTGAGAGAATTTTAGATGTTACAAGAAAGGTGGTGTCCAATTCTCTATCCGAAAACAGAGAAGAGGAGCGACGATTAAGGGATATATTGTTGCGTGGTGAACAAGGTTTGTTATCTAACATAGACATTGCCAACCTAATCCAGAAATTCCTCTCGTCAAATCTGAGATAGAACGATTAGAGCTTACAAGGCATAACTTAGCGAAAGATATTCAAAAGATTGAAGTGAGTAAACTATCAATCGAGCAGGAACTTAATATCAGTCGCGACAATTTAGAACAATTAAGGGAGGAAATTAAGGATATAGAAAAATTCAAAGCGGAAGAGTTGAGGAAACAAAAAATTAGTCTGGAAGATGAGATTGTGCAGTTGGAAGAAAAAAAACTTAATATTGATCAAGAAATTGAAAGAGAGCGGGAGAATAAATCAAACCAAATAAATGAACTAGAAGTAACAATTAAATATTTGGAAAGAACGATGGATTCATTGCGGGTCGGAATACAAACTCTTCAAGAGAATTTTACTGATGAGCAGAAGTCAGCTCACAAAAAATTGCAAGAGCTGTTAGTGTTGAATCAGCACTATAATATTCTTAGTGGAAGAGATTTTGATTCACGTGGAGAGGAGAGTCAACAGCAATTTCAAAGCCATGAAATTCTCGAAGAAGATCAAGTCAATATGGATAGATTTGAATTATATAAGAAATTGAAGGATGAATTTGTTGGAATCCTTAGTAAAAATAACAGAAAATTTGACTCACATTTCATTGATAATATATTGATATCTGTGCATCAAGGGACCTTAACGCTTTTCGCCGGAATGCCCGGGAGTGGAAAAACATCATTAGTCAGGATATTGATGAGTGCCTTGGCACCTAAAGAGCGAATACGAGAAGTTTCTGTTGGAAAGGGATGGACCTCACAGAAGGACCTGATTGGTTTTTTTAACCCTTTATCTAAAAAATTTCACTCGTCATCAACAAACGTTTACAGCCTTCTGAAGCAACTTGATTGGGAACATGAGAAAGGTTTATTTAACAAATCACCTATGTCTTATATTCTTTTGGATGAGGCAAATCTCAGCCCATTGGAACATTATTGGTCAGCATTCTATAACCTAACGGATAATGTAGCAAATACAGGTGCTGGGATGAAAATCTTTTTAGGTAATTCTGAGACAATTGAGTATTCGAATAATTTACGTTTTATTGGGACTATCAATTATGATCAAACGACAGAAGAACTGTCACCACGTGTGGTTGATCGCGTTAATATAATTCGGATGGAGAGTCAGCGTTCATTCGATATTGCCAAAATAACAGATTCTGATATAGATAGTATAAAACTTTCATTCGGTAAATGTCGAGAAATTTTCGGGTTGTTGGACTACTCAAATAAGCTTGATATTTCGATTGATGAAGATTTTGAAGTTCGATTTTCTCAAATTTTGAAGAAATTTGAGGACTTGCGGATATTTGTAAGCCATAGAGTTCAAATTGCTATTAGGCGATATTGTAAGGTTGCAAAAAATTTGATGTATGAACAGAACAAACCACTGGATTACTGTATAGCTCAGCGACTTTTACCGCTGATAAAGGTTCAAGGAGCAAGAGCAAAGTCGAAATTGAAAGAGCTCAGGACGTTACTTGACGACAATAAGTACGATATATCATCAAGAATTCTGAACGAAATAATTATGATCGGTGAGGAAGGGGAAATGTTTCAAGATGATTTCAACTACTTTTTGACTTTATCTCATGTTTAGACTCTTTGAAGTTTTTCCGACAGGTCGAGTAGAAATTTTCCAGATTGAGGACACCTTTAATGTTAAAGAGTTAGGTGATTATGAATTTGAATTTTTCGGCCGGCCACTATCCCAACTGGATGATGACGTTTTTGTTGAGGATTTACCTCTCGAAAGAAATCTTTACATTGCAAAATTTGATAGTGTTGTTTCTACGAAAGCATCTAAGTTATTTCAAGACTACTTTGGGGCTGCATCTTTTTCAATTCGTGGCGAAGTTTTTAAAATGAACATCCAAATAGAAAAATTCAGGGTGTCCGAGATTGAAGAAATTTTACTGTTTTTATGGGTGAATGACAATAAAATATTTGATAATTTTTTTTCTAAAAGTAGTATTAAATCGAGCGTTGGAAGAGATGGAAGTGCATATAATCTTACATCTAAATTTATCTTATTTTCTCACGCCTTTTGTGAAGTGTTTGAATCATTGCTGCCTGCTTTTACAAAACTTCCTAGGTCTAAATTTTCGAAAAATGAGGAAATTGTGGATTATTCGCCGAGGGTAATATCTGAAAAATCATTGGACTGGTTGGTTCAGAACCTAGACGAAGTTCGGTTCGATGCCTCTTACAGAAATCACCCGGACTCGATTCCAATTGCATCTAATTTCGGATATATTCAACGTATAGCAACTGACGCAGTCTACTCAAATAAAAACACCTTTGAGAATTCCATAATACTTGGCTCATTCAAATATTTACTTTTAACAATAAACTCATTGAAATCCAGTATTCAGAGCGCAGTGCCTATTAAACAGGAATTCAGTTCAAAGGAATACGCCGATTTTCGTGACTTAAAAAAGGTACCTTATTTGAAGTTGCTTCGTGATTCTGAGTATTTAGAAGTAAAATTGAAGATTCTATTTGCGAAGTATCAGAATATTTTTGTGGATACACGCGTTAAATTGGGAAGACCAAGAATGACTAACGTGTTTTCACATGTGTCGCATTATCGTCAAGCTTACAAAATTATAGCAACAGTATATGATTACAAACTTCGCTTAGATGGAGCATTTGACCTTTTGAACGTTCGAAAACTTAGCCAGTTGTATGAAATTTATAATCTTCACCAGATTGTTCACGGTCTCACAGAAAATCTCAATATGAGCGTATTCAGTGTAAATTTTACCTCTTCGCGAAATGATGGAATCACCAATCTAGTATCCTTTTCATACAGAGAATATGCTATAAGCGTGTATTATGAGATGCAGTACCCTAATTCGCTGACTGATCAAATTCGGTTAGACACGAGGGCAGGATCATACTATAAACCTGATTATGTCATTGAAATTAATACCCCGGATGTGACATTAAACTTCATATTAGATTCGAAATACTCACGTTATCAGGTCGTTAAGTACAAATACTTGAATGATGCAATCTTTAAATATATTTTAAATACTGGTTTCAGGAATAATCGTTATAAAAAAGTCGATGGTCTTGTTTTGATCTTTCCTGGTGAGCACGATGAAGTGGTGGTTTTGGGGCAAAACTATTCCCCACAAATTCGCCTTATATCGTCTAAACCTAAGTTCGACTCCGGCTTGCGTAACTTTATCGCTAGTATCCTTGATGGCGTCTTACCTTCTATGTTACGAATTTGAAGCGAGAGGTAGTTAAGTGCAATGACATGTTAACCTGCCAGTCCATTGAATCCGGGACCAGCTGATTGATGTTTTCGTGAAATTTTAGATTTCGGGTTGCCTGACGAAGGTGGTCTTCAATATGCGTCAAAGGTGTGTGCTGTTATTTGCCGAACAAAAAGTGATAATGGCTTGGGACCGAAAGCATATCGCATTGCTCAACAATGGTCGTTGTCATATCGAACCCATGTTGGTGATACTTTGCATTGATCTTCGCTTCTGCCATAATCAACGCTCCTTCAACGGCCTCCGCGTCGTTTTCGATTTCAGCCCAAACCAGAAGTTCGGAGTTGTGAAAGCTTACAGCGAGTTTGAGAAACGGCGCATTTTCGAAATCCTTTAAGAGATGGATATAGTCGACCAGCATGTTTTGGATATAGTATTGCTGGGCGGTTTTCGTTGCCGTGTCCATCATATCCTGAATGTTGCCGTCGATCAGGGTTTCATACAGATGCTTCTTGGCGTCATTCGCAACGCCAGTTTCCAATGCAAGCTGATCGATGCGGATGGAGGAAACAAGGTCATCGAACCAAACGTCGGTTTTGCTCTTTTCTTCTGTTACGTTTTGCATGTGTAGTAGTGTTTTAGTCCGTTATGGAATGAAAAGGGTCTGCGAATATAATAAGATTACGTCGGAGATTAATACGCTTTACCTAGTAGAAGCTTGCAGTAATCACAGTCGATCAAACCAAAATCTCAAGAAGCGGCCACTTAGCCCGTTCAAATCGAATAATTTGAAAAATCATAGATTTTTTTCTTGTCATTTACATGCACGTGAAAATATAATTTCTTGGCGTTTTGTGTAAATTAAATAGCAGATTGCATCACATTTATCAGTTTAATTCGCTGTATTTCAGTTGTTTGATTCTTTTCTTGCTTTGATTGTTAGCATTTTCTGTGTTAATATTGCCATGTAAACATTACAAACTATGCCACACAGAAAACAATCTCCGGCCCCCACCGAACGCCGCCTTACCGTCTACCACAAATACCTCCCGCGCGCATACAAATACACCCTCATGCCCGAAATCCGCCTATGTGGTAAATGGCTGGAAGAAGCCGGTTTTGAATGCGGCAACGAGGTCACGGTGAGGTGTTTTGGGAATAAATTGGAGATTACGCTCAATCCGGTGAAAGAGCCGGAGCCTGCGCCGGTGAAGAAACGGAGAGCTGCGCAAAAGAAGGTTGGTTGGTAGGAAATGTTTAGCCAACTGAGATTCCATTAGGAAACAGTTTTGGCACGCATTCGAGTCTTAAATTTCTCAGCGTCAAAGTTATCGACCCAGCCACTTTGTTCCCCGGCGATCAATGCCTGCCTTAATAGTCTCAGTTTTTCGTCTTTTGTGGTAAGCGTATCGGAATGCAGACCCAGGGAAGTAGATTTGTTTTTGGCCATGACGAGTATTGTTGGTACTGTAAAAATACCAAAACCCACCAACAAAAAATCCCTCCGACAACTCGAAGGGATTCCAATGCATTATCAAAGGGAAAATGCTATTTCACCGTATACCAATCCCTAACCCGCACATCAATCTTACCATCCTTCTCATTCACCAATTTCTTAAACGCCTCCGTATCGCTAAACCCATTCTGCCCGCGATAATGATAAGGATAAACCACCTTCGGCTTAAACGCGAGGACGGTGGTTGCAGCCTCGTTAATATCCATCGTATAAGGCAAATTCATGCACACGAATGCCACGTCGATGTTTTTCAATGCCTTGATCTCCGGGATGCCGGAGGTGTCGCCGCTGAGAAAGACCGATTTGCCGCCCAGTTTGAGGACATAGCCGTTGCCGCGGCCTTTGGTGTGGCGGGAGTCGGCGGTCTCGGGGAGGTTGTACATCGGGATGGCGGTGATGCTGATGCCGAGCTTTTCGGTGGTGGCGCCGTTGGCGAGGACGGTCGTTTTGGCTTTCAGGGCGTCGGACATTTTGTCGACTACGGCCTGCGGGGCTACGATGACGGTGCCGGTCAGGTCGAGGGCGTCGAGGGAAGCCGGGTCGAAGTGGTCGCCGTGGATGTCGGTGATCACGATCAGGTCGGGTTTGGCGATGCCTACGAACGTTTTAGGCGCCTGATAAGGGTCGGCGTAGATGGTTTTGCCGTTCCAGGTGAGCGCCAGCGTGGCGTGGTTGAGCGGCTGGATTTTGAGCGGACCTTTGGAAGTCGAGATTTCATCGGGCTTGGGAAGCTGGGCCCAGCAAAGCGAGGCCGCGAACAGGAGCAAAAGAGTGAACGTCGTTTTCATGATGTGTTGGTTTTAGAACAATCAAATTTAGCTTTCCCGCCGGCTTTTGCAACTTTCGACCGTGAGAATGTTCAGGCTGAACTACTTCAATTTGAATCCCACTTCAAGCGATAGTACATCAAACCTTTCGTTTTTGGCCTTCCCTAAATCGCCTTTGATCCGGTTCAACACGCCGATGTCGTAGCGGAGGTTGATGACCGTCCTGGGAAACCGGTACGATAGCTCAACGGGGATAACCGGCAGAAAAGTTTTGTAATGGTGGTTGCTGATAAACGACTTCTCCGTCGGCAGGCCGTAGCCGTAGATGGCCGGCGTTCGGGAAAAGGAGGCGAGGAGTACCTGCAAGCCAGCTCCGGCGCCCAGCGAAAGGTGGTCGGCGAGGTGGTAATGGATGAGGCCGTTCAACCCCGCCAGATAATCGGAACCGCCTGCCTGAAAGATGCCGACGTCTTCTCCCACCGCGCTTTTCAGTTCTACCGGATCGTCCCAATACGACACTTTGGACAAATATCCGTGGGCTTTTAAATGGAAATCCGCGGAAAGCGGCCGGAGCATGAAGGCGCCGAAACCAATGCCGCCCAGCAAAAATTTCGGGTCGGTATTCTTGTTGTATGCCAAAACAGGGTAAACGGATTTTTTGGAACCGCCGCCGGGAATGTGCAGGTTCGCATTCGCATCCAAAAACCATTCGGTGGAGGCCTCCTGCGCGTTTACGTGAAGGGCTAGGAGCAATGCCGAGGCCCAGATGATGATGCGGCAAGTCATAAGATCATAAATTTTTTGGTGTACACCGAACCGTTCATGCGTAGTACCGCGTGAAATGCGCCCGTGCCGAAAGGGGTCGGGTCAAAATCGAAACTGTTCGCAGGATTGCCGCCCGGCACGTACTGTTCAAATACCGCTTCGCCGTCCGTGTCGAAAATTTGCAGCGTAAACTCATGCAGCGCATCATTTTCGACGTGAATACGGACGCGCTCGGCCGTCGGGTTCGGGTAAACCACGAGGGTGAGCGCCGGCTCTGGCTCGATTTCGGGCGGATTATTGCAGCTCCAAAGAAGCGATGCAAAAAGGAAAGCATAAAGGTATTTCATGCAACAGAAAAAAGGTGTAGGTTTCGACTGCGCCGCAAAGCGGTGGCCTCAAAGTTAATAAGACATTTGGCGGTTACAAATCGACCATTGTTTTTGTTGCGGTTGAAAAAGTCTGCTTAGCTTGCGCCTGCATTGGCTGTGTTTTTTTATGATCGTTCAATACTTGAAAATGGCGTCCCTGGCACCACCGGTGCCGAAAGCCCCGAAGCGGTTCTGCGTGCTATTTACGATTGTGATGGCATTACTATTTACCGATGCAAACCCGGCACTGGCGCAGCAGTTTGTCGTGGCGCCGTTCAATTTTAATGTGGAAAACGGTCTTTACACACCTGCCAGCACGAATGCGCAGGTGCTCGCGGGTACGGAGCAGGAGATTGCACCGCAAACCGCAATGCCCAAGCCCGATCCGACCCTCGCGATGCTCTTCCCGCAACCGGGCGGCATTTTGCTTTTCAAATCCAAGGATATCAAGGAGGCCAATAATGTGGTTGGTAAACTCATGAAGCCCTCACTGGTCGTGATCGATACCATTTTTCATAATCAGGTTTATCTCCAAAAAAACGCTGATGGCGGCCAATATTCGTTTGATATGTGCTATTCCGTGCGGATCGACGGCAAGCGCTATTACACGGACTTCCGGCCGCATACCTTCACCTACTTCCGCTATCCGCTGGTGTATCATAAACAGCTTTTCATGATTGCCGCACAAGACATGGGTTATGAAGTGTACGCCGACAAAGGCTACCCCGAGCATTTTCGCATAACGGTGTTCGATATGGTCAATGGCGCTATCAAAATGCGTTTCACGAGCGAGGAACTGCCGTTTCAATACGGTTACGAATTTCTGGACCAAAGTGACGACGTTATGCAATCGGACTACAAATCCGCCGACCAGCGTTTGTATTTTGAAATCAAAGGCTTGAACGAGACTTACAAAGGCGTCTGGAATGGGAAGGAATTAAAGCATTTAAGCAGGTAATCCGGTCCTCTTACACAATAGGCGCTTCACCTTCCAGCACCGGCGGCTGCGCGGGGATGCCTGCGAGGCGTTGCAGCACATGCGCCACCACGGGCCGGCAGCTGAACAGGTAGGCGTGGTGGCTCATCAGGAAATGCCGTTCCCAAAACGTATCGAGCAGGTTAATGCCGCCGTAATCTCCCGTCCGGGCGCGTGCCATGGCTGCATCGGTGTTCGGTTCGAAGCCGTAATAGAGCGGGTCTGCGTCGGGGCCGGTGCTTTCCTTGATGATATCCAGCACATTATAAAAGTGGAAGCCGCTTTCGAGTTTCAGGCTTGGATCTTTTTTGAAGATTTCGTCGCCATAGGAGCCCAGGTTGCGAAAGTCGGTCGTGAGGCCGTTGGCGTCGGGGCGCGGGTCGAATTGGGCGGTATTGGCATTCAGGTTAAACTGTTTGGAACTCACATACAGCAGGTAATCGCTCGGATCGTAGTAAATGTGGACGTTTTTGGCGAGCTGTTTCAGCGGGGTGTAATTGTAGTGGAAATGCGGTCCCTTGAACTTCCGGCGCATATTCCGAAGCTGCACGCCGCCTTCCTGCACGGCCAGGTGCGTGATATCCGGGGCCATCAGGAAGATGTTTTCGAAAATGCCCGTCGGGATGGTATGCCCTTCGCCGGGGTTCACCATGCCGTTCAGCAGCTGGTGGCCGAATGAATGCACGACGAGGTTCAGCGTTTTGCCCGCTTCTTTCAGTTTCCGTGAAAGCACTTCAAAGTATTCAAACAGGCCGTTTCTCGTGAATTGCTCCCCGTAGCCGATCGAACGGTCGTCGGCCTTCTTACGCCAGCCGTACGACGGCCAGCCGAAATACAGCACATTGGCTACGCTGTTGTCGGGATGGGCGAAATAGCTTTGCACGAACTGCGGCACGAGGTCGAGTTTCAATCCCGGCTCCCAGTCGAATCCGTGAATGTATACAAATACATGCTTGCGCGATTCCGGCAGTCGGCTCACCACCTGCGTCACGCCGGTGGCCCACACTTCGGGAAGCAGCTCGTTGACCCGGAATGTCAGATTGGGTGAAGGAGGCAGGTTCGCAAAAAACAGCTTGTTCGGTGCATCGGCCATTTCGATGATCGGGATGCCATTCTGCTGCGCCCGGTAGCAGATGAAGAAATGCGCCTGGTCCTGTGCCGATAGCCCCGAATAACCGTCCAGCTCCACTTTGTTGGCGATTACCCTGGCGCCGTCTGACGTAATGTACCAAAGCGTGCGGTCGTCGCGTTCGGCGCGGACGATCTGTACTTTGGTGCCTTTCGTATAAAAAGGCCGGGGACCGTTGGCGCCGGGGCGCTGGGAGAGCCGGTCGAGATCGTCGCTGATAATGCCTTCCATGGAGGTGGTGGTTTAAAGGTCGAGGTATTTCGACAAGTTAGCATTATCCTAAAAAGCATCCGACTGTCATTTATTAACCGGTTCGCCGGATCAAAATAGTTTTTTAAGGAAGAGGGCCTGGCGACGCGGGCTTTGGTACGGTTTTGGAATACTTAAAAGCATAACCATCCAACACCAAAGATGAAAGCGATACTTTCAATGTTACTCGCAGCCTCCGTTTTGACGGCTTGTAACACGCAGTCTGACAAGCAGGAAGCAATTTTGAAAGCTCAACAGAAAACCATCGATTCCATGCGCATTGCCATGGAGAAAAAGGCGATCATAGATTCCATGAACACACTGAACGCCCAGCGCGAGAAAGAGGAAAAGTGGGAAGAGATTGAGAGAAATGAGGCAACAAGCCACACTCAGGCCGTTTCTCACACAGCTGCACCGGCCGCAGCCCCGGCTAAAAAGAAATGGAGCCATACCGCCAAAGGCGCAGTAGTAGGGGCGGGGACCGGCGCGATTACCGGTGCGATCGTCAACAAAAAACGTGGTGAAGGTGCATTGATCGGTAGCCTTATCGGCGCCGGGGTAGGTGCCGGTACCGGCGCAATCGTCGACCATAGCGTCAAAAAACGGAAGCAACAATAATCACAAACACGCTGTATAAATAAGAAAATGTCGGTCCCCGGGCCGGCATTTTTCATTTCACGGGTATGGGCGTGAGCATTGCCGCATGACCGTGGCGGGGCAGCCTGTACACGTCGCCATTTGTATTTGAAAAATAAATGAACGATTCCGATGGTTTCCTGCCATGCCCGTCCGCCCAGATCGCGTAAAATCCGTCCTGCGCATGTAGGGGCTTGCGCACGTACGAGTGGTTCATCGGGCTGTTGCGGGTCAGCTGCCTTTCCAGGGCCCACTGTTTGCCGCCGTCGTCGCTGCGCCACATGGCCACTTCGCCACCCGGATTGTAAGCCTGCGGGCCATCCACGGCCGGGCCCACCACCCGCCAGCTGTCTTTGGAAATGTGGTATACCGAGCCCATATCGTAATTGTTGTCCGATGTCGTTACCACATGATGCTCCCAGCCCTGCTTCCCCGGCCGGTAGAGCGTCCATTCGCGGGGGCCGTTCGCGGGACCGGCTTCGTAGCCCTTGCTGGCGATGACTAGGATGGCGGGTTTGGTTTGCGGATCAAACGTGATGTCGAGCAGGTAGCAGTTTCGTTTTTCGCTCGCATAGTCATGTACGGTAGCGGCGTTTTGGGGGCTTGTTAATGGCAGCTGCGCCGTTTCGCCATTTATATTCTGCCAGGTTTTGCCAAAATCCGACGTTTCGAGGTAATGCAGGTTCGTGCGGTAGTTAAGACCCTTTCCTTTGGGATGGTAGTCGAACGCGACGCCGATCTTGCCGTTCCGTTCCGTACTGATCTGATAATGTCCTTCCTCGATGTGGGCGAGCACTTTCCATTCGTTCCAGCGCACGCCGTCGCGGGTAGTATTGTAGCCGATCACCCGCTGCCCGGATTTGTTGTATTTGGTAAAAAGCGCGATGAAACCTTTGCCCTTCACGTGATAAACCTGGAAATAGGAGAAATTATCAAACGGCCGGGTTTCCCCATTCACCGTTTCGGTGGCATGAACACGCTCAAAAGCGCTGATATCGAATGGCTTCTTGCTTTTATGAATGTACGATGGACGCGAAATGCCGTGAGAAGTCGAAAAGATCCAGATATGACCACGATCATCGATGGAAATCACCGGGTTATCGTGCGCGTCGGTGGTCTTTTTGTCCAGTATCGTGAGCGGGTTCGCCACCTTGCCCGTCCGGTGATCGAAGTACGAGACATTGTGCATTAATGTGGAATTGGTGCTGTCCGTCCCGCCGAAACAAAAGAATGTTTTATCCACCTGCCGGGCATAGATAGCAAAAGGTCGGTGATTGGCCGGGTAAACAGCCAGCCCGCCGCTGTATTTGTACACATATTCATCATTCGAAGGCTGGTTCATATACCATATTCCCCGGAAGCCGTTCGCCTTTTTCATCACCATTTGCGCCTCGGCGAAGTTGCCGTCGGTGTTCTGGGCGGTGGCGGGTGCAGTCAGGAACGTCAGAAATGTCAGGAAGGTCAGGTATTGTTTTAAATGCGGGCGGGCGTTTTCTGCGGCGGTCATATTGCGGGCGGTGTAACTGGTGATCACATTGTTTAGTAAAACCGGCGGGGCGTGTTAGTTACTGATAACAAGCGAAAAATTGCCGCAAATGACCCTTTTCAAAGGCGTTTCGACACCCGTTCCGAATGCGCCGGCTGATCTAATTTTGTGTCAACACAATCAAAAACTATTCAGACCATTAACTTTTCGAAAACCATGAGAAAGATCATCACCAATACCTTCGCGACATTAGATGGCATTATCCAGGCGCCGGGCGGACCCGAGGAAGACCGCGCCGGCGGCTTCGAGTTCGGCGGATGGTCGTTTCACTACTGGGACGATGTCATGGGCCAGGTAATGGGCGAGGGGATGAGCCAGCCGTACGACCTGCTGCTGGGCCGCAAAACCTACGACATTTTCGCCGCACACTGGCCATTCCTGGAAAACGACCCGACGGCAGAGCAGTTTAACGCCTGCAATAAATACGTGGCTACCCAAACGTTGAAAGACGCCACCTGGCAAAATACCGTGCTGCTCAACGGCGATACCGTGGCACAGGTCAAAGCCCTCAAAGCCGCCGACGGCATCGATTTGCAGGTGCATGGCAGTGCCGATTTCATCCAGACGCTCCTTCGCCATAACCTGATCGACGAAATGAATATCTGGATCTTTCCGTTGGTAATTGGTCATGGCAAAAAGCTTTTCGCGGGCGGTACCATTCCATCCAACCTCAAACTGACGAAGCATACCGTGTCGAACACGGGCGTTATCATCACCACCTACGTACGTGATGGCGAGATCAAAACGGGTTCTTTTGCATTGGAAGAGCCGAACGAGCTGGAAGCGAAACGGCGGGAAGGAATTGCTTAAGTGACCGTTTTATGAATTGAATTTAGCTTGTAAATCTAGCATCGGTTGTTAGCTTTACAAGCTAAATTTATTTGAAATAGGTGTCGAATGGCCTGGAACCCGAAAACGTATAACCAATTCAAAACAGAACGCTCGGCGCCGTTTTATGACCTGCTCGCATTACTGAATGTGCAATCAGGGCTGGAAGTGGTCGATCTGGGCTGCGGTACAGGCGAACTTACGGCCATACTGGCCGAAGCATTACCCGGCGCAAACGTTCTCGGCGTCGATTCGTCGGCGGAAATGCTGGCGGGCTCGCAGCAAAGCAATGGGAGTACATTGAATTTTGAAAATAGCTCCATTGAAAACCAACTGACAAAGCTTCAACAATGGGATGTCGTGTTTTCCAATGCGGCCCTCCAATGGGTAACGGACCATGAAGCGCTGTTTCCTCAAATCATTTCCAAAATAAAACCCGGCGGCCAGCTGCTGGTACAAATGCCCGCTCAGCAACACAACATTACTAACCGTCTGCTCAACGAACTCGCCACGCAAGAACCATACGCGAATTTGTACCAGGGTTGGAACCGCATATCGCCCGTTCTTGAAATCAACCGGTACGCCGAAATCCTCTTCGAAAACGGCGGCAAATCCATGCAGGTTTTTGAAAAGATATACCCGCTGGTGCTGAGCGATGTGGACGCATTGCTGACCTGGGTTTCCGGCACGGCACTGATCCCTTACCTCGAACGCCTGCCCGAACCGTTAACCAGCCGCTTCCGGGACGACTACCGCGCATTACTGAGCCAGCAGTTCCCGAAAGCGCCTGTTTTTTATCCGTTTAAGAGGATACTGATCGCAGCCCGGTTTTGAATACTACCCCTGATATGCCCCCGCGAACCGTTTCGCGAAATCTTCCAGTTTAAAACTGCCCTTGATTTCCCCACGGTTTTTCCAGTAATCTTCCTGCATTGTGCCGTTTTGCAGCGCCTGGCCCATGTCGCGGTAGAGGCCGGCGAAGCTTTCGTTCAGGCCGGCTTGGAGCATGCCGTTGTAGGAATCTTCATCGGAAAAGGGGACCCAGGGCAGGCCTTCCTTGCCTATGGCCGCGCCTAATACCGCCGCAATTTCGGACGGGTGACGCTCGTCGCTGGAGATGTAGGTGATCGTCTGCGGCTCGGTGAATGGGGCGAGCAGTTGTTCGGTGGCTACTTTCGCAATGTCGTCGGTATCTACCAGGACTAGCTTTTCATCGGTGCTGCCGAAGTTGCTGCCCGCGATGCCTGCCTGCCGGATGAGGCCGATCTGGCTGTACAGGTTGTTGAAGAAATAGGAAGGACGCAGGATTTTGACCTGCAAACCCGGAATGGCCGCCAGTTTTTCCTCCAAATATCCCAGCGCGTCGATCGGTCCCGCGCCTTGGCGCAAATGTGCGCCGACGCTGCTCAGAAGCACGATACGCGTAATCCCGGCCGATCGAAGGGCTTGCACATATTTATCGGCCACTTCGCGCTGGAATGCAGCATAATCGTTCAGTGAAAAATCGCTCGGGATCATCAGGTAAGCGACGTCGCCGCCCGCAAATGCCGATTCTAGGAAGGCCTCGTCCTGCACCGACCCGATGGCCGCTTCGGCGCCCAGGTCTTCTATGGGTGCTTTTTTGGAAGGGTTGCTGCTGATAACGGTTACTGAATGACCGGCTGCAATGAGATTTTTGGTGACCGGCAGACTGATATTACCGAGTGAACCTGTGATGATGTATTTCATGTCGTTTTTGAATTGTTTTTTGATGGGACAAAGCTATATTTGTACTTACTTTTTGACAAGTACTTACCCGAGAGTATGTATGACTAAAATTAAAGAAAGCTCCACTTACAATGCGAACCGGGAGATTGTAATGCAGGAATGCCCCGTTACGTATGTGATGAACAAGATCGGCGGGCACTGGAAACCGATCATTCTCTACCATCTCCTGGCGGGCAGCAAGCGGTACAGCGAGATCAAGAAGGCGATGCCGCACATCACCGAAAAAATGCTCATCCAGCATTTGAAACAGTTGGAAAGCGACGGTTTGCTCATCCGTGAGGCCAAGCCTGTCGTGCCGCCGTTTGTAACTTACACATTGACGGAAAGCGGCCGGGAACTCGAATCGGTGATCAATGCGATGGCCGAATGGGCATTCCGTGACATGAAGCGGTCGAAGCGGTTTGAAGCGGAGGAAATGGCTGTTTAGTCGGTGTGATTTTTTTGATAAATGCAGGGTCTGCTGACATACTGTTGTCAATTAAAGCCCTAGTTTGCACGCAAAAAGCATGTCATGAAAGTCCATACCACCAATTACGAAAACACGCTGATCGAGGTCGCCGACGATTGTCCTGCGACTGCGGGCGAAGTACCGCCGGTGAAAGGCGATGTCAAAACCGTCGCGAACATGCAGTTCGAAATGATCAGCAAAAATCCTTATAAATTCACTTCTGACGACGTCTTGTTCCAGGTTTTCGCGGAGCGGAAAGACCTTACCGAGAGCGAATTGGAAGAGGCACGGAGACAATTTTTTTCCAAAGGTCAGGCTTGCCTGCGGGCCTCGCCGCTTACCAAACGGTATGGCTGGGGCGTGCACAGTGATCAGGAGGGGAAGATCGCGCTATATGCGTGCGATAGTCCGGAGTATAAAAAGTTAAAGGATAGCGACCTGAAAACGGTGAAAGCGATGAAATCGAGCCGGTAAGGGACGAGTGCTGTGATGGTTAGCGGCAGCACATTCAGTTTGAATATCGGTTATCCGCTCTGAAAATGGCGCACAAGTAAGTGCATTTTCAGAGCGGATTTTTTAATTTACCAAAAACTATAAACGCCATGAAAGCAAACATCAGAACTATTCAAAACGTCGCGTGGCTGCGCGAAACGCTTCTGTTTTTCCGTAGCCATTACCTCATCGTACTTGGTCTTGGCCTCATTGCCGCCGTCGGCCGGATAGTACAGCTCGGCGCATTTGGGTCGATTTCTCCCACACTGCACGTAGTCATGGAAGTGGTGATCGAATCGGCCCGGATTTTACTTTTCGTATATGCATTGGGCCTCACGCATTTGAAAAAAGGTTTTTTTAGGATAAAACTGATGCTCACCAGCGGCAAAGCCTGGAAGGAAAACTGGCAAAAAGCGGTCGTCCGCCTGAGGTCCGAATGGCGGTCGTTGCTCGCAAGTTTTGTGATTTACCTGCTGATCGCCTGGGTGATCAACCTGCTGATCGACTACACGGCCTACCAGACCTGCCTCTATTACAAACTCAAAATAAACAACATCATCGCCGAACAGTCTTCGGAATGGGTGATCATATTGTTTTTTAAGAACCTATCGGTTATTCCTCTCACACTGATTTTCAATGCATTATTCCTGCTCTGGGTGACAGGCAGCGTTTCGGGCCGTGATAATGCCTGAGTTTTTTTAACTACACCAGTACAAAAATGAAGAAGTTAGGTCTCGTAGGCGGTATGAGCTGGGTCTCGACCGTCGATTATTATCGTTTTATCAACGAGGGTATCAATGCAAAGTTAGGTGGGTTAAACTATGCCGAATGCATGATCTATTCGGTGAATTTCAATGCGTTTGTAAGTAATAACACGGCCGGTAAATGGGACGACACCTTTCGCATTCTGTTGGATGCCTGCCGGAATCTCGAAAAAGCGGGAGCCGAAGCCATTGTGCTTTGCGCCAATACGGCTCACGCCGTTGCCGACCGACTGGAAGCTGAAATTAGCCTTCCGATAATCCATATTGTCACCGCAACCGCCGCGGCTATCCGGCAGGCGGGGCTTCGGAAAGTGGGGCTGCTTGGAACGAAGTTTACGATGGAAATGGATTTTTATAAAGATAAACTGGTAAGCCTGGGCATTGAACCGATTATTCCCGCTGAGCAGGAAGCCCGTGATTTCATACAAAACACCCTGCGGGACGAACTGGGAAAGGGCATTATCAGGGACGAGACTAAAAAGGGCTATCTCGCGATCATCGATGAACTGATCGCGCAGGGCGCAGAGGGGATCATCCTGGGCTGCACCGAAATTCCGGTGGTGCTCAATCAGGACGACGTGCCGGTACCCGTGTTTGATACAACGCGTATCCATTCCGATGCCGCCGTCGCATTTGCGCTTGATAGCCGATAAATGTATTCATAAAAAAGCCGGCCGTTCGTGTAAATGGACAGCCGGCTTTGTATTTCAAATAACCTTAAAGCGAGTCTGACGACGGCACCAGTTTTGCCTTCAAATCGGGATCTTTCATATCCTTGTCGAGTGGAAACATGGGGCGTTTGATGCGTTTGTACGGCAACCGCTCCAAATCCTGATCCACGCCGCCCGGCGTGAGGGACAAAATCCAGTCGGCGCGCATGTTGTACAGTTCCGGTTCGAGGTACCCGATTTTCACCACCACGATATCCGATTCGCGGGGTTTGAGGCCCAATCTGGTGAAGTCCGCTTCTTTGTGGTAAGGCTTCCGTTTTTTCGTCACAATCACGCGCACGCTGCCCACTTTGACTACCACTTCCGTTTCCGCATTCACATCACCGTGATGGATCGCTTCCACCGTTCCCACCAAATGCACCGGCGGCGCAAATCGCGCATCGACTTTCGCGCCGGCATAGGCATCAATTTTACCGCCAACACCCGCTTTCACGGCAGCCTCCACGAGTTCGGGGCCTGGAATGGATGCATAAATGAGCGAAGGGCCATTTTCGGGCTGGAATTCAGGGCGTTTCAGGATTTCGGTGATCGTCCAGGTAACGTCGCCTGCACCGCCCGCAGTAGGGTTATCGCCCGAATCACTGATAAAAAACGGATGTTTGTTGCTGGCGAGCGCTTTGTTCAATGCCCCTTTGAGATCGTCGGTAGGCGCTACGAATGCGAATTCCTTGCGCACATCCCAGAAGCTTTTGGCAAGCATTTCGGCGCTTTCGGTCACTTTGGCCTTATCGTCGCCCGTAACCATCACGACGGCGTGGTTACGAGGCTCGTCCGCCCACGCGTAACCCACCCACATGGCGGCATCAATCACACCCGGCTGCACGGAAGCAGGTGCTACCTTCGCGTAAAGCGATTTTCCAGGCTCAATGCGGGTACTCGTTTTTTCGCCGGGAAGCAAGACGGGAACTGGAATCCACGCCTTGTACGCGGGTTTACCCTTCCCGCTTTCGAGACGCGATAGGAGATTGGCAACGGCCCGGCGCTTGGATTGCATAGCGTCCTCGTGGGGCGCCATCCGGTAGCAGGTAATGAGGTCGGTATGGTGCGCGAGGCGCCACGACACATTGCCGTGCAAATCCATACAGGTCGAAATGAGCACTTTTTTGCCGATCACCTCGCGAATGCGGGTAATCAGGTCGCCTTCGGGGTCATCCAGCCCCTCAACGCTCATCGCGCCGTGAATATCGAAGTACAAGCCGTCGTACGGGCCATTCGTTTTCAGTAATTCCAGCGTCTGCTTCACCAGCGATTCATATGCCGCACGTGTTACCATCCCGCCCGGCAGCGACTTTCCTACGAGTGCCGGCAGCCATTCCGCGCGCTTCCGCAAACTGGAATCCGCGGCCATGAAGGGGTAGGAGGTAAAGATCTGTTCGCCGTATTTGGCCTTGAAAGCCGGTTCTTCCGTCCGGGCAGGCGAGAACGTGCTCGACTCGATACCCAGGCCGGCGATCGCAATGCGGGGAAGTGCTTTCAAATTTTTGTCTTCCCCGGCAAAGGAAAACGCGTGAAATGACGCAACGAAGAAAGAAATGATCAGAGAAAATGTAATTTTCATATAATATGTTTTAACAAACAGACTTTTGGGTTCTATTTTGTTTAAACATAGTGAAAAATGGGGAAAAATGCGGCTTTGCGTTTTTCCGCTATCAACTACTTACGAGCCGGTTTCGCGATGCTGTATTCACCATTTCCATGAAACCAGTTCGCGCCTTGGCCCACCAGCCACAGGTAGTAGTCCGAAGGCAGATCTGCTTCGATCCCTACGAACCGGCCGTCGCCATTTAGCGGGGTTTGGCCTTCTTTGACGGTTTTGAAGATGGCCGTGCCTTCGTCGACCTCGTCGAACATGGCTACGTAGAGGGCTTCGGCGCCGGACATCTTGGCGCCGGCGATTTGCTGCCACAAGAACTCGCCTTTGTTGCGGGGGATCTGGTTGTAGAGCGAATGGTCGTTTTTGAGGTTACCCCAGCTGAAACCCGGGAATACCAGCGGCGCATAATCGATCTTGTTCGTTTTGCACCAGGCGATGTCCGCAGGAAGGTTCGGGCCGGCGACGTTGGTATAGGTAGCGGCATTATACCTGCCTACCGCCCAGGGCATGATAATGTCGGCCTGCTTGATGACCGTGTGCAGCAGGGGCGAGTTTTCCGTATCACGGCCGAGTTCGCGCCAGTAATAGGGCACGCCGAGTAATATGGACGCCTTCTTGGTCGGGCCTTTTACCTTTTCAACAAGTTTCTGAATGTCGGCGATGGTGTATTTGCGGCCGTCGTTGAAGCCAATGCCCCAGATGGCGAGTAACGGGCGGCCGTTGTGCCGTAGGTAAGTCGGGTTTTCCTGGCCATCGAAAAGCCTGAACAGCTGTTGCAGCTCTTCCCAGTCTTTGGCAATGAAGTCCATATCCGCGGACGTCGAGCCGCTGAGGTCGTACATGATGCTGATCGCCCGGCCGTACTTTTTGGCAGCTTTCAATGCGTTGGCCAGCACTTTGTTGAAATGGCGTTTGCCGCTTTCGCCTTTGACCTCTACTACGAACCGCTGCATATATACCCCGTCGATGCCGTGTTCTTTCATCCATTTAAAATGCAGGTCCACACTTTGTTCATCGTAGGGGCTGTACACTTTCGCGGCTTCGCCGTTGGCGTATTTGAATGTGGTCTTGTAAGTGTTGGCGTATTCGGTCACGTCCGGCCAGAAATCGATCGATGCGAAGCCAGGTTCAAACTTGCCGGATTTCTGGTAGTGGTGCCAGCCGCGTCCGGCGCCATCGCCTTCGGCAGTGAACCAGCCCTGGTAACCCGCCATGACCAGGCCTTTATAGCTTTTGAACAGAGAATGTGATTCGTCGTATTTGACTTCTTCAACCGGTTTCGGGTCTTCGGTTTTGGGAGCATCGCCGCCGCCTTTGCAGCCGATTGAGATGATCGAGAGGCAGAACAGGAGTTTGAATAATTTCATTGGGGGCTGTAAGCGTGGGGCTGTAAGCACTAGGCTGTAAGCTGTAAGCTTTTTGTTTAATTGAGTTTGGTTTAATATTCAAGACCGTAGGCATATAGCTTATAGCCTGAAGCCTACGGCCGTTCACTTACAATGCCAACCGCACCGCTTTGGCATAATTAAACTTCGATTCCGGGGCGTCTATGATGGCCCCGGCGCGGAAAAAATACTGATTGCCGCTTTTCAGGACGTTACTGTTCGACGGCAGGTCGATTTCCACCTGGTACACCTTGTTCGGGTCGATTTTGCCATTGATCTCCTGTTCGGCCAGCGCCACGCGTACGGGTTCGCCCACGGACGGCTCCGGGTGCACGTAAAGGCCGATTTTGCGCACATTATTGATCACGGTTTGCTGCAATTTGAATTTCGCTACGACTTTGGTGCCCACTTTTTCAATGCTCGCTTCCTTCACGCGAATGTAGGGCTGGACTTTGAAATCCAGTTTCGTTTCCCCTTTGATCGTTACTTCCTGCGCGGTCATCGGTACAAAATTCCCGCGTACGGGCGTGATCGTGTACGTGTTCGCGAAGATGAGGTTGTTGCGGTAACTCCCATCGTTTTTGACGATCATCGTCTGCTTGGTTTGCGAAGCATACCCGTGCTCGATGAATTCGATCGTGCTGCCGCGGATGATGTCCTGCTCCACGGGCTCATTGGTTTCGGCATCCAGAAAAGTACCGTAGAGTTGTGAATCGGGCGCCGGGTAATTGTCGACGCTGCATGCGCCTGCGCCGAAAAGCAGCAGCAGGGCGGGAATATAGGTTAGTATTTGTTTCATTGTTTAAATGGGGTTTTTGCTTTAAGCTGTATGCTGTAAGCTTTAAGCTTTTTTCGCACACGAGCGTGAGCATATAGCCTATTGCTTAAAGCATACAGCCTGTTAATACTGCGGATTCTGGACCAGGCCATTCGCCCCGATACCGGGGATGTAGCGGTAGTATTGGCGGTAGTCGAATGTCGACGGGTTGCTTCTTGGCACATTGATGCGCACGAAAATGTATTTCGCGGGCGTCGCGCGCAGGTCGAGGATCGGCAGCAATGCGTGGCGCATCGTGTTGTTGAACAGCGTATGGTATTCGCGGCGGCGGATGAGGTCCCAGAAACGCTTGTTTTCGAATGCCAGCTCCACGCGTCGTTCGCGGATCACATTGTTGATTGTCAATGGGATCTCGGTTTTGTGACCGGCCCGTCGGCGGATGTCGTTCAATGCTTTCGCACCTTTCACTTTGTCGCCCGTGCCGCTTTCGGCGATGGCCTCGGCGTAGTTGAGCAGGATTTCGGCATAGCGGAAATCCGCAAAGTCGGTCACGCATTGGTTCCAGCCCGGGGCGATGTTGAGTCCTTCATTTAAAAACTTCTTGAAACTCACGCCCGTACGGGTATTGTTGCCGCCCCAGGTATCGAAGCCCGAGTATTTGGTACGGTCGGACGCGCCGTAGGTATAGTACGTCGTGCCGTTGTGGGTGAACGGGTCGCCGCCCATGATCTGCGCCGCACCGTCGGGCTTGATAAATCCGGCCTGGATTACGATTTTCTGGCCTTTCCAGCTCGTTCCGGGCAGGATCATCGTCGCCCACATGCGCGCGTCGCGACCTTTGAAAATATCGTTTTCGGTATCGAACCTTTTGTATTGTTTCGACGCATTGAAACCGGTATAATCCGTAAGGTCGTTGGCGGCGGCGGATGTGGCAATCGGAGCGCTTTCACCGGGCTTGTCGTAGCTTTCGTAAATGTCCATCAGTTCCAGCGTCGGGTTCATGCGGCCCGGGTGCGGCCAGCCGTTGGCGGTCTGGTTAGGCTGGAACCAGATGCCGTAGTTGTGGCCTGTGCCCGAGCCCGGTCTCGCGTAACCTTTGATAAAAATCACTTCTTCCGGCGCGTTGTTGGGATCTTCGAAAAGCAGCCGGTAGTTGTTTGCCGCTTCGTCGGGCGTGGCGGGCGAGGGTTTGAACAAGCTGAATTTGCCTGAATTGATGATCGCTTCCGAAGCATCGATGGCCGCTTTGTAGTACTCTGCCGCCGCCGCTTTGTCCAGGCCCACCAGCTTCTGATCTACCGCGGTGCCTGAAATAGGGGCGCGGTCGCTGTATTTGGCGAGAGACGCGGCATGCAATGCGGCGCGGGATTTCAAGGCATAGGCTACCCATTTGGTCGCACGGCGTTCGCCTCCCGGCCACGAGTCGCCGAGGTTGGAGATAGCCGTATCGCATTCTTTCATGACAAAATCCCAGGTTTCCTTCTCGGTGCTGCGGGGCACTTTCAATGCTTCCACATCGCCCTCATACTTCTGTACGGAAGTGATCAAAGGCACACCGCCATAGCGTTTCACCAGCGCGAAATAGGCATATGCGCGAATGAATGCGCTTTCGCCGATCAGCGCTTTGCGTTCGTCGTCGGTAACGTCCAGGGTAGGGATAATGTCGATCAGGATATTCACGTCCCGGATCAGCTTGTAACCCTGGTCCCACCATTGAAAATCACCATCTCCGATAAAATCACCGAATTCGGTATGCACAGCCTCGTCGGTCGACATGGCCGGGGCGAAGCCGCCGTTGTTCGGGTCGCCGGTGTTCCAGTTGAAGCCCTGGCGGAAGAAGGTAAAGTCCTCGATCGGCAGCTGGTAATACAGGTTCGCCATGTACAGCTTCACGCCCTCAGGGTTCGAAAAGAGGTTTTCACCCTGTAACTTATCCAGCGGCTGCTTGTCGAGCACATTGCCGCAGCTCATCGCTACCAGCACGACCAGCAGGGTTAGGGTATGTTTTAAATATCTCATTATCAATTAATATTAAAATTTGACATTGATACCGAAGTTGTAGCTCCGCGTAACAGGGTAGGTAAGTCCCGCCCCGAAAAGCCCTTCCACTTTTTCCGGATCGAACGGTTTCACGAACGAATCGGCCCAGGTGAAGATGTTGTGCGCGTTGCCATACACCCGGACGTCGTTGATACCGATCTTTTTCAGCCACGGCAGGTTAAACGTGTAGCCCAGCTGTGCGCTTTTGAAACGCAGGTAGGAAGCATCTTTCCGCCATGCGCCGCTCTCGGCGTACATGGCGCCCACATTGTAATTGAAGCGCGAGGCAGGCCATTCGCCGGGAATCCACTGTCCGTCTTCGGACTGGTGCCATCTGTCATAGAAATACTCCGGCGTGTTGCCGCGGAACGCGAATACTTCGGCATACACCTCTCGGAAGCGCACGCTGTATTTGCCCGAACCCTGGAACAATGCCGTGAAATCGAAACCTTTCCACGATGCGTTCAGCGTCACGCCATAATACATTTTAGGATCGCCTCCGAAGAACAGCGGTATCGCATCGTTGCCGTCTATCACACCGTTGCCGTCCACGTCTTTGTATTTAAAATCCCCGGGCAGCTCGCGGGTGTTGCCGAGGTCGCCGTTCTGGATGGGGGCGTAAATAACCTCGTCCTTGCTCTGGAACTGGCCTTCGAGCTGGTAAGCCCATACCACGTCGTTCCACCGGTTGGTAGCTCCGCCGCGCCATTTGTCCATGCTGCTCAGGAACTCGCCGCGTTCAACATAGCGGTTTTGCGTGCGGGCGAAGTTGAAATTGCCCGAAATGCCGTATTTGAAATCGCGGATCTGGCCATTGTAGCCTGCCGAGAACTCGATACCGCGCACGCGGTCGCTGTTCAGGTTTTCCTCGGGCAACGTACCGCCGAAGGTGTTCGGCAGCGATACGTTCCGGCGCGCGAGCAGCCCTTTGCGGTCGCGCTGGTAGATGTCGAAGGTAAGGTCGATTTTGTTATCCCAAAGGCCGACATCGATCCCCACGTCTTTGATATTCGATTTAAACCAGGTCAGCTTCTCGTTCACGATCGCCGGCGAGGCGGCGCCCGTGGTGTAGTTGCCGTTGGTAAACTCATACCCGCCGCCGCCCGTAAGCGAGAAGCCGGGCACATACTGGAACGGCGCACCCGCATCCGCACCCACGAGCCCGTACGAACCGCGCAGTTTCAGCATTGAAATGAAGGGGATCTGTTTCATGAAACCCTCTTCCGAAACGCGCCAGCCTGCCGATACGACCGGGAACAAGCCCCAGCGGCGGTCGGGATGGTAGCGGTAGGAACCGTCGTAGCGCGCCGCCACTTCAAGCAGGTATTTCTCTTTGTAATCATAATTCAAACGGCCTACGTACGATTGGCTCGCATATTCCGACTCTGAACCGCTCGTGGTCTGGTTGTTCAGCCCCGCCTGGTCGATCTGGTCGTTCGTGAAGAATGCATATTCGCGGCCCAGCCCCGCCCAGCGGTTATGGGATTCCTGCTGCTCGTACACGAGCGTTGCGCCGAGGTTGTGGTTTTTCGCGATCACCGTGTTGTACAGCAACTGCCCCTGGAAAGTAATGCGGTTGTTGTCGGTAAAATTGTTGCCGATCCGCGACGGGTTGCGCTGCGCGTGCGGCGTGTATTTGTCCGTTGCCGCGTCGTAGGTATAGAGGTTATACGCTTTCGACACGGATTTCGCGCGGTAGTTGTTGCTGTCGTATGCCACCAGCCCCTTAATGCGCAGTCCCGGCACGAAAGGTACGGTGTAGGTCAATGCGAAAGTCGATTGGAAGAACTTGTTTGCCTCCTGCGAATAGCCCGTCAGTTCCCTGTCGGCCAAGGCCACGGGATTGTAGCCGCCGCTCAGCAATGCGGGGTAACGCGGGTTGTCGTTGGCGTATGGGCGCTCGGTAGGCAATGCAATGCGGGTTCCTTTATAGATGTTAAAAAAGTTATCGCCCGGCTGGTCCCGTTTATCGAATAGCCCGGAGAGAATCAGGTCCGCCCGGAGGTTCTTGGTGAGGTCGATGCCGATATTAGAGCGGAAAGTGTACTTCTGGTAGCCCATGTCGCCGCTTTTGAGCAGGCCGTTTTCTTTCTGGTAACCAAATGAAGTGAAATAGCTCACTACCCCTTCGCCGCCCGACGCCGAGATGAAATGCTGCTGCTGGCTGGCAGATTTGTTCAGAGTTTCCTTATACCAATCGGTGCCCTGGTAACCCGGCGCGCCGCTGCGGAACTTCGCGATTTCTTCCGGCGTGAACACAGGGTTTTCGCCCAGATTCTTCGCTGCATCGTTCCGCATCTCGGCCCATTGTAACGCACTCGTCATTTTAGGTACGTCGGTAGGGCTTTGGCGGCCGTATACCATGTTGTAGCTGAACTGCGGCTTGCCCTGCTTGCCTTTTTTCGTCGTCACGATCACCACCCCGTTGCCCGCGCGGATACCGAATATCGCCGCGGAGGCATCTTTCAGCACCGAAATGCTCTCGATATCGTCCGGGTTGATCTTTTGAAATTCATAACCGCCGTCACGGGCCACACCGTCGACCACGTATAATGGTTCGCCGAAGCCGCGTATGTTAATGCTGGTGCTGAACGAACCGGGCTCGCCGGAATTCTGGCGGATCTGCACGCCGGCCACCTTTCCCTGCAAGCTTTGAGCGAGCGAGGTGTGCGTCGTCGTTTTGATCTGCTCCGACACAATGTTGGAGATCGCGCCCGTCAGCGTTTGCTTGCGCTGTGTACCGTAGCCCACCACGACCACCTCCTGCAACTCGTCGGTGCTGGGCTGTAACTGCACATCGAAACTGGTGCGGTTGCCTACCGCGATTTCCTGCCGCTTGTAGCCCAGGAAGCTCACGATGATCACCGAGCCCGATTTCGGCACCGCGAGGGAAAATTTACCGTTTACATCCGTGGTGGTACCCTTGGCGGTGCCTTGTAACACAATGCTCGCGCCGGGGATGGCGCTGCTTTTTTCGTCTTTGACTTCACCGCTGATGAGCGTCTCATCGGCGGCCGTTTGCGCGAACGCGGCTGCCTGTACGAGCAGCGTCACGCATAATGCAACGCACACGCGCCAGAACATCGTCCGGAATGGCGGCCTGCATGGGGGTTTTGATAGAAGTTGTTTGTTCATACCGTAGGGTTAAGTTCCTGTTCGTTTAAATCGTTGTTCGTTCTTGAATTTCGCGGCCCTCGTCGGGGCGGCTGGGAGTCTGGTTTACCACATAGTTTTCTATCCCCGCACGGGCCTGTGCGGGATCTTGCCATAGTTAAATTGTGAATGGGATGGATGATAAAACGGTCGGCCGAACCGTGGGGTCAAAGTAATCCGGGGCTAATTAAGAAATGGTTAACAAACCATTAATGCGGCGCTTAATTAGCCTGTTTTTTACATTTTCCGGGTAAAAACTTGGGGATTTTCGGGGTTGGGGCAAAAAAAATCAGGCGGAGAGAACCTCCCCGCCTGATACTGTTTAACCTAAACAACACTTTACTATTTCATCGGTGTCGCATTTATCGGTTGATAAGCACTTTCCGGTTGATCACCTCACCGTTCTGGTGCGTGATCGTCAGGATGTACATGCCCACCGGAATGTTTTTCACATCGATCGTTTTTGATACGGTTTTGCCTGATTTATACACGGCTGTACCGGTCATGTTATGCATTTCCACCGATTTCACCTGGCTCCAATCCGTGCTTTTCAGGTGCAGCACCTCGGATACCGGGTTCGGATAGAATTCCGATTTCAGGGCCAGCTCTGCGAAGGAGACCTTGATGATCGTGCTGTATGCAAACGTCCTGTCCGCATCCACCATTTTCAGGCGGTAGAAGTTGTCGCCCTGCTCCGGTTGCTTGTCAATGAAAGAGTAGTTCAGCACCGCGTAGCTTTCGCCATTGGATTTCTGCGTACCGATCGTCGACCAGTTTTTAGCATTCGTACTGCGCTGGATTTCGAAACGGTCGCTGTTCGTTTCCTCGGCAGTCCGCCATTTCAGCGAAACCGTTTTTTCCACTTTTGAACCGGTGAAATCAATGAGCGTTACCGGCAGCGAGCAATCCTTGTAGGCCAGCAACGTATCCGAGCAGGCACCCAGTGTCGCAATGATGGTCGCCGTTTCCTTGCTAGGAATGCCGATTACGGTATTGCCGCTAACGGTTCCCTTGTCGGTGGTGATTACCGCGCCGTCCGTGGCCGTAAAGAATACCGTGTAGGTATTGAGGTCACTCGTACATTGATATTCCTGCCCTGAAAGTGCAATCGTCGGTTTCAAACCTACATTCACCGTCGCCGTTTGCCCTGAAATCGGGGTCGAAGCGCCGCCTGCGCCGCTTACATTGGTCAGGCTGTACACGAAGTTTCCGGTTACAGAAGTCGGTACGTTCACGGTCGCGGTGGTGTTTGCCCCCGTCGTTGTCACGGTCAGGTCGGTGCCCCCGTTGATTTTATAGGTAAATGTAAATGGCGCGACACCGTTCACTGCCGTAAACGTAACCGCCGGCTGCGCGTCTCCCTGGCAGGCGTTGGTGCTGCCCGAGATGGTAGCTGTGAGGTTGTTAGACACGGTTACCGTTGCGGTTTGTGCCGGCGACGGTGTCAGCGTGCAGTTTTGTGCGTCGGTTACAGTTACCAGTTCGTAGGTGAATACGCCTACGGTGCCTGTTGGCTGCGCGACCGTCGCAGTGGTGTTTACGCCGGTCGTTGCTACGGTCTGGTTCGAGCCGCCATTAACCTTGTAGGTAAATGTGTAAGGCAATGTACCGCCCGTTGCACCGAATGTTACTACCGGAGGCGTAGTGCCCTGGTTTACGGCAGTGGTACCGGTGAGGGTGGAAGCGGTGATCTGCTTCACGGTCAGGACGGCGGCGGCGGAAGTGCTGTTGTTACAAGGGTTTGTAATGATACAACGGTATTCCGAAAGATTATCCGAAGTCGGAACGTTGGTCAATACCAGCGTCGCGTCGTCGGCGGTCGGGTTGGTGCCGGTCGTAATGTTCGCGAATGAACCACCGAATGGCTTTTTCTGCCATTGGTAGGTGACGCCGGCCTGGGAACTCGCTACGGTGAACGAAGTACCGGTGCCTGCGCAAATGGTCACAGCGTCCGGCTCGTCCGTGATCGGCGGCGCCGGGGTAGGGGTTACCGTCACGTTGAATGAGCAGGTAGGCGCAGTGCCAATGCCGTTCGATGCCGTTACGACCACCGTGGTTTCACCCGCGGGGAATGTGTACGGGAATGTGATCGGGTTGCCGTTGACGCGATAGGTGAGCGTCGCCGCCGGGCATGCATCGGCTGTTGCCGCGAATGTCTTGGTGGAAGTACACGTTCCCGGATCGGGCGAGAATGTCTGGTTGCCCGGGCAGGAAGTGATCACCGGTGTCGACGTTACAGTCGTGGTGGTCGGGTTATTGGTACCTGCGGTGTTAGGATCGTCGGTCAGTACCGAGGCAAAATTGCTGCCGCTCACCGTTCCCTGGGTTGAAAGCTGGCAAACCGATGCCGGGATATTGGCATTGATGGTGACACGGAACTTAATGGTCGTGCTTTTGCCGGCAGGGAGCGTAAAGCCGCTTCCGGTACCATTTACCGTCACTGTTTCACCCGCCTGTGCGGCTTCGGTCCTGGCAGGGCTTGGGACTGTGGTTTCCGCCGGTTCATCAGCGGCAGGTTTGCTTGGAAGGGTCACCGGTGCTGCCGCCGCCGATTCCGGCTGCGCTGCGGCTACCTCCGGCTGCGCTGCGGCTACCTCCGGTTGCACGGCGGCTGTTTCCGGCGCGTTCTGCTCAACCGGCGCAGCCGATGGCGCTGTGATCTTTTCGTCAGGCAACACTTCCACTAGTCCTTCACGGAAAGTAAGTGAGCCAGGTGTAAGGCATGTGGCGCCATAAGTAAACGACCCGCTACCGCTCGGAAATGCCCGGCCTGCCGGTGTGTTGCCATTGTTGTCCCAGACGGTTGGGATAGAAGCGCCTGTTCCTTGCGATTGAATGACGTTACCCACATTACCTGCCCTGGCCCGGTAAGCGAAGTTGGTAGGCACGGACAAGTTGACGGCATTGCCGCTTACATATGCGCAAATGGTGGCCGTATTGAGCGGAGCAGCCCCTTGTGCGGGTGTATTGACGTCGATACCATACCAGGCAATGGGGCCGGTAACCTGAATATTATTGTTTCTGATCACATAATGACTTTTTGCACCGCCCGTACTCAACGCGCTGGCCACGATACCATGGCCGTTCGTCGTGTTCTGGACCGTGTTGCCTTCGATACTTACGATGGCTTCCGGTGCATTTTCGCCTGCCGTAACGCCTTCAACGGAGGCAACGATACCCGAGATGCCATTAACAAGCGCGTAATTGTTGGTCGTGTTATTTTTGATCGTTCCCTCGATATTTGCATTGGCGTTTGCGAACGCATTAATACCGATGCCATTGTTATGCTTCACGTTGTTGCTTTCGATATTGAATCTGGTAGCTCCATCATTGAATGCGGCAACATCGAATCCTCTGCCGACGCCACTTCCGGGATCCACTACCGAGTTCTTGATCTCGGCGGTCATTTGTGCCGTGTTGTTGGCATACACTTCCACGCCCGCGGTCCGGCAATTGAAGAACCTGGAATTGTTCTGCACCTTCACCTTCATATTGGCATTGCCATACCCTATCACTTGCAGACCGGCAGCGCCGTTGGCATTCTGGAAAACGGAGTTGTCGACGGTCAGCAACGTCATATTGGTGCTGAAATTGGCAAAATAGGCAACGCGGCCCCCCGGATCGGACAACGTCGAATTGACGATCGAGTTGCTGCCGCCGGTATTTACCGCGAAAATACAGCCCTCCGTCGAAATGCCGGACGTTCCCGAAGCACCGATTGAACCATTGGTGAAATTGAAATTGCTCGAATTCCGGAGGTTGATACCTTCCTGGGCTACGGTCCCGCTGATCACCACGCGGTCCAGGGTCAGGCCGTTCGTATTGAGGGCATAAACCGCCGCGTTGGCTGCCCCATTGGCCATGTCGCTGCCTGACCCGGACGGGATTGTCCCGTCATTCTGGTTGGCATTTACCAGGTTCATGTTCTTAATGGTGATGCCCGCAGTATTCTGAAGTTCGATACCACGGTTGGTAATATTCTGGATGGTACCGCCTGATCCCGCGGTTGTGCCGCTGCCGTTGACATTGAATGTCCCGGTCGTATTGGCGATCGCGATACCCCTGGCACCTCCATTCGCGGAGACGGCTGTCAGTGAGACGTTCAGCGCAATGCTGCTGTTAATGTCGATGGCCGGTACCGACGTCGCGGTAATGCTGCCGCTGCCGATCGTGAGGCTTCCCGTACTGGTAGCAATCTTGATGGGGCTCACGCTTCCCGTGGCCGAAGTACTTGTTACTTCGGAGAAATTTGCGTCGAGGGTCTTGCCGCCCAGGTTGAGCGACGAGCCCGACCCGGAAAGCCCCACTTCCGACACATTCAGGGCACCCGCAGTGGTACCGGAGATTTTTGTTCCGGATGTGTTTCCGACATTGAACCCCCGCAGGTTGTTGTTGGCGCCCAGGTTAATGGCATTTACTGTACCACCCGAGGTCGTAAGCGTCGGCCGCGTGCCATTGGTGGCAGGCAATAAGTTGTTGCCGCTCGGCGCCGAAAGGCCCGTAATGCTCAATAGAGTAGCCGTAGCCCCCTGGCCGATCACTTTCTGGTTGTTACGCAGTGTGAGCGCGTCGGTATAGGATCCGGTGTAAATGAAAACAAATTGCCCGTCTTTGGGATGCAAGCCGCTACCGTCGTTGATCGAAGAGAAAGACGCGATGCTGTTAAACGGTCTGGCAAGCGTTCCGTCACCGCCTGCAGCGGCTCCTGAATTGATGAACCAGATCACATTCACAGCGCTTCCTACGGCGATGGTCACGGTGGCGGTCGAGGTCATGCCCGAGCCGTTCTGCACTTCATAGGTGAAGGTGTCATTACCTGTGTAACCCGCTGCCGGATTGTATGTAAATGCACCTGTTGCAGCCGTGATGGTAGCCGTACCGCCGCCCGTTGTTGTGACGGTCGTGGCGCTATTGACGCTGAGTGCCGTGCCTGCCGGGCTCACGTCGTTGGAAAGGATACCCTGGGCGGCAGGAACGTCGATCCCCACGTTACCGATTGTAGAATAGCTGTCGTTTACCGCGATGGGGCTGGCTACCAGTGAGCCGCCTACCAAAGTCGTGTTCACGTCGATCGTTTCGGTGAAGCTGGTGGCCGTGGCCGGATCAGGGCCCGTGTTGTTGATTACCACCGTGTATTCCAGCACGCCGCCGGCGGTGGCCCCGCCGCTGATGATGGCATAGGCATTAGTGGCACTGATACTCGGGGCAAGCATGGCCTTGGTGCCTGCTTTTTTGCGCGCCCTCGCAAAGGGCACCTTTTCCTGCGATTTCGTGCCGGTGTTTTTGGTCGGTTTCGCCACCCATTCGTGGGCGTTCGGCGTGTCGCCGGAAAGCTCGCGGGCCATTTCGGCCCCCGACGCCAGCAGGGCAATGCCTGCCAGGTAGAAGTAGAGATTTTTCATGGTTTCAGTTTGAAGCGTAAGTTTTGAATCATAGGGAGAATGTATTGATGGATATTTGGAACCGGGCTTGTCCCGATCAAGAAAAAACAGCTTCGTACCGAGTCCCAAGCGGATCCTGGGCAACCGGCACTAGAAAAAGATCGAAATACCGGCCGTTGGCACGAACGACCCGGTAAATGCCCTGCGCGACAACCCGGTGGTCGCCGGTAGTCTGGAACTCCACTGAAAAGGAAGCCCTTTCGAGCGGTGTATAGCCATTGAGCTCAGTTACCGTTCCGATCACTGCCGGCAAAGAAAAATTTGGTGCGAAATGGATTACTACCGGCTCGCCTGCCTGCGACTGGAATTCCGCCGCGGTGATCTGACTTAAATCGTATGTCTCCATTCCATTAAATGATAAACTCCATTGGTTTCACTGATTTTTTTAAATCCAAGGCGGGTATACAGATTCTTGGCGGGATTAAAGGCTTCCACATGAATGGTAAGCGGCCTTTCGAGATGCGCCGCCCGGTCCATGAGATCTTTAAAAATAGCCTGGCCGAATCCGCGGTTCCGGTACTGGGGCAGGATACTGATGTCAATGATCCGCATACCCTTACCTTGAAAATTCTCGTGGAGGTAGAGCCTCCCGACACTTTTCTTTTCAAATTCGATTACCCAAAACTCGGCACCGGTATAGTTTTTCTGATAATACTCGTGCTGTGCCTCGAACTGGCTCCTGAGAAATTCCTTTTTCATGAGATCAGTCCAGAACGGCACCCGCTCCATTTCTGCTTCCCTCGTACTGGCATATACTCCGCTGAGAAACGGTAAATCTTTCGGCGTAATGGGTCTCAGTGCAAGGGTGGTATTCGTAAGCTTCATCTTGTATTGATCATCAGAAAAACATAAACAATGCCGGTCGGGTCCTGCTAAGGCCTCTGCGGGAAGATACCCTGGAGCGCGATGCAGAAGTTCACGGTAATATATGGCGCCATGTTGTTATGGGGAAGGGTTCCGCCTACCAGCGACACCGCCTGGAAGTTCATCTGCACATTGGGCTGCGAGGTCGCGTAGATATTTCCCTGCGTGGAAAACCCGAGCGCGCTGTTGGTCGGTGTTTTGATTTCCGCAGCTTCCGGGGCAGCACTCATCGTGTGCGTATGGCTGGGAATTTCGCTGGCCAGCAATGTCACGCTTTGCGTGCCGGACATTTCCCCGAGGAAGCGCTCCGAAAGTCCCGGGCCCTGGCCCTGCTGCATGGGGGAATTACCCTGCATGTCTGGTAATGCAAATGTCGATTTGCCGTCGCCACCATAATAGGTCCCGAGCAATGAAAACAATGCGGTATTTTGGGAGATAGGCAAGAGTTGCCCGTTACAAAATGCCCAGCCTTTTGGCGGGAAATTGAAGGGGAATATTCTTATTTCTGCTACGAATTGATCTGCCATTTTGATGGATGATTTTGAGGTTCTACAATTACCGGGTGGCCTGGGCCTAGCCTTGCGATGGGAATACCCCGAACAACGAAATGATAAAGTTCACGCAAAGGAAGGGCTGCACGTTGGTGTGCGGCTGGCTGCCTCCGAACGGCGCGATGTCAGCTGCCATCGGCTGGCTCGGGATGCTGGCTATGTAGCCGTTCGTCGTTGTCGAAATACCCAGTACGGCATCTCTCGGGGACGCCACGTCGGCACCGGTTGTTGCTGCGAGGAAGGCGTGGTTGTGGTTCGGGATCTGCTGGAGTGTCAGCGTTACCTCTTCGCTTCCGCCCGATTCGCCGATCTGGTAGGTGCTGCCGCCCGATAGCGATCCCATATGCACAGGCAAACGGCCTTGCATATCCGGTAGCCGGAACGTTTCCTGGCCGTCGCCGCCGTAAGTTGTTCCGATCAATTGAAAAAGGACCTCGTTTTCAGAAATCGGAAGCGTCTGGCCCTGGCAGAGCATCCACCCAGCGGGTGCGAATGTGCCTGCAAAAAGTCTTATTTCTCCCACATAAGGCGTTGCCATATTATTTTGGGGTTTGGTTTAGATTAAATGGATAAAACTGGCCTGACACTAGTTCTGGCTTGGATAGATACCCTGCAGTGCAATGATAAAATTGATCACCAGGAAAGGTTGCAGGTTGTTGTGCGCCTGGCTGCCCCCCACATTGGAAATGGTTGCCGGGTGGAGTGCGGATTGCGTGCCCGGAACGGTCGAATAGAAGTTGTTGGGCTGCGTATTGGCCAGGTATGCCGTCGTCGGGTCGTTCAGCGAAGAAGCGCCGGAGTCGACGGCCCGCACAAAGTGGTTGTGCTGCGGCATTTCCTGCATCGTAACGGTGTGGGCCTCCTGGCCGCCCCTTTCACCGAGCGTGTGGCCGCTTCCCATGTGAATGGGTGTCCTGCCGCGGAAATCCGGCAATGCGAAGTTGGTTTGCCCGTTGCCGCCGTAGACAGTCCCGAGCAAGGAGAACAGTGCCTGGTTCTGGTTGATAGGGAGGAGTTGTCCATTGGCAAGTGCCCAGCCCTTCGGTGGGAAATTGAAACTCACCATCCGGATTTCAGATAGAAATGGTTCAGCCATAATGAAATGGGTTAATTGATGGATAATGTAAAATATTAAGAACGGGCTGCCGGCGCCTGGCAGAAGAGATCGATGAAGTGTTCCCGGGAAGTAGCCCAACGGGCGGTGTTGAAAGGGCCTTTGTTGCCCGGATCAGGATGATATCCGGTGGGTAGAAACGACAAAAGCAGGGGACGTAGAAATAATGATCATAGTGGAGGTACGTTTGGTTTAGGTTATGTAAAATTAGTACTTCAATATTAATGATATATCACCATTTCAAGGAATTTAATTACTTAACGGTAAAATTTATTCTACGTATAGAGATAGTCCTTTCGGTGATATTTCGTATTAAAATGCTGATTTATAGATAATTATACTTATTGATCGGCTATTTGAAATTATTTCCCGGAATAATACATTCAAAAGGTACAATTTGAAGAAGCGCAACGGGTCTTTGTCATGAAAATTCGACAGGCGGCCGCCATGGTGAAAATTGACTATGGACAGTTAAGAAATCAACACGGCTGCCTTTTCCTGCCAGACAATGATAGCATTCCGTTCAACCGATAGCCCGCCATTCCGATGAAGCCCTTCAAATGCCTGATTTTCATGTTGCTATGCGTGCCCGCGCTCACCAGTCACGCGCAATCATACACAGTAAGCGGAAACAAACGCTATCTACTCAAAGAAGGCAAGCCATTTTTCTGGCTCGGAGATACAGCCTGGGAGCTGTTCCACCGCCTCGACCGCGCCGACGCCGACTATTACCTGCAGAAACGCGCCGGGCAGGGATTTACCGTCATCCAGGCCGTAGCACTGGCAGAGTTCGACGGGCTCGAAGTACCGAATTCCTACGGCGAAAAGCCGCTCATCAAGAATGACCCGACGCAGCCGAATGAGGCCTATTTCAAACACGTGGACTATGTTATCGACAAAGCCGCGGATTACGGGCTCACCATCGCCTTCCTGCCGACCTGGGGCGACAAGGTGTTTAAAAGTACCTGGGGAAAGGGGCCGGAGGTATTTAACGAAAACAATGCAAAAGTGTACGGCAAATGGCTGGGAACGCGCTATAAGTCTAAAAAGAACCTCATTTGGGTACTCGGCGGTGACCGTCAGCCCCGTAAGGATAGTCGCGACGTGGAAATATGGCGTGCCATGGCCGCCGGCATTGCAGAAGGGGCCGGGGGCCAGGACCAGGTGCTGATGACCTACCATCCGCAGCCCAACAAGGAAGGGGCCAGCGAGTGGTTCCACGACGACGAGTGGTTCGATTTCAACATGTTCCAGACTGGTCATTGCCGCGATACGCCTGTTTACGACAACATCCAGCGCTCGTACAACCGCACGCTGGTGAAGCCCGTACTCGACGCGGAACCGGTTTATGAAGATCACCCGATTTGTTTTAATGTAAAGGAAAACGGCACGTCCAGCGCCTACGACGTCCGTAAATCGGCGTACCTCGACCTGTTCGCAGGCGCGTTCGGGCACACTTACGGGTGCCACGACATCTGGCAGATGTACTCGCCCAACCGCGAAGCCGTGAACGGCCCGCACGTGTACTGGCAGCAGGCGCTCGACCTGCCGGGCGCACTGGAAATGCAGTATGTCCGCAAGCTCATCGAATCCCGCCCGATTACCGATCGCGTGCCCGATCAATCGATCATCGTCGAGCATGCATTGTCCGCTCCGGAGCGTGTGCAGGCGACGCGCGGGAAGGATTACCTCTTTGTATATACGGCCGCCGGGAAAGCATTCTCGGTGAATCCCGGCAAAATTTCCGGGACGCAGCTCGAAGCGTTCTGGTATGACCCGCGCACCGGCAAAGTCCGCGACGCAGGCAAGTTCGATAACCATGCCGTGAACAAATTCATACCGCCGACCTCCGGCTACGGGCACGACTGGGTACTGGTGATCGACGACGCTTCGAAAGGCTACCGCAAACCGTAAGGCAGCTACCTCGCAATCGCAATTGGATCAAGACATTTCTCGGAGAATAACTCACAGGTGCCTGTTGATAAAATATCGGTTACTTAAACGCATTTTGCCAGCAGAAAGTCGGTAATTTGTGGGCTGTTTGACACGATAATATACACAAGCTATGAGGGGGTTTTATCTTAAAAGGATTTTGATTGCCACGTTGCTGCTGCACCAGGCGCTGCCGGCACATTTGGCATTTTCGCAGGCAACCTGGCCGCAGTACGGCACAGGGGTATTCAGGCCGACGTTGGCGTGGCTTACCTGGGACGATATTTTGCCGGCCAACGGCCTCGTGGCAGGGCAGAGCATTACGCGCACCGTGAATTTTGGCGATATGGTCGTGACGGTGGTGCTGGACGAGATCGCTTTTTCCGGGACCGTGCAAGCACCCGGCACGCTGGCCAGTACGAAACTAATAGGCTATACGCCGGGCACGAAGGCTACTGACGGCACGCAAACATTATATGCTTACCACCCCATGCTGGGGGAGAAGCCGCCCATCGCGCTCACCCCCAATTTCGCCGGTGCAGGCACCGGGCTCAAAGTCAATTTTAAGGTCACTGCCCGGGCGGTGCTGCACGGGCAGGCAATGGACCTGAGCATGTTCTTTGCACAGAATGAGGATGGTAACGAAGTTGCGGGGGCAATTAACGATTATACGCAAGTGACGACCAACGGCTCCGCGTGGAAGCTCGCGGCACAAACCGACTGGCAGGTGGCTAAATCCTCCAACCTGGCGGCTGCCGAGTTTACAGACGCCAACAAGACCGTCCGGGCCCATGTGGGCGGCTACAATTCCGCTGTTTTCCACACCATCAAAAATGAAGCCTCCGCCGCTGCGCCCTTGCAGGCCAATGTAGAAATGAATTGCGCGACCGGCTCTTCGATAGCCATTGGATTTATGGTTTATTACGATACCGGCGACGGCGACCCGACCTATGGGATGGCCATTAACAAGCAGCCGTTTGCGATTACCGGGGGAGACCCGGTGGGAAGCACAGCCACGATTACCAACTATTTCAACTGGAACCAGTCGTCGCCCGGGACCCCGCGCATTCAGCCGGGTACGGTTCCTGAGACTTTTTACAAAAATCTGCGTGTAGGGGCTTATGGTGCCGATGCCGATTCGTTTGGTCCCACCTACGGCGGCTTCGCAGATGAATACAACGGGTACGACGAGAACATCTGGCCGGTGAACGCGGAGGAGGTCGTGGAATTCCCGATCAACATAGCGCCCACATTTTCCTACATAGTTCCGGCGTACAAAAA
Organism: Dyadobacter beijingensis DSM 21582; assembly: GCF_000382205.1. Classification (GTDB taxonomy): domain Bacteria; phylum Bacteroidota; class Bacteroidia; order Cytophagales; family Spirosomataceae; genus Dyadobacter; species Dyadobacter beijingensis. Next base: position 655,550 of record NZ_KB907788.1, read on the forward strand.
ATCGCCCGATCCGGCCACGCCGGCCTACGTGATGGCCTGGATCGACTTCAACCAGGATGGCGTTTTCAGTTCGTCGGAATATGCTTGGAATACGCTTACCGCCGACAACTCGCAAACCAGCCTCAATTTTACCTGGGACCTTACCGCTATTCCCTATGGTGCCGGGCAAACCTACACCCGCGTGCGAATCTCGTACACAGACCCTGCTACCCTCCCGGACGATCCCGCGACGCCCGCCGACGAGCGCAGCATTGCCATCCTGGGTGAGGGTGAAACCGAGGATCACCGGGTCTGGATGACCAAACCCAATATGATCAACGGTAAAGTATTTAATGATGCTAACGGTTTGACCGATAATGTAATAGGGGGAGCCGGAACGAACGCCGGCGGCTTGAATGTGATTGCCGTGGGTACGAACGGGAAAGTGTGGGGCTACGCGGCAGTGGACGGATCGGGTAATTTTTCGTTGCCGAATGTATATAATGGTACCTACTCATTAAGGCTTACCACGGCCAATGCCTATTTCACCCAGACAGCCGGGAATGCATTGCTGCCGCAGGGATGGGTGGCTGCGGGAGAAGGCACGGTAGAAACTGGCGACGGAAGCCCGAATGCGGTCATCGAGGGCGTAGACGTAACCCTGGCTACGCCACTGACGAACATCAATTTTGCCATTAACCGCCGGCCCGCTACCGACAGCAAAACATTCCTGATTCCTAATGATGCATTGTCCTCATCGCCTGCCGGCGGCCCCGGGCTTGCGGGGTATCGGGGTATTCCGCTGAGCAGCGCCTCGCTTACGGGGTATGTTTCAGGTGGCTCATTGTCCGGTAGCGATCCGGAAGACTGTGCTGCACCCGGAACCTGTCATGCAGGTAAAACTTTCGTGATCGAGAGCATTAAACCGAATTCCAAAATTTATTATGACGGCCAGGAGGTCATTGCCGGGTCTCCAAATGCTAAGATTGCCGCTTTCGATGCGGCAAAGCTCGTGCTTTACGGCCAGGTAGGGGCGGGAGGCCCCGGCGATCCGGTTGGGTTTACCTATTCATTGCAGGATGCCGCCGGAGTAAAAAGCAGCACGCCAGGCACATTCAATGTGACGGCTAATGCGGCCTTTCCCGTAAAGCTCGTCGGGTTTACGGCGAAAGTAGCCGAGCGTGACGTGTTGCTGGACTGGTCGACCTCGGAAGAATCTGCGAGCAGCCATTTTGAAATACTACATAGTACCGACGCCCGTAACTGGGCCCCCGTCGGCACGGTGGCTTCGGCAGGTAACAGCGCAGTTGCCCGGCATTACGGGTTCCTCCACAAGGATGTGGCGGCTGGCAATCATTTTTACAGGTTGAAAATCGTTGATACGGACGGTACCTATGCATGGAGCGCGATGCGCCACGTCTCGTTCCGGGCGGGCGACTTCAAAATTTACCCGAACCCGGCGGATAGTTTCGTGCATGTGCCCGCTCAGGAGGGCGAAGAAGCACGGGTTTATGATGTGAATGGGGTATTGAAATTAAAAACGAAGGTGTACAACGGCAAGATCGGTGTGGAAAGTCTTGAAAATGGGACCTACCTGCTGACGACCGGCGACAAGACGGCCAGCCGTTCGGGGCAAAAACTGGTTATTGTCAGGTAAATAACATCCGGCATTATTTGAAATCCTCTCAGGCGTCGATGGCTTGGGAGGATTTCTCTTTTTTGCAGTAATTCCGGGTAAAGTTTTACTTAATAAAGAAATTCGATCAATCGCAGCACACATTCGTACACGGATGGAACAGGACCTGGAACGTTGGAAAAGATTCAAACACGGCGACCCGGCCGCTTTTGAGGACATGATCCGCGGGGAATTCCGTGCGTTGTTCGAGTATGGCTCGCGCTTCATCCACGACCGCGACGCGCTGAACGACTGCATCCACGACCTTTTCGCCTCGCTTTGGGACCGCCGGCGCTTCCTGGCCGATACCGATCGGATCAGGCCGTACCTTATTAAGAGCTTGCGCAACCGCCTGCTCAAAGAAATCGAGCGGCGGCACGCGCTGACGACTTTCGAAACCTGGCACGAGAATGCGAACGCGGAGGAAGATACGGAAACCCGGCTGATCTCTTCCGAATCCGAAGCGCGCCGCAAGCAGCGCATCGGCACAGTACTGCATACGCTCACGCCGCGCCAGCGCGAAATCATTCATTTGAAATTTTTCGAAGACCTCTCCCACGAACAGATTGCCGAGGTGCTGGAAATCTCCCGGCCGGCCGTTGCGAACCTGCTTTCACAGGCATTAAGGCTGTTCCGCGCCAAATGGCAGACGATCCTGCCGTCGTTCTTGTTTGCTTTATTGTATTGATTTTTAAGCACTTGTAAAATATTTTAGTTGTCATCGAAAAATATTTTCACTTTTTCGATGATGATTCAGGCATTTGCCGATTATCCTCCCAGTAAGCGCACCAAATGGTGTTTTAATATGAAATATTATAAAGATTACGATCTTGAAGACTTCCTGCAAGATGATAGTTTCCGCAGCTGGGTAAGCGGTACGGCGGACGCGACGGCGGATCTTTGGGAGGAAATCGTACGCCTCTATCCGGATAAAAAAGTGATTATGCAGCAAGCCAGGGAGCTCATTCTCACCTGGCAGGAGCATTCGGCGATCGTCACCGATCAGCAGCTCGAAGACCAGGTGCAGCGGATATTGCACACTACTCAGGCCGCGACGGAGGAGCCCGGGCAGCGGCTTGCGTGGCGAAACTGGCTTTCGGTAGCCGCTATGGTGACGCTCCTGGTAGCATTAGGCGGGGCGTTTTTCTGGAAATCGGAGCAGCAGGCCGGGAAACCGGGCGGGCAGGTAGCCTACATGCCCGAAGCTACGGCGGCGATGAAAGAGGTCGTCAACACGTCGGCGCGGCAGATGCGGATCGGGTTGCCCGACGGCAGCCGTGTAAGCCTGGCGCCGAAGGGGAGGATCAGCTATGCCAATGATTTTATTAACCATAAAAAACGCGAGGTGTACCTCTCCGGCGAGGCGTTCTTCGACGTGACGAAAGACCCGCAGAACCCGTTTTTTGTCTACGCCAATGGCCTGGTAACGCGGGTTTTGGGCACGAGCTTTCTCGTGAAAACCTCCGATACCAACGTGGAAGTGCAGGTGCACAGCGGGCGGGTGTCGGTACTGCCGTTAAAAGATATCGAACATCCTTCCGAGCGCAGCAACGAACTGCTCCTCACCCCGAACCAGCAGGCGGTTTTTTCGGTGAAAGACAACGTCATTTCCAAAACCATCACCAACATGCCGCTCGAACTCATCAAGCCCGACGCGGAAGCAGGGTTCGTATTCGAAAACCAGCCCGTAAGCAAGGTGTTTTCGGCATTGGAAAAAGTATACGGCATCCCGATCGTCTACGACGCCGCCGTGATGGAACAATGCTCGCTGCGCGTGGAGCTCAGCAATGAACCGTTTTTCACAAAACTCGACATTATCACGCAAACGCTCGGCGCGGCATACCGCGTCAGCGACGGCCAGGTGGTCATTTCCAGCGAAGGTTGCCGGTAGTATTGATTTTCAACTAACCCATTCATCCTAAACCCTTACCGTATGATAAGACACCGGTTATAGCATGCAAAAAGCCGAAAACGGGTCCAGCGTTTCCGGCTTCGAAAATTCCCCTGATTTTAAGCGAAACTTAAAGCTCCCGCGAAGGGAGCGAGGAAGGTCTTTGTCGTTTGTGAACACCCAAAAACCATCGTAAAAGTATGAAAAAAAATAGTATACCATTTAAATATTTGGTTGCTGCGATGAAAGTTACATGCATACCATTTCTGGTGTCCCTCTTCTTTCAGAGCCTGGCCCTGGCCAACGACGGCGTGGCCCAGGAAATCCTGAACCGGGAGGTGACACTCCAAGCCCGGCAGCAGGACCTGAAACAGGTGCTGACGACCCTGGAAAAGAATGCCAAAGTGAAGTTTTCCTACATCCCGTCCCTGATCAGCAACCAGAAAGTGTCCATCGAGGCTTCGAACCAGAAGCTGAGCAAAGTGCTGAAAGAACTGCTCGAACCGCTGCAAATACGCTACTCTGTGTCGGGACATTACATTATCCTGATCCGCAAGTCGGAGGACGAATCATTTTCCGCGCCCAAGCTGTTCGAGCCTGTTCCGTTGCCTTACCTGCACCCGGTCGACGTCAGTATTCGCGGGAAAGTCACGGGGGCCGATAACAAGGAAGCGCTGCCCGGCGTGAGCGTGGTCGTGAAAGGCACGCAGCAAGGCGCCATTACCGGCGGCGACGGCAGTTTCGAACTCGTCGTGCCCGACGATAAGGCCGTACTCGTGTTCAGCTTCGTGGGCTATGTTTCACAGGAAATTCCCGTCGTGAACCGGTCGGTGATCAACGTCGTGCTCGATGCGGACATCAAGGCATTGAGCGAGGTGGTGGTGACGGGTTACACCACGCAGTCGCGGAGGGACATTACCGGGTCGGTGAGCGTCATCGACGCCGAAAAGCTGCTTTCCGTGCCGGCTACCAACCTCGCGCAGCAGCTGCAGGGGCGTGCGGCGGGCGTCACCGTGGGCACGGATAACACACCCGGCGGGGGCGTGGCCGTACGTGTACGCGGGTACGGAACGCTCGGGAACAACGACCCGCTCTACATTATCGACGGCGTACCGACGAAGGGTAACCTCAACTCGATCAACCAGAACGACATCGAGTCGATACAGATATTGAAAGATGCGTCGTCGGCTTCCATTTACGGCTCCCGTGCGGCGAACGGCGTGGTGATCATCACAACCAAACGCGGCAAATCCGGCGTGCCGAAGCTCACCTTCGACGCCTATTTCGGAACGCAGAAGCTGGCAAAAACGATGGATTTGCTTAATACGCAGGAATACGGCGAATACCTGTGGCGCAGCAAGAAAAATGCGAATGTCGTCAACCCGACTACCGGCAATCCCGAGCATTCGCAGTACGGCAACGGCCCGGAGCCGAAAATCCCCGATTACATTATCCCCGACGGCGCTTCCGAAGGCGATCCGCGCGTGAATCCGGCCAATTACAGCTACGACCGCTATACCGATCCGCAGTTCGGCAAAACCAAATTTTCCATCACCAAAGCCAACAAGCAGGGCACCGACTGGATGCGCGAGGTGTTCGACGATGCGCCTATTCAGAACTACCAGCTGGGTGTTTCGGGTGGTTCAGAAGTGAGCCGGTATTCGTTTTCAGGTAATTATTTCAACCAGACGGGCATTCTGCTATACAATGGCTACAAACGCTATTCGGTGCGGGCCAATACCGAGTTTACGATCAGGAAAAAGCTGCGGATCGGAGAGAACTTGCAGGTCGCCTATGGCAAGCGGCAGGGCAATTACGGCAATAACAGCGAAACGAGCCAGGTTTCGAACACGTACCGCGCGCAGCCGATCATTCCCGTGTACGACATTGGCGGCAATTTCGCCGGTACGCTCGGCAGTAACCTCGGCAATGCCAACAACCCCGTGGGCCAGCTCGTGCGGAACAAGGACAACGGGTATAAGGACCTTCGCCTGTTCGGTAATGCGTACGCGGAGTTTGATATACTCAAAAACCTGACGGCGAAAACGAGCTTCGGGCTCGACCTCACTGCCTCGGCCGGGAAATATTATACACCCGTCGAGATCGAACTGGCGCACGGCACGAATGTGAACAGCCTGAGCGAGAACAGAAGTTACGGTTATTCCTGGACCTGGACCAACACCCTTACTTATGACAAGACTTTCGGCGAATCGCATCATTTGAATGCATTCGTCGGCCTGGAATCGATCGATTCGTACGGCGATTTTGTGAATGCCTACCGGCAAGGCTTTTTCTCGAACAATATCGATCTGCGGTACATCGATGCCGGCAACCCGGCTACGGCCACCAACAGCGGCTATGCGTCGTCTTCCTGGTCACTGTTCTCCTATTTCGGCCGGGTGGATTATGCCTTCGACGACAAATACCTGCTGCAAGCCACACTGCGCCGCGATGCTTCCTCGCGTTTCCAGGCGGCGTCGCGCTATGCCACATTTCCGGCGGCGAGCGTGGGATGGCGTATTTCAAAGGAAAGCTTCATGTCGGGTGTCGATTTTGTGAGTGACCTGAAAATCCGTGCGGGGTGGGGGCAGACGGGTAACCAGGAAATCGGGGATTTCAATGCATTCTCGACCTACCAGAGCACGCCGAACAGCAGCGGTTACGGCCTGGGCAGCAGCCCGATCGGCTACGTACAAGGCTTCGACCTGGCGCGGTTCGGTAACCCCAAAGCCAAATGGGAAACGACCACGACGGTGAATGTGGGGATCGACGCCAATTTGTTCAAAGGTAAATTCGACCTCAGCCTCGACGTGTTCGACCGGCAAACGAAGGATTTGCTGTACACCAAAGCCTACGACCCGCGGCTGGGTGACGCGGCCATTCCTTCCCAGAACATTGCCTCCATGCAGAACAGGGGCGTCGACCTCGGCCTGAACTACCAGGACCATGCATTGGACGGCCAGCTGACGTACAGCATCGGCGTGAATTTCTCGACTTACCGCAACAAAATCATCGCCCTCGACCCGCAAAATCCCGACGATTTTCTGCCCGGGTTCTCGCTGCGCACGCCGCCGGTGACGCGCTCGATAGCCGGCCGGCCGATATCCTCTTTCTATGGCTACATCATCGACGGCATTATGCAGAATGAGGAAGAAGTACAAAATCACGCGAAGTTTCCCGGTTACTACGATTCGAATATTTACATCAACGGCCAGCGGACGCAAGGCGTGGGCAAGTTTAAATACCGCGACGTGAACGGCGATGGCATCATCAATGCACAGGACCAGACCTACATCGGTAACCCGCACCCGGATTTTACTTATGGCCTCAATCTGAATGTGGGATACAAAGGTTTCGACCTCTCGATTTTCGCCCAGGGCGTGCAGGGAAACGATATTTTCAATCACGTGCGCTACTGGACCGACTTCGAGGTTTTCCAGGGAAACCGTTCCAAAAGAATGCTCTACGAGTCGTGGCGGCCGGATAACCCGAATGCCAAACTGCCCATCCTGGACGCGAACGATGCCCAGAGCGGAGAGCCTTCCACGTATTTCGTAGAGAACGGATCTTACCTGCGGTTCAAGAATATCCAGCTGGGGTATAATCTGCCGAAAACGGTTTTGTCCAAAATCGGCGCCGATCACCTCCGCATTTACGTTCAGGGCCAGAACCTGCTCACTTTTACCCAGTACACCGGTCTGGACCCGGAGATCAACCTCCGCAACTTCAACAGCGGCTCCGACCGGCAGATCGGCGTGGACGAGGGTGTTTACCCAACCCCCAAAGCATTCATCGTAGGTATCAGTCTTGGCTTTTAACATTGATTCAATATGAAAAAGATATTCATACCGGTCCTGCTGGTCATCGCTACCTCCTGCGGGGATGATTTCCTCGAAAAACGGCCGCAGGGGCAATACAGTCCCGACATTATCCTCACTACGGCGGGCATCGAGGGGGCATTGGTGGGCGCATACGCATTGCTGGACGGCATCGGCACAAGCGGCGTGACGTCCTGGCACGGCGCGGTGTCCAACTGGATTTTCGGCAGCGTCGTTTCCGATGACGCCTACAAAGGTTCCGACGCCGGAGACCAGCCAGAGCAGACCTTTCTCGAACGCTACGTCTGGCTTTCCACCAACACGCATATTTACGGCAAATGGCGGAGCCTGTACGACGGCATCGCCCGTACCAACGACGTGCTGAAATCGCTGCCGAAGGTGCAAGGCCTGTCCGACGCCCGCAAAGCGCAGATTACCGCCGAAGCACGCTTCCTGCGGGGGCACTACCATTTCGAAGCGAAGAAAATGTGGGGCAATATCTCGTACCTTGACGAGCAGACCTGGGACCCCGAAAGCCCGGAAAGCGTGCTGGTGCCAAACACGGAAGACGCCTGGCCGAAGATCGAAGCAGACTTTAAATTCGCCGCCGAAAACCTGCCGGCATCACAAACCGAGCCGGGAAGGCCAACGAAGTTCGCGGCTTACGCTTACCTCGGCAAATGCCATATGTTCCAGGGTTTTCCCAAGGGCCAGGCGAATGTACAGCACCTTACCGCCGCCAAAGAAGCATTACTGCAAGTGGTGAACAGCGGAAAGTACAAGCTCGTAGATCGTTTTCATGATAATTTCGCCGCCGAAACCCGGAATAATGCCGAGTCGGTTTTCGAGGTACAATACACCGTTACCTCGGCCGACGGATCTGGCGGTAACCAGGGCGATGAGCTGACATATATGTACCCCAATGGTCCGGGCGGCTGCTGCGGCTTTTTCCAGGCATCGCAAAACCTCGTGAATGCGTATAAAACGGATGAAAAAGGTTTGCCGCTGATCAAGACATTCAATGATTCGAATGTGAAAAACGACGAGGGCCTGCTTTCTTCCGCGCCGTTTGAGCCTTACACCGGCCGGCTCGACGCCCGCCTGGACTGGACATTGGGCCGCCGCGGCATTCCCTACATTGACTGGGGCGTGCATCCGGGCCGGTTTTGGATTCGTGACCAATCATATGCCGGGCCATATTCGTCGAAAAAGCAGATCGTCAGCAAAGCGGAATCCGGCAAAACGGGTAACCCGCGCCTGAGCACAAACAATTACCGCCTCATGCGTTACGATCACGTGCTCCTGTGGCTGGCCGAATGTGAAGTAGAGCTCGGTAACCTTGAAAAAGCGCGTGAGTACGTGAATATGATCCGCAAAAGAGCCGCTAACCCGGACGGGTTCGTGAAAGCCGACGACGGCAAACCCGCCGCCAACTACGTGGTAGGCCTCTACATCGACGCCTGGAAAGACGCCGTCGCCGCCCGCGAGGCCGTACGCTTCGAAACCCGGCTGGAATTTGCGATGGAAGGCCACCGGTTCTTCGATCTGGTCCGCTGGGGCGTAGCCGCGCAGGTACTGAATGCATTCCTGGAAAAAGAAAAAACACTCCGCACATACCTGAGCGGCGCAAAGTTCGAGGAGCGGCACCAGTACTACCCGATCCCACAGCAGGCCATCGTGTACAGCACCAAAAATGGCAAAGCCACATTAACCCAAAACACTGGCTACTAGCCAAAAACAATCCTCTGCCGTCGACCTAAGTCGACGGCAATTGGGGACCTTTGCCAGCTGCTTTTTTAAGAAAATTTATTAAATTCAGATTAAGAAGATGGAGAATTGCGTGAATGAATGCTTTGTTATTTGTTATCAATCATGGGCTGCCCGCTAATATTTAAGTTTTGAATGATGTTGAATTCCTGGTTAAAATATAGTTTGCTTTTCCCCGCCGCCGGGATTTTCCTGTTGTCCTGTGACAAACAGGTAGATATCCCCGACGACGTGGCCGCCGAAATGAATGCGCTGGTGGCCCCGGTGGATTACACCTATGATGTGAAGCCGATCCTGTCCGATCGCTGTTTCGCGTGCCATGGGCCGGACGCCAATCACCAAAAGGCGAACCTGCGCCTGGACGTTGCCGAAGTAGCTTACAAAAAGGAAGGGGAAAATGGCTTGAAAGCGATCAAACCCGGCAAACCGGGCAGCAGCGAGCTCGTGCACCGCATTCTCTCTGCCGATCCCGACGTCGTGATGCCTACACCGGAATCGCATTTGTCGCTGACGGCCCGGGAGAAAGCTATTTTGATCCGCTGGGTAGAGGAAGGCGCCGAATACAAGCCGCATTGGGCATTCACCAAAGTGGAAAAACCGGCATTGCCGAAGGTGAAGAACGAAGCCTGGGTGCGCAACGACATCGACCGGTTTATTCTCAAAAAACTGGAAGACAAAAACCTCAAACCATCGCCGGAAGCTGAAAGAACGACATTGCTCCGCCGCGTATCGCTCGATTTGACGGGCTTGCCGCCGACACCCGAAGAAGTAGCGGCGTTTCTGAACGACCAATCGCCGAATGCGTACGAAAAAGCCGTGGACAAGCTGCTGGCATCGCCGCATTATGGCGAGCATATGGCCGTGCCGTGGCTGGATGCCGCCCGCTATGCCGATACCCACGGCTACCAGGACGACGGCCTGCGCACCGCCTGGCCATTCCGCGACTGGGTGATCAACTCCTTTAACCGCAACCAGCCTTACGATCAGTTTGTGACCTGGCAGCTCGCCGGCGACATGCTGCCCAACCCGACCCGCGACATGATGGTGGCGACGGCATTCAACCGGATGCACCAGCAGAGCCAGGAAGGAGGCATTATCCCCGAAGAGTACCGGAGCGCCTACGTTTCCGACCGCGTGGATACCTTTGGCAAGACATTCCTGGGCCTGACCGTCGAGTGTGCGCGCTGTCACGACCACAAGTATGACCCGATCAGCCATAAGGATTACTATTCGCTGTATGCGTTTTTCAATAATAATGATGAAAACGGGCAGATTCCCTACAACGGCGAGGCCAGTCCGGCCATTACGCTGCCAACGCCGGAAGCGGATGCGAAACTGAAATTTATCCATGCCAATCTGACGAAGGAACGCTCTTCGATGACTGCCAATGCGGCCACTTACGAGCGCAACTTTCAGCAATGGCTTGCTACCGCCCGTACGGCACCGGAAAAAGCATTGTTGCCGGAAAAGACCGATCTCCTGGGCCATTTCACGTTCGACGAGCCAAAGGGGAAAGAGTTTGCCAACCTCGCCGATCCGAAGCACAAAGCCAATGCCGAAGGGGATGATAGCCTTTCGAATGTTGCTTCCCGCAATGGCCGCATCGGAAAGGCCCGGTACATTTTCGGCGAAAATGCCGTGAGTTTCGGTGACAACTTCGCATTCTTTGAACGGAACCAGCCATTCAGCATCAGCATTTGGCTGAACCTGCACGATCCGGCGGTAAGTGGCTCGCTGGTGCACAAAAGTAATGGCGTGATGAACGGTTACCGCGGCTGGAATGTGTTTCGGGAAAAAGATGGGCGTATCCGTTTGACGATCAGTCATGTGTGGCCGGAGAATGCAATAGAGATACAAACTGTCGAAAAGTTTCCGATGGACAAATGGACACAGCTGGGCTTCACTTATGATGGTATGAGCAAAGCCTCAGGCCTGAAATTGTATGTGAACGGCCAGCCCGCGAAAGTGACCGTGCATAATGACCATTTGACGGAAAGCATTTTGTTCGGGAAAAATAAGACGAACTGGTACGTAGACCGGCTGAATATCGGCCGGTTGTCGGACCAGCGGACGAAAAACTTCGAAGTGGACGAGTTCCGCATTTATACCCGCGCGGTGAGCCCGCTGGAAATGCAGGGCTTGTTTACCCTGAAAAATGAATTGCTGACGGCCTTGAAAACACCTGCCGCACAGCTGAAACCGGCTCAGCTCGCGTCGTTGAAAGATTATTACCTGACCAATATCGACGCCGGGTATAAAAAAGAACTGGCGGCAAGCAGGGCGCTGATCGGCGAGGAGACGGAGATCATGGACAAGCAGATCGACGTGATGGTCATGAAAGAGCGCAAATTTCCCCGTAAGACATTCATTCTCAACCGCGGCGCATACGACGCGCCGGGTAAGGCCGTAACGAGCGACACCCCGGACGCATTCTTTAAAATACCGAAAGAATACCCGAGAAACCGATTAGGACTGGCTAAATGGCTGACGGACAAAGACCACCCGCTGTTCACCCGTGTGACGGTGAACCGGTTCTGGATGATGTATTTCGGAAAAGGGATCGTCGTTTCCAGCGACGATTACGGTAACCAGGGCGAGCTGCCGACACATCCGGAATTGCTCGATTACCTCGCGGCACGTTTCCGCGAATCCGGCTGGAATGTGAAGGCCATGCAAAAACTGATCGTCACCTCGGCTACCTACCGGCAATCGTCCAGGATCGAGCCGAGTGCAAAGGACGTCGATCCGGACAACCGCCTGTATGCACGCGGCCCCAGCTACCGCATGAGCGCCGAGCAGATTCGTGATAATGCGCTGGCATCGAGCGGATTACTTACGCGCCGGGTAGGGGGCAAGAGTGCGTACCCGTACCAGCCCGCGGGCCTGTGGGAAGCGCTCGCGACACGTAACGAGGTGACTTACAAGCAGCAGCATGGCGACAGTCTGTACCGCAGGAGCCTTTACACGATTTGGAAACGCAGCTCGCCGCCTCCGATGATGCTCAATTTCGACGCGGCCGAACGGCACTTTTGCATTACCAAACGGCAAAAAACCAGCACCCCGTTGCAGGCACTGGTGGTCATGAATGACCCGCAGTTTGTGGAAGCGTCGCGCGTTTTGGCACAGCATATGCTGAAAAACGGCAAAACCATCGACGAGCAGATCGACTATGCATTCACCGCATTGACGAGCCGCCGGCCCGATCCGAAGGAGAAAATGGTATTGAAAGAGCTATATGACGAAGAATTGAAGGATTTCAGCCATAATCCCCAACGTATGAAAGCCATTCTGGCGGCCGGCGAGTACCCGGTGGACAAGACGCTGAACCCGGCACAACTGGCAGCCGGAACGATCGTGGCGAGCACGGTGATGAATTTTGACGAATTTTTGATCAAGCGATAACAATCAAAGCAATGAGCCTTTACAGAGAACTTGAAAACCATGTCCACGAACAATTGAGCAGGCGTAATTTCCTCTCGAAGACCAGCTTGGGCCTGGGTGCAGCAGCGATGGCGTCGCTTTTGAGTGCGGATCATTCGCTCGCCAAAAAGGTGGGCGAAAAAGGGGCTGAGGCGGCCGGTTTGCCGATCGGGCATCCGCATTTCGCGCCGAAGGCCAAGCGGGTCATTTATCTCTTTCAAAGCGGCGCACCATCGCAGCTCGAACTGTTCGACTACAAGCCGAAACTGGAAGAAATGTGGGGCAAAGACCTGCCCGAGTCGGTGCGGAAGGGGCAGCGGCTAACTGGTATGACTGCCGGGCAAAGCAGCTTTCCGCTGGCGGCATCGAAATACAAATTTGCCCGACATGGTGATAATGATATGATGATCAGTGAGTTGATGCCTTATACGTCGGGCATTGTGAACGACGTCACATTCATTCGCTCGATGTTCACCGAGGCCATTAACCACGACCCGGCTGTAACTTTTTTCCAGACGGGCAGCCAGCAGGGCGGCAGGCCGTCGTGGGGATCCTGGGTGAGTTACGGGCTTGGTTCCGACAACCAGAACATGCCGTCGTTCGTGGTACTGCTCTCCAAGGGCCGCGGCGGCGATCAGCCGTTGTATGCCAAACTCTGGAGCAACGGATTTTTACCGTCCATTCATCAGGGCGTCGTGTTCCGTTCCGGTCCGGACCCTGTTTTTTACCTCAATAACCCCGAGGGAATCGACCGCACGAGCCGCCGGAGAATGCTGAATTCGCTAGCGAAATTGCAGCAGGGCCAGTTTGAAAAACTGCTCGACCCGGAGATCAACTACCGGATGGCGCAATATGAAATGGCTTATCGTATGCAAACCGCCGTGCCTGAAACGATGGATATTTCCAAAGAGCCCGACTACATTTTCGATATGTACGGCGAGGATTCGCGCAAGCCGGGTACATTCGCGGCCAACTGCGTGCTCGCGCGGAAGCTTATTGAAAAGGACGTGAAATTCGTGCAGCTGTACCACCAGGGCTGGGACCAGCACGGTAACCTGCCGAACGATATCAAAACGATGGCCAAGAGCGTCGACCAGGCATCGGCCGCATTGATCAACGACCTGAAACAGCGCGGGTTACTGGACGAAACGCTGGTTGTGTGGGGCGGGGAATTCGGCCGGGGCGCCTATTCGCAGGGTAAGCTCACACGCGATAACTACGGCCGCGACCATCATCCGCGCAGCTTCACGATCTGGATGGCGGGAGCGGGCGTGAAGAAAGGGTTCGTGTACGGCCAGACGGACGATTTTGGCTACAATATCGTCAAGGACCCCGTGCATGTGCATGATTTCCAGGCAACCGTGATGCATTTGATGGGCATCGATCACGAGCAGCTGGTATTCAAGCACCAGGGCCGCCGCTACCGTCTTACCGACGTGCACGGCAAGGTGGTGAAGCCGCTTTTAGTTTAGAATACGAAGACTCACACAAAAAAGGCGCCCGTCGGGACGCCTTTTTTGTTAACCGAAAAGCCATTGAAATACGGCCTTCACCGCGGAGCCGATGCCCCAGATCGAGAACAGCCAGAACACGGCGCCCATCCCGCCAAAAACATACACCAGGAGGTAGTTACCCTGTAAATGCACGTTAGCCGGGTCTTTCGGATCGTAATAAAGCGTTACTTCTTCGCCGAGCTGATAGGCTGGCGGGTTGCGTGCTTCTGAACTGTGAAATATCCGTTCGGTGCCGTTTTTGGTGAAAAAGCGGATGGAGGGTGCCAGCGGATATTCGCGGGGTTTCAAACGATGCAGGTCTATCACAATGCCTTTTGTTTCGATACCGTTTTCGATCAGGTTCCGGCTGTTACGGTAGGTGGTATACGATATAATGATAAATACGGCGCCAACCGAGAAAAACAGCAGCACGAACAGTTCGTAACCCGGAATTCCTTTACTTGTTTCCATGATTTCCGAAGGTTAAAGCCACTGGTAAATCTGGTAAAAAGTGCCTTCGAAATGCTTGGGCGGCCGTTTCGTAGAATTCGCAAACGGATAAAAGCCGCGTTCCGCCGTGCCGGTGCCTGTTGCGAGGTTCAGGCGGAGATCGCAGTACTCGCGGCCGGGGTAGAGGCGCGTTTTCAGCTCTACCGTGGAATCGTCGATCCAGATGGCCTCGTCGCAGCTCCACGTGGAGGGCATATCGAAGAGCAGCTGATTGTTTTGCACGCGGTAAATGCCCGGTTCATTGATCCAATGGCTCATACGCACTTCGTAGGCGCCGAATCTGACGGTATAGGTATTTTGCGGTGAGGGGACTGGGTCGACCATGTTGGAGGAATTTCAGGATTTGAATTTGACATACAGCGAAACGCCGATCATGCCGAGAAACAGAAGTATGACACCGAAAATGACCAGCATAATCCACAGGGTGCCTACGCCCGAGTTGCGCGAATCGTGGTAGTCGATTTTACTGCAAAAGCCGGTGGCCAGGAAAACAATGCCGGCCAAACCGGCAATGCCTATACGCACCATCGACCAGCCCAGGGTGGTCTGCATCCAGAACAGCGGCACAAACGAAAGCGCGATGGCACCCAGCAGAAAGTACCACGAAAGGCTTTCGAGCCGCACATTGCCCGGCTCCGTAGCAGGCTGGTTGGTCGCGGCGACCATTAGTACAATGCCGTACCCCACCAGCCAGAAAAGTTCGGGGCCGAGCAGGAGCGTAGCCATGCGGTTGGTGTTCATGGTCAGAACGCCTTGTAATCCCTGACGTTAGCCTGCAAGTCGGCGAGCATTTCTTTCAGCTTGCCTTCCAGATCGGCGGCAGCGGCTTTGTGCTCGGCTTTCTGGCTGAAAACGTCCAGCGCCACGGTGCGGCCGCCATTCCCGTCCTGATACTCCACATTGGCGACCGAGGCGCGGTACTTGCGGTTGGCGCATTCGATAGCGAGCACATAAGCGAATTTGTAAATGCCGCCGGCATTACTGTCCGAGCGTGGGACGATGATGGTTACGTGGCCCTGCGTCACGAAATCGCCGGTTTCCTTATCGTCGACGAGCGTTTTATTGTCGGGCGCCGACTGGCTGGCCCACAGGCGGGCACGTCTGAAAATGTCGGTCAGGGAAACGCTGCCGCAATCGATGGTTTCAGTGTAGGCAATTTTGGTTTTCATAGCAGGATGGATGTAATGAGCGTGCGCGGTACCGATCATGCAGGCGAGCACGACGATCAAAATGGATTTTGACATAGCAGTAAATTGGTTCGATTTTGAAAAATGCGGTGCAAAAGTGCGCAGAAGAAGAGCGCGCTGCAAATAAAATGAGCTACCGGTAAATCAGTGCTATTCTTTGAGAAACAATCGGTTAACGCAATGCCATTCGATAAAAAAAGCGGCCCGCAGGCCGCTGTCAGTTGTCTTTGCTGTATTTGTTCCGGTATTCGACGGGCGTCAGGCCCGTCACCTTCTTGAAAACGTCGCGAAAGGCCTTCGTATCCGTATAACCCACGTCGTACATGACCTCCGTCACGTTCTTGCGCGACACTTCGAAACTCCTTTTGGCCGCTTCCACGCGCACGCGGCGGACGTACTCATTGATCGTATTGTTGGTGGCATTCTTGAACCGCCTCTCGAAACTCCGCCGGCTGACGCTGGCAATGTCGGCCAGGTCGATGATCGTCAGCTTTTCCGTGTAATTTTTTTCGATATAATCCTGCGCGGCGAGAATGCCGTCGTCGTTGTGGTTTTTCTGCCCTTTGAAAATCGTAAACGCCCGCTGGTTATCCCGGTCGATGTCGATGGCGAAGTATTTGGCGGCCAGGATGGCAATGTCCCGGCTGGTGTACTTTTCGAGAATGTAAATCAGCAGGTTCCAGATGGAATTGGCACCGCCGCTTGAATACAATTTGCCCTCATCGGTAATAATGGTACCATCCACCACCTCGATCTGCGGGTATATTTCTTTAAATTCCTCATAGTAAGCCCAATGCGTGGAGCATTTGCGGCCGTCGAGCAGGCCGGTAGCGCCGAGCAGGAATGCGCCGAGGCACAGCGACGCGATCTCGGAGCCGTTCTGGTGCATGTCCAGCATCCACGGAATGGCGGGGCGGTCCAGTTCGACCGAATCGCGCAGGTTTCCGCACAATGCCGGTATTACGACGAGGTCGGTTTTGGATACTTCGCTGAGCAGCTTGTTGATACGGATCGTGTATTCGCCGTCCTGGGCCTTGATATCGTGGCTCAGGCCGACAAATTCGACATTGAATTTAGGTTCTTTGCCCGAAGCTCGCAGGAAGTCGTTGGCGGTATTGAAAAGCCGGTAAGCAGGCGAAACAGCTTCAATGTAAGAGCATTGGGGGACATATACCGAGATATGTTTCATAACGATTTTGGATTTAGAAGGTGTAAATATAGGAAAATATTCATTTGGCATTTTTACCCCTCGGGATAGGCGTATTTACACCCTTTTTATTTTATCCTAACCTGCCAAATTTGTAAAGTCAAACGTCAGCAAAGTAAAAACCATTTTTATCCAAACCATTCACCTTCAACAGTAGAAACAATGAGCGAAGTATCAACCACACAAGGCATTACCCCGTTTTTATGGTACAATGGCCAGGCAGAGGAAGCGATGAACCTGTATACCCGCATTTTCCCGGATTCGAAGATCAAACAGCTCAAAAAATGGGGTGAAGGCAGCCATATGCCGGCCGACCAGGTGATGATGGGCGTCATCGAGATCAACGGACTGACGCTCCATCTGTTCGATGCCGGGCCGATGTTCAAGTTTACGGAGGCTGTTTCGTTCTTTGTTTCCTGCAAAAATCAGGAGGAAGTCGATTTTTACTGGGACGCGCTCACCGCCGACGGGGGAGAGGAAAGCCAATGCGGCTGGCTGAAAGACAAATTCGGGCTGTCGTGGCAGATCGTACCTGCCATGCTGAACGAGCGGTTGTCCAGCGGCGACCCGAAGCGGGCGGGACAGATGTTTCAGGCAATTATGGGCATGAAAAAGCTCGACATTGCTGAAATGGACCGTGCTTATAACCAATAATTAACAAAATGGCGATTTACCCCTTTCTCACATTCAACGGTAATTGCAGGGAAGCCATGCATTTTTACCAGTCGTGCTTCGGTGGGGAACTGCATTTCACGTGCCTGGGCGACACGCCCGACGGCAAGCAGTTTCCCCTCGAAATACGTCGGCTGGTGCTGCATGCGAGCCTCGTGTCGGAACATGTCCGGCTGTTTGCATCCGACCTGGGTGGTGAGGAAGGGGTGGCCTCGGGGAACAGCATTTCGCTGTGGATCAGCATTGCGGCACCCGGTCAGCTGAAATCGGTATTTCAAAAACTGGCGAAAGAAGGAGAGGTGACTGCACCGCTTTCGCCCGGCATTCTCAAAGGCCAGTGGGCCACGCTCACAGACCGTTACGCGGTACAATGGATTTTTTCGGCCGCCAATGCTTCCTGAGGCAAATGCGTTTAGTTATGTTTGCCTATTAGCCATTCAAATCCATCATCATGATCCATCAGGAATACATCCGCATCCGCGGTGCCAGGGAGAATAATCTCAAAAATGTTTCACTCGATATTCCAAAGCGGAAAATTACCATTTTTACCGGCGTGTCCGGTTCGGGCAAATCTTCCATTGTTTTCGATACGATCGGCGCCGAGGCGCAGCGGCAGCTGAACGAAACTTTCAGCATGTTTATCCGCAACCGCCTGCCGCGCATCAGCCAGCCCGAAGCCGACGCGATCGAAAATCTTTCAACGTCGATCGTCATCGACCAGAAACGTCTCGGCGGCAATTCCCGCTCGACGATGGGTACCATTACCGACATTTCTGCGGTTCTGCGGCTGCTGTTTTCGAGGTTAGGCCAGCCGCACGCGGGTTTTTCCAATGCATTTTCCTTCAACGACCCGGCCGGCATGTGCCCGGAATGTAATGGGTTAGGTAAAAAAGTAGAGCTGGATCTCGACAAATTTCTGGACACCTCCAAGTCGCTCAACGAGGGCGCGATCCTGTTTCCCGTGTTCGCCGTGGGTACATGGTACTGGAAAGCCTATACGTTTTCGGGCATGCTCGATAATGATAAGAAGCTTGAAGACTACTCGGACGCGGAAATGCACACCCTGCTATTCGGAAAGGGTACGTACGAATCCAACTATAATGGAATGGTGTTCGACACCAAATACGAAGGGCTGGTCGACAAGTTCAACCGGTTGTACATTCAGAAGGACAGCAGCGAGATTTCGGAAAAGACGGTGAAAAAAGTGGAGCGGTTCCTGAAAATGGGCGACTGTCCCGCGTGCAAGGGCGCACGCCTGAATGCGAAGGCGCTCGCGAGCCGGATTAACGGCATGAATATCGCCGAGATGTCGGGTATGGAAGTGGCGGAATTGGTAAAGATCATTGAAAAAATCCATGACCCGGTTTCGAAGCCGATGATCGATACCCTCACGGAGCGGTTGCAGCATCTGGTCGATATCGGGCTCGGGTACCTGAGCCTCGACCGAGAAACGGGGACATTATCCGGCGGGGAATCGCAGCGGATCAAAATGGTGAAGCATCTGAACAGCAGCCTGATCGACATTACCTATATTTTCGACGAACCGAGCATCGGACTTCACCCGCGCGATGTGCACAGACTGAACGAGTTACTCCAAAAACTGCGTGACAAGGGCAATACGATCCTCGTAGTGGAGCACGATCCCGACGTGATCCGCGTGGCCGACCACGTCGTGGACGTAGGCCCGAAAGCGGGCGCAGGCGGCGGCCAGATCGTGTACCAGGGCGACTACCAGGGGCTGCTGAAAGCGCCGACTTTAACCGGCCAATTCATCAAACGCGATTTGAAGGTTAAACCGGTATTCCGGCAGGCCACGGGGGCATTGAAAGTGAAGAATGCAAAGCTGCACAATCTTAAAAATGTATCGGTTGAGATTCCTACCGGCATATTTACCGTGATTACCGGCGTAGCGGGATCGGGTAAGAGTTCGCTGATCAATGGCGTGTTCCTCTCGCAGCATCCCGAGGCGATTGTGATCGACCAGTCGGCGGTTGGGACGTCGATACGCTCCAATCCGGCGACTTACACCGGTATTATGGACGATATTCGCAAGTTGTTTGGTAAAACAAATAAAGTGAGCGCGTCGCTGTTCAGCTTCAATTCCGATGGTGCTTGTCCTGAATGTCAGGGACTTGGCTTTATTTTTACGGATCTTGCATTCTTGGAACCGGTAAAAACCGTGTGTGAAACCTGCGAAGGCAAGCGTTTCAAACAGGAAGTTTTGGCGTACAAGGTCAATGGCAAATCGATCACAGACGTGCTGGATATGCCTGTGGAAGAGGCGCTTACATTTTTCAAAACGAAAGATATTCTCAACAAACTGACGGCGATGAACCAGGTGGGGCTCAATTATCTCACCCTGGGACAGCCGCTCAGTACACTGTCGGGCGGGGAGTGCCAGCGCATCAAACTGGCCGGCGAGATCCACAAAAGCGGCACAATTTACGTGATGGACGAGCCGACGACGGGCCTGCATATGTCGGATACCGGCCATTTGCTCGAAATTATCGACCACCTTGTCGACCAGGGCAACTCCGTGATCGTCATCGAGCACAATACGGAGGTAATGAAGCACGCCGACTGGATCATCGACCTCGGTCCCGAAGGCGGCCACAAAGGCGGCCAGATCCTGTTCGAAGGCACGCCAGCAGCGCTGATGCAATCGAACGAATCGCTGACGGCGGCCTATTTGCGGGGTGCCTGACTATTTGGTTGGCAGCTGCGGAACAATGGCGCACCGAGGCCAATGCCGTCAGGCATATAACAACAAGGCCATGCAATTGGCGTGAACAGCCCCCCGAATGTCCTGTTTACCCAACACGGAGCAACCGCGCCGTTGCTAGCGTTGCCGTTCACCATACGACTCCATAGCGAAGCGATGGAAAAAATAGAGCAAATCAACTACATCAAAGCGCCTGTTTCAACAGTGTATGAAGCCCTCACCACGCAGCGCGGCCTCGGCAGCATCTGGACTACCGACCTGACCGTCGCCGGCGAAGTAGGCGCGACGAGTGATCAACTGGCGCGAGCTCACGGAATTCTACCAATGGTGCAACTACAATTGGGCCATGTTTTTGCTGAGTTTGAAAGATTATTGCGAGAAAGGAAAGGGCCTGGCAGCAGACAGTTTCTACGGGAAAGAATCGTTGGCTATTCAAATTCTCAATAACGGGGGTTCGGGTCCTGTCATAAATTATGATATCCGCGAGATAACCTTCTCAACTCATTCCTAAAACCCAACCCGCACACCGATTCCCGCTTTCACGACCTCGCCGATCCGCAGCGATCCTGCATTGAGAACGTAGCTTATCAGGTATAAATCATTGGTATTGAATTCCAGATAAGCGGTTACCGAGCGGATGCCGGCGGTTTTCGGGAGTTTGTAGGTTACTGAGGATTCCGTCGCCAGGTGCAGCCGGAATGCAGGCTTCCACCAGTAGTAGTTGGGCGGGTAGCGGGAGGGTAGGTTGAAGAAATAGTCTCGGCCGAACTGGTAGCTGCCTTTAAAGCCAATATCTAGTGGGTTGATTTGCAGGGTCTTATTGCTGTTAACGCGCAGCGGCCGGTAAAACAGGGCGACCGAGAGCATATGCAGTGGGCCACCCCTTTCCGGCGGGACGTAGCCATATTGTGCCTGTGTGCGCAGACGCCGGTGTAAAAGTTCGTAACCGGCGCCGATACCGAGCCAACCGTTGCTGCCGGCATACTGGATCTGGGCGAAATCGGGGACGAATTTCCCGACCGATTGGGCATGGGAGAGGCTTGCAGCTCCCATTGCGAGGAGCGCCGCCAGCGTGCAGGATCTGGTCATTTCAGTAGCTGATGATGGATTTCAGGATTTGTCCGTTTACGATTTGAAGCAGCACGAATGCGCTTTGTTCAAAAGAGAAACTCGTCATATACCGCACCTGGTCGCTGAATGGGTGGAAATCCTGGTGCTGGTGCACATGCCCGTGCAGGGAAAGGAGCAGGTCAGGGGTATTTTCGAGCAGCATTTTGTAAGGTTCCACCGATTCGGCGCCGAATTCGACCGTATTGTAAGGCGGGACGTGTGAAACAGTGATGATATGCCGGGCGCCTTCCGCGTTTTGCAGCTCGCGGGCCAGCCACCCGAGGTCCGGAATGTTCCGGCCGGGCGCTTCCAACCCGTTGGTATTGTGGGCGATGAACTTGATGCCGCCATACACAAACGAGTAATTCAGCGGGCCAAACATTTTACTGAAAATCCGCGCCCCGTTGGCGACCATATCGTGGTTACCGATGATCCCGAAATACGGCACGTGCAATGCAGAAAGCCTTTTTTGCACCCATTTGAATTCCTGCAAAAGCCCGAAATCCGATATATCTCCCGCCAATAGCACCAGGTCTATGTTGGGAAGGCTGTTTACTTTTTTGACAAATCGTTCCTGTTCGTCGTACCAGCGCTGGGTATCGCCCGCGAACACGATCGTAACCGTATCATCTTCTGCATTTCCGCGCAGGCGGGCCAGGTTTTGAGCATTCAGGTTCGTCGGGCTGGTCTGGTCGAACGTCTGGTTCGGGCTGAATTCGAATTGGTCGCATGCGGTGAGGAGTAACGCCAGCGTGAATTGTGTAAGTATAATCAGGGATTGTGTTACATAGTCGGCGATTCGGAAGGTGATTGATTTGATTTTCATAGCGTTGATGGTTTAGTTGGTTTCATTCATCCGCTCGATTCGTTCGATTTCCTTTAACACTGTTGTGAGCGGCGCATGGCGGTCGATCAATTGTTCCAGCGTAGCAAGACTGTCGGCAGAAAAAGGGCTCATTCGCTTGTTGATAACCTGAAACAGCACATCGCGGTCGTTCCACAATTCCCTGATGTCGAGCGCGGTATTTTGTGATACATGCATTTGACTTGTACCGTACTCATGCCGGAGATGCATCAGGTGCAATCCGATCTGCATGCGTGTCCGGCGGTACTTTTCTTGCCAGACGGTTTGCATGCGCGTATCTTCCGCGCGGCGCTGGACAAGGAACAATAAGACGATGATGATGGACAAAGCGACGCCAGCCCACATTTTCACAGTGCGTGTCATGGGTTTTACTATTAAGCAAAAAGGATTGTCAGGGATGGGTCAGAAAGCCAGGCCCAAAGTAATATTCGTTCTGAAACCAAAATCTGTTTCAGTACTTTTCAAATAATCCTGAAAATTGTACGACGTGTTGCAATCGAAATAACCGTGGTTGAACAAACGCAGCTGAAAACCGACCAACGGTCCCAGGTTGATCATGCTGTTTTCTTTCCGAAGGTTATCAGGCCGAATATCCGCGTGCGAACCTTTGTAATAGTAGTATTGTGTGTTCAGCGCGCCGTATAGGCCCGACATGCCATTGGTACTTTTCCCTCTCAGCTGCTGTCTTTTGGTTAACAAATAATACCTCGGCTGGACGGAGAACGATACGATTTTTTCGCGTGAATAGACATGCGTGTATTCGCGCTCGAAACGCCAGTCTTCGGTTTTATACTTGATCATGTTAAATCCGTTGTTCATAGCGGCATCCAATTGGAAATTCAGCGTAAGAGGCCAGGAGCCTAGTTTTTTGCTCAAATGCGACACCTGCCTTGATCCGGTTCAGATAGTACCCGACCGTCACTTCCGGCAAACGCACCTTCCACTGATGCCGGACCTGTGTGTCGCAAAACAAAATATCACAAAGCGGAACTCGATCGATCTTTTTCCAGTCACCGAATGCAATGCCGAGGATTGCTTGTGTTGAGCATTCGACCTTATCACCATTGTTGCGGATTGAAAAGGCGAAATCCATAAAGCCGCGGTTCAGAAAGCGTCTTTGCAAACCCAGGCGTAACCCGGTTCTAGGTTCAAAATGGTCTGCCGTGCCTGGTACACTTACAAAAAGACCGATGTAATTGCCGCTGAAATTGTTCGCGCTAAGCCCTTTCCTGATCCGCTTCCGCATTCCCACAAACCACCTTACCTGCCCGTCAATTACCGTGTTCTGCCACGAGGCCGATATAGGAGTGTTCAGGTCAAAAAACGGAATGTGTCCCGCGAACGCGACTGAAAAGGCCGGCAAAAATTTGAATTCATATCCGAGTTGCAAGGAGGTATTATTGATAATCCTGTCATCCCGAAGCGAAAATGCAATCGCCTGGTAATACTGCGACAGGCCGATTTTAAACATATGCCGCGTCGGGACTTTTGTCATAAACACATTCTCGTACCGGTCGATGAAGCGTTGTTTGATCAATGTGTCGGCTTCTTCCGAGTAGGAAACCTGAATAGAATCCTGGGCACGAAGGGTGCACGACGCGAGCATCAGGCAGAACAATAAACCTTTCAGCATAAATGGAATACGGGTTGGTTAGTGTGCGTAAAAATGTTGAATAGGCAGCGTAGGGGGTTATTTTATTTTCATGACTAATAGTTAAGCACCCGTTTTATTTAATCGTAACCCTCCCGAACTCGGCATTGATGTCGACGCTGGCGAGCTGGTTGCGGGAGAAAAATGCCTCTTTGAAATCGGCGGTGTTGCGCTTCCATTTGAAACCGTTGGGTAATTTCATCGTGGCATAGGCGCCGTTGATCGTGTAATCGAAATGCTGCCAGTTTTTTGCCAGGAGCGTTACTTCGGCTTTTTTGGAATGGATACCGAGGCTCGTGAGGCCCACCGTCGGGTATATTTCGACATTACCATATGCGGCATCGATGCGGATCGCTCCGGAGATGTGTTCGAGACGGACGTTAGTATGGTCGCTCCCGAATGTGAACGTACCGGCCAGCTCGTTGCCCGATAATTCGCCGAATGTAGTTTGCAGCGCGCCCTTGCCGCTCAATCCGGTCAGGTTTGTTGTGCAGAAATCCGCTTTGAGGTTCAGTTGGTTAGTCAGGCCGCGCAGCGTAATCGTGCCGAACGAATTTTTAAGGTCTACGGCGCAGGAAGCGGGCAAATGGATCGTATAACGCGCTTTCAGGTTCGATACGGGCTTGGATTCGCCGTTTTTAAGCACCACATAATTGCGCAGGAAGTAATCCTTGCCATTACGGTCGGCGATGTATTGCAGCTTAGACAGATCCTCCGTGGCGACGGCCCGGTCGGGATGGCGGGCGGAGAGCTCCATCAGCACGCTGATGTCGGTATTGTCCCACGTGAATATCTCAATATCAGCCTTTTCCGCACTGATGTAGAGTGTTCGCACGGCAGGCGCGCTGATCGTCCTTTCGATCTTTTTGGTCGCTACCTGCAATTTCCCCTGCGCGTAGGCCCTCGCAAGCGGGAGCGCCCACAGGAGAAGCGCCAGCGCGGCCGCGCGACAGCTGTTGATGATCT
This sequence comes from Dyadobacter beijingensis DSM 21582, assembly GCF_000382205.1. GTDB lineage: Bacteria > Bacteroidota > Bacteroidia > Cytophagales > Spirosomataceae > Dyadobacter > Dyadobacter beijingensis. The sequence goes on from NZ_KB907788.1 coordinate 680,483, forward strand.
GTTTTTTCATTGTCCTGGTGCTTAAATCATTTTTGCCATTGCATTCAAAATATCCGTTTTCTGCCGCTCGATCTCGTTGTATTGCCGAAGCAGCGCGGGCTCGGTATTGTAATCGCCTATCGCCTGCTGCAACTGTTCGGAAGCCGAGCTCAATTGCTCGTATTCTTTTTGTAAGGTGCGGTACTCGCTGCTGTTGCATACCAATGTTTCGGTCTCGCAATAGGCTTTGAGCAACTGGTATTGCTGGTCTGTTTTGAGGGAGTTTTCCACCTGCAAGCGCTCGTCCACGGTCTCCTGTGAGTACGCGATGCGCGCGGAGCCCTGCGGCTGCGCCAGCCAGACCACCCCGGCCGCCAGTAAAACGCCCGCCGCGGCATACCACCATTTCAGTTTACCATTCCGTGTTTTTTTACGTTCAATCAAATTCCAAAGCTGTTCGTCCGGCTCGTAATCAGGCATTTGGCTGATCGCCACGCGCAAGGGTACCGTGTACAGTTCTTCCTGAATGCCCTCCCATACGTCATCGCCCGGCTCGTACGACGGGAAGCGGTGAATGGCGTTTTGCAGGGTGCTATGGTTCTTTTCCATGATTTTCAGTGTCAGTGGGCCGAGAGCATCGCGCGGAGCTTTCTTTTGGCATGAAACAATTGCGATTTGGAAGTCCCTTCCGAGATATTCAGCATCAAGGCGATTTCGCGGTGCATGTAGCCCTCCACTTCGGCGAGTACGAAAATGGTCCGGAAGCCGTCAGGCAGCGACAGCACGGCCGTTTCTAAGTGCGCCGCATTGATCTCCGACTCTCCCCAATCCACGCTTTCGCCTACATAATCCTCGACATTCTGCCAGAGCATGACCCGCTTCTTTTTCGTCGATTTCCGGACGACGATCTGCTTGATCCACGCACCCAGCGTCGATTCGCCGCGGAACTGGTTGAGGTGTTTGAAAACTTCCAGGAAAGCGTCCTGCAAAACATCGTTGGCATCGTCGAAGTCCCCCGTAATGCGGTAAGCGAGCGTATACATCGCTTTTTTATAGCGATCATACAACTGCCGCTGGGCAATGCGGTCGTTCAACAGGCAACCAGAAATCAAATCGGCCTCCGAGGTCATGCGGTGTTTTTTAGCGTTTCCAGGTCAAAGAGGCGGCAAGTTCGGGAAATGGTTGTATGGGGAGAGAAAAATGTTTCGGGCGATGGCTGACGGCTGACCGCTGACGGCTGACGGCCGTCGGCGGTCGGTAGTCGGCGGTCTGACAGGCACGCGTTCGCTGTGGAATGCACACCGTAATGCCGCGCCCTATATGCATTGCGGATGTCTTGCGCTATGCCGTGCCCATTGGTAACGCCCTCCCAGGCGCGGGCATGTACGTGAAAATTGCATTTCACCCATTGCGATGGCGAATTGTAGGGATTAGAAAGCGCCGGACCTTCGAACTGGACGATGCACGTTTGCCGCGTCCGGGCCATTCTATGGCTTGCTCTTGAAAAGTTAAATATTAATTAACATTCAAGTAAACCACGTTCAGATTTTGAAAAATATCTTTGTGCTGTGATTGAATGATATGCAGTATTTATAAACATTCTGAGATGTGATCGAGCACATTTGATACTTGATGCGAATAAATTTTTCCAAAAGTTTTTCAATTGTTAATTTATACTTTACTTTTAGATTTTAGCAGCAGAATCTTCCGAAGTAGTGCCATTCCTTAGGTTGTTTAGTATTTGTTCACAATCCTGACTGTCTATGATACTATCCTGATTTTCTTTTCTAACTGATCGGCTTCCCGGTAAACCGGCCGTGCCGATGACGGATGTCTCCGCCGGCGCCGCGTGCGCATGTCTGCAAGATGGTCTGCTGACCTTCGATGAACCGTTATTGACCTTTTTGAATACAGCTAATTAACAACCACTTATGAAAAAAATGACTACAATTTTGGACCGTCGTGGCGAGGGCCACCCTGGACAGGGCCACCCTGGCGATGGCCACCCTAGCGAGGGCCACCCTGGCAAGGGCCACCCTGGCGCCGGTCGTGCCGGCGGCTATCGGTCTGCCGCGCTGGCGCTTTGCCTGGGCTTCTCGGCATTGCTTCCCGCAAGCACACATGCGGGGGACCCTCGTTACTTGCACGAGAAAAGCTCCGCGAATACGAGCGCGTATAATGCATGGCGTTCGCTGAAACGGCCGGTCGCGAACGCCGAGCGGACCGTGAGCGGGAGGGTGACCGATGGTGCCGGGAAAGACGGCCTCGTGGGCGTGAATATCCTGATCAAGGGTACCTCGCGCGGAACGGTCACGGATGCGACAGGGAATTATGTATTACGTGTCGATACCGAGCGTGATACGCTCGTGTTTTCCTTCCTCGGCTTCCTTTCGCAGGAGGTAGCGGTGGGTAACCGGTCGGTCATTGACCTCGCGCTCAGCGCCGATCAACGGCAGCTCAACGAGGTGGTCGTGACGGCATTGGGTATCAAAAAAGAGAAGAAAGCCGTCGGTTACGCGGTGTCCGAAGTGAAGGGTGCTACGATGGTGAAAGCGCGTGAACCGAATGCGATCAGCTCGCTGACGGGCAAGGTGGCCGGCCTTACCATTGCACAAAGCCCCGATTTGCTTGCCAGCCCGCAGGTGACGCTGCGCGGTCGCGCCGGGGTATTGTACGTGGTTGACGGTGTGCCGATTAACACCGATTCATGGAACCTAAGCCCGGACGATATCGAAACCTATTCCGTGCTGAAAGGTGCCAGCGCAGCTGCATTGTACGGTAACCGCGGCCAGAACGGAGCTATTATCATTACCACCAAAAAAGGCAGCAGCGCCAAAAAGGGCTTTTCGGTCGATTTCAATTCGAGCACCCAGTTGCAGACGGGCTTCAATGCCATTCCCAAATACCAGACGGAATACGGCCCCGGCAGCGATTACGAATATGCATTCAAGGACGGCCGCGGGGGCGGCATCAACGATAACGATTACAATATCTGGGGGCCACGTTTTGAAGGTCAGCTAATTACCCAGTATAACAGCCCCAAAGACCCCGCGACCGGCGCGCTCGTACCTATTCCCTGGCTCGCGCGGGGAAAGGACAATTTGACCAACTTCCTTCGCAACGGTTTGCTGAGCACCAATAACCTCGCCATTTCAAGCAAGAACGAATTCGGCGACTTCCGCCTTTCCGTTTCACAAATGTTCCAGCGCGGACAAATGCCGAATACGAAGCTCGGCGGCACGAACGTGAACATTTCCGGCGGGATTAATGCTGGCAAAAAAGTACGTTTCGATGCAAGTATCAACTATAACCGCCAGTATTCGCCCAATTATCCCACGCTCGACTACGGCCCCGCCAGCCCCATCTACATTTTCACCGTATGGGGTGGTGTGGATTACGACGTGAACGACCTGCGCAACTACTGGCAGCCCGGCAAGGAAAATGCCCAGCAGTACAACCGCGAATACACGATCTACGATAACCCCTGGATGACTGCCTACGAAGCATTGAAGACCTATTATAAGAACGATGTGTACGGTTTTGTGCAAATGAATTACAAAATCAGCGACAAGCTGACGTTCAATGCGCGTACGAATGTGAGCACCTGGAACCGTAACCGCAGTACCCGCGCCCCGATTTCTTCCAACCTCTACAACTTCGGCTTCCCGAACCAGGCCGGCGGCTATTCCGAGACTTACGACACGTTCTGGGAGAACAATACCGAGGGCTCATTGAAATTCGAAAACCGCTTCGGGCAGGATTTCGGGCTGAATGCGTCGTTGTATGCCAACCTTCGCTCGGTAAAGGTGACGTCGCTGACAGGCACTACTTCCAAGGGCCTGATCGTGCCGGGCGTGTATGACCTGTCGAACTCCGTGCAGCCCGCCACTTCTTCCAATGACCAGGCAAAGCGCTGGGTGGGAAGTACTTATGGGTTTGTGGACCTGGATTATAAAGATTTCCTGTTCCTGAGCCTCACCGGGCGTGTAGACCGGTCGAGCACGATGCCTAAGAAGAACAATACCTATTTCTATCCGTCGGCGTCGCTCAGCGCAGTGCTTTCGGAAGTGATCGATTTGCCGAAAGTCGTTTCCTTTGCTAAAATCCGCGGTTCGTACGCCAACGTGGCGAGCGATTTTGTGGACGAGAGTTCGCAGTACGACATTTACAAGCTGCTGCCGACCTACACCAGCTCTACGCGTTGGAACAATTCCTACACCGGCGTAAGCTACACGGGCACGCTGTATAGCGATAACCTGCAAGCCGCTCGCGTGAAAACGCTCGAATTGGGCCTGGAAATGCGGTTTTTGCATAACCGGCTCGGTTTCGACGCCTCTGTGTTCCGCAATGTAGAAGGGCCGGGGATCGTGAGCGTGCCTGCTTCCATTACCTCGGGCGTGGCGGGCGTGCAGCGCAATGCGTATACGTACGTGCGGAAGGGCGTCGAGCTGGGTGTGGACGGTACAGCCGTGAAAAATGAATATCTGACCTGGAATGTTTCGGCCAACTGGTCGCTCAACCACAAATGGCTCGACAAGATCGACGGTACGCAGCAGCGCGACGGCAATATCCACGTCGGCGAACGCGCGGATGCCTATTATATCAAGGATTTCCAGCGCGACGAAACGGGCAAGATCATCGTCGGGTCGAACGGGATGCCGGCTTACAATCCGTTCAATTCCCGGATCGGCTACTACGACAATAATTTCACAGCGGGTATTAATAACACGTTCAGCCACAAGTCGTTCACGCTGAGCTTCCAGGTGGATGGCCGTTTCGGCGGGAAGGTTAACAACTACATGTATACCAAGCAGTTCGGTAGCGGAACGGCGCCGGAATCTGCCAATGAGTTCCGTTTGAAAGACTGGCAAAACCGCGATAACCCGGACTACAAAGGCTCTGTAATGACGGACGGCAAGCGCATTGTCAAAGGCCAGCTCAATACCGACCAGGACGGCAATGTGATTTCGGACACGCGCGAATTTGCGACGAACGACGTGCCGGTGCTCTGGCAGGCGTGGGCGACAAATTACTACCAGTCGGGGTACATTGCCGCTAAAAACCGCACCTATGTAAAGCTGCGCGAGGTGGTTTTGACCTACAATTTCCCGGCGAAACTGCTTTCGAAAACGCGTTTCGCCAGCTCGGCCAGCATTTCGCTCGTAGGACGTAACCTGTTGTATTTCACAGGAAAGTATACCAAAAACATCGACCTTGACCAGTTTACCGGCACCATTACGAGCTTCCAGACGCCGTCTGTGAAAAGCTTCGGTGCCAATCTGAACGTGACTTTTTAATCAGCATTACCAATGAAAAAGATCCAATATCTGCTATTGTCGCTGGCGATCGGCCTGGGAAGCTGCCAGGATATCGATACCCTGCAAAAGGACCCCGGCGCGATCACCAACCCCTCCGCGGACCTCATCCTGACGGGCATTCTCACCAACACCTGGGACGCCCCGTGGAGCACCGACCACCGTCATAACCAGTTTATGACCCAGAACGAAGCCTACTACGACGGCCAGGCATACGGTTGGACGACAGGCTCTTATGATGTATTTTACACCTCTCTGCGCAACGTGAACCGGATGGAGATCGAAGCCGCGAAAACCGGCGATGTGGGCGCGCATTACCTCACGCTCGCGAAGTTTTTCAAGGCTTATTTTTACAGCCGCGCCACCGAAATGTTTGGTGACGTGCCGATGTCGGAAGCGATCAAAGGTGTGAGCGACGAGAATTTCAAGCCGAAATACGATGCGCAGAAGGACATTTACGTGCAGGTTTTGAAATGGCTCGAAGAGGCCAATGCCGAAATGCCGGCCCTGATCGCGAAAAAGCCGGCTATCTCCGGCGATTATATGTATGGCGGGGATCTGGCCAAATGGCAGAAACTGATCAACTCGTACCGGCTGCGGGTCCTGATCAGCCTCAGCAAACGCGCCGACGACAGCCCGGAACTGAATGTGAAACAGCAGTTTGCGGCGATCGTGAACGATCCGTCTAAATACCCGCTCATTACGACGAATGCAGACAATTTCCAGGTCGTTTACAATACCATCAACACCTATCCGCTCTGGCCGAGCAATGGGGTAGTGGTGAAAAACGACAAGCGCAATACCCTCGGCGCGACATTCACCGACATCGCCAAAGCTACCCGCGACCCGCGCCTGCTGGTAGTAGCACTGCCTGCGGATGCATTGAAGGGCAATGCGGACGCCTACCAGCGCTACGGCGGCGGCAAAACGGGCGACCTGCAATCGACCCTGCTCGAACAGGCCGGTAAGGGGCTGCTTTCGATGATCAATTTCGATTATTGGGAAGCTTCGGCGGCCGGCGTGCCGGCGATACAGCTGGGCGCTCACGAGGTGCATTTCAGCATAGCGGAGGCCATTAACCGCGGCTGGCTCACGGGCAATGCAGCCGATTATTATGCAAAAGGTGTGACGGAATCGATGAAGTTTTATAACATTGCGCAGACGGAGATCGACCGCTTCCTTGCTGCTAATCCCTATCCGGGTAACAATGCGCAGGGTTTGCAGAAAATACTGGAACAGAAATACATGGCGTTCTTCGAGAATTCGGGCCGTCAGGCATTTTACAACTACCGTCGCACGGGCATTCCGGCATTCAGCATCGGCCAGTCCAACTCGAATAATAATCAGATCCCCGTGCGCTGGGCTTACCCGACAACGGAGTACACGACCAACGAAGTGAATGTGAAAGCATCGCTGAAAAGCCAGTTCAACGGCGCCGACACACAGAATAGCGTGATGTGGCTGATTAAATAAACTTAACCTTTTCACCATGAAAAACATCGTACTTTCCCTGGCGCTACTGACGCTGAGCCTGCTGGCATCGGCGCAAACCAAAACGCGCAATGTGGTCATGATCTCCGTCGACGGTTGTCGCTGGCAGGAAATTTTCCGCGGCGCCGATTCGGTTTTGTTCTTCAACAAGAAATATGTCCATCAGGATTCCGCCGCCATGATCGCCAAGTACTGGGCTAAAACGAGCGGCGAACGGCGGTCGAAACTCATGCCGTTCTTTTGGAATACCCTGTTAAAACAAGGGCAGCTGTACGGCAACCGAGACCTGGGAAACCTTGTGAATGTGCGCAATAAATACTGGTTTTCGTACCCCGGACGGAGCGAGACGCTTTGTGGCTATTACGATGAAAAAATCAATAGCAACGACTACCCGAACAACCCCAACGAGAATGTCCTCGAATTTTTCAACAGACAAAAAGGATATGAGGGTAAGGTGGTCACATTTGCTTCCTGGGACGCATTGTCGCGCATTCTTAACCGCGACCGCAACGGCATGCTGGTGAATATCCCCGGCGAGGTTGTCAAAGGCGCTAAACTGACCCCGGCGCAGAAGCTGGCCAACGAGCTGCAAAACTACCTGCCGGAGTATTTCGGCAAATCCGTGCGCTTCGATGCCCACACGTACGCGCTCACGCGCTCGTATGTCGAGGCCAACCATCCGCGCGTGGTGCATATCGACTTCGCGGACATGGACGAATTCGGCCACCACGGCCAGTACGACTCGTTTCTCGACGGCGCGCATTACGTCGACGGCATGGTAGCCAGCCTCTGGAACTACATGCAGGCGGACCCGTTCTACAAGGACCAGACGACGCTCATCATCTACCCCGACCACGGCCGCGGCCTCGGCGACCGCTGGACGAGCCACGGCACATCCGCACCGCATTCAAACGAAACCTGGATGGCCATCATCGGCCCGGACACCCCGGCCGCCGGTGAAATGAAAACCCAGTCGCAAATCTACCAGGACCAATTCGCCCAAACGGTTGCGCAGCTGATGGGTTTCAAATTCACGGCCAACCATCCGGTAGGGGAGATTGTGAAGAGCGTGTTTAAATGAGACTTTCAAACTGGCGCGTTTAATCATTGAAACAAGCTACCTGATAAGTGTTGCTGTTTTCAAAGTGTGATTTTGACGATGATTGTGTTATTTTGAACTATCAATTAAATCGCGGTCACCATGAAATACAAAGGAAACACGATATCGAAGCCTGTGGTGGGAAAAGAAGCGAAAGCTTTGCTGAAAGCGGTGAATTCCGGCGGTTATGTGGCAAATGAGCAAGGGGTAATCACGGCCAAAAGAATAGCAGAGCGGATCATTAAACAGCAGAAGTAAATGTCGCAAGCCAGATTTGAAGGAATCGATTTCTCAGAATTTGACGTAGTTGAAATGAACCCTGACCTGGAAAACCTGGGTCAGGGTTTTAAGTGTTTGCGAAACGATTTTGCGACTTACATTAAAGGTCGAAAGATCAGGCTGGAATGTAAATCCCTGACCAGCAAATGCTGGATCATCGAGCACGACGAGAAAATCGCAGGGTACATTACTTTGATGGCGGACAAGCTGACGACCGAGTATCGATTGCTTGAAAACGAAGGCGTTGAATACCGGACATTTCCGGCGGTGAAAATCGGCTGGCTGGCGGCCGACAAACGGGCTAAAGGTGCAGGACGAAGGTTGCTGGAATGGGCATTGGAATATGTAACGACCGACCTGATCAATCGGGTTGGTGTCCGTTTCGTTACGGTAGACGCGCTGCATGACCCGGATACCGGCTACGACATCGCATCCTATTACGCGCGTTTCGGATTCAAACACGTTGACCCGACGGAAAGTATCACGCCTAAATGCAATTTCAGGACTATGTATTTTGATATCAAAACCGTAGTGGAAGAGTTGAACGCGCTGCGCCGAACGAGGTTGATTTAATGCAAATTTTACACTTCTAACCCGCATTTTTCTTAGCTTGCCGTTGTTGACAGCAAAAAGGCTGGTAAATGGCAGCCATTCATAATGAAATCAGATTTTTCCAAGAAATTCTCCAAACCCGTTTTTAAACGCGACGTTCCCGACGATACATTCAAGTACCTGCCTGCTCCCAAACCGTCCGGGAAATATCCTTACCATCTCAACCTCGAAGCGATCGATCCCGTGCCTGACCAGCACAAACTGGCATTCCATATGGTGGGGGATACCGGCAGCATCCGCACACCGGATTTTCAGAAACTGGTCGTAGCGGAGATGGTGAAGCAGTTCGAAGCAGCCGAAAAGACGGGCTATGAGCCGCAGTTTCTCTTTCACCTCGGCGATGTAGTCTACAACCACGGCGAGGCCAGCGAGTACCAGCGACAATTTTTTGATCCCTATAAAAAATACCCCGGCCCGATTTTCGCGATCCCCGGCAACCACGATAGCGACGTTAACCCCGACAGCCGCGTCCGGTACCATAGCCTCGACGCGTTTACGACGGTTTTTTGCAATACCGAACGTCGCACGGTGGCTTTCAGCGGCCATGCGGAGCGCAAAAGCATGACCCAGCCCAATGTGTACTGGACGCTCCTGACGCCCCTCGCGAACATCATCGGCATGTATTCCAATGTGCCCAAATTCGGTGTGGTGACCGACGAGCAACGCCGCTGGCTCATCGACGAGCTCAAACGCGCCGATGCCGAACGCCCGCACAAGGCGGTGATCCTTTGCCTGCACCATTCGCCCTATTCGGCGGATATCAACCACGGTTCGAGCCTGCCGATGATCGAATTGCTGGAAGGTGTGTTTGAAGAAACAGGCATTTATCCCGACATTGTTTTTAGCGGTCATGTGCATAATTACCAGCGTTTTAGCCGGCATTATCGAAACGGCCGCAGCGGCGGAGGGCGCGTGCTGCCGTTCATCGTGGCGGGCAGCGGAGGGTACGACGAGCTCCATCCGGTCGCCTACACGAACGACGACCGGTTTACAGCCGAGTTGCCTGTTTTTGAAGGCATCAACCTCGAACACAGCTGCGATACGAAGCACGGGTTTCTGAAAGTTTTGCTCGAAAGGGTGTCGGACGGCATTACCATTACCGTCGAGTTTTACACGCTCCCGCACGAGCGGCGCATCGAGCCCGGCGTAAATGCGGCGCTGGAAGACAGGCTGGTACTGAAAGTGTAACCCTATTTACCCATCCAAATTTTAAAATCGCTGACCTTTTCCCGGCTCACGAGCACTTCCTTGTTGTGCGCCGGCCGCAGGGTAAGGGAAAGCCGGTTGCCGAAATACGGGTCGATCTTTTCTACCGACCGGTGCGTGACCATCATACCGCGGTTGATCCTGAAAAAACGCGCAGGATCGAGCGATTCGGCCAGTTCGTCGAGTGTGTAGTCAACGAGCATTTTTTGGTTGGAATCGGTCATGAAGAAGCTGTAACGGTCGTCGGTGAAGAAATAGGCGATCTCGCCGACTTCGATCGAGAGCATTTTTTGTCCCTGCTTGACGAGGAACCGCTGCCGGTATTCTACGGAAGACGCTTTTTTGAAATCTTCCAATAGCTGCCGGATGCCTGCAAGCGAATGGTCGGCTTCGGGCTTTCCCTTCATTTTATCGTACTTCTGCAGGGCGCGTTGCAGGTCGTCGCGGTGCACGGGTTTGAGCAGGTAGTCGATGCTGTTGTGCCGGAATGCCTGCAATGCATATTCGTCGTAGGACGTCGTGAAAATAATGGCGCTCGATACTTCAATGCGGTTGAAGATCTCGAAACTCTGGCCGTCGGACAGCTCGATGTCGAGGAAGATCAGGTCGGGGTCGGCCTCGCCGGTGCGCCGGTTTTCGAGGACCCATTCGACGGTCTGTTCGATGCTGTCGGTGACACCGGCGATATGCAGCGCCGGCGCCACTTCCCCGATTATTTTTTTGAGGCGGCGCACCGACAGGTCTTCATCTTCAACGATAAGCGCATTCATGCTTTCAGGAAATCAATGGTAAGGTGACGGTAAAAAACTCGTGATTGCTTTCGATCGCCGGCTGGGGCATTCCGGGCCGGTACTCGCTCAGTAGCTGGTACTTGGTCATGATATTGGTTAACCCCACGTGCGTCGATTCGATATTTTCCGCACCGGCCGTCAGGCTTTTCTTTTGCAGGTTGTTGCGCACCATCAGGCAGCCTTCCACGGTACTCAGTATAAATATGGTAAGCGGCCGGCTGGCGCGAATTACATTGTGCTTGACGGCGTTTTCGACCAGCAGCTGCAAGGTCAGCGGCGGTATCCGGCAGTCGAGGAAGCATTCCTCCACGTGAATGTACAGCTTCATGCCGTCGCCGTACCGCGTTTTGAGCAGATGCCCATAGGATTCGATGAACGACAGCTCCTTTTTCAGGGTCGTTAGCTGCTCGAAATCGCCCTGGTCGACCGATGAATGGTTTGTTTGAAGCAAATACCGGTATACCCGCGCCATTTCGTCAACAAATTCCTCCGCTTTTTCCGGGTCTTCGCCGATGAGCGCCGAGAGGGAATTAAGGGTATTGAACAAAAAATGCGGGCTGATCTGTGCTTTAAGGCTTTCGAGCTGCCCGTTGACATTCTCTTTCATCAACCGCTCGGCATTGATCTCATGCTGACGCCAGCGCGCAAGTGCGCCGAACGTTTCCCGCAGCGCGGTCACCAGCACCATCGCCGCGAAGTTGATCACGTACACGACGACCAGCGTATGCACGGAAAGCACCGAACCAAACAAGCCCATCCCGATATAGAGCCACGCGACGAGCAGCACAAATGCGCCCGAAACTACGGCATGCGCACACACGGAAAGCGCCACACGTACGAGGGTTTTACGCAAATCGCAATATTGTTCATCGATATAGGCCGCCACCCGCGAATGCACGAAGAAAGCTACGCCGAGAACCGCCCCATTCAGGACCGTAGCCACCGAATAAGCCGCATAGTTGCCGGATTTCGGCCCGCCGACCGTGATATGGTTGAGAACCAACAGCATTGCCGCCATACCGGCCGCATACAGCCAGCGGTTGCCCGACGGGAGTTTTTCCGGAAGTTTTTCAAACAATGCTTTTTTCTTCATGTCAGGCTGCGGCCCGGCCGGTCATGGCCTGGCGACGGTTCAAAAGTAGATGAATGTCGGAAAAACGAATCGTTCAAGTTGCATCAACTGTATTTTTATTGGAATGAATTGTCATCGCGCCGGAACCTGCGCGCTCACTGCGTCGGGCAGGAGCGGTATTGTCACGGAAAACGTGTCCCCGACCTCACTGACCTCCATTTCCCTCGACGTGAACGTGCGCAGCTTGCCCGAAAGACCGCGCAGTCCGATACCCGCCACGCCGATGGTCCGGTGGCGGATCTGGACATTGTTGGTAATGCGAATGCTGCGGTCGTCGGTGAGGCTGATCGTGATTGTCAGCGGCCGGCTGGCCGAGAGGATATTGTACTGAACGGCATTGTCGACCAACAGCTGCAACATGAGCGGCGGGATCGTCAGGTCGGCGGGGGGGCGGTCGGGGAGGTGCACGACCAGTGCCTCATGGTACCGGAATTTCAGCAGCCGCACATATATTTCCATAAACGACAGCTCCGATTGCAGCGGTACCAGGTCGGCGCGGCCACCTTGGAGCATATAGCGGTAAATGCGGGCGAGGTCTTCAACGAAATCCTCCGCCTGCCCCGGATCGGCATTGATGAGCGACGAAAGCGTGTTGAGGCTATTGAACAAAAAATGCGGGTTAACCTGTCCTTTCAGCGCATCAAACTCGATTTCTGCCGACTGCCGGGCGGATTTTTCATCGTCGGCCTGGTCGTTTTTCCATTGCTGCAGCGCGTAAAAGAGGCCGAGCAATGCGCAAATGAATGCGTCGCAGACCAGCCCGACCAGCACCATCGGCCAGATCTTTATCCACGAAAAACCAACGCCCAGCGACGGTACCAGGCTGTAAATCCACAGATCGAACAGGCCTAACAGCACGGTAGCGGCGCCCAGCTTCCAGAGCATGCCCAGCATTTGTTCCAAAATCTGCCCTTGCATGGCGCTTCCAGCCGTTCGGCGGATCACGATTGTAAGCATGACGACGGAAAACCAGTATAATGCGAAAGCGATGGCGCTGGCCGTCGCGAACACAGGCTCGTTCGTAAAATACCGCTCGCCCAGCAGGTAGTAGTTTCCCAGCGCGACGCACACGGGCATCATCGCGAGGTGGTACCACCATTCGTATCGGGAAAAGAAACCGGGTTTCATGGGCAATGCGGTGAACAGGCCGCAAAATAAAAAGAAATCGGAAAGCGGCGGCAAATGATGGTGCCGGCTGCTAGTATCCGGTATCGCTACGGGACTGTTTGAAAAAGTGAGTGACAAATTGCCGGGTTTGCGGGCTTTATAATTTGTAATTAAACTAAATAGCATATTTCTTTGCCTTCCGGCAGTTTTCGACCGTTTTCAATGCGGCGGAAATGGCTTTTTAAGCCGGCTTCTCAACCCAAACCTGATTCATGTCTCAGAAAAAGACAGCCCTTGGCAGGCTCATCGGAACGTTACACCTCTGGCTGGGACTGGCGTCCGGGCTGGTGATCATCGTCATCGGTCTCACCGGCGCGATCTACGTTTTTACTGATGAACTCAAACCGCTCGTCTACCGCGACCGGTTCTTCGTTCAACCCGAAAGCACACCAAAACTGCCATTGAGCCGGCTGCTGGCGTTGGCGCAGGCGGCCGTGGGGGAAAAGCGGCCCGTTACCCGCGTGGAAATATCCTCCCGGCCCGACCGCACTTATATTTTCAGGGCATTGAAAGTCGATAAGGAGGGATTTTCGCATTGGGATTACTACAAATATTATATGCGGGCTTACGTCAATCCCTACAATGGCAAGGTGGTAATGCTCGAAGATTCGCGAAACGAGTTTTTTACCGTCGTGCTGGGGCTGCATATGCGGATGCTGTTCGGGGAAAAGATCGGGCATCCGCTCGTGAGTTACTCGGTGCTGGCATTTGTAATGATCCTTATTTTTGGACTGGTGCTTTGGTGGCCGGCCAAATGGAAGAAGGGTAATATCGATAAGAGCTTCAAAATCAAATGGAACGCGAAATTCAAGCGCGTGAACTACGACCTGCATAATGTGCTGGGCTTTTACGCCTGCGTGATCCTCTTCATGTGTGCGGTGACCGGGCTGGTGTGGGCATTCGAATGGTTTGGAAAAGGCGTCAAAACCGTCGCCGACGGCGGTAAGCCGGCCGAAGTGCCCGCCGTTTTTTCGGACACGACGCAAAATAAGGATGCCAAAGCGGTGGACCGTGTATTCGCTGCATTACAACACGATAACCCCGCTGCCTACGGTTACCTCATCAACTTCCCGGCAAAAGGCAAATTGCCGTTGAATACCTCTACCTACCTGACGGCCACGAACCGCTACGACCGTATCCAGGGTCAGTACGACCAGTTTACAGGCGGCCGCCTCCGGTCGCGCTCATTCGGCGAGCTTACCAGCGGAGAGCAGATTTACGCCATGAACTTCGACCTGCACGTGGGTGCCTGGGCCGGATTGCCGAGCAAAATCCTGACATTTTTCGCCGGACTCATCTGCGCCAGCCTGCCCGTTACCGGGGTTGTGATTTGGTGGGGACGCCGGAAGAAGGGAGACAAGGGAGGAAAGGGAGAAAGGGGAAGAAAGGTGCGGACGGCGGATGGCTATGTACCTCCGCGCAGAGCTGCACCGGTAATGGGTAGCAAGTCAATCTCCACCGGCGCGTAGCTGGGCTACGTACCCGCCGCCGGGCGCCAGGTGGATTTTCAGCACGTCGTATTTGTTCAGTTTGGCCTCGGAAATGCGGTAGTCGGCCGGGTAACGGTCGGCGTTGGTGCCATCTTCGCAGGTCGTCGCCGTGAAATTTCCGGGCGGCAGGAAGCCGAGCGGAATGCTGAGGTCGCGGGCGGTGGAGTCGTTCAGTACGCCGATGTACCAGTCTTTACCCTTCCGGCGGGCGGTCACCACGTAGTCGCCCAGGCGGGCGTCGAGTACGCGGGTGGTGTCCCAAACGGTGGGAATATCGCCCAGCAGCTCCATGAATGCAGGTTCGCGGAGGCCCTGCGACGGGTTACCGGCAAAAAACTGTATCGGGCTTTCATACACGACGAACATCGCGAGCTGTTGGGTACGCGTCGTGAGCGACATCACGTTTTCCGGCATGGCGTGGAAGCCTTTGGGCGTGGCGTTGTTCAGCATTCCCGGTTCGTAGTCGAGCGGCCCGCCAAGCATCCGGATAAACGGCAGCAGTACATTATGCTCCGGCGCGGCTTTGGCGCTCCACATATTGTACTCGGAGCCCAGCACCGCTTCCCGGGCTACCGCGTGCGGGAAGGTGCGGTTGAAACCAGCCGGCTTGAATGCCCCGTGAAACATGAGCATGATCTTGTGCCGCGCGCAGGCTTCCGCGATTTTGTAATAAAACTGCACGGCTTTCTGATCGTCGCGGTTGATGAAATCGGTCATGATGAAATCCACGCCCCATTTGCTGAATTGTTCCAATGCAGGTTCCAGCTGCTTGTCGAGCGTGAGGGCCAGCGTCCACATGCTCACGCCAATGCCCTGGCTCCTGGCATAGGCGACAATTTCGTCCATGTCAATGTCCGGGTTGATCTTGAAGAGATCATTGTTGTCGCTCCATCCGGCATCCATCATAATGCGCTCGAAGCCAAACCGTTTGGCGAAATCAATATAGTATTTGTAAGTAGCGGTATTGATGCCGCTTTTGAACGGCACATTGAAAATATTGGAAGTAATAATCCATTCGTCCGTTGCCTTGCCGGGCTTGACCCACGACACATCGGGCACGCGCGACGGGCTTGCGAGCCTGTACACGAGGTCGTTGCCGGGCAGGTCCCTGTCCTCGGGCGCGACGATCAGCACCCGCCACGGGAATGCACGGGTGCCTTTGGTTAGTGCGAGAAAATCAGCCCGTTTGGAAACGTAGCGCGTCGAGTAGAGCTCTTTCGTTTCCGTCTCTTCGGCCGGGTAGGGTGCGAAATGGCCGAACAGCGCCTTTTCCGCATTGCCTGAAAGGAACATCCCGGGGTAATCTTCGAGGTCGGATTCGGTAATGCCGATTTTGGGCGAATCCTGCGGCGCCACGAGGACAGGCGAGAAAAACAGGCTTTTGGCGTGAATGCTTTCCAGCGGCTTTACTGTGTATGGTTCTTCGAAACTGGTATGGTAAATATCCATATTCGACGGCGGCGCTACCTCGGGGAAATACACGGGATGGTTGGCCGGAAAGCGGAATGCAGCCATTTCCGACTTCACTCTGATCTCTCCCGGAAATGCCGTGGCAATGCGGTAAGCCACACCGTCGTCGTACACCCTGAAAATCACGGCGAATGCATTGCGGAAAGTGACTTTAAGCTCCTTGTACCGGTTGGGAATGCGTATGCGCTTTTCGGGTACGGGAGATATGATTGTCTCGTTAACAGACCTTTCGGTGAATAGCGGCCTGGCCAGCCCGGCGGACAGTTTCTTGCCGTCGGTCAGCACCATGTCTATTTCCGACGGGGAAATCAGCGGCTGATTTTTGTAATAAACGCTGTACCTCAGCTGGTCCTGAATGTACGCTACCAGTCGGATATTGCCGTTCGGCGATGCGATTTCGCGGGTTGCCTGGGCGTGCAGGAGGGTATTTAGTAAAAGGAAGAGGTTTAGGAATAGCAGCTTATTCATAGTAACTATGATTTATCCCGTACTGTTTGCAATGTACGGGATAAACCGATGTTCGGACGTTTTTTGTTATAATTAATAACCCGGGTTTTGTGCCGGTACGCCGCCCGTCCCCAATGCTATATTCCGGTCGATTTCCGATTGCGGGATCGGCAGCAGCTCGTGGCGGTTGGCCTGGAAATAGGTGATCGGGTCGCCGCCGATGAGGGCCAGCTTGCCCGAGGCCCGCCAGCGCATAATGTCGCGGTTGCGTACCTGCTCGCCGGCGAGTTCGACCTTGCGTTCGTGCATGATGGCTTTCATCACTTCGTCCCTGGTCCTGCAGGGGAACGCGGCATTGGGGAATTGCGGGAGTTTGGCGGTTTTCAGGTCGGTGCGGCTGCGGACGTCGTTCAGGCGGGCGATGGCGTTGACGAGGCTGCCGGTTTCGTTTTCGCATTCGGCCAGCATGAGCAGCACCTCGGCATAGCGGATCAGACGCCGGTTGATCGCGCTCGCCACATTGCCCGGCGTGGCATTTTTATAACTGAGTGTATATTTTTTCCAGGATTCCTGCGTCATCCTGCCGCCTGCCCACGTATCGCCCACATCGTAAATGGTGGCTTTCCGGCGTACGTCGGCGGTTTCGAAATCCTTTTTCAAACCCGGTGCGGGCAGTACTATGCCGTTGCCCGTGTTCATATCATACTGCCGCGTACCATTGGTCGACTCACGGTAAAGGCCCTGGGCGTAATCGTCGCCCTCGTCTTCCGCCGCCGAGGGGTAGGGTGAGAACACACATTCGAAAATCGATTCCTTGTTGAACTCGGTTTCCTCGCGAAAGTTGTCGTTACTGTCGTCCGTGAGTGCGTACTGGCCCGGGGTACGTACCTTTTCGAGGTAAGTTTTGGCATTGGCGAAATCGCCCATTTGCATATAAATGCGGCCAAGCAATGCGTTGGCGGCACCTTTTGTGGCCCGGCCGTTATCTTTCGCATCGTAAGTGGAAGGCAATGCTTCGGCAGCCTCCTTCAAATCGTTAATGGCCGCTTCGTATACCGCCGGCTGCGTGGAACGTGGCACGAACCCGCTGAAATCGCTTACCGGTTTGGTAATCAGCGGTACGCCGCCCCACAGGCTCGCGAGTTCGAAATAGGAGAATGCGCGGAGAAACTTCGCTTCGGCTACGACGCGGTTTTTCAATGCCTCATCGTCGGTCACGGTGTTGTTGATCACTACATTGGCGCGGTGGATCACGATGTAAAAGCCTTTCCAGACGCGTTCCGTGTAAGAGTTGTTCACACCCAGCGAGCCGCGCAGGATCTCGCCCCGGTCGTCGGCGAGGGTAGTGCCTACGAAATCGTCGGAGCGAAGGTCATGGAGCCATACGTAGCAGTTGCCCACGAGGTAGCTGCCGTTCAGCGTCGTATAGGCGGCATTGACGCCCTTTTCCAGCTCCGCGGCAGTCTTGAAATAATTTTCGGAAGTCACGGCATTGGGATTCACCTTTTCGAGCTGGCTTTCGCAGCTGCCGAGCAATGCCATAGCGGTGATGAATGCGGGGAGAAGCGTATATTTTTTCATAGTATGCTGAATATCAATTTAAAAGCCTAATTGCACTCCCAGCGTAAATGAGCGGGCGGCGGGATATTGCCCGTAATCGATGCCATTTGTGAGGTTACCGGCGCCGCGGTTGCTGCCGATCTTCATCCCGATTTCCGGGTCGTAGCCCAGGTCGTATTTCGTAAACGTGAGCAGGTTTTGCGAAGAAAGATAGATGCGGAATTTCGAGAATGCGCCGTTGGTATTCTTTGCGAGCACGTCGGCGGGGAGTTCATAGCCGATACTGATGTTTTTGAGGCGTAAGTAGGAAGCATCCTGCAACCAGCGCTGCGATATGCGCGAATTGTCGTTCGGGTCGCTCCATTTAATACGCGGGTCGGTAGTGCTGGGGTTTTCGGCCGTCCAGGCATTTTCGAACGCACGGAGACTGCCGCCGAGCGGCCACCGGAATGCGCCGGCATAGACGCCTATGCCGCTGTAAATCTCGCCGCCCTGCACCCCCTGGAATAAGATCGATAGGTCGAAATGCTTGTAGCTGGCCGTGAAATTGAGGCCGTAGGTAAAATCGGGGAGGAAAGAGCCGATTACCTTACGGTCCTTGTCGTCTACCACGCCGTCGCCATTCAGGTCCCGGAAGCGGACGTCGCCGGGCGCAGTGGCCTGGGCCTGGTACCAGGCGCCGTCGGAGCCGGTTTTGGTGCGTGCGGCAGCGTTATCGGCATCCACTTCTGCCTGTGTCTGGTATATTTTGTCAAAATCCCAGCCGTAAAATGCCTGTATCGACTCGCCCGCCACGGTGCGCGTCACCGGCACTCCCCAGCTCGAAAAATAGTTGCCGTCACCGCCGTAAATCACGCCGCTGGGCGAATCGAGGCGCAGTACCTTGTTGCGCACCACGCTGATGTTGCCGCTGATGCCCCAGTTGAAATCCCGCTTGCCCGGCGAGCGGTAGCCCAATGCAAGCTCCCAGCCCTTGTTTTCCATTTTACCAATATTTACGTCCGTAAACTGCACGTAGCCGAACGACGGCGGCGTGGGCGCTTTCAGGATGAGGTTGTCGGTGGTGCGGTTGAAATACTCGGCGGTAACCGTTACGGAGTTGTTGAACAAGGAAGCATCCAGGCCGATATTCAGCTGGCTGGTCTTCTCCCATTTCAGGTTTTGGTTGGCTAGTTTGTTGTAAAAGGAGGCATTGACGGTGTTTTCATTGTTAAACGGATACGAGGAGTTGTATACCAATGATTGCCACGGGTAGTTGCTCAGCGACGTCGGGTTCAGCCCTGTAATGCCGTAGCTCGCGCGCAGCTTCATATCCGAGAGGAACGACAGCTTTTGCATAAACGATTCCTGACCGATGTTCCAGCCCACCGAGGCGGCCGGAAAGTTGGCAAACTTGTTGCCCGGCGCCCATACCGACGAGCCGTCGCGGCGAATGCTGGCATTGAGAATGTATTTGCCCTTGTACGCGTAGCCTGCGCGCACCACGTACGAGAGCAGCAGGTTTTCTTCCAAGGCATTCAATGCACTCAGGTTGGTAGCGCCGTTCAGCGTCCTGATGGCGGGATTGGATTGCTTGCCCGACATCATTTCCGTGCGGATTTTGCCGTTTTGGCCCTCGAAAACGAGGATTGCATTCAAATGATGGTCCGTGCCGAAAGTTTTATCGGCCGTGAGCTGCTCGGAAAACAGCAGCGACGAATAGGTGTTGCGGTTGCTCGAAATCGTCGAAAGACCATCGTTGGTTTTGAATACATTATTACCGTCGTTGACCGTATAGCTATTGTCGGCACCGTTTTCGAGCGAATTGGCATAGTCGATGCCGAATGTGCTTCGGAATTTAAGCCATTCGAACAATTTAACATCCAGGAATGCGCTGCCGAGGATTTTAGTGGTATTTCTGCGAAAAACAATGTTTTCAATGTCGGCGATCAGGTTTGGGAAAGGGTGCCCGTCGATGGCGTCGCCGCCGGCCTTGATCCACGCATTGCTGGTCGGGTCTTTGACGGGCAGATGAGGTAACGCGAATTGCAGCAGCGACAGCGGCGTACCCTGGTCGCCCGTCTGGCCGTCGGAATTATTATAAAGCTGCGAGGTGTAGGCCACGAGCAGGTTTTGTCCGAATGTGAAACGTTTGCCCAGGTCATGGCTGGAATTGACGCGAAAGTTGTAGCGGTCGAACCCTACGCCTTTGACAATGCCTTCCTGCCGCATGTAGCCTGCTGAGCTGTAAAAAGTCGATTGATCGCTGCCGCCGGAAAGCGAGAGGTTATTGCCCGTCATGAAGCCTTTTTTGAAATACAAATCCTGCCAGTCGGTATTCGTTTGCGCGTAGGTTTGCGGGGCGCCGGGGTAGGGGAGTTTGTTCATCCCGGCGGTAGTGTACCGGCTGGGCCTCGCGCCGGCATTCTCCTGGTTGGCCCCCGAAAACATGGCGTCCATGAACCGCGAGCGTTGTTCGGTATTCATCGGATCAAGCTTGCGCCAGGGCGATTCGATACCGGCATAGGAATCGAGGTTGACCGTCATCTTTTTGTTGCGCTGGCCTTTTTTGGTCGTTAGCAAAATGACCCCGTTCGTTGCCCGCGACCCGTAAATGGCCGCCGCACTGGCATCTTTGAGGATTTCCACGGACTCCACATCGCGGTTGTCGAAGCTGGCAAGGTTGGTGGTAGGAAAGCCGTCGATCACGTAAAGCGGGTCGGTCGAGAAGCTGACGGAGCTCACGCCGCGAATGCGGATGTTGGGAGCCGTGCCGGGCGAGCTTACATTGGTGACCGTCAGCCCCGGTACGCGCCCCTGCAATGCCTGGCCTACTTCCGCCACGGGCAGCTCGGTCAGTTCTTTGGCCGATACCCTGGAAATGGCGCTTGTGAGTTCGCGCTTGATCTGCGTGCCGTAACCAACCACCACCACCTCGTCCAATGCTTTCAGGTTAGGTGCGAGTTGTATTTCCACCTGTGACTGGTTGCCCAGCGGCACTTCCCGGCTCAGGTACCCGACGTACGAAAACACGATCGTGCCAGCATTATCTGGTACGAGAAGCGAAAAATGGCCCTCCGCATTTGTGGTGGTGCCCTGGGTGGTGCCTTTCACGACCACACTCACGCCCGGCAGGCCCTCGCCGGTTTCGCTTTTCACGGTGCCGGTAATGGTCCTGTCGACGGCCGTCGCCTGCGCGGCGTTGGCGGGCGGCACGGCTTCGCCCGTGGGAGCAGGCTGTTGGCTGAGGACGATCTGATTGCCTGCCACGCGGTAATGGACACGCATCGGTTTCAGTACCGTTTCGAGCACCTCGCGCAGGGGCTGGTTCTGAGCGCTGACGGATGTGCGGCGATCGGCCTGGATAACCCTGGGGCTATACGTAAAGCGGATTTCCGTGAGCTCCTCAATGCGATGGAGGATGTTTTTGAGCGTCGCATCCTCCGCACGGAGCGAAATGCGCTTGTCGAGCAGCTCCTGTGCCGGCGTTTTCATGGCCAGGGCCATTTGCAGGCCCAGGACGACAACAAGCAGCGGCAGAGCGGTGGCGCTCACGACGCTCAGCAGGCCGCGCCTCCGTGGGAGGCCGCGCTTTTGCAAGGGTTTTTCCATAAAATTGATTTGCCTGGAAGGGCGGTTTATTGACAACCTTTACCATCGATGACCACCTGGCCGTCGGTAACCTTGTAGTGGGCCTGGATCGTCTCGCAGACAATGCTGAGCTTGTCGTACAGCGACCCGTCGTTGAGCGAGCCCGTCATATTGCATTCCTTCAAATTGTCGGCGTCGTAGATCATCTTCACGCCATAGGCCGCTTCCAAGGCATTCAGCACGGCCGGAATGGGCGTTTCCGAGAAGTCGAGCCGTATTTTTGCATTTGACCGGTCGAGTACCGCGGGCTGCTCTACCAGTGTTTTGACGAATTTTTCCTCCTTTTTCACAAATATTGCCTCCTGGTTGGGCGTCAGGATAACCTCTTCGGAAAGCATTGGGTCGGGTTTGGTGCCGGATTGCTGTTTGAAAACCGTCACTTTCCCCGTGCGTACCCCTACGGACACATTTGCGTCGGATTCGTATGCCTTAATGCGGAAACTCGTGCCGAGCACCTTCGTCACCACTTTGCCTGAATACACGATAAACGGCCGTTCGGTATCCCGCGACACATCGAAAAAAGCCGCGCCCGTAAGGAAAACTTCGCGCGACGTTTTACCGAATTGGCGCCCTATCCGCAATGTGCTGTGCGCTTCAAGCGTGACATGGCTGCTGTCGGGCAGCGTGATCGTGCGCGGGGTGCCGGCATCGTTGGCTTCCAGGATTTCCGTTTGTATATCCGCCCGTCCCGTACGTTCATCCCAAATGCTCGGAGTGTTGGAGTCCATCAGCCTCCATGCCGCCAGCATGCCCACCAGCAATACCGAAGCCGCCGCAACCCATCCAACGCGCCGCAGCGTAGCGGAGCCTACCCTCGCGCCGCCATCCATTGTCGTGTCTTTCAGCACCCGGTCAATGGCTTGCTGGATTTCAGAGTCCCCGATTTCAAGGGGGGCAATGCGCAATGCGATTACCATCGACTTTGCTTTTTCCAGCATTTCATATTGTTCCGGGTGGGTGTTTTGCCAGGTTTCCCAAAAAAGGTCGCCGGGCGGCAGCTCGCTCAACGCCCATTTCCGGAAATACGGGTCCTGGACAAAATCTTCTGTCTGGTATGTGAGGTAAGTTTTCATGCCTGGAAAATGGAGGAAATAGCGGTTATGAGCGACAGAAACCAGTTTTTACGCAGCATCCGCAGCGCCTCATATACCAGGTTCACCGCGGAATGATAATGGATCGACATCACGCGGGCGATGTCCTCATATTCCATTTCCTGAAAAAAGCGAAGGTAAATGGCCTCGCGCTGGCGTTTGGAAAGCTTTTCGAGGTTCGCCTGCAGGCGTTTTAATTCCTCGTGCTGCACCTCGTGGCTTACCAGGTACGATTCGATCGCGAACTGGACTTCCAGGTGGTACTCGTCATTCAGTTCTTCCGCCTCGCGGAACCAGCGGAGCCGTTTGGTTTCCCGGAACAACCGGTGGCGAAGCGAGCTCAGCAAATAGGGTTTCAGCTTTTGCACGGCCGAGAGTTTCTGCCGGTTGTTCCAAAGGTCGATGAAGAGGTCGTGCAGGCAATCCTTCACAAATTCTCTGTCGCGCTGGAACTGCATGCCGTAATTGAGCAGTACCGGATAGTAAGTCTGCATGATCTCCGCGAATGCCTGCCTGTCGCCCGCCTGAAATGCTTCGCGTACGGCCTGGTCGCACGCGTCGGGAGGCCGTAAGGCAGCCGTGTCGGCAGGGGAGTGTGCGGCTTTGGTGATCGGCATGTCAAATCGGTTTTATCTAATTATGGCTGGGATAGTTCCTATTTTGATGCATTCTACTCATTAGAGTCAGGAACGGGCGCTTTGTCCTGAAAATTTTCAAAAAAAATTTTACCGACCATACGCTGGATCATACCTGACGGTCAAAAAGTTTAGTGGGACTAAAATTCCGGGGTGCGGCCTTGCAGGTTGTCATAATAGTTACTACAAGTAACCCTGCGCGTACTTATTCTCTCAATTAAACAGAAAATGATCGCTGCCAGGCAGCAATTGCGTTGTCTTTTCATTAACCGTTGATTGATAGTAAGTTTTATTTCCAACCGGAATTTGTCGCCGGAATTTCCCCGCTTTCGTTCATGAAAACGTAATTCTTAGGTGAAAATAGGACTGACTAACTACTTCTACATTTCCGCGTTCGATTGCCAGGGCGCTTTGCGGACCGTAAAATGGATTAACCGGGTGAATTAGTTTTTGGCTTGCGGTGGGAAACGTGGTTTATCACCGATGTGAATGCAAATGGAAATATATTTTTTTTGTAACCGAATGAGACAAATTCGTTTGCAAGTGTCGTTGTAAAAAGTGCTGGCCGATAGGCGGATTGCTATCATCGTAAAAACGAAATGGGTTGTGTGAAGACGGGGCGGGCGTGCAATATTAAAATGCAAAACGGGCGTATTCAAATATGTTCGGATGAACAGCCGGGGATGGTTTTTATTTGCAATATAATTTAAATGCGATTGGTAAAACGCTAAATAGAAATGGGGCTCCCCGCGCGAACACACTCATTATTTTTCGCCAGTTTTGGCATGTTAATTATTATAAGAAAGTATTTTAATAAAATGTTAACTTCATTACTTTTGCGAAAGTAATAATCCACCAGCAACCCGTAATTTATTTATGAAAGCAAGAGCAATTAAATTCTTTTCTCCCGAGGATAATGTTTCGGTAACAAAAAAGCCTCAGGAGAAACCAAAGCCAACCGGCTACATTTCCTCGTCAGGTAAGCTGGTCCTTCCTCCCAAAACCCTGGAAGAATTAGGAATCGAACCTGAAACTGCGCAGTTCAAAATCGGAGCGCAACAAGGAAAAAGATCATTGAAGTATCTTTATCTGATCCCCAGCACAGATGAAAACGGAACATTCCCCCTTACCAGAAGCGGCCGCGGATATTCGATCCCGCTCGAACTGATTCTGCGCAAAGGCGGCGTGGATTTTGAGAACACCAAGTTTATTTTTGAAATAACCCTTTTCAATTACGACGACGGCGTTGTCGGATTTGAACTTGCCTTGGGAACGGAAGAACCCAAACCCGCATACACCGGCAAACCCCGGGGCCGCAAACCCAAGAACGCGGTTGTCGCCTGATAATACACCATCAAAAAGGGCCTGTTTGCGCAGGCCCTTTTTGTTAAGTTCTGGTAAACAGCATTTTTTACGTCAGTTATCCGCCGCATTCCTGATGGGTTCAGGAATGCCGAACAGGTTTTTGCGGCTGTCCGTCGCAAAACGGCGCTCCGCAAAACCCGCGCTTACGAGCCAGTTGAGCGATTCGTAGACCGTCGCAGGGCTGATCTTGATCCCGCGGCTGCGCATATCCCGCCATAACGTATCCCCATCGGTATATTCATTGGTGACCAGCAACTGGTCGGCCACAATTACCCGTTTTTCAGCCAAACGTATTTTATGGTGGATGCAATAAGCGCTGATTTGTTCGTACAAGGACATGCGGATGAATGCTCTTTTGAAAAACTATTTTCCAACTTCTACCAGCAAAGTAGCGCTGCGCCAGAACGCCTTGTATTCTTTCCCATTATGCGTTCCCGAATCTTTCCAGCTTTTGGAAACTTCGATGAAATAGGTTCCCGGCCAAAGCGGAACGAATTCCGCCAAACCTTTTTCGTCGGTGCTGATTTGCTTGCTCCATCCCGAAGGCGACGCTACCGATATATACAGTTTTTCATTGCCATTGTTTTTGGCAATACCGCGCAGGTCGAGCGGGCTGTTTACTTTGTAAGTTTTAGCGGGATCTGCAAAAAGGCTTAGTTCGTTTACATTAGCACCGGGATTATTACCGGCATCGGCTTTGCCCACGGTTACTAATGCGCTGGCATTGAACTGATAAACAGTGGTACCGCCCAGCTCTTTCGCAGTATGTCCCACCGATAGCGTGTATACGCCCTGCTGGTCGGGAGTGAATTCTGCGGTGAAATGGTCGTCGGCAGCTACGGTCGCCAATTTGGTGCGTTTCTGATCGGGGGCGATGAGCCAGAGTTCGAATTCCTTTACATCCGAATACCACTCGCCCAGTTTTTCGGGCTTGTCGCCCGGCTCGGCATAGATGATTTTAATGGACTGTTTTTGCCCGGCTTTTCCTTTTGGCGCAGTCTGAATCCAAAGCGCGTGAGCAAAAAGCTGAGCGGAACAGCAAAGTAGAAAAGCAATAGCGAGAAGTTGTTTTTTTAACATGATTTGAGAAAAATGAGTAGTAAAATAGCGCAGGCAAATGCATTGCAGCGTGCGCTTGTGGACGTGCAAATATAGTCTATTTGTAATAAGTCCAAATAATGTTTGAATTAAAATAAACAATATATTCCACTGCGCCGGAGTCGGGACCGACACTGTGGAGTAGACTTGAATTGCTGTTATGCGTAGATCCTCTTATTTAGCCGGGTTGTACACGATCCCCAGCCGCAGTGCCCTCAACCCGCTCAGGCCTTGCAGGTCTTCGAGTTCGAGTTCTTCGGTAACGGGGTCTAATGCATTGGTTTCCTGCAAATAGTGGATGAACGGCAGGTAATCCTCGATGTCGCGGTGGTGCAGGTAAATGAGGGCGATCTTGTCGGGCTGCGTGAGGCGTTCGTCGGAGTATTTGATCCGTACCTTGTCGATGCGTTTCTTGATCATCTGGTACCGGATGTTGTACGCGCCTTCGACGTCGAATTTACGTTCATCGGCCCGGAAGCTGATATCGATCATGTGGTTGTGTACGAATATCAGTTGCGTCGTATGCAGCGCCATCGGCATGTCGGCCAGCAGGCTGCGGGTCAGTTTGGCCACTTCGATCATCGACGACAGCTGCCATAACCGCAGGTTTTTCAAATGAAAATGGCTGAACGGCCTGTCCGGCGCGATGGATTGGCCGATGTAAATATCGTATTCGATGCCGTCCGTCCTGAATTTCTCGAAATAGCAGGGGTATGACTGTTGCAGCGTGTCTTTTTCGTCTTCGAAATACCGGTTCACGGCCGTGTTGATGAGCTCCATCGACCGGTCCACATTCTGGCGGTTGCGGTGCACCTCGCCCTGCGCGGCGTGCGTGAGGCCGAGGTAGTCTTCAATGAGGGCAGTCGTGCGCGCATCCTGCTGCGACAAATGCACCAGGTAGTTGCGTGCTTCTTCGTTCAGGAAGTTGGTCAGGTTGTTTTCAGAAGTACTGTTCAGTTCGCCCTGCTGAACGGATTGCTGCCATTTGGAAGTATGGAAACGCAGCTCCTGCATGAGCGACGACCGGTCGAAGGGCAGGAGGGCATTCAGGAGCTCATCGAGCTTGCCGAGGTAATGCCCCAGGTCGGCGCGGATGGCCGTGTTGCGCTCGTTGGTGGAATTACGGATGTCGATGGCGCCATACAGCGGGTATACGTCGAAAAAAGCGATGTTTTCGCTTACTTCCGGCAGGCCTTTTTTGCGGCGGTGGAGGTAATGCCAGGCGGCATCGTTGAACTTCCATTGCACGGCGGGCTGTATCGACGTGAATTTCTCCTTGATAATGCCTTCGAGTTCGAGGTTGAACTCTTCGATATAGATATTGAGCAGTTGGGCCACGGGCGCGAATGCCATTTCGAGCCAGGCCATTTTCTTCTCATCGAAACGCTCGTCCTCCCACGTATGCATGCACAGCACGCCCACGAGTTTTTGTTCCACAAAAAGCGGTACCAATGCCAGCGAGCGCACATTCAGGTTGCGGAACGGCGTCAGCCAGCCGATCTGCCGGGCGTCTTCACTTTGAATATCAGATGAAAAAAACGACACGGGCTTGGCGGCGTAGCTTTCGGCCTGCCGGCGAAATTCTTCCGGCGTGAGGCGGTTTTCGCCCCAGATCTGAAAAAGTACGCCCGTGCCTGCCTGCTCATACCCGTACACCGCCTGCCCGTTCACCCGTACGAACGGGAAGAGATCGAACTCGATGCGGTTGTTCTGTACCAGTGTTTTCAGCGACTGGATAATGCGCTGGTACCGCGAAGGGCTATCGCCGGGAATGCGGTTGAATTGCACCTTTTTGATATTCTCGACGGCCATCCGCGCGGTAACGTCGGTGACCGTAATCACGGCGAAGCCCCTGAATTTGAACATACCCAGCGGCAGCATTTTCTGCAACTGCAAATGCCCGTCTTTTTCGCTGAAATGCGCGTATATCTCCACAAAATTGAGTTCCGGCAATTCTTTCTTTGCGGACACCTCCACAAACTCGGGGCTGACCAATACTTCAAAATAGCGAAGGAGGCCGGTATGCACGTCGGTCCATGCATGGTACTGTTGTATTTTAACGGGTACCTGAAAATTGTACAGCCTTTGGAGAATAAGGGTATAAATCAGGTGGAGACGTTCGCGCTGGTAATCGTCGGGATTTTTCTGCAACTCGTAATGCTGCTCGAAAGGCTTCGTGTTGAGCATTTCAAAAAGCAGGTCGGTGCCGTAAAAAATGTAGGGGTACAATGGAAAGCTCATGCCCCACGCCAGCTGGTGTTCCGATGCGAGCGGGGCCGAGAGTGTGCCGTAAATGTATTCGAAAAAGTCGCTGTACTGCGCGGCTTCTTCCAGGGGAATGTCGCCCTCGGGCAGGTTGTTTTCGCGGAAATGGTGGAGGATATTTTTATAAAAAGCCGATTTGAGCGTGCGTTCTTCGGCAATGCGCTTTTCTAGGAAGCGGACGTACGGCATCAGCGAAATGGCCGAATCGAGGTCGAGCGGCAATGCCCGCATTCCGGATACGTCGAGTACTTCGTTTTTCATGGTGCTAAGCTGGGCGTTGGAGGCATAAATATACGACACGCCATTTGAAAAAAGGTGCGTTCCTTTCAATGGTTGAAAGCGCCCGTTTGCAGCCCGCGACCAGGATCGGCGCTGCTCATTGCGGCAACGTAAAAGTGTATCTCATTTACGGATTTTTGTATAAGATGCGGACGGTGGCGACCCGGTAATTTTGTAGCATCAAAACACAAAAACAATTGTCAACCATGTCAAAAACTATTTTTATTACCGGCGCTTCCAAGGGATTTGGCCGTATATGGACCGAGGCTTTTTTGCAAAGAGGCGATAAAGTGGCCGCTTCTGCCCGCAACATTGAAACGCTGCAAGAACTCGCAGCACAATATCCTGACACCCTGCTGCCCATTCAGCTGGATGTGAACGACCGCGCGGCCAGCTTCGCCGCCGTTCAGCAGGCAGCTGCGCATTTCGGCAGCCTCGATGTCGTGATCAACAATGCCGGCTACGGGTTGTTCGGGACGATTGAAGAAACGAGTGAAAAAGAAGCACGCGACCAGATCGAAACCAACGTTTTCGGCTTGCTTTGGGTGACGCAGGCGGCTATTCCCGTGATGCGCGCACAGGGCGGCGGCCATATCCTACAAGTGTCAAGCGTGCTTGGCGTGGCTACGTTGCCGGTGCTGGGGCTTTACAACGCGTCCAAATGGGCCGTGGAAGGGCTAAGCGAAACCCTGGCGACGGAAGTCAAAGACTTCGGTATCAAGATCACGCTCGTGGAACCCAACGGCTTCTCGACCGACTGGGGCGGCGCTTCCGCGGTCCACAGCGAACCGATTGCCCTGTACGACGGCGTGAAAGCGGCATTGTACGCCGGATTAACCCCCGATACGATCGGCGATCCCGCCGCTACTTCGGACGCGATCCTGAAAGTGGTGGACGAAGAAAACCCTCCGTTGCGAATTTTCCTTGGTAAAGTGGGGCTCCCCTGGCTGAGCCAGGTCTACGCCGACCGCCTCGCCACCTGGGAAGAATGGAAAGAAGTGGCCGACGCTGCACACGGAGGCGCCGCCGTTGGCGAAATCACGGCCTGATTGAATGTTAGTAATGATTGATTAAATTGGGGGTCTGCACCTGTAACGGGTGCAGATTTAACCGTTTCAAAACAATGGAACACTACAAAACGATTACCGAGCTGCGCCGAAGCAGCAACATGCCGGCACCGGAGCACCCTATGATCAGCATGTTTACCTGCGACGAACTGAAAAGCTGCACGGTGGGCAACCGCGAGTTCACGACGGATTTTTACCTGATCGCATTCAAAAAGATCAAGGCGGGGCATATCCTTTACGGCCGCACGAAGTACGATCATGAAAATGGATCGATGATTTTCTCCAAGCCACGGCAGGTCATCGAGATCAGCAATATCGAACTGGAAGAAAGGGGCTTTATGCTTTACGTCCACGAAGATTTCCTCAATGGCCACCCTTTGCATTCCGAGATAAAGAAATACGGTTTTTTCGACTACGAGGCCAATGAGGCCCTCCATTTGTCGGAGCGGGAGGAACAGATTATCTGGGACCTTTTCACCCGCATTCAAACAGAACACTACAACAATACCGACGAATACAGCCGCGACATTATGCTCACGCACCTGGATTCGATGCTAAAATATTCGCAGCGGTTTTACAAACGCCAGTTCATCAACCGGACGCAATTGTCGGGTACCACGGTTTCGCGCTTTAATGAAAGTCTTGCCAGCTATTTCGGGCAGGGAAATTTCCAGGAGAGAGGGCTGCCGTCCGTAAAACTGATGGCCGATATGCTCAAAACCTCGCCGCGCTACCTGAGCGATCTGCTCAAACAGGAGACCGGTAAAACGGCCATCGAGCTGATCCACATTTTTCTCGTGTCGGAAGCCAAGAATATGCTGCACAGCACGGATAAAACCGTGGCGGAAACAGCCTACCTGCTCGGTTTCGAAAACCCGCCGTATTTTTCACGGTTATTCAAAAAGGAAACCGGCTACACCCCGAACGAGTATAAAAAGCGGCTGGATTTCGCCTTGCAGGGCGGCGTGGCGTAGTGATTTGGGAGAATGTATGTTTAAATATTTTCTCCCAAATAATGGCGAAAATTGCCCCGGTTACGTTCTAATAGCTGATTTGTGGATCAAATTCGTTTATTTGGTCGGTTTATTAGACGTTACTCTGCACTTACATGATTCAATTGAAACCCGGGAAATACCGGCGTACTATCCTAAACCTCTGGCGCGCCTTCGGTATCGGTTTGGCCCTGCTGATTTTTTACATTGCGGCCGTCAACTACAACTTCTTCTGGCTTTTCGGCGGCATGCCCGACCTGAAAGCACTCGAAAACCCGAAAAGCGAGGTCGCTTCCGAGCTGATTTCGCAGGACGGCAAATCGCTCGGTAAATACCTGATAGAGAACCGCTCGCCCGTCGAGATCTCCGATATTTCCCCCAACCTTATCAACGCGTTGATCGCCACAGAGGATACCCGTTTTATCAGCCATTCGGGGATTGACCCGCGTAGCCTTTTACGTGTGGCAAAGGGCATCCTCACCGCCAATGCGAGCTCCGGCGGAGGCAGTACGCTGACCCAGCAGGTGGCGAAAAACCTCTTCAACACCCGTTCGGAAGAGTTTGAGGGCTCATTGAGCAAAATCCCCGGCGTGCGCATCGTGATCGCAAAAACGAAGGAATGGATTCTCTCCATTATCCTCGAAAAGAAATACACGAAGCAGGAAATCATGCAGATGTACCTGAATACCGTGTCGTTCGGGAACAATGCGTTCGGGATCAAAGTCGCGGCTAAAACGTATTTCAATGCCGACGTGTCGGAACTCGACATTCCCCAATCGGCCATGCTGGTGGGTATGCTTCAGAACCCGACGATCTATAACCCGGTCCGGTTCCCGCAGAATGCGATCAACCGCCGCAATACCGTACTCGCGCAAATGCGGAAGTACGACGATATTACGGAAGAGGACTTTAACCTGCTGAAAGATAAACCGCTGGGGCTTCAATTCGCGATGGAAACGCATGCGAACGGGCCGGCGCCGTATTTCTGGGAATCGATGCGCGGCTACCTGAAAGCCTGGGTGAAATTGTACAACGAGGAAAACGGCACCGACCTTAACCTCTACACGAGCGGCCTGCGCATTTACACGACCATCGACTCGCGCATGCAATCGTACATGGAAGAGGCGCTTACCCGGCATATGCAGGAACAGCAGAAAATTTTCAGTGATCACTGGAAAGGCCGTAACCCGTGGATCGACGAGGACGGGAAGGAAATTCCGGGCTTCATCAACACGGCTGTTCGCCGCCTGCCCTATTTCAACCTCCTGAAAAACAAGCTAGGCGAGGAAGAAGCCTGGAAGGTCATGAACAAGCCTTATAAGATGAAGGTGTTCTCGTGGGACGGCGAAAAGGAAGTGACCATGAGCCCTATCGACTCCATTAAATATTACAAACGATTCCTTCGCGCGGGCATGATGGCCATGGACCCGCGCAACGGGCACGTGAAAGCGTGGGTAGGAGGCATTAATTTCAAATATTTCCAGTACGACCACGTGAAGCAGGGCCGCCGCCAGCCGGGCTCGACGTTCAAGCCGTTTGTATACACGGCCGGGCTGGACAAAAATTTCATTACGCCCTGCGAAAAAATCATGGATTCGCCGGTAACATTCCAGGCAGGGATCGACGATGTGAACGAAGATTACACGCCGAAAAACTCGAATGGCGTCTATTCCGAGCAGCCGCTCTCGCTGCGGCAGGCGCTGGGGAAATCGGTGAACTCGGTGACGGCCAATATCATGAAAATGGTGAAAGCGAACACCGTGGTGGACTACGCGCACAAGCTGGGCATTACGAGCGAGCTGCCCGCTACACCTGCATTGTGCCTCGGTACGGGCGATGTTTCCGTTTACGAAATGGTATCGGCCTATTGTTCATTTGCCAATGGAGGGTACAAGGTGATGCCGATGACAATCCTGCGCATCGAGGACCGCCACGGCAAGCTGCTGGCAGAGTTCCACGAGCAGCAAAGCCAGGAACTGAGCGAAACAATGGCCTATAATATGCTGTACCTCATGCGCGGTGCCGTGGAAGATCCGGGCGGTACGGCCGGCCGGCTGCACCAGTACGGGGTGACGGCAGGCAACGAGATCGCCGCCAAAACCGGTACTTCGCAAAACCATTCCGACGGCTGGTTCATGGGCATGACGCACAACCTCGTGGCCGGCGTGTGGGTTGGCGGCGAGGACCGGAGCATCCACTTCCGTACGCTCGCGCTCGGGCAGGGCGGGCGCGTGGCCATGCCCGCATGGGGATCGTTCATGCAGAAGGTTTATAACGACCAGACCCTCGTCCAGTATCGCAAGGGCCCGTTCAACCGCCCCGCCGATTATACAGGCGAATGCGCCGCTGATTCATCCACGGTCACCGAAGACGTTTACACCCCGCCGAAAAAGTCCGATGACGAAGGGGTGTTGTTTTAACATGCAGCGTGCGGGCCGTTGACGGTCCGCACGTTTTGCTTTAAACAGGTCGGATATTCTGGTTGACGCAGAACACGTTATCCGGGTCGTATTTACTTTTTACTTTAACCAGCCTGTCGTAATTGCTGCCATAGGTGGCTTTGACACGGTCGGCGCCTTCTTCCATCATAAAATTGACATAAGCCCCGCCGGCGCCGTGCGGGTGCAGCTCCTGCCAGTAGTCCCGGGCGAAATTAGTCACCACATCCTTTTCGGACGGCTCGGGCGATACGCCGGCAATCACCATCGACCAGGTCGCGTCGCGGTAACTCCAGGCGGTAGCGTCGTTCGGTACGCGGCCGGCGGCGCCATTGATGGGGTAGAGGTGCATGCCCGAGAAGAAGTTGGGAATGCGGTGCGCGTGCCGGATATGCACGTCCATGACTTCGGGGCTGAGTTGTTTGACAAAATCGCCTTTCCAATACCATTGCAGACCGGGCACAAACAAATCATCGAACATCGTTTGCAGCACCGGCACCGGCATTGGCCCTACGGCGTCGATCAGCGGCTTGCGGAATTTACGTACCATTTCAAAAACTTCGTTCGCTTCCTCCTCGTCGATGCAGGCCCACACGATACCGCACATGAGATGTAAATGGTATTGTTCAGGAAATATGGGTGCGGGCGGTATTTTGTGAAAGTTAAAGAAGCCGCTGACCGTGTCCGGAGCCTGCTTGATAAAATCCTGGTACCATTCCATCATGGCTTTGGCCTCGCTGATATCCCAGAACATCGGTCCGCCGTACACGGTGTGCACGTTGTGGGCACGGAAAAGGAAGGATGTCACCACCCCGAAATTCCCTCCGCCGCCCCGGATGGCCCAGAACAAATCCTCGTTGATAGCCGGAGAGGCCGTTACGATGTCGCCGCTGGCGAGTACCACCGTGGCTTCGAGCAGGTTATCGATAGTGAGGCCGGCGAAGCGCGTCAAATGGCCCAGCCCGCCGCCCAGCGTGAGGCCTCCAATGCCCGTGGTGGCATTGATACCCGTCGGTACGGCCAGCCCGTGCGGATGGCCGGCCTTGTCGAGGTCACCCAGCAGGCATCCGCCTTGTGCGCGTATCGTCTGTGCTTCCGGGTCCACGGTAACCTGCCGCATCTGCGACAGATCGATGACTAACCCCTGGTCACATACGCCAAGCCCGGCGCCGTTGTGGCCGCCGCCGCGCACTGCTACCACCAGCCCGTGTTCGCGGGCGAAACGGACTGCATGGGCGACATCATTTTCATCCGCGCACTGCGCAATGAGGCCCGGGCGTTTATCGATCATCCCGTTATGAACTTTTCTGGCAGTGTCGTAATCAGCATCGTTGGGCGCAATGACCCTGCCCCGCAAATAGGGGATGGCCTGGGAGGAACTGTTTGTTTCCATATCAGAAGGGGTTTGAATAAAAAACACGAAAGCCTTGCCCGGCCTGGGATGGCCGTGCGTCATGACGGTGTTTTTGTGGTGTCCTGAAAGGGATAAGCGTAATGTGCCGGAACTGGCTGGGATATCGCTGATGGTATGTTCAAATATAAGCATTTTTGTCTTGAATTTTGATAAACACACCGGTCCCGCTTAGATTTAAATGCTCAACCCGGGTGGGTTTTTCAGGGCCAATCGCCGGTTTATCATCAGCGTGCATTGTGTGCGGCAGATTAATGCGTTTTTCAACTATAAAATTAAACTGACACTTGCGCCAACTACTGAAAATGAGATGATTATCAGCCAGGCAAAAGCAATGGATTTTAAGAAATGGCCGGGTGAATAGTCGCCCGAATATGCGATTGTCGCATGACATTGGGCCAGGCGTTGGAGAATTCCGGAATTATTTCGTACTTCGGCGCATTCATACTCGACTCGTTTCCTGCTATTACTTGCCCGGTGAACCCGCCGGGCGTCCCTTTGGCTTAGCCCACTGACTGAGCCGGTCCAGACATTTGACAACTATTCTTTGTCCGGATATACATGAACAAAATCAAGTGCCTGATTATTGACGACGAACCGTCTACCGCCGGCATCCTGCAATCGTACATTCGCGAGCTGGATGCGCTGGAACTCGTGGGGACCTACTACGACGCCGTGGATGCGCTGGTATACCTTCAGCAAAATCCCGTCGACCTGCTTTTCATGGATGTCATGCTGCCCAAAATCACGGGCGATGCGTTTTTGAAATTGCTTCCCAGCAGGCCGAGGATCATTTTCCTTGCCAACCGGCGCAAGCGCTGGATACCGGGCTACGACGAATATGTGCTCGATTGCCTCGTTAAACCGATTGCGTTCGAGGACTTTGTCGCCAGCATAGACCGCTGTTATGAGTCCATTCCGCCGGTGCTCCGGCGTCTCCTGCCGCCGAGGGCCAAACGTCTCGCACGCCGGCGCGGGTCATTCGTATACCTGTACTCGGGCCAGGCAATGGTGAAGGTATACCTGAACGAAGTGCTGTTTATCGAAGGGGTGCGGAATTATGCGCGCGTGAAAACGATCGAGAAGGACATTGTGATCCTGCAGGGGTTGGCGGCGCTGGACGCGAAGCTGAGCGGTAAGGGATTTATGCGAATACACCGCTCGGTAATTGCGTCGCTCAGTAAAATCACGGCATTCGGGGATTATACCGTCGAAATCGGGCCGCACATTTTCCCGGTGAGCAAGCCCTTTCGTGCGCGGGTGCTGGCGCGTTTGCGCGAGCTGACCAAAAACGTATAGTGTTTTTCTCGTGCCATATTGCTTTCAGAAAAGTTAATTGTATTTTGAAAGCCTAATCCAATCTTTCAAAACATGGGAAAATTTGTAATTACAAAAAGGGCCAACGGCGAATTCCAATTCAATCTGAAAGCAGGTAATGGCCAGGTGATCCTCGGCAGCGAAGGTTATACGACGAAATCAGCTTGTGAAAACGGTATCGAATCGGTGAAGAAAAATTCGCAGGACGATGCCCGTTTCGAACGACTGACTTCGAAAAATGACAAATATTACTTCGTGTTGAAGGCGACCAATGGCCAGGCGATCGGCAGCAGCGAAATGTACGAAAGCGTTGCCAGTCGTGACAATGGGATTGAATCGGTAAAGAACAATGCGCCGGAGGCAGAGGTAGACGATCAATCGGCCGCGTAACCACGCGAAAATATATCGAAAAGCGCAGGGCTGCTGGCTGCCCTGCGCTTTTTGTTTGTCCATAGCGGTCTGGTATGGTAATTGCATTACGTATATACATTGAAACACATTTACTATGGTCTCCGACTTCAATAACCGAATTCGCCAGGTTCTATTTCTGCTGATTGTCATCGTTTTGGCCTTGATCGTATTCAGGCAGCTTTACATTTTCTTCCCAGGTTTTCTCGGAGCGCTCACCTTGTACATTTTATGCCGGCGGTTCTATTTCCGCCTCACCGAACAGCGGAAGTGGAACAAAAGCCTCACGGCGATCTTGTTCATGGTACTATTCATGGCATGCATTGTGGCGCCCGTTTACTTTGCGGCGCAAATGATTTTCCAGAAGATCGAAGGCATTATGCAAAACCCGGAACAGGTGAACAAGGCCGTGGATGCGATTTCGGACCAGCTCCGCGAATGGACCGGCCAGGACCTGCTTACCAAAGAGGCGACCGCCGACATCCGCAAGAAGGCTGCCAGCTTCATTCCGGGTATTCTCAACAGCTCGGCCACGATGCTCGGTAACCTGCTTATGATCCTGTTCCTGGCCTACTTTATGTTCAAAAACGGCCGGTTTATGGAGAAAACGCTGGAAGATTTTATCCCGCTGAAGCATCAGAATATCGACCTGCTGGCCGACGAAACCTGCGGTATGGTAAGGGCGAATGCGCTGGGTATCCCGCTGATCTCGCTAACCCAAGGTGTGATCGCCCTGGCGGGTTACTGGATTTTCGGGATTGAAGACTTCGTATTGCTGGGCCTAATTACCGGTTTGTTTGCATTCTTCCCGGTGATTGGTACGGCGATGATCTGGTTACCGCTCGTGATCTTTCTTTTTTCAAAAGGGGAAACCGGAAAAGCGATCGGTTTGCTGCTGTACAGTGCTGTCATCATCGGCAATATCGATTACCTCGTGCGCATTACGTTTCTGCAAAAGGTGGGAAATGTGCATCCGATCATCACAATCCTCGGCCTGATCGCCGGGCTGAAACTTTTCGGTTTCTGGGGTTTCATTTTCGGTCCTTTGCTGATCAGCTACCTGCTGCTGTTAGTCCGCATTTATAAAAATGAATTCAGCGAATCGAGGGCACGCATTAAAACCACCGCCCAGACAGCCGACAAAGACTGAATTTGGTTACAAAAAAGCAGCCTGCCGGAATATGCGAATGCATTACCGGCAGGCTGCTTCATTATTTACCCTTGTTAAATTTCGGCGTCCTGCTTGGACTTGATTTCGTAATTGTGAAATCCGTCCGGTGCATCGGACCATTTGTACACCACCTTTTTGAAACGCAGGTCGTTCACAATGCCGTAGATGTTCTTCATGAAATCTTCCTGCACCTGTTCGGGCTTGAACATGCTCCCCTCGAAAGTCAGCACTTCCTGGTGCGCACCTGAAAGTTGGATGCCCACGTGCTGCTCGTCGAGCGCGCTCTTTTTAGAGTCGACATAAGCGGTTCTCAGCTCGGGAAAGTCGCGCGTTTGCACCTGCACCATTTTAGTTTTCAGCACGTCCCGCTGGCTTTTTACCTGCTTGTCGGGATTGGTCTTCGCTTCGTTATATAGTGCGGTGTTCGACTTGTGCCAGGAGAGCCGTGTGGCGAGGTCGCTGTCGTTATCCCCGTTTTTCAGCTTCAAATCGATGTCGCTGATTTTGTTCTGCAAAAAAAGCAGCATGCTTTCGTTTGCCTCCTTGTTGACGGGCTTTGGCGCGTAAAAGTAAACGCCGATCCCGATGGCGATCGCCGCCAGCACCAGGTACACGATGTACTTCCCGGCCCCTGCCAGGTAAGGTCTGGTTCGTTGTTGATGATGATGATGGATTTCCATGTCTGTTGGCTTTTTTCCTTGATTATATGCAGCAGGAGGATCAAAAAATATGCCAACCGCCATTGGAACGGATTTTTCCGGCGATTTTCAAATTTGGTTCAATTCACTCAAATCATGAAAATCGAGCAGTTTTATAACAAGGCCTACACCTGGATACTGGCAACGGGGCCTTCGGTATTGGTTGGTATTGCCGTATTGATCGCCGGTTTCTGGCTCATCAAAATTCTCTCGCGGTGGCTCACCGCGCACATGTACAAGCAGGAAATCGACCCGTCGCTGACGCCCTTCCTGCTAAGTCTGGCCGTCACCACATTACGTATCCTGCTGATCATCTCCGTGATGCAGATCGTAGGCATTCAAATGACCATTTTTGCCGCCCTGGTGGGCGCAATCGGCGTTGCGGCTGGTCTGGCGCTTTCCGGCACCTTGCAGAATTTCACGAGCGGCGTGCTCATCCTCATCCTCAAACCGTTCCACGTCGGCGACAACATTGTAGCCCAGGGGCAGGAGGGCACCGTAGAGGCGATCAAGATCTTTTACACTGTCGTGAAAACTTACGATAACCGCACCGTCGTGATCCCGAACAGCAAGCTGTCCAACGAGGTCATAATCAACATAAGCAAATTAGGTAGCCGGCGGTTGGATGTAGAAATGAAATTCAGCAACAGCATCGATTTCGGTGAGGTGAAAAAAGTGATCAATAATGTCCTCGATCATGCCCAAAGTGCCCTGAAAGTCCCCGCACGACGCATCGGAATCTCCTCCATTGAGCCCGACGGCTATAAAGTGATGGTCAATGTGTGGCTCGACGCCCACGGTTTTGTAGATACCAAAATGGAGATCCAGGAGAAAATGATGGAAGGGCTGAAAGGCTCGGGGCTGAAACTGCCGGGGCTGGGTTAGTTTTTTTTATGCTTTGTGCAGCGATTTTCCCCACCTGAGTGTCTACCTGCATGATTCGCCGCTCAGGCGGTTTTCGAAGCATAATCAGAAGACTATTGGCCATGAAAATATTGAAGTCCGGGCTCTTTTTTGTGATGCTTCTCCTGCTGGTGTCGTGCGACGATGCACAAAAGATAAAGCCGGAGCAGCAGTTGATCACCAAGGCGCAGTTCCTGGGCAGGATGGTGGTGCCGGAAAGGTACTGGCGGATCGAGGAGATTTCCCGCCAGCAGGAAGAGCAGGTCGCGATGGTGAACGTCCGGGAGAGCTCCCCGATACTCAGCTCGCATTACCTCAATGACGTGGTGCCTTTCGTGGCCATGCAGTTCACACGCGGCCTTTACGGAAAAGGAACGGTGAGCGAAGGCAGCATGACCGGTGCTTACGGCAAGATCCCGTTTGGCGAATTCAAGTTTATGCTCTTGCCCCGATCGCTCACCGAAAGCGGTGAATGGGAATGGGATTCCGACCGGAAAATGATCCGATTTACGTTACCCGAAAGCATCCGGTCCATTGCGGGCGCATTGTCGCGCTCCGACTGGCGCCCCGAAACGGGTTATGTTGCCGACGTACCCGCGCCGTTGTACCGCGGCGTGGAAGAAGCCCGCCGGGCAGCCACCCCGGAGCGCATCCGGATCCTGGTAGAACAGCCTTCGGAAAAGGATACGATTACCTATGTTTTTACGATGCGTGCAGCCTGGTTGACAGATGTCGAATTCCGTGACGAGGAGCATAAATATGGCGTATCATTATATTGAAATTTTGATTTGGCACCCCGGCGATCACATGAATTGATGCTATGAATGAAAAAAGTTTTACCCGAAAATTGTTGCTATCATTTGTTTGCTTCCTGTATTTGACGGGTTGCAGCAATTATAAGGACCAGCAAACGGTTCCACCGGAAAACCTCCCGGAATCGGTGATCAAGGTTATGTCTGATGCATATCCGGACGCAACCAATGCCACTTTTCAATCGATTGAAAAGGACAAATTGTATGAGGTATATTACAAATTGAAAGGAGATTCTTTTCATGCCGCATTAAATACGAAAAAGATATTGAGCGTGTACCGGATGTACGGCACATTACCGGATTCGATGCGCCAGGCGCTGCCGGCGCGGAGTGTGAGCGGGGGCGAGGCGGATGTGTATAAAGAACCTGTCCCTCAGGTAAATGCGGACAAAATTTTTAATGCAAAATACACCTGGAAAGGTCAGAATTACCTGTTGAGCTGGTTTGAGCACAAGCCTTTAAACCCGGCGCGGTTCACGATCCGGATCGAGCCTTATGTGAAATTCACCTACCAGATTTTCCAGGATGAAATCAATGCGATGCCTACGCCGATCCTCGCTTTTTTCGACCGCGAGAAGCTGCGGATTTCTACCGTGCGAATCGCTATTACGGAAAAAAATGAAAGACAATATCTGATCAGCGCCACGACGGCATCTGGTACCGGCTATGAATTTGTTTTTGACCGTACTGCCAAATTGATCAATACCATTTACAGGGCGGAAGCTTTTTATTACAATATTGACGAATTGCCTGAAAAAATCCAGACCTTTATTAAAAATTCATCGGCATTTGCCGCGATGAAACTGGCGGAAGGTTATAAATTTTCCGACCCGGTCGGAACAGGTTACGTTTTAAACTTGCAGGGGACAGAGGAGAGCAGCCGAATGAGTTTCGACCAGGATGGGAATTTCGTAAGCATGACCTATCAAACAGCACTATACCGATGAGCAAAAAGTAATTGTTTTCAACGATACACTTCTCAACCCCTCTGAATGACCTTTTTTCGAAGCAAAAAATACAGTTCGCTGGCCGATCTGGTACGGGCTTGTCAGGCCGGCGATACCAGGGCACAGACTGCATTCTATGAGCGGTACAAATCCAGGCTGCTCGGGCTTTGCATGCGCTACGCGAAAACGAAGGCCGAGGCCGAAGACATATTCCAGGAGGGGTTTATCAAAGTTTTTAAGAATATCAACGAGTTGAGGAACGTGGAAGTGATCGATAGCTGGGTGAAATCGGTGGTGATCCGGACGGCGATCAATTATTACCACCGAACCACCAAGGAACAGCAGCTGCACACGAACCTCGACGATTTTCAACGTGAAATAGATTCGGGCGACTACGGTAAGGTGATTGCCCAAATGGATATGAACCTTTTGCTGGGCGTGATCAATACCCTGCCTGACGGCTACCGGATGATTATCAACCTGCATTTGATCGATGGATACACGCATGCCGAAATCGGCGACATGCTGGGCATATCGGATAGCACTTCACGATCGCAATTTTTGCGGGGGAGGAATTTACTTATGAAGAAATTACAGGAAAAAGGAATCACGCAATATGAAATCTTCTGACGAGCGTATCGATGAGGAATTGCGGAAAGCCCTCAAAGAACGATTTGACAATTTTGAACGACTGCCGGACCCTACCCTGCGCGAAAAGGTCCTGGGCGCGCTGCCGGGCAATAAAAGCATAGTGCAAACCACGCTGATCGCCTCGCTGCTGCTGCTCATCGGGCTCACTATGACGGTCTATTTCGGGTCGCAGCCGGCCGTCGAGCGCGTCAGGAACGTGGATGTCGTGACCGCGCAACCAAAAGCCCGCGTTAATACGGCAAGGCCTGGCATTTCTGCTACGCGGCCTTCCGGAACGGCTGCTTTGAGAAAGCCGGTTTCCCAGGTTCAGCAGCCTGAGAAAGAGTACGATAGCGCATTTAAATCCGTAACCCACGCAACCCGCGCACGCAAGCGCACGTATCGGGTAACACGGGCGGACCTCGTCAAATGGATTGAAATCGTGAAGGCCGACCCGTCGTTCGGATCGGTGTGGGTCCGAAATAGCGACGTGTCACCGGAAGACAGGACGTTTTTTGAAAATGAATTGAATAAGGTATTCGCTGCCCGGGCAACCGACAGTTTGGCGAAGGATCCCGACGATAAGAAAGTACTGGAAGGGCCGTCGATGGCCGATCAAGACATCGGGGTGCTGGATCACAGGCCATTGGCCCTTCCTCAATATGCATGGCAGCCCGATAGCCTCGTGACGCCCGGAGAGCCCAGGAAACGGTACGATTACTTCGCCCGAGAACGTTGGAGCCTCATTACCTCGTTCACCCCGTTGCGTACGTTCCAGATACTTACCGTGCGCCCCGGCAATGGCGTCGTGTATCAGAATTTCCAATTGCCTACCAAGATTTCCGCCGCGACTGTCGGGTTCAAATTATCTGCCGGCGCAGAGCGCAAGGGCTTCCAGTTTTTGCTCAATTACGGGCAGTTCAGGCAGTCGTACCGGTACGAGATCGCTACGAGCGAATTCCAGGTCGGCCCCGATTTGTCGGGTAACTACGAGGTGGTCCGCAAAGGCATCCCGCAGCAGGAAAACAGTACCGTGCGGCTGCTGGGTGTGAGCGTGAAGAAGCATACTGTGCGCCGTTCGCATTTCCTGCGGAACTATTATGGCGATTTCGGAGCGGAATTCAACCGCGACCTTACTTCGGAAAGAAATCTCGTGTGGTTGAATGTAGGTTTTGGCAAAGAGCTTTTCGCGGGTAACAATGTGCTCATGACCGTTGGCCCGTACCTCGAATACAGCTTTTCGAAGCTCCGTAACCCGGATAATCCATTTAAAATACAACCTTATCAGATAGGTCTGTCGGTCGGGTTGCGGTATACCAAAAGATAACGGCGTCTTATACCTCCGATTTAAGGATATCGGGCAGCTCGCGCCGGAATTCTTCGCCGTAAATGTTGCTGTACTCGCGCGTGAAGCTTTCGAATGTGCTTTTGGCGAGCGAATGCTTCCCCAGCAATGCAAAAGATTTGCATTTGAGGATCATCGCCTCCTCGTTGGCCGGATCGAAGTAGGAAATGTTGTTGGCCAAACGGATCATCAGCTCGGCATCGTCCGACACCGGCACGCTGCCCGCGTAATTGAGATAGGTATTGACAACGATATTGGAAATCTCCGATTTGAATGCATCCAGCCATTCGAATTCCATATTCGAAAGGAAGCTTCCCTTGTTGGTAATGTTGATCAACGCCTCCACCATCGCCCGGTCTATTGTTTTGGCCGACGTAATGTTCAGGAAATCGAGGTAATCGATCTGCACCTCGTTTTCGTCAAAATCCAGCTTCCAGTGCCCCGCCGTCATCACGATCTGGCAATGCGGCATCCGCGCCAGGATCGCTTTCAGCTTCGTCAGGTTCACCGAGCGGTTGTTTCGCGCGCTCTCGGCCGTTTTGTCCGCCCACAGCAATTCCCGCAGTTTATCCGAATTAATACCCCTTTTCCAGCGGATCGTATACAGCAATATCACGAGAAAAAGTTCTTTGATCAGCGGCGTAAATGCCTGGGTAATGTCGGTGCCGTTCGCGTCGGTCACCTGCAAGTCGCCGAACAGGGCAATGCTGTTTCTCGCGGGCGCATATGCGGGCGTGACGGTTTTCCTGGCGGGTGTGATAACGGCCGGTTCAATGCCTTGCACCTGCTCGCGACGCGTGTCCGGACGTGCAGGTGCATTTCGCCTGCGGTAATACAGCCAGGCGGCAATGCCGGCCAATGCCGCCGCTCCAAGTACAAAAGGCCACACCGGAACCTCCTCGCCCGCAGCCATCGCTACTTCCGCATTGGTCTCGCGTACGGGCGTGAGGAGCGTATACACGTGAAGGACCGTCTGCTTGTCGTCCTCGCTGCGCGTCATCGCCAGGGCGACCAGCTGCTTGCTGCCGGGGCAGAAAAACAGGTCGGCGAAGGAATGCGTGTCGTGGAAAGAATAGGGGATAGCGGCTGAAATAGACTTAAATGCAGGCTTTTCGAGTGAGCCCTGCATCAGTTGCAATGCCGAGTTATACCGGTTTTTGGGAAACGTCAATGCGTAGAAATGGTTGTCCGAGAAGACCAGCGAGTTAGCAAAATTGAGGTTCGGCAGGTCCGCGCCGGTTTCGTACACTTTCGTCCAATGCCTTGTTTCAGGGTTAAAAAGCAAGAGGTCGTTCCAGTTACGCGGGTTCAGGATCTGCTGACCGGTAAGGCTGCCATACCCACCCAGCAGGTACATTCCCTTTGCACCCGACCCGCCCGCAGCGAGGTACCGCGGCGTAAAAATGCCCGTATCGGCGGCCACAGGGCTCCATTGCCCGGTCGGCAAATGCAGCCGGTGGATGCTGTT
The DNA here is from genome assembly GCF_000382205.1 of Dyadobacter beijingensis DSM 21582. Lineage (GTDB taxonomy): Bacteria > Bacteroidota > Bacteroidia > Cytophagales > Spirosomataceae > Dyadobacter > Dyadobacter beijingensis. The sequence continues at coordinate 724,491 of NZ_KB907788.1, forward strand.
TTTGTAGGTCAGATGCCCGTAGCCGCCGAACACGTAAAGCGACGAGTCGGGCGCAGAGTAAAACTTGTTGGAATGCCAATACTCGGTAGAGCTTTCGGGAATCGGGAAAATGAAGTTGTTGTCCCATTTGCGGGTTGTAAAATCGAAACGAGCAATGCGTTGCTGGTCAGCATTATAGGTGTACAAATTGCCACTAGCAGTATCCACAAACGCCTGGTTGCCTTTTGCCAGGTGAAGCCTGCCCGAAGCGTAGGGGTAAGCGACAGCCACCTGGCTCGCCACCGAATAGGAGTGCAGGCTGTCCTCGCCGATCAGGTAGAGCGTCTCCCTTTTCTGGTCGAGGGCGGTACAGGCAAATCCGCTCGTAATGATGCGTTTGCGCGGCTGCCATACTTCGCGCAGCCTTTCTACCCACACCGGATTTTCACTGACGGCCGCCGTTTTGCCCTTTCCATTATGCGCCGTCGCGCCGGAACGCTCGTCGAGCGGCCAGGAACCGGTTGTTTTGCCGTCCAGCGTCAGTTCAATGTCGGCCAATGTCATCGGCGGTACGTCCGTCGTTTGAAAAACCTTGTGCTGGTTGGCTCCGAAAAGTACCTGGAAACAGCTGCCGGGCGCCAGATCGATCGTTTGGGCGAACGTCCTGCCACCTGCGGCGATGGTCAGTTTGCGGGCCGTAGCATCGAGGTTTACGCGGAACCGCGTGCCGCTGCCGAACAGTATATTATCGGGCAGGTTGAATGCTATGGACGAGAGCCGGTCGCCGGTGATTACCCGGAAACGACCATTGGCCGCGGCGATGCCGTTGTCGTAAACGAGGTCGATGTTATGCTTATCGTTGCCGATAAGCCGAAAAATGTAACCGAAATAAGTCTTCTGCTTCGGCACGAACGCCAGGTCGAAAGTCAGTTCCAGTTTTTCAGAAAAGCATACAGGTTTAGCAGGTGTGATGTTCAGTGTCGTGCGCTGGTCTTGCAGTACTTCGTAACTCGCAAAGCGCAGGCCGTGCTGTTGGGCCAGTGCGGGTTTTGGAAAAATGAATAACAGCGCGGCAATGAGGGTCAGGAGTGGGAGGTTCATCAGGTAATCCGGGGGCGATACCGGGCGCTGGCCGCTCATGGTGGTTTCAGGAGGCATGAAATGGCTCATAAGGGTTCGGCCCGGTTCAGGTAATACGCAGTAGCTTCAAATAATTTACAAAAGTTAAAAAAAACTTGAAATAATATAAGGCTGCATGCATTGCCCGACTGAAAAATATGCGCCCCGGCCGTACGAGGGCCGGGGCGCAAGGCAAATGTTCGGAGAAAGCGGAAATTACGGCTTCACGATCTTCCGTTCGGCACCGTCGATCTTCACAATGTAGGTACCGGCGGGCCATTGACTGATATTCAGTTCAAAATAAGGCTTGCCGGGCGAAGATGAATGCATTTTCCGGCCCGCTGCATTCACCACATCTAGCTGCAAAATGCGCGCATCGGATTTCACCGCCAGCACGGAAGACGCCGGGTTAGGGAATACGGAAACGCTGAGCGACCGCTCGATTTCCGCCGTGACAATGCTGCTGTACGTGAATGTGCCGTCCAGGTCCACCATTTTCAGACGGTAGTAGAAGCGCCCGGCAGGCAAGTGTACGTCCGCGAAATGGTAGTCCTGCGCCGCATGGCTGTTCTGGTGCGAATTGACCTTGCCGATCGTCGTAAATGCCTTCGCATCGCCGCTGCGCTGCACGTCGAAATGCGAGCTGTTGGTTTCCTGCGTCGTCCGCCATGTCAGCTGTGCATTGTTCTGCTCGCTTTGCGCGCGCAGGCTCACGAGCGTAACGGGCAGAGGCTGGCCCGCCGTCGTGCTGAGCGCATTAGGGAAGAGCGGTACCGAAAGGCTGTTGCTCGCTTTGCCGGCGAGTACTTTCTTGGTGTAGCCGCCGATGGCCATATACCAATCCGGCGTCAGGTCGTAGCCGTCGGCGTCGAGCGAGAGGAACCAGATATTGCCGCCTTTGGGCGTGTGGTCACCGAATTTCTCCATCTTGAAGTACGAAGTAGCTTCGTCCACCTCGTCGAACATGGCGAGGTATACCATGTTAGCGCCCTCGTTGATCACATTCTGGGACTGCTGCCACAAAAAGCTGCCGCCATTGCGCGGGATCGAGTTTTTGATGGCGGCCGACGGGTTGTTCCGCACCGTTTGCAGGTTGAACCACGAGAAACCGGGGAAGATCACGGGCATATAGTCGATGTTTTTAGGCTGCAAATAAGCCATATCCGGCCGCACGGAATTGATCGCGAAAGAGTTGGCGCCGCTTTCGGTGCTGTACCGTCCTACCGCCCACGGGCTGATCACGTCCAGCTGGTCGTACACCGCCAGCCATTCCGCCGTATGCGTGCGCCAGTTGTCGTTGAGGCCGCCCATTACGGTAGCGCGGTATTTGGGCGCGTCGGTCGGGTCGGTGGGATCGCCATCGCGGAAGAATTTCACGAGCTTATCGGAACGCGGGGCGGTGGCGTCCGGGTTGGATGCGAGGCCCAACCCCCACAATGCGACGAGCGGGCGGCCCTTGTGCCAGAGGTAATTGCTTTCGGAAGTAACACCCATTTCGTCCACCAGCTTTTTCCAGTCGGCAATTACGGCCTCGGTGGAAGTCGCGTCCGCGCCCGAGAGGTCGTACATGATCGCATATACGCGCCCGTATTTCAGGCTGGCCGTCTGCACGTTATCGATCACTTTTTCGAAATGCCGGGGCACGCGGGAGTCGCCTGTGCGGAAGTTCTGTAAAAACCGCTGCTGGAACACGCCGTCGATCTCGTGCTCGCGCATCCATTTGAAATGCTGGTCTACCGTATTATAGTTGTAGCTCGAAAACAGCTTCGCGGGCGTTCCATTCGCATAGGTCATATTGGTCGCCACCAGCTCGCCCGCAGGATAGTCGCCCAGGTAGGGCCACATATCCACGGTCGCATTGGCGTGATCGGGCGCGCCGCCGAACCAGTGGAGCCACCAGTTGTGGGTTGGGCTGCCGTCGGTAGGAAGGCCAAACCAGCCCTGGTAGCCGAACATCACCTTGCCGTTCAACGTATTGGCCGACGGCACAGGCGTGGTCGCCGCGGCTGGTTCGTAAAATTCGATCTCGTCCACCCGTGCCGTAATGGATGCATTCAGCGGCTGATTAATGCGGAAATAGTTGATCGCGCCGAGGTTGGGGCTACCCGTTTTCACGGCTTCGGCCAGATGCAGGATCACGTGGTTCCACCCGTTCTGGATCTTCTGGTTGGCCAGGTTCCAGCGGTATTCATCGCTGCCCGCCTGGCCCGACGAGGAGAATACGATGCTGCCGCCGCCATTGAACTGCGTCGCGTCCGATGCAAAAAGCCAGAATTTCACGACCCCTCCGGCTTCGCTCACCGTCGTATTGAAGGGAGCGGTGCTGAGTGTAAACCAGTTGGCGCCAGAACCCGTCTTGGCAATGGATGCGCTGCCGAGAATTTTGTTGCCCGTATCGGCCCCCGGCGCATCAGCTCCTGACCAGCCGGTGGTATTGTCCGCCGCATTGAATATATGCGCCCCCGTGAGCACGCTGCCCTCGTATCCCTTCGTGAAACGGACATTATCGATCTTGATAATCACCGATTCGCCTGCATTAATGGGTTTGTAATACCTGAAAAAATTGATCGCCGCCAGGTTGGGATTGCCCTGCTTACCGGCTGCGCTCAGACGCAGCACCACGTTGTTCCAGCCATTGCGGAGGTTCACGCTGGAAGTCCCCCAGTTGTATTCGTCGGTGTCGGGGTTGCCCGAGCTGGTAATCTCGAACTGCCCGCCCGACGCGCTGAACTTGGTAATGTCCGACACATACAGGGAAAATTGGAGATAGGCGATATTCAGTTCGGTGGGGCCGATACCCGTGTTGATCGGTGTCGTGAACGTACGGCGCAGGCGTTCGGTATTGCCGCCTTCCGATTTGATGGCGTACGTGCCTTGTACGGGCGCGTCGGAATCGAGGCTGAGCGTGTTGCCGCCGCCGCCCCAGCCGGTCAGCGATTCGCAGTCGTCCACGGGGATGACCTGCGCGCGCGAGGGCAGTGCCGCTGCCAGTAACAGGAGCAACAGTAAACAGTTGGTCTTCATGTAGGTTTGGATTAAGGTGAAAAGATTTGCGTAAATGCATTGGCCCAAAGCTAGATCCGCACCTATAATTTTGGCTTAACTATAAATTAATAAAGAATAAATGGGAAAAAATATCGGGCTAAAAGCGCCAATTAAGTCCAAATTAAGTCCCCGTTAACACCTCCGCCTTTACTTAGCAGCCGGATTTACAATTACCTCCGTGTAACTTTTTCTTTCAAAAAAACAATTATGAACAAAACTTTATCCATCCCCTTATGGGCGGTGAGCATGGCATTGCTATGCCATTTCAACCCACCTGCGTATGCGATCGGAAAGGGCATCGACGGGGTAACCCAGACCCGCCCGCCGGCAGCAACCGATGTTTCAGGAATCGTCAAAGATGAAAAAGGCGAAGGCATTCCAGGCGTGAATGTGCTCGTGAAAGGTACCGCCACAGGTACTACCACCGACGTGAACGGGAAGTTTTCGATCCAGGTCGGGTCGGGTGCCGATGTGCTGGTATTTTCTTTTGTAGGGTATTCCAAACAGGAAATCGCCGTTGGCAGCCAGACGACCATTAACGTCATCCTGGCCGAGGACAACAAGAACCTCGACGAGGTGGTGGTGGTCGGCTACGGCACACAAAAGAAGGTGACGCTCACGGGTGCGGTGGTGTCGGTGAACAGCCAGGAGATCGTGACGACCAAGAACCAGAATGTGCAGAATATGCTCACGGGCAAGCTGCCGGGCTTGCGGGTGGTCCAGAAATCGTCGGAGCCGGGGGATTTCAATTCCAACCAGTTCGACATCCGCGGCTTCGGTAACCCTCTGATCGTCATCGACGGCGTGCCGCGCGACAATATTTCGCGCATCGATCCCAACGAGATCGAAAGCATTTCCATTCTGAAAGACGCCGCCGCGGCCATTTACGGCGTGCGGGCGGCTAATGGCGTGGTGCTCGTGACGACCAAGCGCGGGGCGAGCGGCCGGGCGAAGATCGAGTATTCGATGTACTACGGCAGCCAGACGGCACTCGGATTGCCCAAGCCCGTCGGCGCGATCGAGCGCTACACGCTCATGAACGAGAAGAGCATGCACAATGTGAACAGCCCGACGATCCGCTATTCCGAATCGGATTTCGCGCCGTACCTCGAAGGCAAGCTCCAAAGCACCGACTGGTATGACCTCACCATGCAGAAACGCGCACCGCAGCAACAGCATAACCTCAGCGCAAGCGGCGGCACCGCCGACGGCCGGGTCGATTATTTTATCAATATGGGCTACATGTACCAGGAAGGTTTCTGGAAGAGCAAGGATTTGAATTACGACAAATACAATCTTCGCTCGAACATCAATGCGCAGATTACCAAGAATTTGCGGGCATCCTTAAAGCTCAGCGGCATTATCGACACCAAAAATAACCAGCAGGCGGGCGGTATGCACGAGATTTACGGCCCGCTCTGGCGCGCGCAGCCCAACGAGACCAATTATGCCAACAATAACCCCGATTACCTCTTCAAAATGGCGGCGGGGCACCCCGTGGCTTTGACGACCGCTGCGATTTCGGGTTACCAGCAGGATAACAACAAATGGCTCCAAAGCCAGTTTCAGCTGGAATACACGGTGCCGTACGTGGAAGGGCTGATGGCCAAGGGAATGTTCAGTTACGACACGCGGATCAACTCCAACACCAATTATAAAAAGTCTTACAATTTGTACGATTACAATGCGTCGAACAACACCTATGCGCCCTTCGCCAATAACCTGCCCGACCAGCTGATCCGCACGTACAACACGCTGCCGTCGACATTGATGCAGGTTTCGCTGAACTACACCCGCAGTTTCAAAGAAAGGCATAATGTGGGCGCATTGGTACTTTACGAGGAAAGCACCCGCAGCAGCGATAACTTCTACGCGAGCCGGGAACTGGGCATCCCGATGGAGTACCTTTTTGCGGGAAAAGCGCAGAACCAGGTCGGCAACAGCAATATCAACAACATCTGGAAGAATGCGAACAAAGGGCTCGTGGGCCGATTGAACTACGACTTCAAAGGCAAATACATCGCCGATTTCAGCTTCCGGTACGACGGTTCATCCAAATTCCCTCCGGGCAGGCAATGGGGCTTTTTCCCGGCGGTATCGGCGGGCTGGCGGTTGTCGGAGGAAGGTTTTATCAAAAACAATGCGGCTTTCCGTTTCCTGGATAACCTGAAAATCAGGGGCTCTTATGGCACAATGGGGGATGATGGCGCTTCTTCCTACCAGTTTGTTTCCGGCTATGACTATCCTTTTAATGGCAACAGCCAGGCGCTGGCAGGCGGGTATATGTTCGGCGGATCGTTCGTGAATTCGCTGGGTTTCCGCAATTCGCCCAACCCGAACATTACCTGGTATACTGTAAAAACGGCCAATGCGGGGCTGGATGCCGGTTTCTGGAATGGCCTGGTGGAGGTTACCTTCGATATTTTCCGCCGGAACCGCACCGGTTTGCTCGCCAACCGGCTCATGTCCTTGCCCGGTACGTTCGGCGCGACGATGCCGCAGGAAAACCTGAACAGCGACCAGACGAGTGGTTTTGAGATTTCCCTATCGCACAGGAAGCGCGTTAATGAAATCCGCTACAATGTATCGGGCAACCTTTCGCTCACCCGTACGCGCAACCTGTACATTGAAAGGGGTCGGTCCGGTAATTCGTACGATAACTGGCGTAACAACCGCAGCGACCGCTTCAACGACGTGTGGTTCGGCTGGGGTTATGAAGGGCAGTTCCAGTCGTACGAGCAGATCGCCACACACGGTTCGTACGTGGGCCGCGCTACGTTGCCGGGCGATTACATTTACGAGGACTGGAACGGCGATGGTACCATCGATGACATGGACCGCCACCCGATTGCGACGACCATTAACCCCGCCAGCACGACCACAGTGGGCGGCGACGCCAAGAAGAACCACCCGCTGATGAACTTCGGCTTCTCCGGTTCCATCGATTACAAGGGGTTTGACCTGAACATCCTCTTTCAGGGCGCGGCGCTCTCGTACGTGGCTTACGGCGAGCAGCTGCGCGAGCCGCTGGCCTGGGACGGTAATGCACTGGAATTCTTCATGGACCGCTGGCACCCGGCCGACGCCAAGGCCGATCCTTACAACCCGTCGACGCAATGGGTGCGGGGCTACTACGCTTATACCGGCACCACAGCCGACGAAAACTCGGCCCGTAACATCCAGAACGGCGCATATCTGCGGCTGAAAAGCGCAGAAATCGGCTACTCGCTGCCGAAAGACCTGCTGAAAAGGGTGGGCGTGCAGGGGCTGCGTGTATATGTGAACGGCTATAACCTCCACACATTCACGAAGGTGAAAGGCCTCGATCCCGAGCACCCGTCGGAATTGTACGGCTACATGTACCCGATCAACCGGACGATCAACCTGGGCGCGAGTATCAGTTTTTAAATTCTATCAGTATGGTATTTCAAATGAAACATATCAAATACGCCCTCGCGCTGACGCTGCTGGGCGGCACCTATTCGTGCAACGAGCTGGACATTCCGCCGATCAACGTGGTGCAGGACAAGGACGCGTTCACCGACGCCGGTATGCAGGCGTACATGGCTGCATTGTACAGCCGTATGCCCATCGAGGATTTCAAATACAGCGCACAGGAAGGCACCGAAGGGTTCGATACCTGGAACAACATCGCCACGCCGGCGCTGAATACCGGCGAGAATGCCAACCGGAATAACGGCGGCTTCGTGAACCCGGCGCGCGGTTACTGGAAAAGCGGCTACCAGGTGATCCGCAATGCAAATTACCTGATCCGCGAGTTACCGAAATACGTGCCGTCACTCACCCAACCGAAAGTCGATAAATGGATTGCCGAGGCGCGGTTCGTGCGGGCATTCACCTATTTCGCGTTGGCGAAGCGGTATGGCGGTGTACCCATTACGCAGGATGTGCAGTCGCTGGACGGCGCCACGCTCGAATCGCTGCAAATCCCGCGCAGCAGCGAGCAGCAGGTGTACGATTTCATCCTCGCCGACCTCGATTTCGTGATCGCGACCATGCCCGAAGCGAGCGAACAGGCCGGCCGGGTGAACAAGAACATCGCCGCCGCATTCAAATCGCGCGTAGCGCTGACGGCCGGGTCGATCGCCCGCTATGCGAACCCGTTCGTGAAGGACGGCGTGATGCTTTGTGGTATTCCAAAAGAAAAGGCGAACGACTATTTCAAAGCCGCATTTCAGGCTGCCAGGTCTATTGAGGGCAAGTATTCATTGTATATGAAAAAATGGTCGGCGGACGATAAAATCGCGACGGCCGACAACTATGCCGATCTTTTTCTGGACGCAGCGAGCCCCGAAACCATTTTCGCAAAAGGTTACTCGTACCCCGAGGCCGTGCACAGCTTCGACGCCGTGTACGCTCCGCCGCACATGACGTCGACCTACGGCGACCGCTTCAACCCGACACTCGATTATGTGGAGCTTTTCGACGGGCTTCCGAAGAATGCCAAAGGCCAGCTCAAAACGACCGACGACAAGGGTAACTACATTGTGTACGACTACGTAGAGCAGCTTTTCGAAAACTGCGAGCCGCGTTTGCGGGGTACCGTACTGCTCCCGGGGCAGGCCATTAAAGGCGTCCGCACCGATTTGCGCCGGGGAACCCTCGTCGAGACGGTAGATCCGTCGGTGCCGATCCCGAAATTTATTCCCGAGGACATGACGAGCGGCTATAATTCCAATGCTTTTTACAATGCGAATGTGAAGCAATCCGGTACCTGGAACAACCAGACGCCGATCATGCTCTCCAACGGGCAGTCGATCAACCCGACAGGCCTCGACGGCCCGACTTCGGCCAACAATGCGACCATTACTGGTTTCCACGGCCGCAAATGGCTCATGCCCAACCTCGCACCGGCCGCTACGGCACTGCATCGCTCCAACCAGTCGTGGATCGAAATGCGGTATGCCGAAGTGCTGCTGAACCGTGCCGAAGCCGCGTTGGAGCTGCATCAAAACGGCGTGACGGAGGTAGATGGCGTGGCTTTGCTGAACGATGCATTCGACAACATCAACAAGATCCGCAACCGTGCCGGGGCGGTACTGCTCAAAACGGCGGCCGAACTGTCGGCAGCGGCGCCTCTCGCGCCCGGTGCTGGCGTGGGTGGGTACGTGCTGGCGCCCTCGCGGGGGCTGCAACTCGTGCGGATCGAGCGTCGTAAAGAGCTGGCTTTCGAGAACAAATTGTGGTGGGATATGCTGCGCTGGCGTACGGCCGATGCGGAAGTGAATGCGCGTATCTGGCGGAAATGCAACCCGTTCCTGTTCGCGAAAGGCGCCGTAGCCGAAGCGAGTGATTATGTGAAGGGCAAATACATTTTCGACTGCCGGTTCGAGGAAAGAAGCGCGCGATTTACTATCGCCACCAAAAATTATTACGAGGCCATTCCGGGCGCCGAGCTGATCGCGAACCCGAAACTGGTTCAGAATGAGCAATATTGATCAACGAAAATGAATTTAACAATGAAAAGTATCCTTTATATCCTGCTCATCCCGGTACTGCTGTGCGCCTGCAAAATCGACGACGTCGACGCGCCCGATTCGACCTTCGAGGGGAAGCTGGTCGATGCCGGCGGGAATGGTATCCAGCTGGAACAGGGCGCTTCGAGCGCTCGCCTCAAAATGGAAGAACTCAGTTGGAGCAATGCGCCCCTGCCTTTGTTCCTGAACCTGAAACAGGACGGTTCTTTTATTAACAACAAACTCTTCGCCGGTAACTACCGCGTAACGCCCGTCGAGGGACCATTCTACCCGGTGGCCGAAAAGACGGTAGACATTCAGGGTAGTACGAAGCTGGATTTTACGGTGATCCCGTATCTGAATGTAAACTGGGTAGGCGAACCAGCCTTAAATGCCGATAAGAAGCTTTCCGTAAGCTTCAAGTTCCAGAGCAACCCTGCGCCGGAAGGCCTTAACAAACCCAATCCGCTCGATTACCAGCTCTTCATTTCCACCAATCAATATGTGGGCAATAATAACTGGGACAATACGGCAGTAGGCGCAGTAGTGCCGGTGACGGCGGCGAGGGAGGGCGAAAACATCACTATTACCTCGTCGGTGCCCATGAAATACAGCACGACGTACTATGTGCGCGTGGGAGTCAGGGTGAACGATACTTATAAAAAGTACAACTACACGACCATCAAGACCGTTCAAGTTCCTTAATTATACGCAGAGGTAGTGTGAGCCCCCGGGACCATTGGTCTTTTGGGGGCTTGTTTTATAATGTGCCCTCGTCGCGGATGTAGAGCAGGTAACGCGGCTCTACGGCGGCGCTGCGCTTTTTCTGGTCGAGGAAACCCATTTTCAGGCGGGTAACGTGGAAATGCTGGGGAGAAGCCTGCACTTCGGCGTCGACGCCCGAGCGGATGAGGCTGTCGGCTACGGCGGCTGTCGTGTAAAGGTAGCAGGGCGCGGTATCGATAAAATCATCGAGGTGCTCGCCGCTTTTGATCAGTTTCACTTCCCCCGGCGAGTAAAATTCGAGGCTGTAAGAGAAGGAACCGTAGGCGGCCACGGGCAAATGCCGGTTTTTCTCCGGGATCACCCGCGCGGCGTGCATACCCGATTGGTATTGGAGTAAAAACGGGTAAAAGAACTGAAACAGAAAGATATACAGCATGGCGGCCATCGCGTAACCCTTGAAAAGTATTTGCTGCATGGCATTGCCGTAGTTCACCAAATTGACGCCGACCACGATCGCCAGCGCGATCACGCCCGCGATAATGCCGTTTTCGAGGCGTGTAATGTAAACCAGGGCGGATATGAAAATGAGCGTGACGACAAGCAGTACCGTCTGCACGGTGACCAGGTGCTGTAATTTGGACCGTTTGGCCAGCTCATAAAAGAAATGCGCCGTGATGATCGAGAAATAGGGGAACTCGATGACCAGGTAATGCGGCAGTTGGAATTTGGATAGGGAAAACAGTAAAAACGTGACGAGCGCGCTGCCATAAATTACCCAGCGGATGGCGTCCCGGTTCTTTTCAAATCGCAGCAGGTATACGATCCCGCCCACCAGCCCCACCGACCATGGCAGAAACGCCCATAATGTCGTATGCAGAAAGAAGGTCACATCGCCCTTGCCACGGATCGGGCCGGTATTGAAGAACCGGCCGAACTGGCTGTCCCAGAAGAAGAAACGAAGCCCGGAAACGTTGGTTTTGCCAAATACCACCTTCTCGGGATGGAGGTCGAACTGGACGTACAGGCTATATAGTTCGGGTAGGATAAATGCAAAGCACAATGCGAGCATAAGCCACCAGCGGTAATTGATAAACTCGCGGAACTGCCTGGTGATGATCCAGTAAATTACCCAACCGGCACCCAGGGTAATTAGTACGAAAATACCTTTGGTCATAATGGCGCAGGCCGCGAACAATGCCGCCCATATGATATGCGACCAATGCGCCTTTGCGTGAACCCGGAGCATATGCCAGGCCGCGCCCACGATGCAGGCGGTGAGGTATGGCTCGGCGCGCACATCGAAATTGGCGAGGGTGCTGTGCAGGGCGACGGTGTAAATGAGCACCGCGATTTTGGCAATATCCTCATTGTATAAGTCCCTCGCAATGAGGTAAGTGTAGCGCAGGCTGAGCAACCAGAACAGGAATGCCGGCAGCTTGTAGGCGAAGCCGGTGATACCAAATACTTTGTAGCTGATCGCTGCCATCCAGAACGGGAAATGCGGTTTGTCGAGCCAGTCGTGGCCGTCGCCGTAGAGGTTCACCCAGTCGTTATGCAGCACCATGTGCTTGGCAATGGTGGCGTATAGCGCGCCGTCGGGTTCGATAATATCCAGCCAGAGGCCGGGGATATTGAGCAAAATACCCGCTAGCAGCAGCCACGGGAAATAGCGATGTAGTAGTGGGTCACGAAGGTTCATAACGTTGCGTCTATCGGGGTTGAGGAACACGGTTAAAACTGTGCCTGCCCTGTGATGTACGCACGAAGGTTTGAACTTGTGACGGTTATACCCTGAAAATTAGTGTTATATTATTGTTAACAGCGGGCATCGCGGCGTTTTGCGCTCCGATCCGGGGCGGTTTTCGCTACCCCAGGCGGTGAGGACATTGATCACCGGTTCGAGGCTCCTGCCGACTTCTGTGAGCTGGTATTCCACACGCGGCGGCACTTCGGGGTATACTTTGCGGCTGATGAGGCCGTCGGCCTCCATTTCACGGAGCTGCAATATGAGGATCCGCTCGGATACGGCCGGGAGGCTGCGGCGAAGATCGCTGTACCGCAGGGCGCCGTAAGCCAGGCGCCACAGGATCGAAGGCTTCCAACGCCCTCCGATCAGGTCCAATGTGTAGGCCATATCACAGTTTCCGTTGATCAGCATTTCGTTTTCAAGGTTCGTGGAGCTCTGTTTTCGCATAACTTACATTTATGTTAGTACTTGATAATTATGTTAGTACCTGTAAAATTATGAGTAAGGAAATAGTTTTGCAATGAAAACAAACCAATTTATCATCATGCAAAACTTGAAAGACAAAGTCGCATTCGTAACGGGCGGAAGCCGGGGCATCGGGGCAGCGATCGTGAAGAGGCTGGCGGCCGAAGGCGCGAAGGTGACTTTTACTTACGTCAACAGCAAAGATCAGGCGGACGCGCTCGTGAGCGAACTTGCGCAGGCAGGGCTCCATACGGTAGCCATTCAATCCGATAATAGCCGGGAGGGTTCCGTTTCGGCAGCCATTAACCAGGCGATCGAGCATTACGGCAAGCTCGATATCCTCGTGAACAGTGCCGGGGTGTTTATCGGCGGGAAGGCATTCGAGGAGCATACCACATCGGAATACGATTACATTATGAATGTAAATGTCAAATCCGTATTCGAGGCATGCCTGGCGGCTTCGCGCAGGATGGAGCAGGGCGGACGTATCATTACCATCGGCAGCTGCATGGCCGACCGCTCTGCAGTTCCACAGGCAACCTTGTATTCGGCGAGCAAATCGGCGTTATCGGGCTTCACGCGCGGCCTATCCCGAGACCTGGGCCCGAAAGAAATCACGGTAAACCTCATCCAGCCCGGCCCGGTCAATACCGACATGAACCCGGACGATTCGGAATTTTCCGATTTCCAGCGCGGTATGATGGCGATCCCCAAATACGGCCGCCCCGACCACATCGCCGACGCCGTGGCGTTCCTCGCCAGTCCGGCCAACAGCTACACCACGGGCTCGGTGATCACGATCGACGGCGGGACGCTGAGTTGAGGATCGGGTTGCAACGCTCGCATTAGTTTCCAATATTTGCCGGCGACACCTGGCTGTTTGAACATTTGGAAAAAGACCCCGCATTACACAGGATGATCCTGGACCACGTACTGCGCCGCATTGAACTCAGCGCGGCGGAGCAGGAACGTTTTGTTTCGGTTTTGAAAATACGGAAACTATTGCCGCGGCAGTACCTCGTCCAGCAAGGCGACGTTTGCACGCACGAAAGCTATGTGTGCAAAGGTTTTCTGCGGTCTTTTTACATGGATGAAAAGGGCAACGACCATACGCTGCATTTTGCGATGGAAGACTGGTGGATCAGCGATTCCACCAGTTTCCATTTGCAGGTCCCGGCCACGCGGAACATTGTGGCGCTGGAACCTTCCATTTTATTACAGATAGAAAAAAACGACCTCGAACAGCTCTACCGCGACGTACCCGCCTTCGAGCGCTTCTGGCGTATTCTGGAACAAAAGGCCGGCATCGCGCAGGACCAGCGCATCCTCAACGACATTTCGATGACCGGCGCCGAACGCTACGAAGCGCTGATTACCAAATATCCTACCCTCGAACAACGCATGCCGCAGCGGCACATCGCCTCGTACCTCGGCATCACGCCAGTGTTTTTGAGTCAGATTCGGAAGCAGTTATCGAAGGCTTAGCTACAAAATCGCAGGAAAGGCTAGGCGGGGGAGGCCGTCCAGAAATGTTGAATTTTGTGATTTCGCTCTTGCTTCTCGGCCTTTCGTAAATCGAAATTCTGCTGCATATTGAGCCATAGTTGCGGTGTTGTATTGAATGCTTCGGACAGGCGTAAAGCCATATCCGGGGAAACGGATTGATGTCCGTTGACCAACTGTGAAAGCGTTTTACGGGTTACGCCCAACCCCTTTGCGGCATCGCTGACAGACAATCCGAGCGGTTCCAGATATAAGCCTTTTAAAACCACTCCGGGATGCGGAGGGTTTTTCATGGGTGATTTTACTTTGTTATCTTCCATAGTTGTTGCGGTTCTCATTAATGATAGTCTACGTAATCAACGTCGTACACATGCCCATCCTCAAATCGGAAAATAATCCGGTAATTGGCGTTGACTTTAACAGACCAAAAATCCTTGTAATCTCCTGACAGCTTGTGTATACCTGAACCGGGAAAATCCATGTCCTCCGGCCTGTCCGCGCCATCAAGCAAACCTAATATCAAGCCTATCTTCCCCAGATGCGATGCCGGTAGTTTTGAACCGTCGTCCTTTTGGTAGAGTAATTTTAGCGCCTTGCTATTGATAGTTTTGATCATAGACACAAATATAACCCGTTACGTAACAGGTGTCAACTATTGTGATCATGATACGAACAGATCTTCAACAACTTTAACCCCTTTTATTAAACTAATTATATGCCCCGCCGCTGGTCGTGCCGGTACTTTTGTGATCAAAAAACGAAGTATGGAAACGACGAGAAAAACGATATCCGATCAAACAAATGTGAGTGGCTATACATTGAAAAACCGACTCGTCGTGGCACCTATGACGCGGGTAAGCGCGACGCCGGAAGGCTTGCCTACGCAGGAAATGGCCGATTATTACGCCGCATTCGCCGAGGGCGGTTTCGGGATGATCATAACCGAAGGGACTTACACCGATGATTTTTACAGCAAAGCCAATCACGGCCAGCCCGGCATTGCCAACGCATCGCAAATGCAGGCCTGGAAGCGGGTGACGGATGCTGTGCATGCGCATGATACACACATTATCAGCCAACTGATGCATGGCGGCGCATTGTCGGAATACGGTGTGCATACCATCGCGCCGTCGGCAATCCAGCCGGTAGGGTTGCGCGCGACGGATCATTCCAACCCTCCAACGCCCTTCCCAGTGCCCCGCGAAATGGGCCGGGGAGATTTTGAGGTGGTGAAAAACGGGTATGTCCATGCGGCATTACGGGCATTGCAGGCTGGCTTCGATGGGGTGGAGCTGCATGCGGCCAATGGCTATCTGTTCGATCAGTTCATTACACCGCATACCAATGTCCGTACCGACGAATATGGCGGCGACGAGCGGGGCAGGCTGCGGTTTTTAATGGAGGTGTATGCGGCCGTGAAGGCGGTGGTTCCCGCGGGCTTCATGGTGGCTATCCGCATTTCGGAGAGCAAGGTGAACGACCTCACTTACCGCTGGCCGGGCGGTGCGGAAACGGCACGGCGCATTTTTGGAATACTGGCTGAAATCGCGCCGGATTACGTGCATATCGCAGCCGAAGGCGGTCGCTGGGAGCGTGAATGCCTGTATCCAAATGGCGAATCGTCGAACAGCATTGCCAAAGGCATTTTAAAATCGCCCATCATCGCCAACGGCGGTATGCACGATGTGGATTTGGCCGAAAAACTATTGAACCGTAACACGGCCGACCTCATTTCGATCGGCCGCGCGGCCATTGCGTCACCCGACTGGCCTAACCGCATGGCGGCTGGGGAGCCGGTGGTGCCGTTTTTCAGGGAACTGATCAAACCCAGCCTCACGCTCGCGCATGCGAAAGCGGTGTTGGCGCAATGCGATGCGTCGGCAATGTGTTAGCGTCCGGCTGGTATCAATTTTCTGAATGCGTTTTCAAAACGTCATTTGGCGGCGAAATCCGGGCGTTCGAACACCTCGTTCACCGGCCGGGTTTCGACCCACCAGATCCGGTCGAGGGACGGGTCGTAATAGCGGGCGAGGCGGCCTTTGAAGAGCATGATCTTTTTCACTTCTCGTTTTTCAGGCATCATATTGCTGCTCGCGCCGTGCACCTGCCGGAAGCCGTCGAGCATGTAGCCTTCGGCTTTCAGCGTGGCGGGATCGAATGCGCTGATATCCTTTATTTCCACATTCCCCCTGACCAATGCGGCTGGCGGAACCTCGCGGTAGAGTGGAAAGGTGAGGTACACGATTTCGGGCGACGGACTGCCCTGGTACATTCTTCTTTCCTGATACTCGTTCAGCATGAAAGGGTAGCTTTTGAACGCCTCGTTCACCTCGCGGTGGCTCACCTCCCGGCCGTCCAGAATGAGTTTTGTCTCGCCTTCATAGCCCATAAGTTGCTTTTTACGATCGAAATAACCGCCCTTGTAGAGCGTGATTACATCCTTAGGCCATTGATGCGTTTTGACAAATTCTACTTTCAACGCCATTTCTTCGCGATGCGGCTGCATATTTTTGACCAGGTACGCTTTGAGTTCCGCTTTTGTCCGGGCCGGATCATAGGTGTCGTAGAATGGTTTGGTGGGCAATCCGTAATGTCCGAATCTTACGGCAGGCATTGTCTTTTTGGCTAAAAATGTAACGTGGAAGCCATCGCCAAAGGCATAGTCCGCCTGGTAGGCCTGCATGACTGAAAAGTCTTGATACTCATTATCCTTATAGACGGCCGCATAGTAATGCAAGACGTCTTTTTCCGGTTTAATGGGAATTTCTACAAAATAATAGCCGTCTTCGTCAGTCATCGTTGTTTTTACATATCGTTCATCGTGGGAGATACCGAGCATTCGGTTAGCCAAAGGTTGGGCCGTCTCGGCATCGAGGAGCAGGCCGGCAAGGTGCAGGCGGTCTTTTGGTTTCCGGGGATTATTAGCAGGTGTGGATGGTATATTGATGTAAATGCGTTTTCCATGTTTCGGCAACGGCTGGTCCTGCTCTGTACGGAATGCAGCGAGGATCACCGCCAGCAGCGGCAAAATAAACAGGAAACGCGCGAGTAATATACGCGGGCTGGCGTGCCGGTTCATCATCACGATCCGCTGTTTCAGCGAGTGGTAGCCAAACTGGTTTACGAGGGCAAATTCGGGCCCGATGGCCGTTTTGAGCAACAGATATTGATATGTCTTCGTGTCGGCGTGGTTTTCCAGGACTTTCTGGTCGGCGATGTATTCGAGGTTTTGGCGGATGGCGCTGCGGATCAGCCACGCGAATGGGTTAAACCAATTGATCATGCAGATCAGCTCCGACCAGATCACATCCACCGAATGCCGCTGCCGGACGTGAATGTATTCGTGAAGGATCATATCCTGCAATTCGCCGGGCTCGTGCAGGCGCGGGTTGTAAAAAATGGCATTCCAGAACGAGAACGGACTCATTTTGAGGTCGAAATGGTATATTTTGACGCCATCATGGGAAACGAGCTGTGCTTGCGCGCGGATTCGCAGGTATGAGCGCACTTGCAGGAGCAGTCGCACGAGCATCACCGCCGCGCCGACGGCCCAGACGATCATCAGCCAGTCGGCGGCCGTAAGCGAGGCAGGCGCTTCCGGTACGGCAGCCTGAAATACCGGCGTTTCGGGGGCTGGGGTACGGGTGATGGCAGGTACGCTTTGTACGAATGTACGTGTACGCGTAGGCTCTGGCGACTCGCCGAAAAAGGTATTGATGTTAATGAGGGGGATCAGGAAACACAGCGCGGAGTAAAACCGCAGGTAATGCCGGTTTGCGTCGAAAAAGGTGAGCTGGCGCAACACGAGATGGTAAAAAAGGGCGATCACGCCGAAGCCGACCGACAATTTGAGCAGGTAATCCGGAAATGCCGACATAGCTGTAAGGTTAGGAGGTTCTCACTTTTTTCCTTCGATCAGCCCGATGATCTCCCTGAGCTCGTCGGCCGATATCTTGTTCTTCTGAGCGAAAAAACTCACGAGTTCCTTGTAAGAATTCTCGAAATAATCCTTGACTACGCCCCCCATGAATTTCTGCTTGTAACTTTCTTCGCTGATCGCCGGGGCGTACAGGTAGGCATTGCCGATGAGCCGGCTGCTGAGGTAACCCTTCTTTTCGAGGTTCTTAACGGTTGAAGCCACCGTCGTATAGGGTGGGACGGGAGGGGCCATCACCTCCATGAACGCCTTCACGTTCCCTTCGCCCGTTTTCCATACCGCCAGCATGGCGTCTTCTTCCTGAATGGTCAATTTTTCCATAACTACGATTTTTTCGTAATTCTACGAATGTTTCGTAATTATGCAAAATATGTAACCGGAAAAATCTTTTTTTGTAGTTCGGGTGCCTAGATGCCGGGGTTCTGGCTTTTGTAGAACTGGACTTTTTTGAACATCTCGATCAGCGTCGTCACTTTCAGTTTTTCGAAAATGCGGGCCTTATAGGTGCTCACGGAGCTTTCGGTGAGGTTCATTTTAATGGCGATCTCCTTCGTCCAATAGCCTTCAATGAGCATGTCCATCACTTCCAGTTCGCGCTGGGATAGGTGTTCGAGCGGGTTCTCGCCATTGGGTTTGTTTTCCAGCGTATTGCGCAGGAGCTGCTGCTGCACTGCCGTGCTGATGTAGTTGCCGACTTCGAGCATGGACAATATTGCCTTTTTGATTTCTTCCTGCGAGGCATTCTTCGACAAGAAGCCATTGGCGCCCGCCTTAATGTAATGCAGGGCGTAAATCTCTTCTTCGAGGCTTGAAAAGATCATGATCAGGACCTTCGGCTGTACATCCCGGATCTTCGGGATCATATTGAACCCTTCGCCGTCGGGAATGTTGATATCGAGAATGACCAGGTCGACCTGGTTGGCGTTGAGCTGCGCGAGTGTCTCACTGAAAGAGCCTGCTTCGTGAACGACCACCGGGTTCAGCAAATCAAGTATCAAAAACCGGGTAGCGAGCCGTACAATCGCATGGTCTTCAACCAGTAAGATTTTTTTCATTTTTTTAAGGAGGACTTATATTCTGTTTCGACCGTTTACAAACGCCAAGATCTCGGTGGTTATCAAATAAATGCAGTAAATATTGAGTAAAACTCCTATTATTTGATGTAAAATTTATTCAACGGTCTGTACAAGTTTACAGTTAAATAACCGCTTCGACAAAAAAAGTTTTACTTATCATTGCAAACCAATTCCGCAAGCTAATTCGAAAAAGGTGCCCTAATGGCACTTTAAGCCGCTTTTTTCAACCTTGCGTGGATTCCCCTCCTTATTACCAGAAGTGAAGAGTAGATTTAATTTGAAATAAATTAGAAAAATTTCTACATCTTCGTATGGCTATCCGTGTGTAATATTTGTATACAAATCCGCATATTTGGAATACGAATTACTTCAACAACGAAATAAACGTAATAATGACAACGAGCGGGGTGCCGGATGCGCCTGCTAATCAGCCATTTTATGAATATACTCATTATCGAGGATGAACCGCTTACCGTGCTGGGATTGAAACAAAAAATAAAGGATATCAATCCGGTCACGACCATAGACACCGCGGCGTCCGTCGACACAGCCTATGAACTTGCAACCCGCCACAGCTATGAATTGGTGATCATGGATATCGATATCAAAGGCAAGGCCGGCGCAGGCGTGGTGGAGCGGATGAAGTCGCTTCACCCGGGTACCGCCATCCTCGTCATTACCGACCTCGATGAACGTACCTATGGCCTGCCGTATATGAAAGCGGGGGCGGACGGCTTCCTGTCCAAGCTCGCTTCCTCGGCGCAGTTCGACGAGGCGATCAGGGCCATGATGGTGATGGGCAAATATGCGAGCGTGGCATTACAGCAGCAGATTATCCAGGAAAACCAGGTGAACAGGTCGGTACGGTACGTAAACCCGCTGATGAGCATTTCAGAGCGGGAACGGCAGGTGATGAACCATCTCATCGCAGGCAAATCTACCGGCGAGATCGCAGCGATCCTGAATATCAATAAAACCACCGTTGGCACGCACAAAATGCGGATTTTGAAAAAAATGCAGGTCAATAGCCTGATCAAACTGATCGAAAAGGTGACCATGCTGAGCTGACCCGCGCTGAATTGATTATATGAAATATTAAAACCCTGTCTGTATCGGTTAACACTTCTATGAAATTCTTATGTATTGAAGATCACCCACTTATCCTGCTGGGGCTGAAATTGGTCTTTGCCGAATTCTATCCATGCGCAACGATCGGGGCGGCAGAGACTTTTCAAGGGGCACTGGCCCTGCTGGAACAGGAACGGTTTGACCTCGCATTGCTCGATATCGATATTCCCGGGGGGGAAAATGTGCGGATGATGAAGCTCATGCGCGAAAAACAGCCCGGCCTCCCGATTTTGATCCATTCCGCATTCGACGAGAAGGTGTATGCATTGCCTTATCTGCAAGCCGGTGCCGATGGGTTCATTTCCAAACAGGCGTCGCAGGAGGAGTTTAAAACGGCCATACAGGCCATTCTCGATCACGGCCGCTACGTGAGCTACGAAGTACAGCAGATTTTCCTGTCCAGTTTCGCCGACATTCACGGCCGTACCACCGGCGGCAACCCCATCGTTTCGCTGTCGCCCCGCGAGCGGCGCGTGATGCAGCTCATGACGGAAGGTAAATGGACGAAGGAGATCGCCGCCATTATGAACCTGAAAGAGAACACCATCAGTACTTACAAACGGCGCATTTACGACAAAATGGACGTAAAAGATCCGGTCGAATTGTCAAAAAAAATAGCGCTGTTCAGGTGAACGGCGCTATCGGGTATGGTGTCGGTTTTGCTTTGTGACGGCTGACCGCGGATGGCTGACGACCGACCGCCGATCATCGGGCACGTAGGATGCCGTCAGCGGTCGGCCGTCAGCGGTCGTCGGTCGGCAGTCAGAGGTCGTCGGTCGGCAGTCAGAGGTCGGCCGTCGGCCGTCAACCCGCTATTTCGCCGGCTTCTTGAATATCGCCGGGTCGACAGGTGTGTTTACGGATATCTTGTTGGTAATGAACGACATCGTTCCCATTTGCGCGTTGCTGATCTCCATCGTGTTCGGGAATTTTACACCGTTCACTTCCTTGTAATCCGACAGTTCGATCTCGCCATCCTGGCCGTTCATGGATACTTTTACTTTTGAAACAAGGTAAGTAGCCGCGTCCACATATTCGTCGATCACCTGCCCGTCCTTGGTGGTGAGTTTCAGGTGATAAACGTCCTTTTTATCGACCGTTTCTTTCCCTACCAGTTCCACCTTGTTTTCTTTCTCCTTGTAACCAACCAGGCCGCCGAACGGGTCGAGCGAGCTCAGTTGCTGCTTCAATTGGTCGGCCGGCATGTCCTCGGGTTCGCCGGTGCCGCCCATCATGGTCGGCCGGATCATCCAGCCTTTGCCTTCATCCACTACCTGAACCATGGTGTTACCCATTACGGTAGACTCGTTGCGGACGGACTTACCTACGACCAGCGTCGTCTTGTTAGGTATTTCCATGCCCTGCACCGCCAGCGAACGGTCGGTAACGACGGTATTCACCGCCTTGATTTTGTCGAGCCCGCCGAGGGCTGCGACGTGTTTATCTACGATCTCATCCACAGTCTGCGCGTAAGAGGCGGCGGAAACGAGTGCCGCGGCCATTGTCCAGATTAGTTTGTTTGTTTTCATACCGAAGTTGTATTTGAGTTAAAAAGGCTGTGTAAATTCTCCGAAATGTGTGCTGCGCTTACCGGGGGGTATTTCCGCCGCCCTGTCCGCCGCCGCCCTGCTGCTGTCCGCCGTCGCTCTTCACGTCGTCGTTGTTGACAGACTTGGCTTTACGCTTCGGCTGCTCCATCGTCATTTTACCGATTTTGTAGGTAAATGTCAGGCGGAAGCCGCGGTTGTAAAGATATACATCATTTACCTGGTTGAATTGCAGGGAGGTCAGCTCGGTGTGCATTTTAAATCTTTTGCTCAGGAAGTTCTCCGCTGCGAGGCCGAGGCTGGCCTTTTTGTTGGCAAATTCTTTTTTCACGCCAATGGTATAAAACCCGAATCCTCCCTGTTTACCCTGCAACTGGATCTGCTGCCCCTGCATGAAGCCGAATGCCTGCGCGCCCCAGCCGTTTCCGAATGTCGCCTGAGAGAACAAACCGCCGCTGATATTCACCCCGTCGTTGTCGATTTCCTGCGAAAGGCCGTTCTGGCCGAGCGTCTGGCCGGTAAGCTTGGTGTAAAATACGTTGGCAAAAATCCCGAAATTGATCTTCGACGTTGCGGCGATGTTGGCAAAAAGGTTGGCGCCATATGCGTGCTGTTTGCCGATGTTCTCATACGTGGTCACGATTGCGCCCGCGAGGGTGTCCGAAGGCTGGCGTACCTGTGTGATGGCATTATTGGTCGACCGGCCGAAGAATGTCGCATTCACGTAGGTCTTCTTAATGTTCTTGCTCAATCCCAGCTCATAGTTGTTGGTCAATTCAGGTCTCAGTTCCGGGTTACCGATCGTAATGTTCTGCGGGTTAGCCGAGTTGAAGTTCGGGTTCAGCTGCTGCAAGCCCGGGCGCTGAATACGTCGGTTATAGCCCAGTTTCACCGTCGTTCCCTTGAATGTCTTCGAAGCATTGATGCTCGGCACCAGGACGCCGTAGTTACCCACGCCGACAACGCCTTCGTTCGTGCTCGCATCGATGAATGTATGCTCGTACCGCAAGCCGGCCTTCAAAGTATACCGCTTTTTGGTGGTATAAGTATAGGAAGAGTACGCGGCGGCGATGTTTTGATGGTAGGTCAAATCGCCGGCCGGCTGATCGGTCTCGGGGCGGAAGTCGCCGGTCGGTTCTGCGATGAGGAAGCTGTATTTACTCGTCACTTCCCGGAAGATACCTTTACCACCGAATTCAAGCATCTGGTTCTTTTTAATAGGCGTCTGGTAATCCGACTGGAATGTGAATTCCTGGTTAATGCTCTTGTTAAGGTTACGCTGGCGGGATGTCAGCGAACCTCCCGAGAGAATATCCGCGTCGAAATCGTTGGTCAGGTCGTTGCGGCTGTACAAGGTCGAAATGCTCCATTCCTGCTGCGGTTTGAATGTATGCAGGTAATCGACGTTCACATCCACGGTTCCCGAGAGGTTGTCGGCCGCTACGTTACGGGCGGAAAGCGCATCCGGCGAGCCGGTTTTCATCAGGCGCGTCACGAGGTCCTGCTGGTTGGAGAAATTGCGCACGCCGTATTTCACGCCGGCCGTGAGGCTTTGGTTTTTGGCAATGTCGTAGTCGAAGCCGAGGTTGTAGTTCCCGAAAAGCCCGTGGCTCGAACCGTCGCCCGTCTGGCGGGTAGTCGTGCGAAGGCCCTCCACGGTACTGGTTTGTTCCAATGTCGTTTTGGTAACCGTATTGTACATCCCGCGTCCGAAACCGCCGATGGTAAAGCCAGCCTTGCCCTTGCGGTAGCCGCCGTTCAATGCGAGCATAGAGCCCCGGTTGCCCACGCCTGCGTCGATATTCAGGTTCAGCCCCTGAAGGGAATTCTTTTTGGTAATGATGTTGATGATACCACCGGAGCCTTCCGCATCGTATTTCGCTGAAGGGCTTGTAATCACCTCCACCGATTTGATCTGATCCGCCGGGATCTGCTTCAAGGCATCGGCCACGCTGTTAGCGATGATGGTACTCGGCTTGTTATTAATGAGTACGCGGATATTCTGGCTGCCGCGAAGCGATACGTTACCATCGAGGTCGACGGTCAGGAGCGGTACTTTGCGGAGAATGTCGGTTGCGTCGCCGCCTTTGGCCGTAATGTCCTTTTCGGCATTGTACACGAGGCGGTCTACTTTTTCTTCAATCAGGGCCGCCTGGCCGGTCACGGTTACTTCGTTAAGCGTTTTGGTGTTGGAGCCGAGCACAATGTTGCCCAGATCGACTTCCTGGCCCTTGGCGAGCTTGATGTTGTCGATCGTCTTGTTGGCATAGCCAATGAACGAAACGAGCACCTTATAGTCGCCTGCTACGAGTTTGCTGAGGGCAAATTTGCCTTTTTCATCGGCCACGGTGCCGTCCACAGCCTGGTTGCTGGTTTTGTTGTAAAG
Organism: Dyadobacter beijingensis DSM 21582; assembly: GCF_000382205.1. GTDB lineage: Bacteria > Bacteroidota > Bacteroidia > Cytophagales > Spirosomataceae > Dyadobacter > Dyadobacter beijingensis. Next base: position 748,626 of record NZ_KB907788.1, read on the forward strand.
GGCAATGCTGACGAATTCGATCGGTTTGGATGAAGCTGAATCCACAATGGAGCCGGTAATCTTGGCCGAACCCTTCGGGCTTTGGTCGCCGGCTGTTCCCGGCAGGGCTTTGGGCTGGCTGCTTCCTGCGGCCGGAAACTGTGCGAATGCCGGTGATAGGAGTGAAGTGGCCAGGATGGAAACAATGAGGAGAAATTTGGTCATTTTCATGGTTTGGTAATTGGTATCACAAAAATGCCCCCGCCCGCGCTCGCCTGAAAGGAAAATATGACAAAGGCCGGAATATGTGGGATGGACGAGGAGTTCGGCACGATGGACGCTTTCCGCCGCTTCCGCTCCACGCCAGGCACAATCGGCGGGCCGTTTTCCTCCGATCACTAAGAAAAACGACAACTTACTGAACGGTTTGATCAACCATTATTTAAATTGTAAAACTTGCATGCTTTCGATTTGAACCTCTTTCCCCTTCCAAAACCGGTGGATTCAGTGAAATGCCTGTACGTTGGTCTGATCATGCTCCTGGCGGTATGCAGCGGTTGCCTCGCGCAGCTGCCGGACTTCAATGTGCAGCTGCTCAACGATAAAAACGGCGTGCAAACGGCCAACGCATCCCGCATTATCCGCGACCGTCACGGCTTCCTGTGGGTACTTTCGCCCAGGCATATCCAGCGCTTCGACGGCCAGAATGTCCGACGCATTGAAACGGAAGGCGAAAACCTGCTCGATATTGCCGCCGACACCGCGGGCGCCGTCTGGGCCACGTCCGACAGCGGTATCCGGAAATACCGGATCGGCGACCGGTCGCTGAAAAACGTAGCGGTAGCCGGCCCGCCGATAGCCCCGCTGAACAAGTTCGGCAAATTGCAGGTCACGGCCGACAACCGCATCTGGGCCAATGCAGGCCGCGGGCTCTACCTGTACGATCCCCGGACCGACACGTTCCGCTACCACGCATTGCCGGGCCTGGACGGGCATTATTTCTATCGCCGCATTTTCAGCCAGCACGGCAACGGACTGTTCCTGGCCGACGTGCGCACGCTGTACCGCTACGACATGCGTACCCGCCGTGTGCGCCATGTCGCATTCACGGACGTGCGGGCGCTGGTACCCGTGAGCGAGGACGTCGCATGGGTCAGCAATAATCTCTTGCAGGCATTTGAAGTCAATTTTGCCACCGGGCTTGTGACGCCGCTGAAACAAAGCCCGACGCAACCGGCCGGTTTGCCGCTGGCAGAGCTGATCAGCATTACAGCGCTGAATGCGGCGCAGCGTCTCGTGAATACGACCAAAGGTTGCTACCTGCATCATATTCTTACCGATACATTTACACGCGCGGTTCTGTTCGAATCGGGTAAGCTGCTGCCTAATGATGAAAACTATGCCGATTTTCAGGACCAGGACGGCACGCAATGGATACTTTCGCAGGAAGGCATCCTGTTTTTCCGGCCGCAGGCGCACACCATCGGCTGGCTGAATAGCTTTCCCGGGGCCGATCTGAGCAACAATGTACGCGCCGTGGCGGAAGATGGCCGGGGCAATATCTGGCTCGGTACCACGCGCGGCGTGGCGATGCTGGACATCCGCAGCGGTCGGGTAACGCCCGTGGGGCAGGCGCATTACGGGGAAGTGCGGGGCCTGTTTTTCGATGGAAAAAATATGCTGCTCGCTGCAAACGGCTCATTGCCGAAAGTGCTGGACCCGGCGCAGCGAAGCTTTAAGGAGTTGAAATACGAACCCGGCGTGAGCGGGGAGGCGTTGCGCGAAAAACTGCTCACGGAGACATTTACTACGATTAAAAGCCTGCCATCCGGAAATTGCCTCCTTGTGGGCGAACTGGGCTGCTATGAAGTGCAACGCGGCACGTACCGGATCACCGAAATACCTGTGCGGGGCGTCGAGAAGCTCATCCAGAAAATAGCGCGCGATTCGAAAGGCAATTACTGGCTCGGCACTTACCAGGGGCTGGTGGTGACGAATGCGGCTTTCCAAAATGCCGTCGCCGATACGGATTTCGCGCCGGGCAAGCTGGTAAGCGCCATTTTGCTCCAAAACGACTCGACGGCCTGGTGCGGATCGGTGGGCATGTACGAGGTGGTCAAAAGAGGGAATGCATTTCAAAAACGGAAGATTTTCCCCGAGCTGGCTAACCAGCGCATTGCTATCCTGCACCGGGACAAGGCCGGCCGGACATGGATCGGTGCGGACGATGGTTTGTACCTGCTCAACCGAAATACCGGCAAGCTGCAGTGGTTTGATTTTAGGGATAATATTCAGAATAAACCATTTAATATCAATGGCTTGCTGGAAGCTTCGGACGGACGGATATACATCGGCGGGCTCAACGGGCTCAATTATTTTGACCCTAACCTGTTGAAATACCGCGAGGAAAAGCTGAATGTCATCATTGCCGCCGTGCGGGCCAATGCGGACGATTCGCTGCTTACCGGGCACCACGGCCCGCTTACCCTCGACTGGACGCAGAATTCCGTGGAAATACAATACCTGACGCCCTATTTCCGCAACCCGGAAAAACTGATGTACCGTTACCGGCTCTCCGGGCTGGACGATAACTGGGTGGATAATGCCCGCAACAGCCGGGTACGGTTTACGTCGCTGCCGCCGGGAGATTACGTTTTTTCCGTGGCGGCGAGCCTCGACGGCCTTACCTGGTCGGAAACGGCCACGCCATTGTCGTTTGTGATCCTGCGGCCGTGGTGGAAAAACGGGTGGTTTATCGGTGCGATGGCCTTGTTCGTATGTGCGGTGGGTTATGGCCTTTTCCGGACGCGCGTGGCGGCTATCAGGCGGCAGACGGCCTTGCGCGAACATATGGCGGAGCTCGAAATGCGGGCATTGCGTGCGCAGATGAACCCGCATTTTATCTTCAACTGCCTCAATTCGATCAACCGCTACATTGTTAAGAGCGACAACGCGACGGCATCGCTGTATCTCACGCGCTTTGCCAAGCTGATCCGCCTGATCCTCGATAATTCGAATGCAAAAAAAGTGTTGCTCTCCAACGAGCTCGAAGCATTGAAACTCTACATTGAAATGGAGCGCATCCGTTTCGACAACAAGTTTGACTACCATATCCTGATCGACGAAGACGTGCATACCGATTCGATCGAAGTGCCTTCGCTGATTATCCAGCCTTATGTGGAGAATGCGATCTGGCATGGTTTGCTGCATAAGGAAAGCAATGGCAGCCTTTGGGTAAAGCTGCGGATGCTCGACGACAACACGCTCGAATGCATCGTGGAAGACAATGGCGTGGGCCGCGAAAAGGCCGGGGAGTTCCGCAGCAAGTCGGCAACGGGCAAGAAATCCCTGGGCATGAAGCTCACCGAAGACCGCATTGCCGTGCTCAACCAATATGCGCAGACGAATGCGAGCGTGGAGATACTGGACCTGCAAGACGACGACCGAGTGGCCTCGGGCACGCGCGTGGTGGTGATTATCCCGGTCTAGGGATTAGATTAAAGAACTAAAAATCAAGCAATGATATGATCAAGTGTGTAATCATCGATGACGAGAACAATTGTCTCGAAATGCTGGAATGGCTGTTGAAAACCTACGCGCCGTCGGTAACGATCGCCGCGATGTGCAATTCGGCGGAAAAGGGCATTGAGGCGATCCGCGAGCACCGGCCCGACGTCGTGTTCCTGGACATTGAAATGCCCCGGATGAACGGCTTCGATATGCTGGAAAAATTTGATAAGCTGCATTTCGACGTCGTGTTTACAACAGCCTACGACAAATTTGCTATTAAAGCATTCAAATACAGCGCGTTGAACTACCTTTTGAAGCCGATCGATCCCGACGACCTCGTGGAAACCATCCGGCGGATCGATGAGAAACGTAACATTCCCTCGCGCGAGCAGATCGAACTGCTGTTCCAGAGCGTGCGGCAGGTAAAAAACACGCCGCCCCGCATTGCCCTCACGACAGGCGACGGGATGATTTTCGTACCGACCCAGGAAATACTTTACTGCGAAGCAGAGAGCAACTACACGAGCGTCATGCTCGCGAATGGCAAGAAAGTGGTGGTTTCGAAGGTGTTGAAGGACATCGACGAGGCGTTGAGCGGACCGGATTTCTACCGGGTACACAATTCGTACCTCATTAACCTGAACCGCATCAAGAAATTTGTACGCGGCGAAGGTGGCTACGTGGTGATGGACAACGATGTGGCAATCAGTATTTCCCGTTCAAGGCGGCAGGAATTCATGGAAATGTTTGCGCGGTTCTGACCGGTTAATCAGTTCGAATTTATTTAACGGTTTTGATTATTCAATTAGTAATCAACTACTTATAGTGTGATTCTGCTCTCAAATGCCTTGCGTTTTGCAAGGCATTTTTGGTTTCTGTCGATTGGCTCAATAAAAACGTCGGCTACTCAACGGCCCGAAAATGCGGCGCGGGCCAAATATAATTTTGTCATGTCAGGAGAGAAAAACACCTGGCGGCTCAAAACGAAACCATTTACAACCAGTTAACTTTTTATTAGCCATGAAAAATTCATTGAAAAGCAATCTGTTAAGCACCCGTTTATCGGCCCTGCTCCTGCTCATCGTATTTGCATGCAGCGACGACAAAGCGCCGACACCTCAGGGTAACCTGATTTTTTACACCAATTACACCGCCGGGAAATACGACCGCATCGATGTGGTCGTCGACGGCAAGGTTCTCGGATCGATCTCGGAAACTGCCGCGCTCCGGCCCGAATGCAACGCCGCCGGCAGCGCAGCGGTGGTGAGCCTGATGCTGCCGGTCGGAACGTACGCCGTGTCGGGAAAACGCTACAAGGCGGGCGAGCTGGTGGGGAACTGGAAGGTCAGCTCCGCGACCGTCAGCGTCGAGGAATGTAAACGCATACGGTTTGTAGAATAAATAGGTTGAAAGGACGGGGCCCCGGCCCGCAATGGAATGGAAGACAGTCCCGTAGCTTTGCCGCGGGATTGTTTGTTTTTCAGGGAAACAGGATTGAATTGCTAACCTTCGTGCGAATAATTGTAGAGATTTGTAGAAATGGTGTTAAAAAAATTAACCATTCGTACCAATATTTACTACAAATCCCATTTATTTGCGTGAACAAGATATACCCTTCACTAATAAACCTCATAAACTTGCGAAACTAACCCCACGGTGAAGCTATGATCTCGCAATGGATCACTATTATATTTTTGGCAGCACTGTCGCTGCTGGTCTTTTTTCTTTGGGTACGCAACCGCTATTTTCAGCTGGATCTCGCCAAGAGGGCGCTTGAACGACAGGTAGAGGACTTGTCGAGGAAACTGGAATACAGCAATGGTCTCAAACAAAAGATCACGATGATGATCGCGCACGACCTGCAATCGCCCCTGCACTTCCTGAATGTGCTTTCCGAGCACGTCTCCCGGTTTGCGGCCAACAACCAGCTTCCCGAGGTGAAAGCGGGTACGGAGGAAATCAAAAAAGCAACGGGTAACATTCACGCATTCGTCAAAGAGGTGAACTTGTGGGCGCGCTCGCAGCACGAAAACTTCCAGCTGGCGCAGCATTCATTTTCCTATGCCGAGCTGGTGGCGGAATTACAGCAATTTTTCGGCGATATGATGCTGATGAACCAAAATTCGCTTGTCGTTGAATATGAGGAAGATGTGTTCATTTTTACGCACCGGGACATCCTCAAAGCCATCCTGCGCAACCTGATCGACAATGCCAACAAGCACACGCGCGGAGGGGAAGTGCGCCTGACGCTCACGCACCACCACGACGGGCCGGTGCTCACCGTATCGGACAACGGCGCGGGGATGCTTCCGGCCGATCTGCAGAAAATACGGCGGCGCCTGGCCAATCCGACGCTGAATGCCCCCTTGGAAGCCAACAGCCGGCTCGGTTACCAGTTGATGGCGGATTTTGCGCATACGCTCGGCTACCGCCTGGAAGTAAGCAGCAACAAAGGTGCGGGAACTTCCGTGCGGATCAGCGGTCTGGTTTGCCACAGCCCGTTCGTGGCCGAGCTGCATTCAACCGAGGTTATAGGCGTCTGCCAGCCTGATTAGCGCTGTTTTATTGGGTATATTCAGTTTTTTGAAGATCCTTCGCTTGAAGGTGTTCACGGAAGTATACTGCACCTGCAGGATTTCGCTGATCTGCGTCACCGAATAATCCTTCACGAGGTAAGTAGCCACCTGAAATTCGCGTGGCGTCAGCTGGTCGAACGGATTGCCCGAGCGGCCGGTGAGCGTGTCGTTGATCAGGATATTGGCCAGATTGGGGCTGGCGTACCGCTTGCCGCTCATAATCGTCGTAACCGCCTTCACAAGCTCTTCCGGCGGCGAGTCCTTTTCGAGGTAGCCGTGGGCACCCTGCTGCAGCGCCCGTTTCCCGAAAATACTTTCATCGTTCATCGAAACGACAAGGATTTTTGTTTGAGGGTAAAATTCGGTGACCCATTGCATAAGCACCGTGGAGTCGGTGTCCGGCATGTTCAGGTCGAGTAGCAGCAGGTCATAGCTGTGGGCCGTAAACTGCGCTTTTACCGATTCGCCGTCCCAGCTCTCATCGATCTGGCTGATTTTGAAATAGTTATGGAGTGCAAGTTTCAGCCCGAAACGCACCAGTGAATGGTCGTCGGCTATCAGTATTTTCATCATATAACTAACGTCGAGAATAATCGGCAGCAATATCGCAACATTTCCCGCGGTTCTGCAAATAACCGTATCGGGCAAATGGTGACAATTTTTCTACCGGCCGATAATTCAGGCGGCATTTTGCCGGTTACGTACCCCGTATAGTGCGGGACGGTTGCCCTGCGTCAGTAAACCGTACCCGCATAGTTTTTCAATTTCTCGGGCAAATCTTTTTCGTCGAGCATTTCTTTCAGGTCGATTTCGATGTTGCGGATAATGGTACTGATGGGAATGTCGTTCAGCAGGCCTTCGAACGGGTTTTCGCTGATGTCACCCACGTATTCCATAAACATAAACACCCAGGAAACGATCATGTTGAAGGGAATGAGGAGGAACATGAATTTCTCGCCCAGGTCGACGAACTGCGGCAGCAGGCCGAATGGCAGCAGCGTCATGAAAACGAATATGAACAGGGTGGAAGTGGTCGCGTACTGGCGCGGAAAAGGAGTATTTTTGATCCGCTCGCTTTTGCCCTGCTCATCGTACAGCGCGGCGATGAGGTTTTGCAAGGCCACATGCTGGTAAGCGTCGAGCGCGCCGGCGCGGCGCAGGTTGCGGATGTGCTGGGACTGCAAATCGAGGATCTGCGTGGCCTGGTTGTTTTTACCCTGGATCAATTCGTGCTCCGCGGCGGGCAGGTATTTGGCGATTTCCACCTCGCACGGTGCCTGTGCGCGCTGTAATGCCTTTCTTTGCCGCTCGCTGGCCCGGTCCTTATGCTCCCAACTCGTCCGTTGCGCCATCGCTTTTTTCAAAGCATACAGCCAGGCCAGGTGCCGGTAAATGATAATGCGGTTTTCGGCAGCGGCGGATTCGATCTCGACGTCGGGCGAACAAGTAGTGAATGACCGGACTGCCGTAGCAAACGACCGGCTGTTATTGACGATGGCCCCCCAAACCTTGCGCGCCTCCCAGCTCCGGTCGTACGACTGGTTGTTTTTGAAGCCTACAAAAAACGCGGTAGCCGTACCGATCAGCGACACCGGCAGCCACGGAATGGCCACCCATTGCCAGCCGAGGTAGTCGTACAGGAGAATCGCGGTGGAGCCTGTGAAGAGCGAAAAGAGCACCATTCGCCAGGAATAGAAATAAACGATGACAGGAGAAAGGAAACGATTAATGTACATAGAGCGCTATTGAGTGATGGGAGTGAGTAGTTATTGCGCTCCTAAAATGCAAACAAATCGTATTCGAGGCAACGGGGTGTGCGCAATTAGAGATTTGTCACCATTGGTTACCAATATTCAAAGCTTTACCGGCCTCAATGTGTAACCTTTCCGTCTTAACAATTCGATCAACCCCGTTTGATATTTCAGATGTTCCAATCCAACGGCGATGAAACAGCTTCCTTCCTTTAATTTCTCCTCGATCTTGGGAATCCAATGCGCGTTTCGTTCGACGGTTGCCTGAGCGACTTGTTCAGTTGGTTGCTCGTTCAACACCAATGGGTTTTGTAATTTTTGTGAATATAAGGTGAAATCAATTCCAATTTCAGGGCCGGATTCCGCGAGAGAAGTGTGCGATTCAATTAAATGCACCAGGAATTTAGCGAGCCGCCGGTAACCCAGCCCGTCTATTACTTTTTGTACGTGCAAGGGATTGTCCAAATGAAATGCCGGCTTTTTTAAATTAATCATTTTCTCAAAAATAAGATCGTCGAACCGGTCGTATTGTGTTTTGTTCTCAATCATGGTCATAGCTGCCTGCACCATTGCCAGAAGGTCAGCATTGTCATTATGCGGACGCATACTACCAAGGGGGGATGCAGTGAAAAAGCTATCGACTTTCGCATATTCTTCGGGGGTAAACAGCGAGTCCAGCGGCGGCTGATCGTCTTTTAGTTGCTCCGGAACCTGGCCGATCGGCGAACCAAGGCTTTCAAACAGGGCCATATCCGCGCTTTCGGCAATCTGTCTTAATGTTGGAAAGCTATCCAGCAATGTGATGGAGGCAATATGCAAGGTTCCAAAGAGATAGGAGGGTTTTGCAATGCCGTTTCCCGTTATTTTCCACAACACGGATTCACTTTGCTGAGCAAGTAATATAACACTGGTTGTCAGCACCAAAGCCATCGATAGTACAATGTTCCGCATATATAATGTTTTGTTTGAGATGAAATGTGGTAATGGCTTAGCATTTCATATAAGCCGACTTTGTTTTTGGCATACTGTTTTAAATCGCACGTCCAGTCCGGGTAAATGGGTAGCCGAAGCCGCTTTTGGCAAGGTTGGGTAGCGGGCGGGCGGTCGCCCCGCTTGCAGGAATCGCCGTCTTGCAGCTATATTTACCCTTCAAACCAAACCTTAACCTGACGGTCGCATGCGTGTGGCTGTCGCGATGGCGCGGGAAATGCCGGTTTCCGCGTGCGATCCAAACGAACCCCTGAATGGAAAAAGAGAACGAATTGTTCGGTGTGAAGGAAATCGCCAGGCGTGCCAACGTCTCCACCGCCACCGTCGACCGGGTATTGCATAACCGGACGGGTGTTTCGGAGAAAACCAAGGCGAAGATCAACGCGATCATCAAGGAAATGGACTACCAGCCCAACATCCTTGCCAGCCGGCTCGCTTCCAAAAAAATCATCAGCCTAGCCGCATTGATCCCCGATGTGTCGGAAGAAACGGATTTCTGGGCGGCCCCGCTGGCCGGTATTCGGCGCGCGGAGGCCGAAATGCGGCAGTACGGCGTGCAGGTGCAGATTTTTCTCTTCGACCTGAACGACAAAGACGCTTTCGCGGAGCAGATCCGCCACGTTTTCGAGGGCGGTTTTCACGGCATCCTCATTTCGCCTTCGTTCATCGAGGAAACCAAGAAGTTCGCCGCCGAATGCGCGCGCCGCAAGATGCCGTACGTGTTCATCGACTCCGATATCCCCGATCTGCACAGCCTCTCGTACATAGGCCCGCATCTGCGCAAGAGCGGGTACGTGGGCGCGAAGCTGCTCACTTACAGGCTAGAAGCAGAAAAAAAAGTGTTGATCATCAACATTTCCAAGGAGATCGATAATTTCAATTACCTCGAAATCGAGGACGGTTTCCGGGCGTATTTCAATGACAACAACCAGCCGAACGAGATTGTCCGCATTGATATCCGCGAGACCGATTACCAGTCGGTGGCGCGGCACCTTACCTACGTTTTCCATTTAAACAAGGACATCGGCGCGGCATTCGTGACCAATTCCCGCGTGCACACGGTCGCTTCATTTCTCAAAAACAGCCATCGCACCCACGTGTCGCTGATTGGCTACGATTTTGTGAAAGAGAATGTCGGTTATCTCGAAAACAATGTGATCGACTTCCTGATCTGCCACCGCCCTGACGATCAGGGCTACCGCGGTATGATGGCCCTTTATCAAACCCTCGTCGTGAACGCCCCGGTAACGAAGCAGAATTACATGCCGATCGACATCGTTACGAAGGAGAACTACGAATTCTACCAGAATTAGCGCAATCGTACATATATATGGTGTAAAAGCGCGATTGTGCGGGAAATAGACTGCCGATAAAAATTTTCACAAAATTTTATGGATATGTTTTGTCAAAAAATGGAATTCAGAAATTCTTTTCTACCTTTACGGGCACGTGCCCGTAATCCTCAATCATCTCAACTTTCACTTACCGCCAAACCCTTTTACTTTGGAAAATTCTCAGAACAATATGCTTAAATGGCTGAGGTCGCTCGGACCGGGTATGATCACAGCAGCGCTTGTTTTCGGCCCCAGCAAAATGACGATTACTTCGAAAATGGGTGCGATTTATGGTTACTCGCTACTATGGCTGGTGGTGGTCGCGATTTTCTTCATGGCTATTTTTACCGGTATGGCCACACGCATCGGGGTCGCCACAGAGCAATCGTTGCTGGCGACTGTGCGTGAGAAATGGGGCAGAGGGGCTGCTATCGCAATGGGTATCGGTGTGTTCCTGGTCGCGTCGTCGTTCCAGGCCGGGAATTCGGTCGGCGTCGGGATCGCAGCCGGGGAGCTCTTTCATACTTCTCCTGTACCCTGGATCTTGTTTTTTAATGCATTGGCCATCTGCCTGTTATTTTTCAGGAGCTTCTATTCCGTGCTTGAAAAAACGATGATCTTTCTGATTGTCCTCATGCTGCTGTCGTTCATCACGACGGTGTTCTGGGCACGTCCCGATGGCGTGGAAATGGCGAAAGGCCTCGTGAGTCCCCAGGTTCCCGTGGGTTCATTGGGGCTGATCATCGCATTTACAGCTTCCTGTTTCTCTATCGTAGGCGCGCTGTACCAATCCTACCTGATTCAGGAGCGGATCCGTCTCAATCCGGCTGTGCGCAACGGACGCAATGACAGCACTACGGGTATCATTTTACTCGGTGTCATGTGCCTGATCGTGATTGTGTGCGCGGCGGCTATACTGAAACCGAAAGGAATCCCAGTCAACTCTGCCTCCGATATGGCCAAAGCGCTGGAACCCCTTTTTGGGAGCAATGCATCCGCTTTTTTCCTGATAGGGTTGTTCGGGGCAGCGTTTTCCTCCGTCATTGGCAATGCGTCGGTGGGCGGTACGCTATTAGGCGATGCGCTCGGTTTGGGAAGTAACTTCTCGTCGAAGCAGGTGCGCTACCTTGTGGCCATGGTAATGGTGATCGGCGCATTTGTGGCGATCCGTTTCGGGAAGCTGCCATTGGAACTGATCGTGTTCGCGCAGAGCGTTACGATTTTTGTCGTACCGTTTATCGGGACGGTCATGTACCTGGTAGCCAATGACGCAAGCATCATGGGTGAGAAGGTGAACAAGCCATTCGTCAAAATTTTCGCCGGGTTGGGGCTGCTGATCATATTTGCCCTTGCGCTCGTCAATGTCAAAGAATTATTTTTTAACAATCCGCTTTTTAAATAAGAAATGAACGGTATCCAATCATTTGAAGAACAATGGCTTAGCCCGTCGCAGGCGCTGATCGAGGACATGAAGAGCATTGAGGGCGACATTATGATCCTCGGCGCGGGAGGCAAAATCGGGCCTAGCATTGCAAAGCTCACGATGCAGGCCATCGAACGCGCGGGCCTCGACAAGCGGGTTATCGCCGTGTCGCGGTTCAGCGAGGAAGGGCTGATCGAAGAACTAAATGCCGAAGGGATCGAAACGATTGTGGCCAACGTCTTGGACGACACCCAGTTGCAGGATTTGCCGGAAGTGGAAAACGTGCTTTACCTGGCCGGACAGAAGTTTGGCACCTCGGGCAACGAGCCTTATACGTGGGCGATGAACACGTATCTGCCCGGGCGCGTGGCCGAAAAATTCCGGAAATCCCGCATTGTCGTGTATTCGACGGGTAATGTGTACCCGTTCACGCCCGTAGGCTCGGGTGGGGCCACGGAGGAAATGCGCGCGGATCCGGTAGGGGAGTACGGGCAGTCTTGCCTGGGCCGGGAGCGTATGTTCCAGTATTTTTCATCGGTTTACGGCACGCCGATCCTGCTGTACAGGCTCAATTATGCCATTGATTTCAAATATGGCGTGTTGCTGGAAGTGGCGAAATCGGTGCTCAACGGCAAGCCGCTCGATGTGACGATGGGGCATGTGAATGTGATCTGGCAGGGCGATGCCAACGAAATGGCAATCCGCTCGCTGCTGCATTGCGAGTCGCCTTCCAAAATCCTGAACATTACGGGCCCTGAAACGGTGTCGCTGCGCTGGCTGGCGAAGGAGTTTGGACGTATATTCAATACCGAACCGCAGTTCGTGGGGGAAGAGCAGTCAACGGCGCTGCTGAGCAATGCTTCGGAATCGTTCCGGCTGTTCGGTTACCCGCGCACGACGTTGAAGCAAATGATCGGTATCACGGCGCAATGGCTGCTGGACGGTGGCAAGACGATCAACAAACCCACGCATTTCCAGGAGCGGAAGGGGCAGTTTTAGGAGGGAGGAAAGGGAGTGATTGTTGCAGAGGTGTTGTATGGTTTAATGTATTGATTTAAGATAGATTATGTTGAAAGAAGCTATTAAAAAGCTGCTGTTCGAAGGAACGGTGATCCCGGCGCACCCGCTGGCGCTCACGAAAGAATTGCAGCTCGACGAACAGAAACAACGCGGGCTGACGCGCTACTATATGGCGAGCGGCGCGGGCGGTGTTGCCATTGGCGTGCACACGACACAGTTCGAGATCCGCGATCCGGAAGTGAATTTGTTTGAAAAAGTACTGGCGATCACGTCCGACGAGATCGACCGGGCGGCATTAAGCCGGCCATTCATCAAGGTTGCAGGCATTTGTGGCCTTACGGAACAGGCTTTGAAAGAAGCCGAAATCGCCGTCCGATACGGTTACGACCTCGGTTTGGTGAGTATGGCGGCATTCAGGACGCAGCCGGAAGCGGAGATCATCGAACACGTGAAAAAGGTGGCGGCGGTGATCCCGGTATTCGGGTTTTACTTGCAGGCGGCGATCGGCGGCCGGGTGTTCAGCTACGATTTCTGGCAGCAGTTCGCGGAAATTCCCAATGTGTTCGCCATTAAAATAGCCGCATTCAACCGTTATCAGACCCTGGATGTGGTACGCGCCGTAGCGCATTCGGGCCGCCGCGATGAAATTGCCCTGTATACCGGCAATGACGACAACATCGTGGCCGACCTGCTGACGCCTTACCGTTTTGAAATTGATGGAAAATCGATTGAAAAACGCTTCGTAGGCGGCTTGCTGGGCCATTGGGCCGTATGGACGGAAAAGGCCGTGGAGCTGCTAGTGGCCGTCAAACACACGCTTGCGACCAACTATGCCGACATCGACGTCATGCTCAGCACGAACATTGCCGTCACCGATATGAACGCCGCTATTTTTGATCCGGCCAACGCATTCCACGGCTGCATTACGGGCGTGCATGAAGTACTGCGCAGGCAGGGATTAATGGAAGGGATCTGGACGCTGAACCCGAAAGAAACCCTTTCGCCCGGTCAGTTCGAAGAGATTACCCGTGTGATCGAGGCGTATCCGAACCTGGTCGACGACGCTTTTGTAGCACGTTTTTTGGAAAATGAACTGAATGTAATCTGATGAACTGGTTGCGATCCATCCCGGTTTTTCTTGCGGCTGTCTCTGCGCTGTTCGTTGCTGCGACTAGTGGGCCGTATAGAGCGGATCATGCCGCATCGTTAATGCCTGATCGGCAAAACCCCCTTTTTTTAACTCCTTCCGTGCACGTGCACGTTGCCGCTTCCGGGCTGAATGTACCCTGGGAAATGGTTTGGGGGCCCGACAACCGGATCTGGTTTACGGAACAAAATGGGACGATTACCCGGCTCGATCCGACGACAGGAGAGAAGCAGTTATTGATCCAAATCAATGAAGTGTACCGGCACCGGTCACTGGGCCTGCTTGGCATGGCACTGCACCCGGATTTTGTGAAACATCCGTATGTGTTTGTGGACTACACCTGCAAAAAGGACTCGGCGATCACGACCAAACTGGTGCGGTTTACCTACCGGGACAACCGCTTGACCGACCCGAAAACGATGCTGGAAATCCCTGCGCATACGGGGCATAACGGCTCGCGGATCGTGATTTCACCCGACCGGAAGCTGATGTTTGCGACGGGCGACGCCATTACCATTACCAATGCGCAAAATACGGCGTCATCGAATGGTAAAGTGCTGCGCATGAATCTTGATGGCAGCGTGCCAGCCGATAATCCGATCAAAGGCAGCTACGTATGGTCGTGGGGGCACCGGAACATTCAGGGGCTGGCTTACGGCGCTAACGGCCTGTTGTACAGCTCCGAGCATGGCGATGCGGTGGAGGATGAGCTGAATATCATCCGTAAAGGGCACAACTACGGCTGGCCGAAAGTGGAAGGTTTTTGCGACCAGCCGCAGGAAAAGGCATTCTGCGACTCGGTGCGGGTGACGGAACCCGTGAAAGCGTGGACACCGACCATCGCACCGGCAGGGATTGCGGTTTACAATGGCAAAATGTTCCCTGAATGGAAAGGCGCCGTTTTGCTTACTACATTAAAAGAAGCGGATTTGCGGGTGCTCCAAATGGATTCTAAGGGGACGGGCGTCGTTTCGGAACACATTCCCCTGGATGCTGCGTACGGACGCTTGCGCGCCATATGCGTCGCACCCGACGGCAGCATTTACGTCTCCACGAGCAACCGCGACTGGAACCCCGGCAGCGGTTTTCCGAAGCCGGAAGACGACCGCATTCTCCGCATTACCCGGGGTACAAAAGCGGATCTGCTCGCTCAGAATACCCAAAAACAGGCGACCGCGGATAACGCCTCGAATGGCGCAACACTTTATCGACAATACTGCGCATCCTGCCACAAGCCCGACGGCAAGGGTATTGCCGGTACCTTCCCGACCCTGCATGGCGCCGAGCAGGTGAAGGATAAGGACCAGTTTGTGCAGATTATGCTGAAAGGACTTTCGGGCAAAATCAGCGTCCGGGGAGAGGAATTCGACCAGCATATGCCGGCGATGGGTTTCCTGCCCGACGAATCCATTGCCGGGATCGGTACTTATGTGCGGCAGTTTTTCAACCAGGACCTGGATTCCGTGCGTGTCCGGGATGTGGCAAAAATGCGGGGGAAGTAATGCATTTATCCTAACTCGTGCACGTGCACGTCACCAATTGTATATCTAGTTAAACCCAATACCTTATGATCACAATGAAATTTTACCTAAAAAGGCCTTTGCGGGCATTCCTGCTGGTGCTGGCCTTGTGTGTGGCGGGCCGGTTGCAGGCCCAGGATGCCGGCAATGTGTCGGGAACGGTGGTGGACAGCGTCGGAAATGCCACTTTGCCGGGCGTGAGCGTCGTCATCAAAGGCACGAGCAAGGGCGTTACGACGGATGTGGACGGCAAGTTTCAGATCCAGGCGTCGGCCGGCGACGTGCTGACATTCTCGTTTATCGGGTACAAAAAAGTGGAGGTGCCGGTGGGTAACCAATCCGTGATCAGCGTGGTGATGCGGCAGGACAATACCGTGCTCGACGAGCTGGTGGTGGTGGGATACGGTACGGTGAAGAAGAGTTCGGTAACGGCATCGGTGGCGAAAGTGGAAAACACCGTGCTCGACCAGATTCCCGTCGGCAGGCCCGAGTCGGTGCTGGCCGGGCGGCTCGCCGGGGTGAATGTGACGCAGAACAATACCTCGCCGGGCAGCGCGCCGCTGATCCGTATCCGCGGTGCAAGCTCCATCGACGCCGGCAACGACCCGCTCGTGGTGATCGACGGCTTCCCCGGCGGTAGTCTCGGCAGCGTGAGTACCAACGACATCGAGTCGATTGAAGTACTGAAAGATGCTTCCGCAGCCGCTATTTATGGTTCGCGCGGCGCAGGCGGGGTTATTATCGTGACAACGAAGAAGGGGAAGTCGGGTAAGGCGCGGTTCAATTTTAATGCATATGCCGGTGTAGCGAATGCGAAAGGTCATAAAGACTGGATTACCGGTCAGGAATATTACGACTACGCCGTGCGCTATCAGAACCGCGAATACAAATGGATCGGCGGCGATACGGGCATTCCCGTCTGGAATGACGCGCGACGCCCGAATGCCTACCAGGTGAGCGATGCATTAAAGAACGGGAACAATGTGATTTGGGAAGATGAGGTAATGCAAAGTGCCGCCATTCAAAACTACAACCTTTCGGTAGGCGGTGGTAATGATCATGTAAGGTATTATGTATCAGGTACATTGAAAGACGAAAAAGGCACTTTTAAAAATACCTGGTACAAAAATTACGGCGTGCGTGCGAACGTGGACGTGACGGTGAATTCGGTCGTGAGCCTGGGTTTCATGCTCAATCCTTCCTATTCGAAGCGCCGTTTCGCATCGGCCGACATTAATAATTACGTCAAATTCCCCAGCTTCGTGGCCGTGCGCAACCCGGACGGCACCTACCCGAACGCGCGCTCGTACTGGGGCGCGGTCGTGAGCGGGCAGACGAACCCGATGGCGACGCTGGACGGGAGTTACTATTTCGGGACGACGGTCAACAACCTCGGCGAAGCATTCATTAACCTCAACCTGGCTAAGGGGCTTTCGTTCCGCTCGTCGCTGAGTACGAACCTCGCGTCCAATACAACCGATCGTTTTCAGGCTTCCTGGGCAATCAGTACCGGTTTGAACTCCGGCTCGCAGGCATTGAGCTCGACCACGAGCATTGCGAATGAGAACGTTCTGAGCTACACCAATACCTTCAAGAGCGTGCACAATGTGAGCGCGATTGCAGGGGCGTCTTATCAGAAATACAATTCCACCAGCAGCTCCATGGCCGCGGTGAACGGTTCGTTCAACAACGACATTATCCACACCCTCAATAATGCGATCATCAACCCGTCGGCAACGACGTCTTCCAAATCGCAATGGGGACTGATATCGTATTTCAGCCGGGTTAATTATGGCTTCAAGGATAAGTATCTGCTTTCGGCGTCGATCCGTACTGACGGTAGCTCGCGTTTTGGGCCGGATAATAAGTGGGGCTATTTCCCGTCGGCTTCGGTAGCGTGGCGCATTTCGCAGGAAGACTTCATGAAAACCGTACGCCCGGTGAGCGAGTTGAAACTGCGGGCCAGCTACGGCGCGACGGGTAACTTCAACATCGGCGATTTCGAGTATCTCGGCCAGATTGGCGACGTTTATTATTCGCCTAACAATACATTAACCAAAGGCCAGACCCAGGTATCTTACGGCAACAATAGCCTGAGTTGGGAGAAAACGAAAAGCTACGATTTCGGGCTGGAACTCGGCTTGTTCCGCAACCGCGTGAACCTTGTTCTGGACTACTACGACAAGCGCACCAGCGGCTTGCTCTACAATGTGTCGATCCCGTCGATTACGGGTTTCAGCAGCGCATTGTCCAACGTCGGCAGCGTGAGCAACAGGGGTTTTGAAATTGAACTGACCACAAAAAACCTCGTGGGAGAGTTCAAGTGGGAGACTTCCTTTAACATGGCGAAAAACAAAAACGCCGTGGAAGACCTGGGCGGCGTGCAGGAGCGCATTACCACCGATACCTACGGAATGGGGTGGATTCTCCGCCTCGGTCAGCCGATGTTCTCTTACTATGGCTACAAGATCGTGGGTGTGCTGCAAAATGCCGAAGATGTGAAAAACTCGCCGGTTCTGGCAGGTTCCGTGCCTGGTAATCCCAAGTTTCAGGATGTGAACGGCGACGGGCAGATCACCTCCGCCGACAAGGTGATCCTGGGTAATTTCCAGCCAAAAGCCTACTTCGGTTTGATCAACAACTTCGCTTACAAGGCATTCGACCTGAGCATTGCCATGCAGGCATCGGTGGGGGCGAAGATGTATAATTTTGAAAATGAATACTATCAGGGCGCTTTGCTGGGCGCGATGCGGCGCTCGCTGGTGGATACCCAATGGTGGTCGGAATCGGAGCCGGGTGATGGCATGGTGCCGGCGAGTTCGCTGAGCAAGCTCACTTACCAGTCGTCGTCGGACGCTTACATAGAGGACGCGTCGTTCCTGGCCGTGCGGAATGTGAACCTTGGCTATACGGTTCCGCCGAATATTTCTCAGAAGCTGCATTTGTCGGGCCTGCGCGTGTACGCGTCGCTCGCGAACCCATTGATGTTTACCAAAAAGGGCTTTCACGGGTACAATCCGGAGGGCTATACGGGCGGGGAGATCGCCGGAACAGGCAGCAAGCCGGGGTATAACAATGGCGCCGCGCCGATCAACCGCGTGTACACTCTGGGTCTCAACTTTAATTTTTAATGCATCAGGATATGAACATTGCTAAACATATTAAAACCGGCCTGATGCTGATGGCATTGGGCATGGCGGGCTGCGAAGATAAGCTGCTGAACCTCACGCCGGAATCGGTGCTGACGCCGACTAATTTTTACAAGAATGCGGCCGACATTAACCAGGCCGTGCTGGGGATTTACAATAGCCTGCAAACCCGCCGCCAAACGGATTACCTGTTGATGGAGGTACCGGCGGATAATTTGTACATGTCGGCCAACACCACCATTGCCGGCTCCAACGACGTCGATTTCCTTACCGTGAATGCCGACAATGCGTTGACGGCCGCATTCTGGAACACGACCTACAACGGTATTTTCCGCGCCAATGCCGTGCTGCTGAACATCGATACCCCGACCAACTATGCGGCCGGCCAGAAGGACCAGTTCATCGGCGAGGCCAGGTTTATGCGTGCATTGTATTATTTCGACCTTTTGCGCGTGTTCGGCGGCGTGCCCAAAGTGGTGGACAAAATCTCCATTGGCGACGCCGCAACATTGCCAAAAGCCAGCGAAGAGGAAATCTATGGCCTCATTATCGAAGACCTGACGGACGCCGCCGCGAAGCTGCCGGCCCGGAAATCCATCGCCACCGGCCGCGCGAGCAAAGGCGCTGCGATGGCTTTGCTGGGTAAAGTATACGTGTACCGCCAGGATTGGGCCAATGCCAAAACGCAGCTTGAAAAGGTGATCAACGAGCTGGATTACAAACTGGTACCGGACTTCGCGTCGCTATGGAAGCTGGAATCGGAGGATAACGACGAGGTGATTTTTACTGTCAAATATGTGGATGGTACCAATGGTCAGAGCTTGTCGACCTCTTACACACCGAATGGCGGCCTCGTAGGCATTGCCGACCGTGGCGCGGAGACGTCGCTGCCGTCGTGGAGCCTGATGAAAAAGTTTGAAACGGGCGATAAGCGCAAGGCCGCGACGGTCCAGGAATGGTGGACTTCGCCCGCCCAGCCTAACGCCCAGCCTATTTACTATCCTTATGTGAGCAAATATGCCGTGAAGCATTCCTACGGCGCTTCGGGCATCGATATTCCAGTGCTCCGGTACGCGGACATCGTGCTGCTGTATGCTGAAACGCTGTTCAAGCTCAATGACAAGGCCAATGCATTGGTGCAGCTCAACAAGGTCCGAGAGCGCGCATTCGGCAATGCCACGCACAATTACAAGGGCACCGAAGCAACCGATTTCCTGGACCTGATCCTGAACGAGCGCCAGCTGGAACTCGCGTACGAGCACGAGCGCTGGTTCGACCTCGTGCGTACGCGCAAGTACCTGACGGTGATGAAACAGGAGGAGAGGCTTTACAATTATGCCGCGAAAACGCCGGTGGTCGTGGACCTTATGCCAAAGGAGTTCATGAAAGTGTATCCGATCCCGCAAGCCCAGATCGATCTTTCGAGCGGTTTGAAGCAGAATAATGGCTATTGATCGGCATAGATGCGCGTGGCTGTCGGTTGGACCGCCGGCCACGTGCAGTCTCTACCTAAACCCTTAATTTGAATACCTAACTACCTGCACCTGTGAAATTTCAGCATCTGTTAGCCATCTTTTTTATTCTTCACATCGTCCTGCCGGCCAATGCACGGCGGGACGATACCCAAGCGCTGCAAAGTGCCATTGACCAGGCCGCGAAAAAGGGTACGAACCGCGTCGATATTCCGGCGGGCAACTATCTGATTTCCGCGCCTTTACTCATTCCCTCTAATTTCACGCTGGTTGCGGATCCCAAGGCTTGCATTGAATTGAAGAAATCTTCGAACCAGTATTTGCTGCGGAACAAAGACATCGTGAATGGCAACGCCAACATCAAAATCTTCGGCGGGAAATGGAACGGCAACGCGTGGACGCAGACGCGTACGATCCGCGACAAGGTGGAAAATTCCGACTTCTGTTTCGGTTTTTTCTTTTATAAGGTAAAAAACCTGGAAGTAGGCCGCTTGCAGATCGACAGCACCCGCAGCTGGGGCATCGCGTATATGGAATGTGATACGGTGCATATCCATGACATTCGTTTCCAGCAAAACCCCTTCCGCGACGCAAAATTCACAAGCGCATTGAACCACAATGGCGACGGCGTGACCGGCGGAGGAAATAATGTACTCATCGAAAACATCTCCGGCTTCACCAACGACGACCTCATCGCCTTCGCTTCCGGCGGGGCGAGTTTCCAGGGCAAAATGTCGCCTTTCCCGCCCAAAGACTACGAGAACATCACGGTCCGCAACATCTTCCCCGAAAACATCTACGACTCGATCCCCGCATTGAAAGCCGTCGCATTCTACACCTTCGAACACACCCGCGTCTCCAACATCACGATCGACAACGTGAAGGGCAACACGGCTGCCGCCTCGGTGCTGTTTTATAGTTTGTTTGACAAGAAGGGCTACTTCTCCAATGTCAAAATCTCGAACATCGAAGGCACCAACGTATATTCCCGTGCGGAGCACCCCAACCTGCATGCATCGTATGCGCCGGTCACCTTTAAAAATTCCAAAATTGACCGCCTGATAATTTACGATTTGAAAAGAGAGGAGCAGAAATACTTGGGACCAACTATCTTATTTGATGACGATATGGTTGTGGAGGAGCTGGTGTTGAAAGGTGTGACTGTTTTAAGTGGTAGAAAGCCAGGTAATTACTTTGCGAATTTTGGAAGCGCGCAACTTTTGAGGGTCGATATAAGTGACGTGAAAGTCAGAGTGGAGTAGTTGATTTAAGGCATTAAATTTAAAATTTGTAGAATTTTTGGAGTTTTAAATTCCAGGAAAAAATTCGTTCGTTTGTAGTGACACTAGCATTAACACTATAAACATGACGAACCCTCATTTCATCCGAATGATTGCGAGGCTCCGATTGAAGGAAGCCAATATTCTTTTTAAAGAACACATGTTCGATGGCGCTTTTTACTTGGCTGGTTACAGCGCCGAGTTATCCCTGAAAGCGAAAATTTCCGAACGCTTCGGAATTCCGAACCTTTTCGATGATACGGAAGCCAATACGATGCCGGGTATCAGGGACATCCGGAGTGCGGTTAAGACGCATAATCTGGTTAATTTATTGGTTTTTAGTGGATTAAAGTCCCGGTATGAAGAGGACAAAGCTTTATATCCGCATTTGGCCAAGGCCAACTCGCTATTGTTTGAGAAATGGAGTGAAAAGGCCCGCTACAAGCCTTGCGGGTTTATCTTCGAAGAGGATATCAGATGTCTTATTAATTTATTGTCGGACCAAAACGGGCTGTTAGCATGGATAGATCACAATTAATGAAAGCTTTGAAACCTTTCCGCGCAAAATGCAAGGAGCTGGGAAGATCTTTGGACTCAATCAATCTTGTGGAAGCCTATCCCGGTGATAGTTCGTCTTCGTATGTCGTGGAGGTGGAAGCGGAATGGGCGCAGGGGAATTCGAGTTGGTTTGCCATCGATTTTCTCGTCGATGTACTTTTTGATACTGTTCCTTATGAAATGCGCAAGCTGGTTTTTGCAATAAAGGTATTGCGTGATGAGAGCTGTGACGGCAGCAAGTTCGAAGAAACCAAGGTATTTTCAACCGGGCCTCTTCTGATACATCAATGATATTACTTCCCGCAAACCTTTGCGAAATGCATTGCGGAAATTTTTTAAGTTATTTATTTGCAGTGGGTTAAATATTGCTTCATATTCCGGCTTTCAATTTTCTAAACCTGAATATGATCAAGCGATACTTTTTCGGCGTGTTTGCGGGGATCTCGATGCTTGCCTCGCATCACGCATTTTGCCAAAACACTTCCAAGCCTATTCCTGCATTGGTTTCCAAAAATGGCCGTCATACTTTGATGGTGGATGGAAAGCCATTCCTGATCCTCGGGGCGCAGATGTGGAATTCGAGCGGCTGGCCGGATATTCTTGACAAGACCTGGCCGCAGTTGAAGGAACTGCACTGCAATACCCTCGAAGTCCCCATTTACTGGGAAAATATTGAGAAAGAGCAGGGAAAATACGATTTCACCGACCTCGACAAGCTGATCCTCGATGCCCGCCGGGAGAACATCCGGCTTGTACTGCTGTGGTTTGCATCCTACAAAAACGGCAGCTCGCAGTACATTCCCGTATGGATGAAGGAAAATACAAAGCAGTACCCGCGGATGCTGAATGCCGGCGGGCAACCGATACAGGTGCAGGCCACGATCTCGGACAATAACCGGAATGCGGACGCCAGGGCTTTCTCGGCTGTCATGGCGCACATCCGGCAGATAGACGAAGCTCACCGGACGGTCATTATGATGCAGGTTGAGAATGAGCCCGGGTCGCTCGGTACCGACCGGGATTACTCGCCGGAGGCCACGAAGCTGTTCAATGGGCAGGTGCCTGCAAAACTGTTGTCGGCAATGAAGAAAAAGCCTGGTACCTGGCAGCAGGTGTTCGGTTTCGACGCGCCGGAGACGTTTTCGGCCTATTATATGGCCCAATACATCAACTATGTGACGGCTGAGGGCAAGAAGCAATATCCGCTTCCCATGTACGCGAACGCGTGGCTGCGCGAGAACAGGTTCGAGCGGGCGGGCGAGCACCCAAGCGGCGGGCCTACATCGAATATGATCGGTGTGTATAAGGCCGTGGCGCCGGATATCGATCTGCTGGCTGTGGATATTTACAATCGCAACTATGTGCAGTTCAGAGATTTGTGTGAGAAGTATGCCCGGCCCGATAACGCATTGTTTGTGCCGGAAACGGGCAAAGGAATGCTGTTCGCAAGGTTCCATTATTATGCCATCGGCGATTACAACACGATCGGCGTCGCGCCCTACGGTATCGATCCCTATCACGGCGATCCGAACGACCAGCGCGATAAAACGAAGCTCGATGAAAAATTCTCCGCCATTGCCGCCAACTACCGATTACTGGAACCTGCCATTCCATTGATTACCACGCTGCAAGGTACCGGCAAGCTGAAAGCCGCCGTCGAGGAAGATGGGCTGGGGGAAAAGCTGCTGCATTTTTCGAACTACGATTTGCTGCTCACTTTTGGTTTTCCGTCCTACAAAACCACCAAGGAGCCAACCGGCCGCGTATTGGTTGGCGAAATTGCACCGGACGAGTTTTACCTGATCGGTTTCGATGCGAAATTCCAGTTCCGGCCGCGGCTCGGCTCGGGCTTCTCCGCGTCGGAATTGATTTACGTCGAGGAGGGCACGTTCGAGCAGGGGGTGTGGAGGCGACGGCGCATCTGGAACGGCGACGAGGTGTATCATTCGACGCTGACGCCCGACGGCGTGATCCTCAAAGTGAAGCTGCGGGGGCTGCAATCGGACCAGTACAACACCAGGCCCAATTTCGAACAATAGCATTGAATGCCAGGTCTTTCGGCCTGGCATTTTTGTTTGAGGTGTGCTTTTTCAAATGTATGTTCTTGAAATAGTACTATAATCTTTCGCCTTCCAATACCTGCTCCAACCCGGGATAATCCCCCGAAAACTGTCTGCATTTTGTGCCAGTCCATTTCTGCAAAGGATTGCGAAAAGGTTTGCGGAAATTTTTTAACTGTTTTAACAACAGATAGTTAAATATTCTTTCATCTTACCATCAAAGTGTTTGATTGACACAATTCAACGCCGGCATTCATCCCGGCAGAGTCCAATCAGGCACACCCTATACCTTATCATTTTATCAAACCGGGTTTTTCAATCGGGAAAGCCAAAAACCTTCTGTACACTTATGAATTTAAAAAACTACTCACAGGGAAAACGGGCCATATGCTTCGCTTTCGCGGCTTTCATCGGCTGCCATGCGGGCGGAGTGCTGGCGTCGGTTCCCGCGAAAACGGTCGCCAAGGCCGTCGCCTATGCCGACACGGAGGTCAGCGGAAAGGTGCTCTCGGACAAGAACGAGCCGCTCGTGGGCGTGAACGTGATCCTGAAAGGCACTTCGATAGGCACCACAACCGACCCCGACGGTCGGTTCCAGCTCATGGTGCCCGACGGCGGCACGCTGACGTTCTCCTTCATCGGTTACCTTTCCCAGGAAATAAGTGTTGGCAACCGTTCGGAAATTAATGTGCAGCTTATGCCGGACACCAAGATCCTCAGCGAAGTGGTGGTAACGGCCTATGCGACGCAGAAGAAAAAGGATATTACGGGCTCCGTTTCGGTGGTGGACGTGAAGAATATCACCAAACAGCCGAACGGTCTCGTCTCCGGCCTGCTGCAAGGACAGGCTTCCGGGGTGACGGTGATCTCCTCGGGCCAGCCGGGCGCGGAGCCGCAGGTACGCATACGAGGGATCAATACCTTCGGAAACAACACGCCGCTGTACGTGGTGGATGGTGTGCCGACGCAGAATAGTACCAACCTGAACCCCAACGACATCGCGTCGATACAGGTGCTGAAAGATGCCGGCGCGGCGTCGATCTACGGTTCGCGGGCTTCGAATGGCGTGATCATCATCACCACCAAGAAAGGTACGGGCAAGGTTTCGGTGCAGTATGATGCCTACTACGGCGTGCAGGTGCCGAAATCGGGTAATGTGTGGGACCTGCTGAGCCCGACGGAAGAGGCTAAGCTACGCTGGATCGCCAACAAAAACTCCAACTTACCGATTAACGACCCTATTTACGGCTCGGGACCGGAGCCGGTGATCCCGGATTACATTTACCCGCTCGGCAAAATGGAGGGCGATTCGGCCGTCGATCCATCGAAATATTACATTAACCCGAACTACAAAGGCGACGACGATTACAACAAGTTTTACCGCATTATCCGGGCCAATAAAGCAGGCACCGACTGGTACCACGAGGTTTTCAAGCCGGCCGTCAACACGAGCCATAACCTCTCCGTCAGCGGGGGCACGGACAAGGGTAATTACATGATTTCCCTCAATTACCTCAACCAGCAGGGCACGATGCTATCAACCTACCTGAAACGCTACAACCTACGGGCAAATACGCTTTTCAACGTCAGCAAACGCATTCGGATCGGTGAAAACCTGACCTACACCATCACCAGCAACCCGCAGCAGACGGAACTTTCCGACCTGAATATCGTGCAAACGGCGTCCCAAATGGCGCCGATCTTTCCGGTGCGCGACATCATGGGCAACTACGCAGGCATTTTCGGCACGGGTTATAACGGTAACAACCCCGTGGGTACATTGGAACGCTTGAAAGACAACCGCACGCTCGGTAACAGGCTGTTCGGCAATATGTTTGCCGAGGTAGATGTGCTTAAAGACCTTACGTTCAGGACGAATTTTGGCGGCGAAATGTATTCGGGCACATCGCGGTCGTTTGTCTACCCGACCTACGAAAACAATGAGAATACCAAGTACAATGCATTTACGCAGGGTTCATCGAACGGCTATGCGTGGACCTGGACCAACACATTGACCTACAAAAAACTGATCGGCAGCCAGCATGACATCACGGTGGTGCTGGGTAATGAGGCCTACAAGTCGTATTTCGAAAACCTGGGCGGGACCACGCGCGATTACTATACTTTCGACCGCAATTACACGACATTATCGACCGGTTCGGGTATCCAGAGCAATTACAGCGGCAGGAGTTTCGAATCGCTCAACTCGCAGTTCGGGCGGCTGGATTATGCATTCAAAGGCAAATATCTGCTCAGCGGGACGCTGCGGCGCGACGGTTCTTCCAAATTTGTCAGATACCAGTACGGCTGGTTCCCGTCGGTGAGCGCAGGGTGGCGGTTGTCGGAGGAAGGCTTTATGCAGGGTATCAAATGGCTGGCAGACCTGAAAGTACGCGGAAGCTGGGGTGTGATGGGTAACCAGCTGAATGTCAATGCGAACAATGGCTACTACACCTTCATTATGGACAAGGCCGCTTCCTACTACGACATCGGGCGGACGAACAATTCCAACCAGCCGGGCTTCCAGGTGGGCCAAATCGGTAACCCGGATGCCAAGTGGGAACGGAACATCAATGCGAACATTGGGATCGACGCCACTTTCCTGAGCGGCATGATCGATGTTTCGATCGATTATTTCCGGAAGGATATCAAAGATCTGCTTTACAACCCGGCTGTTGTAGGTACGCAGGGGCCTGGTACTGTGCCGTTTGTGAATATTGCAGGAACAACCAACCGCGGTATAGACCTGTCGGCTAATTTTCATAAAAACCTGGCGCCGGATCTCCGCCTGGACCTTGGTGCGACATTTACTTCCTACAAAAACAAGGTTACCCGCGTGACCGACAATACCAATTACTTCTTCTCGACCGGCCGCGCGCTGAACGGCATCAACTATGTGCGCAACGAGGTGGGCCACCCGATCGGCTCGTTTTACGGGTACCAGATCACCGGTTTCTGGAACACGACGCAGGAGCTCGACGCGGCTAACGAGCAGGCGCGGCAGGTGACTGGCAATGCGGCGGCCGTTTACCAGACCGATCAGGCATTAGGACGTTTCCGTTTCAAGGACGCGAATGGAGACGGCATCATCACGGCCGATGACCGGACCTTTTTGGGTAACCCCAATCCGGATTTCAACTATGGCCTGAATGTGGGATTAACCTATAAGCGATTCGATATCAGTGCATTTTTCTACGGCGTACAGGGCGCCGATATCTGGAACCAGCTTCGGTACAGCACCGATTTTTACGCCTCGTTCGTGCAGGCGAAGAGCAAGCGTGCTTTGTACGATTCCTGGACGCCGGAAAACAAGAATGCGACCCTGCCGATCCAGGAAACCAAGATGACCGCCGCCACGAACGGTTCGCCGACTTCCTATTACGTTGAGGACGGCTCTTACCTGCGGCTCAAAAACATCCAGCTCGGCTACAACCTTCCGGCGTCGCTGCTTTCGAAGATCAATGTATCGAATCTGCGCATTTACGTGCAGGCAGCCAATGTGTTTACGATGACCAAATACATCGGGCTCGACCCTGAGATCGGCGGTTCGGCGACGAGTTTCGGGGTCGATAAAGGGTTGTATCCCAATGACCGCCAGTTCCTGGGCGGCATTCAGGTTAGTTTCTAATTTTTTTCAGAGAAAACATGAAAGCATTTAAAACAATACTGGCGACTTGCCTGGCGGCCAGCCTGTCGCTGCAATCCTGCAAAGAGGAATTTCTGGACTATACGCCGCAGGGTGCATTAGGCGAGGATTTGCTCGCCACGAAAGAGGGTGTGAATTCGCTGCTCATCGGTGCCTACGCGGCGCTGGACGGGCAGGGGAACTACGGATTGAATATCAACGGCGGCACCGCCTGGGCCGTCGGGCCCGACAATGCCATTTACGGCAGCGGCTATGGCGGCGAATCGCACGCAATGCCGCTTTCGACGAGCGTGGAGCCGATCAACGAGTTCCTGAACGAGCGCTGGAAGGCGAGCTATGCGGGCGTGAGCCGGTGCAATGCGGTGCTGCGCGTGGCCGCGAAAACGAAAGAACTGAGCGATGCCGATCTCAGGAACATCATCGGACAGGCCCGTTTCCTTCGCGGCCATTACTATTTCGAATTGAAACGGATGTACAACATGGTGCCGTGGATCGACGAGACGACGACGGATTTCAAGCAGCCGAACGACAAGGATATCTGGCCAAAAATCGAGGACGATTTCAAATATGCCGTTGAAAATGTGACCGCTACCCAGCCCGAAGCCGGCCGGATCAACAAAACGGCGGCGCAGGCATACCTGGGGAAAGTATATTTGTACCAAAAGAAATATTCGGAAGCGAAGGCTAGTTTCGATCTGGTGATCAACACAGGCATAACCAGTCGCGGTAAAAAGGTGGACCTGAACCCTGAATTTGAAGATAACCACCGCCCCGAAAAGGAGCTGGACAGCCCGGAAGCGCTGTTTTCGATCGATATGGCGGCGAACGTGGGCAACGGTACCATTGCCACGGCCAACCAGGGAAGCATGCTCAACTTCCCGATCAACAGCCCGTTTGGCTGCTGCGGCAATTTCCTGCCGTCGATCGACCTCGTGAATTCGTTTCGCACAAATCCGGCGAACGGCCTGCCTTATCTCGACGATTACAACAAACACGAGGTGAAAGCCGATATCGGCATCCTGTCGAGCCAGCCGTTCACACCCGACGCCGGCACGCTCGACCCGCGCCTGGACTGGACCGCGGGCAGGAGGGGCATTCCGTTCAAGGATTGGGGATTAATGCCCGGCAATACCTGGATACGTAATTCCGTGGCGACAGGCCCGTATGTTAACCTCAAAAACATCTATTGGAATGCAACAAAGGCACTTTATTACGACGGTACAGCCTGGGCGCCCGGGTCGGCGATCAACTATCATGTGATTACCCTGGCCGATGTGCTGTTGCTGGCAGCCGAGGCCGAAGCGCAGCTTGGGAACCTCGATGCGGCGCAGGCGTACGTGAACCGCATCCGCACGCGTGCGGCCAATCCGAAGGGCTTTGTGTACAAATACAGGGACGACACCAAGCCCGAACTCGGCTTTTCGGCCACGCCGGCGGCTAATTACCTGATCAAGCTTTACCCCGACGGCAATTTCAAGGCCGGTGGCAAG
Organism: Dyadobacter beijingensis DSM 21582; assembly: GCF_000382205.1. GTDB lineage: Bacteria > Bacteroidota > Bacteroidia > Cytophagales > Spirosomataceae > Dyadobacter > Dyadobacter beijingensis. The sequence continues at coordinate 777,531 of NZ_KB907788.1, forward strand.
GATTATGCCTTAAAAGCCGTCTATTTCGAACGCAAAATCGAACTGGCGATGCAGGGCCACCGCTTTTTCGACCTCGTGCGCTGGGGCCTGGCCAACAGTTTCATGAATGCCTACTACGCCTACGAGGTAACAAAGGTGACCGAAGTGACCGGCATGAAATTCATTCCGGACAAAAACGAATATTACCCCATTCCGCAAACGCAGATCGACCTCAGTACCGTGAACGGCGCGCCTACGTTGAAGCAGAACCCGGGCTACCAGTAAGTTTCAGGCATTTTAGTAAATTCTCATAGTGTAATGCACATCAGCCGGTCTCCGCAGAAGCCGGCTGATTTTGTTTGTTGTTGGTATTTAAATATTTTAAAACTGGATAAAATTCAGATATTGGGTCAGGGTAGCAAGCCGTTTTAAAGTCTGCATTAATACAAACTCACATCCTGAACCATGCATTCCGATCAACCTGAACGTTTTTCCCGCCGTGAATTCGCCCGTCGCGCGGGGTTGCTCGCGGCAGCGGGTATATTTGCAGAAAACCAATTTCCTAACCCAACGCCGCAGTCCGCCGTGAAGAAGATTACCGTCAAAAACGTCAGTTCCAATTTCGAGCGCGAGCCGCTGAATCCCTATCGTTTCAAAGGCAGCGCCATTACCGACAGCTGGCAGGCGATCGCGATGCTGGAATCGGATTCGGGCATTAAAAAAGTCGGCTTGGGAACGCAGGGAGTGCTGTGGTCGGATTCGAAGGTCTTCGCCGCGCATTCCGAAAGCGCTGGGAATGCATTGATGTATGCAATGAGCGAGCGGGCACTTCAAATGATCAAAGGGACGTCGTTTACCGACCCGGTGCAGCTGCTCGACGATATTTTACCGGAAGTACTGGCCTATGGCAAGAAGATAACCGGCCATGCGGACCTGCGCAAAACATTTGCACTCAATGCATTGGTATGCGTGGATAATGCGGCGTGGCTGCTCTATGCCCAGGAAAACGGTTTGAAGCAGTTCGACGAACTGGTACCGGCAGCTTACAGGCCGGGGCTGTCGTACCGGCATGAGAAAGTGGCGAGCATCCCGTCGTTTGCGGTGGGTACCACGCCGGAGCGGATCAAGCAGGCGGCAGACGAGGGCTATTTTATATTGAAACTGAAAACTGGCGCGGCCGGCACGCAGCAGGAGATGATCGAGAAGGACATTGCCTTTCTCACGGCCGTGCACAAAGCCATCGGGCATTACGAAACGCCTTATACCCAAAACGGGAAGATCCCCTATTATTTCGATGCCAACGGGCGGTACGAGAAGAAAGAAACGCTGCTGCGCTTCCTGGACCATGCCAAAAAAATCGGTGCATTCGAGCAGATTGCCGTGATCGAGGAGCCGTTCGAGGAAAGCAACGAAGCCTATGTGGGCGACCTGGGCGTGCGCGTGGCGGCGGACGAGAGCGCGCACACGGTGGAGGATGCCGCGCACCGGATGGAACTCGGTTACTCGGCCATTGCCGTGAAGGCGATTGCAAAAACGCTGAGTATGACGATGAAAATCACCCAGTTAGCTTACGAAAAGAAAGTCCCGTGCTTCTGCGCCGACCTGACGGTGAACCCTATTCTCGTCGACTGGAACAAGAATGTAGCCGCGCGCTTGCAGCCGTTTCCGGGGATGAGCGTCGGCTTGCAGGAAACAAACGGGCACCAATACTACAAAAACTGGGACAAGCTGATGAGCTTCCATCCGAAGGCGGACGGAAGCTGGACCAAAACGCAAAAAGGCGTTTATCTCACCGACAAGTCATTTTATGCAGAAAGCGGAGGTATTCTAGCACCTTCGGCCCATTACGAGGCGATGTTTGCAGGCTGAGTTGCATTGAATAGCACGGCCTGGAAATCGAGCAGTTCCTTTTTGTGGTGGAACTGGCTGAGCGGCAGTATTGAAATAAATTCATTCAATGCATTGAACATCAATTGTACCGTGTGCTCATTGTAGGATTTCTTTTCGAAATAGGGTTCCTCATTATGAATATATTGTTCAAAAATCTCTTTGGCCTGGTCGGTTATCTTCGGGGAATAGAGCGGGTTATTTTGCAATTCCGCGAGTTGCTCCTTGAATTTATTTTCTGTTTCCGCCAGCCTCGCCAGGCATCTTTTGATTTCGTCATAAGGAGTGGTTACCGTCAGAAACGAAGATTGTCCGGCCACCTCCATATATAAGTCGCCGAATGCTGCATTTTGTGCATTCACCGATTTGATATTTGCGATTAATGTTTCATGTTCAGTTTGCTTTTGCTGCTGTGCCGCTATTTCGTAAAAGAATTGGTAAATGCGCGCATCATTTTCGGCTACCAGTCGCTGCACTTCCGCAAGCTCGTTCCGCAGATTTGGTAAAAGAAATGCGGCTTCACCGGCCGCGTATTTATTACCGTCGTAATCAAATGATTTGACTTTGTAATTTCCTTCGTGAATGCCTTCGATCGTTTGAATGTCGGATTGGATGGCTATTTCTTTATAAACCAGATCTACCGCTTGTTCATTGAACAATTCGTTTGCATTGATATCGCCCGTGGTGTTCGATACCTCTTCCGGGAACACGGGATTTTTACCGTCATAATAACCCTGGTATATTTCGTTGAAAACCGAAACGTTATAGAAATCCACAAATGCTTCTTCAAAAACTTCCGTTTCTGCATGCGGTTTCCGCTCCACTCCATCGAACATTTTTTGCGTGATAGCCTCCTGAATTTCACCTACTTTACGGAATAGTTCGGCGGCTTGCCGGGCGTCTTCATTTTTAGGTGACTGGTTCAGTTGCAATAGCCTTTGTACGCGGTCGTCCACGCTCGGGTGCGAGGCCCATTGATCGGCAATGACCAGTTTGGATTTGTTATACCGGTTTTGATTGCTTTCGACAACCGGCAGGCCATTCTGAAATGCGAGCTGGTCTTTTTCCGCAAGGAAACGCAGGACAAATGCGTGATGCGGGTAAATGTTCGGGGCATCGAACCCTTTTTGATAATAAAAATTGGCGGCGCTGTTAAGCGCATAATCCGCGAGCTCGAAGCGCCGTAATGCGCCTGCGAGCGGCGCGGAGCCTGCTACATGGGCGGCCACCTCGTCGGCGTGGAATTCCATTTCCCGTGAAAGGTTCAGGTAATTCAAGTTCACAATATTATACGCTTTGCCGAGCGACCATTTAATGCCCTTGATAACCCAGCCGGCGCCCGTGGTAGCCACGGCAATATAGCCGCTGACATTGCTCCATCGTTCGAGCGTACTGTCGAACGACTCATTATCGAAAAGCATGTTGTGAATGACATAATTGACATTATAAACATAGCTCCCGACTTTCATGCTGCGCTGCGAAAAATGCCCGAATTCGTGGGCCAGGATTCCCTTGAATTCACTCACGGTAACGGTATTCACCAAACCCATTCCGATTTGCAGGTTTTTACGAATGGGCAGGAACATACTCCAAAAACCGGAGTCATAAAACACGGCCGCATTGACATCGGGCGACAGGTACACCTTCTTGGGAAAATCAGTCTGCACTTCCTGCACGATTTCACGGATCAATGCGAAAAGTTCGGGTTGATCCTGCTCGGTTATTTCCGTCAATGTGGATCGGTCTACCACATTTTTGGTAAAAATAAATTTGATCAGAAAGAAAAGCACAAAACCGCCGATACAAACAATAGCAACAGCCATAAGCGCTGTAAATATCGTAAATGTGTGGCTGACCAACGTGTAAGCGCCCAGCACACACAAGGCGGTCAGGAGGAGTGCCCCGCATATCAGCAGCAAATAGATAACGACAAACTGAATGATGGCCAGGCTTGCACGAAAGGTGGATTTCCGAAACGCGTCGGAAGTTTTGATTTGATCAATCGGCATTATCAAGAAGAGGATAGAGGGTAAATAAAAAACCAATGCCGGCAGGGTAGCTGGCATTGGTTCACAACTTAAATAAAATGTCGGAAATTCTTTTCCTTAAATCTGTTTCAACGCTTTAAAAATTTCCGCGTGCGGCTGTTCGCCTTCGAACGTCCGTACGAGGTTGCCTTTTTTATCGTAAATGGCGATGTACGGGAACGACCGGATCTGGTAATAGCGCTGTACGAGGTAAGAAGTGCCTTCCGTACCGACTTTGAAATTCGGATAGGTCCCGAGCCGGTATTGGTTCACAAAAGGTTTCAGCATGTCCATAGCCTGGAAAGTGACCATGACCACCTGCTTATTGGCAACGACATTGTAATTTTTGACCAGGTCTTTCGTGAAATCCTGGCAATGCTCGCAGTCGGGCGAGAAGTAAATGAGCACCACAGGCCCTGCGGCAAGCTGCGACGACGTGTATTGCTGGCCATTGACGAGCCGGATCTGAAACGGGGCTATTTTCTGGGGGCTGGTTTGGGCAAAACCCTGGAATGCCGCCAACATCAAAAACAGAAACGTTAACTTACGAAACATAAAATCTACCTGATATAATGAGCCCGCAAGTTATCAATTCTTGCCCCACTATCCCGCGACGGTCGCGCTAACTTTTTCGAAAATGTTGCGCAGCTGCCGCGTATGCCGCTTGGAGTGGCACAACACGAATTGCAGCCATTCCCAGCGGGTAAGGTTTGCGATTTGCGGAAATTCGAAATCCGTACAAGTCAGTGAAAGGTCTTCACTCGCAGCGATTTGGCGGATTTCGGCCCGTTCGGCTTTAAATGCGTCGAGCAGGTTGCGCTGGTCGTGCGGGCCGGGCGAAGGTACGATAAACTCCGGGGATTCGTATTTGGCGCTGAAATCGAGGAAAATGGATTCAATCACAGGTACATACTGACCTACGGGCCGGACCGTTTCGTCCGTCGAGCCCAGTATCGTTTCGGGAATGCCAGATTCGGACAGCAGAATATGCTCCGCTACCTGGCCGGCTGTCCAGCTGCCTTCGAACGGTATCGCATTCACCGCTGCGGGCTGGAATGCGGCGAGTACGGATGAAAAATCGTGCTCGGTCTGGTCGAGGTCGTGCAGGAGCTGCTGCCGGTTCACGGTGTCGCCCGATAATGCTTCTGCGGATGTTTGGTTGTTTGTTGACATGGCGCTATTGTTTTTGAAGTGAATGAATGGATGCTTACATGAAGCGTGTCAGGCTACGCGGCGACGAGGGTTTCGCGCTGTAATTTGTGGTAATAGATGTAGGAAGCGGCGATCAGCGCAAATCCGACGATGAAGCCTGCCCACATATCGGGCCCGTCGCCGAATGCGATATGGGAATAGAATGCGCCCAGCAAATCGTAGAAAATGCCTGCGTAGGCCCATTCTTTGATACGCGGATAGCCGGGAACGAGAATGGCGATGATGCCAAGCGTCTTGGCTACGCCCAGGAACGGGACAATGTACGCCGGGTAGCCGATCCGCGTCACGTGCTCCACCGCTTCGGGTGCCGAAATGGCGTCGAATATCGAGCCGATCCCAAGCATGACGGCCAGAATGCCGGTAACTACCCAGAAAATGATCTTTGTCTTCTTCATTGGTTGAAATAGTTTATGGTTACAGGATGAATGGATGTGCAGGAGGTAACCGGGGAGCCTATACGTACAACGGCTCGAATGTCGCTTCGCTGAGGACACCGGCCTGGTAGCCGAAGCTTTCGAGCAGGCCGATGATGCTTGCTTCGCAAACCGGGCCGCCCGTTGTGCTTACGCGCAGCACTTTGTCGCAGTCTTCCAGGTCGAACGTGGCCTGGTAACCCGTAAACGAAAGGCAAATCAGGTTAACGAGCAATCTGGCCTGGCTTTGTTTCACTACATCTGTTTTGAATACTTCTACCATGTGTTTCCGATCTTTTGAACGACGCATTCCTGCGCCCTGCCCGACATATTTCCGACAATACAAAACAAGCGGGTTCGTCCCAGAAAAACAGTTGCGATTTGCGACATTATCAGGGGGGGATTGTGACAAACGAACCGGCCGTTTGTCCGGCCGCTAAACTGTTACGGCCGAACGATCATTCTGCCCCCCGGTCTTGCGCCGGGCCAGTTACATTGCGCTTACACGGCCTCAGACAGGCCAGCCATCCACTATACATTCTTCAAGATGATTGAAACCGAAATAATCGAACGGGTAATGCGCGCGCCTCATTTCAACGCGCTCCACCCGCCGGAAGACGAGGACCTGAACTTCCGGGAGATCCTTAAAATGATCCATCCCGACAAATGCAAACATCCCATGGCGCAGGAGGCTACGAATCACCTGCTGGCGATACACCGCCATTTTGTCCACGGAAGCGAGTTCGCCGATGATGCCGGCGGCTTTCTCTCCAACGATTATTGGGTGAACTATATGGGGGAGCCCGCCATCATTGATCATGGAAGGAAAATGCAGCGGGAAATAGCGGCGCGCGCACCGGAGCATCTCCGGCGCTATATGCCCTATACCTGGGATACGACGAGCAGCCTGCTGATGGAGCAGCGGGCCATACCGCTCGTTAACCTCACATTGCCGCAGGAACATGTGAACTGGGTGCTGTCGCGGTTGCTGGAATTCTGCATGCTTCTGCACAGGCACACGGGCCGGGCGCATCTGGGGCTCACGCCCGCGCAGGTGCTGCTCGTGCCCGAAACGCACGGGATCGCCGTAGCCGGCTTTTACCATACTGCGCCGCTGGGCGGCCCCGTAAAAACGATTTCAGGCGCATTCCGGCACTGGTACCCGGCCACATTGCTGGCGGATAAGAAAGCGACCGAGAACGCGGACCTGGAAATGGTGAAGCGGATAGGCGCTTACCTGCTGGGCGACCGTTCCGGCCTCGGCACTTCACTTTTAAAGACGCACCACCGCGGGTTTATCGAGTTTTTACTGAGCTCCGACGACGATTCGCTGGCATGTTACGAGAAATACCGGGCCATTCTGGATCAAAACTTTCCATCTCAATTCATACACTTAAACATCTGAAACAATGGGCTTTTCCTCATGGAGCAGCGATGCTTACGACAGTGTCAGCCGGGCACGCAAAACCCGCTCGATAGACGATAATTTCACCCAGAACAAGGTGGGCGTGATCCATCCCGACCTTTCGCCTAACAATGTGGATGTGCGCGAATCGCGCGATTCACAGGCGCATCCCGATTCGGTGCCGATCATCGTGGCGCTGGACGTGACGGGTTCGATGGGCTCCATTCCGGAGAACCTGATCAAAAATAAGCTCGGTGCATTGATGAATACCCTGATTAACAACGGTATACTCGATCCGCAAATCATGTTCATGGCTATTGGTGACCACATTTCCGACGATTATCCCTTGCAGGTAGGGCAGTTTGAATCGGGCACGATGGAGCTGGACCAATGCCTTTCGCGTATCCTTATCGAAGGGGGTGGTGGCGGCCAGAACCGCGAAAGCTATCCGCTGGCGTGGTATTTCGCCGCCCGCCACACATCCATCGACTCGTTCGAAAAGCGGCAGGAAAAAGGGTTCCTGTTCACCATCGGCGACGAAGGTTTCCACGATCACATGGCCGCCGATCTTTTGCAGGCGAAATGCGGTTACAAAGGGCGCGAGAACCTCAATGCGGCATCCCTGCTCAACGAGGCCAGCCGCGCATACTCCGTATTTCACATTCATGCCAACGAAGCCAGCTACCACAACGACCACTTCGTTTTTTCGCAATGGAAAACCCTGCTCGGCGAACGTTTTCTCATACTCGAAGACCAGAATAATATTGCCGAACTCATCGCGACGACCGTCGCCCTTGTGAAAGGCGTGCAGGCTGATATGGCTATGAGTGGTTTCGATGCGCAAACGCGACTTTCGGTATCGCGTGCCCTGGTGTCGGTGAAGGATTCGCTCGTACGCCGCGATCATGGTAAATCGGGCATTATTGCGTTATAATGGCGGGGAATCACATCGTTCTGGGCATGGGTTACGGCGATGAAGGGAAGGGGGTATTCACCGATTACCTCTCGTCGAAGATGGAAAATCCCGTGGTAGTCCGTTTCAATGGCGGACATCAATGCGGGCACACGGTCATGCACGACAGCGGACATTTTCATGTGTTTTCCAACTTCGGTGCCGGTACGTTCCGGCAGGTGCCCGTTTTCTTCTCCCGCTTCTGTACCATCGATCCCATGGGCATCGTCAACGAGTTCCGGGAATTGCGGCGCCTCGGCGTAACGCCAGTGCTGTTTGTAGACCCGCTGGCGATGGTTACCACGCCCTTCGATAAGTTTTACAATGTCAGCGACCGTACCAATGTCACCCACGGAACGGTCGGCGTCGGATTCGGCGCCACGGTGGAGCGAAACCTCGGGCCGCACAAATTGTACGCGCAGGACCTGTTTTTCCCGGCAGTTTTTCAGCGTAAACTGGAAGCCGTGCGGGACTATTACCGTGCCCGATACAAAGTTCGCGGGCTGGAATGCTGCCTGGAAGCATTGGAACTGGAAATCATGCGGGTGGATAGGTTCCTGCGTGAAGTTCAGGACTCCCGGGAGATCATCCGACTGCTTACCGAGCGGGAGTTGTTTGCTATGGGTTTTGAAAATGCCATTTTCGAAGGCGGGCAGGGCATATTGCTGGATATGGATTTCGGGGTTTTTCCAAATGTCACCCGTTCGCATACCACCAGCAGGAATGCATTTGATATGATCCAGCGGAACGGGCTTTTGCAGCTGACTACCGTTTACTACCTTACCAGGGCCTACCAGACGCGGCACGGAAATGGCTGGATGTCCGCCGAAAACTACCCGGTGACGCTGCTCAACAATGAGCACGAAACCAACGGACATGACGGGCACCAGGGCGCATTCCGGACGGGTATGCTCGATACCGACATGCTCCGATATGCACTTCAATGCGACGCCAGCTACGCAGGCAACGCGCAGAAACAAATGGTTGTCTCGTGCCTCGATCAACTAGCCGGCTACCAATACCTTTCCGCAGGCAAAGTACTCACCGCACCGGACCGCGAGTCATTTTTGAAACAAATCGCGCTCTGCGAAACCGTCTGGACAAACGAAGGACCCTACGCCGGCACCATCGCCCGGTGGCGGTGAAATGATCACCGCATTCGGGCGAGCGTCACTTTGGCTATCTTCGAATACCGCGGGTCTGCGGAGGATGAGAAACTGCTGCCATCTGCCCGCTGGTAGCTGAAAGTGAGACTAATCCGCAGTTCATCGCCCTGCCAGGAGCCGTCCAGCCCCTGAGATGCGGTGAAATTGGGAAGTATGCGTTTTTGCTCATCCGCGGGGCGGAAGTTGAGTTTTAATTGATGATAGTCGTCCCTGTTCACCGACCCGTATACCTCATATTCTTCCTTGCCAAGCCTGCTTTCAATGGTCGCGATGCCGTCGAAGCCGGTTTTGTCGCGGTGCCGGATACCGCCGCCGCGCCGGTTTCTCTTGCCGGCCGATTTCCGGCGTTCAGCCTCGGTGGTAGGTTCGAATATTTCCAAGTGTAGGCGCTTGGAAACCTTGTCGGGATCAGAAAAAGCACCCTGCCATTTTCCGACGAGCAGTTTGGCATTGTCGTCGCTGCTGTAAGCCCAAGGCCGCGTCCGGTAGTCCCACCACAAGCCTGAATAGTACCGGATTTCGTACACGCCCCAGCTCACCGCGACTAGCAGCAGGATAATCAGCACCCATGAAGTTTTCCTGCGCGTCATCATCTTCCGGTATTGTAGATACTCATTAAAAACGCCTTGCTGACTTTGGTTGCCGCCGCCTCGCACAAATGCCCCTGGCCCTCGGGCGCGTCTACGCCCTGGCTCTTGCTCGGGCACGAGGCCGTAGAACGGTACTCGTCGCAAATGCGCCACACGTTGCCCAACTTGCAGGCTCCGTCGTTGGATTCCACCGCTTGCAGGTCGAATACCACGTCCTTTTCGGCAAATGTCGCCTTCATCCATTGCCCCATTTTCATTTTGGCCTCATTCCCCTCGTCTTTGGTAGCAATGTAAACCAGCGGAGGCGTAATGTGCACAAACCGTAAGCCGGGGATCTGTGTCCGAAGGTCGTCCACCATCTGCTTGTAGGCGGTTCTGACCGTTTCCCAATCTTCGTCGCGGATATCGGCATATCCGAATTTGAATATAGCAATTTTAAGGATGCCCTTGTGTGCCAGTGCGTTGGTTTTGAATTCGGCGATTTTTTCCAGCGGCATGCCATTGGATGCACTGAAAACATTGCCGCTCAATCCCTTATCCGGTTTTTCATTCAAATCAAAATACTCGAAACGGAAACCGTTTGCTGCCGCGCCGTCTTCCAGGTCGGTACCCACCGACTGGTGCATGAAAATGGTATTCCAACCTTTGATTTTCGCTTTTTCAGCAGCGGAAAGCTGGTCCCATGCCTGAATACCCGCCGTACCGACGACCCCCGGTTCGCCTTTGCCCGGCGGGGTTACCGTGGTAGGATCGGGGTCTTTGTCCGTGCCGCCGGGTGCGGGTGTGTCTTGCCGCGAGTCCGAGCAGCTGAGTATCATGCTGATTAACAGGAAGAAAAAGAGCTTTTTCATGGCAAATAGATGGCGGTTGATGATATTCCAAATGTACTGGCACCGCGATGCGGCCGCAACGCGCGTTCGATGAACGACATTTTAAATAGACCAGTAACTAAAACCGGTGCCCGGACAGGTGCATTTCTGGCAAACTATCTTAAATTTGGAAAACACCGTCCCACTATTTCCGCCATGCCCGACGCTCCGGTTTATCGTTGCGTGATTGTCGACGACGACGAGATCGATCGGCTCACAACGCTGATGTACGCACGCAAATACCCTTTTCTGGAAATCGCCGGCGTATTTACTTCCGCTTCGGAAGCGACCGTCGCCCTCGGCCAGTCGCGGGTGGATGTGCTGCTCAGCGACATCGATATGCCCGATGTCAGCGGCCTGGAATTCAGGGGGCAGATGATGCAGGTGCCCGTTTGCATTTTCATCACCGCCTATCCCGACTACGCCGCCGAAAGTTTCGAGCTCGAAGCATTCGATTTCCTCGTAAAACCCATTAAAGCCGACCGTTTCGCCCATTCCATGCAGCGGGTGCAGCATTATTTCGAAATGAAGCGCAAGGCCGAGCTCTTCGAATACAGCCTCGGAAGCGACAGTACGGTGTTTATCAAGGACGGCCATCAGCAGATCAAACTCAACCTGCACGACATCGTATACCTGGAAGCGTTGAAGGATTATACGCGCATTGTCACCACCACGCGGAAATACAGCGTGCTGTCGTCCATCGGCAATCTGCTGCTCGAAACCGCCTTTCAGTCGTTTCTGCGCATTCACCGCAGCTACGCCGTGCAGCGGCATTACATCGAAAAAGTGACGCCCCAGCAGGTGCATATCGGCAGTTATACCTTGCCGGTTGGCCGGAGTTTCAAGCATTCATTGGCCAATCTGAAATAGCCTATGCGCGCCCTTGTCGTCATTCTGGGTCTTTTTCTACTGATTTCCAATGCATTCGGGCAAAGGGAAGGGCAGGCGCTGATCGACTCGCTCGTCGCTGAACTGCCACGCACCAGGGACGATACCTTGAAAGGACGGCTCTACAAACGCATTGCCGACGAATACTTTTTTATCGATGCCCAAATGGCCCTCACGTACGCGAAGCGCGGGCTCGCACATGTGACAGCCATGCGCTGGCAGCGGGGAATAGGCGTGTTCAGCACCTCGCTGGCGCGTGCATACAGTGATATGGGTAATGTCGATTCCTGCATGTACCACAACCTCCGGGCACTAGCGGTGTTCCGGAATATGGGAGATACTTATAATATGTCTACTACTTTTAATAATATTGGAGTGGTTCAGGAAAATGTGGCATCCAACTATCCTGAGGCGGTCCGGTATTATCTGCTGGGGCTAAAAGAGGCGGAAAAGCAGGGCGATAAGTACCTCATGGCGAACACTTGCAACAACGTAGGAGCCGTGTACCACATTCAGAAGAATTACAAAAAGGCATTGTTCTATTGCTTGAAGGCATTGAAACTGCGCGAGCAGCTGGAACCGTCGGATATCTACAACAAGGCGCGGGAAATTGCCAACTCGCTTACGACGCTGGGCGGCATTTACCTGGAAATGAATGATACCATTACCGCCCGGAAGTATTTTGACCGCGCGGTAGTCCTGTCGGAAAAATCGGGGAACAAGGAGGGGCTAGCGAAGGTTTACGGCAACTTGTCGCTGCTGGAAGGCCCGGATTTCGCAGCAGCGATCGCTTATGGCGAAAAGGCGGAGCGGCTTTGGAACGAGGTGAACCCCCGGCATATCCTCGCGGCCAGTAACCTGGGCAACATGGGGAAGGCCTACCTGCATATGCACGAAAGCGGTTACCTGCCGAAAGGGTTTTCGGGAAGACCGCAGCTTTTGGAGGAAGCCCGCCAGTACCTCACCCGGGCGATCCAGGTTTGCTCGGAAAATGGCGATGTAAGCTATAAATCCGACTTCACCGGCCTCCTGGCCGAAGTACAGGCACAGCAGGGCGACTTTAAAAATGCCTATTTCAATTTCAAAAGCTACGCCGCCGTGCATGATTCGCTGTTTTCGCAGGAAGAAAAAAACAAAATCGCGGGGCTGGAAGGCGAACGGGAAATCGCATTGCGTGACAAGCAGATCCAGATCGGCAGCCTCGAACTGGAAGCCCGCAAGCGGCAGCAATGGCTGCTCACCGGCGGGTTGCTGCTGCTCGCGGCGATTGGGGCATTGCTATACCGGCAGAACCGCCTTCGAAAACGCACCAATGTGCAGCTGCTGCACCTGAACAACGAGCTCGACGAGGCCAACCAGGTCAAAGCGCGGTTTTTTGCCATATTAAGCCACGACCTGCGCAGTCCGGTAGCCAACCTCGTCAATTTTTTGCATTTACAAAAAGAAGCACCGGATCTGCTGACGCAGGAAGCGGCGGAAGCGCACCAGAAACGCCTGACCGACTCGGCCGAGTCTTTGCTGGAAACGATGGAATCGATGCTGCTGTGGAGTAAGAGCCAGATGCAGCAGTTCAAGCCCCAGGCAAGGCGCATCGCGGTGGACGATCTGTTTGAATACATCCAAAAGTTCTTCGCCGGCACCGGCCGCATTGATTTTACTTTCGAAAATCATGAGAACCTTACGGTCGTGACCGACGAGGATTATCTGCGGACTATCATGCAGAACCTTACCAACAATGCCGTCAAAGCATTGAAAAACACGGATCAAGCGATGATCAAATGGGAAGCGAAAACGCAAAAGGGGGAGGTGGTACTTTCCGTGACGGACAATGGTCCCGGCGCATCTGCCGAGCAGCTGGGTGCGCTATTTACTGATAATGCAGCTATCGGCATTAAAACCGGCCTCGGCCTGCATCTTGTCCGTGACCTGGCAAAGGCGATTTCGTGCCGCATTTCCGTGCAACCCAATGCAGGAAACGGCATGATTTTCAGCCTCGCGATCGCGAATGCCTAAATTCCCCAGGCGGTAACGACAATGCTCCGCGGGCCGCCGTAATTGCGGTGTTCGCAGAGGTAAATGCCCTGCCAGGTACCGAGCGCCAGGCGACCGTTTCGAATGGGGATCATCACCGAGCTGCCCAGCAACGACGCTTTCAGGTGGGCCGGCATGTCGTCCGGGCCTTCGTAATCGTGCTGGTAGTCGGGATCGTTTTCGGGCACCGATTTATTGAAATACATTTCGAAATCCATCCGCACCGTCGGATCGGCGTTTTCGTTGATCGTCAGCGAAGCCGAAGTGTGCTGGATAAAAACCTGGCACATCCCGGCTTTGATTTCGCTGATCGACGGCAATGCATGCAGAATTTCCCCTGTAATGAGGTGGAAACCGCGGCTGCGTGCTTTGAGCTGGATGCCCTGCTGGAACATTTTCATAGAATACCTTACTGACTAATGGCCCGCAAGAAAGCACATTTCGCGCTATTTCTACATGTAACGCATACCCGGGTAACCCAGCAATCGCCGCCAGAGGGCGATTTGGCCGATAATGTTCGCTTCGCGATACATGGTGAAGGTAATTACCTCATAGAGCGACATCGAGAATTCGGGTCCCATATCAATGCGTCGTTGCAGCTCCTCGTCCGTCAGGTTACCGAGCGATTCCCGCAGGATCGGACTGATCTTGTTCCAATCTTCCTGGTACGACGCGATCGACGGGTACTGCACATCGTCCTGAATGCCCTTGTAGTCGCTGAACAGGTCGTTGGCCTGCTGATGTCCGTCATAACCGAGCTGACGGGCCAGGTCAAAACGCTGTTCTACCAATGCGCCTGCCAGCCAGCCGACGTGGTTCGCCTTCGTATCAAGGCGTTTTTGGGCGTCCTCGTCGGTTATATTTTCTGTTACAAATTGGAAAAACGGTGTTTGCAGGTCATACATGGCCACAATGCCGATCATCTGGGCACTTTTTGAATTTTCCATAAGGCATTTGATGGTTTAAGGATGTTAGTTTTCAGTCTCAATAACGGACAGGATATTGCCGGCCGGGTCGGTAAACCACGCGATGGTCGGGCCGTGGCCGCGCATGATATCGTCATCGTCGGTTTTCAGGCCGGGGAGATCGTAGCTTTCAAAGCTCACACCTTTCGATTTGAGCGATTTTACCGCTTCTTCTGCATTCGCGACGGGGAAGTTGAGCACGGTGAATGTCGCCGGCTCGTGGTTGGGTTTTTCATAGACAATGACGTCGTACCCGCCGTGAATTTTCAAATGCAGCACGGGCATTTCCTGTTGCTGGGCGACTTCGAGCCCAAGTATTTCTCCGTAAAATTTCTTGGCTTCTTGCAGATTATCGACTGAAAACCCGCTGAATGCTTTGGTTTGTCCAAACATGATCGTAATGGTTAGTTGTTGAATGAGAAATGGTCAGGCTTCCTCGCGTACCGGCACGTCGCCCGCGTCGTATGCGGGCGCTGGCTTGCGGTACACGAGCGAGAGCTTCCGGTAAGCGGCCGACTGCATGGCAATGAGCGTCACGATCAGCCCTACGATCCCGGTCACAATAAATAAGAGTGCCAGCCCGCGCGCCTGGCCTGTACCGAACCAGGAGCCGATCCATCGGACGCCCGCGCCGGAAGTCATAAAGGGAATGAATACAAATTTGGCAATGGGACCGATCATGAACGCGGTGATCGGTGAAGCGGCCTGCTCGATGCTTTGTGCAAAACCGAAAACGCGTCCCTGCCTTTCGTGGGGGATCACTTTCTGTAAAATCGTCTGCTCCGTCGCTTCCACGACCGGAATAAGGCAGAGGTAAACGAACATCCCCGTGCCCAGCAGCCAGATGGACGACTGGATCGGGAAGATCATGCAGACCATCCACATGACGATATTGGCCGTAAAAAGTGTTTTCAACGGCATTTTACCCAAACCGCGCTTCGCAACCACCAGTCCGCCGACGATAAATCCGAGGCTAAGCACGCCCCACAAAATGCCCCACGCCTGTACGGACACGAGCGAGAGCCCGTAAGCATCCATCAGTGACATGAATACGCCGCCGAGGAAATTGTTGAAAGTGTTGAAAAAAATCAGCCCGAACAGCCCCGGCACGGCGCCTACCGCGGCGATAGTACCCCGTATATCGACATACTGCGTGCCCGATTCGGCGTGGACGATCTCTTTTTCGGGAATAGAGACCGCGAGCAAATGCAGGATCACGAGCACGCTCAGGCCGATAGCCAGCGCAAGCATCCATTGCACACCCATGTACCCGATCACCAGCCCGCTGAAAATGGACGCGACGAGGAACGAGACGCCATTGGCCGTACCGACCATGCCATTGGCCTTGTCGCGGTGCTCTTCTTCGATGAGAATGGTGACCACCGTCGACAGCGCGATGGTGCGTATATTCCCGGTAATGGCCCCAAAAAGGCATAGCACGATGAATAGCCAGAGGTTAATGCTCGAATCGTCCTTGAAAACGGCGGGCGGTGTCGATATGTAAATGACGAGCGCCACGATATACAGCACCAATGTAATGCCGGCAGAAAGCATCATCGAAGTCTTCTTCCGGTAGCGGTCAACGATAGACCCGAGGAAAAACCCCGAAACCGCCACGGTAGCCAGGTAAACCCCGGCCATGACCGACGTGGCGAGAACGGATTTGGTTTCCAGATAAACCCAGAAAGTAATGGCAAACCAGACAAACGTATTAGTCAGTGCGGCGGCCAAAGAATTGGCCAACACCGCATAAAAGGTTTTCATAACAATGCAGGTTAAAAACCGGGTATGCCGGTCAGCGACCAGTTGCTTCTGACCGACCTTCCGGCATTGTGAAGTGTTGCTACAAAAATACAGCCAATCAGGTTAGAAGCGGGTGGGGGGATAGGACAATTTTGGGGTGTGATTGTGCCAAAGGGCGATCAACATAACCGGGAAGCAAAAACAAAAGAGGGCGTCTTTTTGAGACACCCTCTTATTATTATCTGGGGTCAACCCGCTGTGTCGCAGCCTTGGGCGGCCCGGACGTTCCCGGTTGTACCGCTGGCGACTGGGTCTGCCCAACAGGCGTGGCCGATTGCCCGGATGTGGCTTGCCTGCTACTTTGACCCGGCGTCGCCTGCGTGCCCGTTTGCGTACCAGCGGGGCTGGAAATACCTGGGGCATAAGTGCCTGATGAGGCCGTTCCTGTCGCCGGAGCGGCGGTTCCCTGTGCCGGTTGAGCCGTTTGAACCTGCTGCGTGGCGGTTCCCGGCTGCTGAACTACTTCCGGCTGGTAGCGCTCGCGCATGGTGCGCGGGTCCTGCGAGGTATTTACTTTCGGGACGGAGCCCTGGTTGGTCGATGGCCGGGAGTTGACTTCGAAACCCAGGTCTTGCACGTCCGACACTTTCTGTGTGGGTGCAGCGGCGGGAGCCGGTTGCACGATGGTACCTAGCTGGCCCGGAGCTTCGGGGGCTATCTGGCCCGTGGGTTTAGGTTTGTAGGTGGCGCCTGGTGCGGATTGCGCGCCGGAATAGGCTTTCGGTATCTGGCCTGTCGGGGCGGGCTGTCTTACCTGCGCGTGGGAAGTGTTCCATGCAAGTGCCAGACCGGCGGCGAAGGCTGCGAGCCGGATTTTCGATTTCTTGTGCGGCATAGTTCTCTTTTTCAAGTGTTTTAAGCTTGCTAAGTTAAATACTAAAACCATTCCATGAAAATCGGGCCACATTTCAGTACCTGCTCCGGACGCGGGCTGTCGCCGGAGCAGGTCACCGATGGGGGATTAGTTGCGGTCCCAGAAGAACGGCGGCTGCACGTCCAGGGCACGCAGGTACACGAATCCCTGGGCGCGGTGGTGGATTTCGTTGTCGATCAGGTAGAGGATCGTGCCGGTGATCGTATTTTCATACATTCCGAATGCAGCTTCCACTTCCTGGAAACGCTGCGCCGGGATTTGCGGCCACAACGTATTAATGTAGTCGGTTACCAGGTCCCACAGGTTCAGTACCTCGGCTTTGGTGGCCGGTGCGGGCGTCGAATGATCGAGGACGGGGTCGCTGAATGTCCAGTCGCCGAATGCGATACCGCGGATACCGGGAGCGGCGAGGCCGATCATCTCCATGGTGAGCTCGGCGTAAGTGCGCATGCCGCCAATCGAAAAAGTGTAAAACTGATCCTCAGGAAATGCTTCAATAACCTTGCGGCTGAGCCTGCGGTGGCCCTGCCAATGTTCCAGTAATGCTTCGGCGGAGATAATGTTCGTCGTGATGGCCATTTCGTTTTCGGTGCTGTTAGTTTCCATGTCAAAGGTTTTTATAGTTTATTGTTTGATTACATTACAAACTAAACATCGCCGAGTGACAGCAGTATGTCAGCAGGATTTTGAGCGCCCCGAAAAAAGTGAAATTTATTTTAAAAGTGTCAGATCCGGCCCGAAACGGTAGGTTTTGCCTTTGGCCGTTGGTACCGATACTACCTTGCCGCCATACCGGAGCTTGCAGGCATTACCCGCCTTGGAACGCACCGTAAGCCCGGCCAGCCTGCCTTTTTTCCATTCGATATCTATTTCAAAGCCGCCGCGCGTGCATAGTCCGCTCATACGGCCGTCGGGTAATGCTTTCGGCAATGCAGGCAGCAGGTTAATTTCCCCCAGATGGCTTTGCACCAACGTTTCGAGAATGCCCGCCGCGCCGCCGAAGTTGCCGTCGATCTGGAATGGCGGGTGGGCGTCGAACAGGTTGGGGTAGGAGCCGCCCCCGCTCATCTTCTGGCCCGCGTCACAGACCGGGTTGAACAGTTTGCGGATCATCGTGTAGGCGTGCTCACCATCCAGGAAACGTGCCCAGTAATTGATTTTCCATGCCAGGCTCCAACCGGTACCATCGTCGCCCCGGTAGTTCAGCGACTTCATGGCCGCTTTCAGCAAGTCGGGTGTGGCGGCGGGGGTGATTTCCTCGCCGGGGTATACGCCCCACAAGTGCGACACGTGCCGGTGGTGGCTCGTGGTATCGTCGATGTCCGTCATCCATTCCTGCAACTGCCCGAAGCGGCCGATGCGGTTGGGGGCAACTTGTTTGGCCGTTTGCGTCAGTTTTTGGGCGAATGCGGCGTCGGTGCCGAGAATACCGGCCGTTTCGGCGCACGCTTTGAACAATGCGCGGATAATCTGGTGGTCCATCGTCGGACCGGCAACGAGGCCGCCGTTTTCGGGGGAGTTGGACGGCGAGCTGATCAGGTAGCCGGTTTTGGGATCTTTCACAAGGAAGTCGAGGAAGAACTCGGCGGCACCTTTCATGAGCGGGTAGGCAGTATTTTGGAGAAATGCCTTATCCTGGGTAAATCGGTAATGTTCCCACAAATGCAGGCTCAGCCACGCGCCGCCCGTGACCCAGATACCGTGGTTGGACGCGTTGATCGGCGCCGCACCGCGCCAGACATCCGTGTTGTGGTGCAGCACCCAGCCTTTGGCATTATAATGTTCCTTCGCGACTTCGCCGCCGGTTTGCGACACCTCTTTCACCATATCGAACAAAGGTGCGTGGCATTCGCTCAGGTTCGTCATTTCCACGGGCCAATAGTTCATTTCGGTATTGATATTGACCGTGTATTTGCTGTCCCAAGAGGGATTGAGCTTGTGGTTCCATTTTCCCTGCAAATTGGCGGCATGGCTTCCCGGACGGCTGCTCGCGATGAGCAAGTAGCGCGCAAACTGCACATACAATGCCAGCAGTGCAGGATCGTCGGCATGCTGTTTGAATTGGCTCAGACGCTCGTCGGTCGTGAGTTGGGACGATGCATTGGCAGGTAATGCAATGGTAAACCGGTTGAAGAGTTTCTGGTAATCGGTTAAATGCGCTGAATAAGCCTTTTCAAATGCCGGGGACTGCCGCAATGTCTCCGCTGTTCTGGCTGCCGGATCGCCGTTGATGGTTTTGTAATCGACGTAATTGGTGGCGGCGGCCAGGACGAGGGTCGCGTGGGTGGCTTTTGAAATCGATAGTTTCCCATCGGCTTGCTTTACTTCACCATCGGTAATGACTTTAACGCGCGCTACGCCTTTCAGTGCACCTTTGTCTACCGCTACATCCAGCTGGATTTCATTCCCATTCACTTTCACCGCTTTCTGTGCATGAATGGCGTCCATCCGTACCGTGAAATCCAGTTTTCCTTTTTGGGAGCTGTTTAAATGATAATAAATGGCTTTCGCGGGATAACTGGCAATTGCCTGGCGGGTATAACGGACGCTGCCGACCTGGTAGCTGCTCTGTACAGTGGCCGTTTGAAGGTCCAGTTCACGCACATAGGCACTATGCTGCCCGTGGCCCGGGAGGTCGATATACACATCACCGAAAGCCTGGTAGGCCATTTGGCGCAGGGGCTGACTCATAAACTCGGCATTAGCCAATGTCTCAGCTTCCTTTTGGCGGCCTTCGCTGAGCAGGCGGCGGATCTCGCCCAGGTGCGCGGATGCGCCCTGATGCGCGTAACTTCTTGGTTCCCCTGTCCATAGGGTTTCTTCGTTAAACTGGATCTGCTCGGTTTCCACCCCGCCGAAAATCATGGCTGCGAGCGGGCCGTTGCCGATCGGTAATGCTTCTTCCCACTGTTGGGCGGGCTGCTTGTACCAGAGTCTGAGCGGCGTGACACCTTGTGCGCGGCATTGGTTAATGATGAACGTGAGTAAGATAATCGTCTGAATAAGAGGCTTCATGCCGGATGTGGTTATAATAAAGGTAAATGTCGGTTTAACGAAACGAGGAGTACTGCCTTGCTGACGGGTTTTCCGGCTCATTGCCCCCACAAAAAAGCAGAGAGATGCGCCGTTTTTCCTGCCACGCAGCTAGTTTTTTTCGTCCCATTATAGTACCTTTTTAGCCATTTACCTGCCACACTATGCATGTATATGTGACCAAAACCGGGCTGGACCAGATCAGGGATTTTCGTACGATGTTCCTGCATGAAAATCACTTTCAGTTCGTTTGCAACAAATGCCACGACTACGGCTGGGCCGACACCTGGCTGTTCCGGATCGACAATGTCCGCGTGGGGTATGGGTCCGTCTGGGGCACCGACCGCCGCCAGGACCGCGATACGATTTTCGAGTTTTTTCTCCTTCCGGATTATCGCAAGCACGCCAGCACCGTGTTCGGGCATTTCCGGGCCGCCTGCAAGGCGATCTGGATCGAAGCGCAGAGCAACGACATTTTCCTGAGCACGATGCTGTACCGCTTTTGCGAAAATTCTTTTGCGGAGGCCATTCTTTTCGAAGACCATTTCCAGACTTCCATTGAAATTCCCGGAGCCGTTTTCCGCAAACGCGCCGAGTCCGATCCGATGGACGGCGACGATAGCGAATACGTCGTCGAAATGGGTGGTGAAATTGTGGCCAGCGGGGGCTTAATGCTCAACTACAACATTCCGTACGCCGATATTTATATGCATACCAAGGAGCAGTATCGCGAAAGGGGTTACGCAACTTACATTGTGCAGGAGCTCAAACGAATGGCCTATAAAATGGGGCGCGTGCCTGCCGCAAGGTGCAATATCGGCAACCGCATTTCACAAAACACACTGGAAAAGGCAGGTTTCAGGGTATGCGGGTTTCGGCTGAAAGGGGCGATCCGGCTAGTGGAAGAATGATTAGTACCGATCCCATTTCGGCGGCACGCTTTTTGATGGTAATGGTGCTCAATCAATCAACTGAAACCATGGCTACTACAAAGAGCAACACCAAGGAAGCCCCATCTAAAATGAAGGCGATGGCTGCCGAAAAAAGCAGTGGCGCGAAGGCCACAACCGCCAAAGCGACGACCAAAGCTGCCACGAAGGATACAACCAAAAGCACCACGAAATCAACCGCTTCGAAGTCATCGGCCAAGACGAAATCGGCTGCTGACACTACCGCTTCGGCACGTGCGGCAGGTAAAAAAGTATCTTCGGGCAGCGCAAAATCCGGCTCATCGAAAAAATCTGCCGGCGATTCAAAATCGAATACTTCGACCCGCGACCACGATACCATTCGCCATTGGGTGGAGCAGCGTGGCGGGGTTCCTTCGGTCGTGAAGGGCACCGCCAAAAAGAAAGATGGCGGGGGAATTCTGCGTATCGATTTCCCGGGTTACAGCGGCGAGGATTCGCTCGAAGAAATCAGCTGGGACGAGTTTTTCCAAAAATTCGATGATAGCAAACTGGAATTCCTTTACCAGGAGAAAACCGCAGACGGTAAGGAAAGCCGGTTCAACAAATTTGTATCGAGTAACTAGGCTGTTTGACTCTGCAAACAAAGCGGCCGGGGCGATCACAAATCGCTCCGGCCGCTTCGTTTATTTAAATCCCCCGAAGTTACAATGTCCACAGACTATCGGTAAAATAGGCCTTGCAATCCAGGAAATGCTCTACCACCCGGAAGCCATTCGTTTCGGCGACGCTTTCGATCTCCGGTAAGGTGTATTTTTTGGAAAGTTCCGTCCAGATGATTTCGTTACGGTCGAAATCGTAGCATTTGTCGAGGTATTGCACATGAACCCGCTGCGGGACGAGGCTCACGAGGTAGCTGCGCACTTCGCCGTTCACGGGGTTATAATGTGAATAAAAATCGAACTGGTTCGTTTTGAAACCGCCGCCCAGTTCCCGGTTAATGCGGTGTAACAAGTTGATGTTGAATGCCTTGGTAATGCCTTTCGGATCATCGTAGGCACAGCGGATCGTGGCCGGGTTCTTTTGAAGGTCGAACCCGGTGAGCAGGTAGTCGCCCGGGTTCATGCATTTGCGGAAATCGGCGAGCAGGCTTTTTACTTCCTGATTTTCATAATTGCCGATATTTCCCCCCAAAAAAAGCAGCAGGCTCGGAACACGCGATTGCGAGAGCTCCTCCATCATCGTAAAATAGTTGCCGATCATGGGGCTTATGCGTATTTCCGGCAAATGCGCCCGCATATTCGCGACCAGTTCCTCGATGGCCCTCGCCGAAATATCGATGGGCACATAGGTGAATTCCGTTCCGCGCTCCACGAGCTTTTTAAGCAGCTGGCGGGTCTTGATACCATCTCCCGCGCCGAACTCCACGACCTGGAAGGGCTCATCGAAATTCAGCTTGTCGAGCATATTCCCGCCTTGCAGCGATAAAATCTCGAATTCGCAGGGAGTAGGGTAGTATTCCGGCATTTTCATGATGTCCTGGAAAATGCCGCTGCCGATATCGTCGTAAAAATATTTGCTCGAAATGTGCTTTTGTGGTGCCGACAGTCCTTTGTGAATGTCCCTGGCAAAAGTTTGTAAGTCTGTCATAATCTGTTCATTATCGCGCAAGCCGGATGCCTGTGTACTGCCAGCGCTCGTGTGTGTGAAAGAAATTCCGGTACGTTTTGCGGGCATGGCCGGGCGAGGTCGCCACCGATGCGCCGCGCAGCACCATTTGATTTACCATAAACTTTCCATTGTATTCGCCTACCGCACCGGGCGCCTTCGAAAAGCCCGGATAAGGCAGGTACGCGCTGTTGGTCCATTCCCAGCGCTGCCCCCAGTCGAGGTTGGCAGCAGCAATTTCCCATTCAAACTCCGTCGGGAGGCGCATACCTTTCCATTGCGCGAATGCGGCGGCTTCGAAAAAGCTGATATGGCTCAGTACCGCATCGGGATTCACGCGCTGCAAGCCGCCCAATGTAAAGTAATGCCACACGCCATCTACACGGTGCCAGTACATCGGTGCTGAAATGCCGTTTTCATTTATCCAAGACCAGCCTTCATCCAGCCAAAGGTTGAAGTCCTGGTAACCGCCCGCCTCCATAAATTCCAGGTATTCGGCGTTGGTGACCAATGCCTTGCTGATCTCAAATTCGTGTAAATACACTTTGTGACGGCCCAGCTCATTGTCGAAGCAGAAACCGTCGCCGGTGTGGCCGATGTCGTAAATGCCGTCCGGGATCGTCAGGAAGCCGGTTTCGGTGTTCTGGCCGTCTACGAGGTTGTTGCCTTGGCGGTAGAGGGGGAAAAGCGGGTTATGGCCGAGAATATACTTAATATCGGTAACGAGCAGCTCCTGGTGCTGCTGTTCATGGTGCAGGCCGAGCTCCACCAATGCGTGAATCGCGGGATCGGTGAGGTCTTCGAGGAATTCGTCCATTTGCGCGTCCACATACGCGCGGTAGGCGTATACGGCCTTTGTGGTCGGGCGCGTCACGTTTCCGCGGTCCGTGCGGAGCGTCCGCTCGCCCACATTATTGTAGTAGCTGTTGAACAAATAGTTGAAATCCGGGTCGTACACGTGGTAATCCGGCACATTGGGTTTAAGGATAAATGTTTCAAAAAACCAGGTCGAATGCGCGAGGTGCCATTTGGGCGGGCTCACGAACCCGACTGGCTGCGGCACATAATCCTCCGTTTCGAGCGGGGCGCAAATGTGTTCCGAATGTTTTCTGACACGGTGAAATGCTTCCCTAATGCCGGTGGCTTCCATTAGTTGCATAGTTTTTCAGATCGGTGATGGAATGGATATTCAAGGATTGTGCCTGACCGCGCCGCATCATGAGCGCATAGGCATTATTAAAGCCGATTGGCCGGAGCCATTGCAGCCTGTATTGTTTTAAAAATTCATTCTTGACAAAATTATACACCTTTTCCCGATCGCCGCCCAGGTTTTGCAGTTGCCTGCGCCCGGGTTTCAGGACAGCCAGCAGGCCGGTGCCGGTGTACTCCGGGTACATGTCGATTTCCCCGTTCGTTAATGCGTCGAAGCATATTTTCGTACCGCCGAGGCCGGTTTTGGTATCCACTTTCAGGTCGGTATTGCCTTCGATCAGTTCTTTGTACATGTTAATTAAAATGTACTGCTCGGCGAAAATCTTCGAGCCCAGGCGGATGGTCCCCTTTCGTCCCCCCCGCGGTTTTTGGTAAAGATGTTTGGAAAGCAAAAAATCGTGCGCGACGCGTTCGGGGGCCTGTTTCAGGTAATCGACGCGATAGTTGAGCTCCGTCATGATCGAGTCGTTGATATGGCCGGTAAGCATTTCCAATACGGGTTGCAGCTCGGGAAAGCGGCCCAAAACCTCCGCACGCACGACGGGCGCGGCATAATAGGGCGGAAAAATGTGCTTATCGTCGTCTAATGTGATCAGATCGAATGCTTTCAGGCGCCCGTCGGTGCTGTACCCGCTGATCACGTCGAGTTTTCGCTCGAATGCGGCCTTGTACATCACCGCATCGCTGATCACGACGGTCGGAATGTCGAGGCCATATTTGGATGTCAAGCCCAGATAACCATCCTCCCGTCCCATGAATTCGGGTGTGAAACCGGCGAGGAAATTGCCCTTGGTATAGGGTATGAGGTAAAATGACGACAGTGCGAGCAATAATACAGGCAGTACCACGGACACTTTGCGCATTCGGCGCAGCCCCGTTTTTTGTATTAGTGAAAGCAAAAAATCGAGCAGTACTGCCAGTAATGCGGCCGGAATGGCGCCTGCCAGGATCATTTGCGTGTTATTCAATGCAATGCCCCCGAAAATGAACTCGCCCAGGCCGCCCGCCGCAATGTAAGCCGCGAGTGTCGCCACGCCCACATTAATGACCGTAGCCGTGCGAACGCCCGCAAGGATCACCGGCATCGCCAACGGCAATTCTATGCTCCGCAACAGCTGCCAGTCGGTCATTCCCATCGCCCTTGCCGACTCGGTTACGGCCGGGTCCACGCCCGTAATGCCCGTGTAGGTGTTGCGGATAATGGGCAGCAACGCGTACAGAAACAGCGCGGTAATCGCAGGCAGCGCGCCGATGCCTAACAGCGGGATCATAAAGCCGAGTAATGCAATGCTGGGAATGGTTTGCAACACGCCGGCGATGCCGAGCACCAGCCAGGCTGCCTTTTGCCGGCGGGCGATCCAGATGCCCAGGGGCAGGCCAATGGCGATGGCAATGAACAGCGAAATGCACGTCAGGCCGATGTGTGCCACGGTCTGGCTCCACAGCTTACCCGATTGCTGTGCCATAAACACCCATAAACTTTGCTGCTCTTCCATTATTCCTGTGCCCGGATGCGTTCGTAAATGCGGGAAATATCTTCAAGCTGCCGGCCGAAAAATGCGTGGACAAACTCGTTCTCAGGCCTGAGCAGGAGGTCGCCCGGTGTGCCTTTTTGCACAATGGCGCCTTTGTCCATCAGGCAAATGTGGTCGCCCATGTCGAGCGCTTCGTGTACGTCGTGCGTAACGAGTACCATTGTTTTGCGTTTCAATGCCGGTAATTCAGCAAAATCCTTGCGTACGCTCGCGCGTGTTACGGGATCGAGTGCGCCGAATGGCTCGTCGAGGAGCAATACTGGCGGGTCGGCAATGAGCGCCCGGGCGATGGCCACACGCTGCTGCTGGCCGCCGCTGAGCTCGCCAGGGTATTTGCCTGTGAATGCGGCGGGGAGTTTCAGCTGTTCGAGCAGGCGCGCGGTGTGCTCCTCAATGTCGGCCGCGGCCCATTTGAGCAGCTTCGGTACCACGGCAATGTTCTGGGCGACGGTATAATGGGGGAACAGGCCGTTGTTCTGCGACACGTAGCCGATCGACCGCCTTAGTATTTCCGGTTTTTCTTCGGCGATGTTTTTACCGAAGATCTCGATGCGGCCCGATGACGCTTCGATCAGGCGGTTGAGCATTTTGAGTGTTGTCGTCTTGCCGCAGCCGCTCGTGCCCAGCAGAACCATCGTTTCACCTTCCCCGACCTGGAAGGAAACATCTCTAACTGCCTCATTACCATTAAAATGCTTGCTGATGTGGTCGGCAACGATCATGATGTTTGTGAACAGGTACGTGGTTTAGGGATGCAAAAAGGATTTGCATGTTCCTTTTCTACGTAAACGGGCCGAAAAACGATCCATTTCCGAAGAAAAAAGCAAACGGGCTCATGCGTCGAGCGTCATAAAAAGGTTGTTGAGCGACTCGGCATAGGTAGGGTGGGCAAAGACGCCGTTTCTGAGCTGGTCGCTCGTGATGCCGCCGATCATGGCCAGTTGCACAATGGTAATGATTTCGCCCCCTTCTTCGGCCAGTACGGCTGCACCGAGGATTTTACCGGTTTTTGCATCTACCACGGCTTTCATCATCCCGCGTTCGTCGCCGGTTTCGATGGAGCGTGCCACGCTGTCGTTTTTGAGGACGGCCACCTTGAAATCCAGCCCTTTTTCCCGCGCTTCCTGCTCGGTTATGCCCACACGGCCCAGCTGCGGGTCGGTGAAAATGCAATAGGGGACGAGCCTGCCTTCGATGCTGGCCGGTTTCTTTTCGATAACCTGCTGAACGATGATTCGGTAGTCGTCGTAAGAAACGTGGGTGAATGCCGGGCCGCCCTTCACGTCGCCCAATGCGTAAATGCCTTCGGCGGAGGTTTCTAGTCGGGCATTCACCTGGATATGGCCCTGCTCGTCCGCCGAAATTCCGGCCGCTTCGAGCCCGAGCGAGTGCGTTTGCGGTTCCCTGCCCGCGGCTACGAGCACGTGCGTACATGAGCGCTGACTTTTAGTGCCCTTACTTTCCAGCGTGGCTGTGATGATTTCGCCCTTTCGCGCGAACTGGACGGCCTCGGTGTGAGTGAGTATTTCAATGTCTTCCTGGGCGAGGATTCTCGCGATTTCTTTGGCAATATCTTCATCCTCTTTCTTCAAAATCCGCTCCGACGGCTCGATCAGCGTGACTTTGCTGCCGAACCGCGCGAACATTTGCCCGAACTCCAATGCAATGTACCCGCTGCCGAGGATGAGCAAATGCTCCGGCACTTCGGGCAGTTCCATGATGGTCGTCGAAGTGAGGTAAGGAATATCACGGATGCCTGCGATGTCGGGAATGGCCGGTTGCAGGCCGGTATTGATGAAGAATTTATCGGCGGTCAGCGTTTCAGTCCCGCCTTCGTTCAATGTGACGGTGATTTCCTTTTTACCTGAAAAACGGGCCGTGCCGTAGATCAGATCGAGATTTTCCGTATCCTGGATGCGCTTTTCCGAATTGCCGCGCATCATCGTGACGATCTTGTCCTTGCGTTGCCGGATGTCGTCGAAATCGATGGTAATGCCGCCGACGCTCACGCCGAGGGCATCGCTATGCCGCGCAGACCAGGCCGCTTTGGCCGAAGCGACCATCGCCTTGGTGGGCGAGCAGCCGTCATTCACGCAGGTTCCGCCGACCCATCTTTTTTCGATTAATGCTGTTTTCAGGCCCGATTCGGCCAGTTTGCGGCAAAGCGGCGTGCCAGCCTGGCCCGCACCGATTACAATAGCGTCGTAATGTTTCATATGGAAAAGGTTGGCAACCGGGATCAGCGTAAAAAGCGGGACCGGTCCGTTATTTACGTATAGGCATAATAAAAGCGTGCCGGTTAGAGCACGCTTTCGTCAAATTAAACTGTATGAGTAGTATAAATGAGTTCTCGAAGTATCAGGCAAACCAGGCGAGGGAATTTTCCTTATCGATTCCGATCTGCTTCACGAGCATATCCAGCCCATTGAATTTCTGTTCGGGACGAAGATAATGAAGTAATTCCAGTTTCAGATCTTCGCCGTAAATTTCTTTGTCAAAGTCGAATAGGTGCGCTTCGATGGTGCGAACGGTGCCGTCTACCGTCGGGCGGACGCCGATGTTGAGCATGCCTTTGTACACCTGCTCCTGGTACACCGCGTTGATCACATAAACGCCATTCATCGGAATGAGCTTGTAATCCTCGTGGACATACAGGTTCGCCGTCGGGAAGCCGATCGTGCGACCGAGTTGTTTCCCTTTTACCACAGTACCCGACAACGAGTAAGCGCGGCCCAGCAACTCGTTAGCTTCTTGTATGTGCCCGGTAATCAATGCTTTGCGGATGCGCGACGAGCTGATGGCCGTATGTTCGATATCTTCCCTGGGAATTTCCTCCACTTCGAAGCCGTATTCCGAGCAGTTCTTTTGCAAAAACTCGAAACTGCCTTCCCGGTTGCGGCCAAAACGGTGGTCGTAGCCGATGACGAGCTTTTTGGTATTGATCTTCTCTACCAGTACCTGCCGGATAAATTCTTCGGAAGTGAGTTCGGAAAAGGAGCGCGTAAAAGGAACGATCGCCAGGTGCTGAATGCCGAGTTTAGAAAACAGCTCGATTTTCTCGTCGATCGTCGAAAGCAGTTGCAAGCCCTGGCTGTCCTCGGATACCACCATGCGCGGGTGCGGCCAGAAGGTCAGTACCACCGATTCGCCGCCCGATTGCTCCGTGATTTCTTTCAGGCGGGCCAGTATTTTTTGATGTCCCAGATGTACCCCGTCGAAAGTACCGCTGGTTACGACGCCATATTCCAGTTTTTCAAAGGAATCCAGGCTATGATAAATGTTCATTCGTCAACTTCCAAATTCAAAGCTACTCGTTTCTGATGGATGAAAGCAGTGAGCTCCCAGGCATCTTTCAGTTCGAAATCCCCGATCCTGGTCCGGCAGAGCTTGCTCATATAAGCCCCGCTGCCCGCCAGCACCCCGAAATCGCGAACGATACTGCGAATATAAGTACCTTTTGTGCAAATGATCCTAAAATCGATGGAAGGAAAATGGGTCGCGTCGATTTCGAACAGCCTGATCTCTACCGCCCGCTTCTTGATTTCGGCCTCGTCGCCGCGCCGTGCGAGCTTGTACGCACGCACGCCGTCGATTTTGATGGCGGAATACATCGGCGGGATCTGCTCGATGGGCCCGGTAAGCTGCTGCCTTGCAGTTTCGAGCACTTCGGGCGTAATGTGGTCGGTAGGGTAATCCGCATTGAAATCGGTTTCCAGGTCGATGGACGGCGTCGTTTTACCGAGCACCATTGTACCTGTGTATTCCTTTTCCTGTGCCTGGTAGGTATCGATCTGCTTGGTTTTTTTGCCGGTGCAAAGGATCAGCAGGCCGGTAGCGAGCGGGTCCAGCGTACCTGCATGGCCTATCTTTTTGAATTTGCAAGCTCTTTTCAGCTTGTTGGCCACGTCAAACGAAGTCCATGTCAATGGCTTGTCGATCAGGATGACCTCCCCTTCGTCGGGTATGTTTTCTTCTTGTTTCAAATCGGGGAAATGGTTGACCGCCGACGGCTGACGGCTGATGAGTGAGTTTGTGACCGCTGACGGCTGACTGCCGATTAGTGAGCTCTTGACCGCTGACGGCCGACCGCTGATTAGTGAGCTCTTGACCGCCGACCGCTGACTGCTGATTAGTGAGCTCTTGACCGCCGACCGCTGACTGCCGATGAGTGAGTTCTTGACCTGCGACGGCTGACGGCCGACTGCCGATTACTGTTGTACTGCGAAGGACGCGCATTGCAGGCCGAAGGCCAAAGAACCGGCGGTCGATCGTCGGCGGTCGGCCGTCAGCTTTTAAACAACATCCAACTGATATCCCGATGCCAGCAGACCGAGCAGGATCAGGCCGAGGATAATGCGGTAGTAACCGAAGACTTTGAAGCCGTATTTGGTCAAAAAGCTGATGAAGAACTTGATCGCCAGCATGGCCACGACGAATGCGACGGCATTGCCGATGAGCAGCGTCTGAATGTCTTCTTTCTGGATGGTGTCGTAGGTTTTCAGGAGCTTGTAACCTCCCGCTGCGGCCATCGTTGGCACGGCGAGGAAGAACGAAAACTCGGCCGCCTGCTTTCTCGACAAGCCATTGAGCATACCGCCGATGATGGTCGAAGCCGAGCGGGAAACGCCGGGGATCATCGCGATGCATTGAAAAAAACCGATCTTCAATGCGGTCGGGAATGTGATCACCTTTTCGCGGGTATCGTTGGCAATACGGTCGATAAAAATCAGGACGAAACCGCCCAAAAGCAGCGAAATGGATACAACCCACACGTTTTCAAGCAATGCGTCGATGAAATCGTTCAGCAGGAAACCGATCACGGCTGCCGGCAGGAATGCTACAAAAAGTTTGAAATAGAAATCGGTTGTCTGGAAAAAACGCCTCCAATACAATACGAGTACGGAAAGTATAGCCCCAAACTGGATATTGACCGTGAACATTTTGGTGAATTCCAGGTGGCTGATCCCCATGAACGAGGAGGCTATGATCATGTGCCCGGTAGAAGAGATGGGCAAAAACTCGGTAATTCCTTCAACAATCGCTAAAATGATGGCCTGCCAGATACTCATGAATTAGCGGGTTTACGTAAGATCGCCCAAAACTCGATGATGAAGCCCGCAATGGTGATCAGGGGGCCCAATGTCAGGCCAAGGAAGCCGAAGCCGAACTCTTCGCCGTCGAATGTCATGATCAGGAAGCCTGCGAGGATTACTGCAATCCCGACCAGCATCATCACATAATTGGATGATGAAAATGGGAGCTCATTTTTTGAAGTACTCATAACGTTTATTTATCGGTTACTGTTGAGATCAATATAAATCGTCGAGCGCCATGCGCAGGTAACGCGCCAGCGACTGGTAAGTGCTCGCCACGCCGATGGCTACGCCCAGGCCCAGCACGGAAACAATGAGGATCACGATTTTGTCGTACTCCTGCAAAAGCGCGAGGCCTTCCACATTGCGCACCGCCAGCTGTTGCAATCCAATGAGCAGGAGCGCCGCTACAACGCCGCCTACCAATCCCTGAATGGCACCGCGCAGTACGTAGGGTTTCTGGATAAAGCCATTCGTGGCGCCCACTAGCTGCATACTGCGGATCAGGAAGCGCTGGGAATAAATGGCTAGTTTAATGGTATTGTTAACCAGCAATACGATGATAATCAGCATAATGAGCGCGAAACTCGCGAGCACGATGTAAATTTTCGTCACGTTGCGGTTGATATTGTCGGCGAGGTCTTCCTGGTACACCACCTCGTAAACGCCCTTCACCTGGTCCAGCTCCTTTTTGATTTGCGCCAGCTTCGCTTCCTCGAAATAATCTTCCTGGATTTTCACGCGGTAACTGTCGCGCAGGGGATTTTCGCCGAGAAACGTGGCGAAATCTTCCTTGGTGCCTTCGATGAATTCTTTGGCAGCTTCTTCCTTGGAAACAAACGTAATCGCTTTTGTTTCGGCAGATCTCAATACAAAAGGCTTGGCCTGGATAATGTTCAGTATCGAGTCCTGTCCCGCCTTGGAAACTTCCTTGTTGACGAACACCCTTACTTCGATGTTCTGACGGATAATGGATACCAGTTTTTTGGATTGGATTACCAGGAGCCCGCAAAAACCGATCAGGAATAATGCAGCCGTCAGGCTCATCACGATCATCGCGTTGGGATAACTCCCGATCTTCTTTTTTTTCGGCATAACAGCGTAGGATTTCGCTCGTCGTGGGTTCGTTTACTGGAATACGACTCGGGCAAAAATAAGGATTAAAATTTCAAAACAGCCCTTCGAAGGACAATCCTTAACTATTTTTAACGATAATGGCGGTCTTAGTTGCGTCTTCCCATTTCGTCGCGGATCTTGGCGGCCTTCTCGTAATCTTCTTTCGAAAGGGCATCGTCGAGCATACGCTGCAATTCGTCGTAGCTAAGGTCGCGCAGCGAATCTTTCGAGCCACTTGGCTTGATCGTTTCACGGACCGTTTCTTCGTCGTCCTCTTCCTCTTCGGTCATGGAGCTGGAAACGATGCCGGCTTCCGACAAAATGGTTTCGTAAGTATATATAGGAATGTCGAACCGCAGGCCGATCGCGATCGCGTCCGAAGGGCGGGCGTCGATCTCCACTTCGCGGAGGTTGTCGGTGCAAACGATTTTGGCGTAGAAAATGCCTTCTTTGAGGTCGGAAATAACGATTTCCTTCAATGTATAATTCATGCCGTCGGCGAACGACTTGAACAGGTCGTGCGTCATCGGGCGGTTGGGTACTATGTTTTCAATCTGGACGGCAATGGCCTGGGCTTCGAATACGCCGATGATAATGGGCAGCCTCCGGTTGCCGAGTTCTTCTCCAAGTACCAATGCAAACGAACCGGCTTGGGATTGGCTTGGTGAGAGCCCCAGAATTTCTAACTTGATTTTTTTCACGTTTAAATTAAATGCGCAAATGGTTAACAGTCGTGGTGAATATCTCGCCGGCTATCAGATGCCGGTTGTCTTTAAATTTAAATGCTAACCTGCCGGTTGAAGTCGTGTTGATTTTCAACGCATTAACAAGTAAATTTTGCAAAGTGTTCCTGTTCAAAAAACGCCATCGGCGGAATGAAAGGTGCAAAAATAAATAACCCTTGCTGCATAAAAAAATGCGGCAAGGGTTAAGATGGGCCGGGCTTTGCCGGAGCGAAATTTAAAAAAAGTTAACCAACTGATTTTTAGCCCTTTTTTTAAATGCCTTTTAATCAATTAATTTGAAAAAGCAGGCCTGGTAATCCTATTTGAGGCTTTTAGCGGCTTCCGTCAGTTTGGGCAATATTTCGAAAACATCCCCGACAATACCATAATCGGCCGCTTTGAAAAACGGTGCTTCGGGATCCTTGTTGATCACCACAATGCATTTCGAGCCGTTCACGCCCGCCAGGTGCTGGATCGCGCCGGAAATGCCGCAGGCAATGTAGAGGTTAGGCGCTACTTTGATGCCCGTTTGCCCGATATGCTCGTGGTGCGGACGCCAGTCGAGATCGGAAACGGGCTTGGAGCAGCCGGTCGCCGCGCCCAATGCCTTCGCCAGGTCGAGCAATGGCTGCCAATGCTCCGGTCCTTTCATGCCGCGCCCGCCGGAGACGATGATCTCCGCTTCCGTCAGCGACAATTCCGAATCGGCTTTTTCCACGCTTACGACACTGGCTGTGAAGTCGCTGTCGCGCAGTGCGGGAGCGAATGCTTCCACGGCCGCACTACCGCCGCCGAGGCCATTCTCGTCCACTTCGATGGCGTTTTTGCGGACGACGAGTACTTTAATATCCGATTTGATCTCCGTCGTCGCGAATGCTTTTCCCGTAAAAATGGCGCGGGTCACTTTGAAACCGCCGTCGGTTTCGGGCAATGCGGTGACGCCGGAGACGACGCCCGCTTTCAGTTTTGCCGCCGCACGTGCCGCCATCGCGTCGCCGAGGCCGGATTTGGAAAGAATGATAATCTGGCTGCCTTCCTGCTGGGCTGCCTGCACAAGCGCGTCCGCGTACGCGAGGCTGTTTTCGTGCTCCAATTTTGCATCGGAGGCGTGGAGTACTTTGGTAGCACCGTACAATCCCGCTTTTTCGAGTTCGCCGGCATCGGCTTTTCCGAGCGCCAGCACTACCGCCTGGCCGCCGGTTTTTTCCGCCGTTTTCGCGCCATAGGCCACGGCTTCCAATGATGTTTTCTTGATCGAACCGTTATCGAGTTCTACATATATAAGGACTGACATGATCATTTGCATTTAAATGTGAAGAATAGGGGGCATTACAGCACTTTTGCCTCCGTTTGCAGCAGCCTGATCAGCGTCTCGGCCTCGCTGGCCGGGATCATCTTGCATGCGCCCTTCGGTGCAGGCAGCTTGTAGGTTTGCGGCACCGTCATATCGTCCACCGCAACCGGTTCCACGACGTTCAGCGGCTTGGTACGGGCCGTCATAATGCCCCGCATATTCGGGATTTTCCATTCGGCGATAGGCTCCTGGCACCCCAGCACGAGCGGAAGCGGTGCTTTGAGCACTTCCTTGCCGCCGTCGATCTCGCGGGTAATGGTGGCATTGCCGCCGTCGAGGTCGAGCTTCATCACGGGCGAGTAGGAGGGAATACCCAGCATTTCACCCACGAGCCCATGCACCACACCGCTGTTGTAGTCGATCGATTCGCGGCCCATCAGGATGAGGTCGTAGCCGTTCTGGCGGGCAATGTGCGCGATTTGGGCAGCCACGAAATACGAATCCTGCGGATCGGCATTCACACGGATGGCGTCGTCGGCGCCGATGGCCAGGGCCTTGCGGATCTGCGGTTCAGCGTCGGCCTCGCCTACGTGCAGCACGGTAAGGCTGCCGCCAAGCTGTTCCTTCAATTCCACACCACGGGCGAGCGCGTAGTCATCGTATGGTCCGATGATGAATTGCACGCCGTTTTTGTTCAGTTTGGTGTCGTTGTCGGTGAAGCTTATTTTCGCTGTTGTATCGGGGACATTGGTTATACAAACGAGTATTTTCATGATGGTATGGTTACTTTTCTTTACGTTTGATGAGAATATCTTTGCCCGGGCAAATTAAGGGAAAAGTAAACAGTATGCAAGCATAATAATATCGATGAATAACTCCCTACTCGCCAATTTGGTCGCTTTTTACGAAGAAGATCCTGCCGATCCGTTCAATGCGTACGCACTGGCGATCGAGTACAGCAAGTCCGATTTGCGGCAGGCAGCGCATTTTTTTGACGAACTTTTGGAAAAACATCCTGATTATTTGGCCACTTATTACCATGCTGGCGCATTTTTTGCTGCATTGGAAAAAGTAGAAAAGGCCGACGACGTTTACCGGAAGGGTTTGGAGCTGGCGCTTGCGCAAAAGAATGCCAAAACGCACCGCGAACTGCTGTCGGCTTATAACAATTTCCTGGATGAATGGGAAGATTGACCGAAAAATAGGTATTTAGGGTAAAATAGGCTATCTTTCCTGAAAATTCCTGCACTACTTCGATCATCTTCCCTGCACCATCTTCCCTGCTCGTCAAGATTGATTTTGTAAAAGAATTTCGGTTCGATCTGGTTAGGTCGGATCTGTCACGATGCGTTCTGCTGATCTGACCAGGTCCGATCGGGAAAATTAGTTAACTCATATTATGGAAAAGGAAGCATTCATCCCGCTGGTGGTAAAGTGGGCACAATCGCACGGGTTTAAAGAAATCCAGGCAAACATGGAGGGGTACGAAACGCCCAAGTCCTATGAACGGGCGGCCGACAACACACGGTTTACACCCGATGTAACCGGCGTAAGCATGTTTAACCGCCATTATCTGGAAGTCTGTGTAAAAACGGATGAAATGCGTGGTTATATTTCCAAATGGAAACTACTTAGCGAACTCGCCAACATGAAGGGCGCGAAGTTGTACCTGATGGCCCCGCGCGGGCACGTGCGGTTTGCACGCGAGGCGGTGGATCAGTATAACATCCCTGCCGAGGTAGTTAAAATCGATTAATTGTCGTTCATTGTCAGGAGCGGTCAGGTATTATCCAGGGTAGTCAGCAGGATTTGTTTTAATCACAATAACTGACGACTTCTGGTAACACCTGACCGCTTGACGTTTTACACCTGCGGGTATTTCCATTCCCCGTGGTAGCTGCGGCTGAGGAGTTTGTTGGCTTCGTCGTCGCCGGGAATGGTTTCTTTCTCGCCGTCCCACACGATGCTGCGTCCCAGTTTGTAGGAAAGCATCCCCAAAAGCGCCACATTCGTGGATCGTTGCCCCACTTCAATTTCGCAGATCGGCGGCTTATTGCTCTTGATCGATTCGAGGAAATTGGCCCAGAGCTGCTGGATGTTCTGGTCGTCCGGCTTATTAAGCTGCGCGTCCTGATGCACGACCGGCTTGTTCGGGTTAGTCGGATAGAACGTCCAGCCGTCGAGCCATCCCATATGGAAGGTGCCTTCCGTACCGTAGAAGTAAACGCCCACGGCCTGGTTCGGATGGGTTTTCTCGGCATTGTTCGCCGCGAAGTTCCGGTGCTCCCATTCCAATGTAAAACCGTCGAAATCGTACACGGCTACCTGGTGGTCGGGAGCGTCGGTGTTGTCCTGGCGAATGGCGCGGCCGCCGGTGGAGTAGATCTTTTTCGGGTATTTCTGCTCCGACCACCACAATACCTGGTCGAGCCAGTGAATGCCCCAGTCGCCGAGCGTACCGTTGGCGAAATTGAGATAATTCCGGAATCCTTTCGGGTGGATCGTCTTATTATAAGGTACGAGCGGGGCCGGGCCGCAGTAAAAATCCCAGTCCAGGCCTTGGGGCGGTTCCGATTCCGGTGTCTTTTGACCCGCTCCGCCACCGTAATGTACAAATGCACGCGCCATACCAATCTTGCCCGCTTTGCCGGATTTCAAAAATTCCATCCCCGACACATTATGCGGGGATACGCGGCGGTGCGTGCCTACCTGCACGATGCGCCCATGCTTGCGCGTGGCATTCACCATCGCGCGGCCTTCCTTAATGGTATGAGAAATCGGCTTCTCGACATACACATGCGCGCCGGATTCGATGGCGGCAATGCAGCACAACGCATGCCAGTGATCGGGCGTCGCCACGATCACGATCTCCGGCTTCTCTTTCGCGAGCATTTCGCGGAAGTCGCTGTACAGCTTCGGCTTGTCGGGCGTGAGTTTGGCAAAAACTTCGGCACAGGTTTTCAGCTGGTTCTGGTCAACGTCGCACAATGCCACCAGCTTGGACTCACCCGCCTGCACGGCGCAGCGAAGGATATTAGTACCCCACCAGCCCGCGCCGATCAGCGCCGTCCGGTATGGCGACGCGCGCTTCAACGCCGTAAGAAGCGGGAGCGAGGAGAATGCGGCCCCGGCCAGCGCCGACTTTTCAATGAATGTTCTGCGATCCATAAATGTATGTTCCGGTTTGCTTTGAAATATTATTTGCCTTTGAGCTTCTCGACGAGCCAGTTGTTCATCAGGTCGCGTTCGTCGGAGTAGGTCCAGTGGCCGGTGTCTAGGTACAATTTCAATTCCTTGGGCGCGGTAGTGACATTATAAGCGGCGTACATGGAAGTAGGCGGGCAGGTTTCGTCATTGAAGCCCCACATGTAAAGTCCCGGCTGTTTCACGCGACGTGCAAAATTGACTACGTCATAATAGCCCACAGTGTTCAGTTTTTCCTTGGTATTGTTGGTTTTGACGCCGTTTTTGTCAAAATAATGCGGCCATCCCCCTGCGCGGCCATGCAGGTAGCCCGTTACGTCGCTCAATGCGGGATAGAATGCGCCAAGCCATTTCACACGTGGGTCGAGGCCGGCGGTGATGATGGACAATGCGCCGCCCTGGCTGCCGCCGGTTACGGCGAGGTTTTTACCGTCGAACTGCGGGAGGCTCACGAGGAAATCGTTCGCGCGAACGCATCCGAGGTACACGCGTTTGTAGTAAAATTTGTCCTTATCATCCAGGTTGTAAGCCGGGTAGCCATTAAGTACGCCCTGGCCCATATCGAGGTACACATTCGGGTCCATGATCACCGGAATGCCGTGAATGCCGATTTCCAGCGTGATAATGTCCTTATCGGCGGTAGTCACATCGCCATAGTAAGCACGGACGCCGGCGCCGGGTACGCGCAGGAGCGCCGGGTATTTACCCTCCTTTTTAGGCACGCTCAAAATCCCGTACACACGTACGCCCGGACGGTTATTTTGCAGACTGAGGTGGTATACGTTCGTTTTTTCGGTGCAGCGGTCGGGGAGGAGCGTCATTTTAGCGTCCATCGGCACGGCCGCCAGTTCCTTTTTCGCATTGTCCCAGAATGTATCGAAGTCCTGGGGATTGTAGACGGTCGGCTGGATTTTCAACGGGTCGAAACCGGCCGTGGCGAGGCCGCGGAATTCGGCGCCGTCCACCGTAGCCCAGGCAATGCAGCGCAAGAAGCCAGGAGTTTTTAATGTGCCTCCGTCGATTTTTAACGTACCATCTGCGGCGGTTTTCGTTTCCTTGATGGTTGGTTCGAGTTTTTCGAGACCGATTTCGTAGCGTATCTGCGCATTTTTGACGGGATTTCCGTTGCGGAGCACGCTCACGATAAATTGTACTTTATCCCCCGGCTTATAGGTCCAGTCGTCGCGGTCGGCGGTGACAATGACTTCGACAGGCCGTCGCGCAGGCTGCGCGTGCAGGGAAAGAAGGGTTATCCAGATGAATAGTTGACTCAGTAAAAAGCGATTTTTCATAGACCGGCAATTTGTTCTATTTTGTGATCGGATTGGATTAGCATTGAGAGATAAAGGGCAAATGCGCGCGAATCTTTATATGTAACCCCATTTTTTTTACGATTTGAATTAATTTGCCGGCTAATACGCCATTAGGCATTGGAAATAGCATAGGAAAGCATTGGAGCCAGTCAGGATCAACAAGTTTATCAGTGAAACCGGTTTTTGTTCGCGAAGAGAAGCCGACAAACTCGTGGAACAGGGCCGCGTGACGCTCAACGGCCGGAAAGCGGTATTGGGCGACAAAGCCACGGAAGGCGACGACGTGCGCGTCGACGGCAAGCCGCTTAAGGTGAAAAAAGCGGGCGTTTACATTGCATTCAACAAACCGGTAGGCATTACCTGTACCACCGAGCGGCACATTAAGGGTAATATCATCGACTATATCCGTCATAAGGAGCGCATTTTTCCCATCGGCCGCCTCGACAAACCCTCGGAAGGCCTTATATTCCTCACCAGCGACGGCGACATTGTGAACAAGATCCTCCGCGCCGGGAATAATCACGAAAAGGAATATGTCGTGACGGTCAACAAGCCTGTTACACCTGATTTTGTCCAAAAAATGGCTTCCGGCGTGCCCATTCTCGGCGTGGTAACGAAGAAGTGTTTTGTCAGAAAAGAGAGCACATTCGTATTCACGATTATTCTCACCCAGGGCCTCAACCGGCAGATCCGGCGCATGTGCGAATTCCTGGGTTATAATGTCACGAAACTGAAACGCGTCCGCATCATGAATGTGGCATTGGAGGACTTGCCGGTGGGTATGTGGCGTAACCTGACGGCCGCCGAAATGGCGGAAATCAATGCGGCGGTAGCGGAATCGACGAAAACGGAAGAGGGATCGCACCTGGATGAATGGGACGAGTAAACGTCGAAGTGGCCGTAAATTGAGGGATCTCATCGTCAGAAAGCGCAAAAAATACTATATTCGGTTTTCCTAAACCTATCTTTCTGATGACCAAAGTTACCTCTTCCTCGCTCCGCCTGGATTCCATCGACGTGTTCCGGGCGGTCACCATGTTTTTAATGATTTTTGTAAACGACCTCTGGACGCTCGAAGACGTGCCCGACTGGTTGAAACACAGCAAAGCCGCCGAAGATGCGATGGGGCTGTCGGATGTAGTTTTCCCCGGATTCCTCTTTATCGTAGGCCTTTCGATTCCCTTCGCCATTGCCAACCGCAGAAAAAAGGGAGATAGTAATGCATTAATAATCAGGCATATATTGGAACGGACATTCGCATTGCTGCTGATGGGCATATTCATCGTGAACTACGAGAACATCGCGGGCGAAGCGATGATGGTGAGCAAATATGTCTGGGAAATCGGAATGGTTGTGGCGTTCTTCCTCATTTGGAATGTATATCCGTCCAATCCTGACAAGAAAGGGTTGTATACCGCCTTGAAAGTGGCTGGTTATCTGCTGCTTGTGGTGCTGGCTGTCATTTACAAAGGCGGCGATGCGGAGCATCCTGCGTGGATGGAAACGCATTGGTACGGCATTCTGGGGCTGATCGGCTGGTCGTACCTGCTGGGCGCGCTCACGTATGTGCTTACGGGTGACAGGCTGGGCTGGGCTGTTGCCGGCTGGTTGTTTTTTGTGCTGTTCAACCTGGCCGACTTTGCGGGCGTGCTGGACTTACTCGATCCGGTGAAGCATTACGTCTGGATTGTCGGTAGCGGGTCGATGCCGGCATTTGTCATGGGCGGTGTGGTAGCCTCAGTGGTATACAGAAACCGGGCTAACCAGAATGGGGTTGGTAGTGCTTACCTGCTGATATTGATGGTGTTAGGCGTTGTTTGCCTGGCTTACGGGTTCAGTACCCGGCCTTTCTGGGGCATTTCAAAAATCCGCGCGACGCCTGCCTGGGTGGGCATTTGTACGGGGATCAGCTTTCTGGCTTTTGCATTCTTTTTCTGGCTGGTGGATTTACAAAAGATCAAAAACTGGGCGAATGTGATCAAGCCGGCGGGTACTGCTACGCTGACCTGCTATCTGATCCCTTATATATGGTATGCGGTAATTACGCTGGCCGGCATTAGTCTGCCTATGTCCGTGCGGACGGGAGGGATTGGGCTGGTTAAATCTGCCTGCTTCTCATTGCTGGTCATTTTGCTCACCGGGGCGATCAACCGGATTGGCGTTAAACTTAAAATATGACGGGATAGGTGGTAAATTCCCGACTCATCGTCTTTTATTGAAACAGCAATACATCTCAATTCAAACAGAATGAATTCCAGAAGAACATTTGTCAAGAAGGGCATCGCCGGTCTGATGGCGGGCAGCATGATTTCAATTCCCGAAACCAGCCATGCGCCCCAGGTGGCGGGTAAGAAAGAGGATACTTTCAAACTCGGCATCGCGGGTTTCAGTTTCGTTCATTTCAAACTCGACGAGGCGCTCGAAATGATGAAGAAAACGGATGTTCATTACCTGTGTATCAAGGATTTCCATTTGCCATATAACAGTACTGCCGAGCAGATCACGGCTTTTCATCAAAAGCTGAAAGACGCAAACGTGACCGGCTATGCCGTCGGCCCGATTTACACGAAAAACCACCAGGAAATAGATAACGCATTCGATTATGCCAAACGGGTCGGCGTGGACCTGATCGTAGGCATTCCTAATCACGAAGACCTGAAATACGTGGAGCAAAAAGTGAAAGAGTACAATATCCGGTATGCAATCCACAACCACGGACCAGAGGATAAACTATACCCGAATGCGACCTCGGTGTACAACCACGTAAAAGACCTCGATCCGCGCGTCGGCCTTTGCTTCGACATGGGCCACAACAAACGTGACAACCAGGATTCGGTAGCCGATTTGGGCAAATACGGAAAGCGGATTTTCGACATTCACCTCAAAAATGTGACGGCAGCGACCAAGGAGGGTAAAACCTGTGAACTGGGACGTGGAATTATCGACATTCCTGCATTCGTGAAAATGCTGCGCAAAATCAAATATACGGGCTCATGTAGTCTTGAATATGAGAAAGATATGAAGGAACCGTTGGCGGGGATTGCCGAATCGGTGGGATATTTCAGGGGTGTTTGCCAGGCGAGTTAATCTGGAAAACACGTATAAAGTGCCGTAAAACCCTATTTTTGCAATTCCAAGGTTTGAATTTTTACTATAACGCCAGAAATAATGCTATCAAACGTCCCCTTTGATCAGTTGGCGGCTTATAAAAAGCTGAAAACGCATCACAAAACAATTTCACAAAAGCATTTAAAGACCCTATTCGAGGAAGACGCCGATCGTCATAAAAAATTCTCCATTCGTTTCGGGGATATATTATTGGATTATTCCAAAAACCGTATCAACTCGCGCACGCGTTCGTACCTGGTCCAGCTCGCCGAGGAGGCAGGTCTGGCGGAGGCGATCGAGGCAATGTTTACCGGTCAGAAAATCAACGCGACCGAAGGACGTGCCGTTTTGCATACTGCCTTGCGTAACCGTTCCAACGAGCCTGTGCTGGTGGACGGCCAGGATGTAATGCCGGATGTGAACGAGGTGCTCGCAAAAATGAAGGACTTTTCCACCCGCGTGCGGTCGGGTGCTTGGAAGGGATACACCGGGAAAGAAATTACCGACATCGTAAATATCGGGATCGGCGGCAGCGACCTCGGCCCGGTAATGGTAACGGAGGCATTGAAGGCTTACGCGAAGAATGGGTTGAATGTCCATTTCGTGTCGAACGTGGATGGTACCCACATTGCGGAAACCGTGAAGTCGCTCAATCCCGAGACAACGTTGTTCATGATCGCGTCGAAAACTTTCACGACCCAGGAAACGATGGCCAATGCGCACAGCGCACGGAGCTGGTTCCTGGAAAAGGCTTCGGACGACAACCATGTGAAGAAACACTTCGTAGCGATTTCGACCAACCGGACGGAAGTGGAGAAATTCGGGATCGATCCGGAAAATATGTTCGGTTTCTGGGATTGGGTAGGAGGTCGCTACTCGCTGTGGTCGGCCATCGGTTTGTCGATCGCTTGCTATGTGGGCTTTCAGAATTTCGAGCAGCTGCTCGCGGGTGCGCACGAGATGGACAAGCATTTCCGCACCACCAAGCTGGAACGCAACATTCCGGTGATCCTCGCGTTGATCGGCATTTGGTACAACGATTTCTTCGACGCGCAAACGCAGGCCATCCTTCCTTACGACCAATACATGCACCGTTTCGCGGCGTACTTCCAGCAGGGAGATATGGAGAGTAATGGAAAAAGCACCGGCCGCGACGGCAAGCCGGTAGGTTACCAGACCGGTCCGGTGATCTGGGGCGAGCCGGGTACCAATGGGCAGCATGCATTTTACCAGCTGATCCACCAGGGCACGAAGCTCATCCCATGTGATTTTATTGCGCCGGCCGTGAGCCACAACCCGCTGGGCGATCACCACAAAATGTTGCTATCCAACTTCTTCGCGCAAACCGAAGCGCTTATGAACGGCAAGACCGACGAAGAGGTGCGTGCCGAATTGAAGGCAGCGGGCAAGAGCGATGCGGAGATCGAACAGATTGCGCCGTTCAAAGTTTTCTCCGGTAACCGCCCGACCAACTCGATCCTCGTGAAGAAGATCACCCCGAAAGTCCTGGGCAGCCTGATCGCCATGTACGAACACAAGATTTTTGTGCAGGGTATTATCTGGAATATTTACAGCTTCGACCAATGGGGCGTCGAGCTCGGCAAGCAGCTGGCCAACAAGATTTATCCCGAGCTGCAAAACGACTGGCCGGTTACCAACCACGACAGTTCAACCAACGGATTGATTAACCAATACAAACGCTGGCGCTAATTTTTCAGCACCAGTTTGGTAAAAGCATACCCGATTAAAACACCAACAGCATCTGCCACGGCGTCCCACCAGTCAAAAGTGCGGTCAAATGGCAGAAGCTGTTGGTAAAATTCCAGCCCCAGCCCGTAAGCCATTCCCAATCCTACCACCAACCGGCTTTTTTCAGGGTAAATAATCAGCGCGAGAATCGCCCATACTGTAAAGAGTCCCGAGTGGACAAATTTATCAAAACCTACGACGGGTGCTGCGGGTATATCTTTACCCGGCCATGTGCACGCAACCAAGATAAGAAAACTCCAAAGCCATATAAGCCACTGACGTTGAGCAATAAATTGGATTGTGGATTGTAACATTTTTAAGATAGAATTTGTGTTGGACTAAGCCGAAAGTTACGACCAGTTTTTTGATTTTTGATTTGATGTCCGCCTTAAGAGGGGCATTTGCGCCCC
This sequence comes from Dyadobacter beijingensis DSM 21582, assembly GCF_000382205.1. Classification (GTDB taxonomy): domain Bacteria; phylum Bacteroidota; class Bacteroidia; order Cytophagales; family Spirosomataceae; genus Dyadobacter; species Dyadobacter beijingensis. Next base: position 820,960 of record NZ_KB907788.1, read on the forward strand.
ATGAGGGCCTATTTTGACAAATTTTGAGTAAATTAAAAATCCCAGGCATTATTATTAATATTTTTTATTAAGTTTAGTTTTTAACAAAATCACTAAACCTGTCTCAATGAAAAGGATTTTTGCAACACTCTCATTACTATTTGTTTTATCCCAAAACCAGGCGCAGTCGGTGTACCACTTCGAGGAAGGTTTGGCGGTAGGGCCCTGTCACCAGTATGGCCGCGAAGCTTTGTACACAGACCAGCTTGCTTATCAACTTTACAAAGGTACACTTAAACCGCAGGAAGGCAGCGTACTGCTGGCTGATGTAAAGGCAGGTGAAGTTAAATGGAAAAAAGTAAAAGCCGATTCGACGTACCGCTTCCGGGGTGATGCATTTTCGAATGGTTACGTTTACCTGACCTACGACTCTCCCAAAGAACAAGCGGCAATTCTTACGATTACCGGTCAGGACATGATTTTCCTGAACGGGGTACCGCGGGGCGGCGACATGTACCGCTATGGCTGGATGCATTTGCCGGTTTTGCTGAAAAAGGGTAAAAATGAAATCTACGCGCGGGTGGCGCGCTTCGGTCGTTTCGGCGGCATTACGGCCAATCTTGCATTTCCGACCAAGCCGGTTTCCATTAATACAGAGGACCTTACCATATCTGATGTAGTGCCGGGTTTTAAAAATGATTCGTTGTGGACGGGCATCGTCGTGTCGAATACGACGAAAAAGGCGTTGACGGGTCTCGAAATGAAAACGATTGTTGCTGGAAAAGAGATTGTTACAAAACTGCCTTCCATACCCGCGATGTCGTTCCGTAAGGTGGGCGTGCTGGTCGACGGCAGCGGCGTTACCGGAACGGGAAAGAACGAGGTGGTGATCAACCTGCTCCAAAATGGCAAGGCGACTGACCAGGCGAAGATCGCCATTCAGTCCGTTGAAGCCGGTAAGCAATATAGCCGCACATTCGTGAGCGAGCTGGACGGCAGTGTGCAATATTATGCGGTTTCTCCGCAAATCAAGGGCAACTCTACTGAAAGGCCTGCATTGTTTTTCTCCGTTCACGGTGCTGAGGTTCAGGCTATTAGCCAGGCAAGAGCGTATAAGCCGAAAGACTGGGGTGTACTTGTGGCGCCTACCAACCGTCGTCCGCGTGGGTTCAACTGGGAGGACTGGGGCAGGATGGACGCATTGGAAGTGTTGAGCATTGCCAAAAAGCAGTACAATCCCGACCCGACGCGTATATATCTGACCGGCCATTCTATGGGCGGACACGGAACCTGGTTCCTCGGTGCTACTTATCCGGAGAAATGGGCGGCGATCGCGCCGTCTGCCGGCTACCCGACCCTGGCGGCCTACGGCTCTCACGATGGTGTAATTCCTGACAGCGCCGGCTCGCCCGTCGAGGCTATGTTGCTGAGGGCCAGCAATCCAAGTAACGTGTTGGCATTGACGTCCAACTACAAGAGCCTCGGCGTGTACGTCGCGCACGGGGACGCCGACAGGACGGTGCCAGTTACGTATGCGCGGCAGATGCGCGACATTCTCGGCAAGTTTCACCGCGATTTCAGCTACTACGAACACATTGGCGGCGAGCATTGGTATGGTGATATCAGCGTGGACTGGCCTCCGATATTTAGCTTCTTCAACTGGCATTTCATCCCGCAAGACACGACGGTGACTTCGATCGATTTCAAGACGGCGAACCCCGGTATTTCTTCCACCATGCGCTGGGCAGGTGTGCATCAGCAGGTTAATGCTTTGAAATACAGTCAGATAAAATTAACTAGCAGCAAAAAAGACCTGCGCATTGATGGTACTACCGAGAACGTTGCGCTGCTTTCCCTGGATCTCGCCGCATTTGCGCCGGGTTCGAATCTGAAAATTATCCTCGACGGTCAGACGCCGGTTGAGTATGAAGTGAAGGGAGGCGAAACCATCTACTTGAAAAAGGACGGAAGCTGGAAAATGGCTGGCGCACCGGCTGCTACGGAAAAGAATGCAAGCCGCAGCGGAACTTTGAAAGACGCGTTTCGAAACCGGATGGTGTATGTGTACGCGACAGGCGGAACGGCCGATGAGAAAGCGTGGGCATTTGAAAAGGCGACCTTCGATGCGGAATCGTGGTACTACCGGGGAAATGGCGCTGTGGACATTGTGGCTGACAAAGACTTTGATCCTCAACAGTTTAAGGATCGCGGTGTGATTCTTTACGGTAACAAAACTACCAACCTGGCTTGGGATAAGGTTTTGAAAAACTGCCCGGTAACCGTTACCAATGGCAAGATCGACGTAGGCGGGAAGCAGTATGCCGGCAATGACCTGGCAACCTATTTCATCTATCCAAGGTCAGATAGCAAAACTGCCTCCGTTACAGTGATTTCGGGAACGGGTAAGCTTGGTTTCCAGGCGGCAAATGCCAACCAGTATTTCAGCGGCGGCAGTGGATTTCCTGATTTGATGATCTTCTCGGCAGATATGCTGAAGAACGGGATCAAAGAAGTGAAAATGTCCGGTTTCTTCGGAAACGACTGGTCGGTGGAAAAAGGGGAGTTTGTGGAGCAATAGGGCTTTAAGCTGTAAGCAAAAAAGGCTGGATGTCAAGCGATAACACGCTCACATCCAGCCTTTAATATTTAAATGCTCACAGCCTACTGCTTAAAGCCTATTCCCTAAAACCCTTACCCATTATCGGCAAATTCGGGGTATAACGTCATGCCGCCATCGATGTATAGCGTTTCGCCGTTGACATAATCGGAATCGTCTGATGCGAGCCAGGCGACAGCTTTTGCCACATCCTGCGCCGTACCGATCCGCTTATAGGGAATCAGGTGAAGCAGGCTTTGGTATTTATCAGGGTCGGACCAAACTTCTTTGTTGATCGGCGTTTTGATAGCACCAGGGCTTACTGAATTCACCCGGATTTTGTGCGGCGCAAGCTCCTGAGATATGGATTTCATGAACATCATCACGCCACCCTTCGATGCCGCGTAGTTCACATGGCCGGCCCAGGGGATCACATCATGCACCGAACTCATCAGAACGATCTTCCCGATCGCCAGCTCGCTGTGTGATACTTCTGTACCCGACTGGTTTTGAGCAATAAATTGTTTTGCTGCTTCGCGACAAGTGAGGAATTGGCCGGTGAGATTGATATCGATCACTTTCTGCCATTGCGCCAAAGTCATTTCCAGGAACGACGCATCCTGTTGCAGGCCCGCATTACTTACGAGCACATCAACGCGCCCGAATTGGTTGACCGTTTCAGCGAACAGCGCTTTTACATCTTCCTCCTTGCTCACATCCGCTTTCACGAGAATGGCACTTCCACCGTTGGCTTTGATTTCGTCAACCACCTGCTGGCCTGCTTCCGCATTGGAGCTGTAATTGACGACCACATGCGCACCGTTGTTACCAAAATGCACGGCGCAAGCTTTACCAATCCCGGAGCTTGATCCAGTCACAATGACAACCTGATCTTTGAATTTCAGTTCGATCATATCATTTCTTTTTCGACGGATTTCAATTTTTTCCAAACACGGCGGTTCACATTTTTAACCGCCCAGTTTTTCGCAATCAGAATTGCTTTGGAAACTGCCTCGCGTGGGGAGATATTGGTGGATCTCAATAATTCCTGCGCGATGGCGACCGCTTTTTCGCGGGTGGTAGGAGAAAGGTACATCAATTCTGGTAATGCGATTCTTGCGTCCATAGGAGATGATTTTTTGTTGATGGTTGATTAGATTGATGATGATTGTACTCGGTTTTGAAAAAAATCAATGCCAGCGGATTGGCGGCTTGTTTCTTACTTTTATATACGCAGTAAAACCCCAAATTGTAACACTGCGGGTAAAAAAAATCCCCATCTGATTAACGGACGGGGATTTTTTCTAATCTCATTCTTATTTTACCTCTTCGAAGTTGACGTCCGTCACGTCGTCTGTCGAACCACTGTTGCCGGCTCCTGCGCCAGGGTTTCCGGTCGGATCGCCTGCGCCTGGTTGGCCTTCACCACCTTGCGCGTACATTTCCTGAGCGGAAGCTTGCCATGCGGCATTCAGTTTTTCGGAAGCAGCGTCGATCGCGGCGAGATCCTGTGACTGGTGAGCGGTTTTTAATTCTGCCAGCGCACCTTCGATGTTGGATTTGTTGCTGTCAGAAAGTTTGTCGCCATATTCTTTCAGCTGTTTCTCGGTTGAGAAGATCAGGCTGTCAGCTCCGTTGATTTTTTCGATTTTCTCACGTTCTGCTTTATCGGCCGCTTCGTTCGCTTTTGCTTCTTCACGCATTCTGTTGATTTCGGCGTCGGTCAAACCGCTGGAAGCTTCGATACGGATCTTCTGCTCTTTGCCGGTACCTTTATCTTTCGCGGAAACGTGCAGGATACCGTTCGCATCCACGTCGAATGTCACTTCGATCTGAGGTACACCGCGTTGTGCCGGTGGAATGTCAGACAAGTGGAAACGACCAAGGGTACGGTTGTTCGAAGCTTGCGGACGCTCGCCTTGCAGCACGTGGATTTCCACAGATGGCTGATTATCAGCGGCTGTTGAGAACGTTTCAGTTTTCTTCGAAGGAATGGTTGTGTTCGCTTCGATCAATTTGGTGAATACGCCACCCAATGTTTCGATACCAAGCGACAAAGGAATCACGTCCAAAAGAAGCACGTCTTTCACTTCACCGGTCAACACACCACCCTGGATTGCAGCACCAACGGCCACCGCTTCATCAGGGTTGACGTTTTTAGAAGGCTTTTTACCAAAGAACTTCTCTACTTCTTCCTGCACGCGAGGAATACGGGTCGAGCCACCTACGAGGATCACCTCATTGATGTCGCTGTTGGAATACCCCGCATTTTTCATCGCTCTCTTGCAAGGCTCCATCATACGTTGGAACAATGTGTCTGCCAGCTGCTCGAATTTTGCGCGGGTCAAAGTGCGAACAAGGTGTTTGGGAATACCATCAACCGGGAAGATATATGGCAGGTTGATTTCAGTCTGAGTCGAGCTCGACAATTCAACTTTTGCTTTTTCAGCAGCTTCTTTCAAACGCTGCAATGCCATCGGATCTTTTTTCAGGTCGACGCCCTCGTCTTTCTGGAATTCGTCGGCCAGCCAGTTGATGATCACCTGGTCGAAGTCGTCACCACCCAGGTGGGTATCACCGTCGGTTGATTTCACTTCAAACACACCGTCACCCAGTTCAAGGATAGATACGTCGAATGTACCACCACCCAAGTCGAACACGGCAATTTTCATATCCTGGTGCTGTTTGTCCAGACCATAAGCCAGGGCAGCCGCAGTAGGTTCGTTGATGATCCGTTTTACATCGAGGCCGGCAATCTGACCAGCTTCTTTCGTTGCCTGACGTTCCGCATCATTGAAGTATGCAGGAACGGTGATCACCGCTTCGGTAACTTCCTGACCCAGATAGTCTTCCGCAGTTTGTCTCATTTTTTGAAGAATGAATGCAGAAACTTCCTGTGGTGTGTAAAGGCGGTCACCGATCGGAATGCGCGGAGTATTGTTAGGGCCTTTCTCTACGCTGTACGCAACCGTCTTCATTTCAGAGGTTGTGTCATCGTATTTTTTACCCATGAATCGCTTGATGGAGCTAATAGTATGCTTGGGATTGGTAATCGCCTGACGTTTGGCCGGTGCTCCGATTTTGCGTTCACCGTTATCCATGAATGCAACCACAGACGGAGTAGTGCGGGCACCTTCGCTGTTGGCTATTACAACCGGCTCGTTACCCTCCATGACAGCCACGCAGGAGTTCGTTGTTCCTAAGTCTATGCCAATAATTTTTCCCATTTTCTAATTTATAAGTTAAGTATGATTTGATTCTGGATTCCCGGACCGCCGTGCGCCGCAGCGCTGTTTTCGACGGTCACTGGGAGTTTTACTAAAAACCCCGTACCAGAAACCCGGACTTAAAATGGGAGTGACAAAGTGTCAGGCCGGGTTGCGGCCTGACTTCGGGATAGACTTTCAGCTCAGCATTTGTCCCATCAGCGGATCGCTTTCGGTGATCCGGCCGGTTTCGACGTGGCCGGCCTGGCGGATGATGAGGTCGGGCTCGCCGTCGACGACGATCGAGAAGTCGTACCAGTTGGCGCTTTTGGACGTGTTCACGGTAAGTACGTTTCCCTTCTTCACGGCGCCCGCAGCTTTGGGTAGCTTTATCGATTGATTTACAGCACCATATGCATTATCTTGAAGGGAAATTTTGCGTTCGCTTGAAGTACTGTTGTTCTGCAAATCGACCTGAATATTACCAGTCGGCTTTTTGCTCCTGTCCAGTTCCAGCCTGGTTTTGAATGCCACGTTGGTATGTGTTTTGGTGCCGGCATATTCGCGGAAAAATCCATTTGGTCCATACACCCTCAAATGGAATTTTCCACCTTCGAAATCGGCTATATTAAAGGAGCAATTAATGGCGTCGCCTGCTTTTACGGCGTAGTTCCAAACTTTGGAAATCTCATTTTTATACTTTCCAACAGCATAAATGATGAATGGCGCGCCGGCAGACCTGTCGCGGAATATGACATTTCTGGCTTCAAGCTTTATTTCGAATGTATTTTTGGCAGGATTTACGGCCCCGTCGGCGAACAATTCGTACGGAATAGGACAGGCCGGGCGCGTCCCTTTCTCCTGGTTTGGCAGAATAGGGGAGCCGAGCGGATTTTGGTTCACCTCTTCGATCTCGCTTTTCGACAATGCCTTATAGCCGTTCGGAAGCTTTTTAAACTTTGCATTGAAAATGCTTTCCATAAATTCCTCGCGTTCGAGGAATGTCGGCAGCTTGATTTCCTGTCCGTCGTAAGGAGTAAATGTGGACGTGAGGTCGCCGCAAATCGTGCGCCGCCATTCCGTGATATTCGTCTCCTTCACCGGTTTGCCGGATTTCAGGCTCACAAATTTTTCCAGGAATTGCAGGATAGACGTATGGTCGAATACCTCCGAGCACACGTTACCGCCCCGGTTCCAGGGCGACGCGACGATCAGCGGCACCCGGTAGCCCAGCCCTATCGGGCTTTCGCGGCTTTCTTCCTTCTTTTTCTTGCGCATATCCTGCTCCAAAGTCACGAACTCGGTCTTGCAATCAATGCCCGCAGAAACGGCGCCGGTGTCTTCTTTGTAAGGATTGGGCACGACGAACGGCGGTACGTGATCGAAATAGCCGTCGTTTTCATCATAGCAGAGGATAAAAATCGTCTTTTTCCAAACCTCGGGATTAGCCGTCAGGATGTCGATCGCTTCCGAAACGTACCAGGCACCATACCACGGCGCGCCGGGGTGATCGGAGAAGTTTTCCGGCGCTACAAGCCAGGAGACGGTCGGTAGTGCGCCGCTTTTAACGTCGGAACGGAACTGATGCAGGATGTCGCCCATAGGCGCTTTCGCTTCGTGCTCGATATCGCCGTCCTGGTATTTTACCGTCGTGACGTTTCTGTAATCCGGGTCGTTCTTATTGATAGTGAATGCCTTATGGTGGATGTTTTTTTCTCTTTGCGAGAGTTTTTCGAACCTTTCCGGGCTCCAACGGATCAGTTCTTCATTGGCCAGTTTCAGCAATGCACGCTTTTCTTTCAGTACTTTTTCAAGATCGTTGGCTTCCTTGCCGGAGAGCGTTTTCAGCTTCGCCTGCGCTTCTTCGATCTCTTTCGGCAGCATTTGCTGGCGTTCTTTGAGATAGCGCTGGTAACCCGTGTGATAGCGGATATTGTATTGCGTAAACCATTCAATAGGGTTATCAGTAAAGTTGGCAAGCCAGGAGTCCTCCTCACCGGTGAATCCGGTATTGATGCTCAGCTCGTTCTGGTAAATTTTCCAGGAAATACCATGGTCTTCGAGCCGTTCGGGGAACGTTGTCCAGGACGCCTCGCGGTCGTCGGTCACGTTTTCGTTGCGGACGTTTGCGTAGTGCTTGTCGGGGTCGGTGTTCTCGCGCACGGTGCCGGTCCAGAGGTACAGGCGGTTGGGCGTCGTACCCGTGAGCGAGGAGCAAAAATTCTGATCGCAGACTGTGAATGCGTCGGCCATCGCATAGTAGAACGGAATGTCCTCGCGGTTGTAATAGCCTTGCGTTAAAGGCATTTTCGCGTACTCCTTGTTGCCTGGCTGCTTGGCAATGAGCCACTTATCATATTTGCCTTCATTGCGCGCGTCGACCTGGTTCGGCCACGAATGCGGGAGCGAGCCCATCCATGTGGCTTTGGATTCCCTGATATTCAGGCGGAATGGCACGTAGGTTTCGCCGAATGCATTGGTTTGGAGCCAAACGAGGTTGTTGTTCGGCAGGGTAATGGCTCGCGGGTCGTTGAAACCGCGCACGCCGCGCAGGGTTCCGTACGAATGGTCGAACGAGCGGTTTTCCTGCATCAGTATCACCACGTGTTCTGCGTCCTGCCAGGTGGTACCTTTCGGTGGATTAATGGCCAATGCTTTCTGGATGGAAGCGGGTAGGGTGCTGAACAATCCGGCTGCTCCTGTGAGCATGGTGGCTTTCCGGATAAATTCTCTTCTGGAGTCCATGGTTAAGGCGAGTTATAAAGGAAAAAGGGCTTCTTAAATAGTACATCAGTTTTTACAAATGTACTATCGTTTTGAAGCCCTGGTTTTATCCTGTGATTATTCTTTGCAATTACTTTCCCCCGAACAGGCCGCCCAGCATACCACCGAGGTCGATGCCGCCGGATGAATCTTTGCCGCCGGTGCTGTTACCGCCGCCGAAAAGTCCGCCGCCCATTTTGATGAGCGAGCCGATATCGAAGCCGCCTCCCTGAACGCCTCCACCTCCCTGTCCGTTCAACTGGCCGATTACCGCGCCCAATACGCCCGGGAGTACAGAATTGACGATATTACCTGCTACCTGGCTGTTCAATCCGAACTTCTGAACAATGGCGCCGATTGCATTGGTGGCGATGGACGCTACGATAGGATTGTTCATGAGGGATGCGGCCGAAGTACCGCTTTCACCGCCGAAGAGGCCGAGCAGTCCGTTGATGTTGCCGCTTTGTACCTGCTCCTGCAAGCCTCCGGTAATAGAACCGGCCAGGGTGTTGATCACCTCCTCGTTGTGCTCATTGGGCACAGCGGGATTGTTTACGACTGCCTGTTGGGAATTTTGTTGTACTAGGTCGAAGAGTTGTTCCAGCATTGTTATTTGGTTTTGAGGTACGCCGACTGATTGTCGCCTGCAATATCCAAATTTTATGCAAAAAAAATCCCGCCACTCGGGCGGGATGCTGTTTTATTTTACCTGATCAACGATCGCTTTGAATGCGTCGGGATGGTTCATCGCGAGGTCCGCGAGTACTTTCCTGTTCAGCTCGATGCCTTTTGCATTAAGTTTGCCGATGAAAGCAGAATAAGACAATCCGTGTTGACGGGTACCTGCGTTGATACGCTGGATCCACAATGCGCGGAAGTTACGTTTCTTCTGTTTACGGCCTTCGTATGCGTAAGCCAAACCGCGCTCAACGGCGTTCTTGGCAACGGTCCATACATTTTTGCGACGGCCGAAATAGCCTTTCGCGAGTTTTAAAACTTTTTTGCGTCTTGCACGTGACGCTACGTGATTTACCGAACGTGGCATAATTTAAACTGTTTTTGATAATCGGCGCTCTGCTGAGACTTTAATGCCTTTTATCGGGTTGAACAAAAAACCAGAATTTAATTTCTGAATTGGCTTTTACGGATTATTTCCGAAGCATTGCCAATACTTGCTTTTCGTTAGACTCATCGATCAGACCAGTCTTCACCAAACCACGCTTGCGCTTGTTTGATTTTTTGGTCAGGATGTGGCTGTGGAAAGCGTGCTTACGTTTGATTTTTCCAGTGCCAGTCAGCGCGAAACGCTTTTTAGCACCAGAGTTGGTTTTCATTTTAGGCATGATTCAAAAAACTAATAGTTGATAAAATATAAAACAGCGCGCAAAATTAGCGAAATTTTACATAAAAATAAAATCGTGCTCCTGACGGAAGTCAGAAACACGATTTCGTATGCATTAGCCGCGGTCCGGTGCTCCGGATACCGGCGTTTTATTTGCTGGTTTTCGAAGGGGTAGGCGCCAGGATGATCGTCATCCGTTTTCCTTCCAGCTTCGGCTCCATTTCCAGCTTGCCGAATTCCGACAATGCTTCTGAAAACTTGTTCAAAAGGTTCACACCGCGCTCTTTGAAGACGATCGTACGTCCTACGAAATGCACGTATGCTTTTACTTTCGAGCCTTCTTTGAGGAAGTTGGTGGCATGTTTCAACTTGAAATCGAAGTCGTGGTCGTCCGTGTTCGGGCCGAAACGGATTTCCTTGATCACCACCTTCTGGGCTTTTGCCTTAATTTCCTTTTGTTTCTTTTTCTGCTCGTATTTGAACTTCGAATAGTCAACCACTTTGCAGACCGGCGGAACTGCCGTTGGCGCAATCTCAACGAGATCAAGCCCTTGTGCCTTTGCCATCGCGCGGGCGGTATTGATATCTACGATGCCCGGCTCAATGTTTTCGCCGACCAACCGCACTTCTTTTGCTGTAATTCGTTCGTTAATTTTGTAAGGTTCTTCGGGAATCCTCATCCGTCCACTAGGGGGTCGTAATGCCATATAATTCGTATTGGTGTTTTTTTGTTTTGGTGGAAATCGAAAAAATTAACACTAGCTCCACAAAAATAGTGCCTTATTGCTGGAATAATACTAAAATCTTACAAAAACATCAAGCAATGGCGGCTTCCTTTTTGAAAAAGGCAGTGAACTCTTCAATCGTCATAATTCCAAGGTCGCCCTCGCCTTTGCGGCGTACCGAAAGCTTGCCTTCCGCAGCCTCTTTCTCGCCCACGATAAGCATGAAAGGTACTTTGGTCACTTCCGCGTCGCGGATTTTGCGGCCTATCTTCTCGTCGCGGTGGTCGACAAAGCCGCGGATGTCATGATCCTGCAACTGGAAGAACACGTCCTCCGCGTAATCGGCAAACTTCTCCGAAATCGGCAGAATAGCGATCTGGTCCGGTGAAAGCCACAGCGGGAACTGGCCGGCGGTGTTTTCGATCAGGATCGCCGTGAACCGTTCCATCGAACCGAATGGCGCGCGGTGGATCATTACCGGGCGGTGTTTCTGGTTGTCGGAGCCGGTATATTCCAGCTGGAAACGCTGCGGAAGCTGGTAATCCACCTGGATGGTACCGAGCTGCCATTTGCGTCCCAATGCGTCGCGCACCATGAAATCGAGCTTCGGACCGTAGAATGCGGCTTCGCCTAACTCGGTTACGGTGCTCAGGCCACGCTCAGCGGCCGCTTCGATGATCGCGCTTTCCGCTTTCTCCCAATCTTCGTCCTTGCCAATGTATTTCTCCTTGTTATTCGGGTCGCGCAATGAGATCTGGGCGCTGTAATCGTCGAATCCGAGGGATTTGAACACATACAACACGAGGTCGATCACGCGGATAAACTCCTCCTTCACCTGATCGGGACGGCAGAAAATGTGCGCATCATCCTGTGTGAACCCGCGTACACGCGTGAGCCCGTGCAGCTCGCCGCTCTGCTCGTAACGGTATACGGTTCCAAACTCCGAGAACCGCAAAGGCAGGTCTTTGTAGGAGCGGGGAGAGGTTTTGTAAATCTCGCAGTGGTGCGGGCAGTTCATCGGTTTGAGCAGGTACTCCTCGCCGAGGTTGGGGGTTTTAATGGGCTGGAAGGAGTCCTTGCCATATTTGTCCCAATGCCCCGAAGTCACATACAAATCCTTGCTGCCGATATGCGGGGTGATCACGGGCGTGTAACCCGCGCGCGACTGCGCCTTGCTCAGGAATGCCTGCAAGCGCTCGCGCAGCATCGCGCCTTTCGGCAGCCACAGCGGCAAACCTTGCCCTACCTTTTCCGAGAATGCGAAAAGCTCCAACTCCTTGCCGAGGCGGCGGTGGTCGCGCTTTTTAGCTTCCTCCATCAGGGTCACGTACTCTTCCAGCTCTTTCGCTTTTGGAAAAGTAATGCCGTAAATGCGGGTCAACATCTTGTTTTCCTGCTTGTTACGCCAGTATGCGCCCGCAATGTTGGTCAGTTTGGCGGCTTTGATGAAACCGGTATTCGGGATATGCGGCCCGCGGCAAAGGTCGGTGAAACCGCCTTGCTCGTACAATGTAATGGAGCCGTCTTCCAACCCGTCGATCAGTTCCAGCTTGTATTCGTCTCCTTTTTTGGTAAAATAGTCGATGGCTTCAGCCTTGCTGATCGGCTTGCGGATATATTCGTTTTTCTGGCGCGCCAGTTCCAGCATTTTCGCTTCGATTTTCGGAAAATCTTCCTGCGAAATGCTCTGTCCGCCGAGGTCAACATCATAGTAAAAACCCTTTTCGATGGAAGGTCCCGTACCGAATTTGATTCCGGGATAGAGCGCTTCCAATGCCTCGGCCAGCAAGTGGGCCGATGAGTGCCAGAACGTAGCTTTACCATCCTCGTCATTCCACGTCAGCAGCTTTACCAGGGAATCCTCCGTGATCTGGCGCGTAGGGTCCCAGACCTCGTTGTTCACTTTGGCGGCTATCACATTCCGTGCAAGCCCTTCACTGATACTGAGCGCGATTTCGAGAGCGGTTACCCCTTTTGGGTAAAAACGTTCGCTACCATCGGGCAGGGTAATTTTTACTTGAGACTCGTCTTTCATTCAAAAAATAATTCTGTGACTATGGTTCAATGGCAATGCGGTAAGCCGCAAAGCACAAAGCTATTCAATTTTAGCTTTGCGCGATGAGTCTACACGGATATTTGTAGTACCACGCGGCTGGATAATATTGATTTTAACCCGCGCAGTGTCCAGCAGTTTGTAGCCCTGGTCGGCCTCGCCCTCGGGATAGTAGGAGGGATAAAGCCCTTCCGACTCGATTTTGCGGATGCGGTACATTCCGTAGCGCGCGTCCTGATCGCCCGGAGCGATGGTGAGGGCGGTCGTATAATAGGTCTTCGCAATGTCGAGCTCGCCGCTTTTTTCGTAGGCGTAACCCAGCATATTGTTGATCTCCTTCGACTGCGGTTTCTTTCGTAAAAGCACCTTCAATGCGGGAATGGCGGCCGGGTAATTGCGCAGGCCTATTGCCACGGTCGCGAGCTGGTTCAATGCCTCGTCGTAATCGGGCTGAATGGCGACTGCTTTTTGATAATAGATCAATGCGGTATCGGGCTTGGCCAATGCATTCAGGATTTCGCCCCGGCCGAAAAACAGGCTCGCGCGTTCGGGGAAACGTTTCAGCGCCCGCTCGTTGATCGCCAGCGCTTCCGCGGTATTTTTTAGTTTTAAATTAATAAGCGTACCCTGCTCATAAGCCCGCAGCAGCCTGGGATTGACATTCATCGCGTAATTCAGGCTCGATAAGCTGGCCAGCGAATCGCCCTGGCGTGCTTGCAGAACGCCCTTTACATAATAGGCCGATCCGTCGTAGGGAGCCATTTTCAATGCCTGGTTCAGATAGCCGGCTGCTTCGCCGAAACGGTTCTTCGCTTGCAGGATGTCGGCCAGCAGCACGTACAGTTCCGGACTGCTCTGCTGCAATGCCTCGGCGCGCTGGGCGTCTTCCAGTGCATTGTCGATTTTATTCAGCTCGCGGTTAATCTTACCGCGCAGAAGGAAATACTCACTCACATTATCCTGCTCGTAAATCGACTCGTTAATGTCGTCCAGCGCTTCGGAATATTGCTCGCGATCAAAGTAAATGCGCGCCCTTTTGAAATAATTCACATCGGAATCGATCCCGCGGTTGATCAGCTCGGTGAGCGACAGCAATGCGTCGTTCTGCCATTCGGCCTTGCCTTTTTTGATCACGGGCGGAATGCGTGTGGACGTGCGGGCGTCGCTCTGGCACGACTGTTCCGATCCGCCTAATGCCAGGAGTAATGCTAATGATACATATTTCAGGTTGTCAGACTTCATTCGCCGCTACACATTCTGGTCTGAAAAACGCGAAAACACGCCTAGCGGAAGTTTTTTGCCAAATGAATCGGGAATGTACAATTCGCCGAACTCATGCTTGACCTCTGTTCCGAAATGCGCCTTGATCAGGTTTTCGACGATCAGCGCCGAGAAACCGAGGGAGTACAGGTTGATGATAAAAAAGAAGTTTTCCTCCTTTAACAACTGCGCGCATAGCCTCAGAAGTTCATTCAAGCTCTCTTCCAGCAGCCATTTTTCGCCATCGGGCCCGCGGCCGTAGGCGGGAGGATCCAGGATGAGGCCATTGTATTTGTTACCGCGGCGCACCTCACGCTGCACGAATTTCAACGCGTCTTCTACCACCCAGCGGATATTGCTGAGCCCGCTCAGCTCCATATTCTCCCGCGACCAGCTGATCACCTGTTTCACCGAATCGACGTGCGTCACATCCGCGCCGGAAGCCTTCGCCGCCAGCGACGCAATACCCGTGTAAGCAAACAGGTTCAGCACCGAGGGTTTTTCCTCCGGCATTTGTTTCAATGTCCGTGTGATGAAATCCCAGTTGGTAGCCTGCTCGGGAAAAACGCCCACATGCTTGAAGGAAGACAATGCGAGCTTGGTGCGCAAATGCAGCTCTTTGGTCCGGTACTGGAACACCCATTTATCGGGCATGTCGCCTTTGGTGATCCATTGCCCTTTTTCCTGCGAGTTTTTGTCTTTTTTGAAAACCGCATTGGAACGCTTGTCCCATTCGGCCTCGGAAAGTGATTTGTCCCAGATCGCCTGCGGCTCGGGACGCGAAAGAACATACGGTCCGAATCGTTCGAGTTTCTCGAATCCGCCGCTGTCGATCAGTTGGTAGTCGGTATGTTGGTCGGGTGAAAGTAGTATCAAGGTTTTTGTTGGTTTAAATTTTGACCGCTGGCCGCCGACCGCCGACGGCTGACCGGTGATCGCTGACGGCCGATTGGTGTATTGTTACGTTTATTTCTACAATCTTAATGAAATCGGCGGTCGGCCGTCAGCGGTCGGTGGTCAGTAAGAAATCTTATTCAAATAAAACACATTCCGTCTCCCCCGCGTGTTGGGGTCGCCGGCTGCGTTCACAATGCGCTGTTCGCCCCAGGCCAGGTAGAAGTTATCATACCAGTAATCGATGTCGTCGGTGCTGGTTTTGCGGACTTTGTCGCCTTCCACGTAGGTATCGTTCGGGATCACGCGGTCGCTGTCGATCACCTGGTCGCCTTTGATGATTTTGCTGCGGATGGCACCGTTGTGGCTGTAAATCAACTTGGAATTGCCGTTGTTGAAAGATTGCACTTTGATCTTTTCCTTCAACTCCATGCTTTTGACGTTATCGAAACTAATGCTGTTGTCCCAAAGCAGATTGCCGTTCCGGTCGACATCCGCCACGACGGCATGGGTATACGTAAAGCCGTCAAAAACCTGCTGGTTATAGCCGCGGCCGCCGTACATCGGGTTCCAAAGATAGGGGTTGTATAAGCCCATTCCGAAAGGATAGCCATAGCCGCCGTAACCGTAGCCGAAACCACCCATCATACTCGGGTTCTGGTAGCGGTATTCGGGATAGAAAACTTCGGCCACGAGCAGGAAGTTGGACGCTTTCGGCACAATATCATGTACCAGCAGCCGGTAGTTCAGTTTCAGGTCGTCGCCGCTTTCCTTTTTCTTGCGAATGCGTTTTTCCATCTTCTCCTGCTGGCGCTCGCTCATGAAATTGAAGAAGTTTTTGAAATCGGTAAAGCTGTGGTATTTGGTGAAGACCGTTTCATTGCCAACTATCTTGCTGATATACAAGCCCTGTGATGCGGCCATGCTGTTACTCTGCATATTGCGGTAACCGTATGTGCCGATTACCATCCGTACCGAGTCGTTCAGCACCTGCAAGCGGCCGCTGAGGAGTGAAAAATCGTCTTCCGGGTCTACGGTCACCTGGGTATACAGCTCGCCGGTTTCTTCGTAGGAGCGCGCCACGATTTTGGTCTGGCGGCCTTTTTTTACGGCAAAGCACACATTCACCAAGTGCTGCGCCGTATCCACTTCCACGGTCTGAATGGCATTGGAACCTTTAATGGCCGACGGTAACACCCTCGTCTGCTGCGTTGTGAGCTGCGTGTGGATCAATACCGGCTCGTTGCGCACCATTCCGGCCATGAAAACCGAATAGCCCAGCGTTTTGAAATCCGTGATCTCGAAGCGGTCGACGGTATTCATCGTAAAGGTTTCCACAAACCCCGGCCCGACATTGACCTTCACAATCTGGTACAATGAGCTGCGGTACTTGCTGAAAAGCAGGAAAACGGCCTGGCCGTCGTAAGAATAAGTGATGTAATCGAGGTTGGACTCGACCGGGCCGTCGATAGACCATACCCGTTCGAGGTTTGTATCGAACTTCTGGACATTGAATGTGCCCTTATCGGGCTTGGAGATCAGCAGCACGCCTTGTTTACCGAGCGGAACCGCCTGGTAAGCCGTGTTGCCCGATAATGGCAGTTCGATCCGCTTCACTCCCTGGGCCGCCAGCTGCGTGCTCAGCATGCCCAGGAAGAGTAACGGCAGGATCAGCCCCGAAAGGGATCGCTTATTTTTTGTCATGTGCCAAAGCAACGATATGGTCGAATTCTTCGCGTTTCACCGGCACGACCGACAGTCTGGACAGGCGAACCAGGTCCATTTGTTTCAAAAGTTCATCCTTTTTGATCTGTGCGAGCGTAACGGTACCGGGAAATTTCTCAACGGGAACCAGGTTTACCACCACCCATCCCGGTTCGTCGGTAGTAGGGTCGGGGTAATGTTCTTTCGAAACTTTGGCCAGGCCCACTACTTCCTTGCCCTCGTTGCTATGGTAAAACAGCACGGGGTCGCCCACTTTCATCGCCATCAGGTTGTTGCGTGCGGCGTAGTTGCGTACACCGTCCCACATGCCTTCCTTTTCGGCAACGAGGTGGTCCCAGGAGTATTTAAATGGTTCTGATTTGACAAGCCAATGGTTCATTCGGTGAGTATTTGTATGGTAGGAGTTAAAATGTTAATCTTTCTGGATTAAATCAAGGAAACTTTGGGAATTTGCTGAAATCAGGCTGTCTTTTTTCCAAAAACGAACGCTGGCCTTCCTTGGCTTCCTCGCTGAGGTAATACAGGAGCGTGGCATTGCCCGCCAGCTCCTGGATACCGGCCTGCCCGTCGAGCTCGGCATTGAACGCGCTTTTGAGCATACGGATCGACAGCGGGCTTTTTTCCTGGATTTTCTTCGCCCATTCAAGCGTAACCGGTTCGAGCTGCTCCAATGGGACTACCTTGTTCACCAGGCCCATTTGCAATGCTTCACCGGCATCGTACTGGTCGCAGAGGAACCAGATCTCGCGTGCCTTTTTCTGGCCTACCACCCGTGCCAGGTAGGAAGCGCCGAAGCCGCCGTCGAAGCTGCCGACTTTCGGGCCAGTCTGACCGAAACGCGCATTGTCCGCGGCAATGGTAATGTCGCAGATCACGTGCAGCACATGGCCACCTCCGATTGCCCAGCCCGCTACCATCGCGATCACCGCTTTCGGGATCGAACGGATCATTTTTTGCAGATCGAGGACGTTCAGGCGCGGCACGTGGTCGTCGCCGATATAGCCGCCATGCCCGCGCACTGACTGGTCGCCGCCCGAGCAGAATGCTTTTCCGCCTTCGCCGGTGAGGATAATGACGTCAATACGCGTGTCTTCGCGGCAGATATGCATCGCGTCGATCATCTCGGTGACGGTCTGCGGCGTGAATGCATTATGCTTATGCGGGCGGTTGATGCTGATTTTGGCGATTCCTTCGTGAAGTGTAAAAAGGATTTCTTCGTATTCTTTAATGGTTTCCCATTGGACTGTACTGGACATAAAATCAGGTTGGTAAAATTGAAATAAATGCAATGTGAAACGCCGTGCATGCTCTGAGCACAGCTTTTGCACACTGCCCGAATGTGCGAAATTAGTCATTGTTTGGGTTACGTTCAAAAACAAATGAATAACTTTCCGGCGCATTCAAAACCGGCGACAATGCCGGTAATCCACACATTCGCTATGATCTGGACGACTAGCAAATCGCTTTGGCAAACACAGAAACGGCCGCGGAATCCCTACTTTGCCCAGGCTTACGATTTTATGGAAAAATGGCTCACGGGACAAGCGGAATTTGTGCTGCATACCTCCGGGTCCACAGGCATGCCCAAGCCCATCACCGTCACGCGCAGGCAGCTTGCGGCGAGCGCGGCCATGACCGGCAAGGCGCTTTCGCTCGGGCGCGGTACCCGTGCGCTCGTGTGCCTGAACGTCGGCTATATTGCGGGCCTGATGATGCTCGTGCGCGGCATGGAGCTGGAATGGGAGCTCACCGTCACCGAACCGACGTCCAACCCCCTGGCCGCATTGGATCATACCGATTTCGACTTTGTGGCGATGGTACCCATGCAGCTGGAAGCCATCCTCGAAAATCCCGCCACGAAAGGGCAGGTAACGCAGCTAGGCAAAATACTGCTCGGCGGCGCGCCGGTGAATGCTTCACTGGCAGACCGCGTGCGGCACCTGGATGTGCCGGTATACCAGAGTTACGGCATGACCGAAACGGTATCGCATGTCGCGTTGAAGGCATTAAACGGGGACGATACCAGTGATCTGTACCAGGTCTTACCGGGCATTGCACTCGGCACCGACGAGCGGGGTTGTCTGTTTGTTTCCGGCGCAGTGACGAATGAGCAACGGGTGCAAACGAATGATCTGGTGGAAATATCGGGGCAATCCTTTCAATGGATCGGGCGGGCCGACAACGTCATCAATTCGGGCGGCGTAAAGATCGTGCTCGACCAGCTCGATCAGCGCCTGGCATTGATTTTAAAGGAAATGCAGGTCCCTAATGCATTTTTCAGCTGGTGGTTACCCGATGAAAAACTAGGCCAGAAGCTGGTCCTGATCATCGAAAACGAACTTGCTGAACAGACCTTGGCGGACCTCGCGGCTGAAATTAGAAGCCGCGTTTCGACCTATGAGAACCCGAAACATATTTACTTTGCAAAAACATTTGCCAAAACGGCGACGGATAAAATCGATAAGCGCGCCACATTTCAACAGCTTTTAGCATCTTCGAATGGATAAAAATCTTCAAATACCCGGTCAGTACACGATTCGGTACCAGACAGCGACGGTCGTACCGGCGCCGTTTGCCCACTTTTACACATTAAAACTGGATATCCAGAATGCAGACGACCTGCGTGTGGATTTCGAAATCATCTACAACGATCGTGAAGAACTGACCGACGACGAAATTTTTGACGAAGGTTTTACCAAAGAAGACGATTATAAATGGAAAGGCAGTTTGCCAGCTGTCTGGATCAGTGAATTCAAGGAGATTTTCGTGTCGTCGAAAACGATCCGCCGCCGGGACGAGAGTGAATATGAGGATTTTATTGAAATAGAGCTGGAAGAAAATGGCAAATATGTGACCATTTACCCCGTCGATAAGGAGCGCTGGTCATACTTTTTGCAGGAAATGATGCAGGCGATTTTCGAAACGGGCGGGCGTGAAAAGCCTTTTGAATTGACCTACCTGGACATTTACAGCGACGGCAAAACGACGATTGACCTGAAAGCGTCGTTCTCGAAAAAGGAATTTACATTAGTTAAAAACTCGGAAGCCCCGCGTCAACTGCAATGGGAGCAGTTGCAGAAAATCATGGACACGGTTTACAAAGCTGAATTCGTGCCCGACAATGCCACCGAAACCCGCCCGACGAAGCGCGGCAAATACCTCACTGCCGGCGACGGATTATGGTACAAAATGGGTGAAGCGGTGCTCGAAACGACGTCCAAAAGCAAGGACCTCGCAAAAATCGAGGCATTGTTCAACGCGCTTTCCAAATAGCCACACGTTACTGACGGTACTGGCTCAGTTCCATTTGCAGTTCATCCACGAGCTGAGTCACCCGTTCTAGTGAAGGCTGCGGCGCAGGCATTTGCAGGCTCACGAAAGCCTTCACTTCCCACACTTCCAGGACATCCCGCAACGGGATTTCCAGTTCCTCAATTTCCGCATGATCGGATGTGAGCAGCAGTATGCCTGCCGTTTTCACCTGATTGAACACATTCCGGTAGATCAGGCCGTGGCTTCGCAGCAGAAACACATACTGCATGCCGTCCTTGATATCATACCAGTTACGGATAAACGTGCCCACGAGCACCGATCCGGGATAGGTGAAATCCTCGCCGCTTTCAAATGCGCGGTAGTAGCCGGAAGGCAGGTTGGGGAGCTGAAATAACGGCAGGCTGTTGAGATAACCCGGATTTTGAAAATTGGCGATATAATCGGCCTGGGCATTGCGCGCCACCCATTGAATGGTAGGGAAGTGGTAGGCCGGCTGCTCCGCCGCCGCGTTGAACTGCGGAGCTTGATACTGGTTATTAAATGTCGGGATATCTGCGGCCGGTTGCGTCGGAGCATGCTGGCCCGCTGCCGGTTGCTGAAAAGCGGGCGGCTGATTTGAGTGATTAACCGGCTGGTGCACTTCTCCGCTTACCGGTTTGAGATTGACCTGCCGCGATACCTGCCGGATCGGCTGTTCGGGCTGCTGGTATGTTTCGACTATCTTGGAGAGCGGCTGCGGCTCCGTGTACCCGGGTGTGCGCGTGGGCGTGGGCTGCGGCATCGCACCGGAGTGCGAAACCGTCATCTGGCGCGAAGTCGTCAGCGGGAGCGACATTTCCGGCGTTTCCCTTAGTTTTCGTAAGTCGTTTTTTAGCAAATTATCCACGCTAACGCCGAATGCGGCGGCCATGTTTTTAAGATTAGTAAGGTTAGGATTGGCGCGCGCCTCTTCGTAAGCGCCCAGTAACGACCTCTTGATCGCGATCTTACGGGCAAACTGTTCCTGCGTCAGGCCATTGAGCCTTCTGAGATACTTGATGTTGTTGCTGACGATGCTCATAGTACAACCAATCCGTTTGAAACTGCCTGCTAATTAGACAAATCTTTTAGTAAAAAACGAATTCAGCAACTTTCTTACCTGTTTTTTTAACTTTTTGAACACAAAAAGGCCGGATCATCAGGATTTGTACGCTCCTGACGATCCGGCTTTTACGGTAATCAATTAATTTCTGGCCAACCGATCGGCCGTCGGCCGTCAGCGGTCCCTATTTGTAAATCTCTTTCTTAGCCGCCTTAAATGTATTGGTCAGCAAACCGCAAATGGTCATCAAACCGACACCACCGGGAACCGGGGTAATGAAGCTCGCTTTCGGTGCCACGTCGTTGAAATCGACATCGCCTTTGATCGAGAAGCCACTCTTCTTTGTGGCGTCTGCGACACGGGTAATGCCCACGTCTACCACCACGGCGCCTTCTTTCACGTAATCCGCTTTCACGAATTCCGGACGGCCCAGCGCTACGATCAGGATATCGGCAGACTGGCAGATTTCTTTCAGGTTTTGCGTCTTGCTATGCGTGATTGTCACGGTAGCATTGCCTGGGTACGTGTTACGCTGCATGAGAATGCTCATCGGCAGGCCCACGATCTGGCTGCGGCCGATTACCACGCAATGCTTGCCGCTCGTTTCGATTCCGGCGCGGGTCAGCATTTCCAGGATACCGAATGGCGTCGCGGAAATGTAGGCGGGCAATCCTTTGCACATTCTGCCTACGTTGATCGGGTGGAAACCGTCCACGTCTTTGGCGGGGTTCACGGCTTCCATTACCGTGTTTTCGGAAATATGCTTCGGCAGGGGGAGCTGTACGATGAAACCGTCCACGTCGGGATCATTATTCAATGATTCTACGGCTTCAAGGAGTTTTTCTTCGGTAATATCCGCTTCGAAACGCAGCAGGGTAGAAGTGAAGCCGATCTCTTCGCAGCTCCGGATTTTGGACGCTACGTAAGTCTCGCTGGCACCATCCTGGCCCACGAGTATAGCTGCCAGATGCGGCTTTTTGCCACCCGTGGCCACCCATTGTTCGACCTCGGTTTTGATCTCAGATTTTATTTGGGAGGAAATAGCCTTCCCGTCGAGTAGTTGCATTATGATTCAGGTAGTAAATATTTCTTGATCAGCGTTTGCATTCCGGTAGTGGCTTTTTCCTGAATGAAAACCATGTTGGATTTTAATGTAATGTCCGGTTTGGCCGGGTCGACGATGTAAATGCGCTTGCCGACGGGGACGTAATGCACAAGTCCCGCCGCGGGGTAAACCGCCAGCGAAGTACCGATCACGAGGAACAAATCCGCCTGCTCGGTCACATCCACGGCCACTTCCATCATGGGTACTTCCTCGCCAAACCACACGATATGCGGTCGCAACTGGCTGCCCAGCTCGCACAGGTCGCCCGTCTTAAGCTCCCAGCCTGCCATATCGTAAACCAGTTTCGGATCTTTCGTGCTCCGCGATTTGAACAACTCTCCATGCAAATGGATCACTTTCGTAGAGCCCGCGATTTCGTGCAGGTTGTCGACATTCTGCGTCACGATCGTTACATCGAAATGTTTTTCCAGTTCGGCCAGGGCGTAATGTGCCGCATTGGGCTTTACGTCGGCCGCCTGTTTCCGGCGCTGGTTATAAAAGTCGAGTACCAGCTCCTGGTTGCGAATCCACGCCTCGGGCGTTGCCACGTCCTCGATGCGGAAATTATCCCAAAGCCCATTATTGTCACGAAAAGTACTGATCCCGCTTTCTGCGCTGATCCCTGCTCCGGAAAGTACAACTAGTTTCTTCATGGGCTTTTTCTGTTTTGTGTGTTTAACCTTTTTTTGTCGCCTTTTTGGCGGCAGGTTTTTTAGCTGCCGGTGCTTTTGCCGCAGCCGCAGGCTTTTTGGCACCGCGTCCCGCTGGCTTATCCGGCGTTTCCGCCGCCAGTTTCAATACCTGTTCGTAAGTGAGCGAAGCGGGTTCGGTACCTTTCGGGATCTTCACATTCTTTTTGCCAAAAGCAATGTAAGGTCCATAGCGGCCATTCAAAACCTTCGCCTCGGGATCTTCCGCAAACTCCTTGATGGTGCGGTTGCTGTCCTGCAAACGCTTTTCCCCGATGATTTCGACCAGACGCTCTTCGGTAACGGCCATCGGGTCGTCCGTTTTGGCGAGCGAGTAGTATTTACCGTCGTGCTTCACGTAAGGCCCGAATTTGCCGACGTTCACCACCAGCTCCTTTTCTTCGAAGAACCCGACCTGACGCGGCAGTTTGAACAGCTCAAATGCTTCATCCAACGTGATGGTTTCCATCAGCTGGCCTTTCTGCAAGCTCGCAAAACGGGGCTTTTCTTCATCCTCCACATCGCCGATCTGCACATAAGGGCCATATTTTCCGATCCGTACCGACACTTTTTTCCCCGTCGCCGGATCTTCGCCCAAATCGCGGGAAGTCAGGCTCTTATCGATTGCCTCTTCACGTGCTTCGGCTACTTTTTTCTGGAATGGCGTGTAAAAGTCCTTGATCATCTGCTGCCATTCGAGCTGGCCCTCGGCAATGTGGTCGAAATCCTTTTCTACATTCGCTGTAAATGAATAATCGACAATGTCCTGGAAATGGCTCACAAGGAAGTCGTTGACCACCATTCCGGTGCTGGTCGGGAAGAGTTTCGCCTTTTCCGAACCGTATACTTCTTTATTGACCTTGCTCCTGATCTGGTCGTCGGCAAGGGTCATTTCCTTGAATTCCCTTTCAAATCCCTGGCGGTCTTCTTTGACGATGTATTCCCGTTTCAGGATCGTCGAGATCGTCGGCGCGTATGTAGATGGGCGTCCGATCCCCATTTCTTCGAGTTTTTTCACCAGGCTCGCCTCCGTATAGCGTGGCGGGTTACGGGTGAACCTTTCCGTCGCCTTCATGTCGGCCAGTTTCAAAACCTGACCGATATTCAGCGGGGGAAGCATGCCTTTTTGCTCTTCGTCCTCGTCATCACTGGATTCGAGGTATACTTTCAGGAACCCTTCGAATTTGATCACCTCGCCTTGTGCTACCAGCTCTTCGGAAGTGGTTGAGATGCCGATGGTGGCGGTGGTACGTTCAAGTTGGGCGTCCGACATCTGGGAGGCAATGGCGCGTTTCCAGATCAGTTCGTACAGGCGCTGTTCGTTGCGGTCGCTGCTGCCTGCCAGGGTAGAAAAATCGGTCGGACGGATCGCTTCGTGCGCCTCTTGCGCGGACTCGGACTTGGTTTTGAAAATACGGCGGTTGTAATATTCGACGCCATATTCTTTAGTTATCTGCTGCTTTGACTTATCTAACGCTTCTTCTGACAGATTTGTCGAGTCGGTACGCATATAGGAAATCTTCCCGGCTTCGTACAGGCGCTGCGCGACGGTCATCGTCTGCGCGACGGAAAAACTCAGCTTGCGCGAGGCTTCCTGTTGTAATGTAGAAGTTGTAAATGGCGGTGCAGGTGTTTTTTTAGCAGGTTTTACTTCAAGGTTGCGGATCGAGAATTCGGCCCCGATGCATTTTTCCAGGAACTGGTAGGCATCCTGTTCGGTCGGGAAGTTTTTGGCCAGCTCGGCGTTCAGTACTTTACCATTACCGAGGTCGAAATGTGCAGTTACCTTAAAGCTGCTTTTGCTTCTGAATGCGTCGATTTCCCTTTCGCGCTCTACTATAATACGTACGGCTACCGACTGCACGCGGCCGGCGGAAAGGTTGGACTTACCGATGCGGATCTTTTTCCAGAGTACCGGAGAAAGTTCGTAACCCACAAGGCGGTCGAGAATACGGCGCGCCTGCTGGGCGTCTACCAGGGCCGTGTCGATGGTCCGCGGTTTTTCGATGGCATTCCGGAGAGCGGTTTTGGTGATCTCCCGGAACACGATCCGCTTGGTATTATCGGGCAGGCCAAGGGCCTCCTTCAAATGCCACGAGATCGCTTCCCCCTCGCGGTCATCATCGGTCGCGAGCCAAACCTCTGCATCTTTTGCCAGTTTTTTGAGCTCTGAAATGACTTTGACTTTATCCGAGGAGATTTCGTAAGAGGGCTGGAAACCATGCTCAACATCAACACCCATATCATGTTCCGGGAGGTCACGGACATGTCCGAAGCTGGACTTGACAGTGAAATCCTGCCCTAGGTAACTTTCAATGGTTTTGGCCTTCGCCGGTGACTCTACGATCACCAGATTTTTTGACATAACTTTGGATTTAAGGACCTGGTAGCACTTTGAATGTCCAAATATA
The DNA here is from genome assembly GCF_000382205.1 of Dyadobacter beijingensis DSM 21582. GTDB lineage: Bacteria > Bacteroidota > Bacteroidia > Cytophagales > Spirosomataceae > Dyadobacter > Dyadobacter beijingensis. Next base: position 846,062 of record NZ_KB907788.1, read on the forward strand.
GGGCACAATCCGAGAAAAAATCAAAGCGCAAATAAAAGCAGGCGCAAAAACAGAATGCGCTGCAACACCTCCCGTAGGGGGCGTTTCAAATAATATCCTCAATATACAGGTTGTCAGAACAAAAAAAATTTTGAGGTGGTTATCTAAATGTACGGCTAGAATATACTGGTTTTAAATAGTAGTGAAAATCGGCCGCAATGCCCCCGTATATTCTGTAATTTCGTACTTTCGCCCGTTTTATTGACAACAGATATTGCCTTTAACATTGAAAAGATTTCATCATGAATATCTATCAGGACTACATTAACGAGATTGAAGAAAGAAAAACCCAGGGGCTTCACCCGAAGCCGATTGATGGTGCCGAATTGCTGGGAGAAATCATTGCACAGATCAAGGATACCAACAATGAGCACCGGGAAGACTCTCTTAAATTTTTTATTTACAACACGTTACCCGGAACTACGAGTGCAGCCGGCGTGAAAGCCAGGTTCTTAAAAGAAATCATTCTGGGTGAATCCGTAGTAGAAGAGATTACACCTGCATTTGCATTTGAATTGCTGTCCCATATGAAAGGCGGCCCGTCCATCGGCGTTTTGCTGGACCTGGCCCTGGGCGAGGATGCGGCGATCGCGACGCACGCCGGCGAAGTGCTGAAAACGCAGGTTTTCTTGTATGATGCCGACACGGACCGGTTGAAAGAAGCATTCAAAAACGGCAATGCAATTGCCAAAGATATCCTCGAAAGCTACGCGAAAGCGGAGTTCTTCACCAAACTGCCCGAAGTTCCCGAAGAAATTCATATTGTGACGTTTATCGCCGGGGAAGGTGATATTTCAACAGATTTGCTCTCGCCGGGTAACCAGGCGCACTCGCGCTCGGACCGCGAGCTCCACGGGCAATGCATGATCACCCCGAAAGCACAGCAGGAAATCCGGTTGTTGCAGGAACAACATCCCGGCAAGAGCGTGATGCTGATCGCCGAAAAAGGAACGATGGGTGTTGGCTCGTCCCGGATGTCGGGTGTAAACAACGTGGCGCTGTGGACGGGTAAGCAAGCGAGCCCGTACGTGCCATTCGTGAATATCGCGCCGATAGTAGGTGGTACCAATGGCATTTCGCCGATCTTCCTGACCACGGTGGACGTGACCGGTGGTATCGGTATCGACCTGAAAAACTGGGTGAAGAAGGTAGATGAAAACGGCAATATCGTCCGTAATGAAAGCGGCGACCCTGTTTTGGAGGAAGTTTACTCCGTTGCGACAGGCACCGTTCTGACCATTAATACCCAAACCAAGAAGCTATATAAAGGCGAAGAGGAGCTGATCGACATTTCGAAAGCCCTTACGCCCCAGAAAAAGGAATTTATCCGTGCAGGCGGCTCGTATGCGATTGTATTTGGAAAAAAAATCCAGACCGTCGCGGCGAAAATCCTCGGCATCGAGCAAACGCCTGTATTTGCGCCTTCGAAAGAGATTTCCAACGAAGGACAAGGCCTGACGGCAGTTGAAAAGATCTTTAACAAAAATGCCGTCGGTACCACACCAGGAAAAGTGCTGCACGCCGGTTCGGATGTTCGCGTAGAAGTGAATATCGTCGGTTCGCAGGATACGACGGGCCTGATGACGGCCCAGGAACTGGAATCGATGGCGGCGACGGTGATTTCACCGATCGTCGACGGTGCATACCAGTCGGGTTGCCACACGGCTTCGGTTTGGGACAAGAAGGCGCAGGCCAACATCCCGAAACTAATGAAGTTCATGAACGACTTCGGCCTTATCACCGCCCGCGACCCGAAAGGCGAATACCACTCGATGACGGACGTAATCCACAAGGTACTGAACGACATTACGGTAGACGAGTGGGCGATCATCATCGGTGGTGACTCTCACACAAGGATGTCTAAGGGGGTCGCATTCGGTGCCGACTCGGGAACCGTTGCATTAGCGCTGGCTACCGGTGAAGCATCCATGCCGATCCCGGAATCAGTGAAAGTGACTTTCAAGGGCGATATGAAAGAGCATATGGACTTCCGCGATGTGGTACACGCTACCCAGGCGCAGATGCTCCAACAGTTCGGCGGAGAAAACGTGTTCCAGGGCCGCATTATCGAGGTGCATATCGGAACGCTGCCTGCCGACCAGGCATTTACCTTCACCGACTGGACCGCGGAAATGAAAGCGAAGGCGTCGATCTGTATTTCGGAAGACGATACCCTTATCGAGTCGCTGGAAATCGCGAAAAACCGCATCCAGATCATGATCGACAAAGGAATGGACAACCACAAGCAGGTTTTGCAAGGGTTGATCAACCGGGCAGACAAGCGTATAGCGGAGATCAAATCGGGTGAAAAACCTGCATTGGTGCCGGACGCGAATGCGAAATATTATGCCGAAGTGGTGATCGACCTCGACGTGATCGTCGAGCCGATGATCGCCGATCCGGACGTGAACAATAAGGATGTTTCCAAAAGATATACCCACGATACGATCCGTCCGATCTCTTTCTACGGCGACGAGAAGAAGGTGGACCTGGGCTTTGTGGGTTCTTGTATGGTGCACAAAGGCGATTTGAAGATTGTATCTCAAATGCTGAAAAACCTCGAAGACCAGCAGGGCAAAGTGGAATTTCACGCACCGCTCGTCGTGGCAGCGCCAACCTATAACATTATCGAAGAGCTGAAAAAAGAAGGCGACTGGGATGTATTGCAGAAATATTCCGGGTTCGAATTCGACGACAGTGCCCCGAAAGTAGCGGCACGTACGGAATACGAAAACATGATGTACCTCGAACGTCCGGGCTGTAACCTTTGCATGGGTAACCAGGAAAAAGCAGCCAAAGGCGATACGGTACTGGCTACTTCGACCCGATTGTTCCAGGGAAGGGTTGTGGAAGATTCGGAGCGCAAAAAAGGAGAGTCACTGCTTGCATCGACGCCGGTTGTCGTGCTGTCGGCCATTCTCGGACGTATTCCTAATGTGGAAGAATATAAGGCAGCGGTGGTAGGCATCGACCTGACCAAGTTTGCACCTCCCATCAAGACGCTCAGCAGATAGTCACTGGTGGTACAGTTGTTGATAAGTATAAATGTGAAATCATTAATTTGAGAGATATGGCGTTTGACTTAGATATGATCAAGGGTGTTTATGCCCGCATGGAAGAAAGAATAGAAGCCGCCCGTAAAGTTGTCGGGCGGCCATTAACCCTGTCGGAGAAGATTTTATACTCTCACTTGTGGGAAGGAACGCCTTCGCAAGCTCACGAACGGGGCAAATCGTACGTGGATTTCGCACCCGACCGCGTGGCCATGCAGGATGCGACGGCGCAAATGGCGCTGCTGCAATTCATGCAGGCCGGCCGTCCGAAAGTAGCGGTTCCCTCCACAGTGCATTGCGACCACCTTATTCAGGCGGAAGTGGGTGCTGTACAGGATTTGAAAAATGCCGTTGACAAAAACAAGGAGGTGTACGACTTCCTTTCATCGGTTTCCAATAAATACGGTATCGGTTTCTGGCGCGCAGGCGCTGGGATTATTCACCAGGTAGTGCTTGAAAACTATGCATTTCCGGGCGGTATGATGATCGGTACCGACTCCCACACGCCCAATGCGGGTGGCTTGGGGATGATCGCGATCGGCGTCGGCGGTGCGGATGCGTCCGATGTGATGTCGGGCCTGGCGTGGGAATTGAAAATGCCCCGCCTGATCGGGGTGAAGCTGACCGGGAAACTCAGCGGATGGACCGCTGCGAAAGACGTAATCCTTTGGGTGGCAGGCCAGCTGACGGTGAAAGGCGGTACCGGTTATGTAGTAGAGTATTTCGGTGAAGGTGCAGAAAGCCTTTCCGCAACCGGTAAGGGTACCATTTGCAATATGGGTGCCGAAATCGGCGCTACTACCTCCATTTTTGCCTACGACGAAAAAAGTGCTGCTTACCTGAGAGCCACCGACCGTTCGGACGTAGCTGATGCGGCGGACGCCGTTAAGCAACATCTTCGTTCCGACGACGAGGTATATGCAGACCCGGCTACTTATTACGATCAGCTCCTTGAACTGGACCTTTCGACGTTGGAACCGCATATTAACGGACCATTTACGCCAGACCTCGCATGGCCGCTTTCCAAATTCGCTACGGCGGTGAAGGAGAATGGCTGGCCGGAGGTGCTGTCGGTCGGTTTGATCGGCTCGTGCACGAACTCATCCTACGAGGACGTGAGCCGTGCGGCCTCCCTGGCGAAGCAGGCAGTCGATAAAAAATTACAGGTTACTTCCGAATATACCATTACACCAGGCTCGGAGCAGGTTCGCTACACAGTGGAGCGCGACGGTTTCCTGGATACATTCGAGCAGATCGGCGGGGTAGTGCTGGCCAACGCCTGCGGGCCGTGTATCGGTCAATGGGCGCGCCACGGCGCTGAAAAAGGGGAGAAAAACTCCATTATCACCTCGTTCAACCGCAACTTCTCGAAACGTGCCGACGGTAACCCGAACACGCATTCATTCGTAGCATCGCCCGAGATCGTGACGGCCATGGCTATCGCCGGACGCCTGACCTTCGACCCGCGCGTCGACAAGCTCGTGAATACCGAAGGCGTGGAGGTGCTGCTCGACGAGCCCAGCGGTCTCGAATTGCCTACCAGAGGTTTTGCCGTGGAAGACGCCGGTTACCAGGCGCCTGCGGAAGACGGAAGCACGGTTCAGGTGCTGGTAAGCCCCACTTCGGACCGTCTGCAACTGCTCGAACCATTCCCGGAATGGGAGGGCACAGACCTGAAAGGGTTGAAACTCCTCATCAAGGCCAAAGGCAAGTGCACCACCGACCATATTTCAATGGCCGGCCCGTGGCTGAAATACCGCGGACACCTTGATAATATCTCGAACAACATGCTGATCGGTGCCGTCAACTTCTATAACGAGAAGACGAACACCATTAAAAACCAGCTGAATAACCAGTATGCCGAAGTACCGGCCGTACAGCGCGATTACAAAGCGCACGGAATCGGTACGATCGTGGTGGGGGACGAAAACTACGGCGAAGGTTCTTCCCGCGAGCATGCGGCCATGGAGCCACGCTTTCTGGGCGTACGCGCGATTTTGACCAAATCATTCGCCCGTATCCACGAAACCAACCTGAAAAAGCAGGGAATGCTGGCGCTCACGTTCGTGAATACCGCGGATTACGACAAAATCCAGGAGGACGATACGATCGATATTCTCGGCCTGGAAACATTTGCCGAAGGACAGCCCCTGACGATCGTCCTGCACCACAACGACGGTACCAATGATGAGTTCCCGGTAAACCATACCTACAATGCCCAGCAGATCGAATGGTTCAAGGCAGGCTCTGCATTGAATATCATTCGCAGATCGGTGGGTGCGTAGCTGGTAAGCGGTTCATAATTCAAGCAAAAAGGGATTTCCGGCTGTCGGAAATCCCTTTTTGCTTGAATGCCCACGGCGGGCCTCCTGGCAATGCGTCAATACCCCGGCAAACGGGACTTTTGCCTGCTGTATGATTGATATAGAAATATGAACATCCCCGTCATGATCGACACGTCGGCCATGTTGAAGATACCTGTTTGGAACAGGCCGAAATTGATGTGCATGAAATCGGTGACCGAGCCGTGGACGAGGCGATCGTAAATGTTACCGATGCCGCCCCCTATCGCGAAACTCAGCGCGAGCGCACTCAGCCAGGTAAGGTTTTTTTTCGTCAGTAAATAAATGACCCCGAAAAGCAGCGCGATCAGCGGGATCACCGATAGAATGAAGATCTTCAACCCACCCGGCAGGGAGCTGCCGATGCTCAGAAACGCGCCTGTGTTTTCGACATAAGTGATGGTAACATAGTCGCGTATGACGTGGATCGTCTGGTAAAAGCCCACATTTTCCCGTACCACGCTTTTGGATATCTGGTCACACCCGATATTAGCGACCAGCAGCACGATAATGGCAATGTTCCTGAAAAGGCGGTTTGATTGGATACTCATTATTTGGATAATGCCTTAATAGGCGTCAGTTTAACATCTTTGAACTCGACTTCGGAGCCCTCCGACTGCAATGCGATCTGCCCCTTCGAGGCCGTCGCGTCGTAGCCGTAGTTGACAAGTACGCCGTTGAGCCACACTTTAATTGAATTCTTAACACATTCTATCACCATCGAATTCCATTCTCCCAGCGGCTTTTCCGTACCGTCGGTCAGGTTGGGAATGCGGCGCAGCTTGTCGCCGTTGACGCCCCATTTGTCCTTTGGCCCGCGGCGTTTTTCCATGTCGGGCACGACAATGTCCTCCTGAATGCACCAGAAATCACCTGCATTCTGGTTCATAAGTTGTATTTCAATGGATTTGGGAAACATTTCATACAAATCGCGCGGCTTTGAAACGAATACCAGCGCGCCGCAATTGCCCGGTTTCCCGGCGAAACGGTAGTTGAATGTGAAGCGGAAATTGTCGTACTGCGCATCGGTGATCAAATGCCCGCCCGGCTCGCCGAGGCTCACAAGCAGGCCGTTCCGCACTATGAACGGATTGATCGCCTTCGGGTTTTTGTCCATTTCAGGCACATCGATGTGCCAGCCTTTCAGGTCTTTGCCATTGAAAAGCGATTTGGTTTGACTATATGCATACTGTGACGAAATAGCGGCGGCCAGCGCCAGGGTCAGGAAGAGTTTCTTCATGTACGGTCGATACTATTTGAAGTTTTAATGGGATTTGAACCGGAAAAATTAATCAATAATCGGCTTAGTCGGTGTATCGGCGCTTCAAATGTTGGCTGAAAGGCTTAATTTGGGCATATTATCATTTGAAATCACATGAAAAAACTGGCCGGATGGGTCGCTTCGCCTTTGTTATGTTCGCAAGTCTTCGCCCAGACGCTCCATTATGATGTTTCCTTCCCGAACATCGTCCATCACGAAGCCCGCATTGCGTTAACTGTTTCCGATGCCCCGCAGCATGAGCTGCTGTTCAGGATGTCGCGCTCATCGCCGGGCAGGTACGCCACGCATGAGTTCGGAAAGAATATTTATGATGTCGCCGCTTTCGACAAGGCAGGGAAGCGGGTGACCGTCGAGCGCGTGGATGGGGATGTGTACAAAATTTCGGGTGTGAACGGTTTTGTCAAAATCGAGTACACATTGTATGCCAATCACGCCGATGGTACTTATGCGGGCATCGACCAGAACAGCGTACAGCTGAATATGCCGGCGACATTCCTGTGGGTAAAAGGTTTGGAAAAATCACCCATGGAAGTGCGGTTTAACCTGCCCAAGGACAATTCCTGGACCATTGCCACACAGCTCAACGCGACAAAGGACGCCCGGGTATTTACGGCGCCGGACCTGCAATATTTCATGGATTCGCCCGTGAAAATTGGTAAGCTGAATATGAAGGAATGGACCGTTCCCAATGCAGATGGTAAGCCGTCGCAGTTCCGGCTTGCATTGGAAGCAACGGGCAGCGACTCGCTTGCGACGGCATTTGCCGGGAAAGTGAAACGCATTACCGAAGAAGCGCGCATGGTTTTCGGGGAGTTTCCGGCATTCGATAGTGGCAGCTACACCTTCCTTGCGAGCATTAACCCGTACGTGAAAGGCGACGGCATGGAGCACCGCAACAGTACGATGATCGCGCTTCCCGTAGCATTCAATGGTTCCAGTAACCTGCTCGGCGTATTTTCACACGAGTTTTTCCATACCTGGAACGTAGAGCGCATTCGCCCGAAAACGCTGGAACCGTTCAATTTCGAAAAGAGCAATATGAGTTTCGAGCTCTGGTTCGCCGAAGGTTTTACCCAATATTATGGTGAGCTGCTGCTCGAACGCGCCGGTTTTGATTCCATTGAAGAATATTGCCAGACGCTGAGCTCGCTCGTTTATACCAAGTCGAACACGGCCGGGGCGCAGCGCATTTCGCCTGTTGAGGCCAGTAGCAATGCCGTGTTTGTCGATGCGGGCGTTGCCGTCGATAAAACGAATTATCCCAATACCTACACATCTTACTATCCTTACGGAGCGGCGATCGCGCTGGCATTGGACCTGCAACTACGGGGAATGGGACTGAATCTCGACGATTTTATGAAGGCCGTCTGGGCGAAGCATGGCAAGCCGGAAATTGCCTACAATGTGGCAGATCTGCAAGCCGTATTGGAAAGTTATACCAAGAACAAAGCATTTGGGCAGCAATTTTTCGCCAGGTACATCAACGGCCACGAACCGATCGACTACACGCCGCTGCTCGCGAAGGCCGGTTTGCAAGTCAGAAAACAATTTGAAGGGCAGGCGTGGATCGGGGATATGTTTTATAAGGAAGGCGCTGGGCTGACCATCACCGCCAACACGATTATCGGCAGCCCGCTTTACACGGCCGGGCTGGACATCGATGACGAAATAGTGAAAGTAGACGGCAGGAGCGTCAGCAGAAACGACGACCTGCGTTCGGTTTTGCATGCACACAAACCCGGCGACGAGATAGCCATCGAGTACAAGCATCGCGACGATACAAAAACAGCCATGCTGAAACTGATCGAAAACCCGCGTTTGCAAGTTGTCACCTACGAGCAGGCCGGCAAATCGGTAACCGCCGAAATGCAGGCCTTCCGAAAGGCCTGGCTCGGGAGCAAATGGCAGTAAAAAAGCGGTTGCCTGTGATAGGCAACCGCTTTTTTGCATTTAGTGTGTGAGCAATACCTTTTTCGTCTCTACCGAATCGGGTTTTTTCACCTGCAAGAGATAAATGCCCGACGGCGCATTACTCAGCCGGATGCGTTCTTCGTGCCTTCCTTTCCCTTTCACGGCTTGTGTATGCCACACTTTGCCATGCACGTCCGTCACGCGGATGGTGGCCAGCTTGCCGGCGTCGAGCTGAAATACCGCCTTGAACTCGCCGGGAGCGGGGTTAGGGAAAGTGAACAGCGCGGGTTCGGTCTGTGCCTGGGTGAACTCCGGTGCCGCCATTCTCGCATTGCTTTGCGCATCGCCGACGCAGATCTTATCCTGGCGAACAGGAACGCCCGGCAAGCCCTGGATACGGATGGTGTTCTGGCCCGCCGCGAGGGTTACCCAGAAAGTTTGTTCCCGCGCGACGATATTCCACGAGTAGGTGGCAGGAAGGTGTACGTCGGGGTTAACGATCGTTCCATTGACCGATACGCTCACACGCGCATTTTGTTCGGCATAATAGCGGAGCCTGACCGGGTATTGACTGGCCGCGAAATTGTTCAGCTTATAGTCTACATAATAATCGTAGTTGTTCTGATAACCACGGGTTAGGCCATTCGAAGCATTCGGATCGGGTGATTCGGGGCTATTGCTCTCAGAATGCTCCGCTTCGACGCAGGCCGCCGTTTCCCCGCCCGGTCCGAAGCAGTTCGTTACCTGGTAGGAAACCGGAACGATCTTTTGCGCACAGCCATCCTTGCCGACGACGAGCGAAACCGTGTAAGTGCCGTTGGAAGACGGCGCCGTCACGTCAATCGTTTGGGTATACCGCGCAAAACCATTGTCGCCGTACCAGTTATAATACACCGATCCGCAATCGCCGCCTGCACAATTGCCCGTCATCGTGAAATTGCTGCCGCATGCAGGGTTAGGCGTCGAGGCGCTCGTTGTCACATTGAAATCGCAGGAAGGCGTCGTACCCGGCATTTGAACAATGCATATTTTATCGTGCCGCACTGGCGCGTAGCCCGGTATTCCTTTCACGACAATGGTATTCGTACCTTTTTTCAATGCAAAAACGATGGAGCGTTCCGTCCAAACGACATTCCAGGAACCCGAAGCGGGCAGCTCAATTTTGTACGGGGTAAGTTCGTCGTTTATCTGCACATTCACGGCCGTGTTGGCCTCGGCATAATACCGGAATGTCACCGCATGCGGGCCCTCTACCTGCACGCCCGGGATCGTGTAAGACACCGTGTAATCGGAACGGTCCCTTTCGCCACGCGTCTTACCGCCGGATGCATTCGGATCTTCGGTAATCGGGCCGGTACCGCCGGCGTTTTCGGATTCAATGCATGCCTGGAAAGGCGTGCCGCCGCTGCTGCAATCGGTGATGGTCAACTGAAAATCACTGGTCTTATCGGCACAGCCGGGTTTGGAGCTCGTTCGGGTGTAGGTATAAGTTCCGTTCTGCGTAGGGGCGTAAAAATTGACGGTACTTCCCGTGGCGTTGAGGCCGGGGCCTGTCCAGGTGTAGGTCAGGCCGGGACAGCCGGTGCCGAAGCAGTCCGCGCTCACGGATACGCCCTGCCCGCACGAGGGCGTGTAATCACTCACGATCGAGCCGACAATGTAGTCGCATTCTGCCGGTGTGGTCTGCACCCGGATGGTCACGTTGACGTCTATTACATTGGAACAGCCGCTTCTGAACGCCACCAGCCGGTAGGTGTAATCGCCTGGTGTGGCAGGAGCGGGGAAAGATACTTCTTCACCGACCATGTTGAAGTTATCGCCGAACCAGGCCATAGATGTGGCGCCACAGTCATTGCCGGAGCATTGGGCGTCGAGCGTCACTGTTTGTCCGGGTTGGAAAATCGGCAAATTGCCCACTACCCGGGGATTCACCTGGTAGTCGCAGGTTACTTCCCATTCTGTGCCGGGGATTTCCGTGAAGCACGCCTTGTCATGCCTGACGTCGTATCCCGGAAGTTCCGTGATCGTAACGAAGTTGAGGTCTTTCGTTAAATTCAGTTCAAACGTATGCTCGATGGCCACAATATTCCACGAATGTGAGGCCGGCAATTCTACCTGGACAGGCTGTCCGTTATTGACCGATACATTTACCCACGAATTCCGCTCCGCATAATACCGGAGCTTCACCTGGTACCTCGCCGTGGTGGGAACATAGGCCGCGTACGTGGTATAGTAATTCAATGAATCCCGTTTGCCGCGGGTCCCGCCATTGGAAGCATTGGAGTCGGAGGAAAGAGGCCCGTCGCCACTGCTTTCTTCCGCTTCAAAACATTGAACAAATGGCACCGAAGCTACTGCCGGACGGTTTCCGGTGGTAACAAGATCAGCGGTAGAGCTGGCCCCCGTGGATACGGCCCCCGTGGATATGGCCCCCGTGGATACGGCCGCCGTGGACACGGCAGCTGTGGACACTGCATTGCCGTTGGCGGGAACGGCAGCGAACGAGGCAATCGCTGAGAGCAAAAAGCCGATAACGAACGTAAAAGTTTTCATAGCATGCTGGAAAATGTGGATGATTGGACCTTCCAACAGGATCGTTGGAAAAGACAATTGAAACTTGAATTGTCTACATTTTCCAATGACACCAGCCGTTCACTAAACCGTGGCGGCCGATGAAAAAATAATTGAGAACGAACCAATTAGCCCTGCTTCTCGGAAAGATATTTCCAGTAGCGCCGCGGGACATGACGCACGTGCAGGCGCATGTTCTTGCGCGCAGGAATGTTGGTGGTCTTGAAGTAATCCTGCCAGAGCAGGCTGTAAAGCTCCTCTTTCGAGTCCAGCAGATCGGCCGGAAGCGCATTCACAATGGACATTTGCGGTGCCGTATCCAGGTCGATCTCTTCCGTTTTATCCAGGTCGTAATATAAGCCGTAGCTCCTTTTCAAATCATAAATAATCCAGCGCTGATCGGCGTATCGGTTCTGGAAATGTTCCGGCAGGAGGGGAAGCACATCGAAGTCCGGCTCGATATGGGCGTAGTAAATACCGTCGGCCGTTTTTTGAAAGCGTACAAATGCCTCCATACGGTGTTTTTCGCGGTGCACTTTCTGGGCCATTTGCGAAATGGCGAGCACGTCCGGATGGGCAAAATTCTCCGAGGCGCCGGCCGGCTGGTCGATGATATAACGGGCAAATTGCAGCAAATGCTGAAATATCTCCGGCTGTTCGGACAGAAATGACTTGTAAAACCGCAGCTGCCACTCCTTATCCAGTTTATGGCAAAGCCCTTTCCAAACCCGTTTGCCCTTCTCAAAATCGGACACCACGCGATGGCCCGCATCGAACACATCGGGAACATAATGCGCCTCACTCACCAGCTTCACTACCTGCGATTTACGCTGGTAGCATTCAAAAACGGCCGTCAGCAATCCTTCCAGCGACCCGTCGAAAATATATAACTCCATCAGAATAGCGACAACTGATTATGCGGGTTGGCCTGGTACTTGCTTTTGCTTTCGGCCAGGATTACACCCTTGATATGCCCCGCTTCGTAATCTTTAAGCTGCATGGGGCTGTCGGCATACCGGATAAAATGCCGTGCCCTGCGAAATGCGATGCCCAGTTTCCGCAAATGGTTTTCGTACAACCGCCCGAATTTGCGCGCCTGAACGATTTTCAATGCCGACGCCACACCAATCCCCGGCACGCGGAGGATCATATGGTAATCGCCTGTATTAATGTCAACCGGGAACTGGTCGAGGTTACGCAATGCCCAGCTGAGCTTCGGGTCCACGTCCGCATCGAGATTGGGATGGAGGTCATTCAAAATCTCCTGCACTTTGAAACCATAAAACCGCATGAGCCAGTCGGCCTGATAAAGCCGGTTTTCGCGGATTAATGGTGGCTGTGAGCCTATAATCGGCAAGCGGGCGTCATAACTGATCGGAATGTAGCCGGAGTAATAAACGCGTTTGAGGGAAAAGTTCTGATAAAAGGTGTTGGCCGTGTACAAAATCTCCTTGTCCGATTCCGGCGTGGCGCCCACGACGATCTGCGTACTCTGCCCGGCCGGAACAAATTTCGGGACGCTTTTGATGAGCGCCTTCTCGCTTTCGAATTTTGTAATGCTGTTCTGAATGTAATCCAGGGGCTTTTCCACCTCGGCGTGCGATTTTTCAGGAGCCAGAAGTTTCAAGCCCCGTTCAGTCGGCATTTCGAGGTTAATACTCATCCTGTCGGCATAAAGGCCCGCTTCGTGCAGCAATTCCTCGCTTGCGCCGGGGATGGTTTTCAAATGGATATATCCGTTGAAACGCTCTTCTTCCCGCAGCTTTTTCACAATGCGGACAAGCCTTTCCATCGTATAATCGGCATTTTTGAAAATACCCGAACTCAGGAACAGCCCTTCAATATAGTTACGCCGGTAAAAATTCATCGTCAGTTCCACCACTTCCTCCACCGTAAATGCCGCCCGCTTAATATCGTTGCTGCGCCTCGACACGCAGAATGCGCAGTCGAAAATGCAATGATTGGTCAGCAGGATTTTCAGCAGCGACACGCACCGGCCGTCCTCGGTGTACGTATGGCAGATCCCCGTTCCTTCCGCGTCCCCGATTCCCTTGTTCTCATTTTTCCGGTTGCTGCCGCTCGACGAGCACGAAACATCGTATTTAGCAGCGTCCGCCAGAATCCCCAACTTCTCCCGAATCCGCTCGTACATATCCGTTTTTTGCAATTAGTTAAATTTGCCTAAAATATCGAACGGTGATTACCAGTTATTAGGAGGTTGCACCGAATGATTATTTGTGCATGAAAATATCATATCTTTGATACTAATACAATCTTTTGAGGCAGAATGTTTGTGAGCCGCGCGCGTAAATTTTTCCTGAGCCTGTTGGCGATCGTCGGATTCGCCAGATTTTCAGCGTATTGCCAGTCCGACGAACCCAAGGTGACCCGCTATAACGGAAAAGTAAGCCAGCAGTTCGTCATGAACCGCGACTCGCCGATCATCGATCATGCCACCGGCAGGCGCATCAGCTATGAAGCATACGATAATATGCTCAAACGCAATCCGGGTCAATACAAAACGCAGCCCGTTTTCGACAAATACGGCAAAGCCTCGTCGTTCGAGGTGATCAAGAGAAGCCAGCTGCACGTCCAGGCCGACGGCTCGGTGATGAACAATCCCGATCTGATGCCCGAAATAGGGGAGCCCATTGCGCCATTCGTCATGCGCGGGCTCGACGGGCGGGAATACGATTCGGAGAAATTGCGGGGGAAATATATCCTGCTGGGTTTTTGGGTGCGCTACGAAAAGCCGCTTTATACATTAGCGAGCACGAAGGTTATTTCTCAGTTTATCGATGAAAACAAGAAGCGGGGCGTCGATATCGTTTCCCTCGGCACGACGCTGAATACGGAGGAAGAATGCCTCGAAGCGATCCCGAAACGGAACTGCGGTTTCATTCCCGTTCCGGAATCCTACGGCTTCAATCATCGATACAAGATCAGCGAAACGCCCTATTTTATCCTCGTCGATCGGAAAGGCATTATCCGCGCGATGGCGCCTCATACCGAATTTTCGAAGATCAGCGAACTGGTTTTGCGGTAATCAGCCCAATGCGCCGCTGATGCGGTTATAAAGATGGCGGGGATGCCAGGTTCGACGCTTACCGAGCAGCATGCGGCGGGAAGTTTTATACATATGGTAGCCGCTTTCCTGTAAAAATTGCAGCCCGGCCGCATTATCCAGCGGCAGAATGGAAACCGGCCTCGCCTGCGAGCGCAAGGCCATGAGCGCGTGCCCGGCCGTGTCGTTCGCGGCAACAATGGGCCCATCGCTCCACGATGGGAGGTAGACGCCCTGCAAATGCCCATTTTCGGCAACATATACAAAGGAATCGGCCAGAAACCCGGCCATGACGCCCCGCCGGTCTTCGCCTGAAACCATCTGGTCCAGCGCGAAGGCAGTCTCGCGAAAATCCTCGGAAAAAGGGCGTATCAGCGCATTCTGCCCCAAATGCGGGCTCGGCTCCTCGCGTTTCAAATGTGCATACTGGCCTTCCACCTCGAAGCCCTGTTTCAGATAGACCGGGTAGCCGAACTCCGTGGCATCCAGATAGATGGTATGGTACCGGTTCGGGTCGATGCTGCTGATCAGGCCACGGGTAATGGCGCTGCCAAGTCCCCGGTTGCGGTATTCGCCGTGGGTGATAATGCAGGCAAGCCATGCGGTATCAGCATGAAAAATAGCTGCTCCGACGGCGACGGGGCGCCCATCTTCCTCGATCTTAATGGGTTTGCAGCAGTCGGATTTCAAAAAGTATTCAAACCGGGGACGAATATCGCCCCAACCCTCGGGTTCAAGCGCCGGCAAATGCGCAATGTCGTCTTGTGTAAATTCCTGGTAGATCATGGCACGGATTGTTAATCCTGCTAAAATCTCAAAAATCTGCTTGCATTGCTTCGAAGTGGCTGATTTTTCTTCGCCAGCTGATCAGAGAGTAATAAAAAAGGAGTATAAATCCAATGACTAATCCGCTCAAAATGATGTATTTACGTTGATTGAATTCTATTTGATAGGTAAGAAAAGCCACCAGCGCCAACGCATATACGACGGATGATCCCAGCGACAACGCAGCCATCCGTTTTAAAGACTGCACCCGGCGTGCGAGCGCCTCACGAATGTTGCCGGAAACGCGCGGGTTTTGGATTTGAGCGTAGCCTAATGCATTCGTTGTAACATATAACGTGATGCTGAAAATCAGTAAAACATTAATAATCATCGGTTTTTGAGCGCCATCGAACCCATCGTAGTAGAGCAGGAGGAACGCGGTAAGCGCGGCTATTTCAGTTACGAACTTGATGCGGAGCCCTCGAAGGGTAGGATGGTTGCGAACGCGGGTCATCATTGCGAGTTCCTGTTCCGAATGCGGTTCTGCACCTGCACGCTGCCATTCTGATTTGAGGTCGTCGATATTCATAGGATTTTCGTGGTTAGCGTTTTTAGTTTTTCTTTGATCCGATGGAGCTTCACGCCGACATAATTTTCGGAAATGCCAGTAATTGAAGCGATTTCGGTGTAGGAGTAATCTTCGAGATAGAGCGAAACCAGTGCCCGCTCGGACTCGCTAAGGGTGCGTAATGCGCGGAAAAGCCATTCTTCCCGATCGGTGACCGGTGTTTCGGCATCGGGGAGGTCGGGCGGATGCTCGGTTAATGCAATGGCGGGCTGGCGTTTGCGGTAGGAGGCCATCGCGGTGTTCAATGCGATGCGGTAAATCCAGGTCGTCACCTTCGCTTCGTGCCGGAAGGCAGGGAAAGCACGCCAGAGCTGGTATACGATCTCCTGAAAAAGGTCCTGCTGGTCCTCCCGGGAATTCCGGTACATCCGGCTGATTTTGTGAATGATCCGCTGATGCTCGCCAATCGTTTCAAGAAAAATTTCCTCCATAAAAATCAAATCTTTCCCAATAGGTTGCGGGGATTGGGAAAAACTTACAACCTCATCAATTTTATGGATTAATTGGGATGAAGAAGGTCGGGTAATTTTCGGGCGTGGGCTATTTCGCCCCCGTTTATCGCGCGGATCTGGTGGGGAAGGAGCGTTTCCACCGCGACTGTCATGCCGTCGAGCGTACAGAATTCAACTTCAAAGGCCGCATTTCTTGCATGAGCCAGCACAATTGTGCCAAGATCACCGGCTTTCAAATCCAGCTCAGGTAAATCCTCTGTCAAAACGATGATATCCAGCTCTTTCATTTCGATTTTTTGGGAATGACGGTTATCAATCGGGGAATGCTTTGGAACTCATCGAAAAACCAGCCTATGCGGACGCTGGGGTTTCGTGAATCCGGCGTACGCAATCGACCTTCGGTGGTCATTCTAACGCCAAACGGCAACTTTTGTTCGATTTCAATTACCAAACTATCGCATGCAAATTCCCGCAGCGCTTCAACAAGTTGCCGGCTATTTGAACGCGAATAACCAAATTTACTAAAAAACAGGGCTTTTGATTTACCTTGCCGGTGGGTAAAATTGAGTAGATAATCTTCTACTTTACGAAGCGGTACAATTGCTTGCGAGCAATTTGGGAGGATAGTTATCATCATAGCGTGCGAATGTTATGGGTATCGATCATTTAGACGCTGATTTTCCCGAAAAGTCACTTTCTTTACCAAAGTTTTTTCAAAAAGGTATCACTATGAATATCATTACAACAGACCAGCTTAAAACCATTCTTGCGAGCGAGGACCCGATCGTGATTGATGCGCGGGGAGGGATCGATGCGCTGGAACGCTACAACCAGGCGCATTTGGCCAATGCACAGTTTGTGGACCTCGAAACGGATTTGTCGGAAAAGGCAGACGATGCGGCCCTCGGCGGGCGGCACCCGTTGCCGAAACCGGAGGATTTCGGGCGGTTTCTGGGCGTTTTGGGCATTAGTCCCGAATCGACCGTTGTAGTGTATGATGATAAAAAAGGCGCCAATGCCGCGGCGCGGTTCTGGTGGATGCTAAAAGCGGCCGGCCATGAAAAGGTGTACGTCGTCAGTGGCGGGCTCGATGCGATCGTCGAGGCGGGCATTCAACTGACGCAAAAGGCCGCCTCGCTGCACACATTGGAAGAATATCCGATCAAAGGCTGGCAAATGCCGCTCGTGGATGCCGACGATGTGGCGTTGGCAGCCGCGGATCCCGATTCGATGGTGATCGACGTGCGCGAGCATTATCGCTACCTGGGAGAAAGCGAGCCGATCGACCTCGTGGCGGGACATATCCCCGGTGCGGTGAATATCCCGTACACGTCGAACCTCGACGGTAAGGGCGATTTCATGCCGCCGTCGGAGCTGGCCGCGAAGTATAAGGAAGCATTAGCCGACAAAGACCCGCGCAAGGTGATTGTGCATTGCGGCTCTGGCGTTACGGCCTGCCACACGCTGCTCGCATTGGCGGAAGCCGGCCTGCATGGCGCTAGCCTGTACGTGGGCTCGTGGAGCGAATGGTCGCGCAGCGAGCGGCCCATCGCAACGGGCGAAGAACAGGAATAAATTTGCCTGGCAAATATTGCGTGGCGTCGATCGTAGGGCAAATGTCTCCGGCGATCGGCGCCACGCTTTTTAACTACTGAATGGATTGTAAGTACTGGTACAGTGAGGAAAGTTCCGAGCGCGTGTATTGCGCCGTCATTTTCCACGGCATATCTTCATTTTTCAATACATGACCTTCCGGCGTTTTTCCCGAAGTGAGGGTAGCCAGGAATTGCTCCTTCGTCCATTTACCGACATGGCCCGACGATGTAATGTCCGGCACCGGCGGAAATCCGGGCGCTAGCGGCTCGCCGCCTTTGAAATTCTCGCGGTGGCACCCGGAGCACGACACCGCCAGATATTTTCCCTGCGCAACACCCTCCGTCGAATCGGCCACAGCAACCATCGGGCGGTTATGATCGATTTTTTCTACTGACAGGAGGGGCATTTTACCTAAATAACTCATCACGACGGCAATCGGGCCGAGGTCGTTGCCAGGCAGGACGTTGTCCACGTCGGGAATCTGGCTGCAATAGGCTATTAACGCGGCCATGTCCTGCTGCGAGAGCAACGTCGTTTCGTGCGAAGGCATGAAAAGCAGTGGTTTCCCGTCCTGATGCACGCCGTGGCGGAGCGCCATCAGCCAGTCCGCAGTCTTGTAGTCGACCGGCAGGCCGCCCTTCCCGTTGGTAAGGTTGCTCGCCACAAGTCGGCCTATTGCGCCGTCGTCGTTCATCACCTTACCTTGCAGATCAGTACCGTGGCAATCCTGGCAGCCTTTAATGGCCACCAGATGCTTTCCCCGCGCGAGCGCGGCGCTGTCGGCGGCAATGTCAATGGTTTCATTTTCGAACTTGTAAGTTTTGTCCATCCGGTTTTTCATCGAAAAGGACATAAACAGGTAGGTGCCGGTTGCGACCAATGCGACGGCGGCGAGGACGATTCCTGTCCATTTTAAAATTTTTCTGATCATGGCGTCTTGTTTTTCCGGCAAAATTGCGCCTCGCCCCGCTTCGTTCGCCTACGCAAAACGGATTAAAAACTACGACGAACGGATTTTGTCGATTAATGGGGCCGTTCACTCAGAAACAGGCAGTTCGGAAGTGCGCGCGGGCGTATTTTTGGGGTACAATCAATCAAAAATCGTCCCATGGCCGCCACCGTTATCCATTCCGCCGATGTGCTCAATTTCAATCCTGTTCCCGATCCGCAGTCGGTCAGTGCGGGTAATGGCGCGGCGAACCCGTGGGATGTGCTCACGCTCGCATATCCGAGGGTGGGGGAAATGCGGTTCAGGAATTTCCTCTTTCCCCACGTGCATGTCATGAATTTGCATTGGGTATCGGATGACGACGTCGTATTACACGACAGCTCGCCGGTAGACACGGTCAATATCAATTTCCAGCTATCCGGCAACCTGGATACGACGTTCGAAGGGCTGGGGCGCGACCTGAATATGAGGCCGGGACGGCATAACCTCGTGTTTTCGCCGGAAGGAGGCGATACCAATCGCGTTGCTGCCGGGGACCGGCTCGAAATGTTCCATATCAGTCTCGACAAGGCTTATTTTTCACACATCCTCGGCTGTGACGACCGTTGGAGCGAACGTGTGCAGGAGAATTTGCTGTTTAACAGGCCATTTGCCGGAATGCCCGGTACCGGTCCCAACACGGCGCAAATGCAGGCGCTGATCCGGGAAGTGAAGCAATGCCAATTCACCGGATCGATGCGTAACCTGATCGTCCAGTCCAAAGTGCTGGAATTACTCGCCTTGCAGATCGGTCAGTTCAGGGGTGTGGAAGAGAAGGTAACGGCGGTTTCGACCGGCGATGCCGATAAGCTGCATCATTTGAAACATTTCCTCGACGCGCATTTCCTCGAAGAACATTCGCTCGCGGAGCTGTCGCGCATTTGTCTGCTGAATGAGTTTAAAGTTAAAAAAGGCTTCAAAGAGCTGTTCGGCACGACGGTGTTCGGCTACCTGCGCGGGTTGCGTATGCGTTATGCGGAGCAGCTTTTGCTCGATTCGTCGCGTTCGATCGAGGAAGTCTCCGAGCTGCTTGGCTATGAGCACGCGCAGCATTTCTCTATCGCATTCAAAAAGTTTCGAGGGGTCAACCCATCGTCAATCCGCGCATCCCGCATGTCGGCATAAGCATTAAAATGACAATGAGAAAGTATTTAACAATGATCAGTTTACTGATAATGAGTTCATTCTGTTTTGTGCTCATGATGGAGTGGCGCATTGCAGAAGGTTATCAAATCCGGTTCGACGGCAAATATGCTCATGGGACGTTTGGCAAAATGGAAGGCAAAATCCGCTTCGATCCAGCCTATCCCGAAGAATCACGCTTCGAGGTATCGGTAGATGTGGCATCGATCGATACGGGGATCGAACTCAAAAACAAGCACGCCAGAAGCGAGAAATGGTTCGACGCTGAAAAGTACCCCCATATTACCTTCTCATCGAAATCGGTGAACCGGGCGGACACCGGTTTTGTCGTACGAGGCGACCTGGCGCTGCATGGCATTGTGAAGGAAATCGCTATTCCATTCGCATTCCGCAAAGCGGACGGCAAGCACTCATTCTACGGCAAATTCAAGGTCAACCGCGGAGATTTCGGCATCGGGAAGGTGAATGGCAAGGAATCGGATTCCACCGCCGTAGAGGTGACAGTGCCGGTGCTCGGTTTGGAATAAAATCAATCTTTCTGCATTTGTTCCAGCTGCCGCAGCAGCTCGCGCAGGTCGTCCTCCGCCGTTCTGAGCGCCTGCATGTCGGCACTATCCACGACATTCCGCGCAGGGTCGTCGAAATTTTTCGTTTCTTCCATCACTTCCGGGTTCTCGCGGTTCTCCGGCGAGAAAGCGATCGTCTCTTCCAGGTTTGTCCTTTCAAACTCGATCTGCTGGCGTTTGGCCAGGATCTTATCTTCGAGTTGCTGTTTTCTTTCGTCGGTAGGCATGGGAATCAGATTTTTAAAATTACCTTACAATAACTGAGCCAGGTATTTTAATCATTTGGTAACCGGTAGCTTTTCCGGATTGACTACTTTGCTTTTCTTTGAAAAACTCAATTTTGAATAGAAAACTCAAATCAGGACTATGGATTATGTAAATGCTTCATCCGATTACCTGAGCGCAAACCCCAGCTGGCACATCGAAGACTCGCCGTGGAAGACGACTCAGGTGATTAAAATGCTGAAAAAGAATAACCTGCATCCCAAATCCATTGTCGAAATCGGCTGTGGTGCGGGTGAAATCCTGAATCAGTTGCACGAACGTTGGGAAGACAAAAACGTGCAGCTTTACGGCTATGACATTTCTCCGGATGCCTATGAGTTTTGCAAGCAGCGGGAAAAACCGCGCCTGCATTTTTTTAACGAGGACCTTTTGCAAACTAACGAGAAGTTCGACCTCATGCTCATGATTGACGTTTTTGAGCACGTGGAAGATTATTTCGGGTTTATCCGCGAGAGCGCGAAACATGCCGAATACAAGATTTACCACATTCCGCTCGACTTTTCCGCACTGGCCGCATTCACCGGGCATTTAATGAAACTGCGTCAGTCGGTAGGCCACATCCACCATTTCACCCGCGAAATGGCCATCAATACGTTAAAAGACTGCGGCCTGGAAGTGGTCGACTGGTTTTACACCCTTTCCGAACTCGAACTGAACTACGGAAGGCATAATTTCAATGGTAAAATGGTCAATTCGTTCCGGAAGGTGCTGTACACCGTCAATCCGGAGCTGGCCGTCAAAGCGGTAGGAGGGTTTTCGCTCCTTGTTCTGGCAAAATAATTTTGGAAGTATAGATGAATGCAAAAGCGCAATCCGCATCGGATTGCGCTTTTTTACTTATACAGGCGCGAAGCGCCGTTATTTCATATTGATTGCCCTTTTCAAAAATCCGCCGAGGAAACTCGCCGCGAAAGTGAGGACCATCGCGCCGTACAAGCTGAAATTTTCCAGCTCCTGCCGGGCGCCGTCTTCCGGTGGCGAAGTGAACAAAAAATAGCCCGCCAACATTAAAATACATTGCATAACGGCCAGCAGCCAGCCTTTGTACGGCTCCACGAAGCCGATTGAAATGGCGGCAACAACCGCCACAAGATACGGCAAATGAATGCTTTCCGCATTTTTGATCACGTACACGAGCAGCGCGCTCGTCATGATGATCATCCCCATATTGATTGCCAGCCTCTTATCGAAGAATGGCGTTTTCGCCGCCGAACGCGGTGAAGGATTGGCTTTCAAAAGCTCCCTAAGTACTTTTTCATGTTGCAGATCGCGCTGTGCTTCCGTTTCGCGGCCCAGTAGCGAGAGCGCTCTCGCCCGCCATTCGTAGGGCGCTGCGCTTTGCTCTTCCGAAATGCTCACCGCCCGGTCGAATGCGGCCAATGCGTTTTCCGTTTTGCCCTGCTCCATCATAATTTTGCCGAGTTCGAGATGAAGAGTATATACCTGATCGTCATAGCTGAGGCCGGTGCGGATATCGTGCAATGCGGCTTCGGCGTTACCCATGCTTTTTTGACATAGTCCGCGGTAGAGGTAAGCAATGCCTGATTTGGGTTTCAGCCGGATTCTGGCGTCGAAATATTCCAGGGCTTGCTGTATTTCCCCGCTATTGTACAATGCGATGCCGTCGGCGAGGGCGGCTGCTTCTTTTTCGCTGGGTGTGCGAAGGTCTGCGTAGTTGCGGAGGTAGAAAATATAGCCCGCCAGGGCGATTACGACAAGAAATTCCATATAGTTTGCAAAATGCGGCATTTTAATGATGCCAAAATTCGCTACCGCGGCTTGCAAATCAAAAGAGTAATGCGTGTTTGATCCAAAAACCTGTGTGAATGGTGGGAGCACCGTCACACCAGGACTACGATGTTCGGTTCCGTGCCGTTTTCGTTATTGGGTACGGAATAGGCCAGCGCAATGCGCTTACCCGTATTTTCCGCCAGTTCAAGCAGTTTGAAGATTTTTTCTTCCCCTTCGATCCGCAGCGCCTGGTACAGGACATTGCCGTAATTGAACTCATGCGAACCAAGTCCGTTTTTGAGCGCAGCCAGCTGGTACCGGTCGAATATTTCCTTTCCTGACATGAAGTGCAACATTTGGGTGAAGATATTGCAGGTGAATTTTGCCCGAAAGATGCTCAAACCGGTCCCAGGGTTGCACGCGGTTACCTCAAATGTTGCGGCAGCGCGATATTTCTGCTCGTTTCGTCGGCCAGAGGCTCCCCGCGCCGGGTTTGCAAAGGGATCAGTCCCGACCAGATCGGTAATTCGAGGTCTTCCGGCTCGTCTTTCGGCATGCCGTCACGCATTTTGGCGGAAGCCTCGTCGAACGAGAAGGCGAGGGCCGTGGTTTTACGCACTTCGCTGTCCGTCATCGGGCGCAGGTATTCCCAGCTGTTCGGGACAATTTTATTCGTAAGCCATTCAAATGCAGCTCTTTTCGTCTCCACATCTTCCACTTTCTCCGCTTTGGAAAAAATAATCACCGAGCGGTAATTGACCGAATGGCTGAACGCCGACTTCGCCACCACCAGCGAATCCGTCAGCATCACGGAAATACAAACCGGAATGCCCTTCTCGATTTCCCGGATAAAATGGCTTCCGACCGAGCCGTGAATGTAAATTTTGTCTTCATAGCGGACAAACGCCGTCGGAATGGAGAACGGGCGGTTGTCCACGGCATAGCTAATAGTGCAAAACAGTGCTTCGTCGAGGATCGAGCAGATCGTTTCGTGCTCATAATGTGTACGTTTGGCCAGACGGCTCGGGACCAGATAGGGTGGTGGTGTGTTCATGACGCTTTGTTTTTCTTCAAAATTATGACTTAATTGGCCTATCGCTTTAATCCAATGTTTTAAATAGTGGTAGTCCAATTATGATGAATGTCCTTTCCACCCTGATCACCCCCGAAAAGGGCGGGAAGCAGCCGGTATACATTCAAATTGCGAATCAGCTGATGTCGCTCATCAAGGACGGGACGCTGCAATCGGGTTACCGGCTACTGAGCACCCGGCAATTGGCGGCTATTCTGAAAGTACATCGCCGCACGGTGGTGCAGGCCTACGACGAATTGCTGGCCCAGGGATGGCTTGAAAGCCAGACGGGTAATGGCACTTTCGTAGCCAAACATCTGCCCGAAATACGGCCGCTGCCGTTACCGGTGAAAGAAACTTCGGATAAAGATCCGTTGAAAAAAGCAGGATTTCAGTTCGATAGGCCGCCTCACCTGGACAAACCCATATTGAAAGCGGGCTGGCGGCTGCACCTGGACGACGGTTTTCCCGATCCCAGGCTGGCACCGCTCGATGACCTCTCGCGTGCGTACCGGAGCCAGCTCCTGCACGGGAATGCGTACACGAGGCTCGGCTACGGTGAAACGAGCGGTACCAGCTGGCTCAGGCAGGAGCTGTCCGCGCATTTGAATGAAACACGCGGATTGAAAACTTCGCCGGCTAACATCCTCATTGTGAGAGGTGTGATTAATGGGATGTACCTCACTGTGACCAGCCTGGTGAAACCCGGCGATTACGTGGCAATCGACTCGCCCGGCTGGTTCGGGGCTGCGATGAACGTCACGCAAGCCGGCGCGCGCGTATGCGAAGTTCCTGTGGATGAGCATGGTATGGTGGTGGATGCATTGGAAGAAATCTGCGAAAAGCAGCCGATCCGGATGGTTTACGTCACATCGCATCACCAATATCCGACCGCCGTTGCGCTGCGCCCCGACCGGCGGATCAAGCTGCTTAAACTGGCTGAGCAATACGGTTTTGTGATTTTTGAGGATGATTACGACTACGATTTCCATTACCTGAGCAAGCCATTGCTGCCGCTTTTCGGCGCCGACCGTGCCGGAATGGTGCTGTATTGCGGCTCTTTCACGAAAACGATCTCGCCGGCATTCCGCATTGGCTACCTGGTCGGGCCTGAGGATGTGATCGCGCAGCTGGCCTCGCTACGTCGCATTATCGACCGGCAGGGCGATACCATGCTCGAAAATGCCATTGCCGAGCTGCTGCAAACGGGGGTAATTCAGCGGCATTTGCGGAAATCGGTGCGGGTGTACAAGCAGCGCCGCGACTTGTTCTGTGAATTATTGAAAAGTGAATTGCAGGACCACGTCCGGTTCGAAGTACCCGATGGCGGGATGGCTGTGTGGACCAGTTTCGACCCGGCGATCGACATCCCGAAACTGGCGGAAAGGGCCGCTCAGAAGGATTTGTACTTCTCCAATGGAAAAGTTGCCGGGTATCCGCCGCCGTTCAGGAACTATATACGCCTTGGTTTCGCTTCTTCTGATCCGGGGGAGCTCGAAGAGAGTGTCACGATTTTGAAAAATTTGTTATGATCAGGAAAGTTATTGGTGCTTACCGGACGTCGTTCAGCGGGCTGAGCCGGGAAACGTGGTTGCTGAGCGCGGTGATACTGGTGAACCGGTGCGGGTACATGGCCGTGCCTTTTATGAGTATGTACATTACGCAAAGCCTGCACCGCAGCATCGAGGACGCGGGACTGATCATCACCCTGTTCGGCGTGGGCTCTGTACTGGGTGCCATGGCCGGCGGCTACCTCACCGACAAGCTGGGTTTCCAGCCGGTGCAGATCGGCAGCCTGGTTTTGAGCGGCGGATTTTTTGTCCTTTTCGGCTTCGTGACCGACTTTGCGTTGCTTTGCGGGCTGATTGTCGTGCTCAGTTTCTTCGTAGAGGCTTTCAAACCCGCCAATCAGACGGCGATTGCCGCCTATTCGTCACAGGAAAACCTCATTCGTTCCTATGCGCTCAACCGCCTGGCTACCAATATCGGCTTTGGCTTCGGCACGGGAGTGGGAGGGCTGCTCGCGGCGATCAATTATCATCTGCTTTTCTGGGTTGACGGTATAGTATATGTGCTGGCCGGCCTGCTCATCATTATGTTACTTCCTAAAAGAAAACACATTACCCAACGCGACCTGACCGACACTTCCAACGCCAGCACCGGCTCGCCATGGCGCGATGCATTCTTTGTCCGGTTCCTGGTGATGGTTACATTATATATGTTGTGTTTCGTGGTCGTGTTCCGGCTTGTGCCGGTGTATTGGAAGGAGGAAATGGGCATCGGCGAGTCCACGATCGGGATTCTGCTGGGTATGAACGGGCTTATCATCGCCTTGTTTGAAATGCTGCTGGTCCAAAACCTCGCCAATCGCAAGCCCGACTACTTCTATATGGTGTCCGGACCGCTTTTCAGCGCGGTGGCCTTCCTGGCATTGGTGGTGCCGTATGCCCTGCCGGTGGTGCTGGCCATTGCGACGGTTGTCCTGTTCACGACGGGCGAAATGCTCGCATTTCCGTATTTGAGCACATTTGTCATGAACCGGGCCAGCGACCTGAACCGCGGAAAGTATTCGGCAGCCTACTCTGTGTCGCAGGCGGTGGCGCAGATTATCGGCCCGGTTATGGGCGCATATGTGGCCGGAAACTGGGGTTACAGTGCTTTGTGGGTCCTGCTGATTGTGATCAGCTGTGTTTGCGCACTGGGGTTCCGTTCGTTATTTCAGCGGAACCTGGCATTATGATTCGGCCGGGTCGCCTGGCTCTTCGGGTTTGCGGGCATCTTCCAGTTGTCCTCTGAGGGTATTGATGCGGTCGGCTTCCAATTCGAGCGCTTTGCGCTGGAGGTCGATCAGGTCGTCCTTCCTGATCATGATATATTGCTCTCTCGGTTCTTCGAGCATGGGCGCTTCGCCGACGAGTTGCGCTACCGAGGTTTCGAAGATTTCGGCCATCATGCGAAGCTCCGCCAACGAGGGGTCATTCCTGCCGGTTTCCCAGTTTGAGATCACTGCCTTGCCGGATTTTTTCAATGCCTTCGCCAGCTTATGCTGGTTCCAGCCCTTCAATTCGCGGTATTTTTTAATGCGTTCGCCAACAATTGACATTACTTAGTAGTTTTAATATAAAAAAACTTGACTTTGTAATAAGTAATCTGTACTTTTGAATATGCGTAATTGATGTACTTATCGTAAACCGCAAATTACAAATTTTTAACGGCACACTACATGATGAATATCGAACTACAAGCTCGCGTCGCCGAGTTTGGTGGACTTTCCATCAAAGAACGCCTGTTGATCAGGTTCATGAAATCCCGAAACATTGTGGGCAAAGGTTGGCGCGGCGTGCTCGCGAATGCCGATCCGTTTTTCAACACCAAGCTCGGCGGCGACTACTTAACGTCAGTCGCTCAGGCAGTTTCGGACAATAGCCGTGGCAATGTCGACCGCATCGAGCGCGTCACGGTCGCCCTGGAAAAGGTAGCTGGCATCACGCCGGTTTCAGTCGTTTAGAGAATTATTTACCGGTATGTTTCACTTATTCCCCGGAGCTTGAAAAAGGTTTCGGAATAGGTGAAGTGTGGGTAAATAATGATGTTGGGTTTCCATTTCGGTGCTCGTGCCGGAGTGGAAGTCTGATGAAAGTTGGTATTGGGGGTTCAGTTTTTCTGAACCCTTAATATGTTTTTGCTTTTTGAAAACGCTTTTTTGCTTTGCCGTGGGCTGCAAATATTGTAGGTTAAATTTTGCGTATAGGGTGATGCGTTAATATAGGCGTGGACACGCTGATCTGATGATCGCTGCGTGACCGCGAGCCCTGTCGTTATATCTGCTTTCCCTGAATCCGATACGCATTCAAAATCGCAAGGAGCGCCACGCCGACATCGGCAAAGACCGCTTCCCAGAGCGTAGCCATGCCGCCGGCGCCCAGGGCCATAACGGCTATTTTGACGCCCATTGCGAGCGAAATGTTTTGATACACGACGGATTTGGTGATCTTTCCAATCTTCACCGCCGAGGCAATGCGCGACGGCTGGTCGTTCTGGATCACGATGTCGGCCGTTTCGATGGTCGCGTCCGAGCCTAGTGCGCCCATGGCGATCCCCGCGTCCGCGAGCGCGATCACGGGTGCGTCGTTCACGCCGTCGCCCACGAACGCAATATGCTTGCCCTCGTCTTTCAGTTTTTGCACAATGGCGACCTTTTCTTCCGGCAGCAGGCCGCCGTAACTTTGCGCAATGCCCAGCTCCCGCGCGACTTTTTTTACCACGGCCTCCTTGTCGCCCGAAAGCATGATCGTCGTGATGCCTAGCTTATTCAATTCCGAAATAGCCGTTGCTGCGTCCTCTTTCACGGCGTCGGCGATCACAAAATGGCCGGCGTATGCCCCGTCGATGGCTACAACGACCATTGTTTCGACTATTTCTTTAAGTGCTTCCGGGTAAGTAACTGCATATTTATCAAGCAGTTTTGTGTTTCCGGCAAGTATTGCCCTGCCATTCACCGTGCCTTTCAACCCGTGCCCGGCGATTTCTTCGGCGTTTGCCGGTTTGTCCAGCGTCGAATTCCCCGCATATTCGACGACAGCCTTCGCGACGGGGTGGGTCGAGTAGCTTTCCAGCGAAGCCGCCAGTTGCACCAACTCGCGCTGATCGCCGACCGCTTCCACTTTTTGGACCTGAAAGACACCCTTCGTGAGCGTACCGGTTTTATCGGAAACCACGGTGTCGATTTTAGTGATAATGTCGAGAAAATTAGCTCCTTTCACCAGGATACCGTTTCGCGAAGCCAATCCGATGCCTCCGAAATAGCCGAGCGGGATCGAGATCGTGAGCGCGCAGGGGCAGGCGATCACGAGAAAAACCATGCCGCGGTAGAGCCACTGATCGAAATCGTAGGGGTTCACAAAAAGCGCCGGTACCAAAATGATCAGCAATGCCAGCAGGAAAACGGCCGGTGTGTAAATGCGTGCGAGGCGACTGATCAGCAATTGGGTAGGGGCTTTGCGGGCGCTCGCTTCCTGCACCATGTCCAGTATGCGCGACAGTTTCGAATCCCTGAAAAGCGCATTCACTTTCACTTCCACCGACTTTTCAATGGCGATCATCCCCGCTAGTACATTTTGTCCCTGCCCGATGACCTGCGGCTTTGGCTCGCCGGTGAGTGCGGCTGTATTGAAAATGCCTGATTCCGAATGCATTGTACCGTCGAGCGCCACCTTTTCTCCCGCTTTGACGAGGATCGTTTCGCCGATCTGCACAGTGTCGGGTGTTACCTGCTGCGGTTTGTCGTCTCGCAGGACCGTCACTGTGTCGGGCCGGATGTCGAGCAATGCTTTGATGGACCGTTTCGAGCGGCTTACGGCAATGTCCTGAAAAAGCTCCCCGATTTCGTAGAAAATCATCACCGCCACGCCCTCGCTGAATTCACCGATGTAGAATGCACCGAAAGTCGCGATCGTCATTAGGGTAAATTCATTGAAAAAATCGCCCCTCGCAGCCTTCCGGAATGCCAGCGCCACCGTTTTATTCCCGGCCAGGACATAGGCAGCGAGCATCATGACGATCTCGGCGGGACGTGGGATTTTGATGTTGAAAATATACGTAACAACGAGAAATACAGCCAGTATTGCGAGGCTGAGCCACATCATCCAGCGGCTTTTTAATATGCTTGCGTCGGCATTGCCGTGGCTGTGATCGCCGTGGTCGTGATCATGGTCATGGTCGTGATCATCGGTGTGTGCGTGCGGATGCCCGTTGTGCGCGTGGGGCTTGTCATGCGCGCAGCATTCATCGTGGTGTTGATGGGTGGAGGCTTTTTCGTCGGGTTTCATAATCCAATCATTCAGAATGCGTAATCATCGATTGCCGGGTACTTGTTCAGAACCACCGTTCAATCATTACAAAGGTAGGTTACAAAGCCATGCAACAGGGTTACAGGTGCTGAAAATCAGCTAATTGCAATATTGTTGCGTGTGGTTTTGATTAGGAGTCAGATGCTTAACTTGTGCGAACAAAGGTGATCGTGGCGCCGCTCACGTCGACATTCCGGAAATATCCCACGCGAATCAACTGCCACGTCGACGGCAAGGACGGTCAAATTGCCCTGGATCAGCTCAGAACGATCGATAAAGTGCGGTTGACGAGAAAAATCGGCCGGGTCGACGGCGCAACGGCCCAGGAGGTACTTAGCGTTCTCCGAAAACTCTTCGCCTGATTTACCGGATCATCCCGCCAATCAATTCTCCCAATTTCCTCAAACCCGCATCAATCAAGGCGTTGTACGGTGCCCCGAAGCTGATGCGGATGTAATTGGAGAAGCGGGCGTCGGTGCTGAAAATCTGGCCCGGTGCGATGCTGATGCTTTCCTGGATGGCCGTTTCGAAGAGTTCGAATGCATTGACGCCGGCGTTGAGCTCGATCCACAGGACATAACCGCCTTGCGGGCGTACCACGCGCGTGTCCGCAGGGAAGTAGTCGGATATCGCCTGCACGTAGCGAAGGCATTGTGTATGCAAAGATTTTCGTAAATGCCTCATATGCAGGTCGTAGCGGCCTGTTTCGAAGAAGTTGGCGACGGCGGCATGTGTGGGCGTAGCGGAGGAAACAGTATGGGTGATCTTCGTACTCAGCACTTTATCCTTGAATTTTCCCGGAAAGCACCAACCCACGCGGTAGCCTGGCGCGAGCGTTTTCGACACGGAGCCGCAGAGCATCACCAGGCCGTTTTTATCATAACTTTTACAGGTGCCCGGCCGGGTCTTGCCGAAATACATTTCCCCGTAAATATCGTCTTCGATCAGGGGGATTTGCCGCTCCGCCAGCATTTCGACGAGCTGCTTTTTACGGTAGTCAGGCATAAGGGCACCGGTAGGGTTCGAAAAGTTGGGCACAAAAAGAACAGCCCTCACCGGCACGGTTTCCAGGGCCTTTTCCAGGTATTCGAGGTCCGCGCCTTCGTCGGGATGGCAGGGGATTTCCAGGATTTTGAGGCCCAGGCTTTTCATAATATTGAAGATCCCGAAATAGATCGGGTTTTCGATCGCGACGGTATCGCCGGGCTCGGTGACGGCTTTCAGGCAGAAAATGAGCGCTTCCATGCAGCCCTGCGTCGTCACCACATCGTCCTCGCTCACATTCCCTTTCCAGTTGAAGGCATATTTCGCGATCTGTTGCCGCAATGCCCGGTTACCCTGCACTTCCTCGTATTGCGTGCAGCTGTGCGGACTTTTACGCAGCGCCTCGATCATCGCCTTGTTGAGTTTCGCTTCGGGAATGAGTTCGGAAGAAGGCGCCGCCACCGACAGCCGGACAATCCGCTCGTGCGTCATCGTTTTATACACCGTCCGGATCATGTCGTCGACATTCGCCTTCTGTATCAGCGGCCCCTGCGCGTGCGCGAGCAGCCTTTCCGGCGCATTTAGGGGAGAAAAACGCACAAAATAGCCCGATTTGGGCCGGGCTTCGATAATTCCCTTGTTTTCCAGCTCCACATAAGCCTTGAATGCCGTACTGAGACTAATGCCTTGTTCCTTGCTCAACGCGCGGAGCGAAATCAATTTATCACCTGCTTTCAATGTCCCCTTTTCGATCTGCGCCATCAGCCTGTCGGCGATTTGGGCATAAAGGAAATCTTCGCGGACGTGGTCTTCGGCTATCATTTTTATTATTTCAATCTGTTATGCTCAAAATTAACAAAACTGAATCTGTTTTATTAAATTAGAGGGAGAGAATTTTGTGGCGTTAAATGTAAAAGGCTATGAAAAGCAATCTGACGGCATACATCGCATTGATCCTCGTCTGTTTTTTTTGGGGAACGACATACCTCGCAGCGCGCATCGGCGTGGCGGGTTTTCCGGCGTTGTTCTTTATGGGGTTTCGCAATGTGGCCGCCGGGGCGCTGCTGCTGGCATTTCTGGCTTTGAAAAACCGGTCGTTTCCGTGGACATGGGCCGATATTCGCCTGCAACTCGTGCCCGGCTGGTGCATGATCACATTCGGGACGGGGCTTGTCGGTTGGTGTGTGCAGTACATTCCGAGCGGTCTGGCGGCGTTGCTGTACGCGACGGTTCCGTTATTTACCATTGTGGTTAACCTGCTGGCGCGGAAGGAGGAGCGTATTAACGGCCACATCGCGGGCGGTATGCTGCTCGGCCTGGCCGGGGTAATGCTCGTTTTTCGGGATAATATCAGTTACCTGGCCGATAGTAAGTCTTTGATGGGTATTTGCGTCACGCTTGCCTCGTGCGTGTCGTGGTGCCTGGGCGGGCTGTATACCAAAAGCTACCCGGGCAGAACAGATTCGTTTTTCAACGCGGCGATCCAGATGATGGCTGGTGGTGCGGGGCTTTTTGTGCTCAGCGCGCTCAACGACGACTGGACCGACCTGCCCGCTTTACAAATGCAGTCGCTGCTGGCGCTGCTTTACCTGATATTTTTTGGTTCTATTCTCGCTTATGCCTCGTATCTTTTCGCCATGTCCAGGTTACCCGCGGGGTTGGTGTCAATTTATGCGTACATCAATCCCCTGGTAGCGCTGGTGCTCGGTTTCCTTATATTAGATGAAAAAATTACCTGGCTGACCGTCCTGGCGTTCACCGTTACGATCAGCGGGGTTTTTCTCGTCAACCGCGGGTATCAGCTGCAAAAAAGAAAGCACGAATTAACATCGTAATACCATGATCAACAGCACATTTGTGACATTATATAGCCGCGACATCAAAAGGCTCCGGGGCGAAATTGAACAATACCCCTACGAGGAAGCATTGTGGCTGCCGCTTCCCGGTACGATCAATCCCGGCGGCAATCTGTGCCAGCACCTGATCGGCAACCTGCGCACGTATATATGCCTCACGCTCGGCGGGCACGCCTATTCCCGCGACCGCGACGCCGAATTTAGTCAGCGTACCCATTCCCGGGCGCAAATGCTCGCCGAGCTGGATACGCTCCGCGACATGGTGATCACGACGATCGAGTCGCTGGACGAGCAGAAGATGGCTGAGGAATACCCCCGGAACGTGCTGGATATGTTCCCGGAACAAACTGTACACCTGATACTTACCCATTTGCTGGCACATTTGTCGTGGCACCTCGGGCATATCAACTACCACCGTCGCTGGGTGACCGCATTACCCTCAGCAAAACCATAAATTAACATGCATTTAACGGAACAAACGGCGCGATCCTTTGCCGGCCAATGGATCGCTGCCTGGAACAGCCATGACCTCGCGGCTATTATGGAGCTTTATGCTGCTGACATTCAATTCTTTTCGCCCTACATTATCAAGTTGGGAATGAATGCGGAAGGCGTCATTTCCGACAAGCAGGAACTGGAAATCTATTTCAAAAAAGCGCTCGACACATATCAGGACCTGCATTTCGTACTGTTTGAGACGCTTGCGGGCGCGGGTTCGCTCATTTTATATTACCAAAGCGTCAACGACCGGATTGCCGCCGAGATGATGGAGCTGGACGAATCGGGACGGATCTGTTTGGTAAAAGCGCATTATAATCTTTAAGTTATGTTTGAATTGTTTGAAAATGAATTGAATAGCCTGGACGACATTCTAGACCAGGTTAAAAATGACAGCCTCGGTTTTCTTGAAAAGATCCATGAAAAACCGACGTCCATCGCGGACCAATCCGTAGCGCTGCCTGGTTTGAATGCGGTCGGCATAGGCGCGTTGGCCAGTCTGGATTATTTTAAACAGCATTATGAAAAATTGATGGTCGCCAGCGGCGGGCCGCGCTATTGGGGATTCGTCACCGGCGGTGCCACTCCGGCCGCGATTGCAGGCGACTGGCTCACAGCGGTTTACGACCAGAATACGCAAAGCGTGCAAGGCGAGGGCGATGTGTCCGCAATCCTCGAACAGCAGACGATCAGGCTTTTATGCGAGCTCCTGCATCTGCCGGAGGATTTCCAGGGTGGTTTCGTGACGGGAGCGACGATGTCGAACTTTACAGGATTGGCGGTAGCCAGGCAATGGGCCGGGGAGCAATCGGGCAGGGACATTTCGCGCGAAGGCGTGGGCGGGCAAATGGTAGTCATGGCCGCTACGCCGCATTCTTCGGTGGTGAAATCGTTGTCTATGCTCGGTATCGGCAGCAGCAATGTCATTCGCATAGCGGCATTGGAAGGCCGCGAAGCAATGGATCTTGCCGATTTCGAGCGGCAATTGAAAGCCTGTGCGGGCCGGCCGGTAATCGTAAATTGCAGCGCAGGGACGGTTAACACGGTTGATTTCGACGACATCAAGGCCATCGTCGCATTGAAAAAACGGTACAATTTCTGGCTGCATATCGACGCCGCATTTGGCGGTTTCGCGGCTTGTTCGCCTTCGTACCGGCATTTGCTGGAAGGCTGGGAGCAGGCCGACAGCATTACCATCGATTGCCATAAATGGATGAATGTACCCTACGACAGCGCTGTTTCGCTCGTTCGGAAATCGCATAGCCGGCTGCAAATCAGTACATTTCAAAACTCCAATGCGCCGTATCTCGGCGATCCGCTGGACAATTTCTCCTATCTCAATTTCCTTCCCGAAAATTCTCGTCGTTTCCGGGCATTGCCGGCGTGGTTCAGCCTGACGGCCTACGGGCGCAACGGTTTCGAATGGATCGTGCAGAATGGCATTGAGCGGGCGCAGGAATTTGGAGATTATATTGAAACAAGCGAACATTTCGAGCTGCTGGCGCCGGTGCGACTGAATGTCGTATGCTTCCGGCTGAAATCAGGCGTCGAAAGAATGCCGGAATTTTTGAAAAAAATGAATCGTCGCGGAAAAATTTTCATGACGCCAACTTTGCTATCGGGACACTCGGCAATGCGTGCTGCGTTTGTCAATTATCGAACGGGAAATCAGGATATTTTGGTCGCCATTCGTGAGATGGAGGAAGCGCTGCAAGGGTTGTGAAATTCGTTGATAAAGCTGTACATTGACCACCGTTACAGCCTTATCACCATTACACATGCTTCGTTTTTTTTTCCTGGCAGCCCTCTTGCTCACGTGCTTGTCGACGATGCAATGCAGTCCGGGCGTCACGGTGCTGAACATCCGTGAGCTACCCAACTACGACAGCCGTTCGGCCGATCATATCCTGTTCCTGAACTTCCGTATTACGGGTAAGGCAGGCGGTCGCGAGCGCGTGGAGCTGGCTGGCACGAACCTGGGTGTCGGCCGGATGAAGAACATTTATCATCCGGTCAATTTTCCGGTGCGGATCAAGGCCATACCGCGTTATGGAGACGTTGGCCTGGAAGAGGAAATGACCTTCGAGCACCCGCTTTACCGGTCTGCGGAGGTGAGCGACGAGTCGGGGCATATCGACCGGAAGGAGGTGGAGGCGAAAGAAGGATCGTTGCAGGTACGCATGCCAGTGCGTCCGGGACTCAACGCTTTGGAGCTTTTTAGTGTCACTCCGGAAAAGGGTACTGTGAAAATCTACACCCTTCATTTCGACCAACCATGAAAATACTCTTTACCACACTATTCGCCATTTGCCTGTCCGCAGCTGCATTCGCGCAAACCTACCAGGTGGATACCTTGTACAAAAACGGGCCGCTGGACAACCGCATCAATGTCGTGATCCTTGGCGACGGTTTTACCCAAATCGAACTTCCGAAATTTGCGGAGGAAGCCAGGAAGTTCGCCGATTTCTTCCTCGGGTACGAGCCTTATGTGCATTACCGCAATTATTTCAACTTCTTCGCCATCCGCACGCCGTCCGCCGAAAGCGGGGTGACAAATCCAGGCACGGCTCCGGACGCTTATAAGGATCAGCCTGTTAATTCGAAGAACACTTTTTTTGGTGCATCGTTTGGAACATCGATCCACCGGTTGGTAACGATTAGCAAGTACAGTGTGCTCAACAACTTAATGGCGAACCAATTTCCGATGTATGACCTGATTATTGTTCTCGTGAACACGCCATTTTACGGTGGTTCCGGCGGGCAGATTGCGGTACATACCTTGCACACGCAGGCGAATACCATTGGTGTGCACGAAATCGGGCATACTTTCTCCCATTTAAACGATGAATACTGGGCCGGATCAGGTTATGGCTGGGAGGCGGCAAACATGACTTTGGAAAAAAATCCCGCGCTCGTTCGTTGGAGAGGCTGGCTTAATGTGTTTGGCATAGGCATTTACCAGCATGGCAATACCGGCGAAGCCGCACTTTGGCACAAACCGGCCAATGGTACCTGCCTGATGGAATATCTCAATCAGCAATTTTGTGCTGTTTGCACCGAAGCGACGACTGAAACGCTTTTGAAACAAATCAATCCCGTGGAAAGCGTGCAACCGGCTGCCGGATCTGTCGTCACCGTCAATTCGGCGCAAACATTCAGGCTGGGCTTGCTGGCGCCGAATCCGAATACGTTGCAGGTGAAATGGACGATCAATGACGAGCCCGTCGCGGGGAAGGGAAGCGAGCTCACGCTCACGCCCGACCAGGCTCCCGACGGCGCATTACTTGTTGCCAGCGTTTTTGATTCGACACGACTGAGCCGTTACGATGACGCCCGAACCGAGCGGACGCGGCGCTTCGAATGGCAACTGAAATCCAGCACGCCGAATGTATTCCGGGCAAGCGCTTCGAAAGATACCATCTGCGCAGGTGAGGAAGTTACGTTGGCGGCCTTTGGCTGTCAGGGGGCATTGACGTGGTCGGCGGGCGGCAGCGGTAAGACCATTCAGGTCAAGCCCGGGCAATCGGCCACGTATTCGGCCACCTGTAAAGTGGAAGGTACCCCGGCACAGACCGTGGAATTGCCCATTCACGTATTTCCATTGCCGAACGCCACCGCGGCCAACGGGGGGCCTTACACCGTTGGCGGCACGATCGAACTGACTGCCACGGGCGGCACGAGCTATTCGTGGAGCGGCCCGCGGGCATTCGTGTCCACGCTCTCGCATGCATCCGTGCAAGACGCTGCACTGTCTAATGCGGGCGTCTACGAGGTGACGGTTACAGATGTAAACGGCTGTTCGAAAAAAGCGCAGACGGAAGTGAAAGTAGACCCCATTCTTTCCATTCCCGCTAATCCGGAGCAATGGGTAACCGTTTCGCCCAACCCGGCGCGTGATGTGATCAAAGTCCAAACTGCATTGACCGGCAGATCCGCATTCACATTGTTCAACCAGGCCGGGCGCAAAATGCTGTCAAAGACTTTTGAATCCCGAACGGATATTCCCGTGAAATTCCCTTCGGGCGTGTATGTGTACCGCTTCACGAATGGCTTGCGCGAGCGCACAGGGAAGGTGGTGGTGGAGTGAGGTCAACGCATCCATGGAATACGAAAAAAGGTCTCCTGCGGGAGACCTTTTCTTTATATCAGTGCCGATTTGGGCTTGCGGCCTACCTTCGTACGGTTGCGTATCTTATCGGGGCGGGGTCGGATTTCTTTATCCTGGAAATACAGCTTTAAGGATTCGATGATAATGTCTTTTTGCGTCAGGCCTTCCCAGTAACCGTAATCCTTCATATTTTCCATCAGCACAAAATCACAATCGAAGGTAACCTTGGTAGGGGCGCCGTCCACGACTTCGGCGGGTGCCGGGGTGATCTCCACTGCGGGCTCTTCCTGTACTTCGGGTAGTGGTAGTGGCGCAAAATCAAACTTTCTCTCCTTAGCCATACGTGTCAGTTATTTATTCGTTCCAGTATTTCTTTTGTTAACTTATAATAGTCTTCTGCTCCGTTGCTGGTGGGTGCGTAATCAAAGATCGTCGTTCCGTTGGCCTGCGCTTCCGATAATGCAATGTTATCGCGGATGTACGCTTCCATGAAAACTTCGCCCAGCTGCTCCCGGGTCGCCGTGATCAGTTCGTGGCTGATCTTCTTCCGGATCTTCGGATTGTACCGCGTCGCGAACACGCCACCGAGGTTGGTGCTGGGGCTGATCTTTTTGATCTCCGCAGAATACACCAGGAAGTTCCGCAAACCCTCGTAGCTTAAAAACTCTGCCTGCAACGGTACATAGTACTGGTGGCAGGAAACCAATGCCAGCCTCGTGTTTCCGTAAAGGGCAGGAGGGCAGTCGATGATCACGAAGTCGTAACGGTCCTTCACTTTTTCCAATGCAATTTTCAGGTTGAAAGGAAAAACGGGCGCCGACTTGATCGTATCTTCCCGGTGGATCATTTCGGCCGATCCGGGCAAAACATCAATGTCTCCAACACGCTTGACGATCTCATCAAATTCGTATTCGCCGGTGATGAACGAGCCGCTGTCTTTTTTCAGACCGGCATGCTGGATGCCGAAACTCTTGGTAAGACTCGCCTGCGCATCCAGATCAATAACCAACACTCGTGCATTGGCAAATTTGCTGAGACCGGCAGCAATACTCTGGGCAGATGTAGTCTTTCCCACACCACCTTTGTTGTTGACAATACTGATGATTTTCATTTAAAAGTATTATAAGTATAAAAAGTTAATAGTTTATTTCACGTCTGGTACGTAAATAAACGTAAAATATTTTTAACCCTAATCCTTATAAATAGAAAGTCGAAAAAGTTTTTGTCGTGGTAAATGTATCAATCATTTTAAATGAATAAAAAGTATTAAAAGAATTTTTTTATAAATATTTTACAATGCGTTGATATTGAGAATGCTGTAAAAATGACATCCCCCTGAGCCAAGGCGGAGAGCAATTGATCACGTGATTGGATTTGCCTTCCAGCTTTGCGCAGGGGGAGAACGGAAGCCTCTAAAAACCGTTAAACCGCCGGATTCGGCGCGCCGGCAGGGGATACTGCGGCCAGTTTTGCCGCTACATACTTATGAATGCGGTACATCAGGAGCGCCGTCACGATCACCGCGGCGACAACCACATCGCCGAGCAGCGGGTAGTTTTCGATGAACCCCGTGCTCGTTTCCGACACAATGAAGCCGGCCAGCAATGCAGCAAGTCCGCCCGCAATCTGCTGGATCGAGGAGTTGATCCCCATGTAAGCGCCGCGGTCGGGGGCGTCGGGAACGGCGGTCATCAGCGCCGAAGCGGAGATCATCCGGCCGGTGATACCGACGAAAAGCAGGACGTTCAAACCGATGATAATCCAGAGCGGCGTTACGCTGAGGTTGCAATAAATGAGGGTCATCACGCAGGTGATCGTGGACCCGAAAAGGAACACTTTGTACTTACCGATCTTGTCGCTCAGCTTGCCGATCATCGGGCTGAACACAAGCATCGAAATGCCCGTCACCATGTACAATGTCGGCAGCGAAGCTTCGGCGATGCCGAGGTTGTGTACCCCGAAAGCCGTACCGAACGGCATCAGCATAAAGCCGCCGGTAGCGAGCAATGCCGTCGCCGCAAAGCCTTGGAGATAGTCGGGGCGGGAGAGGGTTTTGCCCAGATGCTGGAATGCATTCCCGCGCTGCTGCATTTTCAAATGCGCATTGATCGGTTTCATTTTCGTCACGATCAGTAAACCGATAATCAGGCCCAGCCCGACGATCATCAGGAACGGCGCGTGCCAGTTGAACTTATTGGCCAGGTAAAGACCGATGGGAATGCCGAGCACCTGGCTGCTCGCGAATGCCATTTGAACGAAGCCCATCACCCGGCCGCGAACGTCGATCGCAAACAAATCGGTGATAATCGCAAAGCTGATCGATCCGATTACGCCCCCGAAAATGCCGGTGAAAATGCGTGCGGCGAGCAGCAAATGGTACGTCGGTGCGAGCCCGCAAAAGAGCGTGCCCAGCAGAAAGCCAACATAGAAGAAAAGCAGCAGTTTTTTTCGGTCGAATTTGTCGGCAAAACCGGCGGTAAGCAGGCCGGAAGCACCTGCGCTGAATGCGTAGGCGGATACGACGAGGCCGAACTGGCTGGTGGTGATCGAAAGCTTGTCGAGCAGGATGTAGCCCAATGGCGAAAGCACCATAAAATCGAGTACAACTGTAAACTGCAAGGTGGCAAGAAGTGCTATGATAAACTTTTCATAGCTGGTAAAAGTGGGTTTGGTTTCGGACATGGGGTTTGGATTTGTAAATTTTCAGTCTGTTAATTCTTCGCATGCATAGCCGGCGCGCCTGACCAGCTCGATCACGGGCCCGCAATGTGCGTGTGTGGCTTCAATCCGCAGCACTCTGTCGATATCCGCCAGGTCCACGTTCCATTTGAGGATTTCGGGACAGTGATCCAGCGTGACACCAATCGATTTGACTTGTCTAGGGGTGTTGATGTTGGTCTTGAAAACCAGCACAAACGCATCGGTGAGTTTATCGTCGTTCATGGCAAACAAATTTGGATGCGGACCGGTTTCAGCTTTTGCTAAGGTTTCAAGGCTTTCAACACCAATCCGAGTGTCAGGTTGATTTTCTCTTCGTCGAAAACAAACGGCGGGCGGCCAGGCATACTCTTGCCCGCGATGTGGAACTTGACGAGCTGATAAAGCGGCGCGAAGGCAATCGACCAGTATATTTCTACCGGCAATGGCATAATTTCCTTCCGGTCGATCGCATTATGGACAAACCGCTGCATGGCCTGCAAAAACCGCGTATCAACGTTCGAACGCTCCACCAGTGGCGAATGCTTCACCTGCTCCATGAATGTCATGCTGTACGGATTTTCGAGGCAATAGTTCATGCGATTGATCCACTGCCGTTTCAAGCCTTCATCAAAATGCGCGTCGGGATCGAAATTCCGCAATGTCGCCTCCGTCATTTTGCGTGATTCATCGGTAAAAACTTGCTGGATGAGGTCTTCCCGGTCCTTGAAATAAATGTAAATCGTGGCCACGGACACACCAGCCGCTTTTGCGAGTTTGTGCATGCTTAACCCGTCGAAACCGTGGTTTACAATCAGTTCAATGGCTTTTTCACGGATCAAGGCCTCCTTGTTAGCGTCTCTCAGTCTCAATGTAACAGTTCATTTATCATATTACAAATATAAATGAACGTTCGTTTATTTATATTTTTGAGTGTGTTAATTCTTGAAATTCACGGGTTAATAGTTCACGATTTGTCTCAAATGATGCTCCATATGTTCCACATAATCGTCGACGTACCATTTCAGCGTGTGTGGCTGGCCATCACGTCCCAGGCCGTTCCGGGTCAG
Organism: Dyadobacter beijingensis DSM 21582; assembly: GCF_000382205.1. Taxonomy (GTDB): domain Bacteria; phylum Bacteroidota; class Bacteroidia; order Cytophagales; family Spirosomataceae; genus Dyadobacter; species Dyadobacter beijingensis. The sequence goes on from NZ_KB907788.1 coordinate 886,612, forward strand.
GTTCTCCGGTGCGATCGCTTTGGCGATGGCGGCCAGGTGGAGGTTATAATGCTTCCACGTAGCTACCAGTTGTTCGGCAGGGATGTCGTTATGCCGGCTCAGCCCGACCCAGTCGTTTTGGTTATAGAAGATTACGGGCTCTTGTTCGGACTGTATCCTGATGAACCGCTGATGGTTGTTCGCCGCGCTGTCGATGAGGTGGCCAAGAATCTCTTTCTTGCTCCATTTTCCGGGCGCAGGCCTGCTTTCAAATTCCGAGGCCGGGATGGTTTCGATCAGCGCAGGAATGTGTTGGCACAGCCATGTTAATCGGTCGATTGCGGTAGTGATATCCATAATTCAGGAGTGATTGGAAATGATGAAATTCTCGATTACTTTTTTGTTATAACCTTTGTACCCGCCCTGGAAATCCCTGCCTGCAACGGCCACAAAATCGGCCATGCGCTGCGAATTGAGCTGTTCCAGAAGCATTTGATAGTCACCATCATATTTAATAAAATAACCTGAATAAACCGTTACGTCGGGGTTTTCGTACAAAATGAAGTTGGGCTCCCGGTTGATCGGCGAAAAGATGATCTTCCTGCCAAACGCATTGTCCAGTCCCTGCGCCCGCCCGAATGCGTACCAAGCCACTGCATTAGGCTTTCCGTTATCACGACGATCCAGTTCTGATTTTACTTTAAGCAGGTAGGAATATGTTTGCGGGAATTCTTTTTTCAGGGTTTCTTCGGGGATAATGCGCTGTTTGTCAGACTCGTCTTTTTGGTAGGGAAATAAGATATATTCAGTGACCGCATCACTGGCGTTTTTAAGTTTAGAGCCTTTGATGACGGGTTTCAGCAAATCTTTTTCGAGATGTGTGAAAAAGCCGTTTTTGTTCTTGGCATACACCACACCATTTTTCTCGCTGATGATACTGAACAGATAGCAGCCGTCGGCCAGCGTCGTCAAACCGACGGAGATTTTACAAATGTCACCCAGCCGCTGGCCTTCCTGCGCTGCGCGCGCTTGAATGGAGAGCTGCCACGGAATATCTTTTTGTAATTCCGAATGCGGAATATCGCGACCTTCGTATTCGAAACGGTTGTTCATGCATTGTTCGAAGCGGAAAACATCGGCGTGCTGCCCGCCGAATATCGTAATTGCAGGATACGTCGAAGCCGCGCCAAATACCGCTATGTCACGGTAATTGGTGATATGCTTTAAATTCTGATTCTTATAAAAATACTTTCGCAACGGCCCGCCGGACTCTGATACGAGATAGGAGTTAGGCGTAATCATCCCGCACAAGCCCCCGTCTGCGAGAAGTTTGGTCGTAAGTTGAAAAAATGCAATAAATGCATCGGTGGACCCTGTGCTGCAAAACGAGTAATGCTTCTGAATATATTTGCGCTGTGTTTCAGGCAAATGCTGAATGCGGATATAAGGCGGATTCCCCACGATCAGATCGAAGCGCTCGCGGGATCGCCATTGCTTCAATGCGTCGCATTTGCGTAAATTCCAGTTGACCGAAATACCGAGTGGGGCAACCAGCGCGTCGAGGTTTTCGCGGCATTGCTGCAATGCTTTTTGATCGATATCCCATCCATGCAATTGTTGCAATTTGTCGGCAATTTGGTCTGGGGGAGTATTTCGAATGATAAATTCCGCCATCGGAACGAGAAAGCGCCCGTCACCGCAAGCGGGGTCGAGGATACGTTTTTCATTTAAACCGGCCTCGTAAAAGCCGCAATGCCGTAGTATTTTCTCGACGATGTGAAGTGGTGTATAAACCTGGCCCAGCAATTTCTTGCGCGCATACGTGCGTGTTTGTGAAGCCATTGAATCAGAAATCGGTGCCTTTCGCTTGTTGAAGATGATGGTCAAAAATCGGAGGGCGAAGTTACGGTAATGTTACGAACAAAACATACTCATTTCAATTCGCACAAACGGAATCCCTTTATCCTGCGGAGCGAATTAGTTACTACCGGCGGGGCAATGTCGGAAAAAAGCACTTCATAGGTAGTTTCGTGGAATGTAAATGCGCTGCCGTCGGCCCTGGTGCGCCTGGTGCCGGCGCGGAAGAGCTGACCTAGTTCGCCGTTTTCCAATGCATGCTTGTCGATGAAGCCGATCAAGGAGGCAATGGTACCGTCGCTTTCGGATTGGTGAAAGGAAATGCAGAAGTAATGCGAGGTTTTCGAGCCGGGCTTGTGCAGCTGGGAAGAAGGGATGTTCAAAACGTAGTCGCGGGCGAGGATGCCCGAGCGGCGTTTCATGGATTTGATGTCGACGGCAAAGTCTTCGGTATCGGAACGGATGAGGAAGTCTTGCCCCCAGTCCTGACCATCGGTCGCGCCGAATGAGCGGGCGGGGCGGGGAAGGTGGTAGCAGTCGGCAAAGACGACCTCACCGAGCGAACCCGTGAAGCGCATCATGCGCGTCTGCACCAGGCGCTCTTCGTTTTTATCCCAAATGTTCGAAATGTGGTGATGCTTTATCGAATGGTCGACGAGTTGGCGGGCAAAAAGCTTCTGCTCGTCGCTGACGGAGATTTGAATGTACGTGCCGTTATTCAGAACAATTTGCTCCATGCAAACCTGATGGCTAGCAGAGTGAGTACAAAACCGATTAAAATGACCGAAAATGGAACGTAAGTGAATGCTACTAAGTGGATTCTATCGAAAAACCACATGACGCCGATGAGCGCGGCAATTAAGGTAAGAAATCCTGAAATTTTCCCAAAACCGGGAATCAATGAGAAAGGGATCTTGCTTTTGATCAACATCAGCGTCACAGCCATCGAGACGACGGGCAAATACTGCAAAACGATGTCGGCTTTCCAGATGCTCTGGCGTTCGAAGAGAAAGAGGTAAATGTTGAGGGTAACCGCGAAGATGCCCGGAATGCAAACCGCATAGACGAGGATCGCATAAATAACCGACCAGAATTTAATATCCCGGCTCCCGTCCGCCGCCATGCCCACCACCCAAGCCGTAAACGGCAATATCAAAAAGTAAACTACGGCCGGCCACGGATTGGCTGAAACGGAGTCGAAGAATTGTTGTAATGTCATTTCTAGTTAGGGAGAAAAAGGGAGGGAGGGGGATGGAGGAAGGAGGAAGGGGAGACGCATATCGTCGTCCCTTTCCTCCGTTCTTCCCCTCCAATTAAAGCCCAAGTAAAAACCCGATCGTAAAATTAGCGTCCCAGTCGAAGACGAACTGTTGGCAGCCGGTGGCGTCGGTTACTGCTTTATAAATGTTAACTCCGGCTTTGGACTTGGCATTGGTCAGTTTGGAGTAGGCCAGCGGCGCGCTCAATGTGGTGTAACGCTCCTTGCCTTTGCGCACTTCTTTCGCCATTTCGAAAGGTACGCCACCGATGATGAAGCAGGTGTTGCGGAGCTCGGCCGGCACTTGTTTGGCCTTGGCGCTCACTTCCTGGTATACTTTGCTATCGTCGGTGCCGTCCTGGAAATACTTCGCTCCATAAGATTCCAGGGCGGAGATTTTGCCGCCTTTGATCCATGAAATCTTCGTGTTGCCCGAGCCGATATCCACGACAAACGCTTTGTCGGTGTACTCGGTCGGTAGGACAGATTTCAATGCCAGCTGGCCTTCCTGCTCGGCGGTTACCTGGTTCACCACATATCCCAGCGACTTCAATACACGGGTAATTTTAGTTGTAACTTCCGCTTTCGCCGCGCCTGAGCTCACCACGAAATGGATGTCTTTGCTCCCCACGCCGTAATCCAGCATGGTACCGATATACTTTTTCAGGCCGATGCGCACGTCCTCGTCGGTCGCCATATTTTCCGTCACAAGGCTGTTGCCGAACTCCGATTTTTCAAGTTTCCAGCGTTTTTCCTGGTCTACGGTAATGATGAAGGAGTTGAAACCGCTGGCACCAAGCTCGACGACGCCTTTCAGCTTCCCGTCCACAGGCGCGGGTGACGTATAGGTGAATGCGCCCGCCCCCGCGGTGGTCGCTTCGCTGTCTGTCGACGTGCCCGGATCGGACGCCGTGCTTTCGGCTTCGCCGGTGGTGGCTTCTGTCTGCGGACTTTGTGCCTGGTCTTCGGCCATCTGGTTCAGGGCTTTTTGTCCGCCGAAGTATTTGTATCCAACGAATATAGCCCCTAAAATCAGCGCGGTGATGATCAACCGGCCGGCAACTGTTAGTCTTTTCATGTAGTTATGATGTGTAAAATGAAAAATAGTACGCGAATAAATGAAGAATTATCAATCGAGTAAGCCCTTGTAGCTCGAATCTTTCGGGGTATCGATCGGGCGGGTAGCGCTCTGCGGCGCATCAAGCTGGATGAGCTTGAACTGGCCCGAATTGTAGGCTTCGAGCATGGCCTGGCCTTTGTCGGAAAGCAGCCCGTTCTGTACGTCCACACCGTTGATAAAGTCCAGCGAAAGGTCCATCGCACGTTTCATTTCACCCAGTTTCTGGCTCATATCGTCCTGAATGTACTCCATTGACTCATCGAAATAGAACTTCTTGTCGGGGTTACCCTTGAAAATGCTGATCGCCGTGCGCAATGCATTGGAGCTTTCCTTTACAATTCTATATTCTGCCTCTTTGAGTTTAACTTTTATTTCGGTCTCTTTAATAATGTAATCCGCACTCTTGTTTACTTTTTCCATGAATTCCAGCACGGTTTTCATGTTGCGCTGCAAGGGCAGGAGTTTTTCGTTCATTTCCTGTAAACCGGCCCCTTCGATCGTCGCCAGAGAAGCGGTTTCCTTCATTCCCGGACGGTCGAGCATCGTACTTGCCTTGTTGGCTTCGGCGAATTTCTGCTTGATGCGCTCGTTGTTTTCGTTGATATTCTTGTTGAGCTTCACCAGCTGTCCTGCGAGCGTGTTGATCTGCCCCTGCATTTTCTCGCGCTTTTCTTTCAGGTCGTCGATGTAGATCTTCATGATCGCGATCGGATCGAGCTTGATGATGAGGCCGGTAATGCTCCGCATCAGCGATTTGAAAAGGAAGAACGCTGCGGTACGTACGTCTTTGCTCGTAAGCAGGAAGATGACCACGGCCAGCACGGCCATCAAAAAGCCGAGGTACAGGGTATTTTGCGTCACTTCTATCAGGAAAGCCGCGATTTTGTTCCAGAAATAGAGGACCACCGCTGCCGCGCCTCCCATGAAAAGGAGTGAGGTAATGCCTTCCGGTCGGCTCCAATAGGACCTTTTGGAGTTGTCCTCCTGCGGGCCGCCGATCTGGGTGAAATCTGGTGTTGCCATTTGTGATCTAGTTGTCAGGTTTATTGAAGATATTGATTGATTTTCGCAAGATCGGCTTTGATCTGATCCACGAAACTGAGGTACGTCACCTCGAAGCTATCCTTATTTGCATTGATTTTGGCCGTTTGCTCCGAAACTTCGCCGGAAATCTGCCCCAAACGGTTCTTGTTGTCGTCGATTTTCTTTTGTAAGTCGATGATTTGCTGCGCATAAGCCGCATTCGCATCTTCGAGTTTTTTGTGCTCGTCCTGCAAAGCGCCCACACGGTCTTTCACGGCTTTCTCGACGTCTTTCAGAAATGCGTCCCGGTCTTTACCCAATATTCCCAGGTATTGATCAGCAGAAGTTTTCAGAATGTCGGTATTCTTTGCCCCGCCCATGGCCTTGAAGCTCGCCCAGGCAGCCTGAAACTGCTTCTCTTCCCCCAGTCCAAGCCCGTCCATACTTTGGAGTGCCTGTTTGTATTCGAAATAATCGGGGCCGGGTAAATTGGCCTTTTCCAGCAGGTTGACAAAATGCTCCACGAATTTGCGGTCTACCTGGCCTGTTCCCGCCGCATTGGTGACGGTAGCAGGCATTGGCTGGGAAGGAGCGGGGGGGGCGGATGGCTTTGGGGCCGGTTGCGCAGTTCCCGTAGCCGTGGCCGCGTTACCCGGCTGTCCGGCTGCCGGTTCCTCGGCGTCCTTGATGAAGAAGCTGAGTATCTTTTTACCGATACCCGGTTCAGAGTCTGCCATAAGTGTATAAAGTGTTAAGGTTCATTGTGCTTGTCGGATCAATATTACTAAAAATCGAAGGATTTCATAGGGGGCGATAGTTACCAATGGTAGCCTGCATGGATGAAGCCGCCGAAATTTTGGATGGAATTTCGGGTTATCCTTGAAAGCCGGTCGTTTTTTGCGCATGTTTGCCAAAAAACTAGGTCCTTATGCTCAAATTAGGTTTTAATAGTGCAATCCTGGCCGATTTCAGCTTCGAACACGTCGTTCAATTTGCTGGAAATAACGGCTTTTCATGTGTGGAAATGATGTGCTGGCCAGCCGATAACGCCGACAGCCGCCGGTATGCGGGCGTGACCCACATCGATGTCAATAACCTGACCGACCCGAAGGTATCGGCCATCAGACATACCCTGAAAGAGGCGGGCGTTTTCATCTCCGCGCTGGGCTATTACCCCAACCCCCTCGATCCGGACCCGAACCGTTCCGAGTATTATATAGAACATATCAAACAAGTGATACGCGGCGCGGCGAAGCTGGATATTCCCGTTGTGACTACATTCATCGGCCGCGATCCGTCCAAAAGCATCAAGGATAACCTCGCCCGTTTCGCCGACGTGTGGCCGGCGATCGTGAAGGTAGCGGAGGAAAACAATGTGAAAATCGGTATCGAAAACTGCCCGATGTTCTTCACGGACGACGAATGGCCGGGCGGCAAGAACCTGGCCATTAGCCCGGCGGTATGGGACCGGATGTTCGAAATCATCCCTGATCCGCTCTTCGGCCTCAATTACGATCCGTCGCACATGATCTGGCAAATGATGGATGAAACCTTGCCGATTTATAATTATAAATCACGCTTGCACCATGTTCATTTGAAAGATGCGAAAGTTTACAAAAATAAACTTAACAATGTCGGCATTCTGGCTAACCCATTAGAGTACCATTCGCCTAAATTGCCCGGGCTGGGTGACGTCAATTGGCGCGGTTTCTTCGCCGCATTAACGGACGTGCGCTATCGCGGGCCCGTCGTGATAGAAGTGGAGGATAAGGCGTACGAGGCCAACATCACCGATGTAAAGAGCGCGATTCTTACAAGCAGAAATTACGTGAGCCAGTTCTTTGGGTAATTTATATTTGTAAACAGTATTTATTTTTCTAAAAACCGAAGCAAAGGTGCGATAAACCTCCCGAAGTCCTCGATGTGGGGCAGGTGGCCGATGTTGTCCAGCGCAACCAGCTCGCTGTTCGCGATCTTTGCTTTGGTTTGCTTACCGAGTTCGGGATAATTTCCGAGCGTTTTTCGCACATGCTCAGGCGCCAGGTTCTTGCCCACGGCACTGCGGTCGCGTTGGCCGATAATGAGCAGCGTAGGGGCCTTTATCTGCCCGAATTCGTAGCATACGGGTTGTGTGTAGATCATGTCGTACGTGAGCGCGCTGTTCCAGGCCACCCGCGGGTAATCCTTCCCGAGCGTCCAGCCGGCCAGCAGGTTGACCCATTTCGTATACTGATCTTTCCATTTGCCGTCGTAATAGCTGTTCAGCTGGTAGTTTTTGATGGAATTGAAATCGCTTTTCAGCTCGCTCATATACCATTTATCGACCGATTGGAAAGGCACTTTCACCTTGTAATCTTCGAGGCCGATCGGGTTTTCGAGAATAAATTTATCCACCGTCTCCGGGTACATCAATGCGAACCGCGTGGCCACCATTCCACCCATGGAATGCCCGAGGATCGCCGTTTTGGTAACCCCCAGCTTATCCAGCACCTTTTTGGTATTCGCCGCCAGGTCGTGGAAAGAATACTGATAATGCAGGGGCTTCGTGGATTTCCCGAACCCGACCTGGTCGGGGATGATGACGCGGAAACCCTTTTCCGAAAGCGCCCTGGCCGTTTCTTCCCAGTACGCGCCGTTGAAATTTTTGCCGTGCAGCAGCACAATGTTCTTCCCGTTCGCACGCGCGGGGCGCACGTCCATGTACGCCATGCGCAGCTTCTCTCCCTGCGATTCGAATTCGAGGTAGTCCACCGGAAAAGGGTAGGTGTACGCTTCCAGGTTCATATCCAGCGGCCGCAGCGAGTCGTTTTGCGCGTGTGAGGCGGTGAGCGAAAGCAGGAGCAGGCCAATGCCCAATGTCAGTTTTTTCATCGTTTTGGAGCTAGTAAAAAGAAAAGAGGATAACGTCGCCGCTATCCTCTCTTGCATTGAAAAATATGTACCAGCAGGTCCTAGTCGATCAGTCGGGCCTTGGTCGACAAATAGGCCGTCAACGTCGCCAGTACGCCCACGATCGCGAACGACCAGCGGAGGTTGGCAAACTGGGCCACGATACCGATCAACGGCGGGCCGATCAGGAAGCCGATGAAGCTGATGGAGGAAACCGCTGCCAGTGCCATTCCGGCCGACATGGTTTTGGAACGTCCCGTGGCGCTGTAAACGAGCGGAACTACCGAAGATACACCGAAGCCAACCAGCAGAAAACCAATTGTGGCAGTAATCAAATGCGGGAATGCGACCGCAATGGCAAGGCCTGTGCCCATTAATGTACCGCTTACCTGCAACATTTTACGACGTCCGAGGAGATTGGCGAGCCAGTCGCCGGCAAAGCGGCCGCCCGTCATGGTACCCATAAAGGCCACATAACCCAGCGTAGTCATCGATGCGGGCACGTGGACCGCTTCCTGGAAGTATACACCGCTCCAATCGAACATGGCGCCTTCACAGACCATGGCACAGAAGCCGATCAGGCCCAGGATCAGCAGGTCACGGTCGGGTTTAACGAACATCGGCTGCTCTTCACCCGCTTCTTTTTCGGTGTCGGGCATGGTGTGCTTGTAGGCCGTAAAGATGATCGCGAATGCGATCAGCGCGATCACGAGGAAGTGGATATGAGGAGGCACATGCACTGAAATGAACAGCGAGCCGATCATCGCACTTACGAAGCCCGCAAGGCTCCACAACCCGTGGAACGACGCCATAATGGATTTTCCATACACCTGCTCAACGGCCACCGCCTGCGTATTCACGGCGATGTTGGTGAGGTTACCCCACAGCCCGAATGCGAACAACGCGATTACCAATTGCTCGGTCCGGGTCACAAACCCGATGAATGTGAGTGTGATAGCATACAAAATAGCGCCTATCAGCACCATTTTCTTGCTGCCGTAATGCGTGACCATCCATCCGGAGATCGGGAGGCTGGCCATCAGGCCGAGCGGCAGTGCGAGCAGCACGGTGCCAAGACCACCCTCGGTGAGGTGCAGCATGTTTTTAATATCCGGGATACGGCTCGCCCACGCGGCGAAGCTGAGGCCCTGCACGAAGAAGAAGGCCGCAACGGCCCATCTTAAATATCGTCTGGAATCGGAAGGGGCGAAAATTGAATAATTCATGTGTGTCTGGTATTTCTTTTATATAATTTTTTTAATTTTTTCGAATAGATGGTAAGAGGAGTGAAAATTGCATTATGTGCAGTTTTAAACTTCTTGCACTGCAAAATTAACGCTTTGGAAGAGCATTTAATTCATATGAATTGTATTTTTTAAATTAAATTAAAAAGTATGTGTTGTACAAAACTAAGAAACGTTGCATTTTAATGATTTAATGGACGAATGGATGGCGGTAATTGGTGAAAAAGTAGGCAAAACGGTTACTGTTCTTTAAATTCACCGGATACCTTAACCAACCCGATCACAGCCTGATGCGCGTCGCTTTTACCTCACTCCTTTGTTTACTGACATTACTTTCACGGGCACAAAATGCCCCACAGCAACGCCTGGACAAGATCCGGGCTACTTTGCCCGTCATTGAAAAGCTCTATCGCGACTATGCGGAGAAGAACCATTTCCCTGGTCTGGCATTCGGGTTGGTAGTAGATGGGAAGCTGTTGCTTTCGGGCGGGCAGGGCTTCACTGAAATCGCTACTTCCACCAAAGCGACGCCGAAATCGCTGTTCCGCATTGCGTCCATGTCGAAGAGCGTGACGGCGATGGGTATCCTCGCCCTTCGAAAGGAAGGCAGGCTGAAACTCGACGACCCGGCTTACCTGTACATTCCCGAACTGAAAAACATGCCTTCGCTCACCAAAGATGCCCCGGCAATCACGGTGCGGCATTTGCTCACGCATATGGCCGGGTTTCCGGAGGATAATCCCTGGGGCGACCGCCAGCTCGATACGAAGGACGAGGACCTGATCGCATTGATTTCCAAGGGTATTTCCTTTTCCAATGTGCCCGGTGTGACCTACGAATACAGTAACCTTGGCTTTGCGATCCTCGGCAGGATCATAACGAATGTGTCGGGAAAACCGTACCAGCAGTACATTAATGAGGTTATTTTCAAACCGTTAGGCATGACCAGCACCATCTGGGAATATACCGAGGCGCCCAAAAACCTGCTCGCGCACGGATACCGCTACGAGGATGATATCTGGAAAGAAGAAGCGCTCGAACATGATGGTACTTACGGCGCGATGGGCGGCCTGATCACGTCCATCGACGATTTCAGCAAATATGTGGCATTCCATTTGTCGGCCTGGCCGCCTTCGTCGGGCGCTGACACAGGCCCGGTTACGCGCAGCGATGTGCGTGAAATGCAGATGCCCTGGAATTTTAATAACCTGAATACCTCATTTACCTACCCTGGCGGGCGTGTTTGCCCGATGGTATCGGCCTACGGCTATGGGCTTCGGTGGAGCAGGGATTGCGAGGCTCGAACGGGTATCGGGCATACCGGCGGTTTGCCGGGATTCGGCAGCCAGTGGCAAATCCTGCCGGAATACGGCATCGGCATCATCGCGCACGCTAACCGCACGTACGCGGGCATGGCGACGATCAACACGGCGGTGCTCGATACGGTGATCGCCCTGGCGGAGCTGAAACCGTTGCCTGTTACCGTTTCTAATGTGCTCAAACAGCGGAAAGATCAGCTCGTGAAGCTGCTGCCAACCTGGCAACATGCGGAGCAGAGCGGCATTTTCGCCGAGAATTTCTTCCCCGACCGCTCCGTATCGCATCGGAAGAAGGAACTGGATGTGCTGCTCGCAAAGGCCGGCAGCATGACCGGCGCTACCGAAATGGTGGCCGAGAACCAACTCCGGGGTACATTTAACCTGCAATGCCAGTCGGGGAGTATCCGCGTCTATTTTACCTTGTCGCCCGAAAACCCCGCATTGATCCAGCAGCTTGATTTTTCGCTGAACAAATAGTTTTTGGGGAAAAAATAATGACGGCATAGGGGGATCGTCGGGGCCGGTTGTCTCGGTAGAAACATCAGGACAATTATGAAAAAGACAATTCTATCCTTCGCTATTTTCATCGTTCTCGGCACTTTGACCAGCGTTTTTGCGCAGGAAAACGAGACTATTTTCCAAAATCGGGGCATTTGGCGGTCGGGCGGGTACGCCGGGATCTCCAATAAGTTTACGAAAATTGACGGGCGCTTTGCCAATATGCCGGAGATTTACGGCGGCTGGTTTATCAATCAACGCCTGCTGATCGGGATTGAAGGCGCCGCGACGACCAACTTCATCCGCGTGCCGGAACTGGAACAAAATTTCCGCGCACGCAAGATGACCTACATGTACGGCCAGTTCGGTTTAATGACCGAGTACGTGATCGCCTCGACCCGAAAGGTGCATCTCACCGCCAACCTCATGACCGGCAGCGGGTTTACATTGCAATACGACCGCCGGGACTTCGACGATTGGGAATGGGATGAATGGGACGATGACCACGACGAAAATGCCAGGTGTTTCTTCGTGATGGAGCCCGGCGTGCAGGTGGAGTTCAATCTCCTGAAATGGATGCGGTTCAGCCCGGGGATCTCTTACCGAAAAGCATTTAATGCGAAAGGCAATGGCCTTAGCGACAGCGACATCAGTAATATTTCATACAACGTGACCCTAAAATTCGGTCGGTTTTAAAAGGCAGCGAGGGATTAGCAGCCGTACGCTAACCGGTGTGGCGATTAATCCCCCTTTTTCCTGAACGGTCGTCATGCTAGCCGCGTTGATTTAAGTTAACAGCCTGATAATCTTCGTTCAAGGGCAATAGGAACGGAAATAATGGAGTTATAGATGAATTGCACACTAATGGGACACTTAAAACAACAGGAAGATGCGCGTTACGGGTATTGTAGTGGTCGGGTTATTCATGCTCGTTTTTTCGGTTGCCAAAGGCCAGAATGTCTACGATGTGATCGTAGCCGGCCGCACGATCGGCTCCCTGAAAGTATTCGATGAGAAAGGTGCGGACGGAGATACCGAAACGCACCGGATCGAGTCGGATTTCAAGGTAATGTTCTACAAAGGGTCCTATTCGACCCAAACCAATTATGTGCAGGGCAAGCTCGTTTCCGCCACCTGCGCACACCATGTCAATGGTGATTTGAAGGAAAAAACGCTGACAAAAAGCAGTACAAAGACATTGTATGAAGTGCTTTTTTCCGGCGAAGATGGAGAGGATAAGCCGAGTACCGTAGTGAACAAGCCTATCAGCAGCACCATTACCAGCCTTTATTATAAGGAACCTATCAATATCACGGAAGTGTATTCCGAACGCTACGGCAAGATGTGCCATATCCGCAAGCTGTCCGAGGGCAAATACGGCGTGACGTTGCCGGACGGTAAAGAAGGGGTATATTCCTACAAAAACGGTCTTTGCCGTGAGGTAAAGACCGATCTTGCTGGTTTCAAGCTGAGAATTGTATTGAGTGAAGGCAAAAATGCCTTGCGCTGACGCCTAAATTTCGGCCTGCTTCACGTTTTTCAGATCCGCATTGTCGCGGATTTCTTCATTGGCGACTTTCACGAGCACGTCGCCTTCTTTCACATCCCCGAAAATTTCAGTCTTGTCGGTACTGCTGCTGCCTGTTTTGACGGGCACCCAAACGGCCTTGTTATCCACGACCTTGATCACGAACGTTCCCTGGGTAGAATTGAGCACGGCCGACCGCGGTACGGCAAATGTGCCTGCATCACCCGACAATGGGATCGAAACTTCGGCGATCATACCAGGCAAAAGTTTTCTATCGGTGTTAACCACATCCATTTCCGTGCGTTGCGAGCGCAGGCGGGCGTCTAATGCACCCGCAAGACGGCTCACTTTGGCCGGGAAGCTCTGGTTCGGCAGCGACTTCACTTTGAATGTAACCTGGCTCTGGTTTTTGAGGTAGCTGGTATATTGCTCCGGCACACTCACGACGAGACGCAGCTTCCGCTGCTCCACGAGCGTGAAAAGCGGGAATTCGGAGCCTTTGCCCGACGGTCCCACGTAGGCGCCCGTACTTACATTACGCGCGGAGATAATACCGCTGAATGGTGCCCGGATTTCGAGGTAATTACGATTATCGGTGATTTCACGGCTGGTGGAGCGGGCGGCGTCTAGCTGGGCGAGATCGGAGCGCTGCTTGGCCAATGCTACGTCCAGGTCGTTCTGCGAGACGGTACCGGGCGTTTTGCTGGTTTCGAGCAAACGTTCGTAATTGGCTTTACTCGCCGCGTAAATGGCTTCAAAGGATTTCAACCGCGATTCGCTTGCTACCAGCTGGGAGGTCAGCTCCGGTGCTTCCATTGTAGCCAACAGTTGGCCTTCGCGCACTTCGCTGCCGACGTCTACATGCAGCTTTTTAACAAAACTGCTCACTTTGGCATAAATGTCCACCTGCTGGAAGGCGATGAGCTCGCCCGGAATCTGAATGTTGGACGCCAGCTGTTCCTTTTTCAGGGGAAAAGCGTCCACCACCGCAGCATTGGCAGTAGCTTCGGCTGCTGCTTTTTTCTTTTCTTCTTCTTCGGCATGCGAGGAGCCGCAGCCTTGCAGGACCGTCGCAGCGCCTGCAACGAGCACGGTCATGGCGATGTGATGAATATGTCTCATGGTCGGATAGGTTCGAAGTTTAAATTAACGGGTCATCGGAACATAGTACTTGCTTTCTTCATCCTCGGGGTCGAGCGAAACGCTTTGCGTCGTGGCTTTTTCCTGTCCCCACGCGAACACGAGCGGGAGGATGAACAATGCCGCGAAGGTGGAGGCGATCAGCCCGCCGATTACCGCACGGCCCAATGGCGACGACTGGTCGCCTGCTTCGCCGAGCCCGCTGGCCATCGGGATCATACCAACTACCATCGCCACGGCGGTCATCACGATAGGGCGGAGCCGCAGCCCGGCCGATTCCTTGGCCGCTTCGATCGCATTACCGCTGTGCTTGCGGAGCTGTTCCGCATTGGTTATCAAAAGTACCGCATTTGAAATAGATACCCCCACCGACATGATAATGCCCATGTACGATTGAAGGTTCAATGTGGAGCCCGTCACCATCAGCAATGCGAGAGAGCCGAGGATTACCGCCGGAACCGTAGCCAGTACGATGGCCGATACTTTAAACGACTGGAAGTTCGCGGCCAGCATGAGGAAGATTACGACGATGGCCACCACCAGCCCGTTTTGCAGGCTGTCGAGCGTGTCGGTCAATGTCTGGCTCAAACCGACCAATTCCACCGTCAGGCCGCGCGGTAGCTCGCCCAGGGATGCCAATGCTTCCCGCACGTCGGCCTGCGCTACGCCCAGGTCTTTGTTGTTGAGGTTGGCCGTGACCGACAGTACAGGCATGGCGCCGAGGTTGTCGTTTTCACCATAAGTGGTATCCGGGGTAATGGTCGCGATGTCGCCGAGCACAGGCCGGTTGGCATTCCTGAGCAATGGGATTTCCCCGATTTCCTGAATGCTGCTCATTTTGCTTTCCGGCACCTGTACCTGCACCGAGTAGCTGAAACCGCCTTTTTCGTCCACCCAGATGTTCTTATCGGTGTAGCGCGACGATGAGGTCGAGGCAATGAGGGATTTGGAAACATCGTTCATATCCACACCCAGCTGCGCGGCGCGCATCCGGTCTACCTCGATCTTGATCGCCGGGTATTTGTTGGATTGCCCCAACTGAATATCACGCAAATAGCTGATCTCCTTCAATTTAGCCATTACCTTCTGTGCATATTGCTCGTTCAGCGTCTTATCGCGGCCCGACATCCGTACTTCGATCGGCGTAGGGGACCCCTGGCTCAGGATCTTGTCGGTCAGTTCAATGGGTTCGAAAGACATTGCGAGGTCGGGAATCGCTTTTTTCACCTCCCTGCGGATCTTTTCTTTCAATTCATCCAGATTGGTATGAAACTCTTCATGCAAGCCTACCTGTAAAACCGCTTCCTGCGGACCGGCCATGAAGAGGTAGATCGGGTTTACGGAAAACAATGCGGGGTGCTGGCCTACATAGGCCGAGGTGACCGATACGTTTTCAGGACCGACGATTTTTTCGATGATATCGATCGTTTTCAGCGTTTTCTCTTCCGTGCGTTCCATACGTGTACCTTCGGGGGCACGCAGGCGCACCTGGAACTGGCTGCCGTTTACTTTGGGCAAAACATCCTTGCCAATATTGGAAAGCAGCAATGCGGCCAATGCCGTGGTAATGATCAGGTAAGCCGCCACAATGGGTTTGCGGAACGGCATCACGCGGTTAATGAAGCGCATAAACCGTCCGCGGATGCGTTCGAATGTGCTGATCTTGCCATTCTGGTCGGCGTCGGCGCGGTGCAGCATTGCCTCTTTCTGTGCGTCGGGATCTTTGCTCAGGCCCGATGCGGCGAACTCTTCGGCATCGGTCATTTTCGAGCCGTCGGGTTTGTGATGATGCTTCACTTTCATGATCCAGTTGGCCATCACCGGCACGAACGTCTGCGCGAGGAAGTACGAAACGATCATGCTGAAACCGATCGCCAATGCCAGCGGGAGGAACAGCGATCCCGGAATGCCGCCCATCGTGAATGCAGGGGCAAATACGGCCAGGATACAGAACAGGATCAGCAGCTTGGGAAATGCAATTTCCTTACAGGCATCCCAAATGGCCAGTGCCTTCGGTTTACCCATGTCAAAATGCTGGTGAATGTTCTCGATCGTCACCGTACTTTCATCCACCAGAATACCGATGGCGAGTGCTAACCCACTCAACGTCATGATATTGATCGTCTGCCCAAACAGGTTCAGGAACAATACGCCGGAGATAATGGATGTAGGGATGGTCAGGATCACGATCAATGCGCCCCGGGCGTCGCCCAGGAACAGGAGTACCATCAGGCCGGTCAATATCGCGCCGATGGCGCCTTCTGTGAGCAAACTCATCACCGAGTTCATGACGTAAGTCGACTGGTCGAACTCGTAGCTGATCTTCACATCTTCCGGCAATGTGCTTTGAATGCGTGGAATGGCCTTTTTTAGATTTTGCACCACTTCCCAGGTAGAGGCATCGGCGCTTTTGGCAATACTCAGGTACACCGAGCGCTTGCCATTCACCAGCCCGTAGCCCGAAGCGACATCTGCGCCATCTTCTACGGTAGCCACATCGCGCAGGTACAGGTTCTGCACGCCACCTTTAAAAAGTGGAATATCTTCAAACTCCTTGACGGTATGAATGGTCGTGTTGGTAGGGGTAATGTAGTTTTTATCACCAATGCGCACGTTACCCGAAGGGGCGGTCTGGTTGTTGACGCGCAATGCCTCTACAAGCTGATCGGGCGTCAGGTTGTGTGCGCGGAGCAGTTCCGGGTCGGCCTTGATGACCACCGTACGGATGTTACCGCCGAATGGGGGCGCGGAGACAAGGCCTGGAATGGAGGTAAATGTCGAGCGCACGTACACGTTCGCGAGGTCGAGGAGCTCGTTGTTGCTGCGTTTTTCGCTGCTGAGCACGAGCTGGCCTACGGGCAACGTCGACGCGTCGAAACGGATAATGAACGGCGGGTTGGAACCCGGCGGGAAAATGGCCTGGGCGCGGTTGGTGAATGCGCTGAGCTCCGCCGAAGCCTGCGCCATGTTGGTACCGGGGTAGAAGTTCACCTTCATCAGGGTAAGGCCCTGGATGTTCTTCGTTTCGATACTCTTGATACCGTTGACGTAGAGGAGGATATTGATGTATTGTTTGGCAAAAAAGGTCTCCATCTGCGTTGGCGTGTAGCCCCCGAACGGGTGGGCGATGTACATCACCGGCAGGTCCAGCTTAGGGAAAATATCGACCTTGATGTTCCGCACGGCATTGATACCGAAAAAGAATAAACCGGCCACCACCACCATGATGGTTATGGGTTTACGTAATGCAAAACGTATTAAATCCATGTTACGAAAATGTATGTTTAGTAACGAATGTGTGTGTGGTCAGGCGTGGTTATTGATTCAGAAACACGCCGATGTCGCCACTCGCGGCGGCTTTGAGCAGCACCGCCTGCCATACGTTGGTCACGGCGATGTCGCGGCTCGTTTCGGCGCGGTTGAGCACGTAGAGCGCCTGCGTCATATCCACGATGTTGCTCAGGCCGTTTTTGTACAAAACACTCTTTTGCAGGTAAGCATCGGAGGCGGATTGCACCTGTACCGGCGCCTCGCGGTAGTTGGTAATGGCATTGCCGATCTTCGTTTCCGACAAAATGAGCTGGTTTTTCAGCTGCTGGTCGGCCAGGTCGTACTCTTCTTTCAATGCATTGGACACAAACTTCTGCGACATCACCTGCTGCCGTGTGCGCAGCATGCTCGTCATATTCCAGGTGGCACCGATACCGAGCAGGTAATTGTACCGCACGGGCTTGATGCCTTCGAGGTAGTTATGGGTATAGGCCGTCTGGTCGGCAGCGTAGTTCGACGAAAATCCTGCCCCGCGGCCCTGGAACACGCCGAAGAGCGAGAAGGTAGGCATGGCCAGCGTATGGAAATATTTGGCCTGCTGCTCGCTGACGGCGATGCGATTGGAATAGAACCGCAGCAACGGATGGTTTTGCGGCTTCGCGGCACTGTCGGCGGCTACACGCGGCACCCGGCTCAGAAGCAGCGTATCGAGCTGAAAACGCTGATCGGTGATGCCCATCAGGCGGGCCAGGGTGTTGGCCTGTTCCTGCTCGAAGTCGCGGGCCTGCGTAATGCTGATCTTCGCATTGGACACTTCGGCATTGGCCAGCGACGAGTCTACACCCGGTATCAGGCCGTTTTTCGCGCGGGTTACTACGACGGTTTTCAATGCGTTGGCGCGTTCCAGGTTGTTTTCCCACGAACGGATCAGCCGCTGGGCGGCCAGCAGGTTCAGGTAAGCGGCGGCCGTGCGCACGCTGTGCTGGAACTGCTCTTGTTCCAGATCGGCCTGGTCACGGTTTACGACCGTCTGGGACACGTTAATGCGCTCACGGGCTCGGCCGAATGCGAAGAAATCCCAGTTGACGTTCGTCAGGTACAGCGCACCGAATGCGGAGTTCCAGTTCTGGTGCGCAAGCGGCAGCCCCGACGACGCCACCGACAGCCCCAGGCCGTACAGCGGGCCGTTCTGGCCGTTGACCGTCCCGTAATCCTGCTGGGCGGAGAGGTTGAGGTTGGGTAAATACTCCTTTTTGCTTTGCAGAACAGTGGCTTTGGAAGCGCTGAGGTAGTTGGTCTTGGCTTTGATGCTGCCGTAGTTGGCGACGGCCGTTTCCACGGCCTGTTGTAATGTAAGCGTTTGGGCACTCAGTTTTTCACCGGCGCCGACCAGCGAGAGGGTCAGCAGCAGGGAGGGGAAATACTTCTTTGATGTCATTTGCATTCAGAATTATATGGCAACTGAACCGGGGCGAGTGTGTGGACATCATATCTGGTCACCATTGTGGTGACCGCCAGGCCCGTCGAATTGCTTCGCAAAGGTAAATCCGGGCCGGGTGAGCTTGTTTATTACTTTCAAACAATAACTTATAATATTCAAACAAGGCTACCTTTCGTGGGTCCGGTAAGACTTGGGGGTAATGCCGATTTGCTTCTTGAAAAGATTGTTGAAATAGGCAGGGTACTCGAAACCCAGGCAGAAGGCGATCTCGGCGACGCTCCAGTTGGAATGCCGGAGCATCACTTTCGACTGGGCGAGCACGCGGTCGATAATGTGTTCGGTGGTAGTTTTCCCGGTGATCTCTTTCAGGGCCCGGTTGAGGTGATTCACGTGCACGCCGAGGCGTATCGCGTAATCCTTGGCGGTTTTCAGTTTGAGCTTATGCTCGGGGGATTCGATCGGGAACTGCCTTTCGAGCAGCTCGTGGAATTGGGACGACAGCTTCTGGGAGCCGTTGATATGCACGTCATTGGCGCCGGAAGGCTGCATTTTCATCGCCTCGTGCGCGAGCACATTCACGTAATTGCGCATGAGGTCGTACTTGTGCACGTAATTCGATTCGATGTCGGCCTGCATTTTGCCGAAAATGCTCAGCAGGTATTCTTCCTGTTCTTCATTGATGAAATAGACCGGGATGGCGTCGCTGCGCAGGATCGGGCAGTCGCTCACCGTGGCCGACCGGTTGATCGTGCTCAGGAACTGATCGGTAAACAGGCAGAAGTACCCCGATTGCTCTTCCGAAAGCGCCTGCCACGAATAGGGCACGTTGCGGTTGAAGAAAACCAGTGCATTGCGGTTGATTTCGATCTCCTGGTTGCCGTAGGTAATTTTCCCTTTTCCGAGGATCAGCGAGATCTTATAGAAGTCGCGGCGGGCATAGGAAGTGTATTTGTTGCAGAATACCCTGGAGAACACATTGAAGTGGCCTTCATCCCCGGTCGTTTTGTCCGGACCTTTTAGCCCTTTCGCAGCAGGGTGCGTCTGGTAAAAATGTGCTACGGTCTCATTCGGTATCATGAGCTGAAATTATGAAATTCAAATATTGGCTACAAAGCCAGGTGGTTAAAAATTAATTAAATAGGAGTATGCCTTGGTATCATCCAAAAATTTCCCGGTTAAACCCTTCTCGGGGCTACCAATGGGAAAAGCCGGTGTGAAAGACACCGGCTGGGTAATGGGTAGCATTTGTTATAATTACATCGTACCGCAAATCCATTCTTCTTGCTGAACGGGCTTGTTCGCGTGTACACCATTACCCGTTTTGTAGTTGCGGGCGGACAGCAGCGGATTGATCCCGTTCCGCTGCTTGCGCTGGCGCGTGAACACCACGAAACGGACTTCGCGTGGCGCATATTTCGGCGTCGGGTCGGTATCCGGGCGTCCGAGGTTCAAAGTAGCAAAGCGGGCGGCGAGCGCCGGGTTCGACGATTCGACAACCAGCCTGGCCTTCGGCGCCGCCGCTGCTTTGTTGGGATGCTTGTAATTGTGGGAAGAAATGCCCGGATCCGTGATGCGGACGGGCTGTGCCTGGGCCGCCTGGCCGAGCGTGGTCGCCAATGCCAGGAATGCTGCGAAAATGAGTGGCTTAGGATTCATGTCAGGTTAATTACAGAAAAGGTTGTTAGGATTTGTTTCCAAAATTACCTGTACACTTTTTTACAATTCATATCCATTTCAAACATTGAACTATAAAATTCAATCACTCATTAATTTATTTTTCAGCGCATTAGCATTCTGATCGGAAAGAATTAACTTTTTTGAAGAGGCGAAAACGTGTCGTTCAAAACAGACAAAAAAAGCCAAAAAAACTCCTAATCACCTTAATTTGAACTTTTTGATAAATAGTAGGATGCATTTTTGACGCGATCTCTATACGATAGCGAAATGTTGAAACCGATTTACAACTGCGCTCCACCGTTTTTTGAATTTTCAAATAACTATAAAATTCAAATGATTATTGATCCAGTTCAAATCGGGGACCAATTAAAACAAAAACGCCGGCCCCGAAAGGCCGGCGTTTGAATGCGCGGGAGACTATTAGTCGGGGACGCCTAGTCGGGGACGCCTAAGTCGGGGACGCCTAGTCGCGGGTTGGATAAACCTTATCCGGCGCGGTATAATAGTCGGCCATTTGCGCCGTATCCTTGTTTACGCTGATGGTCGGCGTTTTGTAGTTGCGCGGTGAGAGCAGCGGGTTGATCTCCACGCCTTCGGGCTTGTACTCGCGCGTCACCACGAGCGTGGCGGGCCGTGGCGCATACTTGGGCGTTGTGCTCACGTAGCCTTGCTGGTATTTACCGAAACGCTCCACGGTGCGGATGTTCGCCACGCGGACCGTCTTCTGGTCCTTACCGGCGGCTTTGGCCTGCGCAGCCTTGTTCGGATGTTTGTAGTTATAAACCGAAATCCCGGGGTCTACGATCGACTGCGCATTGGCAGTTATGGTGAACAACCCGATGATTAATATAGCGATCAAAAATGTGGCTTTTTTCATGTTATTACTCTTTAATTTTCACTGATTTAGCCCCTGTGTCAGGAGGGGTTAGATGAAAATTAACAACAGAAAATACCAATTTCAAATGCTCTAATAAGTAGCAAAATGGGTCATTCGGATGAAATCAGGTTCGATTTTCAGGATGATCGGGGGCTAAAAACCGGAGTTGAGTAAAATCAGGTTTCAGGTAAAACGCATTTTCTTCGAAAAAATGAAAACTGTCCGGAAACCTCCTGAAATGCGAGCCGGTAAAAATTCCGGAAAAAATTTACATTTTAATCAGTTTCTAATCATTCTCTAACTTCTCCGCGATTGCCCGGGCTATTTGAGCAGTGCGTGGGCGGATGTCTGAATGCCTTTGCAAATCCGTTCGATCGGTAAATCGTTGCTATCCTCGCCGAAAGGGTCCTCGATTTCCTCCGCGATGACCTCCAGACTTGCCAGAATATAGAACACGAACATCACGAACGGAATGACGAGGAAATGCAGGCTGAACACATAACCGATCGGCAGCGTAAGGCAGTAAATGAAGATGAATTTCTTAATGAAGGAGCTGTAAGAGAGTGGGATAGGGGTATTTTTGATCCGCTCGCAGGCACCGCAGATGTTGGTAAAACCTTCCAGCTCGTGGTTCAACAGCAAGGTGTGCTCGGGCAGTAATATGCCTTTGCGTTGCAGTTCGATCACTTTGGCGAATAGTGCCGCGGCAATCTGGTTAGGAATGTGGTCGGTAGTGATCAGCGACGATTTCCCGAATAATGCGCTGTCCTCAAAATCCTCGGAGATATAGCGGTTGCGCAAATGGTTTTTCAGGGAGAAGGCGTAATTCGGAATCATTTTCATGAAAAACTGCCGCTCGGCCGCATACTCAGGACCGATCAGCCCGGCGATTTTCAGTGCAAGGTTGCGGCTGCCGTTCATGAGCGAGCCCCATTGCTTGCGGCCTTCCCACCAGCGGTCGTAGGCAGTATTGGTGCGGAAAACGAGCAGCATCGAAATCACGAAGCCGAGCAGCGAGTGCATCAGCGAGATGTTTTTGAGGTCGTTGTTCTCGTTGATTCTGAAATGTACTATAATAAGGTAGGCGATCACGCTGGAATAGGCCGCCATGGTGAGGATCATGGGCGCGAGCTTGCGCACGGTGTCGGCCTTCTGGAAATAGAATATGTAGCGGAACCACTCCTTCGGATTATAATCGATCATACGAGTTTGACGTGGTCGATGAGCTTGAAAAATTCTTTAAAGCATTTGGCGGTAAGACGGGCGTCTTCCAAGGCATTGTGGGTCTCTTCTTCCCGCTCGAAGCCGAAATAGCTCGCCACGGAACCCAGGCTCAGGGACCGGGGCACCTGTTTGCCATTCTTTTCGAGAATCTGGAAAAACAGGTAGGAGACGGTATGGAGGTCGAGCTGCTTATTGGAGAAGCCCCATTTCATTTTCTCGTTGCGGTAGGCGAAGCGCAGGAAGTTGATGTCGTTGATCACGCTCTGGCCGCAAATGATCACGTTGGCCAGGCTTGGCTTGCCCGCATTGAGTTTTTTGATCCATTTTTCAAATTCCGGGAGCACGTCGTAGATCATCGGCGCGTCTTCGAGGTCGGCCAATGACAGGCCGTGCACTTCCTCGGATTTGACGGAAAACGCTTCCTCGTTCTCCGGATACACATTTTGCAGGTAGGTGCCGAGCGGGCGCCAATTGTCGTCAAAAAACTCCGCACCGATCTGGATGATCTCGTTCCAGCCCGGTTCGGGCCCGGTCATTTCGATATCTAAAACAAGGAAGGACATAAGGGCGCTGGTAGGGCTGTTGGAAAAATGGTCATGATTTGGAAACTCAAACTTATAGTTTTGTGTACAAAATTATGCAATCATTGCATGCAAGAAGATTCAATCAACACTCATTTATAGCAAATGCCCATCGATTTTAAAGAAATTCCGTCCCCGTGTTTCATTCTGGAAGAGGAATTGCTCCGCAAAAACCTCGAACTGATCGACTCGGTACAAAAGGCGGCGGGATGCAGGATTATCCTCGCGCTCAAAGGTTTTTCCATGTACAGCGCCTTCCCGATCGTGAAGGAATACCTCTCCGGCGCCACCGCCAGCTCGCTGAACGAGGTAAAGCTCATCAACGATTTCATGGGATACCAGTCGCATACCTATATGCCTGCCTACCTCGACAGTGAATTCGAGGAAATCATGCAGCGCAGCAGCCATATTACATTCAACTCCCTGAGCCAGTGGGAACGGTTCCAGAGCAGGGTAGAGGCCTATCAGTCAGCCAACCCCGACAAGACGCTTTCCTGCGGTATCCGCGTCAATCCGCAGTATTCGGAAGTGGCCACGGACATGTACAACCCGTGCGTGCCGGGCTCGCGCCTGGGCGTCACGCGCGACAAGCTGCCCGATGAGCTTCCCGCAGGGATCGACGGCATTCACTTCCATACGCTGTGCGAAAATGGCAGCGACACTTTGGAGCGGACGCTCGAAGCATTGGAGGCAAGGTTTGGTGATTTGCTGTACCAGGCAAAGTGGCTCAATATGGGCGGCGGTCACCTGATGACAAGGGATGGATACGACATTAGTAAGCTAATAAAATTAGTTAGTACCATCAAGGAAAAGTACAACCTGGAAGTAATCCTCGAACCCGGTTCGGCTATCGCCTGGCGCACCGGCATATTGTACACGACGGTACTCGACGTGCTCGACAGCCAGGGTATCGATGTGGCGATTCTGGACACCTCCTTCGCGGCCCATATGCCCGATACACTGGAGATGCCTTACAAGCCCGTTATCCGCGGCGCCTACCAGGAACCGGAGCCTGGTAAGCCGACCTACCGCATGGGTGGAATGACCTGCCTCGCAGGCGACTACATGGGCGACTACTCGTTCGATAAGCCGCTGGAAATTGGCGATAAAATCATATTTGAGGATATGATCCACTATACCATGGTGAAGACGACTACGTTTAACGGTGTTAATTTACCTTCCATCGGGATATGGAAAGCCAGTGGAGATTTTCAGCTTGTACGCTCCTACGGCTACGAGAGCTTCAAGGATAGGTTATCGTAGTAAGAGTAAATGAATTCGCGTGTATCGGTTACTTGTGCTTTGAAAGAGTTCCTGGAAAAGTACAAGTGATTTTAGGAGTCAGTGAGTTTATGAGTCGACAGTTTTCCGGGCAATAACGTCTACTCATAAACTCATGAACTCATAGACTTTCTACCTCGGCAGCATCGGGAACAGCCTCCTCACTTCCTCGGCGGAGGGCTGCTTGCCATATTCGGTGATCTCGAAAACTTCTACATATTTCACCTGCCCGGCCTTCTCTGTGCCGTACCATTTATCCAGGGATGCCTTGATTTCCGGGGTTACCGACGAGCGTCTTTCCATGGAAGTAAAGAGCCACTTTTTACGTTCGTTCACGTCTTTGGGAACATTAGCAAGATCGCCGTTTGTCCAGGGAAGCCACTCATAAAATTGGGAAACGTGCGCATCCAGGCCGTCCACTTTTTTAGCAAGATTTTCCGTGATATCGATCGCGATATCGGGGCGGAAGGGGTTCGGTCTTTGAAAACGGTCACGGAAATAGAGGAACACGGGGTTTTTTGTCAATGGCGGGACGCTGCTGAGAATATTGGGCACGATCACCAGATAGGCAGCATCCTGCACGACCACGCCCGTATTGCGATGATCGGGGTGGTAATCGTTCGTACGCGGCGCAATGACGACGTCGGCATTCCACTCGCGGATTTTGCGGATCACGGCCAGGCGGTTTTCGAGGGTAGGGAAAAGCTCGCCGTCATGGTTGTCGAGAATGTCGTATTGGATGCCCCAGCGGCGCGCGGCTTCCTGTGCTTCCTTGTAGCGGCGATTAGCCAGCTCCCCGCCGCCGATATCCTGATGGCCCTTGTCGCCATTGGTCAGCGACACGAACTTCACCTTATGCCCCATCGAGGAGTACATGGAGGCAATGCCGCCAGCGCCGAGGTCGCAGTCGTCGGGGTGGGCGCCGAAGACGATAATGTTGAGCGGCTGCTTCGGATCGGCGGTTTGCTGGGCCCAGGCGGTAGCGCCGCAAACGAGCAATGCGGGCAGTAAAAGTAGCTTTCTGATCATTTCTATTAAGGTTTTATAGGTTTGGAACAAGTGCAAAATAGAAATTTATATTTTGAAAAAATTATATTTGATAACCGGGCTTACTCCCAGCCTCTTACTGTCTTCCAGTCAAATATTTAAACAGGCCCCGCTTAGATTCTTCTAATAATCCTGTATCTTTGTATCCCGTAATCATAGAAAAACAGCAAAGTCTTATGGCTTCCAAAGCACGAAAGACCGCTAAGTACATTTTCGTTACGGGCGGTGTTACATCTTCACTTGGCAAGGGAATAATTGCCTCATCACTAGCTAAACTACTACAAGCCAGAGGTCTCTCAGTCACTATTCAAAAATTCGATCCGTATCTGAACATCGATCCGGGTACGATGAACCCCTACGAGCATGGCGAATGCTACGTAACGGACGACGGGGCTGAAACCGACCTGGATCTGGGCCATTACGAGCGTTTTCTCAACGTTCGCACCTCGCAGGCCAACAACGTCACTACGGGGCGTATCTACCACAACGTTATCACCGCCGAGCGTCGCGGCGACTTCCTTGGAAAAACCGTACAGGTGGTTCCGCACATCACCGACGAGCTAAAAAGAAACATGCTGTTGCTGGGCCAATCCGGCGATTACGATATTGTGATTACGGAAATCGGGGGCTGCGTAGGGGATATCGAGTCACTGCCGTTCCTGGAAGCGGTTCGTCAGGTGAAATTCGAAATGGAGGAGCAGGACACGCTGGTCATCCACCTTACATTGATCCCTTACCTGAACTCCGCAGGCGAGCTGAAAACCAAACCGACCCAGCACTCGGTAAGAATGTTGCAGGAATCGGGTATCCAGCCGGACATTCTCGTGTGCCGCACGGAGCACCCGTTGCCTTATGATATCCGCAAGAAAATCGCGCTGTTCTGTAACGTACAGGTCAACTCGGTGATCGAAGCGATGGATGCGGACACGATTTACGCCGTGCCTTTGCTGATGCTCAAAGAGCGCCTCGACCAGCGTGCATTGTATATGCTCGACATTTATAACGACAAGGACGTAGACCTCGATTCGTGGAAGACATTCCTTTCGAGACTGAAAAACCCCGTGGATTCGGTGCGTATCGGTCTGGTAGGTAAATATGTGGAGCTGCATGACGCCTACAAATCGATCGTGGAATCGTTTATCCACGCCGGTGCGGCCAATGAATGCAAGGTGAATATCGAATGGATACACTCGGAAAGCCTTACTGCCGAGAATGCGGTGGAGAAACTCGAAAACCTCGACGGCGTACTCGTGGCGCCCGGCTTCGGTGAGCGCGGGATCGAAGGAAAGATCGCGGCGATCCAGTATGTGCGTGAGAACAACATTCCATTCTTCGGGATCTGTCTCGGTATGCAAATGGCCGTGATCGAATACGCCCGTAACGTGATCGGGTGGGAGAATGCGCATTCCGTGGAAATGGATGCCTCTACCGATCATCCGGTAATCCATTTAATGAAAGACCAGAAGGACATTTCCAATAAAGGAGGTACCATGCGTTTGGGTGCTTACCAGTGCCGCATTAAAAAGGATACCCTTGCGCACAGGATCTACGGCAAAACCAATATCAGCGAACGTCACCGTCACCGCTACGAGTTCAACAACAAGTTCCTCAAAGAATTCGATGAAAAAGGGCTGATCGCAACCGGTATCAACCCGGACAACAACCTGGTGGAGATGGTCGAGCTGCCGACGCACCCGTTCTACATTGGTGTGCAGTTCCACCCCGAGCTGAAAAGCACGGTAATGAACCCGCACCCGATCTTCGTCAATTTCGTAGCGGCTGCATTGAGTTATTCGTTGCAAAAAAGGTCGGTAGAAACCCTGAACCCGGTTTCCCACTGATCACAATTTAAAGGTGACAAGAAAAATTTCTTGTTACCTTTGCCGACCCCTTGCGGTATACTATTTCCAACAATTTAAAGTAAATAATGGATAAAAATTTTGTAATCGGCCTGGTGTTGATCATGCTGATGCTCATAGGCTACCAGATACTGGTCCCGAAACCTGTGGAACCAACACCGGTAGCAGAAGTAAAGAAGGCGGCCCCCAAAGCTGCTTCGGTTGCTTCCACCGCCACCCCGGATTCCTCACAATCAGTTGATTCAGCTTCCATCATTCCGCAAAAAGACCTGGTGATCGAAACCCAGGACGCCCGCGTTGTATTCACCAACAAGGGCGGTGTGATGAAAGAGGTAATGTTGAAAAAATACAAAACCTACGATCAGAAACCCCTTTACCTGATCGCCGATAAGCACAACAACTTCCAGATCGACCTGCCTACGGCGACCGGCGATGTCCGGCTGACCGACCAGTTTTTCACCACCGACGCGCAGGACCGCACATTGGCGGAGAAGGACTCAGCGGTGGTTACTTACCGTACTACCTTGAAAAACAGCCTGGTAGTTGAACAAACCTACGTCGTGCGCGGCACGGGTTACGTCATCGATTACGGGATCAAGGCGAGCGGCGCGTTGCCGGCGAACAAATCGCTGGAATTCCATTGGGACAACGACCTGCTGCAACTGGAAAACGATATGAAGAAAAACCGTGAGGTGGTTACCGTTAACTACTACACGGACGAGCTGAAAAGTCTTCCTACCAGCCCTACTTCCAACGAGGAAGAGAAGACCGCCGACCCGGTGAAATGGTTTACCATCAAGCACAAATACTTCCTGGCAGGACTGATCGCCGAAAAACAGGCGTTCAATAACGTCGTGCTCCGCGCGAACGTCAATCCGGAGGATTCGGTGATCGTGAAAAACATGAACGTTTTCGCAGGCATCCCTACCGCGGCAGTCCAGAAAGGGGAGGCTAACTTCCAATATTACCTCGGCCCGAACGAATACCATATTGTAGATAAGGTAAAAGCCGAGAACTTCGACCAGAACGTGTACCTCGGGTACGCATTCCTGAAACCGATCAACAAATTCGTCCTCGTTCCGTTGTTCAACCTCATCGAAGGGTTCGTGAGCAACTACGGCTTGCTGATCATCCTCTTGGTATTGTTTGTGAAAACATTGCTGACGCCGCTGACTTACCGTTCATACATCAGCATGGCGAAAATGCGCTTGCTGGCACCCGAATTGGAGCAGATCCGCGAGCAGAACAAAGACGATATCGCGAAGCAGCAGCAGGAGCAAATGAAGCTCTACCAGCAGGTCGGCGTGAGTCCGCTGAGCGGATGTGTACCCGTACTCGCTACGATGCCGATCCTGTTCTCGCTCTTTTTCCTCTTTCCGAACCTGATCGAGCTGCGCCAGCAATCGTTCCTGTGGGCAAGCGACCTTTCGACTTACGATTCGTTCTTCAAGCTGCCGTTCAATGTGCCGTTCGGTATCGGTAACCACATCAGCTTGTTCACGATCATGATGACGGCTTCCAGCATTGGTTATGCCTACTATAACAACCAGAATACCCCTACACAGCCCGGACCGGTGAATATGAAGGCGCTGGGTTACGTGATGCCGTTGATGTTCATGTTCATCCTGAACTCGTTCCCCGCCGGTCTGACGTTCTATTATTTTGTTTCAAACATCGTGACCATCGCGCAGCAGCTGCTGATCAAGCGTTTCGTTAACGAGGATAAAATCAAAAATATCCTGGAAGAAAACCGCAAGAAAAACGCGACAGGCGAGAAGAAACAAAACAAATTCCAGAAGTATCTTGAAAAGTCGCTGCAAGCTGCGGAAGAGGCGAAAAAGAAACAGGCTGAATTAGAGAAAAAGACCAAAAAGAAATAAAAGGTTTTTTAGATCGTAATTAATAAAGGGCAATGTTCCGGTTGGGATATTGCCCGTTTTTTTCCATTTTGGGCTGATTTTTGCAGCCCACTACCCAGCACAATCTTGACCCCGGAATCCTGATGAGACTTATCTTTTTTTTGATTTTGACAGTCCAGATCGGTTTGTACCGAGCTTCGTACGCGCAGGGCAATGCGCAGGCGGAAAGCCGGTACCGGTCGGCCCTGGCAGATTATAAAACAGGTAAATACGCCGCAGCGATGGACAAGTTCTATCCCATGACGAGCGTGAATGCAAAAACGGCCTATTCGCCTTATGCGCATTACTACTATGCATTGAGCGCTTTCCAGCTGAAACGCTATAAGGATGCCCGTCCAATGCTGGTCCAGCTCCAGAGCCGCTACCCCGGCTGGAACAGGATCAACGATGTGTATTACCTGCTCGGATCGATCAGCTTCGCCAACGGGCAGATCGGCGATGGTCTCGACCAGCTGGCGAAGATCAAGGACTCGTCGTTCAACAAGGATATTCAGGCATTGAAGCAGCACCACCTCGGCGCGATCAGCGATTTCCTGAAATTGAAAGACCTCCAAAAACAATATCCTTCCGACCGAGACATTGCATTGATGGTGTACCAGTCGATCCAGTCAGCCCGCACGCCGGCGCAGGGCGACCTGGCCTATGCCGAGCAGCTCGACAAGCAGTTCAAGTTTAAAAAGAGCGAAAAAGTAGAAGAGGCGCCAAAACGCAGCGCACCTAAATCTGATACGCAATGGACGAAGGGTTACCTGGACGTGGCCGTGCTGCTGCCATTCCGCCTCGATGAATTTGCCAATTCCAAACGCCGTTCAAACCAGTTTGCCTACGACTACTACCTCGGTCTGATGATCGCAAAGGAGCAATTGCAAACGGAGGGTATCAGCGTGAACCTGTGGGCTTACGATGTGAGCAACGACCCGCGGGGCATGCAGGCCATCGCCGGTAACAAGAACTTCCAGCTGTCGGACATGGTGATCGGGCCGTTGTATGCGGGCACTTTCGATGTAGCGGCGGATTTTGTTTCGGGCAGCAATGCTATTATGCTCAATCCGCTGTCGACCGATGCAAACCTGCTGAAATCGGGCTCCAACATTTACCTCGGGCATCCTTCCATTGCCTATCAAACCCAGAAAGCGGCACAATGGATGCGGACGCTTTCGCCGGGGCTTAACACGGTCATTTATTACGGAAATACGGCCAAGGACTCGGCCATGGCCGCTTCTTACGCCACCGAATGGAAGGCAAAAGGAGGGAAGGTAATGGCCATGTCCAAAATCCAGCCGGACCGGGAGTGGATGGAAAGCAATGTGCCTTCGTTTGAAACCAACAAGCCGGCCCATATCGCGCTCTTTTCGTCGGACGGCGAATCGGGCGGGCATCTGATCGATCTGTTGAACAGCCGCAAGCTGAATGCATTGCCGGTAGTGGCTACCTCGACGAGCTTCAACAGCCAGCAATCCCGCCTCTCGCGTTACGGAGCACGCCTGTCGCTCATCGATGCCGATTATATCGATCGGGAGAAGGAGACGATCCGACAGTTTCAGAAGAACTATTACAACAAAACCAGCACATTCCCTTCGGTGTACTCCTACCAGGGCTACGACCAGCTCCTTTTCTTCGGGCGGATGCTTTCCAAGTACAAGGATAAGTTACCGTCCGGTCTGCAATCGCGGAAATACGGGAGCGAAGAGTATTTGCTCTCGGGCTTCGATTATACCAAGGCGAATGAAAACCAGATTACCCCTGTCCTCAAATTCAGCGGCTCCAAATGGGCGCCGGTGGACAGATGATACCAACCGATTAACCTTATGAATATCTCAACCAGTCAGCAACTTTTCGAAAAAGCGCAACAGTATATTCCCGGTGGGGTCAACTCGCCCGTACGTGCATTCCGCGCGGTAGGCGGCTCCCCGCTGTTTATCAAATCGGCCAAAGGGCCATACATTTACGACGAGGACGGCAACGAATACATCGAGCTGATCAACTCCTGGGGTCCGATGATCCTCGGTCACGGGCACGAGCTGATCCAGAAAGCCGTTTCGGACGCCATTCAGCATTCATTTTCTTTCGGCGCGCCCACGCGGAGGGAGGTTGAAATCGCGGAGCTGATCGTATCGATGGTGCCATCCATTGAAAAGGTACGGATGGTCAATTCCGGCACCGAGGCCACGATGTCGGCCATACGCGTCGCACGCGGGTACACGGGGCGCGACAAGATCATCAAATTCGAAGGCTGCTACCACGGCCACGGCGACAGCTTCCTGATCGCAGCCGGCAGCGGGGCCGTGACATTCGGCACCCCCGACAGCCCCGGCGTGACGAAAGGCGTCGCGAACGACACCTTAACCGCCCCTTACAACGATCTCGAAGCCGTGCAACAGCTCGTGGACGCGAACAAGGGCCAGATCGCCGCATTGATCCTCGAACCGGTGGTAGGCAATATGGGCTGCGTGCTCCCGAAAGAGGGCTTTCTGGAAGGATTGCGCCGCATTTGCGACGAAGAAGGCATTGTTCTGATCCTGGACGAGGTCATGACCGGTTTCCGTTTGTCAAAAGGCGGGGCGCAGGAAAGGTTCGGAATTACGCCGGATTTAACGACGTTAGGAAAAATAATAGGTGGCGGAATGCCGGTAGGTGCTTATGGCGGCAAGGCGGAGATCATGAATTACGTTTCGCCGGCAGGCCCTGTGTACCAGGCGGGAACGCTTTCGGGCAATCCTATCGCGATGGCCGCTGGCTACACCATGCTGACCTATTTGAACGAACATCCGGAAGTTTACACGCAACTGGAAAATTCGGGGAGCAAACTGGCGTCTGCTTTCAGAACTTCCTTGGAGAAGCTGGGTTTGAAATACACATTGAACCAGATCGGTTCCATGTATACGCTGTTCTTCACGCCGAATGCCGTGACGGATTTCCCGTCTGCGAAGTCGTCGGATTTGCCATTATTTGGCAAATACTTCCACGCGATGCTGAACCGCGGCATTTACATGGGGCCAAGTCAGTTTGAAGCGATGTTTCTCTCCACGGCGTTGACCGACGCGCATTTGGACAGGATTATCGCGGCGAATGAGGAGGCTCTTTTGGAGGTGACTCGTTAACTTGTTTTGTTAATTTGTGTTGCAAAATGTCACCCATTTCAAAATTGAGCTCACGCCGCTACTCGATCATCATCCCCGTTTACAACCGTCCCGACGAGTTGGAAGAGCTGCTGGCGTGTCTCGCCCAGCAGACTTACCAAAACTTTGAAGTAGTAATCGTAGAGGACGGCTCGAAAATCAAAGCCGACGATGTGGTGAAGTCTTTCGCCGGCAGGCTCGATATTCATTACCATTACAAGGAAAACGGCGGTCAGGGTTTTGCCCGTAACCACGGTTTTGAGCGCGCTGCGGGCGACTATTTCATCTTACTGGACTCGGACGCATTGATCGAACCGGACTACCTCTCAATCGTCGAAAACCGGTTGAATACCGATTATGTAGATTTGTACGGTGGCCCGGATACGGACCATCCTTCATTTACACCCATTCAGAAAGCCATCAGTTACTCCATGACCTCGGTATTTACGACCGGAGGCATCCGGGGCAAGAAGAACAATATGGGTGGCACGTTCCACCCGAGAAGCTTCAATATGGGGCTCTCGCGTAAGGTGTGGGAGCGCACAGGCGGGTTCCTGACAAGCCGCATGGGAGAGGATATCCTTTTCAGTATTGCGGCCTTGCGGCTCGGTTTCAAATCCGCATTGATCCCCGAAGCATTCATTTACCACAAGCGCCGCACGCAGTTCGGGGCGTTTTTCCGGCAGCTGAAATTTTTCGGCCGCGCACGCATCAACATTGCCCGCTACTATCCCGACGAGCTAAAACTCGTGCATACATTTCCGTTACTTTTTACACTCGGCGTTTGCAGCATTCCGGTGTGGTATTTCATTTTCGAACCGTTCTTTTACCTCGGGCTGTGGTTCCTCGGCATTTACGTCGCATTACTTTTCATTGACGCATTAAAAAAGACCAAAAGCGCAGAGGTGGCATTCCTGAGTATAGGGGCCGCATTTGTGCAGCTTTTCGGCTACGGGATCGGCTTCGTGCAGGAGGGGTGGAAGCGGCTTTGGGAGAACAAAGCGCATCGCGAAACCGGCGCGGCGATTGAATATCCTTCGTGAGGTGGTTGGAATCGGTCGGGAAATAGGCAGGAAGTAGTCAGGAAGTAGTCAGGAGTGGTCAGATGTCGTCAGGAAGTAATCAGGAAGTAGTCAGATGTCGTCAGGAAGTAGTCAGGAAGTAGTCAGGAGGTAGTCAGATGTCGTCAGGTATTGTGATTGGCCGATTTACTTGAAGGTTGGGCGTAGTCCCAGACTACGCCCAACTCGAGTTACACTTGACAACTTCCTGACTACTTCTGACAAAAATAAACAATCTCCTCCCCAGGCAGCGAGTACCTCGTTACTTCCGCCGGGCTGAGTTCGTCCATGACAAAACGGTCCTCGGTTACCCTGAAACCGCCTTTTTCGAGCTCGCGGCCGTAGTTGCGTCCGAAGAGGCGCAGGTGGTCGTTTTGAAGGAAATGGATTTCGCGTTCCTTCGGATCGGTAATGGTCGGGTCTTCGTAGGTTACTTCGTATTTCATGTCCTGCGGGGATTGGATCAATGCCCAGCCGCCGGGTTTGAGGACGCGGTGGAGCTCGCTCATGGCGAGAATATAGTCGTCTACGTGCTCCATCACGTGGTTACAGAAGGCGACGTCGAAGGTATTGTCCTCAAATGGGATCTGGTGGATGTCCATTTTTACCTTCGCCAGGGGAGATTCAATGTCGGCGGTAATATAGTCCAGGTTTTTCATCTGCTCAAAACGGTCGATGAAGCAGTACTCCGGGGCTACGTGCAGGACTTTAAGATTGGCGGTATAGAAATTGGTTTTGCGCTTCATGTACAGCGCCATCAGACGATGGCGTTCGAGCGAAAGGCAGCTGGGGCACAGCGCATTCTCGCGGCTCGACGTGTTGCGGCCGTAAGGTAGGAATTTGCGGTATTGGCTGCTGCACACCGGGCATTCCACTTTGTTGCCGATATAGAAGATGCTGAGTCCCCGCGCTGCCCAGTGTCCGACAAGCTGGAGGTAAGGACGCGGAATGTAGCGCAGAACTAAACTAATGATGGATTTCATTAAACCAATTAACTAAAAATTAATAATTTTAGGATCACAACACTGGATAACCTCAATAAATGATCCCTTCGATTGACCCGAAACCACCTGGAAAGCGACTGATCAAAAAAATGTCGACACGCACCAAATGGATGATATTAGCTCCATTAGGCCTGTTGCTTTTCAGTTTTGGTCTGACCGTGCTCAGCGAAGCCGCCCATCAGCGGCGGATCGGGGAGCCTACGCAGGTATGGGTCGTGCTGGGCCTTTACAGCCTTGCATTGATCAACGGCGGGCTGATCATGTTCGGCGAAGCCCTTCGGTTCCGTATTTTGCTCGATGTCCGTCGCGAAACGCGCCGCAGCATGCGTCAGTTGTTGCGGAAAGTCAATCTGAAAGCTTCCAACTCAAAAACCAAATCGGGTAAAAAAGCAAAAAGCCCTACCAAAACAGATTGACAGGACTAGTTGGATAGCATTCCGAAGAGGCTCGATTATTTTTTATTTGCTTCAAATTGAGCCTTGATAGCCTCAACGTCAACATTGCGCACTTCTGGTTTGCGTAGAAGGTTTTTGATTTTGGCAGTGCGGTTGTTTGCAACTGCTTTGTTTCTGCGACCTTTACGTTTTAATTCCGTAACTCCCATTGTAAAAGTTTGTTTTGTGAAAGAGCCGCAAAATTAAGCATTTTCGCGTAAATAATGCACGCCATAGTCATAAATATTGCATAACCTGCCCTAACTTTACGGTTTCATAGGCCATTCGGGGCCCATTCACAGCATTATAATAATGAGTAAACCATCTCTTGCCCGCGGAACCCGTGACTTTGGTCCGGAACAAATGGCAAAGCGTACTTTCATTTTCGACACCATTCGTCGCTCTTTCCAACGATACGGCTTCCTGCCCCTTGAAACCCCCGCATTTGAAAACCTGTCGGTACTGATGGGCAAATACGGCGAGGAGGGCGACCAGCTTTTGTTCAAAATATTAAATTCCGGGGATTTCAGCGGAAAGCTCACCGACGCCGACTGGCATGCAGGCTCGAAGCCATTAACCACCAAAATTTCCGAAAAAGGGCTTCGCTACGACCTTACCGTACCGTTCGCGCGGTATGTGGTGATGAACCGCGGCACATTGGCCATGCCGTTCAAGCGGTACCAGATCCAGCCCGTATGGCGTGCCGACCGCCCGCAGAAAGGCCGCTACCGCGAATTTTACCAATGCGACGCCGATGTGGTAGGTACCGACTCCCTGCTTTGCGAAGCGGAGATCGTGATGCTTTTGCATGATATCCTGCCGGCATTGGGCATCCAGGATTTCACGGTGAAGATCAATAACCGCAAAATCCTTACCGGCATTGCCGATATGATCGGCGCACACGGCATGGAAGGACCGCTTTGCGTGGCAATCGATAAATTGGATAAAATCGGGAAGGATAAGGTCGTCGAGGAACTACTCGAACGCGGTTTCGCTTCTGATAGCATCGATAAGCTGGAACCGATTTTCAGCCTTTCGGCGGACGAAGACCCGTTTACCGAACTGAAAAGCTGGCTGGCCGAATCGGAAGTCGCATTAAAGGGGATCCAGGAGCTGGAAGAGGTGTGGGCGATGGTGAAGATACTGGGTCTGGCCAATGCAAAAATCGAATTCGACGTGACGCTCGCACGCGGGCTCTCGTATTACACGGGCGCGATCTTTGAGGTAAAGGCGCATCATGTACAGATCGGCAGCATTTCGGGCGGCGGGCGCTACGATAACCTGACGGGCACCTTCGGCGTGCCGGGGATTTCCGGCGTGGGCATTTCGCTCGGCGTAGACCGTATTTATGATGTAATGGAAGAACTGAACCTCTTCCCGGAAAGCCAGAAGACGAGCACCAAAGTGATGATCTCGAATTTTGACGAAGAGGCATTTACTTATGGTTTGTCCATCCTGCCGAAGTTCCGCAATGCGGGCATTAACTCGGAGATTTACCCGGATTCGGTGAAGCTGAAAAAGCAGCTCGACTATGCCGACCGCAAGACGATCCCATTCGTGATTTTGATTGGTTCGGATGAAATCCAGTCGGGTTTGCTGACTTTGAAAAACATGAAAACCGGCGAACAGCAGAAACTGAAAACGGAAGATATCATAACTTTGCTCACCCGGGACGACCAATAACCCTATTAAATACCGACAAACGGCTGCGCGAGCAACCTATAACTTTATGAATGATAATATTTTAAGAATTGCCATCCAGAAATCGGGCAGGCTTAGTGAAGATTCTCTCAAACTGATCAAAGAATGCGGTATCCGCTTCGACAACGGTGCGGGTAAGCTCAAAACCGACGCGACCAACTTCCCTGCCGAGATCCTTTTTCTCCGCGACGACGATATTCCCGGCTATGTGGAAGACGGCGTGGCACATCTGGGGATCGTAGGCGAAAACGTTTCGGAAGAATCCTGCAAGGATGTGGATACCGTTCACAAGCTGGGCTTTTCGAAATGCCGCCTGTCGATCGGTGTTTTGCGCGAGGCGGTGTACCATGGTGTGCAGGATCTGCAAGGCAAAAGCATTGCGACGACTTATCCGCGTTTGCTGGAACAATATCTTAAATCTCATGATGTTACGGCTGATATCCATGAAATCAGCGGGTCGGTGGAAATCGCGCCGAGCATTGGCCTGGCCGATGCCGTTTGCGATATCGTCAGCTCCGGCAGCACCTTGCTGAGCAACGGTTTGAAAGAAGTGGAAACGATTTTCCGCTCCGAGGCCGTGATGATCGCCAGCAAGCACCTTTCGCCGGTGCAGCAGGATTTGCTGGACCAGCTTTTGTTCCGTATCAAATCGGTGCAGGTGGCGAAGAACAACAAGTATATTTTGCTCAACTGCCCGGTGGACGCGGTAGAGAATATCACCCAGTTCCTGCCCGGCATGCGTTCCCCTACGATCCTGCCGTTGGCGACGGAGGGCTGGTGCTCGCTGCATTCGGTGATCAACGAGAACGAGTTCTGGGAGAACATCGAAAAGATCCGTCAGGCCGGCGCAGAGGGAATCCTGGTGATCCCGATCGAGAAAATGATTGTTTAAAATGCCCCGGAACACCGGGTTTTTGATTCTGACATTATGAATATCATTCCATTTCCGGAAAGGAACCAATGGCCCGCATTGCTGGCCCGCCCCGTTCTGGAAGCCAAGGATATAGAAGCCAGGGTGGTGCCCATTCTGGAACAGGTTAAAAATGAAGGCGATGCCGGTATCAGGGCATTGGCACTGAAATTCGATAAAACGGAACTGACCCAACTCGCATTTGCCGAAGCCGACATCGCCAACGCAGGCGACAAGCTGGACGAAGCATTAAAAGCGGCGATCGGGCAGGCCTATGAGAATATTTACAAATTCCATCAAGGCCAGCTGCAAGCGCCCGAGAAGATCGAAACCATGCCCGGCGTTACCTGCTGGCGCAAAAGCGTGGGGATCGAGAAGGTTGGGATTTACATTCCCGGCGGATCGGCTCCTTTGTTTAGTACTGTATTAATGCTCGGTATCCCGGCGCAGATCGCGGGCTGTAAGGAGATCGTGCTCTGCACCCCTTCCGACCACCCGGCCATTCTGTACGCGGCGAAGCTGGTAGGCGTGACGAAAGCATTCCGCATCGGCGGGGCGCAGGCGATTGCCGCGATGGCCTACGGTACCGAAAGTGTTCCCAAAGTGTATAAAATATTCGGTCCTGGTAATCAATATGTTACCACGGCCAAAATGCTCGTCAGCAAAGAGGGCGTGGCGATCGACATGCCTGCGGGGCCTTCGGAAGTAGCGGTCTTTGCGGACGATACGGCGTTGCCGTGTTTCGTGGCTGCCGACCTGCTTTCCCAGGCCGAGCACGGGGCCGACAGCCAGGTGTTGTTGGTTTCGACCAGTAAAAAGCTGCTTGCCTCGGTGAATATCGCATTGGCGGAGCAGCTGGAAGCATTGCCGCGCAAGGACATTGCTGCGCAGGCGATGGCAAACAGCAAGGCAATCCTCGTCGAAACGGAGGAAGAAGCCGTTGAAATGCTCAACGAATACGCTGCCGAGCACCTTATCCTCAGCGTGGCCAATGCCGAAGCGGTGACGGAGAAAATTTACAATGCGGGATCGATCTTCCTGGGCAACTATACGCCCGAATCCTGCGGGGATTATGCTTCCGGTACCAACCATACCTTGCCGACCAATGGCTATGCGCGGGCTTACAGCGGCGTGTCGGTTGATAGTTTTGTCAAAAAAATCACCGTTCAGCACATCACCGAGCAGGGTATCCGCAACATCGGGCCTGTGGTGGAAGCGATGGCCGAGGCCGAATCGCTCGATGCCCACAAGAAGGCCGTGACGATCCGATTGAAAAGTCTTTTGTGAAAAAATTTTAGGTTCGGGAAATTTGTCCTAAATTAGAGGACAAATTTCAACGGCCTTAAAATACATGAAAGATGACAGCATACATGGTTAATGAACGTCTGGGAGGATATGGAATCCTCAAACATGCTGTGAAAAATGACTTCGACCTGGCATACCTGGCTGAAAACGGCATTCCGAAAGCTTCTATTCAGCATTTGGCTGATTCCATCGGAATGGATATCAAGGATGTGATAGCGCTGCTGCCGGTAACTTCCAGGAATTTGCAGCGGTACAATGATATTGATCTGCTCAGCAATGTAGTTTCTGATCACCTGATCGCCCTTGCGGACCTTTTCTCGGTAGGGAACAGGGCTTTGGGCAAAGAATACTTCCTCGATTGGCTCAACAACGAGGTACCAGCGCTGGGAAATGAGAAACCCATCGGCTTTTTACGGACCCATGCGGGTATAGAGCTGGTGAAGACCGAATTAGGGCGCATGGAACACGGTATTTTCGCTTAATGGAGCTATTCAGGATAACACGATCGGAATATCAGGAGGATTTGAGTGGGATAGGGGCATTTTACAACGGCGGGCGGTGGAACTCCCCCAGAAATGCCATGCTTTACACTTCTTCGCACCGCTCTCTGGCGATGCTCGAAATACTCGTTCACTGGCACAAAACCGTGACACCTCCCAATTACGTGATCGTTTCCCTGGAAATCCCCGACGACGTGGCGACCGTTACCCAGCCCGACCTCGTGCCCGAATGGTACGAAGACCAGCAATGGTCCAAGGAAATCGGCGATGCGTGGCTCAAAACAGGCGACAGCCTTTTGCTGCGGGTGCCCTCCGTGGTAGTGCAGGCCGAGCAGAATTACCTCGTGAACCCCATGCATGCGGGCATGCTTTCCCTCAAAATTACCGATATAGCGCCGCTCAGTTTCGATAGCAGGCTATTCAAAAAGATTTAGAATCCACACACGGCAGCCGCCGTAACCTTTCAGAGTATGAGTAATACCTTCGATTTAACCAAAATCCTTCGCCCGCACATTCTCACGCTGGCGCCGTATTCATCCGCCAGAGACGAATATACCGGCCATGTAGGCGTGTTCCTCGATGCCAACGAAAACCCTTACGGTTCGGTCACCGATGAGCACTATAACCGCTACCCGGACCCGTACCAGGCCGAGATCAAGCAGAAACTGAGCCCGATCAAACAGGTGAGCCCCGACCGTATTTTCCTCGGAAACGGCAGCGACGAGCCGATCGACCTCCTCACGCGTGCTACGTGCACGCCCGGCCACGACCGCGTGATCATTATGCCGCCTACCTACGGCATGTACGAGGTCAGCGCGTCGATCCACGACGTGAATCTTGATAAAGTGTCGCTTACCAATGATTACCACATTGATACACAAGCTGTTTTAAATGCGGTAACGCCGCAGACGAAAAT
Organism: Dyadobacter beijingensis DSM 21582; assembly: GCF_000382205.1. Taxonomy (GTDB): domain Bacteria; phylum Bacteroidota; class Bacteroidia; order Cytophagales; family Spirosomataceae; genus Dyadobacter; species Dyadobacter beijingensis. The sequence continues at coordinate 926,593 of NZ_KB907788.1, forward strand.
CATCTGGATCTGCTCGCCCAACAACCCGACGGGCAATGTGATGCAGGCAGACGCCATTCAGGCCGTTCTTGAAAATTTCAGCGGACTGGTGGTCGTGGACGAAGCCTATATCGATTTTACCAATGAACCTTCCTGGGTGCAGCATCTGGATAAATATCCCAACCTGGTGGTATTGCAGACGTTCTCCAAAGCCTGGGGCCTGGCGGGGATCCGTGTGGGCATGTGCTTCGCTTCATCCGAACTGATCCGCATCCTCAACAAGATCAAACCGCCTTACAACATCAGTTTGCCCGCCCAGCAGGCGTTGCTCGAAGGTTTGAACGGTATTGAGAAAAAGGACAAAATGGTGGCCGACATCCTCGAACAGCGCGATGCATTGACCGGCATGCTGCAACAGCTGCCGATCGTAGTTAAAATCCACCCGACAGACGCCAACTTCCTGCTCGTGCAGTTCGAAGATGCGAAGGGCGTGATGGACTATCTGATCCGCGAAACGATCATCGTGCGCGACCGCTCGCGCGTACATCTGTGTGAAGGATGCCTGCGGATTACGGTTGGTACAAAAGAAGAAAACGAAGTTTTGATCGAATCATTAAAGAAATTCCAGCCTCAGAGCGTTATTGTGTAGCTGTGTTCAGCGTTCCAGGAACATTTTCCCCGATTTACTTAACTATGAAGAAATTAGCCTTAACATTTATTTTCGCACTTTGCTTCGGAATGGCGCATGCCCAATACGACAACTGGGCGGTCGGTTTCAAACTCGGTGAACCCACCGGTGTCAACATCCGGAAATACTTCAACAACATCCACGCTATCGATGTAACCATCGGTACTTATGGCGGCATCATCAGCAACGACCGCAAGTACCGCGGCAGCGACGGCAGGTACAAAAACACGGGCATTTCGCTCCAAGTACATTATTTGTGGCATACACCGCTGTTCAATTCCGAAGCCGTGCACGTGTATTACGGCTTAGGCGGGCAGCTCAACAACCGTCGTTCGTACCCGGACCGTTTGAATGGTCAGTATGAAAAAGCCCTTACGCTGGGCGGTTCCGTGCTGGGCGGTTTCGAATATTACATTCCCGACAACCGCATTTCGGTGTTCCTCGAAGGCGGTACTTATGTGGAGCTGCTGAGAAGGCCGTTTTACCTGAGCCCGAATATTTCGGCCGGTCTGCGCTTCAATCTCTGACAAATACTTCCACCGAAAGCATACGAAAAGCAGGTTTACGCCTGCTTTTTTTATTTAATTTGAATACGGTTTCGAACCGCTTCACCATCTGATCAGCACAAAGTGTTTAAAGTTTACAGTTCATCGGCAGGCTCGGGGAAAACTTACACCCTTACCAAAGAATACCTCAAACTGGCCCTGCATTCCAATTCGGAGTTGTATTTCAGGCATATTCTGGCCGTGACGTTCACCAACGCGGCTGCCAATGAAATGAAGGACCGCATCCTGCTTATGCTGCGCACATTCGCCGCCTACACGGAAGCGGATGCGGCACCGCACCCCATGATGCGCGACGTGGTGATTGAAATGTACCCTGATACCGCGAACGATGCAGCACATTTCGCAGGAGCCTGCCAGCTGATCGCTGCACGCGCGCAGATGGTTTTCGGACAGATCCTGCACCGCTACTCCGATTTTTCGGTGATGACGATCGACAAGTTTACGCAGCGGCTCATCAGCAGCTTCACCGACGAGCTGGGCATTCCGTTCGTATTCGAAACCCAGCTGGACGCCGACCTGCTCGACGACGCCGTGGACCGCCTGCTGGCGCGGATCGGGCAGGAAGGTGAGGAGGTGCTGACCGACATCGTCGAGAAATACTACCGCGAGAATGCCGAGGAAGGCAAAAACTGGGGTGCATTGCCGATGCAGATCCGCGATACCGCCGGTACGCTGCTGAGCGAGCAGAGTTATCTGCAGATGAAGCGTGTCGAAGACCTGAAAATGGAGGATTGGATAGCGGTACGCAAGCAAATGCGCGACTTCGTACGCGGGCGAGAGGAAATGATGACCAAAGACGCGAAGCATGCATTTGAACTCATTCAATCGACCTATTTAAGCGAAAAAGACTTCCACCAGAGCGGTAGGGGCATTTACGGCTACTACCGCGACCGTGCCGAGGGCAAGAAGCTCTGGATGGAACCCAACTCATACGTATATAAAACCATCGGTGAGGGCGTATGGTATGGTGCGAAAACCCCCGCGCCGATCCGCGACGAAATAGAACGCCTCCGCACCGACCTGGAAAACTACTTTCACCAGATTGAGAATATCCGCTCCGCCGAGACCGGAAAAATTACATTATACAACCAGCTTGACAGGCATATTTATAACCTGTCGCTGCTAGGGGAAATCCGAAAGGAGTTCGACGCATTGCTGAAACAGAATAACCAGGTCCATATTTCGGATTTCAACCGGAAGATCGTCGACATTGTGGCGCGGGAGCCAGTACCGTTCATTTTCGAAAGGTTAGGGGAAAAATACAATCACATCCTCGTCGACGAGTTCCAGGATACTTCCAAGCTGCAATTCGCGAACCTGCTGCCCCTGATGGAGAATGCATTATCCAGCGGGTATTTTAACCTCATCGTGGGCGACGCCAAGCAGTCGATTTACCGCTTCCGGGGTGGGGATATGGATTTGATACTGCATCTGGCGCAGAACCAGGTCATGCGGCTGGGCAGCATTCTGGGCAACAGCCCGTTCAACGACGAGCGGTTGTTTGCATTGGATAACTACTTGCATATCAATCACCTGAAAACCAACCGGCGCAGCTTCCGGGAGGTGACGGAGTTCAACAACCAATTTTTCAGCTTCATCGCCGACTCGTTGGGCGACGAATACCCGCTGATCCGCGAGGTGTACGACGAGCATTTCAGCCAGGAAATCCCGGACGGCGTGAGCGAGGGCGGGCATGTCGAAATCGAGTTCCTGGAAATGGGCGGCGAAGGCGACGACGCCGGGGAATCGTCGGCCGACCCGATTACCCGGCGTTCCATGGAACTGGTGGGTGAGCTGCGTGCGCAGGGTTACCACTGGCGGGACATGGCCATTTTGTGCCGGAAGAAAAAGGAAGCCACGGCATTGGCCAATGCCATGAAAGAAGCGGGTTTTCCGCTCATTTCCGACGATGCATTGTCGCTGGCTTACTCGCGGTCGGTGCATTTCATGATCTCGTTCATGAAAGTGCTGCACAGCTCGGACCACCGGCTGGCGCGGTACGAGGCGGCCTATTTGTTCCACCAGGTAATACGCCGGCAGAACCCCGCTCCGCACGAGTACGAGGAGATCCGCGTCCTATGCGAGGAACGGGGGCTGGATAGTTTCCTCGAATATTTCCGGAAATGGGACATCAGCATTACATCGTTTAAAATGCGGCAGGTTTCGGTTTTTGAGCTGACGGAACTGCTTATGCAGCAATTCGGCCTTTTTGAGAAACAGCTGGAAGTTGAATACCTTTTCCGATTCCTCGACGTGGTGCTGGAATTCGGTAACCGCAAGAGCAACCACCTCGGAGATTTTCTGAACTATTGGGAATCAGCGAGATATAAGTTCTCCATCACGGTGCCGGAAGGTACCGACGCTATCCGCATCACGACCATTCATAAATCCAAGGGATTGGAATACCCCGTGGTGATCATACCTTATGCGCACTGGAAAGTGACGCCGAACGCCCGCCTCGACCGGCTTTGGGTGGATATGGATGATATTGATTATGAGGAAATTAAATTAGCCGATAGACCGAACTATACCCGCGCCAAACTCCGGAGCTCGATGGTGTCGGTGGTGAAGGAGCTTGAAAATACGGTGGTAGGCGAACAGTACCGGGAGGAACAGATGCGGACGCTCATCGAAAACCTGAACCTGCTTTATGTCGCGTTCACGCGGCCTGTGCAGCGCCTGTACGTGCTCGCGAAACGCGAAAGACGGTGGGAATCGGGGCAGCAGATCAACCACTGGCTGCGCGATTACCTGGGGCAGGAGGGCTTTGTACCGGCCTGGGACGAAACCATTTCGAAATATGTGCTCTCGGAAGGATCGGGCGCGGCGCGGCACGCACACGTGAGCTCTGGTGCGAGCCCGTTTGTTTTGACAAATATATTGAGCAAGGACCGCACGGAATCGCTGCGCCTCCGCCGCATGGCCGACCGTATTTTCGACGTCCAGACTTTTGAGCCGCGCCACGACCGGCTGCAAAAAATGCGCTATCTGCTCACCCGCCTGAAAACCGTTTCCGGCCTTCCCGACGCATTGGAAAAACTGGTAGGAGAAGGCATTTTCACCCGAAAAGAGACCCGGGAAATTGAAAACCTCACGATCTCACTCTTGCAGGACCCGGCGCTGGAAGTGCTTTACCAGGACGAAAACCACATTCAAATCAACCGGGAGTTGCTCGTGCCAGGTGGTAAAATGCTCCATATAGACAGGGTCGTTCAGCGGCCGGGCGGCGAGTACATTTTCATGTCGTTCGTAGGCGGCAACAGTGCCGATGAACCAAGGCGTCATTTGAAGAAGCTGATCCGGACATTTTCGGAAAGCGGAAAACCTTCGCGCGGGGTATTGATAACGCTTGAAGATGAGTTGGTTGAATGGGTTGAACCGTAGAAGTATTTTATTGAACTACAATTATAATCGCGGTAAAAACTTGTACGGGGAGGTCGTAATGCGGCCAAAAAGCGTTATTTTTCCGGATAATCCTCCCAATCAGCATTTAGTACTACTTCTACGGGCTCAACGTTTATGCAACTTACTTTTCAGCGCCAGGTTCTGCTGGGTATCTCATTTTCAATCCTTTTGGTTCTTGTCGTAGGCTACGTGTCCTACAATGCCATCCTGATCCAGCAGGAAAACGCCGGCTGGGTGGACCATACCCGCGAGGTAATGCGGGTCTCAACGGCCGTTAAAAACCGCCTGCTTGCGGCCGAGGCCAATGTGCGTGGCTTCGCTATTACGGGTAACCGCTCTTTCGAAACGACGTATCTCCGAGCTTCCGACGACATCTGGAACGACGTGGAAGCGCTGCGGAAGCTGGTTCGTGACAATAAAACGCAGAGCGCACGCGTGGATTCGCTTTCCGGGCTGCTGGAAGCGCGCGTGGGCCTGATGAGCCGCCAATATGAGATACTGAAAGCCGGGAAGTACAGCATCGACACGATCCAGCATATTGTTTTGCAGGGAAAAGAGCTTTCGTCCAAAATCGAGTTTAACTTCCGCCGTATCGAAAACATGGAAGAGGGCTTGCTCACGGAGCGTGAACAGATCGCTTCGATCAGTTCTTCGAAAGCGAAACAGTATATCATGTTCGGGTCGTCGATATTTTTCCTGGTGATCCTGATGCTTTATTATTTTATCCGCAAAACTTACCTGGCGCAATTGGCCAGCGAGAAGGCTATACAATTGACGAACAGTCAGTTGGAAGATCTTGCGAGAGAAGATCAGGAGAAAAACTGGATATTGAATGCGGCCATGGACCTGTCGAGCGCCGTACGCGGAGAGCCGACACTGACGGAGCTTTCGGAGCGTTTTACGCAGAAGCTGGTGGAAATAAGCGGAGCGCAGGTAGCTGTCATGTACCTCATGGCCCGCTCGGGTGATATACTTGAACGTTCGGCGGTGTATGCCGGCCCGGCCTCGGCTAATGCCCCCGAGCGTATTCCGCTGGGCGAAGGCGTGGTGGGGCAATTCGCGGCAGACAAAGGGAAGTTGAAACGGCTTGACGTCGCGGCCGGGTATTTGCAGATCAAGACAGCCATCGGTCAGGCGGCACCGGGGCTTGTGTTGTTGAAAAACATCAAATTCGACGGTACCGTAGCCGGTGTGATCGAGATCGGCTATCTGAACGACCCGGGACAGAAGGTCGTGAAATTGCTCGAAATGGTTTCCGACAACGTGGCCGTTGCCATTACCGCCTCGCGGGCACGGGAAATCGCCAATGAATTACTGGAAAAAACGCAGTTGCAGGCCGAGGAGCTGGAAAGCCAGCAGGAAGAGCTTCGTGTGACCAACGAGGAGCTTACCCGGCAGACCTCGCTATTGCAGGTGTCGGAAGAAGAGCTCCGCGTGCAGCAGGAAGAGCTGAAACAGATCAATACCGAGCTGGAAGAGAAGGCTTTCATGCTCGAAGAGCAGAAGCGGACGATCGAGGAGGCACGCGACCAGATCCAGATCAAGGCCGACGAACTGGAGCGGAGCGGCCGTTTCAAAAGTGAGTTTTTGGCCAATATGAGCCATGAGCTCCGTACGCCGCTGAACAGTATCCTCATTTTGTCGCGGATTCTGGGAGAAAACAAAGGGGCAAGGCTGAGCGAGGAAGAGCAGCGCTACGCCTCGGTGATCTATAATTCCGGTAACGACCTGCTGACGCTGATCAACGACATTCTCGACCTGGCGAAAGTAGAGGCCGGGAAAATAGAGCTGGTACACGAAAACATCGGTACAGAAAGCATTTTGACGGAAATCAGGAGCACATTCCAGAAGATAGCGGAGAACAAGGGGCTGGAATTGGAGATCGGAAAAGCGGATTCGTGCCCTGCTGCCTTATTCACTGACCATACGAGGTTGCTCCAAATTTTGCGTAACCTCATTTCCAATGCCGTCAAATTCACCTCGGCACCCGGTAAAGTGTCGCTCATCGTTTCCAAACAGGACGATCAGCTGCATTTCGAGGTGGCCGACACGGGCATCGGTATCCCGCTCGAAAAGCAGGCGTCGATTTTCGAGGCATTCCAGCAGGCCGATGGTTCTACCAGCCGCAAATACGGCGGTACCGGGCTAGGGCTGTCGATCAGCCGCGAGCTGGCGAGTCTGTTCAGCGGGTCGATCTCGCTCAGAAGCACGCCGGGCGCAGGCTCCGTGTTTACCTTGAAAATCCCTTACCTGACGGAAACCGATGCGCAGACAGACCATATGCAGCCGGAACCAGTGGCCGAGGCGGTTCAAATCGAAACGCCGGTGAAAACGCCGGAAAATGGCCGTGCGGCACGCCTGCTGCTGATCGAGGACGACGAGATTTTCGCAGCCGACATGGCTGCCAAAGCGCAGTCCAGCGGTTTCGAGGTGCAGACAGCCGCCAGCGGGCGTGCGGCGCTGGAAATGGTAGGCGCATTTAACCCCACCGCCATTATCCTTGACATGCATTTGCCCGATATGGAAGGGGAGGCGGTGCTGAAAGAATTGAAAAGCGACACCCGCACGCGCCTGATCCCCGTGCATACGGTATCATCGGGCGACTATTTTGATGAGGAAATGCTGAAAAACGGGGCGATCGGCTTCATGCAGAAACCGGTAGACGAGCGCTCGGCACAGCAGATATTCAGCGCGTTGAGGCTGGAAGGGAAGAACCTCGACCAGCAGCGCATCCTGCTGATCGAGGACGATGCTTACCAAAGCAAGTACCTGGGCGATTTCCTGACGGGCAACAACATTTTCGTACTGTACGCTTATTCGGCCGCCGAAGCATTGAATATCCTCGAAACCGACCGCGTGGACGGCATCATCCTCGACGTACGCCTGGCTGATATGAACGGCCTCGACCTGCTGGATACCATCAAGAAGAACCCGCAGTGGAGTGCATTGCCTGTGGTAGTGAACACGGCCGAAGACCTTACCCAGGCCGATTTGAGCCGCGTGATGAAATATGCGCACCCCGTGGTGATCAAAACGAAGAAATCCAACGAGCGGCTGCTCGACGAGGTGAAGCTTTTCCTCAAAAAAATACAGCCGAAAGCGCCGGAGCCTGAGGCGCCGAAAGAGACATTCAGCAATGCGGTAGTGAATGCGGGACAAATGTTTTTAGGTAAAAAAATCCTCCTGGCCGACGACGATATGCGCAACATTTTTGCGCTCAGCGCCGTGCTGGAAGACGCCGGTTTCTCGATCGAAATCGCGACGAACGGTAAGGAGGCGATTGCGAAGCTGGAAGACAATCCCGAAGTGGAACTGATCCTGATGGACGTGATGATGCCCGAAATGGACGGCATCGAAGCCACGCGGCGGATCAGGGAGGTGCCGCGGTGGGTGAATATCCCCATTATCGCGGTGACGGCCAAGGCTATGCAGGGCGACCGCGAGCAATGCCTTGAAGCGGGTGCCAACGATTACATTTCAAAACCTGTGGACGTTGACAAGCTACTTTCGCTCATCAAGGTCTGGTTACACGCTGCGTAGGATATGGTACTCATGGAATATCCGGAACTGGAAGTACTGATCGCGCAGATCAGGGAAATATCGGGGTTCGATTTTTCGGGGTATGCACGGCCGTCGCTGTTGCGGCGGGCGAGCCGGTACCTTGCCAACCACAAAATGAACCACGAACAACTGCTTGTGCATATTGAGCCGGGCGGGCGGGTCGTGTATGACCTCATTCAGGAGCTGACCGTCAATTACTCGGAAATGTTCCGGGATGCGGACTTTTTCATGAAAGTGCGGACGGAAGTCTTCACTTACCTCGAATCGTATCCCACACTCCGCTTTTGGGTGGCGGGCTGCGCCACGGGCGAGGAGGCTTATTCGATGGCTATATTCTTGAAAGAAGCCGGCTTCCTGAACCGTTCGCTCATTTACGCGACGGACCTCAGCAACAAGGCGCTGACAGCGGCCAGGGAAGGTGTTTTTACATTGGGCAATGCACGCACGTATTCGGAAAACTACCTGGCGGCGGGCGGAAAGCATTCACTGTCGGACTATTACCACGTGGCTTATAACAAGGCCGTCATGGTCCCGGATCTGCGCAGGAACATTGTTTTTTCGATGCATGACCTGACGGGCGACGGCGTCTTTAACGAGTTTCAGTTTATCAGCTGCCGCAATGTGATGATCTATTTCACGCTGGAACTCCGCCGAAAAGTATTCCGGCTTTTGTATGACAGTCTCAGCATGTTAGGTTTTCTTTGCCTGGGGAAACGGGAAACGCTGCGCTATTCGGGATTGGAAGAGAATTTTAAGATCATCGATAGCACGTTGAACATTTATCAGAAGATCAGATGAACAAAGCAGGAGATAATGGTCCGCTCAGTCTCGTGCTCGTTGGCGGCTCGTCGGGGAGTTTTGTGATTTTCGAGGAAATGATCAGGCTGATCAGGCGCCCATTGTCTTTTGCATTGGTATTCGTGCTGCACCGGGGCAAATCCAGTACCGCCGTTTTACCCGAGTTATTTAAAAATAAAACCAATGTAGTGATGAGTGAGCCGTACCATCTGGACCCGATCAAGGTGAATTCGATTTACTTCGCTTACCCGGATTACCACCTGCTGATCGGCCCCGACGCCCGGTTTTACTATGATTGTTCAGAAAAGGACTTCTTTTCGCGGCCTTCCATCGATGCGACATTCATGTCGGCGGCGGTTTCAGGGATACCGGTTAAAGCGGCCATGCTGTTTTCCGGTTCGAGCGCAGATGGTGCCCAGGGCATGAAAACCCTGGCCGAAAAGGGCTATCCTACGTACGTGCAGGACCCCGCGGAGGCGGAGTCGCGGCGCATGCCCGAGGAAGCCATCGCCGCTTATGAAAAACATCATGTAATGGCCGATGGGAACCTCTTTTCAATAATCAACGATATACTTCAATAGCTACTCAACGATAACCCATGGAGAATACAAAGATCCTATTGCTTGACGACCGGGAAGAGAACCTGATCTCGCTCAAAGCGATCCTCAACCGCGACGACATCGAAATATACGCTACGACTTCGCCCAACGAGGCGTTGCGGATCGTGTGGGAGAGCGATATCGCGGTGGCGCTGGTAGACGTGCAAATGCCGGGAATGGACGGTTTCGAATTTGCCGAGACGCTTTTTTCCAATCCCAAAACCCGCGAAATCCTGATCGTTTTCGTGACGGCTATTTCCAAAGAAACTACGTACGCGGTGCGAGGCCTCAAAACCGGTGCTATCGATTACCTCTACAAACCGCTCGATCCTTATATTACCAATGCGAAAGTCGACTCGCTGATTAAACTCGCGCGCAGCCAGCGCGAGATCCGCGACAAGAACAAACTGCTGGAAAACTACGCGACGATCGTCCTGAATTCTCCGGATATTATTGCCACCGTGGAGCCCGATACCGGCTCTATATTGTCCATTAATCCATCGGTGGAAACGATTTTGGGCATTACCCCGGCTTCGCTGGTGAAGACATCCGTGCTGGACCTGCTGGTAGACCCGGCGAAATCGTCGCTGCGCGAGGTGCTGGTGAAACGCAGTTTTATCGGCGGAGAAACGATCGTCGTCGAGGACCAGTTTTATGGCCGGCTCCGGCAGCCTGTCTGGCTCGAACTCCGCATCATGTATAAAAACAGGCTCCTTTTTGTGAACCTGCACGATGTGGAAAAGCGCAAAGCGCACGAGCTGGCGCTGATAGATGCGCAGACGCAGGCGGAAAAGGCCCGCAAAACGAAGGAATCGTTCCTGGCCAATATGAGCCATGAGATCCGCACGCCGCTGAACGGCATTATCGGTTTGGGGAACCTGTTGTCGGCCACGGAGCTGAACGATGCACAAACGGAATTGGTGAGTATGCTCCGGCAGTCGTCGGGCTCGCTGCTGAACATTTTGAACGACATCCTCGACATTTCGAAAATCGACGACGGTAAGTTCTCCATTATCCCAACGTCTACCGACCTCCGGGTACTCGGCAAAGGCATTGTCGATTTAATGCAATTCAAGGCGGACGAAAAGCAGCTCGGACTGCGGCTCGAAATAGGTGACAATGTGCCCGAATGCGTCACCGTGGATGGCTTGCGTTTGAACCAGATCCTGCTGAATTTGGTAGGTAATGCATTGAAATTCACGGAAAATGGGAGCGTTGTCCTGAAAATGGAGCATATTTCCAAAGCGGCTACCGGGCATAGCATCCGCTTTACGGTGCAAGACTCCGGCATCGGTATGACGGCAGAACAGCTAGCCAATATTTTCTCCGAATACGGGCAGGCATCCGAGAATACATCGCACCAATACGGGGGTACCGGGCTTGGGCTCACCATTTCACAGAAACTCGTGCGGCTCATGGGCAGCGAACTGGAAGTAAACAGCCGTTTCAGGGAGGGTAGCCAGTTCTTTTTTACATTGCTCGTCCCGGATGCCAACGAGAAGGGCAGCGACGCCAAACCGGCTGTTCCGTTCCAGAACCTGCCGCCATTCGAAGGCAAAAAGGTGCTCGTGGCGGAAGACAACCCTGTGAATGCATTGCTTTTGCGCAAATACCTGAAAGCCTGGCAACTCAACGCCGTGGTGGTAGGCAATGGAAAAGGGGCGGTGGACCAGCTGCGCGAAGAAATGTTCGACCTGATCATCATGGATACCCGCATGCCCGAAATGGACGGCTTCCAGGCCGCGCGCTTCGCACGGGAGGAACTGCATGTGCGCACGCCCATCCTGTCGCTATCGGCCACCGTTTTGCCGGAAGAGGTCGCCCAGGCGCTGGAATCCGGCATGAACGATACGCTCTCCAAGCCGTTCGAGCCGGAGAAGCTGCACCAAAAGATAGGCCTGCTCCTTTCAACCTTTGCCACGCCGGCCGTGTCACAGTTTTGAGTTGCAACGATTTCAGCCCTGTTTTCGTAATGATTATTTGCAGGAATTCGTTGTAGAAAGAGTAGTTCTAATTGATAAAACAACAAATGAAAACAACCAGAAACAGTTGGTCATTGCTGCTGTTGATAGCCCTCGGCGCTTGTAGTTCGTCCAAAACGATGCCTTACGAATCGAAATGGAACGCGCCATTCTCTTATGTGGATGAAATCAAGCCCGACCAGCAAGACCAGCGCTCACGGCTGCGTTACGGGATCATCAACGACGATCAGTACGTGTACATTACGCTCAAAACGAAGGATCCCAACACGATCCAGAACATTCTGGGCAGCGGCCTGAAAATCGCGTTCAGCCCGGCAGGGCAGAAAAAAGAAGCCTACGCGCTCACATTCCCCGTGGTCATGAAGGAGGACCGAAAGGCATTGCGCCGCATCGAAACCGACCTTCCGAATAGCCTCGGCCTCGATCTGCTCCTCGATTCCTACAATAAGGAAGCGGTTTGGAAAGACCGCGAAGGCCAGCACCTGATCGACCTCGTGCGCCCGGACGGGAGCATTAAATCACATATCACGATGGACCGCAACGGCGAGCTCACCGAGCAGATAGCGATACCTTTCGCATTGATGAATGTAAACGCCCGCGAAACGGCGATGATGGGTATGAGCATCAAGGTCGACGGACAATCATCGTCTAACTCCGGTTTCAGCCCGCGTATCGGAATCGGCCTGGGCGGCGGCATCGGTATGGGAGGTGGAATGGGTGTAGGCATTGGTACCGGCGGCTACAATTCCCGTTACAACGGCAACGAACGGAATGTGGATATTCGCCTGGAAGTGCAGTTAGCAAGGGCTAATTAGATAGCCCTTACCCGGAATTTCGGCCCGCTGTGTCATGCAGCGGGCTTTTTTATTTACACACATGTATCTGATAAAGAAATAGTTGACCACTGTTAGGTATTTTAACATATCGATTTGGTGCCGGTAAGCCATGTCTGCCGGATTCAGGAATGCTATTTTTAGCAATTCATAAAAGCGAGTAGCCCGCCCCGTAACAGATCGATTGTGAATAGAAACAGCATCAAAAAATTCTATAATTTCTTAAAGTTCAGAAGAAGCTTTACGCGTTATGGCCTGGAAAAGGCCAGGAGTTACGAAATCGTCCTTTTCTGGCTCAAAAGCGTCCTAAATCGTAACCAGTTTCTGATTCTCTCCGGTATTCTGGTAGGTATCACCTGCGGGCTGGCGGGCGTCGTTCTCAAATCACTCGTGCATTATATCCACTACGTCATCACGGATAAGGTGCATTTCGAGCGGCAGATATTGTTCTATTTACTGTTCCCGTTTCTGGGCATTGTGTTGACCACGCTCGTCGTGCTATTCGTTTTCAGGGGGCAGGACCGGAAAGGTATTGCGGCAATTTTGTACGAGATCGCGCAAAATTCCAGCATCGTGTCGTCTGTGAAAATGTACTCGCAGATCGTGCAGAGCGCCATCACTGTCGGGCTCGGCGGCTCGGCGGGGTTGGAGAGCCCGATTGCCGTTACGGGTGCCGCGATCGGTTCCAATTTTGCTCAAACTTATAAGCTGGATTACCGCGAGCGGACGCTACTGCTTGCCGCAGGTGCCACGGCGGGTATCGCTTCCGCGTTCAATGCGCCCATTGCCGGAATGATGTTCGCATTTGAAATACTGCTGACCGGCGTCGTTTTTTCGGATTTCCTTCCATTGGTCGTGGCGGCGGTTTGCGGCAGCCTTGTTTCGAAGGTATTGCTCAAAGAGTCGGTTTTGTTCCAGTTCAGCAGCCGCGCAGCGTTTGATTACCATAACATTCCTTTCTATTTGCTGCTGGGCGTGCTCTGCGGGTTGTACGGGCGCTATTACGTGCTGATCGCAAAGTATGTCGATCAATGGTTTCACCACCTCAAATTCGGGCGTATCCAGAAGGCGGCCATCGGCGGGGCCATTCTTTCGGTGCTCTGCGTGCTGTACCCGCCGCTGTTCGGCGAAGGTTACGACACGATCAAAGCCATTACCAACGGGCAGATCCAGGAGGTAATCGCCAACAGTTTCTTCCGTTTTATCGGCTATCACGAATGGGTGGTGATCGTCTTCGTGGCGGTAATTTGTTTGCTCAAAGCATTCTCCGCTTCCATTACCATTTTCGCCGGCGGTAATGGCGGGAATTTTGCTCCGTCGCTCTTCGCGGGCGGGCTCGTCGGGTACGCGTTTGCGCTCGTGTGCGAGCAGCTGGGCGTGGCGCACGTGCCCGAAAGCAACCTTGTGATCGTGGGTATGGCAGGAGTGATGAGCGGCGTATTGTATGCCCCGCTGACCGCCATTTTTCTTATCGCCGAATCGACCTCGGGCTACGATCTTTTCATTCCGCTGATGATGGTTTCGGTGATCTCTTTTTCCATGGCCAAATGGTTTTCTTCCGTCTCGCCCGACCTGGAAAACCTCGCCCGGCAAGGTAAGATTTTCACCCGCGAGCACGACCGGAATCTGCTCTCGCTGCTGCACGTCCCCGACCTGATCGATAAGGATATTCAGGTGGTGGAAGCGAGCGCGTCACGGGAGGAACTGGCCGAGCTGCTCCGCACCGGGCGGCGGAATATGATCGCCGTCGTAGAGGAAAAAAAGATGATCGGGATCATTTCGATGGACGACGTGCGGCCGCTGCTTTTCAGTGACGCGGGGTACAGGCTGCTTGAAATTTCAAACCTCGCCAAGCCGCCGGCCGTGACGGTAAACGAGTTCGACAATGTGTTTACCATTGTCAAAAAATTCGACGAAACCGGTGCCTGGAACCTCCCGGTCGTGAAGACCGACGGCGAGTTCGTGGGTTTCATTTCCAAGTCGGGCGTACTCGATCGTTACCGGCAGTTGCTGCGCTCGCATTCGGGGTAACGCGGTTGCGTTTTTCGCTCGCATGGTTGTTACATCCCTGACGGTATTTTGCCACGTCTACGATCCACCCATTTTTCTACCAATGTCGCGTAGCGACGCAACTGTGCGGCCAGTGCCGGGAGTGCCGTCAGGCATGTGACATTGGCCGCATGTTGTACATTCTCTTAGCGCCGCGAGCACCGTGGGTGCACAGCTGCAATTTCCGAAAAACACAATCAATTATTTTTCAATCAGTTAAAAGTGTATTATATTTGTATAATACTTGACAACTCAAATATATATCAACTATAAATCAAATATATCTCAATCTTATGTCAACTATTTCTCAGGGACTTAAACTGTTTTTGAACCTTACCATGATCCAGACTTTGATGGCGAAACGCTTCGATGCGAAGCTGGGAAGTCATGGGATCAGCCTGAATGAATTCATGATTTTACATCACCTGGCGAATGCGCAGGACGAGAAATTAAGGCGCACGGATGTGGCCGAAAAAGTGGGGCTGACGGCCTCGGGCATTACCCGGATGCTGTCGCCCTTGGAGAAGCTGGGATACGTAAAGCGGGAGGCAAACAGCCGGGATGCGCGGGTATCCTACGTGAAGCTGGCGAATGCCGGAAAGAAGATTTACCTCGAAGCAATCACGACCGCCGAGGCAACTACGGAGCAGATAATGGCATCTGTAAAAACCAGGAAGCTGGACGACCTGCAACGGATGCTGATCGAGCTCGGCGCGACGATTGAATAGGCGGCGGCCCGGAAAAATATTTTTCTTACAGCCCAATAAAAAACGCCTCTGACAGGCGGGTCTGTCAGAGGCGTGGCCGTGGGCTCGGGGAGGCGTTACTTCGCCTTTCTCACGTAGATATTTCCGTTCATATTTTTCATCATGATCTCGCTGCCGCCACCGTTGACTTTGCCTTTCACCCAGTCCTCGATGCTGACCTTGTACATGCCTTCCTTGGCGCTGCGCGTGGCCTGCGGTGTCGTCTTGTCCACATCCACATCGAAGTCGCTGTAAATCTCACCACGGTCGGATTTCATCTTGAGGTCGAACTTCGCGGCGGGCGGCAGGGTGATGTCCACATTGCCGTTCAGCGTCGAGAATGCCATCGGCGATTTTGCGTCTACCGTTTTGAAATTCGCTTTCAGGAGGCCGTTCACGGTATTGGCTACGGCGGAGCCGGAGACGTTCGTCAGGCGGATATCGCCATTCACGTTCGTGATCTCCATTTCGCCGTCCACGTTTTCGATGGTAATGTCGCCGTCGTTCACCGTACCGACATTCAGTTTGAACTTCATCGGCACCTTGATGTTCAGCTCCATTTTGGTATTAAACAGCTTCGAGCTCACATTCACGACATTGTTTTCCTCGGTAGCCGAAATGTCGAGCGCGCCGTTTTTGGAAATGCGTTTCATCCCTTCCGAATTTTCCTTCGGTTTCTCCGGCTTATCCTGGCGACCGGGTGTTGTGGCATCGATCACCACCTGGTTGCCGTTGTAGCCCGTCACGCGGATGGAGCCCGTGACGAGGTGCACTTTCAACGAGCCGGGCTTGGCCGGATCGCTCAGGGGGACGGTCAGTTGTTCTTTCAGTTCGCCCTGCGCGAGCAGCGGGGCCGATAGTGTGCTCAATGCTGCCAGTGCTGCGAGGGCTATGATACGCGGGGTTTTCATTTTGTTACGATTGTTTTTTGAGATAGATATTGCCATTGAATGTTTCGAATTTGTAGGTAGGCCCGCCGCTTCCGATGCGGATATAGGTTTCGGCGCTGAGCTTGTAAACGGTCTTGTTTTCATGGTTTTCCGTGTTTTTGACAACCCTTACCGGCAGCATTTCCACATTCGGGAAGTCGGTGTAAAAGTTGCCGTTGAATGTTTTGAACCGGCAGTCAACGGCCAGCGCGGCCGGGTAGGTAATGCGGATGTCGCCGTTCAGCGTTTTGAAATCGGATTCGCCGGGAGGGACGGTCAGGTAGTTGACGTCCACATTGCCATTCACCGTTCTGATCACCGAGGTGCCTTTTGCATTCATCACCTTAATCGCCCCGTTCACATTGTGCACACCCAGCGAGCCCGTGACGTCGTTCACGTTGATATCGCCGCCGTTGACGGTCGAAACGTGCAGATTGAGCGAATAGGGGACTTTTACCGTGAAGTCCAGCTCGAAATTATACTGGATACGCGGCCCGTCCCAGTTCCGCCGGCCCCTGTTCGGGCGGGAGTCGAACGGATTGGCCACATAGGCGATAATGCTGTCGGCATTCTGTTCGATTTCGAGCTTGAACTCCTGTTTGCCCTGGTCGAGCACATCCTGTGTTTTGGCCGTGATCTTCTTTTCGACTTCCAGCACAACCTTGTCACCGTTGTAGCCTTCTACCTTGATGAACCCGTTGATGTTATAGATCGCCAGGACATTCTTTGCTGGCTGGCCGGCAACGGTAAATTCTTTGCTGACGTGCTCTTTGTGTTCCAGCTTCTGCGCCGGGGCCTGGGCACAGCACAGCACTGCTCCCGCCAGCAGGGGGATTGCAAAATACTTCATGGCTAATAGTTGATTTAGGTTTATGAAAGGTCTTTAATGGTCTGTTCGATTTTTACTTTGACGAGGTCGTTCAGGTCTTCTTTTTGCAGCAACGTCTTCAATGCCTTCACCGAACGTTTTTCCTGCAATTTCACCATCACATCGGCCAGGGCCACCTGCACCATCGGCGAATCCTGCAATGCGAGCGATTTCACCAGCTCCTCACGTACCGACGCATCGCCCGCATATTGCGTGAGCGCTTCCAGCGTGACGAGCCGCACATTTACATTAGGATCGTTGTTTAAGGTGGCAAAAAGCGCTTCCAGGACGCGATCGTCTGCCTGCGTGATCTCCGCAGTGTACCCCACCGCCCGAAGCCGCTCAGTGGCCGAAGGGTTTTCGAGCAGGGTAAGCATCATCGTGCTCTTCATGTCCTGCACCTGCGACGCGAGTGTTTCGATCTGCTGCTGGTAGGCGGAAGCATCCGGCTTGCCCCGGCCCATCCGGTTGCCGATCACCCATCCCAGGCCCACGAGGAGCAGGCTGAATGTCAGTTGCACGGTCCATTGCGGCACCGACCATTGGGGCAACGGGAACTCCCTGATCCGCTCCATCATGCTCTGGAAAGAGAACCGAGCGGCCGCTTTGTCGGCTTCCTTGAACTCGTCGAGCATGGCGTAAAAGTTGTGGCGCATCGCCTCGCCCGGCTCCGGTACCCGGATTTTCGCCATGCCGTCCCAGATCTGCCGGTCGGCGGCGAACTCTTCCTCGCAGCTCGCGCATTCGGCCAGGTGGCGGTTTATGGCTATCTGTTCGTTTTTTTCGAGGCTGTTGTTCAGCCAGTCGGTCAGTTTGCCTTGGGTATATTCGCAGCTCATTTGCTTATCGTCTTTCATTGGTAAAAAACCTCTTTTTCAATTCCCCCAGTGCGCGGTGCACCCTCACTTTCACTGTTCCTTCGTTGATATTCAGCACTTTGGCGATCTCGTCGTATTTCATTTCCTGAAAGCGGCTCAAAATCAGCACTTCGCGGTATTCGGGGCTCAGGGCACCGATGGCCTCGTGCAGGAAATCCTTGTCCTGCTGCCGTTCGAAACTTTCGTCGGCCGGGATACCGCCCCCGATGCGGTCGGCTACTTCGTTGACGTCGTAGAAATTGAACGACCTGTTCTGTTTCACCGAATCGTTGAGCACATTGCGGGCGAGGTGGTACATCCACGTGCGGAACTCGCCGTCGCCGGTGAAGGTGTGCCGGTATTTAAGCATTCTGTAAAACACATTCTGGACGAGGTCCTCGCTCAGGTCGGCCTTATGTGTCATGTGGTAAAAGAATCCGAACAGCGGCCGGTTGTACCGCTCAAAAAGCAATCCCATCTTATCCAGGTCCCCGGTTTTCACCCGGAGCATCAGCGAGTTGTCGGTTAGGGTATTCAAAAGATTGCGCTTTGTTTTCGTGATTTTGATGTGGTAACTCCGTCCACCGGGAAAGGTTACAGGAATTTAAGAAAAAAGTTGAGGGTATCCGGCAACTACCGCGTCATCTTCCGGTTCGAAGATGGTAATGTTTATGACGTCGATTATCTGGATTAT
Organism: Dyadobacter beijingensis DSM 21582; assembly: GCF_000382205.1. Taxonomy (GTDB): domain Bacteria; phylum Bacteroidota; class Bacteroidia; order Cytophagales; family Spirosomataceae; genus Dyadobacter; species Dyadobacter beijingensis. The sequence goes on from NZ_KB907788.1 coordinate 945,147, forward strand.
CATTAAAACACAAGTTACATGGCGCTTTTCGATCCCGCACATCCTGGGGAACTGATCAGGGAAACGATTGAAGGACTGAGAGAAGAAACAGGAGAGAGGCCGACGATAGGGGAAGTGGCCGAAGGTTTGGGTGTTACCCGGAAGACACTGTCGGCAATTTTGAACGGAAAACAGAGCGGAACGCCTGAAATGGCCATCCGGCTGGCTACGGCGTTTGCCAACACTACCGCTGAGTTCTGGATGAATGCGCAGGAGAACTATGACCTCGCGAAGGCCAGGCAAACCGTTGATATCAGCAAAATACGTGTATTCTGGCACCCCGGTGCGGCATCTGCCTAGCGAGGCTACCCAATATCTCCACTACCGGGTCAACCACCTTCAATGCAATATGCTCACGGAGTTGTGGTAAATCTTGTATGTACAGCCGGGCGCCTGGTCGCGGATGACCTGTCGGCAGATGAATTCGATGATTTCGTCGCGGCGCGAAAGCGGTGTCCTGGTTTGGGCTTCCCAATATTTCACTTCGGGAATGTAAAAAATCACGACCGCGTTGCCCCCGCCAAATTCCCAGTCCAGCCCGAATCGGATATCGCCCTCCTGGTAATAAATGGTGCCGCCGCGGCCCTCCTGCGTATATTCCAGCGTCGGCAGGAAGCGGCTCATCAGGTCCCGCCTGAGCTTTTCCGTATCGAAGGCCGGTTCCATCTCAACGCCGTTGGAATCGAAAAGCCGGTATTCGTGGTCGTTTTGAACGATATGCATATTGCCGGCCGGCGATTCGTAGCCTTCATAGGGCTTGGGTTTGGGTGTGAAGGTTGGTTTTTCGTTCTTTTCCGGTTCCGGCAAAGGCAGCAGGTGTACTTCCTCGTTGCGGATGGCCCGGTAGATATTGGCCGGCGCATTTTCGTACGGCGCTTTGGGAAATCCTTCCGTGAATTTGATGAAACAAATGCGGTGCGTCCAGCCGTCGGGCCAATCCGCGTCGATCGTGTAACATCCGGGCGGGTAGGGCAGCGTGTTGATCAGGATCATCGTGCCGCCATTCAGCCGGTCGCGTACCCGTTTTTCTTCTAAAACCACCTCCGGGCAGGTGTTGGTAATGCGAAGGGTGCCGGCATCCCAGGCATATTGGGGCATGTGAAAAAACAGCTGCTGGCAATCATGATAGTGCACAATGCGTACATTTTCAGGTTTTACCACACCGACGGGGCCGGGAGCCTGGTTGTCAGCAGGATTCGGGTAAAAGTTCATCACCTTCGTCAGCACGCATTTGCCGTAATAGGCCTCCTCCGCCGGCGGTTGCCCGGTAATGGGCTCCGCGGCGCTTAGCGGGATGATTCCCGGCGTACCGTCGCCGGTGTCAGGTATAAAATAGCCGGATTCAGCCACTTCCGGCGATTTTTCAAGAATGCGCCGCCGCACCTCCACGATATTGCCGGGCTGGAACACGTGGGTATGGTGGGTAATTTTGCAGTAGATCGTCATTCCGAACGAAGGGATTGTACCGGGTTCATCAATGCGGCTTTGACCGATTGGTAGGAGATCGTCAGCAAGGCCACGAGCGTCGAAAGCAGGCCGGCTGTCGTAAATACCCACCAGCTGATGTTGATTTTATAGGCAAATTCCTGCAACCACTTGTCCATCAGCCACCATGCCGCCGGCGTGGCAATGAGCAATGCAATGACGACCAGTTTCAGAAAATCCTTCGATAGCAATGCGATAATACCCGCCACGGACGCGCCCAGCACCTTGCGAACGCCTATTTCCTTCGTACGCTGCTCGGCGGTGAACGTCGCCAGCCCGAACAGTCCCAGGCAGGCTACGAAAATAGTAAGCCCCGCGAATGTGCCGAGGATTTGTCCGGTTTTCTGCTCGGCTTTGTAGGTTTCGTTGAAACGCTCGTCGAGAAATGTGTAGCTGAACGGCATATCCGTGCGGAAGCCGTCCCAGTTGCGTTTCATCGATGCCAGAAGCCCGGAAACTTCGGTGCTCCGCGCTTTGACCATCATCCAGCCCCAGCCATTGCTCAACGTCATCACCAGCGGCCCGATTTGTTCGTGCATCGAACGGAAATGAAAGTCTTTCACGATGCCGATAACCTGATAGGTCGTCTTTTTACCGTCATTATCACTATGGGTAATGGTGCGGTTCAATGCATTGTCGGGTGTCCAGCCGAAGGTTTTCACAGCCGTTTCATTGATGATTATGCCCGTCGAATCGGTGCCGTAATCTTTGGAAAAATTACGTCCGCGCGCGATTTCCATGCCAAGGGTAGGCAGGTAATTGTAATCGACGTCGTAACGTAATGTCTTCACGTGCTGCGATGGATTGGCATCGGGGTTCACGGCGAAATTGTTATTGTCCGAGGGCCCGGCCGGTACATAGCCCGACAAGCTTACCTGTGCCACGCGCGAGTCGCGCAAGAGCTCCTGGCGGAATGCGTCCGTATTTTTACCCAGCGACCATGCAGGTACGACGATCACCTGGTCTTTGTTATAACCCAGTTTTTTATTGCGGATAAACTGCAATTGCTGAAAAACGACCGTCGTGCCGACGATCAGGATTATCGACATACAGAATTGGAATACCACGAGGCCGCTTCGCAGACTAATGCTTTTACCCGAAGAATTCAGCCTGATCACCGAAGCGCCGCCTTTGAGCACGGTAATCGGCTTGAACGACGACAGGAAAAATGCCGGATAGCTGCCCGCAAACACGCCCACAAACAGTCCGAAGCCGATGAATGCAGGGATAAGCCCGGGGACCGAATTCCATTCGAGCGATAGGTTTTTGCCCGAAAGCTGGTTGAACATCGGCATGCCGGCGAGGCATAACAAAGCGGCCAGCAGCATGGCGATGGCGGTTAGCAGGGTGGATTCGATGAGAAATTGCCACACGAGTTCCGCTTTTTCGGAGCCCATTACCTTGCGCACGCCCACCTCACGTGCCCGTTTGGACGAGCCCGCCGTGGAGAGGTTCATGAAATTGATACATGCGATAAGCAGCATCATCACGGCCACGGCACCGAAAATGTAGACGTAGGTAATGTCGCCGTTCACGTCGAGGTCGTATTGGAAATCCGAATGCAGGTGAATGTCCGTGAGCGGTTGCAGGCGGAGTTCGAGGTTATTGCCCTGCTTCCGGAATTCGGCCATGGTAACACCCATCGCCTGTTTCAATTGCGAGCTGATGTACTTGTCGATGGTCGCCGGGAGCTTCTTTTCCAGTCTTTGGTAGTCGTAGCCTTCGGGCAAAACGAGGTAGGTAAAGAACTCCGACTGCATCCAGGACGGCACCCTGGCCTCATCGAGCGACGCCATTGATCCCAGCAGATCGAACCGGATATGTGAATTGGACGGCATGTCGCGCATCACGCCGGTCACCCGGAAGGTCTGTTTCCGGTCCTTGAAAGCGATGGTCTGGCCGACCGCGTCCGCTTTTCCAAAGTATTTCTGCGCGGCGGATTCGGAGAGGACCATGGTATTAGGTTCGAGCAATGCCGTTTTGGCATTTCCCTGGATCAGCGGGAATGTAAACACCGATAGGAAATTCGAGTCCACGAAGGCCAGTTTGTCATCGTTGTAAATCTGGTTGTGCAACAGAATGAGCGGTTTGCCTCCCTGCCGCAGCCGCGTCGCTTCGAGCACTTCCGGGTAATCGGCTTTTAATGCGGCCGCCACGGGCGGCATCACGTGCGATTCGTTGATAATCCCGCCCTGCATGGTGCCTTTAAATGCCACGCGCACCATACGGCCGGCCTTTTCGTGGAAGCGGTCGAAACTAAGTTCGTCGATCACATACAGGCTGATGAGCATGCACGAAGCGAGCCCTATCGCCAAACCGGCGATGTTAATGGCGGAAAACACGCGGTTTCGGGCGAGGTTACGCCAGGCGATTTTGATATAATTCTTCAACATAGGAACAGGGCGGAATGGATTTGGGCACTTAAAAGGTAAATTTTCATGGCTAATAGACGGTACATTGTATTACATAGTACATTGTATAAAATACTATGCCAAAATTATAAAATTCTGTAATACAATCAGTTATAACAGTACAGCACGGATCAGCCGTTCGCATTCGGACACTTTTGTACGCTGGCGACCACGGACAGGCCCGGATCTTGCTTACATTTACACGCCATTACCGCGCCTTATGACAGACCTGGAACAGTACCTGCAAACCTATTTCGACTTCGACCAGACCGATCTGGTGACCGTCGCTTCGTTTTTCAAACCCGAAATACTGAAAAAAGGCGATTACTACCTCAAAACAGGGAAACTTTGCAATAAACTGAGCTTCATCCAGTCGGGTATGCTGCGGGTTTACGTCGACCTGGAAGACCGTGAGGTGACGCAGTGGATCTGTACCCAAGGCTATTTTGTGACCGACCTGTCCAGCCTGGTATTCGAAAAGCCGGCCCGCTGGAACATCCAGGCACTCGCCGACACGGCCATTTACACGATCGACAAGCATGACTATGACCGTCTGGGCGAATACCTTCCGAAATGGCCGGTTACCGAGAAGCTGTTCATCGCGCATTGCTTCACCACGCTCGAAGACCGCGTGTTTTCATTCCTCTCCATGACCGCCGAGCAGCGCTACAACCTCCTTTTCGACAGCCACCGGGACATTTTTACGCAGGTTCCGCTGCAATACATCGCGTCCATGCTCGGTATGACGCCCGAAACGGTCAGCCGTATCCGCCGGAAGCAGCTGAATTGATTTCTTGATCTAGGTCAAGTGCGTCGGGCAATGGCTCAGATACCTTTGCAGGGTCATTAATCAACTACTTGTCATATGTTTCTGGGTCATTATGGTTTAGCGTTCGGGGTGAAGAAAGTTGCCCCCAGGGTATCGTTGCTCACGCTGTTTGTCGCCGTCGAGTTCGTCGACATTCTCTGGCCGTTCCTGCTGTTGCTGGACGTCGAGCAGGTCAGGATTCGTCCAGGCTTTACGGAAGTCACGCCTTTTGAATTTGTACATTATCCCTACACGCATAGCCTCGTAATGGGCGTTGTATGGGGACTTATTTGCGGGGGTGTTTATTGGGTATTCCAAAAAGATCTCCGCAGCGCGGTGATCGTCGGTCTGGCGGTGCTCAGCCACTGGTTTCTCGACCTGGTCGTCCATATTCCAGACCTGCCGCTAACACCCTTCGGCGATACGAAAGTCGGACTGGGCATGTGGAATTCCTTGCCAATCACCGTTTTAACCGAAAGTGTCATCTTCGTGGCCGGCGTCTGGCTCTACGCTAAAAACACCCGCGCTGTGAATGCCAGGGGCAAATGGGGCCTCATCGCCCTGATCGCCTTCTTCGTCATCGCCGAAATCTTCAACATGTTCGGCCCTCCGCCGGAAGATTCCATTCCAGCCTTGCTCGGCTCGTTCGTCGTACTGCAAGCCATCGTGCTCGGGCTAGCCCATTTAACCGACCGTAACCGTTTGGAAATCGACCCCGGCGCCGCATGATAATCAGTATTTTATTTGGTTGGGCGTAGTTTTTTCATTCGCTAGCTTTATGTTTTTACACACACTTAAAGATGGCGAGAAAAACAAGGCGCGAGCCGAGTTTAATGCCTATTGCGCGGAAGCGATTAGGCTGCGAGAAATGTTAAGAATGATGTAGGACCTTAAATGAACACACATGAAACGAGAACTTAGGCGCAGGCTTAATGCATATCGGTCGCAAATTATTGCAGCGGACTCCTCCGAAGTCCCGGCGATAAGGTCGGAATTATACAAGTGGTATGATTTGATGTCTGATGCAGACAAAGCTTCGGCAAAACCTTTTTGGGACGGAATGAAAAACGAAATCGAGCGGGGTCTCGCCGAAGTCAGAGCGATGTTGGAAGAATTGAGAAAGCTGGATGAGGAGGAACTGGCCGAGGCAAAGAAATAACTGACAAAAAGCACCGGCGGCCGGACAAAAAAAATTATCTCTTTCGCCCGGCCGTCGGCGGTCCGCGTTCGGCGATCAATCACTACTTCCGCTGAAAACCCTTGTAGTGCGCCACAATGTCCCGTTCGTGGAATCGATGGTTCGGATCTTTCCGGCCGAGAAAATATACGCCGCTGGCAGTATCCACATTGAACGAATCCGGGACGAGATGGTCGAAAAGGCGGACCCATCCGAATGCCATCGCGATGATGATAGCCGCTTTTTTACTTCGCGTGAGGCCCCATGCCGCGTACCGCACGTTCCAGAGCAATACCGTGCCGATGCCGGTCAGGAAACCGGAATCCAGTAGTTTGAAATCTTTAAACAGTAACCGGTGGCCGCTTTCAGTGAAGCGGGTGAAATCGTACGGACCTTCGTGTACGTGCTGCTGGAATGGCGTTTCAGCATATACGACACCGCCCGCTTTAAGCACGCGGTGGATTTCAGCTACCACGCGGTGCGGATACATCACGTGTTCGAGTACCGCCTGGATCCAGATGCCGTCAATGCTGTCATTTGCGATCGGCAGCGAGTGGCCGTCGGCGATGAAATCGGTGTTGGAAGAGGCATAAATGTCGAAAGAAAGCACATCAATGTCCGTGGCATCGTACATGCCGCCGGCGCCATTGCCTACGGCACCGCCGCCGATAATGAGCACCGTCGATTTTCTACCGGGATGTTTGGGCACGCTTCCGAGGAATTGCGCGAGGTTTTTGCGGGTCTTGCCGTCGCCGCCCCAGAATATCTTTTTGATCGCATCATACTTATTGCCGCTGCGTGGAATGAGGCTCTCGCCGCCGGTCGCCAGCAGCGGCTCCTTGCTGAGTATGCTCTCTTCAAAATTGACCAGTATCGGTACCTTCTTCTGTATGAGCGGAATTTCCTCGGTCGAATGCGCACAGGCGGTATTGCTGCAATGCAGGCTTTCATCGACGATTTTCAAAGGGGACAAACACAGAGGACATACGAGTGTGCCGTTTTCAATGTGCTCGATAAGCAGGGGACTGAACGATTTCATCGAAGAATTGGAATGAAAATGTGTGGTGTGTGAATGTAATCTGAAACAATGCTTGTTCAAGAATCTAAATTTAGGTAAAAGAACCATTTTACAAAGCCGGTCTGCGCGATTTAATAGGGAGGTAAAATAGCGCCGCTTATCGCCGATGACGAACCGCCGCTGCTGGTTGCTGCATTTCTATTTGATTTTCGTAACTTAGCCCCATGGAAAAACCCGAAACACTCGAAGAATTCTACCAGCATAAGTTCAATTGGCTGCCCGACAACCTGCAACAGGACATCGGGCATTTCAATGTGTTCTCGATGGGTGAGAACTATGTGACCAACCCCGTTCAGGCCCGGTACAGCCGGAGGGATTACTATAAAATTGCCCTTGTCCGCGGCCGGGTCGTGTATCACTACGCCGACAAGAGTATCGAGCTGGACGGTACTTCGCTGATATTCTTCAATCCGCTGGTGCCTTACACCTGGGAGGCTGTGGGCGATTCCGTAACGGGCTATTTCTGCATTTTTAAAGAAGGTTTTTTCTCGGAAAAATTGCGGGGAAATGTGGCCGACCTGCCTATGTTTGCCATTGGCGGGAAGCCTTCCTACATGCTCAGCGACGGGCAGGATGCGCATGTGAGCCATATTTTCGATAAAATGCTGGACGAAATCGCGTCGGATTACCCCTTCAAATACGATTTGCTGCGCAACTACGTGACCGAGCTCATCCATTATGCCCTCAAAATGCAGCCCAGCGAGGCATTGTACCAGCATCCCAATGCCAATTCGCGTATTACCGCCGTTTTTACCGAGCTGCTCGAACGGCAGTTCCCGATCGAATCACCTTCCCAGCGCTTTGTACTACGGTCGGCCAACGATTTCGCGAGCCAGCTTTCCGTGCACGTCAACCACCTCAACCGCGCTATCCGCGAAACGACGGGCAAAACGACCACCACGCACATTGCCGAGCGCATCGCGTCCGAGGCGAAGGCGCTGCTGCGGCATACCAACTGGAACATTTCGGAGATCAGTTACTGCCTGGGTTTTGAGGAGCCGTCCCATTTCAACAATTTTTTCAAAAAGCACACGAGCCAGACGCCGTCCGCTTTTCGTATTGTTTGAATTTCGCAACTATCTGTTTGAACCGTACAATGCCTCGCGCTGAGCGGCATTCTACCTTTGTGGTGTTCTAAAAATCAATCCACAAAGCAAAATGGAAAATAGAAAAGTATGGTTCGTCACCGGCGCCTCGAAAGGCCTGGGACTGGCATTGGTTCAAAAGTTACTGGCAAATGGCTTCGCCGTGGCGGCAACGTCCCGCTCGGCAGCCGATTTGAAAAATGCGGTAGCGCATGAAGGCAGTCAGTTTTTACCGCTGGCCGTAAATCTCACCGACGAGCAGAGCGTATCTCAGGCCATTGCGGCCACAATTGAAAAGTTCGGACAGATCGACGTTATCGTGAACAATGCAGGATACGGCCTGGCTGGAAGTCTGGAAGAACTTTCGGACGCAGAATCCCGTGGGAATTTCGATGTAAACGTTTTCGGCACGCTGAACGTAGTACGCGCCGTGATGCCGCACCTGCGGGCGCAAGGCTCGGGGCACATTTTCAACATTTCATCGATTGGCGGTTTCGTTGGCGAATTTCCGGGCTTCGGTATCTATTGTGCTACCAAATTTGCCGTGTCCGGCCTTTCCGAGGCGCTGGCCGAGGAAGTAGCGCCGTTTGGCGTGAAGGTGACGGTGGTGGAGCCGGGTTATTTCCGTACGGAATTCCTGGCATCGGGCTCTTTTGTAACGCCTCAGACAGAAATTGAAGCATATAAAACTGTCCGCGAGTCACAAGCCATGCACCAGCAGCAGATTAACGGGCAGCAGCCGGGCGATCCTCAGAAAGCAGCCGATGCAATGATCCGCATTGCCGAAGCCGAAAACCCGCCGGTGCATCTAGTATTGGGAACAGATGCGTTCGGTTTGGCGAAAAACAAGATTGCGTCGCTGACAGCAGAAATGGGAGTGTGGGAGGAAGTGTCGAAATCCACTGATTATGACGTTTAACGACCTTAAAATATCCCTATCTTTCGGCATTGACATCATCACAAACCAATCAGACTATGGCCGTTGAAGGAAAAATCAGGGCGATCATTACCGGCACGACCGGCATGGTAGGGGAAGGCGTACTGCTCGAATGCCTCGAAAGCCCGGACGTGGAGTCGGTCCTCATCATCAACCGCAAGCCGCTGGGAATCAGTCACCCGAAGCTGAGAGAGATCATCCATACGGACTTTTACGACCTGTCGGCGATCGAGGGGCAGCTGGGAGGTTACAATGCCTGCTATTTCTGCCTGGGCGTGTCGTCGGTGGGCATGAAAGAGCCCGGGTACCGCCGCGTTACCTACGACCTGACGATGCATGTGGCCGGGACATTAAGCCGCCTGAATCCGGGTATGACGTTCTGTTACGTTTCCGGCGCCGGCACCGACAGCAGTGAAAAAGGCAGCGTGATGTGGGCGCGGGTGAAGGGTAAAACAGAAAATGATGTCGCCAAACTGCCTTTCGATCAGGCTTTTGCATTCCGGCCGGGATTTCTGAAAGCGACGGAGGGGCAAAAGAACCTGCTAAGCCTCTATAAATACCTGGGCTGGCTGTACCCGGTGCTGAAAGCGGTATATCCCAATGGCGGTTCGACGCTGAAACAGCTGGGCGCTGCAATGATCAATGTGACCAAATATGGTTACGACAAGCAGGTCATTGAAGTGAAAGACATTGTGCTCCTCGGCGACCGGCAATATGTCTGATTATTTCATTTTTTCATACGAGAAAGCGTCGCCTTTCAGCAGCGGATGTTCGCCGGTAAGCCCATTTTTGGCGGGTTTCAGGGCGATATTTTCCACGAAGATCTCGATAATCCACGGCTCGATCCGGAATTCGAAATAATTGTCGTCCGAATCCACCGGGAACGAAGTGTAACGCTCCGGCGCGAGGGTAAAAAACAGGTCGATGCCCGTTGTTTTCGTTTTGGGTATCTGGAATGCGCCTTCCTGGTTCATTTTACCATATTTTTCTCCGCCGGTCGTGCGTATGAGCGTTTCGAAAAACGGCAATATCTGCTGGTTGCTATCGACGATTTTGACGGTCGTGAACTCGTCCGGCGCCGGTTTGCTGGCTACCAGCGCAAAGTCGCGTTCGGGCCTGGGGCGGCTGTTGAGCAGGATTTTACCGTTTTGGTATTGCCATTTGCCATGCCCTTGCCGATCCATGGCGCCATACGAGAAGTAGAGTTCGAAAGTACTGTCGGGTTTCAGCAAAATGGCCGAGGCGGTTTCCATGACGCCCTGCAAATGATATTCCCCGGCGATAGCATCGGGCGATTGCGCCATTGAAATGCGGCTGGAAAGGAAAAGTAACGAGAGGAGGTAGAGTTTCTGCTTCATGGGCCGATAGTTTAAAGTGTATAGTTGAGTACGCCTCATTTCGCTTAGGACATAAGACTTAGGAAATTTAACTAAAAACGGCCATTTTATCCACTGGATAATTATTATAAGGTTTAAATACTGAACCACTTAAAACAACATCGCCGTGCCAATCAACTTGGCACGGCGATGTTTATCTAACGGCTGGAAAAAATCAGCAAACGGCGGAACGCTGCTCTACCCATTGGATGATTTCGTCGGCTCGTCTCAGGCCTGTTTGGGCCGTGGATACGTCCTGATTGCCATCGTAGCTCATAGACAAATGCAGCAATTCGTACGCACTCATAAAATTCGAAAGCAATTTTTTATCCGTTCTCGCCACTTGATCGCGATACCAATTAATATCCTTTCTGCCTTTGGATTTGATCCCAAACAGGCCATCGAGGGCCAAGAGCACACCAGTGTAGGCAGTATGACCGGCCATTTTAACATACTTCCTATCAGCGTACCGATCGTCCTCTTTGGCGGCTTTTTCTCTTAAAATAGTCCGGGCATTTTCGACATGGCGCCTGGCTTCTGCAATCGGATCTTCGTCTTTCATAGTCTGTGTATTTTGAATTAATAAGAATGATCTAACGGCTGGAAAAAATCAGCAAACGGCGGAACGCTGCTCTACCCATTGGATGATTTCGTCGGCTCTCTTCAAGCCGGCCTGGGCAACTGCGGCTTCGCGCGTCCCGTCGTAGCCCATGTATAAGTGTAGCAGTTCATATGCATTGACAAAGTTATTCAGAACCTTTTTGTCCAATGAAGCGAGCTGTTCTTTGTACCAGGTAACATCCTTCCGTTTCTTAGTTTTCACGCCTAAAAAGCCATCCAGCGCGACCAGCACGCCCGTGTAGGCCGCGTGGCCGGCTAATTTTACATATTTCCGATCAGTATACTGATCATCTTCCTTACGCGCTTTTTCCCTCAAAATGGCCCGCGCGTTCTCCACGTAGCGTTTTGCTTCGAGGACAGGGTTTTCGTTTGTCATAGTCTGTGTAATTATTTTGATTTCAGCTATCACAAAAATATCCTTTTCCAAATCCTATTCCAATTCCAGAACCTCTCTCGGCTTCTGCGGTTTTCTTTGTTTTTCCATCCACAAATACAACGGCGGAATCAGGATCGGGGCGAAGATCAGGGTGCTGGTGAGACCTCCGATGATTACCGTCGCCAGCGGCCGCTGTACATCCGAGCCGATGCCGGAGGAAATGGCCGCCGGTACCAGGCCGATAATGGCCACGACGAGGATGGACAGCATCGCGCGGAGCTGTTCCGAGGAAGCTTCGAGCACGTCATGCTCCAACGAATTTTCACGTGCCTGGGTCGTGCGGTTCAAAGCGGACACGAGCAGGACGCCCGCCATCACGGAAATCCCGAAAATGCTCACGAAACCGACCCCGGCAGAGACGTTGAAGTAGTACCCGCGCAGCAGCAGCGCTACAATGCCGCCACCCAGTGCGAACAGGATACAACTCATCGTTACCATCGTGTGCGGGAGGTTTTTGAACAGCATGAAGAGGAACAGGAATACCATCACAATCGTCAATGGAATGGTGAATGCGAGCTGTTTGCCGGCGCGTTCGAGGTTTTCGTACTGGCCGCCGTAGATGATGCTGTAACCCTTCGGTACGTGTACCTGCGCATTAATCTTTTTCTGCAATTCCTTCACGAAACCGCCCTGGTCGCGCCCGCGGATGTTGGTGCGCACGGTCACCATGCGTTTGCTGCCGTAGCGATAGATATTTGTCTGACCTTCAATGAAATGAATGTCGGCCAGTTGGCTCATGGGAATGAGCGCACCCGTGAGCGAGGGTACCTGCACGTTCTTGATCGCGTCGATAGAGTTGCGGTATTTAGGCAGAAAGCGGATGACAATGTCATAACGCTTCGTGCCGTCGTACAGCGTGGAAATGGTCTTGCCGCCGATCGCCGCTTCGATCATATTCTGAATATCAGCCACATTGATACCGAAGCGGGCTGCGGCCTGCCGGTTGATGTTGATCGCCAGCTGCTCCTGCGGGCCTTCCTGCTCGATGTTCACATTGTCCGCGCCGGGCGTGCCTTTCACGATTTTAGCAATGGCTTCTGCCTTCTTGCGCATCATATTCAGGTCGTCGCCCACCACGGATACGGCCAAATCGGCTGCGCTGCCGGTCACAATCTCCATGACCTGGTCGATAATGGGCTGGCCGGAAGAGAATGCCACGGCGGGCAGCTGCGCCTGCAAATCGTGACGGATCTTCTCGACGAGCTCTTTTTTGGTAATGGTTTTGCTCCAAAGGTCATAATCCTTCAAGCCAACGAGAATTTCGTTCCGGTTGGCCGGGAACGGGTCGGTACCATCGTCGTTGCGGCCCGTTTGGGTGATTACGAAAGAGATCTGCGGGTATTTGGCAATGATTTTACGGATTTTGGGCGCATAGCTGGCATTTTCCTGGATCGTGATGCCCGACGGGAAGTTGCCACGCAGGAATATCGAGCCCTCGTCGAGGGTTGGTAAAAACTCGGTTCCCAGTTTGATCCCGAACAGCACCAGCACCGTTACAACGGCAAAACCGATAAGCACAGTGGCTTTGTAATTCTTCAAAAAACCGCTCAATGCTTTGGAATACGACTTTGTAAGGAAGTCGAGCACGAAATTCCTATGCGCTTTCATCGGTTTCTCAGGGTCGGCCAGTGCTTTTTTGTAGGCAAATGAAATGAGCACGGGAATGAACGTGAGCGCCGCCAGCATGGAACCGATCACGGCGAATGCGAGCGTCAGCGCCATGGGGGAGAAGAGCTTGCCTTCTACGCGGGTCATCAGCAGGATAGGCATGTACGCGAGGATGATGATCGTTACCGAGAAGAAGATTTCGCGGCCGACTTCCTGCGCCGACAGCAGCGTAATTTTCACAATGCCCTGCTGCTTTTCTTCCGGGCTCGCCGTGCGGTATTTGCGGATCAAATGCTCGGCCATCACACACGCGCCGTCCACTATAATACCGAAGTCGATGGCGCCGAGGGAGAGCAAATTGGCCGGAATGCCCGTCAAACGCATTAATATAAACGCAAACAACAGCGAGAACGGGATCGTCAGCGCCACTACCAATGCGCTGCGGATGCTTCCGAGGAAGAAGATCAGCAGTATCACGACAATCGAAATCCCCTCGAACAGCGTGTGCGCCACGGTTTCGAGTGAATGGTCGATGAGGAAACTGCGGTCGTAGAGCGGTTTCAAATGGACGCCCTCGGGCAGTTCGCTGGATTCGAGGTCGGCAATGCGTTCGTTGAGTACTTTCAAAACCTCGCTGGGGTTTTCGTAGCGCCGGAGCAGGATAATGCCCTCCACGCCGCTGCTCACGTCCACTTTATCAGCCGTAATGGTGTAGCCCATGACCCCGCTTGGCGGCGGCGGCGTAATCTCCACCGTAGCCACATCCCGTACGAATACCGGCACGCCATTCTCCGATTTCAGCACGATGTTCTGGATATCCTGCTCGTCTTTGATGGCCCCCAGCCCCCTGATCGCGAAGCCCTGGCCGCCACGGGAGATCACGTTACCGCCCGTATTCTGGTTGTTTACATTAATGGCATCGATCACGGTCTGCATCGACAGGCCGTACTTCACCAGTTTTTCCGGCGAAGTAATGATATGATACTGTTTCAAAGGCCCGCCGAAAGTTGTAACGTCTGCAATGCCAGGTACTTGCAGCAATGCGGGTTTGATCACCCAATCCTGCAAATCACGAAGCTGAGTCGGGCTGTAACTGGACGGGGCTTCCACCACATAACGGAGGATTTCGCCCACGGCAGTAGACAATGGCGCGAGCTCCGGGGCGACGCCGTCCGGCAGCTCAGCCGAGGCTAGCCGTTCGGTAACTTGTTGACGGGCGAAATAATCGTCCGTGCCGTCTTTAAAGGTCAGCTGCACTACAGACAGTCCGAAAATGGTTCGGCTGCGTCTGTCGAGCACATTAGGGGTATTTTGGAGCGCTCTTTCGATGGGAACGGTAACCTGTTGCTCCACTTCCTCGGCGGCACGGCCGGGATATTGCGCCACCACGATCACGTTGGTATCGGCGATATCCGGATACGCCTCTATTTTGAGCTGGGTGAAGCACCAGTAGCCGACGCCCATCAGCACTACGCTCACAGCGATCACAACCCACCGGTTGCGAAGGCTGAAAAAAAGCAGGTTCTTGATCATTTTAAATCCACTTGTCTACATGGTTGGTGACTATAAACCCGCTTTTCACTTCCTTCCGAAGCAATGTCAATGCGGATTTAACTTTTTCTTCCTCGTCGATAAAGGAAATGACCATGGGCGTTTCGTCGAAACTGAACAGGTCGTTGGGGCGGTTGAGGTGCTTCCCGTCAAAGCCGAGACGGCCGCGGTACACCGTCGCTCCCTGCACTTTCTGTTTCACCAAAAACTGCATAATATATTCGAATAGCGGTAGTTCATCTTTCCAGTGATCGGAACTGATGAAGATCTGGGCTTGTAGCATATCCGGGAGGGTTTAATAGCCGAATGATAGTCCTTTGAGTTGCATCACGCCTTTGGTCACGACGTTTTCGCCGTCTTTCACGCCGCTGAATGTGACGATACGGTCGCCGATCTGGTCGCCGATATTCACCTCGCGACGTTCGAAGACGAGCGGCGCCGTTTTCAGGAACACATAATTGTGGCCCTGCACCGTTACCAGCGCATCTTTATTGATACTGAGTTTTTTACCTTCGCTCAATCCAAATGCGACGCTGCCGAACATACCGGCTTTCAACTTGTCGGTAGCGTGTGCAATGCTCACGCGGAGCTTGATCATGCGGGTGGCCTGGTCTACCAAATCGGCGATGGCGTCGATGGTACCCGTGAAATCCTCGTTCGGGAACGCGGTGAACTGAATGGTACATTTAGCGCCTTTTTTCACCTGGTTCAATTCACTTTCAGGAACGTCGCAGATGATGTATGCGGTGCCTGCGGGTGCGCTGCGGAGCTGTTTTGGCTCAAACCCGCCTGCTTTCAGCTTCGTTTCGTGCTCGATAATGGCCGCACGCTCGTTGATCAGGTTCGTTTCTTCCATCGATAAGGCCGTCTGCGATTCGAGCAGGTCCTTGCCGGTAGCCGCGCCGTGTTCCTGCAAATCTTTGATACGCGACAGTTCGGTTTTGCGCTGACGGATATTGATATTCTGGATCTGGTTGATCATCGTCAAATGCTGCAATAGCTGGGTATAATTGCCTGCCAGCTCTGGGTTATCGAATATTACGATGTTGCCCGACGCGCCTTCATCCGAGCGGATTACCGTGGCCGAAACCTTGGCCGGGGCCGTCACGTTCGCCATGAGTGAGCCGCTGGATACGCGCTCGGTCTGGAAGAAATTCGCGCTTTCAGCCAGCGGGAACGTGATTTTGGTGCCTGAGGCATTCACCACCGGCGTAGAATTGTCCTGTGCGACTTTGTTAGCGGCTTTGTTTTTGCAACCTGCCATCAATGTCATGGCCAGGCAGGTGCAAACGAGTATGTTCTTCATGATTATTGCGCGATTTGATTGATCAGTCCTGATGCGTAAAGGAGGTCGATGTAGCTCTGGCGGTATTGACCAAGGACATCGTAATACTGCTGCTGCGTATCGAGCCAGCTGCGCTGGGCTTCGAGGAAGTCGATGATCGTCGTACCGCCCCGTAGGTAAGAGTATTTGACACTGTTGAGAATGGTTTGGGATTGGGTGAGTAACTGGTTGAAATTCTGCAAGTTTTGCTTATGGGTAATGTAGCTTTTGTAGGCGGTCAGGATTTCGGTTTCGGCCTGGGTTTCCGTTGCGCGCAAATCCTGCTCAGCCTGTTGTTTCAATACCTGCGATTTTTTGATCTCGCCCTGGTTGCGGGAGAAAATCGGTATCTCAATCGTTCCGTACACGCCCATGTAATGTGCCTTGTTCTGCGGGTTGTAGATCAAACCGAGCTCCGGGGTCGGTAACGCACTTGATTTTTGGAGCTTGATATTGGCGTCGGCCACGTCCATTGTCGATTTGATGGCCTGGATATCCGTGCGGTTTTGCAAAGCCTGCTGCACGATGGCGTCCATCTGGTCGGGGAATGCAAATGCGAACTGGTCGGTCGTGTCGATGCTGATCGAGTCCTGCACGCCCATGAGGAATTTGAGGTTTGAGAGCTCGTTGCGGTAATCCTGGGCGGCCGATTTGAGCTGAATGTCGTACTGATGGGCCAGCAGCTCCGTGCGCGCCAGGTCAGTGGTCGTGATCACCTGGTTTTTCAGGCGCAGCCGGTTGATATTGGCCAGCGAGTCGATATTCGACTTGGCAGTACCCAATAAATCAAGTTGCTTGCGGGCCGCCCAAACATCCAGCCATTTTTGTGCAACTCCCTGAAAAAGATGCCGTTCCGTGTCGGCATATTGCCGTTGGGTCAGCCTGACGTTTTGCTGTGCGAAATTAATCTTGTTCTCTCTCTGTACAGGCAACTGAAAAGGCTTGGTCACCTGCCACCATATCTGCCGGTTGGCACCGTTGAACCAGCCTGTGTTCTCGGGGAACTTGGCGGGCTGCACCAGTTGCAGCGACTGGTTGTTGAGAATAGGATTGGGCCGAAGCTGCGCGGTCGTAATGTCCGCCTGCGACACATCGACGTTGAACTGCTCCCGTTTGAGGACCGGGTTATTGGATTTTGCCGTTTGCAGGGCCTGCTGCAAAGTGTAGGATGTCTGAGCCCTTACCGACACCGTTCCCATCAGCATTGCGACGAGAACCGGCTTCACAAGTGGATAACGCATGTTCGTTTAGTTTGAATTACCTGCGGGCAAAGGTTCTCAGTCGTGCTAAAAATGGTATTAAAACTGTTTTATAAAACCATTAAAATTGAGTTAGAAATAAATTAGAGGGAACAAAAACGGGCATTTCCGGCACTGAACTGAATTTTTAAGGGAAAATAAGTACTTTGCCAACTGTTAGGGAATAATAGTAAAATAGAACTACTATTACAAAATTTCTACATGCATTTCATCGTATTCTTCTTTTTGGTCCAGTATGCCTTCTCAGCCATGAAGGCGACGGACCGGTTGGCCCGCTGGGACAGCTTCTTCAAATACGCACGGTTTTACTCGTTCGGCCTTCTGGCGATCTATTACATCGCGCGCCAGCCCGACATGTATACCTGGGTCTGGAACCTCTCGTTGCTGGCCCTGCTATGGATTTTTTACAAGGAGGACGACTTCAGGGACATCCGCTCCACGGCGCAGTCGATCCTGCCGTTTGTAGGCATTTCCATGCTGAGTGACACGTTCGAGCTCATCTTCCCGAAATTCCATGCGAAGTATGACGAGATCTTCGGCATGACGATCCTCTTCGCCTGGATATTCTGTTTTGTGATCTGGTTTTACGCCCGCAAGCAGCAGAAAGTACTCATGCAGGAGCGCGAGGACAGGTTGCGCGAAGAGAAATTGGCCCAGGAACAAAAACTCTCCCTCGAATACCTCGTGGCGGAGCGCACCCAGGAATTGACCCAGCAAAAGGAAGAACTGCAAAAAGCCATCGAAGAGCTGAAAGCCACGCAAAACCAGCTGATACAGAGCGAGAAAATGGCTTCGCTCGGGGAACTCACCGCCGGCATCGCGCATGAGATCCAGAACCCGCTCAACTTCGTGAACAACTTCTCGGAAGTGTCGGTTGAGCTTTGCCAGGAGTTGGAGGAAGAGATCGACAAAGTGGATATTTCGGACGAGGATAAGGATTATATCAAAGGCATTATCGGCGACCTGAGCCAGAACCAGCAGAAGATCACGCACCACGGTAAACGTGCGGATTCCATCGTTAAGGGAATGCTGCAGCACTCGCGGGCGTCGTCGGGTGAGAAGGAGCCTGTGGACGTGAATGCGCTCGCGGACGAGTACATGCGCCTCGCGTACCACGGCCTGCGTGCGAAGGATAAGGAGTTCAATGCGGCATTAACAACCGATTTCGACGCTTCGATCGGCACGGTAAACGTGCTGCCGCAGGACCTTGGCCGTGTGTTCCTCAACCTGTTTACCAATGCCTTTTACGCCGTTGCGGAGAAGAAACGCAAACTGACGGAGGCCGGTCAGCTAGGCGATTACAAACCGGAAGTGAAAATCAGCACCAAAAAATTTGATAATAAGCTGTATATCAGGGTTTCGGACAATGGAATAGGCATGCCGGACCATGTGAAAGCCAAGATTTTCCAGCCTTTCTTCACAACCAAACCGACAGGCCAGGGAACAGGCCTGGGCCTTTCGATGAGCTACGACATTATCACCAACGGTCATGGCGGCGTGCTGGAAGTGGACACGATCGAAGGAGAAAAAACCGAGTTCCGGTTGACGATACCCATTAGTTGATTTTAACCCTCAAAAAGAATGAAAATACTGGTTGTAGACGACGAGGAAGACGTTAAATCGCTTTTCGAACAGAAATTCCGGCGTGAAATCCGGGGCGGTCAGTTCGAATTTTCGTTCGCATTTTCGGGCGAAGAGGCATTGGCATTCATGCAAAACCATCCTTCGGAGGTGGTCATGATCCTTTCGGACATCAATATGCCTGGCATGAGCGGCATCGAGCTGCTCAAACGCATCCGCGCAGATCATCCCGCGGCGCCTCCGCAGGTTATGATGATCACGGCCTACGGCGACAGCGCCAACCACGACCAGGCGATGCAGCTCGGCGCCGACGATTTCCTGACCAAACCCGTCAATTTTAACGAACTGAAAGAGAAACTGCTCAGCATCCTATGAAAGCCAAAATACTCGTAGTGGACGACGAGGCCGATTTGCAGCTCCTGATCAAACAGAAGTTCCGGCGGCAGATCCGCGAACAGCAATACGAATTCATTTTTGCTGAAAATGGCGTGAAAGCGCTCGAAATGCTCGAAGGGCATCCCGACGTGGACATGGTGCTCAGCGATATCAATATGCCCGAAATGGACGGTCTGACGCTGCTCGTGCGCCTCGGCGAGCTGAGCCCCATCCTGAAATCGGTGATCGTTTCGGCCTACGGCGATATGGACAATATCCGCACGGCCATGAACCGCGGCGCATTCGATTTTCTCACCAAGCCGATCGATTTCCGCGATCTGGAGGTGACGATGGAAAAGACCCTGCAATACGTAGCGCAGCTGAAAGATACCTTGAAAGCGGTGCGGGAAAACGATATTCTGAGGATGTACGTCGATGCATCGGTACTGCAATTCATGACGCAGGAAACCTTCGAAAAGTCGCTCATGACGAGCGAGAATATCGAAGGAACGGTCGTATTCATGGATATGTGCGGTTTTACGGCCATTTCCGAGAAGGAGCAGCCCGACCGCGTCGTGAAGCTCATCAACAAGTATTTCGATGTCATGGTGAAGGAAATCATCGCCCAGGGCGGGCACGTCGATAAATTCATGGGTGACGCCGTGATGGCCGTTTTCCGGGGAGAATACCACCTGGACCGCGCCGTGGAATGCTCGCTGGCGGTGCGTAACCATATCAACGGGTTCAAGGAGGAACTGTCGGACCAGTCGGGTTACTATCCCAAGGTCTCGATCGGCATTAATTCCGGCGAAATGGTATCCGGTAACATCGGTTCAGCGGCATTGAAAAGGCTGGATTATACGGTGATCGGCGACGTGGTGAACGTGGCGCAGCGCCTGCAATCCATTGCCAAACCGGGGCAGGTAGTGGTGCCGGAATCGGCTTATGAGCAATTGAAAGAGGCATTTCAATGCACGGTGGTGGGCGAAGTGAACCTCAAAAACAAATCTAACCCGGTACTGATCTACGAAGTGATCGAATAGCCATGCAAACCGAACAGGCCGAACAATATATTCTCGCCGAGCTGGAAAACCGGTTGGACCGCACGCTCTTTTACCACGGCATCCACCATACACGCGACGTCGTGCGGGCCGCCGCAGAGATCGCCGCGCTGGAAGGCATTGCCGACGAAGAATCGCTCGCATTGCTCCGTACAGCCGCATTTTACCATGACAGCGGCTTTATGGACACCTACCAGGGCCACGAGGAAGCAGGCTGTGCGGTCGCACGCGAGATGCTGCCAGGCTTCGGTTACAATGCGGCGCAGATTGAAAGCATATGCGGCATGATCATGGCGACGAAGATCCCGCAAAGCCCCAAAAACCACCTGGAAATGGTCCTTTGCGACGCGGACCTGGATTACCTGGGCCGCGACGATTTCGAGCCCGTGGCAGCCACATTATTTGAGGAATTGAAAGCGCGGGATATGGTGGAGGACATTCCAGCCTGGGACGCCGTGCAGGTGAAGTTCCTGGAAACGCATTCCTACTGGACAAGTTCCCAGCAACATCGCCGGGAAGCTGCCAAGCAGCGGCAGCTCCGTCACCTCAAAAACACGGCCCGCGCGCTATAAACGGCGCATTTTCTCGTTCTGCACCCGAATGCGCTGGCACAAAATGCGCAGTACGTTGCGCAGGATCTCGTCCCGTTCTTCCATCAGTTCAAAGAAATCTTCCTGGTCAATGCGGAACACGAGCGCGTCGGTCTCGGCCACGGTGGTCGCGGAGCGCGGTTCGGTGTCGAGCAATGCCAGTTCACCGAAAATTTCCCCCTTATCGAACAATGCGAGCTGTTTCGGGCCGTCATAAATGCCTATCTGTCCCGTGTAAATGATGTACATCGAATCGCCGAGGTCGCCTTTCGCAAATATCTCCTGCCCGTCGCTGTAAGTCACTTCCTTCATGATCGGGGCAATGGAGCTGAGGACGTTTTCCGGTGTCTGCGCGAAAAGCTGGGTGTTTTTGAGGACGATCACCCTTTCCATTTCGGAAATCTGCTGGGTAGGTTCGGCGTGTTTCATAGGGATTCGAAGCGAAAATTTAAGGTCGGTACGCCGGGCAAGCGCTGCATATTTTTCATGAACAGCCTCCCGGACCAGCCGGGAAGAATGGGACGCGAGTTTTTCGAGATACACCAGGTCGGCCTCCGCGATGTCGCATTTGCCGATAGCGAGCGCAATGGTCCAGGTCGTGAACGCGCGTTCTCCCTGGGAGAGAATGGCGGTCACGAGCGTTAGCCCCGGATCGACATTCCCCATGTATTGCCGCAGTGCGTCGCGCTTTCTTTGAATAGGGATATTTTCAAACAACGCGTGCAGCGATGGGTATAACATCCGCGGCAAAAAGCTCTCGATAAGTTCGAGCGAGTTGGCGCGTTTCTCCTTGCTTGCGTGGCGGATTCCCTTCCAGGCACTCTGTACAGCCTCCTTGTCGTACTGCATCATAAAGAGGTAGAAGAGCCTTTGCGCCGTCAGTTCCAGCTCATATTCCAACGCATTATTCCAGGTAATATCGGTTTCGGAGGCATCCATACCGTTCAGCAACTGGCCTGCATGAACGAGCTCTTTCTCTACAAATTCAGGGATAAGTGTTTTGTAATCAGTGATTAATGTATAGTGGCTAAGCGCTTTCAGGGCCGCTATATGGGTAAAATTATCGATATTTTCAATATGGATACCGCTTTCTTTACTTTTAATATTGTCGGTATTTTGAGTATGAATAGAAAGTTTATTATGGTAAATATTTTTAATAAGGTTAAAAAGTATTTGAAGTATAAATTCGTGCCGACCTTTTTCAGCTGTTTTAATGAAGGTCTTAATGCGCGCTCCGGTGGTATCCTGCTGCAACCATTCTTCAATAATGCGGATGCCGAAGTCCCCGGACTGGATCAGTGCGTGGATCGTCGAAGGGGTAAATGTGCCCGTGAGTACCAGGCGCAGGTCGCGCAGCAGGGCAGGGGAGCCCACCGTTGCGGCTACCTCGATGGCGTAGTTGCGCACGCGTTGCGAGCCGTTTCTGATGCAGCTTTTGAGCAGGTTTTCGTAGGAATTGATCCCGGTCACTTTGAGGCAATCCAGCGCCGCCAGCTGGTCGCTTTCTTGCTCCGAGCCGAAGAGCCGCTGCAAGGTGCCGTGGATCAGCGGCAGCGCTTTTCCGGCCTCCCAGCAGCCGATAATGGTACCCTTTACAATGTCGAGGTCGGTGTGGGCGAGGAACTGCGCCGTTTGCTCGTCCGACAGGCGGCGGTTGGCGCAGGCGAGGCGCACGGCCAGCACCTGGCAGGCTGCGTCGGGCTCGTTTTCGATGTATTGCACAAATGAGGCCGAAAGCTCCGGTTTTTCGAGCGTGGCAAGGGTTTGCAATGTTTTCAGCCTTACCTGCACGAACGGGCTCTGCAGCAGTTCGCCGGCGTGCTTGCGGAAAATCGCCACCTTGTTTTTCGCCAGCCAGTCGATCGCATTCAACACCTCTTCTTTGCGATCACTTTGCAGGTTTTCGGTGATGATCGGCAATGCTTCGGCCGGTGCGGCCATTTCGCCACTGCGGATAAACCGCTTGCTGATCGCCGATTTCAGTTCTTCCATATAATGCCGGTAGGTCTTGCGGAACACCACCAGCGCACCCAATGCAAACAGCAGCGACAAATCGAATGTGAGGCTGATATCGCTCCAATGCTGCGTGTAAATGACCCAGAGCATCGCGCCGGCGATGAGCATTCCCAGCGGTTCAAACAAGCCCTTGGCGAGCGTATGACCCTTTAAACGGGTTTTCGTAGACAGCGGCTGGAACAATACGAGGAACACCGGGTCGAAAATCGTTCGTCGCACGAGCTCGAAAAGTAGGTAGGCAATGCAGTAGTACACGAG
This sequence comes from Dyadobacter beijingensis DSM 21582, assembly GCF_000382205.1. Taxonomy (GTDB): domain Bacteria; phylum Bacteroidota; class Bacteroidia; order Cytophagales; family Spirosomataceae; genus Dyadobacter; species Dyadobacter beijingensis. Next base: position 968,223 of record NZ_KB907788.1, read on the forward strand.
CAGCGATGGCTCGTCCTTCCGGAAATACGACGAAACCAGCAGCCCCAGCGAGATCGCGATCGTCGTCAGCGGCAGCAGGTATAAGGTCAGTTTGATACCGAACCGCTCCACGGTTTTGCTCGAAAACAGCATTTTCACGAACGTGGAGATCACATAGGTAGCCGTCAGCAGCGAGCCGACGAAGAAAATGACGTCGTGCTGGCTGTGAAATTTGTATTTGACATTCACAAAAAAGTGGTACTCGATCCATGTGGCCGTGGCCGCAATGGCGACCATACCGATGCACAGCGAGGTGAGCAGCTTGTTGCCGCCGAAATATTTCTGGATGATCCGGGAGCCTGAATCCGTCGTCCGCGTACGTGCGTGGTGCGGGTTGGGGATGTCCGTGTGGCGGAAGGTGAGTATTTGCGTGTAGAATGCCAATGCAAAGAAAACCAGCGAGATAGCGAGCAATATGGCCAGTACCGAAGGCGAATGGATCAACACCGCGAGCACGGCGCCCAATGCTTTGGCCGGCATATCCCCCGAACCGATGACGCTGAACAGCCTTTTGCTCTGCCGCACATCGAACACCAATGCGGACAACCCCCAGAATTCCAGGTTAATGAGCAGGTAAATGATCCGGTAACCCACCATGACCGCGATGGCCGTGGCAACGCCATGCCCTACCAGCAGCAGGCCCATCACGATAACCACCATCAACAGCGACGACAGCATCGTGCCGAGGCTCAGCTTTTTGAGTAAAAGATGGTGTTCAAAATACTCATAAATCTTCCCGGCGGCCATCACGGCCAGTGCGGCGGCGATGTAGGCCAGCGGAAGCGAGTACTCGGGATGGTTTTCGAGCAGGAGCACATTGGCCGAAACGTAAACCAGCGTGGTGCCTACATTGGTAAAGAAGTTATGAAAGAAAAAAAGAATCGTTTGCTGATTAAAGGACTTCGTGAAGCGGTTTTGGCTTAGAAATGGGATCATAGAATTGGAATGCTAGCGTCGCTCCTGTAAAATAAACACTTATTATTCCTTTTAAAAACCCGTTTGGCCGACTTTCCGCCTTCGAAAAAGGCGGATCGTCTGACCGTCAGCCCCGTATGATCAGCACCGAAGGCGAATGCGAAAGCCACACGCTGTGCGATTCGACCGCTTTTTTCCAGCTGTCGAGGCTAATTACCATCAGGTCATTTTCCTGCAAAAATTCCTTTTCCAATGCATTTTCGTAAAGCATTGTCACATTTTCCCCCGATTTTTCCCGTAATGCGGCCAGTTCCCCGCTTACCTCGGGGTGCTGGCTGAGGCTTTGCGATGGATCCATGATCGTGATTTGCAGGCCGCCCACGGAAGCGAGGCGGTCGGCGAACCGGAGCAGTACCTTGTCCTCCGGCGAGAATAGCGGCATGAAAACGCGCCGCAACTTGTCGAGGTTTTTCTCGATAAGGATGCCGACCGGCACCTTCACGGATTTGATGATATGCGTCGTCCGTTCGTCGAACACGTCGGCGTGGAAGAACTTTTCCTTGCCGGTAATGGTGTCGAAAAGGCGCTCGCGGCTTGCGAAGCGGGACGTAAAGCCCAGTATTTTACCTAAAAACGTTCCCTCGAATACTGATCGTCCGATACCGATCAGCAGCATATCGAACTCCCCGTCGTTGGCGGTTTCGATGATGTCGTGCTCGATGCTTTGGGATGGTTTGAAGAGGGAAGTAAATGGCGTATCGAGCAAATGGGCCTCTTCGTTGATCGGGCGGAATGTTTCGAACTGATATTCCTCCGTATTTACCTGGCTGAGATAGCTGCTAGGCGAGAGGTGCAATGCGGTAATATGTTGCTCCTCTGCACTTTGCGCGATCAGCTTGTTGGCAACGCGGAACATTTTGCGGCCTCCCTGCGGACTGGCGAAGGCGATCAGGATGGAGAAGCGCGAAGGCTCGTGTTGGGGATGCAGGTCTTCCCATTTCGGCGAAGGGAAAAACTTGTCGATCAGGTCCAGCGCCGGGCCGGTCATGCAGGTGGTGGCGAGGGCCATGATCACCATCATCGCGAATATTTCAGGCGATAGCACGCCGATGTCGTACCCGATATTAAGTACGACGAGTTCCATCAGTCCCCGCGTATTCATGAGCGAGCCGATGATCAGGCTGTCGCGCCACGATTGCTTCACAAACCGCGCGGCGACCGTGCTGCCGATAAATTTGCCTGTCACGGCGGCGGCAATGATCAGCCCCGTTACCAGCCACAGGTGCGAGTCATTGAGCAGCCCGATTTGTGTTCTCAAACCGGTAAATACAAAGAACAGCGGCAACAGCAGTACCAGTGAAACGTCCTCTACCTTTTCAATAAAGATATTCCGAAACCGCTGATTGACAGGCATGACCACGCCCGCCATAAATGCCCCGAACAACGCGTGAATGCCGATGATTTCGGTACAATACGACGAGAGCAGGAGCATCAGGAAGAATACCGCGACGATCGGCTTGGTAAGCCCCTCGCGATAGGCGTAATGGTCGCCGATGCGTTTCAGCACCGGTTTTACGATTTGCATCATGACCAATACGTAACCGAGTGCAAGGAAAATCGTGTAAATGGCGCTCACAAACTCGCCCGCTTTCACGATCGCGATCACGGCGGCGAGGATACACCAGGCGGTAATGTCGTCGGTGGCGGCGCAGGTAATCACCATCATGCCCAGGCGCGTACGCGAGAGCCCGCGTTCCTGCACAATGCGTGCGAGGACAGGGAATGCCGTGATACTCAATGCAATACCTATAAAGAGCGAGAACGACAGAAAGCTGATGCCTTCCGGCGCGAAGTCGGAATACATATATAACGCCAGGCCGACGCCGAGTGCGAACGGCAGGATGATGCTCGCGTGGCTGATCACGATCGCTTCCTGGGCCTTGGTTTTCAGTACATTCAAATCCAGCTCCATGCCGATGATGAACATGAAGAGGATTAGGCCTACCTGGCTCAGAAACTGTAAGTTACCAAGGGAAGCGGCCGGAAATATCAATGCGGAAACCTCGGGGTAGAACATACCCAGCAGCGATGGGCCGAGAAAAATCCCCGCGGCGATCTCGCCGATCACCGTCGGCTGACCGATGGCCTTGCATATCCAGCCGAACACCCGGGCAACGATGATGATGGTGATGATTTGCAGCAGGAGCGTGGCGAGCGGGTGATGGATATTGTGCCCGAATGTGTCCGTGAATTGCTCCCAGGAAGACGTGTTTGGCTGTTTTTGGGCAATCTGGGCCGTATTTTCCAGCAATGTGCCCTGTCGGATAAAGAAGTAAAGCAGGGCCGAAAAAACGGCGATGGTAATGGTGTAAAAGAGTACGTTGCGTATGTTCTTCATCTGCGGGTAAGGGAGTGAAGTGCGCAAAATACTCAATTCAAGCGAAAGATGGTAGGACGGAATGCCCTACCATCTTGCAAAATACTAGCTCCAGAGCCGGTCGTGCGAACGCTTTTCGTTCCAGTCGGGCGTAGGGGCAAAGTAGGATTTGTCTTTCGGATGCAGGTGTTTTTTCACCTCCTCGTCCACCAGCTCGATACCGAGCCCCGGCGCTTCGAGCGGTACCGGTGCGTAGCCTTTGTCGATGAGCTTGCGGCCGTCGGTGGTTTTTACGAGCCCTTCCCACCACGGCACGTCCACGGAATGGTGTTCCAATGCAAGGAAGTTTTGTGTGGCCGCGGCACAATGCACGTTGGCCATGAAGCTCACAGGCGTACCCGCGAAGTGCATGGCCATCGCAATGCCATGATCCTCAGCATAGTCGCCGATACGCTTCGTTTCCAGCAACCCGCCGGAAGAGGCCAGGTCGGGGTGGACGATATCCACCGCGCGCTGCTCGATCAGTGCTTTGAAGCCTTCTTTGAGGTAAATATCCTCGCCGGTGAGGGTAGGCGTTTCCAGTGCGTCGGAAATGGTCTTCCATTGATCGGTGTATTCCCAGGGCACCATGTCCTCTAACCACGCGAGGCGGTATTTGTCCAGCGCCTTTCCGAGACGGATGCCGTTGTTGAGGTCAAAATGGCCGTAATGGTCGGAAGAAAGCGGTATTTCGTAGCCTACCACGCCGCGTACTTCTTCCACTACCTTCGCCATTTCATCCAGGCCTTTCGGCGTGATCTGGATCGCCGTGAAGGGGTGCTTGGTATTGGCATAGGAATGGTAGTCGCCGGCCCATTGCGAGAAGCCGCCGCCCCAGAACTTGTTGTTCACGACGCCACCTTCGCTGTTCCGCAGCATACCGATCGAAATATCCATTTTTAGCCAGGTGTAACCCTGGTCCTGCGTGCGGTATTTGATCTTTTGCTTAAACTCGTTGATGTCGTTCGACTCGGGTGTATCCGCGTACAGGCGAACTTTATCCCGGTAGCGGCCGCCGAGCAGCTGCCAGCACGGCACGCCGTAAGCTTTGCCGCAAAGGTCCCAGAGTGCCATTTCCACCCCGCACACGCCACCCGCCTGACGGCCGTGGTAACCAAACTGCTTGATGGATTTGAACAACTGCTCCACGTTGCAGGGGTTTTGGCCCAGCAAATGGCTTTTCAGGAACAATGCATACCGCTCGTCGGCACCGTCGCGCACCTCGCCCAGGCCGTAAATGCCCTGGTTGGTATCGATGCGGATAATGGGCGTGCGGCCTACATTCTGCACGATGCAATAGCGCAGGTCGGTGATCTTCAATTCGGAAGGCTTCGAAGCCCGGCTTACTTTGGAAGTAGCCTGTGCAATGGTATCCTCGGTCGACATCGACATGAAGCCGCCCAATGCAATACCGCCCACCGCCGTTTTACGCAGGAAGTTCCGCCGGCTGTCTTTCGTAGCCGGATTAGCAATTTCCGCCGCCGCCGCCGCTTTCTCGGCTGTTTCTACTTGTTTATTGGATTCAATGATTTGTTTGAGAATGTTTTTCATCGGGATTTGAGTTTAGTGGTTTTTGACCGCCGACGGACGGCCGTCAATAATTTCTTTCTTTCAAATAATCATCCAGCTCCTTTTTCGTCATCGGCAGCTTGCCCGGATAGTTGTTTACCCAGTTGAGGAAGTCCTTCTGGATCGCGTCCGACCATTTGGTATCGATTTCCCCGGGCGTGTATTTGCCCTCACGGAGGCGCAGGTGACCGAATTCGTCGCGCAGCGCCGTTACTTCCGATGTCAGCACGAGCTCTTCCACCAAATGGGCGGGAATAAAGATCGTACCGTATTTTTTAGCGAGCACAATATCTCCCGGCAGCACCACCGCGCGTCCGATGCGGATCGGCGTGTTGATGTTCGTCAGCATCATTTGCTGGATGTACGACGGGTCCTGGCCTTTGATCCACGCGTTGAAACCTTTGATCTCGCTCAGACCTTCCACATCGCGCACAGAGCCGTAAAAGATCACCCCACGCTTGGATTTGGCATAAATGGAGTTGCCCAGGTTGTCGCCTATGAGCGTCCCGTCCGCGATTTTACCATAGCCGTCGGCCACATACACGTCGCCTTCTTTGAGGACGTCGATGGGCCAGGAGTTGGTACCGCCGGTTTGCACGCGCCCTTCTTTTTTACCGGTTTCCTTCACCAGGTCCTGCAAATCGGGGCGGGCGGGCATGTACTGGGCGGTCACCACGCGGCCGGTCATGGAGCTGTCGGTGTGGATCAGCTGCCATTCGCCTTCAAACTGGTTGTGGTAGCCTTTGTTGCGCAGCACGCCCCAGGCTTCTTCCATCGAAATGTTTTTCAGGCGGGCCAGGATCGCGTCCGAAACGCGTGGACGGCCATCGGGCGAACGTTCTCCCTTCCAGCCGGCGGTGTAGGCTTTGATCTGATCAGGAGTGGGGGAGATCGCCTGTGCGTAGGAAGCGACGCTTCCCAGCACAAACGCCCCCGCAAGCAAGGTTTGTTTAAGCATAAAAGAGAAATTAAGGGTTGGTATTGATTGTTATTTATCCCAAAAAACGGGCGTTCCCAGCTCGTCCGGGCCCATTCTGGCAACTGCCTCCTTGTAGTTGGCTTCATTCACCGAGCGTTCCCTGACGGGGTACACCAATCTTTTGATAAAGTCCTTCACCGATGGATCTTTACCCGGGTAATTGTTGATCGGGAGCGTCGGGAAGCCACTTCTGCGGAAGTTCGCCCAGGCTTCGGAGCCATTCAGGAACGAGGAGATCCAGTACTGGTTGTTGATCTGTTCCAATGCTTTGGCTGGTACGAACGGGTTGGCCGTTATGTAAGCGTCCTGGCTGGCCGCGGGAATGGTGGCGAGGACATCGTACGTGGGCAGCTGGTTCATATGCGCTTTTACACCAGCTTCGTAAAGTTCTTTTACGTTACCCGTTGACCAGCCGCGCTGTACCGCTTCGGCTTGTAACAGCAGGGTTTGCGACCAGGTGATAAAAAACTCGGGCGCGTCAATTTTGCCGAGTGTACGACGGTTGATCTGCGAATATTTGAATGCGGAACCGATTTTTCCCGGGAAGCCAGGTGCATTGACGATGGTGGATTCGTTGTAGCCGTATGGCATCCCGTCCTGATCGGCAGGCGTCGTATTCTCGGCACCGGCGGTGGCCAGCGGGTTGCTTGGCGCCTCATATTTGATAGCGATTACCTTAAGGCGCGGATCATTCGAAGTTTTAAGGAAATCGATGAAGGCTTTGCCCATATAAACATTGCCACGCTCTGTTCCCTGGAAATAACCGGCCAACGGATGGTTGAAGGTGCTGTTGAATGCAATGTAGGCGTTATCGGCGTTGGAGCTTTGGACGCCGCCATTGGCGGGGTCAAGCGCGATGGCCACCACGGACTTCGCTGTGGAAGGGTCAATTTTAGAATACCGCATTCCCGCACGCAACAGCAGGGAATTCCCCAGTTTTTTCCATTGCGCAATATTGCCTTTGAAGAAAAGGTCTCCCGATTCGATGGGCTTACTCGCGTCCAGCGCTTTGGTACCTTCCTGCAATTCTTTAATAAGGTCCTGGTAAATCACTTTCTGGTCGTCATATTTAGGCAGATTAATGCCTTCCAGAAAGGCCTTACCAGCCTCAGAATAGGGCACATCACCGTAAGTATCTACCAAAACCATAAAAACATAGGCCTTCCAGATCCGCGACATATTGTAAAGGTTGCTCCGTGCCGGATCGTCCTTCGTTTTTGCGATGACCGTGGTAAGCAGGTTCACCGGGCCGTTTTGCAGATACAATGAGTTGAAGTTGGCATTCGAGTTCGGGTCGGAGAGCGCATTGTGGTTTCCTCCCTCTACAACCCCGGTGTAAGGCGTGTTGATCTGCTGCACGATCTGCATCTGGTAGTTCTGCGTGGCGATGGCCGACGAAAACTCCGCATTGGAAAACAAATAAATAGGGTCGATCTCTGTCGCAAGGACGGGGTTTTTGTTAACCTCCTCAAAACCGCTATCACACGAATTGGCGCCAACAAGCATTGCGAGTGCTGCGGCATATATGAATAATCGTCTCATATGTTAGTGACTAAATGATTGAATGATTGAATGTTTTTCGTTTCTCTCTTTCTTCCCTTTCCTCCATTCTCCTATAACTTAATGTTCAAATTAACCCCATAACTCCGCGTCGTAGGAAGTGTATGCGTCTCGATGCCTTGTAGGTTGTCGGAGGCCGATACCTGTGCTTCGGGATCGAGGTTGTCGATATACTTCTTGATCATCAGTACGTTGTTGCACATCGCAGAGAGCGTCAGGCCTTTGACGAAGGTCTTTTCCCGCAGGAAACGTGACAGGTCGTAACCGATTGAGAGCGTCCGCCAGCGTACGAATGCGCCATTATATACAAAAGGCGAGGCCAGGTTTGTGCTGCGGTATGCGGTGTAAAATTGCTCGGCTTCGACACGCGTGGTGTTTGCTTCACCGGTGGCCGTGACACTTTCCAGAAGTACGCCCCCTTCCCGACCCACCAGCGAGGATTTTGAGAGTCCTTCACGGAGGAAGTTCAGGTTGGAGTTCGAGAGGATCTTGTTGCCAGCCTTGAAATCGATTTGCGTTCCGATGCGGATGCCCTTTACATTGATGGTGTTCACCCACGCACCGACCCATTTCGGGATGGCACTGCCGAAAGACACAATGTTGCCTTGTTGCGGCAATCCAGCCGAGGTAATGATGCGGCCCTGTGCGTCACGCTTGTAATCGAAGCCGCGCAGCGACGCCAGCGGTTTGCCCACTTCGTGGGAAACAATCCCGAAAAATTCGCCGGTACCGACATCGAAACGCTGCTGCTTGTCGGCGAGCTCAATTACCTTGCTGATGTTGTAGCTGCCATTAAAGCTGGTTTCCCAGGTGAAGTTATCGTTGCGCACGGGTACGATAGTCAGCAAAAATTCCACACCCTGGTTCCGCAGCTTACCGACGTTTACTTTGGTCTGGCTGAAACCGGATGCATTGGAAATGTCGACGTTAAGAATCTCATCCACAGTGTTTTTACGGTAAAGCGAAAGATCCAGGTTCAGGCGGCTGTCGAAAGTTTTCATTTCAAGACCCAATTCGGTTTCCTTCACTTTCAGCGGCCGGAGGTTTGCATTCGGGCTGACGGTCGAGGGCAGGTTGCCTAATGCCGTACCATTGAAGGGGTTGGCATTGATCCCGTAGTAAAGGTTGTTTGAATAGGGATCCGTATCGCCTCCTACTTCGGCATATGCTGCGCGCAGCTTTCCATAAGTGAGCCAGTCAGGGGCATTCTCAAATGCCTGACTGAACACGAAGCTACCGCTCACAGAGGGGTAGAGATAGCTGTTCGAGCCGGGGTTAAGTGTCGAAAACCAGTCGTTGCGGCCGGTAATGTTGACGAACAGGAAGTTCTTGTAAGAAAGTTCTGCTGAACCGTAAATCGAATTCACTTTCTTTTTGCTGTATCCATAGTTCGGGGTTTTCACTTGCCCGTTGCCGATCGTGTACAGGTCACGCACGTAGAAATTGGTCACAGCCGTCGAAATATTGTCGTTCACCTGCAGCATTTGGTTGCCGCCGAGTGTGATGTCTATCCCAAAGTTGCCGAATGTCCGGTTGGCACCGATGAGGATGTCCATGTTTCGCTCGCGGAATGTCGACACATCCTGGTAATAGTAGCCATTGAATCCCGTTGTAACCGCGCTGATGGAGCGGGTACCGGTGGGGCGGTTGTAGTTGTACGGCCGCGTGTAGTAATCCTGCCCAATGCGGCCTTGCACGAACAACCAGTTGGTGAAATCGTAGCGCACCGAAGTATTCCCAAAAATCCGGTCGCGGCGCACGTTTTCGAAGCGGTCGTAAGCCACCCAGTAGGGGTTGTTTCGGTTGGTAAAACGCGCCAGGGGCATTTCGTTGCCGTTGGCATCCTTGCGGTTTTTGAGCCAGTCGGCGTCGATGCTGGTAGCCATGGTATAAATGGTGGTGTTCGCATTCATGTCCTGGATACCGATCTGTGGCGGGTTCTTGTTGTACTCGTTGGAATAGTTCGCGTTCAGTTGCGCGGAAAGCTTTTTGGTAAACTTGTAGTTCAACCCGAGGTTGAAGATTTTTTTATGATAAGCCGAATTCGGCATGATCGCATTGGCATCGGTATTGGCAAAAGAGAGGCGGAAATTTCCTTTTTCATTGCCGCCTGATAATGCAACTGAATTGGTAAAACTGGTCCCTGTGCGGTAAAATCGTTTGATCCGGTCCTTGTGGGCGATATAGGGCTGCGTGCTGCCGTCGAACTGCGGCGTCGGCTTGCCGTCGAGCTTTTCGCCGAATGCAAATACGCCCGAGCTTTGTGCCTCCGCCACGGTGGTTGGGCGTTTTCCGAATTCTCCCTGGCCGTATTCGTATTGGAAATCGGTGTAGTCCAGTGCTTCCTGCGCCTGGAAATTCGAGTTCAGCTCGACACCGATACCGGTCGTTTTGCTGCCGCTTTTGGTAGTGATGATAATGGCCCCGTCCTTGGCACGAAAACCGTACAATGCCGCCGCAGCGGCACCTTTCAGCACCGTCATCGATTCGATATCGTCCTGGTTAATGCTCTGCAAACCATCGCCGGCATCGGACGAACCGCCGGTGGGGTTACCCGTTCCGTTTCCATTCGAACCGCCCGCCGAAACGCTGCTGTTATTGATCGGAATGCCGTTCACGATAATGAGCGGGGAGTTGTTGCCCCCGAAAGACGACTGGCCGCGGATACGGATCTTGGTGGAACCACCCGGACCGCTCGCCGGAGGCGTCACGTTCAGACCGGCCACTTTTCCCTGCAAGCTGTTACCGAGGTTGGTCGTGCGGTTGGTCGTCAGCTCTTCGGTATTCACCGTGGCTGTCGAATAGCCCAGTTTCTTCGCATCACGCTTGATACCCAGCGCCGTAACGACCACCATTTCCAGGTTGCGCACATCCGGCGTCATGGAAATATCGTAGTTCGACTGGTTGCCGAGCGGAATTTCCTGCGGCGTGTAGCCGACATACGAGAACACGAGCGAGCCGCCCGCGTCGGGAACGCTCAGCTGGAATGCGCCTTCGGTGTCGGTGGCGGTACCGGCCTTGCTGCCCTTCACGACAATGCTCACGCCGGGTAGGGGAGCGCCCTTTTCGTCGGTCACCTTGCCGGTAATGTTCCGGTCGATGCTGCCCTGAGAGCGGATCGTTTCGGGTAATGCGCTGCCGGGCTCGGCGGTGTTTTTGATGAGAACTACCTGTTTACCGTCGATTTTGTAAGTAATGTTCGCCGGTTTGAACAGATCGTCCAGGATGTCGCCCAGCGGGCGGTCGATCGCATTCAGCGAGACCTTCCGTTGCGATTTGATCAACGAAGAGCTGTACGTGAAACGCAACTGCGTCAGCTTGTTGAGTTTGTTTAGTACCGTCTTCATTTCCAGGTTGTTGACCTGTATCGTGATCTTCTGATTCAGAATATCCTGTGCCCCCACGGTGCCTGCTGCGGATACAGTGGCAAAGATTAAGGCAATAAATAATTGGTAAAGTGATATTCTCATAGCCCTGTAAAGTAGCCGGGATAGATGTCGGTGTTTTTTCATACTTTTGAAAGTTTTGTTCTGTGCTGAAATGATGGGACAAAATGCTCCTGAACCGCCGCAGATGCCAGTCCGGGCGGGGGAGTTGCAGGGCCGGTGATGGCGCAATCATCACTGGCTCTTTATCATTCAATGGAAAAGCAGCGTCAATGGTATGTCATAGGCAGATCGAGGGATTAATGGTAGCTGATTTTAGTCCTGAAAGGGTTTAGCGTTTAATTACAACCTTTGGAACGGATCAAAACCCGACCGTTCTCCATATCATAACCGGCACCGATGGCCTGGCAGATGGCGTTCAGGCGTTGTTTCAGATTTTCTTCGCCAAACTGCGCGCTGATCATACAGTTGGCAAGCGTTTCGGCCTGGTAATCGATGCTGATGCCATAAACCTTTGCCAGCGCGTCGAAAGCTTCGGTGACCGGCTTATCGTCAAAAACCTGGTCTTTTTGCACCGCGGATTCCGCCAGCAGCCCCGGATTCGCCGTGACGGCCTTTTCCAGCTTGTTGTCCTTCCGGTTAAAAACGACCTGCTGATTGGGGTTCAGTATCACCCCGGCCAACCGTGCATTGCCGTGCCGGGTTTCGTATTCTTTTTTGGGATAAACCGATACGCGACCCGTCTTTACAGCCACCATTTCGGTATTGTCGCCTTCAAACGCTTTCACGCGGAAGCTGGTACCGAGCACTTTGGTCACTGTTTCATTGGCATACACAAGGAAAGGCTGATCCGGATTTTTAGCTACGTCGAAGAATGCCTCGCCTGTGAGGTACACGCGCCGCTCGTTAGCCGCAAACGTGCGCGGGTAGCGGATGCTGCTGCCTTTGGAAAGGGTCGCAACGCTGTTATCGCTTAGCAATACGGTCATTTCGAGTTCGGTGCGGTTGGTCTGGGCCAGCATTTCCACCTCAGCCTGCACGGCCCGGGCCTGCGGCGTGCCGGTCTGGCCGGGATGCGTCGTATAATACAACCAGCTGAGCCCGCCGGTCAGTAGCAGCACCGCCGCCGCCCGCCATACGGCGCGACGGTAGAATGGAATGCCGTTCTCCATTTTCCGTGCTTCCGCGAGCCGGGTAATCTCCTCGATCTCGTGGCGGAGCATATCCTGCGAAAGGTCGTCCTTGTACAACTCATGCACGGCCAGCACCAGCTCCCGTGCACGCGCCGCGACGCCCGCACGGTCGGGATTCCCGACGAGCCATTGTTGCCAGTAATGATCCAGTTCCGGTGTAGATGCCATGACCCAAAGCCGGAAAGACTCATCGGTGGCCAGTTCTTCTACTGTAAATGTTCGGTATAAACTCATGGGTTAAAATGAGACAGACTAACGGCGCCCTGCAGATGCTTTCAAAAGTGTATGTCACATTTCACCGCCGGGATAACCAAAAAAGTCAAAAAAAATTTTGAAAAATTATAAACGGAGGAAAGGGAAGAGGGAGTAAGGGGAGTAATGGGGTACTTTAAAGTATTATAAGTAATGAAAGAATTGTTCTTATTATATTTTTTAAAAAGTATTTAATGTATCTGACTATTTAAAAGTATAAAACATTCAGATATGGTCAATTCGTCATTTGGATCGGCCGCGGCGCGGCCTGCTGTTTCTAGAAAAAACATAGCCGCCAAACAAAAAATTGGCTCCGGAGGCGCCGCCTGGGGATTCAAGGAAACTTCTACGGAGTTGTTGAATCTTTGTTGCCTGCGATCGCTACAAACAGATTGCCCCTCCGGGGCGCAGGTAAGGCCGTCCCTACGAAATTAACAACCACATCAACCAAAAAAACTCCGCAGGCGCCCAGATCTCCTTAATCTCCTTCAATGTACGGTAAAGGAGGTTAGAGACACTTTGGCGGCCGAGGCCCATGATGCTGGCGATGTCTTCGTTGTCGAGGTTTTGGTAGAAGCGGAGGTAGATGATTTCCTGCTGGCGCTTCGAGAGCAGGGAGATAATGCGTTGGAGGTGGCCGTTCTGGAAGCGGATGTGCTCGGCTTCGATGATGTTGGTTTCGATGGATGGATCGGATGGATCGGTGTCGAAAATGGCCTGTTGGGGCTCATGGAAGCGTTTGAGGCGAATGCTTTCCTTGATGAGCTTGTGGCGGAGCGCTTTCAGCAGGTAGGATTTGACGAATGCGGTCTCCGAAAGGAAGGTGCGGCGCTCCCAGAGTTCGAGGTAGAGCTCCTGGATGGAGTCGCGGATGAAGTCGGGGTCGGACGAGAACTTGGTGGCATAGTTGTACAGTGCCCGGTAATGCGTTTGGGCGAGCTGCCCCAGCGCCTCCGAGTCGCCGGCCTTGAACCGTTGCCAGAGCTTGCTATTCAGCTCATTGGCATGCGATATGTTGTTGTCCTGATTCAAATCCTTAATGCAACGGCAATGTTTTATTAAATCAATGAATTATACCAATCAAAGCGGCCAATAGTGGCATTCTCCTTGTGAAACGGCTGCAATTATTCTTGTAGTGAAGTGTCAGGGGAAGATAAAACGGGGCGGTGAAACCCGCCCCGTCCGGATATTGCCCTGCGGCGACTGCAATGCGCCGCAGTGGGTTACTTAACCACTTTCAGTTTTCCCTGCATGAGTGTGTAATGACCGGGAAAAGTGCAAACGTACTGGTAGGTGCCCGGCTGTTTCGGTGCTACGAAATAGATCGATTCCGACTTCTCGGGCTCCACGATGTTGGTATGGAAAAGCACATCGTTCGTTCTGGGCACGTAGTTCAGTTCTGTTCCTTTCAAACCCAGGTTCAGGCCCGCTTCACCTACGGCGGTGACGGTTCCCGGTTTGGTAATGACGAGATTATGCAGCATGTCGTCGTTGTTGTTGAATACCACCTTGATCTTGCTTCCCGCCTTCACCTGGATTTCCGAAATATCAAATTTCAAACCCGGTACGGTGCCGATGGTAATGACCTGGTCCGGCCCATTCGTCCAGCTGGCGGGCATTTCCGTCACACGCTTGGCCGAAGCGGCGGTATTGGCCGCGGTTTCGCCTGTTGCAGGCATCGTGTGCGCGCTGTGGTCTGCGGCTGGGGCTTTCACGGTGGTTGTAAACTGCGATGCATTGGCCGCCTGTCCGCCCGCGATTTCGTTGAGGGTGTAGTAGGCCGTGGTGTGCAGCAGATTGTTGCCGTCCGGCGATTTTACGCCTTCCGTTTTGATTTCGTGGATATAACCCTTACGCAACGCAGCCGGATCAACCACCAAGCGAACGCGCAGACCATCTTCCGAAACGATGATGCCTTTTAGCGGCACTTCCTGCGTGTTGATGATCGGGCTGCCGTAGGTGCGGTGGTACCGGTACGTGAAGCTGTTCATTTTATACGAATCCTGGTCCGCAGCGGTCTTTTTGTCCACAGGGCTGGTAAAGGTGATTTCGAAGCCGTCCGGCGTCGAGCGCACGGTTTTCATTTCAAATGGCATTTTACCCGTCCACACCAGGCGCTGGATACCAAATTCTTCCTTGCCGGTAGCCGACCAGCCCCGGCTCGTCTGACCTACAAAAAGCGAGCCGTCGAGGCCCCATTCAAGGCGCAGGATACCCGACATGAACCCTTCGCGGAAAGGGAAAACCGTTCCCTGCCAAACGCCGTTCACTTTTTCGAGGTCTACGCGGGTGATGATACTATGTCCCTGGTCGCCCACGAACATTTGCCCCGTAAATGGCCCGAATGCACCATTGGTGACGTCTTCTTTGAAATCGGAGGTCGAAATACCGACCAAGGTATGCGGGAACCACACCGCTGGCGGTTTCAGGCCGGGTACTTTTTTAGCGACGTCGTACAGCGGCTCGCCGGTGCTCGGCACGTCCTCGGGCGTGAGCTTCACGGGAGACCCTTCTTCCTTGCTCCAACGCAAGCCGGCCGGGTTACCCGCGAAATCGCCTTTTTCCAGGTGCGTCATACGGCCGGAGCCTACCCAGTCGCCCTGGTTCTCGGTGTAAAAAATGTCGCCTTTATACGATCCGAAGCCGGAAGGGGAGCGCAAGCCGGTCGCCCAGGGCGTAAGCTTGCCGTCCTGGCCGAGTTTCAGCATCCACCCGCGCCATTTCGATTGGCTGGCGCCACGGCCCACCCAGTCGAGGTTGAGCGTGACGAGCATCTCGCCGTTCGGCATCGCCACGGGGCCGTAGGAATACTGGTGGTAGTTGCCCGAGAGCGGCCACCGGGTAAATGAATCGTACACATCGGCCACGCCGTCGTTATCGGTGTCTTCCAGGCGGGTTACCTCGCCACGCTGCGACACGAGGAAATCCTTGCCGCGGTAATAAAGGCCCAGCGGCTCGTGCAGACCCTGCGCGAAGCGGTGGAACGATGGCTTGCCGTCGCCTTTGAGGTAGGGGTTACCGATCAGCCAAACTTCGCCGCGGCGGGTGGATGTAGCCAGGCGCCCGTCCGGCAATACCTGCATACCACCCACTTCCATCTTGATATTCTCCGGGACCGGGATGGTGATAATGCGGTAATAATCGTCGATTTTATTGGGCTTCGACTGGGCGAACGCGCTCACACAGCCAGCGGAAATCAGGGTAGTTAAAAGAATATTTTTCATTGATAGCATTCAGATAATGAGGTTTTTACCAAAACAAAGAATAGCTGGTGGCATTCGAAACGGGGAGAATGAGCTCCTTCATTTCGCCAGCCGGGCGGACGATCGCCCTGGCCTTTTTATCGATCTGCACATAAAAGCGGTCGTCGATCTGGTAAAGTCCTTTTTCTATTTCGGTAATCTGCTTGCCGCTGGCCAGCAGCGAGTACAATGCGCCGGAAGGTGTGCCGGCCACGCGGAATGTGCGTGAAAGGCTGTTGCCGCCGGATACCAGCTCGTCGCTCACCGTGGCCGAGCCGATTGCGTAGCGGAATACCGGGTAACCCTTCTGGTCGATTTTATAACCCAGGAAATTGATGTTCGCAGAATCGGGCCAGGCTGCATTGGCATTGTCGAGCAATGCGATGCTGCTGCGCCCTGAAACGTGTACCTTCAAACCGGCAGGGAACAGCAGTTGGGGCTCGCCGCGCTCGTACCACATTTCGGTCACGTCGGCAAATTGTCCGCGCCACGCCTGCAACAATGCGCCGCGGTTCAGGTCCACGGTGTAGTTCCAGCCATCAGGGCTGCCTACCGAGATACAATGCGTGCGTTTGTATTTTTCACCCTCTATCTGAATGAACGACCGTACCATATCGGGACGCTGATCAGGCGTGACGCTGATGTACGGCTTTGGCTCCGGCTCTGGCAGGGACGAGAGCGAATGCAGGTCGTACGGACGAACGCCGGATTTCTCCACGCGCAAGCCCAGCGCCGGCTGGCGCCACGGGAAACGCGAGTAGTAGATTTTGAATTTGTGTTTGCCCTGCGTCAGGTTGACGGTGCCAGTATGGGTTTCCTGCGAGGTGCTTTCGCCGGAGGTTACCACGCTCTTACCGTCGATATCCACCGACAGCACCGGGCCGGAGTAAATGGTAGTGAAAATGTAATCACCTGCTTCGGTCACATCGATATCGCCTTCGTATACGAGGTGAAATTCACGCATGCCGTTGGTCACTTCCTGCGTTAGCACGGGCGACTGACCTTCATGATCGAGCTTGCTATATTCTTTGGCATCCCATTTGTCTGAAAATACTTTGTAGTTCAGGTTACTGATAGACAATGGTTTACGGTTAGCAAGCAATTGATAGCCGACATTGCGAAATGCGATATTGCCTTTGGTAACTTCCAATGCGATGGGTTGGCCGTCGCCTGCCGCCTTGGAATTGGGGAGGTAAACCGTTTCCAGCACCGTCACGCCATTGAGCGAAAGGGTATTCAGTTTCGCGGAGTTGGGAACGTTCTGAACGGATGCGTCATAGGAAAGTTCGAGCGTTTGCCACAGGCCGGCCGACTTGGCGGCATTCTGCGTCGGGAACTGGCCGATATAACCTGAAGTGGAAGCGTCGGCCACTTTTTGTTTGCTGCTGTCGGAAATCTTGACCTTCTGTCCGCCGGGAAGGATAATGTAGCCTTCGGCACCCGGCGAAACGTTGAATTCAAGGGAAAGCCGGAGATCGCTTGCTTTCAGTTTGGTGGTCAGCACAGTTCCGGGGCTTCCGATCAGTACGCCTTCGCCGGCCGATATTTTAGGCTTCGCAGTGCCGGAAGGAAGTATGCTGATGCCACCTTGTATCGACCAGTTGGGGGCCGCGCTTTCGAAGGCGCTGAGGTCTTTGAGGGAAAGAGAAGAATAGTTTCCCTTCGCTGTCTGGCCCATCACCGCTACCGGGCTGGCCAGTAGAAGGAGGGAGACTGTCTGGAACAATTGACGCATTGGAATCGATTAAGTGTATTGTTTACAATTAAAAAGCGAAGTTCGGCATTTTTTTTACTATTATATCCGGAAATAGTATGAAATTTTTGAACTGCGGAGATTGCTTGTCAAAAGTTTAACAAGGATGAATCCTATTTTGTAAATTTAAGCGAACACTATTTCCCGTGACCACCGGTAGCATTCAGATAGAAGTAGTTGTTCGTGCATGAGTTAGTGAGATTTTCAGCATTTATCAGTAATCGTTTACAGCCTGACGTGCCGCCGGTCCCGGCCGGATTTGTTTATATTATGTTAATAAATATTTAACATAATAGACTGTATTAAAGCGGATTTTTGCGTTTTGCCGGGCGGTTGTGCCCATACCATTCTTTTCTCACCTAAAAAACCTAAGTGCTCATGATCAAACAAGTTTACTTATGCTTCCGGCTGAGTATTTTCAGAAGCGGCGCGTGCGCAGGCATGGCGCTCACGGGCCTGATGTACTCGCATGCAGGCATCGCACAGTCGGTGGTTACCGGGCAGGTAATATCTGACGACGACAAGCTTCCGCTCGCGGGCGTGAGCGTGATCGAAAAAGGCAGCAACAACGGAACCGTCACCGATTCGAACGGCAAGTACCAGATCAGCGTCAAAGGCGCCAGCTCCGTACTCACATTTTCGTTCCTGGGGTATGTTACCCACGAAGTGACCGTAGGTGGCCGCGCCGTGGCCGATGTAGTACTTTTCGCAGACCAGAAACAATTGCAGGAAGTAGTCGTGACGGCGTTGGGTATCAAAAAGGATGTCCGCAAACTCGGGTACGCTGTGCAGGAGCTGAAAGGCGAAAGCATCGTGACGGCCCGTGAAACCAACATTGTCAACCAGTTGGCCGGTAAGGTTGCCGGTGTGACGGTTGTAGGAAGCCCGTCGGGGATCGGCGGTTCTGCGCGGGTGACGATCCGTGGGGAACGGTCGGTGGATTTGAACAAAAACCAGCCGCTGTACGTGATCGACGGGGTGCCTATCAGCAATTCTATCACGGGCGGTTCGGGCCAGAATAACCTCGAAGTCGATTTCGGGAATGGCGCAAGCTTCATCAACCCCGACGACGTGGAAACAATGAGCGTGCTGAAAGGACCTGCCGCTGCGGCCTTGTACGGTTCAAGAGCGGCCAACGGGGTGATCCTGATCACCACCAAGTCGGGGAAAGGCAACAAGGGCATCGGCGTAGAGGTGAACAGCAACACTACGTTCGAGCGCGCATTGAAACTGCCCGAATATCAGAACAAATACGGGCAGGGTAATGGTAACGGCGGCGATTTCGCATTCGTGAACGGCGCCGGCGGAGGCCTTACCGACGGTACCGACGAAGGCTGGGGGCCGGAATTCAAAGGCCAGAGCTACCCGCAGTACAATTCGCCGCGGACATTGAACGGCCAGGCCATTCCATTCCTCGGTGGCGACCTGAATGCGCCCGCCGGAAGCGTGATCACCGCAACGCCCTGGGTAGCAGACGTGGACGGTTTGAAAAACTTCCTCCGCACAGGCCGTACATTGACGAACAACATCGCGCTGATCGGCAACAACGACCAGGGTAATTTCCGGTTGTCGTACACCAACCTCGACCAGACGGGTATCGTGCCGAACACCGACCTGAAACGCCATACCACCTCGTTGAGTGCAGGTTACAACCTTACCAAGAAGCTATCTGCCAAAACATTCGTGAGCTATATCAAGAGTTCGAGCGGGAACCGCCCTTCGATCAGCTACGGTACGGAGAGTATTATGTACCTCTTCAACTGCTGGCTGCCGCGCTCGGTGAAGGTGTCGGATATGGAACGTTTATGGATGAACGGTCTGGAAGATCAGCGCCAGTTCAGCTGGAACTACAACTACCACGATAACCCTTACCTCACCGTTTACGAAAACACCAACGGCCAGGAAGTGAACCGCATTATCGGTAACGTGATCCTGAAATACGATTTCACCGACTGGCTCAGCCTGCAATTGCGTACGGCTACCGACTGGGGCAACGAGCGCCGCGAATACCGCCGTGCATTCAGCACGCAGCGCTTCCCGTTCGGCCAGTACCGCGAGGTGAAAGTGAATACCGAGGAGCGTAACAGCGATTTCCTGTTGTCTTTCAACAAGGATGTCAGCAAGGATATCAATGTATCTGCGACATTCGGTGGTAACCAGAACCGCCAGAGCTCGATCTACGACGAGGAAAATGCGGGCCAGCTCAACCTGCCGGGCATTTACAACCTCACCAACTCGCGCATTCAGCTGGTCGCATCGCAAAGCAAGGTCGGCAAGCGGATCAACAGCTTGTACGGTTCGGCATCGGTGTCGTTCCGCAATTACCTGTTCCTCGACGTCACGGCACGCAACGACTGGAGCAGCGCATTGACGCTCCCCACGGCGCTGAAAGCGTTCGGTACCGAGAACAACTCGTATTTTTATCCATCGGTTGCTCTGAGCGCTGTTTTGAGCGATATGACTAAGCTGCCGGAAGTGATTTCCTTTGCCAAACTCCGCGCCAGCTTCGCGCAGGTGGGTAACGATACCGACCCGTTCACATTCACCCAGGCATTCAACCCGAGTACGCCTTACGGCTCGTCGCAGATTTACGGTGAAACAGACCGTCTGGCGAACCTGAACCTGAAACCGGAGATCAGTACGGCTTACGAGCTCGGCGCGGACGTCCGTTTTTTCAAAAACCGCGTAGGACTGGATTTTACATTCTATCAAAGCAAAACCAAGAACCAGATCCTGCAAATCCCGCTTTCGCTTACTACGGGCTATAATGGCCGTTTTTTCAATGCGGGTGAGATCAAAAACTGGGGCTTTGAAACGATGCTGAATGTAACGCCGGTAGAGATCAATGATTTCAAATGGAATATCGGTATCAACTTCTCGGCCAACCGCAGCAAGGTACTCGAACTGTCGGACGGCATTACCAATTTCGTAATGGCGAGCAAAGGGGTGAGCATCGAGGCCCGGGTCGGCGAGCGCATGGGTGACATGTACGGGATCGCTTTCGCACGCGTGCAGAACACCAATTCATCGGCCCCTTACTACGACGCTACCGGCCAGAATGTGGGCCAGATCGTGTACAAGGACGGTCGCCCGGTGCCTACAACCAACGTGCAGAAAATGGGCAACTACAATCCCGACTGGCTCGCCGGTATTTCCAACCAGTTCAACTACAAGAGTTTGAAACTCAGCTTCCTGTTCGACGTACGCCACGGGGGCAAGTTGTATTCGCATACACAAACGGTTGGTCGCGAGGGTGGTATCATCAAGGAAACCCTCGAAGGACGTGCAGACGGCTACGACCTGAGCAAAGCCGGCAATGGCGTCATCGGCGACGGCGTGGTGCAGAATGCCGACGGTACTTTCAGCAAAAACGAAGTGAAGCTGGCGGCCCGCGCATGGCATACCGCCTACACCGGCGGCCGTAACATTGCCGAAGGCGTGATGTACGACGCGTCGTTCGTGAAGCTTCGCGAGGTGCAGCTGGGCTATTCGATCCCGAACCGCCTGCTGGGCCGCTCACCGATCAAAAACATCACCGTTTCGTTCGTGGGACGTAACCTGGCGCTGTGGTCGAAAGTACCGCATGTAGACCCTGAAACAATGGCTTACAACGGCGGTACCGCATTGCCGGGTATCGAGTATATGTCGATCCCTTCGAGCCGCAGCTATGGTTTCAACGTGAGTTTCAAACTGTAACATTTCAAGAGGAAAACAATGAAAAAGCTAATTCCGATATATATCATGGCCGCGCTGACACTCTCGGCGGGCTCGTGTACCAACGACTTTGAGGAAGTAAATACCAACGACAACGTGCCGAACAATGTCACGCCCGACCTGCTGCTGTCCGGCGTGATCCGGAATATGATCAACAGCCAGGTGAGCGACGCCTGGGGGATCGGCAACATCGTGGTGCAGCACCACGCGAAGATCCAGTTCGTGAACGAGGACCGCTACCTGTGGGGCCAGCAAAACGGGATCTGGGACAATGTGTATGGGAATATGCGTAATATCAAAAACATCATGGACCAGGTCGGTACCGATGACGCCAATGCGTACAAGGGCATCGCGCTGATCCTGAAATCGTGGATGTTTGCGCTTGCGACGGATGCATACGGCGATATTCCGTACACGGAGGCGACCAAAGGCAAAACCGACGGCGTGTATTTGCCCAAATACGACACCCAGGAAAGCGTTTATGCAGGTATCCTGGCCGATCTCAGCACGGCGAACAATATCCTCGCCACCAGCACCACGGCGGTTTCCGGCGACATCCTTTTCGGCGGCGGCTCCGGGTCGATCATCAAATGGAGAAAGTTAGCGAATTCACTGCGTCTGCGTTATTTAATGCGTATTTCAAAGCAAAAAGACGTGAAAGCCGAATTGCAGGCGATCGTGGGAGATCCTGCTAAAAACCCGATTTTCGAGGGCAATCAGGACAATGCGGAACTGAAATACCTCGCAGCGGCGCCTAATCAGTGGAGAATGTACGATTCGCGTGTGGGCTCGTTCGACGAATTCCGGGTGAGCAAGACGCTCAGCGACCGCCTTACGGCGTTGAAGGACCCGCGTCTGGCAGTATTCGGCCGTCCGTCGCAATCTTCCGTAACGGCCGGTAAGCCGGTGATCGAAGGTGTTCCGAACGGCTTGGGCGACGTGCCCGCATTGAACTATAATGGTGGGCCTCAGGGTGTTTCGCGTGTGGGGTACACGTTCGCGTGCCTCGTGTGCAACGATCCCGGCCAGGCGCCGCCGGACCCTTCCGCACCACGCGGGATCCTGATGAACTATTCCGAATTGCAGTTTATCCTGGCCGAAGCCCGCGAGAAAGGCTGGATTACGGCAGGAACGGCGGAAGGTTATTATACCAAAGGCATCCAGAGCAACTTCGAGTACTGGAAAAGCGTAGTGCCGGCTTCCTACGGCATTAATGTCACGCCGGACGCTTCGTACTATACGCAAGCCGCCGTCGCTTACACAGGTACAAGCGCGGAGAAATTCGCGAAAATCGCGTTGCAGAAATGGGTAGCATTCTATTTCAACGGCCTGGAAGCGTGGTTCGACTGGCGCCGCACGGGCATGCCGGAAATCAAACCCGGACCCGACAACCTCAACCAGAACCGCGTACCGGTACGCTTCATTTACCCGCTCTCGGAGCAATCGCTCAACGGCGCCAACCGCGAAGAGGCGGTCAAACGTCAGGGAACGGATGATCTGAATACCCGCACCTGGGTGGCAAAATAGGAGGGAGATGACAGGTTTAGTCAGATTTGGTCATGTGTGGTCAGGTTTTGTGTGATACCAAGCAATTACAATTACACAACACCTGACTACGCCTGACCACACTGACCAAATGTTCCCCATTTTTCCTCCCAAAAAATCAATGCGCTTCCAGCCAGTTAGCGCCGACGCCGATCCCTGTTTCCATTTTCACTGCCATCGGGATCGCATTGCGCATCAGTTCGTCCACTTTTTCTTTGAGGAGGTCGATTTCGCTATAATGCGCGTCGAAGACCAATTCGTCATGCACTTGCAGGATCATGCGTGATTTGAGCTTTTCCTGGGCCATGAAATCGTGGATATTGATCATCGCGACCTTGATCATATCGGCCGCCGAGCCTTGTATCGGGGCATTGATGGCGTTTCGTTCCGCATAGCCCCGGTTGGTCTGGTTGCGGGAGTTGATATCGGGCAGGTAGCGACGCCGGCCCAGGATCGTTTCCACATATTCCCGTTCCCGGGCGTTATTCACGACTTTGTCCATATAACCTTTCACGGCCGGAAATTCCTCGAAATAGGCGCGGATAATCTCGCTCGCCTCGCCGCGCGGAATGCCCAGGCGCTGTGCGAGGCCGAATGCCGAAATGCCATAAATGATCCCGAAATTGACCATTTTGGACTTTCTACGCATGTCGGAGGTTACTTCTTCCAATGGCACGGAAAACACTTTGCTCGCTGTCGTGGCGTGAATGTCGCGGCCCTGGTTGAATGCCTCGGTCATACTCGCGTCGCCGCTGAATGCCGCCATAATGCGGAGCTCGATCTGCGAGTAATCCGCCGAAAGGATCTGGAAATCGCCATTATCCGGCACGAATGCCTTACGGATCTCGCGGCCGCGCGGCGTGCGGATCGGGATGTTTTGCAGGTTCGGATTGGTGGAACTGAGGCGCCCCGTAGCCGCAACAGCCTGGTTATAAGAGGTGTGGATGCGGCCCGTGCGGCTGCTCACCATGGTCGGCAATGCATCCACGTACGTCGATTTGAGTTTCTGCAACTCGCGGTAATCCAATATTTTACGGGCAATGAGGTGGTTGGCTTCCAGGTCGGAAAGGATTTCTTCTCCTGTCGCATATTGCCCGGTTTTTGTCTTTTTCGGCTTTTCGATCAGCTTCATTTTCTCGAAAAGGATTTCCCCGAGCTGCTTGGGCGAGCTGATGTTGAACGACTGGCCCGCCGCCTCGTAAATCTCCGATTCGGTCTGGCGAAGATCGGATTCCAGCACGGCCGACATTTCCTTCAATGCATTGATATCCAGCCGCACACCGGTGTTTTCCATCGACGCGAGTACTTTGGTCAACGGCATTTCCACCTCGTGGAAGAGCTTCGCCGCATTCACCTTCGGCAGCTCGCGGCTGAAAATCGTATTCAGCTGAAATGTGATATCGGCGTCCTCACCTGCATATTGCGTAATCTCGGGAATGGCCACATCGCGCATATTGCCCTGTTTTCCACCCTTTTTACCGATCAGCGCCGTGATCGACACCGGTTCGTAGTTCAGGTAGGACGCGGCCAGGATGTCCATTCCGTGGCGTTTGTCGGGTTCGAGCAGGTAATGCGCGAGCATCGTGTCGCTCAGTTTCCCGTGGACCTCGATGCCGTAGTTTTTCAATATCAGCAGGTCATACTTGATATTCTGACCGATTTTTTCAATGTTTTCATTCTCAAAAACCGCGCGGAAATGCTCCACGATCTCCTGGGCTTTTTCCCGGTCGGGCGGGACGGGAATGTAAAATGCCTCGCCGGCGAGGTAGGAGAACGACAGCCCTACGAGTTCGGCTTCGGTCGTGTCGAGCGAGGTCGTTTCCGTGTCGAAACAAAATGCATCCTGCAACCCCAGGTAATGCGCGAGGCTCGTCATGAGCTCCGGCGTGTCCACGGTATGGTACCGGTGGAAAGTATTGTCGATCGTTCGTTTGGAAGTCGGGATGCGGAGCTCGCCGGTTTCCTCGGTCAATTCGCCGTCTGTAAGGTCGCCGCTGATCACCGCCGGTTGCTGGCCGATCTCTCCCGTAGGATTACCGAAAATATCCAGCTGTCCCTGGGCGCTTTTGCGCGGAGCGGCGGTCCCGTTGGACCGTGCGGCAGGTGCCGGGGTGCCGGTGGACCCGCCTGGCGAACCGCCCAGAATACGCGTTTTAAGCGTTTTGAATTCCAGTTCATCGAACAGCTCGGCGATCAGCTCGGCATTGGGGGCACAAATCGTGAGATCTTCGGCATCGAATGGTACCGGCACCTTGCAATCGATCGTTGCAAGTTGCTTGCTCAATATCGCCTTGTCGAAGTTCTCGCGCACTTTTTCACCGAGTTTGCCTTTGATTTCATCGGCGTGCGTGATCAGGTTTTCGATCGTATCATATTCCTGGATCAGTTTCTGGGCCGTTTTTTCGCCCACGCCGGGAATGCCGGGAATGTTATCGACGGCATCGCCCATCAGTCCGAGAATGTCGATAACCTGGTCGATACGCTGGATCTGCCAGCGATCGAGGATCTCCTGGACGCCCAGCACTTCAGCGCCCTTGCCGAGGAATGCAGGCTTGTATATATGCACATATTGTTCGACCAGCTGCCCGTAATCCTTGTCGGGGGTCATCATAAATACCTCAAAACCCTCCCGCGACGCTTCTTTGGCGATGGTACCGATGATGTCATCGGCTTCGTACCCGTCCAGCTCCAGAATGGGAATGCACATGCCCCTCAGCAGGCGTTTTACAAGTGGGATTGCAACGGTAATGTCCTCAGGCTGAGCTTCTCGTTGCGCCTTGTATGCCTCAAACTGCACGTGGCGGAATGTAGGCGCGGCGGTGTCGAATGCAACGCCGATATGGGTGGGTTTTTCTTTCTGGAGTACTTCGAGCAGTGTGTTGGTGAAGCCGAAAACGGCACTGGTATTCAGTCCTTTTGAAGTGATGCGTGGCGCCTTGATGAACGCGAAATGTGCCCTGTAAATCAAGGCCATAGCGTCCAGCAGGAACAGCTTGTGAACGGGTTTTTCCATGAGGTAAGTTTATGATCGAAACTCAAATATAATGCAAGTACCACGACGGAAAAGGATTGCCGGAGGTTTTTTGTAGATTTAAGAGAGATGTACCAGCCGGATAGTGCTTTTTATACTTATTAAATGTATTGTAAGTATAAAAAGTCTAATTCTTTTGATTGTAATATAATGTAAGAATAGTATTATCAGGTAGCCGCTTTTAATAAGCTTAAAATGAATCGATAAGTATTAAATGGCTAATACTTATGATACGCATAGAAAGTATTTAAAGAATGTTATGAATTTAACTTATTGTATTTTTTGAAATACCAGAAGTATTTACCTAATGAAAAGTAAAAATATATTAACTGCTTGAATATCAATTGTATTTAAACCTGCCTTCGCCTATGAGAATTATTTGCTTACTTTTAACTGTTGTCATTTTTTCGTGTAACCAAAATAAACCCGTGAAACAAGTATATCAATGGCCGGGCGCCACACCGCCCGTAGCAGAGCAGAAAAACCATGAAACCGGAATGCATGGCGACCACCGGAACGATGAATACTACTGGATGGCCGACTTCTTCCGGGAAGGTCCTGATAGCGATAAAGTGGTGGAGTACCTCAAAGCCGAAAACGCGTACACGGATACCATGATGGCCGGTACCGCGAAATTTCAGGAGTCGCTGTTCGCGGAAATGAAGGGACGCATCAAGGAAAAGGACGAGTCGGTGCCGGTGTTCAGCAATGGGTATTGGTATTACACCCGCAGCGAGGAAGGGGAACAGTATTTCAAATATTGCCGCAAAAAGGGGACGCTCGAAGCGAAAGAGGAGATCCTGCTCGACGTCGATAAAATGGCTGAGGGGCATTCGTATTATTCTGCGGCCGGTTTCAATGTTAGTCCGGATAACAAGCTGCTGGCTTACGGCGTGGACACGGTTTCGAGACGGCAGTATACATTGTATGTGAAGAACCTGGAAACCGGCGAGCATTATGCCGACAAAATTTACCCGACGAGCGGCGGTTCGGAATGGGGAAATGATAACAAAACGCTGTTTTACACGGCTACCAATCCGAAAACGCTCCTGAGCGAGAAGATCAAGCGCCATACGCTGGGCGCGGACGCGAAAAAGGACGTCGTGGTGTACAATGAGAAGGACAAGAGTAACTATATAGGCGTAGGCAAAACGAAGTCGGAAAAATACATTGTGATCGCTTCGTCGGCCACGATGTCGTCGGAGTACCTGATCCTCGATGCCGATAAGCCCGAAGGCAAGTTCGAGGTGTTTCAGCCCCGGATGAAGGACGTGCTGTACGATGTGGACCATCAGGGTGATAAGTTCCTGATTGTGACCAATAAAGACGCATTGAATTTCCGGTTGATGGAAACGCCGGTCAACAAAACGGGTGTCGAAAACTGGAAAGAAGTGATCCCGAACCGGGCCGACGTGCTGCTGGAAGGCATCGATGTTTTTAAGGACTATCTCGTCATTACCGAGCGAAAAAACGGACTTTTGCAGCTCAGAATCCGCAATATCAACAGTAATGCCGAACACTACGTCGATTTCGGGGAGCCAGCTTACACGGCTTACGCGGGTTCCAATCCCGAATACAACAGCGCCAACCTCCGCTACATTTACACGTCGCTGACGACGCCGAGCTCGGTGTATGATTATGACATGGACAGCCGGGCGAAGGAACTGAAAAAGCGCCAGGAAGTGGTGGGCGGCTACAATCCGGAAGAATATGTAACGGAACGTTTGTACGCGACCGTGCGCGACGGCGTGAAGGTGCCCATTTCGGTGGTTTATAAAAAGGGAACCCCCAAAAGCGCCGATACGCCGCTGCTGCTGTACGCTTACGGCTCGTACGGCAACAGCATGGACGCCGCATTCAGCAGCACACGCCTGAGCCTGCTCAACCGCGGGTTCATCTATGCGCTCGCACACATACGAGGCGGGCAGGAAATGGGCCGTCAGTGGTACGAGGACGGCAAGATGTTCAAAAAGAAGAACACGTTCAATGATTTTATCGACTGTGCGGAACACCTCATTAAGGAAAACTATACTTCCAAAGCGCATTTGTTCGCGGAAGGCGGTAGCGCCGGCGGCCTCCTCATGGGAGCTATCAGCAACCTGCGCCCCGATCTCTGGCGCGGCATTATCGCCGACGTGCCGTTCGTAGATGTGGTCACGACCATGCTTGACGAAAGCATCCCGTTGACTACCAACGAGTTCGACGAATGGGGTAACCCGAAAAACAAGGACTCGTACGACTATATGAAGTCCTACTCGCCGTACGATAACGTTGAGAAAAAAGCATATCCCAACATGCTCGTAACCACCGGATTGCACGACAGCCAGGTGCAATATTTCGAGCCCGCCAAATGGGTTGCGCGCCTCCGCACGCATAAAACCGATAACAATGTGCTGCTATTGAAAACAAACATGGAAGCCGGCCACGGCGGCGCCTCGGGACGGTTTGACTATCTCAAAGAGATTGCTTTGCAGTTCGCGTTCATGTTCGCGCTGGAAGGGATTAGCGAGTAGGAATGACGCTTTTCTGAATGAATGAATGGCCGAATGATTGACTGATTGAATAAAATATTCGGTCAGTCAATCATTCCCGTTCCACGGCGGGTCATTCAATATTAAACCTATCCGATCGCCTGCTCGATGTCCCCGATGATATCGTCAATGTGCTCGATACCGACGGAAATGCGCAGCTGCGTCGGCAGTACGCCGGCGGAAAGCTGCTCTTCGTCGGATAGCTGCGAGTGGGTGGTCGATGCCGGGTGGATGATCAGGGTTTTGGCGTCGCCTACGTTGGCGAGGTTGCTGATCAGTTTCAGGTTGTCGACCAGGTTCTCTGCGGTTTTCTTGTCGCCTTTCAATGAGAATGATAAAACACCTCCGAAACCGCGCGTAAGGTATTTTTTAGCGAGCTGGTGGTATTTGTTGCCTTCCAGACCGATGTAGTTCACGCTCTCTACTTTCGGATGTTTTTCGAGCCATTGGGCGAGCTTCAACGCATTTTCGGCAATGCGTTCTACGCGTAATGTCAGCGTTTCGAGTCCTTGCAGGAAGAGGAATGAGTTGAAAGGTGAAAGCGCAGGGCCCCAGTCGCGCAGGCCTTCCACACGGGCGCGGATGATGAACTGGATGTTGCCGAATGGCCCGCCAACGCCGAAAACGTCGTTCAGAACGAGGCCGTGGTAACTCGGCGAAGGCTCGGTAAACTGCGGGAATTTGCCGTTGCCCCAGTTGTAGGTACCCGCATCGACGATCACGCCGCCGATCGACGTGCCATGCCCGCCGATCCATTTCGTAGCCGATTGCACCACCACATGCGCGCCGTATTTGATCGGCTGAAAAATCGCCCCTGCCGCACCGAATGTGTTGTCGACGATCAACGGGAGGTCATATTTGTTCGCAAGCGCGGAGAATGCCTCAAAATCGGGCACGGAATAGCTTGGGTTACCGATTGTTTCGAGGTAAATGAATTTCGTCTTATCGTCGATCAGCTTTTCGAAGCTGCTCACATCGTCGCCATCGGCGAAACGGGCTTCTACGCCGATATTTCTGAAAGAATTTTTGAACTGGTTATGCGAACCGCCGTACAGGAACGAAGTGGTCACGAAATTGTCGCCCACGGTGGTGATGTTGTTGATTGCCAGGAACTGCGCCGAATGCCCGGAGCCCGTCGCCAGTGCCGCTACGCCGCCTTCCAATGCCGCCACGCGTTTCTCGAAAACGTCGTTGGTCGGGTTCATGATACGGGAATATATGTTGCCGAACTCCTTCAATGCGAACAGGTTAGCAGCGTGCTCGGCGTTATTGAAAACGTAGGAAGTGGTTTGGTACAAAGGCACAGCCCGCGAATTGGTCACTGGATCGGGCTGCTGGCCGGCGTGGAGCTGCAAGGTTTCAAATTTCATTTGGTTAGAACGTTTAAGGTGGATAAAGCCCAAATGTATCAAACTAAATGATTTTACTCTACAAAACTTATAGTCTTTTGCTTGCCGGATAATAAATTGGATTTTGTAGAGAAGCCGTTTAGCTCCCGATCAGGCCCAGCAGATTCGTGCATTGCGCCCTGAGCTCGTGGAGCGTATGTGCATCCGTGACGCGCCCATTCTCGATCTTTCCCTTGACATTCGGAATGGACAGGGCAGAGGCTTCGTTTTTTTGGGTACCCAGTGCCGTGAGGGTGAGCAGGAGGGACGCCAATGCATTGCTACCGCCGGAATTGAGCGGCGACGCACTGATAACCGACACGGGTTTGTCATTGAATTCTCCCGTGCCGACAGTCCAGTCGAGGGCATTTTTGAGGGTACCCGGCACGCCGAATGCATATTCCGGCGTGCATATCACCACGGCGTCAGCCTGTGCAATGGCAGTCTTGAAACGCGTGACGGCATCGGTGTCCGTGAGCCCGGGACTATCCAGTCGGGGACTATCCAATCCGGGACTATCCAGTCGGGGACTATCCAGTCCGGGACTAAAATGTGGGATTCCGTCCAGGCCTTCGAAAATTTCAAAGGTGATGTCGGGAGGCAACAGGCTTCCCAGGGTTTTTAGGATGATGGTATTGGTGGAGTCGGCACGGAGGCTGCCCGAGATCCCCAGAAGGTGCATGCGTTTCATACCAGACATTACAAAAACAGGGCCGGACAGGTTTCACCGGTTGCCAACTTATTTAGCCATGACATTGTAAAAGTTGTAATCGGTCATGGGTGCGTCGGTGAATCCGAGGTTGCGGCCCATCGTGATGATCTGCCCGCGATGGTAAGTCGTGTGGTTTACGACGTGCATAATATATTCGAAGTTCGGAAAGTTGCTTTGGAACCACTGGCTTTCGACGAGCGTCTCACGCTGGATTTGTTCGGTCGAAAGGCTTTCAATGTATTCCGCAAGCTCCTGAGATTGCGCCATAAGCGCATCAAAGGTCGCTTCAAGGTCTCCGTCGAAATCCTGGCCGGTATAATGGCTGGTCGGATCGATGACCGAGAGCCAGTAGCGCTGTGTTTCAAGTATGTGAATGAGTGTGAGACGAATCGTCGAAAAGCTCGATTTTAACTCAATTTCGAGGATTTCGGCCGGTTTGGTGCGAAGCCAGTTGATCAAAGTGCAGTTGGCCCAATGGTTGTAATCAGCGAAATTTTTCATCGCGTAAGCCAGACTTTTTTCTGCGGTCGGAATTTCAATTATCGTTGACATAGCTTCTTTGTTTAGGTACAATACAAAGAAAAGATAGGGTTGTGACAACCCTGTGTCAGCAGGAAAATCAAAGGCCTAAATTTTCGGTAATTTTTTCGGTGAGGCCCCTGACAATCGTTTTGAGCGCTTCCGGTTCCAGGATCCGGGCTTCCGGTGCCATCATCATATACCACCGCGCAAACCAGTCGAGCGAAGGGCTGAGGAATGTCATTTCAATGCAATCTTCTTTTTCGACCTCGGAAGCGAACCCGTAGTAGCTCCGCTGCTCGCGCATGTAGCGCGCCGCACGCTTGCTCACATGTATGCGCACGAGCCGCATGTTTTCATTCTCCCAGCTGTCGTGCATGAAATCTTTGAGCGACCCATGCTGGTGTACAAACGGCCGGTCGGTAATGTCGCATTGGAGGATGCGGTCGGAGCGAAAATTGCGGTAATCGTTTCGCAGATGGCAGAATGCGATGGTGTACCAATAGTTGTTTTCGTGGTAAACGCCCACCGGCTCGATCACCCTTTCTCCCGGCTGTTCGGCGCTCAGTGCTACGTAGAGGATTTTGGCTATTTTCCGTTCGGAAATGCTTTTAAGCAAAATATCGAGCGTATTGCTGTTGGGCTGGTGAAATGCCCCCGGACGGTGCCGTACCTCGATATGGTTTTCCAGGTTCTCCACCATCGATTTTTCCGTACTTCTCAATACCGCCTTGATCTTGTACATTGCCGATTGATAATGCGACTGTGTCGAAAGATCAGTGAATTTCTCCATTAGTTTTTCGGCGGTAATGAATGTACGCGCCTCTTCCTTCGTAAACATGACGGGAGGCAGGCGGTAGCCGTCCATAATGGAATAGCCCACGCCTGCCTCGCCGATAATGGGTACGCCTGCTTCCGCAAGTGAATTAATGTCGCGGTACACCGTCCTCAAACTGATCTCGAAACGTTCCGCCAGGTCCTGTGCCTTGACAATTTTGCGGGATTGAAGCTGGATCAGGATAGCTGTAATGCGGTCGAAACGGTTCATGGGTGTCGGTGAAGGAATGTCCGGCACAAATTAAGGTTAAAGAACCGGTTCTCTCAAATTAAATGCCCCGGAAATGAGTTCGAACGATTTGACACGGTTCCCGAAGGTGTCGGCCATGGTCGAGATCATCACCTCGTCGGCTTCGAATTCCGTCGCCAGGCGGGTCAGTTGCTCTTTCACCGAGTCCGGCGTACCCGAAACGATGCGCCCGCTGTTGTACCGGATGCGTTCCAGCTCGCCGGAATTGAACTGGTATTTCCGCACGGTTTCCGGGTCAGGAAACGGCCCGAATTTACCGCGCTCGAATTCTACGAGCACATAATCCATCATTTTGCGCATTAATGCCGCTTCTTCCTCGGTTTCGGCACATAGTGTGAATGCAGCAATGATCACCTTCGGCTTTTCCAGCTGGTCCGATGGACGGAAATGGCGTTTATATTCTTCCACCACATCCGGCTTCACAAAGCCGTTGATGAATTTCGCCACGGCCAGGCCCATGCCGAAGCGGGCGGCGATCTTGCTGCTGCCCCCGCTGGAACTCAGTATCCATTGCTCGGGGATCGTTTGCGATTGCGGCGTGGCATAAATAAAACCGCGCTCCGTGCCGGCCGTATCGCGGAAAAAATGCTGCAAATGTTCGAGCTGGCGGAGATAGCTGCTTTCACTGAAATCATTGGACGGGTTCAGCAGCGAAGAGGTAACGCGGTCGGTGCCGGGTGCGCGGCCCATGCCGAGGTCGATGCGGCCGGGATACAGCGTTTCGAGCATTCGGAAATTTTCAGCCACCTTCAATGCGCTGTGATTAGGTAGCATGATACCGCCTGAACCCACGCGGATATGGCTCGTTACACCGGCCAGTTTGACCATCAGGACTTCCGGCGCAGAGCCTGCGATAAACGTTGAATTATGATGTTCGGAAACCCAGAAACGGCTGTAACCGAGCTCTTCGGCGAGTTTTGCCGTGGTAATGGTTTCCTGAATGGCCTCCCGCACATCCGATCCGTGCCGGACGACGGATTGGTCGAGAATACCCAGTTTGAAATGCTTCATAAGATCAAGAGTGATTTGAAGCATAACACGGCATACCTGGTTTCTATTCACGCCAGGGCATCAAATGGCCTTTCCCGGGGGATAGTAACGTTCAGGCGACGGGTAGGGGAGGTCAGGGAACGCGGTCCCAGTAGGTACTCCGGCCTAACAGCGGGATGCCTACATAGCTGCGGACTTCCATCTTCTCCTTGCGAAGCCGGATCAGGCAATTGTACGTCTTCCCGCTCTTGGGGTCATACATTTTTCCATCGTCCCAGATATCTTCGCTAAAGACGAAGTTGTTTAGCAGGTTGGCGTGAAGAAGGTTGCGGCCCCGCAGCTTCTCGTTGGAGTTACGCGCGTCTTTGCGTGAGGTTTTTCCGTCAGCTTCGAAAAGGTCTTCGGCCCACACCAAGCGACCGAAATACTCCTCCCCGTTTTTGTAAATTTCGATGCGGGTGTCTTTCTCTTCATTCACCCACTCGCCGACGATCCTGTCCGCCACGATAATCTGCGATTCGGCGGGCAGGAAGTTTACGAAAAAAAATATAGTAAAAAGTATTTTTAACATTCTG
This sequence comes from Dyadobacter beijingensis DSM 21582, assembly GCF_000382205.1. GTDB lineage: Bacteria > Bacteroidota > Bacteroidia > Cytophagales > Spirosomataceae > Dyadobacter > Dyadobacter beijingensis. The sequence goes on from NZ_KB907788.1 coordinate 1,001,619, forward strand.
ATAACTGGCTTCGGGTTAGACTGTCAGATTTTGAAGCCCTTAAAAATGTGCAATTTAAATTTGTCTAAAACTTTACTCTGTTAACCATTGCAAATATCGAATCGCCAAATTTGGCTCTAATTCGCTTGTTTTTAACGACGGTCTTTTATCTAACAATGATAGATTTCGTATTTAACACTGTTAATCGCTCTCCCCGCTTGCCCATCACCAGTTAAAATCCTATCTTAATCGATTGTTGGTGTGACAATATACGACTGTTATTGAAATTACAAAAACAGAACTTTTCCAAGAACGCATATCGGAAAGGATTGCGCTGTCCCGCGGACGTTATCGCGGAACCTTTTGTGCGGTATTTTTATAGCAAAATGTGTTCCGGGCCCCTTCCATTACGGCGTAGTATTTAATGGGTTACATTTTTCTTTCTGTTCCGTGTAGAATTTGATCGGCTGGAATTGTTTTTTATAGAATTAGTTGTCTTTTTTAATCGTTTTTTTGAGCATTCCAGATAAATAGCTGCATCATGAGTATCATCAAAGCACCCGTTCCCGATAATGAAATGGAGCGTCTGCTGAGCCTTTCGGAACTGGATATTGATTATTCCGACCATCAGGTCACTTTTCAGGACCTCGCCAAGCTGGCCGCGAAGGTCACCGGGACAAGGATTTCCCTCGTTAACCTGATCGATTCGCTTACGCAATGGACGATTTCGAACTACGGGTTCGACATCGACCAGATGCTGCGCGAAGATTCCGTTTGCCAGTACACCATCATGGAAACGGACCATTTTGAAGTAGGCGACCTCAGCCTCGACGAACGTTTCAAGGATAAAGGGTACGTTAAAGGGGAACCCCGCGTGAAATATTACTATGGAATCCCACTCAAAACGAGCGATGGCCTGCAGATAGGTGCATTGTGCGTGCTTGATCAGGAATGTAAAACGCTGGAACCCGAGAAGATCGAACTACTGAAAATCATTGCGAACGAAATCGTCTCGCGATTGAAAACGCATAAAGTGCTCGAAAACCTGAAAAGAAAGCTGCTGGAAGCGCGCCAGACCCAGAAGAAGGTTGCGCATGACATACGCGGGCCGTTGGGCGGCATCGTTGGCCTCGCACAGATCATCCGTGATCAGGGAGAGGACAATCGCATGGACGAAGTGCTTGAATTCATCAACCTCATCCACAAAAGCGGCAATTCCATCCTCGATCTGGCTGAGGAGATCCTCGAATCACACAACGATTCTCCCAAAACCCCGGATTCGCAGAAGGTGTGGATCGCGCAGGGCTTCACACTGACCATTTTCAAGGATAAAATAGAGAAGCTTTACGGGCCTCAGGCGAAGCACAAGGACATTCGTTTCGAGGTGCATACCAGCCCATTGACCGAGAATATTCATTTTTCCAAAAGCAAACTCCTGCAAATCACAGGTAACCTCATTTCCAACGCCATGAAATTTACGCCGCCGGGAGGCGCGGTGACGGTGGACCTGCATTTGCTGATCGACCCGGCCCGGCCTGTGCTGCACATTTCGGTGCGGGATACCGGCATTGGCATTGGTGACGAGAGTATTCAGGCCATATTGCTGGGTAATGCCTCGTCCACGGACGGTACGGGCGGGGAGCAGGGCTTCGGGTTCGGGCTGGCGCTGGTGAAGCATCTGGTGGACAGCCTTGCCGGGCGGATCAACATCACTTCCGAGCCGGGCATCGGGACCAATTTCGAAGTGTACCTGCCGCAGAACATTTATTAGCGGATTTTGCATTGTTGCCGATCAGTCGCCAATTTTGTCCCGTGTTTTACCTGGAAAAAAAGTTTTGAAACTATATAAAGGACTCGTTGCGGCCACGGCTGAGGCATTGCAGGATATTTTTGTCAAAAACCGTCAGGCCGACCGCGTGGTGGAGCAGCTCCTCAAATCCAATAAAAAGTGGGGCGCGCGCGACCGTGCGTTCATCGCGGAAAACGTGTATGAGCTCGTGCGCTGGTGGCGGCTGGTGAAATATGCCGCCCAGGTAGAAAAAGCCTCGGAAACAGCGGATTTCTGGCGGCTGGCGGGTGTGTGGCAACTGATCAAGCCTGTGCATCTGGCTGGTGCCGAAGTATTGGAAACGCTCCCCGAATGGGCGGAATTTGAAGGCATCGATCCCCATACCGTAGAAGCGCGTTACCGGGAAGGCCTGCAAACCCGCAAACTAGCGCAATCTGTCCCCGACTGGATCGACGAGGCCGGTGTGCGGGAACTTGGCGGCAAATGGGACGCCGAAATGGCGGCGCTCAACCGGACCGCGCCTTTGGTAGTGCGTGTCAATACATTGAAAGCCCATGTACAAGCGCTGCGGGAACAGCTTAGTGCGGACCTGACGGAAACGGTTCCCGGTGTGCCGGATGCGCTGATCGTCAAGAAGCGGATCAATGTGGCAGGGCTGGATAGCTTTAAAAACGGCCTTTTCGAGGTGCAGGATGCGGGCTCACAGTTGATAGCGCCATTTCTGGACGTTCAGCCAGGCATGTCGGTGATCGACGCGTGTGCCGGTGCGGGCGGAAAAAGCCTGCATTTGGCTGCATTGCTGCAAAATACCGGCTCGATCCTGTCGATGGACATCGAACACCACAAGTTGCAGGAGCTGGAACGGCGGGCAGCGCGGAACGGCGTTAAGAACTTGACTACCATGCTGATCAGTTCGGACAAGATCATCGAAAACCTCGCGGAAACGACCGACCGCCTGCTGCTCGACGTCCCCTGCTCGGGCCTGGGCGTGCTGCGAAGAAACCCGGATAGCAAATGGAAGCTCAAACCCGAATTTCTCGATAAGATCCGCAAAGTACAGGCGCACATCCTTGAAAACTATTCGAAAATGGTTAAGAAGGGCGGAAAAATGGTGTACGCCACGTGCAGTGTGCTGCCGTCCGAATCCGAAGACCAGGTGCAAGCATTTGCCAGGCGTCACAAAGCCGATTGGAAACTCGTTTCCGAACATCGCACGTCACCCGCGCGCGACGGTTTCGACGGCTTCTACATGGCGCTCCTCGAACGGAAATAGCATTACTGCGCCTCCACGAGCCTCTTGATTTCGATCAGGATGGGGTTCCAGCCTTCGCCATTGTTATACGAATCCTGGTACCGGCGTTCGCCGTCGGCCACGGTACTGTAATCGCCTTGTGTGACTTTTAACAATGTTTGATCGCCTTGCGGAATAAGGTCGTACGTCACTTGAAGATAGTTTTCCGACACGTCGTCGATGTTGGAGTGCGGATCGATCGTCGTGTAGCGCAGGAGTTTCCCCGGCTCTATTTCCACTACTTCGCCTTTAACCCAGATAATATCCTTCCCTTCGTGCTGCCCTTTCCATAGCAGCTCGCTACCCACATTCCAGTCGGATACAGTTTCACAGCCAAACATATACTGTTTCGTCAATTCAGGTTTTACAAGCGCATCCCACACACGGGTGGCGGGAGCGTCAATGGTGATTTCGTTTTGGATGATTAGTGACATTTGGTTTGCTGGTTTGGTGGACGATGTTCTTTGACGGCAGTCGGCGGTCAGCGCGCACGACAATATTACACCCTCCTCCGCCGTCCCCGATTGCGTTTTACGGATTATTTCTAATGGAAAAAGGAGTGACACCGAATTTCTTTTTGAATGCATTGTTGAAATGCTGGGGCGTGGCGTAGCCTAACTGCGTCGATATTTCGGCGGCAGTTTGCTGTGTATCAAGTAGGTATTGTTTCGCGACGTGGAGGCGCTGGTCGGTGAGATAGCCGAAAATGGTATTGTTAAATGTCTCTTTAAAACCTTTTTTCAGCTTGAACTCGTTCATCCCCACATGATGCGCGATCTCCGACAGGTTGGGCGGGCAATGCACGCGTTCGTTGATCAGGTCTCGGACGGCGATGATCTTCTCCTTATCGGTTTTGGTTTTGATGAACGGGTCGGTTTTCCGCTCCGAAGCCTCGCAGGCGTCCGCGCACAACACGAGGAGCTCGATGCTTTTGGAGAGCAGAAAGAGCTTTTTGAGGCTGTCGGCGTATTTACAATGGATAATTTGCTGGATTACCTGCTGAATGGGCGAGTTGATCGTGCCCCAGCTGTCGGTGAGCATGCAACTTTTGCCGAGGATAATGGCCTCCGAAAAGCGTTTCAGCCGGTCGCTGGCAGTTTGGGTAAATTGAATGAAAACATCTTTTGGAAACTGAATGCCAAATGTCTCGATTTCCAGGGTTTTGGCCTGTACCGTCATTTCAAACTCGCTGGAATACATGATGTTATGATGGCCGCCCACGAGATCGAACGTCTTTCCGAGCTGGTTATAGGTGAACATATAGTCGCCTTTCAACCCGAAATGCATGCGTACCACATCCTTATTAGCGCTTTTGGAATGGAAACCCGACAATTCGGTAAAGCGTGATACGGCATGCCCAAGTAAAATGCCGTCGCATTGCCAGGTAATGCCGGCCATGTGACCCTGATCGAATTGCCGGGTTTGCCTTTCTTCCATATGCGGTTATTTTTTGCGCTCGGCGAGCCAGAGGATCGCATTCACCAGGAATCGGTTCTGCGCCTCGTTGTCAAAGGTAAAAGATAATTCCTTGTTCGTTTTGCCTTCGTAATCGATATCGTTATGGCCCATGTTCATATACAGCATTTTGTACTTTTTGTTCGTCCACGCTACCGGATAATAGCCGCTATGCCATATTTCGTGCTGTTTTGGCCCTGTGCCGAGCGGGAAGCTCGACGGATCGATCGATAGTAATATCTGAATATCGGGATTTTGGGTCAAATCCTTTTCCCATCGGTACCATTCGTTCGGGGAGGCTTTGAAGGTGCTTCCCAAACCTTTGAGCGCCGGGCTTTTCGGTGCTTCCACCTTCAAAACGGCAGAAGTAGGGCGCCAGGTGTTGCTTTTATACTGGCCCGAACCGAGGAACTGGTCGTGGTACCAATCCCAGTTTTGCGGGTATGCGGAGGGCGTCAATGCGAATGCCGCGAAATGAAAGCCGATCCAGCCGCCACCGTTCTCCATATACTTTTGAAATGCGGCCCGCTGCCCGGGCTTTTCCGGGCGCGTGTCGAGGAAGAGCACGACCTGGTATTTCGATAGGAATTCCGCATTGAGATTGTCCCAATTACTCGTCGAATCATAGGTAAAACCGTTTTTCTCGCCTAATTCGGGCAAGCGTTTATGTGCTTCACCTACGAAACTGATGTGGGCGCGGTCGTTTTTGCCTGTAAAAAAGGCCACGACTTTGAACCTGGGTTTTTGCTGGGCCAGGGCAGTATTGACAAAAAACAACATGCCCGAAAGCAACGCCGCGAACATCGCGGACCGTCCGAAAAAGTACTTCATTTTGATAAGGGGTTAGGTATGAGGTTAAATAAACGGCCAAATATAAACGGTAAATGGCTTCGGGATAATTTTAGTTTTTAAAACTGGGAATATCCGTTTTATTTGCCGCTTCCAATGTCGTTAGCAAGTATGAATTACACCCTTATCGCCCAGCAGGCCGGCGTTAGCGAGAAGCAGGCCAGAAATACCATCGCACTGTTTGAGGAAGGTGCCACGGTTCCTTTTATTTCCCGCTACCGCAAGGAAGCGACCGGCGGTCTCGACGAGGTCCAGATCGGCAGCGTCAAGGAAGCCTGGCAGAAACAGCAGGAGGTGGAAAAGCGCCGCGAGGCCATTTTGAAAAGCATTGAAGAGCAGGGAAAACTGACGCCGGAGCTGAAAAAGAAGATCGAAAGCGTGTTTTCTATGACTGAGCTGGAAGACCTTTATCTTCCCTATAAACAGAAAAGAAAAACCCGCGCGACCATCGCCATTGAAAAAGGGCTGGAACCGCTTGCAAAGCTGATTTTCGAGGGAAAAGAGCGCGATCCGGAAGGCAAAGCGGCAGGTTTCCTGAACGATCAGGTCGCCAGTGCCGGCGATGCGCTGCAAGGTGCCCGGGACATTATCGCCGAATGGATCAACGAAAACCAGGAGGCGCGGACCAAAGTCCGCTATACTTTCCAGAAGGGCGCCATTATCACGTCAAAGGTGAAGAAGAAAAAAGAGGAAGAAGGCGCCAAATACCGCGATTACTTCGAGTTTTCGGAGCCTTTGGCCAAGATTCCCTCGCACAGGCTGCTCGCATTACGGCGCGGGGAGGAAGAAGGCATTCTGAGCGTCGATATTTCGCCCGACGAGGACACGGCACTGGAAGCGTTGGACCGGCTGTTTATGTTCGGTACCGAGGCTTGCAAGGACCAGCTCGAAATCGCCATTGCCGACAGCTACAAAAGGCTGCTGAAACCTTCCATTGAAACCGAATTTTCAAATTTATCCAAAGAAAAGGCCGACGTCGCCGCTATCCAGGTTTTTACCGAAAACCTTCGCCAGCTGCTGCTCGCTTCGCCGCTGGGGCAGAAGACTGTGCTGGCGATAGATCCGGGGTATCGAACGGGGTGTAAAGTGGTGGTGCTCGATGTGCAGGGCAACCTCGTAGCCGACCACGTCATTTATCCATTCGACAAGCCCGCAGACGCCGGTGCACGGGTGAACGAGCTCATCCGCAAATTCAAAATCGAGGCGATCGCCGTCGGTAACGGTACGGCCGGGCGCGAGACGGAGGATTTCGTGAAGAAGCTGCTCGACGCTTCCGGGCAGGCGGCGGAGATCGGTTTATTCATGGTGAGCGAGCAGGGCGCTTCCATTTACTCGGCGTCGGAAGTCGCCCGCGAAGAATTCCCCGACAAGGATGTAACCGTCCGCGGTTCGGTATCGATCGGCCGGCGGCTGATGGACCCGCTGGCCGAGCTGGTAAAAATTGATCCTAAATCAATCGGCGTGGGGCAGTACCAGCACGACGTGGACCAGAATTCATTGCGAAATGCTTTGGATGTAGTCGTGGAAAGCTGCGTGAATTCCGTAGGCGTAAATCTCAACACGTCCAGCAAGCATTTATTACGCTATGTTTCGGGGCTTGGACCGGCATTGGCGCAGAATATCGTGGATTTTCGTGCTAAAAACGGAAACTTTAAATCACGGCAGCAATTATTGAAAGTTCCACGCCTCGGAGCGAAGGCATTCGAGCAGGCAGCGGGGTTTTTACGCATTGAAAATGGTGCTAATCCATTGGATAACAGCGCAGTACATCCTGAAAGGTACGATCTTGTAGAGAAGATGGCGAAAGATACTGGCACTACCGTCAAGGATTTAATGCAAAAATCGGAACTGCGTCGTCAGATCAAGATCGAGCGCTATGTGTCGGAAGCGGTGGGGCTGCCCACTTTGCGAGACATTTTGGCAGAGCTCGAAAAACCGTCGCGCGACCCGCGTGCGGAAATCAAAAAGTTCGAGTTCGATAGTTCGGTGCGCAAGCCGGAAGATTTAAAGGTAGGCATGATCCTGCCGGGTATCGTTACCAACATTACGGCGTTCGGCGCGTTCGTGGATGTCGGTGTAAAGCAGGACGGCCTGGTGCACGTCTCGCAGATGGCCGACAAGTTTATCAAGGATCCGAACGAAGTTGTGAAGCTCCAACAGCACGTGACGGTGAAAGTTACCGAGGTAGACCTCGCCCGGAAGCGGATTGCATTGTCGATGAAGTTGTAGATTTTATAACTCCCTAAAAAAACAGCCCCCGCCGGTGCCATACCGGCGGGGGCTGTTTCTGGCAATGCAATCAAAGCACGTGCAGCCGTTCTTCCTCCACAACCTTTTTCAGTTCGTGCAGCACGTTCATCCAGTTTCCTTCCGCCTTCACGACGGCTTCGTCGTCTTCGAGGTTGTCCTGCGTCACCACGAGCGTGGTATGCTCATGGTAATCCGACAAATGGAATGTCACATGCGTATAATTATCCTCAAAATCCTCGGTACCGGACAACGGGCTCCAGAATGAGTAGCTGAGCTCGCGCTCGGGCGTAATGCGCAGGATCTCGCCCTTATCTACATAATGCTGGCCCTGCCATTCACCTTCGAACGTAATTGGGCTGCCGATCGTGAAATCCGAGCGCATTTCCGTACCGTGGAAGTATTTTTTGACGAGTTCAGGTTCTACCAATGCCTTCCACACCGCAGAAGGGCTTGCATGGATAGAAATGGTTGTGGTTGCAAGCTGTTTTCTGTTCATGTTATTCGGAGTTAAGTACTGTGATGAATGCTGAGAAAACTGTGCCAGCGCAGGTTAAAAGGCCTGGCGTCGGTTCAGGCGCGGATTTTGATCGGCACTATTAAATTTAACGTATATTCCGCAAACTGAAACTCATGCGAGAGCTATATTTTACCCAATGGATGCCCATCAGTCTCGACGAAGCCTGGGCGTTTTTCTCCGATCCGTCGAATCTGAAAGACATCACACCCGCTCATATGGGTTTTGTGGTCACGTCGGCACACCACGGCAGGCAAATGTACGCCGGCCAGATTATCCGGTATATCGTGAAGCCGATTTTGGGTATTCCGCTCAAATGGTGCACGGAAATCACGCATGTGGCTGATAAGCAGTACTTTGTAGACGAGCAGCGCTTCGGGCCTTACGCATTCTGGCACCATCAGCACCGCTTCACCGAAAAGGACGGCGGTGTGCTGATGGAGGATATCCTGCATTATAAGGTGCCTTTCGGGCTGCTCGGGAAGGTCGTGGACCGGATAATCGTGAACCGGGAAGTGAATACGATTTTTGCCTACCGCAAAAAAGTGCTCTCCGAGCGGTTCGGAAGCTAGAAGTTATACTGGACGCGTGCCGTGAAAACGTCGTCTGAAATATCGTTTTCGTACCCCGCCAGGGCCGATTTCTCGTTGCGGACAAACTCGTAATAGAACACGAATTTCAGCGATTCGTTAGCCATGTAAATGTAGCCCATACCCAACGTATTGTAGCGGAGATCGGCCTTACCGAAGCCGTTGGCGGCGGAAATCTGCTTGCCTGAGATCTTCGTATTCGGGTCGTACCAGTCGTATTTCATCACAAACTGGTGTTCCAGGCTACCCAGGTGTTGCAGGAAGTAGAAATAGGCGCCGTCGAAGCTGCGGCTGTACAGCGGGTCTTTCAAACCATTGGTCACCGGGTAAGTGCCGGGCGTCTCGCTCGTGGCGAAGGTGGCCGTTTGCTGTCCTTTAATGTATTCGGCGCGGAACTCGGTTTCGCCCTTGCGGTTGGGAAATGCGAGCTGGAAGTCGGCGCCGGCATAATTGCGTGGCCGTAGCTTGTGAAGGTTGGCGGCGGAGGAATCGCGTACGGCCTGGTATTCGCCGCCGCGGCGTTCGGTTTTATACAATACATTTCCCTGGCTCACGATCCCGCCCGCGTAACCCGACACCGCGGCCGACAACGTGGCGTTGCCTAATGCACGAATTTGCGTCGGTTTCATGCTGAGCCGGCTGATCACGTCTTTATGGCTGTCGTAGTCCATCGGGCCCGACATGCCCTGGCCGTTGAATACGCCCAGGTCGAATTTTAGTTTCTGGTGCCATTCCTGCGTTTTGCGGCTTGTGACGGTGAGCATTACGCCAATGTCCCGCTCGGTACGCATCAATATCTGCGACATTCTGCCGCGCTCCGGGGTTTCCCGGTTAGCCGACGACAGATTTACCTCGTGCCCGAACGGCCGCGCGAACATCCCGGTCGTCAATGCGAAAATCCGGAATTTGTTCTCATAAAACCGGCCCCAGAAGTCGCGGATGGCCACGCCGCGTTCGGTACCGTCAAACTGGAATACGAAATAGGAAGTCGGGTCGTCGTTTTTGTTCAGGTGCGCGTAATCGACGCGCAAGCGCCCGCGGCGGAGCATGAAGCGGTTGTTGGAGAGGCCTGAGAAATTTCCGCCGGCATATGTTTCTGCCCCTTCTTTGGAAATAACCTGGAACTGGGGTTGGATATAACCGCTGATTCTCACGCGGTTATATCGTTCGTAAATGGAAAGCATACCTTTGCCCATCTGGTTGGTCGTATCCACCAGGTCCATAAGGAAGCGCTGGGCAAAAAGGTCTGAATGGCTTAAAAGTATAAAAAGTAATAATAGGCCGGCAACACGGAACGTCATTTTTATAGAATTGGTGGCTGTAAAATCGGGCTACAAAGAACCTGATTTTCCCTTAATTATTTCAGCCAGTTGGGATAGTTTTTCTTCCCAATACTTTTTCATCGCAGCACGGTCGGCGGCCCTGGGAAGCTGCTCATGGTGAAAACTGATCACGCTTTTGTTAGAGCTTTTAGCTTTGCTGCCGATCACGCGCACTTGCAGCGTCGAGCTGTTGCGCCAGTTGGCCGGTTTCCAGGCCATCCGAAAATGCGAATTCGCTTCGAGTACATTGACGGTACCCGAAATGCCGTGCTTCGTTTTGAACGATACCCCCTGGCTGATCCTTCCTTTCGTCAGATCTCCGAGCCAGATCGAAAGCCCTTCTTCTGAGCTCATTACTTCCCATGCCTTCCTGAGCGGGATCGGGAAAGTCTTCGTCACGCCGATTTCATAGCCGGAACCGACCTCGCCCGGTTCGCGCAAGCCCTTCACCTCCCGGTAGCCCAATGCGATTTTCTGCCGGTACCAAGCGCTTTCGACATCGTCCGCCAGCGACGCGACGATCTCCTTGTGCGTACTTTCTTCGCTCTCCCGCATGTCGAGCCATAGGATCCACTCGTCCCAGTCTTTGCCGGTTTTGTCTCTTAGCGTCTTCGCCGAAAGCTTCGCAAGCTCTTCGATTTGAAATAGTGTGTCTCTTTTTGCCATGTGTAAATAGTGTTTAGATCGGCCAAATTTAATTAAAAATAGTACCAAGCCAGCGGCCACCGGACTAGTAGGCAGTCGGCATTATTCTGCGGTTACTTTTTAGGTGGTTTTGTGAATGTACTGATTTTTAGCGGCTTGTAGCATCTATTACTTTTATAACTTTTAATACTTATAATATTTTTAATAAAATAAAAAATATTAAATGAAAAGAAAGTAAAGTAAGTTGGTAAATATAGAATGTGATAAAAGTGTAGTGATAACGGCACTTGCAATCTGGCTATAAAATATTAAAAGGCCGATAAGTGCTGACATTATGCACCGTATCGGCCTTTCAATATTACCGGTCATATTTAAAGTATTTAGCTAACTATATTTCAAATATGTTTAATATGTATCGTACTTTTCAAAAGCTGTAATTGTATAGTAAGGCTTTGACTTACTGAATGTACTATTAATATGCGGCGGTAAAACGCTTCCTGATAAAGTTGCCCTGCTCGATTTCATCCGCAATGGCGATGGCCGTATCTTCGACCGAAAGCTTGCTGCGGTGGTGCTCGTCGAATACGGGCGTGTCCAGCGATGTGCGGTATTTGCCCGTGCGCGCTCCCGGGTGTGCGGGCGACATTTCGATGGCAGGGCTCAGGAATGTCCAGTCGAGTTCGGTTTCGGTTCTCAGGATGTTCAGGTAATCGCGGGCTGCGGTAGCGCCTGGTTTGTATTCGGCAGGGAAATTGGGTGTATCAACGAGCTGCAAACCGGGTTGGATTTCAAGGCTTCCCGCACCGCCGACGGTCAGGAAGCGCTTCACACCACCCTTTTTCACGCCTGCCTGAATGGCTTTCGCACCGGCAATGAAGTCGTCGTAAATGTTAGGGTTTGCCCAACCCGGATTGAATGTGCTGATCACGGCGTCGTGGCCTGCTACGGCAGCCGCAACGGCGTCGGCATCCGTGACGTCCACGGATTTCGCGGTGACGAGCTCGCTGCCCGTGTCGATTTTATCGGTATTCCGTGCGATGGCCGTTACCTGATGGCCACGGGAAACGAGTTCGGTCAATACGTGGGTGCCAACAAATCCCGTGGCGCCAATCAATGCAATTTTCATAAGTGATTCTATTTTAATGGATTACTATTCTGATATTAAAATTGTTACAGTTTTATTGAAAAAAAGTCAGTCAAACTTCCGGCAGAATTCTGCCAACGAAACTTTACCGAGGCTAGTCAGCAGGGTCTTTTCCGCTTCGTCGTAAAGGCTGTCGAGGTGGTCGTTAATTTTACGGCCAACGGGGCAGTCCGGGTTAGGGGAGTTGATGCCCTTTCCGAGCAAGTCCTTCTGTTTCACGGCCTCGTACACCTCCGACATGAAGATTTTCTCAGCATTTCGCGCAAGCTTGCTTCCACCGGATTTACCCTCTTTGCTGCTCACCAGCCCACGTTCGCGTAGGTTACTGAGCTCCTTTCGCACAAGCACCGGGTTAATGTTAATGCTCCCGGCCAGGTATTCCGACGACGTCCATTCTTCCTCCGAAAAGGTTAATAGCGTCAAAATATGCACCGAAATAGCGAAGCGCCCGCTGTTCATAACTGTAATTATTTTTGTTACAGTACAAAGGTGGCGGATTGCGTTGGCATATGCAAGTTTTTAGCGGCGTTTTTTGAAAGGGAGGAAAGGGGGAAAGGAAAATTCATCCTCCCTTTCCTCCATCCTCCCTCTCCTCCCTTTTCTTACAACCCTTGCCCGAATGCCGGGTTATTTTTGTCAAACCAGAGCCGCTGGCTGTTCAGCGTTGCGGCGTTGCGGTCGTTGGGCGTAAATCCTTGCTCTGTCTGGGCTTTTTGCCAGTTGGCGTTGTTGGTGCCCAGGGGCGGCTCGTCGACCCAGTAGCGGCGCGGAATGACTTCGTTAAAGGCATCTCTGGGATAGTATGCGGACGTATTTTTGGGATAACCGGTCCTGCGCACGAATGTGAACGCTTCCGTGGGCAGGCGCATGAAATTCAGGTATTGCTGGATGTAAATGCGTTCCAGGTCGTTGGTGCCATTCAGTTTTACGGCCGGTTGCGCGAGGTAAGCGGCGATTTCCGCATCGGCGTTCGACGTCAATCCGGTCGTAGACAATGCGGCTACCGCAATGGAATTCATGGTACGCAACGACGACGTGATGCCTTTTTTGTACCAATCCTCCGCCTTGCCCGTGATCTTCGTGCCCGTTCCATAGCCTTTCTGGATCATTTCCGCAATGTAAAAACAGGTTTCCGCGCTGGTGAGCATGTAGTCGTGGAATGTGCCTTTGCCGCCGTTGCGCGTAGGCGCGAAGAACACCCTGTTGATCGTCGACATCACCACATACTTGTTGCTGCCTGCGTTGAGCGGGTTCTTGTAGTACTGCGCCACAGTGGGATTCGTCGTCCAGTCGGCAGGCCCGCCCTGGAAGCGGATCTGCGGATCTGCACGGTCGATGAATGCCGGCAGGGCCTGGTTATACTTTTTGAGCGAATCCAATGCGCTGGTTGTGAGATCATTCGGGCTGAAATAAATAGCCAGCCTCGGATCTTTGGTCTGTTTCAGGAAGGTCATGATGGACTTCGTGGCAAAGCGCGTGCTCCGGTAATCCACATCGCCGCCAACCGGCCCCCAGTCGGGATCGAGGTAGGCAAACTGGTCGGCGTCTTCCACGATCGGGCCGACGGCATTATCGGCGACTTCCTTGTAGATCTGCTGGGTTTTTGCCTTATCCTGCCCCTCGTAGCGCAATGCGATGCGCAATTTGAGCGTATTGGCCGCTTTCACCCATTTGATCCAGTCGCCGTGGTAGATAATATCCGCGTTGCCATAGTTTTCCTGGTCGGGCAGGTCGGCAGCGAGCGTGGTAATGGCCTCGTTCAATTCGGCCAGCCAGGTGTCGTAAAGCGCTTTCTGGGTGTCGTATTCAGGCGTGAAATTCTGCTTGTCGCGCCCCTGGATGGCTTGTGAATAGGGTAGGGAGCCGTTCATATCGGTTACGCGCAGGCCGTGGAGCACCCCCACGACGAACGTCGCCGCCCGCATTTTCTGAAAGCGTTCCTTATTGGTTTTCAAGTCGATCTGCTTCCGTATCTCCACCAGGTTGGGCAGAATATTGGCATAATAGGCCGAATACCGCGAATTGATATTGGTCGACAGCTCGTAGGGATCGGTAGTAAGGTGCTGCGAAAAGCGCAGGAGCTGTTCGAGGTTTTCCCAGATCCATTCCGTGCCCTGGTAAGATTCAAGGCTGTTGAGCGAATAGGTGAAAAGGAATTTTGGATCGGGCGTAATGACCACGCTCGGGTCGGTGTTGATGTCCCCGAAGTCGTTTTCACAGGACGTTGCCCACAGCAGGCCGGTGACAAGAACGGTACCGGCAGCGCATTTGACAAATATATTTTTCATTGGAAATATCTTTTTAAAATACGGAATAATAGCCTGTTATATCAGAATGCAGCCCGAAGCGTCACGCCTAGCGCGCGGGTCATCGGCGGAATGAACCCTACTTCTTTCTGGACGGCGGTACTGTTTGAGAAATTCGACGCCGGGTTGAAATTCAGCGGTAATGTGTTGTACAGGTAAAGTAAATCGCGGCCTACGAGGTTGATCGATAGTGCATTGAGTTTGATTTTTTCGCAAATCGACTGCGGGAACTGATAGCTCAATGAAACCTGCCGAAGGGAAATCCATGAGTTCTCGGAAATCCAGTAATCGCCCACGGCGGTTGAGAAAGAACCGTAGCGATAGTTGTATTGCGGTAAATGTGTCGGCTCGACGAGGCCTTTGTCATAAGCTTCCCGGAAAGTCATTCCACCCACGTTTACATTGCTGCCGTCGGGTTGGGTAATGGTTTGCCCGGCTGCGAAAACGCCTTCCGGCAGAATGCCGTCGTCATAAGTTTTGCCATCGAATTTGCTCGTGAAGACAATACCGCCATGATCGGCGTCACGGCCTTGCAGCGAGTTTTTGAAGACGCCCGTGTGCGTGCCGTAGCGTAGCGACGTGATGATCATATCGCCGCCGATCTTCGCATCGAACAACACATTCAGCGATATGCGCTTGTAGCTGAATGTGTTATCCCATCCGCCGCGGAATTTTGCGTTGATGTCGCCGACATCTTTCCACTCGTTGCTGCGGGCCGGAAATGCCGCGCGTGCGTCGCCTCGCCACGAGAGAATGGGCATGCCATTGCGCGGGTCGCCCGCATCGGTGCCCTGGAAACGGGCAGCAGCGATTTTCGTGCGGATCACACCGTACGTGCCGCCGACTTTGGCGTAGGGAATGAGGTCGTTACCGCCGCCCAATTCGTCGGCCAGGGCGTAATACTCGCGATCCCCGTATAACTCGATGATTTTGTTACGGTTACGGGAGAAGGTAACAGTGCTGTTCCAGGTAAATGCACCTGCTTTGACCGGCGTCGCGTCGAGTGCGATCTCGATGCCTGTGTTCTGAATGTTGCCTGCATTGATCAGAATGCTGTTCACACCCGTTTCGACGGCGGCGGAAATTGGAATAGGCTGGTTGCGTGAATTATCGCGGTAAACCGATAAGTCCAGGCCCAGGCGGTTGTTCAGCACCTTCACTTCGAGTCCGATTTCCTTGGCTATTTTCCGCAGCGGCTTGATGTTCGTCTGCAATGTCGATTGGGCGCTGAAAGTAGACAATGCCTGGTCGCCGAAGCCGCCGGCATTGGTATAACCGCCGAATTTGAAGCCCGGATTGAGCAGGAACGGTTCGATATCGCCGCCCAACGCCGCGAGGTTTCCCCTCAACTTTCCATAAGTGAGCCAGTTGGGGAGGGATGAATGGAAAGTTTGGGTAAAAATCCAGGACAAGCTTGCCGACGGATAGTTGTAAAAATTATTACCCGTGCCATCGGAGTACGTCAGCGCCGAGGACCAGTCACCGCGCCAGGTGGTTTGCAGGAACAGCTGCTCGCGCCATGCAAAGTCCGCGCTGGCGTAAAGCGACTTGTACGAGCGGCGCGTTTTAATACCGCCGGTCGAAATCTGGGATTGCACAGAGTTGGCCAGGAAGAAATTGCCGGGATAGGAAAGTCCGCCCTGCGTTTCCGCATTGTTGAACGACAGACTGTACTGCTGCGATTCGCCGCCGACGTAGCCGTTGAAATCGAGGTCTTTCGTAACCGGTTTGTTAAAAATTGCGAGCCATTTCATGAAATTCGTTTGCTTGGTCGAATGCCCGAGCGCATAGCGACCGCCCGTGAAATTCACGCCCTGGCCGAGTTCTTTGATCTCGGTTTTGGTGTAAAGGTTGTTGAAATTACCCTCTATTTGTAATTTGAGCCAATCGGTGACAGTGGCGGTAAGCGCCAGGCGCCCACGCACCATCTGCTCGCGCTGCGAGTAATCATTTTCGAAGATATTGAACCAGTAATCGGCGCCTGGCACGCGGTTGGGCTCGTTGACGTCGCTCACATTGCGGAGGCCGCCATTATAACCCAGGTAGTTAGCGCGCTGCATCCAGTAATTGGTATCGTAGTTACGCGGGAAAATCCAGATGTAGTTGTTCAGCGAAAGCGACGGCGGATTAGTACCCTCGGTGGTGGTATAGTCCGCGGTGACGTCGGCGACGAGGAATTTGTTCAGGTTTTGCGTCGCGCGCAGGTTGAATGCATTCTTGCCCAGGTTGTTCTTGAAGTTAATCCCCCGGCTGTCGACGCGGTTGTAAGAAAAGCGGAATGTCGAACGCTCATTGCCACCATCGATCGCTACGTTGGTAAGGCTGCCTTTGCCGGTCTGGAATGCATCGAGGTAGTTGTTCGGGTAGGCCTGATAGGTGGTCATTTTGCCATCATAGTCAACCACTTGCTGGCCGGCGAACCTCGGTCCCCAGTTTTCGAGTTCGCGGTTCTGCTGACGGTCGATGTAGGGCTGGCCTTGTGCATTGGTCGGGAACACTTTGGTGGTCCAGCTTTCGTCCGGTTTGTAGTTGGGGTCGCGGGTATCGGTGAAGAATGCGCCCACCGTGCCGCCGCCGTATTCATTCTGGAAATCGGGGCCGCGGTAGGGTTTCTGCATATTGAAAGTCTGCGAAACGCTCACACCCAGCCCTTTGCGCTGTGTGCCTTTTTTGGTGGTGATCAGGATCACGCCGTTGATCGCCCGTGTGCCGTACAATGCGGCCGCGGCGGAACCTTTCAATACCGAAACACTTTCAAAATCCTCCATATTGAGGTTTTTGAGAGAATTTCCAAAGTCGCGGGTACCGCTGCTGCCGTCGTAGACATCGTTGTCGAGAATGACGCCGTCGACGACGAAGATGGGCTGGTTGTTTACGCCGAGCGTCGAGTTACCGCGGATCAGGATTTTGGTATTACCCATCAACCCGCCCGCGCCCTGGTCGATCTGCACGCCCGGAATGCGGCCCTGTAATGCGCTGATGGGGCTTAGCTCATTGGTCGCGGCCATTTTCGCACCCGAAATTTCAGAAACCGTGTAGCCAAGCTGCTTTTTCTCGCGCTTCACGCCCAGCGCTGTCACTACCACCTCGTTGAGCTGCTGATTGTCTTCTTTCAGCACGATATTGATCACGCTCTGGTTATTGACCGGCACTTCCTGTTTCTCAAAACCGACAAACGAGAATACCAGCGTTCCGCCCGTCGGCGCGGTGATGGCATATTCGCCGGTGGCGTTGGATGTCGTGCCGTTGTTGGTGCCTTTCACGAGCACGGAAATCCCGACAAGCGCCGCATTGTCGGACGCGGATGTGACCGTCCCCGTCACGCGCACATTCTGCGCACGAAGCGAAAAACAACATCCGAGCAGGCACAGCAGGGGCAACCAGTGCGAGCTGTGCAGAAGGTACATTTTCTTCATACAAACAAGGTTTAGAGGTACGAGCAGTAAATGAAATCGGGCAGAAAAAAGTCAGGCGGGTAAGCGGAACTACTGCGGTGAATCAGTCTTTAATTTAATAAGAATTTTTATTAATATAAGACTAATTATTTATCTTTTTAAAAGACGTGAAAAGTAAGGGGGTGTTGCACGATAGCACTACAACGGAGCTGTGTATGCAGTTGAAGAATATTATTAGTATTAAATGTTAAGTAATATACATACTAATTTATAGTATAAAACTTTTTAAAAGTATCTTATGAACTACCTATTTATCATTTTTATTCATTTAATACATATTAAATATATTATAAGTATTAAAAGTATGTTACAAAATACACTTTTAATACTTATGAAAATATGTTAAGTATATTACTTTAAATACAATAACCCGTAACATTCATATTGAATGTTACGGGTTATTGTGTTGTAAATGAGTTATTTAAGAACTGTCAGGCCGCCTTTGTAGGAGCGCTTGGTATACTGGACGACGAAATAATAGTAGCCGCCGGAGATTTTGTCGGGGCACCAGTCGTTGGGCCTTAATTCGGAATAATACACTTGCTTGCCCCAGCGATTGAAAATCGTGATGTCCTTAAAGCGGTCTTCGCAGTTGTCGGCGGGGAGCCCCTGGAACTCGAAGCAGTCATTTTTGCCGTCGCCGTTCGGCGTGATCACGTTGGGAAATTCGGGGAATGGAGCGGAGCCATTGTCTTTGATCGTGACCTTTACGGTAGTGGTGTCGGTTGCAGCGGCGCAGCTCTTGTCCTGTGTTACGAAATCGATAAGGAAGGTTTGCTCGGGCTGGCCTTCCAGCAAGGCACATTCGGGGTTCCAGGCGTAGGGCGAGGTGACGGATTTGACGCCCGATTTCGCTTCGAAAATCATCCCGGCGCCCTTCATATCAAAGCCCCGCCCGGCGGCTGTGAGAACGATCGTATTTGTGTCGGGATCGCTCGCGAGCACATCGAAGACAATACCGGAAGCGCTGCCGATCTGGTAAGTGATCTCGGGAATGGGCAGCGAAGTTTTGACGGCCGGCGGGTTGTTGGGGGATTCGTCGACGATGAAGTAAACCGGCCTGGCGACGGGCATCGGATTACCTTCGCACCGCATGTCCTCGACCTTGAAGTCGACGGCCAGCGTATCGCCTTTTTTGGCGTTACAAGGCGGCACCCATGTGAACTTTTGCTCGACATTGGCAGTCCCGGTCACCGCTTTGAAATCCATGCCCACATCCGTCATATTGAAATCCTGCCCGCGGCCCGACAATGCCAGGTTATCCTTGTCGGGATCTTTGCCATACACGGTGAACGTTACGGGCGCACCCGCGGATACGTGCACGTAATCGCTTCCGAGTGAGGTGCTTACAGCGGGCGGATTGTTCCCGCTGTTTTCCCGGCGAATGTAGATATTCAGCGTGTCGTAAAGCGGAAACGGGCAGCTGCCGTCCTGCGCTACGAGTTCGATCTTGATCGGGCGGTTATCGTAGGTCACGAAGCATTCTTCCAGGCATATCTGGAATTTCAGCGTGTCGTTCGGGACTTTGGTCGTGAACTGCGCCGGCAATACGGTGAAATAGTTCTTTGAATTGTTCACCGCCCGGCCATCTACGGCCACGATCTGGTTCACCGTCGGGTCGGTAACCATAACCTCAAAGCAGTTAGGGTCCCCTTTTTTGACCGTAATGATTTGATTTTCATTATAATATGTACTGCTTCCCTTGGGTTTGAAAAGCAGCTTCGGCGGGTCCATTTTGGGGCAATCCACTACTTTCAGCTGAAAATCGCGGGTCAGCGAACCGATTTTGACGCCCTTCCGGTATTCGTCGACCTGTACGGCAAAAACGTACAAACCCACTGCGCCGGGCGTTACCGACAGCATTCCCGTGGAGCGGTTCACTTTCAGCGGGTCGGGGCCGGGGATCATATTATCGACGGTAATGCCATTAATCCACGTCAGGCGCGGGTAGTTGGATGAGCCGCGGCCCGGCGCGCTCGGGTTGGACTTGTCGGAATAGCCTTGCATAGGCGTGATGAGCGAGTAGACGAGGCTGTCGCCGTCCGCATCGGTACCGCCGAAATTGAAGAGGAACGGCGAATTGACGCATGCATAATCACCTTTGATTTCGGGAAAAACGGGAGAGGAGTTTTTGAAATTGGCGTTGTTTTTAAAAAGCGGGGGGAATTCGAGGTAAAAAAGGCTTCCGGCGTCACCGGGAGCTTGAATGTTCGTGATTGTGCCGTTCCGGCAGCAGCGGTCCCACACCATATAATAGCCCTGCGGGTCGTCAAAATCGGTCGGTGTGAGGTGCAATGCGGTGCTGTAAGTGATCTGCCAGGTCTGCAATGTCGAGATTCCACAGAGCGGGTTTGCGTAGTTGACCGATTTTCGTTCTATTTTTGGGGCTTCAAGCCAGCCAATAGCCATATTGTCGCGCTTCCTGAAAACATAAATCGTGACGACCTGATCTTCTGCGCCGGGATTACCATTGAGGGCATCGAAATACATCGTGAGGCCCATGTTGTAGTTGTAGTAACTGTCCTGGTTTTGCGTGATGAAGAGCTGGCCGCCGACGATGTGGGTCGCACGGGCATCGCAAAGGGCAAACAGCATCAGAATAAATAAGATGAACCGTTTTTTCATGGAAATTTGCGGCAGTAAAATTGATCCGATAGGATATTGGGATTAGAAATTAAAACAGGAAATAATGTCTAAGAGTAACAAGTACGAGTACGTTGAAATTACCGATTTTGCGGCAGAAGGCAAATGTATATTTAAATCGGAAGACGGCGTAATCTTTGTAGAAGGTAATGTGGCCCCCGGTGACATCGTCGACCTTCAGGTCGTACGCACCAAGAAAAAATTGAAGGAGGCCATTGTTACCAAAATCCATTCGCAATCGGCTTTACGTACGGAACCCTATTGCGAACATTTCACGGTTTGCGGCGGGTGTAAGTGGCAGCATATCGGCTACGAGCACCAGCTCAAATTCAAAAGGCAGCAGGTTGTGGATCATTTTGAAAGGATAGGAAAGATCAGGAATGTTGAGATTAACGAAATCATCGCTGCCCCTAAGACGGAATACTACCGCAATAAGTTGGAATTCACTTTCTCGAACTGGCGCTGGCTTACGAAGGAACAGCTCGATTCGGGACTGCCGTTTACGAGAACTGCCCTGGGTTTTCACGTGCCCAAACGTTTCGACAAGATCTTTACCGTAGACCATTGCCACCTGCAACCCGACCCGTCGAACGCGATCCGTAACTCGCTGCACCGTTTTGGGGAGGAAAAAGGGTATCCTTATTACGACGTACGTTTTAATGTAGGCGTGCTCCGTAACCTGATCATCCGTACAGCCAATTCTGGCGACGTGATGGTGATTGTCCAATTCGGGGAGCAGAACGACGAAATCATCGCGGAAGTGATGGAATTCCTGGCGCAAAACCATCCGGAGATCACTTCGCTGAACTATATCGTGAACCTGAAAGGCAATGACTCCTACCAGGACCAGGAGGTGATCCATTATGCGGGCGACAAGGTGGTGCGCGAAACGATGGAAGATTTGACATTCCTCGTCGGCCCGAAATCGTTTTACCAGACAAATTCGGAGCAGGCTTACCAGCTTTTCAGCGTTGCCAGAGAATACGCCCAACTGACCGGCAACGAATCCGTTTACGATCTTTATACAGGAACAGGCACCATTGCCAATTTTGTGGCGCGCAGCGCAAAGAAAGTCGTGGGGGTGGAATATGTAGAGGCCGCCGTGCAGGACGCCCGCAGAAACTCCGAATTGAACGGCATTACCAATACTTCGTTCTTCGCGGGCGACATGCGCGCGATCATGAACGAGAGCTTCCTGCAAACCCACGGCCGCCCGGACGTGATCATCACCGACCCGCCGCGCGCCGGCATGGACGTGCCTGTGATCGAAACGATCCTCAAAGCCGCCCCGGACCGCGTCGTATATGTGAGTTGCAACACCGCCACGCAGGCGCGCGACCTGGCATTGATGGCCGAGGATTATGAGGTAACCCGCGTGCAGCCGGTGGATATGTTCCCGAACACGCACCATGTGGAGAATGTGGCGCTATTGGTTCGCAAGCAGGGGTAAGCCCCTGCCTGCGAATGCGTTATTGAGGATTTTTATACTTGTAATAAGTCCAGATGGAATCGGCGGCGGGGTTATACTCGCCGTCCATTACTTCGCTGGTGATAAGTCTGGGTTTATTCTCTTCC
This sequence comes from Dyadobacter beijingensis DSM 21582, assembly GCF_000382205.1. Lineage (GTDB taxonomy): Bacteria > Bacteroidota > Bacteroidia > Cytophagales > Spirosomataceae > Dyadobacter > Dyadobacter beijingensis. The sequence goes on from NZ_KB907788.1 coordinate 1,023,426, forward strand.
AGATCTTCTATGGTGATGCGGATGCTGATGATGTTCCATTTGGGATCACGACCTTGGTATACCCTATGTGGAGATTCTTCTTCTCCCGTCCCCGGTAGCCTTTTCGTGACCTTTTTGAACATCACAGCGGTAACTTTGCCGTCGTCTTCCACTGTCAGCGAGTCAAGCCCAGTAAATATGAGCTTGCGGGTATTCAAACTGTTGTAGTACTCGTTGTAGTTCGATTTTCGATGAAATCGTCGCTCTGCTTCATAGGTGGTTCTTTGAGTCATGGAGCTAATGACCCGCCCGTATTTGTAATCACATCCTGACATTGAGATGCATACGAGACATGCGAGGTATTTGATTTCAACCTTCATGATCATTTACGCATTCCGTAAGTTACATTCAAATATGTATCATAGTTATGGCCGTCTCCTACGAAGTTTCCCAAGGCGTACCAGTTATCATCGTCATCTCCCCAGCCCCAGTTGAGATAATACATGTTATAGGTCCAGGCCATGCAGGTAGGGTACCCATTCAATTCGACGACGCCATGAAGTACCGTTTCCTGGATACCAGCTATCACCCAAATATGCCAGTTTTGAAATCCAAGAAATTGATTGGTACCGTCCATAATCACCGGATGGCCGGTCATTAGTTCGCCTTTGACATTATCCATCACGCTGCTAAATGCAGCCCTTTTCCCCGGATTAGAATAACCTGCGGCTTGAAATGCGGTTTTGATATTCTCCCGCCAGGTAAATGTGTTACAGCCAGCAATGTTGTAGTTCGATCCCGCGTACATTCCCGCCACACGGATCATATTTGCGATCTGTTGATCGGCCGGGAGGTTCGATGTGCACGCATTGGTTGAGATCGTATTGTTTAATGGAAAATTGTAGTTGGTAACCGGGCCGGGTGCTATCGAATATGTTGCTGGTTTTTGATTGCATGGGGCGTTCCAAACTTGTGCTATGGCGACCGCGCCGCAACCGGCATTGGCGGTAGAGCAACCGTCGCAGGATTTCGATGGGCAATACATACTATATGCCTCCGTAGACCTCCAATGCGAAGTAATCAGCATCCCGCTGCTGTAATACGTATCCTGCGGGCAGTCAGTCGGATCGATCGGCTCCTGGTCGGTCGTTCGGCCGCCCGTCAGCGGGGTTCCTTCGGCTAGTTTGCGCCACATGAGTTCCACTCCCTTTTCCGGCGTGGCTACTTCTTTTTTGCCGGCTTCTACTTCTAGTTTTACGTGTTCGATCCAGATGCGTGGACCGGGGTTTTCGCCGTCGGGGTTGAATGTGCCGCTGTCGCCTTTTGCGAGAATGGGGATCACGCGCCGGTCGCCGGCGATGATCACGAAGCCTGCGTCCGGATGCGTATCCGACTCGAAATGAATGATATGCATGAGCGGGTTGCCTTCATCGTCATCCAAAGTGCGGATGCTTTTGATCCTTTTCGTCGGGCCGGTGGCTGTCGCGGAAGTTCTGGACGCGGCGTTTTCTGTGGTGGACAGGTCGCCGGACGCCAGTTTCTGTGCTTCTTTTGCTGTGACTACTAATGCGTTGGCTTGCGCTTCGGGCGCGGGTGAACTTGTTTCCTGCCGACATTGAAAGAGCGCGCAGGCGGCCAGGATGGCCAGGAGTATTTTGTTGATGTGTTTCATTTAGATAGCCTGTTTAAATGGAAGACTATCCAAATGAATATGGTACAAAAGGGTGCTGCCTAATCCGATTATCAGGCGGCTTCGGGCAAATGTACAAACGGTTACTTTACACTTTTTACATTAGAAAGGCGGCTCGCTGTCAGGACCTTTGTAATCGAAATTGCTCAGGTCGTTGGCGCGGCTGCGGAGCGTTCCGCCCATCGGTGGGGCGGTCGGCTTAGCCTGGCTTTCGAACGAGGAGATCGGGTTCGAGGTCTGGATCGGCCGGTCGATCGAGAATGGGGCTGGTGTGAAGCCTGAATCGAGGTCGGCGAATTTCGTGTATTTACCGATAAACCGCAGCTGAATGGTATCCAGCGAACCGGCCCGGTTTTTAGCCAGGATCACTTCACCCACACCCGCTACCGAATTACCCGCTTCATCTTCCGTAATGCCATAGTATTCAGGTCGGTACAGAAATATTACCATATCCGCATCCTGCTCGATCGACCCGGATTCCCTCAAATCGGAGAGCTGCGGACGCTTTTCTCCCCCCCGCGTTTCCACGGCCCGGCTCAGCTGCGACAGCGCGATTACCGGCACATCGAGTTCCTTGGCGAGGTTTTTCAACGACCGTGAGATCATCGCAATCTCCTGTTCACGGTTACCGGGGCTTTTGCCACCCGTATCGCCGGTCATCAGCTGCAAGTAGTCGATTACGATCATCTGAATGTCGTGCTGGGCTTTCAAGCGGCGGCATTTGGCGCGTAGTTCGAGTACCGAAAGGGCAGGGGTGTCGTCGATGTAGATCGGCGCATTGGTCAGGCGGTGAATGCGGTGGTGGAGCTGCTCCCATTCGTGCGGGGCGAGGCTTCCTTTCCGTATTTTTTCACTATCTATCTCTGCCTCAGCGGAAATCAAACGATTCACCAGCTGTACCGACGACATCTCCAAAGAGAAGATCGCTACGGGAATGTTAAAATCCACCGCGGCATTCCGAAGGGAGGATACGACGAATGCCGTTTTACCCATACCGGGACGTGCCGCGAGGATCATCAATTCCGTTTTCTGCCAGCCCGAAGTAAGCCTGTCGAGCGCGCTGAAACCGGATGGTACGCCGGTAAGGCCGTCCTTATTGTTCTTTTTTTGGTCGAGTTCGGCCAGCGCCTGGCGCATGAGCGCACCCATGTCGGCGTAGTTTTTCTTGATATTGGATTCCGAAATCTCGAAAAGCGATTGTTCCGTTTTGTCGAGCAGGCGGAAAACGTCGGTTGTATCTTCAAAAGCGTCGCGCTGGATTTCGGAAGCTACCTTAATGAGCTCTCGCTTAATGTAGGCCTGCGAAATGATGCGTGCATGGAATTCGATGTTGGCGGCGGAGTTGACCTTGCTGGTCAGCTCCATAATGTAGGAAGCGCCGCCCACCAGTTCGAGCTCGCCGGTACTTCGCAGTTTGGATGTAACCGTAAGCATATCGATCGGTTCCGAATCGGCGAAAAGCGTCACGATCGCCGTATAGATGCGGACGTGTGACTCCTTGTAAAAACTATCCGGACGGAGGATGTCCGCCACCGCCGTAAGCGCGTCCTTTTCGATCATCAATGCGCCTAAAACCGCCTCTTCCAGATCGATGGCCTGAGGGGGTAACTTGCTGAAATTCTGATCGTTGGATGGCGTACGGGGAGCGAATGCGCGCTTGGTTCCGTTGCCGGTTTTGGAGCCGCTCCGGGGGTAGTTGTTGGGTGCCTTTTCGTTTTCCATGTTAAGACAAAGTTAATCATTGGAGGCCTTCGACGAAAGCGGCGGGGGAGAGTTTGGCGTATTAATTTTTTTTCTGCCGCACGACATTTTTGTGCGTGTCTGATAATGAAAGACTTGGTCGGAAAAGAGTTATTTTTTGGCTTCGGGTGAGGTCGAATAATTGTTTTTTCGACGATTATGTTTTACAAATGTTGGTTATTATTACTAAATTTTACAAACAATAGACAAACACTAAACACTGATTCATTTGCTGGAAAAAATCATCACGCTCGAAGACGTATCCATGGTCGATTTTCTCGGGATCCACAACTCGAACATCAAGGAAGTCGCCGCCGCTTTCCCCGAAAGTAAAATCATTTCACGCGGAAACGAGATCCGCATCCAGGGGACTGCCCCCGAAATTATCCGAATCACTGATGTAATCGACTCGCTTCTGGCGCATTACCAGAAGTATGGAAAAATAACAAACGACAACGTGAAGGGCTACCTGAACGGCATCGCCAAAATGCCCGTCGCAAGCGGCGAGGATGACGACGATGTGATCCTTTACGGCAGCAAGGGCCTCGTTGTCAAAGCCAAAACCCCCAACCAGAAGCTGCTCGTCGAGCAGGCTGCGAAATTCGACCTCGTGTTTGCGATCGGTCCGGCCGGTACCGGTAAAACCTACACCGCCGTTGCGATCGCGGTAAAGGCACTGAAAAACAAGGAGGTACGAAAAATTATCATTACCCGGCCGGCCGTGGAAGCCGGGGAGAACCTGGGTTTTTTGCCGGGCGACCTGAAAGAAAAGATCGACCCGTACCTGCGCCCGATCTATGATGCGCTCGACGATATGATCGCGCCGGAAAAACTGAAACTGTACCTGGAAAGCCGGGTGATCGAAATTGCACCGCTCGCGTACATGCGGGGGCGTACGCTGAACAACGCATTCATCCTGCTGGACGAGGCGCAAAACACAACGCCGATGCAAATGAAGATGTTCCTCACCCGGATGGGCCCGAGCTCGAAGGCGATCATCACCGGTGATAAGTCGCAGATTGACCTCCCTAAGAACCTGAAATCGGGCCTGATCGACTCGCTGACGGTTTTGAAAGGCATTAAAGGGATCAGTTTTGTGGAACTCGACGGATCGGACGTTGTGCGGCACCGCCTCGTGAAGGACATTCTTGCTGCCTATGAAAAATCGGAGAAATAGCCTGCTGCTGGCCGGCCTTTTGCTGGTTTCCGCGCTCGGTCAGGCGCAGGACGCGTTCGTCACGCGCTGTGCGAGCACGGAGCGTGACTCGGTGCGGCTGCTGAAAAACCCGTCGCTGCGAAACCTCAGAATGCAGTCGGAAGCTGCGATTCAGAACTACCTGCGCCAGCGTTCCGGCGCCCGTACGAATGCGGGCGAGGTGATCACGATCCCGGTCGTGGTGCATGTCGTGCACAGCCGTACCGATAATGTGATCGGCGGGGTCAGCAATGGCAACATTTCCGAGGCGCAGATCCAGAGCCAGATCGACGTGCTGAACGAAGATTACGGCAATACTTCCGGCTACAAAGGCTTTTACACCGATTCATTGGCGGTGGACACGGGCATTCGTTTCAAACTGGTGTCGGTCGTGCGGACTTACAATGCCACCACGCAGTTCAGCCCCATTACCGATGCCGACGAACTTGCTGAGATTTCACCGGCTTGGTTTACAAATCGTTACCTGAATATATGGGTGACCCGGCTGAACGACCGCTACCTGGGCACGTCACAATTCCCTGTCGTGACGGAGATCAACAGCCGCACGCAGGGTCTGGCGACCAGCGAGAATGAAGAAACAGACGCCCCGACGGATGGGGTGATCATTGACTTCCGCTATTTCGGGCGCAATTCCGACGCCATCACCAGCCGCATTTACAACCTGGGCCGCACCACCACCCACGAAATAGGGCATTGGCTGGGCCTGATCCACATTTGGGGAGATGCCACCTGCGGTACCGATTATTGCGACGATACCCCCACGGCAAACACGAAAAACGAGACGACCGACATTACATGTTCGCCCGTATATTCGCAATGCCGCGGCAGTGTGACGACGCGCAACATGATCGAGAACTACATGGATTATTCACCGGATGTTTGCATGAGCATTTTCACCAACGACCAAAAGGAACGGATGCACGCCGTGCTGGCATTGAGCCCGCGCCGCGCCAAACTGGTGGAATATTCTAAGATATCGTCCGACCAGCTGCTCGTGGAGATCTATCCGAACCCGGTACGTGAGACGCTGACAACCAATGTTTTCGCCCCGGATTTTGAAAATTATACCGTGTCCGTCTTCAACCAGAAGGGACAAAAAGTGACGGAAGATGCCGTCAACCGTACTTATCTCAACGTTCGAAACTTTCCAAGCGGTTTGTACTATTACAAGGTTACAACTGCAAATCAGACAGTTACCAAGCGTTTTGTTGTACGATAAACACACATGCTATCACGCGCTCCGTTTGTCAGCGTAGTCATATTCCTCGCGACCGGCATTTTGGCGGGCGACGCATTGCGTCATGCCGCCGATGTGCCGGTCGTTTGGCTTTTAGTGCCGCTACTGTCAGCAGGTGCCGCTTGTTTGCTGTTTTATTTTTGGCATTTCAAAACCGCATTCGCGGTAAGTCTTTGCCTGTGGATGGCCGTTTTGGGCGCCACGATCAAGATCGGAGTAGAGCAGGAGAAGGACCGCCAATTACATGCTGTCGGCCGTTTGAAATACCATTCCTACACTGCAGAAGTGTCCACGCTGCCGGAGAAGCGCAGCAAATCTATCCGTTTTGAAGTGAAAACCGGGGCGTTTTATGATGGGCGCAAATGGATAGATAACTGCGTTCGTGCATTGCTTTACTTGCCGGATAGCCTGGCGGTGCTGCCCAAACCGGGCGACCGGCTAATAATTTACGGTCACCTGCAAATACCCGATCCGCCCCACAATCCCGCGCAATTCGATTACGCGCATTATCTGCGAAACAAAGGCATACTTTTCACGGCGTTTGTGAAAAGCGGCTCTTACGCATTGATTTCGGATGGTGCCAAGGCCGGCGATACGCATATCAGCCCCGCTTACTGGCCGGAAGCCGTCTCCCAATGGGCCGATGATCGCTTCCGCGAACACATTACCGGGCAAACCGGTGCCGATTCCGCGGCATACGGGCTGGTAAAGGCCATGTTGCTGGGCCGTCGCGACGATCTGCGTGACGAGCAGGTGAGTGACTACGTCGGTTCCGGCGCTGTGCATATTTTATCCGTTTCCGGTATGCACGTTGCCATTATCTTTCTGGCGATCAGTGCCGCATTCGGGTGGCTAAGGCGCTGGAACGCGGGTAAATGGCTCTATTTGCTTCTAATGGCCGCTTTGTTGGGGTTTTACGGACTCGTCACCGGCCTGCCGCCGTCCGTACAGCGGGCAGCGCTCATGTGTATGGTGCTCGTATGCGCGGAAGTGGCTGGCCGCAAGCAGCATTCCATGAATACGCTCGCATTCTCTGCCCTGATCATTCTGCTGCTCGACCCGTGCGCATTATACGACGTGGGTTTCCAGCTGTCGTATCTGGCAATGGCGGGGATATTTCTGCTGTATGATCCTGTTTATCAGCTATTTTCTTCCGCCAATCGTGTGGTAAGGTTTATTTGGCAAGTTACTGTGCTGGCATTGGCGGCGCAAATGGCCACGTTTCCATTGAGTATTTACTATTTCCATCAGTTTCCGGTTTATTTCTGGCTGGTGAACCCTCTGGTCGTGATTTTTACCAACGTGCTCCTGCCGGCGGCTTTGATTTTATTACTGGTAAGTGCTGCGGGCATTTCGGGGCTCGCGTGGCTTGCAGGAAAGGTAGTGGCCGTTTCAGCATGGCTGACGGACTGGTCGGCGTCGATACCGGGCATGCTACCGGGGCATTTGCTTGAAAACCTGCATCTGAATGCTTTGGAAACAGGTATGCTTTATGTGCTGATCTTTGTCGGCTGGTGTGTCTGGCATACGCGCGCCATCCGCGTTTTCAAGGCTTGGGCGGTGCTGGTGGTTTTATTTTCAACTTTTTCTATTTCAGTGAGTTGTAATACGTATTTTACAACGGAATGCGTCGCATTTCAAATGCCGAAGCATCACGTAGTTTGCTTTAAATCAGGGAACAGGCTTTATCTGGTCAGCGACCAGGCATTCGTCCAGGATACCCGAGCATTTGATTTTTATGTGAAGAATTACGCAGTCGAAAGGGAAGTCGCAAAAATTCTCCGCTACTGGACGGAATAGAGCGCTTCAATCTGCTGAGCGACTTTCCGGTCCCAGGCGGCCTGCGCACCCGCATTGAGGCCGTGGCCGGTTTCGCCGTCGTATTGCTCCTGGTCGCGGTTCATTTCGCGGAATGCTTCCAGGAACTGGTATTGAATTTCACTGTCAAAATCTTCGATCGTCAGTTCCGCTTTGCGCAGGCGGTCCTTGAATTTCTCCACCACGAGCCGGGTAATGTCGAAATGGATCTGTTCGTGGCGCAATGTGCCCGCATTCCGCGACTCCGGTCGGCCCCACGACATGCTTTTGACCATAAATATCTTCAAACCGATCTCCACTACCAGATCGTCGTCTTTCGGGTAGGAGCGGCCTTCGTAGCCAAAACTAGTGAACACCGCCGCGGCGTACCGGCTGCCCGGTTTCGCGCTTCTCACCTTGAAATCGTCCCAGATCAGCGGGCGTTTGGGCGAGTAGAATACCGTGTCTTCAGAGGCCGCATTATTGATTTCTTTGAAAGCAAGCACCAGATTACGGGCCAGTGCCGGGTTTTTGCCGGCGTTGTTAACCATCCATTTGTGAAAATGCGTTAATGCCTGGTCAACGAGCTGTTTGATCAGCTTGTCGTGCGTAAAAGACGTTTCAGGACGGGTGTAATTGGCGGCCGTCTGATAGCCGGTCAGCTCTACGGGCTGCATTTCGCGGTACCAGCGGAAGCGGACGCTGAGCCGTACCTCGCCCGTCACTTTGTTCGGCCCGACGCGTTTTTCATTCACAGACAGCTCTTTCACCGAGATATAAAGCGGCAAATAGGCCTGCTCCCGTTTAGGTGCGAGGAACGACCAGTAATCGAACAATTCGGTTTCAGCCTTGCTGGCTAGCACGGCGGGTATTTCCTTTCCGAATGCGATCACCTTGCCCAATGCCGCACCGGGCTGCGGACGCTGGTCTTCGACGCTCTGTATGAAGAATTTATAGGATTTGAAAAGCCCCGCCGGATCTTTCGCGAACGTCACGACGAATCTGTCCTGCTGCGCGAAAAGCGGGGTAATGGCAATACTTAGTAGCAAGGCAAGCAAAATGCTTTTGGTCATACTTTTCAAACTGCGTTGAATCCAGCCGCCATTTCCCTAAGTTTGTACCCTGAATTTTGGATTGAACAGAGAATGACATTACCTACAACGAATTTGCGGCCGGAATTTGATGACATTTTCATGGAGCTGGCAAAAAATCTTGCCAAGCGCTCGCATTGTATCAAAGCGCAGGTCGGCGCGGTGCTAACCAAGGATACGCGGATTATTTCGATCGGCTACAACGGCCCTCCCGCGGGCACGCACAACTGCGATGAGGAATTTCCGGGAGTAGGCTGTCCGAGGGATGCAAAGGGAAGCTGCTCGCTGGCATTGCACGCCGAGCAGAATGCGATTCTTTTCGCCGTCAAAAATGGCTCTAATATCGAAGGATCAACGCTTTTCGTCACGCTGGCGCCTTGCATCGCCTGCGCCCGTGTGATCTATACGATGAAGATTAAAAAAGTAATTTTCCTCCATTCCTATGCCGCTTACAAGGGCATCGCCATTGAAGAAGGCGTCGAATTTTTAAGGAGATTTGGTGTGGATGTGGAGCAGTATCGCGGGGACGTTACGCAACGGCAGGAAATGTAGGCAGGTATGCGGGGACGTTACGCACCGGCAGGAAATGTAGGCAGGTATTGTCAGGAATAGTCAGGAATAGTCAGGAATAGTCAGGCGTTGTCACTTTGGTGAATATTCAACTACCGTATGACTACACCTGACTATCAATGACCATCAATGATGATGCACCCCACCTGTACCATGCACGTGGCCGTGATCCAGCTCCTCGCGCGTTGCCGCTCTTACCGAGAGGATTTTACCTGCAAAATGCATTTCCTTGCCTGCCAGAGGGTGGTTGAAGTTCATGATCACGACATCATCCTGGATTTCGACGATCTGGCCGTGAAGGCGCTCTCCGTCTTCGTTGGTCATCGGGATGATATTTCCTACCTGAAGAAGCTCGTTCTGGTCTACCTCGCTGTTTTGGAAAACCGATTTCGGCAGGTCTACGACCGCTTCTTCGTCATATTCCCCATAACCTTCCTCTGGCGCGACGGTGAAATCGAACTCGTCGCCTGCGGATAGTCCTTCGATCTGGTTTTCGAAGCCTTCCGGCAGGCCGCTGATGCCGTGGATGAAGTACATCGGATCGTTTTCGGTCACTACTTCCACGATATCCGTCTCGCCCTCCGAGTCTGGGATGCTGAGGCTATATGTTAACGCTACGACGTTATTTTTTTCAACTTTCATTTGCTAGTTTGATTAAAATAATGGTTGTTGTAAAAGAATTGTTCCCCGCAAGAGTACGGGAACAAACGTACGGCAATTTTGTCAAAATGTCATTTAGATGAATTTTTTAGCGCATATTTTGCTGTCTGGGGAGAATGAGGGGGTGATGATGGGAAATTATGTCGGGGACTTCATCAAAGGACGTTTGACCGAAGAAAAAACCGCTCTCTGGAACCCCGATTATGTCGTGGGCCTTAAACTTCATCGTTTCATCGATTCGTTCACGGACAGCCATCCCGAAGTGCTCGAAGCCAAGGATGTAGCGGCCGTTACACAGGGTAGGCTGGCGGGGATCGTCATGGACATCTATTTCGATTATTTCCTTGCGAAAAACTTCATCGATTACCAACGCGAACCGCTGCTGGTATATGCCCACCGGATGTATTCGATTATCGAACGGAACGAACACCTTATTCCCGAAACGATGATCCCGATGGTGCGGTCGATGATCCGGCAGGACTGGCTCACGACCTACGCGACGCTCGACGGCATCGATACCACTTTTCGCAGGCTTTCCCGGCGGGCGGAGTTCCTGGCGCCTATCTCCACGGCCGTCAGCGATTTGCGGGCCAACGAGGATTTTTATTACACCAGATTCCTTTCCTTTTTTCCGGAACTGCGCCGGCAGGCGGGTCAATTTATCGCTGAAAACGCGGCGTAAATCGGTGCGGAAACGGTAAATTTGATGCCCGGACCACATCCGGTCCCAATCTGCAAACTAATGGCACAAACACCTGACGTCGTTCTCAAAGAGATCAAATCCAAAAAGTACCGGCCGCTGTATTTCCTGCACGGCGACGAGCCTTACTACATCGATTCCATTGCGGAAGAGCTTGAAAACAAGGTCGTTCCGGAATCGGAGCGGGGATTTAACCAATTTGTGATTTACGGAAAAGATACCGATGTGGCGGGTGTGCTGAGTTATGCGCGGCGCTTCCCGTTCATGGCCGAACGGCAGCTGGTGATGGTCAAAGAGGCGCACCGGCTGAATGGTATCGAACAAAAGGAGCAGCAGCAGCGCCTGGAAGACTATGCCTTGAACCCGGTACCAAGCACAGTGCTCGTGTTCTGCTATCATGCCAATGCGGACGAGCGAAAATCGTACCTGAAAGCGGTGAATGCAAACGGTGTGGTAGTGCAGTCCAAAAAGATGTACGACAACAAGCTGCCCGACTGGGTGGCGGGGTTCTGCCAGCATGAAGGCGTGAAAATCAGCCCGAAAGCAGTACAAATGCTCGTAGATAATATCGGCAACGACCTGAAACGCCTCTCGAACGAAATCCGTAAGATCATGGTGAACCTGCGGGTGGATGAGGGGATCGACGCCACGGCAATCGAACGGTTCGTAGGCATCAGCAAGGAGTATAATGTATTTGAATTCCAAAAAGCATTAATGCACCGTGACGTGCTGAAAGCGAATCAGATAGCTGCATTTTTTGCTTCCAATTCCAAGGACAATCCGCTGGCGCCGGTGCTCATCATCCTGTTCGGGTTCTTCTCGAAACTGCTCCTGACACACGCCGCACGCGACAAATCGGAGAAAGGCCTGGCGGCCGAGCTCGGGGTAAACCCGTACTTCGTGAAGGATTATTTGCTGGCAGCGCGTAATTATCCAATGGGTAAGGTCGCTAATATCATTCACTATCTCCGCGAATGCGACGGCCGTTTGAAAGGGCTTGATGGTACCAGCATACCAGAAGGAGAGTTGCTGCGGGAGCTGGTTTTTAAAATCGTGCATTAATGCGCAAGATTCAGGTTTGGAGGTCGATTTCCCCACGTTACTTTCATTTATGGATTCACAACAAACGATTCTCGTTCCGGTCCCACCCATTTTCAGCTTCCGGGAATGCCTGTGGTTTCTGAACCGGAACTACGACGATTGCCTGCATTGGGTCACGGAAACGGCTGTTTTCAAAGCGATTGCGACGCCGTACGGCGATGTGCTTTTCCGGGTCAGCGAGCAGGGCAACTTTCTGAAAATCGATGTGCTGGAAGGAGTTGCGGGCCGGGAAAGCCGTGACTATTTGACGGCTTACGTCAGCGACTGGTTCGATCTGGACCGGGATTTGCTGCCATTCTATGCGCAGCTGAAACAGGATGGCCGCCTTGGTTATATGGCGGATAGCTTCTTCGGTTTGCGGCTGATGGGCATCAGCGATGTGTTCGAAGCGCTGTGCTGGTCCATTATCGGGCAGCAGATCAATCTCAAATTTGCCTACAAAATGAAACGCCGCATGGTAGAGCGCTACGGCCGGCATATCGAATGGAATAACCAGGTATTTCATATTTTCCCCGGGCCGGAAGTATTGGCCAACGCCGACGTGGAAGTGCTGCGGGAAATGCAGTTTTCGCAGAAGAAGGCGGAATACGTGATCGGCGCTGCGCGTGCGTTTGTGGAAGGTACCATCAGCCGTTCGATTATCGAGGCATTGCCGGATTTCGAAGCGAGGCAAAAGGCGCTGGTGGCCCACAAGGGTATCGGCGTTTGGACGGCGAATTACGTGCTCATGAAGTCATTTCGTGCGCCCGAGGGCATCCCGCACGGGGATGTGGGCCTGCTGAATGCGCTGGTCGGGCATGGCGTCATTGCGGAGCGGAGCGAGAAGGCCAAGATCGAGGCGTTTTTCAAAGATTACCCCGGTTGGGAAACATATGTTACCTTCTATCTGTGGCGAAGCCTGGCCGTGAAGCCATTAACCTGATTTCCATTTCAGATATGCTTCGCGCATGCAGTGCCCGCAGGGGCGGTACCCATGTGCGAGCGCGTCGCGTTCGTTCGCGAAGAATACCCGATTACCACGTTTCATGCGCTTCCCTGAGCCGCAGGCTAACTGTCCGTAAATTTTCAGGTTGCGGTTGCCGGCCAGCGTAATTGCGCCGGTATCGATCAATCGTTTCAATTTCCGGCTCGTTGCAAGGCTTTCGGGGCCGATTTCGTCGTGGGCGGTCATCGCTATGTAGTTAGGTTGAGTGGATGGCATTGATAGTCGGCCTGTATAATGGCTGCCGTCAGATTGCGAATCATGTCAATGCATCATGAAAAATAACACCCAGCGTATACCGCTGCCCGTCATGTACTTCGCTTACGCCGTGCCGCATATTGACGCGGTAGTAGCCCTTGCTGCCTTTCACGGGCCTGAAATTCGTTGTGAAAAGCAACGCGTCGCCCTTTTGCCGCTTTACTACAATGGCTTTCGATTGCGCGCGGGGGATTTGTTCGGTCATCACGAATTCGCCGCCGGTGTAATCCTGTTCGGGTTGGTTAAGAAACAATACCATTTGAATCGGGAAGAAAAGATCGCCGTACAAATCCCGGTGCAGCGTATTGTGCCCGCCCTGGCCGTATTTGAGAATGAGTACCGTCGGTTTGGTCTGGCCGTACGTGCGGCAGAGCGCCTGAAATTCAGCAAAATGAGCAGGGTAGGGCTGTCCTTGGCTCAAAACGTGCATCCATTGGTTGGCTACCGGCGCGAGTTTCGGATAAATGCTTTCCCGGAGCCGTTGAATAATTGGTGGTAGCGGATATGAGAAGTATTTGTACTCGCCGAGCCCGAAGCGGTAGCGTTCCATGACGATCGTCTTGCGGTAATGCACCGGATTGTCATATTCGGCGATGAGCTGGTCGCATTCTTCGGCATTCAGTAGCTGATGAAGTTGCGCGTAGCCGCGCTGGTGAAGGTTTTCCCGGACGGAAGCCCAGTCGGGGTTTTCGATGTTGGCCATACAGGTGGTGTTTTGATTTGTTTAACCAAAACTAGCTGGCGGGAAGCAACGCTGAAACCCGTTTCTTGCTGCTGTGGCACGAAGCTGCGGGACCGGATATTCGCAGGCCTCCGGTTGACCGGAACTGCAAAGGCGTTCTGCGTTTCCGACCGGCCGGAGGCCTGCGAATAATAAGCACGAAGCAAAGCTTCGCGCCATTTTGTTACGAAACCTGCACCATTTCGTCTTTTCTTTCCCCGATCTGCTGCCGCCACATGGCATAATACAGCCCTTTTTCTTCGAGCAACGCATGATGGCTGCCGGTTTCGACGACGCGCCCTTTTTCCAGTACATAAATACGGTCGGCGTACATAATCGTGGAAAGCCGGTGGGCGATCATGACGGTAATGTGCTGGCGTTGGTCGGTAATGTCGCGGATGGTGTTGGAAATCTCTTCTTCGGTGAGCGAATCCAATGCGGAAGTGGCTTCGTCGAAGATGATCAGGTGCGGGTTACGCAGGAGCGCGCGGGCAATGGACAGGCGCTGGCGCTCGCCGCCTGATAATTTCAGACCGCCTTCGCCAATTACCGTATCGATGCCGTTTTCGGCCCGGGCGAGCAGGTTGTAGCAGGCCGCTTTCAGGAGTACGTCGTTGATCATTTCGTCGGTCGCCTCGGGGTTGACGAACAGCAGGTTTTCCTTGATCGTACCCGAAAAAAGCTGCGTATCCTGCGTTACAAACCCGATTTTGTGCCGTATCTCGTCGAAGTCGATTTCCTTGCCATTGACCCCATTGTAGGACACTTTGCCTTCGATGGGCTGGTAGAGCCCCACGAGCAGCTTCACCAGGGTCGTTTTTCCAGAGCCCGACGGCCCGACGAATGCAATGGTTTCTCCCCGTTTGACATCGAAAGAAATGTCCTCCAATGCCGGCCGTTTGGCGGTCTGGTGCTGGAACTTTACGTGTTCGAATTGCAGCTCCTTGATATCGGTAATCACCTCCGGGTTAGCGGGTTTGTGTTCGATCGGGCGTGCGAGCAGTTCCTGCAAGTTGTTCAGGGAAGCTTCGGCTTCGCGGTAGGAGAGGATCACATTGCCCAGTTCCTGCAAAGGCCCGAAAATGAAGAATGAATAGAACTGCATCATCATCATTTGACCCACCGTAATCTTATCGCGGAACACAAAAAAGAGCAATGCGAACATCACGCATTGTTGCAGGAAGTTGACGAACGTGCCCTGGATGAAACTGACCGAGCGAATGCTTTTGACTTTTTTCAGTTCCAGTTTCAGGATTTTAAAAGTAGTCGTGTTCAGCCGCCCGATTTCCTGCTGGGTAAGGCCGAGACTTTTCACGAGCTCGATATTCCGGAGCGATTCCGTGGTGGAGCCGGCCAATGCCGTAGTCTCCTTCACGATATTCTTCTGGATTGTCTTGATTTTCCTACTCAGTACGCTCGTCAGGAAGGCCAGTATCACCGAGCCTACGAGGTAGATCAGCGGCAGCATCGGGCTCAGGCGAAATGCGACAATTACTACGAAAATGATCCCTACCGATGTGAAAAAGAGCACGTTGACAAAGTTGAGGATGAACTTCTCGCAATCGGCCCGGACTTTCAGGAGCACCGAAAGGGTTTCGCCGGAACGCTGGTCTTCGAAATCCTGGAATGGAAGCCGTAATGCATGGCGCAGGCCGTCCGTATAGAGGCTGGCGCCGAATTTCTGGATCACGACATTTACGAGGTAGTCCTGGAACGCTTTGGCAATACGCGACACCATCGCTACCCCGATGATCATGAGCAGCCCCATGAGCACGCCGCGGAAAAACTCGTCGCTGAGGCCGTTATTTCTGAATTCGGCCGCTTTGTTGGCGTAGGGGTCGATGAGGAAGTTACCGAGGATGTAGGGATTGAGGAGTGAAAAAACCTGGTTGATGGCGGCCATGACGAGGGCCAGGAAAATGAGCCCCTTGTACCTGGTCAGGTATTGGAATAATAATTTCATACAGTTGTGAGGTGATTCGGTGGTGTTACCAATTACTGTAAACCGAAACGCGCCGAATTTAATTCTCGGAGATCGCGCAAAAAATGGGTGGAAACAAAAAAGACATCCGGGAGGGATGTCTTCACATTGTAGCGGGGAGCAGGATCGAACTGCCGACCTTAGGGTTATGAATCCTACGCTCTAACCATCTGAGCTACCCCGCCGTCGTATTGTGGTGCAAAAGTATGTTAAAGAATGTTACGATGCAACCCATTTGCCGGTTTTTACGGTAAATTTCGCATATTTTTGACACAACAAATTTAAATTTACACGCTTTTATTCTCGATTTATGTTATATTACAACTTTTAAATCAGCACATAAGGCGAGCGATAACGAGGCCGCTCCTTTAATTTCAGCACATATGGAAAAATATAAATTTGTTAAAGAATTTGAATTGAGATCCTCCCCGAAAGTTCTATTTCCATATATTTCCACACCCTCGGGCCTTGAACAATGGTTTGCCGAGAAGGTCACTGTGCTGCCCGACCACCGCTTCGATTTCCAATGGGATGGCGACAGCCACATTGCCCGCCAGACAGGCCTTCGGATCAATAAGGCCGTGCGTTTCGATTTTGAGGATACCAGTGATGATAATCTCGATAACAACCATCTGGAACTAAAATTAGAAGTTAGCGAGTTAACCCAGACAACCTTTTTGCGCATTATCGACTATTCGTCCAACCGCGACAAAGACGAGCTACATTCGCTCTGGGAGGGTTTTATTGATAATTTAAGAGAAATAGTAGGTAGTTGATGAAAAAGCTGGATAAGCTTATTTTAACGTCCTTTTGGGGACCTTTTGTAATTACAATGTCGGTCGTGGTGTTCGTCTTCCTGATGCGGATCATGATCTTTTATATCGACGATTTCGTGTCCAAGGACCTGAACGTCATAGACTATGCACAGCTATTCTTCTTTTTCAGCCTCATCACCGTGCCCACGGCGCTGCCGCTGGCAATGCTGCTTTCTTCCCTGATGGCTTTCGGTAACCTCGGAGAGTTTTTTGAACTCACGGCGATCAAAAGCGCCGGTATTTCCGTCGTAAGGGCAATGGCGCCGATGTTCGTCGTGGCCGTCTGTATCAGCATTTTTTCTTTTTATTTCAATGACCGCGTCTCTCCTTGGGCGAACCTGAAAGGGTACAGCCTGCTCTATGATATCAAGACCACCAAGGCCACATTGAAGATCAAGGAAGGGATTTTCTATAACGATTTGCCCGGATACAGCATTAAGGTCGACGAGAAGCTGGATAATGGCAAGATGATCGGCATGGTGATTTACAAGCACAACAGCCGGTCCTATGAGCTGGGCAATACCGAAATTATCCTCGCCGATTCCGGCCGGATGTATTCCATTAATGAGAACCGTTACCTGGTGATCGAGCTCTATAATGGTACGCGTTACACCGACGAGCAGGGTTCCGGTAGCTCGCGGCCGGTCTATATCTCGACGCCCACCGGTACGCCGACGCCCTTTTCGAATTTCAACCGTCAGTCATTCCGGCATTACCGCCTTACCGAAAGCCTGGCGTCGTTCGGGATGAAGCGGACGGACGAGGGGCAGTTTAAATACCACGAATTCATGAAGAATATCAGCGACCTGACCCATACGGCCGACTCGCTGCGTACTTCTTACCAGGAAACACAGAAAAACCTCGTTGCCGGCAGCCAGCAGTATTATTCCTACAATTACCGCGAAGGCACGGACAAAACGATCAAATCGGGCAAGTGGATCGACTCGCTGCTGGTGAAACCGGTTTCCGACAGTTTGAAAAAGGAAATACTCGCGAACACGAAATCTGCATCGAACAGCATGCTGGGTTATATTAATCAGCAGCAGGATTATTTGCAGCTGAAATTGAAGGACGCCAGCAAGTACGAGCTCGAAAAGCACCACAAATACACCCAGGCGCTTTCCTGCCTCATCATGTTCCTGATCGGCGCGCCGTTGGGGGCCATTATCAAGAAGGGCGGGTTCGGGGTGCCGGTGCTGGTTTCGATCCTGTTTTTCATCCTGTTATATGTACTCACTAACCAGGGCGATAAATGGGTGAAAGAAGGCCTCGTTGCCGTGCCGGTGGGCGCTTGGCTGGCCAATACCCTTCTCTTTTTGACGGGAATGTATTTCATCGACCGCGCGCGGAGCGATTCGCGGTTGTTCGAGAAGGATGTTTACCAGATGTTTTTCAGGAGAATTAAGTCAAAATGGGCAAGTAGATTTGGAAAAACGGAACTTATCACTCATAATTAAATTAAAATATTTTAAAATCGGTTGAAAAACCTTACTTTTGCAACTTTGTTTGCGGCAAGGTGCCGTAATTACTACATATTTACTTTAATCTGTTGTTACAATCATGTATTTAACCGCGGAAAAGAAGAGCGAGATCTTCGAATCGAAAGGTTTTAAAAAGGAGGGCACCGACACGGGCTCTGCCGAATCACAAATTGCTTTATTTACGTACCGTATCAATTATCTGAACGAGCACCTCAAAACGCACAAAAAAGATAATGATACACGTCTGGGCCTCCTGAAAATGGTAGGAAAGCGCAGAAGATTGTTGGATTATCTTTACAAAAAAGACATCAATCGCTACCGTGCGATCATCGCCGAATTAGGCATACGTAAGTAATTTGAAATCAGGGAACTTTACATATGTGAAAGTTCCCTGATTTTTTGCGGAAAAAACAGGAAATTACCGGGACGTCAGGACGGCGTTTCACAGCTACAAAAATCAAATATCTATGCTCTTTAATATAGTTACCAAGACTATAACCTTACCGGACGGCAGGGAAATCACAATTGAAACAGGAAAATTAGCGAAACAGGCCGACGGATCGGTGGTAGTAAGGCTGGGTAACACCATGTTGCTCGCTACGGTGGTTGCTAACAAGGATATTAAGGAAGGTTTGGACTTCCTTCCATTGTCTGTTGACTATCAGGAAAAATTCGCTTCTGCGGGACGTATACCGGGTAGCTTCCAGCGCCGCGAGGGCAAGCTTTCGGACCATGAAGTTTTGACCAGCCGTTTGGTTGACCGCGTATTGCGCCCATTGTTCCCGGACGATTACCATGCGGAAGTACAAGTAAATATCCTCCTGATCTCTGCGGATGCGGAAGCATTGCCTGATGCACTCGCTGCATTGGCGGCATCGGCGGCATTGGCGGCGTCGGACATTCCTTTCGGCGGACCGGTATCCGAAGTGCGCGTTGCGAAAATCGACGGAGAGTACGTGATCAACCCCGGAACGACGGCATTGGCAAACGCAACCCTCGACCTGATGGTAGGTGCTACCTACAACGACATCGCGATGGTGGAAGGTGAAATGAGCGAGGTTTCGGAAGAAGAAGTGATCGAGGCGCTGAAAATTGCACACGAAGTTATTAAAACCCAATGCCTTGCTTTGAAAGAATTCGAAGCGGCTGTTGGCAAAACTGAAAAAAGAGAATACGTAGGCGATCCTGCGGACGAGGCGCTTGAAGCACGTCTGCGCGAATTTGCCTATGGCAAAATATACGCGGTTACGCAATTGGGTTCTACCAATAAAACAGTTAGAAAAGATGGTTTCAAAGCTGTTTGGGAAGAATTTAAAACTACAATCACCGAAGAAGAAGCAGCTGAATTCAACGAAGGATTGGCGAAACGCTATTTCAACGACCTCGTTTGGGAAGCTTCACGCCGCCTCGTACTGGACGAAAGAATCCGCCTCGACGGCCGCCAGCTCGACCAGGTGAGACCGATCGCTTCGGAAGTGGATTACCTGCCGAATGCGCACGGTTCAGCATTGTTTACCCGCGGTGAGACGCAATCGCTGACCACCGTTACATTGGGTACCAAGCAGGACGAGCAGATCGTTGACACGCCATTGAGATATGGTTACAGCAAATTCATGCTGCACTATAACTTCCCCGGCTTCTCGACCGGCGAAGTGAAGCCTAACCGCGGCCCTGGCCGTCGTGAGGTAGGTCACGGTAACCTTGCATTGCGCGCACTCAAAAAAGTATTGCCTCCGGTAGAGGATAATCCATACACCATCCGTATCGTTTCCGATATCCTCGAATCAAACGGTTCGTCTTCGATGGCGACGGTTTGCGCAGGATCGCTTGCATTGATGGACTCAGGTCTGAAAATCAAAGCACCGGTATCGGGTATCGCAATGGGCCTTATTTCTGATGAGGCGACCGGCAAATACGCGGTACTTTCGGACATCCTCGGCGATGAAGATCACCTGGGCGACATGGACTTCAAAGTAACCGGAACGGCCGAAGGTATCACAGCCTGCCAGATGGATATGAAGGTGAACGGCCTTTCATTCGAAGTGTTGACGGAAGCCCTTATGCAAGCCAAAGCGGGCCGTTTGCACATTCTCGGTGAAATGAACAAAACCATCACCGAAAGCCGTCCTGACCTGAAACCACACACGCCGCGTGCGATCGTGATCAAAATCGATCGTGAGATGATCGGTGCGGTAATCGGACCGGGCGGAAAAGTGGTTCAGGATATTCAGAAAGAGTCAGGCGCAACGATCTCTATCGAAGAGAAAGATGGCGCAGGCTTCGTAAGTATATTCTCTGCCGACAAGTCTTCCATGGATAAAGCAGTTGCACGGGTTAAAGGCATCATTCTGGTCCCTGAAATCGGTGAGCTTTATACCGGTAAGGTGAAGTCGATCATGCCGTTCGGAGCGTTTGTGGAATTCCTTCCGGGCAAAGACGGTTTGTTGCACATTTCCGAGATCAAGTGGGAGCGCCTCGAAAAGATGGACGGCGTTCTGGAAGTAGGAGAAGAGGTGCAGGTGAAGCTGGTCGAAATCGATAAGAAAACTGGAAAATACCGCCTTTCACGGAAAGTATTGTTACCAAAGCCTGAGAACAAAAAAGAGTAATTTGATGTTCTTGTAGGCAGGAACGGTAAAAACGTCGTTATATAACATACTTAATAAAGACATAGATGAGACAGCTAAAGATCAGTAAGCAAATTACCAACCGTGAAAGTCAGTCGTTAGATAAATATTTGCAGGAGATCGGTAAGGTGGATTTGCTAACGCCGGATGAGGAGGTGACGTTAGCTCAGAAAATCAGGGACGGGGACCAGCTGGCTTTGGAACGTTTGACCAAGGCAAACCTGCGTTTCGTCGTGTCCGTAGCAAAGCAATATCAGAATCAAGGCTTGTCGCTGGGTGACCTGATCAACGAGGGAAACCTCGGTCTGATCAAGGCAGCACAGCGTTTTGACGAAACGAGAGGTTTTAAATTCATTTCTTACGCGGTTTGGTGGATTCGTCAGTCTATCCTGCAAGCGTTGGCGGAACAGTCACGTATCGTGCGTTTACCCCTCAACCGTGTAGGTTCTTTGAATAAAATTTCCAAAACTTTCTCTGAGCTCGAACAGCGTTTCGAACGTGAGCCTTCACCCGAAGAATTGGCGGAAGTATTGGAAATCTCTTCTTCCGAAGTAGTGGATACGATGAAGATCTCCGGTCGCCACGTTTCAATGGATGCTCCATTCGTACAAGGCGAGGAAAACAGCCTTCTGGATGTTCTCGAAAACGACCTGGAAGACAAACCGGATTCGGGTCTGGTGAACGAGTCGCTCCGCAAGGAGGTACAGCGCGCGTTGTGCACGCTTACGCAACGCGAGGCGGACGTGATCGCCCTGTATTTCGGCCTGAATGGCGAGCATGCGATGACTTTGGAAGAGATCGGGGAGAAGTTCAACCTTACCCGCGAGCGCGTGCGCCAGATCAAGGAAAAAGCGATCCGCAGATTGCGCCACGTTTCGAGAAGCAAAGCTTTGAAAACCTATTTGGGTTAATGCATATTCAAATGCAAACCTTCTAATTACTTTAATAGCCTCTTTCGGGAGGCTATTTTCATTTTCAGACCAGGCGTTTTTTCCATGGCTATTTTACAACCATTAATCGACATGGCCGAGATCTGCTACCGGCAGGGCGTGCGGCATGTCGTAATATCACCAGGCTCGCGCAGCGCGGCGCTGACGCTCGCATTCGTGCGTCACGGGGGCTTCCAGGCGCACGTATGCATAGACGAGCGCTCGGCGGGCTTTATCGCCCTCGGAATGGCCCAGCAAATCGATTCTCCCGTGGTTTTGATATGCACGTCGGGCAGTGCAGCCTACAACTTCGCTCCGGCCGTTTCTGAGGCGTTTTTCCAGCAAATACCGTTGCTTGTGCTCACGGCCGACCGGCCCAGGGAATGGCAGCATCAGTATGATGGCCAAACGATTTATCAGACAGGCATTTTCGGGCCGCATGCGAAGCGTTCCTTCGAAGTTTCACCCGATTACGGGCACCCGGACGTGCAGTGGGCGATCAACCGGATCACCAATGAGGCCATTAACCTCGCGAATACCGCGCCGAACGGGCCCGTACACATCAATGTACCGATCCGTGAGCCATTTTATCCGGCTGTCGGTGAGGATTTTACGCCTTCGCAGCAGGTAAGGATCATCCGGCAGGAGTTATCCGAAACAGTTTTGCCGCAAAATACCTGGGAAGAACTGCTGGACGAATGGGAGAGCGCCCCGAAAATTCTCATCGCAGGCGGCCAGGGCAGGCCGGATGCCGCTTTGAATGCGACGCTGGCCCGCATTGCCGACGAATGGCACGTGCCGGTGCTGGGCGATTGTATTGCCAATCTGTCGGGTAGCGGCGAATTCATCCTGCACCATGACCTGTTCCTGGGCAGACAGGAGGCGGAAAATCTCCGGCCCGACCTGCTGGTTACTTTCGGAATGTCATTTCTTTCAAAGGACTTCAAGCAATTTATCCGCAAAAATCCGCCGAAATATCATTGGCACATTGGCGAAGATGCATTTCTGGCCGATCCGTTTCAGTCTGTCACACGGAACATTGTCGGAAAACCCGCTGCCTTTTTTGATAAATTGTTCGAAAGGATTGATTATCAGTCTTTTGTTGAAAATTCGGAGCCCGATAACGATCCTGCGTTTCAATCGCTTTGGGTAACAAACGAACGAAATGCGCGGACAAAGAAGCACGAATACATGCAAAATCTATCAACGTTCAGTGACTTAACTTTGTTAGATATAATATTTAAGGATATTAAAAATGAATATCAGTTACATATTGCCAATAGTATGTCGGTGCGTTACGCCAATGTGCTGGCAACGGAAAATGAATGGTCGGGCGTGCACGCGAACAGGGGAACGAGCGGGATCGACGGCTGTGTAAGCACCGCCATCGGTGCGGCGCGGGTGAATGGAAAGCCGACCTTGCTTATCGTAGGCGACGTGGCATTCCTGTACGACCGAAACGGTTTGTTGGTCGATAACCTGCCGCAGAACCTGAAAATCGTCGTGCTGAATAATGCGGGGGGAAATATCTTCCGGATGATCGACGGGCCGGGAAGTTTGCCCGAGCTGGAAACGTATTTCGAAACACGGCATGCCTTCTCGGCGCGGCGCACCTGCGAAGATTCGGGGATTGCATATTTCGGGGTTTCGTCGACTGGCGATTCGGAGGCGACCGTGAAGGAATTTTTGGATTTCGACGGGATCGCCTTACTGGAAGGGTTTACCGATCCCGCCGAAAATACGAGCGCGTGGAAGGGGCTCAAACGCGCGGCGCATTAGCGGCAGTTTCGCGCCGCTTCCACCGTCGCCAGGGAGTCTTTCAGTACGACTCCCTGCCTCCATATTCTGCACGCCTCTGCGGCTTTTTTTTGTGCCCAGTATGCCTGCCCGGCCAGTCCGTAGAGCAATTCCACAGGTTCCGCTATTTCGATCGCCTTATTGAATGCATTCAGCGCTTCCGCGGGATCGCCTTTCTGCTGGTAGTAAATGCCCAGGTTACGCAGGGCATACCCGTTCTCAGGCAGCTTTTCGAGCGACTTTTCAATGAGCGCGCGGGCTTCTTCCGCCTTACCTGTTTCCAATAATGCATATCCTTTGTTGTTGAGCGAATACGGCTCGGCGGGGTTCAGGCTAAGTACCTGGTCGAAATAGGCGATGGCTTTGGGCCAATCTTTCTGCTTCGTCGCGATCAGGCCCAGATTGTTCAATGCCTGCGGCTGCGCAGGGTCCAGTGCTGCGGCCGTCTCGAAATCCAGCTTGGCGGGCGCGTACGAGCCCATACGGTAGTAGACTGCACCGCGGTTTACGTATGCTTCTACATTTGTTTTGCTGAGCTGTATCGCAAGGTCATATTCCGGAACGGCGAGTGCGGAGTTGCCCTGGGCGTCGAGCAGGTTACCCTTGACGAGGTGGAAGCGGGTAGAGTCTTTGTATTGCTTTTCGATTTGTGCCAGGTCCTGCTTTGCGTCGTTCAGCCGGCCCAGATCGAGTGCCGCTTCCGACCGGACGAGATTTGCCTGTACCAGGGTTGGGTCAATCGCGATCGCTTCTGTCAAAATCTCGTAAGCATCTTTCATGCGCCCCAATTTCAACAAAGTTATCCCCTTGTTGAGATAGGCGTCTGAAAAATCTGCATTTTTGGCAATTGCTTCGTCGTATAGCCTGAGCGCCTCGGCATAGTTCTTTTGACTGAGCGCCTGATTCCCTTTCAGGAAAAAGTCGGCAGCGTCCTTCTTACTTTGACTCGTACAGTTTAGTAAAATGAATACTAAAAAAAGTAGCTGAATTAAGATATTGAATTTGAATAACATATAATTAGTAATAGTAAGAAACACCAGTTATGAGGTACATCAAGGACATCCCTAACCCTCGGTACAAAATCGGCCTTTACCAATGGAACAGCAAGTACATCATTAAAATCGAGTCGGGTATGTATGAGCAAACTTACAAAATCGACGATTACGAAGTAGCCTCCCCCGAAGAGCTGGAAGCTTGTATGGACGAGGATTTCACGAAGGCGATAGCAGACCGTTTCGATGCGATGCATGCCGATTTCAATGGTACGCTGATACGGCATAATGTGCTTTTTTAGGCCTGACAGCCTATTTCTGAACATTGTACGTATACGGTTTTGATGCACATTTCGTTAGATAGCAAACTATTTTAAGCGGTAAGTGCGGACCAAAATATTTATCTAAAACTCCACCAACTCAGTATCTATGGTTTTTAAACGCAGCGCCTCCACTGTCGGAATGCTTGTATGTGTAGGCGCGTCTTCCGTAGTGGCCCAGAATACGCTCAGTATCACGGAGCCGGAAGCACACTTTCGCAACGGCCTCGAATATTACGAAAAGTCTAACTACGTGGCCGCCAGGCAGGAATTCGGCGAGTTTCTCAATTCGCAGGACAAGTTGCTCAGCACGAGCGACTATAATAAGGTAACGGCCGAGTATTATGTGGCTGTGACCGGATTGTACCTCAATTACCCCGAAGCGGAAGTGCAGGTCGACCGCTTTGTAAAAAACCACGCGGAACATCCTAAGGCTCAGCTCATTTACAGCGATCTGGGTAAGTATTACTATGAAAGCGGTAACTACGAAAAGGCCATTGTATACCTGGAAAAGGCCGTGAATGGGACAGGAGGGGGGAAGCTGGAAAGTGCTTACCGTCTCGGGATGTCTTACTACAATACCAAACAGCCCGACCTGGCGCTGCCATTGTTCAACCAGGTGAAAAACGAGGCCGGATTTGAGAATGCAGCCGATGCTTCGTTTTATGCGGGGGTTATTAATTACCAGAAAAATAACTTCGAGGAGGCCTACCAGGACTTCAAGCGGATCGAGGACCACCCTTATTATAAGAACGAGGCCCCTAACTGGATCATTTCTTCACTTTACCAGCTTAAAAAGTTTGATGAACTGCTCGCGTACGGGGAACGCATCTTGGGCGCACAACGCGGGAATACCAAGCTTGACGATGTGGCATTGTATGTGGCGGAAGTTTATTATGAGAAGGGAGATTATGCTAATGCCGTAAAAGCTTACGAGCGTTACAAGCGTATGAAGCCTGGCGCGGTACCTCCGACCGTAGCATTGCATTACGGGCATGCGCAGTTTCGCAATAACAATTTCGAGGGTGCAATTACCTCCTTGAAGCCGATTGGAAACGGCAAAGATTCTGTTTCGCAATACGCTTCATATATACTGGGAATCAGCAACTTAAAGACAAGTAATTTAAGTAATGCTTTAACGTCATTCGGTAATGCAGCGGCATTAGACTTCAATAAGGTCGTCAAGGAAGAAGCGGCTTATAACCATGCAAAAGTGCAGTTGGAGCTTGGTAACAACCAGGATGCCGTGAAAGAGCTCAACAATTATATGAGCAAGTATCCCGATAGCAAGCATACCGAAGAAGCGACCGAATTGATAGCCGAAGGATACGCCAGCGCAAGCAACAGCACGCAAGCCATTAAGTACATTGAGGAGCTCAAAACGCGCAATACTAAAATCAATAGTACCTATCAGCGCCTGACTTACAACCAGGGTGTCGTCGATTTCAATGCGGGACGTTACGAACAGGCGATCGTCATGTTCGATAAGTCGGTGAAATACCCGATCGATGTGGAGCTGTACAATGGAGCGACGTTTTATAAAGCCGAGTCGGTGTATGGGTTGAAGCGTGTGGACGAAGCCGCTGCATTGTATAACCAGATCACCAAGAATTCCAAAGCGGGCATTTACGCCAAAAAGAGCCTCTACGCTTTGGGATACATTTATTACAACCAGAAGAAATACAGCCAGGCGCTGCCCTACTTCCGCGATTTCACCAATAACATCGAGGGAATGGACGCGGATATGATCGAGGACGCGCATGCGAGGCTGGCGGATTGCTACCTGGCTGCCAAAAACTACAACGAGGCGATCCGCACGTATGAGCAGGTAGCCGCGAAAGGGAAGGTGGATAAGGATTACGCATTGTTCCAGAAAGCCCGCGCATACGTGTACATGAACCGCGAGGCGGAAGCGAAGCGGCAATTTGAACTGTTGATCAGCCAGTACCCGCAGTCCAAGCACTTGGATAATGCCTATTTCCAGCTGGCCGATATCGATTTCCAGAACCAGAGCTATTCTGCCGCTGTGAAGGGCTTTACACGGATGATCAACGAGAAGCCGAAGAGCCCGATGATCCCGGCCGCATTGCTTCGTCGCGCGCAGTCGTACTATAACTTGCAGGTATACGAACAGGCGATCGTCGATTTCCGCAAGATCCTCACCGAATACCCGGATTCTCCGTCTGCCGAAAGTGCATTGGAAGGTATCCAGGAAAGCTACTCGGCGGTGGGCCGTCCGGAAGAGTTCAACCAGGTGCTGGGCGTGGTCCGGAAAAGCAATCCAGGTAACGAAAAGCTGGAAGGTGTCGAATTCGACAATGTGCGTAACCTGTATTATGCGGAGAAATACGATAATGCGATTTCCGCATTGCAGGGCTTCCTCCAAAGCTACCCGGCGAGCAAGCATCAGTATGACGCTACCTACTTCATCGCGTCGTCGTATGATAAAACCAACCGCGTGAATGAAGCGCTTCAATATTACAGTAAAGTGGTGCAGCAAAACCGTTCGCAATTTGTGGGTGCTGCGGCGCAGCGCTCGGCGGAGCTGGAAATAGGCCGCGGTAACTTTAACAACGCGGTGACCAACTTCCGGGTGCTTTCGCGCAATGCGGAGAATAAAAAAGACCAGGCGGCAGCATGGCAGGGTTTGATGGACACCTATTTCACCCTGAAAAGCTACGACTCGACCCTGTATTACGCGAAAGAGATCATTAATATGGGCAATGTACTGCCCGGCGCGATTGGCAAGGCCCAGCTTTACCAGGGTAAGGTTCCTTACGAGAAGGGAGATTTGAAGAAAGCCGGCGAGGAGTTTAAGCGGATCTCGACCTCTTCCAAGGACGAATACGGGGCGGAAGCGGCTTACTGGTCGGCGATGGTGCTTTATAAAGAGAAGAAATACAAGGAGGCGGAAACGGCCATTATCGATATGGGCAAGAACTTCGAGGGCTACGACTACTGGCGCGCTCGATCGTTCATCCTGCTGGCGGACGTGTATGTCGGCATGAACGAAAAAGTGCAGGCCAAGGCGACGCTCAACTCGATCATCGAGAATTCGGATGACAAGGAGGCAGTGGAACTGGCCAAGGAGAAGTTGAACAAAATCGAAAAATAACCGTGCAAAACGGCTGTTTCATTAAACAGAAAAACTCATTATCATGACGCATTCCAAGCTATTACGTTCTTCGCTGTTTTTGCTCACCCTGGGCTTCTCATCCCAGTTTGCGATGGCCCAGCGCGGGGAGATCGAAAGCCAGACTTACGAAATCATTAAAGACAAGAGTATAGAATTTGCCCCGGCCAACCGGGTTTTCGATAAAGTACAGCCTGTTAAAGGCGACGATTCGAAGAAAAAAGTGTCGTACCAGATCGTGGACCCGGAGCTCGACATCGCCTCGCCGAAACTGACGCCGGCGGTGGGCGTGTCGTCCGACGAGCAAGGCCGGAAGGACGAGCCCGACGTGCTCAACAATTACGTGAAGGCGGGCGGCGGCAACTACGGCCGTTTTCTGGGGGAAATATTCGTTGGCGGCAGGCCGAAGGAAGACCTCGCATTCACGACGCAGCTCAAACACCTCTCCGCAGCGAACGGGCCGGTAGACGGCAAGAATTCCGCCAATGCGGCCACGAGCTTCAAGATCGGCGGCAAGTACATCCGCTCGAAGTACAAAGTGGATGCCGGGTTTAATTTTGACCGTAAAAACTACTATTTCTACGGCTACAAACCGCAGCCCGAAGGCGTGGTGGTGGACCGCGACACGATCCGGCAGACGATCAACCAGTTCGGCTTTAACCTGGGCTTCGAGAATACCGACGCGTCGGTACTGGTCGATTATTCGGTTAAGACGAGCCTGAACACGCTGAAAGACCGCTATAATGCCTCGGAAATCGATTGGGGAACAAACCTGACGGCTTCCGTTCCTATTTCGGAAACGTTCTTTGCGATGCTGGAAGCGGATGCGTTCGTGTCGCAGCGCGTGGATTACTTTACCTACAACCGCAACCTGTTCCGCGTTAAACCGACGTTCAAGTACGTGAACGACCTGTTCTCGGTTTCGGCGGGTATTAATGCGGTGAATGAGACGGACAGCCAGCTTGACATTAACCGCACCAAAGCATTCCCGGCGGTAAACCTGGACGTTACACCGTTCTCCGGCCTGCATATCTTTGCCGGCTGGAATGGCGACATTGTCCGGAATACATTAAAGAGCATGTTGAGCGAAAATCAATGGCTAGGCCCTAACGTGTTGGTTATGAACACGGAAAAGACTTCCGACATCAGCGCAGGCGTGAAAGGTGAGACGGGAACCGGTTTGAATTACGAGGGGAAAGTCGCTTACACTTCTTATCGCAACTTTTATTCGTACAACAATTCCCTGAGCGATACCTCGCGGTTCTCGGCCATTTTCGATCCGGGTAAAACGAAAGTGCTGACGATCTCGGCGCAGGCGGGTTACAATTTCAATGATTTATTTAAAACATCGTTAAAAGCCAATTTTTTCGATTACGCCGTCGAAATGGTAGAAGAACCCTGGCACCGCCCGGATTTGACTTTGAACTGGTTCAATGCCCTTACGATCAGCAAAAAGCTGTTTGTAACGGCTGACTTTTATATGTTGAGAGGGTTGAAAGCGAAAAATTTTCAAACCGGGGAGGTGACCAAATTGCCGGTGATCGCAGACCTCAATCTTAAAATCGACTACCTGTTAACCAGGAACTTCTCTGCATTTGTCAACCTGAACAACGTGCTGGGCAAGCAGTACCAGCGTTACCAGTATTACCCGCAGCAGGGCCTGAACTTTATTGCCGGATTGTCTTTTTCTTTTTAACTTCGCTGAGTTAACACCAAACATCGCTTCATGATAGCAGTCGAAACAGTCATCCGGAAACTCATTGGAGAATACGAATTCGTGATCATTCCCGGATTCGGAGCCTTGCTTTCGCACCAGGTTCCTGCGGTATATGACGGGAATTCGGGCATTTTTGCGCCGCCTGTGAAGAGATTGGCATTCAATGAGTATCTCAAACTGGACGACGGGCTGCTGGCGAACTACATTTCGCGCCATGAAAAAGTGACACACACCGATGCTTTGGATTATATCAAAGGCTACACCGATCGCCTCCGTTCGGGTCTGGACCTGAATGGTGAAGTGAGCATTGCGGGCATTGGGGAGTTCAAGCAGAATGTTGAAGGAAAGCTTGTTTTCGAGCCTAACACCGGTA
Organism: Dyadobacter beijingensis DSM 21582; assembly: GCF_000382205.1. Classification (GTDB taxonomy): domain Bacteria; phylum Bacteroidota; class Bacteroidia; order Cytophagales; family Spirosomataceae; genus Dyadobacter; species Dyadobacter beijingensis. The sequence goes on from NZ_KB907788.1 coordinate 1,053,333, forward strand.
AATACTTCAAAGACGAGTGGTATGGCTTCGAAAAAATCAAAGCCGTGGTGCAGCAGGCACGTCCGGCGGCCGCATTAAACTCCACGCAATATGTGAACGACGAGGTGGAGGTGCTTGAACTGGAAACCGAAGCGAAACCACGTTTCCGGTGGACAGGTTGGGCAGCTGCCGCGATGATTGCCGGGTTGCTGTGTGGATTGAGCTTTTTCCTGGTGAATACCGAAAACGAATACATCAAAAGCACGCTGAACCCGTTTGCAGAAATGTTCAGCCGCAAGCCTGCTACGGAAGCAACTGTTGAACCAAAGACTACCACACCGGAACCGGCCCCGATGGCCGAAACGGTTGTAGTTGCGCCTGATTCTACACCGGCCAATTCTTCGGTAAGTACGGCTGCAGTGGTTGAAACGGCGCCGGCTCCCGTGCCCACACCCGTGGCACCAGCAGCGAAGCCTGCCGATGTGGCCTCTGCAAAGTTTTATGTGATCGCAGGTGCATTCAAAGGCACAAAACAGGCAAATGTTTTGCTCGCCGAGCTGAACAAAAAGGGTTTCACCAAAGCGTTGATCATTCCCGGCGATGAGAGGAGCAAAAAAGTGAAGGTAGCCGTGGATGGCTTTGACAATGAAACGGATGCATACCGTGCCTCGGCCCAGCTCAAAACAGTGATTGGTGAAGCGGGATGGGTTTTTAAGAAGAAATAAAGATTTTAGATCAGATAAGCAGAAAGGAGGTCGGATGGCCTCCTTTTTTTGTTGCATACGTTTTTTACTACTTTTACGTTTTCCGAAAGAAAACCCAGATTTCGAATAAATGATCACATTACAGGCAGAAGACCGGCAGCGAATCGCAATTTCATGGGCGTGGTCCTTTGGGATTACCATTGCCATGTTGGGCTTATTCTTTTTCATCCGTCTCAGCTCGTCCCTCCCCAGAGTGGAACCGATGGAGCTGTTCGTGGAAGTGAACTACGGAACCAGCAAAGTAGGTAAAGGCGACGTGCAGACATTCAACAAGCCAAACGACAGCAAGGTGGCCGAAAACATGAAAGCGGATGCCGAAGAGGTTAAAAAGGTGAAATCGGTGGCCACGCCCAAACCGACTCCGCCTACACCTCCTAAAATAGAGTCTCCTAAGCCCACAAAAACGGTCGCTGAGAAGCCTGCGATCACGTCGAAGGTAGAGAGCCCGGTAGAAGCGCCGGAGAAGACGGACGTTAAAAAATCGACGGGCAGCGAGAATGCTTCGGCACCGGTGGCCAAGCCAGCGCCCGAAAAGGCCGTTAACAAGGATGCATTGTTCTCGAAATCGTCCGGTGCGAAATCGGGCAGCAACGGCACAAATGGGACGAAAACCGGCGTTGGCGGCAATAACAACGGCGACGATGCGGAAGGCGTGGGCGACAAGGGATCGAAAACCGGTAGCCTTTTTGCCAAAACATACAAGGGAGAAGGCGGAGGCGGCGGTACCAATGTCGGCCTGAACCTCTCGGGTTGGAGCTGGTCGAGAAGGCCTGTTGTGGACGATAATTCCGATGCTACCGGCGATATTACCTTTAAAATTACGGTAGATAAGAATGGTCGTGTTAAAAGCATCATCACCCAAAGCACCACGGTGACCGATTACGCAGTCGTCAACAAGTACAAAAGCGCCGTGCGGGACCTTACATTCGTGCCGAAATCAGCCAATGTACCCGACGAATCGATCGGTACAATTACCTTTAAAATACGTTCACGATAATATTTAAATGACTTACCAGGAAACGATCGGATATCTGTATGACAGGTTGCCGGTTTTTCAGCATATCGGGGCCCGTGCTTTCAAGCCGGGCCTTCATACTACCAGGGAATTGTGCAAGGCGCTGGGCGACCCGCAGGACAAATATCCCACCATCCATATAGCGGGTACCAACGGTAAGGGAAGCACTTCGCACCTGCTTGCTGCCATTCTCCAGGAATCCGGATACAATGTCGGGCTCTACACATCGCCTCATTTAAAGGATTTCAGGGAAAGAATCCGCGTCAATGGCCAGCCTGTACCCGAAAATTTCATCGTAGAATTTGTCGATGATCAAAAATCTAACATCGATAGATTATTTCCTTCATTCTTTGAAGTGACTGTGGCGATGGCATTTTCCTATTTTGAAAAGGCAAATGTGGATGTGGCCGTTATCGAAGTGGGTATGGGTGGCCGCCTGGACTCGACGAACGTGATCACGCCGGAACTTTCCGTGATTACCAATATCAGTTTCGATCATATGCAGTTTCTGGGCGATACGCTGGGAAAAATCGCGTCGGAGAAAGCCGGGATTATCAAAAATGGCATTCCGGTCGTTGTCAGCGAAGAACAGAATGCTGAAATTACCGATGTGATGACGGCTGCCGCTAAGGCTGCCAATGCGCCATTAACCTTCGCCTCACGCGCATACGAGGTCGGTTACAATGGAATGGTGGAAGGGAAAATGCAAATCAGCATTAAAAACAGAATTTCCGGTGAACTGGTAGCAGGGGATCTGCTTTCGGACCTAAGCGGTTCCTACCAATTAAAAAACATCGCCGGCGTGTGGGCAGCGAAAGAGGTTCTTATCTCGAAAGGCTGGAAAATTACCGACGTCGCCCTGGCCAATGCATTGAAGGCGGCCAGCGCCATTACCGGTCTCAAAGGCCGCTGGCAGCAGCTGCGTCAAAACCCGGACGTTTACTGTGATACGGCACACAATACTGCCGGATTAACCCTCACACTGGCTCAGTTCGACAGCGTTTGCAAAGGCACCAAGCGGTTCGTGATCGGATTTGTGGCGGATAAGGATATTTCAACCATGCTGTCGCTATTTCCGGCAGATGCAGCATATTACTTTTGCGAACCGTCGAATATGCGTGCGCTGAAGGCGCCGGAATTGCAGTCCAGGGCCCTCGAATATGGCTTGGCAGGTCATGTGTTCGATAACGTGAACGAAGCGCTCACAGCGGCGATAAATGAATCCCGACCGACGGATGCCATCTACGTCGGCGGCAGTACTTTTGTGGTGGCAGATATTGAAAGTTTATAGCGTGAATCAAGTATAATGGCAAGAAGAAAGTTAGAACATTACCGGTTTAGTGAGCAGGCAAATAATGTAGTTCAACGTGGAAAACCGCTTTATTCCGAGATCAAAGGCAATTGGAACAAACTTTACTTTAACAACGACGGCCCGATCGTAGCCGAGCTGGCGTGCGGAAAAGGCGAATACACGGTAGGCCTCGGCCAGAAGTTTCCGGAGAAGAATTTTATCGGTGTCGACATTAAAGGAGACCGCATCGCACGCGGGAGCGCGCTCGCGACGGAGTTCAGTTTGTCGAACGTCGCCTTCCTGCGGGCAGGCATTCAATATTCGGAGGAATTTTTCGGCGAAGGCGAGCTAAGCGAGATCTGGCTCATTCATCCGGACCCGCAAGTACGGGATCGTAACGAGAAGTACCGGCTTACAAATCCAACTTTTTTAGCCAAATATGCGGCTTTTTTGAAGGAGGGAGGCATGTTTTTCCTGAAAACCGACAGCACTTTCCTCTACGACTACACTTTGCAGACCATCGCCGACTCGCCGGATTTCCGCATTCTGGAGCATACCGACGACCTCTACGAGTCGCACCTGCTAGACGAGCACCATGGCGTGCGTACGCATTACGAGGGCATCTTCACGGCCAAAGGCTACACAATCAAATACATCAAGGCCCAGCTGGTCTGACAAAGAAAAAGCCCGTTCCGGCAAATGCTGAAACGGGCTTTTTGATGATTGAAATATCCGATTACTTCTTGATCAGGCTTGCGAAGTAGTAAACAGTTCTTACGAGCTGTGACACGTATGACATTTCGTTGTCGTACCATGAAACAGTTCTAACAAGCTGAACGTCACCTACTTTCTGAACGCGGGTCTGCGTAGCGTCGAACAATGAACCGTAGCTGATACCGATGATATCGCTGCTCACGATTTCGTCTTCGGTGTAGCCATAGCTTTCGTTCGATGCGGCCTTCATCGCTGCATTGATCTCTTCAACGGTAGTTTCGCGGCCGAGAACGGCGGTCAACTCTGTCAATGAACCTGTCAATGTAGGAACGCGTTGTGCAGAACCGTCCAATTTACCTTTCAATGAAGGCAGTACGAGACCGATCGCTTTTGCAGCACCGGTGCTGTTAGGAACGATGTTCTGAGCAGCAGCTCTCGCTCTTCTCAAATCACCTTTCGGGTGCGGTGCATCCTGTGTATTCTGGTCGTTGGTGTAAGCGTGGATGGTAGTCATCAGACCGTTTACGATGCCGAATTGCTCTTCCAATACCTGTGCCATCGGGGCAAGACAGTTGGTTGTACAAGATGCACCGCTGATGATCGTTTCAGAACCGTCCAGGATGTTGTGGTTTACATTGAAAACGATGGTTTTCAGGTCGCCGGTAGCAGGAGCGGAGATCACTACTTTTTTAGCACCTGCTTTGATGTGGGCACTTGCCGACTCAGCGCTGGTGAAAAATCCTGTACACTCCAGCACTACGTCTACATCGTGTTGCGCCCAGGGAATTTGTGATGGGTCACGTTGTGCGTAAATCACGATATTTTCGCCGTTTACAACGATAGAGTTGTCGGTCGGCTTAACATCTGCATCGAAACGTCCCTGTGCAGTATCGTATTTAAGGAGATGTGCTAATACTTTTGGACTGGTCAAATCATTGATGGCTACGATGTCGATGCCTTCCATGTTATAGATTTGACGGTAAACAAGGCGGCCGATGCGGCCAAATCCGTTGATTGCGACTTTTACTTTTGACATATCGAGGTAGATTGGTTATTTCAGCCGCAATATTAATAAAAATGTCCGCGGATGAAAAGTGTTGACAGAAATATAACCGCATAGGCATAAAAATAGTTTAAGCTAGTACAGTTAGCAAATAGCAAACAAATTACTATTCAATTTACTATCTTATTTAGTATTCTTCACTTTGTGTTTGCTAATTAGACTGGCTTATGCGTAGGTTCGCTTTTTGCGTGATTCTATATGAACGTACTTTGCTTTGATTAGACGTATTTATCCCGTATAATTGCGCTGGCGTTTATTTGTGTTATTCAGTTTTTTGGTACTCAGAATACTGTTTTACAAATTAGCGTAACTCTCTGCAAAACAACGAGTTAGATAGTCTTAATTAATTCAATGCTTTAACATGAATTTTACTGAACAAATTGAGAATTACTGGACGAACCGGGAATTATTAAAAGAAGAGTCCGCAAAGAATTTCATTCGGGACATTATCGAAGAAGTAGACAAGGGGAGGCTTCGTGTAGCAGAACCTGATGCTAATGGCGGATGGATCGTAAACGAAGCGCTAAAAAAAGCGATCATCCTTTACTTCCCCATCCAGCAAATGCAGGTTAGCGAAGTGGGTATTTTCGAATACCACGATAAGATGAAACTAAAAACAGGTTACGAGCAATTGGGCGTACGCGTGGTGCCGCCAGCCGTGGCCAGATATGGTGCCTACATTTCGAAGGGAGTTGTGCTCATGCCTTCCTATGTCAACATCGGTGCCTATATTGACGAAGGAACGATGGTGGATACCTGGGCAACCGTAGGCAGCTGCGCGCAGATTGGCAAGAACGTTCACCTCAGCGGCGGCGTAGGAATAGGAGGGGTGCTCGAACCTGTTCAGGCAGCACCGGTTATCATCGAAGATGGCGCATTTATCGGTTCACGTTGTATCGTTGTGGAAGGGGCACGCGTAGGTAAAAGAGCCGTTTTAGGCGCAGGCGTGACCATTACAGGCAGCTCGAAAATCATCGACGTGACCGGCAGCGAACCTGTTGAGTACAAAGGATATGTGCCTGAGGACTCGGTAGTGATTCCTGGTACGTTACCCAAAGAATTCGCCGCTGGAACTTACCACGTTCCGTGCGCATTGATTATCGGCAAGCGCAAGGCTAGCACAGATCTCAAAACTTCCCTCAACGATGCCCTGCGCGACAATAGCGTAGCGGTGTAGTCGTCCGGATATTCTTCCGAATAACGCATTCTGAGTGCGGCATGAACGAGTCTTCATGCCGCACTCTTTTTGTTTACAATTCTAACACATATAGAAATATAAACAATACAGCCAAGCCAATTCACATAATACAATTGTAAATTATAGCATCCGATAAAATTTATATATTTAAATTGTTGATGTGGTAAATGCGGTTTACATTTGTATATATAAATATAAACTACCCAATGGACCTGACGGAGAAGATTAAACAGATACTGATTGACAAAAATACAACGCCCTCACTGTTTGCAGATGAGATCGGTATTCAACGATCGAGTATGTCGCATATACTTGCAGGCAGAAATAAACCAAGCCTGGATATGGTGCAGAAAATTGTAAAGCGTTACCCGGAGCTCGGGATCAACTGGATTCTGGACGACGAACCGCTTCCCGCGGCCACGCAAACCGCTTCGCAACCCGCCTTAGAATCGCGTAAAAAGTCGATCGCTGCGCCACAGCCCGTACAAGCAGATGTCGTCAAAGAAAAGCGGCCTGTTTTACCGGAGAAAAAGATTGAAAAAGTGCTTATTTTCTACTCTGACGGCACTTTTCAGGAATATAAACAAGGGTGACAAACCGGGGCTGTCAGATTCAATTTTACTTTAAAAGCATGATTGTTCCCGAAATATCACGCCCCGCCGCGCGGATCACGTATGGATAGCTGCCCGGAGGTACCGGCGAGTCCTTATAAGTACCATTCCACGGCTGGTCGTAACCCTTCGAATGAAAAATGAGCACGCCCCAGCGATTGTAGATCCGCATCTGGTCAATTTGCCCATCGGCATTGAATATTTCAAACGTATCATTATGACCGTCACCATTAGGCGTGAATGACGTCGGGATGTACATGCGTTTCACCAGATACACGAGAATGCTGTCCTCGGCCATGCACCCATTCACCGAAGTTACCAGCAAGCGGTAAACCTGTTCTGGCTGGACGGGTGAGATTTCGGCTGTCGCCTGATCGGTGCCAGAAAGGATACCTTCCGGCGGTGACCATTGAAAAGTGTAAGTTGCCAAGTCGGGAGAAAGTAACGGTGTCACCGAATCTTTGCCCCCCTCGGGAATGCCTTTGCTCTCTGGAAGCGATACCGTAAATTCATCCCGGCCAATCTCCACCGTGTCCATGCCGGCACAGCCAGGTGTCGCGTCATCCACTTCCAATATATAGGTACCCGGCTCCTTTACCGTAATCCCAGGCGCGCCGGATTCGAGCGGCATATTTCCATTTCGCCAGATCAGTTTCTGACCCGTATCAATCACACCGCCGTTGGCCAGCAACACCACAGAGTCGGCAGGACAGAGCGTCACCTTGTTCGCAGATATGACCGCCGGCTCAGGCTCCGTGTAGGTCGCATGCACAACAGACGACGTGGTATCGCGCGAGCACTTTTGGGTATAACTTTTAATCACCGTATAATTCCCCGAATCCTTCACCATCACACTGGCGCCTGTCGCCCCCGGAATATTCAGCCCATTTAATTGCCATTGGTATGCCCATTCAGGCGAGCTTTCCGTTGAGAGTTCGATCGGTGCTTCGGGACAAAAGCTAACTTCTTTGAGCAACTGGCCGTTCTGAGTGATTACCGGCGGCTCGGGCTGATCGTCGTTACAATCGATCACCAGAAGCTGGAAGTCGCGGCGCACGACGCCGATCCGTTTGCCATTCCGGTATTCTTCGCATTGAACGGTCAATACGTAGAGTCCCAGCGCGTTGGCATCGACGGTTAATTCGCCGGCTGCGTTAACCGCCAGCGGGCTGGACCCTGGAATCACATTGGCCAGACTAATGCCGTTCGCCCAGCTTACCAGTGGATATGACTTCTTCGGCGCCTGCGTTCCGGTGGACTGCGTCGCGCTTGTCGTGCCGCGCATGGGCGTCACGAGCGAATAACGGAGCTCGTCACCATCCGCATCGGTAGCGCTCATGTTCATCGCAAAAGGCCGGTTGCTGCAAATGTACTGGCCATTCGGGGCCACAAATTCGGGTGACGAATTGGGCACCGACAGGGGAGGGAATTCCAGGTAAAATACCATTCCGTTGTCGCCCGGATCGACGATGTTATTGATATCGTCATTCCGGCAACAGCGTTCCCAGACAATGAAGTAGCCGCCCGGATCGGTGTACAGCGCCGGATCGAGGTAAATGCTTCCTTTGTAGTATCCTACGGAAGTTTTCAATGACCGGCTGCTCGCGCAAGCGCGGTTTTGATAGGTTATCTGTTCTGTATTAAGGTATTTGAGCGTGACGGAGGATTTGTAGGAATTGTCGCTCTTCTGGTAAATGTACAACTTTGCTTCGTTGTCGCGATTGCCCTGGGAGTTCTGGGTGGGGATAATGAGGTTGTTTTGGTCCCAGAACTGTATTAGCGTGATCTCGAATTGGCCTGCGAGCCCGGCCGGTTTCATTTGCAACTCGCCACCAACAATGTGGTTGGCATAAGTTAACGGCGTAAACCAGCCTAACAGCGAGAACAGGAGCAATCGGAACCGTATATCTTTCCACATAGCGTGCCGGATTTAGGTTATACCGATTCCCTAAAATAGGTAATAAGAAGCGAACGTCCAGATTAAGAACACATTAAATTTTCACATAAGACCTACCGTTAAATTAATTATTGTCAACGTACAATTTTCCCGATTTACCGGACAGCACAGGATAGTATGAAAATCAAATACCGATACTATTGTAAAATAATATAATTCAAATCATTAATTGTACATATCAAACATACAGTCCGATATGTCATTCACGCCCAGCCATTTTGTCTCCCGGCAATATGTTTGAATTCTATTATCCGTTTCCGGGCGCCTCTGCCCACATGTTTCACCAAAATTCCCGCGTATGAAGAAAGCCCAGGTATGAACACTCACCCATTCAATCATTAACTATTCCAATCCTAGACGTATGAATCAACCTCGACAATTAAGATTCGATACCGGGCTGCGTTCCTTTCGCAAGGTAATGCTTGGCTCGGTATTGCTGGGTGTAATGCTGTCCGGCGCACACGAAGCGCGGGCAGCCGTTATGCCATTGAAGCAACCGGTTTCGGTAACCGCCGACCGCACCCTTGCAGGAAAAGTATCCGATGAAAACGGCACCGGTCTGCCCGGCGTCAGCATCGTCGTGAAAGGGTCCAGCACCGGTACAGTCAGCGACACCGAAGGCCGTTACACCATTAATGTGCCTGAAACAGGCAGCCCCGTTTTAGTTTTTTCTTTTGTCGGGTACGTACCAAAAGAAATTACAGTGGGAAATCAGACGTCGCTGGACGTTCAATTAGCCGTGGACAACAAAGCATTGGAAGAAGTGGTCGTCGTGGGTTACGGTACCCAGCGCAAGCGCGACATCACGTCTGCGGTATCCAACATCAGCATGGAGGATATCGGTGAAGTTCCCAAATCCAACGTCACCCGGATGATCCAGGGCCAGGCCCCCGGTGTGATTATCAAACAAAAAAGCGGTACGCCCGGCCAGCAATTCGAAGTGAAAGTGCGGGGTATCAGCTCGCTCGGTGCCGGCAGCGACCCGTTGTACGTAATCGACGGCTTCCCGGTGGGTATTTCGGTAGGTCAAAACCTGAACCCGAACGATATCGAGACGATTACCGTACTGAAAGATGCTGCTTCGACAGCGATCTACGGCGCGCGCGGCTCGAACGGGGTAGTGCTGATCACGACCAAATCCGCGAAGGACGGCAAAACAAACCTGAACATTTCCGTCGACCATGGTATCCAGAATGTGCCCGACAGCCGGAAAACCAAAGTACTGAACGGCCAGGATTTTGCCCAGTTCAAGAAAGAAGTGTTTATCGGCCGGTATGTATTGGCTAACAAACGACAGCCCACCAATGAGGAGATCCCCATTGACTTCCGTAACCCGGCCGATACCAAGTATTCGACCAACTGGTTTGACCTCATCCTGAACAACAATGCTCCCTACACCGACGTAAACGTCTCATTGTCATCCGGTAAAGGCCCGATCAAGTCGATGGTTTCCATTGGTTATTACAAAGAGGAAGGCGCATTGAAATACACCGACTACGACCGTGCTTCGGTGCGGACCAACCTCGCCGGTGATGTCAACAAGTTCATTTCGATGGGCGTGAACATTGCCGGTAGCTACTCGCGGTCGAGCCTCGCGGCTACGGACGGCCGCAGCGCATTGGTGGGCCTGACGCTCATCAGCGACCCGCGTTACCCGGCGTACGACGAGAAGGGCGACCTGATCCCATACTACAATGGCGTGGGCGACATTTTCGGTTTTCCCAACCCGCTTTACCTGCTCAAAGCCATTAGCCGCGACCGTAACATCGCCGATGTGCTGGCCAACGGCTATATTGATTTCAACATTGCCAAAGGCCTGAAATTCAGGACTTCGGTCAATGCCAAGATCAATTACAACAAATACAAGGAGTATGTGCCTTCGACCATCGGTCTCGCGATCGCGACGGGCACGAACGGGGCGCCTCCGCGCATTGCTGCCGAGCGCGACGACATGGAGGAACTGCGTAACTATACGGCCGATCAGCTCCTGACTTACAATGTAAATTTCGGCGAAAACCACCATTTGGATGCGATGCTAGGCTACACGGCCCAGCAGGAGATCGTAAGGGGCTTGTATGGCTCGGGTAACACCTTCCCGGACGACCTTGCGCCATTCCTCGGCAACGCTACCATCCGCTCGTCGAACTCGATGGAGCGCAAATGGACGATGCTTGCATACCTCGCCCGTTTGAACTACTCATTCAAAGACCGTTATCTTTTCTCGGCATCGTTCCGCCGCGAAGGCAGCTCCCGTTTCAGCGAAGGCCACCAGTTCGGTAATTTCCCTGCGGTATCCGTAGGCTGGCGCCTGTCGGAAGAGCCGTTTATGCCCAAAGCGGCCTGGCTTTCCGACCTGAAATTCCGCGGCAGCTGGGGTATGACGGGTAACAACACCTATCAGGTGAGTGCCAACAATAACTTCGGTACCGGCCAGAATGCGGGCGACGATGGTAACTACGCCAGCCTTGCGTTTTTGGGTTTGAACAACTACGTGTTCAACAACACACTGTCGCCGGGTAAAACGGTGACACGTTTCGCCAACTCCGAGCTGAGCTGGGAAAAATCCAATCAGCTGAACATCGGTATGGACATGTCGACATTTAACAACCGCCTCGTGTTTACGGTAGAGTATTACAAAAAAATTACCGACGACATGTTGCTGGGTTACAACATTCCAGCGGTATCCGGTTTTACTTCCACTTTGAAAAACCTCGGAAAGGTGCAGAACCAGGGCGTCGAGATTGCGGCAAACTACCGGATGAAAATCGGTCAGGTGAATTTCCGCACGAATGCGAACATCACGTTCAACCGGAACAAGATCCTCGCAATCCGCGGGCAGAACGATTTTATCCTGCAAGGAAGCCAGTACGGCGGGTATAACATCCAGCAGGTAGGCCGGCCAATCGGGATGATATTCGGCTACAAAAAACTGGGCATTTTCAACACCCAGGCCGAGATCGACGCAGCTCCATTGCAGGAAGGCGCGGTGCCGGGTGCGATGAAGTTTGCCGATTTGCACGGCGCGGCTGACGGCGGCCCGGACGGCATCGTTTCGTACGATACCAAGGATATGACCGAAATCGGCAACCCGAACCCGAAATTCAACTGGGGATGGACCGTGGGTGCGGATTACAAACGCTTCGACGTGAGCGTGTTGCTGATGGGTGCGCACAAATTCGACATTTACCGCAACATCGAAGCTTCGACGATGAACATGGACGGCGTTTTTAACGTGCTGGAAAAAGCGAAAGACCGCTGGCGATCACCTGAAAACCCCGGCTCGAACCCGAATGCGAAAAACTCGCAGGGCGGTACGGACTATTTCAAATGGTCACGCGAGAGCAGCGAGCGCTATGTGTACGACGGAAGCCATACCTGGATCAAGAACGTGACGATCGGCTATACGCTGCCGAAAGTGGACGGTATCCTGTCCGATGCGCGCATCTTCATCAATGCCGCCAACCTGCTGCTCATCACCAAATACCCGGGCAACAACCCTGACGCCGGTGTGCGGGCCGGGACCGAGCTTAACAACGACGATGAGTCGTATCCGGTGCCAAGAACGTTCTCCGCGGGTATTAAAGTTAACTTCTAAAATTGACGAAGATGAAAAAAGTAACGATACTGGGAATTGCATTGGCTTTGTGTCTGTCGTCATGCAGCGAAGATTTCCTCAACCAGACCGACCCGACGAAAGTAGGTGTGGATGTATTTTATAAAAACGAAGAGCAGGTAAAGCAGGCGTTGAGCGGGGTTTACAGCCAGGTCCAGAGCCTTACCAATACGGGCTATCTGTTCGGCGAGTTTCAGACGGACAATACCACGCTCGACCTGAACCCGTCCGACCGTGGCGGCGCCGGCGGCTGGGAAGCATTTGAATTCGGGACGGTCAACTCCGGAAACGGCGAGGTCGCCAACCTCTGGAACGGCTACTATGCAGCGATGTACAACTGCAACCTGACATTGGAAAAAATGGTAGCCGCTACCATGAGCGACAACGGCCGGAAAGAGGTGGAAGGGCAGCTCAAATTCCTTCGCGCCTATATGTATTTCAACCTCGTGCAGTACTTCGGGGACGTCATTATCGTCACATCCACGCTCGCCACGCCCGACCCCGCGTTCGACCTCGTGCGCGCGCCTCAGGCGGAAGTGTGGGCGCAGATCGAGAAGGACCTGAAAGAGGCCGCAGCCGCATTGCCCGACAAGTACGCAGCCGCTGCCGACAAAGGCCGTGCAACCAAAGGCGCTGCCCTGAGCTTGCTGGGCAAATCCTATTTGACCCAGAAAAAATACGCCGACGCGGTGACCACCCTGAAACAGGTGACCACGCTGGGCTACACGCTGAATGCCAATTACGCCGACAACTTCGACCCGGCGCCGGCCAAGAAGAATGGCCCGGAATCGATTTTCGAAATCCAGTACCAGGGCGATAACGACCTGGGCGAATGGAGCAATTTCGAATATGTATTTGCTCCGCGGGTATCGAAGGGCGCGGTGACCGGCTATGCGGCAGGCACCAATGGCGGCCGCAATGTGCCGACCAACGACATCATGGCCGCCTATGAAAAAGGTGATCTTCGAAAGGATATTTCGTTGAAACCCAGCTTCACGCTCGACGGTAAAGTGTACCCCGTGCCCTATGTGGCCAAATACAACTACCCGCATACCATCGTGAACCGGACTAATACAAACTGGCCCGTACTGCGCTACGCCGACGTGCTGCTCATGCTGGCCGAGTCGATCAACGAACAATCGGGTGCGAATGCGGAAGCGCTGGGCTATCTCAACCAGGTCCGTAAACGTGCCGGCCTGGCGGACGTTGCCATTGCTGACAAGGTAGCATTCCGCACGGCTGTTTTGAAGGAAAGAAGGCTGGAACTGGCATTTGAAAACCACCGTTGGTTCGACCTGAAACGTACCAAAACAGCGGCCGAGTGGGCCGCATTCATGAATGCGCACGGTGCACAGGAGCGCGCGAAGCCGACCGTCGACCGCGGTAATGTGCCGTTCAACTCGACAGACTATGTCTACACCGAGAACGAATACGTGCTGCCATTGCCGGCGCAGCAAATTCTGATCAATCCTAAATTGACCCAGAATGCCGGGTATTGATGTACTGACCGCGTAAAATAAGCAGGAGAGACATGGTCGATATGTCTCTCCTGTTAAATTTTATAACTAATCCATGAAAAGAAACGTTATAAACCTAATAGACAATCCGATAAGCCAGGACATTGTTATATAACACTTTTAAGAAAATGATGAATATTAATTATTTGTAGCAAGACAGAACAGGATACTATTCCTGCGAATGCATTTTAGTATTGTATGAATTGCGGAATATCCCCGCCGGTATTCCTGAAACCACTAACCCCTTGAACTGTGTTACTCCAAGCAACCGAAACTTTTTGGCTTTGGCAATTTTTAGGACGATTGCACCCCTTACTGGTCCATTTCCCCATTGGGCTGCTGGCTATTGCATTACTCTTTGAACTCATCGACTGGAAGCACAAGTCCACGGTGCTGCGCGACGGAACGCGCATTATCACGTGGATCAGCGCCGGAAGCGCCGTGGTGGCCGTTATTTTCGGCTTGCTGCTCGCCAGCTCCGAAGATTCCAGCGGTACCAACCTCGAAATCCACCGCTGGGCGGGGATTGCCACGATGGTGCTGTCCCTGGCTACCGCATTTACATTGCGGGCCGGTAACCGGGCCTTGTTCCGCGGGCTATTGCTGACGACCGTCCTGGGCGTGTCGTTTGCCGGTCATTACGGCGCCATGCTCACACATGGCGAAGATTACCTCACGAGCGTGCTGCCCGGCAATGAAACCGTCGAGCCCAAAGGCGAAACCGAGGCCGACTTCGTGCTCACCAACAACGGCGCATTGACGCCCGAGCAAATCCAGAACCTGAATGTGGAAGTGCGCACCATCCTCGCTCACAACTGTTACAGCTGCCACAGCGAAACCAAAATGAAAGGCGACCTCCGGCTGGATAGCAAAGAGGCTATCATGAAAGGCGGCGAGAACGGCGTAGTGGTAGTACCCAATCATCCCGACAAAAGCGAGCTGATACGCCGCATTTCGCTACCCAAAGGCGACAAGGAAGCCATGCCTACCAAAGGCAAGCGCTTGACGGAGAAAGAGATTAAACTGCTCGAATTCTGGATTGAAAAAGGCGCTCCCTGGCCGGACGGCAAGGAAAAGAGCATTTACCGCGTGGCCGAACTCGCACCGCGCACGCCACAGGTACCTGCGGCCACGGGCGAGCTCAAACAACCTATCGATTTGTTTGTGAATGCGTATTTTCAAAAGAACAAAATCGAATGGAAGCCTGTCGTAGACGATCACGTGTATATTCGCCGCGTTTATCTCGACATTATCGGCCTGCTGCCCCCGCCTGAAAAAGTGGAAGCATTCGTAGCTGACAAGCGCCCCGACAAGCGCGAAGTGCTCGCCCGCGAGCTGCTTGCGCAAAACGATAATTACGCACAACATTGGATGACATTCTGGAATGATGCGCTCCGCAACGATTACGACGGTACAGGCTACATTACCGGCGGCCGCTTCGGCATTTCGAAATGGCTCTACGCCAGTTTGCAGAACAACAAGCCCTACAACTGGTTCGTGAAAGAGCTCATCAGCCCCGACAAGGAATCGGAAGGCTTTATCAAAGGGATTAAATGGCGCGGTAACATCAATTCCAGCCAGCGGACCGAAATGCAGGCAGCCCAGAATGTGGCGCAGGTGTTTTTAGGTTTGAACTTAAAATGCGCATCCTGCCACGACAGCTTCATCAGCGACTGGAAGCTGGCCGACGCATACGCATTCGCCAACATCTTCGCCGATACGTTGCTGGAAATAAACCGCTGCGATAAGCCAACGGGCAAAATCGCCGGTACCCGGATACTGTATCCCGAACTGGGGGAAATCGAAATCAATGCGAGCACGGAGAAACGCCTCCGCCAGCTGGCCGATTTCCTCGTCCAGCCGAAAGATGGGCGCTTGTACCGGACGCTCGTGAACCGCGTATGGGCGCAGCTCATGGGCCGGGGCATTGTGGAACCGGTGGACGCAATGGATAACCTGCCGTGGAGCCAGGACCTGCTCGACTGGATGTCGTCCGACTTCGTGACCAATGGCTATGATGTGAAGAAACTCATTTACGCGATCGTCACCTCGAAGACTTACCAGCTACCCTCGTCGTCGGTGAAGGAAGCAGGCGACATCATGGCGACGGATTACAAATTCACCGGAATGGTACGCCGGAGACTGACCGCCGAGCAGTTCGCCGATGCGATCAGTACAGCTTTCACGCCAATGTACGCGGACACCGCGCTGGCTGTCAAAAGGCTGCCCGAGGACATTCAGCAGCGCCTGCCATTCCCGCGCGCGGCGTTTGTGAAAAACGATCCGTTCCTGACGTCTCTCGGCCGCCCGAACCGCGAAACCGTCAGTACCAGCCGGACGTCGCAGGCCAACCTGCTACAAGCATTGGAGCTCACCAACGGCTCGAAATTTACCCAGACGCTGAAGGCGGGTTCGAAGCGATGGAAGTCGCAATACCCGACGTCCGACTCGCTCGTGACGGCGCTTTACCGAAATGCATTAGGCCGCGCGCCGGTGCCGAAGGAGCTCGCCGCCGCGAAGAAAATCCTCGGTCCGAAGCCCAGCGAAGAAGGCATCCAGGACCTGGTCTGGGCCATTGCGCTGGTACCGGAGTTCCAGCTGATCTATTAGATGATTGATACATTCAAATAGTATCAGCAATATCAAATGGGTAAGACTTTAAATACAGTTTTAATATTTAGTAAGAATGAAACTTTAAGTAATAATTATAAATATTAAAAGTATTTAAAGTATAAAATGACAAAATTCATAACTATTTGGAATACAATAAAATAAACAGATATTCAAATGAGCGTTCAATGGAATAGGAGGGAGTTTTTGCAACGGGCCAGCGCAGCTACTATGGCAGCACTCGCCGCGGGAGCTCCCATATCGAGCCTGCTTTCCTCGTGCCGGGGCAAGGCAGGAGCCAATTCTACCGCCGATACGGTAATACTTTTATGGATGGCAGGAGGGATGGCGCATACCGAAACCTTCGACCCGAAAGCCTACACGCCTTTCGAAAAGGACATGGAAGGCAACCGCGTTTTGAGTACATTCAAGTCGCTCCCGACCAAGCTCGACGGCATTCACTTTTCCGACGGGTTGCAGTCGATCGGTCAGGTGATGGACAAGGGTACGCTCATCCGTTCCTACGTGGCTGCGGACATGGGGCATATCCTGCATTCGCGGCATCAGTATCATTGGCATACTTGCTATGAGCCGCCTCAGACGGTCGCCGCACCGCATCTCGGCTCGTGGATCGCGAAGGAACTGGGGCCTAAAAATCCCGTCATTCCGGCATTCATCGACATTGGCCAGCGTTTCACGGTAGGAGAGGCCGAAGAGCTGAAAGCCTTCCACACGGCAGGCTTCCTCGGCAATGAATTCGGGCCGTTCTTTATCCCCGATCCCAGCCAGGGCCTCGACAGCGTGCGCCCGCCCGTGGGGATGGACGCGAAACGTTTTGAGCGCAGGAACCAGCTTTATAATGAACTGATCAATAACAGTCCGGTGGGCGAGTTTGGCAGCGATTACCAGCGCGAGTCGCTGAAACGGTCGATGGAGCAGGCATATGCATTGCTCAATTCCCCGGAATCGAAGGCTTTCGACCTGAGTACCGAGCCGAAAAAGAGCTACGACATTTATAATACCGGCCGTTTCGGGCTGGGTTGCCTGCTGGCACGCCGCCTGACCGAGCAAGGCGCACGGTTCATCAGCGTGACTACGGAATACGAGCCTTTCAAAGGCTGGGATACCCACGAAAACGGGCATACACGCTTGCAGGATATGAAAAAGCAGATCGACGGCCCCATTGCCCAGCTCATTAAGGACCTGGACGAAAAAGGTCTTTTGGACCGTACGATGATTGTCCTCGCCAGCGAATTCAGCCGCGATATGATGGTAGAAGGCCGCCCGGATGCCAAAGTGAAAGAGCAGGTGGCCCAGCCGGACATTCTTTCGGACCTCAAATTCTACGGCATGCACCGCCACTTCACCGACGGCTGCTCGATGCTGATGTTTGGGGGCGGGATCAAAAAAGGTTTTGTGTATGGAAAGACCGCCGACGAACGCCCGTGCAAGACGATCGAGAACCCGGTCAAGGTCGATGGCATTCACCAGACCATTTACCATGCATTGGGCATTCCGCCGGATACCCAGTACGAAATCGAGAAGCGGCCGTTCTACACTACGCCTGATGGAAAGGGTGTGGCTGTAAAGGACTTACTCGCCTGACATACCATTCTCCCGGCCGGCAGGCATTGCACCTGCCGGCTATATTCCCTTCTTACTACCTCACCTCATACCTGCCGCATAAGCCCGCTTCCGTACCAGGCAGCAAGGGCATTTTTAGTGATTATATATCAAATATATCCTAAAAAGTCAGGCTAAATAAATATTAATCAAAACCAGACAGAGCAGGACAGTCTGTTCTGTCATTCGTTCTAGTATTGCATAAATGTTACTTTAAGCATGAATAATTGTCTTTTATACGTCAACAAGACATTTATTTCTTAAAGTATTCCAAATCCTCATCAACGCTAAATCTTCCGGCCTCCCGATGCATATAGAGGGATAGCCATGCCGGTTTCGCTATCAGACGACAACGATAATTTCGAATCATTCAGCACCGCTGATCTTTCCCAATCCCGATCAATTTTTCACTTAAACCGATGACTATGAGAATAAAGAGCTTAACCGATTAACCTCAATACCTCGGGCATTTCACAAGATGTTCGGGGCCTCTGCTAATTACTAAATCTAAAAATGAAGCTTATGAATCAATTTCGACAATTTCCTTATTGTGCACGATTGAATTCAATCCTGAAACTTTCCGTGGGCCAGGCGCTCATTGGAGTCGCTTGCGGATTCAATGCGATGGCCGATAATAATTTTAACCCTAATCCGCTGACAGGCAGCCACATCACTGCCGACCGGACGATCAAAGGAAAAGTCACCGACGACACCGGCGAAAAGTTGCCGGGTGTGAGCGTGGTGCTGAAAGGCACGACGATCGGTACCGTGTCCGATGCGGAAGGTATTTACACCATTAATGTCCCCGATAAGGGCGGCATTCTCACATTTTCTTCCGTAGGCTTCCTCACGCAGGACATACCGGTAGGCTCCGCCTCGACACTCGACGTGAAGCTGGCAGCGGATGCCAAAGCACTCACCGAGGTAGTGGTGGTGGGCTACGGTAGCCAGTTGAAAAAAGAAATTACCGGGGCGGTGCAGACCGTGAAGAGTGAAGAACTAAAAGACATTCCGGTATCGCAGGTGACCCAGAAGTTGCAGGGGCGTCTCGCCGGAGTACAGATCAACCAGACGACCGGTAAGCCGGGGCAGGGGATGTCTGTACGTATCCGCGGCCAGGTATCGGTTACCGCCGGTAGCGACCCGTTGTACGTTATCGACGGCTTCCCAATCACCGGTACCATCGGCCAGATGAACCCCGATGAAATCGAGGACATTACCATTCTGAAAGATGCTGCCTCGACGTCATTGTACGGTTCGCGTGCGGCTAACGGCGTAGTGCTGATTACGACGAAGCGCGGTACTCCGGGCAAAACGAGCGTGAGCCTCAATGCATTCGCAGGTATTCAGAAGGTCCCGATGAGAGGCCGTGTTAAAATGCTGAATGCACAGGAATTCGCCCAGTTCAAAAAAGAAATGTATGAGGATGAATTGAAACCTGTTCCCGAACCATTCCAGAATCCCGAGAAATACGCCAATTCCAACAATGACTGGTACGACGCTTTGCTGCGCACGGCGCCCATTCAGAGTTATAACCTGACCATCAGCTCGAACAAGGAAAACCTCCGGACTTCACTGGTAGCGGGTGTTTTCAACCAGAAAGGCGTGGTGCTGAATAACAATTACAAACGCTATTCACTGCGTATGAATACCGAGTACGACATTTCAAGCAAAGTCAAAATCGGTTTCAACCTCGCACCTCAGTTTGTGTATGACAACACACCGAGAACCGACGGCGACCGCGGTACCGGGGTGCTTTTCAATGCATTGCACACCTGGCCGGTAATGCCTATTTACGACGCAAACGGCCAGCTGACGAAATACAATAACTTCCCGCAAGGAACCGGCAACATCTTCGATTATCCCAACTGGGTACGTGCCGCAAACGAGCTGACGAACGAAACGAAGATCAACAAGCTGCTCGGTAATGCTTATATTCAGTATAACCCGATTAAAGGGCTGACGCTGAAATCGACCATTAACGTAGAGCAGGAGTCTAACAAATTCTTCTTCTTCAACCCGTCGACGGCTACGAGCGCAATCAACACGCCGGTTCCGACGACAGCCGTTTCGATCCGCCAGAACTACCAGAACTTCTCATGGCTGAACGAAAACCTTGCTACTTACAACCGCACCTTCAATGGCAACCACAACTTCGAGTTGCTGGCCGGTTTTACACAACAGCGCTTCCGTCAGGAGTTTGACCGTATCACTGCGAACACCTACACCGACGACCGCCTTCCGACAATTCAGGGTGCGATCAACATCGACCGTGGCGGCGCATTTAACGTGAATGGTATCTCAGGCTCGAACACATTTAATGGTGCAAACGAATGGGCGCTCATGTCGTACATCTCGCGTTTGACCTATAATTACAAAGGCAAATACCTTTTCACTGCTGCGGTACGGGCGGATGGTTCTTCCCGATTCGGCTCCAACAACCGCTGGGGTACCTTCCCGTCTGCGTCGGTGGGCTGGGTAATCTCGGATGAAAACTTTATGCAGTCGATGCCGAAAGTTTCATTTGCGAAAGCACGTGCGAGCTACGGGGTGATCGGTAACAACAACATCGGTAACTACACGCAATATGCATTGGTTAACAACACCACCAATTCCGTTTTCGGAAGCACCGTGGCTACCGGTGCGCAGGTAACGTCGCTGTCTAACAGCAACCTGGGCTGGGAAACTACGAAGCAATTTGACGCTGGTTTGGACGTAGGCTTGTTCAACGACCGCATCCAGCTGATCTACGACTTCTACACCAAACGGACAACCAACCTGCTTTACGCCGTGCAGATTCCGCAGGAAGCGGGTTTTGGTAACTTCAACGACAATATCGGTGAAATCAAATTCTGGGGCCACGAAATAGCCCTGACTACCCGTAACCTGGTAGGCAAGCTGAAATGGACGACCAATGCGAACATTTCATTCAACCGTAACAAGGTCATGGAACTGGCGCCGGGCATCGATCGCGTGTATGGTTCGTTCCACATTACCCAGGTAGGGCAGCCGTTCGGCCAGTTCTACGGACTGGTGAAACAAGGATTCTATATGAGCAAGGAAGAACTCGCTTCTACGCCGATCATCCCGGGACGTTCTGCAATCGGTACCATCAAGTTCAAGGACGTGAATGGCGATGGTGTGATCACCAACGGCGGCGACGCAGATGACCGCACGATTATCGGTAGCCCGTTCCCGAAATTCACTTACGGCTTGACCAACAATTTCAGCTATGGCAGCTGGGATCTTTCGATCGTCGGCTCAGGCTCGCAGGGTAACCAGCTTTGGGTACGCCACCTTTACAGCACGGCCAACCTCGACGGTGTATTCAACATGGTGGCCGGTGCGAAAGACCGTTTCCGTGTAAGAAATGCCGTGAACCCGGTTACGGGTGTTGCCGAAGCGACGACGGTGATTACCCCTGGAAAAGGCATGTACGGTGCAACCAACAATGGTGGTAACTACACCGGGGTGGAACGTGACTGGAACAGCTCCCACTTCCTGGCCAATGCTTCCTATTTCACGATCAAGAACATTACACTGGGCTATAACCTGGGCGGTATCAACAAGTTCTTCAAGTCGGCGCGCCTGTATGCCAGCGTGCAGCAAGTTTACGTATTTACCAAATACTGGGGCGGACCTAACCCTGAAACCAGCGCACAGGGCGACGGACAGGGCGACGGTGGCAACCTGAGCCAGGGGGTCGATCTTTCGAACTACCCTGTACCACGTACCTGGACATTGGGTGTGAACCTGAACTTCTAACCTGACTTGTAAAACAGTTCATTTAAATTCCGACAGAAATGAAAACAAAATATATAGCGGTGTGGGTCCTGGCAGCAGGTTTGATGGCAGGATGCGGGGACAAGTTTCTCACGGTGAACCCTGAAACCGCATTGAGTTCCAATAACTTCTTCGTGTCTGAAAGCGATTTCAAGCAGGCGGTTAATGCTTCCTACGAGCCATTCCGCCAGATGTACAACGAGCGTGCATGGGTTTTGGAAGAAATGCATTCCGACAATACCTATTATGCCCGTAACATATTGTACGGTGCGGTGGACCCGACGGAAAACGTCGCGGACTTCGCGGTACCGACTGCCAATGGCGTCACGGCCAATGACAACGTGCTCGTGCAATACCGGCTGAATTACCGCATTATCGCGAGAACCAATCAGATCCTGGCGCTGATCGACGGGGTGAATTTCGATGCGGCCTCGAAGGGTAACCTCAAAGGCCAGGCATTGTACCTGCGTGCATTCGCCTATTTCGACCTTGTGCGCCTGTTCGGTAAAGTGCCGCTTCACCTCGTACCGGTAACCGGCCGCGACGATGCTGCATTGCCATTGTCATCCACCGAAGAAATTTACGCGCAAATAGAGAAGGATGCGAAAGAAGCCATCACGGGCCTGTTCGACAAAACCAAACAGGAAGCGGGCCGCGTGACGTCGGGTACGGCGAAAATGCTTTTGGCCAACCTTTACATTACCCAAAAGAAATGGGCGCTGGCTGAACCGTTGCTGAAAGAAATTGTCACCAGCGGCCATTACGCATTGATGCCCGACTATAACGACGCATTCTCATTCACGGCTACGAACAAAAACAATAAGGAGTCGCTGTTCGAAATCCAGTATATGGAGGGATCGTCGGGATACAACGGCAACCAGATATACCGGTTCATTCCGTCTCCGATCACTGCTGCCGAGATCGCGCCGATCACCGGTACTTCCAATCCACAGCAAACCTCCCAGGAAAGCAACAATATCCCGACGCCAGACCTGATCGCCGCCTACGAGGACGGAGATAAGAGAAAGGACATTTCGATCGGATATGTAACGCTGAGCGGATCGGCCGTGGAGAACAAGCGCTATCCGTATATTAAGAAATACGCGCGGCCGCATTCGATCCACCAGAACACAGGCCAGAACTGGCCGGTTTACCGTTATGCAGAAGTGCTGCTGTTTCTCGCCGAAGCATTGAACGAACAGGGAAAACCAGCGGACGCGGCCACTTACCTGAACCAGGTTCGTACACGTGCGGGACTGGCTGCCAGCAAGGCTGCCTCGCAGGCGGATATGCGTGAGGCAATCTTCAAGGAGAGAAGGGTGGAACTCGCATTTGAAAACAAACGCTGGTTCGACCTCACACGCACCGGCCGCGTGAAAGAGATCATCGGAGCTTACGGTGCGAAAGTGAAAGCCAATCCGGCTGCCTACTACTTCCCGAAAGGAGCCGTGCCGCCGCCGAATGCATTCACGGTTCTGGACGACTATTATGGTCTGCCAGCCGTCGAAGCCGCATTGACGCCACATTTCTGATGGATGTAAAAGAATAAAAAAGTGCAGCAGGCGCGAGCTCGCTGCACTTTTTTCATTAGAAACCTACTTATCCGCCGGATACCCCACAGAACAGGATAGTCCCGTCGATGTTTCGATCTAATATTGCAATTATCAGATTATTTGAAGTTTTAGTTTGCTTTATTTAAGAAGGTTATACGCCCGGCTATGCCGGCATCCCTGTGCTTCATCCATGTATCTAATCATATTTACTTAAACTCTGAGCTGTAAAATGTACACAAAAAAACAATGGTTAAAACTTCCGATGACGCTCGCGGTGCTGCTCGCCGTAGGGGTCTTCTGTGGAGTGATGCTAAGTAACCGAACCGCCAAACACCGTCCTCCCGGCTCGAAGGCTGACAAACTGAAACTTCCCGACGGCTTCAAGGCTGACCATTTATACAGTGTTTCGGAAGAAAAGAACGGCTCGTGGGTATCCATGACGTTCGACAACAAGGGTAGGATGATCACCTCCGATCAGTATGGAGGACTCTATCGCCTTGTGCTGCCAGCCATCGGTTCCACCGACAAACCGCAGGTGGAAACGCTTAAAATAGAGGGAGATACGGCAAAGGTGGCAATGGGTTACGCGCACGGTTTGCTGTATGCATTCAACAGCTTGTACGTCATGATCAACAACCGCTCGAACGCGCGGTTCCCGAAAGGCAGCGGCTTGTATCGTTTGCAGGATACGGACAATAACGATCAGTACGACAAGATCACGCTCATCAAGCCGCTGACAGGCGAGGGAGAGCACGGGCCGCACAGTATCGTAATGGCACCGGACCAGAAATCGCTGTTTGTAGTGGCCGGTAACTTTACCGACCTGCCTAAAATGGACATTTACCGGCTGATGCCGAACTGGAAAAACGACAACCTTTTCCCATTCATCAAAGACCCGCGCGGCCACGCCACCGATCGCAATGCGCCTGGCGGGTGGATCGCCCATACCGACCCGGAAGGAAAAGAATGGGAATTGTACACGGCTGGTTTCCGTAACCCGTACGACATCGCATTCAACGAAGCCGGCGACCTGTTTGCCTACGATTCGGATATGGAATGGGATTTCGGAACGCCCTGGTACCGCCCGACGCGCGTTTGCCACGCGGTAAGCGGCGGCGAGTTCGGATGGAGAACCGGCTCGGCGAATACTTCGCCTGCATTCGCCGACTTCCTTTCACCGGTGATGAACATCGGTCAGGGATCGCCGACCAACCTGATTTACCTCAAAGACGCACGCTTCCCTGCGAAATACAAAAACACATTGCTCGCATTCGACTGGTCGTTTGGTATCGTTCACGGTCTGCACCTGAAACCGAGCGGCTCGACCTACACTGCCGACCACGAGGAATTCCTCTCAGGCGCGCCGCTTCCATTGACCGACGGTGCTATCGGCCCGGATGGTGCATTGTACTTCCTGACAGGCGGCCGTCGCCTCGAATCGGATCTGTACCGCGTGTATTATGTTGATTATAAGAACATTGCACCAGGCTCTAACGTAGCGACTCCGGTCATTACCAACGAACACAAGCAACGCACGGCGATCGAGGAATACCATGTAAAGAAAGATCCGAAAGCGATCGAGCAGGCATGGCCATTGCTGAAAAGCCCGGACCGTTTCCTTCGCTATGCAGGCAGACTGGCGATTGAACACCAGCCTGTTAGCCAATGGGAGAGTAAAGTTTACGCTGAAAAAGATCCGCAAAGCATTATCTATGCCGCCATCGCATTGGGTCGCCAGGGTGATTCAAGCAAAGTAGGAGGGCCCCTGTTGAAAAAACTGACCACGATCGATTACGCGAAACTGGACGACTTGAACAAGCAAGCGCTTTTGCGTGCCGTAGAAGTGATCCTGTACCGCACAGGTCAGCCCGACGCGGCTACAAAGGCTGCATTAGTAGCCTACCTCAATCCAAAGTATCCGTCCGCTAATGCATTGCAAAACAGATTTTTAGCCAAAATCCTGATCACGATCGAGGCGCCGAAAGCGGTTGAAAAAACCCTTGCATTGATTGCGAAAAACGAGAAGTTCGACGACAAGGATAACGAAATGGTAACTGCCTCGGCGGACCTTATCCTGCGTAACCCGCAGTATGGTCTCGACCTGGCAGGCCTGCTCGAAAAAATGCCGCCGCAGCAGCAGACTTTCTACGCGATCATGCTGAGCAGCGCGAAAACAGGCTGGACACCGGCTGCACGTGAGGAGTATTTCAAATGGTTCCACAAGGCGTTCAGTTTCCAGGGCGGCCGCAGCTACATCGGCTTTATCGATAAGGCACGTCAGCTTGCACTGAAAAACGTACCTGGCGATAAAGTCGCATACTACAACAAACTATCTGGTTCAGAACTACTTACAGGGACAGGTAACGACCTCGTGAAGCTCTACACTCCGAAAGGCCCAGGCCGTGCGTGGAAGGTAGACCAGGCGGTAGAACTGGTCAAGGACAGCCTGAGCAACCGCGATTTCGAACGTGGTAAGCAAATATTCTCTGCCGTTCTTTGCAGCCGCTGCCACACGATCCAGGGCGAAGGTGCCGACGTCGGTCCGGAATTGACGCAGCTGGGAACCCGCTTCTCGGTAAAAGATATGCTCGAAGCGATCATCGTTCCCGACCAGGCGGTGTCCGACCAATACGCGTCGATCTCGTTCGAAATGAAAGACGGGCAGTCGATCGTTGGCCGCGAGGTGAACCAGGATGCCAATTTCTATTATGTTTCTCAAAACCCGTTCGATCCGAAAACGATCCGCAAGGTGGCCAAGAAAGATGTGGTATCCAGCAAAATCTCGCCGGTATCCATGATGCTTCCAGGCCTGATCAACGGATTGAACCCGAATGAGTTGAGAGACCTGGTCGCTTACCTGATGGCCGGCGGCAACAAAAACAACCCGATTTATACCGAATCTTCCGCCCCGAAAAGCGGAAAATAGATCGCCCGATTTTTTGAGTAGATTATAATTTATTAGGCTTAAGATAGTGGTGTCGCGTGTTGACCAGCAGCCTCCAAAGGCGATCCGGTCCGGCGGCATCACTACTTTTTTATGGCTGGCCGGACATCGTATATAGCATTCCGGTTTAAATGCGCTGAATATCATTTAATCTCCATTACACCAGATAGTTACACAATAAATGACTCAAATTTCATCCCGCCGGAAGGCCCTGAAAAACCTGGCTGCCACCGCAGGAATATCTGCATTTTCCTCGTCGCTGGCCAGCGCGTTTGCCGCTTCTGAAAAAGCATTGGGGCCGCAGCTGAATGGCAAGATCAACCATTCGGTTTGCAAATGGTGTTACAGCAAAATCCCGCTCGAAACCTTCGCGCAGGAATGCAAGAAGATCGGGCTCACTTCCATTGAATTGCTCGGACCGGAAGAATGGCCGGTGATCAAAAAATACGGATTGACCTGCGCATTGCCCTGGGGCGAAGGCCTTACCCGCAGCATCGACAAGGGTTTCAACGATCCCAAAAATCATGAAGAGCTGATCAAAGGCTTCGAAGATGTGATCCCGAAGGTTCGCGCCGCCGGTTATGATAAAATCATCTGCTTTTCGGGTAACCGCCGCGGCATGTCTGACTACGACGGCATACGCAACTGCGCCGAAGGCATCCGCAAGCTCATTCCGACCTGCGAGAAGCATAATGTAACCCTCGTGATGGAACTGCTGAACAGCAAGGTTAACCATAAGGATTACATGTGCGACCGGACAGAGTGGGGGGCCGCCCTCTGCGAAGCCATTGGTTCAGAGAAGTTTAAGTTACTCTACGATATTTACCACATGCAGATCCAGGAAGGTGACGTGATCGCGACGATCAAGAAGTACCATAAATACATCGCGCATTACCACACGGGCGGCGTACCGGGCCGCCACGAGATCGACGAGACACAGGAGCTGTACTACCCGGCGATCATGCAGGCCATCGTTGAAACCGGTTACAAAGGATTCGTGGGGCAGGAGTTCGTTCCCAGCCGGGGCGATGATCTGGCATCGCTGAAACAGGGCGTTACCATTTGCGACATTGCCTGAAACGGCTTGACCAAACACTGATATTCAAGATTTTATATTATGCCAACAAGAAGAAACGCATTAAAAAATATCGTCGCCGGAACAGCGGCAGGAGCGGCCGGCGCCATGTCGATCTCGGAAGTTTTTGCAAAAAACGAATCGGTTTTGGGTGCTAAACTCAATGGGAAGATCAACCATTCGGTATGCAAGTGGTGCTATGGGAAAATCCCGCTCGACACGTTCGCGCAGGAATGCAAGAAGATCGGGATCACGTCCATCGAGCTGCTCGGCCCGGAAGATTGGCCGACGTTGAAAAAGTACGGGCTCACTTGCGCCTTGCCGAACGGCGCCGGCATGGGAATCGAGAAAGGTTTCAACGACCCGGCTTTGCACGACGAACTCGTCAAAAGCTACGAAGAGATTTTCCCAAAACTGAAAGAAGCAGGTTACAGAACCGTCATCTGCTTTTCGGGCAACCGCCGTGGCATGTCGGACTACGACGGCATGCGGAACTGTGCCATCGGGCTGCGCCGCCTGATGCCGTCCGCTGAAAAATACGGGATCACGATGATCATGGAATTGCTCAACAGCAAAGTCAACCACCGCGACTACATGTGCGACCACACATCCTGGGGCGCCGGACTATGCGAAATGGTCGGTTCCGAAAATTTCAAACTCCTTTACGACATTTACCACATGTCCATCATGGAGGGCGACGTGATCGCGACCATCAAGCAGTATCACAAGTACATTGGCCACTATCACACCGGCGGCGTCCCCGGCCGCGCGGAAATCGACGAGACCCAGGAACTATATTATCCGGCGATCATGAAAGCCATTGTCGAAACCGGTTACACAGGATTTGTCGCACAGGAATTCATTCCCAAGCGCGAGCCGCTGGCTTCTTTGAAGCAGTGTGTCGGGATTTGTGATGTGGCGTAGATGTCATTTGCGTTAAATTAGACCAAAAAACGGCGCTATTGGGATGAATAGCGCCGTTTTTTGATAAAAATGAATTTTGTTGAAACAAACTCGATCCACTAAAAATGCAGGCAAACTTGCTGGTTTCAAGCATGATATATTTAAAATTTGGAGACCAACACCGCCTGACATTTGAATAAAACACATCGCCCTGATCGAAGGTACGTGTAAAAGAAACTCAGCGGCACTGGTGCGTATCAGGAGGTTTTGAGCGTAATTCTTTGGCAGGCAAATGCCTAGGTATTTGTTGTATAATTTATATTATGTTAAATAGATATTTTAAAACAAAGAGAGCACCGATTGCCCGGTGCTCTCTTCTTCTATCGCCGGCCGGAGGCCTTTGACTATTGTTCGCAAAGCTAGCGCTTTGCGTCTTTCTTATTCTTCAATACAAGCAACGCCTTTGGCAGCGAACTGTTCCAACACGCCGTTCAGGTTTGTCAGGTTGTCTTTTGCTTCGGCTTCGTCCTTAGCCTGGATGGCTTTTTCGAAGTATGGTTTTGCTTTTTTGAACTTACCGCACACACGGCCTTCAACTTCCTTGCCGCGCTGCTGGTATTCCGTCATGTTCATGTTATCCACTTCGCCTTTCAGCTGAACCGCTTCGTTGAAGTAGAAAACGCCAAGGTTGTAAAGCGCATCATAGTTGGTCGCGTCGATTTCGAGTGCCTTCTTGTAGTTCTCGATCGCTTTGTCGCTTGCTTCTTTTTGTTTCGCTTTTGCCTCAGCAAGTTCTTTCTGCGCGCCTGCTACGTCCTGACCTTTGGATGCTTCCTGCGCAGCTTTCACTTCACCTTCCAGTTTCGCGATCGCTTCGGTGCTTTCCTTTTTCTTAGCAGTAACATCTGCCAACTGACGTTTCAGATCGGCATTCTTTGGCTGCTTTTTGATCAACGCTGAAATACGTTTCACCTCTCCGTCGTATACCGCGATCTTGTCTTTTTCTGCTGCAAGGTTCTTTTCTGCCGCTCCGGCTGCATTGGCGCCTGCACCTGCTTTCGCGCTCAGTTGCTTCACCTTATCGGTAGCTGTTCTGTACATGTTATCGTACAAAATAGCCAGGTTTACCACATTCTGCGTGTTTTTAGGATCAGCAGCTGCCAGTGCTTCCAACTCCTTGATAGCCTGGTCTTCTTTACCAGATGCGAGCAGGATGTTTACAACTTCGGCTTTAAGGTCCTTATTTCCCGGTGATTGCACCAAACCTTTATTCAAAGTTTCGATCGCTTTGTCGAAATTGTTTTCCGAGCGGTACAGCTGAGCCAATCCGTAGAAAACGCTGGGGTCCTTACCGCCGTTAGCCGTGTATTTCTCGAAAGAAGACTTCGCAACGTCCTTTTTATCAAGCTGTTGCGCAGCGATACCCCCGTAAAGGGAAGCCAGTGTATCTTTCTGGTTGATGCCCTGAGCCGCTTCGAACATTTCGAGTGCTCCCGCGAGGTTTTTGGCCTGGTACTTCTCAGCACCCTGCTTTACGAATGCATTGAAAAGCTGTGTTCCTTCGCCGCCGGCCAGTACATTGCTGGCTTCCTTCGACGATTTTCCAGGTTCCCCTTTTTTCGTAACATCCAGCTCAACCACTTTCTTGTAAGCCTCCAATGCTGTCTTTGCTGCACTGGAATCTACTTCCGACCCTTGAAGAGCTATGTTTTCATACAATTTTGCGCGTTCCAACCAAAAGGCTGCTTTTGCACTTGCTTTCGGGTCAGTGGCATCTTTATCGCTTTTCTCTTTGTCTTTACGAAATCCATCTACCAGAGCCTTGTTCACAGCAGCGTCCTGCGCGAACGCAGCACAGCCGAACAGGCTAAGTGCAGAAACAAAAAACAGTTTTTTCATAAATATTAACTTTGGTTGTGATTGATTGTTCGAGTTCTAAATATAAATCAATTAATATAATTTTTACAAAAATCATGCCTCTGCGTCGTCGGAAGGCTCTTCGTCGTCCTCTTCCTCGTCGTCAGCTACATCTTCTTCCTCGTCCAACTCATCATCCGTAACAATGATATCTTCCTCCGAAGCGCCGTCAACCTGCGCTACCGGTTTGGCTACTACGTTGCCGTCTTCGTCCAGTTCTTCTTCGGCTTTTTCGTCCGGATCTTTCAGAATGCGGGTCACGGAAGTAATCTCGTCGGTATTGCTCAGTCGGATCAGCTTCACGCCCTGCGTGTTACGTCCGGCCTGACGGATGTCGAGCACGCTCATGCGGATCGCGATGCCGTTGCGGGTGATGATCATCAGATCGTCCTCCTCCGTCACCTCGCGAATCGCTACCAGCTTCCCTACCTTATCCGTTGCGTTCATCGTCGAAACACCCTTGCCACCCCGATTAGTAACGCGGTAACTATCTATCGCCGAGCGCTTTCCAAAGCCATGTTCGGATACTACGAGCAGCTGCGCGTCCTCACGGCTGATACACACCATACCGATCACCTTGTTGTCGGGATCGTTCAGGTTGATACCGCGTACACCGGCAGCGGTACGGCCCATGGGTCGAACGCCTTTTTCGTTGAATCGCACCGCACGACCGGCAGCCGACGCGATCACGATGTCGTTATCTCCGTTGGTCAGCGCTACGTTGAGCAGTCGGTCGCCCTCGTTGATCGAGATCGCGATGATACCATTCGTACGCGGACGGGAATATGCTTCGAGCAATGTCTTTTTGATTGTGCCCTGCTCGGTACACATAATGAGGTAATTATTGTTGATATAATCCTCATCCGAAAGTGTCTTCACGTTGATCACCGAACGGATCGAATCGCCGCTTTCGAGGCTGATCAGGTTCTGAATCGGGCGGCCTTTCGAAGTTTTGCTTCCTTCCGGCACCTCATACACCTTCATCCAGAACAGTTTACCATATTCGGTGAAGATGAGCAGGTAATTGAGCATCGTCGCTGAGAACAAATGCTCGGTGAAGTCGGTATCCTTGGTTTTCACACCGCGGGAACCTGTCCCTCCCCTCGTTTGCGTACGGTATTCTGAAAGCGGCGTCCGTTTGATATAACCCTCCTTGGAAATGGTAATGAGCATTTCTTCGTCGGCGATCATATCCTCGTCGCTGAATTCTTCTGCCGAGAACTCAATTTTGGTTCTGCGCGCATCACCGTAGCGGTCCTTGATGTCGTTCAGCTCGGTCTTGATGATTTCGTACTTGCGGAACTCGTTTGCCAGAATGTCTTTCAAGTCGGCGATCAGGAGCATGATCTCTTCATATTCCTTCACAATCTTCTCTCTTTCGAGACCTGTCAAACGCTGCAAGCGCATATCGAGGATCGCCCTGGCCTGGATTTCCGACAGCTCGAATTGTTCCATCAAGCCGGTCTTCGCCGTTTCAGGATCGCGGGCTGCGCGGATCAATGCAATCACCGCATCGAGGTTATCGAGGGCGATAAGCAAGCCCTGAAGAATGTGCGCACGTTTTTCCGCTTCGCGTAGTTCGTATTCCGTCCGGCGGGTAATCACCACGATCCGGTGGTCTACGTAATGCTTGATCAAATCTTTCAGGTTCAGCAACACCGGGCGGCCTTTTACGAGCGCCACGTTGTTCACCCCGAAAGAGGTTTGCAGCGGTGTGTATTTGAACAGGTGGTTCAATACAATGTTAGGTATAGCGTCCTTTTTCAGGTCGAAAACAATGCGCATACCGTCGCGGTCCGACTCGTCGCGGATATCGGAAATGCCGTCGAGTTTCTTCTCATTGATCAACGACGCGATCCGTTCGATCATCGCCGCCTTATTGATCATATAAGGAATTTCGGTTACGATGATTTGCTCGCGGCCGGTTTTCGATACCTCGAACTGGGCCTTCGAACGCATGATAATGCTGCCGCGGCCGGTTTCGTACGCGGAGCGCACGCCATTGTAACCGTAAATGATACCGCCCGTCGGGAAGTCAGGAGCCTTCACGTGCTCCATCAGCTCGGGGATGGTGATGTCGTTGTTGTCGATGTAAGCGAGCACGCCGTCCACCACCTCATTGAGGTTGTGGGGTGCCATGTTGGTGGCCATACCTACGGCGATACCGGACGATCCGTTTACGAGCAGGTTTGGGAATTTGGCCGGAAGTACCGAAGGTTCGCTCAGCGAGTCGTCGAAGTTAGGCTGAAAATCAACCGTGTCCTTGTTGAGATCGGCGAGGAGCTCATCGGCGATTCTTTTCAGCCTGGCCTCGGTGTAACGCATCGCCGCGGGATTATCACCGTCGACCGACCCGAAGTTACCCTGACCGTCGACCAGCGGGTAGCGCAGCGACCACGGCTGGGCCATACGCACCATCGTATTGTACACGGAGGAGTCACCATGCGGGTGGTACTTACCCAAAACCTCACCAACGATACGAGCGGATTTCTTATGGGCCCGGTTGTAGCTTACGCCCAGATCGTCCATCCCATAAAGGACCCGCCGGTGAACGGGTTTCAGACCATCGCGAACGTCGGGCAAAGCGCGGGAGATGATAACGGACATCGAATAGTCGATGTAGGCTCCACGCATTTCATCCTCGATATTAATCGGGATAATGTTTTCACCAGAAGATTCTGCCATAAAGAATTAGAAAAGAATCAAAATTTTAAAGCGGACGAATCGATAATATTCAACTGCCCAGCGGATTAATACAATCTTGTTGGTACTAAAAAGTCAAATTTCGCTATTTTAAAGCATTCTAACAAACTATCTTTTGTGCTATTTTGACCCTTGGGGCGTATATGCGTGACTATCCGTCCATTACCTCCCGGAAATTCCAGGGGAAAACTAAATTGGCATCTATCATTAAAAATCCCGTTCTTCCAGCTTATTAGCAAAAGCTTAATTTTTGACAATTTTCACCTATGCCTTTACTATTAACCTTTATCGCAATCCTCGCCCTTATACTTCTCATTGCCTGGCTTAAAATCGACACATTCATTTCCTTCCTGCTGGTATCCATCGCCCTCGGGCTTGCGAGCGGGCTGGACGTGGACACGGTGAGCAAAGCCATTCAGAAAGGTGTGGGAGGGACCCTGGGCGATCTCGTGCTCATCGTGGGTTTCGGGGCGATGCTAGGGAAGATGGTAGCGGACAGCGGCGCGGCCCAGCGCATTACCGACGCGCTGATCAGCCTCTTCGGCCGGAAATATATTCAGTGGGGTATGGCGCTCGCGGGGTTTGTGATAGGGATACCGCTGTTCTATAATGCAGGGTTTGTAATCGTAATTCCCCTGATTTTCATGATCAGTGCAACGGCGCGTTTACCATTATTATATATAGGTATTCCAATGTTATCCGCATTATCGGTAGCACACGGGTACCTCCCACCCCACCCTTCCCCGGCGGCGATCGCGAGCCAGCTCCATGCCGACCTGGGCAAGACCCTCTTCTACGGGATGATTGTTTCGCTGCCGGCCATCGCCGTGGCCGGTCCTATTTTTGGTAAAACATTGAAACGCTTCCAGCCAAAACCCGACGAAGACCTTTTCGACGTGAAGCCCCGCCCCGCTTCCGAACTTCCGGGATTAGGCATCAGCGTCGTCACGGCGTTACTTCCCGTGTTCCTGCTCACGACCATGTCGGGCGTCAAACGCATTTACCCGGATAACAAACTGATCGCATTGCTCGCCGAACCTTATTTCGGTATGCTCGTATCCGTCCTTTTTGCGGCGTACGTATTAGGTGTAAAACGCGGAATGTCCATGAAAAAAGTGGGCAAATCAATGGAAGAAGCATTCAAAGGCGTTTCCACGATTCTGCTGATCATCGCCGGAGCGGGCGTTTTTAAAGAAATCATGACGGCCAGCGGCGTAAGCACCTACATTGCCGAAAGCCTCAAAGGAATGGATATCTCCCCGCTCCTGCTTAGCTGGGCCATTGCGGCCGTAATCCGCGTTTGCGTCGGCTCGGCAACGGTTGCCGGGCTTACTACTGTGGGGATTCTCGCGCCCCTGCTCGCCAATGCGGGCGTACCCGCCGAACTCCTCGTACTCGCCATTGGATCAGGCAGTTTGATGTTCTCCCACCTCAACGACGGCGGGTTCTGGCTCTTCAAGGAATACTTCAACCTGAGCATTAAAGACACGATCCTTACCTGGTCGGTGATGGAAACAATTGTGTCTATAATGGGTTTACTGGGGGTTTTAGTGCTAAATTTGTTTGTCTAGAACTAATTTTGATTGGATGAATAATCGAATGCTTCATTAATCATTCAATCATTCATTCATTCAATCATTCACTCATTTCCTAAAAATGGACAATACCCCAGAATCAAATTTCGCAGCCCTTGGCCTGAATCTCCCGCCTGCACCGAAACCGGTGGGCGTTTATAAACCATTATTGATCGTCGATAAGCGTTGGGTTTACGTTTCCGGCCACGGTACCGTGCAGGACGATGGCACGCTGATCAAAGGCCGCATCGGCAAAGACCTCGACGCCGAGCAGGGCAAACTGGCCGCGCGCCAGGTGGGCCTTGCCATTCTTTCGACCCTGAAAGCCAATCTCGGCAGCCTGAACCGCGTCAAAAGAGTGATCAAAGTCCTCGGTATGGTGAACTGCACCGACGAATTTGAAAAACACCCCTTCATCATCAACGGATGCAGCGAGCTCTTTGCGAAAGTTTGGGGCGAGGAAAACGGCATCGGCGTAAGAAGCGCCGTCGGAATGGGCACATTGCCTGATAACATTCCGGTGGAGATCGAAGCAATGTTTGAATTGGAAGAGAAATAGTTCTGATATGTCCTGGTACCAGCTAACCAACCCCGGAGAAGTAATCTCCCCGTCGCTCCTGTTCTATAAAGACCGCATTGAAAGCAATGTCCGGAGTATGGTGAACATTGCTGCGTCACCTGAGCGGCTGGTGCCGCATGTAAAGACGCACAAATGCCCGGAAGTAGTTGAAATACAGCTATCTGCGGGCATTTCAAAATTTAAATGCGCCACCATTGCCGAAGCCGAAATGGTGGCTGGCGCCGGCGCACCGTGGGTACTGATCGCCTACCAGCTCGTTGGGCCGAATATCGGCCGGCTTTTTGCATTGCGTGAGCGATTTCCGGGTACGACATTCGCTTCACTCGTCGATAACGAGGCCACGGCCGCGCTCCTGCACGAGGCCTCGCTGGCCCGCGGAGTACGCGCGACGGTGTTTCTCGATGTCAACAACGGTATGAACCGCACCGGCCACGCTACCGACGAATCGCTGCTTTCGCTATACCGGTATGTCAGCAGCCTGGAAGGCCTCTCGTTCGGCGGGGTGCATATTTACGACGGCCACATCCGCAATCCAGAGTTTTCTGAACGCAAAGCGGCGGCCGACGAAGCATATGAACGCGTGCTGCCGTTGCTCGACCGTATTGAAACCGAATGCGGCTACGAACCGATGATCATCGTCGGCGGGTCACCTTCGTTCACCGTCCACACGCTCCGGCCCGATGTGTACCTGAGCCCCGGCACCAACGTGCTTTGGGACTGGGGTTACGGCGACCGTTTCGACGGCCAGCCGTTCGAACATGCCGCGCTGGTCATCACCCGCGTCGTTTCCAAGCCGACGACCGGAATTGTCACGATCGATCTCGGCCACAAGGCCATCGCCGCCGAGAATCCCATCGAAAACCGTCTGCGCCTGCTGAATCTCCCGGAGTACACGCTGCTAAGCCAAAGCGAGGAACACGGCGTGGTCCAGGTCGGTGCCGATGTGTGGGAAAGTATCCAGGTAGGCGACGTCTTCTACGCCCTACCCTACCACATCTGCCCGACGGTGGCCCTGCACGATTTCGCGACGGTCATCGAAGATGGCAACGTGGCCGGAGAATGGAAAATCACGGCGAGAAGCAGACGCATTACAATTTAATTTAACCCAACATGTTCCTATTCGACGCCCACCTTGACCTTTCCATGAATGCCGTGGAATGGAACCGGGACCTTACCCAAGACTTATACGCAATCCGCGAACGCGAAAAGAACCTGACCGATAAGCCCGACCGCGGCAAAGGCGTAGTCAGTTTTCCTGAAATGCGGAAAGGTAATATCGGCATTTGCGTGGCGACGCAGATCGGCCGCTATATTAAGCCCGACAGCAAAATCCCTGGCTGGCACTCGCAGGCGCAGGCCTGGGCGATCACGCAGGCGCAGGTAGCCTGGTACAAAGCGATGGAGGACGCCGGCGAAATGGTGCAGATCACCGGTCTTGCCGGGCTGCGCAACCACCTCGAAATGTGGCAGAATGCCGAATCAACCGAGGGCCTGCCCATCGGGTACATCCTCAGCCTGGAAGGCGCCGATTCGTTCGTAAGCCTCAAAAACCTCGAAACCGCCTATGGTTACGGCCTGCGCGCCATCGGGCCCGCGCACTACGGACCGGGCGTATACGCATACGGGACGGATTCGGACGCGCCCCTGAGCGAGAAAGGCAAAGACCTGCTGCGTGAAATGGACCAGCTCGACATGATCCTCGACGCCACGCATTTGTGCGACACGGCGTTTTGGGAAGCGATGGACCTTTACCGTGGCCCCGTGTGGGCGAGCCATAACCTCGTGCGGGCCATTACCCCGCACAACCGCCAGTTTTCCGACGAAATGATCAAAGTGCTGCTCGAACGCGGCGCCGTGATCGGGATGGCATTCGATGCGTGGATGATGATCCCAGGCTGGGTCCGCGGGAAGTCGACGCCGGAAAGTACCGGCCTCAAAATCGAGCATGTGGTGCAGCATATCGACCATATCTGCCAGATTGCCGGCAATGCATTGCACGTGGGCATCGGCTCCGACCTCGATGGCGCCTACGGCAAAGAGCAGTCGCCGGGCGATATGGATTCGATCGCCGACCTGCAAACCATCCCCGCCCTACTCCGCCAGCGCGGCTATCCGGAGGCGGACATCGAGCGCATTATGTGGCGCAACTGGGTCGGTTTCCTGGAAAGGAACTGGGCCTGACGGCATTAGCCTACTATTTTAGAAGAATTTATAAAATCTAATAAATTCTTAATATAGCACTAAAAGGAGTTCTCAGAAAAGCTTCGCAACTTGGTATCATGGTTGCGGGGCTTTTTTATTTTTTAGTAAAATATAAGCCATACTTATTTGTAATCATTATAAATAAGGTGTATTTTTGAGGTATTAGGTCAACGAATTGAAACAAGTCGGTAACATCCGGCAGCTAAATTTTACGTAAACAACAATGGGCAATACATATAAGATTTTCTTTCGAACACACATTCAGGCCAACAAGTCGCTGCAAAAACTGCACGACTGCCTCAAACACCTGAATGTAAAACACTGGGCCTACGATTTTCAGGAGTTTCTGCTGACCCTGACCTCCGAACTATCCGATTTCACGCGCATCCAGCTTGCATTGCGCTCGGCGGGATACGTTTGTCACTTTATCAAACTAGAAAACATGAACGAGGCGAATGGCGTTTCAATGGCATAGCAGCAATTGCTGAACGTTTATCGGCTATCCAAATCCACCTTGCACGAGCAGTACCCGTCATCGGGGCTGCTCTTTTTTGTACATAAAAAAGCCGGCACAGAAACTCCGCGCCAGCCAGTCTTGCTATTTTCAGGCTAATAAATGCATTGTGGGATCAGGTTCCGCTTTGCCTGCTGCATGTGGCGCTCGTCATGCGCGATGATGAACCGGAGCACGTCACCGATTTTCATGCGGATCAGCGGCAGGATCGAGACAGGAATACGCACAGCGTCCAGGTCCCTGTCCAGCCCGGCACGCAGCAGGTACAGCAGCTCCTCTTGCTGGCGGATAAATTCACGCACGACCGCCGCAGAATCGAGCTCCGAAGGCGGAATATGCCCTTTGAATGCCTTGAACTTCCGCTTCCCGGTTTCCGGGTCCATCATTTTGGTGAAATAATCGCCGAGCCATGTGCTGGTAAAACCCTGCTTTTGAACCAATTGTGCAGTAGCAAGTTGTTTGCGCATTCTCGGCAGGTAATAATGCCCGTAACTGTTCAGGTGATCGAGGCATTGGGCAATGCTCCATCCGCCGGTAGCCGACGACCGGTTCAGGAACGCATCGTCCCGGTTTTGAAACAATGCGATCGCATCCGCTATATGCGCCTCTACCTGGTCTTCAAGGCTTTGCAGCAGCTCCTTTTTATTGACAGTTTTCATGGTGTTCGATGTTTGACAATACAAAAGTGCGCACCACGGATTTCCAAATGTTTGGTAAAAACCAACATTTTCAAATCCGCACCTTGTTAACGAGTTTACTGAAATTCGTCGGGTCGATGCCCAGGTAGTTGGCGAGATATTTATGCGGCACGAGTTGGAGGATATGCGGGCTCCGTTTGAGCAAATTCCTGAATTTATCCTCCGAAGAAAAGCACTGTACTTCCACAAGCCGTTCCAGAATGCCCGAAAGCGTCTGCGTAATGCCCGCGCGGATCATCCGCTCCACGGCGGGGCGCTCGTTCGCCACCGCTTTGAACTCGGCATAGGGCGCGCGGATGAACTCCGAGGGCGTCAGCGTCTCGTAATAGTAGCGGGAAGGCACTTCCAGCAGTACCGAATCGATTATGCCGCCGAACGACGGCCGGTAAGTGAATGCCAGCGTCGCCTCGCGGTTCTGATCGTCCAGATAGTAAATGCGCTGGACGCCATCGGTAACAAAATAAAGGAAGCGCTCCGTCTCGCCCGGCACGGAAATGATCTCCTTGCGCCTGGCCGAATACGGTTTCCAGATCCGCGACAATGCGTCCCAGTCCCCGGCGTCGAGTGGATGAATGGCCTGCACGACCGTGTGAAGCAATTTTAGCGGTTCCTCCATAGAACCGCTAAAATACGAAAGCGGGGGCTACTCGCCTACCGACGAAACCATAAAATGCAGGAAGTGAAAAACTTCGTCCTGGCTGCGGATATGGTTCCGTGCGGCCGACAGATCATCCCCGATTTTAATGGTAAAAGAAGTGTCGGGCAATGCCTCGAACATGTCCTCGTCCGTAGTATCGTCGCCGATGGCGAGAATGAAGTCGAAATCTCCCTCCTCGACAAACATGCGCGTGGCGGTACCTTTGTTGAATGCGGTTTTCTTCACTTCCACCACCTTGTTGCCGTCGATGACCTGCAAGTTCAGTTCGGGTTGAATGTAGTTTTTTAGTTGCCAAAGCAGCTCCTGTGCGCGGCGGCTGGCATATTCCTTGTCATCCGCCGTGCGGTAATGCCACGCCAGCGCCGTCTCCTTTTCCTCGACAAATGCGCCGGGACAGCGTTTGGCATAAATCTGCATCATCGGGCGGATGCCCTCCTTCCAGTTTTCTTCATAACCTTCATTGAGCTGCCATTCGTCCGAATCTTTTGCCTTGATCAATGCGCCGTGCTCGGCGATCATATGTACGGGAAGGTCGCTGAATAGTTTTTCCAGAAAATAGCGGTCGCGGCCGCTCACGATTACGACGGTATCGCGCTTGGCAATGTCCTGCAACAGCTTCCTCACATCTTCCGTCATGATAGCCTGCGCGGGATCGGGCACGATCGGGGCGAGCGTGCCGTCGTAATCAAAAAACAAAATCCGGTTATTCGTAGATTGGTAAGCCGACCGGATCGCGTCGATGCCCTTGTTGTTCAGGAAAACCTGGCGCAGGCGGTCATGTTCTAATTCTAGCATTGTCAT
The DNA here is from genome assembly GCF_000382205.1 of Dyadobacter beijingensis DSM 21582. GTDB lineage: Bacteria > Bacteroidota > Bacteroidia > Cytophagales > Spirosomataceae > Dyadobacter > Dyadobacter beijingensis. Next base: position 1,093,193 of record NZ_KB907788.1, read on the forward strand.
TTGGGTAAAAAAGTCATTGGTCCATGCGAAAACATCATAGTCACGAATCCTTTCGCGCATGGCCTCCATTCGTTTATTCTGCTCATTGTCAGGCATTTCGAAAGCGATTTTAATCGCATCGGCAATGTCCTGGCGGTCGAGCGGGTTGATAATCAGCGCCTCCCCCAACTCGGCGGCGGCACCGGCCATTTCACTTAGTATGAGCACGCCCTGGCCATCTTTGCGGCTCGCTACATATTCTTTACATACTAAATTCATCCCGTCGCGCACCGGCGTAATGAGCGCGACGTCGCTTGCGGTGTACATGCCTACAAGCTCGTGGTAAGGCATCGACCGGTACTGGTAGATGATCGGCTGCCAGCTGATACTGCCGAAATCCGCATTGATTTTCCCAACCGTCTGGTCGATATCCGACTTCATCTGCTGGTACTGCTCGATGGTATCGCGCGAGGGCACGACCGTCATCACAAACGACACCTTTTCGTGCCATGCGGCATTCTGTTCCAAGAAGCGCTGGTAGCCGTGCAGGCGGTGGATAATGCCCTTCGAATAATCGAGACGGTCCACTGAAAAAATGATCTTCTCTTTCAGCGACTGCCGGGCGTCGGAACGCGCGGCTGTAACATCGGGATCGTCGAAGGCATCGTTGAACTTATCGAAATCGATACTGATCGGGAACGAATCGACCTTCACGATGCGGTTACCAAGGTTGATATAATGCAATTTATTCCCCAGTTCGGAGACAAGTCTCGCCGCTTTCAGGAAATACTCCACATAATCATTGGTATGAAAACCGACGACATCGGCGCCGAGAATGCCGTCCACAATGGCCTTCCGCCAGGTCACCGGAAGCATGCGGAATATCTCGAACGAAGGAAAAGGAATGTGAAAGAAGAAGCCGATTTTGTTCTCCGGAAAAGCCTCGCGGATCATTTGCGGGAGCAGCATCAGCTGGTAGTCCTGCACCCAGACGACATCGCCCGGCCGGATCACCTCCCTTACCTTTTCGAAGAACAGCCGGTTCGCTTCCTGGTAGGCATCGAAATACACATCGTGGAAGCGCGCGAGCGACGGGAAGTAATGGCACAGCGGCCATATCAGGTTGTTACAGAAGCCTTCGTAATAATTTTCATTGAGCTCCTCGGGGATAAAAACCGGGTGGGCGTGGAAACTTTCATTTTCCATCGACTGTCCTTCGAGCTCTTCCGGGGTATTCTCCGAAAAACCGATCCACTGGATTTTCTGATGGGCGTCGAAAGCCTGGTTTTGCTGGTCTTTCACCAGCGACAGCACCGCCGAAACGAGGCCGCCGGAATTTTGAAACAAGCGGGAAGCGTCACCATCGCGAACGATCTTGAATGGTAACCGGTATGCGACTATGATGAGCCTTCCCGCGTTAGATGACTGAGATAAACTTTCCATAATATACCTCAGAAGCCTCAAAAGCCATGCCAAAACGGCCTGCTGGCAGCAATTCCCCCTGACGGTCCAATAAGTACGGCAGATATTGCCATTTGGCAGTTTCAGCTGACTCTATCAAAAAATGAGTAGGCCTATCAATTTGATAAGCTTTGGCCGGAACGATCAAATGTATTACTTTCGCAGCGCAACCTCTTTTATCACATTACAGGAACCGCAGTCTGTTATACGGGCGCCCGGCGCCGTGGCGCGTAAGCGTACAAATCCACGGCAAGCAAGTCAAAATTGCTGTTTTCCATGAGTTAATGTGATAACTGACCACAAATACGGGCTGAAAAGCCCAAGATTAGTCAAGGACTACAAATCTCGTAATCGCAGATTAATAGCTGTGCCACGCTTTGTTGTGGGTTGCAGGCGGCCGATAAAGGCCGCCATTTTTTTTGCCCTTTGTAAATCTGCACGGCATTCCGTTTATTTGTCTACCAAGCTGGTAGAATATTCTAAACCGCTGCTCCCACGCCGGGATGCCCGTGCATATGCTCCGAACTTATCCTAACCTGACTTACACGCTGCTGATGCTCCTGCTGGCCACGTCGGCCATGCTGGTTTTTCGTAAAAAAGGCTTCGCCGATGGTACCGTTCGCCATCCCAATGTCATTTACATTCTCGCCGACGACCTGGGCTACGGGGACCTCTCCTGTCTCAATCCGCAGTCGCAGATCAAAACGCCGAACCTCGACCGGCTCGCGGGCCAGGGCATGGTCTTCACGGACGCGCATTCGGGTTCAGCCGTGTGCACACCCACGCGTTACGGGATACTGACGGGCCGGTATGCATTCCGGTCAAGGTTGAAAAAAGGCGTCCTGGGCGGCTACTCGCCCATGCTCATCGAACGCGAGCGCTTCACCGTGGCCGATTTGATGAAAAAAGCCGGCTACCGCACCGGTGTGATCGGCAAATGGCACCTCGGCCTCGACTGGGTGAAAACCGACCCGACGAAAACCACCGATCCGACCGTATACGACGACTGGACTTCGACCGAAAACCTTTCCATTGCCAAAGGCACGACCGGCGGCCCCAACGACCTCGGTTTCGATTATAGCTATGTGATCCCGGCGTCCCTGGACATCGCGCCTTACATTTACGTCCGTAACGGAAAGCCCGCAGACAATGCGATCGTCGATATCCCCGGACAAAAAGAACCCCGCGGTGTATTCTGGCGGGACGGAAAAGGCTCGGCCAGCTTCCGGATACCGGGTACGCTCGATGTATTCGGACAGGAGGCAAGGCAATTCATTATTGATGCAGGTAAAAACAAATCGAAGCCGTTTTTTCTCTACCTCCCGCTATCGGCCCCGCACACGCCGTGGGTGCCCTCTGAAAAATATAAAAACACCTCCAATGCAGGCCTGTACGGCGATTTTGTACAACATACCGATGCCGTCGTAGGGCAGCTGATGCATACCCTCGACAGCCTCGGCCTCGCCGACAACACACTCGTTATTTTCACTTCCGACAACGGTGCGGACTGGAAACCCGGCGACAAGCAGGCGTTTCCGGCGCATGATGCCAATTACATTTTCAAAGGCGAAAAATCCGACATCTGGGAAGGCGGCCACCACGTGCCATTCATCGCGCGCTGGCCCGCAGGCATCGAGAAAGGCACCCAAACTGCCCAGACCATTTGCCTGGCCGACCTGATGGCGACATTGGCAGCCATTACCGGCCAGAAACTGGACCGTAACGCCGGCCAGGACAGTTTCAGTTTTGCTTCGCTGTTCCGTGCGCCCGATGAAGCAAAGCCGGTTCGTCCCAGCATTATCCATCACTCCGTCGAAGGCATGTTCGCGATACGCAAAGGAAAATGGAAGTTTATCGACGGCAAAGGCAGCGGCGGCTGGTCGTCCAAAGGCGCCCCTACCGACCCTGCCGGCCAGCTGTACGACCTCGAATCCGACCCGCGCGAGACGGTTAACCTCTACGAAAAACAACCGGAGCTGGTGAAGGAGTTGAAGGCATTACTGGAAAAACAGAAGGCGCAAGGGTATACGCGGGCATTGTAAGCTTAAAAGAAATTCCGCATTGCCTCCATATAGTCCTCGATCGGCATCGTGCGGCGCATTTCCATGAGTTGGTTTCCCGTGGCACCGACTACGTTGCGGAAGCTTTTGTTCGCTCCTGTTGCCAGGCTGTGAATGACCTGCACGATATCCGTCGGGTCGTCCAGCAGGCTGTCGTCGCGGGTGTTCATTAATGCTTGCAGTTTGGCGGTAAGCTCGTCGTATGCCGCGATATCGGGATTGTTGTTCCAGACAATGCTTTCTCTGAAATTGTTATCCTTCGAACCGCCCTGCTCGACGAGCCGCAATTCGATATTCAACGGTTTCAGTTCGTAATACAAACCCTCGATCAATCCCTCCAATGCAAACTTGGACATATTGTACAACGAGCCGAGCGGCACAGCCGTGGTGATACCCATAAAAGAGCTGATATTGATAAACATCCCGCCCCCATTTGCGCGAAAATGCGGAAGGAATGCCCGTATGACATTGATCGGCCCGCGCGCGTTCACGGCAAACTGCCAATCGATATCCGACTCCTTAGCCAGTTCCAATGCACCGTAGGTGCCCATGCCGGCGTTGTTGACCACCACATCTATTTTGCCAAATGCTTCAATAGCCTGCGCAGTGGCACTTTTCACTTGCGCAATGTCCGTAACGTCCAGTTTGAAAATTCGGATGTTTTCGTACGCCGTCAGTTCAGTTTCCATTTCGGGTGTCCGCATAGTAGCCGCCACATTCCAGCCTTGCTCCGCGAAAAATCTGGCCGTGAGTTTGCCCAGCCCGCTGCTGGTACCAGTTATGAAAATTGTTTTTGGATTGCTCATTTTGAATAAATTTTGATTTGATGCTACAAAGTTACCGGCGATTGGTATAACTTTGTAATCAGTATCACAGAGTATACCAACTACGGCTATGGCGGAAGCAACAATCAAAAGGAACCAGGCAGAAGAAGTGAAGGCGTTGCAGGACACGATTTACGTGATCGGCGGAAAGTGGAAGTTGCCCATTATCAACTCGATATGTAATGGAAACAAGCGTTTCAGGGAGATTGAAAGGAGTATTCCGGGCATTACCACGCGCATGCTTTCGCGGGAACTGAAAGAAATGGAGATGAACAAACTCATTAAAAGGACCGTCTACCCCGACTCGCCCGTGCTGGTCGAATACGAGTCGACACCCTACTGCAAAACATTCGGAAACATCATCCTGGCGATGATCGACTGGGGCAAGGAACACAAAAAATACATCACCGAACAGCCTGAACAGGCTAGCTGATCAGGCCCTTTTCGGCCAGGTCGTCGAACAGCAGCTGCGTCGCCAGCGACACCTTCGGCCGGTCGGCGTAACTCAGCCACGCAACTTCCTCGATCTCCGCAGCGGCGCTGACCTCTCCCCTTTCCGCCGTCGCGTAGCACCTTAGCCGCACCAGCACACCCTCCGGCTGCCCGTGCGCCTGCGCCCGGAACTCACCGTAAAACTGCAATGCATCGGGATTCAGCAAAACGCTCAATTCCTCCAAAACCTCCCGCACGAGCGCCTGCTCGTCCGATTCCCCCGCCTCCCGCTTGCCTCCGGGAACGTAATAAACATCCCGCCCCCTGCTCCGCGCTGCGAGTATCTTGCGGTTTTCAATGTAAACAAGGGCAAGTTTGTCGATCATGGTCATGGTATTTTTTATGCGTAAAGTTAGCTCTCACAGGCATTCCAACCATTGTAACCAAAAGTAAATCTTACAATCACTACGCTTTTCTTACCAAATCTCATCCGCAACCGCCAACCCAAATCCCATGAAAAACCTTCTCTCCCTGACACTTGTCGCTGCGCTGGGCGTGGCGGTTTCCGGTTGTAAAAAAGAGGACCCCAACCCGGATTGCGGGTGCGAAGGGCCGACGGTGAAGGTCATTAAAAACACCCGTGCCGTGCACGAGGGGGGCGGGCTGTTTTCATTTGAATTTACCGAGCCGGGCACGCAGCGCAAGCTCATCGCCTGGGCATGTAACGCTGATACAACCTGGGCAAAAAGCGCCAACCGGGAAGTACCCGACTACACGATCAGCGGGAATTTGAAAAAGGAGTGTTTCTTCGGACCGACATTTATCATTATCTATCCTCCCATCGAGATCACGGCTATCCGGAAAGACTAAGTTGTCTTTCTTATGTAACTTATTGTAGCCAAAATGATATATTACCGGGACAATACAAGTCTCCTCACGGTAATATGAACCTTAATACCTTGAAATTCATAACATTGGCTGCGCTCGTACACATGAGCCCCTGCGTATGCGCGCAAACGCCCCGCATTGTGCGGGCGACTGGCGACCGCGCGGACATTCGCGACGGCGACGAGTTCAGTAAAGGCAGCTGGCGCATTAGCCCGACCCTCAATCCGGATGTGTACGAAAGCTATATGGAAGGTAAAAGCAAAAAATTTACCTTCATTACCGACCGGGACTCGATCACGTTCGATGTGGAGCCGGGAAAAAGCTATCCGTTTGTCGTGCTCATGGATGGCAAAGACAGCGCGTTTACCGAGGTTCGGGGAATACGGCTTGAACCGCGTGCGAAATTTTCGGCCGAGTACCAGCGGCTCCATCGCGGAAAGACGTCCGTGGAAGTTCCCGAGGTGTATGAACTGGTGAATGTCATCTTTGCATTAACCGAAAAAGGGCGGCAGGACAATGGCTTGATCCGACGTGATACGCCCTACTATCAGGAGGTAATGCAATGGTTCGAAGCTTATCGCGACAACGAGGCCGTCCGGAATATGAACTCCGCGTTTTCCAGCACCCCGGATGCACAGCATTCGAAGAAAATGGATGCTTATCCCTTCGAATTCAATGACCGGGATTCGATCGTGCAGGGCAAAATCTACGATCGGATCGGTAATTCCTATACCAATGCCTTACGCGAACACATTCCCGACCTGATCGATTTTGCCCGCCAAACACGCTTCCGCGAATTTTACCAAAAGCACATTCCTTTTTACAACGGGCTCGTCGCGACTTACCGCGACTCGGTGGGCGTGCCGGATATGCAGCGCTGGCTGAATCTGAACTTTCCGTCGACCCGGTATGACTCGTTTAAAGTCATCTTCTCACCGCTTGTGAGCGCCAACCAGTCGGCCAGCTGGTTCAATCTCGACGGTTTCCGGGAGGTCCAGGCGCATGTGAACTTTCCGTTTCGCAAACCAGGAACTCCGTCCCGATTTTCAAAAAAAGCCCGGCAGATCATGGCTGGCGACATTGTTTTTACCGAGCTCAATCACGGCTTCATCGGCCCCGAAGGTGAAAAGGCAGCCAACCGCAGCCGCATTCAAAAGGCGTTTTCCGACCTCACGATCTGGAACGATTCGACCAAGTCGGCCAGGTATTACGATACCCCGCAATCTGCATTCGACGAATACATGAATTGGGCACTCGTGAGCTTGCGTTACGCGGACGTCGCGCCACAGGCGGAACAGCCGCAACTGTTCGCATCCGTCGAGAATATGATGGTGGATGTCAGAGGCTTCCGAAAGTTTGCGGAATTCAACCAGTTTTTGGTCAAAACTTATCAGGCCAGAAAGAAAGGCCAGGTCGTGGCCGATCTGTACCCGCAGATTCTCACATGGTTTGAAGACAACCAATAAATAGCCCGTAACAATCAGGCAATCAAAGTCTTTTCAAAACAAACGCTATTCTCGACACCCACATACTGCCCGTAGTTTGGCGTGCGGTGGTAGCCGTTCTTCTCATAGAGCGCGATCGCCTCCGGCTGGCGTTTGCCGGTTTCGAGGACGCATTTGGAATAACCCATTTCAGCGGCCCAACCTTCCAGCTCGCCCAAAATGCGGCTGGCAGTGCCCATATTCCGTCCGGCCGGCGACACATACATGCGTTTCACTTCCATTGCCTCGTTGCTGAATGCCTTGATCGCCCCGCACCCGATCGGCTCGTCGTTTTCATAGCACACCACGGCGTGGTGGATCTTGTCTATTTTGTTGAATTGGGAATAAAAACTATGATCAGCACCATCCCGGATCGCCAGCTCGGCGTCCAGTAACCTGACCATGGCTTGAAAATCGGGGTCTTCGGAGTCTGTCCTTCTTAAAAGTATCATTGCAATTCTTCGAGTTCTACTACTTTGGGCGTTTTCGTGAGCCAATGGATAATCAGCCACGCCACAAGATAGGTAAAACCGCAGATTGTAAAAATGATGTTATAGCCCGCCTGGATGTTTCCGGCGGCTTTGTAGCTGTCGAGCAGACTGCCGATCAGGATCGGAAAAAGGATACCGCCCACCGCCCCGGCCATGCCGCCGATGCCGACGACGGAGCTTACGGCCTGTTTGGGAAAAAGATCGGAAGGTAGTGTGAACACATTCGTGGCCCATGCCTGGTGCAATGCCACGGCAAGACTGATCAGCCCGACGGCCATCCATACACCGCTGGAAAACTGGATCAGTATTACGGATAGCTCACAAAACGCCAGGCCGAGCAGCACCGTCTTACGTGCTTTGAGCGTCGGCCAGCCGCGCCGGATGAGCCACGACGACAGGTAACCGCCCCCTATGCTGCCGGCGGTCGTCGCCGTGTAGATGAGCATCAGTTCCAGGCTCGGCTTTTTGAGGTCCAGGTTGAACGTGGAAGCAAAGTACGACGGCAGCCAGAACAGAAAGAACCAGTAGATCGGGTCGATCAGGCCTTTGCCGGTAATGTAAGCCCAGGTTTGCGGGAACGTGAAGAGTTTGAGCCATTTGACGGGCTGTCTCTCGGCTTCGTTCTCATCCTGATCCTGCCCGCTTACGATGTAGTGCAGCTCTTCGGCCGTGAGCCGTTTTTGTTTTGCAGGAATATCATAAAAAATCAGCCAGAATACCAACCATACAAAACCCAATGCACCCGTGATCCAGAACACCTCCTGCCAGCCGTAATGGCTTAATATCCAGGGCACCAGTAACAATGCCACTACCACACCGACGCTCGTACCAGCATTGAAAAGGCCCGTGGCCAGGGCCCGTTCTTTTTTTGGAAACCATTCGGCCACCGTTTTGACGGCCGCAGGATAATTACCGGCCTCACCGAGCCCCAGTCCCACGCGCGCCACACCAAACCCGAACGCGCTCCGGGCCACCGCGTGCAGCATACCCGCCACGCTCCAGAATACGATCGTGAACGAATAGCCCGCCTTGGTGCCGATCTTGTCGATCAGCCAGCCGAAAACCAGTAAACCCACGGCATAGGCGGCCGTAAAGGCCATTACTATACGCGCAAAGTCGGTTTCCGTCCACACGAACTCCTTTTCGAGAATGGGTTTCAGCAAGCCGATGATCTGCCTGTCGAGGTAGTTGATGGTCGTGGCGAGAAAGAGCAGGACCACGATGATCCAGCGGTAATTCCTGATTTTAGCCATTGCTAGGCGAGTTTTTGTGCGAATTGAAGGAAATGTGCTTTCAGGCCGTCCCAGTCCTTGTCCTGGATCAGTTTTTTGTCAAACAGCTGCCCGCCGATACCCAGTCCATTGGCACCGGCTTGAAGGAATGCGGTCATGTTTTCGAGACTTACGCCGCCTGTCGGCAGGAGTTTCAGCTGGTTCATCGGCGCTTTCAGGTCTTTGATATAACCCGGCCCCAAAGCCGTGGCGGGATATATCTTCACCATCGTCGCGCCCAGCGACCACGCATTGAAGATTTCAGTGGGTGTATATGCGCCGGGAAACACCGGAATGCCCTTTTTGACACAGGATTTGACCACCTTTTTATTCAAAACGGGCGTCACGATAAACTGCGCGCCCGCATCCAATGCTGCGTCCAGGTCCTCTTTCGTACAAACGGTCCCGGCGCCGATATTCAGGCCGTAATGCTCGTTTTCCAAGGCATACCGGATCATATCCGTAGCGCCGGGGGTGTTCATCGTGATCTCGACGGTCGTCAGGCCCGCTTCGCGGTAGATAGGCAGGATGCGCTTCACGTCCTCTGGTGATACATTACGGATAATGCCGACAAGCGGCGCCTTGTTGAACAACTCCCACGAAAATGTACGCTCACTCATAAATTTGCTTTATTCAATGTTAAATATTGGTTCTCAAAAATGCGGATATGCCCGGTAGTAGCGGCCCGGTCGACTATTTCGGACGGGATGATGGTCGCGCGGCCGGACAAGCCGAGCGTTTCGATGGCCGCCTTGTAGAGCTGGTACAGGTTATTGCCGCCGCAGAGCACGAGGTGCGCATTGGTTTCCCGCGTCAAATCCCGGATTTCATAGCCGATCAGCAGCCCGCTCAGGAACATCCCGTTGTCCCGCTTACTGAATAAATCAAAAAGCTGGTTGGTTCTTACTGTAAATAATGCATTTAAAATATTTCCCGACCCCGACTCGCGTATGCCCTCGCGGAAGGCGGCGGCCGCTTCGGGTTTGAAATCGGAATGCAGGTAGTGGTCGATGGAGTCTTTGAGAATGCTCTGATTAGCCATGAGATTGAAGACTTCACCGGTCATAAATGTCTTGAAATCAATCAACCGGCCATCTCGGACGAACATATGCTTGGAATGCGTGCCCGGAAAAATGAATATCGCGTCGCGCCCCGAAAGGTCCATCGCGGCACTAAGGCCGATGAGCTGCGTTTCTTCGCCGCGCATGACGTCGTGGTCGCTGCGGACGCCGGAAATGAGCGTGATCTCGTGTGGAAAATCCGGCTCTTCCTCTTCCTGCCGCATCCCCAAATGGCTGCCGTCCAATGCGAAAGGAAGCCGCGCATAAGGCAATTCCCGCATCCCGATCGACGACGACGCCATACCGGACAAAACAATCGGCACGCTGGCGAGGTCGATGCCCGTTTGCCGGCTCAAAGCCGCCACCTGAGTAGCGATCACCGAACGATAAAATGCACCCCGCGGCACAGCGTCAGCCTGCCCGGATTCCAGCTCGCCTCCCTTTCGAGCTTCCTGCCACGCACTGTACACGGTCCCGATGCCATCCGAAGACGTCACCTCGCCCACTACGTCGCGCTCCTTCAAATTAACCAGCCTCAGCCGGAACGACGACGTTCCCCAGTCACAACTCAGCAGGTGTTTGCTCATAGTTTCTTTTTGTGTTAATCCGTCGAATGTCAACCCGTTGAATCTCGATCCGTCGATATTGATCCGTCGACTAATGTCGACGGGAAAAGACCAACCATCTCCCCATTCAGCAACATTTATCATTTTTCAGCCGGCCTCAGCTAACGGAAAAAGGGTAATGCAAAAGCGATATAATTGCCGCCGGGTTTCAGGCCATATCTTGTGCCCCCGGCGGCGATTGCAATATATTGCTTTCCATTCACCATATAAGTAATGGGTGTGGCAAAACCGCCGGCCGGCAATTGGTATTCCCAAACAATCTGACCGGTTTTCGTGTCGAATGCCCTTAATTTCTCGTCGTAAGTGGCTGCGATAAAAAGCAGGCCGCCGGCTGTCACGAGCGGACCGCCGTGGTTTTCCGTACCTGTGGGCGGGATACCTTGACGCGAAAGATCAGGGTATTCGCCCAGGGTCACTTTCCACAGGTATTCGCCCGTATTCATGTCGATGGCGTTCAATGTCCCCCAGGGCGGCTTAATGGCCGGGTAGTTGTCCTGGTCCCGGAACTGCACATTGCCATTGTTAACGTAAGGCGCTAAATAGGGAAAATCCTTGCTGCCGCTGGCCGCGATGGCATTGGTTTGGGCATGGATGTCGTTTGCGCCCGGTTTGTTTTCCACTTTTAACAGGAAATCGATCATCGCCGCGCGGTCTTCTTTTGTAATATGCTGAAATGACGGCATCCGCCCGCGGCCGGTTTCGAGCAGTGCAGCGATCTGGCTGCGGTCCATACGCTGGCCGATGTCCTTCAAAACGGGATAAGCCTGCGTAGCCGCTGAGGCCGCAGCACGCTGAGTGTCCGTCGCGTGGCAAGCCGTACAATGGGTATTAAACAAAACCTGGCCCTTCGACAACGCTTGCCCTTTCCCGCCGCCCTGCACCTGTTTCGCATCCCGCATTTTGAGCCACCAGAGCATATTATTACCATTGACATACACCACACCCGCCGGATCGGCCGCCGTACCGCCCCACTCCGCGCCGCCGCCGATGCCATACAGCAAGCCGCCGAGCAAGTCGGGCGGTTGGTTTTTCGGGCCTTTGTTGCTGTTTTGAAAACGGTCGAGCACGTAGGCGTGCGCTTCGGGTGAGCGTGTGGTGATATCGGCTTCGGTCAATGCCTGATTGGCAAATGGTGCGGGTTTTACGGGAACGGGCTGGGTAGGCCACGGTTCATCGCCGGGAAGCGCCGTCGCACGCGGCGACGGTACTTCCTTTACCGGGAAAAGCGGTTTGCCGGTTTCCCGGTCGAGCAGGAAAATATAGCCGTCCTTGGTCGCCTGCGCTACGGCGTCGACCATTTTACCATTTCTTTTTACCCTTATCAAATTCGGCGGACAAGGAATATCGCGGTCCCAGAGATCGTGGTGGACCGTCTGGAAATGCCAGACGCGCTTACCGGTCTGTGCATTTAACGCGATGACGCAGTTGGCAAACAGGTTACTACCCTTCCGCGCGGCGCCGTAAAAATCCACCGACGGCGAGCCAGTCCCCATAAATACCATCCCGCGCCCCTCGTCTACCACCATTCCGGCCCAGCAATTGGCGCCGCCAAGCCTTTTATAAGAATCTTTCGACCATGTTTCGTAACCATATTCACCCGGCAGCGGGATTGTCCGGAACACCCAGGCAACTTTCCCCGTACGCACATCGAAGGCCCGGATGTGCCCCGGCAAAGCATCGCCGCCCTCCGATACCGAGGAGCCGGTAATGAGCAGGTTTTTGTAAATCACTCCCGGCGTCGTGTTGCGGATATTGAACTGATAGGGATCATAACCGTAAGTCTGCCTATCGCCCAGGCCGTCGTGAAAATCCACCTCGCCGTTTTTACCAAAACTTTCCACCGGCTTGCCCGTCTCCGCATTCACTGCAAACAGGGAGGGCCCGGCCGTAAACAGAATGCGCTTGTCGCTTCCCTCCGACCAGTACACCACGCCCCGCATCGGATGATACCGCGGCCGCTTCCCCTCGAACGGGTCAAACTTCCAGAGCTCCTTCCCTGTGGCAGCCTCGATAGCGAACACCTTTAACTTCGGCGTGGTGCCGTACATAATCCCGTCGATCACGATCGGCTGGCATTGCATATCCATCCCACGTTCGCCGGGTATGTTGTTCTCACCCGTATCGAATGTCCAGGCCGGTTGCAGGTTTTTGACATTATCCTTATTAATCTGGGTCAATGCGGAGTAGCGGTTACCTGCATTATTCCCGCCGTATACGGGCCAGTCGGCGTTCATTTTGTCGTCGTTTACAGCGCCATTGTCGACGGGCGGAATCAACGCAAAGCACGTGGCGGCGAGGAATAATGCGGTAATGATCGGGAAACGGATCGTCATCGGATTGTTTATTAGTATTTCACAAATCTCAGGCGTGTGTTTCGGCGGCATTTCGTTTTCACCGCGAAACCATCACGCATTTCGAAAATCCCGTGGGGATGCAACAACAACTTGATCACCCCACAAACGAGGATTACAAATTCGGATTGATGGACGTGTCCGTATATGGAAGCGGAAACCAGTAATTCGCCTTTACGATCGGTTTGATCGGCTGCAAATCGTCAGGGCTTTTCTTCGCGTTCGCTTCTTCCACTTTTTCCAGGCGAACCAGGTCGAACCAGCGCGTGCGCTCGCAGGCAAACTCCCATGCGCGCTCCTGCACGACCTCATCGGCAAACTGGGCCGGCGTGAGGCCGTCGGCGGTTGTGAGGGCTTTGGTACCGGCTGCACGCCCGCGGAGACGGACCTTGTTCAATGCGTCATAGGCCGCCTGGTCGGGACCGCCGGTGCCGCGCGCTTTGGCTTCCGCGTAAATCGTCAGCACGTGCGGGTAGCGCATCATGACGGACGGCAACGAAATGCTCGACGTCACGATGTTGCCTTTGATATACCATTTCTGGTAGTACGGGTGTTTCGTCAAACTGTTCTGCCAGGGAATTTTGGTAGCGCCTAAGCCGAACTCGGTGCGGAAAGTGGCGTCCTTACGTGGTCCCGCAGGGAAATCGCGGAAGAAATTCAACTCGGCGAACATATCGTCCCAGCCGCCTTCCTCGCCCGGCATCGTCGTGTTGCCGTAGGTTGCATTGGCCGTGCCGCTGCCGCCCAGGTAGCCGCTGATCTGAAACACCGCTTCCCTGGTACCCGGCGACGCGGGATCGTTTTCAAACACCGCCGCAAATGTCGGCAGCAGCTCGAAGCCGTAGGTACCGGCATTGTCGATCACTTCTTTGGCTTTGGCGGCCGCGAGGTCGTATTTGTCGGTTTGCTTCAATGGCCAGCCTGCCATGGTCAGGTACACGTCGGCCAGGAAGGCTTTCGCAGAGCCCTTGTTGGGCCGGCCCGGATCGCGCTTCGCGTTGGGCAGGTTGGTTTCGGCAACTTTCAAATCGGCCACAATGAGGTCGTAAACTTCCTGCGGCGTCGATTTTTTGATCGTCAGCAGATCGTCGGAATATTCCCCGGCCATCACCAGCGGGATATTGCCCCAGAAGCGCGTGAGCCAGTAGTAGGAAAATGCGCGGATGAAATGCGCCTCGCCCACGATAATGTCGATCGTCGCTTTGGTACCGACCGTCTTCTGATAGTTGTTGATCACATTATTTGCACCCTGGATGGCTTTATAACAGCCATTGTAAACCGCATTGGAACGCTGGTTGGTCGTCGACGCATTGAACTGGTCAAACTCCCGCCAGTCGGTCTTATTGCTGGCCGGATGGGTGGTCACATCGTCCGCGCCGAGTACGGCCGCATTAGCCGACGGGTGCAGAAACCCGTATCCCCATTGGTTTGCCAGGCCCTTGTAGGCACCGGTCAATGCGGATTCCAGGCCATCCTGCGTCGATAGCACATTAGGCCCGTACAAAAGCCCCGTCGTATCCTCGTCGAGGTAATCGCTGCAACCGGCACCCGTCAGGAGCAGGCCGCTTAGGAGAAGTATGGTTATTTTTTTCATGTCTCTTTTTTTGATGTTTTAAAAGCCCAAAGTCAACCCCACCGTGTACACCTTCGCATTCGGGTAGGAACCGCGGTCGATGCCGATGGCGGTGTCCGTACTGGAACCGACGTTGCTCGTTTCCGGGTCCGGACCGGTATATTTCGTGATGGTAAACAGGTTCGTAGCGCTGGCAAAAATGCGGATGTTGGCCTTGTCCCTGAGCACCGACGACGGTACATTGTAAGCCAGGCTCACGTTTTTGAGCCGCACGAAACTCCCGTTTTCCACAAACCGGCTCGACTGTGTAAACGGCTGGTAAGTTTTGGTAAATGCAGGAATGTCCGAATCGGTATTGCCTTCGCGGTAGTAATCGCGGATCTCCGTCAGCAGGAACTGCCGCGCCTCACCCGAGCCTGACATCGCGCCCGCACGGGTATAATTCAATTTATCCACTCCAAAAGCCCCCTGAAAGAACACATTGAGCGTAAATCCGCTATATGTGAAGGTGTTGTTCCAACCGCCGGTCAGTTTCGGGAACGCGTGGCCCACGATCTGGAAGTCGTCGGTGGTGATGGCATTGTCGCCGTTCACATCCTCATAATGCGGATCACCCGGCACACGGCCCTGCTTGGCGGCGATATCGGCCTCGTTCGGTTTGAAGGTGCCGAGGTATCTGAGCCCCCAATAAGATCCCAGCGGCTGGCCAGGCATGAGCATAAACTCGTTGGTAATGGACATACCGCCGCCCGCACCGGTGCCTGTACCGAGGCGCGGCAGGCCGCCGAGGCTCACCACCTCGTTTTTCAGTGTCGAGAGGTTCAGGTTGGTTTCCCAGCTGAATTTACCCTTTTCAACGGGCGTACCGCCGATCGCGAACTCGAAGCCGCTGTTTTTGATCTCGCCCACATTGCGCGTCTGCGTACCTCCGCCCGCGTAGTTGGGCAGCTGCACGTTCAGCAGCAGGTCCGTCGTGCGTTTGTTGAAATAATCGGCCTCGAAATGCAGGCGACCATTCAGGAACTCCATTTCGATACCCACGTCGGTTTGCGTGGTAGTTTCCCATTTCAGGTTTCTATTACCCTGGTTACCCTGGATTACCCCCGCCGTTACGGCCGTATTATTAAAGCCGACCTGCGTAGAGTTGTATGGCGAGAGCGTCGCATAAGGGTTAATGGCCTGGCTGCCCGTTTTACCCCAGCTTCCCCGCAGTTTCAGGTTTGTAAATACATTCATGTTTTTGATAAATTCCTCCTCCGATAGCCGCCAGCCCAACGCCACCGACGGGAATACGCTATTCCGGTTGTCCTTGCTGAATTTGGAAGAACCATCACGGCGTATCGCAGCGGTAATCAGGTACTTGTCCTTGAATGCATAGTTGACGCGGCCGAGCAGCGATAGCAGCGTCCATTTCGAAAAGCCCGAATTGACGGTCGCCGCCGAGTTGCCGCCGATATTATCGTACCCAAGCTGCGGGAAGCGCAGGCCATTGGCCGTAGCGGTGAAGTTTTTGTCCGTAAACTGCTGGGTTTCCAGTACTGCCACGGCTGTAATGGAATGGTTGCCGAATGTGCGGTTGTAGTTCAATGCATTGGTATTCTGCAAAGTAACCTGGTCGGCCGAGTAGCGGGTGGCATTCGGGTTGTTGTTCGAAAGCCGTTTGCCGTTGAAGTTTTTGTTCTGCGCATCCAGGTAGTTGATCGCGTATTGCAGGTCGAGCGAGAGGCCTTCGATGGGCAACTGGTAGGCCAGGCCGCCGATGGCGTTGATGTTCATGCGCTCGGTATCGATGGATTTGTCATACAAATGATCCAGCGGGCTGCGCGAAACGGAACCGATCGGATCGGCGAAAGTGGGCTGGCCGTCCGCTCCGTACGCCGGCGTGGTGGGTGCCCATTGCAATGCTTCGATGAGGGCGCCGCCGCCGTCGGTATTGTGGTTGGCCGTTTTCGCGCCCGACAGGTTCAGCCGCAATGCCAGCTTCTTGTTAATCTGCGTACTCAGGTTGGTCCGCAGCACATAGCGTTTGAACCCGCTGTTATTGACGATCCCTTTCTGGTTTACATAGTTGCCCGAGATCAGGAAGGAAGTTTTCTCGTTGCCGCCCGAAACCGTCACCTGGTGCTGCTGGCCGCTGCCTTTGCGGTACACGAGGTCCTGCCAGTCGGTGCCGCCGTTCCTTTTGAAATCATCTACCTGTGCCTGCGTGAACGGGGCATTGGAACCTGTTGCGAGCGCTCGTGCGTTGACGATCTCGGCAAATTCCCCTGCCGGCAGTATGTCGAATCTCTTGATCACATTCGACACGCTTCCCTGGCCTTCGTAGCTCACCTTAATGCCTTTCGTACCTTTTTTGGTTGTAATGATAATCACCCCGTTCGCACCGCGGCTTCCGTAGATGGACGTCGATGCGGCATCTTTCAGTACTTGCAGCGACTCGATATCATTCGGGTTCAGCAGGTTATAATTCGCACCAACAAAACCGTCGATCACATAAAGCGGATCGTTGTTACCGAGCACCGAGTTTGCGCCGCGCACCCTCACTTTGGAATCCCCGCCCGGCGCACCGTTCGACTGTGTCACCTGCACACCCGCCGCACGGCCCTGCAACACCTGGTCGAGGCGGGTAATGGGCTGCTGCGAAAACTCCCGCGTTGAAACGACGGACAATGCACCGGTCACGTCGGTTTTTCTTTGGGTGCCGTAACCAACCACCACGAGTTCGTCGAGACTGCGCGAGCCTTGCGCCAGTTTAATATCAACTACCGAACGGTTGCCAATAGCTACCGTCTGCGTTTCATAGCCGATAAACGAAAACACCAGCGTCCCGTCGCCCGGCGCATTGATCACATAATTCCCCTCCCCGTCGGTGACGGTACCTTGCGAGGTGCCGCTGATCAGGATGCTCACGCCGGGCAGCGCCGCATTGTCCTGGTCGGTCACTTTTCCGGTCACCCTCGCGCCCTGGGCAAATAGCAAGCCCCCACCCGCGACGAAGACAACCAAGCATAAACTCAGTAGTTTTTTCATGGAAATGATTATAGTTGAACGTTAAAAAATGCAATTTTAGGTGGGGTATGGATTTAGCGATCTTTATCGACCGCCGACAGCGGTCAACCACCCTACCAATCCACCACCGACCCGTCGAGCGCGTTGTAACTCTCCGGGTTCTTCCAGTCGTGGCCTATTTTGTCTTTCAATGCGTCCTCGTCGAGCTCCACGCCGAGGCCTGGCTTGGTGGGCACCATCACGGTCCCGTCTTTTTGCAGTTTGAATGGCTCTTTGAGATAACCTTCGCCGAGGGTCACCTGCTCCTGCACGAGGAAATTGGGTACGCTGGCGGCCAGTTGTAATCCGGTGGCCAGGGAGATCGGGCCCATCGGGTTGTGCGGGGCGATGGGAATGTAATAGGCTTCGGCCATCCCGGCAATGATGCGCCCTTCGGTGATGCCGCCGGCGTGACACAAATCGGGCTGGATAATGCTGGCAGCCCCTTTTTCGAGGATTTCGCGAAAGCCCCATTTGGTAAAAATCCTTTCACCGGTAGCAATGGGAATGTGTGTGCCGCGGGCAATGTCGACGAGCGTGTCCACATTTTGCGCCTGGCAGGGCTCCTCCACGAAAAACGGCTGATACTGTTCCAATTCCCTGATCAATACCTTGGAAGTCTGCTGCGGCACCGACCCATGGAAGTCGATGGCAATGTCCATTTCCGGGCCGCCCGCCTCGCGCAGTGAAGCGAAATTGTCGGAGGCATATTTGATGAATGCGGGGTTCTCGACGATGTTGGCCGGATTCTTTTTGGCTACACCGGTTTTGATGATGGTGTACCCCTCCGCCTTACGCTTTTTCATGTCTTCCGCATTGGATGCGCGCCCATATACACGCACGCGGTCGCGGGTGGGGCCGCCCAGGAGCTCGTGCACGGGAACGCCCAGGAGCTTGCCCTTGATATCCCAGAGCGCCTGATCGATGCCGCTCAGAGCGCTCGTGAGAATAGGCCCGCCGCGGTAGAATGCGTGACGGTAAATAGCCTGCCAGTGATGAACGACCGCCCGCGGGTCCTTGCCTACGAGGTATGGTTCTACTTCTTTGATGGCAGTCTGGATTGTCAGCGCGCGACCTTCGAGCAATGGCTCGCCGAGCCCTACGATGCCGGCATCGGTGTGGATTTTGAGAAATATCCAGCGCGGTTTGACGAGAAAGGTTTCCAGTTTCGTGATCTTGACCTTTCCGTAAGCCTGAAAGGGCGCAGGATCGGCCGCATAGGACGTTTTGGGCAGCAGCATCGTGCCTGTCGCCGCAATGCCCAGTACCGACTGGATGGCCGTGCGGCGGGAAACTGATTTAGGGTTGGATTTCATAGCGTTTACCAGTTGTGAATGGAGCCGTCCGGACTTTTCAGGATCGGGTGCGGGAATTGGGTTTTTTCTTTGACCTCCATGATGAAGGTTGCTTTCTTCGGATCGAATTTTACCCCCAGGCCGGGCGCATTGTTGAGGTATAGCTTGCCGTTTTTGAAATTGATAAAATCCTCGTTGAAATAGGCAGGGCGTTCGGGTTCGCCGCCGCCGAGCTCCATCAGCGCCCGCGCCGGGCTGCTCGAACCGAGCACATGCACGAGCGTGGCCGTCGCCAGCGGACCTGTGAAATGCGGGACCATACCCACGTAATGCGTTTCGCACATCGACGCGAGCTTTTTGAACTCGCTGATCCCACCCGTATTGGGCAATGTAAACCGCGTGTAGTCGATCCACCGGTTTTCGATGAACTCGTTGCTATCCCAGCGGTCGCCGAACTGCTCGCCTACGGCAATGGGCACCTTCGTCATCGCACGCACCGTTTTGTAGACCGACGGGTTTTCGGAACGGATAATATCCTCCACGAAATACGGTTCCAGTGATTCCAGTGCCGTGCAGATTTTCAGGCCGTCGGTCATGTCGAAACGCGTGTGCAGGTCGATGGCCCATTTGCCGCCGCCGCCAACGGCCTCGTCGATACGTTTGCAGAAATCGATCGTCTTTTTTACGTTTTCATAAAAATCAAAGGGCTGGTCGCCGTTGCCGCCCGTAGGACCAATGCGATAGGCCCGAAGGCCGGCTTCGATGCAGTCGCGGGCCCGTTCTTCCTCGGTTTTGGCCTTGGAGGCACGGAAACCGGTTGCGTAGCATTCTACGTAATCGCGGGTGGCGCCGCCGAGCAACTCGTACACGGGCACATTCAATGCCTTTCCCTTAATGTCCCAAAGCGCCATTTCCAGCGCGCCCAGTGCATGGAGCTTCTCGCGTCCCGGCGGGTAGAACATCCCGCGGTAGACATTCTGCCAGATGTGTTCGATGCGGAACGGGTCCTCCCCGATCATCATCTGCGCGCATTGCTCGATCATATCTTTCGATCCGCCCTCGCCAATGCCGATGATGCCGCCGTCGGTTTCGATCTCGACGATGCCACGCGCCTGGTTGAAAAGCGGTTTGTTATACCCCGGCGCCGCGTAGTACCGGATTTTGGTGATCTTCATTTTGGAAGCAGCCTCCGCCTCGATCAGCGGAAAGCCTGTCGCCACTGCCGCCGTGCCGAGGAAGGCGGTTTTGATAAAATTTCTTCTTTGCATAAATGGGGATAGGATATGTTGTGATGTCAGGAATAGTCGGGTGTGTAGCCAGGAATTATCGGATGTCAGCCATTTCCTGATCACCCATGACCATCCCTGACGCTACGTATGTAACAACCTGGTCATTAAACGTTTAAGCATTCTGGCAAAAAAATCAGCCTTTCGAAACAGGCTTTTTAGCCTTCGACGAGTCGCGCGGGATAAGTTTGGCTTCCATGAGGATCTGTTTCATGCCTTCATCCGGGTTCTTTAACTTTTTCAGCAAAAACTCGACGGAGGTTTTTCCCAGCATTTCCAATGGCTGCCGCACGTAAGTGATTGGGCAGTAATACAAATCGAACACCTCCGCCTGCCCGAAGCTGACGATCGCCAGGTCGGACGGCACTTTCAGGCGCAGCTCGTTGATGTATTTCAACGCATTGATAGCCAAGCCGTAAGTTGCGAATATCATCGCTTCCACGCGCTGGTCGGAGGCGAGTACTTCGTCGATGGCCGTGCGTACCTCGCTGTCCATTGTTTCAAAATTTACTTCTTTGAGCCAGGCGTCGTTAAAGTCGATGTTATTATCGCGCAATGCGTGCTGCAAACCCCGCACACGTTCCTCCATATGGTACATATTCGATTTGTAAGCCATAATGCCGATCCGCGAATAGCCGCTTTCGATGAGGTGAACACCGGCGTCGTACGAGGCTTTGTAATTGTTCGTAGCGACGAAATCGGTCTGGATCTCTGGAAAATGGCGGTCGAGCAATACGAATGGAATGTTCCGCTCTTTTAGATAATGCACCTGGTTTTCAGAGCCCTCGCAGGATACGATGATAAAACCGTCTACCTGCCTGTTGATCAGCACATTGACCAAATCCCACGATTTTTCGGCGTGCTCGTCGCAGCTCCCGATGATCACCGTGTAACCATTCTTTTTGGCCTCATCCTCTACCACACGGGCGATATTGGCAAAAAAGGGGTTTGAGATATCGGCGATAATCAGTCCGATCGTATAGGTTTTCCCGCTGCGCAGGCTCTTGGCCAGGTGGTTCGGCTGGTAGTTCAATTCCTTCGCTATCTGCCTGATTTTTTGAGCGATAGCCTCTCCTACCCTGGTTTCCTTCTCCTTGCCGTTGAGCACGTAGGAAACCAGGGCCGTCGAGACGCCCGCTTGCTGCGCAATATCTTTGAGCGATGTTTTTTTCATGGACGTATAAGCGTACCGTCGAATTTTCTTACTTGCCAGTTCGACTTCGTGGTAATCGGGAATTTCGCGGCTGCCTTTTCGTCGATATCCACGCCGATTCCCGGTACTTCGTTGACCGACATATACCCGTTTTTCATCGTCGGACAGCCCGAAAACACTTCCAGCGTCTTGTCATTGAACTGCACCGCTTCCTGGATACCGAAGTTCCACACAGCCAGGTCAATATGCGCGTGCGCCGAGTGCCCGACCGGTGACACATCACCAGGACCGTGCCAGGCCGTTTTGACATTGAACCATTCCCCAAGCCGGGCCACTTTCATCGCCGGTGTCACCCCGCCGATCTGCGACACGTGAATGCGGATATAGTCGAACCACTGGTTAGCCATCGGTTCGAGAAATTCATTGATATTATTGAATAATTCGCCCATGGCGAGCGGCACGGTCGTACTTTGGCGTAACAGCTTGAACCACTTCATGTTCTCCGGCGAGAACGGATCTTCGATAAAGAACGGCCGGTACGCTTCCAGCTTTTTGATCATATTGATCGCATTCATCGGCTGCACCCGTTCGTGGATATCGTGCAACAGTTCCACCTCCTCTCCACACTGCTTGCGCACCGTTTCGAACAGGATGGGAATGGCTTTCAGGTAAGCGTTTTCGTCCATATAATTGTCCGTCGCGCCGCCGAAACCCGCCTCTTTAAAGTCCGGCTTTTTGGTGGTGCTGCCAACGGCGCCGTAGCCCCCCTGCTGAATGCGGATATAGCGGTAACCCTGCTCCTGGATCTTCTTCACGCTCTCCACCGTCTCTTCGGGCGTGCGCCCGTTCGCATGGGTGTAGCACGGCACGGCGAAACGCACTTTCCCGCCCAGCAGCTGGTACAGCGGCATGCCGGCGCGCTTGCCCTTGATGTCCCAAAGCGCCTGGTCGAGGCCGCTCAATGCATTGTTCAGCACAGGGCCATTGCGCCAGTAAGAGCTTACGTAAGCGGCGTGCCACATATCCTCGATATTGTCGACGTCGCGGCCGGCACAAAACTCATTGAGATAGGTATTGATTGCCACCAGCACCACTTCCGCACGCTGAGTGAAGGTAGCGCAGCCCAGCCCGTATAAACCCGGCTCGGAGGTTTCTACTTTCACCACAATGAGGTTGGAGCCCTGGGGGGCCGTCGCAATGGCGCGAACGCTCTTGATCGTCAGCGGTTTCATGCCCCGGGCATACTGCGGCGTATCATGGTCGGCCGCGCGGGCATCCGGCGTGCCTCCGAAAAGACCCAGTATCCCGGCCGAACCGCCGAGCCCTAGCGCTTTCATCGTTTCCCGACGGCTCATTCCGTTCTCTTTCATGAATTTAAGGTTAAAGGTTTAAGAATCGTTGCTATCATTTTTTGTCCCACCACATTCTGGTATTGAGGTCGTTAGGCCCTTGCCGCGCATTGGCGTCGTTCACATTCTGCAAATTCACGACGATCTCGCTGTCGGGATAAGGCATTCGGCGGATGAAATCCTCCTTGATCTCCGAGCCAGGATATGGGTTCTTCTTCAATGCGGGGAAGCCGCTGCGCCGGAAATTCGCCCACGACTCGTTGCCATCGAGGAATGTCGCCACCCAGTACTGGGTATTGATCTGTTCCAATGCTTTCGCATTATCGAGCGGGTGGGCTTTCAGATAGGCTTGAATGGCGTCTTCCCTGATGGTCGCGGCGGGATCGTAGAGGGCCATTTGTTCCAGGTTGCCGCGGATACCTTTGGCGTAGTAATCGGCTGCCGTACCTGATACCCAGCCTCTTACGGCCGCTTCCGCGAGCAGGAGCTGCACCTGTGCGTAGGTAATGTGGAATTCGGGCGCGTCGAGTTTCAGTACTGTGCTCAGGTTGATCTGCGTAAAGTCCCAGAGGCTTACCACGCCGTTGGCGGCCAGTACACTATTGATCGTCACGTCGTTGTAGCCCATCGGCATGCCGATCTGCACTTTCGGATCGGATGAGGCGCGCGCGCTGGTTTGTTCAGGCCCGCCTTTCGCGCCTACATACCGAACCGCGAACACAGGCAGGCGGGGGTCGTTGTTTTCTTTGAGATAGTTCACAAATGGCGCGGCGAGGTAGAAATTGGTCTTCTCCCGGGCAGCCAGGTGATTGGCAATGAAGTTGTTATATAATGACGTATGCCGGATGGTCGAGTTATCCGCATTGCTTTCGAACAGACCGCCGGCTACGGCTTTGGTCACGTACGTTTTTGCGAGCGCCGGATCCACTTTGCTCAGCCGCATTCCGGCGCGCAGCATGAGCGAATATCCGAGCTTTTTCCAGCGTGCCACATTACCACCGTACAAAATATCGGTCGTAACGGCCGCCTGCGCAGGGTCCAGGGCGGCCGAAGCCTCCTCCAATTCTTTCAGGATATCCTTGTAGATGGCTTCCTGGGCGTCGTATTTCGGGCGGATGATCTCATTGATGTAACCCTGCCCTGCTTCGAAATACGGCACGTCGCCGTAGGTATCGGTCAGGATCATGAATGCATAGGCCCGCCAGATGCGTGCGGCATGGTAAATGTTCGATTGGAGCGGATCGGCTTTCGTCTGGTCCACCACGGCGGCCAGCTGCTTGATCACATTCCGGTAGAAATTGACCCATACCAAGGGCGAGTTCGCATTGTTGAGCTGGTTGTAATTCCCGCCCGACAGCGAGCTTCCGTAGGGCGTAATCACCTGCTGTACAATGCCGAAGTTGTAACAAAGCATACCCAGTGTGGAAACACCGTCGAGATAGGTGGTGGCGATAATGGCCTTGTTCAAAATGAGCGACGGCGCCAGGGAGGTCGGGTCGACCTTGTTGATATTGATCTCGTCGAATCCTTCGTCGCACGACGTCATGAGCGTCAGCGAAAGGAACAGCGCGAGGATATATTTGGATGTTACTTTCATGGTTACGACGGTTAGAATTTGACATTGAGGTTGAAACCAATGCTGCGGGTCGGCGGCAGGCCGGGCCAGAAATCGAGGCCGGTCGCGTTATCCGATGAGTTCAGCACTTCTTCCGGGTCCATATTCTCGGTCCATTTCTTGATGACCAGCACATTGTTCGCCACGGCGTTGATCCGCAGGCCCTTCACGAAAAACTTCTCGGGCAGGAACCGGCCCAGGTCGTATCCCAATGTGAGCTGCCGCAGTTTCCAGAAACCTGCATTCGACACGAAATCTTCATTGACACCCAGCGGGTTGATCGATTCGTAGAATGGCTGCACGGCCGCTTTGGTCTGGTTCACTTCGCCATCCGGGTTCACGCCGTTACCGATTACGTAGCCTTCCGCACGGCCCGGCAGCGTCCGTTTAGAGAGGCCGTGACGCAGGTAGTTGATGTTTCGCCCGGCGATCATTTTATGTCCCAGCTTGAAGTCCACCAGCGCCGAAAGCATTATGCCCTTGTAACTGAATGTGTTGGTGATCCCGCCAAAATATTTGGGCAACGCATTGCCGACATTCACCAATGTATTGTTTCTCAATGGCATACCACTGTTCTTATCAAACACCTGCCGGCCCTGGGCGTCGCGCAGGTATGTGAAGGTATAGAGCTGCCCGAGCGGCTTGCCTACCACCATGTTCAGCGTCCGGCCGCCTCCGCCGCCGACCGTGATGACCGTATCTTTCTCAGCCAGACCGAGTTTCAGCACTTTGGAAGTGTTGTAGGAAACGTTGAAACTCACATCCCAGGTAAAATCCTTCGTCTTCACCGGCGAGCCCGTGAGCAGGAGCTCGATACCTTTGTTCATACTCCGGCCGACATTAATAAGCTGTGCCGTGTAAGATGACGCGTCGGAAATCTGTGCCGCAAGAATCTGGTCGTCAGTCGTTTTGTGGTAGTACGTCAAATCAAATCCGAGCAGGTTGTTGAACAGCTTCATTTCCAATCCTGCCTCGGCCTCCTTGATGCGGAGCGGGCGCAGGTTTTTGTTCGGTACCACCGAGGCATTGATCCCGCCTACCGGTACGAGCTGGCCCGACGGGTTCGGGAACGAGTTGTTGTCCACCGCATAATACAATGCATTCGAATACGGGTTCACATTGTCGGAACCCACCTGCGCGTAGGCGGCGCGCAGCTTACCGAACGTGATCCACGAAGGGAGGTTCGGGAAGGCTTGCGAGAAGATGAAGCTACCTGTTACCGATGGATAAAGTATGCTGCGGTTCTGCGGCGCGAGCGTTGAGAACCAGTCGTTCCGGGCCGTTACGTTCAGGTAGAGAAACTCTTTCCAGGAAATAGTGGCGGCGCCGTACAGCGAGTTGATTTTCTTCTCGGAGAGCTGGTAAAGCGGGTTTTTGACCCGGCCATTCATGACGGTGTACAGGTTCGGTTGAATGAAATCCTGCACGGTGACGCTGTTGTAATCCATCCGCGCGTAGCGCTGGTTACCACCCAATGTCACGTCCAGACCGATGTTCCCGAACGTGTGATTACCGCCGAGGATGAAATCGAGGTTGCGCTCGGTGTTGCGGCGGACGTCCTGGGTGAAGGAACCGTTTACATAGCCAACCGGTGCTTTCGCAATGGGCGCATAGCCGTTGGGTATGTTATAGTCCTGGTTACGGACATAAAAATCCTGCGCGGCGCGGAGTTGCAGGTACAGCCAGTCGGTGAACTGGTACTTGACGGCCACGTTGCCGAATAGCCGGTCGCGGGTGATATTCTCGAAGTGATGGCTGAGTGAGTAATACGGGTTGTTGCGCACGAGGAAGCGCGAGAAAACGAATTCGTCGCCATTGGGCAGGGTCTGGTTTTGCCGCAGCGCATCAAACGGCATGGAGTTGGCCAATGTGAAGATCACCGTGGAAGTGGCAAAATCCTGGGTGTCGATCTGCGGCGGGTTGACATTCTTCTCTTTGGAATAGTTGACATTCCCGAATGCGGTCAGGCGCTTCGAGATATTCTGCGTAAATCCGATGTTGACCACTTTGCGGTTAAACTTGTTGTTTTCGACGATCCCGCGGTTATCGGTATTGGCCAGCGACAGGCTGAATCCACCGTTCGGGCCGTTGTTGGACACGGTAACGGTGTTGGTCATGTTCGTTCCGGTGCGGTAAAACTGCTTCACGCGACCGCGTACGGGCTGGTAAGGCCAGGTTTCGTTGTCAAACAAAGTCTGCGTCATACCCGGCTCGAACTTCTCACCGAAGCTCCACACGCCGGAGGTCGGATTGGCCGTCGTGGGGCGTTTCCCGCCTTCGCCCTGGCCGTATTCGTATTGGAAATCCGTGAAATCCAGCGGGGTATCGGTGGTGAAATTGATATTGTAATCCAGCCCTATCCCCCTGCCGGTACCGCGCGTTTTGGTCGTGATCATCACCACGCCGTCCTTCGCGCGGGAGCCATACAATGCTGCCGCCGTGGCGCCTTTCAGTACAGTCATCGATTCGATATCGTCCGGGTTAATGCTGGAAAGACCATCGCCCCCATCGGAACTATTTGCCGCCCTGGACCCGTAATCGCCTCCGCCGGCGAAGTTGGAGTTGTCGATCGGCACGCCGTTGACGACAATGAGCGGGTTATTCTGCCCGCTGAACGACGATTGCCCGCGAATGCGGATCTTGGCCGTTCCGCCCGGACCAGTGGATAGCGAGCTGATGTTCACCCCAGCCATTTTTCCCTGTAACGAGCTGACTACGTTGGGCGTACGGTTGGTAGAAATCTGATCCGCATTGACAGTAGCGGTGGCATAGCCGAGGGTTTTGGCCTCGCGTTTGATACCGAGCGCAGTGACGACCACCTCGCTCAGGTTTTTGGATTCCTGGATCAATTCGACGTCGATCACCGAGCGGGATCCGATACGGATGGTCTGGCTCACATAGCCTATAAACGAGAAAACGAGGCTCGCATTAGCCGGCGCGTCGAGGGCGTATTTACCGTCGGAGTCGGTGACGGTGCCTTGCGAGGTGCCGCTCACGAGCACGTTTACGCCGGGCAGCGGCTCCTTGTTATCTCCGGTAACGGTGCCCGAAATCCGGCTGTTTTGGGCAAAAACCGCGCTGCAATACAGCAGCAGCGCGATTATCGTAAAACATTTCTTCATCATTAATTGGGTCAGGGTGAATAGCGTTATGCGAAACATGCACGAAAACCGTAATCGCTTACGGACACGAGGGCCAGAAACAAAAAGGTAAAAACAAGGTGCTTCGCCCGGTATTCAGACCGAACGATCAAATATATACGTAAACAAACAGACGCCTCACAGCTGCCCTCTTTTCATCGAAGAGCAGCCTTTCTGCGCTTTTAAACGCGGGAGGTGGTTTCGTTAATCCGGAATTATGTGTTTAAACGATTAAGCATTTACCGAACCGATATACTGGGTGAAAATCAATTAGTCAGGTTTCCGTGATGGGTATCGGGTACTTAGAAATCCGCTCGACGTACTGTCTTCGGGACAAGAGAAATTATTCTTTCAGGGAAATATTGTGTCCAAATGTAGATTTAATCGATTAAACAACAAAATTTAAAATCAATTATTTTTACATTTTTTCTAAAAATAAACACATTGGCCTATTTTGCCTTTCTTATCAACGCATTGCACCGTAATTCCGTCGTTCGGATAATCAATCGCGCGCTTTACGTAAATGCGGGTTACACGCCTGGTAAGAAACCTTAAATTTGTCTGACGATCACCCTGCTGATTCCCAACAGTCCATCCTATCTATGACCTTTTTGAAACGCATGCTGGAACAATCCCGGCTGCCCCTGACCGTCGGGCAGTTCTGGTGGTACTCCTTCTGCTATTGGAGCATTTTTGCGGTAATAACTTTTGGTCAGCTTATGATGCTGTGGCTTTTGAAGGAGGGTGTGGTCATGCGGCCTCACGAAATGTTTATCTGGCTGCTCGACGGCCTGTTCTGGTGGTCGACGAGCCCGCTCGTGCTCTGGGCATCCATCAAAGTGCCGATCGCATTCAAGGTGCGGGAAACCTCGTCCATCATCCGGCCGCTCTTGATCCACCTGGTGATCATCACGCTTTGCAATATTTTCATTAATACATTGCATTACTTCATTACCAACCCGCTCATGTACAGTGCGGTGGGCAAATCCGTACCGCTGGAAAGTTACCTCTTCTCGTTTTTCATTGCATATACTGCCAGCGTAGGCCAGTACCTGCTGCTCGTGGTGGGTTTCAATAAGGTATCCTACATTTACCAGTACCAGGAGCTGAAACAGCAGCATTTCGAAACCGAGCTGCATAACGAACAACTCCGCGGGCAGCTGGCCAATGCGCAGCTGCAATCGCTGAAAATGCAGCTGAACCCGCATTTCCTCTTTAATTCCCTCCATAGCGTGATCAGCCTGATGATCAAAAACGATATCCGAAAAGCTACCTTAATGATCACCACCCTGAGCGACCTGCTGCGGGCGGTGCTGGCGAACCAGTCGGCGGATTTCATTCCCCTGCAGGAGGAGCTCAAACTCACCCGGCAGTACCTCGACATTCAGCAGATCCGCTTTCAGGACCGTCTGCAAGTGGAATACCATATCGACCCGGCCTCGGAGCTCTACCCGGTGCCGCAGCTGATCCTTCAACCGATCGTCGAAAACTCGATTACCCACGGCATTTCCGATATGACCACGAACGCGCTCATCCGCATTACGAGCACCGTGAGCGCGGCGGGCATGCAGGTAAACATTTACGACAACGGGATCGGTGCCGCACAGCGCAAACCGTCCAACGGCCTTGGCCTTGGATTGAAAAACACTTCGCTGCGGCTGCAACAAGCCTATGGCGATCAAGCCCGGCTGCAATTCGATCAGCCGCCGGGCGGCGGGACATCGGTGACGCTCTTTTTCGACGGCCGGCCGATGGCGGGGGGCGACGGGGGGAGGGTGACCGCCGACGGCTGACCGCTGAAGGCTGACCGTGGACGGCTGACGCCTGACCGCCGACGACTGACCGTGGACGGCTGACGGCTGACGGCTGACGGCTGACCGCGGACGGCCGACCGCCGATGGCTGATAGACGACTGGTGATGGATAATGGTGATGGCTAATCCTAGGCTGGTGAGAGGTGATTTGGGGCAGATCCGGATGAAAATATGGCCCCGCCGGGGCGAAGGTGTCAATGGAACGGTTGGTTACCTATAAACAGGACACCCCTCCGGGGTAGAATGCTAGTAATGCGGTATTATTGCTATAAACAGAGCGGCCCTAAGGGCCTAAAATAGCATGTCGCCTGTAAAAGTGACGCCGCCCGGAGGCTGGCGTATATGAGCTTAATTTTCGCTTGGCCACTAAATTTAACCAACGGTCGGCTATCGGCAGTCAGGAACAAAAACCACCAGCCGTCAGCGGTCGGCCATCGGCGGTCAGCCGTCGGCAATCGGCGGTCAGCGGTCAGTCGGCGGCAACCGGCAGTCAGCGGTCAGTCGGCGGCAATCGGCAGTCGGCCATCGGCGGTCAGTCGGCGGCAATCGGCGGTCAGCGGTCAGCGGTCGGCGGTCGGCAATCGGCGGTCACCCGTCGGCAACCAACAACAAAAAACATTAACCCAAAATAACCCCGATAAAACATGAAACACCGCTGCCTGATCATCGATGATGAGGTGCTGGCCAGGGACGTAATCAGGACATTTGTACAGCACGACCATTCTATTGAGATTACCGACGAGGCCGCCAATGGTTCCGAAGCCGTCGTGAAGATATTGCAGACGCGCCCGGACGTGATTTTCCTCGACATTCAGATGCCCGAGCTGGACGGGTTCGAGGTGCTGCGTGAGGTATGGCCGCATCACCAGCCGTTCGTCGTGTTTACGACGGCGTTTGACCAATATGCATTGCGCGCGTTCGAGGTGAATGCGATCGATTACCTGCTGAAACCGTTCGACGAGATCCGCTTTCACCAGTCGCTGGGGAGGCTCAAAGAGCGGCTGAGCCAGAAATCGCAGCCACGGATCGAGGAACTGGTCAACAACCTCCTGCGCGAGCAGAAGGAGAAGGAAGAAAACTACCTGCAACGGCTGCTCGTAAAGGAAGCCGGCAAGATGTACCTGGTCAAAACGGGAGACATTACGCATTTTTCGGCAGACGGCAATTATATATCGGTGTATACGGCACAGCGGAAAACCTACACCATTTATGAAAGCCTCGGCAGCCTCGAAAGCCGCCTCGATCCGCAGGTAATGATCCGGGTCGGACGATCGAACATCGTGAATATGAACTTCATTTCGGAGCTGGAAACGTATTTCAACGGCGAGTACATCATCCACCTCTCGACCGGCGAAAAGGTGAAATGGACCCGCGGATACCGCGACAATATCAAGGCGTTTCTCAGTAAAATGGGTTGAGCCGCCGTTACGGTTCACCTTTTGAAATGCACGGTTTACATCACGAAATGATCAGGTCAGAGATTTTTAGTGCGCGTTTCAACGATTTAGGACACAATTTTGTCAGCAATTATAACCTCCGTCCCGGCGGAAAGGCCATACCGGCCATTCAATGAGCACCATCAATCCATTAGCCATGTTTATGAAACCTTCTACCATCCTTACCTCAGCGGTCATCGCGCTGCTCCAACAGCCCAGAGGAGCGCAGCAGCGGCGGGGCCTTCTGATAGGCGCGATCGTCGCTTCGCTCATTCTCTGGAAAATTTTCACGGGTAACACGCACCCCGCCCAACCGCTCGCAGACGCATGCACGACGGCATCGCCCGCGGCGCAAAAAGCCACGACGGAGAAATGGAGCTACGACGAACTCGCACATAAGCTCATCGTTGAAAACACGGACCTCGCCTACAACGACCTCGACCAGGAGCTGCCGCAGGGCCTTGGAAAGTCGCTCAGCAAAGTTGCCCGGCACATTACCGGAAAGCCGGTCATCGCAAATCTCTGATACAAAAAAGGGTTGCCCGCTTCGATACCGGCAACCCTTTTTTTGTTACTGCTCCGCGTTTCAATACGCCGGTTCCAGCTCAGCCACAGCCGCTGCCTTTTGCGGTTCCACCGCCGGTGGCAGCAATTTGTACATGACCGGCGTTACCAATCGGGAGAGTAAGGTTGAGCTGATCAGCCCGCCGATCAGTACCAGCGCGAGCGGCGAATACAGCGCGCTGTACTCGATCACGAGCGGCAGCAGCCCGCCGATCGCCGTCATGGAGGTAAGCAGGATCGGTACGAAACGGATCTCGCCGGCTTCGATGATCGCTTCTTCGATACTTTTACCCTGCTCGCGCAGCTGGTTTGTGAAGTCCACGACGAGCAGGGAGTTCTTCACTTCGATCCCCACAAGGGCGATGAAGCCGATTGTCGCGGTGAAGGAAAGTGTTTCGCCCGTCAGGAACAGCATCGCCAGACCTCCCACGATGCCCAGCGGAATTACCGAGAGCACGATCAGGATGCTTTTGAAAGTCTTGAATTCGAGGATCAATACGCCCAGGAAGCCGAATACGGTAATCAGGATAATCATGCCGAGGCCGCCGAAGCTCTCCTGCTGGCTTTCCTTCTCGCCCGCCACCGTGAAATGCTGGCCCTTTTCAAATGGGAACTTGTTCAGCTTCAATGTAATGTCGTCATTCATTTTCTGCACATTATAACCCTGCTTCACGAATGCGGACACGGTCACGTAGCGGTCCTTGTCATAATGGCGGATCTGGTTCGGCGAACTTTCCATTTCAATGGTCGCGATGCTTTTCAGCGGGATGCTCGCACCCGACGCCGAGGTCACGTACAGTTTATCAAACACGCTGTAATCCTGAATAGCGGCATTGCGCGGCACGGATACATTAATGTCATAGCTGTCGGCCTTGCCCACATCTTCCCGGAACGTCGCCACATTGAGGCCCGCTGCCCCCAGCCGCACCGTACGATCGATGTCGGCCGAGGAAATGCCCAGCGTTCCTGCTTTTTGCTTGTTGATGTTGATGCGTAGATCGGTCGGCTGCACGAGCAGCGGATTGTTGACATATATGGTACCTTCCGTTTTGCTCAGCAAATCGGCGACGCGGAATGCGGTTTTGCGCAGGTCGTCGAGGTCCTCTCCGTAAATGCGGTAGGCCAGCGGCGCTTCGATGAGCGGCCCTTGCTCGAAGTCTTTTACCTTAATCTCCGCACCCGGATAACGTTCCAGCTTTTTCCGAAGCTTTTCGATCACCGCTACTTTCCCTTCGGTTTCAAGCCCTTCCACCTGTACGAATATCTCCGCAAAATTCTCGCTCTCGTTGCGTTGGATTACATTATAATAGACCCGCGGATTGCCCTTGCCCACATTCGTCGCGAAGGACGTAATCAATGGTTCTTTTTTCAAAACGCTTTCCACATAGCGGGCTATTTCGTTGGTTTTCTTCAAATTAGTCCCCTGCGGCGTCTCAATATCGATCAGGAACATGGGTTTCTCCGATTTTGGGAAAAGGCTATTGCCAATAAGCGGTACCAATGCCAGCGAGCCTGCAAAAATGAGCCCGGCGATGAGCAATGTCGTTTTCGGCCAATGCAACGCCCTGTCGAGCACGCTGCCGTAGGTTTTATGAATGCCCTTCTGCATGGCCCGGAGCAGCCAGTTGCCGCCTTCCTCCGCATGTGGTTTCAAAATGACGCTGGACAGGAACGGTACCACCGTCAGCGAAACGAGCATCGAAGCGAACACCGTCGTGATTACCGACATAGGAAGGCTGCGAATAAAATCCCCCGCGCCTTCGGGCAGGAACACCAGCGGAAGGAACGCGAATATCAGCAGGATCGTACAACCTACGACCGCGAGCCCGATCTGCGACGATGCCTGAATGGCCGCCTGCACCCGCCCATAACCCATGCGCAAATAGCGCTCGATGTTCTCCACGACCACAATGCTGTCGTCCACGAGGATACCCAGCGCCACGATCATGCCTACAATGCTCAGCTGGTTGATATTGTACCCAAACAAATTCATCAGCGTAAGCCCGATCGCCAGCGACAGCGGGATGGAGATCATCACCACAATGGAAGCACGTGTGCCGAGCGGCAGCAAAGTGAGCAGTACCAGCAGGATAGCAATGCCAAAGTCGCGCGCGAAATGCGAGAGGCGCACGTCGACGCTCTTCGCCTGGTCGAACACTTTCACGAGCTCGATATTCGAAGGAAGTTCCTTGTTAAACGCCGCTACTACGGGCTCCACCTGACCCTGCACGGCGATAATGTTCTCGCCTTCTTTCTGGCTCACATTCACGAAGCTGCACCGGAAACCGTTCAGCCGGGTGATGTGCGTTTCGTCCTCGTAGCCCATTTTCACATCGGCCACGTCCTTCATGTACACGATCTTGCCATTGGCGCGGGAAACTACCGTGTTGGCCACTTCATCGAGCGTACGGTAGCTGCCGCTGGTTTTGATATTCAGCTTTTTAGTAGCCATGCTAATG
Organism: Dyadobacter beijingensis DSM 21582; assembly: GCF_000382205.1. Lineage (GTDB taxonomy): Bacteria > Bacteroidota > Bacteroidia > Cytophagales > Spirosomataceae > Dyadobacter > Dyadobacter beijingensis. The sequence goes on from NZ_KB907788.1 coordinate 1,126,852, forward strand.
CTCCCGCCGGGAATATTCACACCCTCGCTCTGCAATGCACCCACAACCTGGTCCTGCGTGAGCCGCTGCTGCGCGATTTTTTGCAGGTTCAGGTTCACTTTTACCTGCGGCTCGGGAATGCCCGAGTACTCCACTTTTTTCAAAGTCTTGATCTTTTCCAGCCGCTCCTTGAAGTCTTTGGAATACTTCTTCAATTGCGCATAGGAAGCATTCTCGCTGATGAGCGCATACTGGTAAATGCTTACGTCCGAGGGGATCTGCTTGTTAATGCGGATATCGGCGACGTCGGCCGGGAGCTGCGCACGCAGCGCATTGATCTCGCGCACCACTTCCTGGTATTTATCGTCTGGATCGGAGCTGTATTTGTACATGACCTGGATCACGGCGAGGCCGTCGCGGATATCGGTGATGACATGCTTCATGTCGTCGAGCTCGTTGAGCTTCTTCTCCATCGGGTCCACCACGAGCTGTTCCATATCCTTCGGATTGGCGCCGGGGTACACCACTACCACCGTAAATTGCGGCGGGTGAATGTCGGGGTCTTCGCTGCGGGGCATGGTGAAAAGCGAGTACAGCCCCAATGCCAGCACGCCCAGGAATACAACCAGGGTGAACTGGTAATTTTTCACGGCAAATTCAGGTAATTTCATGGTCTTTGCGGTTGAAATGGTTACTGAACTACTTTAATCGCCGATCCCTCAGCCAGGTATGCCGATCCCTCACGTATCACGCGCGCACCGGCGTCGATGCCGGCGAGGATAAATGCCTTGTCGCCTTCCAGGAACGCTACTTTCACGCGCTTCTTCTGCGCACGGTTGCCGTCTGCCACAAACACGAATGCACTGTCGTTTTCGCCTTCGATCAACGCGTCCACGGGAATGGATACCATGCTGGTTTGCTGTTTGGGATAAATACTCGCTTTCGCGAACAGGCCGCTGGCCAGCTTCGCAGCCGGTTTGTCGAGCCGGATTTCTGCCTGGTACAAGCCCGAGACGGGATCGCTCACCTGTGCGAGGGTTTTCACACTGCCTGTAAATGTCTGCGGATAAGCGTCGAAAGTGATTTCCGCCTTTTCTCCTCCCTTTAACCTGGCCCAATCCTTGTCGGTCAGGCCGCATTTCACGACCCAGTCGGCGCTGCTCGTGCTGCTGATGTGCAATACCGGCGTGCCGCCTTGTACCTGCTCGCCGGCATTCTGCAATTTCTGCATTACCACGCCGTCGGCCGTCGAGTATATCTTGCTTTGTGACAAATTGAATTTCACGATATCCAGCTGTTTTTCAGCCAGTACCAATGCACTCTGCGTGTTTTCGAGCTGCTCTTTGGTGGCTACGCTGTCGCGGTAGAGGTTCTGTACCCGGCGGGCGTCGCGCTGGGCTTTCAGGAAGTTTTCTTCGGCCTGGGCCATTTGCGCGCCTATTTCCGTCGTATTCAGCGTCGCCAGCAGCTGGCCTTTACGCACCTGGTCGCCTTCCTTCACGAGCACGTCGCGGATAATGCCCCCGGTTTTGAAAGACAGCCGCGCTTCGTTCTCCGACCCGAGCAGGCCGGAAGTCTCCACCGCCTGCGATTGCGTCAACGCCGCCGAGCTGATGATCTTTACCGGAATGGTGTCGTCGGTCTGTTCCGCCTTCTTTTCTTCCTTGCACGCCGACGCAAATAGCCCGGCCGCGAGAATGTATGCGTATATAATAGGATGTGTCGTAGCTTTCATGTCATTGTCAGTTTGAGAATAGATAACTCGCCCGGGCCCGTTCCAGCTCTGCGGACCGGGTCTGAACGTTGAGATAGGAAATACTTTGCTGCAACTGGTCGGCGATCAGGCGGTTCTGGGCGTCGAGCAGTTCAATGTACAGCGACTGGCCCTCGCGGTACAGTTTCTGCTGATCGGAGTAATATTGTTGGGATAGCGTCGTCTGGCTCTTCGCCGCCTGGTAAGTCTGGATGGCCGACTGCAACGTGTTGGCAGCCGTTTTATTCTGCAATTGCAATTGCTGCTCCACCTGGCTGATCTGCTCACCTGTCGCTTTCTGCTCCATTTCGGCCTGTTTCACTTTGTATTGCGTACGGTTGTTGGCAAATACGCGCCAGTCGAGCGTGACGCCGAACAAGTAGTAGCGCGTGTCTTTATTGAAATTCACAAAATCGCCCTGCGAGCCGAGATCGATGAACGTCGAGAGCTTCGGTAATGCCCCTGCGCGTGCCAGCTGGCCCGATAATGCATTGATTTTCGATAGCGATTCGAGTTTCAGCAGCTCTTCCCTCCTGCCCTCAGCCGCACTGTCGGTAAAGCTCACCAACTCGCTGGCCTGCGCGATTTCCAATGCATTATCCAGGGGTTTGTTCAGCAAAAAGTTGAAGTACGCCTTCGCATTCACAGCGTCGTTCCGTGCATTACCTAACCGGGCTTCGAGACCGATCAGCTCATTTTCCGAGCGGCTGATCACCGTGCGGATGGCCTTGTCGTTCTTCACCAACGCCTGGTTGAACCGCAGGTTTTCCCTGGCCAGCGAAACAGCGCTTTCGAGAATACGCACCGCCTCGTCCGACTGCTGACAGGCAAAGTACGCGACCTTGATTTCCTTCACTAACTCTCTCCTGTACACGTCGATCTCCGCCTGTTGCAAATGGATCTGTTCCTTCCGGATCTTCGTATTGTAGGTGATTTCCGCATTGTACAGCGGTAGTGAAGTCCTGAATTTGGCATCGTAATAATTCCTCGGATTGAAGGTCTGGCTCACATTATCCACCTTCGGGAATGCCGAAGAATTCGTGAGCTCATTCAGAGAACTATACACGGGGTTCAGCAAATCGCCGATGGGAATGCTGATTTTCCGGCCGCCGCGCGAATCGAGATAAGACGTGCTGAAATTGACCTCGGGGTAAAAAAACGTGCGTGCTTCTTTGAGCGCGAAAAGGTTGCGTTCCAATATAAACCGCTGCTGTTTCAGTCCCTGGTTGTTGCGCAGGCCGTCCTCGATATAGCTTTGCAGGCGTGCGTCCTGACCCATCGCAGGGAAGAACAGCGTCAGCAAAGGCACAAGAAAGTACTGCCAATGCCGGAGCAATGGTGTGGTGACTCGCTTCATGATTAGTGATGTTTATTTAGTAAACAGTGTTTAGTAAAGGGGTAAATTTTTTTAGGTTTTCAAATTCTGCATAAAAAGCGTGAAGGAGCTGTACAAAACTTCGCGGGTAGCATCATCCTCCAACATGAGAATGCACATGCGCTCGCGTACATAGAGCGATACGAGCCCGTGCACGAACGACCATACCTGGATCGCCGTCACGTGTAAGTCGTTCTGGCGGATCTTGTCCTGTGCGAGGCAGTCCGACAGCGTCGTGAGTAAATAGCCGAAAGCACATTCGCCCGCCTTCCACTTTTCCTCGTTTTTGATCTGCTCCATCGGGGCACGCATGATGAACATCAGGTCATAATAATCCGGATTTTCGAGCCCGAATTTAATGTAAGTCCTGCCGATGGCATCCAGCCTTTCCAAAGGATCGGCGATCGCTTCGTGCTGCCGCAAAAGCTTATCCAGGATGTCGAACGCATTTTCGTGGATCACGTAAAAAATCTCGTCTTTATCCTTGAAATACAGATAGATCGTAGCGGGGCTATACTCGATGTCGTCGGCAATGTTACGGATAGACGTCTTATCGTAACCCTGCTTCAAAAACATCGCGGTCGCCGATTCGATGATCAGGTTCCTCATCTCCTGCTTTTCCCGCTCTTTTCTTTCCTTAATTGCCATGCTTTTGTAATTACAATGTGAATATAATAAACACTGTTTAGTAAATGCAAGTTGTTTAGCAAAATAAAGTAAGAAAGGCGGATTTCTACCCATGAACGGGCGGCATTCTGCGAGGGATCCGTTATTTTTTGCGAAAACGATCGTCGGTAAGCGCTTCGAGGAACGCGACGATGTCATCGACCTCCCCGTCGGACAGATTGAGTGAGCTGCCGAGCGACAAGTCGCGGTTGATGGGATTGCTGACGAATTTGTCGGGGGTATTATAGTACTGCACCACTTCGCGCAGCGTTTTGAACATCGCATTATGCATGTACGGAGCCGTAACGGCTACATTGCGCAGGCCAGGGACCTTGAAAAGTCCGATATGGGCGCTGTCTTTCGTGATTTTGAACCGCCCGGGATCGTTCAGTTCCTTACCATTATATAAACCGATGCTTTTGAAGCGATCGGCCGTGAAATCTTCGCCGGAATGGCAGGTTGCGCAGCCGGCCTTGCCGATGAAGAGCATGCGCCCGCGCACGGCTTCGGCGGACATGGCCTTTTCATCGCCGTCGAGGTAACGATCGTAGGGTGTATCCGTCGTTTCCAACGTACGCTCGAAAGCTGCGATGGCGGTGAGCAGATTTTTGTTGTTGACCCCGGTTTTAAATATCTTTTGAAATGCAGCGCTGTAAAAATCATCCTTTTTGAGTCGCTCGACGGCCTGGTCTACCGGCAAATCCATTTCGTCGTGCGCAGCCAGCGGGCCTAGCACCTGCTCTTCCAGCGAGCCGGCGCGACCGTCCCAGAAAAACTCCGGGCGTCCCGAAAGGTTCGTCAAAGCGGGGGAATTACGGGTGAGCCGTGTGCCCTTGTCGCCGATGCTGAATGCCGCCGTATCCGCGAATGCGAATGCCGGAATATGGCAGGACGCGCAGCTGATCGCCCGCCCGCGCGAGAGGATCGGGTCCGAAAACAGCCTTTCGCCCAGTTGTTCTTTCGTATTGACCTCTACCGAAGCACCATTTCTTTGCAGCGATACGAATGCCAGGGACACGCCGCAAACGGCAGCCGCCAGCCATTTAGTAAAATTCATGCGTTATCCGGAATTATAAACCAATGCATTCTAACAAATAGCATGCGTTGTCAATCAATCATTTGTACTGTTTTGATTAAAGCACATCCATGCAGTTCAATGCACCTCGAAAGCCTCTTTGAATGGCACGCAGAGGCCGTCCACGTTCGAACAGAGCAAGCCTTTAATCGTCCCCGTCACTTTCGCGTTCGCCTTCGTGAGGCGGATCTTTTGCCGAAACTCGGCCTTGTCCACGAAATAGGTATAAGCTTTGTCCCAGGTCGGGTCCACGGCTTTGAGCGGGTTCACAGGCTCGATATTCCCCACCAGTTCATAGTTATTGCCTGGGTTGAACACGAATTCGGTAGGAAGGGGACCAATATCACCCTTGAAATCAGACGAATACAGCTTCCAGTTCTGATCGATTTCCGCCGAAAAAACGACTTCCACCTCTTCGCCCGCCTTTGGACCAGTTTTAGACAGGTTAATTTTCCAGTGTGAAATGTCTTTGAGGTCCTGCGCGCAAACCGCACCCGCGGTGCACAGGAGCATTAGTAATATCCTGAAAATCATTGGGTAGTATTTTTGAAAGTTGAAATAACAAACAACTGCAAAGCACATGACACCTTGGCGGCGGCCTTGCAGTTGTCTCAAATCACCACGTACCTAGTTTGTTGAACCCACGATTTAGTCCAAGTATTTTTGTGTCTTTGTACGCCATTAATTCCCGGGCGGTTGGCGTGAGGAAAACCCGATGCAATTTTATTTGGAGCTCTTGGCCGTGCCAACCGACACCGAACTAACCCCCGCAGGAACCGGCTCCGAAATGAGTTCGTCGAGGTCTTTGTTCCATTTCGCGACGTAATCCTTGAAATACTGACCGGTAATCTCGCCCGTGTAACCCGTGTGGATCTGGCGTACTTCGCCCTTGCGGTCGATGAGGATGGTCGTCGGGAAGGCCATCATGCGGTTGAGCGCCGGCAGCTTGTCGGAAGCCACTTTTTTATCGGCGATACCGCCAAAGAGGATATCATATTCAATGCCATACTTCTTTTTCAGCGTTCCCAGCGTGTATTTGGCATATTCGAGGTCGTCTTTCTGCTCGAAACCAATGGCGATCGCCTCCACGCCGCGCTTCTTGTTGTCGCGGTACCAGGGTGCGAGGAACGACGTCTGGTCGGTACAGTTCGGGCACCAGGTGCCGATGATCTCCACGATCACCACTTTGCCCTTGTATTTATCGTCGCTGAGCGAAACCTGCTTGCCGTCGAGATCGGGCAGCGTGAAATCCAGCTTTTTGTAGCCTTCTTTCAGGTAGGTCAGCTGATAGGGATCGGGCAGCTCGGCCTTGTCGTTTTTCGAGCCTTCGAATTTGGTATTATCATAGATACCCGAGCTGATCACGCCGGTAATGCTGCCGTCCTCGTTGATCTTACCTTTATATACGCGCGGGTTTGGGCCGGAGAAATGCGAGAGCACGAACTCGTCGCCCTGAACCACGCCTTCGAGCTCGCGGCTATCCCCTACCGTGGACATCACGACGCCCGTGAGCTTGTTGCCTTCCTGTTTGAGTAACGCCACATTATCAGGCATTTTGGCCTTGCTGAACACCTGTAAGTCCCATTTACCGGAAAGATTATGCTTGGTCGGCTGCTCCTTACCCTTCTCTACGAAGCGGTAATTCTTGCCGTATTCGGCCGAGAACGGCAGCGCATTGCCGCGAAAACCCGGTACCAGGCTGCGGTATTCGCCGGTGATCCTGCCGTCGGACTCCACTTTGGCCACCAGCGCGGCGTCGTAGGTATTCATTTTCACGAAAATCGAGTCGGAGCCCACTTTCGTCACTTTGAAATCATCGCGGCGGGAGCCGTTGAGCAGCGTCAGCACCGGGTGGTCCTTGTCTTTGGCATTATATTCAAAGTTGAAGGGAATGTGTGTTTCGCTGATCACGAACTCGCCGCGCCAAACGCCCTGCTTCGGTGCTTTGGCATCCGGACCGTCGCCCGCAAATGCTGCATGACCGAACAATGTGGCCCCTGCCAATGCCACGGCTTTCATCTGGTTGTTGATTTTCATACAACTGGAAATTTTTAGGTTTTGGAAAAAATGAAATTCGATGCTTGCCGGTGACGTCCGACGGCGGTGCATGACAGCCGCTCTCCCGGAATTTAACCGTAAGTACTCTTTCACGACCCGAAGCATTTTGCAGGATTGGCCCGGATCAGCGGTTGGCCGGTAGTGGTTATGGCGACCGTCCGTTAAATGATGCAGCAAATATAAAACCCGGATTTGAATTATCTATAATTTTCGTAGACTAAGTAGAATAAACTCGTTTTTCATACCACCAAACTCCTACGCGTGTACATTAAATGCGCCTGGCCAGGCTGGTGGCACCGTGTCCGATTAGGTCTTTGCAAATGTTGAAAATGCGGATTACGCCGTCTTACCTTTGTGCCATTCGTATTAGTCTATAAAATACATAGATTTAATATAATAAAGCAGATCCGACGGTGTGCGGAATGGCTGCCGGCGGGATTGCAGGCTCTCCGCCGGCGCGGCAAACTTCGGTTCTCAGGATCCGGTTCGCCGGCATACTGGCCGCAGGCAAGCCTCCATTTCGCCATCGCCGGATCGGGTTTTCCCTTCCGTTTCAAGTCTACGAATCCAAATGATACTTATGAAACATTTATTACTTTTTATACTTTTAATATCCACTCCCCTCTTCGCCCAGCAGCGCACGCTGACCGGTGTAGTGCGGGCAGACGACGGCGCGCCGCTTCCGGGCGTGAATGTGGCCATCAGGAACACGCGCCAGGGCACCATTACCGACACCGACGGCCGCTTCACATTGCCGCTCGTGAAAGGAGAAACGCTCGTTTTTTCCTTTATCGGGTTCGTGCCGAAGGAATTGCCCATTACCGCCGCCGATGAATACAACGTGACGCTCGCCGCAAGCACGCACACGCTCGGCGAAGTGCAGGTGGTAGGCTCCCGCAATGCCAACCGAACGAAGATCGACTCCCCGGTGCCCGTCGACATTATCGACCTTAAACCTTTACTGGAATCGGCCCCGCAGGTGAGTATTACGCAGCTCCTGCAATATGTATCGCCTTCTTTCCACTCCGTGAACGGCACCAATGCCGGCGACGCAGGCTCCGCATTGAACCTCTCGCAGCTGCGCGGCCTGGGCGTAGACCAGCTGCTGGTACTCGTAAACGGCAAACGCCGCCACAAAAGCTCCAATATCAACTGGGGCGGCCTCGGTAACGGCGCTACCGGCTACGATCTCAACTCGATCCCTACCGCAGCGATCGAACGCGTGGAAATCCTCCGCGACGGCGCGGCGGCACAATACGGTTCGGACGCGATCGCCGGCGTGATCAATATCGTGCTCAACAAGAGCGTCGACGCGCTCACATTGAGCTCCACGGCCAGCACCCGCCGCCGCGGTGACGGCACCACTACCCGTACCAATGCCAATTATGGCTTTGTACTCGGCAAAAGCGGGGGCTACCTTAATACGACGGCCGAGTTTGCGACACAGGTAATCTCGCTGCTCCCCGGTAAGGACGATGCCGGCCTCTACCTCGGTCCGGTCTACGGCGGCGGGGCTAACACGCGGGGTTACGATGCTATCTATACGAAAGAAATCGACGAGGCCATTCTCGCTTCGCGCGGCATCGATCGTCATTATTTCGACCGGCGCGGCGGGGGTTCCAACAAGGCCAAAGACGCGTTGCTATTCTTCAATGCCGCCGTACCCATCCGCGAAAATGCCGAGCTGTATGCATTCGGGGGGATCAGCCACCGCAACTCGCAGTTCACGGCCGTGTACCGCCTGCCCGGCTGGACCGAGCGCAACAACGCATTCCTCTACCCCGACGGTTTTTTGCCCGCGATGGAGAATATCATCACCGATAAATCCTTCGCAGTGGGTATCAAAGGCAAGGTCCGCGACTGGGACGTCGATATTTCGAATGTGTATGGCAAAAACGATTTCGGGAATGTGATCACCAATTCGCTCAATGCAAGCCTGGGCCTCAAATCGCCCACGACCTTCGACGCGGGCAGCTATAATGCGAGCCAGAATACAGGCAGCATCGATATCAGTCGCTATTTTCCCAAAGCATTAAAAGGCATCAACGTCGCATTCGGCGCGCAGTACCGCGTGGAAACTTACCAGATCATCGCGGGCGAGGAAGCGTCCTATTCCAAAGCCGACTTGCGCACGGTTTACGGTCTCGACACGACGGCTGCCGGCATTATTTACCAGGTCAAGGAAGGCTCCATCGGCCTGAACGGACTCTCGCCCGGCTCGCAGATCCACGCCGGCTTCCGTCCTGAAAACGAAGTAAGCGTGAACCGGTCGATCCTCGCAGGCTATGCCGACTTGGAGGCCAACATTACCGGCAAATGGCTGTTATCCGGCGCATTGCGCCTCGAAAGCTTCTCGCAGCTCAGCAACGTGACCACCTACAAAATCGCCAGCAAATACAGCATTACCGACTGGCTGGGCATCCGCGCCTCGCACAATACCGGTTTCCGCGCACCCGACCTGGCCCAATACTACTACACCGAAACATCTACCAGCTTTCAACAGGGCCGCGCCATTGATCAGGTGACGGCCTCCAACCAGAGCGCAGCCACCCGCGCACTGGGCATTCCTACGCTCACGCCGGAAAAATCGAAAGGGTATACCGCCGGCTTCACCTCCCAGCCGTTCCGCAATTTCGAGCTCACGGCCGATGCATACCTCGTCGATATCAAAAACCGTGTTGGCAATACCGGCAATTTCTCGGCCACGGACGTGAACCTGCCGGCAGAGGTGCGGACATTGTTTGTGCAAACGGGCACCACCCAGGCCAAGTTTTTCTATAACTCGTTCAGTACCCGCACGAAGGGCCTGGAAATCACGGGAAGCTACCGCACGCCGTTCCGTAATGGGACATTGAGCCTGCTTTTGGGAGCCAATTTTGTTAAAAACGAGGTAACACAGGTGAATACGCCGAAAGGGCTGGAAGCTTACCGCTACATTATTTTCAACGACGGCGAAAAGGCAAGGGTTACCTCGCAAATTCCCGGGCAGAAGATCACCTTGCAGGGGATTTTCAAGAAAAACCGCCTCACATACCTGGCCCGTGCCGTGTATTTCGGTTCAGTGACCAATGCCTCGGCGTTGAATGCGACTTTCCCGAAACCGGATTACTTCTACCAAAAACTCAACCCGATCTGGGTGGCGGACGTGTCGGTAGCTTATTCGGTATCGAAATCGATCCAGGCGACATTAGGCGTCAATAACCTCTTCAACGAACTCGGCGACTATTCCGATCCTAAACTCTCCGCGCTGAACAACCCGTCGGTTATCGGTATCCAGAACGGCAGCGCGGGCATCCAGCCATTTATCCGTTTCACCGCAAAACTTTAATTGGAACATGAAGACATTCAGACACATAACCTGCGCCGCACGGCTATTAACCGGCATGCTTCCGGCCGCGCTGCTGCTCACCGGCTGCGAAGACACCGGCTACCTCGACGTAGACGCTGCCAACCGGCCGCCATTGAGCGCTTACATCAGCTTTATTAATGCCAGACCTATCGATGCCGGCCTCTATTTCTGGACATTCACCGATAAGGTCACGCCCTCGCCGGTAGCGATCAACAAGGCTTCGGAGTATGTTCCTACCGTATTCGGCAACGTGCAGATCAATTTCACCGAGGGCAGCAATACGAGCTACAAAGCTTCCTACCAGTTCGGCAACTCGGCCACATTCACGGCTACCGGCCGCCCGAATGGTCCCATCGCGAGCTATTACCACACCGTAGTAGCCGCGCGGACGGCCAACAACAAGGCCGATTCGCTGATCCTTTTTTACGACGACCTCAAAGCCCCGGCATCGGGGAAGGCGAAGCTGCGGTTCATCAACCTCTCGCCCGGTGCCGGTACGCTGAATGTGTTGCAAAACGGCAAAACGCTCTTTAACCAGGTCGCATACGGTCGCGCGGCGAACTCGGCATTATCCGGCGAAGCGCTCAGCGCCTGGTCGCTGGGCCCGTTCGAAACGATCGACGCCGGTACCTACAACCTCGACTATCTCGACGCCGCCACGAGCCGCAAAGCCGGCAGCGCCACCATCCGGGTCGAAGCCGGCAAAATCTACACCGTCTTCACGAACGGCCTGCCGAACGCCACCCCGGCCTTCGCCACGAGCATAATCGAGCATCCTGTAAAGTAAATGGTGATTGGACAAGTACAAAGCCGCGCTGCCGATTGGCGGTGCGGCTTGTAGTTCTACTCCAAAACGGTCACTTTCAGTTTCGAATGCTGTGCGATTTTTTTGAATTCGGACTTGTTGAATGTGTATAATTCATTACAGTGGCGCTCTGCAATCGCGGTATGCAGGCAATCATTAATGTGTTGAAAACCCAAGTTTTTACAAAGTAAAATGGCTCTCTGCATTTCCGGCGTCGTGTAGGTCAATGGCTCAAAAGGCAGGAAGCTCGCCAGGATTAGTTCGATATCCTCCCTCTCCAATCCCAATCGATTCAAAACGAAGGCCGCCTCCTGCATGCCTAAAAAAGACACTCGGAGTTTTCCAGACGAAATTACGTTTTCGAAAACCCTTTCCGCCAGCCGGTATTTTGAAATGTCTTGTGGAACCAGAAAATGAACTAAAACATCGGTATCGAGATAAATCATAAATTCACCTCATTTGCGAGCTTCGAAATGTCGATAGTAGGATCTATCCTGGCATCTTTGAACAATTCGCGCAGTTCCATCATGCTGCGATAATGTCGTTCCAGCCGCGAAACATGATTGAATGCGTCAGTGTCGCCGTTGGGCTCGGTGGATTCCACAACGATCTTCAATTCGCCATCTCCGAAAATTTCCCTGAGTTGTTCGACGAACGCGGGTGTCAGGTTTCCCGCTTTCAAATGAAAAGTGTGTTGCATAGCTTTCTGAAATTGTTTTCACTAAAATAACAATTTCAGAAAGCATCGGCAAGCGGGTGCCGCCTACGGATCAACAGTAATTATCGTAGGCTATGCCACAGACAACAACCGGCGACTTAGCGCGCTGACGCGGATGCCTTTCAGGTATTTCGTGCGCTCTTCAATTTCGTTCTGGTAACGGAACGTGTAGCCTGGGCCGACGAGGCGTTTGAATTCACGGGTCACTTCTTTGAGCTGCTTGCGCGAGATGCCGCTGTATTCGAGTTGCAGGAGCTGCGATTTTTCAGCAGTGGATTTTTTGAGCTTCCAGTATTGCGGATGGTTCGGACCGATGGGCGCACGGAAATCGGTGTCGTGCTTTTCGCGGATCAGGAATTCGTAATCGATGATCATTTCGCTGCGGTTGCGGGCCACCTGCCCTCTTACCACGATCTTGGCCTCACGGCCTACGCTCAAATGAAAAATTTGCTCTAATATCATGATGGTTTCCAGTTAACAGGAGTTGATGCTCTCTCCTCCACAAATTCCGTTCCAGCATCAGGTGGTTCATGCAGGATTATTAGTCTACTTGTTTTATAGACAAAGTAAATTTAAAATTTTCGTTCCACAAAACTTTATGCTAAAAAGTTCGATTTCGCTTCAAACAGATGGTTTTGCAAAACAATTTTACCGATCTTGCCGCATTCACTACCAGCTACCTGAACCTTTCACCCGTCATGAATATCCGATTTGCCGGCCTGCTCCTGCATACGTTAGTAACTGCCCTGTTGCTCGCCGCTTTCCCCGCCCTGTCGCAATCCGCCTCCCAAAAGCAGCCGAATATCATCGTCTTCCTCGTCGACGATATGGGCTGGCAGGATACGTCCGTCCCGTTCTGGGACAAGCCGACGGACTTCAACCGCCGCCACCATACGCCGAATATGGAACGTCTCGCGCGCGAGGGCGTCAGGTTCACGAATGCCTACGCCACGCCCGTATGTACGCCTACCCGCGTGAGCCTGATCACCGGCGTGAATGCGGCGCACCACCGCGTGACGCACTGGACCTCGCCCGATCAGGACAAAAACACCGATTACGAAGACGCGACTTTGCAGCCCGTCGACTGGAATATCAACGGTTTCAGCCCCGAGCCGGGCGTGGCGCACACATTTCATGGCACTGCGTTACCCGCGGTGTTGAAGCAGAACGGCTACTACACCGTGCACAGCGGCAAGGCGCATTTCGGGTCGACGGGTACGCCCGGCGCCGAGCCGCTGAACATTGGTTTCGATGTGAACATAGCCGGTAGCTCCATCGGGCACCCCGCCAGCTATTCAGGAAAGGCCCATTACGACAGCCCGGCCAACGGCAAGCCGAACCGTAATGCCGTACCCGGCCTCGAAGCCTATCACGGCACCGATACGTTCCTGAGCGACGCGATCACGATCGAGGCGCTGAAAGCCATTGAAAAACCGGTGAACGAGCAAAAGCCATTCTTCCTGTACCTGGCCCACTACGCCGTGCATGTGCCGCTTACTGCCGACCCGCGTTTCCTGGATAAATACCTCCAAACCGGCCTCGACAGCACGGAAGCGAAGTACGCGGCATTGGTGGAAGGCATGGACAAGAGCCTCGGCGACGTGCTGAATTACCTCGACGACAAGAACATCGCCGGTAATACCGTGGTCATGTTCATGTCCGACAATGGCGGACTAAGCCTCTCGCCCGCACGCGGCGGCCGCGCCTGGACGCACAACCTCCCGCTGAAAGCCGGCAAAGGTTCTGTCTACGAAGGCGGTATCCGCGAACCGATGCTCGTCAGATGGCCGGGCGTGGTGAAGCCGGGTTCGGTAGCGGAGCAATATGTGATCATAGAAGACTTTTTCCCGACTATTCTCGACATGGCCGGCATTCGCAATGCGAAAACCGTGCAGCCGATCGATGGAAAGACCTTTTTACCTATCCTCAAAAACCCCGCCCTCCGCGACTACCGCCGCGGATTGGTATGGCATCACCCCAACCGCTGGATTCCCGCCGAGGGGCCCGAAATCCATTATGCGAGCGCATTCCGCCAGGGCGACTGGAAACTGGTCTACGACTACCGCCAGGCCAAATTGGAACTGTACAATCTGCGTCAGGACATTGGGGAAGAACACGATTTAGCGGCGAAGAATCCGGCAAAGGTGAAAGAACTGGCCGCATTGCTCACACGCCAGCTCAAAACCTGGGATGCGCAGTGGCCGGTATTTAAGGCGAGCGGAAAGAAGGTACCTTTTCCCGACGAGTTAGCCCTTTAAAAAACAAAACACCTCCCGGGAAGCCCCAAGAGGTGTATTCGCTTTACTCAACGTGTACATTACATGTACTTGCATTGTACGTTAAAATATAATGCCTGCGCAACACATTGTGTAACAAAAATTTATCCAACGGACACTAACCTTCCTTCTCTGCATTTTTCATCTTCATCAAAAGCGCGTATGCGTTGCGGACCACAAGCTTCGAATCGGCGGCAATACCCGCCCCGCTGATCTGCTGAAAGCCTTCCCTGACGGCCCCAGGCTGGATTTCAACCATTTCGAAGCTACCCGAGTCGCGCTCCACGAAAACAAAGGATTTGTTTTCCCACCGCACGACGGCATCTTCCGGCACGGTGAGCGCCCTGGCATTCGCCACGGACACCTCCCCGTTCATGAACATACCCGGTACGAGCGACGGACTATATTGGTCGAAATGGCAATGCACTTCTGCCATTCTGTCATCGGTAAGGCTCTTTCCGATCAGGATAATTTCGGCCGTGAACTTCTTCGAAGGGTCGGCATTATTGTACGCGGTCACGCGTTGTCCCACCGCTAATGCATTCAAATCTTTTTCAAACACATTCAACGCCAGGTGAATATCGTGCGGGTCGACGAGCTCGAAAAGCATATCCGTCGGCGCAGTATATTTGCCCACATTCACATTCACTTTCGAAACAAAACCGTCGATCGGCGACAGGATAGGCACTGTTTTGGAAATATTCTCCGCATTGAGCTTCCCCGGTGCGATGCCGATTACTTCCAGTTTGCGCGCGAGGGCATTCATCAGGATACGCTGCGTCTCCATTTCGGCCCTGGCCTGCTGGAAGACCTTATCGCTGCTGGCTTTGCTCTGGTTGAGGTCTTTCTGCCGCAAATACTCGCTTTCGGCCAATGAGTACTTCTCGCGGGCAGTGAGAAAATCCTGTTGTAGCTGGATAAACTGCATGTCTTCCAGCTCAGCCAGCACCTGCCCCTTTCTGACGCGCATTCCCGGAAGCATTTTCGTCGATTTCAAATAGCCTCCAAGCGGAAAGCTCAGGCTGATCGTGCTCTGCGGTGGCACGTCGATCTTCCCTTGGAGCATGAGCACGCCCGATACGTTTTTCAATGCGGGATTGCCCACTTCAATGCCCACATTGCGTATCTGCTGCGGATCGAACGATACCGAGCGTGTGGCAACGGCACTTTCGGCGGGTTCTTCGGAGACCGCCTGCTCCTTTTCCGGGGTACCGCACGAGAGGCATGCCCAAAGCGCGGCGGAGATGATGATGTATGGTTTCATGGTGATGTGCTTACTGATTGTTCAAATGAAGTAACTGGATAACGGCGTCGTTGTAGCTGCCCAACGCATTCACATATTCGCCCTGAATGGCGATGGACTGGCCTACCAGGATTACCCATTGCAGGTAGTCGATTTCACCGCCGGAAAACTGCCGGTCGGCCACGGCGATGATCGTCCGCGCATTCGGCAGGCCCTGCTGCTCATAATATTGAAGGTTACGGGCAAATTTCCGGACCTGCTCCTGCGCACTCCGCAATTCCGAGCGCAGGCGTTGTTCGGTTAGCTCGGCGTCGTTGCGGGCACGGAGCCAGTCGAGGCGGGCGGCGGAAATCTGCGCCTGGTGCGATTTGAAAAACAACGGAATATTCACGCCCAGGCCGTAGTAACCGAACCGGTCTTTGCCTGTCAGGTTCACTTCCTGTCCATTGAGCAGCTGCGTGCCGCGCAGACTCTGGTTGTTATAGGCGGCCGAAAACTCGGGCAGCATTCTGGCTTTTGCAGTACGGTAATTGAAGTACGCCGTTTCCGTCAGCTGCTTACCCATTTCGATTTGCGGCAGATCGGTGTATATCGCAGCCGTGTCGAGCCGGAAACTATCCGGTCCGGTAATGCGGGGAGCTTGCGGTGCCGGGGTGTAGGTCAATGAATCCTGCACCTGGAAATTGAAACGTTCGCGCACCCATGCGAGATCGTGCCGAACGAGGTCCAGCTGGTTGGCGATCTGCTGTCTCTGCGAACTGGCGGCCGTTTTTTCCAGCACATTCGAGGCGCCCTTCTCGAAACGAAGCGCCGATTTGCTATCAAAACCGGTGAAAACACTGTCGGCATACACCAGCAGCTTCTCGCGCTCCCGCAACACGGCATATTCGTAAAAAAGCTGCCGTACGCCCGTCCGCACTTCCTGCTCGGTGAGCCGGGTTTGTGCCTGGGCAGCCCGATAGCCGGCCTCGCGTGCCTTTCGCTGGTTGGAATAAACAGTTGGAAAAGCAATCGTTTGCGTAATGCCGATGCGCGTATCGTTGTTCGGGCTATTGAATTTACCGTAATCCGCGCTCACGCTCGTTTTCGCAATGTCGAACGCACTGCCCCTCAGCTTGTCCGCAGCCTGCTCGCCCAGCCGGGTGCTTTTAATAAGCCGGTTATGCGCCAGTGCCTTTTGGATGGCTTCCTCCACGCCCACGGGCGTCTGCGCCTGCGCGGGCAACGCCCACGTAAGCGAAGCAAACAAAATCATAGCCGCAGCCACGATACCTGCTTTGCCGGAAGGGCCTTGTTTTGTATTAAACAACAAATACAATGCAGGTAACACAAACAGCGTGAGCAAAGTAGCCGTCATCAGCCCGCCTATCACCACGGTGGCGAGCGGCCGCTGCACTTCCGCGCCGGCGCCGTTGCTGACCGCCATCGGCAAAAACCCCAGCGAGGCCACGGCGGCCGTCATGAGTACGGGACGGAGGCGGTTGCGCGTGCCGGTCATCACGAGCAGCAGCGGGTCGGTGATCTTCCCCTCCTTTTTAATGCGGTTAAATTCGGAGATCAGTACAATGCCGTTCAATACCGCTACGCCGAACAACGCGATAAAACCCACGCCTGCCGAAATACTGAACGGCATACCCCGCATCGCTAGGGCAAATACACCGCCAATGGCCGACAATGGAATGGCCGTGTAAATGAGCGCGCCATCCTTCACCGACGAGAATGTAAAATACAGCATCACAAAAATAAGCAGCAGCGCCACCGGCACGGCAATACCGAGCCGCGCCTTCGCCTGTTGCAGGTTTTCGAATGCGCCGCCATAGGTAATGGAATACCCGCTCTCGAACCGGATCTTCGCCGCTACTTTTTGCTGTAACTCTTCCACAATCGACTGCACATCGCGGCCGCGCACATTGAAACCGACGATAATGCGCCGCCGCGTATTTTCCCGCTGGATCTGGTTCGGGCCCTCGATCTCGCGCACCGTGGCGACCTGGCTAAGCGGGATCTGCAATCCGGCGGGCGTCGATACGAGCAGGTTTTGCACGTCGGCCATGCTTTTGCGTCCCTCGGCCCCGACACGCACCACGAGGTCGAAACGTTTTTCGCCTTCGTAAATCTGCCCGGCAGCCGCGCCCGCGAATGCGGCATTGATGGTTTTGTTGAGCTCATCGATATTCAGGCCGTATTTGGCAATTTCGGCCCGGTTGAAATCGATCACGATCTGCGGCATGCCGGTTACCTCTTCCACATACCAGTCGGCGGTGCCGTCCACTTTCCGTGCGATCTGGCCGAGCTGGTCGGCGTAGGCGGCGAGCTTATGAAGGTCTTCCCCGAAAATCTTGCACACCACATCCTGCTTCGCACCCGTCATGAGCTCGTTGAAGCGCATTTGGACCGGGTATTGAAAGCCGGTGGTCACGCCTGGCACAACCTCCTGCGCGGTGGCAGCCATTTTAGTTGCCAGCTCAGGGAACGTCTTCGCGCTTTTCCATTCCGATTTATCTTTTAAAACAATGATCATATCCCCGCCTTCGATCGGCATCGGGTCGGTCGGAATTTCGGCGCTGCCAATGCGGGACACGACTTTCAGCACTTCGGGGTAATCCTTTTGCAGCCGTTCGGAAATGCGGTTGATGGCATCGATGGTCGTGCTGAGGTTCGTACCGACAAGCAGGCGCGTCTCGGTGGCGAAGTCCCCTTCTTCCAGCTGCGGGATAAACTCCCCGCCCATGCGCCCGAATACCACTACCGCCAGCCCGAACAGGACGAATGCCGCCGCCACGAGGACGCCCTTCAGACGTAATGCGCGCGCCAGTACGCGCTCATACCCGCGCTCGATGCGTTCCATCATCCGGTCCGACCAGTTGCCTTCCCGGCTGATCTTCTTGCTGATCAGCATCGAGCTCACCATCGGCACGTAGGTCAGCGACAGGATAAATGCCCCGAGAATAGCGAACGCCACCGTTTGCGCCATTGGTTTGAACATTTTACCCTCAATACCCGACAGCGAGAGGATCGGCAGGTATACGATCAGGATGATGATCTGCCCGAACACGGCCGCATTCATCATCCGGCTCGCCGAACCCGAAACCTCCTCGTCCATTTCTCCCTGCGTGAGGCGCGCCACGCCCGCATAGCGCGAGGAGGTATGCAAATGGTGCAGAATGGCCTCCACGATGATCACCGCCCCGTCGACGATCAGTCCGAAATCCAGGGCCCCGAGGCTCATCAGGTTGCCGCTCACGCCGAACAGGTTCATCATAGCCACGGCGAAAAGCATCGAAAGCGGGATCACCGACGCTACGATAAACCCGGCTCTCAGATTGCCCAAAAACAGCACCAGCACGATCACGACGATCACCGCACCTTCGAGTAGGTTATGCTCTACGGTACCAATCGCATTGTTCACCATTTTGGTACGGTCGAGAAACGGCTCTATTTCCAGCCCTTGCGGCAATGTTTTGGAAATTTCGGCGATGCGCGCTTTCACATTCCCGATCACTTCCGACGAATTGCCGCCTTTGAGCATCATCACAATGCCCCCTGCCACCTCGCCGTATCCGGCCATCGTAAGGGCGCCGTACCGGATTGCCGGCGCGAAACGCACCTTTGCCACATGGCTTACGAGTACCGGTACCCCGCCGCGGTTGGCGACGACGATCCGATTAATGTCGCCAATCGAACCGGCGAGGCCCAAGCTCCGGATGTACAGCACCGTCGGGCCTTTTTCAATGTAGGCGCCGCCCGTGTTCTGGTTGTTCCGGCTCAGCGCCGTAAGCACGTCGGTAATGGTCAGGCCCATGGCTTTCAGGCCCGACGGGTCCACAGCCACTTCGTATTGTTTGAGCTCCCCGCCGAATGTCGATACGTCCGCTACGCCCGGCGTGCCGAGCAGCTGGCGGCGAATGAGCCAGTCCTGCGTGGTGCGGAGGTCCGAGAGCGTGAAGCGTTTTTCGAAGCCCTTTTTAGGCTTTACTACGTATTGATAGATCTCTCCCAAGCCGGTCGTAACCGGTGCGAGCTCCGGCTTGCCGGCAGTTTCAGGCATTTCTACCTGCGAAAGGCGTTCGGTAACCTGCTGGCGGGCCCAGTATATGTCCGAATCGTCGTCGAAAACGATGGAAACGAGCGAAAGCCCGAAGCGCGACATGCTCCGGCTTTCTTTCAGGCCGGGAATGTTGGCCGTAACTTGTTCGATCGGGAAGGTGATGAGCCGCTCCACATCCTCGGTACCGAGCGACGGTGCGGTGGTGATGATCTGTACCTGGTTATTGGTGATGTCGGGAACGGCATCGATGGGCAACCGGGTAAGTTCATAGATGCCGCAGGCCACCCACAGCAACATTAATATCCCGATCACCAGCTTGTTCTCCACGGAGAACCTGATGATTCTGTTCAGCATATTGGTCGAAAAATAAATACACGGATACGCGCAGGGCCACGTCAATGGCACGCACGGATAACTCGGGCATTATCAGCCCGCGAGCAATGTGTATTTACGCGCGCGGCGGACGGAAGAGGGAGCCGAGCACGGTGCTGTAGTGCACCTGCGGCACAGCCGGGCCATATTCGGCCTTGATGGGAAGGTATGCTCTTTTGAAAGTGAATACAGGCGTATGCGGAACGAAAATGAAGCTGGACGTGTGTGCTTCCACCTTTTTGAAAGGGAGCTGCATGTCCTTATCGTCGTCGTTGTCGTTCAAATCCTTGCCCAGGTAATGCATGGAAAGGAAATCCGGAAAGGTAATGGCCTGGTTCAGGGATTTGTGTTCTGCGAAATGTTTGAGCAGCAAAGGCACTTTATACACCTGGCACAACGAGGTCGTGTCGAGGATGACTATAAATAAAATGATATTTCGCAGCAGCTTTCTCACGCTCGTAAAAGTAACGCACAGTATCGTTAAAGTCAACCAAAGGTCTTCAAGAAAGCATATTTAACCTCCGTTACCGGATAAAATGCGACATGCCGGTACGAGGCCGGCATGTCATTCACTGAAAAAGTACAAGTTTCCTACCTGATATTCTTATTATCTCCGATACTAGCGGCCGCCGCCGGAGCCCTGCAACGACGACAGTTTCGATTCGTCGTCGGCTATTTTCTTTTTCAATGATTCGATATTTCTATTGAGTTTATCCAGGTTATCGGACGCGCGCCGGGCTTTTTTCGCATCGCGGTGGGCAGAGCCGGCACTTTTGCTCGCGCGGCGTGCCGCCTTTTTGTCCTGTGCATTGCTGCCCAGCCTTTCCGCTGCTTCTTTATTGGCATCGGCCGATTTTTGTGCCTGCTCGGCTGTTTTCGCCACTTCTTCGGTTCTACCCGGCAGCTCGTTTTCCAATTTGGCCAGTTCCAGTTTACGCTCGTTCAGCCTTTTGCTGACTTCGATTACCTGTTTCTGGTCTTTCAGCATGTTGATAGAGTCTTTGGACACCACCTGGGCCGATGCCGATAGCGAGATCAGCACGATGGCCAACGATCCTATTATGTCCCTGATTTTCATAATGGTTTTGTATTTAAATGAAAGTAATAATGTGTAACGGCGCAAAAACCATGCCTGCGCTTCGGACTAAATATAATGGGCCTGCCGGAATCAAACAATGATTTTCCGGGTTATTACCACATGCTTCCCGTAAGCAGGATCACTCTTATTCACTAATTCATCAACAATTTTGAAAAATATTTTACGCTGGACCATTCCGGGCCTGGCCTTCCTCTTCGCTTCGTGCGACAGCCTTTTTCAATATAATCCCAATGAGGAAACCCTCCTCGACCGCGAAAAAGACCTGACTGCGAAAAACATCGCACGCATCAGCCAGCTGCCTGTGGCCGACACCACCCGCTTCATCCTCATGGGCGACACCCAGCGGTGGTACGACGAATGCGAAGATTTCGTCAAAAGTGCCAATCAGCAAAAAAACATCTCGTTCGTGCTCCACGCCGGCGATATTTCCGATTTCGGGCTTACGCAGGAGTTCAAATGGGTGAACGAGATCATGCTGCGCCTGAAATACCCGTACGTGACGGTGATCGGCAATCACGACATTGTCGCGAACGGCTCGGCCACCTACCGCAAAATGTTCGGGCCGCTCAACTACACCTTCGCGTTCGGCCGCGACCGGTTCATTTTTATCAATACCAATTCCCGCGAATACGCCTTCGACGGCTCCGTACCGGACATTGGCTGGCTCAAAGCACAGCTCGCCGACAATCCGGAACAGAAAAACACGATCGTGGTCGCCCACGTGCCGCCGTTCGACGCGGATTTTGACAAGGAACTTGAAAAACCCTATACCGAGGCGCTTGCAGGCGACCCTACGGTAAAGTTCTCGCTATACGGCCACCAGCACCGGTTTCACGACGGCGAGATTTACGACGACGGCGTGCATTATTACCTCACCACCTCCATGGGTGCGCGGGGTTATATGGTTGTTTCAACCTGGAAAGGCGGTTATAAAGTTGAACGGGTTGAATTCTGAAAGCCATGAAAAAATATTTGCTCCCATTTCTATTCCTATTGAGCCTTTCGGTTTCCGCCCAGGAAGTCGGGCTTTCACCGCGCCGCAAATGGTTTTTGCCCGACCATTTGAAACTGCAATTTGCGGGCAATATCGGTTTCCTTTCGGGCGGACCGGGCTATGTGTCACGCAACATGACACTGGAAACAGACCTGCTGATCGGCTTTCTGCCCCAAAAATTCGGGGGTGACGCGCTCGTGAGCACTACTCTGAAAACAACGTATTCGCCCTGGCGTATCAGCCTGAAAGACAGTTACTACATCCGCCCGTTCTCCATCGGAGCCTATATGAGCTATACGTTCGGGCCGCAGTTCGATACCAAATGGCCGTCGTACTATCCGTCGGGATATTACTGGTGGGCAACTTCGATCCGTCCCGGCGCCTTCATCGGCGGTAAGGCGGGCCGCCATGTGGTACTCAACAACCGGAGGCGTTCGATGGAATTCTATTACGAACTCGGCACTTACGACCTGCTGATCGTCAGCTACATTCAGAATAAGGGGTTTCTCAAAATCAACGACATCGTGAGCCTTTCGCTGGGACTAAAATTCGGTTTCGACTAAATGCGTTCCGTTTTGGAGGAAATGTCGCGGATGATTTCGTCCAGGGCATATGCCGATGTGAGCACGTGATCGAGCAGCTCGGTTTTCTCGGTTTCCGAATGCTGGTAGTTGCTGATGAGGTCGATCAGCCCCATGAGCCTCGCGAGCGGCGCGCGTATCACGTGCGACTGCATCCAGGCGATCTCCTGCAACTTGTGGTTCCGCTCCTCGATCTCGCTGATGTACCGCAGCCGGTCGGTCACGTCGTGGCCGATCGCGATCCAGTGCGTATGTACGCCGCGCACGTCCGTAACGGGCAGCAGCGCGAGGTTGATATAACATTCCTCGTCCTCCCGGAGGTACCGCAGGGTCGCACCTTTGAGCGGTTCCAGATGATAAATGGCATCTTTCAACCGGTCAAAATCATTCCGCGCGGGGCTGAAACCTTTCAGCAGCGCCGGGCTTTTGCCCAGCACTTCGGCCGGCGCGTAGCCCGTGATCCGCGTGAATGCGGCATTGACATACAATATTCGTAACCCTGTGACATCCCGTGGGTCGGACTCGGCGATCAATACCGCGTCGTTCGTATTGGTAATGACCGACACGAGCAGTTTCAGTTCGTGCTCTTCCTGCCGGGCCTTCGTGATATCCACCATCAGGCCCCGCAGCAATTCCGGCTTGCCGTTTTCGCTGATCACCGACACGACGTCTTTGATCCACACCAGCCTGCCGTCGCGGGCGATCATGCGGTAGTCGAACGTGTGGTTGCGCATTTCCTGCGTCTCGCGGTGGCAGAAGCGCACGGCCTGTTCGCGGTCGTCGGGGTAAATGTGTTTTTGCCAAAAGTCGGGATCGCCGAGCCATTCTTCCGGCGAGTAGCCGAGAATACTGCGGACCTGGTCGCTCACAAAACTGAACTGAAATGTGCTCGCGTCCGCTTCCCAGAAAATCCCGTCCACCGTTTGAATGAGCGATTCGAACTGCCGGTGCGATTGCAGCAGCTCCTGCTCCACCATTTTCCGGTTGTGGATATCCTGGATAACCCCGTAAATGCGGGTACAAACGCCTTCGACCGCATCGGCCTTACCGGTTACCCTGATCCACTTTTCGCGGCCGGACGGGGTATCGATCAACAGTTCGAGGTCGAAAAACTTGCCATCGGCGATCGCTTCGGAAATGGCCTGCACGAATGCGTCGCGGCCGGGGCCGGGATGGCAGAAATCGATAGCCGTGTGAAAGCCGGGCTGGTAGTCGGCCGGTACTTCATGGATTTCTTTCGCCACATCCGACCAAACGATCACCTGGTTGATCAGGTCGCACTCCCAGCTGCCCACGCGGGCAATGCGGAGCGTTTCGTTCAGGAATTTCCCGGATGTGAACGGGTTATGCGTTTGCTGGGCGAGCGTCACCTCCGTTACGTCGGTTACCGTGCGCAGGATGCACGTGATCTGGCCCGCCTCGTCACGCACCGGCGTATTGCTGGCGTGCAGGTACCGGACCTGCGGCTTATCCGCACCCGCCGGTGTCACCAGGTATTTCGATACCGGCGCCTCGTTAGGCAGGCCATCGGCCACCAGCTTTTCCAACAGGCTGTTCCACGGCGGCACACTGTTGTAGGGATTGTTGGGGAAAGCCTCGTAAAACCCTTTGCCGATCAACTCGTCACGGGTCATGTGTACCAGGGCGAGGTAGGCATCGTTGGCGTCGGCAATGGTAAATTTGGGAACGTCGGTCAGAAGCACCAGGCTTGGCGCGGGCAGCGATCTGAATACCTGACCTAAATAATTGTTGATCATATCGTTTTGTCGGCCAGCACGGCCCAATGCACTGTTTCTCCTAACGATATATAATAAACGTCTATATGAAATCCCCTCGTCCGCAGCCCCATTATTTCGTACAATTTAAAGATATTTTCGACTAAACGGCGTAATTTAATGACTATATTGGCAATGTACCTCAAAATACGGCATGAAGACCATTATACCCATCACCGCCTTGTCATTGCTGACGGGCATTATTGCATTTAACCATGAGCCGCGCACTGAAACTTTCAACAGCGCACCCGCCGAAATCCCCGTCTGCGGCCCAGCCTACCAGAATTTACAGGCACCTTTGCTAAATGGCAAATACATTGTGGCACTGCCGGGATGGGGTAATTTCTCCTACAAAGTATCGACCAGCTCCGATAGCTCGCAATTCTATTTCGATCAGGGTCTGAACCTCTATTACGGTTATCACTTCAAAGAAGCCGTCGCGTCGTTCCGGGAAGCAGGACGGATCGACTCTACCAATGCGATGGCATTCTGGGGACAGGCGCTCGCGATGGGGCCGTATTACAATGCCGCCCATAGCTACACCAAGCCCGCGGAAGTGGCACAGGCGTTAATTCGTATGAACAGCCTCACCGCCCATGCCACCGAAAAGGAACAACGCCTGATCGACGCCATGAATAGCCGCTACTCCGACGACCCGACCGACGCCAGACGTGCCGAACTGAACCAGGCCTATTCCGACAAACTCAAAAAGCTCGTCACCGACCATCCGGACGAAACCGAGTTCAAGATCCTGTACATCGACTCCCAAATGCTGATGCACGCCTGGGATTTCTGGAAAAAAGACGGTACCGCCAGGCCCTGGACGCCCGAACTCGTGGCGCTCTGCGAAAAAGCACTCAAAGCCTCCCCGAAACATCCTGCCGGCCTGCATTACTACATTCATCTCACCGAAGCATCGCGGCATCCCGAAGTGGCGCTGGGGAGTGCGGAAGCCCTCCGCGACCTGCTCCCGGGCGTAGCGCATATGGTACACATGGCCAGCCACGAATACGAGCGCAATGGTCTTTACGGCAAAGGCGTGGAAGTTAATAACCTGGCCGACGAGGCGCTGCTCAACTACGATATGCTGGCCAAAAACCTTGCATTAAACAAGCATTCACCGCATTACTTCGCCGTGCAAACCTACTGCGCGCTCACCGCGGGTATGTATAAGGACGCCACGCGCTATGCGCAGCGCGTACGCCAGAGCGTTGCGCCCAAGCCGGAAAATACCTATGACCAGTATCTGTATATGCTTCCCGTGATGACGCAGGTGCGGCTGGGTAAATGGCAGCAGATCCTCGCCGATTCGGCTCCCGACCATTCATGGGCCTATGCCAGCCTGCTCTCCGACTTTGCCAAAGGCATTGCCTATGCCCACACCGGCCGTCCGGACGCCGCCGCTGAGCGGCTCGCGTCGCTGAGAGAAAAATCCAAAGAGCCTGTGCTCACCAGGCGTAGGATACCATTTAATTCGCCCGTCGAGATAGCGGCCGTTGCCCAAAAGGTGCTCGAAGGCGTGTTGGCCATGGCGCAAAACAACCAGGCGAAAGGCATTACGGCACTGGAAGAAGCGGTAAAGCTGGAAGACAAGCTCATCTACACCGAACCCAAAGACTGGCCATTGCCCTCGCGGCAATTCCTGGGCGCTTACCTCCTGAAAGCAGGCAAGCCTGCACTGGCAGAGAAGGTTTACCGCGAAGACCTGATCTATAATCCGTCCAACGGCTGGTCGCTCGTGGGCCTGTCGCAGAGCCTGAAAGCGCAGCGCAAAACGAAAGAGATCGCGGGCATAAAAGCCAGATACGAACGTGCATTCGCCAATGCCGAGCAGATTCCGGCGGGGTCGGTCTTTATCAGATAACATCAGTCGTAGGTTGCTATGGGCGCGTTCAAAATCAGTCGGGCAGGCCGGAACACCATCTTGTCGGCCACTTTGGTAGCGGGTACGCTCGATATCCTGGCGGCATTTCTCGTGTATGCCGTGATTCTGGAAAAAACGAGCCCTGCGCGTATCCTGATGTCCATTTCCAGCGCGGTGTTCGGTAAGGCCGCCTATTCGGGTGGTACGCCGATGATCGTCACCGGCCTGCTGCTTCATTTTGTGATCGCATTCATTTTTACGGTTTTCTACTACCTCATTTTCCCCAGCCTGGCATTTCTGCGCCAGCGAAAACTGCTCAGCGGGATTTTGTACGGTGTGTTCATCTGGCTGGTCATGAACCTGGGCGTGCTGCAAATCGTGTTTGAAGGCATGCCCCTCCCCGATCCCGGCGCAGCGCTGCTGGGCATGGCGATCCTCATCGTGGCCGTGGGTATCCCCATTTCCTACATCGTGTCGGCATCCGGGCGGCGGTGACCTGGGCTAGGCGACCATTCTTTCCAAATGCTCTTCCAAAGTCGTAGGCATTTCCGCACGAATGGTACCATGCCCCTCCGGCCGGGATTTTCCGCTGATCACGGCGTCGGTCATTTCCACGAAATTCCGAATACCATCGTGGGAAAAACCGATCGATTCCAGCGTGTTGCCCCACTGGCCGCGCGGGATCTGCTGCGCTTTGACTTTTTTGCCTAAAACCTTCGTCAACACGCCAGCCACATCTTCAGAGCTGTAAGCCGCCGGGCCGTATAGCTCGTAAATGGTATTGTCGGCATCGTCGCTGAGCAGCACTTCCGCCGCAAAATGGCCGACATCGAACGGGCATATCATCGGTATTTTCAGGTCCACGGGAAAGAATGTGGGCAAAACGCCGCTTTCCTTTGCCGTATCGAGGTAATTTTCCCAGTTGCTGAAATAGTAGGCCGGGCGGATGAAAACCCGCGTCAGATCCATCCGGTCGAAAGCGTGTTCGAGCATGTAGGACATTACCAGGTTGCCTGTGCCCTCGCGGTGCTGCGCGCCCATGGACGATAGCCCCACGATCTTTTGAATGCCGCTGGCGATCAGTGCCGCCCGGTAGTTGGTGAGAATGTCGTTCGTATCGCCGAGCACATTCTCCTCCTGCCCGGTTTCCGGCGTGAGCGCGAAAAGTGTCTGCCCGTCGCGCAGGGCCACCTTTAATGCTGGCAGGTTATGCGCATCGGCAATGGCGGCATCCGCGCCGCCGGCTTTCAGTTCCTCCGCTTGGTCTTCGTTCCGCACGATTCCCTTGACCGCTGCATTCCGTTCTACAAGCTCTTCTACAACCGCCGAACCGACCCGGCCCGACGCTCCTAAAATGATATGTGCCATGATTTTCAGTTTGTAGTGATTTTGAAAAATGCGGTTACATCAAAAATCAAACCAGCGGGGCGGCTATCGGGCTGCATTTGGCATTTGATCCCCGTTTCAATGCAGCTCGTCAAAACAATTTTTGCATTGGAAGGCTACCATTTTCTTTTGCAGGCAACATCCCGGCAAATATGACTATGAACCGCCGCCATTTTATGCAAACAGCCTCCCTGGCCACCGGCGGGATGCTATTATCCTTTTTTATCCCTCCAAAATCGCCGGGCGGCGTATTGCGGCAGGCGGGTTTTTCGCCGAATGCCTTGCTCCGTATCGATGCCGACGACACAATCCGCGTTATCCTGCACAAAGTGGAAATGGGCCAGGGCATATGGACCACGCTCCCGATGCTCATCGCGGAAGAGCTGGATTGCGACTGGTCGCGGATACGGGTCGAAAACCGGGTCATCGAAGGCCCGGTGCCGGAGGAAAGCATCTTCGTGCTTTCTACGGGAGGCTCGGATACTACCCGCTCGGAGTTCGACCGGTTCAGGACCACGGGCGCCATTGCCCGCACCATGCTCGTGCAGGCGGCCGCGAAACGCCTCGGCATCGCTCCGGATCAATGCACAACGGCCAATGGGTACGTAATGGCAGGATCGACAAAAATCAGCTATGGCGCGCTGGCTTCGGACGCAGCGCAGTTACCCGTCCCAACCGTGAAGCTCCGCGAGCGCAGCGAATGGAAATTGATCGGCCGGTCGCCGCAGCGGCTGGATATTGCCGAAAAAGTCAATGGCAAGCTGCCATACGGCATCGACATCCAATTTCCGGGCCTGCTTGTTGCCGTGCTTGAACGCTGCCCCGTTTTTGGCGGAAAAGTAAAATCCTTCGATGCGTCAGAAGCCTTGCGCGTGGCCGGGGTAAGAAAGGTAGTACCAATACCGTCTGGCGTGGCTGTCGTAGCAGCGCATTCCTGGGCGGCTATCCAGGGGAGAAAAGCGCTCAAAATCGAATGGGATTTCAATCGGGCTGAAAATCCCGAGATGCAGTCGCAGATCGTGCAGTACCGAAATGAAACCCTCAAACCGGGCATTAAAGGCCAGTCGAACGGCGACGTCGCCCATGCGTGGCCGAAAGCGGGCGCCGTACACGAGCAGGAATTCCAGTTTCCTTACCTTGCCCACGCACCGATGGAAACGCTGAATTGCACCGTCAAACTCACGGCCGGTCATTGCGAAATCTGGACGGCCACCCAGTCGCAATCGCTGCACCGGCAGGACGCGGCCCGCATACTGGGCTTCCGCGAGGAGCAGGTGACGCTCTACACGCCCGCGATGGGCGGCAGTTTCGGCCGCCGTGGATCATTCGGCTCCGACTGGGTGATGGAGGCATTGCACATTGCCAAAGCTTCCGGCGAACACATCAAACTCATCTGGACGCGCGAGGACGATATCCGCGGCGGCTATTACCGGCCGGTGTATTTCCACAAGGTCAAAATCGGGATCGGTACCGACGGGCTGCCGATGGTCTGGGAGCATCACGTAGCGGGCCAGTCGCTGTTTGTCAATACCGTATTGGAAAAAGACATCGCCCCCAACGGCCTCGATTATAGCACGCTCGACGGCGTAAACGGCTCGCCCTACATCGCGCGCTGCCCCGATCACGCTGTCATTTTACACACGACGGCCAACAACGTACCGGTGCTGGCCTGGCGGTCGGTGGGCAATACGCACACGGCATTCGTTATGGAAACGCTGGTGGACGAACTGGCATTCCGCGCCGGTCGCGATGCCGTCGGATACCGCAAAACGCTGCTGGCAAACCATCCGCGGCACCTGGCCGCATTGACCACCGCGGCCGAAATGGCCGGCTGGGGGCAGCCGCTTCCGACCGGCCATTTCCGCGGGGTGGCCGTGCATGCGGCGATGGGCAGCGTAGTGGCGCAGGTGATGGAAATATCGTTTTTGGAAAACGCATTAAAAGTACACCGCGTCACGTGCGCGATCGCCTGCGGGCTTGCCGTGAACCCCGACGGCATGAAAGCACAAATGGAAAGCGGCATCATTTATGGCCTTACGGCAGCACTGTATGGGGAAATCACGCTGACGAACAACGGCATTCAGCAAAGCAACTTCCACGATTACCGGATTTTACGGATGGAAGAAGCGCCCGAAATTACCGTGCATATCCTGGAAGATGAAGGCAAAATGGGCGGCGCGGGCGAGCCGGGCGTGGCACCCGTGGCACCGGCATTGGCGAATGCATTCTTCGCGGCTACGGGCAAGCGCGTGAGGAAGTTACCATTGCTGGGCAATATTTGATAAATTGGGGGTATGCAAAAGGCTGTTTCGAAACTGTACCATATTCCGTTCTGGCTGGTCTACCATTATTTGTGGTGGGTGGTGGCGATGGGTAACCCGCTCAAAGCGGCCGAAAGCATCCTGTTTTCGCCTTATGCGGTTAAATTCCTGTTTTATGTCGTTTTCCAGGCGGTAGCAGTGTATTTCAATTTATACTACCTCATCCCGCGCTACCTGGAAAAGGGCCGTTATAAACCCTACATCGCCTACCTGGGCATGACGTTGCTCGCTACCGCGCTCGTGATCGTTTCGGGATATTATGTCAGCGCGTGGCTGGCGCACCAGTCGGTGGAGATGCTCTTTGGGCGGGATAAAAATTGCTTTTTCTACTTTTTCGGAGAGGCGATGCCGTCCACCCTGGCCAGTACCACGCTGGCGATGAGCATTAAACTTACCAAAAACTGGATCGGTACCGAACGGCGCAAACAGCTCCTGGAAAAAGAGCACCTCGAAACGGAACTGCGCTTTTTGAAACACCAGTTTAACCCGCATTTCCTGTTCAACAGCATTAACTCGATATTTTTCCTCATTCACAAAAACCCGGACGTCGCGTCTGCTTCGCTCGCGAAATTTTCGGAACTGCTCCGGCACCATTTGTACGAATGCAACGACGAGCTCGTACCGCTCGACAAGGAGGTGGCGTATCTCCGCAATTTCATCGCCCTCGAAAAGCTGCGGCAAAACCGCGGCGTGCTGGTTACGGCAGAAATAGCCGATTTACCGGGCGACGCGGGCATTGCCCCGTTTATTCTGATGACCTTCGTCGAAAACGCTTTCAAACATATTTCGAAAGACAGCCACTGCGAAAACCGGATCAGCATGCAGCTTCACACGCAGGGCGACGATCTTCATTTCCTGGTTTCGAATACCGCTTCATCGGTCGCTGTGCAGCAGGCCGCGCATGATGGCGGCATCGGCCTCAAAAACGTACGCCGCCGCCTCGACCTCCTTTATCCGGGCAGGCACATGCTTGACATTCAGAAAGATAATGGCATTTTCAACGTACATCTCACCCTCTCGCTGGACCCGCACCACGCACCTCAGGCCCGCCAGCATGCCATTCAGTAACCGAGCGTACGGTTACTGAATGGCTTTATTTACATTTACTTTTATTAAAAACACTTTCTTTTTCTTTCACAAAGTTAACCCAAGGGTAATGTCGCCTTAACGGCATGATAACATTGCCCGCCTACATTTGTGCCGGATTCAGCGGTCAACCTTTCCTTCTCTATACGTATACGATCAAGCGGTAAAAGCGCGCGACGGCTATTCTGATCTGACATTGTTTCTGATGCCCGTCCGGCACCGGCACGGCTGTTCATGCCGATTTTCAGAACAATGCGGTCCGAACGACGCCTGGCATTTACCGGGAAGGCACGCCGGTAACCCCGGTTTTTTAATTTCACAACTAACACATCCTATTTCCGATTGCTGCCCGAATGCAGCCGGAAGCGGCACCCAGCTAACGCATTTGAAAGAAGTACAATAACCAAACGAACAGAAAAAATGATGAAATTAATTACTGCATTCCTCGGAATATGCGCATTTCTCCTGCTTTGGAGCCCCGGGAGCCGGGCGCAGGGAAATGAGGCATCCATTATCGGGAAAGTAAGCGAAGGCCAGTTCGGGCCGGTGGTGGGCGCTACGGTGTTCGTCAAAAACGAGTCGACGGGTTTCAGTACGGGTACGGTAACGGACGCGAACGGGGACTACATTATCAAGCAGTTGCCCCTCGGATCGCCCTACTCGATCACCGTGTCGTTTATCGGTTACGGTGAGCAGAAAAAGACCGGTTACTCACTCAACCAGGGCGACCAGCTCCGGCTCAATTTCACGCTCGAAGCGGCAGCCAACGAGCTGAAAGCGGTGGAAGTAGTGGCTAACTCTTTGAAAAATACGGTAGTAACATTAGGTGCTTCTACGCCGGTTACAGCGCGCGACATTGCCCGTCTTCCGGTCAACGGCCGTAACTTCACCTCGCTCATCGACCTTTCGCCATTGAGCAACGGAAGCAGCCTCGGGGGCCAGCTGGCATCTTCGACCAACTACACGATCGACGGGATGACCTCGCGGGGTACCATCGCCGGCGGCGGTACTTCGGGGGCCTATTCGATCTCCATGGAAGCGATCCGCGAGTTCAAGGTGGTAACCAACGAGTACGACGTGACGATGGGCCGCGCAGGTGGCGGTACCATCAGCACGGTGACCAAATCGGGTACCAACAAGCTCTCGGGTAGCGCGTTTACCTTCATGCGGAACGACGGGCTGGCCAGCAAATACGACCTTCGCGGTAACAAGAGAACGCAGGAGTTTTCTACCTATCAATACGGATTTTCTCTCGGCGGGCCGATCATCAAGGATAAGGCGCACTTCTTCGTGGCGTGGGACCACCAGGCCGACTCGCGCCCGCTTTACATTGCCAATAACCTCAGCCCGGCCGACGAAGCGGCCAACCGCGTTACGAACGCCACACTGGAACGTTTCGTAGGCATCGCACGCGACAAATACGGCGTATCGGACAATGCCCAGTACGGTGCATTCGATAAAGCCAAGGGCACCGACGCGCTTTTTGCCCGTATCGACTGGCAGCTGAATGCGAAAAACCTCCTGACGATCCGCAACAACATGGTGATCGAGAAGGACAACCTTTCGGAAGGCGATAACTCGGGTATCAACTTTTACGAATCGTACATCGACCGTAAGAAGTTCGATAACAGCCTCATGGCATCGCTCCGTACAAGCCTGAACCCGCGTTTGACCAACGAATTGAAAGTGCAGCATTTCTACGAGGACGTACAGGTGTTGCCGAGCTCCGAACTTCCGGCGGCAGGTATCCCCCGGGCGATCGTGGAAAACGTGGAATCCGTTGCCGGAACAGCGACCTACCTGAACTCGATCCAGATCGGTGGTCAGCGTTTCTCTCCTGAATGGTTCAAAGGAACTGTATTACAAGCGGTTGACAACCTTTACTACAATACCGGGAAGATCAACTTCACATTCGGTGTGGACGTGATGTACAACCTCATGCACTCGCGCTATGGCTCGGAAATGAACGGCCGTTTCTATTTCACGGGAATGGATAATTTCAATAACCTGAAACCATACCGCTACGCCCGCGAAATTTACCTGAACGAAGACCAGAGCAATAAAGTGAAGTCGCTCAGCACCGGTTTGTACGCGCAAATGGATACCAAACTGGGCGTTGGCCTCGATATGACGGCCGGTTTGCGCCTCGACAACACCGTGTACCTGAACCGCGCGAATTTCAGCCAGGTGGTATTTGATGAGCTGGGTATTAAAACCAACAACCGCATTAACACCTTGCAGTTGCAGCCGCGGGTGCAATTCACCTGGGACGTGAACGAGCAGAGCAAAGACGTGATCCGCTTCGGTGCGGGTGTGTTCGGCTCTGCATTGAACCCTTATTCAATGGTGAACAACATGCTGTTCGACGGCTCGAAAGTGGCCTCGGTGGAGATCCAGGGCGACCTCGTTCCTACGCCTAACTTCCCGTTGTACCGCCAGGACCCGAGCAAAGCACCGGGTGCCGAGCTGTTCAACATTCCGGGTATCGAGCGCCTGATCACGATCAACGCCAACAGTCCTGATGCGAAAGTGCCTGTCGTGTACAAAACCAACTTCTCGTACAACCACTTTTTCAGCGACCGTCTCCGCATCGGTATCAGCGGTTATGCTTCGTGGGCACGCAACAATTACATGTACATCGACCGCAATATGGTGGACCAGCCGTTCTTCAACATCACTGCCGAGGCTAACCGCGGCGTGTATGTGCCGGCTGCTTCTATCAACGCGACCAACGGTGCTACCAACTGGCTCAACAGTCGCCGTACCAATAAGGTCGGCCGTGTGCTGGAACTCGTAAGCGATGGTAAAAAGAACCAGTATGCGCTTGTAATCGACGGTACTTACAAGTATTTCAAAGACGGACAGATCACCGCTTCCTATACCTGGAACGATGCGAAGGACAATACGTCCTACAACGGTAACGTGGCCAACACGGCGACCCTCGACCAGATGGTGATCGACGATCCGCGCGATTTGAGCCGCATGTCTTATGCCAACAACCAGTTCCGCAGCAAGGTGGTGGTTTACGGTACGGCACCAAGCTTCTGGGGCGTTACGCTCGGCGTTCGCTACTCCGGTATCGGCGGTACACGCTACTCCCTGGCCGTGAGCGGTAACATGAACGGCGACTTCGTATCCTCGAACGACCTGCCTTACATCTACGACGTGAACAATGGGGCGACGCCGGAATACATCCGGACGGGTATCAAAGCGATCCTCGACAACCCCGATGCAGAAGAAAGCATTAAAACTTTCCTCCGCGAGAACACCGGCAAGATGGCTGAGCGTAACGGCGGTGTGAACGGCTTCTACGGCGTATTCGACGTGCGTCTGGCGAAGACATTCAAGATCTACAAAACCCACCGTATTGAAGTTTCCGCCGATGCGTTCAACTTTGCCAACCTGCTCAACAAGGATTGGGGTGTAGGTAAAAACCTCGGCAAGCAAAACCTGTACACGATCAGAAGCTTCGACAAAACGAAACAGGAGTTTGTGTACAATGTTAATCGCGGTGCGGGTGTTTCCAGCCTCAACGGAAGTCCTTACCAGATCCAGCTCGGCCTGCGGTACGCATTCTGACGGGATTGATTGAATAAATATTAAAACCGGCTCCCCAGGCCCCGCAAACGGCAGGGGGAGCCGGAAACTGAACGAACAGGCACAACTACCCATGAAAAAACTAATCCTGCTCTTAACCCTTTCCACCTTTTCGCTTAAAAGCCTGCGGGCCCAGGATGCACACGTGATCCTGATCAGCATCGACGGCCTGCGGCCCGAATTCTACAAAGACCCCAGCTGGTCGATGGTGAACCTGCGCCAGGGCATGGAAACCGGCGCCTATGCCGACGGCGTGACTGGCGTTTTCCCGACCGTTACCTATCCCTCTCACACGACCATGGTCACGGGCGTAAAGCCGATCAAGCACGGCGTGTATTACAACACCCCGCCCGAGCCGCTGGAAGTGACGGGCAAATGGATCTGGGATTACAAGACGATTAAAGTGCCGACGATTTTCAGCGCGGCAAAAGACAAGGGTCTGGCGACGGCGTCGGTATTCTGGCCGGTGTCGCTGGGCGGCCCTGCGAATTACAATATTCCCGAATACTGGTACTTGCCCGAAACAAAGGGCGGAAAGCGCAATATGACCAGGGCGCTGA
Source organism: Dyadobacter beijingensis DSM 21582 (assembly GCF_000382205.1). Taxonomy (GTDB): domain Bacteria; phylum Bacteroidota; class Bacteroidia; order Cytophagales; family Spirosomataceae; genus Dyadobacter; species Dyadobacter beijingensis. The sequence continues at coordinate 1,161,832 of NZ_KB907788.1, forward strand.
GCGAAAATGCCAGTCCGAAAGGTTTTTACGAAGAAATCCAGCAGAATGCCACCGGCAAGCTTGAAGAGATCGATTTTGATGGCGAGTACCTGAGCATCGACGATAACCTCTCGCGTACGAGCGCCTACATTATCCGTAAATACAAGCCATCGTTCCTGGCCGTGCATCTGGTGGCGGTAGACCACTTCGAGCACGAGCAGGGCCGCGAGGGGGATAAGGTCCGTGCGGCGCTGAGCAGCGTCGACCGGGGCATTAAAGCCATCCTGGAAGCGATCGAAAAGGCAGGTATCAAAGAAAAAACAACGGTAATCGTTACCGGCGACCACGGATTTGTAGACATCCATTCGTCGCTCTCGCCCAATGTGCTCCTCGCCCGGGCAGGCGTTTACGACCCCAAGAACCCGGCTTCATGGAAAGCCTACTTCCATGCCTCGGGCGGCTCGTCGTTCCTGCATTTGAAGGATAAAAACGATACCCAGACGCTCGAAAAGGTCAAAGCGGCATTGGCCAGCCTGCCGGTCGCGCAAAAGGCGATGTTCGATATCAAAGACCGCGCGGCACTGGACGCCGTCGGCTCCGACCCCAATGCGGCCTTGGCGCTGGCACCCAAGCAGGGCTTCACGATCGGCAATGCTGCCACGGGCGATTTCGTCCGCGCGGCGAGCGGCGGCACGCACGGCTTCTTCCCCGATTTCAAAGAGATCCAGACCGGCTTCGTCGCATTCGGCAAGGGCATCAAAAAAGGCGCCGTGATCCCCGAAATGGGTTTGCAGGACATCGCCCCGCTGATCGCGAAATTGCTGAACATCGACTTCCCCTCGGCGGACGGTACCGTATACCCCGGCATGCTTGTCAAAGAATAGCATTTAGGTTTGTAAGATAGATAAGAATATTGCAGAAAGGACGTCACCGCTAGCGTGGCGTCCTTTTTTGTATTTTGAGGCATAATTTTTGAAAGGTATATCAAGAAGCCAGCGCTTCGCGCCATTACTCAAAACACCAACATCCATGAAAAGAACATTGCAGATTTCCAACATGATCGCCCTGATCGTCACCGTGGTGATCAACTATCTCTCCAATACCGGTATTTTCAACGGCAATACGATGGCCAGCGTTTCGGCGCGGTACCAGAACTATTTCACACCGTCGGGCTATGCATTCTCCATCTGGGGTCTGATTTACCTCTTTCTGGCGGCATTCGTCATTTACCAGGCGCGGGGTATTTCCGGCAAGCGCGAAACGCCGGCCATCGTGGAAAAAATCGGGTGGCTGTTTGTGATCTCCTGTGCGGCCAACTCTGGCTGGGTGCTGGCGTGGCTTTACGATCAGACCGGTCTGTCGGTGCTGATCATGGTCGTGCTGCTGACCTCCCTTGCGCTGATCATATTGCGTACCCGAATGGAAATGGACCTCATTCCGATCAAAGAAATTGCCCTCACCTGGTGGCCTTTCGCCATCTACATCGGGTGGATTTCCGTGGCGCTCATCGCCAACGTAGCCGCTTACCTTACAAAAACCGGCTGGAATGGTTTCGGCCTGTCGCCGCAAGCCTGGACGATCGTCATGATTTGCGCCGCCGGGCTCGTGTACATTCTCCTTACATGGACAAGAAACCTCCGCGAATCTTCGATGGTAGGTGTATGGGCATTGGTGGCCGTGGCCGTAGCGAACAAAGGCGTATCGCCGGAGATCGTCAACACTGCCATTGCGGTATCGGTCATTATCTTCATCAGCAGCGGCATTCATGGCTACCGCAACCGCGGCCGGCATTTCCTCGAAGAAGCGAAGATGTAAGCGTGGCGCGAAGCTGCGCTTCGCGCCATTTCACCAAACGTATAATAATAAAAAGATAAAATTATCTTAATCCCCCACGCCCTGCTGTCGGTCGATAGCCCGCAATACCCTTTCGATGATTTTAATGCCTTTTTAACATCCTTTTAACATAGAGTTAAGGATGAAGTGCGGTTTTTGTATGCGTAGAAGCGCTAAAAAACTCAATAGCGGCCCGTTAAAATGATCAAAGAATTGCTGAAATATCTCCTGCCCCTGTGCATTCTCCTGGTGGATGGAGTCAGCAATATGTATGCAGGCTCGCAGGAAGGGGCCGTTTGCTCCTCCCCGATCCAGGTCCTGGCCCAATCGGAACATCCCAATTTTGTACAAGCCGTCAGCGATGATGCACCGGCATTCCGGCTTCCCAGCACGGCTCGTCGTTTCGCAGAGCTGATCAAAGCGATTTCGGAAGAAAAAGAAGAAGACTCGACCGAATCGGTATCCCTGAAAAAAACACCGCGCACCGGCTGCATTCCGGCCGCTACCTACACGGCGCGCCCCGATCTCCAATCTTACATTTTCCCCAAAATCAGGCCCTTACCCCGGTTTGGTTCACTGATTTCCTCTCACCGCTACCTGGTACTCCGCGTACTCAGGATATGATCCCCGTTAGCGGCAGGCTGCCGCACAGCCTGCATTGCCGGTGGTCGTAGCCCATCTTCCCACAGCTCACGGCTGCCTGCACCGTGCCGTCAGGCACACCCATACGAACAGAAACTATCAAAAATTCAAATTGCTAACTCCAAAAAACATCATGAAAAGAATTCTCATGCTCGTGAGCCTGGGTGCGTTGTTGTATCAGACAAGCTGTACTTCCAAACACGAAGAAGAAAAAGAAGAGCCGGTTAACTATTTAGTAACAAGCCCCTTACAAAAAGATACCATCATCACAAAAGAGTACGTGAGCCAGATCCGGGCCATCAGCCACATCGAGCTGCGCGCATTGGAAAGAGGTTACCTGCAAAAGATCTATGTAGACGAAGGTCAGATGGTGAAAAAAGGCCAGCTGATGTTCCAGATCATGCCGATGGTATACCAGGCTGAACAACAGAAAGCACAGGCCGAAGCCAATTTCGCGGAAATCGAATATAAAAATACCAAGGCGCTGGCCGACAGCAACGTCGTTTCCAAAAACGAACTCGCATTGGCCAAAGCGAAATTCGATAAAGCCAAAGCAGAACTCGGCCTCGCTTCTACCCACCTGGGTTTCACCGAAATCCGTGCGCCGTTTAATGGTATCATGGATCATTTCCAGGTGAGGCTCGGTAGCCTCGTAGACGAAGGCGACCTGCTGACCACCCTCTCCGACAACAGTGAAATGTGGGTTTACTTTAACGTGCCGGAAGCCGAATACCTCGACTATAAATCGCGCCAGGACGATGGTAACCTATTGAAAGTGAACCTCAAAATGGCCAACGAAAAGATGTTCGATTACACGGGAGCCGTGAAAACGATCGAGGCCGACTTTAACAACGAAACAGGTAACATCGCATTCCGGGCTACGTTCCCGAATCCCAAAGGCCTGCTTCGCCACGGGGAAACAGGTAACGTACTCGTGACCGTTCCGCTGAAAAGTGCATTGCTGATCCCGCAAAAAGCGACATTCGAGGTGCTCGACAAGAAATACTGCTACGTACTCGACAAGGACAACAAGATCCAGTCCCGCGAGATCACCGTGGCCGCCGAGCTGCCCCACATTTTCGCGATCTCCCACGGTTTGCAGAAAGACGACAAGATCCTGCTGGAAGGCTTGCGTCAGGTGCGCGAAAACCAGAAGATCAGCTACAAATTCGAGAAACCCGATTCGGTTATCTCTCACCTCAGCCTGTACGCGGAATAATCAGGTCCAAACGAAAAAGATATGTTTAATCAATTCATACGACGGCCTGTATTCGCTATTGTAATATCGGTCATGATAGTCTTCATTGGTGTGCTGGCTATCAAAAAACTGCCTATCTCGCAGTTCCCGGACATTGCTCCTACCACTGTTAACATTTTTATCGCCTACCCCGGTTCGAGTGCCGACGTTTTGGTGAAATCCACGCTTATTACCCTGGAACAGGCCATTAACGGTGTTCAGGACATGCGCTACATCGCTACCGACGCTACCAGTGCGGGGGAAGCTACGCTCAGGATCATCTTCGAGCCCGGTACCGACCCCAACGATGCCGTGATCCGGGTTAAAACGCGGGTTGACCAGGTTATGCCGCTCCTTCCCGAGCTCGTTCAGCGTGAAGGGGTTATCATTACCCCAATCCAGCCGAGTATGTTGATGTACGTCAACCTGTACTCGAAATCAAAAACCATCGACGAGAAATTCCTCTTCAACTACGCCACCGTGAAAATGATCCCCGAGATCCAGCGGACCAAAGGGGTAGCGCGGGCGCAGATCCTTGGTAGCCGCCGTTACGCGATGCGCGTATGGCTCAATCCCGACCGTATGCGTGCGTACAGCATTTCCGTAGAAGAAGTGATGAAGGCGCTCGGAGAGCAGAGTATTATCGGTCGCCCCGGCCGTATCGGACAAAGCTCCGGTATCGCGGCGCAGTCATTGGAATATGTGTTGACCTACAAAGGCCGGTACAGCGAACCCAAAGAGTATGAGGACATTATCATTCGCGCCAATGCCGAAGGGGAAAGCATCCATTTGAAAGACATCGCGAAAGTGGAGCTCGGCAGCGAGTTCTTCGACATTTACTCCAACCTCGACGGCCATGCATCCGCGGCGATCGTTTTGCGCCAGAACTACGGTAGTAATGCCAGTGATGTAATTAAAGAAGTAAAAGAAAAGCTGGCTGTGATGAAGCAATCCTTTCCTCCGGGCATGGATTATCAGATCAGCTACGACGTATCGCAGTTCCTCGACGCGTCCATCGAGCAGGTAATCCACACGCTGCGCGACGCATTTATCCTCGTGGCATTGGTCGTGTTCATCTTCCTTGGCGACTGGCGGTCTACATTGATCCCCATCCTCGCGGTGCCGGTATCGTTGGTCGGTGCGTTCTTCGTGATCCAGGGCTTCGGGCTTTCGATTAACCTGATCACCCTCTTTGCATTGGTACTGGCGATCGGTATTGTCGTCGATGATGCGATTGTCGTCGTGGAGGCGGTCCATGCCAAGTTTGAGGAGGAACCTGGCATAACGCCCTATAATGCGGTGAAAAAGGTATTGGCCGAAATCAGCGGCGCGATCATCGCGATTACCGCGGTCATGGTATCGGTATTCGTGCCTATCTCCTTCATGTCGGGGCCTGTGGGTACTTTCTACCGCCAGTTCTCCATCACCATGGCGAGCTCGATCGTTATCTCGGCATTGATCGCCCTGACGCTGACGCCGGTATTGTGTGCGATGCTTTTGAAAAGCCACCACGGCCATCCGCGCAAGAAATCCATTATGGATAAGGGTATCGACGCATTCAACCGCGGTTTTGAAAAACTCACCGGCCGGTATGTGGCGCTGCTCAACCGTATCGTGGCCCGCCGTCTGGTGACATTCCTCGTGCTCGGTGCATTCTGTTTCGGTATTTTCTATGTGAACTCGATCGTACCGGCCGGTTTTATCCCTAACGAAGATCAGAGCACGATCTACGCGATCATCCAGACCCCTCCGGGATCGACGCTGGAAAAAACCAACGAGGTATCGCGCCGCCTGCAAAAGATTTGCGAGGAAGTGGAAGGTATCGAGTCGGTGTCGTCACTGGCAGGTTACGAGATCATGACGGAAGGCCGCGGTTCCAATGCGGGTACCTGTCTGATCAACCTCAAACCGTGGCACGAACGTGACCACAATGTGAAAGAGATCATGGAAGAGCTCGAACACGCTTCGAAAGGCCTCGGCGCGACCGTCGAATTCTTCGAACCGCCAGCGATCCCGGGCTTTGGTACTTCCGGTGGTTTCTCGATGCGTTTGCTTGATAAAAACACGGATACCGATTACCACGAGTTCGACAAGATCAACAAGGAATTTCTCGACAACCTCGCGAAACGCAAGGAGCTGACGGGCTTGTTTACCTTCTTCGCGGCGAACTACCCGCAGTACGAGCTCGAAATCGACAACAAGCTGGCCATGCAGAAGGGCGTATCGATCGGAAAAGCGATGGATAACCTCAACATCATGATCGGTAGTACCTACGAACAGGGCTTTATCAAGTTCAACCAGTTCTTTAAGGTGTACGTACAGTCCGACCCGCAATACAGAAGGCTGCCATCCGATTTGCTGAAACTGTTTGTAAAAAACGAAGCCGGTGAAATGGTACCGTACTCGTCGTTCATGAAGCTGAAAAAAGGCCAGGGACCGAACGAGATCACCCGTTTCAACCTCTATAACTCCGCGGCGATCCAGGGACTTCCCGCCAAAGGCTACACGACGGCGGAAGCCATTGCGGCCATTCGCGAGGTAGCGGCCAAAACGCTGCCGAAAGGGTACGATATCGCATTCGAAGGTCTTTCCTACGACGAATCGATCCGCGGTAACGAATCGCTCGTCGTGTTCATGATCGTACTGGCATTCGTGTACCTGGTGCTCGCGGCGCAGTACGAAAGCTTCATCATTCCTTTGGCGGTGGTATTCTCGCTGCCGGTGGGGGTATTCGGGTCATTCCTGATGCTGAAACTGATGGGCCTTGAAAACAACATTTACGCGCAGATCGGTTTGATCATGCTCGTGGGTCTGTTGGGAAAAAATGCGGTACTGATCGTGGAATTCGCCGTGCAGAAGCGCGCCGAGGGAGCCACTATCCTTGCGGCTGCCATTGACGGTGCAAGGGTGCGTTTCCGCCCGATCCTGATGACCTCGTTCGCATTCGTGGCCGGTCTGATCCCGCTGATCGTCGCCACCGGCGCCGGTGCCATCGGTAACCGTACGATCGGTTCCTCGGCCATGGGTGGTATGTTGTTCGGTACGATCTTCGGGGTGATCATCATCCCGGGCTTGTACTACATATTCGCTAAAATGGCCGACGGCAGGAAACTGATCCGCGACGAGGAAGACAGCTCGCTGTCCGAAGGTTTCGTTCACGCCATTGACGCTTTCCCACATTCAGAAGATAAAGACGAACATGCGAAATAAGAGAATATTGAACTGGGCCGGCATCGCGTTGATCGGGCTGACCTACCAGGCCTGCAACATCCCGACGCTGCCCCAGAAAACGGAAAATAAAGTGGTACCTGTGAGCTTCAACGGCTCGCAGGATTCCACCAACACCGGTAAGGTGAGCTGGAAAACCTATTTCACAGACCCTTACCTGAATGCGCTGATCGACACCGCATTCAAAAACAACCAGGAGCTGAACATTACAATGCAGGAAATCGCCATTTCGCAGAATGAAATCGGCGCCCGTAAGGGGGAATACCTGCCATTCGTAGGCCTCCGCGGCGGCGCGGGTGTGGAAAAAGCGGCCCGCTACACCAACATCGGTGCCAGCGAGGCTACGACCGACATCAAGCCGGGAAGAGAAACGCCGGATCCGCTGCCGGATGTGAATATCCAGGCCGTGGCGCGTTGGGAAGTCGATATCTGGCACAAGCTGCGCAATGCGAAAAAAGCGGCGGCTACGCGGTACCTGTCGTCCATCGAAGGCAAGAACTTCATGATGACCAACATTGCGGCCGAGATCGCGAACTCTTACTATGAGCTGCTCGCGCTGGATACACAGCTGGCCATCATCCGCCAAAACATCGATATTCAGAACAATGCATTGAAGATCGTACGCATGGAGAAGGAGGCGACCCGCGTGACCGAACTGGCCGTGCGCCGTTTCGAAGCGCAGGTACTGAAAACGCAGAACCTCCAATATGGTATCCAGCAGCGCATTATCGAAACCGAAAACCGGATCAACTTCCTCGTCGGACGTTACCCGCAGCCGGTACAGCGCAGCAATTCCGGCTTCGAAAACCTCGTCCCGAACGTGATCCAGGCCGGCATTCCGTCGCAGTTGCTGTCCAACCGCCCGGATATCAAGCAGGCCGAGCTCGATCTGCAAGCCGCAAAAATCGATGTGAATGTGGCCCGTGCGAATTTTTACCCGTCGCTCGGATTGTCGGCCAGCCTGGGTTTCCAGGCATTCAGCCCGATTTACCTCGCCCGCGTGCCGGAGTCGATCATGGGATCGCTCATCGGCGACCTCGCCGGTCCGATCATCAACCGGTACGCGATCCGCGCAGGTTATGCCAACGCAACCGCGCGCCAGGTGCAGGCGATCTACAACTACGAGCGTACCGTGCTCAATGCGTACATCGAAGTGGTGAACCAGCTGTCGAACATCGACAACCTGGGCAAGAGCTACGACCTGAAAACGAAAGAAGTGGAAGCGTTGAACCAGAGCACCGCGATCTCCAACCGGTTGTTCGCATCGGCCCGCGCCGATTATATGGAAGTGCTCCTTACCCAGCGCGACGCGCTGGAGTCGAAATTCGAATTGATCGAAACCAAAATGCGCCAACTGAACGCGACGGTGAATATCTACCGGGCATTGGGAGGCGGCTGGAATTGATAGATTAACTTAGGATGTGGTTTTTATAAAGATTCCCCCGGCATTCGGGGGAATCTTTATTTTTCACAGGTAATTCATACTGAAAATCAGGTTATCTGAGCAACCCCGGGTCGCCGCAATTCCTGCAAATCATCAAAACGGGCGACGCGACCGAAGGCGTGCTCTTCATCGCAGCCGACAAAAGCCCGAACGGCAAGAGCCTGCTCGTGACGAGCAACGAGGAAGATGGTACCGTGAAATTCTATCAGCCCTGAAAAACCGGGTCGTTGGTAAAGCCGTCTGCATTGCGGGCGGCTTTTTTATTCTTGATCACCAGCGCCGCGCCCGTCACCGCCTTGGCGCCCAGCGATTTCGCTTTGTAGTGATTATACGTCAAGCTGTATAGAGATTTATTTAAATCTCAACGAAACGTAAGTACATGTCCGGTTAATAAGAAATTGATAACCAAATGGATGTAAATAGAAAATCATTTCGACCGGGTGCTTTGAACGAATGAATATTTGCTTAAATTCGACACCAGTCACCCTATTTTTCTACAAACTCTATGAAACACAGTTTACTGATTGTTCCCCTGTTATGGGTCGGTATGTGTGCCTCGTTCGCGCAGAATACCCCCAAAAGTGAAATCGAGGCATTTGCCGCCCGGACGGGTGCGCTGCCTACGATCGACCCGACCACAAACTCGCTGGGTTTTCTTCGTTTCCCGGTTCAGAAACCTTTCCAGGTCAGCGGCGGCGATGCCTTACAGAAGTCGATGAACTTCGTATCTGAAAACAAAGGACTTTTCGGCCTACGCGCAGGCCAGGATGAATTCAGATTGCGTGCCCAGGAAACCGACGTGTACGGCCTGGACAACATTACGCTGGAACAGACGTATAAGGGTGTACCGGTATACGACGGTCAGATGAAATTCCATTACAACAAAGGCAAGGCACTTACCTCGCTGAACGGCAACTACATTTCCGACATCAAGGTAAATCCCAGCCCCACACTCGCCCAGCATGAGGCCGAGTCGATCGCGGTGCGGCAGGTAGAGTCGCAGCACATCGAAGCGACGAATACCTTGTCGGCAGTCAAAAGTTCCATTTACATCTACCAGAAAGGCCTCATACAAGGTTTTATGGGGGCTAAGCTGCTCGTGTACAAGGTGGAGGTACGCAACGACTCCGGCGTCAGGGAGTTTGTATTTGTGGATGCGCACAGCGGCCAGATAGTAGACCAGTTTACCGGTACGCACCAGATCAGCCGCAAACTTTACGAGAACTCCATTAGCCTGGCCAACCTAAAGTGGAGCGAGGGCGACACATTTCCCGGTACACTCGATGTTTGGCAGCGTTCCGAAGTAGAAACTTCCGGATTCATCTACAACCTTATGAAAAACGCGTTTGGCCGAACTTCCTATAACGGCGCCGACGCCCAGATGATCACGATCAACAACAAAACCGGTATCCAATGCCCTAATGCGAACTGGGATGGTATCAGTGCCAACTATTGTACCAATATTGCGACCGACGACGTGGTAGCACACGAATGGGGTCACGCCTACACCCAATACACCAACGACCTCGTCTACGCATGGCAGCCGGGCGCGCTCAACGAGTCGTTCTCCGACATCTGGGGAGAAACGGTCGACCTGCTGAACGGATATATGGATGAAGGCGAATCGGCTGCGTTACGGACGGGCTGCGCCAGCTCTCAACGCTGGATTATCGGTGAAAAGATTACCGCGGCAGGCGGCCTGCAACGCGATATGTGGGACCCGACATGTCTTGGCCAGCCGGGTAAGGTTTCCGACCCGCAATACTGGTGCGCAGCGAGTGACAACGGCGGCGTACACACCAACAGCGGGGTTCTGAACCACGCTTATGCACTGCTCGTCGACGGCGGCACTTACAATGGCCAGACGATCAACGGCATAGGCCTTACAAAAGCAGCCCACATCTTCTGGCGGGCACAGTCGGCATACATGACGTCCACAACGGACTTCACTGCCCAGGCTGATATCCTCGAAGCCGCTGCCGGCTCGCTCGTAGGTGCAGACCTGCTCGCCTTATCGACTGCCAACGGCGCACCAGCTTCGTCCGGCCAGTCTATCACCGAGAACGATGTGCTTGAAGTAACCAAAACCATTGCGGCGGTGGAAATGCGTGCTGCACCAGGCTGTGTTTTCTATACGGTTCTGAAACCCGCACCTGCATTGTGCGAAGGCGCCAATCCGGGCCTGGCCATCTTTTCCGAGAATTTTGACGCGGGCCTGGGCGGGTTCACTACCTCGTTTCAGACAGCATCCGCAACCTGGTTTGCACGCCAGTGGGTATCCTCTAATGCCCCTGCCGGACGTGCCGGAAAAGTGGCATTCGGTATTAACTACACCGGCGGAGATTGCGGTGCCAACAACCAGGCAGGCATCATCCGCCTGGAAAGTCCGCTGATTAACATCCCGGCGGGTACAGCGGGCAACCTGAACCTGGCTTTCGACCACTATGTAAATATCGAAGAAACCTGGGATGGCGGCAACGTGAAGTACCAGCTCAACGGAGGAGCATGGACATTACTGCCAGCATCTGCATTTACCGCGAACCCTTACAACAATTTCATCAATTACGCTTCTGCGGGGAACGATAACCCCATGCAATCGCAACCGGCATTCACCGGTAACGACCAGGGCTCGGTATTCGGGAACTGGGGCCAGAGCCAGATCAACCTTACGGCGCTCGGACTTGCCGCGGGCGGTAACATCAAGTTTCGCTTTGAGCTGGGGACCGATGGCTGCGGCGGTTTCGAAGGATGGTACATCGATGATTTCCGCGTTTACTCCTGCGCCGTCACGCCGGCTGTCCATTTCGCAGCTACGGGCTCTTCCGTCAACGAGGGCGAAGCCATCACACCCGCAGGATGCCTGGATTACGTGGACAAGGTCGTGACCGTAGCAATTGACAAGGCACCGACCCAGCCGGTCACCGTTACCTTCAATGCGCCTGCCGGCACTGCCAAGCAGGGCGCTACCGCCGACTATACGATTTCGCCGTCATTCGTGACATTGCAAACGGGCCAGCTCTCGCAAAATGTGACGGTTCGGATTTACAATGATGCCTATGTGGAGGGCGATGAAACGATTGACCTGTCGTACAGCCTCAATGCGAATGGCGGTAACGGATACGCCGCCAGCGGTTTCCAGACCCATCAGATCACCATTATCGACGATGATCTTACACCTGGAAATTACACGGAAACATTGCTTACTTCCGACTTCAACAACGGAACGCAGGGATGGAACATCATCAACGGGGGTAACGACTTCCATACTTTTCAAGTTGTCAAGTTTAGCAACGCGGCGCTGGATGCCGAAGGTTCTTCTTTCATGTTTGTCCAAACCAATATTACAAACGGCCAGTTTTACAACTTCGACGAAATCATCGAATCGCCGGCTATCAATACCTCGGGCAAGAAGAACATCGTATTGAAATTTGGCCAGGCATGGCTGCCAAGGACGAATGATATCGCAATTGCTACCGGCACGGTGGATGTTTGGGATGGCTCGGCATGGCATACGCTGCTCACACAAAACGATGCCACGGGCCAGAAAGGCAATATTCTTACCTACACGGCCGATAATGTGAGCCTGAACATTCCGGACCAGTATGCCAATGTGGGTATGAAGGTGCGCTTCCATTATGTAGGAACGAACCAGGGCTGGTGGGGACTCGACAACATCAAAGTCGAAGCCACCAACTCAACCCAGATCGCCTCAGCCGTAAATACCGCCAACGCCGCGCAGGAATACCTCGGACCCAACGAAACGGCTGTTTTCTACGATCCTGCTACGGGCGACCTCCTGGCGAAGATCAAAAACCTGAGCGCGCACGATTACGGCTGTACGACAGTGGCGATCGACCGCGCGGGCAACAACGGTGTCCCCTGGCTGAACAACTACCAGGTTTCGAACAAAACCTACAAGGTAACACCAACCAACAACAACCCGAACGGCGAGTACGAGATCACGATCTACTACAAAGCCTCCGAGCTGACCACCTTTACCCCGGCCAACGTGCTGTCGATGGGTAAAAGCCCCGACGGCATCGCTACGAGCGACGCGGCGAATACGGCCCTGGTGGCGGTCGTGACGAGCCCTGCATTTGCCGGCGATTATGCGTTCACATCCACATTCAATACGGGCTTCTCCGGGTTCGGCTTGTCGAATGCACCTCCGGGAGCCGCATTGCCCGTTACGCTCGTGCGCTTCGAAGGCAAGCATACCACGGAAGGCAATGTCCTGCAATGGACGACCAGCTCGGAAACGAACAACGACTACTTTGCCGTGGAAGAAAGTGTGAATGGTAAAAACTTCGTGGAATCAGGCCGCGTGAAAGGCGCAGGCACGATGTCCTCGACGAACGACTACTCGTTCACCGACGTCGATTTCAGTAAAGGCATTACCTACTATCGCCTGAAACAGGTGGATTTCGATGGTAAATATGCGTACAGCCGCATTATCGCGATCGACGCGCCGACAGCCGGCAACATCCGCTTCTACCCTAACCCGGTCCAATCGGCGCTGAATATCGAGCTGCCGAATGTCAAAAGCGGCTGGGTGAATGCGAAGGTGATCAACAACTCGGGCCAGACGGTGATCGTGAAAGACGGGGCTACACTGCAAAACGGCAGGCTTAACATCCAGCTCGGCAAGCTGCCCGCCGGCATTTACCAGGTGCTGATCAGCAACGACAAAGTCAATTACCGGTTGTCGGTTTTCAAACCTTAACCGCCATTTCAGGACAATGAAAAAGGGGCTGCGCATATGTGCAGCCCCTTTTTTTGATGCTTTCAATTGACTAACCTTCCGACTTTCAATATACATCATCCACCACCTTCGTCAGCCAATCCGCCACCTCTTTTGCATTGGTATCGAGGTTGTTGATGATCACATCGCCGGTCTGCCGGAGCAGTACCGACCGGTAGGTTCTGTTGTTTGCGTCGTACGAGTAGGCGTAGAATCGTACCAGTCCCATATCGGCACCGCCGTTGACCGGCTTCGAGAAATTATCACCCGTTATTTTTTGGGCTGCGCTGATATTTTTGTCCAGCTCCGCGGAAGCGATTTTGGTCGATGAAATCTTTGTTTTGGAAAGATTCCCCTCCATTTCATCTTTCGTAAATGTCGGTTTCACGTCGGCATCATTCCAGCCGGCCGGCATATCGTAAGTCCGCACCTGCCCTTCCTTGTCGATCAGAAAACCCCTGAACTGCTTGCCCCACGCCTGGTTGGAGTAATGCACTTCGAAATAAACCTCCTGCTCGTTCGCCAAAGTGACGTCGTCGGAACAGGACATTGAACCCGCCGCCAGTATGCTGAAAAACAGGATCGGAAGAATGCGTTTGATCTTCATAATTCAAATAGCTGATTGACTTAAAGTTAATCATTTTACACGATTGAATGACCATTGCTCCGATTGAATGGTTGGAATAAAAAAAGCCCCGCGAAAACACGGGACTTTTCAAAAATGAGCCTATCAAACCGGAGACGCTATTCGGGATTCTGTACCAACGACGGGTTGAGCACCGTCTCTGCTTCCGGGAAGAAATGTACCAAGCGCGGGTGGGTGTACGGGATCTCCTGCTTCACCGCGCCGGCCAGCAAATGCGTGCCGGGATAGTTGCGTTCCATCGTACGTTTGTTACGGAATACATCATGCTTCCGCAGCCCTTCCCACGCGAATTCGAGGTGGGATTCTTCCAGTACCACGTCAAGTACGCTCGTGTAACCCATCATATTGCCAGCCGAGAAAAGTTCGTTTCCGGCCAATCCCGCCCGTTTACGGATCAGGTTGACGTCGTCCAGCGCTTCCGCGTTTTTGCCCAGCTTCGCATTGGCTTCGGCGCGGATGAGGTACATTTCGGCAAGGCGGAAAAACACGGGCGAGCTCAGCATCGGGTAGCCTTCCTGGTAGGAAAATTTGTTGATATAATACTTCGGATACCCATTCCGCGCCGCCAGCACCTTGTTGCCTGCCGCGTCGGTCTTAATGGAACCGTCGGCATTCTTTTCGTAAACCGGAATGATGTAGTCGCGGCGCTTGTCGTTCGGGAATTTGTCGATCAGCTTGCGGTATTTCTCCGACGCATACATTTCGCCCCAGCCTTCCCCATCCGACAAATACATGGCGCCAATGGCCGAGTATCCGCGGTTATCCTTCACCGTATGCCGCACGGCGAAGATCGTTTCGGTGTTCGACTCGGGCACGGTGGTGTAGTATTTGGCCAGGTTGGCCGTCGAAACGAGCGAATAGCGGTTCGAGCCGATCACCTTGTTGGCATACTCGATCGCCTTCGCATTGTTTTCCATATACAGGTAAATGCGGCTCAGCATCGCGTACGCCACCTCTTTGGAAGCAAAGTTGTTGTTTTTGGCTACCGTCATCAGGCTTACCGACTTTTCGAGGTCCTGGATAATGGCCGCATAGACGTCCTTCACAGTGCCGCGGGTCGGCTTTTCGGCCGGCTGCGCGGTAGCTTTTACGAGGATTACGCCCGGGGACGCGCCGGCATCGGGCGCATACGGGCGTGCGAACACGTTCGCGAGGTGGAAATGCAGCAATGCACGCAGGAAATAGTTTTCGCCCAAAACCTGGTCCAGCTCCGCCGATTGACCTTCCTTCAAGAGCTCGATAATGACATTGGTGCCGTAAATGGCCTGGTACGATTTGGTATAAAAATTCGTAGCCAATGCACTGGTTTTGATGTGGTTATAATTGTAGGAAAAATACAGCGGATCGGATGTGGTACCGCTCAGCGACACGTTGTCCGACGGAAATTCCGACATCATATGGTACGAACGGATGTAGTTCCCGTCCTTCAAAATAGCGTAGTTGCCCAATGTGGCCGCTTTGAGCCCCTCGGGCGTGTTGACCACCTGCGTGGACGTAAGGCCGTCGTAAGGCGTGATCGTGAGCTCGTCGGAGCAGCCCGTGAGCAGCGCGCCGCACAGCAATGCGGCCAGTGTAGTGGAATGAATATATCGTTTCATGGAATGGCTTAGAAATTAAGGTTTACACCGAACATGAGCTTCTTGCTGCTCGGATAGCGCGAGCTGTTGGTACCGTTGCTGAGATCGACTTCGGGGTCAACGCCGGAGAATTTGGTCCACGTAATGAGGTTATCGCCGCTGGCAAATACCGACAAACCGCTGATATGCAGTCGTTCCGTGAAAGTTTTGGGAATGTCGTAGCTCAAACGCACGTTGCGCAGGCGCAGGTAGCTGCCGTCTTCGAGGTAACGCGACGAAGTCTTGTTCGAGTTTTTATTGCCGTTGACCACCGCTTTCGGATGCGTGGCCACGTCGCCCTCCTTCTCCCAGCGCGTCCAGCCATCCTGCAAGCGCATTTTGTTGTAGGTCGGGTAAGCGCCGTCGTCGTCGAACAGCTCGCGGTTGTAAATGTATACCTTGTTGCCGGACACGAACGTGAAGAATGCCGAGAGTGTTACCCCGCCGTATTTGAATGTATTGGTGATACCGCCCGTGAATTTGGGGTTGCGCGAGCCCACGTACACGCGTGAGGCGCTGTTGTACACATTGGTCGTCGTCTCGACCATATTCCCCGAGGCATCCTTCGTTTGCAGCAGCCAGAGCGGGTCGCCATTGGCCGGGTCCACGCCCATCCATTTGCGCATATACCACGATCCAAGCTCTTTACCCACCTCGATGCGCTGGTTGCCACTTTCGATCGGCTCGTTTTTGTTCAGCGCCAGCACCTTGTTGCGGTTTATCGAGAAGTTGAGGCTCGTCTCCCAGTTGAATGCGCCGCGGACGTTCTTCGAAGTGATTTCCAAATCGATACCGCGGTTACGGACCGAACCGATATTCTGTATCTGCGTGGTAAAACCTGTCGTCGCTTCCAGCGGCACATTTTGCAAAACATCCTTATTCAGGCGGTTGTACAAATCGATCACAAGGTCGATGCGGTTGAAAAAACCGATATTAATGCCCGCGTCGTAGGTGTAAGCCTTCTCCCAGGTCAGGTTGGGATTGGCTTTACGGGCCGGAAAACCGGCTGGCAGGCCTGCATATTGCGCATTGAAATCGTACAAATCCTGTGCGACAAAATCGCCGATGTTGGCATTACCCGTTGTTCCATAGCTCGTGCGGACTTTGAACAAATGGATCTTGTCCTTCAAAGAACCGAAAAACTCTTCGCCGGAAATATTCCAGGCAGCCCCCACAGAGTAGAAATTACCGTAGCGATTGTCCTTACCGAAGCGCGAAGAGCCGTCGCGGCGGAACGACGCCGTGGCGAAATACTTGTTATGCAGGTCGTAATCGACATTGATAAAGGCCGAAGCAAATGCATTCTTCGTTTTATAACCGGTGAGCGACGTCGGGGTCGCGGTCACATTCAGGATGTCGAGCGACGGAAAAATCCCCTGACCGGTCCCGCCCATACCGTCGGTTTTGTTGCCCTGGAACTCCGCACCGAGGATCGCATTAAAGGTATGCGCGCCGAACGACCGGTTTGCATTCAGCAGGTTGGAGGTAATGAAGCTGTTGGCATATTCATAGGTGTTAGTCAGCGAGCCATTGTACGATTTTCCCGTCGGCGTCCGCGCATCCACATTCGACTCGGTACGCGTGTTGGTAATCGAATATCGGTTGGAGGTCGAGAAAGTCAGCCAGTCGAGGATATTGTATTCCAGTTTAAAATCTCCCTGAATGCCCGATCCGCGGTTCTGGTTGAAGTTGTACTGGTTATTGAACAGGAAGTTATTGCGGTCGCGGCCGTACCAGTCGGTGGTGTTGGCATCCACATACCGGTAAGAACCGTCGGCATTATACGGATTATCCCAGGGCAAATTAATATAACCCTGATAGAGATACCCCTGGTCATTCTGCCGGTTGTTAAAAAAAGTATTGACGCGGGCAGTGACTTTCACTTTGTCGTTCAGGTTGTGTTCGATATTCGCGCGGAAGTTCACATTCTCGTAGCCCGTTTTCAGGATCACGCCCTCCTCGTTGTAATAATTGGCTCCGAAATGAAAGCGCGTCCGGTCGCTGCCCCCCGACATCGATAATGCGTGGTTATGCGTGATACCGCTCTGGAAGGTTTTATCGAGCCAGTCGGTATTGCCGGGCGTGGCCGGCAGGAACCTGCTTTGATAACCCCCGTAGGCCGTTGGAAAACCATTGGCGGTAAGATAGGCGTTGATCTGCGCGTCCGTGGGATTCGGCGTGGAAGCGCTTAGCTGGGTAATGTAGTTGGCGCGCTTCGCATTATAATCGTTCTGGTACATGTAGTTGGTAAAATCCCACAATTCCTGGCCATTCATGACCTCAAAATTGCCCCGAAGCACCCGGCTGACGCCCACAGAGCCATTGTAATTGATCTGCGTTTTGCCGGATTTCCCGCTCTTGGTCGTGATCACGACGACGCCATTGGACGCCCGCGAGCCGTACAAGCCCGTCGCTGCCGCGTCTTTCAGGATGGAAATAGAGGCAATGTCGTTCGGGTTGGCGGTACCGCCGATGAGCCCGTCGATCACATACAACGGCTCCGCACCGGCCGTAATGGAACCGGTACCCCGTACACGCACGCTCGGCTCCGTCCCCGGCGCGCCGCTCGCGCTCGATACCACCACGCCCGCCGCACGCCCCTGAAGCAGTGTGGCGGTGTTGTTGCTCGTCACCGTCTGCAACTCCGAGCCCTTGATCACCGACACCGAGCTCACAAGCTCCGACTTCGACCGGCTCGAATAGCCCGTCACGACCACCTCGTCGAGACTCGACACATCTTCCACCAGGGTAATGTCGATGACCGAACGGTTCTGCACCGCAATGCTCTGCGATTTGAAGCCGATAAAACTGGCTACCAGCACGTCGTCGGCACCATTGGTATTGATGGTAAACTGCCCTTCCACGTCCGTCTGCGTGCCGATGGTCGTCCCCTGCACGACGATATTCACGCCAATGAGCGCTACGCCCTTGCTGTCAACCACCTTGCCTTTCACAGGCCCGGCGGTACGCGGTGTCTTCTGGCCGATCGTGAGCTGGCCGGACGGATGGTGGGCGATTTTGCCCGGACCGCTTGTTGGTAACGGGCGCGCATCGGCATGGGGCGGGCCCGTCAGCGGCATGGCGAGTGACGCCACGGCAGCCGTTCGAAACAGAATTTGGGTAAATCTCGGTTTCATAGATTTTCAAATTGGTTAAAGAGTTAAGAGTAGAATAAATTCGTTAGAATTCTAACCACACCAAAATTATCAGTGTCACCGAGATAAACAAGAAAAAACATCAAAATGTGTTCGAGCACACTAAGCATTTACAGTAGAATAGTACCCTTTCTTATTGATAGATTAACAATAAAATTGTACTACAAAAAAATCGGACTGGAAATGATCCAGCCCGATTGAAGGTTTTCAAAATGAAGGTTTGAATGTACCGGCGGCAGCCAAATGGCTATTCTACTGCCACATACTTACCCGAGCAGGCTTCGATGCAGCCATAGCCCAACGTCAGTTTGCCGGCCGACAGTTCCGAATAGTACCAGGTGTGCGACGGCGCATTTTTGTCGATCGGAATCATCTCGATCTTGTTGCCTTCGAGAACCTTGTACGCATTGAACATTGGCGTAGACGACTGCGCGAGGCCTTTTGTTTCCACAAACTCACCGTTTTCCTTGAATTCAATGATATGTCCGCTCTCCCCTGTCACAGCCTGGTACTTGCCGCTCCCGTCTCCGGGATCAGCCAGGTATTCGACGATCTTCCATTTACCGACGAGACCATTGTTTTCTTTTGCCGCCCTTCTTCCATTGCTGTCGAGCGGTTCGGCGGTATCATTCTGGCAGGCTGTGATGGTCCAGCATAGCAGCAGCGCGAGGAGTAAGCGGGTTGTTTTCATGGGCTAAAAATGAAGTTGGTTTCGGTTACATAGATTCTGCATCCCCTATTATCGTTGGAATCTGCACACAATTTTTGTAACCAATTTCATCAAAATCCCTACAAACAAAAGATCGCTATTTTCGGATTGTCCTGAACGTCAGGTTAATCCGCGCACCGGTCTGCGTCTTCGATTTGGGTACACGATGTTCCCAGGTATGCTGCAAATCGCCCTTCATGATCAGCAATGAGCCATTTTCGAGCGTGAGGCCGTATTTGCGGCTGTGGTCGGGCCGGTACCGGAACTCGAACCGCCGCTCCTGCCCCAGGCTTACCGAGGCGATCACCGGATTGCGGCCAAGCTCGTGCTCATTGTCGCCATGCCAGGCCACGGAATCGTTACCGTCGCGGTAGTAATTGAGCAGCACGCTGTTGAATGTAAAACCGGTTTTCGCTTCAATGCGCGTCCTGAGATCGGCCAGCTCGGGCGTCCACGCGTAAGGTTCGAAACGCGTCCCGGAAAAGGTATAAGCTTTATCCGCATCCCCAAACCAGGCCATCAGCCGCGGCGCGATGACCTCCCTGCCGTACATCTGCATAGACTGCTGCCGCCAGCGAACCTCCGATACCCATTTGTGAATCAATACGTTGCTTTCACCAGCCGGCACAAATCCCGGGTAGTATCCGAGCAGGTCTTCCGGGAACTGCAATGCTTCCTGTGAACCGAAAAGACTTAATTGTTTCATGAGCAATTTGTTGATCGATGTGTTTGGACAAGAACAACAAAGTGCTCAAAAAGTCTGTTCCCGGCAAAAATCCGGCAGGCTATTCAGGCCAATATCACCTCATTTCCCGGCTCTACCCATTGTACTTTCACCTGCTGTGCCGCGGATTCGCGGTCAACTTCCTCTTCCATTTGCGGAAATTGGTGGTAGATGCCTTCCTTGTGAAACCCGTAGTGGATCGGCACGAGTACGTCCGCGTGCAGCAAGCGCGCTACCGTCACCGCCTGGATGGGCGTGAGCGTAATGGGTATGAGCGTGGGCGAAACGCGCGGGATGTTCACCACGGCCCCATTTACCGGCAGAAATATCGCGTCGAAGTGGTCCCAGGCTTTGCCCAGCGCCCAGAACTGGTTATGCCACATCGTATCGCCGCCGTGCAGGATACGCTGTCCGTCGGCTTCGATCACCCAGGAAACCTGCTTGTCGCCCACGCCGTCCATCGCATACACCGGCGTAATGGTAAAATTCCCGACCGAAAGACTCCCGCCCAAAGCGAGGCTCACCGGTTCAAAACCATCGGCCGTCACCTCGGCCGCGATTTCCTCCGATACGACGAACGCGCCGCCCGGTTTCAGTACCGCCTTGATTGCATCGGCATCATAATGATCTGAATGCAAATGCGTTACCAGTACAACATCCGCCTGGGTATTCCCGGCGAACTGAACGGGACTGTCAGGACCAATACCCGCTCCGCGCTGGTAATTCTCAACCGCATCTATCAATAATATCTGGCCGCTGGATTCTATTAGCAGGCCTGCCCAGGATAATCTCCGAAGTTTCATGTGCTGTTGTTTTTTAGTACATGGCAAAAGTAGTCCCAATTGATATATGAGAAAAATGATTTATTTTTATCATATCAATGAAAATTACTCATACAAATGCTAACACTCCAACATCTCTATATTATTGAAAAAATCACCAGCGAAGGCTCGGTAACCCGCGCAGCCGAAAAGCTGAACCTGACGCAATCGGCATTGAGCCACCAGATCCGCGACCTGGAAGCGGCCAGCGGCGTGAAGCTGTTCAACCGCATCGGCAAAAAGCTGGTTTTGAACGACGCCGGGCAGCGCGTGGTGGCGAGTTCGCAGAAGGTGTTGCCGGTCATCCGCGAGCTGGAAGCGGAATTGAAAGAAATGCGGGAAGGCCGGAAACAGACGATCCGGATCAGTACGGAATGCTACACCTGCTACCACTGGCTACCCCGCATGCTCACCGGCTTTCAGGGCGACTATCCGGGCATCGACATCCAGATCGTTGCCGAAGCGACCCGACGGCCGATGGAATACCTCGAAGCGGGTAAGCTGGAACTGGCACTCGTGTACGGCACGAGCAACAATGCCAGCCTGCATTTCGAGCCGCTTTTTGAAGACCGGATGGTGGCGGTACTGTCCGACAAACACCCGCTGGCGCTGCGGAACACGCCGTTGGACTTCGAAGACGTCCATTCCGAAACGCTCGTCGCATTCCAGATCCCCCGCGAGAGCAACCTGCTTTCGGAAGACCTCGTGGCACATTTGTCGCCGAAGAAGATCATTTACATTCCCATGACCGAGGCGATCGTGGAAATGGTGCGTTTCGGAATGGGCATTACCGTCATGGCCGAGTGGGCCGCGCGCCAGTACCTGGGTGCCGGCGGGCTCACGACGCTCCCATTCCGTTCGGACATCGGTACGCGGCATTGGTACGCCTGCACGCACAAGCACCGGAGCGAGCCGCTCAGCCAGCTCGTTGGCCGCATACAAAAGGCGTTGACAGGTGCCGACGATCCCGTTGCAGCAGCTTGAAATCAGGGCATTTCGTAGCCTGAAATACCGTATTTGCGCAGTTTTTTCATGAGCAGGTTGCGACCGCGCAAGAGCTGCGAACGTGAAGTACTATCCGTAATCGAGAGGGTTTCTGCGATTTCGATATGCGAGTATCCGTCGATCAAATGCAGGTTCACGATCTTTTTATAGCCATCGGGCAATTGCGAAATCATTTCGCTGATGATGCCCATCCCGAGCCGGTCGACCATCGAAATATGGTCATTGGATTCGAAATCCAGCGGCGCAACGTCCATCGAATGGTTATGTATTTCTTTTTTGGTGGTGCGGTGATAGTAATTAATGGCCGTCCGCGTTACGACAGACCGCATCCAGGATTCGATCGATTCGATATTCTGGACGTCGTGGATATGCCGGAAGATTTTGACAAATGACTCCTGGTAAATGTCCTCAGCCTCCATGCGCGTGCGGGCGAAGCGGTTGCAAATGCGCATGAGCTCGCTGCGGAAACGGTTATAGAACAGCGTCTGTGCGCGTGGATCGTTGTTTTGGCAGGCCTTGACCAGGTCGGTCAGCGTACGATAATTCTTTTTGATCGATGCCTTCATAGGTTGAGAAAGAGTTGAGTTGAGTTGGGTTGTAACAGACTGTTGATCGCGGCTTGTAATCGTCTGTTAATACCTTCCCCGCCCCGACCTTATCGGCATTCGGAAAAAAAATTTCAAAATAACAGGGCCCGGATGCAGCGCTTTGCACCCGGGCCCTGAATGTCAATCGTTTAACCTAAAACTGATACGCGACGCTGAGTGCGGAATTGCGGGGCTTCTGGGCGTTCACCGACCAGTAACCGATGTAGGATTGCCGCTGGTGATGCCGGGAAGGCCGTTATAAAGCAATGGCTGCGCCTCGATACCCCGCAATGCGAAGTACGAAGCCCCGTCCCCGCCCCGACCGGTACTCTCCCAGGTGCGGGAAATGCCGGGCACATTGCGCAGGGCGTCGTCGTAGCTGGTGATGGCCTGCTGCTTCATGATTTCGGATGAAACCGTGCCGTATACCTGCGGGTTTTCCAGTTTTTTCAAGGGGATTTTGGCGACGATCACATTTTCGCAGTTCAGGTTGCGGCCCGAAACGATCTCCTCCTGCAACTGCGCCGCGCTTTCTTTAAGGCTGAAATCCACCGAAACCTGGCCACCGGCCACTACTTCAATGGTCTGCTCCTGCTTTTCAAGACCGATAAATGTGGCTACGAGCCGGTGCAGGCCGGGCTATACGTTTCTGATCGGGTATTTTCCGTTGCGGTCGGTCAAAGCGCCTTTGGCCGTGCCTTTCACGTTAACGGTCACGAGCTCCACCGGCTCGCCATCCGATGTGCGCACGGACCCGCTGATCGTCGCGTTCTGCGCGAACGACTTTGCTGCAACGGTGCCACAAGTGTTAATGCCGGGCGGTTATTTCAGCTTTCCTGAATTGACGTAGAAATCGGACAGCAGTGCGAGGAATTCGTCTTTTCGCCGCCGCGATACTTCGATCTCCGTATTATCGCTCATCCAGACCTGCCCGCCGTCGCCTTTTACGTACCGTTTGATATGTTCGAGGTTGATGATGTTGGATTGATGTACACAGAAGAAATAGTAATGGTCCAGGATCTCCTCATACTCTTTGAGCAGCCGCGACACGACGATGGCCGGCCCCTTCACAAGATGGAATTTGGTATACGAGCCCAGCGATTCACATTGGATGATCTCCGTCATTTGCACAAAGTGGATACCCTCGGCCGTAGGCAATGCAATGCGCTGATTGTCATTACGTTTTCGCTCCACGAGCCTGGGCGTGCGCGCAGGATCGAGCTGCTCCTGCAAGATCCGCAGCTGCTCGGGGTTTACGCTCCCTACCCGCTCGCGGTACTTTTCGATGGCGGTTTGCAGCTCGTCCGGATCGATGGGTTTAAGCAGATAATCGATCGCGCTGAAACGGAATGCGCGGATGGCGTATTCCTGGTAAGCAGTAGTAAAAATAACGCCGAAATCCACTTTTTCGAAGCCGGAAAGCAAATCGAATCCGCTTTTACCGGGCATTTGAATATCGAGAAAAATGAGATTGGGCCGCTCTCTGCGGATCAGCTCGGTGCCCGCGTCGGCATTTCGCGCCTCGCCGCAGATCACGACTTCGGGGCTCACAATGCGGATCAGATTGGACAATGCCTCGCGGGCGTTGGTTTCGTCGTCGATAATGACGGCGCGTAGGGCCTGGCTCATACGTTTTCGATCGGGATTATCATTTTTACCAGCGTTCCGGCCGGCTTTTTTTCGTTGTCAAATAGGTCGATCAGCTCGATTTTCGCCTCGCTGTCCTTCTGCCGCAGCGCCTCGAAGATGCCGCGCGTCATCTCCTGGCCCCTCGAAATGTGCCCTTCCGTACGCGGCGAAAAGTCGCGCCCCACGCCATTGTCCTGAATCGTACACACAATATGACGATCCTTCAATAATGCCCTGATCGTCAAATTCTTATCCCCTTCCTTGGGCATCAGCCCGTGCCATATCGCATTCTCGACGTAGGGCTGCAAAAGCATGGGCGGCAGCTGTGCGTCCAGCAGCACGTCATTTTCTTCAATATCAAAAACGTAGGTAAATTCGTGGTTGAACCGGAAGGATTCGATCTCGACATACAGTTTCAATGTATCGATGATCTTTTCGAACGACAGGTACTGGTAATTAGAGTTTTCCATGATCTGCCGCACGAGTTTAGAGAATTTGGACAAATACTTCGCCCCTTCCACGCCCCGGTTGGTGAGCAGGTAATTCTGTACGGAATTCAATGAATTGAACAAGAAATGGGGGTTCATCTGCGATTGCAGGGCTTTCAGCTTCCATTCGGTGATCTGGAGGTCGAGACGGTCGCGCTCATGAAGCGTGCGCACCCGCCAGCGCATCATGGCCACGATGAGCCCGGCGATCGTAAGCCCGATGAGCACCCTGAAAAACCAGGTACTCGTAAAATACGGCCGGATCGTGAGCCTGACCACCAAAGGGTCCTTGCTGACGACACCCGATGCATTGGTACTCCGCACGAGCAGCGTGTACGAGCGCGCGGGCAGGTTCGCGAACGATACGGTATGGGCATTGCCGAGGTCGATCCAGTGTTTATCGTACCCTTCCAGCTGGTAGCTGTAAGCATTCTGGGAAGCCGGCTCGAAATTCAGTGTCGTGAAGCTGAAATTGACGGAATTTTCGTCTGGTTCCAACACGATTTCCCGGCCTGCATTGCGGAAAACCTTTTTGCCCTTCACCTCCACCGACGCCAGCGCAATACGCGGCGAGCGCACATTCCCGCCCAGGAGATCAATATCCAGCACATTGATCATATTGACATACCCTAACAATAATTCGCCCGGTGAATGATAGTAGAAACCCACCGGTGCATTGCTCCGGAGCCCTTCGATCGTCGTCAGATAGCGGATAGCGCGCGTTTTCGGGTCGGCAATATGCACGCCCTCGTTGGTACTGAACCACAGGCGACCGTCGGGGGTTTCGGCGATGTTGGAGCAATAGGTGTCTTTAAGGGAAGCAGATTGAAAATCGAAGGAATCGGTAATGCGGCCATCGGGTGCCACTTTGGATACGCCGCCCCAGCTCGCTACCAGCACGGCGCCGTCCGGCGCTACCTGAATGGCATTGATACATTCGCCGCCCAGCCGCCGGCCCTTGTTGGCGGGCAGGTCCTCGATATTGATAAATGTCGCATTCTGTTCGTCGTAAAAAAACAATCCCCGCGAGCAGGTGGCGATCCAGATCCGGCCGTCGGGCGTTTCACGCATCGCTTTGATATAGCTCTGATTCACCAGTTTACGCCCCTTCACCGTTTCCCACAAATGCAGCTCGCGGCCCGTCGCCGGGTCGATCACTTTAAGGCCTTCGTTGAGGTTGGCTATCCATAACCTGCCCTTTTTATCGAGCAAACCATCCCGGAAGTCGGTATTGCGGAAAAGCTTCGTTCCCGAATACCACGGCTCAAAGCGACCGGAGGCGTTATTTCCCGTAAAAACCCCCTTGTCGGTAAACACATATGCCTGATTATCAATCACCCGGACCTTGTCAACAAAAGCCTCTTCCTGTCCGTAAGGATGCAGTTTAAAAACGCCTTCCGCCGGTTTCCAATGCAGCACCCCCGAATGCGACAGTCC
Source organism: Dyadobacter beijingensis DSM 21582 (assembly GCF_000382205.1). Lineage (GTDB taxonomy): Bacteria > Bacteroidota > Bacteroidia > Cytophagales > Spirosomataceae > Dyadobacter > Dyadobacter beijingensis. Next base: position 1,187,753 of record NZ_KB907788.1, read on the forward strand.
CAGCCAATAATTCCCGTCGCCCGCTGGCTGGATACTGGTTACCTGCACCGGCCGCCGCACCACATCGGCCGGAATGGCCACCGTACGAATGCCGGCGTTCCGGTACCGGTATTTGAAAATCCCCTCATTCGTCCCGATCCAGAGAATGCCATTGGCCTTGTCGTCATACATATCCTTCACCCGGATACCACGATTGTAGAACTCGGGCAGGTGATAGAAAACCTGACTACCAGGGTGATACAGACTGACACCATCGTTGGTCCCGACAAATATCACTCTCCGCCCGTTCTCATCCCACGACTCACGCGCGCATACGACATTGTTATGTTCAAAACCCGCCTTCCGAACTTCAAAACGATGGTTAACAGGCGAATACTTCACCAGACCATATTCGTAGCCGCCAATCCACAGATCACCCGCAGCATCCTGCGAACCGCGGCTCAGACGGATGTGTATGCGGTTTTCAGGATAAATGGCGTCCTGCCCGAGTACGCATACGAGGCGGTCGGCGCGACGGTCATAATAGTAGAGCCCGAGCTCTGAAACGATCCACAATACACGTTGGCGGTCCTCGAAAAAACTGGCGTACTGGTACACGTCCCCTCCATTGGCCGGACCTTTGAAAGTATATCGGTGCAGCTTTTTCCGGGCGATGTCGTAGCGCTGCACGGAGGTATAATCGCACACCCACATCTGGTCGTACGAATCCACCATCCCCTGCTCGTGCAGGTCGTTACCGGTGTCCTGGTCGTCGTAATTGTTATGCACGAGCGTGGTGACCTCCATGGTGTTCCGGTCGATCCGCGCAATGCCGCGGGTGTCCACCGAAGTGTACAAGTCGCCCTTAGAATCAGTGGAAACGCCCGAACAATAACCCAGTTGGAGGCTATCGAGTCGAAGGAAGTTATAGCCGTCGTAGCGGCAAAGGTTGCGTCCGGTGCCGATCCAGAGGAAGCCACGGCGGTCTTTGTTGAGGCACCACACGTCGTTGGAAGGCATCCCCTCTTTGGTAGTAAGATGTTCGAGCGTGAGAATGGGCATCTGCGCACGCGCGTTCCAGGTGAGCAGGAAAAAGAGCGTCAGGAAACCGGTAGGGCGCATGCGGGTCAGGAAAAGCTGGGCGAATAATACTTGTAAGCGGTTAATGCGCGGTTCTTACTGCCTGAGCTTCGCCAGCGGCCTGTTCTGACTGATCCAGACCGTTCCGCCGCGGCTGCCACGCCGGGCCGCCTGCGCACGGGCGCGGGTTTTATCCTCGGTGGCACTGTTCCGTTCGACGTAGCAAAGCGTGAGCAGGGCTGCGAAGGTGAGGTAACATAAAAATGTTTTCATAAGCATGTGTAACAAAAACGGTCAGAAAAAAACGAGGCTCAGCAGGATGACAAGCGTGATAAGCAGGAGTGCAATCCAGTCGAACTCTCGGTCGAAAAAAGACCTGACTTTCCCGTTTGCCCAACGCCGGTCTTCCTTTTTGGCCGGCCTGCCGCCCCTTTCCATACGCCTGGTGGTGATTTTTGGATGAATGATCAGTTAAAAATGGCACCAGAAAGCGGCATGATGCGCGAGGCTTGAAATGCGGCAGCATTGAAACGATAGCTGGCGGGAAGTAGCTGATATCCGGAAGCCCCCTGGCCCCCCTACCCCGTTGCAGCCCGCGATGGCCCTGCCGTATCCGTTGATCCTTTGCAACTCCTGCGCTGTGTGCAACGGTATATTAACGGGTGATGAAATCAAAAAAATTTTAATTTTTTTTAGGTGTTTAAATTTCTAAATCCCAGCCGATTGCGAGATTTAAGCCATTTCAGGGCAAAAAATAGTCCTCTCAAAATTTGTTTCCTAAAATCCCAATTGTACTTTTGCACCATGATACGGCGCCGCAAGAAACACAAAACGCCCGAAACGACACCGATTGTTAACTTTTCATGAAGGGCACCGGTCGAAGTTAAAAGCGAGTTTCCTGCAAGTCGGCATCGAGATTCCGTAGCTCAGCTGGTAGAGCAATACACTTTTAATGTATGGGTCCTGGGTTCGAATCCCAGCGGGATCACTTGAAGAAGTAACAAAAAGCATCAAAAGCCTGCAAATCAATAGATTAGCAGGCTTTTTTCTTTGCCGGATTATGCCAAAATATTCAATTTTCCACAAATTTTTGGTGAGTAATTCGGTGAGTTCAAGAATCTGCAAATTTTACTCACCAAAATCGCTGTAACTTATTGTTTAACAACCTGTTTACGCCGTAAACATCTTGTGCTGATTAGGCTTGCAAGACTACTTTTGTTCAACTTTTTAACCTGAAAAAGGGTATGAAAACAAAGATCAGTCTGCTTTTCTATTTGAAGAAGCCGAAAAACTATCAAAAAGGGCCTGTGCCGATTTACTTACGGATTACGGTTGAAAGTAAAAGAGCGGAGTTTACGACCGGGCGTGAATGCGAGCCAAGCCGGTGGAATGCGGTAGCTGGACGAGTCACAGGCGCAAAGGAGGCGGTGAAATCTGTCAATGCGTATCTGGGCAACTTAGAACAGCAACTACTCGACGCCCACGCCGCCCTAGTTCGTGACGGCGCATTGATCACATCGGAAACGATCAAAAACAAATTTCTAGGCGTCGGCCCTAAGCATCGATTATTGAAGACAGTGATCGCTGATCATAACGAGCGAATGAAGGCATTGGTCGGCCAGGAATATGCGATAGGAACATTCAACCGCTATAAAGTGCTCGAACGCCACACAGCGGCATTCCTGAAAGATCACTTCAACACAAGCGATTTCGACATCAGCCGCATCGATTTCGCTTTCATCGCAGACTATGAATTCTATCTGCGCTCGGTTCGCAAGATGGGCAATAATGCCGTTGTGAAGCACATGAAGATGTTTCGCAAGATTATTAACATTTGCCTTGGGAATGGCTGGATGAATCTTGATCCGTATCTGAATTTCAAAGGCAAGTTTAAAAAGGTTGATAAAGCGATTCTTACCAGGGCTGAGCTGGACTTAATGGCAAGCAAGGAGTTCGCCAGTGATCGGCTCGCCCAGGTGCGGGATACTTTTCTTTTTTGTTGTTTCACCGGCCTGGCTTACTCTGATGTACAGAAGCTAGAAAAAAGCCAGATAACGCGAGGGATTGACAGTGAGCAATGGATTTTCAGCCAGCGGATGAAAACGAATGTCAAGTCTCACATTCCGCTATTGCCGGAAGCGCTTAAAATTATTGACAGATACAAAGATCATCCACTCTGCGCATCTCGTGGCCTCGTACTGCCAGTGCCGAGCAATCAGAAAATGAATGACTACCTGAAAGAGATTGCCGTGCTCTGCGGGATCGATAAAGTTCTAACCTCACACGTAGCCAGGCATACGTTCGCCACAACTGTGACGCTGCAAAATGGCGTTCCGATTGAAAGTGTCTCGAAAATGCTGGGACATACTAACATTCGCACGACGCAGATTTATGCGAAAATTCTCGACACAAAGGTTAGTGAGGATATGCAGGCTTTGAAAGGGCGGCTTTCCAGCCGCTCCGGCACGGAAGGTTAGCGCTGCACCTTCTCTCGCACGACCCCTCCTATTTGTGAGAGGGGATCGCGAGGGAGAAGGTGAAAAAATGTTTTTGCATCATAGTCCATACCCTCCCGCGAGAAAATTTTCTATTTAAATCATTAGAGAGCACCAATTGAGCTATCCTACTTTAAGCCTCGCCATTCACTGAAAAACTATGAAATTTATGCTTATCTAGGTTTACTTTAACACGAAAATAACAATCTCCCCCATCATCCACATCTACTAATCTGTATTTATAGCTATCTGTGTCATACTTTCTTTTGCATTCACAATTGACCCAAACCTCTTTTTCTTTTTGCTGATTTATTACTGCTACATACTGTCTATCGTAAGAATCTAATTGCCTCGAAAGCACTCCCTTGTTTTCAAGAATACATTGCGTTAGGAGACTCTCAATTTCCATAAGCTCCTGATCATTTAAATCATATTGGACTGCATTAGGAAATATTGTCTCGTAGAATTTTGGCATGTAAGTAAAGATCGAAACATTCTTTATCCTTAGAGAATCGCCTTTTGTTCTATCGACGATATTCTGTTTTAGTATTTGAAGCTTAAATGGCTCTGTCGAATCAAGAAATTCCAGGAATCCATTTTTAATTATTGCTGTACTTCCCGAAAACGGATAGAATGGTCGAGGAAATACCAACGTGTCATTTTGCAGAAAAAAAGTTCCAGTGAAAGTCGTAATGCTGTCATTTTTGAAAGCTTGACTCATTGAAAAGTGATAGACAGAATCTGAATCCATTTTCAATTCATAAATTACTCCAAAATCATACTTATTTTTTGCGTGCAAAATTTCTCGCTTTTTGCCACATTGACAATGAAGAAATACAACTAGAATAATAAGGATATGTTTGGTCATTATTTCCGATTAATACCTTAATTGATGAAACACCTCTGAGCAAACTTCTGGTCAGAAAGTTTGTGCAGTGTTTTACTCTACAACCAGATTCGCCCAACTAGCTCTCAGCCTTATTTATGTGCAGTGACAGTTAATTGAAATTGTTTTTTGAATGTTAAGTTCGCCAAAATTCTGAAACATCACTAGCATAATAAGAAAATATGACTTTTCCCCAGTTCCTTCAAAGCCAGCGGTGACATTTTTTCAACAGTGATTGCCTCTTACCCGCAATCGGCCAGATGTCAGTTTGTGTTACAAACTAATCTGGCCCGCCCAAACGCTCCGGAGTCGCTGGCGGGAGAAGATATAAATTTTCTAATATCTACCGAAATCCCAATTACTACAAGTGCCAGCGCGGCTCATTCTGACCTATGTCGATTATTGAAGGAAGGCGCCTACTTTCATTCCCTCGTTTTCATTACGCTAAGGAATCGACCAGTCAAAAAAGTAAACTTAGCTCACAATACAATTTTGAATTTCATTCTGAATATATTGAGACAATCCCGGTTTTCAACAGGGATAGCCTTGATCAAGCCAGACCAGGATCGATTATTGAATACGGTATGAATATGGTGAAATTTTTTATAATCGTTTGGACGCTTATTACCACTTCATTAGTAGTGTTTGCAAGTCCTCAAATCCCGGACTATATCGTCTACGGAAAGGATACTGTGCAAACCTACAATCTCATATTGGAGCGCTACTTGCAAAGACACGACACTATAAAGACAGATCAGCTTTTTGGGCTTAGTTTTCGTGATGGAGCAAATTTCAATTGTTGGAGGGGTTATCAGGCAATCTACGGAATCCAGAATGACAGTCTCTTTCTTGTCGCGATAATCAGTTGCGGAGAATTAAAAAATGGGAAATTCAACAGATCTCAGTCGATCGATAAGATAAGTTCTATTTTCGGGAGGCGATTTGAGAATGGAAAAGTCTTCATTGACTGGTTTGACGGAAACATTAGCTTCCCACTTTCAAACAAAGTACTTAGATGTGATGGGATCTTTAATACGACCTTTGAGAAGGAAAAAGTATTATTAATTTCCAAAGGGCTCCTGACTAAGATCGAGGAAGTCAGCAATTATGTTGATAGCCGGAACGGAATAGACAGAAGAGATAAAGAAAAAATCCCGGACATAATATTCAAAGAGCTTAAAAAAAAGTGGAAAAATCAAAAGGAGTTTGATTGCAGTGACAAGTATGTTGTTACAATCGATTCAAATGGCTATATCTCGGAGGTCAAAATGCGATATTCTGAGCAAGAGATAGAAAAGTACTACGAGATGACGGAATACAAATTTTGTATAGATAAATTATTTAAAGCATTGAGGGCGTTGAAGTTCGACGTCATAAGAGACAAAGGCCAGCCAGTTTCTGAGGACATATACCTTGAAATTTGGATTGACGACAACGGCAAACTCGAAAACTGGACTCGTTAGGCAGATGGCTACCACCATGAAATAGCATAATTTCTTACCTTTGGGACAATTGCAAGCCGGTCACCACAAGTTGGTGAGTTACAAGGTGAGTAAATGATTTGACAGGACACAAACATTTGATTAACAATTTGTTATCTCTAAAACTATGATCCCAGCGGGATCACTTAAAGCGCCTCAAAGGGCGCTTTTTTCGTTTAAAAACGTCATTTTTTCACTGTTTTCGAAGATAAGCATATCATTCTGATTCATTCCAGATCAAAGCATTCGGTAACCTATTCGGTAACCTGCTTTGCTTACTAAATTAGGTTACCGAATGGACATGTTTGACAGAGGCGATTTTGACCAAGGTTTCTCAAACATCAATGTTTTTCTAACCTTAAACTGTGAGGATGATGAATTTCAAACAGAACCTGACTGTACTCTTCTGGCTGTACAGACAAAAAGCAAAAGCGGACGGCAAAGCTCCTATTTATGCCAGAATCACAATCGATGGTAAGTACACCGAAATTTCAACAGGCAAGAAAGTAAATCCGGCATCCTGGGACTTGGACACCAAGCAAGTTATAGGCTCAGGGCTGGAAGTAAAATTGGCCAATCAAAAACTTGCCCAGCTTCAGACCGACGTCGAACGGATTTTCAACGGCCTTCAGACTCAGTTCCCTGAGGTAACCCCGGCGATGGTCAAGAACGTTTACCTGGGCAAACCTGCGGTAGAGCAGCCTAAGCTTGCCAAACCGGCTGCAAAGAACGAGCAAACTGTGCTGGAAGTTTTTGACGAGTTCATAGCTAAGTTTGAGAAACGTGTGGAACGGGAGAATGCGTCGTTTGAGACCTTGAAGCACTGGCGCAGCACCAAAAAGAAGGTGGCTAGTTTTATCAAATATCACTTCGACCGGGAGGATATTTACTTTTCGTCTCTTCCAGACACTTTTGCCGAAGACCTCTATGATTATTTAACCCTACACGTCGCCAAACCGTTAGCTGAGGTGACCGCGCGCAAAGAAGTGAAATGGGTGCGTCAGATTGTCAAAATGGGCGTTAAAAAGAAGTACATTCCTTCCAACCCCATGGAAGGCTTTAAGTGCTCTGGCGGCGACATAGAGGTAATCCCGCTGGAATTTTGGCAGGTCGAGAAAATTCAGCGAAAGCAGTTTAGTGTGGACAGAATAGCTGAGGTTCGGGACGCCTTCATATTTCAATGCTTTACCGGCTTTGCCTACCAGGACATTTACGACCTCAGACCCGAAAACGTGATCCTGGTAGGACCAAAAAAAGAACGTTGGCTTGTAAAGCACCGCGGGAAGACAGAGGTTGGTGAAATGGTTCCGATCCTGCCAATCGTAGATCAACTGATACTGAAATATCAAGCCCATCCATATTGCATAGCCAATCGCAAGTTAATCCCGGTAAATAGTAACTACCGCTACAACGTGTATTTGAAGGATATTGCTCAGCTATGTGAAATCCGGGATATTGAGGGAAATATCAGAAGGCTTGATACGCACGATGCCCGGCATTTCTTCGCAGATATGATGCTAAATAATGGCGTGCCGCTTGAAGATGTCAGCAAGATGCTAGGTCATAGAAGTATTAGAACCACCATGCGCTATTGCAGAGTGAGAAAATCGCGGATTAGCGAGAATGTGGCGAAAGTAAGGAACAGGTTGTTCTCGCGGTCAGGTTTACTTCGATCAGTATCCTAAACGAGGCGTTGGTGTAGTTTTGAGCCTCACTACTAGTAGCCGCCGATGTTGGTCGAATTATCGCGTTGACATCGGCGGCTTAACGCTCATGTTACGAAAAGCATTTTTTTAATTAATCGGTACTGAATGACTCCCCATCCCTGGCCATTACAGCGAATGTAAAATCGGCGAGCAAGCTTACTCATTCGTACGGAAATTAATCCCAGGGCAATTCGTTTATGCTGACCGTCAGTTTTAAGAATCGATGCTACTTGTGTCCATGGATAGCTATTGCAAAGCCAGGCGTCGGACGCTGGGAATAGCCGCACTGCTACGCAAATATTCGCAGGCCCAACAGTGACTTGCACCGTATTGGCACTGAATGTGAAAGGGATGGTTGCATATGGCCGATGGTGGTTCTATGGAACTGGATTGAACTTAGATGGGGTACCCTATAAGGCGTTCCATTTTTAAACGGGCTTTACAACCGCTTTAACTACTGTAATTTTTTCGCTTAAGGCATTGCCAATATAACGTCCGCGCAAGCTACGCATCTAAAATCGAGCCGTCTGCCATGTATATCCTGCGATCGGCGCGACGGGCGAAATCTTCGTCGTGGGTGACTACAAGCACGGTTTGCTTTCTTTCGATGGCCAGTTCTTTAAAAAGGCCAAAAACTGTTGCGCCGTTTGCGCTGTCCAGGTTTCCCGTTGGCTCGTCGCCCATTACGATCAGTGGGTCGTTGATCAGCGCCCTGGAAATGGCCACGCGTTGCTGCTGGCCGCCGGAAAGCAACCCAGCACGTTTTAATGCCTGGCCGTCCACGTTTAAAAGTTTCAATAACTGCATCGCGCGCTGCTCGATCTCTCCGACAGGATATTCCCCCAGCTTGCGGGCGGGCAGCATTACATTTTCAAGGGACGTGAACTCGGGGAGCAGGTAATGGAATTGGAAGACAAATCCTATATGACGGTTGCGGAAAGCCGCCAACCAGCGGTTGGTTTTGCCTTTCATCTGCTCCCCATCGATCATGATGCTGCCTTCAAAGTCGGTATCCATCGTAGAAAGAAGGTACAGCAAGGTCGATTTGCCGCAGCCTGACTTGCCTGTAATAGCTACAAATTCACCGCGTTCTACCTGGAAACCCACATTCTTCAATACCTGGTTGCGAACAGGCTCATTGAAGTATTTATTGAGATTGGCTACTTCGAGTACGTTCATGGATTAGCCTCTTAAAATGGCAATAGGGTCCATTTTTGCCGCTTTTCTGGATGGCAAATAACCGGATAAGGCGGTCGTCAGGATCCCGAATGTAAATCCGGTAATGTAATAAACCGGCTTAAAACTTACCGGCAGGTGGTCAAGTGTGATCATCACATCGCTGTTGAAAGGCACTTTGGAGACGGCATAAGAAATCAGAAAACCAAATGCGAGCCCCATTACTGCACCGGCCGCCCCGATTACGAGTGCCTGAGTCAAAAAGATGCCTTTGACGTCCGAGTCGGAAAATCCCGTCGCTTTCAGGATCGCGATCTCTTTCATTTTTTCATAGATCATCATCGTCAGTATATTGAAAATGCCAAAGCCAGCGACCAGCAGAATGGTGCCCGCAACCCCGTAAACGATCATTTTGCGTAGCACATCTCCTTCCAGAAGCGAGGCATTGTCCTTTTTCCAATCTGAACCCTGGTAATGATAACGGGCCTGCAACTCATGGGACATTTCAGGAGCAAGTTCCTTATCCAAAAGCTTAACCTTGATTTCTGTCAGATAGGAGGCAGGCGCGCCGAGCAGCTTCTGAACTGTTTTAGTGCTCGCATAACATTGCTGCTTGTCAATATCGGTAAGGCCCGTCTTGAAGATCCCGGCAACTATTACGGGAAAATTGCCGCCTTTTTCGGTAGTGACAACGACCTGGTCGCCGGTCCTTACATTCAGGAGCTTTGCAAGACCCGTACCCATCAGGATACTGTTGGTTTTCACCATAGCCTCTTCGTAGCTACCCTCGATGACTTTACCCGAAAGGCTGAAAAGCTGATCTTCCTTTTCAAGGTCGACGCCGTTAAGCTTACCATTGAGCGAAGAAGATCCCAACCTGAAAAACACCTGCGTGTTAATGGCCCCCGACGCAGCCTGCACCCGCGGGTCGCCAGCCAGGTCTTCCAACGCCTGGTTAGCATCTTTTAAATTCAGCAAAATGTCTTTGGGTTTTTGGTGGTGCACGACATTCACCATGCGGGGAAAGCGCCTATCCAACAGCGATTGATCGGCGATCTGCACCTCATTGAATAAACGAAGATGCGGCGATTGCTGGAAGACGACATCCTGGGTATATTCATTAGTCCCCTGGATGAAGCTCACCATAAAGATAAATACGGTGATGCCGAATGCTACGCCTGCTGTGGCAACCAGGGTTTGCCGCAGTTTTGCCCTCATATAGGTAGCTGCGATAGAGGCAGATAATGCGATGTTCGTGAGCCGTTTTTTCATAGCATGCTAAGGGGCTTTTTCGTATATGAGCTCACCTGCTTTAAGGCCACTTCGGATCTCTATCCACTGACCGTTCCTTACGCCGGCCTGGACTTTTCGCTTTAATACTTTACTGTCAGGCCCGGCAGTGTATACCGAATCCCCAGGCTGCAAAAAAGCGCCCGGGATCGCAAGTGCATCTTTTTGTTCGCGGATCAGGATGTTGGCTTCGACGGAAGACTGAGGAAAGAAGCTGCCCGCACCTTCTACTGCGGCTTCAACTTTAAAGCTCCGATTCTCTTTCTGGATCACCGGGACGATCTTACTTATGGTCGCTGTAAATTCTTTGCCTTCAAAAGCATCGGTTTCAAAAAAGACTTTTTGCCCCAGATTCACCTGAGCAATATCCCGTTCGTCGACCAGCAATTCCAGTTTGAACCTGCTGGCTGAGCCTGTCAGCAACACCGGCTCTCCGGCTGCCGCAGTGCTACCTTCCGTCAGATAAATACTGAACACCTTCCCTTCGATGCTGGCGGTGAGCACATTGGTTTCCCTGAGCTGACGAAGCTCGGCGAGTTGCCGGCTTACGGAAAGCACTTTCTCTTTCTGATCGTTTAAAAGCGCGTCGTATTGAAATTGCAGGTTCTTGTAGTCGGCAAGGCTCGCCTCGGCCTTCATCGCGCGGCGCCCGGCTTCCTGCTCGGAAACGGCCTTGTCGGCGGCGAGTTCCTGGTATTTTCTGGCTTCGGCCAGGTCGAGATCGTATTGCTGTTTGGCAAGGGCCGCTTTCTGTCGAAGTTCCAGGCCTCTTGCCGAGCTATCGGACGCATTTTTACGGGCCAGGCGTAGCTGCTCGTTGAGGATGCCGAGCTGGGTGTTCTGGCTAGGCTGACCCAGAACACCCAGAACCTGACCCCTTCGTACCTGCTCACCCTGCTTAACGAGTATTTGCAGTACCCGCTGGCTTGAAGTCGCTTTGATCAGTTCATAAGCTTCGGGCATGATCTCGCCGGACGCATACACAGCTTCGTTCACAGGCCTTGTGGCCGCCTTAAAAGTCGCTGGCTCCTTTTTGCAGGATGAAAGGGTGGCAAGGCCGGCCAGTATCAATACATAAAGCTTTTCCATAGAATTAATTGCCTTGTAGGTATTCAAGTTCGACCATTTGCATGATACACTGCAATTGAGCGATCAGCCGCCTGCGCCGTGTTAGTGTCAGTTCATCCTGCAATTGTTTAAGCTCGATCATGTCGATGATCCCTTTTTCTAACTTTTTTGACGAAAGCCTTACATTGTCCCGGGCAAGTACTTCCTTTCTTTGAAGAGAGCCAAGTTCCTGCATCGCGCGGGAATAAGCGACCTTTGCAGAAAGGAAAGCATTGTTGCCGTCACTGACACTGGCATCCCGTTCAGCAATGGCCAAAACTGCGCTTTGTTTGTCTTTTCTAAGCCGATAGTGCATCTGCGGCATATCAAAGACCGGTATTGAGAGGCGAAGGCCGACATAACCGGAAGAAAACCACTTCGAGCGCATTATAAAACTTGCCTCGCTGCCAAAACCTAGCTTGCTGTAACCGCTTACCACTGAAAGCTTTGGATAAAGGGCGGCCCGGGACTCATCCAGCGAGGCGCTGGCTCTTTCAACCATCAGACTGTCTGAGGTAAAATCCGGTGTCAGCGCTGCATTGAAGGTTGCTCCTGGTTTATTTTCCGCTAGTGGTATATTGTCCCCGGCTAATTGAATGTAATCGGCAAGCGGAAAACCCATCCAGAATTTGAGATCAAGCAGCGACTGCTGATGCGTGGCCTGGCTGCGGGATACGTCGTCGCTCAGTTCTTCGAGCAAACTTATTGACTGGTTCACAGCAATCTGATCGGTAATCCCTTTTTCGAAGTTCAGGGTGATAAGCCTATCACTTTCCTTAAAGTCTTCCAGCCGGGCGACGGCCGCATGGTAGTCTTCATCGCTTAGCATGGCCGAGTAATAAGCCATTCGAACGTTTTTGGCGATCAGTTTTTCTTTGGAAAAGTTTTGAGCGGCTTTCAGCTGGCTCTCCAGTATCCGGATTTTGATCTGTTTCCACCCCGCCGCATCAATCAGGCTTAAATCGGCCTGCAATCCTGCATTACCCATCCACGGCGTCCCTAGCCGAACCGGGATGAAACTCCCTTGAGGCCGGCCTACCAGCTCGCCGGGGAAAACCTGGACGGGTATCTGCCAGTAATGGTCCAACGACGCTGAGCCGGTAACCGTAGGCAACAGTTTGGCTTTCGACTGGCTCACATCCATTGCCGCAAGCGCTATTTGCTGTCGGCTGATGATCAGGTCCTTATTATGACTGGCAGCATACTGCAGGCACCGTTCCAAATTCCAAGTGGGCTGAGCAGAGCATGTCTGAACTGCTGCCACCGACAGAAACAGGATCAACAATTTCCAGACTATTATCTTGTTCTTTAAGTTCATTATCAAAAGAACCAAAAAGTGAAAATTTTAAGCATCAAGCTCGATTGTGCGTTTCCACCGTTCCAGGATAATAGGAAACTCGACGAGCAACATCTTGTACAATATCGCGACTTCACCAAGCTCTTTATCAAACTGGTCCTGAACACCTCTAGCCTTCCTGACATCATCCAGAATCCCGAAAAACTGCTGGTAGCGCGAGGTCATTTCTTTTTCATTGAACAAACTTCGCATGTTTACATAAAAGAAGCGACGCCTTTTTCCTCCAACTGTGCGGTGGCCAACCATTCCTGAGGCTGTTAGCAATTTCAGTGCATTCGAAACGGCACTTTTACTAACCTTGAAATAAGCGACCAAATCCTCAAAAACAGCCCCTTCTTTGCCTTGAAGTAACAAATAAGTAAAAACCCTTGCTGCTACCGGCGTCATGCCCATATGTTCCAGTGCCCCACTGTGTTGTTCGATCCGGTCCCTGTGCTCGTCCAATTTCTTTTAATTAATCCCACCAAATTAAAGCATTTTAGTTCTCCATAGCAAGAACTAAAATAAAAAACTAATAGGCATGTTCTGTTTTTACTCCCTTGAAGGCCGCTTCCCTGACAAAGTTCGCAGGTAGATGATTCCAGCAGAGCCAGAAATCACGGATGCAAGCAAGATGCCATACCTCGCATTTTCAACATGCTGCGCATTCCGAAAGGCAAGCCCGGTAATAAACAAAGACATCGTAAACCCTACACCGGCAAGCATGGACACCCCCAGGATGTGCTTCCAGGTCGTACGCACTGGCAACCTGGAAAGCCCAATTCTGACCATGAGCCAGGTGAAGCTAAACACCCCGATAAACTTCCCTATGACAAGGCCCGCCACCACACCCAGGCTCACCGGGTTGATCAGTGCGGTAAAAAAATCGCTCCCGATGTGCATACCCGAATTAGCAAGCGCGAAAACAGGCATTATCACGAACGCTACCCATGGGTGAAGCCCATATTCGATTTTTTGTAACGGGGTCTGCGCATCCAGACTAAGGCTTTTAATTTCTTCGACGATATGGTGTTGATCGGCTGTCATCAATGGACCATGCAGCGGGATTGCCTTCTCAAATTTGTTTGCATGGCCGCGCACCAGGGCTATATATTCACCCTCATCGATTTTCGTCCGCGCCGGGATAGTGAACGCTACCAGCACGCCGGCAATCGTAGCGTGAACACCGGAAAAAAGAAAACATGTCCAAACCATAATGCCCAGGATCAGGTAAATAAGGGTGCTGCGCACCCCCAGCAAATTCAGGGTCACCAACACCGCTAGCAGCACAGCTGCCAAGATCAGATAGAAGAAGGAGATATGGGCTGTATAAAAAAATGCAATAACCAATACTGCCCCCAGGTCATCAGCCACGGCGAGCGCAGATAAAAAGACTTTCACCGAGGTAGGGATATATCTACCGGCAAGCGATAAGAGCCCAAGGGCAAAAGCGATATCGGTAGCCATCGGTACGCCCCACCCGGACATTGAAGGTTGGTTAAAGTTAATTGCGCTATAAATCAAGGCAGGAACCAGCATTCCTCCTAAGGCGGCCGCCATCGGCAAGCTGGCTTTCTTAAGGGTGGACAACTCGCCAGCCATAAATTCCCGTTTCAATTCAAGCCCTATCACAAAAAAGAAAAGTGCCATCAATCCGTCGTTGATCCACACATGCAGCGGGTATTTAAAAACATTCCCACCAAGCTCCACCGAGAGCTCGGTCTCCCATACATGGTGGTAGGAGCCCGCCAGCGGCGAGTTGACCCAGACCAGGGCAATGACGACAGAAATAAACAGGACGATACCACCCGTAAATTCCTGATGAATAAAGCGGTGCACCGGCGAAAGCAGCCGGTCTATTGGGGATTTTGACATAGTATCCAGGTAAACGTTGGCCAAATATAACTGAAAGCGCCGTTTTGACATTGTAAACAACTTAGTTCTCCTTTTAACGGGTAGTTGGCCAAAAGTAGAAGTAACACAAACCTATGGGGCCCCTCAGAGCCTATACAGAAACAGCCTTCCAACATACCCCGGAATGACAGACAAAAAGTGACCAAAGCTGCAGAAATTTATTGAAGTGACTACGGACTTGCAGATCGTTGAACATTCTTCAACCCCATTCCTCCGCATTTTCAACCCCCATGTTTGACGCCTTGTAAACCGGATCTTTGCCTTCCTTTTTTTGCTGCTGGTAATCTTTGAGCGCATCCAACGCAGGTTTTCTGAGCAGTAAAATGGCAATGATGTTCAGCCAGGCCATTAGCCCTACGCCGATATCGCCAACCGTCCATGCCAGTTCGGCCGTTTTGATGGAGCCATAAAATGTTGCTGCCATGATCAATCCGCGCAAGCTCCACAACAGGATTTTGCTATTTCCTTCCTTCATCAAATAACTCAGATTGGTTTCGGCGATATAATAGTAGGCCATGATGGTGGTGAATGCGAAAAAGAGCAGCGCGATAGAAACAAAACCGCTTCCCAAGGACGGAAAATGTGTATTGATCGCCTGTTGGGTGAACTCCGAGCCAATGGCCATGCCTTTGACATGCTCAACCAAAAATCCCCCTGTCGGATTCACTACATTGTATTTTCCTGTAAAAAGGATCATCAACGCCGTCGCCGTGCACACAAACAAAGTATCTACATACACAGAAAACGCCTGTACCAATCCCTGCTTCACAGGGTGGCTGGCCTCGGCCGCAGCTGCGGCATGAGGGGCAGTTCCCTGGCCGGCTTCGTTGGAATAAATGCCACGTTTGACGCCCCAGGATACTGCCATTCCAAATATGCCTGCAAAAGCTGGTTCCATATCGAATGCAGAACGCATGATCAGAGCAAAAACTGCCGGTACCTGCGTAATATTGATGGCAATGATAATCAGGGCCATCAAAATATAGGCCCCGGCCATAAACGGAACAACGAATTCAGCCACTTTTCCAATTCTTTTCACACCTCCGAAAATGATCAACCCCAGCAGAATGGTAATCGCGCCTCCGGTGATCTCAACAGGAATGTCAAAGGCAGTTTTCGCGCTGGTGGCAATGCTATTGCTCTGGACTCCGGGAAGGAACAGGGCGGTACTCAGGATTGTTGCTACCGCAAAAAGCACCGCATACCACTTTACGCCCAGGCCTTTTTCAATATAGAATGCGGGCCCGCCGCGATACTGGCCGTCTTTTACTTGCTTATAAATTTGTCCTAATGTAGCTTCCACATAGGCGGATGCCGCGCCCAGAAAAGCGATCGCCCACATCCAGAACACAGCCCCTGGCCCTCCCATTGCAATGGCCGTAGCCACTCCCGCAATGTTTCCCGTCCCTACCCTTCCTGAAATAGCGATCGCAAATGCCTGAAAAGAAGATACGCCTTTTGCGGAAGCCTTATTCCCGAAAAGCAGCGTGATCATGTCTTTTAAATAACGCACTTGCAAAAATCGGGTAATTATTGAAAAGTAAATGCCGGTGCCCAGGCAAAGAAGGATCAGCGCGTCGCTCCAGACCACATTGTTAACGGCAGTAATGATTTGCTCCATGGAGGAAAGTTCAGCGAGTGGGTGGTAAGGAATTTGGTTTATCAGGAATAAATAAAGTGAAAATTTGGGCATTGACCTTCTGCACCAATTAAAATAACTATATATACTTCAAATAATGTTATTTCAAAATGCCAATTTCGCGGTATACTCCCGTTTCAATTCCAATCCGATCACAAAAAAGAAAATTGCCATTAACCCGTCGTTGGTCCAGATGTGCAGCGGCTGATTGAAAATAAAATCTGAGAATCCTACCGACATTTTGGTTTCCCAAAGGTGGCGGTAAAAGTCTGACCAGGAAGAGCGGTAAAAGTCTGACCAGGAAGAATTGACCCATGCAATTGAAATGATCACATGGATAAACAGGATGATACCGCCCATAAATTCCTGGTGGATGAAGTTACTGACAGGATGGAGCATTTGGTCGATAGGGGGATCTGGCAATCATTATTACATATTTCGAAATGGCTAAATATATGACCCAAAAGCACGAAATCGGCCTTTTTGCTGAACATTTATATGACCATTTCAAAGGACACAAGGCTTACTTATGATGCATTTAAGTTACGATATTTCGGAACTATCCTTATTAATGTCATAATTTAGCCCTAATTCAGAAGACGAAATCATACAGATTTTTGTAATTCCATGAAAGACGATTTGCCCGGCAAAGTAATGAAAACGGTCCTGATCGTGGACGACACGCCCAACAACATCAGCATCCTTTTTGATGTACTGACCAAATCCGAATATAAAGTATTGGTAGCAACCGATGGGAAAAGTGCGCTCGAACAGGCTGCTTACGCTCTACCCGACCTGATCCTGCTCGACGTAATGATGCCCGGGATGAGCGGTTTCGAAACGTGCCGCCAGTTAAAAAGTTCGCCCAAAACACAGGGAATCCCGGTTATTTTTATGACAGCCCTGACAGAAACGATCAATAAAGTCAACGGCTTCAATATGGGCGCGGTTGATTACATCACCAAACCCTTTGAAATCCATGAAGTACTCTCCCGCATTGGCACACATCTCGCGCTGGCGACGCTCAGGCAAAAATTGGAACAACTGGTTAGGGAACGAACGGCCGATTTGAACAAGGCGCTGACGGAAGTGGAGAAGCTTAAAGATCAGTTACAGGCCGAAAATGTATACCTGAAAGAAGAGATCAAACAGTCCAAAAACCCCGATGATATCATCAGCCAGAGCAAAACATTTGAAAAAGTCCTGAACAAAATCCGGCAAGTAGCGCCCACCAACAGTACCGTGCTGATCAACGGCGAGTCGGGTACGGGAAAGGAGTTACTGGCGCGCGCCGTTCATAACCTCAGCAACCGTAAAAACCGGCCGCTTATCAAGCTCAATTGCGCGGCACTACCGGCCAGCCTGATCGAAAGCGAGTTATTTGGCCACGAAAAAGGGGCATTTACCGGCGCCACAGCACAGAAAAATGGCCGGTTTGAGCTGGCCGATGGCGGCACCCTGTTCCTGGATGAAATTGGCGAAATGCCGATTGAATTGCAGCCCAAGTTTCTACGGGTATTGCAGGAGGGAGAATTTGAACGTGTAGGCAGCACCAAAACACTGAAAGTCAATGTCCGCATCATCGCCGCCACCAACCGTGATCTGGAAAAAGAAATTAGCGAAGGACGTTTCAGGGAAGACCTATTTTACCGGCTTAATGTATTTCCGGTCCTAAGCATCCCATTGCGGGAGCGAAAAGAAGATATACCCTTGTTGGTCAAGCACTTTTGCCAGAAACACGGTGCCGACCAGGGCAAAGTCATTGACCAGGTGCCTCAAAAAGTGATCGACGCACTCGTTGCCTATCATTGGCCAGGCAACATCCGCGAGCTGGAAAACGTGGTGGAAAGATCGATCATTATGTCGCCAGGAAGGACATTGACGCTCGACGACTGGTCGCCCAGGAAACCGGCCATTGCGCCTAAAGGTAGCCTGATGACGATGGAGGAATGCGAGCGCGAGCATATCATTTTTGTTTTAAATAAAACCAACTGGAAAGTGAGTGGCAGCAAGGGGGCGGCCCAGATCCTGGACATGGTGCCGACAACCCTGGATTCCCGGATGCGAAAACTGGGCATTAAAAGGCCCGAACAATTTCCACTTTAAAAGAGATTTTACGAAATATCGGAAAGTACTATTTGCATAAAGTCGGCAAAATAATTTATATATAGTTGATTTACAGTAATTTAATTACAAAAACTGTTTTGGAATAGCTTTTGATAGGCCTTATAAAAAAGGAAATCAAAATGTGCACAGTAAGTTATCTTCCAGGCCAAAGCGGTTTTATCCTGACGTCCAGCCGGGACGAAAAAATAACACGCCCGATCGCCAGGCTTTCCGATCCGGTTATGATCCACGACCGGGAAGTAACATTTCCACAGGACCCGCTTGGGCAGGGAACCTGGATCGCCAGCTCCTGTACCCGCACTGTATGTCTGCTCAATGGTGCATTTAAGGCTCACCGGCCCAAACCGCCGTACAAACACAGTCGCGGGCTTGTTGTGCTCGACGCTTTTGACTATTTCTCTCCGCAAAACTTCGCCGAGAACTACAATTTCAATGGTCTTGAACCTTTCACACTGCTTCTTTTCGAAATTGGGGAATTGCTTGTCCTGCGCTGGGATGGACACAAACTCTTTATTAGTGAAAAGGACGCCTCCCAAAAACACATCTGGTCGTCTGCAACGCTTTATAGTCCTGACATTATCCGGAAAAGGCGGGAATGGTTCAATCACTGGATATCTTCTACCGATGAACTTTCATTGGGCAGCATCCGAAAATTTCATCTGACTGCCGGCGACGGCGACCCTGAAAATGCCATCCGGATGCGGCGAGACAATCTTTACGAAACCGTGAGCCTGACCAGCGTGGTACGCTCCGGGACTGAAATGGAGATGATTTACGAAGACCTTATTTACTCCGAAACGACGTATAAAACCTTGTCGCAAAGCTATGTATCCAATTAACCAGCTGGAAACCGAAGGTGAAATAACCGCGGATTTGACACCTGTAAGGTCGGCGACATTCAAACTGTCCAAAAGCGCCAAGTTAATCCGTTTGAAAAGCTGGGAGTACTGGCCTTTTGGGGTAGTTTATATTCCTGTATTTGTCTACTGGCTTTGGTTATCACTCAAAGCAAGGTCGTTTTTTTTCTTCTCGGCAGCCAATCCATCCATTGAATCCGGAGGAATGCTGGGCGAGTCGAAAATCGACATTCTGGATCTGATCGATAACTCTTACAAACCGGTAACGGTGTTCATTAAACGCAGCATTAGCGAAGCGCTCTTAAGCAACAGATTTTTTAATGCAAACCTGACTTTCCCTGTGATTGCAAAACCGAATGCGGGAGAACGTGGCTGGGGCGTGAAAAAGATAGATACTTTGGCAGCACTACAAAGTTATCATCAAAAAAGCCGTGTCGATTACCTGATCCAGGAATATGTTGACTATTCCCTGGAATTTGGTGTGTTCTATTACCGTATGCCCAATCAGCCGAAGGGAACAATATCTTCCATTGTACAAAAGGAATTCCTAAGTGTAACCGGAAACGGCCAACACAACCTGGGCGAGCTAATCCTGGCCAATGACAGGGCCGTATTGCAATGGGATTTGTTAAAAATTAAATATGCAAAATCACTACATAATGTCTTACCAATTGGCAAAAAAATGACCCTGGTCACCATTGGCAACCATTGCCTGGGTACCAAGTTCCTCAATGCCAATCATTTGATCACGCCGGAACTGACGGCTATTTTTGATAAAATAAGTATCGGGATCAATGGGTTTTATTATGGTAGATATGACCTGAGATGCAACAATCTCGATGATTTTTATCAGGGTAAAAACATCAAAATCATGGAATTGAATGGTGCAGGCGCCGAGCCGGCCCACATTTACGATCCGGAATTTTCGATTTGGGAAGGATGGAAAGTATTGCTGCATCACTGGAAAGTGCTTTATGAAATCAGCACTCTTAACCATAAAAACGGCACGCCCTATATGCGACTTTCAGAAGCACGCGCGATTTGGAAACGCATCAAAGCCGATAAACTTCAAAATCCATAACCCATGATCTCACTACCATTGAATTTTATCACGGGGTTGATCGTGAGCTTTTTGGGAACCTTACCATTGGGTGTGCTCAACATTACCATTATGGACGTTTCCCTCAGCAAAGGGATGAGCTCCGCGCTCAGGTTTGCATTGGCCTGCGCGCTTGTTGAACTGGTTTACAGTTACATTTCAGTGCAGCTTACCAAAACGATCATCAACTTTCCCGCGCTAAGCCCTGTTACCGAAGTGGCTGCTAACATTACTTTGTTGGGAATGGGGATTTATTATATCCGCAAACAGGGACAGCTCTCAGCCAGCAAGCGAAAACCGATTTCCTCCTTCTACCTGGGCGCTATTCTCAGCATCCTGAACGTGGTCGCTTTTCCTTTTTGGATCCTGTATACCACGCTTTTGCAGGGAAAAGGTATTGTAGGGCTCTCGCAGCAGTCGCTCATTATCACTTATGTGATCGGCATTTCCGTCGGCACCATCGCCGGATTGTTACCATTCGCTTATGCGAGCCGTTTTTTGGTCAGGATCATAGCAAGGCATCAGCACCGGATGGACCGGATAATCGGCTTCTTGTTTGTTTCCCTTTCGTTTTTCCAGCTCATATCGTTGATTATATAACCGGAAAGCGATAGATGGATATCCGTAACGCATTGCATACCAAGCCAACAAACCTTGTTTTAGCTGTATTCTCCTTCCTGTTTTTAACTCAATGCATATCATTTAGAAAAACCGATCAGGAGGTTACGGAATATTTTCAGGGATCGCCGGTCAGGCCCTCTTTCCACTCGGTTAAGGTGGATAGCAACCGGACAATCCATTATGCGGCAATCGGTGCAGATTCCTTGCCGCTGGTTGTTTTCGTACATGGCTCTCCCGGCTCGTGGACAGCCTTTATAGACTTTTTCAAAGACTCTGCACTCTACAATCATGCACATTTGATTTCCGTCGACCGCCTGGGTTTCGGCAAATCTGGATTGGGAAAAGTAGAAAGCTCCATGTATAGACAGGCGCAGGCTATCGCGACCGTCATAAGGGCAGCCGGAGCGAGCTCAACAGCCATCTTAGTCGGACATTCACTGGGCGGCCCGGTCATTGCCAGGTTGGCTATGGATTTTCCCAGCCAGGTCCGGGGCCTGGTTCTAGTCGCAGGTTCCATCGACCCGGATCTCGAAAAAAAGGACTGGTTTCGGCCCATTATCGGCTCATTTCCAATTCGGTACTTCATTCCCGCAGACCTGGATGTGAGCAACCGTGAAATTCGCGCGCTCAAAGGCGAATTAACGCAGATGCTGCCACTTTGGAAAAGCATTTGTATTCCTGTTACTGTCATCCAGGGCGAAGTTGACGACCTTGTACCACCAGGTAATGCGGCATTTGCAAAGAAAATGCTGGTCAATGCGCCAGTTATTGTTCGGGTGATTCCTGAAATGAATCATTTTATATCCTGGCGGCGCCCGGACAAGATCCGGATTGCAATTTTGGAGCAATTGCGGCAACCTGACGCAAAGGAAATCAAGTAGATCCGTCTTTTTTAGGGCCTTTAATAATTTCATAAAGATGCTATCGCACCAATCATGGCTTACGACATCAATTTGGCAAACCGCATCCGCGAAAGACTCTTTGAACTTCCCAACATCGAAGAAAAGGCCATGATGGGTGGGCTAACATTCATGTACAACGACAAAATGTGCATCGGCATCATCAAAAACGAGCTGATGTGCCGCATCGATCCCGCCTTTCACGAAACAGCTGTCGAAAAACCGGGATGCCGAACTATGGATTTCACCAACCGACCCATGATTGGATACGTGCTCATTGAACAGGATGCGATTAAAATCCAAGAGGAATTCGACTATTGGATAAATTTATGTCTTGATTTCAACAAGAAGGCCAAATCATCAAAAAAACAAAAAAGTAAGTAATTAATCATCTCAAAATTTTCTATCATGTTAAACGCAATCAATTGGTTTGAAATCCCGGTCAAAGACTTTGATAGGGCCAAAGCTTTCTATGAAACGATCCTGGGTGCAACCATTACAGAAATGCCTAACGACGAGTACCGGTACGGAATGCTGCCAGCAGATATGCAAAATGGAGGCGTCGGTGGTGGCATTGTTTATGGAGAAGGATTTGAACCATCGATGTCTGGTTCTTTAATTTATCTCAATGGCGGGACGATCTGGATGTCCCTCTTGCAAAAGTGGAAAGTGCAGGGGGCAAAATTCTCCTCGCCAAAACTTCGATCGGCGAGAATGGGTTTATGGCTTATTTTGCTGATACGGAGGGAAATAAGGTCGCGTTTCATTCTATGGGATGAGTTTTGCTGGCTATAATCAAATACGCTTTGATTCTTCCCATATCAAACTCCCTTGCCCATTTACGAACCTGTTTCACAAAAGCATTGGCCTCAGGATATTGCGATTCTATCTGGTCTAAAGAATCCAGTATCCCCTGAATATCCCCTTTCATCGCGTATTCCCGCATTCTTTCCAGTTCAGAAGTTGGTGGTAGTTGATCAACCAGCTCCATCTTTTTATTATTCATTTCAGAGGCCGAAATCAATTCACGTTTACTCGTATAAGTCCATTCCAGGTTCAGCAGCTTACGGATCGAACACAGCAAGGCACCTACGTCGACGGGTTTGGACACAAAATCGTCGAAACCCTCATTCAGGCTGCGTTTTTGGTTAGGTTCAAAAACATTGGCTGAAAAGGCGATCATTTTTGTATCGGCAAAAGCTTGATTTTCCTTCATTTGGGAAACGGCCTCAAAACCATTCAGGCGCGGCATGACCAAATCCATAATCACCAGGTCCGGTACCGAAGTAGCCGCAAGCTCCACCGCCTCTTTTCCGTCGGAAGCTTCCAGCACCAGGAACCCCAGCGACGCCAGCAATTCATGCACGACCATGCGGTTTTCTTCATGGTCGTCTACTATCAGGACGGTCTTTCTGGTTCCGGCATATCCCATAATGTCACGTTCCGACAATGCTGCTTGGGATTCTCCCACTACTTGCCTGAACACCAGCACCAACGTGAACACACTTCCCTGGCCCACCTTGCTTGTTACATTTAGCGTTCCATTCATTAATCCAACCAGATTGTTTGCAATCGCAAGCCCCAGGCCGGTACCTTCTGAAAACAGCCGCCGGTCTATTACCTGGTGGAATGGGAGAAATATTTCAGTCAAATATTCCTCGGAAATGCCGATACCAGTGTCCTCCACTTCGAATTTGGTCTTGTAAAAACCGGTATTCAGCTTCTCACCGGTGACTCTGAAGATAACCCCTCCATTTTCCGTGAATTTGACTGCATTACCTAGCAAGTTGTTCAGTATCTGGGTAATGCGCTTTTCGTCGCCATCCACCATTTCCGGTATATCGCCAGTCGTAATCATTTGAAAAGAAAGTCCCTTTTCCTCAGCTCTGGAATGAAATAAACTGGTCGTATCATGCAGCAAGTCTAAAAGACTAAATGCATTACTCTGAATTTCGAGCCTTTGCGCTTCTATTTTTGAAATATCGAGGACCTCATTGATCAGATTCAGCAAATGTTCACCGCTTTTTCGGATAATGGTAAGCCCCTTCTCCTGTCTTGGATTTAATGTCGGCTCACGCTGAAGTACCTGCGCAAATCCCAGGATCCCGTTCAAAGGTGTCCTCAATTCATGGCTCATGTTGGCCAGAAACTCACTTTTGGCATGGTTTGCTTTTTCCGCGGCATCCTTCGCCAGCTGTAAGCGGGCAGCCTGCTCTACCAGCTCTTCTTTTTGCAAAACTACTTGGGCCGTCCGGCTGTCCACGAGGTTTTCGAGCTTGGCCTTTTCATTGCTCAAACGTCTGGTATACCACCAGATCAGCATGCAAACCATCATGATCGCTCCAACTACATACAGCATATACGCCCACCAGGTACGAAACCAAGGATCGAGAATATCGAATGCAAAACTGCTTTCCTGACTGAGTTCGCGGTACGGGTTTCGGGCCATGACATGGAACACATAATGCCCCGGCGGCAGATTGGTATAATCCTTCCAGCTCTCTTTCGACCACCGCGACCATTGAAGGTCGGTCGGCATCACACCGCCCCCGATAAGCTTGTAGCGAAACTCGTTACCTGTTTCGCCCACATAACTTGTGGCGGCAAACCGAAAAGAAATGTCTCGCAAATTATAAGCCAATGGTATTTTCAGCACATTCGCTTGATTTACTTTTTGATCCGAAATATTTAACAATGAATCATTTAAGAGCAATCGAACTTCTCTGATCAGCACCGGATAAGAAGGGTGCATTGCCATTTGGATACCGTCATACCGGTAGAGGCCCTCATCATTTCCTACCCAGACAATCCCTGTTTTTTCAGGATAAATGCAGTAACCTGTCCGCTGGATCGGCATCAGGCTTAAGCTGTCCCACTCCGTTTTCCCACCTGGCATCTGCCTCAAAATACCCAATGGGCTCGCAAACCACCAGTTTCTCGCGCTATCTTCCACAAAATAAGGCGCACTGTTCACCGAGTCGCGGAGCAAGTTTTGAAAATGTGCTATTTCCACAAATTTTTTGCTGTCGTGATTGAATTCGTAGAGGTGATTTTTAGAAGCAAATCGGGGCGCTCCGATCGTGGGAAAAACGTAATTCCATGAAAGCTCATTCAGCCCAGCGCCAATGCGGACATGGGACAGATTCGCATTAGGGGCATTTTTCAAATCAATCCTGAAAAAACCATTTTTGTTTGTGCCTGCCCAAATCGTACCGTCCGGATCTTCCGCCAGCGAGCGACAGTCGGCAGCCAGCCCTTTTATGGCGCCGACTTCATGCCAGGAATTGTTTTTCAATTGATACAAGAATACCCCATTTGAAAGTGCAGCAAAAAGCAGGTCACTTTGCGATTTTGGCCTTAATAAGGCATAAACGGACTCGCCGCCCGTAGAAAGTATCTGGATCACTTTGTTATTGCGTATCCTGAAAATATGCTCCGAGGTACCTGCATAAAGGTCGTTACCGTCCGAAAGCAAAGTCCGGCAGGCAGAATTAATGATGGCCACTGGCTCAAATGAATTCTTCGAATCGCTCCAACCCAATAACCCGATCCCGGTACCGACATATAGGCGGTTTTTATGGCGGGTAATGCTCCAGACCGTCGAATTGATATTCTTGCTGTAACCAAACTTACTGACCGGTAGGTTATAGCCGATCTGGCAGATCCCGCTGCCCGTCATCGCCCATAGGGAAAGCTGCTTGTCAAGGTATAAGGATGCGATGCTATTTTGGTTGAATCCCGTAGACGCGTCCAACTGCATTTGTACGGCCCCGTACTCATTCAGGATACGGATCCCGCCAAACCGGCTGGCGATGAAAAAAAGATAAGATTTCGACTCGGCATTGTAGGAACAGATGGCGCCGGTTATCCCCGATTTTTTAAGCCATTCGTCCGATTCCGTTTTTAACGGCCTCAGCCTGGAAGCGGGCTCTTTGGGCGAATAAATAAATAGTCCGTTTTTTTCTGTTAAAGTTAGCAGGCGGCCATCTGAAAATTCAAGCACTGCCTGAACTCTGAGATTTAGAAGCTGCTCACTCCCGGGCGCCGGTTTGAGTTCATCGGAAACCAGTTGCATAAGCCTTCCCGTGGACTCCTGCACATACAAGGTGTTTCGGATAAAATTCGCAGTAAGAAACCGGTCTTTAGCAGCCCAGATCCTGAAATCGTTTCTTCCTTTGTAACGGTATATTTTTTGGGATGTACAAAAATAAATCCCTGTTGAATCGCTAAATAAACGGTTTACAGGCAAAATGCTGCGTTCCGCCTTAGGCAATTTCTGACTGAGAGACATGTATCGAATTTGCCCTCCCGGCCTGGTCGCCAAATAACCGAAATCCGTGGATGTACCCACATATACGACTCCCTCCTTACTGACACCGATTGCCTTGACTTCCGTCCCGGGCACTTCGATCAGTTTCCATTTGCTTCCGTCATATTCCAATACGCCACTTTGGTTTCCCACATAAAGGATGCCCCGCTTGTCCTGCACAATCGCCCAGTTCTCGGGATGACCGTTATATTGTTTGGGGCTAAAATGCTGAATTAATGGTGTCCCAACACCTTGTGCAACAGCGGACTGGTAAAAGCCCGGCGCCATAAAGAGCAACATCAAAAACAGCCTTTTAAATATTTCCATACAATCCCATTGCCCTGGTCAATTACTTGATCTAATATCCAACAACTGGCTCAATATCTGTTCCTAACCTCTGGCTTTACTGATTTCCTGCAAATATCGCTGATTAAGGCTCGCATTGCTGCAATTTTAAATTCTCATCGACCTCTGTATCAATCCTAAGTAAAATGGCTTTGTTACGAAACAGCAGGAAGGTTACGAAATATCGTAAATCAGCTTTCCTGGCACAGCACCAGAGAATCTGCGAATGTTGCGAATCCAGCCTCCAAAGGTCGTTTTTAATTGCCCGGACTTTACGGCATATCCTTTGAAGTAGAGCATTCAAAGAACGCCAGTCAAAACATACTTTGAAGCTATGAAATTACAAGATGTTTCCATCGGGATTTTAAGTCAACTCATTGAATTGACGGAACAATTTTCGCGGGATGAATACACGAAAAACCTGGATTTGCTGTCAACCAATTCGGTTGGGCGCCATTTGAGGCATATCCTCGAATTTTATGACTTGGCCGTGCAGGCAGGTAACACCGGCGAACTGAATTACGACAAACGGGAGCGCAATCTGCTGCTTGAAAACGACCCGCGCGAAGCGATTTCCAAAATGAAAGAGCTTATTGCGCTCATCCGCATGATGAAAGATGACCTGGTACTCAAACTGGAAGCATCTTACTCCTCCGAGGCCAAAAATGATGTAAAGATCACGACTACTTTCTACCGTGAGCTGCTTTATAATGTGGAACACGCCGTGCACCATATGGCCATTATGGCGATTGCCGTGAAGGTAGAATTCCGACATATCAGGTTATCCGAAAATTTCGGGATCGCCCATTCCACTGTACTGCACAAGCAAAGTGCTTAAACGAATACCTAACCTATGATACAGTACCTATTGCTTACCGCCTGCATCGTCGCCCCAATCCTGCTCAAAGCGCAGACATGGACTGTGCAAACCGCCAACACATCGTTCCGGACCAGCATGTTTGGGGCCGATGTGGACGGGACATTCAAAGGGTTTAAGGGAACCGTCATTTTTGACCCCCTACACCCGGAAACGGCCCGCATTTCGGGAAGTGTGGAGGCTGCCACCCTTTCCACTAGCAACCGCCTGAGGGACCGGCATTTAAAAGAGAAAGATCAGTTTTTCGAGGTTGCCAAATATCCCAGGATTGCAATGAAGTCTACTAAAATCGAGAAGACAGTGACCGGATATACCGGAACATTTGATCTGACGCTCAAAACCGTTACCAAGAGCGTATTTATCCCTTTCACATTTACGAAAACAGGCGCAAATGCCGTCATGAAAGCCGCAGTAGAAATCAACCGGAAGGACTGGAAATTCGGTGGAAATACGCTGGGGATGTCCAACAAAGTGAAGCTCGACTTCGAGCTCAACTTATCGGCCCCGGTTTCTGAAAACAAATAGTCAATTAACACCTAATGTCATTGCCAATGTTGTGTTGTCACCAACCTCCCACCTAGAAGCCTGT
Organism: Dyadobacter beijingensis DSM 21582; assembly: GCF_000382205.1. GTDB lineage: Bacteria > Bacteroidota > Bacteroidia > Cytophagales > Spirosomataceae > Dyadobacter > Dyadobacter beijingensis. The sequence continues at coordinate 1,215,565 of NZ_KB907788.1, forward strand.
CTCTTAAAACCAATTACAATCAACTCAATAAAATGCAAAAACTGATCATTATTCTATTGTTGGCGATCATCACAATGCCCATTTTCGCGCAGGATGATACCAAAAAACAAAGTAACGTCTCCCAATCGGGCCTTGCCCTCGAAGGTTATGATCCGGTAGCCTATTTCACGGCCGGGAAAGCCCTCGAAGGCAAAAAAGACATTACTGCTTCGGACGCCGGTGTTACCTATTATTTTGCCTCGGTCAAAAACCGCGATTTATTCAAAGCTGACCCTTCCAAATACACGCCGCAATATGGAGGTTGGTGCGCTTATGCCATGGGCGCGAGTGGCGAGAAAATAGAGGTTGACCCCGAAACTTTCAAAGTCCTGAACGGCAAACTCTACCTTTTTTACAACAAATACTTCAACAACACGCTCAAAACCTGGAACAAAGACGAACCCGGCCTAAAAAAGAAAGCAGACGCCAACTGGACGAAATTTTCAAAATAAAACATTCCACTTATTTCACGAATCATGACGAAAAATTCAATTTTAGTATCGCTGTTCTTCTTTTTTACAACTGCGGCAGCATTCGCACAAAAATCAGAAATCTTCGAAAAGGATGGCATGGCCATCAAAGGATACGACGTGGTCGCCTTTCACACCGAAGCCAAAGCCCTGAAAGGCAGTGAAAAATTCACCTACCGCTGGAAAGACACCAACTGGCTTTTTGAAAACCAGGCCAATATGGACATGTTCAAAAAAGATCCCGAAAAATACACTCCCCAATATGGTGGCTATTGTGCCTACGGAACTGCCGACGGCCACAAAGCGCCTACCGAAACCGACACCTGGACGGTAAAAGACAACAAGCTTTATTTCAATTACAACAAAAAGGTGCAGGAGATGTGGAGCAAGGATATCCCAGGGTACATTGAGAAAGCGGATAAGAATTGGGTAGAAATCAAAAACAAACCATAAGCTATTTATGTCAAAAAAACCTAACAAAATCGTCTTCTGGGTGCTGCGCATAGTACCGGCGGTCATTTTACTTCAAACACTGTTTTTCAAATTTACTGCCGCTGAAGAGTCTGTTTATATTTTTTCAAAACTAGGGATTGAGCCCTGGGGACGAATCGGCTCAGGGGTTGCCGAATTGATCGCGGCCATACTTATTCTGATTCCTGCCACTACTGGTATTGGCGCTTTTATTGGATTGGGTGTGATCTCTGGCGCATTGGTTTCGCATCTCACCTTACTGGGAATTGAAGTACTTGGCGACGGCGGCCAGTTATTTATTTATGCGCTCATTGTTTTGCTCAGCTGCGCATTGCTTGTATTTTTTGAAAAGGACAAGCTGCTATCTTTTATAAAGAGGGACTGGATACTCAAAAGCTGATTCAACCATTACTTAATCAATATTATGAAAACCAGGATCGCCTGCCTTTTTTGTCTGCTTGCTGGTACAATTACCGTGCGCGCCCAACAAATTGAGCCTGCCAAAACAAACCAGCTTATCGACCTTGCCGGAACGATCGGCAGCTCCCAGGGTTCCGGGGCATTGTCCTATGTCTACAATTGGCGCATTGGTAAAAAGAGGAAAATCGAAGCTGGCCTGGGCCTGAGGTTGACAAGCGTTGCGGGCACAAAGCTCACCTACACTACCGCTGGTCCGGCCAGACTTACGCGGTCATTTACAACACCATTTGTGATTTTCTTTGCGGGGCAAAAAACCGAAAACTGGGATACCCTGACTGTCCAGCGCCCATTCGTCAACGCATTGAATGTAACAATTAACCTGGGCTATCGTTTCAATCAAAAGCTTAGTGCAGGGTTTAATATTGATCTGATCGGCGCGACCTTCGGCCAGAAGTCATCCTCTGTTTTCCAAAGCAATGGCAGTACAAGCACTGATGCGGCTTCAAAACCCACTGCATTCAGTCTCTTGCTGACCGGCGATCATGACCGGGGTTCATTGAATTCCGAGTTTTTTCTCAAATACCAGATCAATGGCAAATGGGGCGTGAGGGCGATCTATCAGTTTTTGTTTACCGAGTACACTGCTGGAAGCGTCAGACAAACTGCTGCCGACGGTACTGTAATTGAGCGGTTCCGAAATAAGGCCAACAATTTTGGATTGGGCCTTTCTTATTCGTTTTAATGTTTAAACCAAAAATCTCAAAGCCATGAAAAATATCATCTTCGTTTCTTTACTTGGACTGGTCTTAACCAATTGCAAAAGAGAAGAAAACACGCCAGTCGAGCCGTTAATGGAAACGGTAGACAGTACGGCTGTCGTCAATGTAAAAGGAAGCTTTACGGGCATAGGCGGAGAATCCGTTTCAGGAACGGCCAGGATTATTACTGCTGGCGAAAAATATAGTCTTGTCCTCGACCAATTCAGCACCAATAACGGGCCAGACTTGCACGTATATCTTTCTAAACAGGCCATGCCGAAAGATTTTATCGACCTGGGTTCGTTGAAATCTACGCGGGGAACACAGGTATATGAAATAAATGGAAAACCTGATCTTGCTGAGTATAAATATGCGCTGATCCATTGCCAGCAGTTTAACCATTTGTTCGGATCAGCGCTTTTGAGTGAAATCAATTGAATAACAAATCAATACGTTTCTGGGCACCGATCTGATCCTGCACGCGGGGATTTTCGATTGAATTCGGTTCCCTTTTAAGGCGACCACTCTGCTGTAGTAGAATTTAATCCTACTTGCCCCATTTGCAATCCAAAACAAAAATCCGATGGATAGCAACTTGGCTAATTTGAGCGCTACCATTGACTTTGCTTACTAGAATATAGGCAACGGATAACCTGAAGACCAGTTAGGTATCCAGCATTGATCTGATGTTTAGATCGTTAATATAATACTCCCGAAAATCTGGACAGCTGCTTAAATTTCTAATTTGCGCGTGACGTCCTCCCAGGTATTCAGACGGTTGAAAGCAGAGTTTCCGGTGTTTCTGAGCCCCTCCCTGGTTTTCAGACGGTTGAAAGTAGAGTTTCCGATGTTTCTTGATGTAAATTAACAAATTCTTTTGGGGTTAAATCATTCAGCGCGCTGTGAGGCCTGAAGTGGTTGTATTCCCAACGAAAGTCCTCGATTTTTTCTCGGGCGTCGTCCAGCGATAAGAACCAATTGACTGAAAGGCATTCGTCTCGGAATTTTCCGTTAAATGATTCAAC
>NZ_KB907789.1:0-1168699 GCF_000382205.1 Dyadobacter beijingensis DSM 21582
TCCACACCTTATTTATTCCTTGAGTGTCCAGACGTTCCAATCGGTGCTCTGCGCTTCGGCTTCTTCTTGGCCTCTTAGTTCGCAAATTCAGCCCGCAGGTCTTATAAATGCGGTAAACACGTTTATGATTGTCACTAAACCCTTCTCTTTTCAACAGCACAAAAATGCGTCTGAACCCATATCGAACCCTCGTATTTGCGATTTCTTTCATGCGCATCATTAGCAATGTATCGTCACGACGGTGCGATTTGTAGTAATACATTGCCCGAACCAATTTCACACACCGGCATGCTCTTTGGATTGAGACGCGATAATTCGAAATAAGCCAATTGGCCATTTCCTTTTTGTAAGGAGGCCTCACAGCTTTTTTTTAATAACATCCTGAAGCATTTGCTTGTCCAGGCTCAGATCTGCGACAAGCTTTTTCAACTGGGCGTTTTCCTCCTCCAACTGACGCAGCTTTCGCAGTTCGGCAACGCCCATGCCGCCGTACTTTTTGCGGTCCGCCGCCGCGGTTCCAGTTAAAAAAGGTCGCTTGGGAAACTCCGAGCTGCCGGCAGATCTCCTCGACGCGTGTACCTGTCTCAGACTGTCTAAGCGCAAAAGCGATGGCACCGGCCACCCGGCTGCGCTTCCGTAAATTTCGACTTTTTCATAGTGACAAATTACGTTTTTGATCCGTTTTTGCCACCGAAAATCTCTAGTTTTCAGCTGTCTCGTTTGCCGGGGGGAGGTCAGGGGAGGTCAAAAAAGTCGCGGTGACAGGCGTTGGATCAATTCTTAGACTTTCCGAAGGCACGGCTTTTGTTTAAATCTTACCGGCAAAGTGGTAAGCTTGGACAGCAGGTGCAGTACTTGATAATCCTGTCGTAGACAGCCTAAGTTTTGAACAACAGAAATGCACCTACTGTTACCTATAAGAAAATTGTTTCAGATATGACACATCCATGCGTATTAAGATCAAACTGTGCAAATTGTACGTAACGCGGGACAATATGAGCTTCTAGCAAGTTGTTTTCGATCGTGGAAATCCAGCCGGATATTCATAGTCCTTTGTATTAATACTCAGGATGTGATTAAACTTGGAGTGGTTTTCGCCACCAAGCCTGGCCAATAAATACTTCATCACTGTCTAAAAATAAGTCGTGCCCAATCTCTTTCCATTCATCCCGTTAATACAATGCCTGTAAATCCACAAACAGCATCAAACGAGCAAGAGCGCATTAACAGGCTACTGCAATACAATATTCTGGATTCAATGCCGGAACGAGCATACGATGATATTACAAAATTAGCCACTTTCATTTGTGATACCCCTATTGCACTGATTAGCCTGGTCGACAAGGATCGTCAATGGTTTAAATCAAGGCAAGGGTTGGGCGTTTCCCAAACACCGCGGCAGGCGTCATTCTGCGCCCACAATCTGGATGGCGCAACGGATCTGTTAGTGATAGAGGATGCCCGTATGGACGATCGTTTTGCCCAAAACCCACTGGTAAATGGCGAGCCCAATATTGTCTTTTATGCGGGCGCGCCTTTGGTGACTGCCGATGGCTTCGTCTTGGGCTCCTTATGCGTGATAGATAAAAAACCGCGTCAACTAAGTGGTGATCAACAGCACGCCTTGCTGGCACTGGGAAGGCAGGTTATGAATCTAATTGAACTACACCAAGCGAACCAACAGCTAGCTGAAAGCAATAAAAAGCGTCTGGAAGAGGCCGAACAAGAGAGGCGCGGAAGGATTGATTTTAGCCAGAGCGAAGCAACCCTGCTATCCTTTTTCGAACAATCCCCAATTGGTATTGCTTTACTTGACGATCAAGAGCTCTCCTTCCGGATGGCCAACCCTTTTTACGGTTCGCTGGTGGGAAGAACGCCGGAACAACTTGTTGGGTTACCGCTTCTGGAGGCCTTACCTGAACTAAAAGGACAGGGCTTTGACGAACTGTTAAAGGAAGTATTACGCACCGGCATACCCTATGTAGCCAGAGAAGTGGCCTGTAACTTGATTAAGGATGGGAATTTGGAAACAATATATGTGGATCTTGCATATCAGCCCAGGCAAAATAGCAGTACCGGGCTTGTATCCGGGATCCTGGTGGTGGCAACTGACGTCACCTTGCAAGTTTTGTCCCAGCGCAAGTTACAATCCGACCAGAAACGATTGGAGACCATTTTGAGAGAAGTGCCTGTGGGGATATTAATTGCCGACGCAAAAGGGCAGCTTATATATGGCAATCCGCCAGTCGAACAGATATTTCGACATCCTTTCAGAGAAAGCAAAGACATGGATGCCTATGAAAGGTGGCAATTGTTCGACCCGGAAACTAATGAACCCTTTCCCTTAGAGTCGATGCCTATGGTCAGGACATTACTGAAAGGCGAAACCGTTGTCGGCGCTGAAATGAAACTGCTAAGGGGTGACGGTACTTGGGGATATGCGACGGTGAACTCAGTACCTGTCTTTGACGCATCAGGAAACGTTGAGATCGGCGTGGCTGCCTTCATTGACATTACCAATCATAAGCTAGCCGAAGAGCAACTACGAAAAAACGAGGAGCTTTTACGGACCATGATTGAAAGTATTTCCGATGGTATTTATGTCGGTGGCCTGGAAGGGATCACATTGGCCAATCAGGCCGCACTCGACCAGTTGGGGTTTTCAACCCGGGAAGAACTAAACCGTAACATAGCGATACTTGCCGATGAGATCCAGACACGAAACTGGAAAACCGGAGAGCTCATACCCGTAGAACGGCAAGCATTTGCCAGGGCACTGGGCGGAGAACATGTCACAGAAGATGTGCTGGTGCGGCACCGGTTGACTGGACAGCAGCATGTAGTTCGTTGTGCTGCCTCGCCGGTTGTGATAGAAGGCAATACTATAGCAGCTATTGCGATTAATACCGATGTTACCGTCCAGCGCAATGCGGAAGAAGCTTTGCGGCAGAGCCATCAGCAGTACCAGCAATTGTCCATGCATCTCGAAAAGATGGTAGATGAAAGGACACATGAATTAACTATTGCCAATCAGGACCTTGTCCGCTCCAATGAAAATCTGCAGCAATTTGCCTATGTGGCAAGCCATGACTTACAGGAACCTCTGCGCAAAATCCAGGCATTCAGCTCGATGCTCACGCGAGATTTGCAGGACCAGCTGACAGATAGGTCGCGGGATTATATTAGGCGGATCAACAACGCAGGGGCGCGCATGTCGGAACTGATCAATGATCTGCTGGCTTTCTCGCGCGTTTCAACCAGACAACAACACCACGGGCTGGTCTCTCTGGACGCGGTAATCGCTGACATACTTGTCAATTTTGACCTATTGATTGAGCAGCGCGGGGTGCAAATCTTGATCAATGAGCTTCCAGTCGTGCAAGGGGACCAAATGCAGCTGTCCCAGCTATTTGAAAATTTACTTTCAAATGCAATCAAGTTCACACCACCTGACCGCGTTCCTAAGATTTCAATATCCAGTGAAGTCATTTCATCCGGCCAGCTGCCCGCACTAATACCCGGCCACGCAGCCGTCAAGGCATATCACCAGATCTCGGTCACGGATGAAGGTATCGGCTTTGACACCAAGTACCTTGACAGGATCTTTCAGGTATTTCAACGTCTTCACGGGAAAGGCGAATATCCTGGCACCGGCGTTGGCCTGGCCATATGCAAAAGGGTGGTCGAAAATCACCGCGGTGAATTGTATGCATCCAGTACACTAGGCAAGGGAGCTACATTCTTTGTCTATCTACCAATTGAATAAAATCATTTTTGTGCCTATGACGCGGCAAGACCTATAACTCTTTGCGGTAACCCGTTACCCTGTGTATGGGAAATAAGAATGGTCCTAAAAAGCATCTCCTGCTGGCATGAGATTTTATACCTGGGTGGAATTTTCGTTATGACCGACTTTGCAAACTTCAACCGCAGACAGAGCTATTTCCGCCCCTATCAAACCCATCTGGATGTTTACGCCAGGTTGAAAAAGGTGGATTTGAAGGCGATGGCAACAGGTAAGTGGAGTTATAAATTCAAAATTTTCTGTTTTATACCAATTATCCTGTTCCAATGTGAATGCGTCGGATGTAACATCCTGATACATTTAAACATGCCCCTGTTAAGAAAACTCAGCGCGACATCATGGTTAGACACCCGCCAGCTCACTTTTATGCTTTTAATCTCGGACGCTTCACGTGATAACGAAGTACTTGGTGCCCAAACAATCAAAATTTCCCAGGCCGATTCTGACACGATAAGATCGGCATGTAAAAGCCAACGTACTTTTTCATCAATGCAAATTGAAGACCTGGTTGATATCATATATCAACTTGAAATTGGAAGCATATGGCAAAGCTGACATTTGTTAGTATTGACTTCCCTAGGAGAAGGAAATGATAAAGATCAAAATCTACGCTGTAACGCAAACATGATTATAAACACTGTTCGAATGCGAACATGTCAAGAAAAATATCTCTAAGCTGCAAAAGCTGGACTTGGCCCAAATCGTAAAAATTTGCCTTAAATCGCCTAGCGCTGTCCGGAATGATAACTTGTCGAGGGGGAACTGACAATTTAACTGTGGCATAGCTCCTGTTCTCGGCCTACATGCTACAGTCGCTCCGTGATTCGAGGCAGCAATTCCCCTGCAAAGACTATTGATGACGACTGGTTTACATCAGGTCATCCAAAATGATTAATCGCATTGGCATTAACACGCAACGCCAATTCAAAAAATGGAGTAAGGTCTCCACCCTTGGGTGGCCATCTAATCATGCGGTTATTCTTAGTTGCTAATTAGGCAATAGGCGTTGGGCGAAACTTTTTGCAGCGCTAATCTAGCCATTAAGTACCGGTGTAATGATTAGACCGCTAGTCGGTAAGTTGATGGGGGCTATGACTTATGTGGTTAGCGGTTAAGGTTTAGCATTGCCCAGCGCCCCGAAGGTTGGCAGAAAACACTTTCTCGGGATTCATTATTGGCGGTCATTCACTTTAGTATGCCTCTGCTCCTCACACACCCGGCGTTCACCGACGGGAGCTATATTGACGCTGCCCAATACGTATACTTTTGGTCTCGCTAATTTCAGGAACCGCTGGAATTGTCTGCTCGCGGTCTGTTTCGATCGCACTCCTATTCAATAATCAAATCACACCAGAGGCAGGCGCACTTACTTCACCATGATCAGACACAATGGTCCCTCCCTATATCTGCTTCAGCATTGCATAGCCAGCAATACGTTAGAGCAAAGTCTTGGAATTTAACCAGTCTTGTACAGTCTAACCAACCCTTCTGAATCCGCATGGAAAAGGTCGGCCGAATCCACGCCCAGAATTTGAGCGATCTGAATGAGGCGTTCCAATGTGATACGGGTATAGCCGAGCTCTATTTTGCTGTAAGCGTTCTGGGAGATGCCTAGTTTCATTGCAAGATACTCCTGCGTATAATCTCTGTACTCCCTGATTTTCCTGATATTCAATGCTACTGACCTAACCCGGAAACCTATTGATTCATCCATGAAATTGCTGGTTTGTTTCCAATCAAAACTTGCCGCGGCAAGTTCCTATCGGAAACGTACGATTAAAATACCAATCGTGGATCGACACAAATACGACCTTTAAGCACCAAATTATTTGCAAAATCCAGTAATAAATAAGAAATGTCACACTAACCAACTGAGTATCAAAGCGAAACAAGTCACCCTCACAAAGCGTAAAAGTTGATGGGATAACCCTAATCCCACCCGACCAATATTTCAAAATCTTTGTTGCAGACCTAGTTTCTCTGATTGTAGACAAATAGGTCACTATTTTTCAGGTGCAACCATACTTCACGCCTGTCGTGGCCGGTCGACAGCCCCCGACAAAAGGCCAATGCATGAAATCTGCCAAAAATTGTCGGGAATAGACCTCTTGATAGGTCTCCAATTACCTGTTCATGGTATAAGGAACCGCGTGCGTGATACGATGCCGATCTGCATTCAGATCATCTGCAATATTCCTGATAGTTGTATTTTACTCCTTTCAGCTATTTGATTATCAGCCACTTAATCAACTATTGGCACGGTAGTTTAACCACTATCACCGAACGCAACGTTCAGCAGGGGTAGCCGAAAACCTGAGAAAGAGTAAGCTATTTTTAACTAAATTTTATGAGTTATGAAATTTCAAGAATTGAATGCGACTGAAATGAAAGAAATTAATGGCGGTTTGTTAGGCCTTGGAAACAGTAGTGACTCTGCCTCTTCGGGCGGGCTTTTCGGATCATTGGGCGTGGCCTTCAGCAACGAATCAGTGGATGATGACGGCTCCTCGGAAAAAACCCAGTTCGGATTAGGACTTGATCTGGGAGGAATATTTAATTCTATAACAGGATAAGGAATTGGATAAGTCAAAAAATAGCGGGGGCAGCTGAGGTTGCCCCCGTTTTTTGGTTCGAAAATGACACGCACATGGACAAAGATCACAGCAGTACCCGCAACAAAATATTTCCGCCCGAAATACTGGAATACACATCCGACTATCATTTCCACCAGCATCACACACGCTCGAACTTAATCTATCAGCTTCTGTTGCTGATCATTATCGTGGGATTCATTTCCATGTTTCTCATCGCAGTTGATGTCAGCGTCAGAAGTACGGGCATTATTCGCGCCTCCGACGACCGCAATGAAATCAAGGCGCTGGTGAGCGGGCGGCTCGATTCGGTATTTGTTGCCGAAAATCAACGCGTTGAAAAAGGACAGACGTTGCTTAAAATCGAGGCGGAGATAATCAAAGAGCAGAATCAGCTTGTTAAGGCCCAAAAAACGGATTTTGACAATCAGATCCGCGATCTGAAAGTACTATTGCATTTGAGCCGGACCAATAACTGGAGTAAAAAACCGGGATTGGTCAGCGGTTTGTACAAACAGGATTTCGCGCTTTTCTGGCAAAAAATCACGGATGCCAAAACGACGCTCCTTACTGTCGAGAAGGACTTTGCACGAAACAAGATCCTGCACGACGTCAAGGCGATTTCCGAAGCCGAATTTGACAAGGCGGTACTGCTGCATACCACGGCCAAGAACCGCATCAAAACCATTATGGAAGAGGAAGAGGCACGCTGGGAGTCCGAATTGACCCAGCTGCAAATGAAATCCCGTGAACTGAACTCGCAGGATCAGCAGTATCTGCGCGAGAAAGATTACTATGTCGTAAAAGCCCCGATCAGCGGGACCATCCAGCAGTTGAAAGGACTACGGCCGGGCAGCATTGTCGCTTCCAATGAATTTTTAGCCGAAATATCTCCCGATGAGGCGATGATCGCTGAAATGTATGTGCTGCCGAAAGACATCGGATTAATCCACCCGGGTACTCTTACCAGGCTGCAAGTCGATGCCTATAACTACAACCAATGGGGCCTGGTTACCGGCAGGGTACTTTCAATTTCCAACGACGTTTATACGGACGGAAAACAACCGCCGTACTTTAAGGTACGCTGCAAGTTGGATAAGAGCTCTCTTACATTAAAAAGCGGCTACGAAGGTAAATTGAAGAAGGGAATGACCTTGCAGGCGCGCTTTCTGGTTACCGAGCGCACATTGTTTCAACTGCTCTACGATAAAGCGGATGATTGGCTTAACCCGAACCTGGTCGCCACTACTGAAACCCCACCCCTGAACTGATCGCATGGGAACTTCCGGATTTTTGAGTTTATGGGCGAAAATCGCCGCATTCTTGAAGCGCATTTCTAGCAACATTCCTTTCTCACGCGGCAGAATGCGCCGCGCGGATGTGGTTATCAAGCAGCACGACCTGACGGACTGCGGGGCGACCTGCCTGGCTTCCATCGCGGCCTTTTATAAATTGACAATCCCTGTTGCCCGCATTCGCCAGTATGCTTCGACCGACCAGAAGGGCACGAACGTCCTGGGGCTGATAGAAGCTGCGACCAAGCTGGGATTCACGTCAAAAGGTGTGAAAGCCGACTTTGAACAACTACCTCATGTACCCGTGCCCGTGATCGCGCACGTGATTATCAAGCAGGTCTTGCATCATTATGTGGTCGTCTACAACATCACCGGCAGCACGGTAGAGGTGATGGACCCTGCACGGGGTGAAATCATCCCTATGAGTTATGACGAATTCAGAAGCATCTGGACCGGCGTGCTCGTTTTAGTTCAGCCAGGCGATACATTTTTGGAAGGGAATGAAAAAATATCTGTTCAAAAGCGATTCTGGTACCTGATAAAACCCCATAACGCTATACTCGTGCAGGTTTTGATCGGCGCTATCATCTATACCATTCTCGGACTTTCAACATCTATATTCCTCCAAAAGATAGTAGACAATGTACTACCGGAAGGCAACCGTAACCTGCTGAACTTGATGGGCGTGGTCATGATCGGTATCCTGTTTTTCAGAATCATTATCAACCATGCCAAAACGCTGCTCACCATCAAGACCGGCCAGCAGATCGACGCCCGGTTGATATTAGGCTATTACAAACATTTGCTGCGCCTGCCACAGCAGTTCTTTGATAATATGCGCGTGGGTGAGATTATTTCCAGGATCAATGATGCGGTGAAGATCCGCGTTTTCATCAATGACGTCCTCGTGGGGTTTGCCGTGAACATGTTTATCCTGCTCTTCTCGTTCGTTTTGATGTTTACCTATTACTGGAAACTGGCGCTCATCATGCTATGTGTGGTTCCCCTGTATGCGGTGATCTACTTTTTCTCCAACCGGATGAATAAATCCACACAACGGAAACTGATGGAAAGCTCCGCCGAACTAGAAGCGCAGCTGGTGGAATCCATCCATTCGGTTAGTACGATCAAACGGTTCGGGCTGGAAGATTTCACTAACATGCGCACCGAAACACGCTTTGTGGGCATGCTCCGCTCTGTTTATGAATCCAACACCAATTCACTCTGGATCGGGGATTTCAGTGGTTTTGTTGCGAGTGCTTTTACTATTATTTTACTCTGGGCCGGTTCTCTTTTCGTGCTCAATAACATCATTACCCCGGGTGAACTGTTATCGTTCTACGCAATTATCGGGTACTTCACTGGGCCGGTATCGAGCCTGATCGGCATGAATAAAACCATTCAGGACGCCTCCATTGCTGCCGATCGCTTGTTCGAGATCATGGACATCGAACGGGAATCGGTGGAAAATAAAGCCATACTAACGCCCGACATGATCGGTGACATACATTTCCGTAATGTCCATTTTCGCTATGGAACGCGGGTGACGGTATTTGAAGGACTTGACCTGGTGATTCCCAAAAACAAGATTACCGCCGTAGTGGGCGAAAGCGGCTCGGGAAAGACCACACTGCTCGCGCTACTGCAAAACATTTACCCTATCGAACAAGGAAACATACAGCTGGGCGGCTTCGACATCAAATACCTGACCAACGACAGTCTGCGGCAAATGGTGAGCGCGGTACCCCAGGACGTACATTTGTTTGCAGGAAACGTGATCAGCAATATAGCCGTTGGCGAATTCGAGCCGGATATGAAAAAAATCGTGTCCATATGCCAGGAACTGGACATCATGAAATTTATCGAAAATCTCCCGAATGGCTTCAACACCTACATCGGCGAAAACGGCACCAGTCTTTCCGGTGGACAACGACAGCGATTGGCCATTGCCCGGGCGCTGTACCGCGACCCTGAGATATTGATCCTAGACGAAGCCACCTCGTCGCTGGATTCGAAATCTGAGCAGCACATTCAGCTCGCGATCCAGTCGCTCAGAAAGAAAAACAAAACGATCATCATCATCGCGCATCGACTTAGCACCGTCATGAATGCTGACAAGATCGTTGTACTCGAACATGGGAAACTGGTTCAAGAAGGCACCCATAAAAAACTCATCAGTCAAAAGGGGCGATACTTTGACATGTGGGAACAGCAATTCCCCACGCTACAAAATGAAAAGCCATTTGCAAGATCAAGAAATGGGATTAATTCTTCACCCGGCTAGAGGCAAAGCAGCCAGATGCTTTTCAATTTTCCCAACAGGACAAGCTGCACCCTAACAAATTTGTACACAAAATACCGGTTCATCTGTCTATATCATGCGAGTTACACGCAAATATCCCGGTGGGTGCGTAACCATTTAAAACGGGAGCAAAACAGCCTCCTATTCTAACATAGACGGACGGTGTATGATAAGCCATCGACGGCGTAGGTTGTCCTCAGAAAAAAGGGAAACCGATTCAAATTCTACAAATAGTGACAGGTCGGATTTTCCCCTATTCGACGCAATCCCGCTTCGCTTCCCCGGAGACTGCCGTTGTCCAATCCGAAGCAAATGGATGGACAGATCAAACGAATGCCACCTTTAACTGCTACTGCAACATACTTTCGATGTGACTTGTAGCTTACCTATTGGATACAGCTCATCATTGATAAAATATCCAGGTCCAGGCCAATTGTTTCCAGTTTTTGAACGGCTGACCGTCGCGCTATAGCCATCTCTTCAAGCGGTAATGATTGAAAAAACTAGCTGCTTCGTTAATAGTCGATCCATGTTGCAAAAAATAAACCCTGACCTGTATTTCGTCAGGGGGACACTGGTTTCCAAAGCCAGCCGAGCATCGTTTACCTCTCATTTGACCGCAGCAGTTTTAAACTTGTCAAACATTTTGTCGATGTCTGCCCTATCGTAATAGATCACACCGCCTATCCGCATGAAACTGAGTTGACGACTTACACGCATCGCATGCAGCTTACCGGGTGATACGTCAAGTAGCTTCCTTACTTCCCGAGATTTGAGCCATTGCTTCGAATGCTGTGTGCCTCCACCTGAGATTAGCTTTCTCATCTCAGAGAGCATTTGCTCCTTAAATTTTTCCAAATCCGCCAACGTGACTAATTGATGCGTGAACAACGCTGAACGCTCCTCTAATTGCTTACCCTTCTTTTCCATTGCTGCCTGCTTTACGTTAACAATCAAAAACATCGACTGCGCGTATCAATCGATGTTTTTGACCGGAAAATAATAGTCAGCACTTGATACTAGCTTCCTATTTTTCCTGCTGGAACAAAAGGAATAAAGTGCCGTTCGATGCGACCCGCATCGAACGGCACTTTGCCTTCAATAATCTGTGAAGATATGACCTTCGTGTTCGCTGTATCCTTCTAAAAACAAGTCTTTAGCGAAAGCTTCGTAGTCGAAGTAACGTTCAATAGCCTGTGGCACGCCTGACAACAAACCTGTGTCTTCGACATATTGGTAGGCGTATTCTAGTGCTGCATCCTTCCCTGAAACGCCAAAGAATCCTTGGTAGCTTTCCCGGAAACCTTCTAGCTGGTCGTCCAATTCATATCCGTTGGACGGCCAGTAGTTAATCTGCTTACAGTAAATATTGAATGCTTCGGCAGTCTCATCGTCCATTTCACCGGTGGCTTCAAAGTAAGCGAACGCTTCTTTATGAAGGCTGCATTCTGATATCAAGAAGTCCGGGATGTTTTCCCAGTCTTGGAACATGAGCTCTGGATCCAGTTCATTTCGATGAAATTCAAAACAGTCTTGCAGAAACTCTTTGCGGTCTACATAGTCCGTCAAGTCAAACCATTTACCGAAGAGCGACCCATTGTTGTACTGGCCATATGTTCCCACATAGATTCTTGGAATATGTTCGAGATTTCTCATGATTGAAAGGTATTTAAGTAGCTAAGGCCCCGGCTTTGTGCTCAGGACAATCGCTGCCTTCCACTCAAAGAAAAAATGACGGGGCTTGCCCCCCTGGTTGCAAGCCCATCCGGCGGTTTAAGGTGCGGCTGGCTAATGCGGGTTCAGCTAAAAAGCCGGATGACGCAGTGCAGGCTTGCAACCGTCATTTTTTACTTTGTAACTTTCGTTTGCACTGATCGCATTGTTAACTTCGCCTCCCGTTCAAGTATCGTTCTTTCCGCAGTTTATGAGATGCCCTTTACTGTTATTAGCATTTTACCTATTGGCTGCGTTAGCCCATGCCCAGACACCAAAGGTTGACTCGCTGGTTATCGGGAAATTGAAGGACCTGCATGTTCCGGGCCTTGCCGCAGCAAAGGTTGAAAACGGCCAAGTTTCCTGGACGCACTATAACGGCTTCCAAGACATGGAGCAGAAAGTACCCGTGACAGATTCAACGGTCTTTCACATAGCCTCCATTTCTAAGACAATAACAGCTGCGGCGGTTATGCAACTCGAAGCAAAGGGATATTTCAAACTGGATGATGACATAAACGGGTTCCTCCCATTTCGCGTTGTCAATCCATCGTTTCCAGCTGCTCCGATCACGTTCAGGCTACTGTTAAGGCACCGATCGTCGATAGCGGATAACATGGACTATCTGCTTCCATTTTGGGGAAATACATATCAGGGAGCCGATATTCCATTGGGCACATTCCTTGCGGACTATCTATCTACCAGTGGCAAGCACTATTATGCGAATAAGAATTTTACCGGCGCCGAACCAGGTAGCAGGTTCGAATACTCCAATATTGGCTTTGCACTGCTAGGCTATCTTGTCGAACGGATTGCGAAGATCCCATTCGACCAGTACTGCAAAGCGCATCTATTCACCCCACTCGAAATGCATCATACCAATTGGTTTTTAGAGCCATTTCGATCAGACCGGCTGGCAGTACCTTATGAGTATTCGGACTCGCTCGGCCGGTATGAAAAATTGCCCCAGGGTAAATTCCCGGACTATCCCGCAGGTCAACTCCGCTGCACGGTAAGTGACCTGGCGAAGTTTCTTGCGTGCTGGTCAAACGACGGATCGTATGCTGGTAAGCGTGTTATTGAAGCTAGGTCAGTACAACTTTTGACGCCAATGGACATGAGCCTGGGCTTCCACACCTGGTTTATGTATTTGCTCAACACGGAGACACCCACATACAGTCATAGCGGACATGGCCCTGGTATCTCCACCTACATGCTATATGACCCATTTTCAAAAAAAGGGCTGATTATTTTGATGAACGGGGAGCTTTCCGATTACTTCGAATGGAGAAAATTGATTGATTTACTCTGGAAGTCCTAAACATTCCCAGGCAAGTAACTTTACTTAAAAAACAGTTCAGATGATCAACAGAAAAGCGCTCCTGGTAATTGACATGCAAAAGGGCTCGTTTACAGCAGCTACCCCTCGTCAAAACACCGAAGGAGTCGTGCAAATAATCAATTCGTTTCGCGCGAAATCTTGGCCGGTGTTATTTATTCAGCATGATGGTAGCACAATGAACTAGTTCGTGCCCTTTACTACGGAGTGGGAATTGCTGGATGATCTAAAAATTGATACAGATGATATCCGCATTGACAAATATGCCGACGATGTGTTCTACCGCTCGGAACTCGGGCAGAAACTGGGCGCCCTAGCCATTAACGAATTGGTCATTACAGGCTGCGCCACAGACTTTTGCGTTGAATCGACGATTCAGTCAGCGGTTTCCAAGGATTATAGCATAACTGTCATCGAAGATGGGCATACCACTGGTAACAGACCGAGTCTGAGAGCCCATCAGGTGATTGATCACTACAATTGGGTATGGAAGAACATGATCCCTACAAAGGGAAAAATTGAAGTGTTACCCCATCTCGAGTTTCTTCAAAAATTTGCCATCAGATGAATCAATTTCACTTCATTTATTCTTATGTAGCGGCGATACAATCATCTTCTTCGGATAAGAACATAAAAGAATCTATATCATTCAGAAAGCATTCGAGATAACATCAACTTCACTTAGGCCTCTCAATTCTTGAACGCTGATTGCCAAAAAGATCATGAGAAGAAACTGACAAAAAGACACACATCTGGTGAAAAATTTTGCAATTACTATGTTTAAAACTTCAATATTCGAGAAAAAGGTTTTCCAATAAAATCGAAATAAACCGGCTACAATTCCTTTACAGAATTAACCAGTGTAAGTAAAATGGGGTAACCCGGAATTCTATTTGCATTGGTTTTGAGCTCGTACGCAATTAGTCTCCACAAATGGTTAGTAATCCTTAAAACCTGTCAGCACAAATCTGAAAGAAGGAATAAAAGAATGAAAGAAAATCTCAATAACTGTCTGAGATATTTCTTTTGCCGGCAACAATTTTACCATCAATCGCCTCAGGTTGAATTGAGACGATTGATGGATACTGCTTACTTCGGCATCAAAACCGTATCGATTACATGAATTACCCCGTTTGACTGGAAAACATCTGCAATTGTGACCATTGCGAGGTTTCCTTTCGCGTCTGTCAGGACGATTTTTTTGCCCTTCTGCATAGCAGTAAGCTCTCCACCTGCAACGGTTTTCAACATTGCTTTACCACCACCATTCTTGATGGCCTTCATCAGGTCGGCTGCGCTCATATTGCCTGCTACCACGTGGTAAGTCAAAATGCCGGTCAGCATCTCTTTGTTTTCAGGCTTTACCAGCATATCCACGGTTCCTTTGGGTAGTTTGTCGAATGCCATATTGGTGGGTGCGAACACTGTGAACGGGCCCGGGCCGGACAAGGTTTCAACCAATCCGGCGGCTTTTACGGCTGCAACGAGTGTAGTGTGATCCTTTGAATTAACAGCGTTTTCAATAATGTTCTTGGATGGGTACATGGGCGCCCCACCAACGGTTACGGTTTTTTCCTGTGCGAACGAATAATTCCCAATCACCAGCAATGTGATCAGTGAGAGAAAGAAATTTAGCTTTTTCATTGTGAAAGTCAGCTTGAAAAGTGAACAGTTAAGTGTGTGTAATCGATCAACACGACCAATCTACGCTTGCCTATCTGCTTTTGGATCACTATGCATTAATACTCAGGTCAGAAAGAGTGCTTTTGATTTGCAATAAACTGATTTACGGATAATTAATTATTTTCAAACACATACGTATACATCAAAAACGTATAGCTTCTATGGACAAAACCAAGAATTGGTTAGAGAAAATATTTTCATTGGTTTTGATCTGATCCTAAAAAGTCGGCGTAAGTCTTGCCGAAACTCATTCAAAATGAAAGAGAAATGCTCATTAACCTTTACTTACTAAGATTATGCACACAAACACGAAGTACAGCTCCCGGAGGTCAGACGACGACGGAGTATCACTAGTCAACAGACGACTGTTTCTAACTTCTGCCGGATTGACAACGGCGTTTGGAACAATATTGATTGTATCTGGCTGTACCAAAGAAGATCATCCCATGCCTGGCTCGGATGTTGTTGACCTCGGAGACGGGGATTTTGGAGTATTGAACTATGCCTATGCGCTGGAACAGCTTGAGGCTGCTTTTTATGCCAAGGTGGTTGATTCTCCATATGCAGGTATTACCGATGCTGAGAAGGCCATTCTTACAGACATCCGCGACCATGAGATCGTACACCGCGAGTTCTTCAAAGCGGCGCTGGGTAATAAGGCTATCAAAGGTTTAACCCCTAATTTCGACGCAATCGACTTTTCCAGCAAAGCTGCCGTACTTGGCGCAGCCAAATTGTTCGAAGATACGGGTGTGGCTGCTTACAACGGTGCCGGAAAGCTCATTAAAAACCCGGAATACCTGCTACTGGCCGGAAAGATCGTTTCCGTAGAAGCACGCCATGCTGCGGTAATCCGGGATCTGATCAATCCGAAATCAGCCGATTTCGCTGGCGACGACATTGTCGATATGAATGGATTCGACAAGGCGGTTGCGCCTGGCGACATTCTTTCGGCTGTTAAGGTCTACGTTAGGGAGACTATCAACGGCGCTCACGTCGGCCAGTAATCATTCACACTAACCTGATCAGACATAATGGATATTTTCAAAATAATAGACAAGTTTCAGCAAATCGACGGCGACGCAGCAGGAAGGCTTGAATACGCCTCACGCCGTCATTTTATGAACAAGGTTGGAAGCAAACTGGCCTCGGCTGCTATTCCGACGGCATTCGCAGCGATTGTAAACAAGGCGTTTGCCCAATCTTCGGCGGCGATTGATGTACTTAACTACGCGCTGACCCTCGAATACCTGGAAGACGAGTTTTACAAAGGCGGGCTTGCAGCGGCGAACCTGATACCCGCATCGGACAAGTCGATTTTCATGCAAATTGGCAAGCACGAATCGCAACACGTAGCGTTCCTGGTGAAAGCACTTGGCGCGAAAGCGATTGCTAAACCGATGTTCGATTTTACGTACAAAGGCGCATTTGCTGATGTTTTCAGTAATTACAAAACGTTTGTAACAGTTTCGAGCGCCCTTGAGGATACAGGTGTGCGGGCATATAAAGGCCAGGCCGGAGTTTTGATCGCCGACCCGCAAATTCTCGAATACGCTTTGCAGGTACACTCCGTAGAAGCCCGCCACGCGGCTGTTGCCCGGAGGCTCGCCGCGACGTTACTCGGTATGCCTGCTATGAAAGGGTGGATCACGGGCAAGGAAGGTGCGGTACCTGCCATTTACGCTGGTGAAGACAATATGACTCAAGGCGGAGTAAATATCAAAGGCCTGGCTTCGAAAACGGACGCTGCTATTACCGAAGCGTTCGACGAGCCGTTGACAAAAGACGCGGTACTGGCGATTGCCGGCCCATTCATAAAAGGTTGATTGAGCTTCAGAGCGGGTTTGCGCTCACCAGAGATCCATTAGATGTGGATGTTTAGGATACGTTGAAAAACCGTTGGCGTTACGCTGGCGGTTTTTTTAGTTGCAGAAAATCTGCAGAGATGATTTTGCCGTATATCTGTACACGGTTTACTTTGCATCAACTATGTCGCCTCGTCTGCTAGCTTTCGTGGTTTTGCTTAACTACCTATGGGTAGCAGCTGCGGGCTTTATCAGCAGGCCAGAGCAGGTGCCGTATATGGTCATGGTGGAAAAAAGTTATTCCGAACATGCCCGCTACGAAGACCGCCGGTACATGCGCATGGATGGACTGGAAAGTCTGATGGAAGAAGTGATGGAAACGCGCTGTGTAAATGCCCGGGATGACAGTGGCCACCTGCAAATTTCTATTACCAGCGCGGTCGATTGCCATGTCCCCGTTGAACATCTTGATCCTAAGACTTCTTTCTTTTTTGTTGTTATCGGGCACGTTTTCCCCGGATGCAAAGAATCTTCACATCCAGAAATTTCCTGCTCTATATTTTCTCCCCCCAGACATTTGGCAACTGCCTGAGTTGTAGCTTTCTCCTTTTATCGATGTAGCTTTCTCCTTTTATCGATAAAGAGGAGGCCTGATCCTTGAAATCTCCCGTCTATTCGGCAGGAATCCAACCTTTCTTAGAATTCCATTTACTCCAACAGTTTCTGACTGCTCAATGATTAAATTTTCCTTCATCATTCTTTGCATGCTGAGCGCGGCTAAGGTATGTAAATCCCAGACGGGTAACCTTACGGGGCATATTATTTCTTTTGAAAATGCACCACTTTCTCAGGTCAATGTCCGGATTCAGGATTCAGAATTCGCTACATACACCAATGAGAGCGGGTATTTCATGTTAAAAAATATCCCAGCCGGAAAGTACGCTTTGTTGGTTTCCAGCACCGGTTACATAGCGCTAAAACAAGATGTGGTTGTTTTCGCAGGCAAAACGGTAAATCACAATCTCCAACTATCCGGGGACCAAAGACAACTTGAAGAGATAACAATTACCGGTACGGGCAGCCAATATAAAACCAGTATTTCATCATTAGCCACCCGCACGGACGCCCCGCTCTTGGAAGTCCCGCAATCGGTTCAGGTAATTTCGCATCAGATTATTAAAGACCGTCAGGCTTTTACCCTAAACGACATTACTCCGTTGATGACGGGTGTCAAAGCCAATAATTCGATGGGCGGTTTTGCGCTGCGAGGATTTACGGGTTATAATCCAAATGATGCCAGTTTTACGACGTTCAACGGCATCCGCGGTACCTTGTATCTTTGGAGCCAGCAACCTTTGCTTTATAATATTGAAAATGTTGAAATCCTCAGGGGCCCGGCTTCTGCATTGTTGAGCGAAAGCATGCCGGGGGGAATTATCAATTTTGTCACCAAGAAGCCTTTGCAGGAAAACCGCTTCGAATTTACGGCGGCCTATGGCTCCTGGAATGCCGCCCGGTTTTCCGTTGATGCGACCGGGCCGCTCAACAAAAGCAAAAGGCTGTTGTACAGATTAATCGTAGGTTACGACCGTACAAACAGTTTCAGGGATTATCAAAAGGTTAAGAACTTCTTCCTGGCGCCGTCGCTGAGTTACAACTTTGCTCCCGGCACAAGTCTGAATCTGGAAGTAAATTATGCTTACCAGCGAGCGGTACAACAATATGACCGAGGCAGATATGTGAAGAGCAATGCGGACGGAACATTCGACTTTGACTATTATCCCAAAAATGTCACAGTCCAAAGCCCGTCCGATTTTGGAAAAACCAAGAACAGCTCGGCCACTTTGACCTTTACACATCAGGCTGGCAGCGGGCTTACATTTTCATTTGTACAGCGGTACGTCAGGAGCAAATTCAACTTTGCAGACCATTTTGTTTCGGGAGCGATCCGTAACGACTCCATCAGCAGAAGTTACTCTTATTGGGACTATGATCAGTTCAATGCGCAAACGACCGCATTTGCCAACTATAAAATAAGTACCGGAAAAGTCAGACATAGTTTGCTGGGCGGTGTCGACTATAACCGTTTTGGCTGGTATAAGAACGATTACCGCAGCTCGCCCACAACCCGGATTTCCATACTGCACCCCGATTACAGCAACGATGTTCCACCCGTTAACCCAAAGGTCGACTACTACGATGACAACGAGCAGGCCACCAATCTGATCGGGGGCTATTTGCAGGATCAGATAAGTTTTGGAGAAAAATTCAAAGCGCTGCTGTCCCTGCGCTATGATCACTACCGTTTAAAACAGACGCCATTGTCTGAACGTGACGACCTGCAAGGAGACGAATCTGCCGCAAAAGCCTGGGTACCACGCATAGGGCTGGTATACGTACCTGTGTCCAACTTGTCTTTCTACGGGAGCTACAACCGGTCATTTGCTCCGCAACTATCTAACAATGGCGGTGCTGGTGGGCCTTTCCCTCCCAGAACTTCAGAGCAGTTCGAAGTTGGTTACAAGGGTGATTTTTTCAAGAAAATCTTATCGACGATGGTAGCCGTCTACAATATCGATTACAAGAATATCCTTGCCCCGAATCCGACGGCAGCCAATCCAAATCAGCAAACCGTTGTACGAGGGACACGTAGCCGTGGTGCGGAGATTACCATCCAAGGAAATATCAAAACGCTAAGTATTATTACCGGTTATGCATTCAATGATCATGTACTGACCTCCACAAGCTCCATTGGGAAAGAAGGTTTCAGGTATGTGAATGCACCAAAACATATCGCAAATGTCATGCTCAAATACAATCTGACCAACGGCGTCCTGCAAGGGTTGGGCTTTGGTGTGGGTGGGCGGCACGTTAGCGAACAGGTAGGCAATCTGGCCACGCAAACCTTTATTATACCAGCCTCCACCGTACTGGATGCGATGGCGAATTACGAGGCGGGCAGATACAATGTACAGTTCAATGTATACAATTTTACCAATGCCAACTACTATAATGGCGGTTTATCAAGGGTGACCGTCGCTTCGCTGGGAAACCCTATTAACTTCCGAGTAGGTGTCAGCTACCTTATTTTTTGACCCAAATAATTCCAATTCAAATGAAGATTTCACGACCTGTTGTACTAATCTGTTTGTTGCTTCTCGCTCCCCTCGGTTACGCGCATGAGTTCTGGCTGGAACCAGTCAGATTTCTGCTAAAAGAAAATGAAAAGGTGCTTGTCACTCTGATGGTTGGGGAGGATTACCAGGGAGAACATTCGAACGGCCTAAAATACAAGATATTAATGCTTGACCACTACGCCGGCGGTAAGGCCAAAGACATTCGGGCGAGCGTAAAAGGCGATAGTTTGAGCCATTTTGAAATTGCCTTTTCAACACCGGGAAGCCACCTGATAGCATTCAATAACACGAGTAAATTCATCGAACTGGAAAGTGAGAAGTTCAACGAATACCTGCGTACCGAGGGTCTCGACAATGTCGCCAAGATGCGTCTTGAAAAAGGGGATACACTGAAACCGGGTAAAGAATTATATCAGCGCTGCGTGAAAACACTCGTTCAGGTGGGGGGAAAAAACGACCAGACGTTCGCGCTGAACACCGGAATGCCATTGGAGATTATTCCTAAAACCAACCCTTATTCGGTAACTAAAAGTACACCGGTCACATTTAAAGTGCTGTTCGAGCAAAAGCCCGTCAGGAACAGCCTGGTATTGGCGTGGCATATAGTGAACGGAAAAGCAACGCACGAGAGCCTGCGTAGCAACGCGCATGGTGAAGTGGTATTTCCCATCAGCAACGAAGGCAAATGGATGATTAGCACGGTACACATGACGCCAACCAATAACAGTGCCGAGGCCGACTGGCAGAGCTACTGGGGCAGCTATACTTTCGGGTTTTATTGAGTAGTCGTTCCCGTCGAATTGAAAGGCAAATGCCTGATCAGATATTAACTTGCAAAGGTAAAAGTAATGCTTACACCCTTTCCCCAATTGAGGGAAAGGGTGTTTTCTTGCACGGGGAGCCTACCAAAGCTCATCCAGCGAAAGGCCCTTTAGCCACATCTCCCGCTAGACTCTAATTGCAGTCATCCGTTCTTCAAATACCGCTTCGGCCAGTTCCAGCAGGCGTGAGACACGTGAGGATACCAAATGAAGATCCTGCTCGCTGATATGATAATGCGGATTATATCTGGCTTCAAGATAGGCGTCTTCCAAAAGCTGCAAGAGCCTTTCTTCGTCTGGCGCGTCACCGGGAAAGATTTCATTCAATTGGGGAGCCAGTCTATGATTGAACCTTTTAAGCGATCTGATGGAATGGGTGCGCCGCTCGCTTCCATAAAGCGCGATAGCGGTAGTGCGAAATGTAGTTTCAGTAGCTTGTTGAAGCATAAACATTGACAGTGCGTGCTCACTTACCTGCCGGTAGTACCCTGCTCCCTCGAAGAACTTTCGGGCTTTGCACATTCCGATTGCAAAAACATGTCTTGACCGCTCAATCAATCCTTCGAGCGTTTCAGAAAGTACTTTCGGCAAAGGTGAAGCGCTTCTTTGATAAACCAGATTCTCGCTGGTACACGCTGTCTTAGCCCCCTAAATGGTTGGACAAAATTGTAAAAACAGTTTAGTCCATTTAATTTGGGAATCATGAGTAAACAAAGACGAACATTCAGCGCCGAAGATCGCTATTCGATCGTACAGGAATCTCTTCGGGACGGCCATGCTGATGTCAGTAGGAAGTACAACCTGTCACCATCACTTTTGAGAAAGTGGAGGCAAAAGTATTTAGACAGTGGTAAGGATGGCCTTCGCGATTCATATGTCCGTGTCGATCCTCAATTACGCGCTCTTGAAGAAGAAAATGAGCGACTTAAGCGGATTGTGGCCAAGCAAGCTTTGGAATTGGAGGTAAAAAGCGAGCTGCTAAAAAAAACTCCTATCGGACCCAGGAAAAGATAGCTATCATGGCACGATATCAGCTTAATGCGACCCGAAAAGAGTTGTGCCGGTGGTTAGAAGTACCGCGGAGTGTAACATACTACAAACCACGACAGGGAACACCAGGGGTAAAACCTAGTCGTGAAACTATGACCGTAGACGGGGTTTCAGTATCAAACGAAGATGTGACCGCACGGATTAGGCAACTTATTGATACTGAATTTAATGCATTTGGATATGAATACATTACACACGAACTGAAAAAGGAATATATAATCAACAAGAAGAAGGTATACCGCCTGATGCTAGCCAATGACCTACTATTGGGAAAGATGATTCGACCGGCTGGGAAGCGGGATTTTGTTCAATTTCGGCGAATTGAAGCCACAAAGCCCCTGGAGTATCTTTGCTGGGATATTAAGTATATCTGGATCAATGGTGAGCGACGTAATTATTATCTCCTGTGTATTTTAGATGTATTTACCCGTAAAATCGTCGATTGGATATTCCAGAGCAGCATTCGACAACTGGACTTAATAAATTTATTGCGCCGCGTCAACCATTTTCATCAGTTACAAGGCGTCGTTCTGCGAAATGATAACGGTAGCCAATTCATCGCTAACAAAGTGCGTAATTTTTTGAAAAATTCGGAAGTCAGACAAGAGTTTACACACGTAGCAACACCAGAAGAAAACTCTTATATCGAAGCGTTTCACAGTATTTTGGAGCGTGAGGTGATTGAACGTAATGAATTTGCCAGTTACTACGAGGCAAAAGAAACGTTGCAGCGTTTCATCAAGCATTATAATGAACGCCGGTTACACCGCTCCATCGGCTTTACCACACCCCAAAAGAAATGGGAAGAAGCTATGCCAAACGCCTTAACCGTGCTGGAAGAAGTGTCCAACTAATAAGGGGCCAAGACAATACCATACTCGTATTCTTTATCATAATGTTTCGATGGACATTGCACCGGATGAACAAAGAGTCATTATCATGAAGAATCGCCTTAGAGTTGCACGCGCAGAACATCATATCTCGCAAGCTGAATTGGCAGAAAAAGTTGGGGTAAGTCGGCAAACTATCAATTCGATAGAAGGCGGCCGATACACTCCTTCTGCTGTGTTGGCGTTGAAAATAGCCAGGGTCTTCGGCATCATCGCCGAAGAAATATTTATTTTGGAGGATTCTGACTAAAATCTTAAACTGGAATAGAGCTCGCCTGAACCGTAAAGGAATTCAATTAAGGTGCGGAATTGTTCCGATGTGTGAAAAAGTCTGATCACCTTCTATTCCAAATCCATTGCCAAGCCAGACGTTTCCTGTCTCCAATTACCTCTCCCCGCGGAGAGCGCCAAGACCGCTGTGAATAATGCCGATGGAATTCACTCGCCGCTTCCTTAGTCTTTTTACATTGAAGGAAATAAATCTCCACGTATTCCGGCCGGCGAGGGACATCACTCCTCCCAATCTTACAAACGCGAGCTGACGATTAGCTCTGAGAGCTAACAACTTACCCGATGAAATGTTTAGCAGCTTTCTAACATCAAACGATTTGAGCCATTTATTGGGGGTGTCCGCTGAAGATACCTGTAAATCGTCAGCGAAAAGTGGACAACTTTGAATGAAAGTGAAGTGACCTACGAAAGGAAAACGCCCGTCTGAAAGAAATGGTGGTAGATTTGTTTTTGCGGTATGATATCGTAAAAAAAGTTTGACGATGCTGGATTAAACCTCAAATACCGAAGATTTATGAGATTTGCCGAACCTTGATTGCCATCCGACCATCCGGCTTTTCCTCAAATGAAATCGGCTCGACCGCCGGATCAATCTGTTGCCATTGCCTCAGCCAGTAAACACGCATTTCCTCGTGCCCGGACACGTAGCCGCCTTCCCAGCCATTGGGCCAGCTTACGTCTGTATGCATATGCGCCAGTACGGCATCGATCCGGCGTGCATTAAAATCCTGGTAGAGCTGGTGAAGCAGTGTTTGGTAGTCCATAGTATTGTTGGTTTTAAACCCCAAACTTACGTCATGACTAGTTTCTATAATCCCGGTATAAATTGAGATTTAATCGCAATTCCCGACTACACATTCAACAGTTTCGGCTACACTTCCGGCAGTTCCTTTCCAGAATTTTGTATCGTAACATTCAACTTACGATATGACAAATGGAATTGCGAATAAAGTAGTGGTCATTACCGGCGCAAGCAGCGGGATTGGTGAAGCCACGGCGGAACTGCTGGCAGCGCAGGGCGCGAAAGTCGTACTCGGTGCCCGACGGGCGGATCTCTTAGCTGGCTTAACAGAACGCATTCAGCAAGCGGGAGGTCAAGCGGCTTATCTGCCAATGGATGTGACTCAACGAACCGACGTCGCGTCGCTGATCCAATTAGCTTTGAACGAATTTGGCCGTTTGGATGTGATCATAAATAATGCAGGCATTAGCCAGCTGCAACTATTGGAGGATGTGGATGTGGAAGGTTGGGAGCAGATGATCGACGTGAACCTGAAAGGTACACTTTATGGCATTGCCGCTGCGTTGCCCGTTTTCAAATCGCAGGGTTCCGGGCATATTATCAACATCATTTCGACGGCTGGCATTAGTATTGTGCCTACGATGGGTGTGTATGCGGCTACCAAAAATGCAGTAAGGACCGTCAGCGAAGCATTGCGGCAAGAGTCAAAAGGCCGCTGGCGTGTGACCGGCATTTCGCCCGGGTTCGTGGATACACCCTTCGCGGGCAAAATCAAGAATGAATCCATCCGGGATGTTCTGACGCAGCGGGCGAGCGAAATTGCCATTCCCGCCACGGCCATTGCGGAAGCAGTCGCCTACGCTATTGGCCAGCCGGATCAGGTGGACGTTGGCGACATTGTGATCCGCCCGGCTGTTCAGGATTGACTTTTTTTGGGGATTGTTATTTTTTAAAAACGATAAGCAGCTATGCAGAGGCAACCAGTGGTTTTTGACAACATTTCAGCTTTGATGGAGCGGGTTGGCCTGCCCTCGCCCCTGCATCCGCTGATCACATTGGTCAATTACGATGAAAACAAGCCCAGTCTGGCCGATGCCGGGAGTCAGTATCTGCTGTATTTCTATAAAATAGCATTCAAACTACGATTCAATGGCAAGGCCAAATATGGGCCGGGATCTTATGATTTCCGTGACGGCGGGCTCGCTTTCGTAGGGCCTAATCAAATCGTTCAGTTATCCGATGATTTGGGGGAGCACGAGGGTTATGCATTATACTTCCACCCCGATCTT
Source organism: Dyadobacter beijingensis DSM 21582 (assembly GCF_000382205.1). Taxonomy (GTDB): domain Bacteria; phylum Bacteroidota; class Bacteroidia; order Cytophagales; family Spirosomataceae; genus Dyadobacter; species Dyadobacter beijingensis. Next base: position 24,754 of record NZ_KB907789.1, read on the forward strand.
CTTTACAAACATCCTCTCGCATCGCGGATTAGCCGATACGGTTTTTTCTCCTATTCGGTGTCAGAAGCATTGTTCCTCTCCGAAAAAGAGAAGAACGTAATTAAGTCTGTGTTTGAATCGATAGCGGCGGAACTTTCGACTCAGACTGACCATTTCAGCCTGGCCGTGCTGGTTTCCCAGATCGAGCTGCTGCTTCATCATTGCGACCGATTCTATAACCGTCAATTCCTGACACGGAATGTCGTCCATCACGACCTGATCGACCAGATGAATATGTTTCTGAATGACCGTCTGAACAATGAAGCGGCATTGATAAGCGGCTTGCCAACCACGCAGGAAATAGCACAGTACCTGAAAGTTTCCCCGCGCTACTTGTCCGACATGTTGAAATCCCTCACGGGCCACACCACCCAGCAGCACATCCATTTGAAAATGGTTGAGAAAGCCAAAGAAATGTTAGGCCGTGACCGGCTCACTACTGCGGAGGTAGCTTATGCACTGGGCTTCGAGCATCCGCAGTCTTTCAATAAATTGTTCAAACATAAAACAGGCATGTCGCCCGCTGCTTTTCGTAAATTGCTGAATCCTAATTAGAAACTGTTCGCTTATAACAATGCTTAATGAAAGGAATCAAAAAACAGGACTTGCCTGAAAAAACTTGCGTGGTATGCGGCAGGCCATTTACCTGGCGAAAGAAGTGGGAGAAAGTTTGGGATGAAGTCAAGTATTGCAGTGAAAGGTGCCGCGCTAGGAAATGAGATACGGCTCTTTCAATACTTATAATGATCACCTACGTCATGACTACGACACGCTGAGTGAAGCTGTCAATGACCTCCAGAGGCGTGGATACACTCGCGACTTAAGCCAAAGTAACTACGGTTATAATTATTAAGATAAAATAGGTTTGATAACTTTACCGGCAACATCTGTGAGCCGGTACCGCCTTCCCTGAAACTTAAATGTAAGCTGCTCATGGTCAATCCCCATCAAATGCATAATAGTAGCTTGTAGATCATGGATATGCACGGGGTCTTTGACGATATTATAACCGAATTCGTCGGTTTGACCATGCGAATATCCACGTTTGATGCCACCACCTGTCAGGTAAATGGAGAAGCATCGGGGATGGTGATCGCGGCCATAATTTTCTTTGGTAAGCTTTCCTTGCGAATAATTAGTACGTCCGAACTCTCCTCCCCATACAACCAGGGTGTCGTCCAGTAACCCTCTTTGCTTTAAATCCTTGATCAATGCGGCAGATGCCTGATCTACTGACTTGGCCATGACCTGAATGTCCTTGGGTAAATTGCCATGCTGGTCCCATCCCTGATGATACAACTGAATAAACCTGACATCTTTTTCTGCCAGCTTTCTGGCCAGCAGACAGTTCGCTGCATAAGTCCCGGGAATTCTGCTGTCCGGCCCATACATGTCAAATATTGAATCAGGTTCTTTCGAAATATCCAGGGTTTCGGGAACCGAACTCTGCATTCTGTAAGCCATTTCGTATTGTTTCATCCGGCTGTCGAGTTCGGGGTCGAGAACCTGCTTGTATTGGTCTTCGCTCAATTTCGCCAATGCACTGAGCATGTTCCGCCTGGACGTTTTATTGAGGCCATTAGGATTATTGAGATAGTACACCGGGTCGAGACCTGAACGGAAAACGACTCCCTGGTGTACCGAAGGAATGAATCCGTTGCTCCACAACTTGGCATATAGCGGCTGATCACCGGCCCTGCCCCTGGACAGCAACACCACAAATGCCGGTAAGTTCTGATTCTCAGATCCAAGGCCATAGCTCATCCAGGAGCCCATAGAAGGCCTGCCTCCGATCTGATTGCCGGTTTGAATGAAAGTAATGGCAGGATCATGGTTGATGTGCTCGGTATGCATGGATTTAATAAAACATAGCTCGTCAGCGATTTGCTTGTGATAGGGCAGCAAGTCGCTTATCCACGCCCGGCTTTGGCCGTACCTGGCAAATTTGAACGAGGAGGCGGCCAGCGGAAATGAACTCTGACCAGCGCTCATACCCGTCAATCTCTGCCCTCCGCGAACAGACTCAGGAAGGTTCTTTCCCCACATGGCTTCGAGTTTAGGCTTGTAGTCGAAAGTTTCCAACTGGGAAGGTGCCCCACTCTGATGCAGGTAGATAACGCGCTTTACCTTGGGAGCAAAATGCGGACCAATCCTATGCGCACTATCGGCCGCTTGGGCCGAAGAAGGCAGGATAGTAGACATCGCCGCCGCACCTAATCCTATTCCGGATGTTGTCAAAAAAGTGCGCCTACTGATCTGGTCATGCACTTTATCTTGAAGTTCGGTTGTCATTTCATGAAGTGATTTCGGTGAATGATTAGCGCTTGACAATGGCTTCGTCGTAGTTTAATATCGTATTGGCAACCACCGTGTAGGCAGCCAGTTCAGCGCCATTCAGGGAATTATCTCTTTGGTACTCACCGGTGGCCAGCAGTGAATCGGCAAGGGCTGGATTTCGCAAAAAGCTTTGAAGCTCGGTCCGGTAAAGGTTTTTAAGTATTGCTATTTCAGTCACCCTCGGGTCTCTTGATACGACGGACCTGAAAAATAGCTTGACCCTGGCTTCAAATGTGGCCGGCCTCTTGATTGTGCGTTGTGCAAGAACCCGGGCAGCTTCCACGAACTGAGGGTCATTGAGAGTCACCAATGCTTGCAGAGGCGTGGCCGTTTTCTGGCGGCGCACTGTGCACAGGCTCCTGTCTGGCGAGTCAAAGTTCAGCATCATGGGCGGTGGGCTTGTTCGCTTCCAGATCGTATACATACTGCGGCGATACAGATTATCCCCGTGCTGCTGTTTGTAATTTGTGACATTACGTGTAGCAAGCGCCTCCCATATGCCGGCAGGCTGGTAGGGATACACGCTAGGGCCGCCAATATCCCTGACAAGCAGTCCACTCGCTAGCAACGCATTGTCCCTGATTTGTTCTGCGCTAAACCGGTAGCTGCTTCCTCGGGCCAGCCAGCGGTTGTCAGGATCAGCCTCAATCTGCTCTTTGGTTGCGATAGAGGACTGTTGGTAAGTCGCCGAAAGCACGATCCGTCTGATAAAATCCTTCGTATCCCATGCGTGTTTTTCTCCGCTGCCTTCTCTATACTTTACCGCAAGCCAGTCCAGCAGTTCAGGATGCGAGGGCAGCTCGCCCTGGCTACCGAAATCTTCCTGGGTTTTCACCAGGCCATTACCCAGGTATTGCTGCCAAAAACGGTTTGCCATTACCCGTGCAAATAATGGATTATCCTCCGAGAGAAGCCACTGAGTCAAGCCCAGCCGGTTACGGGGGTACGATTCGGGGAGTTTTCCAATTTTCAGAGGTGTTTCAGGAATTACCTCCTCACCCGGAGCGTCGTAAACACCCCTGTTCAAAATATAGGTTTTACGGGGATACTTCCGGTCACGCGATACCATAATATCGATTTCCTTGTTAAGGATTTCTACTTCTTGTCCGATCAGCATTTCTCTTTTAGCATTCAATCGCAGCCAAACCGGATCGATATGGGTCTTGTAATAATCAAAAAGCGCATCGGTCTGAGAAGTGCTTCTCTTGCCGGGTTGAATTGCCAGTGCAAGGTTGACCAGATCCTTCTCGGCCATTTCGCTCTGCACTTCCAGCGGCGTCAGCACACGGCCAAAAATTTTGAGCTCGTCCACCGCATACCCTTTGTTGATGGTGGTATGCATCCTCCCAAGGGAAAAATTCGTCGAGGACGAATAGGATTTCTGGATTTCACGGTTCTTCTCAAAAATCAAACTACCGGTTAAATGATCGCTCATGATCCTACCCCTGGCAATCTTGCCATCGATGTATACCTTCATTCCGCTGGCCTTGCTTGTTCCGTCGTAGCTGAAGGTGATGTGAGTCCAACGGTTGGGCCGTAGCACTTCATCCGTTTCAAAGTCAATCGCATCATCTGGCCACACATTGCTGATGCTGAATGCAAGGCGGCCATCTTCGAGTCGGCGACATTCATAGCCACGACCAGCGGAAAGTGCTCCGGAATTTCTGTTAAAGATTTGTCCCTTGAATTTTGGATCAATGATACCCACCCACAGCGAGACCGAAAAAGGTTGGTTCCGCTCAAAGTTCCCAATGGTCCTGTGATCAAAGTCTTTCATCTTCCACCAGTTATTGGTTTCATGGATTTTAAGATAGCCATCTCCAACAAACTTGACTCCTAATCCCCTACCCTTTGGTCCTTTTATACTGACGGGCATGAATGCAGTATCGCCGTGAATTTCCAGAGCTAGTGAGTCGTTTGCCACATTTTTAAAGACATGACGTTTATCCTTGCCTGTCTCATCTTTACGTTTCGAAGACTTGAAATCAAAAGACACATCCACGAGCAAATCCTTATCCGCTAAAATGCGCTGCGCGTTTCCACCTTTGGCAAGCCAAGTTTCAAATCGCCGCCGAAGGGAAGCATTTTGCTCCTGGCCATCCTTATCCAGCTTAGCCAGGCCCTGTTTGATAAACCGTATCCGCGACTCTGCGGCGGGAGTCGGCAGGGTAATGATCGGGCTCGCCTCCGACATATGGGGCGACTGGCCATGCTCATTGATGTTGTTAAAAAATGCAAACATTGAATAGTAATCCTTTTGACTGATAGGATCATATTTATGGTCATGGCACCGGGAACACTCCATAGTCAGGCCCAAAAAGGCTTTTCCGAAGGTATTGGTCCGGTCAGCAACGTACTCTACTTGATATTCCTCGGGGACAATCCCATCTTCTTCGCTTTGAGAATGGTTACGATTAAACGCAGTGGCAATCATCATATCCTTATCAGGATTTGGCAGCAGGTCTCCCGCCAATTGATAAGTAATAAATTTGTCGAAAGGCAAATTCTCATTGAACGACCGGATCACCCAATCACGGTAAGGATATATCGTGCGCAGCGCGTCATCCTGGTAGCCGTTCGAGTCCGCATAACGGGCCAGGTCCAGCCAACTGACCGCCTGTTGTTCCCCAAAATGAGGCGAAGCTAGGAGTTTATCAACAACCTTCTCATAAGCATTGGCGGATTGGTCATTGACAAAGGCATCTATTTCGGCGGGCGTCGGCGGTAATCCGGTCAGGTCCATATACACCCGGCGCAAAAGCGTGTATTTATCGGCGCGGGCGCTGGGTTTTAAACCCTTTTCTTTGAGTTTTGCCATCACGAAATGATCGATTTCGTTTTTCACCCACCTGGTTTCTTCGTCATCGGACAAGCCCCAACGCGCGAGCACACCTTTTCCAACTCGGGGCACTTCCGGTTGCTTTATTTTTGCGAGCGACCAATGCTCTTGATATTCAGCACCCTGTCTGATCCATTTGATCAGCAATGCTTTTTCTTCGTCGGTAAGCGTCAGGTGACTATTTGGCGTGGGCATCACCAGGTCCGGATCTTTGCTCAGGATCCGGTTGATCAACTCGCTGCTACTGATTTCTCCGGGATCGATAGCCGTGGCCCCGCTTTTCAGCTCCATCGTAGCCCCGTCGAAACTCGCCAGTTGAAGCCCGGCCTCTATTTTGGTTTTGTCGGGTCCGTGACATTTGAAGCACCGATCGGAAAGGATAGGCTTGATATGCTGATTATAGTCGACCGTTTCAGGTAGGCTTTCGTCAAAAGCCAGAACTTCCTGAGGAATTTCCGTCGAATCCGCACAGGAACCAAGGCAGATGCATATGAACGAAAAAAAGACTAATCCCAACTGTTTCATTTTGAATTTGTGCTTGTTAGGTTTTTTTCCAATACTTCTCCAAAATTAATTTCACAATCGGGCAGCGCTTTCCTGAGATTTTCTATTCCTGCCAGCGTGACTTTGCTTTGCCACAAATACAGGCGTTTCAACTGTTTGTGGGTTTTCAGCGCTTCCAGCCCGGCATCTGTCACTTCTGTCCCCACAAGGTTGAGGTATTGCAACTGGGCTAAAGGCGCAAGATTCTTCACTCCCGCATCACCGGTTACCGTATTTTCAAGGTTCAGCCGGGTTAAATTGGTGAGCTGTCCTATGGTTTGTAACGCACCGTCCGTGACCCTTGTGTCGTTCAGTTTCAGCCAGACTGCCTGTTTTCTCAGCGGCAGCAGAGATTGAGCATCCTGATCGTCGAAATCCGAATGATTTACAGCATTGATGCTAACCCAGCCGTTTTCAGGCCCGATCAGATCGACAGCAACATGTATCTTTACCAGGGCCGCCAGATCCTCGTCATGGGGCTTTGGGATTTTTTCGGCTAAAAACTCACCTTTCTCATGAGAGACTATCTCGCGCGTTTGACTGCCGCGGCCATCCTGCATACCCGCCAGAACGGTCTTTATTCTCTCGTCCTTGGGCAATGTGCCCACTTGCTTGTCGATGGAGCCACCGGTTTGGATCCACCAATGCAACAGCGCGATTTCCTGCTCATTCAACTGTATTTTACCTTTGGGAGGCATTCTTTTGGGGTCTTCCTCCGGCAAGAGCAGCCTTTTGAACAGTTCGCTTTCTGATGTTTTTCCGGCGACAAGCACTTTCCCGTGCTCACCGCCCCTAAGAAGCAGCTCGGGAGTATCCAGTCGTAGATCGCCCTTTTTCTTTTGCGCATTGTGGCATTGGAAGCATTTCCGTTCCAGGACAGGTTCCACCAGATCTTTGTAAACCAGGGCCTGGTCGATGTCAGTGATCGGTTTACGCGTTACATCATCGCTTTTCTTGTACACCATTGCCATCACGGGCTCTTTCAGGAAATCCTCGCCATGCGTGAGCGCCCCGCCGTAATGTCCTGTTGCGGTAAGTAACGCCATGAATGCCGAGACAAAGAAGAGTTGAGAATATTTGAATTCGAATTGAAGCTTCTTGACCAGATAGAAACCCGCTGCCAAAACTGCGAGCGCAATGCCAAACCACTTATGCAGACCCATCAATTCGTCCTGATAGCCACCAGTAGTGGAAAGAACATAGCCAGCAATACATGAAAACAGGGATGTTACCATGCCCCAAAATGCCATTATGACTACGGCCGGACGCAGGACGGAGTAATTCTCCCTGGTGGCAAGCCACTCAAAAAGCGCGACAAGCAAGAGAATTCCTATCGGCAGATGTACCACCAGCGGGTGCAGCCTGCCGATTAGAACTTCCAGATTAGTCGGTATTAATTTTAGTAAAATCATATTCGGCTTCTTCTGGAATTATCCCTTGTTAACTCGGTACGCAAATAGAAAGTCAACCTTTTTAAACTCTTTACATAATACCATTTCATCGCCATAAAAAACAAATGCACAGCCTAATAATGCAGAAACAGGCATGCCTTTGAAATTTCCCGTATTACCGGGAAATTTATTTTTGACGCAGAAGTAACAAGTAGTGACTAGCACTCATGTCCCGCCATCGGCCAGGTCATATTCGCACTAGCGGCTTGGGAAGAGCTAACTTTTAGCAGTCTTCGGGCAAAATATTGATCACCTAAGTTATAGAACTGTACCTTAACGATTTAACGCTGGTACTTCAAGATTCAAGAAAGTCAAGATCTTTTCCGTGCGTTTGACTATTCCAAAACCCCTGTGGATAGTAATGGCAAGCGGCTTTTGTACAAACGCTGCCGTCCGGGCAAACGCAAACTTTGACCTACCCGGATAGGCCATGCGCCTTCCGGCCCGGAAACGGAGCATCTGTCGTCAATTACACTGATTAACGGGCTTGCATCACGATGAAATTAGAGTGTCCCGGCAGCTAGCGTGCCGGGACATTTTGTTAGATAGAGGCCGCCACTAAAGTCGTTGCTGCTTTGTAGAGTTTATCGACCTTCGCCATAGATTGGGCCAGGGCCTTCTTGGCCCCGGCCTGATTGTTCCATGTGCTCATCAGCCGGTCAGAGATTTGCTTGCCTGTCGTCTGTTCAATCTCGAAGACCCAGTCGTTGAAGTCCAGGTCGTAATACATTTGTCCCTTAATGGTATCCTCGGGCTGTCTCAGGTACAGAAACAATGATTTTTTGGCCGCTGCGATGATCGGCGAATGGCATTCGAAGCTGAGTACCGAAAATGCCTGTTCGTAGACAGAGGCCGCCTCGTCGGGCAGCCAGTATCCCCTCTTGACGACATATGGTTTGACGTCGTCGGGTAGCGGGTTGATCAGCAGTTCGTCCATAATATCGACCTCGTAGGTCATTTCAGGGCAAACCAGCACCTTATTCTTCGTCTGCCGGACCCAGGTGACGATCGCTTCGCGCAGCTTGGCGTGGTCCTGTTCCTTGAATTTTTCATTGGTCGTCTCCACCAGGTTGATCCGCTGCTGCGACCAGCCGGTTTGTTTGAATTTATGGTACGGCGTGTAGCGCAGCCTCGGCACTGCGCAAATGAATTTACCCGGCGTTAGACCGGCTGATTTCAAAAACGCATCGGCTTTTTGCTTGTTTTCCAAATCGATATAAAAAGTGGCGTCGGGTGCGAAACCGATATGGCTGCCCGAAATACCGTTGTCGTTCAAAACCTTTATCGAAGCGGTTTCCCTCGTGTAAATAAAGCTCGCTTTTTGCAACAGCGCTTTGAGCTTGGGATTGATATCCTGGATAGTCGTACCGAAAATCCCGAATGGCTTACCGGTCGCTTTGATCCATGCTTCCAGGTTTTGCTGTCCGACAATGCTGGGGCCGGAGCCGTGGAGCATAAAGTCGTGGTTTTTGAAGGCTTCGGTTATTTCGGGGTTATTTACATTCAGCTGCTCGTCGACGCCCCCGTAAATGATCTTTACATTTGGGAAATTCTGGTTGAGCATTGTCTTCACGTCTTCGCCGTTACTACGTTTCCATAGTGTGACTTGAACTGACGGCAAATAGGTTTCCAGGATATGCAAAAGGCCGGGCGTGTGGGTGATATCGCCGATATTGACATCCTGCCAGCCGGACACTACCAGTATCCGCTTATTTTTCATGGATGCCAAAGAGGAATGGGAAAAAAGGAAGCTGCCAGCTGACAATAAGCCCAGCTGCCCAAGGAATTGCTTTCTGTTCATTTGAGTGATTTTTGAATGGATGTATGTCTGATATATTGCGGTTCAATACCCGGGGTTCTGTTCGAGCACTGCCGAAAAATTCGCATCGATAGCCGACTGCGGGATCGGGAACAACTCATGCTTTTCCAGGATGGAGGTTCTCGTAGAGGCACGAATGCTGTACTTGCGAACACGTTCGACCAGCTTGCCCATGCGCGACAGCGTACGCCGCCGCTGCTCTTCCACGATCAATTCCCGGGCACGTTCGTCGAGAATGTAATCCAGCGTCATTTCCTTTGCGGAGGCCGGTTTTGCCTTGGCACGCGCCCTGACCACATTGACGTCGGCTGCCGCGTTGGCCAGCTCACCTTTGCGGATGTAGGCTTCCGCCCTGAGCAAGTAGGTTTCGGCAAAGCGCATCACCGCGTAATCCTTGAAGGTCTTGCCGTAGGAGTTGTCGGTAGTCTTGCCCACCTTCCCTTCTATTTTCCGGATTGTTGGAAAAAGGAATTGCATCGTATCGATCTCCGCTGTGAGCTTTCCAACGGGCTTACCGAAGTAGGCGGACGACGGGTTGGTATATTTGAAGCTACGCCGGATGTTGTGGGGTGAATTACGGATGTCGTTGTCAAAATTATCTTTCCAGATATCATACAGCACATAATTGGTGGGGCGAATCCAGCCCACGCCCCTGCCCATCGAATCCACCAGCACCATTCCCGATTTACCCGCGGGATCTTTGAGATTGGCATAAAACGGCCCCCATGCCCTTAGCCAATGGTTGCCACCGGTGCCCGCATTGGTTTCGCCATAGATGCTCGACACAGGCTTACCACCGGGCGTCTGGTCTTCTATCTGCAACGCGTAGATGGTTTCCAGGTTACCCGCCCCGCGATTGGTGTTACCGTCTTTGAAGATATCGGAAAACGCATCGCCCGGCAGCTCTTTCTCCGTGCCGAACCTGGCATTCATCAACTGATAAATTCCTGAGCCGATCACCTTACCTGCACTTTCGATGGCCTTATCGTATTCGCCCAGGCTGATATACACCTCGGCAAGCAAATGGTCCGCGGCCCCCTTTACAATGCGGCCGTCTTTGCTTTTATCGACGGTCGCTGGAAGCCATTGGGAAGCAAAAACCAGGTCCTTTGCCGCCGATTCGTACACCTGTTTGCGGGTGTTGCGGACAAAATCCGTCTTGGGGCCCGAGAACACCTCTTCCACGATAGGAACGCCCCCGTAGAGGTTCGCTAAAAGGTTGTGGGTATAGGCCCGGAAAAATTTGGCTTCCGCAATCACAGCATTCCTTTCCGCCTCGCTCGCCCAGATGGAACTATTTTCGGGCTTTTCCGCATAGGTGATAATCGTATTGGCCCGTGAAAGCATTCGCGTATAGGCCCAGTCCCAATAGTACTGCGCCCCTTGGTAGGTAGGCGTCAGCGTTACGTTATAGTCTACAAAGTTGTAGGTCGTCAGTGAGGGAGTACCTACGTCGGTGCCCATATTCATCGTCACGTGGGCGTGCAGGCCGTCCAGGCCGGCAAATTCCTCCCGTGCGGCTACGTGCAGGCCCGTAATGTAGCTTTCGAAGCCCGATTTGGTGGTCAGAACAGCTTCCGGGTTCAATTGCGCCACGGGGCTTTCGTTCAGAAAGTCGTCGTTACAGGCGCTCAGCAGGCAAAGCAGCGTCAGCAGCACCGCCGTTTTATAAAAGCTCATTTTGATAAAATTTCTCATGATCAGTGGCGATTAAAAGCTGAGATTCAGGCCCATGGTGACAGTCCTGGGCGTGGGATAAAAGTTGGACTGGGAATTGTAGCCGCTCTCCGGGTCGGGACCGAGCCATTTCGTGAAGGTCAGCAGGTTCCTGCCGCTCGCGTACAGGCGCAAACTTCCCACACGCAGTTTGCCGCACAGTTGCTTGGGAAAATCGTAAGACAGAGACACGTCCTGCACACGGATGAAATTCCGGCTCATATAGTAGTTATGTCCCAACGGGTTCGTGTAGCTCATTGCGGGCCTTGTCGCGGATTTGTTTTCCGGCGTCCACCACCCGGCATCGATCATGTTGGCCGGCCGCTCAGGGTAATTGCCCGCCCCAGTCGGAGCGTTGCGGATATCCAGCACGCTCAGTGATTGTATCCAGCCTTGCATCGCATTGACAAACACCGACAGGTTTACATTCCCGTACCTGAAATTATTGGTGACGCCCCAGCGGATTTTCGGTTGCAGCTGCCCCACGATCGCGCGGTCACCCGCCGCATCGAACTTGCCATCGCCGTTCAGGTCCTTTACCCTTACCCAGCCGGGTTTATAACTCGCGTTGGGCAGGCTCTCGCCTTCCTGGTAAATCCCGTCGAAGACATAATCGTAAGCGACGCTGATCGGCTTGCCGATAAACCAGCGGTTGCCCAGATCGTCGTCTTCGCGCCCGTCGCCGTTGGTGTCGCTGGCGTAAATGTGTACGATCTTGTTTTTGTTGGTGGAGAACACCAGGTTACTGTTCCATTCGAAGCTGCCCCGGCGGAAATTGACCGTGTTCAGGGTTAGTTCGAAACCTTTGTTATTGGTCGCACCCAGGTTGGTCAACACCGATTTAAAGCCGGTTGTGGTTGGTAATGCCCGCGCCAGGATCAAATCGCGCGTATCCATATTGTAGTATTCGACACTACCGCCGATCCGGCCTTTCAATAATTCGAAGTCCAGGGCAATGTTGGAAGATAGTGTGGTTTCCCATTTCAGGTTGCTGTTGGCCATGTTCGACGTAAAAATTCCGGTCGAAGTAGCTCCCCCGTCGCCGAACACGTATTGATTCGTTGCCGACAAGGCCAGTGATTGGTAGGGGCTGATCGCCTGGTTGCCCACCGATCCAAAAGAAACCCTGAGTTTAAGCAGATCGATCGCCGAAACCTGTTTTAAGAATGGTTCTTCGGATGCTACCCATGCCAATGCGCCCGAAGGGAAAGTAGCATACTTGTTGTTGGCGGCAAACACCGAACTCCCATCACGCCTAACTGTAAACGTTGCCAGGTACCGCCCCTTCAACCGGTAGTTGAAGCGTGCCATCGACGATATGCCGTCGGAAGCAGCCCCATCGGACCTGCTGACTTGCACCTGTCCTAGATTGAGGTTGTTCCAGTCGAGCGCATCGCTGGCCAGCGGGGAAGCGCTTGCGGTCGTAGACTCCCAACCCGAGTGATTGCGCCCATAGAGCAATGTCACGTCGATAGCGTTATTTTCCCCAATCTGCCGGTTATAGGTAATGATATTTTCGACTACCCAGTCATAATCCTGGCGGTTCACCTTACTGGCGCTTGTGGTATTGACAAGCGGCCGATTGATATCCTGTCTGGTGAAATTGTAATTATGTGACCACCTCAGGTTCGGCGAGAAATTGAGGCGGTAGCTTAAACCCGGCAGGTAAGGAATATCGACGAGCGCGAAAAAATTGGCAAACAGGTTCTGGTTGATTTCCTCGTTGCGGTTCAGTAAGCTCATCATCGGGTTACCGATCAGCTGATCTTCCGGGACGGGAAACTGGGTCGGCTGCGTCTTGGCCTCATCGTAATAGAGTTTGCCGTAAGGACTGGTCATATAGGCATTGTAAACACTCGCCTCCTGGCCCGATAAGTCGCGGCTGATGTAGGTGGAATTGACGCCCACTTTGAGCCAATCCATGATCTGGTTGTCTACGTTCACCCGGAACGAGGTCCTTTTGGAATTATCGTTATAAATCAGCCCTTTTTCTTTCACATACGAAGCCGACAAATAATAGGAGGTTTTGCTGGACCTTCCCGACAGGCTCATATCGTAAGATTGTACACCTGCATCCTGCGATATCTCCTTCCAGGGATCGATTGTCTTGCCGGCAAGGTAGTTTTGGGCTTCACTCGACGCCAAATAGCTTTCAATTTTGGCTGGGTCGGCGTCCTGGCCGGTCTGGCTGCGCAAGTCCAGCGTCTTCTGGATATATCTTTCCGGGCTTAATAGCTTCATTTTGTAGCTCCAATCAGATATCCCGAAATAAGTGTTGAAACGCACAGTTGGCTTCTCGGTCTTACCCATTTTGGAGGTAATCAATAAGACGCCGTTAGCCGCACGCGACCCATAGATGGCCGCAGCCGAAGCGTCCTTGAGCACTTCCATGGACTCGATGTCGTTAGGGTTGATATCGGCCAGGCTGCCATTGAAGAAAATCCCGTCCACGACGATCAACGGATTGTTGGCGGCCGAAATAGAGCGCTGGCCCCGAACAAGGATGCTTCCACCCTGCCCCGGGCGCCCGTTGTCGATGAACTGCACACCGGCAACCCTTCCCCGTAATGCCTGGGAAACATTCGTTGTAGGCAAGTTCTCGACGGTTTTCATGTTCACCTTCGAAACCGAACCGGTAACGTTCCTGCGCGATTGCGCACCGTACCCGACCACGACGACCTCTTCCAGTGCCTTCAGATCCGGTTTGAGCGTAACCGGGATCATACTCATATTTCCGACGGCCACCTCCTGGGTTTTATACCCGACGAAAGAGAAAACCAGTACCGCCGCGCTGTCCGGCACAGCCAGCTGAAATGCGCCCTTGATATCGGTCGTCGTGCCGGTCTGGCTGCCGCGGACCAGAATGCTCACGCCCGGCAGGCCGGCCCCCGTGTCGTCCGTCACAACGCCCGAAATGTTCCGCTGTGTGGGGCGACGGCCGCTTTCCTCGCCCTGGGGCACGTTTCCCTCCGCCAAGGTGCTCAGCACGATCCGGCCACCGGCGACGCGGTAGCCTACCGATAGCGGTTTGAGCAACAACTCCAGAACCGCGCGTAACGGCTGGTTGGTCACATTCAACGATGTCCTGCGATGCGCCTGAATCGCGTCGGGACTGTACATAAACCTGACTTGCGCATCTTTTTCGATTTTGGTCAGTATTACCTTGATCTGCTCATCCTGTGCATTGAGGGTCAGCCTGCGCTCAAGCAGTTCCTGGGCACGGGCGGTCGAGGCGTAGGCCAGCCCGGCGCCGAGGATCATCAGGAAACATTGGAGCAGCGAAATTTTCACAATTTTCAGGCACAGACCATCCGTGAGTAATCGAGTTTCCATTACTTTTGATTGTTTTTGTAGGATTTGGAAAAATTGGCAAAAACGTCCTTCCCGCTGTTGACAGCAGCATGGGTGGAAGGAGTTCACAAGCCGGCCGTGGGACAAGCACAGCCGGCTTTTCTTTTAGATGTTCGGTTTAGTCATAATGGAGAATTTTGAGGGGTTCTTACTATTTACATCCTTTCGAAAGCACTGTGATCTGGCCATCGATGACCTGATAGCTGGCGTGAATCGTCTCGCAGATCAGGTCGAGCTTTTCAAACAACGATTCGTCGCCCAGAGTCGCATTGAGAGTGCAGCCCGCGAGCAAATCCCTGTCGAAGCTGATTTTCACCCCGTATGCCTGTTCCAGCCGGTCGAAAACAAGCGGGATAGGAGCTTCGGAATACTCGAAAACTTCCGCGGCAGCTCCGGCAGCCAGCATGACGGGTTCTTCAACCAGCGTTTTCTCCAACTTACCGGAGGGGCCTACCAGCACCACTTTCTGGTTGGGCGTCAGCAAAACGTGATCGCCACGGATCGCGTCATAGTTGCCTCCCTCGTTGCGAAAGACGGTCACCTTCCCCGTCCGGACCGAAACCGAAACGGCGGAATCGCCGGGGTTATCCTTGACCAGAAAGCTTGTGCCCAGCACACGGGTTACCAGATTACCGGTGACTACCAGGAATGGCTTCTGCGGGTTCTTCATGATCTCGAAAAATGCTTCACCCGTTAAAAACACCGTCCGGTTCTTTGCTCCGAAAGCCTTATCAACGATCAACTTCCCGGTCCCTTTCAACCTGACAACGCTGCCGTCGGCCAATCGGATAATTTTACTGGTTTGAGAAGCCGGGCCCGAGCTTATGATTACCTGCCCGGCGTTTTGCGTGCGCCGCGTCAGGATCACGCCCAGCCAGGCCAACCCGCTTACCAACAAGAGCATTGCGGCGGCCCGTACCCAGTATCCACGGTAGAGTGGCACCGGTTTACGCCGGGTTGTGTTTTCGAAAATCCGGGCAAGTCCCGCATCGATTTCGGCATGGCCGACGGGCTGCTCATCAAACGTCAGGCCCCGGACCATCATTTTCGCATGCTGGATCATTATCTGCTGCTGCGGATTGAGCTCCTGCCAATTTTCCCAGAAACGGTCGTCTGCGCCGAGCTTCCCTGCTGCCCAGGCACGGAAATAGGCATCCTGAACAAAGTCTTCAACCAGAAATTCTTTATAATTTTTCATGTATAAAACAAGATTCTTCCGCGCTTCAATGGTAATGAGGCGGTCAGTTCGGCGCAATACTGAAAAAAATGAAAGAATTTTTACAACAGTGTAAAAAAGGACACCAGCAGCGCCTGAAACCAAGCTTTCCTTAAAAATTTCAATGCTTCGTAGACCAGGTTCACGGCAGACTGGTGGTTGATCGACATGATCGCCGCGATTTCATCGTAGTTCAGCTCCTGGTTGAAGCGCAGATAGATCGCTTCACGCTGCCTTTTGGTGAGCAAGCTCAGGTGATGATGGAGTTTTTTCAGATTCTCGTCCTTTGTTTCGCTTTCGATCAGCTGGATTTCGATACTGAATTGACCGTCAAATTCGAGGTTTTCGTCAAGTTCCGAAGCGAACTTATACCATCCATTACTTTGCATTTCCCGAAACAACCTTCGCCGGTAAGACAGCAGCAGATATGTCCGAACGGACCGAATATTTTCCAGCCTGGCGCGCCGGCCCCACAGATCGATAAAAAAGTCCTGCAAACAATCGTGAGCAAAATCTTTGTCTCTTACCAGACGGACGCCGTATCGTAACAACACCGGGTAAAAATGCGTGGCCAACGCTTCGAACGAGTCTGCATCTCCCTGATAAAACCCCTGCCACAACGCAGCATCCGACTCTAAATCAGAATCAGCGTCGTTGCTTTCCCTATCGTCGATATCAGGACTTGATTGCATGACGCAAATGTAGTCCGAATAATTATTGTATGAAATTTTGACCAAAAAATTGTACTCTTTCTCTTGGCAGCGGCGCCGCAAAATTGAAGAATCTTATCCCAACTGGATATCCATTTGGCGCTTTCCAATCGTCAAACGAGAGTTGCCTTAATCTTTCCCGGTTTTGTGTAATTTTTTTGAGAAGCTTCCCTTTTTTCAGGTGGCGAACTTCGTATACACAAATCCTCCATCGCATTATAGTATGGCCATATGCAATGGAGGATTTGTTGGTTGCGAATCAAACAGCGAAAGGCCTGTATGCGTATTTCTAGCTGACGCTAATGGACAACTCATTAAAACAGGCAAAGACTTCGCGATAAAACTCGGGATGTGATTGCCAGGTCTGACCCGTAACTATATTCCCGTCGCGGACAGCCTGTTGGGTAGAGTAGATGCCACCGCCCATCTCGATCTCGGTTCGCACATGTTCGTAAGCAGTTAAGGTTCGATTGTTAGCGAGTCCTGCTGTAACCAAGATCTGGATACCGTGGCAGATGGCAAACACCCATTTACCCTGACGGTCAAACTCACGGACAAGCTCCAACAGGGCAGCGTGGTTGCGCAGGTATTCAGGGGCACGACCACCTAATAGCAAAATGGCATCATATTGATCTACCGCTACCTCGTCAATCGTCAAATCTGCATCAAGACAATAGCCGGGCCGCTCCACATAAGTATCCCACCCTGGTTCAAAATCATGCATCACCAAATTAAGCCGGCGTCTGCTCGGAGCTGCAATCACGGCAATATCGCCTTCTTCCTGAAAACGGTGCACAGCATAAAGGGTTTCGTAACTTTCGCCACCGTCCCCGGTAACGATCAAAATTTTTCGATTCATTCTTAAATAAAAAGGTTATAATGTTGTTATTTTTTCGGCCGAATTCAAAAGAAAAAACAAGGCTTGCTCTACCCTCTGAATGCTTCGGTATTGGCTGACCTCTGCTCGATTTTAGGGATATGCGCCTTTGTATTAACGCAGTCTCGCACCTGATTACAAATAAGCCGCCATTGAAGCACTGGCGGCTATACTGACTACTATCTAACTATTAATCTACTGGTTAATTTAATCCGCTTTCACTTCAAACAGCTTCCCGTCGTAGCTGCGATCAATCTTCACAGCAAAGCCTGTCTTCGCAAGCTCACTACCTGAGCCCGAAGCAATAGGCTTATTTGAAAAAACTTCTTTCACGCTATATTTCTTCTTCGGATCAAGGTGCTGGATGGTAACCCGTCGTTCCGTATCGGTGCCACCCTGCCGGAAGATTCCGACAATGCCTCCCGAGTTGGTCTCGATGTTGATCCGCTGAAAACCGTCCCAAAAGCCTTCTTTCGGCTCGCCAAAACCTGCCAAGTCCTGGCGGTAGGCCATGATCTGGTGGCGATCTTCCATCTGTTGCAGCCAAGTCGCATACCCACGATACTCGCGCAGGGCGCTACCTGACAATTTTCTCGGATCGCCCAGCATGATCGGCAGCGCGCCCGCCAGGGATTTGATATGCAGCGCCCAGCCCTCGTCCTGCATTTCCGGGTTCCCGATCACGAGCGCGGTCGCAGGGATCGCGGGCGAACGCCACCAGGCCATGTTCCGCACGCGCAGGTCTACATGGGTGCCGGGACCGTAGAAATTGGATAGCCAGTTCCCCTCTGCATGTTTCAGCATCGCGTAGTCAATGAGCTGCAAGCCTCCCATCGTTTCAAAGGTACAGTCGATAAACAGACCCGGCTTTGCACCATGCAGTTCGTCGAAGAGCTTCCAGACCTCCTCATAATTGGTATAAAACGACTCACTATGGTCCCTATGGCCGCCATGGCCGGTCGCATAACAGCCGGTCACCTTATTCCCAAACCGGTAGGTACTTGTGACCACTGTAAAGTCCAGTTTCAAATATTCCAATCCGTATTCGAGGGCCAGTCTAAGCAGAACGTCCTTAATGTACTGGCGCCACGGCGTGCCAAAACAGGCTGTGCGCATAGTCGGATCGTCTTCATGCAAGTTGGCAGGCTTCTGGTTCTGATCAAGTACGAACCACTCCGGATGGGCTTGATACACCTTACTATCCGGCGAGGCGCTGCCCACACTGACCCACAGGCCGGGCTTCATGCCCAACGACTTAATGTAGTCAAATACAGGTTTCAGCCCATTGGGAAACTTCTTTTTATCAATATTCCAATCTCCATAGTTATCCGCCCAGCCATCATCGATGACGAATTCCTTCATACCCGCGTCGGCCGCGGATTTCGCCAGCTCCATGATCAGCTTTTCGTTGATCTCCTTCCGGAAGGGCGTCCAGGTATTGTACACGAAGGTCGGCTTTTGTTTCAGTTCGGACAGCCGGATCCCCATGTGTTTACGCACGAAATCGGGGACGGCCGTATTCAGGATTTCATCGGGTTCTTTATGATTATTATAGACCATCGTGAAAACCTGCGGGGTAGTGAAAGTATCGCCGGTCTCGATGTATTTACGAAACGGATAACGTGCGTCTTTGTGGGTTAGCCCGCTCAAGATAACCCGCTCGTCCCAAAATGCGGATGTATGCTTTACTACACCAGCCGCCTCGTTGCCTATCACAATGCCTTGCTGCCAGTCGCTGTTATGCACGGTCACCAATGCATCCTGCATATTTCCATCGTACGGGCCAATGGACCTCCTCCGGCCGTAATCGTGACAAATCCAGCTGAACGTAGTCGCGTGATAGGGCGTTACAGTGAATTTCTCGATATCCACGGATTCCAGCCGAAAAGTTTTACGCGATAAGTTCCTGACGGAAAGACTTTTCCGCACAACGGGAAGGTTTGGGTACAACAAGTAGGTAAGCGTAACTTCCAGCTGTTTGTCAGCGCTCAACAATGTTACAGCCGCGCCCTGCCCCAATCGGGTATCGGCCACGTTTTGGACACCTTTCAGGTTCCACTCTCCTTCGCCCGAATAGACTTTCCCGTCGATCTCAAACTGAAACTCCTGGTTTTGTTTTTCGAAATAGCGGAACGCGCCCTTCACCGGCTTGTATTCGGTTGTGAAACATTTTCCCGTACCCTCAGGCAATTTGATAGTCCTGCTAATGATCCCGTTTTGTAACAAAAGCTCGCGCGAGTCCCATTTCGCATAGGCATTCTGCGCCTTGGCATTTGTTAAAATGCTTGCGCAAAACAGCATGATCGGCGCGACGGTTCTAATCTTCATGAATAAATAAGGGATAGGTTTTCTGAATCCATTTCCTGTGAAATACCCTGATCCCCTATTTTTCCCGGTCTGCAATAAAATATTTTCTTACTGCGCTCACCGGATCAGCCACCGAAACGTCCTGATTTGGTGCCCTCCAAAAGGTGCATTCAAAGAATGGCCTTGTTGCGAGAGTCTCTTTTCATTCGTTTCGATGTGGCTGGTCTGCCACACTTCAACGGCTTGCGTGCCAAGGTGGATCGACGGTGTGCTTGCCTTGCCGCCAAGGTTCCAGAACCGGGTGATCAGTCCATTACCTATGCCTCCCTCGGCGGGTTTAACGCTCCATAACACCAGCTCTGGCTTGTCTGACGAGATCAGCGAGAATGCTGCCTGTTCGGTTGCCGCTTTACCTCCCGTGACCATCGCCGCTCTCAGCGGGTTCTGGTGTTCAAGTGAAAATTTCATTGCTGCCAGCGCATCGAAATCTTGCTGATGTGCGGTGATGGCAAACTGATAAAAGAAATCCTTCTGCCCAAACTGGTTATGAATGCCGAGCATATCCGACTCGACCATCGCGTCGGTACGTCCACCTGCAAGAGCATGCAACTGCGACGAGCGCGAATGAAGCGAATCGGGTGTGCTGTCACCCAACTTGAAAAAGCTACAATCGGCATTGGACAAAGTCACTCCGTAGCCCTTCGCGCTCATATCCGCAAAGTGGTTGAATGTGAGCCAATCGTAGCGGGCATTCTGGCTAGCGTAATGCCCTCCTTCCTTGTCCGTTTTGGCCGTCAATACCGCTCCCAATTCTTCGTGGCGGGTCGTCGGCCGGTCCAATGCAAATGAAAATGCCCAGGTTTTTAAATCTTTAAAATTGGCCTGAATACTGTCCTCGATCTCCACTCTGCGACTATCCTTAAACAGGGTAACCCGAACCGTGTGCCGAACCGGATCGTTTGATACGGCTTTTAAAGTGACCGAAACCGGGCCGACATTCTCCATGACCAGCGGTTCGCCTTCATCAATGGCCTTCGTACCAAGATCATTCAAGTGCCTGCCGTTCGCCGCACTTACCAGTTGCCGTCCACCGGCGCTGCTATCTACCAGTTCTGTAATCACGCCGGATTTACGTAGTCTGAGCCGGTAGTACTTGTTTTTCAAATATTCACCCGAAACCACTGCCGCTGCGGGCAAGGTATGAGGCTTTCCCTGCCTGATTTCAAATACCTTGTAGCCTACCGACGGGACACGCCGCGCCCAAACCCGCAGCGCTTTTTTACCTCCTTTTGTGATAAGCTGGCTCGGCACTTCCTTGTCTGTTTGAAGGTCGACGACTTTAACCGGATATTTTCCCTCGTAAGGCATATCTGTCACGTCGTCGCGTATCCAATTCAATGGGTTGAAAACGTAAAAACGCGGATTGGCCGATTGCCTGAGCTGGCTGCCCAGTGATTTCTGGGCATGATTGAAAAGCGAGTCGGCATAGGTAGTGATGTGGTTCTGTATTTTAAGCTGCCATTCTGCGCGGTCTTTTTGCGACACCGGACCATCCGCTGTCCAGTCATGCTCCCAATATTGCCCGAACGCCTCCCACGCCTTATCGCGCTCGGCTTTCAGATGGGTACCAAAGCTATTGTCGCGGATCGAAACGATGGACGCCATTGCTTCGGCCGTACGCAGCTTCTCCGTCGCGCGCCTGACCTTGGCTGTCGTTTCGTTCATAGAGGCACTGTAAGTATCCCATTCATTTCCATAGCTGAGCGACTCGGACGGTAGCTTGGGATAATTGTTTGCGATGTCTTCAAAAAAATCCACTTCATTCGAGACGCGCACTTTTGTACTTGGGTTGGTACCATTTTTTGCCGCATTGATAAAATGCGGCGATACATAGGTGGCAAGATCATCCCAGCCATACCCGAATGCTGCCGCCGCATTGTACGGATACTTCGCTTTCCCGGTTGCGGAATCGCCTAATGCGGAAAGCAATCTGACACTATGCATTAATTCATTAGCTACATCTTTGGGCTTTTTATCCAGCCTTGCCTCGGCATACCCACCCAGCGAGGTGTTACTGCCGGTCATATCATACCATTTCATGATCACCCCCGAGCCATCCAGGCCTGTGTAGTTGTAGAGCTGATGATTTCTTCCTGTAAAACTGCTGCGATGCATCTTGCTCGCGCATCCGCAAATACCCTTCCAGCTATATTTCGCTCCCGATCCCGCCCATAACGAACTCATTCCCAGCGGCAAGGTCTGGTTTTCCATGGCGACCGCCAATGGAAACCGGACGCCAAACCTTCTCTCCATCTGGCCCGCATCAAACATTCCCCGGATAACAGCTTCGGTAGGCTGCGCGCCGTATGTACTTACCAGGGAGTTGAGTGGTACGCTGATATGACGGGAACGGATCGCTCTGACGAGCCTTTCAAACTGTGCGGGTGAACGGTATTTTTCGTATGTTTTCACCCAAAAACTGCCGTCGCAATTGAATCGCGCCTGAAAATCCTCTGGCTCGCTGCGGGTTGAATCGATCTGTCCAAGATAATAGTCGAGCATGTGCACAAACGCGGAGTCATATTGGGCTTCATTGCCCGTCCACATGTAATCGGTATGGTCGTCGTTGGCAATGTACAGTCGCTTGGTTTGCTGCGCTTTTAACGAGCCAAAAACCAATATTGCCAATACGCTTAGTATGAATGCTTTCATGTCGGGTTCGGAAAAGATTTGAATAAACTATTTCACTTCGGTAACCTTACCTCCTACCATAAACGTCTGGCCAACACCGAGCTTTTCGGCCAGGTAGTACGCCATGAAATTGAATGGAATGATGTTGTGTAAAACAGAGAATTGTTCTTCCACGCCAGCTTCTTCGACTGTCAGGACAATGGCACCCGCCTGCCGGATTACTTCGCTCAATTTTTCAGTCCGTTCATAGGCACTACCTTTTGCCATGATCTGAATAACGATGCTGTTTTGAGCCGTTTCTTTGGGGCCATGGTCGTATTGAGCCATCGGCAAACCATGAAAATCGAGTTTGGTGCTTTCACTCAAAATAAGCGCAGCCTGCAAAGCGGTGGCGATGTTCGGTCCACTGCCGGTAATGTAAATACCATGAACCTTACCCGCTTCCAGCAGTGCATAAACCTGTTCTGCCATTGCTTCTCCTTTGGCCCTGTAAAGATACATTTGACGGACCATCAATTGTACGGCCTCCGACGGATCGACGCCCAATCCCCTGAAAAGCACCAGCAGGGTATTGATATAGGTTTTGGAAGAAGAATAATCCTCGTGCCCCGCCGCGATTTCCGCCACCGCTTTCACGTTATTTGCCTGCGCCAGCGGGTTGCCCGGGTAGTTGGTGACGGCGATATATTGTTCAAAAAGCGCGCTGCACCATAGCGCCTCGCTGCTCCTACCCGATTGAGAAAGGATTACCGCCAGCGGCTGCACTTCCCCACCCGACAAATAGTGGTAATATTCCGAAGCAAGCTCAGGTTCGATGGCAAACCCCATGTATTTGAACGCCAGCGGAGCAAAATAGGACGAACCCATCCCCAGGTATTTAACACGCAACGGCAGCGGCGTGGCAGGGCTGGCCAGCAATTCAACAGCTTTTTCCGGGATTTCCAGAATTTCAGAAAACATGGGATTCATCAGATTGTGTTTTGGTTTGATAAGACAACAGCAGGGCGGCCGCAATGGCAATGCCGATACCGGTTGTTTCTGCGTAGGAAATAGATTCAGCCAGGAAAATGATCGCCAGCACAATGGTAAATACCGGTTGCAGCGCGCCCGCGATCGTAGTCACCTGCGAGGCCTTGCCTTCGGCCCGGTAAGCGGCAAAGCTGCATAATACGCCCAGTCCATTCAGTGCACCGGCCAGGGCTCCAAGCCAGCAGGTTTGTCGTGAAAAAGAAAAATCCACGTCGCCAGTGACTGTAAATAACACTGCCAGGATGACCGAGGAAACAATGAATGCGGTGTATGCCCATTCGGCGGAAACATGGTTGGTGGTGGTCTTCTGGGTAGCGCTGAAAATGCCCCAAAAAAATAAAGCGACCATCGAATACAACAGCCAGGGCGTCAATCCAAAATTTTGAAAGAACCTGCCCGGATCTTCGAATAGCAGCGATTGGCCCGACAATAGCACCACCGCAGGGATCGCCAGAAGAACGCCGCCGATATTGAACCGGTTGAGCTTTTCTTTAAATACCAGCAGGGCAAAACCAATGGTCACCAGCGGGTAAAGGTTAGTGACAGGGATAACAATCGCGGCCAAGCCTCCGGTAGTGAATGCCTTGAAAACGGCAATGTTACCAATCACGGCAAACAACCCGGAGAGCAATCCCCAAAGCATGCCTTTTTGATTGACAGTTTGTTTTTTCAACTTCCTCAAAATCACGGGCAGCGTCGCCAGCATGCCGATCGTGAACAGGAAGTGGTTGGTGTACGGATTCACATCCTCTGAAATCAGTTTGGCCACAACGCCCCATACTCCCCAGCAAAGCGCCGCGGCAATGGAGAAAAATATCCAGTTGTTCTTTTTGTTCATCATGGTTTAAAAAGTAATGCACCTCCGAGTACACCCGCTTCTTCTCCCAGCCTGGAAAAGGCAATTTTGGCTTTATAAGCCTTGAAAGGGCTGAGTAAGTCGGGCTCGTAGAGCTTGTTCAGATGCCTTTGCAGGCCATTGGCCACACCGCCACCCAGCACAATGATTTCCGGAGCGAACACATTAACGTAGTTGCCAATGCCGGATCGAAGGTACCGTACTACCTCCTCCACCAGGCCGGTAGCAGCCCGGTCGCCCCGATCGGCGGCGAAAAAGATTTCTTCACAATCCAGTGGTAGCGAACAGAAAGGATCGTGCTCATGAATCATCGCTGCCAGCTTGCTGATACCCGTGGCCGACACCAGTGATTCCAGGCATCCGGTCTTGCCGCAATAACAGGTAACATTGTGACCGGTGATGGTCATATGCCCGGCCATATGTGCATAAGGGAGCGTGCCATCCAGTTTTTGTCCAACGACCATTCCCACTCCCAACCCGGTGCCGAGCGTCAGCATCAGCACGCGATTATAACCTTTCCCTTCGCCATAAACAGCTTCCCCAAGCGCCACCAGACGCGCATCATTGTCAATCCGACAAATGGCGTGATGACGCTTCTCAATAATTGCCGCGAGCGGGTAATCCTCCATAAATTCGAGGAAGCCATAGGTGGAATCTACCGTTCCGTCTTCAAAGACAAATCCGGAAACCCCGATTCCGATCCCGGCAAGCTCATACCCGAAAGGCTGGGCTGGTTTGAGTATTTCAATGTGATGATGAAGAAGCTCCTCAAAAACGATCGGGGACTTTTTCTCGGTCGGAAACACCTGCATTCGTAATACCTGCCCTGTTTGCAAGTCCACAAGGCCCATCTTCGTTCGGGTACCGCCAATGTCGATTCCTATTGCTGCTTTATTCAATGTCTTTCTGGTTAAAACGTCACGCGAAATGTCTGTATCTGGTTTTGCCGGAAGGCTGGTTTCAAACAGCCACTATGTGGCGTGAGCTGCTGCTGGTTGGTTTCAATGTGTGAGGTCTGCCAGGCGCCGCGGATCGGCTTGCCGAACGTAATAGTGGGTCTGGCCGGTGTCGGCAAAAGGTTCCAAAACCGCGTAACAAGCCCGTTTTCGATACCTTCCTCACCCGGTTTGACACTCCACAGCACAACATTCGGATCGTCGGTTTGCAGAAAACTAAATGAAGTATCGTGATAGACCGTCTCGCTTCCGCTGACCTTGCCCGTCACCAGGGGGTTCTGGTGCTCCAATGAAAATTTCATCGCCGCTAACGGGCTGAATGGCCCCCGGTGTGTGCCCAATGCGAACTGGTAGAGAAACCCTTTTTCACCATTCTGGCCCGCGATACCAAGTATGCCCTTGTCTTCTCGCTTTGTATCCACTCTCCCGCCGGCCAGCGCGCTTAATTGAGAGGAAGTTTCGTGCAGGGAGTCTACCGAACTTTTTCCGAGTTTGAAAAAGCTGCAATCCATATTGGAGAGGGTGACACCATAGTCGTTCTCGCTCATATCGGCAAAATGGTTGAAAGTTTGCCAGTCCAGCCGGGCGTTTTGTGCGGCGTAATGCCCACCCCGCGTCTCTTTTTTAACGGTCAGTATCGCACCGAGCTCTTCGTGGCGGGTTACCTGGTTTTTCAGATCAAAAGAAAATGTCCACGTCTTAACATCGTTGAAATTGACCTGAATACTGTCTTCAATGTCAATGCGGGGACTGTCCTTGAACAGGGTCACACGCACGCTATGCAAAACAGGGTCGCTGGAAACAGCCCGTAATGTCACTGAAACCGGTCCCGCGTTTTCGACCACCAATGCATTGCCGTGGTTGACATCACCGCTACCTAAATCGTTCAGGTAACGTTGGTCGGTTGGCCGGACCAACTGTCTGCCGCCAGCAAGAATGTCGTACAATTCGGTGATAGCGCCTGACCTGCTGAGCTTCAACCGGTAATGCGAATTGCTGATGTAGCTACCGGCAACCGTTGCCGCGAGAGGCGCGGCCTTCGGCTTACCCGGCCTGATCTCATACACCTTATAGCCCACCGAGGGTACATTTTCCGCTTTGATCCGCAGGTATTTTTTACCTCCCTTGACGATCGTCTGGCTCAGTACCGGCGTATCGGCCGCCAGGTCATAGATCACCGTGTTTTCAGGCCCCACATATTCAAAATCGGCTATATCGTCCCGTGCCCAGCTGAGCGGGTTGAAAATATAGAACCTGGCCTTTCCACCCTTTTTGATTTGCTGCCCCAGCATCCGGGCCGACCGGTTGAACAATGAATCGACATAACTTGAAAGCTGCTGCTGGATTTTGATTTGCCAAGCCGCTCTTACGGGTTGCTTCACCTGCCCGTCTGCGGTCCAGTTATGTTCCCAATACATGCCGAGCGATTGCCACGCCAGGTTTTGCGCTTCCTTTAAGTCGTTAGTAAATGCCGGTTTTTGCAATACAACCAAAGAAGCCAATGCTTCCGCCGAACGCAGCTTTTCGGTAGCGCGCCGCACCCTTGCAGTCGTTTCGTTCATGGATGCGCAGTACAAATCCC
This sequence comes from Dyadobacter beijingensis DSM 21582, assembly GCF_000382205.1. GTDB lineage: Bacteria > Bacteroidota > Bacteroidia > Cytophagales > Spirosomataceae > Dyadobacter > Dyadobacter beijingensis. The sequence continues at coordinate 51,073 of NZ_KB907789.1, forward strand.
ATTCATTGCCGTAACTAACCGATTCGGAGGGAACATGGGGATAACTCTTTGAAAAGTCCTCGAAAAAGTCCACCTCGTTCGATAGCCTTACCTTCCGGGTTGGGGTCGATTCGCTTTTTGCGGCGTCCAGGAACGGCCTGGAAGTAAAGTTATCCAGATCGTCGTGCCCGTAGCCAAATGCGCCTGCGACATTGTAGGGGTACCTGGAACCATCGGATATCGTGTCACAAAGCGTGGCGAGATGGCCGATTAATTTTTTCAGGTCGCCCGTTTTGTCCTTCGACTTGATCACCAGCCTGCATTCGGCGTACCCGCCAAATGGAACGCCTTTCTTTTGCTCGGTGAAATCGTACCACTTCATAAGCACACCGCTGGAATCCGGCCCCTTGAAATTGTACATCGGATGCCTGCGTTTTTCGCGGCTTTCGTAGCTCATCTGGCTCCCATAGCCGCCGATCCCCTTCCAGCTGTACTTGGCCCCCGATCCAGCCCATAAAGCGCTTAACCCTAATGGTAAAGTATTGTTCTCCATCGCCTCCGCAAGAGTGAATCTGAGATCATACGCGCGTTCGAGCTGGCCCGCATAATACATACCGCGGATCACCGCCTCCGTGGGCTGCGCGCCGTAGGTGCTTACCAGCGTATTGAGCGGGCTGCCAATATGGCCCGACCTGACGGCCGAAATGAGCCGACCGAATTGTGCCGGCGACCGGTACTGCTGGTAGGCGCGTATCCAGTAGCTGCCGTCGCAGTTGAACCGGGCCTGAAAATCCTGAGGGGCGTCTCGCGTAGAATCGATCTGGTCCAGGTAATAATCCAGCATGTGAACAAAAGCGGAATCGTAGGTTGCTTCATCGGCCGTCCACATGTAGTCGGTATGGTCGTCGTTGGCCAGGTACAACCGTTTCACCGGTTGCGCCCCGACCGCTGACATTCCAAAAAGTAAAACGAACAATAGATATTTACAACGACTCACAATCAAGAGATTTGGCATGAACAACTATTGATAAAGCGGATTTTGGACCAGCAGGTTATTTCTGTTCATTTCATCGAGCTTGATCGGCAGAAAATAAGACCGGTCTTTCCAGTTTCGGTCGCGGACGCTCACAAATGAAAATTCGGGTTTGACCTTTCCTTTCTTATACCGGATATCAACCCCCAGCGCGTTGCTAGAAAGCACCTTCGGCGCGATCATCCAGCGGCGGATATCAAAATAGCGCTGGTCTTCGTACATCAGCTCGATTTTGCGTTCATGCCGCAGCTGCTCGCGCAATGCTTGCCCGGAAGAAATGATGGCGGGTAATCCGGCGCGGCGGCGGATCATATTCAGATACTTCTGCGCTTCCGCAGTTTCCCCGAGCTCGATACAGGCTTCGGCATAGTTGAGCAATACTTCGGCGTAGCGGATAAACCGCCACGGAAGGTCTTGCTTGAAAAACTGCGTATTAACGGCCGGATCGATGAATTTACGCAGATAATATCCAGTGTACGTACCGTCTTCTTTCGCCGCAAATGTGCTGTTGCGCGTATCGAGCCCACCTGTGAAGGAGCCGTCGGCCTGTTCATAATAGCCCACCTGTATGACACCTACCGGGTCCAGCGTTTGAGCGCCAATCTGGCGGGTTTGCCATTTTGCTCCCTCAAAAAGGATATTGGCGTAAAAACGCGGTTCCCTGTTCGCGTATGGGTCGGCCTTGTGCACGGGGTTGTTCCAATCAAAAGCGGTGCCGTCTTTCATCTGAAACTCATCTACAAGCTGGCTCGTAGGCGTGTTTCCGCCATACCCGAAATAGCCGTTTGGGTTATTGTATCGACCGGGATTATAACCTTCTCCCGAGTTCTGGATAAAAAACCGGACGAAAATGTCCTCACTGGTTTCTTTGGAGAGAAAAATCCCCTCGTAATTTTTGGCTACCGGATCGGCAGCGGTGGGCTCTTTTTTGAACAGATCGTACGCATTCAGATCGATCACCGCCTTCGCCGCTTCCTTTGCTTTGCGCCAGCGGCCGGCCCGGTCTCCGCCTACATAGCCGATCAGTTCGGGATGCGCGTAGCCTGGCGCCCAGCTGGCCTGGTTATGGTAGAGATCGCTGGCGGCGTAGAGCAAGATACGCGATTTCAAAGCGAGGGCGGCGCCTTTTGTGGCCCGGCCTTTGTCGGCCGCACCGTAGGCCTGCGGCAATAATGCAGCGGCCTTGTCGCAATCTTCTATGATGAACTGAATGCTTTCCTCAAATGAATTCCTGGAAGCAAGCGGGTCTTCATTGAGGCCGTAAGCTTTTTTGATGATCGGCACGCCCCCATACATCAACACGAGATTGTGATAATGGTATGCCCTCAGAAAATAGACCTCGCCGGTCAACCGGTTTTTGAGCGCCTGGTCCTCGTAGCTGTGCTTTTCCACTTCCTCCAAAAACAGGTTACATGCCCGGACGCTCTTGTAAACCCAATCCCAGGACATTTTCCAGGCTCTGGGATGTACCCCGCTCAGACCGAAATTGGGGTCGAAAACCGAATAGTCGCTCGGCGTGATCAGCGACTTGGTCACATTGCTGCTGCCGCCGTCGAAAGTAAGAATCGCCTCGTCCGATAGCGATGCCATCATCAGCTCAGTGAAGCCGTGGGGCAGGTTATTGTAAATATTATTGACAAACGTCTGCATGAGCGCCAGGTCATTCCATACGGCGTTCCCGCTATATTCGTTGAGCGGCTGTTTGTCCAGAAAATCGTCATTGCAGCTATTCAGTGGGAGCAGCATCGCTATCATCGCCCACGCGCACAGAGTCTTTTTCATCTTTTGAGATCTTTAAAAGGTTAGGGAAACACCGCCATTGAAAACACGCTGAACCGGATAGCTGGAACCTGTATTGTTGTCCGATTCAGGGTCGAAATCTTTCAGGCCGGGAGAGTAGGTCAGCAGGTTATAGCCGCTCACATACAGCCGAAGCGAACTCATGCCCAGCTTACCCAGCAGATCGGAAGGCACATTGTACGCCAGTTGCAGTGTTTTCAGCCTCACATAATCGGTATTGCGCAGGAATTGCGTATTGAACTGCGTGCGCCAGTACTCCTGCGACCGGTTGAATGCGCGCGGCTCTTTCGAATCGGGATGTGTCTCTGTCCAGCGGTTGTTGTAAAAGTCTTGCAGGAAGTTGCCGCTATCTCCGGAGTAAGTATCAATGTAACGGACTGCGCCCGTGGCTCCCTGCAACAGGATCGTCAGATCAAATCTGCCATAGGAAAGATCGAAATTCATACCGGCGTTGAACCTGGGTATGTTTGTCTTGTTGTTTCTGACCCGGTCATTACCGTTGATAACGCCATCCTCGTTCACATCTTTAAAAATAACGTCGCCTGGTCGTGCGCCTGTCCAGTGCGGATAGGAATCGACAGCTTGCTTGTCCCGGAAAATGCCGATCGATTGGTAGTAAAGGTCGTTGTCAGGGAATGCAGGATTGCTCGGAATGGGCTTTCCGGTAGACTGCTGCCATTCGGGCCTGCCGGGAGACTCATCCCAGAAAGTGATCTTGTTGCGCGAATAGCTGCCATTGAAGGAAACGTTGTACTTGAATTTCTGTACCTGGCTGCGGTAGCCCACACTAAATTCAAACCCGGTATTGCTCACTTTCCCGATGTTTTCCCTGGGTAACGTCAGGCCGGTTGAGGAAGGCACGGAGGCGTTCCGCTGCCAAAGGATCTGTGAACGTTTGTTATTGAAGTAGTCGAATTCGACATAAACCTTGTTTTTGAAAATCCCCGCTTCGAATCCGATATTGGACTGGTTGGCCACCTCCCAGGTAACGTTCTGGTTGGGAATCCTGACTTCCCTCAACAATTTGTTCTCTTGCGTGACACCAAAGATGTAAGTGTTGGTATTGTAACCATACGATGAGAGGTACTGCCACTCGTCAATGCGGTCATTGCCTGTCTGGCCCCAGGAGGCCCTGATTTTAAAATCATTGACGATCGGTAAGTTACGTTTCCAGAAAGCTTCCTCAGACAACCGGTAACCCGCCGACACGCCCGGAAAAAAGCCATATCTGCCCTGTTTGGGAAAAATGTAAGAGCCGTCGTAGCGCCAGACGAATTCCAACATCAATTTTTCGTAAAAATTATAATTAAGCCTTCCGAAGTAATTCAACCGCGCGTTTTCATAAGCCGCCCCGGTATTGTCCTTGTTGATATCCCCTCCGGCAAAAAGCTGATCCACGGCGGTCGAGACGAAAAATCGCCGGTATGCCGAGAAGCTGGTCCCCTTACCTTCCCGCGATTCCATCCCCGCCATCACTTTCAGCGCGTGCTTGCCGATATTCTTTTCGTAGGTCAGCACCCCGTTGAGCAACACATTCTGATTGTCCTCTGCCCATTGCTGCAAGCGAGGGTCGTCGAACCCTTTCTTCCCCTTCACCAGTACGGGCTTGCCATTGGCATCGTAGGAAGTGCCGTCCCACGAATACAGGTACCAGGGAGTCTGCCAGTTTTTCCGGAAACGGAATGTCTTGTCGAAGCTCGCATTCCCACTGAAAGCAAGGCCGGGTACAAACGGGATTTTGACGTCGATACGGAGGTTACTGTTGAATACATATTGCTTGTCCCGATCGTAACCGGTTGCGTCGGTGCTGGTCACGGCGGGATTATTCCCCTGTTCCACGTCCGGGCCAGGTGTACCATCGGGCCAAAAGGCGTGCTTGCCGGGGTCAGAGCGCATCAGACCTGAAAATATGTTACCGCTGCCCTGGGTCGGCAGGTTCCTGTTCTCAATCCTGCCCGACACGTCGAAGCGCACGCTGATATGGTCAGAAACGGTGCCGTCGATATTGCTGCGAAAATCGAACTGCTTGTATTTCGTAGCGCTTCTGTAATAGTAGCCGTCCTGAAACTTTGACCCCAGATTCATGAAATAGCGGATTTTTTCCGTTCCGCCGATCAGCGTTGCATTCAGGCTATTTTGTCTGGACCGGGGCTTCAACACCGCCTTGAACCAATCCGTGTTCGGATGCCCCCACGGATCGGAGCCATCCCGGAATTTCTGAATGTCGTCCGCGCTATATCGTTGCTGCCGGTTGTTGTAAATGTCGATTTCATTGAGCATCGTTGCGTACTCGCTCGAACTGGCCATTTTGGGTAAACGGGTCGGCTGGTTATAACCGTCACTGTAATGGAAGGAAATTTCAGGCTTGCCCAGTTTCCCGCGTTTAGTAGTAATGAGAATAACCCCGTTGGCCGCCTGCGAACCATAAATCGCGGCTGACGCGTCCTTTAAAACAGTCATACTCTCGATCGTGTTGGGATCAATGCGGTCCAGTGACCTGCCCGGAATGCCGTCGACAACCACGAGCGGACTATTGTTACCAAGTGAATTGGTACCACGGATCCGGATTTCCGAACCGTCGCTCCCAGGCTCACCGCTTCGCTGGACGGCGGTGACGCCGGGCAACCGGCCCACCAGCGCATTACTCACGTTCACAACCGGCGTTTTGACAATGTCCGTCCCCTTCACCGAAACCACGGAGCCGGTAATCGTTGCGCGTTCCTGGGTTCCATACCCTACCACTACCACTTCATCGAGCGATTTCTGGTCTATTTTCAGACTAACGTCTATCCCTGTACGTCCGGCGATCGGTTCCTCCTGGGCTACATATCCGACAAAGCTGAATACAAGAATTTGGGCGGCGTCCGGGACATCGATTGAATATTTTCCATCCACGTCGGTGATCGCTCCTTGTTGAGAATTCTTGATCACTACACTCACGCCGGGCAACGGCTCATTCTTTTCTGCGTCCCTGACCGTCCCGCGAACGGTGATGTTTTTGAAAGGCGTGATCTGGCTACCGTGCAAAGGGACTCGCTCGGATGGACCAGACTGCGTTACGGACACGCTCATTTCCGGCTGGGAGACCGGCTCGGCCTGGTAATTAATCTCCCGCGCCATTTTCCGGCTGGTAATGATAAATACCCCATTACGCCCTTTTTTTGATTCCAGGCCGAACGGTTTCAATAACCGGGTCAGGTTGTTTTCCAATGTTGAATTCCATTCCACGGCATTGGCTGGCACCATTTTTCCGTCCACAAACCGGTCCAGAAATATGATGTCGGATTTGTAATACTCCTTTAACGACTGGATAACTTCTTTGAGGGGCCTTTCGGCAGGCTTGCCGGATGCCGCTTGTTTAGGGGGCACCTGTGCCAACGCCAGGCGTTGAGCGAGTCCGGTCTGCATGGCACACACCATGAGCGTCAGAAAAAGCAGGGGTAACCATCTTTTCATACAATTGGCGTTTTTAAAATGATTGGATATGGGAATTGATTTGAATCTGATTGCCCGAGCGGGTATAGGAAAGCGAAGAGACTTCCATCAGCGTTTCCAGCAACTCGTCGGCATTGTGCGCAGTAAATGAGCCTGTTATTGTCCATTTCGCCAGTTCCGGGTCGGAAATAACGAGTGTGAGCCCGTAGGTATCGGCAAAGAGCTGCGCTATTTCGGTCAGACTGGTATTTTCAAATACGAACCGGTTGTCCCGCCAGGCAGACAGGCTTTCCGGATTTCTGACCTTTTGCAAATGTGCATTGCCCTGCCCGTTCAGCCGCACCACTTCACCGGGCCGCATCGTGATGGTTTTTGGCGCGGGGCCCTGATCGTACCGTAGCTGCACTTTGCCGCGATTTAACACCACCCTCCCCGACTTGCCGCGGTTGTAGACGGAAAACTCCGTCCCGAGCACTTCAATGTCAAAATTTTGTCCGGTTCTGACGACAAACCGGCTGTGGTTTTGCGTGTGTTTTACCGAGAACAGGGCCTCGCCTTCCAACCCGATCGCTCTTTCCGAGTCACCAAAACCGAACCTGGGCACGGTAATAGCCGAGTTGGCATTCAGCGTGACCGTGCTGCCATCCGGCAGGTTAATCTGGCGGACTTCCCCGTAATGCGTCGTGTAGGTTCTGTTCAGGATCGGCTTTCGAAACTGCCAGCAAAGCAGCGCGGCAACTAAGATCGATGCGGCTACTTTAATAGCCCCCCGTTTGCGGATCCAGCCATCGAGAGGACGTGCCGGACGCATCCAATCGGGCCTTTTTACGGCTTTACTCACCATACGTGCCGTGTGCCCGGCCATCGCCTTGTCCAAGTCCACAATATATTGCGGATGTTGGCTTTCCCAGGCATGCAGGCTCTGGTAAAATAGCTCGCGATGATCCGCGTCTTTGGCCCACTCATCCACCAATTGCTTCTGGATCGGCGAGACCCGTCCCGAAAAGTAGTCGAACAGTAACTGCTGTGTAATTTGCGGCTTCATAATTTGTTGATTTAAAAGAAAATGGCAGCCCACACATGGCCGACCAGAAACAGGATCATCAGCAGCCATTTATCCTTCACCCACTCTCTTACGTGGTGTATGGCCCGGTACATATGCACTTCCACCGTCCGGGTCGACAGGTTCAGATTGGCGGCGATCTCCGCATACTTTTTCCCTTCAAAACGGTGCATCAGGTAAACCTGCCGACGTTTCACAGGCATCGCGTGAATGGCCCTTTCCACGTCCTGATAAAGCTCCTCGTATTGGGTAATGGTATCCGGTTGCTGGTCGGCCCGAACGGGCAGCCATTCCGCACGATCGAGCGAGGTAGTCCTTCTCATTTCCTGCCGGACGTAATCAAAGGCGCGGTTTCGGACCGCGGTATATAAAAAGGCGCGGTAGGAAACCTCGATCGAATGAAACAGCTCCCGAGAATGAAACTCGTAAAAAATGTCAGAGACGATGTCCTCCGCTATTTCGCGGGACGACACATACCTGACGGCATGGCTACAAAGCGGTTGGTAGTATTGTTGAAACAGGATGGACATCCCCACAGCGGGATCGCCGGCAAATGCCCGCCGGATGAACAGCTCGTTATCTGCGCCAACCTTTGAAGGTTCCCGGGGTACGCTCCCCTCCGGAGCCGGGTCCGAAAGCGACGCGCTATCTGCCTGGGAAAACAACCGTCTGACCTGCCCCATACATGTGTATCCAGTGAGAATGATTAACCAGTTTTACTGAGCCATTTAGACAGAGACGTTTGGCCAAAACAAAACACTTACGCTTTTTCAGCATTATTTTTCTGGCCCTGGCAAGCTGTCTCCGGTCTGGAATCCGCTCATTTTGTGGTAAACAGGATGGTGGGGCAAGTTTCCCGGTTGGCGGCGGATTTTTCTTGGGGGAAAAGTTTATTAGAACAAAATATTGAAGGTGCTTTTCACATGGAGTACTGCGTAAGTTGCAGTTGAGGTGCAGTAGAGGAGCAGTTAGGCAGGATTGCCAGCGTAATCCCGTCCTCGAGAAGGAGGAACCGGTACTGTTAAATCCATACACCTTGGCATCTCGTGAAATTGTTATTACAGTTTATCTTTCGCTGATGCAGGAGTTGTGAAAACAATCATATTCGTCACGATCCGGGCGTAGTTGGCGTTTTCAAAATCACTAACAGCGTGGCCGGGTTGGCTGTAAAAGACCCAACCTTTACCGGAGGGCATATACCAGGCCGACCGGCTTTGCATCCACTCCTTTCCGGCTTTGTCCCGCATTTTCATGCCCATTAATATCTTCCTGGATGGGTTGACGTGCAGGTTATGGTTCAAAAATGCTTCAGTATTTTTCAGCATGAATCCCTTTCTGTTTACCTGCTTGTTTTTGTTTTCCCGTGTAAATGCGAAACTGGTGTCATAATGCATTTTGTTGGTCATGATGAAATGTCGCGGGGCAAGGTTCAACACGCCCAAATCAATATTACCGACGAATTTGTAGCCACCAGCTTCCACGTCTCCCGGGGGCAAATCCAGGTCTAGAAATGTAAACCAGGACGCATTCTTTCTTTTCTTGGAGCTGATCGAGTGGTGCAGACAAATAAGCCGGCCGCCATTTCGGGTGTATTCAATAAATGCTTTCTCGGGATCGGGGTCAAGATCTTGATGAATGTAAACGACAACGGCTCGAAAATCAGTCAGAGAAGCCGGCATCTGGGATTGTGTTACAATTTTAGCGTCCAGGTTTTCATTTTTCTTCAGCGCATTGGCCAGGACCTGCATGGCGGGAATTTCGTCAGCAACAATCAATACCTCTTGACTGTATACGCGGGCGTAAAACATATTCACTACCAACAGAACAAAAAATATCTTTCTCATTGATCACCGATTTCTCAGGGCATCTCGCTCAAAAAGCGCTATTTACTTTAAAGCATGGCAACGGCGTCTTTTACCCGATACCGTTTTACTGAACAGGGATATCCGAAGCATCGAAAAACGTGGGCCATTTGAACACATTTAAAAAGGTAAAGTTGCCGGAGTTTACTTCTTTGTAACACTCCCCGGAATTGCTGTAAGTATGAGTTTTCCATTGCTGTTGGCTGGCGTGTTTGTCCTGATTAAAATCCGGCGCTTTGGTGAGCCACTGAAATGTAACTTGTGTAGCCTGCCCATTTGTCCGCCATTCGTCCTTGAACGTTACCGACCGGTCGGGATTTAGCAGCACTGTCCGGTAAACCTGGCTTGCAAAATTCGAATATAAAGTGCTTAAATCTGCACGATTACCCGTAATTCCATTGACTTCCGGCAGTTCTGTCACTTCGGCTTTCCCATTTATCAGTTGATACTGGCCGTTGAACCTTAAAATATTGTGTCCTTCCGGGCCAACTCTGAAGGTTGTCCACCTGTTGCTGCTTTGGGAGTAGTTCCACAAGTCAAGTTTAGCGGCTCGCATTTTGCCGTAGTTCTCGGTGCCCAGGTCAAGGGCCCATCTGACACCATCTGCTTCAAGTATAAAGCTTCCGGCGTCCATGTGCCCGTGGGAGTTATTGGGTGTTCCTCCTTTTATGGCAACATAGGTTGCCTTTGGGTCATTCCACGCACTGCGCATTACACCCATAGACAGCTGGCCCCTGGCCGACCAGTGTAACGGTGCCTTGCCAACGGATGCGTCGGCGAGCAACGAGGGGTCCCACCACAAAATTTCCAGTGTCGTCATTCTTCCGATTACAACACTGCGATCAGATAAAAGCTTGTTCCATAGGCCCAGTAACTAGGTCCTTCCGGGAATGCGCCATCTAAGGAATATGCCTCTGCTGCATACGGCAAGTTTTCAATGGCACGCTCCGTATTTTTTTTTGCCAATTCAGGTTGTGATTCTGCAATCGCAAGCGCGGCAACCATCACACCGCCGTTGCATACCGGATTCCAATTAAAGTTGCCCTTTACCCAACTGTCGCCACCTTCCTTTACCGCCAACGCTGGAAGGATAGCTAAATTCGTGATAGCCGTCGCGACCTGTTGCCGTTGCTCTGATGAAAGCCCGTCATAAAGCCAATCAAATCCCACGCCGGCAGCGAATGCCGCCTCTCCCACATCTAAAAAATGCCCTGTGCCCCAATTTTTTAACTCACAGAGCTCAATTAATTCAGCTCGCGCTCTTGCCAGGCTTTCAGAATTTCCTGTAAGCCGGTAATGCAATGCAAGAGACAAAATTCTCCCTTGTACATTTCTGGCAGTGACCATATTGTTAATACCATCCGGGTACACTATGGGTGCAGCCCGAAGATGTTGGGCTGCCTGATGCTGGAGAATGTACTTTAACTGTAATGATACGCTATCGTTTTGTTGTGTAATCTTATCGATTAATTGGTCGCTTACAAACAGTCGGGGGTGGGCCGGCAATTTATGCCAGTCTTCTGCACTGAGGCAAGAAGTTTGCTGAAGGGCCGCGTTTTGTGCAAAAGCGCAAATAAACCCTGGGTACAGAAATAACAGGAAGGCAGATAGCCGTGTAATCATCTTTTGAGCATTAACATGTGAACGAGAAGGCAATCGAACGCAGATTGGGCTAGAATCGCAAATTACCTATTTGATTATGGACGTAGTCGACCCATTCCTTTTGGCTTTTGAAATCAGGGCTCTTAGTCCAGCCTGCGCCGACAAAATAGGTTATTGGGGTCCCCGGCTGCACATTGATCAGCATGAACTCTTGCTTTTCAAAGGATTTGAATCCCGTGATATGGGAAGGTTTCGTCAGTACCACAGTTCCGAGCTCGCCATTATCCGGCAAATAGGATTCCCAAATAGCGAGCATCCCTCTCTTCTTATCAGCTGCTATTTGCGGCTTGCTGGCGTATGCAATCCCCAGCCCAACCGTCAAAGGGCGTTTTTTATCTGCATAAAACGTGCTTGTGACTTTAAAGAAATTGGAGCCCATCGCCATACTAATCACTTTCTTTTCAGATACCCAGTAACCATCAACGTTCCATGGCTCGAATAAAAGTTCGAATACGACCTCTGATTCCGTATTTTTTAAAATCCTGTAAGCTGCATAAGGCTGGGAAATGTATGGCTTTCCTTTGTCCCAAATCGCCGTTCCGCCCGCGCCTCTTGTAAATCCGACATGAAAAAAGTCGCAACCTTCACCACGGTCGGAATGATATGGTTGTCCTTGATTATTCAGATCATACCACTTGTCGACAACCGGATATTTGACTGATTTGGTCCAAATGTCGATGCCGCTGCTTACCCGGTCTTTTACCGGCGGGCCGTAGACTCTAAACCAATCCGGTCGTTTTCCCAATGGATATTGCCGTTGGCTTCGGGCATATACCGGACGTATGCCTGTGGCGGCATGGCTTTTCCATAATCACTCACGTAACAACCCATAGCCTTAGCAGGAAAAATTTCCTTAATCCCCATTTTAGCAGCCTGGGCAAACGCCAGGACGGCAGGCCCATAAGCGTGAATGTCATCTCGCCTCCAGGGGTGTTTGATGTAGTCTGCTTTCAATCCCAAACCCGGGCAGAGACAGCCGGTCGTCACGTTGCTAATTGACCCCTCCGGCGTAATGTAGGATGTGTAGCCGCTTAGTCCTTTGATAAAATGAGGTAAAAATGTCTTGTCAATGATATTTTTTTCAATGCAAACACCAATACCAAAAAGCATCAATCCACTTCCGGACGTTTCAACGTAGGAGGTGTGTTCAGTCATTTCCTGGTTCCAAAGCCCTTGTTGATTCTGATATTTAAGAATTGCCGTGAAAAATTGTCTTGCAAGCTCGTTAACCTCTCTCTTTCTCGGATGAGAATCGGGCAAATCCCGCACTAAAATTGCAAGGGCAAATGCGGCCCACCCATTTCCCCGGCTCCAATTATCTTCTGAAACGGAATGAAGCCCGGCAAAGCCCCTGCCCTGGTGAACCAGCCCGTTCGGGTCTTTGAGAACTTGAAAAAGCTGCAATGTTTCATAAATTGCCAGTTCTACATATTCAGGCTTACTCATCGCCAAACCACTATATAACATAAATGGAGTCACGGCAAAAGCGCAGTCAATCATAATCTGGTCAAGGCTGTCATTCAGCCACGGCGCAGTCATCATGCCGTCAGCGGTGCGCTTTTGATGTCGATACATTTTATCGGCGAATTCGGCCACCTGCGGACCAAGTTCGCCGGATTGTTTTAAATAATTCAGATAAGCAATCCCGCTCCCGCCTGCCTCGTAACTGATAAAGCTACCCCTGCCTCTGATTTCTTTTGTCTTGAACTTACCGAACAACTCAACTGCGTGGTCAAGCATTTTCGGGTCCTGTTGGATAACAGCCAACTCACTCATCGCATGCATTAGCAGGGTTCCGCCATAAATGCCTAAATCAATTTCTTTCAAACCCCTGTCCAGTGCAAGTTTGGCTATCGCTTTGGTACTTATTGGCTTGCTGTCATTATCCGCCTTTGCTACCTGGCCTTGATAGATATGATTAAACTGCGCATTCGCACCGAGATCTAACAAGAGAAGGAGTAAAATCAGCTGCTTTTTCATAGAATGTTCTTCAAGTAACCCCGCTCACTTTAACCCCGCGTATGTTATTTATAATGTCATTCTATATCGGCAACGCATCTGAAACCAACCGTCGCACAGCGATCCAAACCTGGCCAGGTCAGCAAATACTTCGCTCCGAAACCAGTTTTCTGGGCACCCTGATCCGCATACCATTCCGACGCCCGGTTGATATACCAGCCGCCCCCACGCAAAATGCAGTAGTTGTTATAGCCATCGGTGCGCTCGCTCTCGGTTAGTTGCCAGACGTTTCCACTCATATCAAACAATCCGGCTTTGGTCTTGCCGCCACTAAACTTTTCAACCGGTGTCGTCCCGGACCATTGCCCGGTATTGACTACCGTTGAATCCATTTGATTTCCCCAGGGGAAGGCGGTTGCAGCATCCCCGTTTTGCGCGGCCCATTGCCATTCGGCCTCCGTCGGCAGGCGCTTTCCGGCCCATTTCGCGTAAGCGCGCGCGTCGTTGAGATCAATGTACACGACGGGGTGATTTTCCAAACCCTTCGGCGGTTTTCCAGCTATCCAATGTTTGAGAAAATTGTTTTCATGGGCAGGCTGATAGCCTGAGGATTTTAGAAACACGGCGAATTGTTGATTGGTAACCAACGTCCGGTCCATTGCGAATGCATTCAGTTTGACGGCTATGTTTGCCTGGGTGATTTCATTCCGCGTTTGGCTAAATGAATAGTCCACGAAGTTGCCCACAGGGTAAAAGCCGCACTCACGCTGGCGGAACATAAAAACCATCCTGGCCGAGTCCGATGGAACGGCAATCGGCACCATGCCTTTGGGTAATATCCGGGAAGTATATTTCCGGGTCGGGATGACTGCCTTGAGCAAATGCTCGGGAAGGCGGACATCGGTCGTCCATTTAGCCTTTTCAAAAGCCTCAGCCTGCTTTTTGAGAAATGTATAAAATGCTGGCGTGCAATCGTCTTCGGGTACTGCGAGGATTCCTGAAATGGCTTTGGGCCCGTAATCTGCGTAAATGCTGACCTCTTTGTTTTTTACGTCGGTTTTCATCTCCCGGCCTGTTATCAGATCGAAATACCGCGTTCCCGCCCGATGGCTTTGCTCCAAAAGCTTTCCTACCGCCCGTTGGTCCTGCCTGTTGACAACCGTCCAGAGTGTCTTCTTTCCCAGTCGCCATTCCGACGCATAGACGCGGTTCAGTTTGACGGGAAAAAGGGGCGTCCACTCACCTTCTGTAAAAAAAGTACTGTACTCCCTCAAAACGGGCAGCATTGCACCGTAGTAATATCTGTCGCGCGGGTTCAACGGATTCACAGTCCCGAATACATTCTCCCAAATCACCAGGCCGCAACCATTCACCCAAGCATTTTGCAGCAGCGTCGATTGTTCATGGCTGAACCTGGACAGGCGGTAGATCAAATGCTTTTGTTGCAGCCACCGGTTCCGGACCAGATGGGGAACTTCGCCAAATTCGAGGTTTTTATACTTTTCATTCCACCCTACTTCCAGCCAGGATTGATGCACCAGGTTCAGCGCCCCGGCATTAATCGGTATTTCAGATTGCAGTATGGCACCTTTCCGGCTTTTTTGCAGTTCGTTGAAAAAGCCGTCTACATTCGAGATTGTATCCAGGTACACCCCGTCTGCCCCGATTTCAGACACCATTTTCAACAGTTCGTCTTCGTCGCGGGTCCCCTGCTTGCGGCCAATGTCATCCCATGGATTGTAGGCGATCATCAGCTTTTTGCCCATCGCATGCAGGTCGCTGGCGAGCTTTTTCAGCCCCGCCATTCCGCCGGGAAGATTCCGGTAAAAATCGAACTGTGTACGTTGGTCGAAGCCCAACTGAGGATAGGTAGGCCAAAGCACCACCACATCTACACCGCCGTACTCCTGCTCGTATTTTTGAATGCAGGCTGTGATGTCAAAGTTGCCCTGGTGATCGTAAAGCGATTTTTCGTTGGCCATCAAAAAGAAGGTCGAATAGGCAGCCGACGCCCATTTGAACTGCTCCTTCCGATAATTTTCTTCCGTATACCCGGCATGCCACCTCACCGAATCCCGCAGTTGACGCATCTGCTCCCGCCAGCGGTCCCATTTTTCAGGCGCTGATGGAGCTTCAATTAACTGGTAGTAGCTGTCGGCAGGGTTGGGCGTTTTCCTTTCCTGCGCCGTCAGACGCTCCCGTGTGACCAGCAGCGTTGCCAACGCCAGAATTGCTATTTTATAGTACATGTAAGACTTCGTTAATTTACCGATATATCCGTGCTGGCTATTTCTCTGATCATTCCCTTTTTATTTCTGCGCCTTTCGCCATTGAGTCTAATATCCTTTAAATCAATGCGCTCCGCATCATCCATTACAAATGCCGGACGGGCCTCTTCTACCGGGAAATTCAGGGAAATATCCGCCAATGTGACTCCTTTGGCATGCCGGATGTGGAATCCACTCGCCGGCAGCCTCGTACCAAAAGTGAGACGGTTTTCCGGATAGCCTTTTACATTTTCCGCCGGTGAAACAGGAAACGTCTTAGCCATTTCGACGCTGACACCGATCGGAACGGTGATATTCTCGCAGAGTTTGCCCAGGTATTCGCTTTTAAAACATAGCGCATCGTCTTCAGCGTCGATCATGCAGTTGGAAATCGTCGCATCCCGCGCATCCACGTCGATACCGTCGCAATTCCAGTTGGTCATACTTCTCAGGTAGATGCCATCGATATTCACCCGTTCGCAGCCAGAAATGGAGATGGTGATCTGCGCGGAGTTCAATACCTGGACACCTTTGAGCAAAACATCGGTACATCCGATGAAAAACAGGTTTTTAGGCCGCCCATCTTTGTTAATCCCTAGCTGGAAAGCCTTTCCGTCCCCTGCGCCACGTATGGTGCCCGCGCCCGTGATGCCTGTGCGGATCGCCTTATCTGCGATGACGAGCGCCTTCATGCTTTCCACATACAAGCCATTATGGGTAATGGTGCCAAACTTTTGCGCGTCCCGGATCGTGTAGTCGGCGTAATCCTCCGGAGCATAGCTCCCCTGCAAAACCGCGCCCGGCAGCAGGTTCAGGTATACGTTGGATTTAAGCAAAATGGTCCCAGTAAAATAGCGACCAGCCGGCACGATCACTTCCCCGCCGCCTTTGGCATGGCATTGATCGATCGCCGCCTGGATCGCCCTCGTATTCAGGAATGTAGTGTCGGTTTTAGCTCCAAAATCTAGGATATTGTATTGCTGCGCGCTTACATGGGCATACGCGAAAAGACATAAAACGCAAAAAAGAAAGAGGCTTCTCATATTGGTCCATTAAAGGCAGGTAGTACATTCATACGCGCCGCGATCAGGCGCGGCTCCCCTCGGCCTGGCAATTCCCAGGATGTCCTTTGCACTGAAACCGCCCGCTTTTTTGTTCCCCTGATTGACGGCCGGGCTAGTGCTTTTCAGTTGGAAGTCGGCCGACCCGCGATCCGTCGACGGTTTGATAAATTGAGGATCAGCCTCGATATCACCTTCGCCCATATAACCCACCTGTCCATTGAAATACACGTTAAAAGCGTAAGTCTCGGTCGGGTTTTTCGGCTTCGAATTGCACTGGCCGCCATCGCGGGCGTACATGATATTGTTGATGATACTCACATCGTTGCATTGGTTGGTAAAAATATCCGGGTAGTTCATCACCGTTCCGTTGTGGTAGGCGGTGTTATTAATGATATCGACGTGATCGGCCTTGAATGAATGGATACCCGAGCCGCCATTGTTAAAACTCACATTGTTTTCGACTAACGTGCGGCCGGTATACGCTTCATCCGCGCTGGGCGCGGCCGCATCCTGATGATGGTAGGCGTGCTGGTTTACGTCGATGATAATTCCGTTGCCGTCGCTAAGTCGTTTGAGCTGAATCCAGGGCACGGTCGTTTTGTTGCCGCTCACGACGTTGTTGCGAATGAAATTCTTGTAGCCGGTCTGCCGGTCACTGTTAAATGGCGTGAGAATGCTGATCCCGCTGCCCGCGTACATCATATACCACGCATTGTTATAGACAACATTGTCTTCGATAGTCACATAGTCGGCCTGGATTGCGTTGATGCCTCCACCGGGAAAATCATGCACGCGGCAATTGCGTACCGCTACATGATGCGGAAATTTCGACTCCGCTTTCGGCCCGCCGATGGTAATGGCATTGGTGTTGAATGCTGCATAACTGACATAATCCTTTCCCCCGGACAGATGATGGTTATAAGCTGCCATGGCACCTTCGTAGGTAAGGTTAGCATTGTTGCCGGCTAGCTCGATCCCATCCAGGACAACGTACGAGCCATTGATCGAAACGGCATTCCAGACATTCCCCGATGCGGTAAATCTGGGCTTGTGTCCCGGCAATGCCTTGATGGTAATATAGGCATCGGCGGTGCCCGAATTCTGAATATTCAGCAGCACGCCGGATTTGCTGTCATAAGTCCCGCTCAGTATAAAGACCGTATCTCCGGGTCCGGCTACGTCGGCCCCTTTCTGGACGGTTTTAAATGCTCTTGCTTCCGATTTGCCGTCGTTACTGTCCTTCCCTGCGGGTGACACATAGTATTTTTCCGCCCGCAATTCCCCCAAAGAGAGAATTGCGAGCAAGCTGAGTATGCTCAGTTTCATGATATGGATTGAATTAAAATCTGAAAAACTTCCTTACAGCCCCTCTACAAAGCCGGTCAATGCTTTTTTGGGTTGATAGCCCTGGTCGAAGAGCAGCGGGTAATCCTCGCAGCTACAAAATCCGGGAATCCAGCTGTCGGCGTCGGCTATGCCCCAAGTAGTGATACCAAACTGCTGCGCTTTGGGTACCAGCCGCTTATAAGCATCGGCCACAAATCGGTATTTACGGTACTGGGCTTCCAGTTGCTCGGCAGTAGGCTTAAACGGTTTAGTCTTGGCCGTGTTCATCGAAATGTCCAGCTCCGAAATGTGTACCATCAGGCCCGTCTCCGACGACTTTCTCAATGCGTGTTCAATTCCCGCGTCCGGCGTGTCGATATTGATATGCATTTGCAAGCCGAGACCATGAATGGGAATACCCCGCTTCTTAAAATCTGCTACCATACCGATGACCGCATCTAGCTTGGCTGGGTTGGTTTCCTGGCCATACTCGTTATAAAACAGCAGCGCGCCGGGATCGGCCTGATGAGCATACTGAAACATCCTGGCCACATAATCCTTTCCGAGAATGCGCCCCAGGTTCAGGTTCGTTTTCCCGTTATGGCCGATGCTGTCGGTTCGGATTGCGCCGGTCTTATTATCGAATGCTTCATTGACGACGTCCCACGAAGCTACTTTGCCTTTGAAATGTGAGCCTACTGTTCGAATATAGCCATTCAAGACATTTTCCAGCTGGGTCGAATCGCGGATCTGCTTCATCCACGCGGGGGCAGTATCGATATACCAAACCAGCGTATGGCCGTGGACGCGCTTGCCGTTCGCCTGCGCGAAAGCGATGAGCTCGTCGGCCTCCGCAAAGTCGAAGGTTCCTTTTTGCCTGCTGATACGGCTGGGCTTCATGCAGTTGGTGGCCGTGATCCCGTCGGCATGTTCCAGTACCGTGCGACGGAATAAGTCGTTGGTCCTCACGCGCACGGGGTCAATAGCGAATGCGACCGGGAAAGCAGCGGCATCTTTCAGTTTAGGCATAACCGTCTGCTGCGCGTTCACCTGAATAAATGCAGCCAAACCCGACAAAATGATTGTGTTTTTCAAAAACATATATTTGCTTTTAATAAGAGCCACTACTACCACATTGGGTTCTGTATCAATGCATTAGAAATACTGATTTCACCTTGCGGGATTGGATAGAGGTACATCCTGGAAGTAAAGACGCGGTCTTCCACTTTGACTGCCTTGTAGGTAAACGTGCTGTCGTTCACCCTGTTCACGGTGACGCCGCGCAGTGGCTGAGCCAACACATTTTCAGCAATCATCCAGCGGCGTACATCCCAGAAGCGGTGGTCTTCGAAGGCGAATTCTACGCGCCGTTCATTGCGGATACGCTCCCGCATTTCAGTTTGCGATAAACCGGCTGGAAGCGGCGGCATAGCCACGCCCGTTCTGGCACGCACCATATCGACATACTTTTTAATTTCGGCATTCCCCGGCTCCGATTCATTGAGCGCCTCGGCATAGTTCAGGTAAATTTCAGGATACCGGATGATGATCCAGCTGTGTACACCCGTGTTCCCGTTGAGCAGGTTCAGGCTTTCGATCTGGTATTTGCGTAAATAGTAACCCGTCCGGGAAGCGTTGACGATTGGTCTTGCATCGAGCCCGCCCGTCCATAGCTGGACTTTTCGTTGCGGGGTGCCGAATGTGCTGTTGTTGGTTACGATCGACATGCCCAGTCGAGGGTCGCGGTTGGCATAGGGGTTGGCTGCCATGGCCGGGTCGCTCCAGTTGAACTTCACGGCTGTGGCAGCATCTACTTTCACTTCATAAGCATCCACCAGGTCCTGCGACGGCGTATTCCCGCTAAGCCCGAGGTTAAACCCGATTGGCGAATTATTTTTCTCGAACTGGTTACTGGCCCCATTGCGGCGCGTAAAGATGATCTCGTTGTTATTAAAGGTATTGAAAAGCGACTTGTAGTTGCCTAGGTTTGGTAACGCGTCCGCATCGATAACCGCCTTCGCCGCATCGGCCGCCGCTTTCCAGCGGGCTTTACGATCTCCTGCCGGCAATGCGATCAATTCGGGTTTGGAATAACCACCCGCCCATCCCGGGGTATTGAACAAATCACTGGCAGCGTAGAGCAAAACCCTGCTTTTCAGGGCCAGCGCAGCAACTTTGGTAACCCTTCCCAAGTCCGTTCCGGCAACATATGGGGCTGTCGAACCATTCAATGGAAGCTGGCTGGCTGCCGAATCGCATTCCGAGGCGATAAAGCGGATACATTCGTCGAGCGAATTCCTGCTCACTTTCGTGTAGTCGTCCTCGAGCGTAAACACGTTGTTGATCAGCGGCACACCTCCATAGCGTTTGACGAGCTCGAAGTAAAAGAACGCGCGGAGAAAACGGGCTTCATATTTCCAGCGATTAATGGCCGCCAGGTTTGTTTTGTACACTGCCTGCGCGGAGGGTGAAGGGTCCAGTTTCCACGGGTCCAGGTTAATGTCGCCCGTCGATAGTAAAAACTGGTTCACCTTGCGGATACCGCGGTAATAGGTTCCCCAAACCGGGTCGGGGTTATTGATCGCATTCCAGCTTCCGCTGTTGAAAGCCTGCACGGCGTTATTTTCGGTAGTAAATTCTGATTCGTCCGAGGCTGAGGCCATCATGGCCGCGCCCCCGATGTACACCGTTCCGTCGGGAAGGTCAGCGTAAATGGAAGTGAGCATGGCCTGGACATTGGTAAACGATTGCTCGATCTCGTTTTTACCGATAGAGGTCACAAACTCCCTGTCAAGGTCCTGGCAGGCGGTGGTGATGACGAGCATAACGGCCGTTAGTATTTGAATATATCTTTTCATTCGCTGTCTGATTTGAAAAACTTACAACTGGATTCTGAAACCTGCCGTGATTGTGCGCGTGACCGGGTAGCCCGCCAAGGATTCGGGATCGCCGTAGGGCACCTTGTCCCATGAAAACAGGTTTGTCCCGTTCACAAAAAACCGGATGGTTTCCAGCCGCAGCTTATCCGAGACAGGAGTCGGCAGCGTGTAACCGATCTCCGCACTGCGCAGTTTCACAAAGCTGCCGTTACGCTGCCAAAACGAAGAGAACTGGTAGTTGTTCAGGTTATCCTTGGAAGATAATCGCGGATAGGTAGCCGACGAGGCCGTTTGCTCTGTCCAGCGTCCCTCAGCAATCGCAGCAACTTGCCCATTGGCCTGGAATGCGTGAAAGTAATTGCCACCCAGGTAAACCGTGTTACCGCTTACACCCTGAAACACCAGGTCCAGATCGAAACCTTTGTAGCGAAGCCCGCCATGAAGCCCGGCGGTAAAATTGGGCAGGCCTGGCTTTCCGATCGCGACTCTGTCGTTACCGTCGATAATGCCGTCAGGCTTACCGTCGGCGCCGCCCACATCCTCATATTTGATGTCGCCCGCGCGGATCACTTCGGTGAGCACACCGGGCACACTCTTCGGATCAGCAAGGCGCTTTTCAATGTCCTGCTGGCTGTAAAAACCGATGGCTTTCAGACCCAGCGGCTGGCCGATCTGCCTGCCGGTCGCGTACAACTCCTTATTGAACTGTAATGCCTCCGCATTAAATACGATCTTGTTTTTGAAGTAAGACACATTCCCTTCCAGAAAGTACCCGAGTGCGGCATCCTTCCTGCTGTTGAAGCGCAATGCAAGTTCAAAACCGGCCGAGCGGGTTTTACCCTGGTTGAGGTTCGGGGTGGGAATGCCGGTAAACTGCGGCATGGTAGCGTTGGAGGCTACCAGAATGTCGTAGCGGTCCCTTTTGAAATAATCGAACGCAATATCCAACCGCTTGAAAATTGTTGCATCCATGCCCAGGTTCAGCATTTTCTCCTTCTCCCAGGTCAGGTTCGGGTTGGCGATATTGATTTCGGCATATCCTCCCGCACCATTGTTTCCCGTTCCGAAAAAGTAGCCCGCACCGCCGTAGGTCGGCATATAAGCGTATCGTCCCGAAAGGCCGAGTCCGGCGATGAGGTCATTCCCGGTCAACCCATACGAGCCGCGGAGTTTCAGGAAGTCGATGGCTTTCACTTGCTTCATAAAACCTTCGTTTGAAGCGATCCAGCCCAATGAACCCGCCGGGAAAAACCCGTAGCGCTTGCCCTCAGGAAAGCTCTCGCTGCCCATATACGAGGCCGAGAAACCCGCGATGTACTTGTTGTTGTAAACGTAGGAAAGTCTTCCGGAAGCCGCATTGTGCTTATAGGGGTCGGTGGAGTTGGCCGAAGGCGTGCCCGGCTCGGCGCTCGATCCGAAGAGCGTGACGTTATCGGAGCTGAACAGCAACATACCAGACAGATCACTTTTTCCGAATGACCGCTTGTAGTCGAGCGAACCCTGGAAAATGAGGTTGCGGTACTGGTCAAGTGTTATTTCACTGCCTACCAGGGAGGTCAGCTGGCCGATCGCCGGACCGTAAACCGTTTCGCCCGCATCGTTTTTTGAAATAGCAAAACGGGGATATTGCTTGCTTTTCTGCGAGCCCGATTCGAAGTAATTGTTGATGGAAACCGCGGCAGAAACGCTCAAACCCGGCGTGAGCATATCGAGCTGCTCGGTGAGTTTCAACGAAGAAAGGATCGTGCGCGAGTTGTTCTTGTAAAAACCCGTCGCAAGCATATTGCCTACCGGGTTGGCATACAATGAACTCCCGCCAAAACTGCCGTCGGGATTGTAAACAGGGAATGCATTGGGGGGCAACGAGGCCAGCAGGCTGAATGTGCCCCCGGTCGTGTAATTATTCGGATTCATCGTCTGCTCCAAAGCCCCCGCGATCTTGAACTGCGCCGAAAGCCGGGTGGTCAGGTTGATATCCAGATTAGTGCGGAAATTGTAGCGGGAATATTTCGAGTTGGAACTCTCCTCGTTCTGATCACCGAATTTTTTGAACAACCCCTGACTGTTGAGCGCATTGAGCATCACATAATACCGCACATAATTATCCCCTCCACTGAAATTGAGATTGTAGGAAGATGCCGGGGCGATTTTTCGCAAAACCTGGTCGTACCAGTTCACATTCGGATGAAAGTAAGGGTCGGCGCCTGTCCGGTATGCGTCCAGGTCGGCCTGGCTATACCTTTCTGCAAGCCCGTCGTTGCGCAATGCTTCATTAAAGAGCGAAGCGTATTGGTAAGAATCCAGGAATTTGGGGAGATACTGCGCCTGGTTGAATCCTTGCTTGGTGGTAAAGGATACTTTCAAAGGGCCGCTCCGGCCTGCTTTGGTTGTGATCAGCACCACGCCATTGGCCGCTCGGGCACCGTAGATCGCCGTCGCGGACGCATCTTTCAGGACCGAAACGGATTCAATCTCCTCCGGCATCAGCTGCATTAGCGCATTGGAAGGGCCGCTACCGTTGCTGATAAAGCCGTCGATCACATACAGGGGCGCAGTAGCCGCTCCGCCGATCGTGTTGACCCCTCTCACAAAAAGTCCCGGCGTGGAAGCTCCCGGCTCAGACCCGCCCTGACTGACGGTCAGCCCGGGTAACCTGCCGTACAAGGTATTACCCAGGTTTAGGGTAAAATTCTTTTCCAGGCTCGTACCCTGCACCGTCGAGATGGCGCTGGTAATGTGTTGCGCGGGTTGTGTGCCGTAACCGATCTGAACGGCAGCAGATTCAGGATCAACGACCACCGTATCGGCTTTTTCCGCACGTTGCGCGAGCAGCGGCAGGCATAGCACCTGCGGCACGAGCACCAGGCACGTTTTAAATATAAAAGCTATTTTCATAAGTTGTTTGCTGTTTGTAGGGTAACTGATCATGCAGGTGGCTTACCAACCGGGATTCTGGGTGAGATTTCCTTTCATTACCTCAGCCTGCGGAAATGGATGCAGGTACATCTTTTTGTGAAAAGTGCGGGTTTCGAAAGTATAGGGCTTCCAGCCGAACTTGTAGTTGCCCGCTTCGCCCGACCGTGTGATCTGCAAACCCTGGAATGCGCCCGTCATCACCCCTTCCTGATCGGCGATCAGCCATCGTTTCACATCCCAAAAGCGGTGGTCGTCGTTCACCAGTTCCACTGCGATCTCGTTGCGTACGCGCTCTCGGAATTGCTCTTTGGTCAGCCCTGCCGGCAGGTCGGGCATGCCCGAGCGGTTTCGGATCGCATTGACCGCGGCATAGGCCTCCTTCACCGGACCGGAGGCTTCGTTTAATGCCTCGGCATAATTCAGATACAGCTCATTAACTCTGAAAAGAACATCGTTCATCACGAAATTGCCGCTTGTCGCATTTCTGGGGATGTACTTGCGCAGCCAAATCCCTCCCTTGCAATTCACATAGTCCTTCCCGCCACTGTAAATCTGTGCGATCGGATCCCTTGCCGTATAGTAGCCATTGGTGTAGGACATCGTCTGCTTGAAGCGCGGATCCAGCTGGGCGTATTTGGCAATCAGATCCGTTCCTCCGGCTGCATCCCAGGACTGGGGCGTCCCATCTATCTTTTCATATTTTTTGATAAAATTCAATGGTACCGAGATCCCGCTCCAAAACGATCCAAAACACGACGGGTTCCAGAACGTCATCGGGGCATTGCCTATGTTGGTGATTCCCCCGGCAGCCGCAGCACCTCCCTGGTACATCAGGATCAGCTCTTTGTTATTGGTCGTTTCCCAGGAGGCCCGGTAGTTACCAAGCGGCCCCGGTGTTCCGTTATCCTGTTCGGCGGGGTTACGGTTGGCCACCTCGTCGATCAGCCCGTACCCATTGGCCAGCGCCAGGTCCAATGCTTGTTTGGCAGCGTCTGCGGCGAGTTTCCAGCGACCAGCATCGAAATTACCGTAGCAGATCAACTTGTTATCTGCTGCATTGCCCATCGCCACTACGGGTGTTGCTGTGTTAAACTGCGGGCTGGCTGCATACAGCAGTACTTCTGATTTCAATGCCAATGCAGCCACCGAAGTTACCCGACCGGTCTGGGATGCCGAATAGCTGCCCGGCAGATTTGGGAACGCATCCTCAATATCCTTCAAAATAAATGTAACACAGGCTTCAAAAGTAGACCTGGGCACCTCGATCTTTTCGCCGGGCTGAAAAACCTGGTCGACAATGGGCACACCGCCATATCGTTTGAGCATTTCCATGTAATTCAGCGCCCTGATCAACTTTACTTCCGCAACGATCTGCTTTTTGTAAGTCTCATCCGCATCGGGCACCTCATTGATCCGCTTGATTACCAGGTTGATCTGCCGCAATGCGATCCAGCGGATGAAATACCGGTAGTCTTCCAGGTTAACAATGTTATTGGGCAACACCATTCCTTCATTCCATCGGTTCGAATGCACGAAAGAGGCTTCGGACGCGTCTCCTTCATCGCTGATGCTCGAACTCGGATGAATGACGTCTGTCGAATTTACCTGGGAAAATGGCGTGTACGCATTGGGCTGCCCTGAAACCACTGTTTCACCTTGCAACCGGTAGCGGAAATTGGAATGCATGCCATATCTGTAAATCGTAGCCATGAAAATTTCAAGACTGGCCTTATCGCGAAATGCATTGTCTTCCGTCAAATCGACGCCGGGCGCCTTGTCGAGAAATTCATGTTGGCAGGACGCCGCACAAATGCAGCACGCTATGGCAAAAAGCAGATATATCTTTTTCATCATCATGTCAGAAATTGAGGTTAAGGCCCGCATTGATCGTCCTGACCAATGGGTAGGGTTCCGTGTTGGTGTCGCCTGTGGCGGTATTTTCCGGGTCGATGCCCTGGTACATTTTCTTCCAGGTTAATAGGTTGTTCGCATTGACGTAGATCCGGCAGGAACTGATGCCCAGCTTTCTCAGAATGCCCTCTTCAAACCGGTAGCCGATTTCAGCATTTTTCAGGCGCATGTAACTCGCATCGGCCAACCAGTAGGACGAACCAACTTCGTTCGGGTTGGCATTCACAGAAAACCGGGGGAATTTGATGGGTAACCCGGCTGCATAGCGCTCGGCGGTCCAGCTTTCGTTCATATAGCTGGCCGATCCCTCAGGCGGCGCCTGGCCGTAGCCCGTACCGCGTTGAAAACGCGTGTAATAATGCGAGACATTACCTACGCCCTGGAAAAGCACCGATACGTCAAAACCCTTGTAATTCAATCCGAATGATGCACCGAAAGTCTTTTCAGGAAGGTTTGAGAATCCGATAGGCACTGCGTCGAAATCGTTGATCACACCATCCCCATTGTAATCTTTGTAGCGGATATCCCCTGGCTGTATTTTGTTGTTGGAATACGAGTATACCGGTCGGGATGGGTCATTAACCTCGTCCCAGGTATTGTAAAGCCCCTGGGCGATCAGACCGAAGTTCTGCCCCAGCCGCTGGCCCGTGCGGTTCTGGTAAGCATAGGCATTGGGTACTTCATCGCGGAAAAGCACCTTGTTGCGTGCAAAGCTGTAATTGGCCCCCACCCGGTAACCTAACTGACCGATATTGCCGGAATACGAGATATCTGCTTCGAAACCCTTGTTCTGCATTTTCCCAAGATTGCTTGCGGGCTGCGACAATCCGGATATGGATGATATCGACTGACGGGCGGCGAGAATGTCGCTCCGCTCTTCACTGAAAAGATCAGCCGTGAATTTGATCCTGTCTTTCCAGAAGAAAGCCTCGATACCGATGTTCTGCTTCACGGCACGCTCCCAGGTTACATCCGGATTGCCGGTCGCATCCTCGCGGATGCCCGTGTAGCCGGTATAGGTTGAACCCACATTTCCAAAATAGTAAATATTCTGAACACTGGAATAGCTTGTGGGACGGTAGAGAAAGCGGGTACCACCGATATTGTCATTCCCTACCTCGCCATAGGAACCCCTGATTTTCAGAAAAGTCACCACCTCGTTCTTCGGGAAGAACGACTCCTGGCTCGCTACCCATCCCAGCGAATAGGCCGGAAAAAAGCCGAATCGCTTTCCGGGCGCAAAGTTCTCGGTGCCGTTGTAGCCCACGTTCACTTCGGCCAGATACCTGCCTCCGTAGTCGTAAGTTATCCGGCCGACAAAGCTCTGATAGCCTTTGGGGACAAGAAATGCCAATGTCGGATCGAAGGTCTTTTGCTGATTGTAAAGCGCCAGCGCAGTAATGCTATGCTTTCCGAAGCTCTTCTTATAATCTATACCAAATTCAGCCGTGATTCTACGATTGTAACGTCCGGTTTGCGAAAAACCGAATTGCGCATCGGTCGTCGATGGTACATAGTTGATCGTACCGTCGGGCAGGCGTGTGGCCAGGTATGTAATGAGTGTCTTGGTATTGGTGATCTGTTGGTCGTTGTAGGTCTGGACCGCCACATTACCATGCGTTGATAGCCCATCCAGCAGAAAACCGAGATCGTAGTCAAGTCGGAAATTCCCGTTCAGGTAGTTTCGGTAAGACCGTTTCAAACCTCCTGCCGCGTTCGGATACAATAGCGAAACATATGGATTATTGCGAGAGCCAGTGAAAATATTGACCACCTTCCCGTCAACGATGCCCGGCGTCTCCAGTGGACTGGCCCGAAATACGTCACCTACCACTCGTTCAGTATTGGTACCGTTATTACCGCTGCGCGTTTCGGTCTGCGAGGAAAGGTCCAGCGACATTTTCAGCCGTTTAGTCAGGTCAAAATTGAAATTGGAGCGGATATTATATCTTCTGAAAACGGATTGAGGGGAGAACGCATCTGTAATTCCTTTGGTGTCCTTGAATAAACCTTCCTGATTAAAAAGTCCCGCAGAGACGAAATAGCGAACCTTTTGGGTCCCCCCACTGATACTTACATTGTGCTGGGATTGCAGGGAAGTCTTCTTAAACATGACATCCGGCCAGTTGACATTCGGGTGAAACACGGGGTCCTGGCCATTGCGGTAAAGTTCGATATCCTCGGAAGTATACTTAGGTGTATATACGTTACCCGTTACATACGAGTCCGCTTGCAAAGCCTCGTTGAAATGCGTGGCGTAATCCGCACTGTTCATCATCTCCCGCATACCGGTAAATGAGTTGAAACCCTGGTTGAAGGTATAGCTGATTTTTGGTGGTCCGACCTTTCCCCTTTTAGTCGTAATGATCAGCACACCATTTGCGCCACGGATACCATAAACAGCTGTCGAGGAAGCATCTTTTAGAATTGTTACTGATTCGATCTCGTTAGGATCAATGTTATTGTAGTTGTCGACCTGTATACCGTCCACGAGCGTCAGCGGGTCTGTATTGCCCGAAAACGTTCCCACGCCGCGGATGCGGATTTTGGAACCGTCGTTTCCGGGCTCACCGCCAGATTGCGTAGCGAAAAGCCCGGGCATGCGACCAACAAGCGAGTTACTGATATTAGCCACCGGTGATTGGACCAAGTCTTTGGTTCCGATTGTGGCGATAGCCCCGGTTGCATTGATCTTTTTCTGTGTACCAAATCCCACCACGATCACTTCGTCGAGCGACTTGTTGTCGGACACCATTGTAATTTTGATTTCAGACAGGTCCTTCAAAGCTACCTCCTGCTTTTCGTAACCTACAAAGCTGAAAATCAACACCGAACCCTCAACGGGCACCTGGATCGAAAACTTTCCGTCCACATCGGTGGTCGTTCCTTTCTGGGTTCCTTTCAACACGATATTCACCCCGGGCAGGCCTTCCCCGGTAATCTGGTCGGTCACCTTGCCGCGAACCGTCTCTTCCGTTAGTACACGCGGACTGGCTACCGGGCTCTGCGAGGTCGCCGGGCGCGGCAGCATCATCAGATTGCTGTTTTCACGAAAAGCCGATTTGCTATCAGAAACCTCTTCCGCGTTACTTCTCGGGTTTTTACTGCGCAGGATGGTGTAGCCTCCCCCTTTCAGTTTTTTGTATTTTAAATTCAGCGGCGGCAGGATGCGTTTAAGAATGTTCTCGACATCGCCATGCTCGTCGATGGGGAATGGCAAATTCTTACCTTCGATCAGCTCCCTTTGATAAACGAAATTTACGTTATGAATGGATTCAAGCTTATTCAGGAAAACGATCACGCTATTGGCGCCTTCCTCGTCCTGAACCGGCACGTCATACTCGAACACTGCCGCGATCGCCTGCCGGGGCGGCGCCCCGGCCAAATCCCCGATGCCAAGGGATAGTATGGATATAGAGAAGCACTGGAAAAGTCTTTTCATAGTCAAAAACAATGATTGGGTGATTTTGTATCGCATGCAACTGTCAAACAGGCGACCCTCCCGCTTTTCCCGCTTTTTCTATGACTTTTTTCTGATTTATTTTAATTTAAATCCTTTCACCTGAAAACGTAGTCTTTTCCGCGCTTTTCTATTTCCAGGTCAAGAATAGTCGCCAGGTTGGTAATGAAATCGTCGGTCGATTGCAGGCTCAGTTTTCCATCCAGCTTTTTGCTCAGAAAGTTCGTATCGGCGAACGTCACACTTATTCCGTAGTTGTCCAGCAGCATCTGTGTGATCTCCACTACCGGCTTACCGTCGAGTACGACCATCGATTCTTTCCAGGAATCGTACAGCTCCGGCCTCACCGACTGCAGCCGAATGGGCTCTTTGCGTTCGGTGACGGTTGCCATATCTCCGGGTTTCATCACGACAGCCGGTGCATTTGCCGCATGTAGTTTTACCTTGCCTTCGTGCAAGACCACTTTCGTGTTTTGCCTTCGGGCCATGACATTGAACTCGGTGCCGAGTACTTCCACCTGCGCTTCGGGCGTGTGTACGATGAACTTCGCACCGTTACGTTTGGCGATGTCGAAATAGGCTTCTCCTTCCAGCCACACCTCCCGCACGGCGCTTTCGGCCAGGTTGTTCGCTACCCGAATGTCTGAATTGGCATTCAGGGTCACCACAGATCCGTCTTCCAGCGTAATCTTGCGGATCTGGCCATATGCGGTATGAAAATGCGCTGGGCTCATCGCCCACCAGGCTATTGATGCCGATACTACCAGCAACGACAACGAGGCGGCGATCGCGTAATAGGGCCGGTTCCACCAGGATTTCGTGGGTGTGCTTTCCCGGATATCGTTCCAGATCCGCCCTCTGAGCCGGGCCAGATCCGCCTGCGAGGGTGAGGTTTCTTTGAAGTGAATGCCTTTGATGTAATCCTGTGGTTGATCCTGCTCTTCCATATCCTGGTTTTAGTTTTCAAATACGTGTAAATCAGTTACCTGAGTGTGAAACGTATCTGTCTGTCATTTTTCCTATTCAAAACAAAAATTTCGTGTCAGCTCGTCAGAAGACTGATCAGCACGGCGACAGTAACAACGATGGATATTCCTTCACGGGCCAGGCGCTGTGCAACAAAAGAGCGCAGCGTGGAGAGCGCCGTATTTACTGTGTTATAAACGGTGCTCATGGCGATGTTCATCACATCACCCGCCTCGGCATAGCTAAGCCCTTTCATGTATACCAGGTAGAGAATTTCGCGCTGACGCTTCGGCAACCGGTTTAATTCGGCAATAATTATTTGCTTCTGACGATCGAGCGTTTGCTCTTCCACGAGCTCGGTTTCATAGGATTCGACCAAAAATTCAGCCCCTTCAAAAATGTAATCGTCCGAATCGAACTTGTTCAACCTGGCAAGCGAGTCGGTAAGCCGGCGCCGGAGCGAGCGATACAGGTAGTATAGAATGTTGTCTGTTGGCCCGATCCGTTGACGGGTATTGTAAATGTGCACGAAAAGCTCGTGCAGGCAGTCTTCGACAAGTTGTTTATTGCGCACCAGATTGTACCCGTAACGGTACAGGTCAGCCGAAAACAATTCGTAAATACGAGAAAATGCGTCGGGATTACCGGCACGAAATTCGTCCCACAAAGATTGGTTCTCTTGTGAAGTCAGTCTGTCACGGATCATTGGGCGAAATGATTAGCCTTGGTAATTGACTCGTACTACTTTTATTTAGGAATATTTTACTAAGACTGGGTATTCAATCTTTTACCCTTAGCACTTTAAAATAATACTTGTCAATTTTACAGTTAAGGTCTAAATCACGCCAACGCGTCGTATAAAATCTCGACCGGGTGCATGGCTTTGCGCCCGGTACCATCCTTGATCTGATGGCGACAACTCGTCCCGGCGGCCGCGATGATCACATCCTCGGGTTGCTGCCGGACAGTTGGAAACAACACCAGCTCCCCGATCTGCATCGACACTTCGAAATGCTCCCACTCATACCCAAACGATCCCGCCATTCCGCAGCAACCCGACGGGATCAGCTGAACATGGTAATTCTCAGGCAATTGCAACGCCTTTTTAGAAGCCGTTAATGTCGAAAGCGCCTTTTGGTGGCAATGCCCATGTAGCTTGATCAATTGATTTCTACCGACAAATGTGCTTTTCTGAATGCGTTTTGCATCGATTTCACGCGCGATGAACTCCTCGAACAGCATTGCATTCTCGGCGATTTTCCGCGCATTAGGCCGGTCGCTTTCGCCTACCAAATCCACATACTCGTCGCGATTTCCTGGCTGGTATTAGCAGCAGTTTCCGGTGTGAGGTACTGCCGCAGAATGTTCGCTCGGGCCCGCGTGGTGTCGCGCTCGCTGCGCGTGGCCATGTAGCTGGGGCACATGGTGCCGCCTGTAAGTTCCGTTTTACGGCAATCGCCTGAGCCGCTGCACTTTTCGGCCAGGCGGAGAATGCCTTCCTGCCTCGAAAAGTCGAATACGGTGTCGATCTGCGGACTAGGTTTATCCTGTCCATAGCGCAGAAACTCGTTCATCGGCGGCGTATCCACGATTTTGTTGGCATTGAAAACGCCATCCGGGTCCCAGATGCGCTTCACCTGCCTGAACATTTCGTAGACTTCCTCTCCCATCATAAATGGAATGAATTCTCCACGGAGCCGGCCGTCGCCATGCTCGCCCGATAATGCGCCGTTGTATTTCTTCACCAAAACAGCCGTATCGGTCAGTACATCGCGGAATTGCTGTTTCCCCTCGCTCGTTTTGAGGTTGATCATCGGCTCCACGTGCAGCTCGCCCGCTCCCGCGTGCGCGTAGTAGGACGCGTGTAACCCATGTTTTTCCAATAAAACTTCCAATTCTTCAATATATGCGGGCAAATCCTCGACGGCCACGGCGCAATCTTCGATCAGGTTAACCGGCTGCGTGTCACCCGGAAGGTTACGGATCAACCCGAGACCTGCTTTACGAATATCCCAGGCCTTATTGGCATCATCCCCAAACAACAGCGGGTAGGCATATCCGAGGTTTTTAGCTTTTAGTTGTTCAATTAATGCAGCCGCTTTTTGCTCAACTTCCTCTTTGGCAATGCCCCAAAACTCCACCATCAGCATCGCCGCGGGGTCGCCCTGCATGAAAAACCGGTTTTGGGAATACACATTATGTTTTTTAGTGAAATCCATAATGTATTTGTCGACCAGCTCAGAAGCCTTAGGATCGTAGCCCATCGCCACGCGGTTGGCGTGCAGCGCCTCCGCGAGCGAGTTCGTATGCACGCACACGACGCCCACAGCCGCGGGCGGGCCATCTACCAATGCGATTTTAGCCTCGGTCACAAAGCATAATGTGCCCTCGGAACCGGCTATGAGATTACACAGGTTGATATTTCCTTTTTCAAAATTCCTCACCAATGCATCCAGTGCATAACCCGAGTTCCGGCGGGTGACGGTCGGTTTGGGAAACTGCTTTTTAATTAAATCCTGGTCAATAGGATTGGATATGAGCCCGAACATGCCCGCGAGAATGGATTGCAGGCGCTGGCCTTTGATCTGCTTTTCGCGGATTTCTTTCGTAAAATCAGCGATGGTCTGCTCGCTGAAAACGGCCTCCGAGCCATCGGAAAGCAGTACTTTCACTTCCAGCAAATGATCGCGCGTGGCGCCCCAGGTGATCGAATGCAGCCCGCACGAATTGTTCCCGATCATCCCGCCGATCATCGCGCGGCTGGCTGTCGAAGTTTCAGGGCCGAAAAGCAATCCGTAGGGAGCGAGATGTTTGTTCAGATCGTCGCGGATCACGCCCGGTTGCACGCGTACCCACTTCTGCTCTGCATTCACTTCGATGATTTTGCGGAAATGCTTCGAAATATCGACTACAATGCCCTTCCCTACCACCTGCCCGGCCAGCGACGTCCCCGCGGCGCGGGGGATCAATGTCACGCTGTTGGCTTTGGCAAAATCGATCAGGGCGCGGATATCCTCCACGGTTTTCGGCAATGCTACCGCGACGGGCATTTCCTGGTAAACGGATGCGTCGGTGGCGTAAACTGCCCGCTGAGCGGTATGGAGCGTAGAATCGTCGAAATACAACTCACCTTCGAACGCTGAACGTAATCTGGAAAAGTCTAGCAAGGCCATTTGCTTTTTAAAAAACCATCAAAAGTTCTCTATCGAAACCGCGGCGTCCATCAATCCCTTGATATACCCGATCCCAAACAGGTTTCCCTTCATTTCATAACCAAAATGCGCATTGCTTTCACCCGCCATCGTAGGAACGTGATCCGACCGTAGCGGACCGTTAAAACCAACTTGACGATATGCTCGGATCATCTTGAACATATCTGTCGGGCCGTTATCATGGAATGTCTCGCGAAAGTTTTCGGGTGTGCCGGTCACATCACGGATGTGTACGAAATGTATTTTTTGCTGCCTTCCAAATTCGTGGATAAGCTCATGAACGTTCTCATTCATGGTGGTGTAAGTACCCTGGCAAAACGTCAAGCCGTGTGAAGCGCTATCTGAAAACGACAATGCCTTCCTGATCGCATCGGCGGAGGTCAGGATCCGGCTAATCCCGTGCAATGGAGATACCGGCGGATCGTCAGGGTGCAAGGCCATTTTCACACCATTTGCCTGAGCGACCGGCATTACCTGCTCGATAAACCAGTGATAATTATCCCAAATCTGATCCTCGCTGAATGTCCCCAATTTTGAAACAGGCTCGGTCCTGGCCTTTTCAAGTGAAAAGCCGCTCACTACCGCACCGCCCCTTTCAGGCAGGTTAATATCGGTGCGGTACCAGCCAGTGGCCATGAAGTTGTAACATAGCAGTCCGACACCAAGCCTGCCCATGTTTTCCAGCATCCGTTGATATCGCTCGACGTCTCTTTCCCGCCCGGCAAGTCCGAGTTTGATCCGCGTCATGTCGAACTGGTCGCCTTCCAGCCCGATGAGCTTAAAGCCGTTGGATTCAAAGATTGCCTTCGAACGGGCGAAAGACTCGTAATCGTCGATCGCAGGATCGCCCGTGAGTTCAGGCGCCAGCTTCGCGATAGCATCGGTAATGCCCATTTGCCGGCAAAGCTGCCATTTCTCATCCGGCTTATTTCCAAAAAATAAAAACGAAAGGATCATAAGGCTGTCGGCTATTGGCTATCGGCTGTCGGCCGTTAGCTTTTAACCTTTGAAATTGTCAATTAGAAAACATCAAACAGAAAATAATCATGAAGCACGCCGATCGCCGACGGCCGAAAACCGACGGCCCCTCAAAAATATCCCCCGCGTTCGGTAATGGTGTGGATTGACTCGCCACTATGAACCCAGCCGAAAATCTGTTTCTCATTTTGCCGGATTTCCTCGGCCCGCAAAAGCACCTGGTAGGCGATATCGCGAGGCACGATCAGCACGCCGTCGATGTCGCCGAGCACCACATCCCCCGGTTTGATAGTAACGTCGTCGATCTGGATCACCGTTTGAAAATGGGTGATCAGGCAACGCCCCAGGCTTCCATTTGAAAGGCGGTATTTGTAAAAAACAGGAAAATCTGCTTCCAGGATCTGGTGGGTATCCCGTATGCCTCCGTCCAGACAGGCAGCTTTAATGCCCTTTCCCTTGGCAGTCGCGGTCATGACCCCTCCCCACATCGTCGCCTGCTCGTCCTTGCTGGAATCCCATATCACGAAAGCATTCTCGTGCATGGCATCCAGCATCTGGGTGCGGAATTCCATTTCACCGGTAATCTTCGCATTGGGGGCGCTTTTCACCGTGAATGCGAGGCCAGCGACAGTGCGGTACTCGCGTAGCGGCACAATCCTGTTGGGAAGCGCCTGATGCAGCAGGCAAAACTCCCGCAAAACATCATTGACAGCCCCTGTGTACAATTGCTCAAAGCGCGACAACAATTCGTTGTCAGGTATCGGAAAGGGCTTATCGGAGATTGTTTCCCGTTCGGCGATAAACCGTTCCAGGTTCATCATGCCCACCTCTTTGCGGTATTGGTCGGTACCGGATTGGCTTCCGTTTGTGTGTTTCTCAGTACTCATAATAGTTATCCTCGTTTAGATTTTTTAATTATTTTATCAAACACCGGCATTAGATAAAAAACCGCCGTCGACGGGCACGATAATACCCGTTACAAACCCGGCCGCCTCCTCATTAATCAGCCAGTTCATACAGCCCAGCAACTCGGCAGCTTCCCCGAAACGCCTCTGCGGCGTATGGCTCAGCACATTTTCTGCCCGCGCGGTCTTGGCTCCATCCTGGTCGAACATGATTTTCCTGCTTCGGTCGTTCAGGAAAAAACCCGGCGCAATCGCATTCACGCGGATCCCGGCCGGCGCCAGATAAGCCGCCAGCCATTGGGTAAAATTCGCAATCCCCGCCTTGGCGATTCCATAGGCCCCTACCTTGGTCAGCGGGCGGAAGCTGTTCATGGAGGCGATATTGATGATCACGCCTTGTTTTTGCCGGGCCATCCCACGTCCGAAAACAAAGCTGGGTATCACTGTTCCCATCGTGTTCACGTCGATCACGCTTTGGAATACAGCCATATTCAGGTTAAAAAACCCTTTGACAGAACCATCGTCGAGCAGCTCCCTTTCGTCGAATTCGGTGGTGTTAGTCAATGCGTCCATCTGGTTACCGCCCGCGCCGTTGATCAGCACCGAGCAAATGCCCAGCTCTCGCTCAACGACGTCCCCGGCGGCGCGGACAGATTCTTCATTGGAGACATCTGTGCTGACCGAAATTGCGATCCCGCCCGCATCAACGATCTGCTTTTCAACTATTTGAAGTTTATCCAGGCTTCGCCCCAGCAATGCAACCCGGTAACCGCTGCGCGCCAGGTCACGGGCCATTTCGGAGCAAAGCGTACCTCCCGCCCCGGTCACTACCGCTATTTTTTGACTTTCCATTTCGTTATTTTTTGATCCAGGTTTTGATGTTGTTATAGCTGATGTCGGCTGCCAGTTGCCCGAGAAATTCCAGGTCGTCGGGCAGCTTGCCGTCTTCTGCCCAAGTGCCAATCAGGTTACAGAGAATGCGCCGATAGTATTCATGCCGGCTGAATGAAAGAATGCTGCGCGAGTCGGTCGTAAAACCGATGCTGGTACTGAGCAAACCATAAGAGCTGAGCGTGACCAGTTGCTCCGCGATGCCTTCGTAATGATCGTTGTACCACCATGCCGGTCCAAATTGAACTTTCCCCCGCACACCATCTTCGGAAAACGAGCCGGTAAGCGAGGCAAAAACCGCATTATCGGCTGGATTCAGGGTATAAAGGATAGTTTTGGGCAAATTGTCTTGAATGTCCAGATCATCTAGCAACCGGCTAACCGAATGCACATCTACTGTGTTTCCAATGCTGGCATAGCCTCCTGCCGCGCCGAGCCTTCTGCGCAGGTTGCTACTTGTAAAACGGTTTGCACCAATATGGAGCTGCATTTTCCAGCGCCTGTTCGCATATTGCTGGCCGAGAAAATGGAGCAAATGCGATTGTAAGCTTATCAATTGCTCCGGGCCCAGGCTTTGACCACGCAGGACTTTGACAAAAAGCGCGCTGGCCTCCGGTTCCTGCGTGGTAACATATTTGAACCCGGAATCGAGCGAGTGATCCGAGAGCAGACAGCCAGCAAGATCAAAGAAATCAAGCCGCTTGATGATCGCATTTTTGTAAGATTCCAGGTTGGTTATTTCAACTTCGCAAATGGCTTGCAGCCTGGCAATCCAGTCCGGCTGGAACGTTAGGATGCTGTCGCCTCGCAGCGATGGCAGGCAGCTGACCTCCGATTGCTGATCTTTAAGCAGCGCATGGTGCGCCAGCTCATCCAGCAAATCATCCGAAGTGCAAAGCATTTCCACGTTGAACCGTTTCAGGATATCCAGTGCACCGAACCCGTCGGTGGCAAGTAGTGCGTTCGCCATTTCCCAGATCTGCCGTGCATTCGACGGTTTGAGCAGCGCGCTGATCCCGAATACCCGCTGCAACTCCATGCACGACCAGTGAAAAAGCGGGTTTCCCGCGGTATGCATCATACACTGCGCCCAGGCGGTAAATTTCTCGTAATCGGAAGTCTGAGTCCCGGTAATGAGCTCCTCAGGCAGGCCATAAATGCGCATAGCCCGGTGCTTGTAGGGATCATTCTGTACCCATAGCTGGTAGATATTCTCAAAGCGCATATTGACCGAAAGCGGTTTGGGATCAATATGATTATGAAAATCAATGATCGGAAGCGCAGCAACCCTTTCAAAAAGCGCCTTCGCGGTATCGTTGGTCAACAGAAAATCTGGCGTGATCATAGGAATTATTTCAAGTTTAAAAGCGACTTGTCCGCAATCAGAACAGGCGCATCATAAACAGGTACATCGTTAAAAATCATTTTATTACCAACCCTTTTCCACATCGCTTGCGGGATTTCGAAGACTCCCCCAGTGATTATATCCACCCATACGGGCTGATCCAATTGCGCATTCAGGAAGGTAAAATTCACGCTCCTGATCTCATTGGTATTAGCCGGGATAGCCTCGTCAGACCAGATCGCAAAAAGCTGCTTGCCCGTTTTGAAATGCCGGTAGCCATACACGGAAATGCTCCGATCGGTGCTTTTGGAAAATTTGATTTCTCCCGCTTCGGTTTTCGCATTGCTATTAAAAGTCGGCGTCAGGTTTTCGATCCGTACCAGGGAATTGTCGAATACAGACGTCACATGCTGCATCGTCGAATAGGCCAGCTTGGGCCTGATCGCCCTTTTGGACGAATCCGACTGAATGAGGCCTTTCACATTCAGCTTTTTGATCGGTCCTGCGGTTACGGCATAGTTCATGTCGATAATCCCGAGAATGCTGCTCATCATGTCGTGTCCCAGATCGCCAAGCATCCTGCGGGTATTCCATTTGGCCTGCGAAAGTTCGGTCCAATCGTAGTCGCCCAGCGCGCCGCGCCCTCCGCCTGAGAAGGATGGAGAGCCGTTTTCACCCTGGCGCAGCTTTACCTCCGGCGCGAAACGATCAAGCAGTTCGCGCAGTTTTCGCACATGATCATAGTTGGAATCGGGATTATAGACATAGTCATGGTAGGTCATATTATCGAACAGGCCCATCTTGCCTCTGTCATGAATGTATTTAAAAAAGGTCTCCGCATATTTCAGGTCAATATGGCCCATGGCCAGACCCGAAATCCGTGCGTCGGGCTGAATGCGCTTGATGATAGCGGCTGTCCGAATGTTCAGATCGGCCACTTGCTCGGCGGTGTTGATGTCGTTATCCCCGAAATTGGGCTCATTCCAAACCTCCCAATCCCGCACTTTGCCTTTATAACGTGTCACCAGGGCCGCCACCCATTTGTCCCAGGCTTCGAGCGCCTCTTTAGAGCTGGGAATGCCCGCACTCAGGTTCACACCGCCGCCGCCGGGGTAAATGGGATTGCCGTAGGAGGTTTCAAGCCATGGCTGAAAGCCGCGTGAAGTGGCATCGTCGATGATCTTGTCTAGCCATGCCCAGTCGTACCGGCCTTTTACTTTTTCAGTTTTGGCCCAGCCCGCCTGCATGCGGAGCATTTTAATACCGAGCGGTGCAATGTACTGTTTGTACTGCTCGTAGTCGGTCATATCCCTGTCCAGGGTTTCGCAACCCAGTATCCAGTTGGATGCGCTAATTTCATCGGTACTTTTGGGTTTGAGTTGACCGATCTTGTGCAGCGGGATAGCGGGCGTCGCGGGCGCGTCCTGCGCACACAATGGCAGTGCGTATGTACACGCGAAGGAAAAGAATGCGATATAGCATTTTAGCAATCTCATAAACAATACATTTTATAAACCGTTATCTCAAACCTCCCCGGCCCCCGTGCCCCTGCCACGCCAGTAAAATATCCCTGCTGCGAGAATGCATATGACTCCCGAGCCAATGGCAAGCTGCCCGCTCATGTTGGAAGCGGAAGGGAACCCCATTAAAATGAATAGGGTACCCGTTACCAGGAAAGCAAATGCATAGAGCATCATCAGGCCGGTTAACACACCGGAGTCGCCGCCATCGACCACTGCCGGCGCCGGGCTCGCCAGCTTTTTGAAGAAGCGTCCTACTCTTGCCAGGTACTCCTCGTCTT
Source organism: Dyadobacter beijingensis DSM 21582 (assembly GCF_000382205.1). GTDB lineage: Bacteria > Bacteroidota > Bacteroidia > Cytophagales > Spirosomataceae > Dyadobacter > Dyadobacter beijingensis. Next base: position 89,787 of record NZ_KB907789.1, read on the forward strand.
TCGACAAAAACAAACCTGACCCAAGGAAGACGGCGATGCACACGATGATTTCAATAAAGGTAGCCATCTCCCAGCTGATCTGCGGGTTGAGGTTCAATGCGATACCTGTTGCAATACCGATGACCAAAGTAGCGATGGCGCCCCACGGCTGCGGCCGCCAGAAAACGATGCCCATGATCACGGGAATAATCATTGGAATAGAGAAAATACCCGTCAAATACTGGTTGGCTTTAAATGCCCCGCCGAAGCGGCCTACATACAGCGCTCCGACTGTAACGACCAGCCCAACGGCCAGGGTCATAATGCGGGCCACCCAAAGTATTTCTTTCGGGCTGGAATCTGAGCGGAACAGGCGCTGATAAATGTCGCGCGTCAGCACGCTGGCGGTTACATTGTATTCGGCGCTGAGCACGGACATCGTAGCGGCAAACATCGCCGAGAGCATCAGCCCCATAATACCCTGCGGCAGCAGTTTCAGGCAAAGGGCCACGTAAGCCATTTCTGGGTTTTCCAGCTCGGGAAGGATCACCCGCGCGGCCACAGCCGGAAAGAGGAATATGACCGGGAATATCAAAAACAGCCCCGCAGAAAGCCAACCGATTTTCTTTCCGTCCTCTTCGGTTTTGGCGCTATAAAAACGCTGAATGAATGTCCAGTTACCGTTGTATTTGATGATAATCAAAATGTAGTAGACAAAAACAAAGAACGGCGTCCCCTTTTTACCATTCAGGAATTGCATATTATCGGGTATAACGTCTTGCATATGCGCTATCCCGCCCGCTGCGTGATACGCGAGCGGAACCAGAATCAATGTCGAGAAAAAAAGGATCACAAATTGCACTACGTCGGTCACGATCACAGCCCAAAAACCTCCTATCACCGTGTAAACGGCTACGACCAAACCGCAGAAAATCACCGCGGTTTCAAAAGGTATCCCCGAGGCTGCGGTCACAAATATGCCTATTGAATACAGTTTGAGCATATCATCCAGCACTTTCAGCAGCACCCCGCTCCATGAGAACAGCTGGCGAATCGGCGCGTTGAAACGTGTTTCCAGGTATTCGACCGGACTGATAATCCCGGCTCGCTTCCAGAGTTTGGCATAGACAAATACGGCCAGAACGGAGGGAAATATCGTGCTCCAAATCAGCGTAATCGCCACCAGGCCATCCGAATAGGCAATCCCGGCATAAGCGACGAAAACAAACGAGCTGAATTTGGTCATGAAATTGCTGATACCTCCGGCCAGCCACGAAATACCACTCCCGCCTTTGAAATAATCACCGATATTTTTGATGTACCGTCCCAGAAAAATGCCTATCCCCGACATTAAGACCATGTATACGATAATGGTGATGTAGTCCAGGGTATGGAGTTTGTTCATTTTCAATTTTCGTTTAAATGCGGGTTACTTTGATTAAAGCCGGTCCAAATCATCACTATACTTACTCCTTGATTTCAAGCAGGCTCCGGTCGGCGATAACGACCGGGTAATCAGGGACTGGAACGTTGCTAAAAATGGTTTCTTCTCCCCTTTTAACACCGTTCTCTTTGGGAATTGCGTAGACCGTTCCAGTCACCAAATCGACGAGAACCGGGTCACGAAAGTCGCCATCTGCCGTGATCGTGACAGGCCTGGAAACATAACTGTCTATCGGCTTGGCTTCTCCCGACCAAACTGTAAGCAACCTGCCTGCTTTGCGATGTTTGTAGCTGAATGCATAAAGATTTTGCTGACCGGCTTGCGGTATTTGTCTCAACACCAGCAGCTGATCATCAAACAGTGAGAAAACACGTTGGGCTGCGGAAAACGCCATTTTGGGGCGATCTACTGTTTTGTCGGGATTGGTTTTGAGAATGCCCTTCGTGTTGATCCCCACCATATGGTCGCCTGGTGCGTAATGAATGTCGCTGATGGTAAATAGATTGGTCGCAATACCCCGCCCGTGATCGCCGAGCATCCTGCGCAGGTCCCACTTGGCTTGTGTGAGCTCGGTCCAGTCCTGGTCCCGCAAAGCGCCGATGGTTACCTCCTTGGGTGTGGAGGGCGCTCCGTTCTCCCCCTGCATGAAAACAACCGAAGGTTTATAGCTCCACACCAGTTGCCGCAGCTTTTCTATTTTCGGGTAAGATTCGTCGGGATTATATGCGTAACCATGGTAGGTAAGCATATCTATGTAGGTAAGCCCATTGTTTTCCTTGAGATAGTCCATGAAATCTTTCACAAAGTCCAGGCGGGTAACGCTGGCCATTCCTAATGCGATCAGCCTTGCATTCGGCTGAACAGACTTGACGATTTTTGCCGTGCGAAGATAAAACTCGCCAATTTCGCGACCGGTATGCTTTGCGTTCAGGTCGGGCTCGTTCCAGATTTCCCATTCCGGCACCTGCGACTTGTAGCGCGTCACGATGGCCCTGACCCAATTGTCCCATGCCTGCAAAGCCTGAGGGGATGTCGGGATATGCCCGGCTAATTTTGCCTCGCCCCCACCCTCGTAGATCGGGTTACCGTAGGAAAGCTCTACCCACGGGGCTACGCCTCGTGACGCCGCATCGGGAATGACCGCATCCAGCCATTGGAAATCATACACTCCTTTCACTTTTTCGCATTTGGCCCAACCGCCTTGCAAACGCACGCGCTTGGCACCCAACGGGCCCAGGTATGTTTTGTAGGACTGATAGTCTGTATAATCGCGGTCAAGCGTTTCAGCCCCGATCGACCAGCTGCTTTGCGCTATGTCCCTGGCATCCCGGGTTTTCAGTTGTCCTAAAACCTTCCACGGAAACAGTGGCTGCGACCCACTTTCAGGCAGCGACACCATAAAAACACTTCGGGTACCATCCGACAAGCCGTTGAAGACGACATACCGCCCCGAATTGTCCCAGGCAGGATGCGCATCGATCCGGAATTCGCCTTCCGCTTTGGAAAGGAAAATGCTGGCCAGCCTTTGCTCGACGCCGGTCTGGGTATTCAATAGCCGGATCGGCACAGTCCCGTCGCCCGAGGTCACCATTTCGCCCGGGTAGGCGTCGGTGACGATCAGCGGCAGGGCTTTGGGATGATACGAAGGATGGCCGGAGCCTGGCTGGAACACCGTTTGCAAATCAGTACCGTCAAAGCGGGCCGTAATTAGCTCCAACCCCGGTTTTCCGCCCAGTTCGAGGTTCATCGAAATGTGTTCGCCGTCGGGCAGCCAGTTTACATGATGCCCGCCTTTGGCCCATTGCTCTGGCGTGATGGCCGTTTTTAGGTTCGAGCCATCTGCATTCATCGTAATCACCGCTCTTTTTCTTGCGCCACCACCTACCGGCGCCCATTGGACGGTCGTCAAAAGGCGTGTCCCTTGCGGGTTCCATTTTACCTGGAAACAATAATATTCAAAGTCGTGCGGATTGGGGACCGCAATGGATGGCAAAGATTTTTCATAGATATCCTTGATCGAAACAAGCAACTTGGACTTACCCGACCCGGTGTCGGTAATGAAAACACCGTCATCGTCCGGAACGCCCACATTGCGGATTGCCAGCTCTTTGGGAATAATAACGCCGTAGCCGATCTGCGCATACCTGGATTTGACCAGATTATGACTTGCCAGTTTTTTCCCATCCCTGGAAACCATAAACACGGTTCCACCCAACCGCCGGGACGCACCCGTGAGCGGATTCAGCTGAACCGCGAATGCCTGCCAGCTGCTCGTGTCGACATCATTGAAATACAATTCCCGGTCACTCGCGCCCCATTGCACCTGCGCACCCAGCTGCATTTCCCAGCCGCGCGACCGCGCGACAACACGCTCGGTGCGCGACGCAATGTCAACCAGCACGACCTCTCCCGCATCACCGGGCGCAGGGGTATGATCTTCATAAGGCATCCTGAACAAAGCCATGTACTTGCCGGATGGGCTAATGGGCGAAGTATCGAAAAAACGATGAATGACCCTGCCGGAAGCGACCTTAACCATTGCAGGGTCAACCGGAAGTGACTGAGCATTACTGTCACCGATTTTCGCCATACCCGATGTGATCGCCATGGTCAAAGCCAGGTTAGTAAGGAAACCGCGCATAGGGCGCGCCGAACGCTTTGTGAGTCTTTCCATTCTAATAGCCGGTGTTCTGGGTAAGGTTTTTGTTCAGTTCAATCTCCCGCAACGGGATCGGATACAGGTTTTGGAATGCTTTCGCCGGATAACCCTTGGCCGACATCACGGGTACGAAACGGTCGGTCCGTTTCAGATCGAACCAGCGCTGGCTTTCAAATGCAAACTCGACCCGGCGTTCCTTTTCCAACGCCAGTCTCACATCGGCCTGGGTGCTCACCGTCAGCTCGGACAATCCTGCGCGCTTACGAACCTGATTGATCAATGGCAAAGAGGCTGCCGGCTGGTTTTGTTCATTGAGTGCTTCCGCGTACATGAGCAGCACGTCTGCATACCGAAGAATCGGATAATCTACGTCGGATTCTCCCCGAATAATGCCTGTCTGGAGAAATTTGACAGGGTACGGTTCATTGATCACCATACCGCTGGCATTGGTGTAAGACGTCGCCACGGACGTGACTTTCCTCAAATCGCCAGCCTCATATGCTCCGATCAGATCGGCCGTAGGCTTATTGACGCCGTCGCCCGGTCCGCCCGAGATGCCGAAATCTGGTGAGATCGCCCCAAAGGGAGTCCAAAGGCTATAAAAGCCTCCTCCCTGCCCGATTTGCCCGCCTTTATTTTGTACTGCTAAAATAACCTCCTTATTGTTGGCAAACGAAGTCGATGCTGCAAATACATCCGAATAATTGGGCATGAGCTTGTATGCATTGGCATCGATCACTTCTTTCAGAACCACGGCCGCGGGCGCGTATTTTTTCTGTGCGAGGTAAACCTTGGCCAGCAAAGTCTTGGCGGCCCATTTGGAGGCCCGACCGGCATTGGCCGCGGTGATGGTCGCAGGTAGTTTCTCCGAGGCTGTCGCCAGATCGGCTTCTATTAAAGCATACACTTCCGACGCCGGTGAACGGAGAATGCCGGCGGTGGCGTACGGGTCGTTGATCTCGGTTTTAACCAACTGCACATCCCCAAAAAGCTGAACCAGATTGAAATAAAACATCGCGCGTAAAAACCGCGCTTCGCCTTCATACTGTGCTTTCAGGGCGGCGTCAATTTCCGCGCCTGCTATGCGGTCCAGAATCGCGTTTGCCCGGCCGATACCCTGGTAATGCCCCTGCCACGCGTCACGGAAATAGGTATTGGAAAGGGAGTAATTCAGGTCTTCGATTTCAAAACCAATAGCGCTAACCGGTGTGCGGGTGTATCCGTATTCGGTATTGTCGGTAGAAACTTCGCCGAGCCAGATCAGCGAACCGCCGCCGGTCCCGTACAGTCCGGCATGTTTAAAAGTAGCGTATGTGCCCACCACAGCCGTGTTGTAATCGGCGGCAGTTTTGTAAAAATTCTCCACGGTACGTTCAGTTTCAGGCAGTACCGAAAGAAAATCGCTGCACGCACTCACCGACAAGGCGAGGATGGCTAAACTAATATGTTTGAATTTCATGATGATCGATTGTCAGAATGAAAGGTTAATGCCGATTGTGAAAGACCTTGCAATTGGATAATTACCAAAGTCGGAGCGCGAAGCGAGCAAATTATCATTAGAAACACTCACCTCCGGATCATAGCCGCGATACCCGGTGAAGGTAAACAGGTTAGTGCCGGTAGCGTATATACGCACATTCTGCAGCCCCACGCGTTGGGTCAGGGTTTGCGGAAGTGAATAGGCAAGCGTCACGTTCCGGATGCGCAGGTAAGATCCATTGAACAGATACTGCGAGCTGTAAACCGTGTTGGTATTTTTCCCGCCACGGATCGTCCGGCCGAAGCGGCCATCTCCCGGCTGCTCGGGTGAAATCCATCGATGGTCGTATACGTACTTGGTATTGTTCTGCACACCTGCATTGTTGATCATGAATGTGCCGTCGTAAATCTGGTAGCCCACCATACCGTTCGTAGCGATGTCCAAACTCAGGTTTTTGTAGGAAAATGTATTGTTAAACCCGAAAAAATATTTGGCATGCGGGCTGCCGATCACCTCGCGGTCGTTATCATTGATCACCCCGTTTCCGTCGATATCTTTCCATTTCACATCGCCTGGCTTTGCCAGGGGCTGCGCTTTATATTCAGCGATTTCCTGCTCGGTTTGGAAAATACCCAGCTGACGGCGACCAAAGAACACTCCAATCGGGCTTCCTACCTGTGTAACGTGCGTATTGGCAACCTGCCCGTTGGCACTGCTGAAAATTCTTTCGGCATCCGTTGACATGGCTAACACCTTATTGCGGTTGAAAGTAATGTTTGCATTGGTTGTCCATTTAAAGACGCCGGTCGTATTGCGCGTCATTAAAGCCAATTCCAGGCCTTTGTTCTGCACCTCACCCAGGTTTACCACCGCATTCGAAAGCCCTGTTGCACCCGGCGTGGATATATTGAAGAGCATATCGGTATTTCGCTTCTCGTATAGATCCGCCGTCAGGTTCACCCTATTATCAAGCACCGACAGGTCCAAGCCCAAATCGAGCTGTTTCATGGATTCCCAACCTAGCTGTCCGTTCGAAAAAGAGCTGCGGGCAAGGCCGGGCGTGAGCGCATCGCCGATCACGTAATTAGCGTTTGTAAGCTGCCCGATAGCGCGGTAATTGCCGATCGCATTGTTACCGGTGAGCCCGTAACTCGCGCGGAGTTTAAGGTCGTTGATAAAATGCTGGGTTTTCATAAACGCTTCCTCTGAGACCCGCCAGCCTACGGATGCGGAAGGAAACGTTCCCCAACGGTTGTTCTCACCGAAACGTGACGAGCCGTCGCGGCGCAGCGTCGCAGTGATTAGATACCGGTCGTTGAATATATAGTTAGCCCTGGCCAATAACGAGAGAATCGTGTAATCCTGAATACCTTCCGTTCCGCTGTTAACGGTTCCACCATTGATGTTAGGGATCAGGTTATCGGGAAAGTTGACCGCATTCGCTGTGATCACATCGCCCCGCTCGCGTTGAGCCGTGAAGCCACCTACGAGGTCAACCGTATGTTTACCAAAGGTCTTTTTATAACTTAATGTGTTTTCATTGAGCCAGTTGATATTCTCGGACCTGGTAGCCGTAGCCGACGCGATACCTACCGGTGCCGAGGTACTCAGTGTGGACGGTATCCAGATCTGATTTTTAGCATAGTTCAAATCCGCTCCAAACGTTGTCCGAAATTTAAGGCTGCCAGAGATTGCGAACTCGGCATAAGTGTTACCCAGCAAGCGAAACTGCGACGAAGGGTTTTTATACTCGTTGGCAATTTTGACCGGGCTTTGAAAACCGGCAGAACCTTCGGGCGCAGGGATTTCATTGCCATAAGATCCGTCAGGCCGGTAAACCGGTACATGCGGCGAGATCCCCATGGCAGTCTGTATGATACCAAACCCACCGTAATGTCCCGAAAATGGTAAATTGTCCTGGGAGGTGAAGCTCGGCAGCAGGCTCACGCCCACAGTAAGGCGTTTTGAAACCTTCGCGTCGGCATTGGCGCGGAAGCTGTACCGTTTCAGCCCGGTGTTGATAATAATGCCCTGCTGATTGAAATATCCTGCTGATATCGCGTAACGCACGTTTTCATTTCCACCGGAAGCGGCCACCTGTATGTTGCGGATGGAGGCATTGCGGAAGATCGCGTCCTGCCAGTCGGTACCTTCGCCCAGTGCCGCAGGGTTCTGCAAATCGGCCGGAATACGAAATGTGGCTGGCCGCATGCTGTTGGGATCTGTGATCTTGCCGGTAGGAACATTGTCAAGGTACCCATTGTTGCGCCCGTCAATGGTGAACCGGGCAAATTCCTCGGCGTTCATCATCTGGATTTTGTGACCTATCTGCTGAATCCCCGCGTAGGCGTCCACCTGGATCTGCGCCTTACCCGATTTGCCGCGCTTGGTGGTCACGATAATTACCCCATTGGACCCGCGGGATCCGTAGATCGCCGTGGCCGAGGCGTCCTTCAACACATCTATGCTCTCGATATCATTCGGACTGATTGTGTTTAAAGGATTACCTACCCCTGCACCCGAAACAGGGAAACCGTCGATCACAAAAAGTGGCTCGTTACCACCCGAAATCGAGCCTATTCCACGGATCAGAATATTCGTATTTCCACCCGGAGCACCTGACGAGCTCGATATCTGTAATCCCGCAACTTGTCCCTGCAAAGCCTGATCGAAACCCGATACGGGTGTCTTGACAATGTCTTTTGCCGCAATCGAAGAGATCGCCCCGGTAAGATCCTTCTTTTCCTGGGTTCCGTAACCGACCACCACCACTTCGTGCAGTGATTTATTGTCCTCAGCCAGCGTCACATTAATTTCAGTGCGGTCGCCCACCTGAATTTCCTGGCTCACATACCCTACATAGGAAAATACGAGCGTAGAAGTCGGTCCGGATACAGCCAATGAATATGCGCCATCTGCATTCGAAGAAGTTCCTTTCTGCGTGCCTTTAAGCACCACACTAACTCCCGGTAGTTTCCCACCACCCGCGTCAGAAATGCTGCCCGTGATGGTTTGCGCGAAAACAGGGGTCGTCAGGAGCAGCATGCAAATACCAAGCCACCAAACCGGCTTGCCCGTAAAGAGTGTTTCCATAGGGTTATAAGATTATACTTCAACAATGATAAATAATACTTCAACAATTCAATATTAATAAACAAATAAGCTCGGTCAATATTTTTTGTATAATAAATTTATTTTGCTGAAAAATTTCAAGAGAACGAGGGAGTAAAAGATCTTAAAGAAATATCTTAAAATACTAATAATCAAATGATTAAATAGATACAAAAACTAGTGAATGGCACCTATACCGAAAAGAAAAACATTTTACATACTTTGGTTTAACTGGCGCAATCAGTTAGATTTACTATCATCATGTTAAAGTATGGTACAGGTAATCATTAAAGCGTTTGATATTCTCGAACTGGTCGCGCAGCGCGACGGTCAGGCCGTGACATTGACGGAAATATCCAATGAGCTGCAGCTCAACCAGGCCACCGCCTCGAACATCATCAATACCATGATCGGCAAGGGGTATCTCGAACACGTCGGTAAAAAAAAGGGCTACCGGCTGGGCCTGGCGGCCTACCGGCTTACCAATGAAGTGAACTACGAGCAGGATCTGGTAATGGCGGCGCGGGAACCGATGGCACAACTCACGACATTGCTCAACGAATCCTGCCTGCTGGGCGCATTGCGAAACCAGAAGCGGTATATCCTGCATGCGGTGCATTCAACCCAGGATATTCAGGTGCAAATCCGTTCGGAACGGAATGTGTACGAAACAGCCAGCGGACGGCTATTGCTCGCCTACCTTTCCGAGAAAGAACTGGAACGTTTCATACTGCACAATGGACTCCCCGATGCCGGGTTGTGGGAGGAGGCGGGTTCTCGGATGTCGCTCATGGAAGCTTTGATCCATATCCGCAATGAAGGCATTTGCATGACGCATCTGAAAAACACGCATGTACGCGGTTTTGCCGTACCGGTATGGGCCAAGGATAAAGTAGTTGCCGGACTGAGCATATTTCTGCCGGACTACCGGTGCTCGGCCTCGCGGCAAAAGGAAATTGTGACAGCATTGCGCGAAGCGGCCACGCAGATCAGCCAGAAACTGCAATGAGATGGAAGAGTATCTGAGATCATTCAATATCCTGACCGAGCAGGAAATCACGCTGGCCGTTGATGCAGGCAGTTACCGGACCGTTAAAAAGAACGAGTATTTTATCAGGGAAGGACAAGTATGCCGGCAGGTAGCGTTTGTGCGCTCTGGAATTTTCCGTTCATTTTATTACAACACGCAAGGGGAAGAGATCACCTATTGCTTCACTTTTGACGGCACCTTTGTCACAGCATATTCTTCCTTTATTACCCAGCAAGAAACTGTCGAAAATATCTGCGCGATAACTGATGCCGAGATATTTGTTATCCCAAAATCCGCCATCGAACAGTTTGAGAAAACCAGCATCAATTGGTTGCGACTGACTAAAATGATTGCCGAACAGGAGTTTTTAAAGATGGAGCAGCGCGTGTTTACCCTGCTGAAAGAAAGCGCCGAAAACCGATACGCCGAGCTGATGGAAAAACATCCGGACTATTTGATGCTCATCCCGCTAAATCAATTAGCGTCCTATTTGGGCATCACACAACGGCATCTGAGCAGGATTCGGCGCGCTTACGCTTTTTAGACAAATGTCCTTCCGGCTACCGGACACGTTGTGTTGCTTTGCAACATGAAAAAAATACTGATTATCAACGGGCACCCGGACCCGGCAAGCTACAACTACGCGCTCGCAAACGCCTATTACGAAGGCCTCGTTAAAACCGACGCAGAAATCCTGCGAATCAACATTGCTGAACTGCAATTCAATCCTAATCTTGAATTCGGTTATCGACGGCGGACTGAACTCGAACCCGACCTGTTGGATGCGATACAAAAGATCAAAGCTGCGGATCACCTGGTTTGGGTATTCCCAATGTGGTGGTACGGATACCCTGCCATCATGAAAGGGTTTATCGACCGGACCTTTCTCCCAGGCATCACATTTCAACCCGTAGAAGGCAGCGCCTTCCCAAAAAAACTGCTTAAAGGAAAAACCGCAAGGATCATTGTTACTTCCGACACGCCCCGGTGGTATGATTGGCTTTTCATGAAAAGCCCCACACTGAACCAATTCAAAAAAGGCACGCTCGAATTTTGCGGAATCAGCCCGGTAAAGATTACCTACCTGGCCGTCGTCAAAGACGCAAGCGAGTTGATTCGGCAACAATGGCTCCGCAAGGTAGAACGACTGGGTGAGCGGGGAATCTAGTCCTTGTGGCGTTGCCGGTATTTGAGCGGCGACAAGGTTACGTGCTTCACAAAGTGGGCGCTGAAATTGGACCAGTTTTGAAAACCGCTCTCGTAACATATCTCAGTCACCGACAGATCCGTGGACGCAAGCAGCTTGCATGCGTGCGCAATGCGTATCTCCGTAAGGAAGCCGATATAACTTTTTTTGGTGCTCTTTTTGAAATAGTGGCAAAACGCCGAAACGCTTTGGTTGGTCAGGGCCGCAACTTCCTCAATCCGGATTTTTCGCTGAAAATGCTGCATCGAATATTCGAAGACCTGGTGAATGCGGTCCTGATCCCGTTGAGAAAAGCTGGTGATTGGCGAATTGGTAAGCAGCCTTGTTTCCTCGGAAATGCTGATCTGGTGCAAACAGTCCAGCAATGCAGCCATTTGCGGAAAGCCTGCAAGTGTCTCGATGTCGCGCAGGCACCTGCCAATCCGCTGCCGCAAGCTCCCGGTCAGCAAAATCCCGTGTGAAGCGGTTTTAAGAAGCATTTGAATGCGCTGCATTTCCGGCAGGTTGAGAAAATTCCCCATAAAAATTTCCTCTCTGAACTGGGTCACAATGGCGCTGCTGATCATTTCCGCATCCTTCTTTCGAAACCAATGCGGCAGGTTTTTACCCAACAAGAATACATCTCCCTCCCCATATTCCCCTATATAATCACCCACGAACGCCGTGCCATGGCCAAGGTTTTCCAGCACGAGCTCGAATTCCACGTGCTGATGCCATGGCGTTTCGAAATGCGGCGAGGTGTAGGTCCGTGCCACAAATGACGAGCTACTATCGACGGGAAGCTTCTGAACTAGCGGTTTCATCCGGAATGTTTAACAGTTTTTCCTACGAATTGCGATAAGAATTCAAAATACCAGATAAATCTACGAAAATAGCGATAGAAACCCCGTTGAAGGCCGGCTTACTTTGCATTATACTTTTTAACGAAAGTTTTATCTAAAACTCAGTAACCTTAAACACAGGATGCTATGCAAACCGTAATTAACACTACCGAACAAGCCAATTTTTACGAAGACGGCTATATCATCAAACGTAACTTTTTCAGCCAGGAAGAGATCGATCTGCTTTACCGAATGGCCACCGACGAAAGTGTTACCAGCCATGCATTCGATCTGAAAGATACCCACGGAAACCGGACAAAACTGACGCTTTGGTTTACACCGGGAGATGATTCTTTCGGGTTGATGTCGCGTTCGGAGAGAATGGTGTCCGCCGTGGAATCGCTGCTCGGCAGTGAAGGTGAAGTTTGCCATTTCCATTCGAAAGTAATGCAAAAAGAACCGCAAAAAGGCGGAGCGTGGGAATGGCATCAGGATTACGGCTATTGGTATAAAAATGGCTTCCTCTACCCCGAAGCAATGATCTCTGTCATGGTGGCGCTTACCGACGCTACGATCGAAAACGGCTGTCTTCAGGTACTGAAAGGTACACATAAAATGCAGCGACTGGAACACAATTTCGTAGGCGAACAGCAGGGTGCCGACCCTGATTTTGTCGCTGAAGCTGAAAAATCCTGCGAACTGGTGTACGTGGAATTGAAAGCGGGCGACACGCTATTTTTTCACAGCAATATCCTTCACCGCTCCGATGCCAACCTGTCGGACAAGCCCCGCTGGTCGGTCATTTCTGCTTACAATTTATCGTACAACAAGCCTTTCAGGGAAAAACATATGTCTTGCATCGAGCCGGTAAAGGTGGTTCCCGACTCCGCATTGCTCGAAAGTGGAAAACAGGCGGTGGCCCACTCCGACTTTCTGAGCAAAGAAGCTGAAATCACTTTGCAGGACCTGAAACGCCCATGATAGCAGCCGACCTATCACTCGACTACCTGCCGGTACTACCCGATGACAAATCACCCGGGATCGGCTGCGTCGGCGCCGGCTTTATTATGAGCGACTGCCAGCTGGTTGCCTATCGGAATGCGGGCTTCAACCCCGTAGCGATCACCTCTCGAATCCGCGAAGTAAGCGAGAGTGTGGCCAAGCGGCACAGTATCGGCAAGGTTTATGATTCCTGCCAGGAAATGTTCGCCGACCCCGAGGTTACGGTGGCCGACATCGCCGTGCCGCCCGACCAGCAACTGGAAGTGATCCGCCAGGCGGTAAAACATCCCAACATCAAAGCCATACTAGCCCAAAAGCCGATGGGGATGAACTACGCCGAAGCACTCGAAATCGTGCGCCTGTGCGAAGATGCGGGCGTGATGCTGGGTGTTAATCAGAATATGCGGTATGATCAGTCTGTCAGGGCATGCAAAGACCTGCTCAACAAAGGCATTCTCGGCAAACCGGTGCTCGCCACGATCGATATGCGTGCCATCCCGCACTGGACTGCCTGGCAGTCGGACATGGGTTGGCTCACGCTCCGGGTGATGAGTATCCACCATCTGGACACGTTCCGTTACTGGTTGGGCGATCCCAGGCGGGTTTATTGCAGCGTAACCCAAGACCCCAGGACGATCTCCAAATTCCCGCATGAAGACGGGATAGCGATGTATATCCTCGAATATGAAAACGGCATGCGCGCTTCCGCATGGGACGACGTATGGACTGGACCGGTAAAACCGGGCGTAGCGCAGGACATTGGCATCAACTGGCGGGTGGAAGGCCTTGACGGACTGGCAAAAGGCACGATCGGCTGGCCTTCCTACCCCGAGCACGTGCCCAGTACGCTCATATATACGTCCACGCATACGCCCGGAGGCTGGCACCAACCGGAATGGACTGAGGCATGGTTTCCCGACGCATTCGCCGGTCCGATGGCCCAGCTACTGGTGGCATTGGAACGAAATACGGGACCCGAGATCAGCGGCCGCGACAACCTGAAAACGATGGCACTGGTAGATGCCTGCTACCTATCTGCCAGAGAGCATCGGGCTGTTGAGATTGAGGAGATTTTAAGATCATAATTTAACCCAACCCATGAACGCATTTACATTGACGCTCAAAGCCGGACTTCTGGCTGTGGGTACCACATTGTTTTTCCGTCCCGGATCTGGCGCGGAGAAACGGAATACACCGGAGGTTGCTGACAAACCTGATGAAAGCCGGTTTTCTAAGGTAGTACTGGCCGAAAACCTGAACGAGCCGATGGAGCTGGCTGTGCTTCCCGAAGGCGGCGTACTGATCGCCGAGCGGAACGGCGGGCTGCTACTGTACGATCCGGCAAGCTCCAAAACCGAGAAAATTGTGCAGATGCCGGTTTTCAGCAAAATAGAGGACGGGTTGCTGGGCATTGCGCTCGATCCGAAGTTCAAAGAAAACCGGTGGATTTACCTGTTTTATTCGCCCGTTGGCGGCACGCCTCAGCAATACGTTTCCCGGTTTGTATTCGATGGTAAAAAGCTGGATTTAGCCTCCGAAAAAATCCTGATCAAAATACCAACCCAACGCGACGAGTGCTGCCATTCGGGCGGCTCCATTGCATTCGGCAAGGGGGGCGACCTTTTCATAGCAACGGGCGATAATACCAGTCCCTTCGGCTCGAACTATTATGCGCCGCTCGACGAGCGCACTGGTAGGACCGCATGGGATGCCCAGCGAACAGCAGGCAATACCAACGACCTCCGGGGGAAAATCCTGCGCATTCATCCCGAGGCCGACGGTTCTTACAGCATTCCCAAAGGAAACCTGTTCCCGGAAGGCACCCCGCTCACGCGTCCCGAGATTTACGTGATGGGATGCCGTAACCCGATCCGCATTTCGGCCGATCTTAAAAGCGGCTATTTGTATTGGGGCGATGTGGGGCAAAACGGAGAGAAAGACAGCGAGCGCGGCCCCAGAAGCTGGGACGAGTGGAACCAGGCCAAGCAGGCGGGAAACTTTGGCTGGCCCTATTTCGCAGGCGACAACCGCCCCTATGCTGAATACGACTTCGCGCAGGAAAAAGCGGGAAAATTTTTCGATCCGCAAGCGCCGGTCAACAATTCGGTGAATAATACGGGATTGAAAAAGCTGCCGCCAGCCCAGCCTGCATTTATCTGGTACAATTACGTCGAGTCCGATTTGTTCCCGCATTTGGGTACGGGCGGTAAAAGCCCTATGACCGGCCCGGTATTTTATTCGGACGCGCATCAAAAATCGGAGAGGGCATTTCCGGATTACTACAACGGCAAGCTTTTCATTTTCGAATGGATGCGCGACTGGATCAATGTCGTGAGCTTGAAGCCGGACGGCCGCTACGACCATATCGAGCCTTTCATGCCCAAAACGCAGTTCGATCATCCGATCGACATGGAGTTCGGGCCGGATGGCACGATGTACCTGCTCGAATACGGCACCTACTGGTTTGCACAAAATGCCAACTCCCGGCTCGTCAGGATCGACTACGCGGAAGGCAACCGGCCTCCCGTGGCCAAAGTGAGCGCTGACCGTACCGTAGGGGCAGCCCCTCTAACCGTGCAATTCTCCGCGAAAGGCACAATGGATTTCGATGCGGGCGACCAGCTCTCCTATGAATGGACATCCAAATCTTCGCTCAATGCAATAGTACAACGCTCCAATTTACAACAGCCCGCATTTACCTTTACCAAGCCGGGTATTTACCAGGTTACGCTCACCGTTACCGACCAGGGCGGGAAGTCTTCTTCGAAAACCATGGAGATTAAAGTGGGTAACGAGCCGCCCAAAATTGCTATCGAATGGCAGTCTAACCAATACTTTTACTGGCCGGGACAAACCATTCAGTACCGTACCTCCGTTACCGACAAAGAGGACAAGCTCAAAGGCGGCATTAATCCTGCCAGGGCGGTGGTTACATTTGAGCACATTCCATTTGGCGAAGACATTACCCTTGCGGCACAGAACTATGAGTCGGCCGTGAGCACGAGCCGGTTGAGCGCGGGCGAGAAGCTGATCAGCCAGAGCGATTGCAAGGCCTGCCATGGGCTTGACAAGAAATCCATCGGGCCGGCTTATAAGGAAATTGCAAAACGTTACAAAAACGATCCCCAGGCCTTGAACAAACTGGCCGAGAAAGTGCTGCGTGGCGGGAATGGCAACTGGGGCGAAAATGCAATGTCCGCGCACCCGCAGCTAACATTGGCCCAAACCACTGAAATGGTCGGGTATATTCTTTCGCTGGCGCAGGACCCTGTGAAAGTCAAATCGCTCCCACTCTCGGGTATGGTCACGGCCAGCGCCGGTGATCCGAAAGAAAGTCTGGGCAAATACCTGTTCACGGTCTCCTATGCGGATAAGGGAGCAAATGGCTTGCCGCCGCTCACCACCCGGCGCGAAATACTGCTCCGTCCGCCTGTATTAGCCGCTATCTCATGCGACACCTCCTATAAAACCGCGCTGAATGGCGCCAGCCAAAACGAGCCGGGCAAAGTGCGGTTTACGGAAAACAAGGCATTCATCGCATTCCGGGCCCTCGATCTTACGGGCATTGGCAAAGTCGGCATTCAGGTGCTATCCTCGGGTGTCGAAGGCGTTGTGACCTTACGTTCGGGATCGCCGGACGGGCCGGTTTTAGGTCGGCTCAATATCAAAAGAGCCAATGCCGCCATGAAACTGGAAACGCCGCTGAGCAAAGTTTCCGGCACCCGAAATCTCTATTTTGTTTACAGTGATGCCAAAAATGAGACCGGCATGTTCAACGGCCCTTTGATTACCAATATTCTTTTCGAAAAATAATACCGAAACTCATATGATACAGGTGGGCATTTTCACCGGCTATTTCCCTTATTCCCTGGAAGATACGGCAAGGCGCATCAGGGCGCTGGATTTCAACACAGTCCAACTGGATGTGTCCTTCAAAGACATGGATTTGTCTGTAAAAGGCATTAATTCCCAGAACGCCAAGAAGATCAGGGACACTTTCCGCAGGCACAACTTACCCATATCTTGCGTGTCGGGTTACACCAACCTGGTACACCCCGACCGCGAGATCAGGAAGGCCAATCTCGAACGTTTGTTTCAAATCGTACGCTATGCCAATGAGTTGGGATCGCCCTACGTGATCAGCGAAACCGGCACCTATAACCCAGCAAGCGACTGGGTACATCATCCGAACAACAAGACCGAGGGGGGCTACAACGAATGCCGCGATATTATCGGTAACCTGGTGCAGTTCAGCAAGCAGTATGGCGTAACATTTTGTATTGAAACCTATGTCAACAACGTAATAGGTTCCGTAGAAGAGACTTTGAAGTTATTCGGCGACATTGATGATCGACATTTGGGCTTACTGATGGACCCGACCAACTATTTCGAAGAGCATAACATCGGCGCGATGGATCAGACCATCCACCACATTTTCGACAAGCTGGCAGGCAATATCAAAATCGCCCATGCGAAGGATGTGAAGCTGGCCGACGCCGCATTCGGGGTGGCCATGGCCGATATCGATGCCGACGAAGCCCACGCCTTAAGAGGCGTAGGAAGGATCGAGCTGCCCGCGCCCGGGCTGGGATCCCTCAACTACGATCTCTATCTGAAAAGGTTAAGCCAGCATTACCCCAACATCCCGATCATCATCGAACACCTCGACGAGCCGGACATCCCCCGCGCCAAGGAATTTATCGACGGCCGCCTGCTGGCCAACGGCCTTTAACCTTTATTCAAAAACGACCATCATGAACATCCGTCAAAATCGCCGCGATTTCCTGAAATCGGGGCTCATATTGGCCTGCGCGCCATTCACCGGCGCATTGGCGCACCCGAAGCCATTCCTAAAAGCGAAGCCTGTCCTCAGCGCGCATCTGTGGGTATATGCCAGCAAATACCCGCCCGATTGGAACTGTGCCCCGATTCTAGATCAGGTTTTTACCGAAATAAAAGCCGCGGGCTATGATGGCCTGGAACTGATGAACATCCTGCTCGAAGCGGACGATTCGGTAGACCGGATTTCTGCTCTGATCAAAAAGCACAAACTGCCGGTTACCGGCTGCTCATACAGCGCAGATATGTGGAAAAAAGACAAGCATGACCAAATCCTGGCCAACGCGACCAAAATTATCGACCGGCTGCATCAGCTCGGCGGAAAGAATTTCGGGGTTTCGGTCGGAGACGCCAGACGAATAAAAACCTCCGAAGAGCTTGATGCACAGGCCGCGTTGTTGAAAAAACTGATCCCCTATTGCGCTTCAAAAGGCATTTTGCTTAATATGCACAATCACACTTATGAGGTTGTCAATGAGCTGCACGACCTGAAAGGGACATTAGAGCGGGTACCCGAACTGAAACTGGGTCCGGATCTCAACTGGCTCATCCGCGGCGGTATCGATCCGGTAGGGTTTATCAAAACCTATCACAGGCAAATCGTTTACATGCATTTGCGGGACCAAAAAGCCAGCGGCAAGTGGGCCGAGGCCCTTGGCGAAGGGATTACCGACTTCAAGTCTATCGCCGCCACATTGAAACAGCTCGGCTACCGGGGCGACGCCGCAGTGGAACTCGCATTCGATGAACCAGCGACACGGCCGGTTGCGCAAAGCTGGAAGTTAAGTAGAACGTACGTAGCCAGGGTTTTTGGTTGGTAGATTTAATCATGTAATGAACGCGGAGGTAGAGGTCGCTGGTTATCTCGAAATCCAGGTGCGAACCCCGGCTGTTTAAGGTTCTAATCCCTTTCAAGGAGATGCACCTGACCGGTGCCTTCACAGCGTCCGATCGCCCTGGGGATGCGGCACCACGGTCGCCAGGGAAAACCCGACGGAAGGTTCGGTCTCAACCGCAGCCAGCTCGCATGGGAAATCTGCATGACGGGCTCTTATCAAACCACCGGTGAAACCGCGGAATTCGGTACGGGTGCAGGGGACGGACACAGGAGGCGGATGGATCAACGGTAGGGGCAACAACCGGATGACAATGCTGGCCTTGTCAGCTCTTTGACTACATCAGCAAAACCGAGTTTAGCCTCCGCGATTGCTTCGCCAGTCTTTCGGTTTGCAGTCCCATTTGTAACGTCAGCGGCAGACCGATTTACAGCGCCAAAAGAAATAGAGCCCCTGAACGAAATTGGCCGAAGTAAATCCTTCGGCCAAAGTTAACTACTACATCTAGAATGAACCTCGAATAAAATCGAGGCTTCCGGGTTAATGCGAGGCGACGAGTTTGTCGTGAAAGCTTTTTTCCTTCTGTGAACCATTTACTTCTTAAACACTTTGATCGATTTTGACCAGGTTGTGCCTTTTACCTGAACTACATATAAGCCCGGTTTAAGAGTAGCCCCCAGGGTCAATGTTTTGGTACTGCCCGACGGCTTAATTGTTTCGACGGCGTTACCTGCCGCGTCGAAAAATACAATTTCAACCGGCTCGCCCGAATGCGGCACATCGAGTTTGAAATTAGAGACGAATGGGTTGGGATAGGCATTCAATTTCACGGCGCCAGCTTCTCTCGCCGAGCTATTTTCATCGCCCAGGCCAAGGCGCGCGCCATTCTGGGTAACCGTTGCGATCGACCACTGCTGGTTGGAACTGCTGCTGGTCTGCCATTGGCCCAGGTCCGCGCCGTCCGTCGACTGCCCCATACCGTCGATATAGAGCCCTGTCGCCCGGTTCTTCAATTTGACATAGCTGCCTGCGGTTTCCTGCGACCATTGCTGGCTGAAATTGGTACTACCCGCTTTTTGAACGACTCCCGCGCCATTGACGGAGCTTCCGTTTCCATCCAGAAACAAGCCCGAAGCCCGGTTTTTGATCTTCACATAACTTCCTGCCGCTTCAACCATCCATTGCTGCGCCGTGCTGCCGCTGGATTGCCACTGCCCGGCGAGTGAACCATCTGCGAAACGATACATACCGTCCAAAAACATACCGGTAGCCCGGTTGACCAGGGTTACATAGGAAGCGGCAGGAGTTTTCAGGAGAATAGCCGTGGTAGATAGCGCCGGAACCGTGATCGTAAGCGAGTTTGCATTCACCGCGATGGTGCCTTGTTGCAAGGCATTTTGCGTATGCGAGACGAACGATTCCGTTGCCGGTAGGGAGGCCAGTCGCAGCGTTTGGTAATTTCCATTGGCAACATTGAAGTTGCTGAGATTGATCGTAACCGTCCGGGAGCCGCTCATGTCGCGGTTTACCAGCATCACGGTTAGCGAGTCGGCATTTTCGTTTACCGAGGAATAGGCTGAAACCGTATTTTCAAGCGAAGATGTGCTGGATACGCTGTATTTTTTTGCATTGCGGCTGAACAAGTGCAGCGTTTCCCACATGCCGACAGACCAGTTCCAGGGCGAAAACAGTTCGACCCCCTGGTTCGCGAATGTTCCCAAATGCGATGCATAAATCACCGATTCCAGGCTTGGGTTGCTGCTCGACATGGTGCCCCATTCGCTCAAACCGGCGGAGATACCGTGGTTCGCACCGAAATGCTCGGTTAGCCAGCCATCGATGCGCCTGAATATATATTGCTTTGTAAGGGAAGTGTCCCATCCGCCGGTACTGCTTTTGATACCGTTTGAACCCGGATAGTCGTAGGTTTCATCATAATAGATCCGGTGGCCCTGCAACGCCTCTGCGTCATTGTTATAAAATGGGTAGTTGTGAATGTCCAGCACATCTACCAGTTTAATGCCGGTCGCTTTATATTCATCGCCGAGACGTTTGATGAAATACTCGATCCAGGGATAATACCTGCCGTTGAGGTATATACTTTCATTAGACCATTTGTACCATTGCCATTCAGAAGTTGTGACCGGTCCGCAAAGTTTGATACCCGGATAAATTGCTTTCGCCTTTTTTGCCAGTTCAATATATCGGTCCACGAAGGCAGCGGCTGATAGCTGCGTAGGCATGGCCCAGTCGTGCGTGCCGTTCCATATGTCCACCTCATTATCCATATTCCAATACACAAACTTGTTACGGTTGAAACCTTTGCCATTAGTTCCAAACCAATGATTCAGGATGCCCACCGACGAATCGGCCGGCCAGGGCTTAGAGAATAAATCCTTGTTTCCATCTACCAGCGCGGCGCCGGAGGCATTGGGATTGGGTGTTCCTCCGCCCGCTAAATTTTGATGATAACCATTCCAACCGGGATGCGCCTGCATGTAATCCCAGTCGGGGAAATTATTCTGCCCGGAGGATGCCACTCTTCCCAGTAACTGAAAAGCAAACATGCCCTGAACGTTGGAAAAGTTGTTATTGATCTTCTGCGCAGCAGCATCCCAGTCGGCACCATACACGTTATTGAACCAGTCGGGATGAACCGCCAGCTTCGCGCGCCAGTTGTACGCGGATGCATTATTCCCCCCGTTCATGCGCGCGAAGCGCAGGCCAGCATCTTTGTAGAATTGCACCGACTGGTCCAGGAAATCATTCTTCCCGTAAATGTTGGGAGAAATCAGGCGTTTGTTCTGCGTTGCATTCACCGAAATGGTGACATTCTGCGCGGAGCCCGTGAGCGTTGCGCATAACAACGCCCATCCCAGGCACAATTGGGCCAGGTAAAGTACTCGTTTTTCCATCTTGAATTTCGTTTAATTGGTTTGCTTTCTCTTCCTCTTTGAATTTTGGGAGGGTATGCATTCACCAGGATTCCGCTGGCCGGAGGGGTGGCCAGCGGATGGAATTACGTTTTTAACTGCCAGCGTAACCTTAGCTGCTGGTTATTCTATTTTTACTTTAAATGGATAGGACCCGAGTGAGATCAGGTACAGCCCCGGCCAGGCATCTTTTTTGCCAGGCAAAGTAGTGAGTTTCTCATTTTGACATTACCTTCGGATGTAGTTGTAGATTGCCATTTCTGATTTGACCGGGTCCCGGAAGCCAAGCTGCATCCTGTCCTCTTTGAGGCTGATCACATATGCCTTGGAATAAACCTGGTCCCTTCCCATATTAAGCGGCACTACATTGATGAACGACATGGTTTTTGTCTTAACATCAAAAAAGTAGCTGCCTGAGAATGTCCCGCTTTTGCTTATTCCTTTCTGGCCCACCTTCACCACGGGCTCGGCTGTTTCGCTCTTTAAGCCCAGCGTCATGGTACCGTAATCCTGCGCCGCGCCCATCCAGCTTTCATAATTCGGATCGTACAGCCAGCAATCCCCTCCTGCTTTGCTGCATTGATTATCCCAGCCATAATCCACGCCCGAGAAGTACAACGGACCTTTGAATTTGGTTGAAACACCTTTCGCATCCAGGTCAAGTACCCAGGTTTTTTCTTTACCAATTCCACCGGTGAGCAGTTTGAACACGGGATCTTTGTAATATTCCAGAATGGCAGGATCGAAAATCCGGATGGAATATTCAGTGGTGTCGACTGCCGTGCCATAAGTGATTTTGTTCGCCAGCAAAGGATCGGCTCCGGTAAAACTGCCGGGGACTTTCACGATCACACTCGAATCGGTGTAGATAACTCCCGCCAAACTGGCGTCCACACCCTGGAATGCTATTTTGGTCGCTTTTTTGAGGTTATATCCAACAATATTGATCGTTTGGCCCGGAACAATGGTGTTGACCACCGTATCCTTCGGCGCGGCGGCGTAGTTCCTCACGCGCGAGATCATCGGCGCCCCCGTAATGTTGATGGTAAACGAAGCCGAGCCGCTGCCGTTTACCACTGTAACGATGTTGACCTTATCTCTGGCGACAGAATCGAACGGAATCGAGGGCACTTGCACCACAATGCTACCGTCAGTCAGCAGCGTATGGTTGATCGTCGCCGGAATGCTGCCGAAATAGACCTGTGAAACATCTCCCAGGTTTTGTCCAAGCACAACCACCCATTGCGCGGCCTGCAATGTTTGAACAAGGGTATCAGCCGGAGATGCCGCATAATTGCGTATTTCAGTGATAACAGGTGGAGACAGCTCATCCTTTTCACAAGCAGACAGCAGCAGCGAAACCGTCGCCATGCAGTAAAACAGCGTCAAACATATTTTCGTATATAAAGTCTTTTTCATTTCTCTAAGTTTTTAAAACGGGTAAGGCACCGGAGCTTCCAGCAGTTTGGGGTTAGCCGTCACTTCCGGCGAAGGGATCGGGAATTTGAATGTGGTCGTGTTGGCCGGTGTAATGGCTGCTAGCGCATCACCTTTCGTCACCACACCCTTGTCATCGTAGGTAAACAGGATCCGCTCCTGTTCGTTGAGCTTTTTGATGGCCTTGGGTTCGTTGTAATAGGAAAGCCTGACCAAGTCTTCCCAAAAATGCCCTTCGGCCGCTAATTCAACCCTTCTTTCTCTGAACAAGGTTTCTGCGTCAAGAGATGTCACCGGGGCAAGGCCTGCTCTTGTGCGCACTTTGTTGAAGTAAAGCAGCGCGTCGGCATTGGTCGTCGACGTATTGTTGCCCATCACGGCTTCCGCGTAAATCAGGTACACCTCCGCGAGTCTTAGCAATGCGTTATGCTCGGTAGACGAGGTCAACGACATCGTCGGGGCGCTATTATCTACCCTTGTGCCAATGATGTGTTTTTTCAAGCCGGTGTTGCCGTTAAATTTGTAACCCCCTCCTGCCGCATTCAGCTCGGGATAGTAGTCGCCTTTGAGCATAAAAGTGGCCTTCCGTCTCAGTGAGTCGCCTCCCTGGTATTGCTTATACAAATCGTAAGTGGGCGATATGGCAAACCAACCGGCCTGTCCCGCGGCTGAAATCTCAGCGCCTCCCGGTGAGTAGATTTGGAGCATATTTCCTTCCAGCCATCCGGCACCGGCGGCCCATTGCAAGGCAAATAAGGATTCCTGGTTATCATTGAACTGTGTTTTGAAAATGTCCGCATAGTTGGGCAGCAGCGATAGGCCGCTTTGCTTGCAGACATTGCCCGCGTGTAATTTGGCACTATCCAGCAGCGCCTGGTTTCGAGGGCCGTTGCCCTTTGCATCCAGCCCCGCCCAGGTCAGGTACACTTTGGCCAGCATGCCTTGTGCGGACCAGGTCGATACCCTTCCGGCATCTTTCGCAGGGAGATGTTTTGCAGCAAAAAGCAGATCATTTGCTGCAAACCGATAAACATCCTCCACATTATTGCGGTACACCAATGGAGAATTGATCAGCTTGGTATTGTCTTCTATAATGGGGACGTCCCTCCATTGCAGGGCCAGTTTGTAGTAGGCATATGCACGTAAAAATTTTGCCTCGGCAATGGCCGCATTCCGGTCTTTTTCAGGAATGGAAGCAGGTGCTTTTTCCTGAATGGCTTTGATGGTAACATTGCAATGTGCAATGATCTTGTACATCGATTTCCAGCTCGCAATCATAATTTCGTTGCTCCCGCTGACGGAAAAAGTATGTAATTGCACCGCATCCCCCCAGTAGTTGACGGCCATGTTGCCGCTCAAAACTTCGCCGATCGGCAGGTAGCAGGTATAATTCCACTCCGCCCATGGTTTACCTCCGTAAAGGGCAGCCGTCGCCAGCCGGAGGTCATTGGTTGTTTGATAAAAGTTATCGGCACTGATCTGCGACAAAGGCGGACGGTCCAGAAAGCTTTCACTGCATCCGGCCATGCAGGCGCCGGCGAAAAGCAACGCTGCCGCCAGTTTATTCTTTATTTTCATTGCTTCATTTTTTAAGATTCACGTCATTAAGAAGAATTGGCACAGAGGCACTATTTGGTCAGCTGTAAGCTTGCGCCTACGGTGAACACGCGCGGCTGGGGATAGAAACCACTGTCATATCCTGCATTGAGCGGGTTCCAGGAGCCAATTTCCGGGTCCATTCCCTTGTACTTGGTGATCAGGAAGGCATTCGACACGTTTACATAAACCCGCAGCGCGTGAATGTGCGCCTTTTCCAGCAGCCGGTCGGGAAGCGTATAACCCAGTGAGATCGTCTTGAACCTTATGAACGACCCGTCCTCGACGTATTTGTCGGAAGCCCTGTTGTTGCCGTTCGTATTGTCATTTCTAATGCCGGGAATGTCCGTATCTGGGTTACTCACGTAAACATTATTGATATCGGTCGCGGGTTTGTCGGGATCGATCAACGCAAGCCGGGCGTAATTGTTCAGCGCTTTGAGGTAGCCGAAACTGGTTCCGGGATATTCACCGGTCATGCGCATTTGGTTGAACACCTTGTTGCCATAGTTACCGGTCAGGAAGATGTTCAGGTCAAACTTCTTATAGGAGATCGAGTTGTTAAGTCCGAATTGCAGTTTCGGGATCGGCGATCCGAGGTAGGTCTGGTCGCGCTCATCGATCGCTCCGTCGCCATTAATGTCCTTGAATTTAAGGTCGCCATACCAGATACTACCTCCGGCCGAGCCGACGGGCAGGGGAGCTCCGTTCTTGGTGGGAAGCGCGTGAGTCTCGAAATCCTCCTTTTTGGCAAAAACGCCGTCTGCCTTGTACCCGTAGAACTCGCCAATCGAGTTGCCGACGATGGTCTGGCTGTACGGCCATCCCACGAGCGAGGCGCCATCGGTATTCAGTTTTAATACCTTATTGATGTTCCGCGATACGGTCAGGTCAGTTTTCCACGTAAGCTCCTTTCCCTGAATGTTGGTAGAGCTGATTTTAAAATCGAAACCCTTGTTACTGATCGTTCCTACGTTCACGTACGGCGCGTCGAGTGCCCCGGGCGACCATCCGACAGCGGTCCCGGAGTAGAACGGCAATGGAATTTGCATGAGCAGACCATCGGTTTTCCGGTTGTATAAATCGACGGAGAAGTTGAGCCGCCACGATAGCAATGCGGCGTCAAGACCGACATTGGCATATTTCGTTTTTTCCCATTCCACATATGGGTTCCCGATGTTCTCGGTGAGCTGGGATATTCCCGACAAACCGGTGGCGACAGTCGCTAACGTAGATGTATATGCGAAGTCTCTCACGTTCTGGTTATTGGTCAAACCATAGCCTACCCGGAGCTTCAATTCATTGATATCTTTGAAATTTTTCAAAAAGCCCTCGTTCTGTATTTTCCAGGCCAATGCACCCGAATACGTGGTTACCCAGCGGTTCCCGGCGGCAAATCTCGAAGAGCCGTCGGCACGAACGTTACCGGTGATCAGGTATTTGTCAAACAATCCGAAATTCAACCGGCCGAAATATGACTCCTGCGCATTCTGCGTTTTCGAACCCGAATTCGTGGCCGAAGTAGGGTCACCGCTGTTGATGACCTGCACATTGTTGGACGGAAAATTGTTACGGCCCGCGCCCACGTTTTCGCCTTTGCTCAACTGCGCCTCGTGTCCCACCATGATATTGGTATTATACCGATCGTCGAACGTATGCGAATAAGTGAGGTAGTTTCTGACAGTTGTATAAACGCTCTGGCTGTAATTGTAGGAAGCGCTGTTGCTGTTGTTCTTCACAAGCCCCATGGTGTAGCTTGGGTTAAATTTGTCCTCCGTTGCCATAGAGAAACTTCCCGTAACCTCGTTTCGCAGCGTAAGCGATTTGCTGAAAGCGATCTCAGCGTAGGCATTCCCAAACAGCTGGTTACGGTTTACCAGGTCTTTGTTGATGCTGGCGATGGCATAGGGGTTAATGGTGCTGTTCACCCAACCGTTAGGGTTATACGCACCACCCCAGCTGCCGTCGGCATTGGTGACGGGAATGTCGGGCGTTTGGCTTAGTGCCGAATTGATGACGTTCGAACTGGTCGTATTAACGTTCTCCTTGATATTGGCCAATTGCAGGCTTGTGCCTATTTTCAGCCAGTTGGTCGTCTTGTTGTCCAGATTCAATCTGACGGATATCCTTCTGAAATTCGATCCCAAAGCGATACCATCCTGCTTGAAATACGAGCCAGACAGCAGGTACTGTGTTTTAACATCGCCTCCGTTGACGGTAATGGTATGGTTGGTCATCGGCGCGTTCCGGAACAGCTCCTTTTGCCAGTCGGTACCATTGCCCAGGTATTGGGGATTGGCAAATTCGGGCCGGGTATCGAATCCCCAGCCCAAACCGGAATTTCGTTCGTTGATGAAGGTGGCGTATTCCCGCAAATTCATCGTTGGAATACGCCTGGGCAATTGTTGAAAACCTGTGTAGACATCGTACGAGATGCGTGGAGGTGCGACTACCCCTCGTTTTGTCGTGACGATCACCACCCCATTCGTCGCTTGCGAGCCATAGATTGCCGTAGCGGACGCATCTTTCAGTACGTCCACAGACTCGATTTCCGACGGATTGATCGCGGCCAGCGGATTGGTACCCGCGCCCATAGAAGCGGTAGAGCCTATAATTACGCCATCTATCACATACAACGGGCCTCCGGATCCGAACGATGATATACCCCTGATCTGCACCGAAACGCCTCCGCCGGGCTGGCCGGATGTTTGCTGTACGACCATTCCCGCCACTTTGCCCTGTAATGCCTGATCAAAGGTTACCGGGTTCGTTTTGCGGATTTCAGCCCCGGTGACAGAGGATATTGAGCCGGTAACATCTTTTCGTTTGGATTCACCGTAGCCGATCACCACTACTTCCGAAAGTGTGGCAATATCGGGTTGGATGGTAATGTCGAAATAGGTCTTGTTTCCCACAGGGATTTGCTCGGACAGGTAGCCGATAAAGGAAATTTTAAGCACGTCCTCCGGCATTGCCTGGATGGCAAACTTCCCGTCCGTATCTGTCGATACACCCATCGTCGTTCCTTTCAGCAACACCGTCACGCCCGGCATAGGGCTACCAGTTTCACTTTTTACGATTCCCGACACCTGCCTTCGCTGCGCCTGGGCCACCACACACGAGAACAAAATAAGCACAGTAATACATAAGCATCTGTAAATTTTCCCCATCATTCGATTAGCCTTAAGGAGTTACACCATATGATTTACAATAGACACCTACCGGCACAGTCCGAAGCGCCCGGGCACGCAACGCACAACTGTAACAATAGAATGAATTATTTGCACCAAAGGTAGAATACCGCCTAAGTACTAAAGGGTATCGATTAGTCCGAATAAAGGGTATAAAAAGTCCAGAATGCTATGAAAAGACCAAAAAACAGGGGAATAATTCAAATTTCCGGACTAGTTGCTGCCCGGTTCCCGTTTGCCGCACGAATACTCGGAAGGCAATACATGGTATACGTCCTTGAAATAACGGGCGAAATACTTGGGGTTGTTGAACCCGACCTGATAGGCAATTTCGGAAATGGAAAGCTGGCTCTTTTCCAGCAGCTGGGCAGCGTGTTGCAACCTGATCTCGCGGATTACTTCCAAAGGCGATTTGCCGGTAACCGTCTGCACTCTTTTAAACAATTGCGAACGGCTCACGCCCAGTTCCCGGGCAAGGTCGACCACCGTAAATTCCGGATTGGAAATATGTCGCTCGATTGCCTGGATCATTTCATGAAGAAATTGCTGGTCCGGCGGCGTTACCTTGATTTCGCTTGCCTTGATACCATTGCGGGTTACAAAAAGGCTGCGGAGTTTTTCCCGCGACGAAATCAGGTTCCGGATCCTTGATTCCAGCACCTGGAAATTGAATGGTTTGGCAATATAATCGTCCGCGCCGGCCTGGAACCCTTCAAGAAATTGTTCATCGTCTGACCGGGCCGTGAGCAGAATTACCGGAGTTTGCGAAACCTGCTCGTCGGATTTGACCATTCTGCAAAGGTCGAGCCCATTCAGGTCGGGCATCATAATATCCGAAACAATCAGGGCCGGGCGATATTCCAGCACTTTATCCCAACCTTCCCGGCCTGTGGAAGCCTCTATGACGGAATAAAATTGCTTTAAATTGTCTTTGAGATAAAAACGAAAATCTTCGTTGTCCTCCACGATCAGGATGCGCGGTTTACCCTCCGCATCCTGTTTTCCCAGGTCTCTTTCGGCGCGCACGGCAACCTCGCCCGGTGTGTCAGGCAACCCGGCTGCGATTACTTCGGTACGCCTCTTCAAAGGCAGTTTTACCACAAAACAACTCCCCTCTCCGACTTCGCTCTCCACCGCCACAGACCCGCCATGAATGCGGACGAACTCCCGCGTAATGGCCAGCCCGATACCGCTTCCCTGGTTGATGATCGAATTGGGTAAGTCGCTCTGAAAGTACCGTTCAAAAATCAGATCATGTTTTTCGCGTGGTATTCCTATGCCGGTGTCTTTCACTTTGATTTCCACGAAATAATCGCCATCCGCATCCCGGACATCGACGTTCACGGATACCTCACCGGGGCCCAAAGTAAATTTAATAGCGTTCGAGAGCAGGTTGAACAGAATCTTTTCGAGCTTATCATGATCGAACGACGTTTCCAGCCCGGAGACATTGGAAGAAAACAGGAGCCGGATGTCCTTTTTCTCCGAAAGATCGGAGAAGGAATAGACGGTGTTCTTGACAAACCTGATGATGTCCCCCTCGGTAGGGTGAAACCGGATTTCATTCACTTCCAGCTTTCTGAAATCCAGTAGCTGATTAACCATGTTCAGCAGTCGCCGTGCATTTCGCTGGATCAGGTCCAGCTGTTTGCGGTCCTGACTGTCCACGGCCCTCTCGGTGAGCTTTTCAGCCGGGGCAAGTATCAGCGAAAGCGGGGTACGCAGCTCGTGGCTTACATTGGTAAAGAACTTGGTCTTCAGCATATCCAGCTCCTGCGAGCGCCTTGCCTCCTCGCGCGTCTGCACGATCGCAAATTTCATGCGTTCCCTTTCCTGTATCAGCTTTAATGCTGCGAGCAGCAGTAAGGCAATCGCTATCGCATACAAGGCATAGGCAATCGGCGACCGCCAGAATGGAGGCAGCACTTTAATCGGGAGCGATATTCCCTCCTGATTCCAGAGCCCGTCGTTATTGGAAGCGATCACACGGAAAACGTAGTCGCCCGCGTCGAGGTTCGTGAAGGTAACTTTCCTGTTGCCGGCATCTGTAACGAGCCAGTTGTCGTTAAAACCTTCCAATTTATACTTGTATTGGCTCCCACCCGGCTGGATGAAGTTTAATGCGGCAAATTCGATAGAGAAAACATTGTCGCTCGCCTGCAATACAACAGAAGGATTTGTCGTGATCGAGGAAGATAGTACAGGCTTTCCCCCAGCCCGGGACCCGGGGCGGACACTGCGGTTGAACAGCTGAAAATCGGTAAACACCAACCTGGGCACCATCTTATTCTCCCGCAAATCGCCCGGCCTGAATATATTGAACCCGTTGGCTCCGCCGAAAATCAATTCTCCGGCACGCGTCCTGAGTGCAGCGTCTTCCGTAAATTGCCTCCCTTGCAGCCCGTCCAATTCCGAGTAGTTCCGGAAGCTTACCTGCAAACGCCCCCTACCGGAAGCAAAGGTCGCACACGACAGGCCACTGGGCGTACCCAGCCAGAGCCGGCCGTTTTCGTCCTCGGCCATCGACAGGATCGCATTATGCGGAAGTCCGTGCTTTTCGCCGTAGTTCACGAAAGTGTCGGAGCCCGGCACCCACATACTGAGCCCTCCCCGGGAGCCAACCCAAATCCGCCCTTTGGTATCTTCCAGTATCCCAAAGATATCGTTACTGGCAATAGAAGCCGGATCTCCCTTTTTTGTTTCAAAATGCACCAATGCACCCGACGTTTTTTTCAATACGTCGATCCCCGTCGAAGTCCCGAACCACATATTTCCTTTGGAATCCTCGAAAATGGTGGGAACGTAGGTAGAGTAAAGCGCACGTTGGTCTGGATGCCGATAGCGGGTAAAGTTTTTGCTTTCCTGGTCAAACAAGCACAGGCCGCCGTCGAGGGTGCCGACCCAAAGCCGTTGCTGTGAGTCTTCGAATATCTCCCATACGCTCCTCCCCGGAAGGCTCTCAGCCTTGGCGGGATCGTGCTGGAAGCGAGTAAATTGGCGCCCGTCAAAGCTGTTTAACCCACCCAGAAAAGTGCCTATCCACAGCTGATTTTTATGATCCAGGCACAAACTCACGATCGCGTCGCTGCTCAATGATCTCGGATTACCCGGATCATGACGGTAAGTCGTGAATTTCCCCGTTTTTCTTTCAAAATAGATCAATCCTCCACCATTGGTCCCCAACCAGAGATTGCCTTTACGATCTTCGACAAACGCATTGACATCCTCAAAAGGCAGGCCGTAAGGCTTTGTGCGCCGGTTGACGAGCGGAAACAGACGGATATTTTCATGAAAATAATCCACCCCGGCTTTATAGGTTCCCGCCCAGATCAGCCCGTCGGCATCTTTCAGCATCGTGGTAATTGCATTATGGCTTAGTCCATTCGCATTTTCCGATGCATACCGCATGTTGGTGATCGATCGCGTCTTTTTGTCCAGCACATCGATGCCGTTTTGTCCATTGGCGATCCAGATATTACCCCTGTCGTCCTCTACCACACCGGTAATCAAATCCGAACTCAGCCGGGGATTTCCGAAGGTCTTGCCCAGATAATTTACTTTTCCGAGGCGCTTGTCCAGATAGGCTATACCCAAATCGAAGTTGGTGGGAAAAACCCACACGTCCCCGTCGCGGTCCGTGGTGAGAAGGCAGTGCAACTTATCGCTTTTGTTTCTCCTGCGATCGTAAAAGAAATTATGCCTTTTGATAACCCGGACGGCCCGCTTTTCCAGGACGATATTTTCAACGATCCCATTCGAATGCGCCAGCCAGTAAGTGTTATCACTTTGCTGAGCAATGGCTGTGACATCGTTGCTGGCAATGGAATTGGTATCACGGCCTGAATGCTTGATCGAAAAGGCCTTTTTACTTTGCTCATTATAACAAATGAGTCCCTCATCCTGCATGAGAAACCAGTAATTACCCTTGTTGTCGGGCACGACGGTTTTCAGATTAGCTGGTTTGCGAACCGAATAAGGCTGAAAACCTTGCAGGGGCCGCGAAAAAGTTTCCGTTGCCGGGTCGTAGACGCAGGGCCCAAGGCTGGTGATAACGCCCATTTTGCCAGACGGCATTGCAAATAATGCCGCAATATCATCGTCAAATAGTGAAGCAGGGGCGGAAGCATCATTCCGAAAGACCTTGATCGCATATCCGTCGAACCGGTTAAGTCCTGATTCTGTGCCAATCCACAGGAAACCGCTTTTGTCACGGTAGATTGCCTTGACATGAGCATGGGAGAGCCCCTGGCGGGCATCGATATGAACAAACCGGCGCTGCTGCCCGAATAATTGAAATGAGGCATGAATAAGCAGAAGCGCCATCACCAACACGCTGATCTTCCATGTACGTTGTCGTTTCACCACCAAAATTCAGATTAAGGTTCGTCATTCAAGTCCCTGAGGCGGTTTCAGGTGTTTAATACCTAAATAAACGAAATTGGCCAAAGAGAATCCTTCGGTCAAAGTTAACTACCACATCTAAAAGAACCCAATGCATAATCGGGTTCCCGGGTTATCTTAACGCGCGGTCCAGCATATAGGTAAATCTTATTTGAACAAGAGCTGGGCGAACCCAAACAGATTGTGCCTCCATACCGGCCAGGTGTGTCCGCCGGGATTCATTAAACAGCCGCCAAACTAAATGGCAGCCTCCTGATCCTCTTCCCGGTCAGATCGAAAATTGCATTGGTCAATGCAGGCGCGAATGCCGGTAAGCCGGGTTCGCCTACGCCGCCTGCATCCGCGTCGTTTTCCATAATGTGTATTTCAATGGGCGGGATGTCGGTAATGCGGGGCATTTGGTAGGTGCTGAAATTGCTATCCACCGCCATGCCGTCCTTGAATTTCACTTCATGAATAGTGGCTGCGCCCAGTCCCATAACAACCGATCCTTCGACTTGGGCGCGTACCGTATCCGGATTGACATACCAGCCGCAATCCATCACCACCCATACCTGGTCAATTTTTACGCCGCCATTCGTTGCTTTTGACACTTTTACCACATGACCCACCGTGCTCGCGAAACATTCCGTAATCGCCGTACCAAAACCTTCGCCTTTCCTCCGTTCTCTCCATCCGGATACTTCTTCCATTTTGTCGATCAGCTTGTGCAACCGCTCGTCTTTTAAATGCGCCCGCCTGAATTCCAGCGGATCTTTGCCGGCTTCCAAAGCCAGTTCGTCGAGGAAACTCTCGTAAGCGAAACCATTCGTGGAGGCGTAAACCGATCGCCACCACATCGTCGGGATAGGCGTTTCAAATGGAATATCCATGATCGCCAGGTTCTTGATCGAATCCATATAGGGTTTCAAAAAACCTTCGGAGGTGCTGCGGTTGGGCGTATCTTTCTTCCCACCCCGCCAATGGTCGTTATTCTGCCCGGCCATTTTTACTTTCAATGCATCAATTGCCCCATTACTGACAACCCCCTCGCAGCGATAGGTGATGCCCGGACGAAATGGCCCCTGCGTCGCATCATCCTCCCGCGTCCATACTACCTGAACGGGCGCCTTAATTTCCTTCGAAATCACGGAAGCTTCGTGCGGATAGTCCATGAAAGCCTTCCGGCCAAAGCCGCCGCCCAGAAAGGTCATATTCACAATCACCTTTTCCTTGGGAATCGACATCTCCTTGCTGATGTAGTCCTGCACCCATTCCGGCGCCTGGATTGGCCCCCAGATTTCCAGCTTGTCGTCCTGGTAATGGGCAACGCAATTCAGCGGCTCCATCGCAGCGTGGTACTGGTAGGGCGTCTCGTAGGTAACATCTATTTTCTTAGCAGCTTTCGCAATGATCTCCGAGGGCTCGCCTTGCTTTTTAAATGCCAATCCCTCCTGCGTTTGCAGTGCTTCGCGCTGGCGTTTGTAAATTTCTTCGGTATCCAAATGCTCAAAGCCGGTATCGTCCCATTCTACTTTCAATGCTTTTTTACCTTGAATAGCTGCCCAGGTTGACTCCGCTACGACGGCCACCCCTTCCCGATAGGTATTAAAAACACCCATTTTTACTTTAAAGACATGCTTTACGCCCGGTATTTGTCTGGTTTTCGTGTCGTCGAAGCTTTTCACTTTTCCGCGTAGCCGGGGATTCCTTTCTACCGCGGCATACATCATACCCGGTATTTGTTTATCCAATCCAAAAACCGCGGAACCATTGGTTTTCAACGGCGTATCCAACCGGCGCAGCGGCTTGCCGATCAGCTTGTATTCGGAGCGTTTTTTCAGAACTACCTCTTTGGGCGCTTCCAGCCTGGACGCCGCTTCCACCAGCTCGCCATAATGAAACCGTTTACCGGATGGTTTGTGAATCACATGCCCACCCTCGGCATAGCATTCCGCCTTATCGACGCCCCATTTCGTAGCCGCTGCCTGGATCAGCATTTCACGGGCTGTGGCACTCAGTTTTAACAGGTTTTTATACGAACCCCGCACCGTGGAGCTGCCCCCTGTAACCTGGTTACCGTATTTCTTATTGTCGCCCGGCGCGAACACGACATTGATTTCGTTCAAATTCACTTCCAGTTCTTCCGCCACGATCTGCGGAACAGCCTGGTAGGAACCCTGGCCCATTTCTGCCCGGTGGTCGAAAATGGTCACTTTTCCTGACGTGTCGATATGCACCCAGGAATTCATTTCCACCCCAAAGTTTTTGGCTTCGGCGGCATGGACGATCTTCGCTGATTTGGCATTGCCTGGCCAGTAAAAACCCAGCGAGAGCACGGCGCCGGTCATACCGGATGTTTTCAGAAAATTTCTTCTGGATAATGTCTGGTTCTCCATGGTGGATTCAGTTTGAGATTATTTCTTCGGAGCATATGCACCTTTGTTGAGCCAGGTCAGCCAGGCCTTTTTAAATTCGGCATGACTTACCGGCGGCAGCGTCCGTCCTTCTCCCGGGTTCCAGCCAGCAAGCACCAATCCGTCGTCGGCGTGCTCGATCAGCTTTTTAATATCCTTATTCCCGTTCTTTTTCTTGTCGACCAGCTGTTTGGCAAGCTCATGGGCGCTTTTCCCCTGAAATACCATTTTCATATCCGCCGGCGGCAAATGCCAGTCGGGATTCCCCGGAGGCGTATGCAGGCCTGGCGTATTGGTTTCCTGATGACAGTTAGAACATTTCATCGCAAACACGCCCTTGCCATCATGGCCGCGTTTGGGAGCCATCGTGTGCAAATGACTGTCGTCACCCTGCAACGGCACGTCGCCCGCCGGATGGCAGTTCATACAGCGCGGGCTCATGAGTACTTTGTAAACCGTAGCAAACGCCTTGACAGACTCGATGCTGTCACGGTCGGCGGCGCTCCATTTAACTTCTTTCACCGGCGCATCGTCCTTGCGGAATGCCGATGCTCCTACGGCCATAATGAATACCAGTATCGACAGAATAGTGGCCGTCTTGACCGAAAAGAGATCCCCCTTCCCGTTTTTTGAATATCGTTTCATAGCGTGAGATTAAGGTGAGCGAATTATCCCTGTGAAGTCTTCTTCTGCATTTCGGCAGCCAGATGTATTGCTTTGCGAATGCGCAGGTAGGTCCCGCACCGGCAAATGTTTCCGGCCATGGCATCGTCGATATCCTGGTCGGTCGGATCCGGCTTCTCGCGCAGCAACACAGCAGCGGACATGATCTGCCCGGAATGACAATACCCACATTGGGGTACGTCGATTTCCTGCCATGCCTTTTGGACCGGATGGCTGTTTGTTTCGGACAAACCTTCGATGGTCACCACCTTCTTGCCGACTGCCCGGCTCACTTTGGTCACGCAGGAGCGCACAGCTTCCCCGTCCAAATGCACCACGCAAGCCCCGCACTGGGCCACGCCGCAACCATACTTGGTACCTTTCAGCCCGGCCAGATCGCGGATCGCCCATAAAAGCGGCATCTGCGGATCAGCTTCAAGGGGATAATCCTTTTTGTTGATGTTTAATGTGATTTTCGCCATGGTGAATGATTCAGTTGATGGTGAGATTATAGCTCAAGACTTGGCCTACAAAAATTTAGAATAAAACTGGGCCAGCGTGTCAACAGAGCTCGCGCGCGCTGCTGAATGTCAGCGCCAGCAGCTTCCAATCGCTGGCCTGTTTGGTATATACCTCCGTAACCGTGAATTCCGTATTGGCTTCGCTGCCGCGTACCATTGCATACAAAGTGATCCGGCTCCAAACAATCGCGGTGTTTCCAACGATTTCAACGGCAACATCATGCTCTGGGAAGCTATTTTATGTCGGAGAAACCCAAAACCGTCGGTCTGCCCACGGTGGCCTACTGCGCCGGTGAGCTTAACCTGACCCCCAAATACTTTGGCGACCTGATCAAAAAGGAAACCGGCGCTGCGAGCCTGGAACTGACGGCGCAAGATGTTGCCACGATTGCCGAAGCGGCCAATGACTTACAAGTAATGGGCGATCGGTATATTGAGCGCATGGAGAAGACCACGGGACTGTGATGGGTTTCACCGGGCGCCACTATCCAATCCCAGCTCAAACGGCTGATCATCCGGTATTGACTGAAATTTTACTTATCCGGCACGCCATTCTTGAATGTCATATTGCCGAAAAGCGCCGTTCCGATACCGTCGACGATGGCCCCTTCGGTCATGTTAATGGCTGCATCCGGGTTGATGACGATGCCGCAATCTACGGCGCACGTAACCTTGTTTACGACGGGTTTACCATTTTTGATCTCCAAAGCTTCATTCCGAATGCAGGCGGATGCACGATCATCGCAATCAGCATTCCCGGGGCCGACTGATCGATACCGAATAACGGGGCGCCTTTGATGATGTTGCCAAGCTCGACATTCTTCTGCGAATGGCCGATGATCTTAAAGTCCTTCACGTTTTTCAGGGAAACGTCTTTCGGAACAGGGGTCTTCGCCGCTGCCGAAGCCATTTCCCCATACTTAGCTGATTTACCGCTTTTTTTTTTGTGATATAAAACACCGGCCTCAGTGGTAATCTCCTCAACCGGCACTTTTCATTGATCGGCGGCGGCTGTCCGGAATTTTGTCGCCCTTATTTTTCATCCTATAAATATACCAAATGTTATAGCCGAATCGAGGGTGCCCTGCGCTGCACACTGATCCTATTGAATGACTGCGATTTTTAGCGCTTTGACCTTGCCGGATTGATCCAAAATCTCCACCACATATGAGCCGCTGCCGAACGCGCTGATGTCGATGGTTTTTGAAATACCTTTTCCATTGGCTGAATATACCGCTTTACCGCTGAGGTCATAAATCCGGACATAAGTCAGGGATCGAATATCCTTTACCCCGAGGTGGATCCTTTCGGATGCCGGGTTGGGGAATACGATATTCTGACCTTGAATCCCATCAAACGTCACACTTTGTATGCTGCTGTATGCAAAAGTTTTATCCTGGTCGACCATTTTCAGGCGATACAGGTTTTCGCCGTTGACCGGCCCGGTATGGACAAACGAATAGTGCAGCAATACAGCACTTTCGCCGTTCGCCTCCACGCTTCCTACGGCATTCCAATTCAGGCCATTCAGGCTGTGTTCGATCTGAAACTTTTCGCTGTTGGTTTCCTCCGTCGTCGTCCATTTCAGTAGAGCGGTAGTCCCCTCACGGGCTGCTGCAAAACTGGTGAGTGTTACGGGAAGCGCCACGTCATCGACGGTGATCGCCACGCGGGTGAGCGGTGCGGAGATCGTCCAGTCGCCGTCCAGTTGTTGTATCTGGCTGGTGACGGCCAGGCTTTGGTCGCTGCGCCCCCTTACTGACGTTACCGGAATATTCCATTCCGGGTTCTGCTCTGACGCATTTGTCCAATCCTCGGTTAGGGTAAAACGGATGTTCGTCGGCGTCGAATTGGAGGCTAGTGTCCAGCCGACAGGCGTGATGATCGGCCTGCCATCCCAGGGGACTTCGGGCACCATTGTAAATATCACCTGTGCAGTCCCGGCAGGTACCGTTCCGCTCGTCTTTCCGAATGTTGCCAGAAATGTGCCTTTCCGGGGATACCCGTCGAATGCTTCGGGGGTAAATTCTGCCAGCGCCGCATTCACTTCCTGCGCATGAAGCCGGCTCCCGAAAAGAAGTATCATAGCGATAAAGCATGACAATGTAATATTTGGTCTGATTTTCATAGGTCTGGTTTTTAATGCGTTGGAATATTTTATTGTTTCGACACCCCGATAATTACATTGTTGTTCGTGTAACCCGCCGGGACCTCCCCTCCCGAATTGTCCTTTATGAATGTCCGGAAATTGTAAGCGCCTTTACTCGGGCTTGCCGGTATGGTGAGCGAGGCAGTTATATTGTAACCTCCCGTCGATGAATACGGTATGTCCACATCGGTGTAGAATTCGTAGAAGCTGATGTTCACGCTCGACTGCACCCAGTCGGCAGCTGACTGTCCCGTCAGGGTTATGACCGATGCACTGGTGGGTTTAAAAATCTGCAAATAGATCCGGGCGGTCGCATTGGTATTGATCTTTGTATTTCTGATCCTGATAACCAGGGGATTTGTGGTCACGGCCGTTGTGAATTCCACATTATCCATCACCATATAAGGCCGCAGATCGCTCGGGCCGGAACAGTCGACTGACGTCGTGGTTACTACTGCCGAAGAATTGTCGGTATTGAAACAGGCATTGGCGCCGTCAAAATAGAAGGCGTAATACACCCCTGGAACGGGGGCAACCGATGGGTCGGCAACCAGTGTGCCCTCCTGGTGACCGGCCGTTGTGTAGAACACAACCGTCGTTCCCGCAGGCGCGGCGCTGGTTACCAGGGCGCCCAGGTTAACAGTCGTGACCGGGCACATATTGGACGCCGTAGCCTCAGAAAGAACTACCTGGTCGGTCCCCGCATTGCAGATTACGACCACATCGCCGCAGGCGATCGCCATTTTCTGCAACACCGGTGTTACGGCCGTATTCGAAGTGGCGAGGTCGGCGCGGTATTGGATGTAGCGCGACGAGCCCCCGACATCGCTACCGCTGCTCGGGATCGGTGCAAATGCAGTCCAGGAAGCATCCGGAACGGCTACATTACCCTGTCGCTGGAACAGTTGCAGACTTGCACCGTCCGGTACGCCCGCCGACCAGGTGGCGGCCCCCCAGGTTTTTGGCATACCACCGTCAAAAACCCTTGACGTAAATGTTCCCGACGGCTGATAGGGCGTGACACGCAGCCAGTCAACGCTCACGCCCGGAGCACTTTCCGAGAAATCACTGATTCCCACACGCATGGGCGTCGCCAGGGCCGTGTTGCTGGTATGGACCAATGCTCCGTCAATGTAAAACAGGATGTTGGCAGGATTCCAGTCGATTCGGTAAAGGTGCGGGGTTCCGTTAAAATTTCCGGGGAGGTTTACGTTTTCTGCCGCTCCATTCAGGTTCACGCGGGCTTGCAGCACGTTGGTACTGCTACCGGTGCTAAACATGATCCAGGTGGCTGTATTGTTGTACATATCCACATTATTACCGGCCCCGAACCCGATATGCTGGAACGATGAAGCGCCGAAAGTGCCCACAAATTCGAGAGAAGTGCCGGGCGACAAGGTAGCTCCTTCCGGCTGGGTGTTGAAGCGGGCACCATTCACTACCAACTGGCCGCTTGTGATAACCGAGCTCCCGCCCCCGCTCCATGGAAAGCTTTGCCACTGGTCTGTCGGAGGCAGGATCGAAAATTCTTCGCTCAGTGCCGGTTTCAGGGTAACACCCGCATTTGTAACGGCTGAGCCGCTTCCGGTTTCTCCGGAATTGAAATTTTCGAAGGTCAGATCTTCAAAACAGGCGGGTTCCGGCTCGGCGGCAGTCGCAAAGCTCAAAGGTGCATCCGGCGATGCAGGCGAAGTTGAACTGGCCGACAGGGCGTCAGCGGAACTCACCCGGAAATAATACGTGCTACCAGCAGCAAGGCCTGTAATCGTAACGGAATGGCTGGTAACCAACCCTCCCTCACCGGCAGCACTTTGGTTAAGCTGATCGGCACCAGTACCGTAATACACCAGTGTGCTGGCGGGCTCGTCGGTAGACCATGTGAACGTCGCCGATCCGGGCGCCGGTTGCGTCACAATCAGATTGGTGATCTGCGGCGCCTGGTTGGCTACGGCTTCGTAGGTAGCGATGTAGCTGCCATTATTCGCTGGGAAAAAGGCATAGGAAATGCCTTTGATCGTCTGGGTTGTGTAAGCCACTGCATTGCCGTTCGCTGTGATGCCTGTCAGCTGGCCGCTTTGGGCGGCCGACGGCACCATGGCCTGCATATTGTTGGAACCGGCGGCCGCAGCAATGTCGAATTGCAGGGCATTGGCCGTCCAGCTCACCGCACCGAACGAAGAGTTATTCCGTCCGTCGAGCCAGGTAAGCATTTGCCGGGCGGCAATGACGGGAATTTGTCGGGCCTGCGCCGCGCTGATGATCGCGTCGGATCCCGCCGAACTGGCGGCATCGGTATGCATATTGGCCGTGAAAACGCCATAGTAACCTTTGCTGCCCGTCGCATTGTCGAGCAGGTAGGCAATGTGCGCCGGATAATCTATCCCCGACTCGTCGGTGAGCTGCGTTGTGGCCTGGTAAACGTCGATCAGCGAGCCGTCCCGGTCTGCAAACCGCATGGGGATACCCGAGCCTGTGAACATTCCGGGGCGGTTGCCTACCCATTGTCCAGGCCAGTAGTAGTAGTTGACATCCAGCCGTATCCCGTTTTCCAGTTCCAGCTTGGGCATGGTGGCCCAGTCACTCCAGGCAATGCAATGCGTCCTGTGGGTGATGGTGGGCGAAAGGCCGGGAAATGCGGCCGACATCTGGGCCAGCTGATCGCTGAAAAACCCTCTCAGCGAATTCTCGTCAAAATTATTGCAGCCGGTAGACAAATGAAGCCCTATTTCGAAACCCTGCGCCTGGAATGCCGCTGCCTGAGCAGCGGTGATCGGTGTTCCGGGATAAATGTACGATGTTCCCCGCACGGCCGTCCAGTTGTCGACTGCCTGCTGGTCATTGGCCGTACTTTTGGTAACATACTCTTCGAATCTTGCGCTCGTACCACCATTTCCGTGGTCGTCCCCGGT
This sequence comes from Dyadobacter beijingensis DSM 21582, assembly GCF_000382205.1. Classification (GTDB taxonomy): domain Bacteria; phylum Bacteroidota; class Bacteroidia; order Cytophagales; family Spirosomataceae; genus Dyadobacter; species Dyadobacter beijingensis. The sequence goes on from NZ_KB907789.1 coordinate 130,391, forward strand.
CATGATCACAGCGGCTTTCAATCCGCGGGGCAGGTACCAGAAGCGCGGCAGCGGCTTTTTATGCAAGTTGCCTTGCAGGATGATGTTAGCCAAAAGGCGCTGTTGCTCGTCGGCCTGCGGGATGCCTACTTTGTTGAAGTCAATCCAATCCGGGTAAAACAGGTCATCCGAACGGATCGGTCCCTCCTGCCCGTCGCGCTTTTGTCCGCTCCACGCGGGGTTACCCTGGCGCGTGTAAACGACAGAACGGGCCAGATCATAAGTGAATGCGACTGCCTGGCCCCCGTTTGCCCCCACTTTGTTGAGCGTTACCGCCGGATGAAGCGTGGCTGTTCCGGCATCGGAAAAGAGGGTTGCGATGCTGGTAGCACCATTCAGTGTGTACAGATCGGCGGTTCCGTGAAATTGAATGCTTTCGTCGACAATGCCTGCCCCGGGACCGGTCGCTGTCTGAACTTTCAAATATTTGTCGGTGAGGGTCCCTCCCGCAGGCGTGATGCCGAACAGGGGCGCGAGGCCCGCCGCAGGTTTGAAGGCGATCAGCGTCCCACCGGCATTAACCCAGTTGGTGAGAACGGTAATATTGTCCCCCGATAACCCGATTTCTCCCAAAACAATCACATCGTAGCTGTTCAGCAGGCCCGGATCGGCGCTGATTTCGGCAATATCCTTTGCAGCAAATTCATTTAAACCCTCCGCTCTCAAAATCTCGACCGGGTAGCGGCTGAATGGATTTGACACCGAGCTGATCACCAGGATCGGCCCGCCCGGCCCGTCATTCGGCGAAGGTCCGGGTGCCGGCTGCGTCGTGAATGAGAAAGATAGATCGGCCGCCAGTGCGTTCCCCGCGATGTCTTTAATCCGGGCCGCCGCAGCACCGCCTTTTACCAACACATTGTAGGTAGTAGCATAGCCCAATGCCGTGGCGGGATCGATGGTGACCATCAGGTTTCCGGCGTCGTACGCAATACTTGCGGCAACCTCCTGGCCCGCATTGCTGAATACAATGCTGGCGTTTGAAACAGTGGCAGGGTCAATGGCTTCGCTGAATCTGACAGTAATATTGCTGCTGATATTGATGCCGGCAGCATTTGCACCGGGAACCGTGGCTATCACCGTTGGCGGAGTTACATCCGGGCGATCCTCAGTTTCAAATACCACATCCACGAAATAATTGCTCGACTGATAGTTGTCTGTCGGGAATGCAGGCGCCGGCGAATATTTATACACCCCATTTTTGCCGTCCTCGTCATTGGCGAGTCCTTTCAGCGGCCCATTGATCCTGGCTGCATCGAAATAAGGATTCGCGGCTGAGTAGAAGGCCGACCCGCTATGGTAGGAAATGATGTAAGTAGTGTTTGCCAAAATAGCAACAGGCTGGCTGAACATGACCTGCTGCCACCCGGAAGCCGTTTCGTTGATGAAAGTGGCCTGAGCGAGCAGGTCTCCCGCCCTGCTGTAAAGCTGTCCGATATGCGTGCCGATATTACCCGGGTGTTTGTAAAAACGTGCACCGGTCACAAAGCCGTCGATCGAGGAGCGGAACTTCATCCCCAGCTGGATCGCCTGGTTGCCATCCTGGTTCAGGGTTTGATCGGGCACATCGGTAGCCCGGAACACCGTACAGGGGCAAGGAAGTATGCCGGGCTCCGTCACATCCACGTTGGTGGCGGCGATCGTACTGATATTACCCGAATCGTCAAAAGAACGCGCCCGGACCGTCGCTGCGCCCTGGCTTGCCGGTACCCACGCATATGTCCAGCTGTTGGTGCCGGTGGCCCGGTGCCAGGTGATGCCGCCATTCACGGAGACCTCCACCCCAGCCACGATGTTCGCATCCGCCGCCGTGCCGCTAATGACCACCTCCGAGCCCGCCGCAACGCTCCCCGCCTCTGCCGGAGCCGTTATCTGGACCGTTGGCGCCTGCAAGTCGCCAGACTCGGTAGCAATCGTAAGTTCCTCCTGAATGGTCTGGGGCTGCACGCCCATGTCGGCAAAAAGGTTGATGGTTGCCTGTTGCATGGCCAAACTCACGGGATCGCTACCGCGGTCGTGCTGGTCGTCCAGCCCCCAGGCCCATTGCACCGTGCCTGCACCGAACACCAGTGCACCGCCCGAATGCCTGTAAAGGCTCAGGTGGTGTGTCTTTCCAGCCACGACGGTGCGCGAAAGGATGATCCGTCCCGCCGGGTACGAGCTGCGATAGCTTTCCTGCTCGGGATTCCATTCGTAACCCAGCGTGTTTTCCGCCAGCGTGGCGGAAGTGCCGTCGTTTATCGAAGCCACAGTGGTATTACGCCAGAAACGCAGGCTCTTGTAGTCGCTGGGGACTTGAATCGTACCGGTGGTGCCTTCCCAGCTGATCTGCCCGGTCAATTCATTTTCGGGGTTACAGCCATCGGCAGCCGCAAACTCGCAACCGCTCCGCCACAGGCCCGTCCATTCGTCGGTACTCGTGTCGCATTTGCCATTACACTGGTTTTCTCCGTCGGCACCTTCCTTGTAGCAGACCAGCGTACGGTAGGGCGTACCGGCCACATCCACGCTGTTTTCCCACCGTGTTTTCCAGTAAATTTCGTTGCCGCTGAAAAACGCCAGGTGGGTACGGCTGTCCCGGGCGGCGGTCACATGCTGCCGCATGCCTTTGGACCAATATTCATCATGTCCCACCGACATAAAAACCTGATGGTTCGCGATGAGTGCACCCCTTCTGTCGGTATCGACATTGGTGGTATAGGTTACATCAAATCCGTTCTTTTCAAGAAAGCGGATCATCGGATACTCTGAATTGAACAGAAAATCCTCATAAGCTCCCCCACCTCCGCCGCCGCTTCGCGTAAGAAAAGGCCGGTTGTAGCTTACCTTCGACGCCTTGCCTCCTGCACCCGTATACAGGCTCCTTCCGTTGCCGTTATCTCCATATACATTGTAGGCTTGCCAGGTGGCGTCCGAGGTCTGAAACATCAGCGCGGCACTACTCCCATCGTCGCGGACGACGAAGGTGATATGACTGGCCCCCTGGTTATCCCCGCGGACCAGTTTGGCAATGTAAATACCCGAAACGGCATCGCCGGGGATCTGCCACGAAGCCGACTGGGCCCAGTTACCGCAATCTACCAGACCAGTAGCAGGATCCGTGAGGCAGGTGGGCTGCGTTTGGGGCAATACCGCCGAAATCTGGGCCGTGCCCTTCAGACGCGCGCCAGTCCCACCGTAGTAACCCAGACGGTAGATCGTGACCGTATAGGCTGCTGCATCGGTCTTGATTTTAAAAACAGCGGTTTCTCCTTTATTGTAGCTGATGTCGGTAGCGAAGCCCTGGATCGTTAAGTCCCCGGCATCTCCCACATCCCACACCGACGGCAGGCTGCCCTCCAAACCGTTCTCAGTCACGATCTGGTTCTGGGCAGCTGTCTGTGTGCTGAGCAAACCGATCATGGAGACACATACGATGAAAGAGGAGATTGATTTAAGTAGTTTTCGTAGCATAAGTTTGTTGATTTTGAGGAAAACAAAAGGACATACTTCTCCCACCCTCACCATTGGTGAAGTTCTTGCCGATCCAGCACCGGCAGTCAGGATTTCTGGCAGCCGGAGATCGTAATATGGGCAGGTAATCGCGTTGGCCGCCAGTGCCGGTTACTGATCTGCAAACGAATGAAGATCAATGCTGCTTTTTAGCCGGACGCATGGGAACAGATTGGTGGGAGAATGTCTCTCATAGAAGGGTTAAATTGGGTTAACAAAATGAAAGGAATTGCTTCAAAAACGAAAGGCAGGAGGGCAAGGCAGTTTTTAATTTCAGTTATATTAAAACTCCTTTTCAATGCATAAAAATAGGATTGAACAAGATGTCTATAATATATTTTAAAACATAGCAAATTCTGAGATATTTCGCATTTAACTATCTAATTATAAAATAGTTACTATTCGAAATCAAATAAACATTTTGTCACTGCAAACTATCTGAGGAAGTCATTTGAAAAAGGAGAAATAAACTCGGTAACGGTCGAACAATACGTACGGAACGCGCATGATTGTTTATTCGACGACTGAGTTTCCTTTGTCTACGTGGGGTGTTATAATAGCGCGGCAATTGATTGAGAAAGTCCCGTTTATTCAGATTTCTTTCATTCCCAGAATTTCTTTTAGCGCAAGAACATTATCGATGCCCAGTTTCGCAAAAATGGCGGCTTTGAATGTGCTGATCGTAGAGAGGTGAAGTCCTGTTTTTTCAGCGATCGAAGAGGTCGACATTCCCTGTACGAGGTAGTCGGCCACTTCTTTTTGCCTTCGCGTGAGCAGGTCGGATCTTTTTTGCGGGGTATGGCTGGCGATCAGGTATTCGAATATGAATGCCATATGCTCAACGCTCAAATATCGCTTCCCGCCCATGACAGACCTGATGCAAATCAGCATTTCCGACATATCCGCATATTTGGATAAATAGCCGTTGACCCCCTTCTTAAAATAATCGATAATTACCTCGGGCTGCATTTCCGGCCCATAAACGATGACCCGCGAACCGGAATATTTCTGCCTGATTTCTGAAATGGATGGGTATCCCTCCTCTTCAAAATCGGCATGCAATACATAAATCACCAGATCAGGCTCCGGTCTCCCTGCATTCTGATCATAATCACGCATATCCTTTGATTCTACGACCTCTGCTTCCTCAAAATTTTCTCTGAGAAGAATTGCCAGGCCCGTGCGCATTACGGGGTGAGTATCAAAAATTGCAAACGTCGGACGGCTAAGTGCCAGGTGGATATTCATAGATAAAGGTAGCTGCAATAAGCATAGCAATCACCCTTTCATAAGCTTATTAAAATGTTTTTCAAATCTCCAAAACCATGGATATTATTCTCCAATTTCTTTGAGAATTTTCTACAACAAATATTGATTTTCAGCGTTTTATATCAAACGGCCTATGCCAGAGCAGATTTAGCATCCCTGTATCTTCCAAAGTCATTTTACTACACCGACTTAAACTGGAAGGCCATGAATGCAGAGAGCAAAATCAAGTTTGTCGCTATCGACAAAACCCTTTTTTTCCCCACGCTTAAAAAAAGGGTTGAACAATATTTCAAAGAAAATCACAAATCAAAGTATGCCGACAAGAGGATGGTTTTAAAAACGATCGTCTTGCTGACTTCCTATGCGCTGCCATTTCTGGCAATACTATTGCTGGCGCCTGATTTCTGGATCAGTATGGTACTGTGGCTGGTGATGGGTGCCGCCATTTCGGGAATCGGGATGAGTGTGATGCACGATGCCAATCATGGTGCTTTCTCCAAAAATCCAACGGTAAATAAATGGGTAGGTTTTACGATCTGCCTCGCCGGTGCAGGGGTATCGAACTGGAAATGGCAGCATAACATCTTGCACCATACCTACACCAACGTCGCCAACCTGGACGAGGACATCAAAGACCGGGGCGTGATCAAGCTGTCGCCTCACGAAACGGTAAAGCCCTTTCACCGTTTCCAGTGGGTGTATGCGTTCTTTTTTTACGGAATCCTGACCTTGTACTGGGTGTTGCTGAAAGATTTTATCCAGTATGCCCATTTCATCAAATCCGGGTTGAACCGCCAGACAAAACGCGAAAACCGGGGAATGCTTGCCGGGCTGATCGTGATGAAACTGGTCTATTTCGGCATATTTCTCGTACTGCCCACGGTCGTTTTTCACATTCCCTTCGGCTTTATCCTGGCCGGCTTTTTACTCATGCATTTCTTTGCGGGCCTGATGCTGACGGTAATCTTTCAACTCGCCCATTCGGTGGAAGGAACCCAGTACCCGTTGCCCAATCCGGAGGGTGTCATCGAGAAAGACTGGGCTGTGCACCAAATGGAAACCACGGTTAACTTTTCACCCGGGAACAAATGGCTGAGCTGGTACATCGGCGGATTGAACTTTCAGATCGAACACCACCTTTTTCCCAAAATATGTCATATCCATTATCCGGGAATTGCACCTATCGTCAGAAAAACGGCAAAGGAGTTCGGATTGAATTATATGGAACATCAAACTTTCGGCATGGCCTTCAGGTCTCATATCGCCGCGCTTAAAAAATTCGGCATGCCCGGTATGAATGATGGAATTGTTTAACACGGCTAAATCTCATATGGGGGTATTAGGTCTACAAAAGCATTACGTGTGTTTGTGTAAAATCAGTCCCTGGTCTATTCAGTTGAATGCTCTGCCCGTTTCGATACGCCGGCATTTGTCGTGGCATAACATTCGCTAGTGAGGGCTGAAAACAAACTAAAAATCAAAATGTCAACTAGCGAAAAAACAACCGGCATCATCGAAGATCTGATTGAAATCAATAACGACCGCGTAGCCGGTTTCGAAAAGGCAATTGAAGATATCAATGATGAGAATATTGATTTGAAAACATTATTTGAAGGTTACGCTCAGCAAAGCCGTAAAAATGTACAGGAATTGGCTGCGATTGCAGGATCGGCACCACATCTTGAAGATGACAAAAGTGTGAGCGGCGCATTGCACCGCGTGTGGATCGATGTCAAGTCACTTTTCGGCGGAAGCGACCGTGCCAGTATTTTGTCTGAGGCCGAACGCGGCGAGGATGCTATCAAAAAAGCGTATCATGACGCATTGGCGGACAATCAGCTTCCGTTCGATGCGGTTGAAATCGTAAATCGCCAGTCACAGGATATCAATGCGGCCCATGATCGCATCAAAGCGCTGCGAGACACTGCGAAAGCGTAATCAAAATTCATTCAATGATAAAGGCTGCCTGAAAAGGCGGCTTTTATTTTGCGCTCTCAATTAAATCTCATGGAAATAACGATCGACATTATAATACATGCGGCCCGTCTCGGCGAGGTGCCCGTTCTTGAGGAAATCATCCGTCAGGGCGCGGATATCAACATGCACGACGCAAAGGGCTTTACGCCACTGATCGTGGCCTGCTACAATAATCAGTTTGAAGCAGCCAGATTACTGCTTGCATCCGGCGCAGACGTCAATGCCGTCGACCTGGGTGGGAACACCGCCCTGATGGGCGTTTCGTTCAAAGGCTACCGGGATATTGCCGAGCTGTTGATTGCGCATGGCGCTGATCTGAACATGCAGCACGGTAACGGAGGAACGGCGCTGATGTTTGCGGCGATGTTTGGCCGCAACGACCTGGTCGAATTGCTGTTGGCAAATGGAGCGGATAAGTCGATTCTGGACAGCAGGGGATTTTCAGTGATCGATCATGCCACGCAGCAGGGAAACCAAAAGGCGCTGGAATTCCTTTCGTAGCTATTTTTGAATGCTGTATAAAATTAGAGCCGTAGTTTTGTAAACTACGGCTCTGCTATTTTTATGAAGGGACTTTCCGGGCTTTTTCCCTATCCCAAAACCTGTGCTGGGAAATCGCCAGGACAAATTTGTCGGCCAACTCTCCGGGATCGTCCGTGACGACAATTCCTTCTTTCACGACCGTCTCATCCGAGAAGTCCGTCGGGATTTTTTTAACAAAATATGTGGCTTCCAGAACCTGTATCGCCGAAGCGTCGGCGGCAACCGCCTTGCAATGCCTGAACGCTTCATTCAAAAAATGTATCGCATCGGCATCTGCCTCCACCGAAGCCACGCTATTCGTCCCGCCCGGCACGTAAACCGCGTCAAAAAGAACGGAAGCGGCGGTGAGGAAGCTGTGCTGAACGGGAATCTGCGTGTCGCCGTCCGATAGTATATAACTCTGGCGGGGCGCGATGATTTCCACTACCGCACCTTGCGATTCCAGGGCATCCTTAACCGTCATCAGCGATTTTTCGTCTACGCCGTCTGCTGCCAGAAAAGCGATCTTGCGCGTGGCAATGCTGTCTTTGGGCGTACCTGCCATGCTCAGTGCTGCCGATTTGCTCAGCGAACCCTCCACCATCAGCGAATCATAGTCGGCCGGATCGCCATCGGCGGGAATGCTGTGATTGACCGGCAATTCCGGGTCCTGCGGAACGGGCATACGCAGTGCAAATGCAACGCCCGCTGCCAGGTTCTGGTCGATGAGCGACAGAATGCCGAGCATCCGCTCGCGAATAGCCGCTTCTTTCACTTTACCCAGCTCAAAGCTCAGGGCGTCCACGATATGGTCTTTTTCAGGGTCCGACTGGCTGTTGAAAAACAGTTTGGCCTGACTGAAATGGTCGAAGAAACTTTTGCTCCGCGCCCGCACTTTACGGGCATCGATACGTTCGGGGTAGGATGTAAAGCCACCTTCGGATGCCTTGGCCTGCTGTGGAAAATTATCGCCTATTTTATTGGGACCGTAGCTTGCCTTCCCTTTGTTGATGGTCTGGCGCATATGGCCGTCGCGCTGGTTGTTAAATACCGGCACGATCGGCCTGTTGATCGGGATTTCCTGGAAATTGGGTCCGCCTAGTCTCGATAGCTGGGTATCTGTGTAGGAGAACAATCTTCCCTGCAACAGGGGGTCGTTTGAAAAATCGATCCCGGGCACAACATGTCCCAGGTGAAATGCGACCTGTTCTGTTTCTGCAAAAAAGTTATCAGGATTGCGGTTCAACGTCATTTTGCCGATTCGCTGAACCGGCACCAGCTCCTCGGGGATCAGCTTGGTCGGATCGAGCAAGTCAAATTCGAACTTGAACTCATCCTCCTCGGGCACGATCTGTACGCCCAGCTCCCATTCCGGGAAATTTCCGCTTTCTATCGCATCCCAAAGGTCGCGGCGGTGAAAATCCGGATCTTTTCCGGAAATCTTCTGTGCTTCATCCCAGGCAACCGAATGGACGCCCAGCAGCGGTTTCCAGTGGAATTTGACAAAACTGGAAACACCCTCCGCATTTACAAAACGGAATGTATGTACGCCAAAGCCTTCCATCATCCGGTAGCTACGAGGCAATGCCCGGTCGCTCATCGCCCACATAACCATATGGGCAGACTCAGGCATCAATGAAATAAAATCCCAGAAAGTATCGTGTGCCGAAGCAGCCTGCGGAATCTCATTATCGGGTTCCGGCTTCACGGCGTGGATGAGATCCGGGAACTTGATTGCATCCTGGATGAAAAATACGGGCATATTATTGCCCACCAGATCGAAATTGCCTTCCTGTGTGTAAAATTTCACGGCGAATCCCCGAACATCACGGGCAAGGTCCGAAGAACCCCGCGATCCTGCTACCGTCGAAAACCGGACGAAGACCGGCGTTTCCAGGGATGGGTCGTTTAAGAACCCGGCTTTTGTCAGCTCGGCCAGCGGCTTATAAACTTTGAAAACACCGTGCGCTCCCGAACCTCTCGCATGAACGATCCGCTCCGGAATGCGCTCATGGTCGAAATGGGTCATCTTTTCGCGGAAAATGAAGTCTTCCAGCAATGTAGCGCCACGCTCTCCCGCTTTCAGGGAATTCTGGTCGTCGTTGATGCGCAAACCCGTGTTTGTATTCATCAACTCGCCGGTTGCGTCGGCGGTGTGCGGTGCCAGGTTCTCCGTCTTATCGTTGGCGGGCTGTTCCTGAACTAATATATCTTTCTTTTTTGCCATGGTGATGTTTGTTGATAAATAATGCTTAGGCTTCTTCTGCTGCCTGATAGTTGACTTCGTTTTCCGCTACCTCTGTGAGCAGTTCGTCGGCGAGCTTCTCCTCCGCCAGCGTCTGGGCAAGAATCTCTGCCACCTCATCGAGTCCAAGCGTTTTGGCCAGTTGAGTAAGTCCGCCGTACGTAGCGATTTCGTAATGTTCTACCTTTTGCGATGCCAGTATGATACCCACGTCCCGGGTGGCGGTGCCCTCGTCGGTACCCTCGACGATCCCTTCGCCTTCTTTGGCCAGGCCTTCCATCGCGTCACATTTTTTGGCGACTGCCACTTGTCCAAGCATATCAAAAATCACTTCCAGACGACTGACGTGCTCTTTTGTCTCGGCAAGATGGTTTTCAAGGGCTTCCACCAGTTTCGCCGAGGTAGCGGCCTGGCTCATTTTTGGGAGCACTTTTACCAAATGGTTTTCTGCCCAGTAAATGTCGCGGAGGCTGTCGAGGAACAGTTCGTTTAATGCTGGCTCGGCTTTGGGAGATGTTTTGGTTTTAAATTTTGGCTCTGAGCCGGATTCGGTGTTCATAGTTGCAGATGATTAAGTTTGCCGTGCTACTACAAAAGGCGTTCCCTGCGCCGACACTTTTACCATATTGGTCTATAAAATGAATTTTCAATTTTCGAACAAAGACAGGCCGCCTGCCTCGGCTCCGCTCCCCTGGATCCTGGTCAACCAAAACAGCGCCTATTTTCAGGATGAAAATGGTGAAAACTGGCACCCGATCGGGCAGAACGATGCGATTACCTGGCCCGATTTCCAGGGCTTGTTCCAGCGCAGCAATGTGGGCGAAGTGGAAGGCCATATGGCCTGGCTCGCTTCGCACGGCGTCACGTGCATCCGGATGATGATGGAGTATTGCCAGACAGAGCACCGCTATCTCGAGAAACCCGTTGGCCGGTTCCAGCCTAATATGGTACAATTCTGGGACGACCTTTTTGCGCTTTGCGAAAAATACAAAATCCGGCTCCTGCTGACGCCATTCGATACTTTCTGGATGGCCAGGCGCTGGAAATTTCATCCTTATAGCCAGCTTTCCGGCGGCCCCTGCAAAAGCAAACGGCAGTGGCTGAGCTGCCCGGAAATGCTTAATGCGGTCAAGAAAAGGTTTACGTTTTTTATTGAGCGGTGGGGCGGGAGCGGCGCTTTGTTTGGCTGGGATCTGTGGAACGAGATCAGCCCGCTGCACGCGGGCGGGAACATGGAGGAACTAACGCGGTATATAGCAGAAATCAGCGCCCATATCCGGAAAAAAGAAGTGCAGCTCTACCGGAAATCCCATCCTCAAACCGTGTCTGTTTTTGCCCCCATATTAAACCGGCACGATATGAATGCGCTGGTATTCCAGCATCCGCTGCTTGACTTTGCATCTACGCATTTCTACCACGCCGGGACGATCGACTATCCAAAAAATACATCCTCAGCAGCTTTGATAACGGCACGGATGGTCCGGGAGGCGTTGGAACTAGTTCCGCCAGGCCGACCCTTTTTCGACAGCGAGCACGGCCCGATCGCCTATTTCCGAAGAAACAAAAGAGGGCTGCCCGAAGCTTTCGACGATGCGTACTTCCTGCATATGCAATGGGCGCATTTTGCGTCCGGGGCCGCGGGCGGCGGCATGCGGTGGCCCTACCGCTATCCGCATGTGCTTACGCACGGTATGCGACGGGCGCAACGAAACCTTTCAGAATTTACAGCGTTCATCGATTGGGGAAATTTTAAGAGAGTGAATTTAAATGAAGAGATTTTGTGCGACCCGCCCGCTGCGAACGTATTTGGCTGCGGCGATGCAAATCAGGCGATCGTCTGGATACTTTTAACAGAAAACAAAAAGGCCCGGAAGAAACCGCAGAAGCAGTACGTAAACATAGCTATACCACGGCTCGGAAACGGAATTTACCAGGCGCTCTTCTGGGATACGGAAACGGGCGCTTTACGCAGGGAAAATTTCGTAAAATCCGGTGATCACTTACATATTGAATGCGCGATGGCGAAAGGGAATATAGCCATCGCGGTGGGTCGTTGCCCGGCCGCAGAACTACTGCCATAGTGACGATACTGTCTGTTGTTCCAAAATATAGTTTCCGGCGGAAGTGAGTGCTGCGTCCGGGCCTGGCTGTTTGAGATACGTGGTAAGGTCGCGGTGGATCATTTCCAGCGGGTGTGGCTGCATCAGCGCACGTAGCCCCACGGAGCGCTCCGACAATGCCAGTGTTTTGAGACAGATTTCATTCATGACCGTTCGGGTGAGGTTCATGTAGGCTACCAATTTGTCGTTCTGCTCGGGCGACCATTTCCAGGTGTCGGTCATGGCGGCCGCGCGTTTGATCCAGAGGTTTCCGGTTTCTACCAGACAAGCTATTTCTGCGGTCCTCGCTTTTTGAAAAGGATCATCTGCCCTGTCATTTTCCCTTAAAAACTGATGCGTTTCTTCCTGCACCGCCTGGGCGGCACCCAGCTGTACGGCTGCAAAACGCACCGCTCCGGCCGAAAAATAAGGTTGCCGGTAGTAGGCATCCGGCGGGCCGATCAGGTCGGTTTGGTCAAGGACGATTCCCGAAAAATCCATTTTGTAGCTTACCGAGGCACGCATACCCAATGGCCGCCAAAGCGTACCGTCGGTGCGTACCGCTTTCATCTTTTCTGCGGGTACTACACACATCTGCCAGCCGGGCTTCCAACCGGGCTTCCAGCCGGACTTCCAGCCGGACTCCCTGTTTTCTGTACCTTTCTGCAATAACTCCCCCGTGATAATCGGACAAGCAACGGCCCCGGCGCCCGAACAAAAGTTCTTCGAACCTTCGAGCTGGTATTGTCCATTGCCCAGCTCTTTTATCTTCACCCCGTCCCGATCCTGGGTATTCCATACCCCGAATAGCGATTGGGATTCGAAAACCTGGCTGAAATAAAAATCTTTCTGGGCTTGGCTGGCAAACAGGTCGATCAGTTGTAATGCATTGACGTGACCTTCAAAAATACGTCCCGCCGGTAAACTGGCCGATCCTATCATTTTCAGCGTGTCGAGCAGCCCGGCGGTCTGCCCTGGCCTGAACCGCAGCGGGTGTTTTTCCAGGAACATGTGCAGCAGGCCTGCATTTCTTAAAAGCTTGAATTCCATTTCCGGAAACACTCCCTCCTGGTCGCTAATGGCAGCAAAGTGTTTAAGCTGATTCAGAATCGGCCGCAGAGCGTCATTGGTCATGGGTGGCGTGGATCGGTGAGTGCTCCTATCCTAACATTATCATACCTGCTACAAACGAATCCGCCCGATTTCCGGCATGGCATGGATTTTACTTGAATAAACGGTAAATGTAGATCATTGAAATGACAGACGACTGCCCTACAGACCCAGAAACCGGATTCGCATTCCTTCCGGAAGTTTTTAAAAATCAAGAAGTTAATCCAGCACTAAAGATTTCAGTCATACTGCCGGTCCGTAATGAAGAGGAAAACCTGGCCAGGACGCTGGAAGCGCTTCGCATGCAATCCGAGCAGGACGGACAGCGTGTAGCTGATAGTCATTATGAGGTATTATTGCTGGCTAATAATTGTACGGACGGTTCGGTCGGGATCGCGCGGGCTTACCAAACAAGTTACCCCGATTTTAACCTGCATATCGAAAACATAGAATTACCTGCCCCGGTAGCCCACATCGGCACGGTACGGCGGATGCTCATGGATGCGGCGTACGAAAGATTTATCAGCATCGGAAAACCGTCGGGTGTGATCGCGAGCACGGACAGCGACTCCGAGGTGGACCGGTACTGGATTTATCAGACCTTAAAAGAAATCGGCAATGGGAATGATGTGGTCGGTGGGCGCATTTTCACCAGACCGGCAAAAAGTATTTCCAGGCTGTATTATCTGCGGGATATAACGTATAAGCATCTGGTTTCGCGACTGGAAGATTTGGTTGACCCGATTGTCAACGATCGCTGGCCAAGGCATTTTCAGTGTTTCGGGGCGAGTTTTGCCGTGACCTGCGGCATTTACGACCGCTCCGGCCGACTGCCGGTGGTCCCATTTTTAGAAGACATGGCATTTCACAAATCCCTGATCCGTATCGACGCCAAAATCCGACTTAGTCCGTATGTGCAGGTTTTTACTTCCGACAGAATCGTGGGCCGGGTGGATTTTGGGTTGTCGATCCAGCTTAAACAATGGGGAGAAATGAACGCCAGCCAACACGCGCTGATGGTCGAGCCGGTGGGTTCGCTGCTGATTAAACTCAGGGCCAGAAAGTTACTTCGCGAAATCTGGAACAGTCAGGCGAATGCCGAAAAATTGCTGGAAAAAGTATCGACGCTGTTGGATTTCGACCCCGGCTGGATGCTGCACCAGTTGCAGAATGCAACCTATTTCGGCAGACTTTGGGAGGACTTTGAAGAGCAGCTCAGCCTAGCAGGCTGGTCGGCGAGATGGCCGCAGGTCGACATAGTAGAAGCTATTTCAGGTTTGAAAAAGGAAATTCACGGGATCAGCTGCGGGATTTCCGCTAAGCAGGAACCGGCTTTCTCTTGAACAGGTCCATCCGGTACTCGGGTTCCTTTCTATTTTTCAGGTGATCCAAAGGACCTGACTCATCCGATTCTTCGATAAAAAATTCATGCACCTGATCGCCCGTCAGCGGGAACTCCTCCACTACCGGCGTCCAGTGTACCATCAGTAAATGTCCGCCCGGCAGTAATGCCGCGATCAACTTATCGCGCAATGCAAGCAGTTCTTCCGCTACCATGAAGTACCCTACCTCCGACAGCAGGATCAGGTTAAATTTCAGCGCCGGAAATTCCCTCGGAACTTCCATCTCTACGACGATTACATGGTGATATTTTTCCAGTCTTTTTTTGGCATTTTCCACAGCCACTCTACTGGAATCTACCGCCAGGAGCCTCTGGCTTCGGTTTTGCAGCATTTCGGTGAGCACGCCATTCGAGCAGCCGATCTCGAAAACGCGTGCGTACACATCGTCCGGGATCATCAGCATTGTTTGCGCATATTTGTTTTTTTCATAGTCGCTTCCCTCAAAATTCCAGGGGTCCTGGTTGTTGCCGTAAAGCGCATTGAAATAAGATGCGTCGAGCGTTTTTTTATGGTTATTCATTGACCTGGTCATGTAGATTTTGAAAAAATATTTCCCTGCCGTGGTTGAAATGGGCGATCATCCGGTCCGACAACCGGAAGCCGCGAGGATCATCGTCGATCAGGTTTGTTACCTGCGATTCGTGCGCTTTCAACGCGGCGAGTTTAACGGGCAAAGTCGCGCTGATATCCACGGCGCAAACCTGCATTTTACCAATCATCGCGACGTCTTCCTGGTTTCCCATTTCCCAAAACCAGACCGGATACTGCATCAGGGAAGGTCGTGTTGTCAAGCTCGAAACTGCCGCAGTGACGATCTGAAAGGTGGCCCGATGGTCGGGATGCGGGTCATTCTCCCATGGAATGAATATGGTTTTGGGCTTCTTTATTGTCAAAATGCTGTACAGATAGCGTACAGCGGCTTCGAAATAAATGCTTTCACGCGCGGGCACATTCCGGTCGGGAAAGGCACAAAAAGTAGTATCGTCTTCGTTTCCGCCCAATATTTTTACCGCACGAAGGGCCTCCTGTTCACGTAACGCCCTCAGCCGGGCAGCCGGATATTTGATCGAGCCGGGATGCGATAATGTACCGTCGCTGACAAAGACAAAATCCACGTGTATACCGCATTTGAGCATGATAGCCGCAGTGCCGCCGCAACCCAATGTTTCATCATCAGGATGGGGCGCCACCACCATGCTATCGCCAAAAGACTGTGGATTCACAGTTTTGATCGCTGGGATATTTCGCTCGAAATCGCTTACAGAATTGCCCATTGTTTTCTTTAAGTAGTGCGTTGGTCGTTTCGAAACCGGGCATCCAGAACGACTTTAAATACTTTTTGATATTTCCCTTTCAAAAAAAGCGTATTCCTTATCTGAACCATCTACTGCCCGGCAATAGTAGATTCTCTTGTAATACCGCCTGATAATCAGCTTCTCGCCGGGGTTCACATTAGCATAGACACACTGTCCATCAAAATATTTGTTATCAACTATGGGCTCGTTCATCTTATTGGGTTGATGTAGGTTGTGCAACCTTCGGTTTCATTACATCGGTTCTGGATGTACGGCAGGCTGCATATCGGTCAGTTTCTTTTCATCCTCCTGAATACTCGCTTTCAGAGAGTTAATATCGTTGTCGAGTTTTTCCAGACTATACCCGGCCTTCCGGGCTTTCTTGGCATCCGACTTCGCTGAACCAGCGCTATTGTTCGCCCTGCGGGCCAGTTTGCGGTCCTGGGACTCCTCCCCGAGTTTGTCTGCGGCCTGCTTGTTAGCATCTGCCGCTTTCTGTGCGTTCTCGGATGTTTGCGACACCGCCGCTACCTTTCCTTCCCGCTCATTTTCGAGCTTGGCCAGCTCCGTCTTGTTTTCGTTTAACCTTTTGCCGATTTCCAGCATCTGCCTTTGCTCTTTCAGGGTTGCAAGGGAGTCTTTTGAGACTACCTGCGCGGTTAAGGGGAAGGCGAGCAGGATTAAGCTCAGGCCAGCTATTATTTTGTTGGTTTTCATGATTGTATCTCGTGTGAAATGGATATTTTCTACCGCTGGGAACAGACTGTCAGCTGTCCGCAGTCACAGGATGTTGTTCAACTATTAATTCATTATAAACGATTTCGACCCCGGGGGCTTTCCAGGCCTGCCGCGCAGCTTCATCTTTTTCGTAACAGGAGCTTACCGTGCCTGTGAGGATAACTTTACTTTTGACCACTCTTACACGAATGCCTTCCTGGGTGATGGAACTGCTTCGGGTAAAAGCGCTTTCTATCGCCGCCTTGTCAATTTCAGACGTCGGTTCGTATTTGATTCTGATATTGTTGGACATGCCCTTTACTCCTGGAAGCTCCCCGATCAACCGCTCCGCTGCATCGCGCTGATAGTTCCATTGCAGATCTCCTTCCAGGGTTATCCAGCCATTCTCCACTTTGACTGTAACTCGATCCGAAGGTATTTCCTGTGTCCATTGATAGGCGTTCAGTATTTCGTTGGCCAGATCGGTATCATCGCGGATAGTCGTTTCGTCTTTTGGTTTAACACTTAGCTGCCCTGTCACCATCTTAACGCCTTCCACGCGCCTGGCAGCCTCTTCCGCCTCCGATTTCTTGCCATAGGTATCCACAGTGCCAGTAAGGCTTATCACACCGTCTCTCGCGGTGACGCCAATATCTGTTTCTCGCAACAATGGCTCCCATCTGATTGCATCGCAAACATCCCTTTGCAAATCTTCATTCGTTTTCATGTTATTCCATTAAGTGTGATTATTTGAATGCTTGTCCTCTTGCCGGCTTTACGCCCGGGCTCTGCTTATATTACCACGTGGTTTTGCCGGAAGGTCTGCGACCATTTTATCGACTTGACGCTTGAAATTTGTCACTCTGTTCAGTGTATCCACTGCACCTCGGGGCACTCGCCTGTTCAGCCGAACGCTTTGCCATATACGACATCTTTTGCCGGACGTAAGCCACAGCCCCAAACACAGGCCCAGGGAAGTGATCAGCGCCAGTCTGAACGATGCTTTTTGCGTTTTCATAGTAATCAGTTTAGTAGGCAGCAGCGGGTGCAGCGCTTATGCGGGAACATGCTATGCTTTGACGGTGGGAATGACCCGGAACATGCTGCCCCGGATAGTGCCTGACAGACCAGCCACATATCGAACCCCTTTCGAATCATATGGTACAAAGGTCGGCACCGGCGAGCCAGTAACTGTTACACAACTGAATAGAAAACTTACATTGATCACTGATTATCGCTTACGGAAAATCTACTTTCTCCGCGACGACCAACCAGCCTCATATGTTCTCCAGGTTACTGTCGCGCTTTCTCCGAAGTTTTTTATAGTAGGTGGGAGAAAGGCCTGTAACCTTTTTGAATTGATTGGACAAGTGCGCTACGCTGCTGTAATGCATCTTGTAAGAAATTTCCGTGAGGTTCAAGTCCTCATAGAGCAACAGCTCTTTCACTTTCTCAATCTTGTGATGGATAATAAATTGCTGAATATTGATGCCCTTCACCTCTGAAAACATGTTGGAAAGATAAGTGTAGTCGTACCCCAGTTTTTCCGCGATGTAATCCGAATAGTTGGTTTTAGGAAGTTCATCCTGGTAATGTATCATTTCCACGATGACATTTTTGATTTTCTCAATCAGAATACTCCTTTTATCGTCCAGCAGTTCCAGGCCCGATTTGAGCAGATTCCTTTTGAGTGCTTCGCGCTGCCCGAACGTGATATCTTCGAGCACCTCGACACTTCCCAGGTCCACAACCACATAATGCAAGCCCAGATTTTTCAGTTCTTGCTCCACCATCATTTTACACCTCAGGCTAACCATGTATTTGATATACAATATCATAATCGATAAACTCAGTTACTACACCGGCAATGAATCCAAAGCCAACCTGTTACAATATAACTGATACCAACGGGTTTACAGCAGTCTTCGGGTCGATTTTGCGGGGAATGGGTGCCTGTTGATTTTCATCATTACTTCCCATTTTCAGCGTCCGCGATTTCATTGTGATGACCATGTTGATTTTGATATGTGTACCTTTAAAGATGGTCCATCAAAATCTGCTACTGGTACTGATCCTGTTCTTCTTTATAGCCCTGTTATATCTATGGAGCGAAAGGTTGAAAATTTCTTACCCTATCCTGCTCGTACTGGGAGGATTGATTATCTCCCTGATTCCCGCTGTCCCCAACATCAGCATAGACCCGGATATTATTTTCCTGATATTTCTGCCGCCGCTGCTTTTTGAAGCCGCGTGGACTACGTCATGGAAAGATTTCTGGGCAAGAAAAGAGTCGATTTTCTCGATGGGCTTCGGACTTGTTTTCTCCACGTCGCTGGTCATCGCCTATTTATCGGTAGCCATCATTCCCGGCTTTACGCTGGCCCTGGGCTTCTTGCTTGGAGGGATTATCTCACCACCCGATGCGGTTGCAGCAAGCTCCGTTCTGAAAGGCCTTGAGATGCCCCGGCGCGGAATGACGATTCTGGAAGGCGAGAGCCTCGTCAATGACGCTGCGTCATTAACCGTTTTCCGATTTGCCACTATTGCCGTGCTGACAGGCCATTTCACGCTCAAAGAGGCCGTCGTCGAGTTTGCAGTCCTGGCATTTATGGGAACGGCCATTGGCCTTGTCGTAGGCCATCTCATATACCTGGTACTTCGTTATTGGGCAAGATCATCGCGCATTACCGCCCCGATCATTCTGATGGCTCCCTATCTGATGTATGTCACTGCTGAAAAGTTTCATTGGTCGGGGGTGCTGGCGGTGGTGAGCGGAGGCCTTTACCTGTCTTTCCACGCAAAGGATTTTCTCAACTATCAGACAAGGCTACAAAACCGGGAAATATGGCTCATGCTCGTTTTCCTGCTGAATGCGTTTGTATTTATCCTGATCGGCCTGGAACTGCCGACGATCGTGGACGGCCTGGATACTTATTCACTCCGGGAAGCGATTGGCTACGGACTTGTTATTAGCATTACCGCCATTATGGTCAGGATTATTCTGGTATACCTGACAACCTTCCTTCCACGTATGCTGAGCCGGAATGTGAGAAACAGGGAAAATAGTCCGGGGTGGGGGCTCACTTTTGTGATGGGGTGGGCTGGAATGCGCGGGGTGGTGTCACTTGCGGCGGCACTGACCATCCCCCTAAGTACGCAGCAGGGCAGCGCTTTCCCGCACCGCAATCTGATCCTGTTCATTACCTTCATCGTAATACTGGTCACACTCGTTTTTCAGGGACTAACGTTACCCATTGTCCTCCGGCTTTTCCAGGTACGCGAAGTCGAAGAGGACCTGTCCGTTGAACAGCAAATGGAAATGATACGACTGCACCTGGCGAGGCGGTCGGTGGACTACATGAAAGAACACTACCACTCCGAAATCCGTAACTACGGATCGGTGAAACGCATGATGGAGCAACTTCAAAGAACGATCGCCTTCGCAGATCCGGCGCAGGATGACCGCGACTCGGCCAGAGCGCTAAAAAAGAAAATCATGATTGAACTCGTTGCCATGCAGAGAGCATGCCTGCATGCCATCGATGATGAAAACAAATTCGATGAAGATGTGATACGAGATGCTGAACATAATCTGGACCTGGAAGAATCCAGGCTTAAAAAGTAGCGCTCTACGCTAGCCCCTTTTTCCTAACCATCAGCAAAGGCGTCATCGGCCAGTGGACCTATATTACCACCAGTACCGATGCCAGGCATTTTGAAAAATAATCCAATCCGCTTTACCGCAACATAGAAAAAGCCTGCAATCTGATGATTTGCAGGCCCTTCGATTATTATTAGCTATACAAAAAACCAATTTCACGGCCGGCTTGCCGCACTCACGCCATACGTCTTTCCGGGCGTAGCACCCATATAAAACACCAGCTCCCCGCCCGCCATTACGTCGGAATGACGAATGTAGGTAAAAGGATAGGGCTTGCCGTTGAATTCGACCTTCTGGATGTACCTGTTCTGCGCGCTGTTATCCTTCGACCTGATCGTGAATGTCTTGCCGTTTTCCAGTTTAAGTGCAGCCGAGTCGAACAAGGGAGAGCCGAAAACGTATTTCCCTTCCATCGGGTTTACCGAATACATGCCCAATGCGCTGAACGCGTACCAGGCGCTCATCTGGCCCACATCCTCGTTGCCGCTGAGGCCGTTGGGCGTAGGCTTGTAGAACTTCTGCATTACCTCGCGCACCAGATCGGCCGTTTTCCACGGCTCTCCCAGGTAGTTGTAGAGGTAGGTAATATGATGGCTCGGCTCGTTGCCGTGCGCATACTGCCCGATCAGGCCCGAAATGTCCGGCGCGGTACCTTCGCGCAGCTCCGAAGAAACGGTAAAGAGGCTGTCGAGCCGCGATTTGAATGTTTTTTCGCCACCCAGCAATCCGATCAGCCCGTGCACGTCCTGGGGTACCAGGAACAGGTATTGCCACGCATTGCCCTCGGTATAGTCGGAAGTCACAGGCACCGAATAGAATGGATCGAACGGGCGGCGGGACTGGCCATTTTCGAAACGACCGTTGAAAAAGCCCGTCTGCTTGTCGTAATACAGCTTGTAGAGCTGGCTTCTTTTCGTGAAATAAGCCGCGTCGGCTTTCTTGCCCAATGTCGCGGCTACCTTCGCGATGCCGGCATCGGCGATGGCATATTCCATGGCCCAGGCTACGGATTCGTGCATTTTATCGGCCGGAATGTAGCTGAGCTTGTTCAGGTATTGCAGGCCCATCGAGTCGCGCTGCGCGGTGTGTTTCATCGCCTCGTAAACCTGCTCGCGCTGGCCGGCGGGAATGAGCCCCTTCCCGAACGCGTCCGCGAGGATGATAATCGCAGGACTGCCCACCATACAATCCGTTTCGCTGCCCACGAGCGGCCAAACGGGCAAGCGTCCCTGCTGCTGGTGAATGGCCAGCATCGATCCCGCAATGTCCTTCACCAGGCCCGGCTTCACGATCGACATGAATGGTCCCCAACCCCGGTAAATGTCCCAGAGCGACATCGTCGTGAGGTTTTTAAATGGCGCACTCTTGTAAACCTGCTTGTCCGTGCCGCGGTAGTCGTTGTTGGCGTCGTTGAAGAGCGTCGGGCCGAGAAACATATGATAAAGCGCCGTGTAAAACAGCTGCTTATCCGTATCGTTCCGGCCTTCTACCTGAATGGCGCCCAATGATTTCTCCCAAACCTGATCGGCCTTGATGCGATAGGCCTCGAAATTACCCGACGGCGCCTCGGCAGCCATATTGGCCAATGCATTCTCCTCGCTCACCGGCGATAATGCCACTTTCAGCGTCATGTCCGGGTTACGCCCGGCATCGAAAAACAGGGCGGCGCTGGCGCGTTTGCTTTCTACTTTCCGGCCGTTTTGCAAAACGCTGTCGCTGTAAAATTCGGCTTTCAGGATGGGCTGCGACGTACGGATAGCGAAGTACAAACGCTGATCTTTCGACCAACCGGTCGAAAAACGGTAACCCGTGAAAGTGGAGTCGTTCACCTGTTGGATAAATGTCCTCACCGGGCTGTCCCAGTTCATCGCAAAGCCCAGGTCCACGAGGATATGCGCATTGTCGGTCTTCTTGTAATGGTATTGGTGAATGCCCACGCGCTCGGTGGCCGTCAGCTTCGCATCCACATCGTATTTGTCGAGGTGTACCTGGTAAAAACCCGGGTGGCATTGCTCCGATTGCTTGGAAAAAAGCGATCCATAGCCCGTTTCGGGCTTTTCAAATTGCATTGGGCGCAGTTGCAACGGCCCGTTCGCAGGTACGATCATCAGGTCGTTGAGATCGCCGATACCCGTGCCGCTCAAATGTGTATGCGTAAAACCAAGGATTTCCCGGCTGATATAATTGTAACCCGAGCACCAGTCCCACCCCTTAAATTCATCCCAGCTCCGCCCGATCTGCGTCGGCCCCAGCTGCACCGCTCCAAAAGGCACATTAGCGCCCACAAAAACATGCCCGTGTTCCTCGGAGCCGATAAACGGGTTAACATAGCTGGTCAGAGCGTGGGTTTGCGCATCCGCGTGGCTAGCCGAAAGGGTCATAAAGCCCGCCGCCAGGCAATTCTTTACTATTTTCGATATATTCATAAAGTATTTAAAGAAATCACATCCATTTCGAATGATTTTTTAAAAATACGCCAAATCGCGGAGTTTGGCACTATCCTGAAAAGATTCCCACATTTTTTTCACTGCATATTGCTTTTTGTACTTTCCTATTTTATTTTTGACAGAAATTAAGTTAGTGCGTTAAGTTATCATGAAGAAAAACTACGTCCGCTGGTGGGTTGTTTTCCTCGTCTTCATCGCGACCGGTCTGAGCTTTCTCGACCGGCAGGTGTTGTCCATCGCAGTGATCCGCATTCAGCAGGAATTCGGGTTCAGCGATGTGGAGTATGGCTGGGTAAATACAAGTTTTCTAATGAGTTACGCATTGATGTTCACCGTTGGCGGATGGCTCATTGATCGCATCGGGGCGCGGAAAGGGCTGGGTATCGCGGTGGGGTTATGGTCGGTGGCGAATGCGCTGCACGGCCTGATGACGAGCCTGCCGCAGCTGCTCACCTTCCGCTTTTTCCTGGGCATGGGCGAAGGCGCGTGCTTTCCGGGCGCGGCGAAAACGGTGCATGAATGGTTTGATAAAAAAGAAAGGGCCTTTGCCAACGGCATCGCCATCGGCGGCTCGGCAATCGGGGCTGTGGTTGCACCGCCCCTGACAATCTGGCTTTCCAACAGTTACGGCTGGCGCTCGGGATTCGTCGTGCCGGGAATCATCGGGTGCATATGGGTGATTGTATGGCTGCTTTTGCCGTGGAAACGGTCTGCTCCGGGAACCAATGAAGACGGCATCATGCAGAACGATGCCAGTCCCAGAAATACATCTCAATTCAACCACAATCTGAAGGTACCCTTTTCAACGATTTTAAAACAACGCGAAACCTGGGTATTCATACTAATGCGTTTCCTGCTCGACCCGGTGATGTATTTCATGATGTTCTGGATTCCGAAATACCTGAGCGACGTGCGCCACGTGCCGTTCGACCGCATTGGACAGCTGTTTTGGATACCGTTCCTGTCGCTGGGCATTTCCAATATCCTCGGCGGATTTTTCTCGGACCAGTTAGTTAAAAATGAGATCGATACCGGTCGCGCTCGGAAGATCGTCATGGGTTGTGCGGCGGCGCTGACATTAGCAGTACCGCTTACGGAATTTACCTCGTCGGTCGGCATCGCGGTGGCTTGCATGGCGCTGTATATGTTCGCGCACGGCTGCTGGATCACCAATTACATCACGGCCATTTCGGACGTTTTCGGGCCGGGGGCGACGTCTACCGTCGTGGGTTTGTCGGGCACGGCGGGCGCATTATCCAGCCTCATTCTGAACCCGATGATCGGAAAAATCGTGGAGGACTATTCATACAAGCCGCTCTGGATCGCTTCGGGACTGCTGTACCCTATCGCGTTCATCGCATTTATCGTACTGATTCCCAGGCTCCGGCCACTTTTTGAACAGCCCGCGGCCATTGCAGCACCTGCGGAAATCACCGATTAGTATTTTTTATTTTTAAGCAAAACCCGAAAAGGGAAAAACTGTTGCCCGAATAACTTAGTGCGTTAAGATTAAAACTTTAAAAAACAATATTTCAGTCACTCATGGAAAATCCATTACCGAACGAAAATCACGTTGCCGAAGAAGCCATTATCCGGAAACGCCAGCCTACCAAACCGCGCATCGGCGTGTTTGGGGTCGGGTATTTCAAATATTGGAGCCAGTTCGATGGCCTGCTCGACGATATGCTCCGTAAACAGGCCGTTTTCATCGAAAAAATCGAAACCGTAGGTCACGCCGAGCTCGTCGATTTCGGGCTGATCGATACGGTACAGAAAGCTTACGAGCTCGTTCCGAAACTCAATGCGGCCAACCTCGACCTGATTTTCTGCGATATGCTTACCTACGCGACCTCCAACACGTTCGGTGCCATTATCCGCAACCTGAATGTCCCCATCGTACTCGTGGCCTTGCAGCCCGACCAGGCGATGGATTACAGCAGGGCGTCCACCTACATGCAGCTGTACAACGACGACATCTGCTCCCTGCCCGAGTTTGCGGGCGTGGCCGCGCGTATGGGCAAGCCCGTGCCCGAGATTATCATCGGCACGCTGTACGACGACCCGCAGGCCGACGCCGAGATCGAAGAATACTGCCGCATTGCCGCCGTCCTGCACGATTTGCGCACTTCCCGCATCGGCCACATCGGTCATCCCATCGAGGCCATGCTGGATATGCATTCGGATTCGACGATGTTTACCGCCCATTTCGGCGCGCACATCGTGCAATGCGAGGCGCACGAGATCGTGACGCAGTACCAGCAGACGGAGCGGGCCGACATTGAAAGCATGAAGGAGCGCATTCTCGACTTTTTCGATACGCCCGACCCCGTTTCGGATCCCATTTCCGAAAAACTCCGCGATACCGACCTCGAAACCGCCGCCCGCGTGACGGTCGCATTGGAAAAATTCGTGGAAGCCAAACAGCTCGATGGCCTCGCCTACTATTACGAAGGTCCCGAAAACAGCGAAACGCGGCTCGTGATGTCCAACCTCATCGTCGGCAACTCGCTGCTCACCGGCGCGGGCTTCCCGATGTGCGGGGAGTCGGATCTGAAAACCTGCTTCGCCATGCTCATCATGGAACGTTTAGGCATAGGCGGTAGCTTTGCGGAGTTTCACCCGGTGGATTTCAAAGAGGGTTTTGTACTCGTAGGCCACGACGGCCCCCATAATGTCGCGATTGCCAACGGAAAACCTGTTTTACGCAGCCTTACCAAGTACCACGGCAAGCCCGGTTTCGGCGCGGGCGTGGAGTTCAAGATCAAGGAAGGACCTATTACGATGCTGAGTATCAACTCTACCTTCGACGGCAAGTTCAAGTTCATTATCGCTGAGGGACAGTCGGTTGAGGGCCCCATCCCGCCCACCGGCAATACCAATACGCGTGGCTTTTTCAAGCCCGACGTGCGCACGTTTTTGAAAAAATGGATGAAAGAAGGCCCTACCCATCATTTCGCACTGGGCGTAGGGCACCACGCGGCCGCCATTGCCAAAATCGCCGGTTACCTTGGCCTGGAAGCCGTCGTGATCGACCAGTAAGCCATACCCTTTTAATCAAAAAGTAAATCCGAACCTTTATGAAACACTTTTTATGCAAAAAGCTGCCGCCTTGTGCGCGGTGGGCTGTGCTGTGTTTGCTCTTTTTGCCCTGCCGGCAGCTGTTCGCGCAGTCGGGCGGGCGGGTCACGGTCACGGGCCAGGTGCTTTCCGGCACCGACAATACGCCGCTCATCGGCGCGACCATCGCGGAAAAAGGCACGACCAACGGCACCAGCACGGACGGTAACGGTATGTACAAAATCACCATTTCGGCCACAAGCGACCTCGTGATCAGCTTCATCGGCTACATGGCCGAGGAGGTGAAGCCGGGCAGCCGCTCGGTGATCGACGTGACGCTCAAAGCGGATATGCAGCAACTGCAGGATGTGGTGGTCGTCGGCTATGGTACCCAAAAGAAATCGACGCTGACGGGCTCGGTGGCTTCGGTGAAGTCGGACGAGATCCTGAAAGCGCCTACCGCCAACGCTACCAACAGCCTCACCGGCCGGATGCCGGGGGTGTTCGTCGTGCAGCGCAGCGGCAAACCGGGTGATAACCAGGCCGATATATTCATCCGCGGCCGGGCCACAACCGGCGACAGCGCCCCGCTCATCATCGTGGACGGGGCCGAGCGCCAGAGTTTCGGCGACATCGACCCCAACGAGATTGAAACGGTGTCTGTCCTCAAAGACGCCTCGGCGACGGCCCTTTTCGGGATCAAGGGCGGTAACGGGGTCATTCTGGTGACGACCAAAGTGGGTAAGGAAGGCAAGCCGCGCATCAGCTATTCGGGCAACGTGGCATTACAAACCTATACGAGTTTACCCAAAACATTGAATGCATTCACGGCCGCCAGCCTGCTCAACGAAGCCAATGCAAACGTAGGCAAGGCCCCGGCATTCACCGACGTGGAATTGCAGAAATTCCAGGACCATTCGGATCCGTACAAATACCCGGATTTCAACTGGTTCGACTACATTACCCGCAAATTTTATCCCCAAACCCAGCATAACGTCAATGTATCGGGCGGGACCAGCGTGGCGCGGTATTTCGTTTCGGCAGGCTATCTGTTCGAGGATGGTTTTCTGAAAAAATTCGACAATCCCTACGGCTATTCCACCTCGCCGAATTACAGCCGCTACAATTTCCGCTCGAACCTGGACCTGACATTGAGCAAGGACCTGACTGTGTCCGTAAAACTCGGTGGCCGCCTCGAAGAGCGCTACGCCCCCGCCGGCGATCCTTTTTATGCCAATGCCGAGATTGAATACCTGCTTTCCCGTGTGAACGGTATCCCGGCCTATGCCTACCAGCCGTTCCTGCCCGACGGCCGCTTCATGGAAAATCCCAATGCGGGTGTGAACCTCACCAATCCGCTCGGCTGGATCTCGCGCCGCGGCTACTATATCCAGCAGAACAATTCCATCGAAAGCACGCTCGCATTGAACTACGACCTGCACAAGCTCGTGAAAGGCCTGTCGTTCCGCACACAGTATGCCTACGACGCCTATTTCATCGCCACACGCCGCCAGCAGGGTACTTTTACCTCCTATTATATTAACAAACAGACCGACCAGATCGTGAAAGGCAACAGCTCGTTCAGCGACGCGGATACGCCGTTGGGGGCGGTAGTGGCTACTTATGACGGTACCATTGCCTACAACCTGCAATCGAGCCTGAACTACAACAACACTTTCGGCAACCACACCGTAACAGGCCTCGCATTGTTCCAGCGGCAGGCGCGGCGGGTGATCGGCGCGCAGCCCGCATATGCCTCGCAGGGGCTCGTGGCGCGGGTGACGTACAGTTTTATGGATAAATATTTCGCGGAGTTCAACGGGGCTTACAATGGTTCGGAAAATTTCGCCTCAGGCAAGCGTTACGGCTTTTTCCCGGCGGTGTCGGCAGGCTGGACGGTAAGCAAGGAGGATTTTATGAAAAATGTTACCTGGCTCAGTTACCTGAAAATCAGGGGTAGCGCGGGCAAGATCGGCTTTGATAAAATCGGCGGCAACCGCTTTTTGTACCTCGACGAATATACCCGCAATTCCACGGTGTATGGCGGCGGCGCCAACCTCGGACTAGCCGTGAAGCCTAACACCGCGGCACAATTCGGCCTGCCAACAGCCATTAACACCTATCCGGTGATCACGCATTCGCGCATCGGCAACCCGAACATTACCTGGGAAACGTCTACCAAACGAAACATCGGTTTCGAGAGTAGCTTTTTCAACGATATGTTCTCCCTGAACTTCGATATTTTTAATGAAACGAGAAAAAACATCCTGCTCAACCGCCAATCCGGCCTCACGACCTATGGCGAGGCTTACCCGAGCCTGAACTACGGCGAGGTGCATAACCACGGCTACGAGATCGAGCTCCGGCATTTGCGGCGGGTGGGCAACATCGGCTATGGCATCACGGCACAGGCCAGTTTTGCCAGAAACAAGGTCATTAACCTCGACGAACCCGCCGGAAAACCGGCTTACCAGAAGTCCGCAGGCTACCAGATCGGCCAGTACCGGGGCTACGTGACCGACGGCTTTTACCAGTCGCAGGACGATATCAACAGCTACCTGCCCAACCTGCTCGGCAAGCCCATTCCCGGCGACCTCAAATACAGGGATATCAATGGCGACGGCGTCATCTCGACCGACGACATCACGCCCATCGGCTATTCCAACGTGCCGGAGTACACGTACAGCGTAGAACCGACATTCAGTTTCAAAGGCCTTTCCTTCTCCGTCATGCTGCAAGGCGTGGCCCACGTGAGTTCGGATATCCAGTTCGACCAGCGAAACCTGAGCAGCAACCAGATGTATGAAAACATGCTCGGACGGTGGACGCCCGCCACGGCCCAAACGGCCACCTGGCCCGCATTGCAGCCGGCTGTCGGCGGTAACTTCATGAGCTACGCCACGAACGATTTCCTGCTTACCAATGCCCGTTTTCTCAAAATCCGCAATGCGCAGCTCGCCTACCAGCTGCCTTCTGCAATGGTGAAAAAAGTAGGGGTAAAAGGGATTCGCGTCTCGGTATCGGGCCAAAACCTCTATACCTGGACAAAAGTACTCTACCGTGATCCCGAAAACTTCCAGCGCCGCGCGCCGCAGGGACCCTACAACGTGTACCCGACCTCCCGGCTTGTCAACCTGGGCCTCAACATCGAGTTCTGAACCATCTTTTTTATGATGATGAAAAAACATTTCCTTTCCCTGCTTGTCGCCGCGCTGGCCGTGCTGTCGGGCTGTGACGACAAGTTCCTGAACGTGGCCCCCGATGTGGCGCTGGACGAGGCGAAAGTCTTCGCCGACCCGGTGATGGCGGCCCAGTACGCCGACAACGCGTACAGCTTCCTGCCCGACGATTACCTTCGTTTCAATGAAGGCAACGGCGTGGCGCAGGCATCCGACGAAGCGGTGGGCATTGATGTGACCAACCCGATGCTCTACAGCCTTTCCAAGGGCCTCTACCACGACCACACGGCGTTCACCTCCCTGGCGATCAACGACATCGGCGGCCAATACGACCGCCTGTACGCCGGCATCCGCATTGTCAATAAAATGCTTTCCAAGATCGACGAGGTGAAATGGACGGCCGACCAGAACCCGCAGCGCATCAAGGGCGAAATGTACTACCTGCGCGCATTCATGTATTTCGAACTCATCAAACGCTTCGGCGGCGTGGTGCTCATCGACAAGGCTTATGCGGCCACCGAGGATATCGACCTGCCCCGGAACAGCTACGACGAATGCGTAAAATTCATCCAGGCAGACATTGCCCAGGCTGTTTCGCTGCTGCCCACCGAGCATGACGAGGCGAATTACGGTCGGCCGACGATCGGTGCAGCGCGGGCACTCAAAAGCCGCCTGCTGCTGTACGCGGCCAGCCCATTGCACAATGCTTCGGGCGACCCGGCCAAATGGCAGGCAGCGGCGGATGCGGCCAAGGAGGTGATGGATATGAACAAATACAAGCTGCACCCGCGCTACGAGGAGCTGCTTTCGCCAGCCGGCAATGGTACGACCGACGAGTACATTCTCATCAAAATCAAAAGACCGCGGACCTGGGACTGGGCCATCCTGTCGGTAGTGTCGCCGGGCTCGGGCGGGCGTATCGGCACTTACAATCCTACCCAAAACCATGTGGATCTGTATGAAATGAAAAATGGCTTGCCTATTACCGATCCGACCTCCGGCTACGATCCGAAGAACCCCTATGCCAACCGTGATCCGCGTTTTTATGCCAACATCCTCTACAACGACGCGCCCTGGCAGGAGCGGAAAATGCAAATGTGGGATGGCGGCGCGGATTACAGTTCCAGCAGTTCGTCGTACACCGCTACCCGGTATTATTCCAGAAAATTGTGGCCCGAAGTATACAAAACACCCGGCACGCAAACCGCTTTTGTAAACTTCATTTTCTTCCGCTACGGCGAGATCTTGCTCAACTATGCGGAGGCGAAAAACGAAGCCTCCGGCCCGGATGCGAGCGTGTACGGCGCCATTAACCAGCTCCGAAAGCGTGCAGGCATGCCCGATCTCCCCACCGGCCTCACCAAAGACCAGATGCGCGCCCGGATCTACAACGAACGCGCCGTGGAGCTGGCTTTCGAGGATAACCGCTGGTATGACATCATGCGATGGAAAAAAGGGAAAGAACTCGTGGCGCAGAAGATGTACGGGATGAATGTGGTGAAGAATGCCGACGGCACATTTACCTATTCCAAAGTGGAGCTGGCGGCGTCGTTCCAGCGGGTGTATGAAGACCATATGCACCTCTACCCCATCCCGCGCAGCGAAGTGCAGAAGAGCAAAAAGCTGGAACAGAACCCCGGCTGGTAACCCACCTCAACCTTAGGCTAACTATGAAAATAAATAAGACGATCCGCGGGCTGATGGTGACGCTCGCGGTGCTTTCGGGCCGGGCAATGGCCCAGGATACCGTGCCGGCAGCCGGCACGGCGACCGATACGGTCCAGGTGACCGTGGCGGACACGGACGACAAGGTATTCATTCCGTTCGGGGTGCGTAAAAACCGGGAAATCAACGGATCGGTATCGACGCTGAAAGCCAATGTATTGCCGCAGATTCCCGCCAGCTCGCTGACCAACCTTTTCGCAGGGCAATTACCCGGACTGAATGTGTGGCAAACCGGTACCCAGCCCGGTCGCGACGAGACCACCATCGTGATCCGCAACCGCACGTCCTTCGCAGGCGCAAACGTACCCCTGGTACTCGTGGACGGGGTCGCGCGGGATTTTTCAGACATGGACCTGAGCGAGATCGAGTCCATTACCGCATTGAAAGACGCGGCTTCGCTGGCCTGGTATGGCAACCGCGCCGCTAATGGTGTGCTGCTCATTACCACCCGCCGAGGCATTGCGGACAAAACGCGGTTTTCCTACGATATGCAAATGGGCGCACAGCAACCGACCAGGCTCATGAAGCCGCTGGATTCCTACAACTTCGCCAACCTGTACAACCAGGCCCTGAAAAACGACGGGTTTGGGCCGCTCTACACCCAGGAACAGCTCGATGGCTACCGCAATGGTACCGACGCGTACAAATACCCCAATAACAATTTCGTGAACGAGTTCCTGAAATCCAGCGCATTCGTGCAGCGGCACGTGCTCACGGCTTCGGGCGGTTCCAAAGCCGTGCGGTATTTCACCAACCTCAGCTTTTTCGACCAGCGCGGCCTGTACGACCATGCCGACGCGCCAATGTTCAATTCCAACGTGGGCTATCGCCGTTACAACCTCCGTACCAACCTGGATATTCAGGTAACGCCATTGCTGAGCGTGCAGCTCGATATGGGCGGGCGGATCGAGGACCGGCGCGAACCGGGCGGTACCAGCGCAACCTTTCTCAGCACCATTTTCAACACACCGGCCAATGCATTCCCGTTGCTCAACGAGAACGGCTCCTACGGCGGCAGCAACCTCTTCCGCGCCAACCCGCTCGCGCAATTGCGTGCGCAGGGCAACCGCAGCGAGGTGACCCGCGTGCTGCTCGGCACATTGAATGCGACCCATCAACTGGATTTCTGGCTGCCGGGCCTGAGCGCGAATGTGTTTTATACGTTCGACATTTCGGGCCGGTACCTGAGCGGCCGCAGCCAGGAATACGAGGTCTACGAAAGAGGCGCCAGCGGGACGCTCACCCGCTTCGGCACGTCTACGCCCCTGGGCTACCTGGCCGCCACCTTCGCCGACAATGTCCGCACCAACGAACTCTGGACGGGCTTCGACTATGATCGCACATTCGGCCGGCACGACCTCAAAGCGACGGTGCGCTACCAGCAGGCCGTGACCTTCAACCCTACCCGCCTGCAAGACAAGCGCCAGGGTTTTTCGGGCCGCATTTCGTATGGTTTCAACAACCGCTATTATGCCGACGTCGTGGCCAGCTATACCGGGGCCGACAACTATATGCCAGGCAAGCAGTTCGGCTTCTTTCCGGCGGTGGCAGCGGGCTGGGTGATTTCGGAAGAATCGTTTTTGAAAAACGCCAAATCCATTAATTACCTCAAACTGCGGGCTTCTTACGGGAAGGCGGGCAACAATGCGACGGGCGAGGCGGGCAAGTTTCCGTATGCCTATCTGTTCAGTCCGGCCAATGGCAGCTATGCATTCGGGACGAGCTTCGCGGCCCAGGCGGGGGCTTCGGAAAATATATTGCCTAACCCGGACATTACCTGGGAATCGGCTTACAAGACGGATATCGGGCTGGATGCCACGCTGTTTAAAAACACCGTCACTTTGTATGCCAATTATTTCAATGAGTTAAGAAAAAACATCCTGACCGCGCCCATTAACCCGTCGATCCTCGGGCTGACGACCTACCGCATTAACGACGGCGAAACCCGTTTGAGGGGTTTTGAAGGCTCCATTGATTTCACCAGAACATTCGGCGAGGTAACCTTATCATTGGGGGGCAACTACACTTTTGCCAAAAACAAGATCCTGCGCATCAACGAATCGGCGGGCTTGCTTGACTACCAGAAACAGGCGGGCCACAACATTGCCGGTGTGACCGATTACGGCAAGCTGATGCTCATTTCGGACGGCATTTTCCAGTCGCAGGCAGAGATCGATCAAAGCCCCGTACAGCGCTTCGCAGGAAAGCTCCAACCCGGCGACATCAAGTACAGGGATGTGAACGGCGACAAGGTAATCGACAACTACGACCGCGTGATGACCGATTTCAATGACACGCCCAATGCCTATTACGGCTTCCACATCGGCGCACGCTACCGCGCATTCGATTTCAATGTAATTGGCCAGGGCGTTACCGGCCGTACGATCCAGGTCCGTTCGCTCGTCATGGCGGGGTCAAACAATACGGGGTATATCAACCAGTTCAGCCCTCAGGCACGGACGCAGGACAATCCCGCAGCACCCTACCCGAGGCTCGGCATTTCCGACCGGGGCAATAATACGGCCGATTCGGATTTCTGGCTGCGGTCGGGCGATTACCTACGGGTCAAATCCGTGGAGCTGGGATATACCATTCCCCAGGGCATTACAGACAAGCTGCGGATCAGGAGTCTGCGGGTGTATGCCAATGGGTTTAACCTGTTTAATTTCAATAAAACCCACATGGATATCGACCCTGAAATGCCTTTCGCGGGCTATAACGCCTATCCCTACCTGCGGACGATCACGGCGGGCATTAACCTCAAATTCTGACCATTCATCCTGATGATAACCATGAAAAGGTACCAAGCCATTATCCCATTGATCCTCGCCCTGCTCGTGAGCGCATGCAAGGAATCACGGTTCCTGGAATTTCCCTACTACGACGGCCCGGTGACCGAAGACCAGTTCTGGAACCTCAATGCATCGGCCCGTGGACAGCTCAACCGCGGCTACAATTTCCTGCAAGAGGGCTACAACCGGTACAGCGGCGCCATGCTCGCGGCCGGTTCCGACGAGGCCGTGAACTCAAACCTCAATTCGGACATCAACATTTTCAACAACGGCACGTGGAGCTCACTGCGGACGCTGGACGACAGCTATGCCACGAATTACAATGGCCTCCGGCAGGTGAACCTGTTCCTCGAAAACGCCCACCGCGCCAACATTATCCCGCTCACCGACATTCCCCGGCTCCGCGCCGAGGCGTTTTTCCTCCGCGCATTCTTCCATTTCGAACTCTGGAAACGCTACGGCGGCATCATCATCGCCGACCATGTTTTTAACCAGAACGACAACCTCGACCTGCCCCGCAACACGCCGGAAGAAACCCTGGCCCAGATCCTGAAAGACTGCGACTCGGCTGCCGTGAAGCTACCGCTCTCGCCCGCGCAATACGGCGCTGGCGACAAAGGCCGCGCTACCAAAGCCGCGGCGCTGGCGTTGAAATCCAGGGCATTGCTCTATGCCGCCAGCCCGCTCAGTAATGCCAGCGGCGACATCGCATTATGGCAAAAAGCAGCAGCCGCGTCGAAAGAGCTGATAGATACAAAAGCGCACAGCCTACTGCCGAAGTATACCGACATTTTCAATTTCTCGACGGCCGCCTACAACGCAGAAGTGATTTTCGCCACTGCCGCTAACCTGCGCAACGACATTGAAACCAACAATGCGCCGATCAGCTACAACGGCGCATTAGGCCTCACCAATCCCACGCAGGAGCTGGTGGATGCCTACGAAATGAAAAACGGCCTGCCCGTTACCGATCCGCAGTCGGGCTACAATGCGGCTGACCCTTACAAGGACCGTGACCCGCGCCTGGGCTGGTCGGTGATTTACAATGGCTCCACTTTCAAAGGCACGCAGGTGAATACGATGGCGGGCGGCAAGGACGGCCTGGGCGTGAGCGTGAATGCGACCAAGACCGGCTATTACATGCGCAAATTCCTCAGCGAGGCCGCGAGCTGGAACCAGACCACCAATGCGACCGTGCGCCGGCCCTGGGTGATATTCAGGTACGCCGAAATCCTGCTCAACTACGCCGAAGCCCAGAACGAAGCCGCCGGACCCGACGCAACCGTGTACGACGCGGTAAACCAAATACGCCAGCGCGCAGGCATGCCCGTGCTCCCGCAAGGGCTGTCCAAAGACCAGATGCGTAGCCGCATCCGCAACGAGCGGCGCGTGGAGCTGGCTTTCGAGGAACACCGGTTTTTTGATGTAAGGAGATGGAAAACGGGGGAAAAAGACTTCGCTGCGCCGGTATCGGGGATGCGGATATCCACTAGTGGCACCGGCGCGGTCTACGAGCGCTTCATAGTAGCCCAGCGGGTGTTCAGCGACCGGATGTACCGCTACCCGATACCGCAAGGCGAGATCAATAATACGACGAAGCTGGTACAGAACCCGGGATATTGAGCCGCGGAAATGCTTTTGAACACGTCGCGTCTGAACAATGGTAAACAATGCATTTATGAACAAGCCGGTAAGAGGCGTATTACTTTGGATATGGGGCATACTGGGCGCGGTGGTGTATAGCAGCTTCACCGCGCCGCCATTACCCGAAGCGAGGCTGGAAGTGTACAACGATTCAGTTCAAATTCCTGATTTCAAAGGCGTGAATGCGGTGTACCACGGGTTTTCATTCATGGAAGACCCCGGTGTAAAACCGATGACCGAGGCCGACCGCAAAGCCGAATTTGCCCGGGTGAAGGCGATGGACCTGAAAATAGCCCGCACCTGGTACCGCCCCGACTGGGCCTGCGGCGACAATTTGTACAACGATTTCAACTGGCAAACCCCGCGTATGCAGGCATTCTACGCCTGGCTCGACCAAATGAAGGCCCTGCATGTGGATGTGGCGTTGCAAGCGGGCTGGTGGTTTACCCGCGACACTTACCATAACACCCGCATCCCCGCCGACCAGGCCCAACCCGACCCGGAAAAGGACCCAGCGCGGTTTGCGGAATGGGTGAATGCATCGCTGCATCAGCTCATTATAGTAAAAGGGTATACCCATATCAAATACCTCGTCCTGTTCACAGAGCCGCTCAACTACCGCTCGGGCAACCAGCCGGAGGGTATGAGTTCGCCGGAATATTATGATGTCGTCGGCACGGCCATTCACCGCCGTTTACAGCAATCGGGACTGCGGAAGGCCGTGCAGCTGGTGGGCCCCAACAGCGGGAGCACCGATACCGCGGCATTTGTAGGTTGGAGCGCGGGCAAAATGAACGACATCATCGACATTTACAGCTGGCACAGCTACAATGGCAGGCAGTCGGGCACCAACCCGCCGCTGGAATACGAGGGCTGGAAGCAGATTGCATTGGCCGGGAAGGTTAAAATTGCCCATACCGGCAAACCTTTCTGGATCGACGAATATGGCGCAAGCAAGCCTACGGAGGAAGTGCGTTTCCGGCCCGATTACGGCAATTACCTCGCGCAATGCGTAGCCGCATTCACCCACGCAGGCGCGCAAAGTTCGCTGCTCTGGATTCTTTTTGACCAGAAATATCCTGCTTCCAAAGTCACGAATAAGGACAGTTTTTACAACGGCGTCCACCGCTGGGGCCTCGTGCGGTCGCCGCAGGACGACCTTCCCGACGCCGGCACGCCCTACCCGGCCTGGTATGCATTCAGCATGATGAGCCGTTACCTGGGCGGGCGGGATACTACGCCGGCATTCAAAACCCGGTCGGCGGATAGCCTTTATGTGGTCGCGACGAGTCCTTCCGGTAAGGGCACTTCCGTGATGGTCGTCAATGCGTCGCATGCCGCGCGGAAGTTTACCGTGGGTTTTTCGAAACCCGTACGCACCCGTATGGGCCGGTGCCTGTACGATCCCGCGCAGATACCCGGAGCAGGCGCGCCAGCCATTTTGCCTTTTGATAAACAATTTAAATCTGTAACAAACAGCATAACGGACGAGCTGCCACCGAGAGGCGTAGCCATTTATACTACCCTCAAACAGTAGCCGACCTGACCTTTTTACCATGAAATTAAAACTCGCATTATCCTGCCTGAGCCTGCTTGCCAGCGTTTCGCTTTCTGCCCAAAACAAGCTGGGAACTTTGAAAGGGAAGAATTTCAATAATATTACCCTGGAAGTTTCGCTGAAACCATTCAAAAAGAACGACAAGGCCTACATCCGCGAGGTGGCCAGGGAAATGTTCATGCAATGGTCGTCGATGCTGCGGCATGCGGACACGGTATCGGTAATGCTCTGGACGAGCGACGGCTCCGAAATCCTCGACTACAAGGGCACACCCACCCAGCCGCTCGAATGGGCGAAATACATGGGTAACCCCAATACCGAACATGCCGTGAATTCGGGGCCGAAGGAGCTGTCCATTCACGAACGGGCCTATCTCTACCTCGATAACCCGCCCGCATTTACCTACGGCGACCTGAAATTCATTGTGCAAACTTTGAAGGAAGAAGGCCGCAAAGCGACCGGCAAGCCCGTGCTGGTCGGCGAGACATTCGATCCCGGTCCTGAATTCGCGAAGTCGGATTTTAAATACAAAAAACACCGGGAGATCCTCGGCGGCAGCGCGATGGGGCATAATACCATGGTGAGCTGCTATTCCGTGCTCAATGCCGACAGCGAGGCTTATGCGGGTTTTCCCAAAGGCATCCCGGCTAATACACGGTTTGGGACGTTCCTGGGCAGGCAGAGCAGGCATTTTTTAAAGGATATGGGGTTTGATTTCCTGTGGCTGAGCAATGGCTTCGGCTATGGCGTGGAAGGCTGGTCGTCGACCGGCGCGATCTTCGACGGCAAGGGTTTCGACCAAGCCAAACTGGCGGATACGAAGGACAAGATCGCCGGCTTCTGGAAATATTTCCGGGCCGAAAACCCTGATGTGCAGATCCAGACCCGCGGCACCAATCTTTCCACCGGCACCGACCTCGCCCGCGACGGCGTGAACCTGGAAGCCATTTACCGCGACAAAAACATGCTGCCGCCGCCTAACTCGCCCTGGGCCGCCCTGGACGGCGATTTCGGGCTTGAAATGGTGGGGTACATGTCGCGTATGGCCGAGCTACCCGACGAGCGCTTCCTCTTCCGCTTTTACACGCACGACCCGTGGTGGCTCAACAGCCCCTGGCTCGACCGCTACGGCCGCGAGGCGCATGATATTTACCTGCCGATGTCCGTCAGCCGCATTAATGCGAAGGGCGAGGTCAAAATCCCTTCGCACCTGAGCTTCCTCAGCATCGACGACACCCACGGCGATATGCCCACGCAGGTACCCGACGAGGTGACGCCACACATCCTCAAAGCCCGCTACGACGCTCCTACTGCGCCGGGGCCGCTGGTGTGGGTGTACCCATTTGAGGAATACCACCGCTGGGCGTTTGCTTACAAGGACCGCCTCCCCGAAATCTATTACGGCGACTGGCTTATCCGGCAGGCGATCAACAATGGTTTGCCGCTCAATACGGTCGTTTCTACCAACGCATTTCAAAGTGTGCTGAAAAGCAAGCCGGGCTTTTTCAAGGAATCCATCCTCGTCAGCGTGGTACCGGATGCGGATTCCCCATTGGAAAGGGCACTGATTGGTTTTGTCAAAAATGGGGGAAAATTAATGGTATACGGCCCCGCCGGTCACGCCGGAAAGGCGTTTTTGGAATTACTAAACCTGAAAAACGGCACACCGCTGGAAGGGGAATTCAAGATTTCTGGCCAATATGAAGGCGACCGGCTTAACACGGCTTACCCGAATGTGGTACGGCATGAAGCATTGTTTTCGGGCGGCGGCATCGCCACGAACCTGGCAAACCCGAATGACCCCAATACCCGCCTTATGGCAACCGTGACACCAGCTGGCCAGGTGCCCGCCGGCCAGGTGCCCGCCGGCCAGGCGCGGGATGTGGCGTGGGTACGCACGGGGAACGACTGGAACGGCGGCAAAGTGGTGTATATCCGGGGCACCAATTCCAGCAAATTCAATGGCGGCAAGCTGCTGAACCCCGACGACCCCTCGAAATTCTTCACCGGCCCGCTGCTGATGCGCTATGCGTTGGCCGCATTCGATATGCATTGTGTGATCGAAAAGGAAAACCCCGCCGTGAAAAGCCCCGTGCTGACGATCGCGCGGAGCCATAACGCGTTCATTTTCTCGGGTTATCATCCCAACAGCACCATCACCGACCGCTTCAAGTTCCCGCAGGGCGCGCCTTTGCTGCTGGGACTGGAAACCAAGCTGGATGCCGGGCATTCGGTGTACAACCTGCCGACAGCCTGGAACCGCGAATGCCGCATTTTCGTGACGCAAAACGAGGGTATCGTTTCTTACAAGGAGCTGCATTCGGGCGTGAAGGACATCGACAAACGGTTCCAAGTAAGCGGCTTGGAGGGTGCTACCGTGCGGGTTTACGCGCCGGAGCACATTAGTTTGGAAAAGTTCGAAGCTTATATCAATGCGGCCTATCCCTGGAAAACGGGCCGGATCAAAGTCAGCGAAGGCGATCCGAAGCTGGGCAGGCATTTCGTAGCCGAGCACGTCACCGGCACGTTGACGGTAGCGTGGTAATGCTTTTTATTTGAAATAATACTGAACATGAGATACTTAAAAATTTACAGCATCGCATTGCTGGCCCTTTTTGTAAACACTAAAACCCGTGCACAGGTCGCCGACAGCAGCCAGTATTTGCAAAAACTAAAACAGGAATTGCAGACCGAATGGCCGAAAAGCCATACGATCAATGTCGTTTTTCACGGGCATTCCGTCCCGGCGGGGTATTGGGAAAACCATGAGGTGCATACGCTGGAATCGTACCCCAACCTCTTCCTGAAAGCATTGAAGGCGAAGTATCCTTACGCCGTCGTGAATGTGATCGTGACGGCCATTGGCGGCGAGAATGCGATCAGCGGGCAGGCGCGGTTTGAAAAAGACGTGCTGCCCCACAAACCGGAGCTGCTTTTCATCGACTACGCATTGAACGACCGCTTTTCGCCTTTGGACAAAGTCAAAGAATCCTGGGCCAAAATGATCGAAACCGCGCAGGCCAAAGGCATTCCGGTGATCCTGCTCACCCCCTCCCCCGATCAGCGTATCAACATCGCCGACCCCGCCAACCCGCTCGACCCGTACGTGGTACAGATCCGCGAACTGGCTAAGCAGTACAAAACCGGCCTGGCCGATCCGTATGTCGTATTTCAGCAATTGGTCAGAGACGGGAAACTGAAAGAAGTAATGGCCTCCGTGAACCACCCGAACGAAACCGGGCATATGGTGATCGTGAACCGCATTATGCCGTATTTCTGAGTGTTTGAGTTTAGATAAATAGCTGGTGGAATGGTCGGAGCGACTGTTCAGGCATCGTGGTAATCGGGATTGGCGCTGATGGCGAACTTGTATTTATCGCCCCGGTAAAACGACCGCTCGATTTCCACCACCTGTCCGTCCTTGCAGATCACGGCGCTGTCGAGAATAAACATCGCCGTAGCCGCGGAGAGCTCGAAATTGTCTATTTCCGATCCGGGCTGGACGATTTCGGTGCTCAATGTCTGCTTCACTTCGTCGATGCGCAGGTGGTAGGTCGTTTCGTAGGTTTTGAAATAGGAAATTTCCGTGGGCATGCGGTTGATCTTCGGGCAGAGCGAGAGGGAAATGTACCGGATCTCGTCCTTGATGATCTCGTTGTCAGCATAGCGCAGCTGGTGCACTTTCAGCACAGGCCCGCCGATGATGAAATGCTTGCCTCCTATTTCGGATGAAATGCCGTCGTCGAGCACCGTTTTTTCCAGCACGACATTATGCGGCTCGAAGCCCTCGGCGATGAGGCTTTCGTGAAAGCCGCGGCGGGTGGCATTAATGGAGCCTAATGTGCGGATGAGATGGTGCCCTACCGTGCGGTTCAGCACGAATGTACCCTTGCCCTTGATCCGCCTCGCCCAACCCTGATTTTCGATTTCCAGCAGGCTTTTACGCGCCGTGGTGTTGCTGATCCGGTAAGTTTTGATCAAATCGTTTTCCGAAGGGACCTTGTCGCCGGGCTGCAATTCCCCGGTTTTGATCCTATCGATAATCTCCTCACTGATACTGACAAACTTCGGTTTCATCGGCGCACTGGACAATAGGTAAAAGGGCAAATTTACCGGAAGCAAATTCATGTGCAATAGGAAAAACGCACATTCCCGTGTTCGTATGCCTTCGGAGCCCAATTACGGCATTTTTGACGAGTATGGTTAGTGCGTTAAGAGACTTTTTGCGTAAAAGCCCGTTCTACCCGGGCCATTTTATTTTTTGTCATGATTAAAATCGCTGCATTCTCGCTGGCGGCGGCATTCAGTATGCTGTCGGCATTATCCATCGCCCAGTCCGCAACAAGTACCGGCTGTCCGTGCGCGCAGCTCGCGAAGGCGCGCATCCCGCAGGCAACGATCACGGCCGCCGAATGCGTCCCCGCAGGAACTTTCTCCCCGCCCGGTAGCACGCAGCCAGTCACCGGACTGCCAGCATTTTGCCGCGTGGCCGCCGTGCTGAAACCTACACCCGATTCGCATATCCGCATTGAATTGTGGCTGCCCGAAACAGGCTGGAACGAACGGTTTCTCGGCACAGGCACGGGGGGCGGGGCCGGCTACATCAATTACGGCTCGCTCGCGATGGGACTTCGGAAAGGTTTCGCCACCGTCAATACCGACATGGGCACGTCGCCCGGCGCGAACGAACAGACCGGTCACCCCGAAAAATGGGCCGATTTCGGTCATCGCGCCACGCACGAAATGACCGTCGCCGGCAAGGCCATTACCGAAGCATACTATCAAAAAGCTGCCCGAACGGCCTATTTCTCAGGCTGCTCCACCGGCGGCCAGCAGGCGTTGATGGAGTCGCAGCGGTATCCCGACGATTACGACGGCATCCTCGCAGGCGCCCCGGCCAATAACCGCACGCATTTGCATACCGGATTCGTATGGATTCTCCGCGCCACCAACGACATCCCCGGCGGCGCATTACCCAAGGCCAAACTCGACCTCGTCACCCGCGCCGTGCTGAGCGCCTGCGCGGGCAAGGACGGCGGCGCACCCGGTGACCGTTTCCTCACCAACCCTGCGGCCTGCCGGTTCGATCCCGAAACGCTGCCCGTTTGTCCAGACGGCACCGACGACAGTACCTGCCTCACAAAAACCCAACTGGCCGCATTGAAAAAGATCTGGCAAGGCCCCGTGAACCCGCGTACGGGCGAGCGGATTTACACGCCGATTCCGCTCGGAAGCGAAAGCGTGGCCGCGGGCATCGATATGCAGCAAAACCCGGCCCAGGCGCCCCATGCACTGTTTTACCAATACAAATGGGCTTTTGGCAAAGATTTCGACTACAAAACCTTTGATTTCGACCGGAACCAGGACCAGCTCGACGCCCTGCTCGGCCCCGTCCTGAACGCGAACAGCACCGACCTGTCCGCATTCAAAAACAAAGGTTCCAAACTTCTGATGTACACCGGCACCGCCGATCCGCTCGTACCTTACCAGGACGCATTGAGCTATTACGAACGCGTGATGGGTGTCCAGGGCGGCCTCCGGCAAACGCAGGATTTTTTCCGCCTCTACCTCATCCCCGGCATGGGCCATTGCAGCGGCGGCCCAGGCCTGAACGACGGCGGCGACATGCTCACCGCATTGATCGAATGGAAAGAAAAAGGCACCGCCCCCAGGCAGCTCGTCGGCACGGCCTACGAAAGCGGCGACGCAAAAAAGGGCATCCGTTTCCGCCGGCCCGTGTACCCCTACCCGCTGCTGCCTGCCTACAAAAGCGGGGACGAAACGAACCCCGAAAGCTACGAAGGCGTC
Organism: Dyadobacter beijingensis DSM 21582; assembly: GCF_000382205.1. Lineage (GTDB taxonomy): Bacteria > Bacteroidota > Bacteroidia > Cytophagales > Spirosomataceae > Dyadobacter > Dyadobacter beijingensis. Next base: position 172,427 of record NZ_KB907789.1, read on the forward strand.
GCACAGCCGGATGTGAAGGTGAAGGAGCCTGCGGGGCGGTATTTGAAGTAGGGAATATTCATTGTTCCGAGCACGGTGAATTTCATTTCGAGAGTTAAGAATATTCCTTACTGAGCCTGCCGGTCCCTAGCTGTTTTGTAGCTCCAAACTGGCCATGGTCGTCAATTCAACACGCGCTTGTTTCGGCAAACCGGCCACGGCGATGCAGGTGCGGGTCGGGAAGCGGCCCGTGAAATAGGTTTGGTATACCTCGTTCAGCTCGTCGAAATAGCGCATGTCGGTCAGGTATACCGTCACGCTTACGATATGGCTGAAAGTGAGGTTGTGCTCATTCAATATGGCTTCAATATTGGCAAAAACCTGTTTCACTTCGTCCTGGAAAGAGGTGGTCACCAACTGCCCGCCCGCCGAGCCGATCTGCCCCGAAATAAACAGGAACCCGTTAGAAACCAATGCTTTTGAAATCGGCACCGCCGGTGCAGCCGCCTTTTCGATAGTACTCATGTTGTTAATTTTAATTGATCTATATTTCCAATTTACCTAATACTGAGCTTTCGCCGAGGGTGCAATATACCGCAAATAGGTTTTATGTGCTACCCGATCACCCGTCCGAAGCACTCGTTTCAACAACTTCTTCCCGCCTGGCTGCCGATACAAAATCGAACCGGATGCTGATTTCCGTGCCATTGGTATTGCTCAGATGCAGCTCCCCGCCGAGCTCGCCCGTCAGGCCTCGCATGAGTATAATGCCCAGCGATCCCGATTTTCCCTTCACATATTGATCCGGCAGGCCGACGCCGTCGTCTTTCATGGACAACACAATACCGGAACCGGCCGGTTGTATTTGCAGCACGATGTCTATCGCCCCGCTCGCCCGATTCGGAAATGCATATTTAAGGGAATTGGTAATGGCCTCGTTCAGGATCAGGCCGATGGGGATCGCCTGCGATACGTCCAGGTCGACCGGCGCGATGTCGGTGCGGAGCTGAATGCCGCGGGCGTCGAAACTGTCGCGGAGGTATTCCACGAGATCGCTCACGTAATCGGGCATATTCACGACCGCCAGCTTATCGGCCAGATACAGTTTCTGATGGATCAGCGACATGGCCTGGACGCGGTGCTGACTTTCCTTCATCGCATTGAGCGCGTCGCCTTTCAGGAAAACGGATTGTGATTCGAGCAGGCTGATCACCGTCTGAAGATTGTTTTTCACCCTGTGGTGCAGCTCGCGAATAAGCCATTCGCGCTCCTTCACCATTTTTTGGAGCACACGATTGTTCTCCGCCGTGGCCAGGGTGATCTGTTGCTTCGTTTTATACCGGTTATAGAGCAGGATGATAAAAAGTACCGAAAGGATCAGAAATGCCGCCGTAATGTTCCGGTTTCGTTTCGTTTCCGTCAGTATCTGATTTTGCAACGTGGCGCGCCGCTGGAGCTGACTGATATCCCGCGCTTTCATTTTCAATTCATTATCCTTTTGTTCCGTATCAAACCGGATATTCAGCATCGCGATCTGGTCTTCCTTGGCCTTGCTTTGCAGGGAATCCCGAAGCACTTTGTGCAATTGGTAATTCTGAATGGCCGACAGGTACTTGCCATTGAGGGAATCCAGCTTAAAACTCCACAGATAACTGTACATCAGCTGATATTTCAAATTGCCTTCCAGCGACTGGCGGCGATGCTCCAACAGGTATTTATGGGCCAGATCGAGCTGCCGGGTAGCCAGAAAATGCTGCACGGCCGTGTTGGAAACGTTTAGCCAGGCATTGCTCAGCAGCTTGTTCGTGTTTGCCAATGCGAGCATTTCGTCGAAATAGCGCTGCGCCAATGCGTGCTTTCCGAGGTTGTCGCAGGCCTTTACGACAATCGCGTAAAGTCCTATTTTAGAGCCCGGTGCCATAGCCGGGTACCTGTCGATCGTGGACAGCGCGTAATCGATTGCGGCCTGGTAATGGGGATATTTGTCCAGGTTCTGACGGTTTGCGAAATTGGTCGCTATCATTGCGATACTGGGGCTATCTTTATGGCGCACTGCCACATCCATCGCCAACCGGTCATATTCGAACGACTTTTTAAAGTCATTGGATATGAAATAGCCGTAGGACAGCCTATTGTAAATCGTACACAGCTGCATCGACGAATCCTTTTGCGCAATTGCCACTTTTTCCGCCAGCCTCCCGTACCGGACGGCCTCATCGATGATCCCCATTTTCGCATACACGTAACCGATCAGGTCGTAAACACCCTGGACATTCCTGTAACGGGCTGCCTCGTACAACGCGAGCGACCGCTTCAATTCCGACAGCGCCGCGAAGGGTTCCTTGCCGATAATCTGCAACAAGTCGCCCATTTCACGCCGCGCATCCGCTTCCTCTTTCTTTGCTCCGGCCTTGCCGTATGCCGCCGTCGCCTGCCTGACGACCTCTACACGCTGATTGATATTGTTGGCAAAATCGGAGTACCGGAAGCGTTTTTCCATGAGCGCATTCCCCTCTCCCAGAAAATTGCCGATGCTGCGGTAAATGCCGAGCGACTTTTCCAGCAAGGCTGCCGCCTCTTCGGGCCGCCTGCTTTCCTTCGTGATCATGGAGGATAAAAGGTACGCATCCGCCTCCCGGGATTTGTCCTTCCATTCAAGACTGAGGTCCAGCGCCTTTTTGGCATAACCCGCCGCCATTTGCATATCGCTTTTCGCCTCCCCCGGCTTCAAAAGATACTGGTAGCCAGCTTCCAGGAGCGACGCAAAGCGTACCGAATCCGGATCTGACAAAGGGCCGCCGGCCCCCTCGGCAGGCAAGGCATCAGCAGCAGTAAAGCAAATAGTGCAAAGAAAAATGGTCAGGACGGCTTTCATATGAAGGCGGAATACCTTTAAGTAACAATACAGCAAAACAAACAATAAATACTTGGTTTTGAGACACATTAAGGGTAACTTATACAATTGTCACCCCATTAAACCCCCTCAATTATATGAAAACGATATTCCTGATTGCGCTTCTGTTAGGAAGCGCTGCCGTCGCACCTGCCCAGGATCATTACCTGCCGGTATCATCTACCTCCCAAACGGCCATTACCTCGCTGCATCGCGCGGCCGATCTGTATTCGAACATTCATTTCAAAGAAGGCAAAGCGGAGCTCGACAAGGCAATGGCCGAAGACCCCAGTTTCTTCATGGCTTATGTCTACGCCATTCAATATGCGCCCAAAGCGGAAAAAGCACCATTGATCGAAAAAGCGCTGGCGATCGACCAGGCAAAGTTCAACAAGGCGGAGCAAATCATGCGCGGCTTCGTCGAAAAGTGGAGCAAGGACACCGCAGCGAAGGCCGGCGAAACGATGAAAGCGCTGGTAGCGGCCTACCCCAAAACGCCCCAGGCGCTGGAATGGGCATCGCTGCATTCATTTTACACGGATAAAGACACGGATGCGGCGGTGGAGTATGCCCAAAAGCTCGCCACACTGAGCCCGACATATGCACCCAACTATAATATCCTGGGTTATCTGTATCTGGAAAAAAAGGAACCGGAGAAAGCCAGGGGAGCCTTCGAAAAATACCTGAGCCTGGCCCCGAATGAGCCCAACGCCTACGATAGCATGGCCGAATATTATCTGATCGGCAAAGAATACGCCAAATCCGCCGAACTCTATGACAAGGCCGCTGCCATGGGTCTCCCCGACGCCAAAGAGCGCGCAGACAAGGCCAGGGCCATGATCAAGTGAATGCGAGCCGACCTCGCGCACGCAGGAGACCGTTTCTTGATGTCGATCAAGATGGCCGGTCGCAATAATGCGCTATTTTTGGCAAAAACACATCAGCGTCGCAATGAACCATCGAGCATTATCCATCCGCCCATTTATCGGAGCAGCCGATTTTGACACTTCCCGGGCATTCTACCTCGATCTGGGCTTCGAGGAATCGGTGCTCTCACCGTCCATGTCCCGTTTCAGAACGGGGGATTTCAGTTTTTACCTTCAAAATGCATTCGTGAAAGACTGGATCGACAACACCATGGTGTTTCTCGAAGTCGAGGATACGCAGCGGTTCTGGGAGGACCTGGTAAAACTGGACCTTCCCGCGAAATACCAAAATGTGCGCCTCACCCCGATCCGCACCGAACCCTGGGGACGCGAATGCTTCCTGCACGATCCATCGGGCATACTCTGGCATTTCGGAGAGTTCTTCCAACACAAATGATCGCCGCATGATGAACTTCAGCAAACTCGTTCCCAACATATTTACGTCGATATCCGCGACGCCATGCCGCTGTTCGTCGACTGCCTCGGCTTCACGATCACGCACGACGAGCTGCACTCCCACCAGCCGTTCTGCATGATCGAGAAGGACGGCCTGCGCTTGAATCTCTTCCAAAACGAGCATCTCGCCAGGGAGCATAACCGCAGGTTTTTCACCGGCTAGCACAATGCGGCCGGGATCGTTACACGTGCCGTGAGATACAGAACCTGTATTTGAGCACATAAGTCTGTCATTCAACCATTTACCACGATGAAGCCAGGCAACACCTTACTCATAATTACCATATCGGTCCTTTGGGGCTGTTTCAAAAAACAGGAAAAAAAGGAAGAAAGCCAATCGCCCGACAGCACGACACGGATCACCGTTTGCTACAATCCTCAAACGACCGATATGGATTGGTATAGTTCGAAAAAAAAGGCGCCCCTGCTCGAAGGGCTGCAAGGCATTAATTTTAACATAACCACCTCTAAACCGGCAGCTCAGGCGTATTTCAACCAGGGTATGATGCTCGCTTACGGTTTCAACCATGCCGAGGCCGCACGGTCGTTCCATGAGGCCATCCGGCTCGATTCTGCGTGTGCCATGGCGCAATGGGGCTTCGCGTACGTGCTCGGCCCGAACTACAATGCGGGTATGGAAGAAGATAACTTTCAACGTGCCTGGAAAGCCGTTCAAAAAGCACAGCAACTTTCCGCCGGTTGCACGCCGAAGGAAAAAGCGCTCATAGTGGCACTCGCCGCACGTTATGCGGAGGTCCCGCCGGCAAACAGAATGCCGCTGGATATCGCTTATGCCCGTGCAATGGAAAAAGTGTACCGCCGGTTCCCGTCCGACCCGGACATCGGAGCGATTTACGCCGAGTCGATCATGGACCTGCATCCCTGGGATTTATACGAGAAAAAAACCAAAGCGCCGAAATCGTGGACGCCGCAGTTGCTGGCCGTATTGGAAAATCTCCTGAAAAAGAACCCGGAACATCCCGGCGCGCACCACCTGTACATACATGCGCTGGAAGCTTCGGCAACCCCGGAAAAAGCACTCGCCTCGGCCGCCCTGCTCGACACCCTCGTGCCCGGCGCCGGCCATCTGCTCCATATGCCGTCGCACATTTATATCAACACGGGCGATTACCACCAGGGCTCGTTCTCCAATATCCGGGCCGTCGGGGCCGACAGCTCCTACATCACCGCCTGCCACGCTCAGGGTGCCTACCCCCTCGCCTATTTTCCTCATAATTACCATTTTCTGGCGGCCACCGCCACACTCGAAGGCAACGCCGGCCTCGCCTGGACGGCCGCGGAAAAGGTACAGCAGTACACCGCCAAAGCGGTTATGCGGACGCCCGGTTGGGGTACGTTGCAGCATTACTACACGATCCCCTATTACATTGCCGTCAAGTTTTCGATGTGGGACCGCGTGCTGTCGCTTCCCGGCCCGGCCAAAGACCTCGTGTACCCGCGCGCGGTATGGCATTATGCGCGCGGAATGGCGTTTTTGGGTAAGCGAGACCTCTCCCGCGCGCAGGAAGAAATGAGCAGCCTCGCCCGGCTGGCAAAAGACACCACCCTGAACGCCATCACCGTCTGGAACATTAATACGGGCAGTGATCTGGTGAAAATAGCCTCCAAAGTGTTGGCCGCCGGCCTGGCCGCCCGGCAAAACCAGCTCGATAAATCGGCCGCGCTGCTACGGGAGGCCGTTTTGATCGAAGATAACCTCAATTACAACGAGCCGCCGGACTGGTTCTTCTCCGTTCGCCACCACCTCGGCGCGGTGCTGCTCAAAGCCGGCAGAAATGCCGAAGCCGAGCGCGTTTACCGGGAAGACCTGCTCACCTGGAAGAAAAACGGTTGGGCATTGATAGGCCTTTACAACGCTTTAATGCAACAAAAGAACACGGGTGAAGCGCAATCCGTGAAGTCGGCATTTGACCAGTCGTGGAAGTATGCCAATGTAAAAATCAGCAGCTCATCGACGATCGCCGACTAGAATCGCACATTTACAGGAGATGCCGGAAACGAATACAACCATTCCCCGCGCTGCTACATTTCCCCCATGCATTCCGCCAGTTAAATTCGCATCCATTTTTTTACTATTTTCCCCCAAAACCACCACTACAACCCCAAAACCATGAAAACCATTTCCGTTCCTGCCCGCGAGCAGGTGAACCCGCAGTCACAGGAACTGTTCGACGCATTGACCAAGCGGCTCGGCCGGGTACCTAATCTGTATGCGACGATCGGATATTCGCATGCGGCATTGAAAATGATGCTTGACGCCGAGGAAACGCTCGGCCACGGGAAGTTCAGTGCAAAAGAGCGGGAGGCCGTTTACCTCGTGGTGTCGCAGGTGAACCAATGCGAGTATTGCCTCGCAGCCCACACTATTCTGGCTACCAAAAGGGGCTATTCACAGGAGGAGACGATACTTTTTCGTAAAGGTTTCGCATCCGATCCGAAGCTGCAAACGGCGATACAGCTCGCCAAATCGATCGCCGAGAACAAGGGCGACGCGGACGAAACGTTGAAGGAGGCATTCTTTGATGCCGGATACGATGAGGCGGCGCTGATGGACCTGATCGGCCTGGTAACCATTCGCACATTTACGAATTATGTTTTCGTCATGAGCAAAATCCCCGTCGATTTTCCGGCGGCGGAAAAAATCTAGTCGTTCAGCAGGTCGGACGGCGCTTTGCCGAATTTCTTTTTGAATGCGTGGGAAAAATGTGAAAGGCTTTCGAAACCGAGATCGAGGTAGAATGCGGAGGGTTTCCGGTTCCTTTTCTCGATCAGGTGCCGGGCTTCGAGCAGGCGGCGTTCCAGCAGCCAATGCCGGGGAGGCATACCGAATGTTTTCTGGAAATCGCGTTTGAAAGCCGCCAGGCTACGTCCGGTCAGCTGCGCAAACTTTTCGACCGGCACATTGAAGTGAAAATTATGGAGCATAAACCGTTCGAGATCGATCTTGTGCGGCTCCGAAAAATCGAACAAAAAACGGCTGAGGCCAGGCATGGCGTGCAGCAGCAGCTGCACGCCTTCCTTCACCTTCAATAAGCCCATCGTGCTCGTCAGCTGGGCCTGCGGGTTGCGCACGTAGGGCACGATGGACTTGAAATAACCTTCCAGAAAATCGTTAGCGGGGATCAGGATGTTGGGCGGCCCCACGTATTTCTGCCCTACCGGGATGCTCTCTTCCAACGCAATTTGCCGCAAAAGATCTTCCTGAAGTGAGATCACGATCGTCTCGTAATCCTCGTCCGGCAGCGGCGTTTTAGTGATTTGGCCCAACTGGTTCTTCCCGACCAGCAGCATTTCGCCCCGTCGCATCGACACCTTTTCCGTGGCCGTTTCGAGCGTAAACTGCCCTGCGACCTGCAAAACGAGGGTATTATGTTTCATAAAAGCTACCTTATCCTTCCGTTTGGTAGAAAGGTAAGAGTAGAAAATTACGCCCGGGAGTATTTCAGCTGGATTCGTCACCGTGTAAAGATATTAAAAGCGACGCTACGCGGCTAACGTTGGAGGTAAGTGTTTCCGAGAATCGCGCCCGGCGCGAAGTGGGCATTGAGCAGCTGCATTTCCTCCGGTGTGAACCCGATAGTCATCGCCTCCAAATTCTCGGGCAGGCGGCTCCTGCGGCTCATGCTCACGAGCGGCATGATATGCCCGCCCTGCGCATTCACCCACGCAATGGCCAGCTGTGTCGGCGTGTAGCCTTTGTCGGCGGCCATTTGTTTCAAAACCTGCACTTTTTCCAGGTTTTGAACGAGGTTATCCCCCTGAAAACGTGGGAAATGACTTTGGTAAGAGCCCTCGGGCAATGGCGCCGTCAACTGACCCGTAAGCAGGCCTTCGGCTGTATTGGCAAATGCGACCACGCCAATGCCCAGCTCGGCCGCCGCAGGCAACAGATCGCTTTCGATCTGCCTGTCGGCCAGGGAGTAACCTATTTCCAATGCGGTCACCGGATGTACGGCGTGGGCTTTCCGCAGTTGGTCGGCGCTGATCTCCGACACGCCCAGGTACCGCACTTTTCCTTCCTGAATCAAATCGCCGACAGTACCGATCACGTCTTCCAAAGGTACGCTGTTGTCGAGCCGGCAGGGTTGGTAGAGGTCGATCGTATCGATGCCGAGGCGTACGAGCGAGTAGTTGATGAAGTTTTTAATGGCGATCGGGCGCAGGTCGAGGCCCAGCCATTGGTTGCCATAAAAAATCGCCCCGAATTTCACGCTGATTAATGCCTCGTCGCGGCGGCCTTTGATCGCCTTCCCGACCAGCAGCTCGTTATGGCCGGCGCCATAGAAATCGCCGGTATTCAAAAAATTAATGCCGCTGTCGAGCGCCTGGTGAATGGTTGCGATCGCTTCGTTTTCGTCTTTGGCCTCGCTGCCCCACACGGGCGACATGCGCATACAGCCCAATCCCAGTTTCGATACCAGCGGGCCATTGTTGCCCAGGTTTATTTTTCCAATTGTTGTCATCGTTTTCCGTGTTAAGTTTAACGATACAAAGTTGGCTGTAATCGGGCGCAGCGCATTTCGCGTACGGCTCAATTTACTTGTCTGCACGGATCACGTCGCCTTGAACAGCACCTGGCCGTCCTTCTGCAAATACCAGGCCGTAACCGGGTTGAAGTGGTACCCCATATTGCCGCCGCGTGCAGCCATGAGTTGTTTTAGAAATGGCTGTACATACCCGGTTTCGTCCACCGTGCGGCTCATGATCTCGGTAGGGTTGCCGTCCCAGTTCCAGAGGTATCGGAATGCCGCAATGGCTTTGTCAAGCACCGGTTCCTGCAATGCGGCATGCTGCCAGGTCTTTCCGGCATCGGTACTCACTTCCACGCGCGCCACTTTGCCGCGCCCACTCCACGCAATGCCCCGTATTTCAATCCAGCCCTTTTCCACCCTGGCGGGATAGGAAGGGAAAGTGATGACTGAACGGGCATCCATCGTGAAGCTGAACTGCCTGATCTTGCCGCCGCCCACGGCTTCGGTGTATTTGGAAGTTTCCTCGCGGGTCATAAACGGCGCGTCGGAGAGCTCGATGCGCCGGAGCCATTTCACATTGGCATTCCCCTCCCAGCCGGGCAGGAAAAGCCGTATCGGGTAGCCCTGTTCGGGCCGGATAGCCTCGCCGTTCTGGCCGTAGGCGATGATCGCGTCGTCCCAGCCCTTGTGCACGGGCACGCTGCGCGTCATCACGGCCGCGTCCCCGCCCTCGGCCAGGAACCAGCTCGCTTTCGGGTTCACGCCCACTTCCCGGAACAATGTCGATAGTTTCACGCCCGTCCATTCGCTCTGGCTCGTGAGCCCGCAAATTTCCTGCGGACGGATCTTGCCATCGTTCGCGCCGCGGTAATTGCCCGAGCATTCGAGAAATGCAATGCGGGACACGGACGGAAACCGTTTGAGATCGGCCAATGTGAACACCATCGGCTTGTCGACCATACCGTGTATTACCAGCTCGTGCTTGGCAGGATCGATGGCCGGGACGCCGCCGTGGTGCCGCTCGTAATGCAGGTCGGAAGGCGTGATCATGCCCTGCAAATCCTGCAATGGCGTACGGGAAGACGTATCGGAATATATTTTCGCCAATTTTTCGAACGGTGAGCGGGTACCGAGCGTGCCGGGTGGAACGCCGGGGACTTTGGTAGGGTCTTCGGGACCGCGCTCCGAGGCCGTCAGCGCGGCCTGGAATGCCTTTCCGCTGGCCGTTTGCACGAGTACCACCGATGCGGCGGCCGCGCCCGCCAGCAGGTTGCGCCGGCTGATCCTGCCGCCGGTAATGGATTTATCCTGATCGTCGCGTTGCTGCATATTATCTGATTTCGGGGCCATCCACGCGGTCGTCGGGGACGAACTTGTCGCGGGCCGGCATTTTGATTTGCGGAAGGGTTTTGGCATTCAGTTTCGCATTCTCCGCCAGCAGGCCATTGGCATGGAGGAGGAAGGCCGTCAGGCTGTATACCTCCTGGTCGGTGAGCGAGCCGGGCTGGTTGAACGGCATCGCCCTGCGAATGTAGTCGAATACCGTGGTGGCATATGGCCAGTAGTTGCCGATTGCCCTGATGCGCCGCGCCCGGGTGGTATCGCCGGCCACCAGGCGGTCGTTGGGGCCTTCGGTACCGGTGGCACCGTGGCAGCCCGCGCATTTCAGCCCGTAAATGGCCCTGCCTTCCGTGGCACTGCCCTCGCCTTTGGGCAGGCCTTTACCGTCGGGCCGGACGTCGATGTCCAATGCCGCGATTTCCGCCGCCGTAGCCACCCGGCCGAAGCCGAACTGCGCCGGGTGTGAAAGGGTGTCAGCCGACAACACACCTGGGTGCTGCCGGCTGATTTTGAGGCTGGTACCCGTGAACGCCACCGTCACGAGCACCAGCGCGGTGCCGATATACTTAATCGTACTTCCCTGCATTGAGCGTGCTTTTAGCCAGAACATAAGGTCTCTCCACCCGGTCCAGCACTACATAAATCGAATCTTTCTTCTCGTTGATCCCTTGCAGGACCACCCGCGACCCGTCGGTTGTAGCATACCTCAGGACCATGCGGTTGCGTTTGTCGCGGCGGGGCTTCTCGGCAAACTCGCGGTCGCGGCGGGCCGACCAGCCCCGCGGGTCTATCAGCTTGTTCTCGTCCCCGATCCTGTCGAGCGCGTCTTGGGGAATCCAGTTGCGGTCCTGGCCATCCTTTTTGTCTGGGCCATTGCCCCGCTCGTTGCCGCGGCGTCCTTCGCGTGGTGCATTGCTGTCACCGCCTTGTTTCTGCCGGGCCTCGCGCTGTTGCAGCTGCCCTACCCCGTCGCGCAGGCCTCCTTTGGCATATTTATCCTGCAAATACAAGGTGTGCTCCAACGTATCGGCCAGGTAATGGAACACCCGCTGGCCGCCTCCCGTACCCGTGAGCTCGAACGTGCGCCCGACGTCACGCATGGGTGCGCCGCCGCCATTGGAGAGGTCCAGCGGCGTCGGTTTGTTTACTTTGAATGTCAGCGTCGTCCAGTTTTCGAATGTCGCCCATTGCCACCTCAGCGTGTCCGTCGGTGAGTATGGGATGGTTTTGTTATTGATTTTAAACTCCGTGACCTGATAGTTGCCCCGCAGGGTCCTGATGCCCGCCGTCGAAGGCTGTTTGTACGGGTCGAATTTGAAATTGACATACTGCAGATAAAACAAGTATACGAGGAACAGCCCGAAAACGCCGGCTTTCAGGCCGTAGCGTACATATTGCTGCCATTTCGGGGAAAATGCGGGATAAAATTTCTGAGGTACGGTAAAGCGTTCAAGGACAATCAGGTTCCAGACTTTTGGAATATCCCTGATCAGCAAAAACGCCGCCAGCAGCACAAAATAGGAGCTGTACACATGCACGCCGCCGTCATAGGCGAAATTGACATATACAATATCCCCCAACGCGCCCAGGAGCAGAATGGCCCCCAGCGTGGTAGTGCCCCTGAAAAACAGCAATATGCCCGCCGCCAGCTCCACCACCCCGGCAAATACCTGGTACCAGGGCACGATGCCCACGGAAAGCCAGTAAATTTTTTGCAGGGTAAAATCACCGAAATTCGTGTTCAGCAGGCCGTACGACGGGTAAGGCATCTGCGTCGGCATCAGTTTGGTAAACCCAAAACCGATGATCCCGATGCCCGCCCGGTAGCGTACCACCACGCGGATCCAGTAATAGAGCAGGTTATACTCTTTCGGCTCTCGTTTGGCGACCTTCACAACGGCCGTCCAGATGAGCCCCACCACGATGGCCGCCAGCAAGGTTATGATCCAGGTCGCGTAGCCTTCGAGCGGCGAGCCGAAGATGGTGCGACCGAAAATGTCGAGCCCGGAGCCGAACCGTGCGATGTCGTATACGTCGCGGTAATGCAGGCGCGTCCAGTCGAAGGTCACGAGGTCGGTGTACCAGCTGGGGCTGTTGGGAATCGACATGGCGAGAAAAAACACGAATGCGATCCGGAAAAGGACCTTCTGCCATTCGGGCCAGCGGCTCGCGGCGGTACGGCCGGTGCCGCCGCCTTCCGCTTTTTCGGTGAGCGCCACGTCTTCGTCTGCGCTTGTTCTGATCGTTGACATATGGGTAATATTTTGATTGACAGTTAAATGTGCCTTGCGCTTACAACTTAAACTCGCCCCTGCGACCGACCTTCTTCACTTCTTCGAAGAGGTATTTTTTATTGATTTTCTTCAAAAGCACCTGCAACGAGTCGCGGCCGCCGCTTACGCCGGAAAGGTGGATGGTAGCGCTGTCGGGACGGCTGTAATGCAGCACGAGCTGGTCTGCCGCATTCACTTTATTGGTCAGTTTCAAGGTTTTGGAAGCGTCGTCGAAGTCATAGCCGTAGTAATGGCGACCGCCAGAGCCTGCAAATTCGTAGTCTCTTTTGGCATCGTCGAAATGGATCTGCTCCACATTGGTGGAATCGATCACCTTCGGCGGGGCGGAACGAATGCTGAGCGTGGCCCATTTTTCGAATACCACATCTTTCCAACGAACCGAATCCAATGCCGAATAGGCCAGCGTATCGCCATTGACGATAAATTGCTCCACATTATAAAGGCCCGCGGCCCCGGCAATGCCCGGCTTGGTCGGGTAGTGATATGGGCCCGAATGGTAGCCCGCGTAGGTTTTTGAACCGTACACCACGACGAAAAAAAGGATGAATGCGGCCTTCAACGCCACCCGCCCGAAGCGCAGCTTCGAATTGCCGAGATCGGGTTTGAAGAGGTTCGGGACCGTCGGCTTTTCGAGTGCCAGCAACCGGTAGAGCCGGTTGGCATCGAATGCGAACAGGAACAATGCGAGCACGATCAGGTAGAAGCTGTACACATATTCACCGCCCTCATAGGCGAGGTTGGAGAAGAACACATTACCGATAAATGGAATGATAATGAGCGTAGCGATGGTGGTAGTTTTCCGGTGGAGCAACAACAGGCCGCCCACCAGCTCCACCAATCCGAGGAACGACTCGTAATTAGGTACCACGCCCAGGCTCATCGCGAACAGCTTCCATGCGCTGAAATCGCCGTAGGGCGTATTCAGGTTGCTGATTGACGGCAGCGGCGCCTGTAACGGATAGAACTTAATAAAACCATAGGCGATCAGCCCCGCCGCCAGCCGGTAACGGACGATCACCCGCAGCCAGTAATATGCCTGGTTGTAATCGCGGCGGTCCTTATCGCGCATACCCCAGTAAATAGCGCCGCCAACGGCGATCACCAGCACGACGAGCCAGTTCAGGAAAGTATCCTGTTCGCCGAAAAAGCGCGGCTGGTAGCGTGCCAGGTCAAAAATGTCGCCGTAGGTGAGGTTCAGCCAGTTAATCTGGAACACGCGCCGGTAATATTTCCAGTCCAGCGGAACGCTCTGGATCGTAAAATAAATGAATGCGACGCGAAATAGCGCCTTTTCGAGCGGGCTCCACGCGCCCGGTGTTGCCAAATCCGGTGTGGTGCGGCCGTTGCCGGGAGCGGCATATCCGGCCTGCAATGCAACCGTAGAAGGATGCTGGTAAATCGGTTTCTGTGCCATTGGGTCAGGGATTAGTAGCCGGGATTTTGTTTCAATGCCTTGTCGATCAGCAGCTGCTCGGCCGGGATGGGCAATACCAGCCGGTTGGCGTCCGTCACGCTGAGTACCGCCGCGGCGCGGCCTGTGCGCACGAGGTCGAACCAGCGGTGCGGTTCCAATGCGAACTCGACCCGGCGCTCGTTCTCGATCGCCAGCAGGAGCTGTTCGGAAGTGGCCGCGGTGCTTTTGGCAATGCCGGCGCGTTCGCGGATCGCATTCAGGTCGGCGAGGGCGCCGGTAAGGTTGTTGGTGTTCGCGCGGGCTTCGGCGCGGATGAGGTACAGCTCGGCAATGCGGATCACGAATGTCGGGTCGGTGGCCGGGCTCCGGTAGTACATGTTGCCGTACCAGCGGCCCTGGTTGTCCTTGGCTACGAGCGTACTGCGGTTTCCGCCGATCTCCGGATTGTTCACAAGCGCCACGAATGCGTCGTTTGGTGCCCACTGGCGCGTACCGCCTTTTTCCTGCGGCTGCCACTGCCCCCGATGACCGTTCGTTTCGTTAACACTGTAAAATATCTCGAAAACAGACTCGGTAGTCCCTCTCGCATCGTTCGCGAAGAAAGCATTATAGGGTTTCACGAGCTGGTAGCTGGCCGCGTCGGCGATGATCTTCGTGGCGTATTCCTCCGCCTTCGCGTAATCTTTTTGATACAAATAATACCGCGCCTTCAATGCCCACACCGTCTTCTGCGTAGCACGGAAACGATCGGTCGTCGCGGGCAGCAGCGGCTCGGCGGTGTTCAGATCGGCCAGCACCTGGGCGTACACCTGCTCCTGCGTGGCACGCTCGATCCCCCGGTTGTCGGATGGTGAGCCGGTCGGTTTGGTGACGATCGGCACGCCGCCCCAAATGCGCGCCAGATCGAAGTAGGCCAATGCGCGCAGGAAATGGGCCTCGCCCACGATCTTGTTTTTCAACGCGTCCGTTAGCAGCGCATCCTGCACGGCGGGTACTTTTTCAATCACGTGGTTGATCCGGTTGAGCGAACTGTAAATGCCGCTCCAAACCGAAGCCACCGTCGAGTTTTCCGCATTGACGCGGTGGTTAATAAATTCCTGGATCTGCGATTGCGAGCCCGTCCATTGAATATTATCGCCCGACAAATAGCCGATCGACTGAAAATCAACGCTATAATAGCTGCGGAAGGAGTCGTACACGCCATTGATCGCCGTTTCGGCCGATGCCTTGTCCACGATCGTCTGCGCATCGGAAATCGACGAGCGCGGCTGCACATCAAGGAAGCTGTCGCAGGAGCCGAGGCCGATGATCAGCGAAAGCGGCAGGATGAATTTAAATGCTTTCATATACGCAATCATTAGAATGTCAGGTTAAAGCCCAATTGAAAACTGCGGGGCTGCGGCGGGGTACCGAGGTCGATACCTTGCTCGTTTTGCGCGCTCGAAGCGCTGGATTCGGGATCGAGGCCGGTGTACTTGGTGATGGTGAACAGGTTGCTGGCCGTGGCGTAAATGCGCAGCGAGCTGATGTGGCGCACGGGCACGGTGTAACCCAATGTCAGGTTACGCAGGCGCGCGAACGAGCCGTCTTCGAGCCAGCGGCTGCCGCCGTCTCGGTAGTTGTTCACATTCACGCCGTCGGGGCGCGGCACGTCGGTTACGTCGCCCGGCTTCTGCCAGCGGGCATTGTTGCTGGCGAAAATCACGCGCGCCGCGTCGCGGGCACCACCGCCTTCGCCGAAGAACTTGTTGTGGTTATACACCTTGTTACCGTAGCTGAATGCGAGGAATGCATGGAGGTCGAATCCTTTGTAGGTGACCGTATTCGTGAGCCCGCCGAAGAATTTGGGCCAGATGCTGCCGTCGATCTGCCGGTCGGCGACCGTGATTTTGCCGTCCTTATTCACGTCCTCATACACGGTGTTGCCCGTTTGCGGGTCCACGTAAAGCTGTTTGTAGACCCAGAACGAGTAGAGCGGATGCCCTTCCTGCAAGAGGATGAGGCTGCGGCTGCCGTATTCGAGCGGGTTTTGCAGTTTTTCAATCTTATTGACATTGCGCGCCACATTGAATGCCGTCGTCCACGAGAATGTGCCATTCTGGACATTCACGGAGCGGATTGCCAGCTCGAAACCCTTGTTGCTGATCTCGGCCGTGTTGCTGCGGTAGCTGCCGAAACCGGTCGTCGCGGGCAGCGAAAGCGACAGCAAACCATTGCTCGTGTATTTGCGGTATACGTTGAGCTCGATGCCCAGCCGGTCGCCGAAGAACGAAATGTCGGCACCCGCATTCAGCTGGTTGGTACGTTCCCATTGCAAATCGGGATTGGCCAGCTGCTGGGGTGCTATGCCGGGGTTGCCCTGGTATGACGACCCGCCGCTCCAAAGGCCCAGCGCCGCGAAACTGCCCAGGCCGTTCTGGTTACCGGTTACCCCATAGCTCGCGCGGATTTTGAGGTCGCTGATCACCGCCACGTTTTTGAGGAAATCCTCCTGCTTCACCCGCCACGCACCGCCGATCGACGGGAAATAGCCCCATTTACGATCGGCCCCGAAGCTCGACGAACCGTCGGCACGGATGCTGAAATCGACGAGGTATTTGCCGCCATAGTTGTAATCGATCCGCGAGAAGAACGACGCCAGGTTTTTCTTCGACCAGCTGCTCGACCCGGTCGTAGTAGCCGCGGAGGAAATCAGTTTGAAGGAGTTATTGGCAAAACCGCGTCCCGTGGCAATGGTGCCGGTGTTCACGTCGCTTTGAATGGTGTTGCCAAGCAGGACGCCCAGTGTATGCCTGGCGCCCAATTTCTGCCGGTAGGAAAGCGTCTGTTCGTTGATCCACGTTGTGGCCTGGCCGTTGTTTGCCGTGGCGAGGCCGTTCGGGCTGCCGGAAATGAGGAACGTGTTCCAGTATTCGTTTTCGTCGTAATTATTGTAATCCAGCCCCCAGCTTGTGCGGAATTTAAGGTTAGGCAAAATATCGGCCTCGGCGTACAGGTTTCCGATGTAGCGCAAGCTCGTCGAGTTTACGTCGTAGTTATCCAACAGCAAAGTCACATTGTCGAAGCCGGCGCGGCCTACCAGCACGCCGCTCTCGTTCACGGGCGAGAGGTATGTAGGCGTGTGCAGGGCCGCCTGCAAGAGCCCGCCCGCGGGGCCGTCGCCGGCGCGGGCCTGGTTACGGTACGTACGCGCAAAGCTGTTGCTTACGCCCACCTGCACCTTGTCCGAAATCTTCTGGTCGAGATTGACTTTGAAACTTGCCCGGTTGAATGCGATCGGTTTCAGGATCGATTCCTGGTTGGTATAGCCGCCGCCGATGTAATATTTGGTCGTAGCGGTACCGCCGGCCACGGAGAGATCGTAGTTCTGCAATGGGGCCGTCTGGAAAATCTCGCCGAGGCGGTCGTAGGTTTGCTGCTCCTCGGGCAGGCCGCGGCCGCCTTCCGAAACGGGGCGGAACGGGCGGTTGGCCTCGGTGCGGTTCAGCGACGGTGTGTCCTTTCCGGTGTTGATCCACCATTCGTTCACGAGTTGCGCGTGCTCGGGGCCGGTGGTGAGGTCCCAGAGCTTCGCCGCTTTGGCCCAGCCATAGGAGGCATTGAGGCTCACTTTGGCTTTCTGGTTGTACTTGCCTCTTTTGGTTGTGATGATAATGACCCCATTGGCACCGCGCGAGCCGTACAATGCCGTCGCTTCCGCGTCTTTGAGCACTTCGAGGCTCTCAATGTCGTTGGGGTTAATGTCGGCGATGGGAGAAGTAGCTTTACCGCCCGTGCCGATCGTCTGCATACTGTTACTGTTCATGAACACGCCGTCGATCACATAGAGCGGGTCGTTATCGGCGTTGATCGAAGTTGCGCCCCGCACACGCACGGTCACCGCCTCGCCGGGCACGCCGGTGTTGGAGGTAATCTGCACGCCGGGGACTTTACCTTGCAGCTGGGCATCGAAACTGCCCACAGGAATGCTTTTCACATCGGTAGGATCGACCTTGGCAATGGAACCGATCACGTTCTTCCGCTCCTGTGTGCCATAGCCGACCACGACCACTTCATTGAGCTGCCGCTGATCACTTTCCAGGCGCACGTTGAGCGAGCTCTGCCGGCCCGGCCGCACCTGCTGGCTCACATACCCGATGAACGACACGACGAGCTCCTGCCCTTCGGCCACATCAATGCGAAAATTGCCGTCGGCGTCGGTCACGGTGCCCTGGTTGGTGCCCTTGATCTGGATATTCACCCCCGGCAGCACCGCGCCGTCCTTGTCGGTAACCTTCCCGGTCAGCTCAATAGCTGCCGCAAAAGCCCATGCATTCAAAAGCCCCGTTAGCATGATCAGCAATAGCGCTGGCCTCCACATTGAAGACCATCTCAATACCAATCTCGTATTAGAAAAATACATAATGTCAGATTTTAATTTGCTTCCTATTTTCCCCTGTTACCCGACAACTCCTCCCCTTTCCGGGGCGCCTCGATCACCTTCCGCTCTTTCAGGTCATACTTTTGGCCTTCATACAAAAAGAAGAATGGTCCGTTGGTGGCCGTCGACACTTCGCGGCTTCCCTGCACATGCTTCGCACCGCTGCCGATAATGGTATTGTAATCGTAAATGGAGGCATAGGAGCGTCCCACCACTTCCAGCGTATCTTTCTGAACCACAACGGACGTAGCTTCATCCAGCCCGATGCCGATCAGTTCGGGCGCATTTTTGACGAATTCCACCAAATCGAACTGGCGGTTGCGGCGAAACAAATGCTGGTCTATCACCGAGTTTTTCAGGAAGCCCAGCCCCTGCGTGTGATCGCCGACGAGAATGTGCGCGCCTTTGGTATCGCCCCGCCACAGGAACGAGCCCTGGATGCTGGCACCGGCCGACGTGCCGGAAATGACGCCGCCGCGGTCGAGCAGTTCCTGGAATGCCTGGTGGGTCAATGTGTTCAGGTAGGAATCGGCAATGCGCCACTGGCGGCCGCCGACAATGTACACGCCCGTTGCGGCGCGGATCGGCGCGACGAATTTCTCGCTGTTGGCTTCTTTCAAATCATTGGTATGCAGCAAAGTGACGTTGGCTATGCCGGTTTCCTTTTTTACGAGCTCTACCGATTTTTTGTCAAATGCCGCCGAATCGCCGCCCGCAGCGGTGATTACGACGATTTTGGCCCTGTCCTTGCCGCCGGCGAGCTGCGTAAACCGCTGCCAGATCGCCGGCGTGGCGCCGCCCCCGCCGATGATGATCAGCGCGCCTTTTTCGGGACCGTGGCGGGTGGTCGGATTCTTTTTGACGGTTACCGGCGTTTGCGCCAGCGAGGCGGTAACCGCGGCCGTCGCCAGCAGGCAGGTGTAGATGAGTCTGGATTTCATAGGTATTTCGTTCAGGGGAATGGTGTTAATAGCCGGGATTTTGGTTAAGATCTGCGTCGGTCTGGATGGCTGTCAGCGGAATAGGCAGGATGTGGAATTGCGTGTTCTTCCTGTTTGGATTAATAGCCCCGAAAATCGCAGCCGCATGGCCTGTGCGCACCACATCCACAAACCGATGGCCTTCAAAAGGCAGTTCCAGACGACGTTCTTCGAGAATGGCGAGGTTTACCTGTTCCACGGTTGCCGACGGCGTGAGTGCCGAGGCAGGCACATCCGAGCGGGCGCGGACCGCATTCAGGTCCGCGAGTGCGCCTGCGAGATCGGGCGAGGCTTTGCTGGCCCGGGCCTCGGCGCGGATCAGGTATTGCTCGGCGATGCGCAGGATAAACACCGAGCTCGAACCGTCGGATTTACCGTATTGAATGAGGTCCCACGAACCTTCCGCGGTTTGTTTCAGCAGACTTTTGCGCGTACCGCCTTTGGCCGGATCGAGCAACTGGCTTACGAATTCGCGGGCCGGAATGTAGTCGTGGCGGCCGCCATCGGCAGGCGACAGCCAGTTGGTATAGAACGAGTTACGGTCGGAAGTACTGTAAACCAGTTCGAATACCGATTCCTCCGAGGTTTTGGTCGTGAAGAATACCGAGTAAGGCTTCACCAGTTTGAAACCCGAATGGGCAATTACTTTCGAGGCATACGTCTCCGCCTGTGCCCAGTTTTTGATATAGGTAAAATACCTGGCTTTCAATGCATATACCGAAAACCGGTTGGCACGCGTGCGGTTCACGGTCTCTTTCAAAAGCTGTTCGGCCTGGTCGAGGTCCGCCCCAATTTGCGCGTATGTTTCATCTGCTGTACTTCGTTTGGTACCCTTGTGCGTATCCGGGCCGGTGGCGGGCGTGAGCACGAGCTGGACGCCGCCGTAGGTTTTCACGAGGTCGAGGTAGCCCAATGCGCGGAGAAAATAGGCTTCGCCCAGCACCTGGTTTCGCTCTTCCTGGGTAAAAAAGCCGTCCTGCACGCCGGGAACGAGGTGAATAATGAAGTTCGCCTGGTTGATCATCTTGTAGATCGCCGAGAAGCCGCCGCCCGCATTGTTGGGTGTGAGGTCGGGCACAAGGTTATTCTGGTTGTTGTAGTTCACCACATTGTCCGAGGCGAGGTCTACACCGATGATATTGGACGTGGCGTAGCCTTGCAGGGCGTCGTACACCCCTACCAGGGCCGTGTTGGCCGATTTTTCATCCACAATCACCGCCTCGTCGGAAATGTTCTGCTCCGGTTCCGTATCGAGCAGGTCGGAGCAGGATGTCAGCCAGAGACCCGCAAGGATGAGCGCTATATTCAGTTTTTTCATTGTCAATGCATTTAAAATGTCAGATTCACCCCGAGTACCACCGATTTCGGCTGCGGCGGCGTGCCGAAATCCAGGCCTTGCACGAGACCGTTACGGCTGTCGGCGGCCACATTCACCTCGGGATCGGGACCGGTATAGTTGGTGATGGTAAACAGGTTGGAGGCCGTCACGTACAGGCGCGTGCCGGATGCGCGGATCGCCCGCGACACCCCTTTCGGCAGGTTGTAGCTCAATGTCACGTCGCGCAGGCGCAGGTAGGAGGCGTCTTCCAGGTAGCGGCTGCTGCCCGTGCGGAAGTAGTTGAGGCTGCCGTCGGGGTTGGTCAGGTTGGTCGGGCGGGGTAATACGCCGGTGTCGCCGGGTTTCTGCCAGTAGTTCAGCGAGCTTTTCTGGATCGAGCGCGTTACGCCGCGGGTACCGGCCGTTTCGAGGAAATAGGCGGTATAATTGTACGCCGAGCTGCCGTATTTATAGTAGAAATTCAGATTTAAATCCAACCCTTTAAATGACAGGCTGTTGCGAAATGCGCCTTCAAACTTCGGCCACACATTCCCGATGATCCGCTGATCGTCCACGGTGATCTTGCCGTCCTTGTTCACGTCCTCGTAAACCATATTGCCATTCTCCGCATTCAATCCGATTTCATTGTAAGCATATACCGAGTACAGCGGCTGCCCTTGTACCACGCGGAACATGTCGTAGCTGGCCGTAATGGGCGTCAGCAACTTCTGCACGCGGTTGACATTGCGCGAAACGGTGAGCACGGTTTTCCATTCGAGGTCCTTCGTGCGGACGTTCACCGAGCTCAGCAAAAGCTCCACGCCCCTGTTGCTGATCTCGCCCACATTGCGCACGACGGACGAGAAACCGGTATTCGGCGCTACGGGCTGGTCGAGCAGCAGGTCGTAGGTAAATTTGTCGTAATAGTTGAATTCAAAATTGAGCCGCTGTTTCAATAATGCACCCGACAACCCGAAGTTGTACTGGCGCGTCGTTTCCCATTTCAGATCGGGGTTGGCCAACTGGCTGGGCGCTATGCCTGGCTGGTCGCCGTAGTTGGTCCCTCCGGCCCAGAGCCCGCGCGAGGCGAAATCGTCAATATCCTGGTTGCCCGTCAGCCCCAGACTGGCCTTGAAACGCAGGTCGGTAATGGTGTTATTTTCAGGAAAAAACGCCTCTTTTGAAATATTCCAGCCCAGGCCCACAGACGGGAAGTAACCCCACCGATGGTCGGCGCCGAATCGCGAGGAAGCATCGGCACGGATGTTCCCGTCAATGCTGTAACGGTTGTCGAAATTATAATTGAAGCCTGTAAAAAACGAAAGCAAACCATAGGAAGAACCTGTGGATGAGGCCGTTTGAACCGCCGCCGAGGCAATGCGCTTGAACTGGTTGCTCGGAAAGCCGGTGCCCGTCAATGTAGCGCGCTCGGTGGTGGTTTTTTGAATGGTATTCCCTACAAAAAAGGAGAATTCGCTTTTGGAAGAAGAGAGATTGTAGTTTAAAAGCTGCTCGGCGATGAGCGACTGTTTGATCGTCGTCACATCATTGGCCTCGCCCGCAGGCTGGCCGTACACCAGGTTGGTGTTATAGTAGGCCTTTTCGTGGTAGTTGTTATAATCATTGCTCCATGAGGATTTGAATGAAAGGTTCGGCAGGATATTCCAGATCGCGTATACATTATTAATGCTCCGTAAGCTTACCGAATGGTTGTCCGAGTTTTCGAGAATGGCGAGGTGGCTGTCGAAAACAGTCGGTTTGGCATAGCTGCCGTCCTCATTGTAAAATGGATAGAAGGTAGGCGTGTGCAATGCCGCCTGGAACAAGCCCGCCGGACCGTCCCCTACCCGCACCAGCGTGCGCGGAACGCTTGAAAGCGTGTTGCTGGTCCCGATTTTGAGGTTAGGCAAAATCGAATGGTCGATATTGAAGCGGAAGGAATAACGTTTGAAATCCTGTGTTTTCAGGGTGGATTGCTGGCTTTGGTACTCACCGCCGAGGTAAAAATTCGTGCGCGAATCGCCGCCGGACACCGAGAGCGTGTATTTACTCAGCGAGGCCGTGCGAAAAATGTCGCTCACGCGGTCGTAAGTCCCCTGCTCTTCCGGGCTGCCGAATGCCGGAAAACCCGGAATAGCCTCCGCAACGGGACGGAAAGGGCGCGTGGCGTAGGTTTTACCGTCGTTGATATGCACCAGGTTCACCAGTTCGGCGTGCTCCGGGCCGGTCACAAGCTGCCAGAGATTGCTTGCTTTCGCAAAACCCTGTTCTACATTGATGTTCACCTTCGTACGCGAATTGCGCGCGCCGCGCTTGGTCGTAATCAGTATCACGCCATTGGCGCCCCGGGCCCCATACAGTGCCGTCGCATTGGCATCTTTCAGCACCGATACCGACTCGATATCGTCCGGGTTGAGGTCCGACAGCGGGTTGGGCGTCTGCCCGCCCATGCCGCGGGAGAGGCCCTGCAAGTTTTCATTGTTGATAAAAACGCCGTCCACAACATACAGCGGGTCGTTACCGGCTTTGATGGACGTGGCCCCTCGCAGGCGCACCAGCACCGATGTGCCCGGTACGCCCGAATTGCTCGAAATCTGCAATCCCGGCACCTGGCCCTGCAATTTTTCGATCACGCTGTTATAGGAAACCTGCGAAAAATCCTTGGAATCGATGGTCGTCACCGCGCCGGTCTGGGCGCTGCGTTTGGTTTGGGTATACCCCGTCACGATCACCTCGCTCAGCTGGCTTTCGTCGGGTTGCAATGCCACCTCGAAGCTGGCAGAATTGCCGACAGGCTGCTCCTGGGTCACGTAGCCGATATAGGAAAAGATCAGCACATCGTTCGCGCCCGCCGAAATGGCGAATACCCCATTGGCATCCGACAGCGTGCCTTTGTTGCTTCCTTTCACCCGAATGGTCACCCCCGGCAGGCCGTCGCCCTTTTCATCCTTCACCACACCGTTGACCGACTGGTCCGCCGGCGATTCCGAATCCGCAGCCTCGCCCGTCTCCCGGAGGGCCTCGCGGATGATCACCTTCTCTTTCTGCTGCTCGTAATCGAGGTTTCGCTGGCGTAACAGCTTGTTCAGCAGCTGCGCGACAGGTTCATTATGAGCTTCAATAGTTAGGTTAGTATATGGATTTACTAGTCTATCCTGGTAAATAAAAACGAACCCGCTTTTGTCTTCAATTTGTCTTAAAATAGCCTTTAATGACTGCTTTTCAGCCCTTAGCGTCACTTTTACATTGCTGACCGACTTCTCGCTGTCGGCGCGCAATGGGCCTGCGAGCGCAAGCAGCAGCAAAATTAGCCAGTATGGCCGGTAGCGGAGGGCGGCAATGCCTTCCTTTCGTAGGATAAGTCCCGTCATCATGTCTTTGTTTTAAATGCTCATTTCATCGAGATGAATACCTGCCCGGCGTCGTGCCGGTACTTAAAATTGCCCGCGAAGGACAGCGTACCCAGAATGTCGTCCAGTGTTTCATCGGCCCGGAACCGTGCGGTGAGCCGCTGCATTTCCAGCTGGCGGCCATCTACCCGGACGGGCACGTTAAATTTCTTTTCCAGCAGCAATGCGATCGTTTTCAGCTCGTCGTTGTTGAAATCCAGCGCCCCTTTGATCCACCCGGCCAGCGAACGTGCATTGACGTGGTCTTTCCGGTAGCTCCCGTTCTGGTTGTCGACCACCAGTTCTTCGTCGGGCAGCAGAAAAGCCGTTTCCACCGATGGATAGCCGTCGCTGTTTCGTACGCCCACTTTTCCGCTGCTAACCACCACGCGGATGTCACCCAGCCGCTGGTAGGCGCGCACCGAAAATACCGTCCCGAGCACCTGCGTCAGTGTGCGGCCCGCTTCCACGATAAATGGGCGCGAGGCATCATGGCGCACATCAAAATAGGCCTCTCCGTCGCTGATTGTCACCTTACGTATTTCAAAATCATGCGGATAGCGCAGGGAAGTACCGCCGTTGAGCGTCACGTGCGAGCTGTCGGGTAGTGTGTAGGTTTTGATTTCACCGGGTCGTGTGTGAACGATCACCATTTGCCCGGCGCGGTTACCGGGTGTCAGGAGCTCATTGTACAGCCAGAAAAAACCGAGGCAAATCGCTGCGGCCACCGCTGCTGCCACGTAAAATGCCCTGAGCGGCCTTATCCGCGCTTCGAAAGCTTCCTCCGGCTGTAAGGTGGCCAGGATTTTTCTCCACGAATGCTGCCCGGCCGCCTGCAAATCGGTATGTATTGGATCTTTCGAACGCCGGCGGGCGGTTTCGGCATACCATCTTTCGATGAGCGCCTTTTCCTCCGCGGTACATCGTCCGAGCCGGTATTTTTCCAGTAAAGCCCTCGCCTGCTGCTGATGCATATTGTTGTTGTTGAATTGCAATTCACGAGTATGACAGGCGGAAATGCATTTGGTAGTAGAAATATTTTAAAAAAATAATATAACCAGCTGCGATCGCCATTGCATTAGCCTGGATCTCAATATTTTAATCGCATTACTGATCTGTTTTTTCACGGTCTTATCAGAAAGCGAAAGCCTGTCGCCAATTTCCGAATAGGACATTTCACCTTGCCTGCGGAGCTCGAAAACCGCTTTCATTTTACCTGGTAGCCGCTCGATTTCCGCTTCAAAAATGGCGAAAAGCAATTCCTGATCGGCCCCGGCCGTCGATGCTGCGGGCGACTCGTCGATATAGGCGGCGAGCGCATCCAAATGGGATTGATAAGTTTTCCGGTGCTCGATCAGGTTGAGCACGCGGTTACGCACGGCCGTATACAGGTACGCCGCGAGCGCGGTGTGAATTTGTAAACTCGATGATTTGGCCCAAAGATTGATGAATACCTCCTGCACGACATCCTGCGCATCATCCTCATTACCAAGCATTTTGACCGCATGCGCATACAGCCGGAGGAAATAGCGGTTGTGGATTTCCTCAAACGCCTGTACGGAACCTTCCTGAAAAGCATTCAGCAACTGCTGGTCCGATAAATCACCTGATACACGCACTTTTCGAGATATTTCTTGACAAACCTCGTTTGCCTGGTTAATAAGAAATTGTTTTGCATTGTCTGCAAAGTACCGATGCCCGCAAGCAGGCAGCCGATCGACCGAAAAACGCTTATTGGTGGTTAATAAGACTATTACTCTACAAAACTGATAGACAAATAAAGATCAAATTACCATCCGACGCAAGTTTCCGTTTGAAAAAGTTGCGTTCTAATTTTTTTCAAAGATTAACGAACATAGCTATACGCAGCACCGGTTGCTTGGCATTACCGGCGGGCGGGAATTGCTAATTCGAGGTAATTTACCCAAACCGCCTGCCGGTCCGCCTCCCGGCGATAGTTAGCGAGCGTAAATGCCTTATCCATTGTCGCGCGTCCGCGAAATACATTCTGCCCATTGATCACCACGGTCAGTTCCCGGCCGAAATCGACCATTTCGGGAGAAAGATAGAGCCTGACCTTCCCAACCCGCGATGTGGTGAGCTCAAACCGGTTCGCGGCGTAGGTCGCCCGTACCGCGCCCGATCGGCGGGGAAAATCGAATGCGTTAGATATACTGTCCGTTACCACGGCCGGCGTGAATGCGTTGCGCCAGCCTTTTACCGGGACATTCACAGGCGTTTGCCAGGATTGGGCACCGGCCAAGGTGTCGAGCGCAGCAATTTCGAGCCAGTCGCAGCGGCCATTTTCGACATCATCGCATTCCCAATACAAATGCTGCCGGAATGGGTCGCGTTTTTGAGAAGCCAGGTATGCAAATAGCTCGTGGTACACCAGTTTTGCAGTGCTATCCCGGCTTTTGATCAGGTAAGGATGCTGCCGTTCGCCCCGGACCTCCCGGTTAGTCCAGTTAATTAGTGCCGTCGAAACCCGGAGGCAGCTGTACGAGGTAGGGAAATTCGAGCGTGTCGGCCAGTTTGGCCCACGCATATACAAAATGCCGGCCTTTCGGATATTGATGTACGGGCCTCCCCTGCCGTATTTTCCGGTAAAGGTCCTGTGCCGAGCGGGCCTCGGCGAGCGATGCCATAAATGCGGCAGTTTCTGCTTCCCGCATTTTTTGCTCATCCCGGAATACAAGGCTGGCTTTGATCTTCGCCTGCCGGGCGGCCTCCCTGATGCCGGCGACCTTATGCATGAGTTGCTGCCATGCGGGATCGTCCTGCAACCACGCGAACGACGGGCCGAATCGGGCATTAGCGGCAATATCCGAATCTACGACCAGCGCCGCATATCGGATCGCTGCCTCCCTGTTCCCGTCCCGGCTCGCGAAATCGGCGGCATTCAGATACCGCCAGTACTTTTCGGCGGGATCGGCTTCCGCGGCCTTCAATGCCCAATGCATTGCCGCCTTCCAGTCCTGCCGGCCGATATTGATACCCATGCTGTCTAATGCCACATTTCGCCGCTGGGCATGACTGGCGAATGCACCGATACATAACAGGCTGATTGACAACAGGCAGCAGCGAAGCAGGTTCGCAGATCGATCGGTCATATTGATGGTATTGGCGGTACAACTATTTCAAATTGCGTTTTTGCAAGAGACGCACGAATGTCGAAGGCGTTGCAGCCAGACACTAAATTTTAAAAAAATCCATTAATCCATAGACTTTGTAGATTACATTGCAGTTCATGTGAAGTGCATTCCTGCGATGATCGAGTTAAAAAACGTTACCAAGCTATTTAAACAAAAAGACCGGGAAGTGACGGCCCTCGCGGGGGTATCGCTGAAAGTGGAGCAGGGAAAGATTTATGGGGTGATCGGGACATCGGGCGCGGGCAAGAGCACGCTCATACGCTGCGTGAACCTGCTCGAAAGGCCTACCAGCGGCGATGTGATCGTGGATGGAAAGAATCTGACCGGACTGTCTTCCAGAGAACTGGCCGTGGCGAGGCGCCAGATCGGCATGATTTTTCAGCATTTCAACCTGCTGTCCTCACGAACGGTATTTGAAAACGTCGCATTCCCCCTTGAACTCGACAGCCGGCCAAAGCAGGAAATCCGAGAACGGGTTACCGAACTTCTCCGGCTCGTAGGCTTGCAGGACAAGGCCGGCGACTATCCTGCCAGCCTTTCCGGCGGACAAAAACAGCGCGTCGCCATCGCCCGTACGCTCGCCAGTAACCCGAAAGTGCTCCTGTGCGACGAAGCCACCAGCGCCCTCGACCCCGGCACGACAGCCTCCATTCTCGCCTTGCTCAAAGACATTAATAGGCGGCTCAACATCACGATTCTGCTCATTACCCATGAAATGCATGTCGTAAAATCGATTTGTCACGATGTGGCGGTGATTAGTCATGGCAAGCTCGTAGAGAAAGGGCCGGTGAATACCGTGTTTTCCAATCCCAAAACGGAACTCGCCCGGTCGTTTATCAGCGCGTCGCTGCATGTCGAAGTGCCTGAGCATTACCGGCAGCGGGTTACTGCGATCAACGAAGGCGGCATGTCGCCCCTGCTCCGGCTACGGCTCAACGGCGATACGGCCGACCAGCCGCTGCTGTCGCAGGCCGCGCGGCTATTCGAAATCGATACGAAGATCATCAGCGCGCAAATGGACCATATCGGCGACAAGCACTTCGGCGTGATCCTCGCGGCGCTGTCGGGTCGGCAGGAGAATTACCAGAAGGCGATTGACTTTTTTATATACCATCAAATCAAAGTGGAACTACTCGGCTATGTCTGACCCCGTCGTAACACTCCTGCTCGCAGGCCTGGGTGAAACCATCTTCATGACCATCGTTTCGGGCATATTCGGCTTCCTGCTCGGGCTTCCCACCGGCATTATCCTATTCCTGACACGCCCCGGGCAGGTGCTTGAAAACCGCGCGCTGAACCGCATCATTTCATTGGTTATCAATATTTTTCGGGCTATACCATTCATTATCCTCATCGTATGGATGATCCCGTTCACACGCGTGGTGGTGGGCACCTCGATCGGCGTGAGCGCCGCATTGGTACCATTAAGCGTAGGGGCGGCACCATTTATCGCCCGGCTGGTCGAAAACAGCCTCATCGAAGTCCCCGGAGGACTCGTTGAAGCAGCCCGTGCGATGGGGGCCACGCCATTACAGATCGTATACAAGGTGCTACTGCCCGAAGCATTGCCCTCGCTCGTGAATGTGGCCACCATTACGCTCATTACCCTCGTGGGCTACTCGGCCATGGGTGGTGCCGTGGGTGCAGGTGGTTTAGGTCAAATCGGTTATCAGTATGGCTACATCGGCTACGACGCCATCATCATGAACATTGTGCTTGTGCTGCTGATCGGGCTCGTATTCATCATCCAGTTCCTTGGCGATCGGCTGTCCAGGCACGTGGACCACCGTTAGCGAAAACATTTCTCTTATCTCGATATCAAACACTTACAACCATGACAAACGGCAAAATCTTCCTCCTTTCCCTGGGCCTCATTACAGCTATAACCACGGGATGCGGCAAGAAAGCGGAACAAAACGATGATCCGAATCATATTAAAGTAGGCATTGCGGTCGGTCCCGAACTGGAAGTAGCGCAAGCTGCCCAGAAGGTAGCCAAAGAAAAGTACAACCTGGACGTGGAGCTGATCACGTTCAACGACTACGTGGTGCCCAACGAGGCATTGAGCCACGGCGATGTGGACGTGAATGCATTCCAGCACAAGCCTTACCTGGACGAGCAGGTGAAACAGCGCGGCTACAAGCTCGCCATCGTGGGCAATACCTTTGTATACCCGATTGCCGGCTATTCCAAAAAAATCAAGGACCTCCAAGCCCTGAAACCCGGTGACACCGTCGTAATACCGAACGACCCCACCAACGGCGGCCGCTCGCTGCTATTGCTCCAAAAATACGGCCTTATCAAACTCAAAGACGGCGTAGGCCTCCTGCCAAAAGTAATCGACATCGTCGAAAACCCGAAAAACCTCAAAATCCTGGAACTGGAAGCTCCCCAGCTTCCCCGCACCCTCGACGACGCCAACGTGACGCTCGCCATCATCAACAACAATTTCGCCGGAAAAGCCGGCCTCATCTCCACCCGCGACGGCCTGTTGATCGAAGACAAAGATTCACCTTACGTAAACCTGATCGTGGCCCGCGAGGACAATAAAGATGAAGAGAAGGTAAAGAAATATGTGCAGGCGTACCAGTCGAAAGAAGTGGAAGAGGCGGCCGCAAGGGTGTTTCAGGGCGGAGCGGTGAAGGGGTGGTGAGGGAAATTTCGCTCGCACGTAAATTCCATGCAAAAACCTCATAAAATTTGCAAAAACTAAGCTTACCGAAACCATTCCCGACGATCCCTCCGATAGCCATAGGTGCTTTCATCATTGTCGCATCTACCAGGCTTGGTAATATTGATCGAAGGTCATTTTTTCAAATCATGATCTGCCGGTCATTTCCGCGAGGCGCTCGTTTGAATTTGCCCGGCGGGGAAACCGTCCGCTTTCAGTTGTTCGAAGCCGCCTATGTTGTAATAGGAATGGAAACCAAGTGTTTTCAATGTATCAGCGGCCTTCCCGCTGCGGTTGCCCGAACGGCAATAGAGGTATACCGGCTTGTGCTTGTCGAGCTTCGCGATCTGCGCCTTGAAATCCGGGCTGTTGAAATTGATATTGGTAGCATATTGCAAATGCCCGCCATCGAACTCCTCAGGCGTGCGCACGTCCACGAGGTACGCCTTACCGGCCTTGATTTTAGCCAATGCCTGGTCGTCGGCTTTCACGATATTTTTCGGTGCGGGCTGCTGCGCCCGGACGGTCAATGTCGTCGCAAATAACAGGAGAATGAGGAAGGAAAGCTTTTTCATCAGGTGTTGCTTGTCGAAAATGATTTTACTCTATATTTCTTATAGGTTTTATATACAAAATTAGGCAAAGAAGCGGCTATCCCGTGCATTTTCACGCACTCAGGCTCGGGAAATCGGATATTATACCACAGAATCTGCGTTAGAGCCGTTCTATTGCACTAACGAAGGTTATTATACGCAACCCTGACGATGCTTAGCCGCACGCCCGCGAGCTCCGTCACGATGCGCACGCAGCGGCCATCTTCGTAGCTGTAAATGCTCTCCTTGCCGTTTGGCAGCTGCACGCCGTAGCTGCCCTCGCCGAGCTTGCGTATCTTGCACATGGCGCCGTATTTTTCGGAATATACGGCCTGAATTTCCGTAGGCTCCTGGTAATAAAGGCCCGTGATCGTGTGGGCGATAGGCACTGGTAGTTCCCATTTGCGGTTGGGCTCGCTTTTCTCGGTGTGGTCTACACGGTAATGCTGCGGGGCGATGCGGGTCGTAAGCGTATGTTCGCGACGTTTGCCATTCACGATCTGCTCCGTGGAAGAGCTATGCAAAGCGCCGTTCACGAAACGGTTTTCACTGACAAAACTCCCCGAATAAAACGGTACCCGGAACTCCGCTTCGATCCGCTTCCGCATCGACTCCCCTGCCCCATCCTGCCGCAAAACCCGCACTGAGCCAATGCTATGCCCGGCCATCATGACTTCGAACGTAGCCAGTTGGGCGCGCAGCTCCATGGTGAGGAGCCCGAAGATGATTGTCAGCAGGAGTTTCGTCATCATTGTGACAATTCGCTTCGCTCATCCTTCGACTTAAACAGCGGATACCCGAGTTGTACGTACCAGGGTTCTTCGTGGTAGTCTTCGAGGCCGATGTGTTCGGAAAATTCACGGGTGATCTTGGCGGTCCCGAAAAGCATATCCCAGATAAAGAACATGTTCCCGTAATTCCCGTTGATAACGCCAATACCGTCGGCGTCGGTGGCTGCGTGGTGTGCATGGTGCGTGGCAGGGGTGGAAATCGTGCGTTCCAGAAGCCACATCAGCGGATGCAGCCATTTGATCGCGTACAGCGGCTTGTCCCAGCGTACGCTCGAATGCGCGGAAATGCCGATCAATGCCTTGAAAAAATAGCCGATCAGGAATGCTTGTCCGAAACCGACGAAGATCAGGATCGTGGAGACGATGCGCGGCGGGAACAGCAGCAGGTAAACCCATGAGTTGCGGCCGGTGAGGAAGACGCTCATTTCCGGCGCGCTATGATGCACACGGTGCCCTTTCCAAAGCCAGGTATAGGTGTGCGCGGCTCGGTGCCACCAGTATTGCGTGAAATCTTCGAGCAGCGCGGTAATGAGCACCCCGGCCCACAGCGGCACGTCCTCGAATACATTGTAATAGTCGGCGAAGAAATAGTTCAGCACGTAGGCCGACAGCAGGAAGCTCAGGGGCCGGGTGATGACGCTCGACAGGAAGAGTCCTGCAAAATTGATATACCATTCATTCTTCGACCATTTCTCGCTTTTGTAAAGGCCCGTCGCCGCCTCTGCAATGCTGATCACGGCGAAAAGAATAAGGATTTCGTAATAAATATGGCTGTCTGTGAATTTCATGTTGCAAAGAAGTCCTGGGCCGCTCCGGCATACGGGGCGGCAGTTTTTAAACTGAAATGGATTAGTTACCCGCGCGGGTCAGTAGAAAGACTTGACTAGCAACAACAGCAATTAGCTACTTTGGCGGTAAGCAGCAGGAGGCCCGGGCGGGCGGAGAATGGTTTTGAATGTGTCTGGATCGAACGCATATCCGATTTCGTTAGGTATTGGAAATTGCTTCGGGTGGTTCTCGGCTCGATGTATAATAAGGCAAAGTTAATGCATGAAATAGTTAACTTCCAAGCATTCGCACAAAAAAGTATTTAAAGTCTATGGATTTAATAGATTTTGCTCCGATGTCGCCTCGTTCAGCGTTTCCGAAAATGTCCATAACTCTCTCGCCAATGCCCTGCTCCTGGCCTTTCCCGACGTGCGGGCCGGCTTCGCATTCACGAAATAGCGACCCGTCACATCGTCCAGTTCGGGCGCGGTAGCCACGTGTATAATGTCCGCTGCGGCGCGCTCCGGCGTGCGCAGAACTGCCCTGAAAGCCTTCATGAACCAGGCCGTAGCACCGTGGCCGTCGCCCGCAAAGCCGCTGGCTACCGTGCCCGGGTGCACCGCATTGGAAGTAACGCCGTACAATGCCATGCGTTCGGATAGTTCGTTGGAGAAAAGGATATTGGCCAGCTTGGTTCGTCCGTAAATCACGAGGTCTTGGTAATGCGGCGGATTGGCGAGCTTGGCGGTTTGGTATCGGAAAGCGAAATAATGTGCCGCGGAAGCCAGGTTAATCACCCTTGCCGAACCAGCGGCTTTCAGCAGATCCGCCAGCCCGGTCGTCAGTACAAAAGGCCCCAGGTGATTAGTAGCGAATGTAAGCTCGATCCCCTCCCCGGTGGTCTGCCTGTGCTGTACAATGAGCCCGGCATTGTTCACGAGCAGGTCGATCTGCCCGTAGGAGCTCTTGATCTCCCCCACCGCGCGCCGCACCGACTCCATGCTGGAAAGGTCGCACAGAACGAACGTCGTTTCGACCAGGTCGCCGATTTCCTTTTGCAGCTCCCGCGTTTTGGCTTCGTTGCGGGCAACCAGGATCAAATCGAAACCCATGCGGGCGAGGCCCAGTGCGGTATGGCGGCCAATGCCCGATGTAGGGCCGGTAATCAGTGCTGTTTTACGCATTCAAATCAGTAGAAAGTGGGTTAAGGCGTTATTGAAATGCCCGGCCGGTTGTAATAGCGTGCCTTGGAAGACGCTTCCAATATAGCGGAACACGCGGCAGATGCAATGTTTTAAACGCAAAAAAATCGGGCATTTTACCGCCACAACGATTTTTACTCCCCCCCATTGAGCTCCTCAGCAAAGCAACTTGAACTGCTCACCAAAGTACGAACAGTTCCTGCACCCGAATTTTGTATTGTCTGAAATCTTTTAAAAACAATACGAAAATGGATGTTCAAATAAGTGGAAAACGCGCGCTGGTGACCGGTTCCAGCTCGGGATTGGGTGAAGCGATTGCCAGATTGCTGGCAGCCGAGGGCGCTTCGGTGATCATACATGGCCGGAATGCGGAGCGTGCCAATGACATCGCACAGGGCATCCGCGCGGCGGGTGGGGACGCTACCACGGCTACCGGCGACCTCGCCACCGATGAAGGCGCCGACACCGTGGCTGCCGAAGCATTAGCCGGCGGCCCTATCGATATTTTGGTCAATAATGCCGGCATTACCAGCCACGCGTCGTGGTCGGATGCGACGGCGGACGACTGGCTGCACATTTACAATGCCAACGTGGTTTCCTATACCCGCATGATCCGGCGGATCGTGCCGCAGATGAAGGCGCTCGGCTGGGGGCGCGTGATCCACATCGGCGGCGGGCTCGGTATCCAGCCCATGAAGGAACAGCCGCATTACAACGCCACGCTGGCGGCGCGGCATAACCTGTCGGCGTCGCTGGCGCGGGAGCTGAAAGAGACGGGCATTACGTCCAATGTGGTTTCACCGGGTGCCATTATCAACCCGATGGTGGAAGAATGGCTCGTCAATGCCGCACCGAAATTCGGCTGGGGTACCGAGCTCGAAGCCATTAAATACCGCGCCGTACAGGACCTGATACCGAACGATACCGGCCGTTTCGGCCTGCCCGAAGAGGTGGCCGGAGCCGTGCTGTACCTCACCAGCCGTTTCGCCGACTACGTGAGCGGGGCCGTGCTCCGTGTGGACGGCGGCACGATCAGGTGTTTGTAGGAACCACCTCCACATACCCCTCCGTCCCGTTCACCCGGATCCGCTGCCCGTCCCGGATAAGCGTCGTCACGTCATCGATCCCCACTACGGCCGGCAGCCCGTACTCGCGGGCGATCACGGCGCCGTGCGTCATCAGCCCGCCTACCTGCGTCACGAGGCCCTTGATGGACACGAACAGCGGCGTCCAGCTCGGGTCGGTGAACGTGGTGACGAGGATGTCGCCTTCTTCCAGGTCGGCTTCGGCCATGTTCAGGATCACGCGTGCGCGGCCTTCCACGATGCCCGTCGAAACCGGTAGCCCGACAATGGCGCCTTGGGGCAGGCCGTCGCGCCGGAAGCGGCCGTTAAGCACCTCGCCGTCGGAGGTGAGCACGCGCGGAGGGGTTAGCCTTTCAAACCCATTGAATGCTTCTTTCCGCTGGTTGATCAATGCATGATCTGTTTTACCCGTGCGGCCGGCCTCGCCTGTTTCTTCCAGTGTGAGGTAATACAAATCTTCTTTTTCGCTAAGTATGCCCGCATTCACCAGCCTTTGCGCTTCTCGGAGCAGTGCTTGTTTGTAAATAAAATAATGGCTGACCATATCGTATTTCGGATATTCGCGGTAGCCGGCATAATGCCGCACGAGCCGGGCCATTCGTTGCAGTTCCGCTGCTTTTGCGTGGCCGTCGGGAAGCTGCAATAATCTGTCTGTCAACTCTTTTTCCTTACTCACTGCCTGCCGCATGCCTTCTTCGAATTTGGCTTTTCCAGCGCCCGGCGGAAAATTCCTGACATTGCCGAGGATCAGCGGCACGAGCATGGCCGGCTTCTCGGCCCAACGCGTTTTGGTAATGTCAATTTCCCCGGCACACCGCATACCGTACCGGTCGAGAAAATCCTCGATGGCCTGCTTCGCCGCCGCACCGCCGGGCAACCCTGCCAGGTCGTTCGGCGAGAATCCTTCATCTGTATTTTGTAAAAAACTGACTACCTGCGGATTATCTCTTACAACATCGGCTACATCGAGCAATGCAAGGCCCATTTCGGAAGTCACATTGCCTGGCACCGATTGCGCCAGCGTGTCCGCCGCGTTGGTTTCGCCCAGCCATTCTTTCATGTTGTCGTTGATCCACGCGGCCGCATTGATCCCCGTCATGAGCACGCCGAAACTCCGCGAGCCGGCCATTTCCTGCCGGTGGCTACGGCTGTGACTGGTGATAAAATCGATCAACTCCTGGCCGGATAGCCCTTGTATTTGCTGCTTTAAGTTCGCAATAGAGGCCTGGCTGCGCGCGATGAGGTCAGGGACAATGCCGGGGTCGTACCCGAGCATCGCCTGGTAATTGTGCGGCGCAGGAGCCTTGACCGGCGCAGGCGACTCTTCTTCGGGAGGAGTTTGAACGACATCGCCGCGTTCCAGCAGCGTCGTGAGCGCGTCTTTTACGAGCGGATCTGATTTTCCGGCCAGGTTCATCAGCATTTCGCGCCGGATCGGCGAGGCCAGCTCGTCGGTCACGTCCACGAATAATCTTCCCCCCGCCGTATACATCGGGCGCAGGGCGGTCATTTGCCAAACGGAAATGCCCAAAGGTTTTATCGCGTCCGTCATCATTTGCTGGTGCCCTACCGATAAATAGACCCGGTAGCCGGCATCTTCGGTTTCCGGAATGGGGAACAATGTCGTGATCGGCCGGCTTTGAACAATGTAAAATTGCCCTTGCGCGAGGCACCATTCAATATCCTGCGGCATGCCGAAATGTTGTTCGATCTCTCTTCCTGTCTGTGCCAGCTCCGCGATCTGCGCGTCCGTAAGCACCTGTACCTCTCCATGCGTGCGGATGACCTCATCGCCACGCACCTTATAATGCTCCGCATTCACCAAACCACCCACAAGGGCTTCACCAAGGCCGGCAACGGCGTCCACCGCTACCACTTTCCGGTTTCCGCTTACCGGGTCTGCCGTGAACATCACGCCCGACGCTTCCGCCAGGACCATTTTCTGGACCACCACCGCCAAATGGACCTTTCGGTGGTCAAAGCCATGCCGGATACGGTAGGAAATGGCCCGATCGGTGAACAGCGACGCCCAGCACTTGCGCACATGAGCGAGAATGGCGTCTGGGCCGGTCACGTTCAGAAAACTATCCTGCTGGCCTGCAAACGAGGCGCCCGGCAAATCCTCGGCCGTAGCGCTCGAACGGACGGCATAGGCATCCTCCTCGCCTAATGCTGCCAGCGAAAGGATAATTTCGTCCACGATATCGCCAGCAATAGCCGTCTCTTCTATCAAATAGCGGATTTCGGCACCAAGCCGGGCTATTTCAGCGAGGTCATGTACCGTCAGAGCGGCCAGTTGCTCCAACAATGCCGAGAGCTGCGCCGACTGCCCTGCCACGCGCTGAAATGCCCGGGTGGTAATGCAAAACCCGTCCGGCACATGTATGCCGGGCATTTCCGACAACGCTCCGAGATTTGCGCCTTTTCCGCCCGCCAAGGCCGGCTTGGCCCGGTCCGCATCCCGCAGGCCGATCACATATTCCATTGCTTTCATGGTTAGGGGTTGTTGAGTGTTTCGGTAGTTTGATTCATGAGGTCAATCGCCTTCGAGAAGTAGGTTTCGATTACCTGCCGGTCGGCTTCCGAAAACGAGGCGATCAGCGCCTCGGAGCGGGCCCGGAAATCGCGGTAGAGCGGTTCGAGCAATGCCATGATCTGGTCTGTTACCGGCTCGACGAATACTTTCCGGCGATCGTTATCGGCGAACCTGCGGCGGACGAGGCCTTTTTTCTCAAAACGGTCGATCAGGCCGGTTACCGCGCCAGTGGTGAGACCGGTGAGTGCCGACAGTTCGCCGGCAGTCATTTGGCCCTTTTGCATGAGAAAACCCAGGTATTTGTGATCGGTACCCGAAAGCCCGGCCTTCCGCCCGACGGTTTCATGCATTTGAATGGAGGTGTAGGCATACATCTGGCTCAGCCTGCGCAGCCTTACGATGGACTCTTCGCTCATATTTTATCTTATAAACTAAATATCTTAGCTGCAAAGATATTTATATTTACCTGAATGTCAAATACTAGGTTAAAAAGTGGTGGATCGATGCCCGGACGTCGAGAAAAATCGACACGTATTTTTATACCGTGAGGCCCCAAAAATTGGTTAAAAAAGGATCGTGGAAATATATTCGCGCATATTTTGACAATCATTACAGTACAGTAAGCGTATGTGGAAGGCGATTCCAACCGGAGTTTTCTCTATTATCTTATCCATCTCGACGGCATTTTCCCAAAACAAAGTTGACCTCTCCAATGCCATTAATGCAGGCCGCCTGAAAACCGCCAAGGACACGACCTGGCGTAAAATCGAGTTCGGTGCGAACCTGAACCAGGGCTCTTTCAGCTCCAACTGGACGGGCGGCGGTGTCAATTCGGTGGCGCTCGGCGTCTTTTTCAATGCGTTGAACGAAACGAAACGCGGCAAGGATTCATGGCGAAACGATTTCCAATCGCAATACGGGATTCTCCGCAACAAGGGCCAGCAGAGCCGCAAGAGCGTCGACCGGGTGTTTTTCGATACAAAATACAACCGGGAGCTATCGGCGAAATGGAGCATTTTCGCCAACCTCAACTTCCTGTCGCAGTTTGCCGCGGGTTATGAATACAACAGCAACCCTGATTCGCTGACTTTCAAAAAGAAGGTTTCGGGCCTGCTTTCTCCCGCATACGTCACCGAAGCGATCGGTATCGAGTACCGTCCGGCACCGTATTTCTTCGTCGATTTTGCACCGGGCGCGCTCCGGCAGACGATCGTTGTCGACCGCGACCTGTATGTGAACACGCCCGACCAGAAAAATTACGGCGTCCCCATCGGCGAGCGCGTGCGGACGGAAGCCGCATTGATCCAGCTCGTGGCCAACTTCGATAAGGACATTGCCAAGGATGTGAACCTGAAATTCAGGTACCTCATGTTTTCGACATTCCGCGACCCGCTCGAAATCGATAACCGCCTCGACGCACAGCTGACAGCAAAAATCAATAAATATGTAAATGTGAACCTTGGCGCGATTGTCGTGTACGATAAGGACCAGAGCAGCCGCATCCAGATCGCGCAGGCGCTGAGTGTCGGTTTTTTGTTTGCATTGCAATAAAAGGCAAAATGCATTCAGGCAGCGGCGCAGCATGCCTTGCTATCTGGATGCACCTCGTTTTCAGCAGGCAAAAGCCAGAGGAAGAAGCCGACAAGACCGAGCAGGGACATGTTCACGGCCGTGGCAATGCGATAAGCCGAAACGAAAGCGGACAGGTCCGGTTCCGGGCCCAATTTTGAAAAGAATATCCCGCCTACCACCCCTATACCAAGCGCGATCGCCGTTTGCTGGAAAGTAGAGAACGTGCCCGAAGCTGCCCCGGCCAGGTCTGCGGGAATGCTCCGAAGCGCCATGCCGAGCAGCGACGGCAATACCGACCCGCAGCCCGTCCCATAGGCGAAAAGGACGGGGTACAACATCGCCCTGTCCACCGCTGGATCATCGAGGAGGTACATATGCACAGCCAATGTACCCATCATAATGAGTACGCCTGCCTGCAACACTTTTTTACCCGCTAACGGAATGAGCCGCAGCGATACCAGCGACGCCGCCACGTAACCAATTCCCTGGCACACAAACAGCAGTCCCGTTTCGGCGGAAGTGAACCCAAGTCCGTTTTCCAGCATCATGACATTGACCAGGAAGTACGAATCCTGCACCATAAAATAGCACAGCACGACCACCATACCGATATTGAAATCGCGAATGCGGAACAGCCGGACGTCCAGCAGCGGCTCTCTCCCGCCGGCGAGCTTTTGTTTTTGGTTTGAAATAAAAACGACCAGTAACAATGCCCCAAAACCCAGCATTGCCACGCTCCACCACGGCCAATGCAGCTCGCGCCCGGCGATGAGCGGGTATATCACGCATACGAGCGTACCCGTGAGCAGCAGCACGCCTGCGAGGTCAAACCGGCCGGCAGCCCGGCGCGGTTCGTCTGGTAAATAGCAGATGGCCAGGGGTATGACGGCCAGTCCGATCGGTACGTTGATCAGGAATATGAGCCGCCAGCCTTCCATGTAAAAATCGAGTTCGGGGAGTACACCGCCCAGGAACTGGCCGATCACCGATGCACTGCCAGCGACACTGCCGTAAATACCCAGCGCCCGCGTGCGCTCCTGGCCGGCCGCAAACAACACCTGAATGTAAGTAATGCCTTGCGGGATCATCCAGGCGGCACTCACACCCTGGAAAAACCTGGCCGCATTAAGCTGCCATGCGTTCTGCGCAAAACCGCACGCCGCCGAAGCTGCAATAAACGCCAGCATGCCCCCGACGAAAACCTTCTTTTTACCGAAATAATCCCCCGCGCGGCCTCCCGTGACCAGGAATGCCGCATACCCCAGCAAATAAAGCGCGATCACGAGCTGAATGTCGGCATCGGTGCCGTGAATACCCGTTTGAATGGCCGGAATGGCCACATTGACGATGAAAATATCCATCACGGACAGGAACACTGAGGCGGAAATAATGGCGAGTAAGAGCCATTTTGAAATTTGTATGTTCATTGCGTTGTTTGATGATCAGGCACGGCTTTACGTGCATTTCCGGCCAAAAATCAAGCAGGCAATGCTGCTAATCAAGTAGTTTACAAGACGATACCAGGTATGGCGAACGATACTATTGAAGTGAATCAATCGATTACAAATGCAGATTCTGATGCATTTTCAGAAAAAAATACCCGCATGAACATCGCCCTCGACATGATCGGCGGCAAATGGAAGCTTATGCTCCTGAACCGTATCCGGGAAGAATGCCCGATGCGCTTCGGGGTACTCCGCCGAAAACTCCCGCACATTACCCAAGCCACGCTCACTGCCCAGCTCAAACAGCTCGAACGCGACGGCATATTGCTCCGCCAAGCCTACGCAGAGTCGCCACCGCGGGTGGAATACAAGCTTACGGAAATCGGTAAGAGCCTTATTCCCATCATGGACGCGCTTTGTGCCTGGGGTGAGGACTATCAGCGGCAAACGGGACATTAGGGTATTGTCCCAAACAACAAAGAGAGGCTTTCCAGCCTCTCTTTCGCTATTCTGTATGTTGGTTCAATTTACGCTTCCACTTTTGCGCGGCCTTTTTCTTTCGTCCGGCCGAGGATTTTGAAGGGCTTCGCTTCCGCATTTACCTTCGTGTAGGCGAAGGCGCACGAGCCTGCCAGGATCACGAACAGGGCATCGATGAAGAAAATGTCGAATGCGCCCCGGGTCCAGCTGGTCCACATCCATAAGCCAGTGGAAACGCCGTTGGCGATTGGCACGCCGAGGCACAAAACGGCCGACAGCAGCAAGGTATGGCGGTTCATCAGCGGCAGGTTGCGGAGTGCCATCAGGTAGACGCCCAGCACGAGCCAGCTGTAAAAATACGTCCGGTAAATGACGCCCTGATCGATATGCGGCAGCGTTTTGAGCATAATGAACGTGAATGCCGTTACGGGCAGCATACTCAAACAAGCCGCCAGGAAGAAGTTGCTTGCCCAGAAGTTGAACTGGCGCTTGCGGAGTTCGGTAGCGACCTTGTCCCGCGCCACGAGCCAGATCATGATGCCGGAAATGATCACGGCACAGCCCATCAGGCCCAGCAGGAAGAACACGATTTTAAGTGGTTTACCCCCGAAATCACCGAAATGCAGGTGGTACACAAGGCTTTTGACGGAATCGATGTAGTTACCGCCCGAGTTCGGCGATTTCAGTTCGACCACTTTTCCCGTGGCGATATCGACGGTCACATTTCCTGAACCCGCGAAATTGGCCGTCGGGCCGGGCTTCGCTTCGAGGCTTACCTGCATGCTTTCGTCCATATAATTACGGATATAAATGCGGGAAACCTGGCTGCCTTTCCATTCATTCTGCCATTTGCCTACGAATGCGTCCATGTCGAACTTACCTTCCATCGGCTTGTAGGTATAATCCACTTTTACGGTTTTGTTGTATTGCAGGCTCTCGTAAAGCTTGTCCGTATCACCGTTATAAAGCAGGTTGGCAAATGGCGCGAGCAATACGTAGTTGACGATCAGCACGACGCCCGTCACCGCGAATACCAGCTGGAACGGGAAGCCGATCACCCCGAGCACGGTGTGCATGTCCGTCCAGACCGTCTTCCAT
The DNA here is from genome assembly GCF_000382205.1 of Dyadobacter beijingensis DSM 21582. Lineage (GTDB taxonomy): Bacteria > Bacteroidota > Bacteroidia > Cytophagales > Spirosomataceae > Dyadobacter > Dyadobacter beijingensis. The sequence continues at coordinate 213,726 of NZ_KB907789.1, forward strand.
TTGCTCATCGGCCTGAACAGGAAGAAGTTCGATCTGATTTTATCCCAATGCAGCATTAGTCCGGTAATTAATGCAAACAGGAACAAAAACGCCACAATACCCGCCACCAGGTAACCGAACGGCGTTCCGATGTCTATGCCGACCTGGTTGAGCTGCGCCAGGAAATGCAGCCGGTACAGGAACTCGGCCATGTCGTAGCTGTCGGAATAGTCGCCCGCTTTCCGATCGGCGAAGGAGTAGCGGAAGTAGGCGGCGTCGCCGTCGTCCCTTCTGCCCCTTCCCCGCCTTTTGCCCTCCACTTTCGGCTTGGGTTTCGGCTTGCTGATGGTCGTGTCCTGCGAGGCGGTCATGTCCACATACGTGCCCTGGCCCTGGCGTTGCAGGTAGAAATTGAAGTTACGGCCGCGGAGGTTGTAATGCTGCGAAAGCGAATCGAGCAGGTGGTTGTACGGCGGCGCGAAGTTCTGCGTTACCTCCGAGCGCCCCTTCTGCCAGGCTGCGATATCGTCTTTGAAAAAGGAAAAGGACCCGGCGAAGAATATGACATACAACAACGCCGCGATGATGATCCCGCTGATCGTATGGGTGTGAAAATAGATGTTGTATTTCCTATGATCCATGATTGAGGTTGAATTTCAGTAAGTAAGGCAAGGCAAACACGACGGTAAGCACAATGTAAAGTCCCCACACGCGCCACACGTTCTGCGCGATGAACGCGTACAGCAGCAGGCACGCCCACAGGATATAACCCGTGAAATAGGCGGTGATGATCACGTTTTCCTTCGGCAGGAAGGTTGTGAAAAACAAATGCAGGCTTATGGTAACGGCATATCCGCCGACACTTCCTGCGAGGATCTTGCTCAATCGCAGCCAGGGCGAGGTGGTCAGGTATTTCTTGTTGGCAGGCATGGTAATATCAATGGGCGACAAGTTCGAGGGTTACTGCACATGCATATAGTATCGCAACTGCCACGGGACCGAAGTAGCGAAACGGAAAAAACAGCACGGCTGCCGACCCGGCCGTCATCAGGATCACGACGGCCGCGAACAAGCCGCTACCCACCCCAAGCGTAGCCACGCAAAGGACCGTAGCAAGGAAAAACAACGCGCCGGCGGCCGCTCTGCTGTACAGCGGATTGGCGGCCAGCGAGGCCATAACACGGTTTTTATCGGACCAGGAAATACGGGTAGAGGTGTTCATCCAGAACATGAACCCGACGAGAAACAGGAGACAAATGGTGCTGAACATAGGGCAAAACCGGAAGCGCACCGGCGGAGACGCGCCTCAGGAGATTGGTTGTAAATGGTTTGAGAATAACTATTTATAATTAGTTTAAATAAATCTGCGCAAATATAGGATGAACTGTGCAAACTGGCTGCATAAAATTGTGCGATTGCGAAAAAATGTACAGGAGGTTACAAAAAGCAGCAGCCCGCGCCGATGAACGGCGCGGGCTGCTGCTTGGAAAAATAAGATCTTCAATATCAAACCCTTAATATACCCCGGAAGCCACGCGCGGCATAGTAAGATTCGGCGCCGTTGTGGTAATAAAATACCGTGTCGTAGCGGCGGTCGCAGAACACCGCGCCGCCCAGTTTGCGGATATTTGCCGGTGTTTTGATCCAGCTGGACGTTTTCAGGTCGAATTTTCCCAGGGTTTGCAAATGCCGGTACCCTTCTTCGTCCAGGATTTCGATTCCGATTTCAGCGGCGACGTCCAGTGCCGTGTTTTCCGGCTTGTTTTCCTTCCGGAAGTTCCAGGCGTCGCGGTCGTAGCACAGGCTGCGGCGGCCTTTGGGGCTCTCGGGCGCGCAGTCGCAGAAAATATATGCTCCGGTTTTGCTATCCACACCGATCACGTCGGGTTCGCCTTCGGTCAGTTCCATCTGGTCGAGCGTCCACAATTTAGCGCTTTTTCCTTCGAGGCGGGCCAGCACATCGGCCCATTGGATACCCTCGTGGCGGGCTTTGTTCTTTTCAAATCGGTTTTTCAGTGTTTCCAGCAGCTGGTCGCGGCCTTCCGGTGAGAGCTGTTTCTGATCGGTTTTCATAGCGTTTCCTTTTAATGGTGTTTAACTACATGTATTGTTCAATGAGCGTGCGGCTAGTCGTTCATGCCTTTGCCATGCAGGATACGCTGCACGCATTTTTCGATCCGCTGTATGCGCGTGGCCGGCTGTTTGGCGCCCGAAAAGTAAATGAGGTAGGCACGCTGCCGGCCGGGCGTCAATGCATTGAATGCCTTGCCGAGCGCGGGCATTTCGTCGAGTTTATCGAGCAATTCCTGCGGTACCGGCCGCATTTTATCGATTTCCACTTTCAATCCCGACTTTTCCGCAGCAATCGCCTCCCGGATGTAGGCTTTCAGGATCGGTTCCAGCGCAACTACGTCATCCGCAGTTTCAAACCGCATTTGCCTGCCTACCTTGGTATTCTCGCCCGTTTTTAACAGCACATTTTCCGGGTCGCTCAGCAGGTAACCTTTCATAAAGAGCAGCGCGCAATAGGCTTTGAAACCCTGAATCACAACTATATTGGTACCTTCGAACGCGTAGCAGGGCTTGCCCCACTTGAATTCCTCGTCCAGCCCGCAATCCAACGCGACCGTCCTGAGCTGTTCGATCACCTCGCGCCATTTGCCCGATTGCGCCACATATGCATCGACCTTCGTATTCATGCGATTTTATGTTAAATCTGAACGGGAATGAGACGTCTGCCCGCCGGCCTGAAATACCAGGAAATGCCCGTCAGTACGAGCAGCAGCAGCGGCGGCGCTACCTGCCCGATGGGATCGCCCAGGGCCAGATGCGACACGATCGCGCCGGACATGCAAAAGAAGAAACCGGCATACGTCCATTCTTTCAGAAGCGGAAATCCCGGGATAAGTACTGCTATCACGCCGAGAATTTTCCAGACGCCGATGATCGTCAGCAGGTAATCAGGATAGCCCAGGTGCGCGAACATAGCCACTTCCTCCTTCATTTTCATGATTTGCACAATACCCGTCGAAGTCATCCCCAGCGCGAGCCAGGCGGTAAAAATCCAGTAAATGATTCTGTTTCTCTTTTCCATGGTCGTTTATTTCAGTGTATTCAAAACTTCCTGCAAACGGTTGTGCGCCATATTGATACCCTGCGCGAAAGGCAATTTCAGCATCGCGTCGCGGTCGGCAATGGACTTGTAGACGATCTGCATGGTGAGCTTGCTCGTCTCGCCGGTAAGCTTTTCGAACACCAGGAATTCCAGCTGCACGGGGAACGGCGTATTCTCCATCTGGAACGTGCGGGTAATTTTCTGTTCCGGCACAAATTCGTGGATCACGCCATTGGTCCTGAGCACCACATTTCCCTGCTTGTCCGACGTTTCGTACTGCCAGCTGCCGTGCGGTTTGCATTCGAGCTTCACCACGCGTGTGCCCATCCATTGCTCCACGATCTCCGGGATCACGTAAGCTTTGAAAAGCAGTTCCAGCGGCAAGTCAAACTCCCGTGTGATCACCAGGTCCTGCTTTCCCTCCCGGGCATCGATTTTCGTTTTGCGTTCCATATCAGCTTTTTTTAGCTTGGTAGTTTTTCATAATGGCTTCGAGCTTGTTGAACCGGTCGTCCCACATTTCGCGGAAAGGCTCGATAAAATCGGCGATTTCTTTCATTTTGACGGGATTTAGATGGTAGTAAATCTCCCGGCCGGTTTGTTCCTGTTGCAGCAGTTCGCACTCGGTGAGTATCGACAGATGCTTGGAAACGGTCGGCCTGGCCGTATCGAAATTCGAGGCAATCGCGCCCGCGGTGAGCGATTGCGATGCGAGCAGCAGCAGAATGGCCCGTCGTGTCGGGTCTGCGATGGCTTGGAAAACGTCTCGTCTCAGGTTCATTGCGTAGTTATTTGGCTACGAATTTATATGTAGTCACTTAACTACGCAAATTTTTAGTGATTTTTCTTTGAGATATTGGCAGGTAAGTGGCTTTTTGTGAGCGTATTGGGCATTTAAACTGAACTTCCCACCTCGCTAGCCTACTTCCGATAGTACCGCTCCTGCGTGTATTTCGGCTGGAACTTATCCATTGTCCGCTCGAATTTCGTGGGGTCGTATTGCATCGGCAGGATTGTTCTGGCCGTGTAAGCGACCGTATCCCCTGTCTCTTGCTGCCATTGGATCAGGCGCTTTTTCAGGCTTTCTTCTTTGCCGCGGTAGGCCGCTTTGCCCGAGAGGTTTTCCAGTTCCAGCGGGTCTTTTTTGAGGTTAAAAAGCTGGGTATAGTCGCGGTTCGGGTAGCGGATGAGCTTCCACTCTTCGTCCCGCACGGCCCTGATCAGGTTCCGGTACGCGGTAAAACTACTTTCACGGACGCCTTTCGATTTGCCGCGGATCACCCCCGCGAGGCTTTTGCCGTCCGCAGCTTCGGGTTGAGGCAGACCGGCGACATTGGTCAATGTCGGGAAAATGTCGTAGAGGTAAACGAGCGCATCGGAGACCTTGCCCTTTGGAATACCCGGACCGGCGATGATAAACGGCACCTTCATACTGTGCTCGTACAGGCTTTGCTTGCCCAGCAACCCGTGGCTGCCGATCGCCAGACCGTTGTCTGCGGCGTACACGATGATCGTATTTTCATAAAGTCCTTTCTCCTTCAAAGAGTTGATCATGTCCCCCACGCGGGCATCCAAATGGGTAATCAGCCCATAATAGTCTGATAATGTAGATTTTATAATTTCCGGCGTGCGGGGCCAGGGGGCCAGATTTTCGTCGCGGACCTGCGCTTCGCCGTAGTCGAACGGGTGCATGGGTTTGAAATTCCCCGGCAGTGGAATGTCTTTTTCGGGGTATTTGCCGATGTAATCTTCGCGCGGTGAACGCGGGTCGTGGGGGGCAGTGTAGGCGATATAGCAGAAAAACGGGTTCGTCTTTTTACCCTTCGCGTACTCGTCGAGGTATGAAAGCGCGGCTTCGGTGAAAATGTCGGTCGAGAAGCTTTTCGTCACCGGTTCGCCGAGCTTGCCGTCGTGCAGGTCCCGCACAGGTACCTGGAAATGATCGCTCATGCCGCCGAGCATGACCGCCTTGCCCTTTTGAAACGATGCTTCAAAAGTCTGGGCACCATTATGCCATTTGCCGGTACCGAACGTTTCGTAACCGCTTTCCGCGAAATGCTGCGGCATGGTATGCACGCCGTCGAGCACGTCGTACACATGAAAAAGGCTTTTGCCGCTCATGAGCATCGCGCGACTGGGTGCGCAAATGGCCCCGTGATGCCCGCCCATGACGTAGCAGTTCGCAAACCGCGTCCCCGACCGGGCCAACTGGTCGATATTCGGCGTTTTTACGATGGTATTACCCGCTATCCCCAGCGCATCGGCACGCTGGTCGTCGGCAAAAATGAAAAGTATATTGGGTTTCGAAGGAGATTTTTCGACTGCCTTTTTTTCAGGAATGTAGTGAAAGAACAATGGTGCAGCCAGCAAAACAAGCCACAACCGGCGCAGTTGTATAAAGTTGCTCAAAGCGGAATACGGTTTTAATGTATCAAAAAAAGCGGACCGCGTAAATTAAATACTTATCCCAGAGTATTGATAGGTTTTGATACAATTTTACATTTTCCGCCTGACCAGGTCCCGGAATGCCAGATTGGTCAGGATCGTCTTCTCGAAACCCGCTTGGGTAAATATCAGGCCATAATAGTTTTTCGAACGGTTCACCCACGCGTGCACACCCCGTGCGCTCAGGCACGCCACTTCCGTAGAAACGCCGTTCTGTATCTCGTACCGGAAGAGCCCGAGGCCGTATGTCGGGTCTACTTTGTTGGTGTTGTCCTGCTCCATGATCGCAATCGACTCCTCTTTCAACACTCGCACGCCGTTGTAAGTGCCTTTATTATAGATCATTGTGAGAAATCGCAGGTATTCATTCATCGAGCAAACGATCCCGTAACCCGGCTCGGGGTTGAGCGGGTGATCGGGACTGTAAACGACATCTTTCAGCCCGCATTTCGAGCCAATGCGCTCCTGGAAAATTTGCGCCCAGGTTTTCTTTTCAACCACTTCGGCCACACGGGCGGCAACGCCGTAGCTCACGCTCCCGTACAACGCCTGCTTGCCGGGCGTGAAAAGCAGTTGCGTCCGGAGCGCAATGCTATCGATATTCTGCCCGAGGGTGAGATCGCTGCGGCTGTCAAAACGCGATTCGACCACGATACCCGACGTGTGTGACATCAACTGCCGCACTGTAATATCTTTTTTTTCATTTCCGAAAGAGGGAATGTATTTGCTCACTTTATCGTCCAGCCCCAGCTTTCCCGATTCCACAATGCTCATGAGCACCGCCGCAGTCACCGCCTTCGAAGCCGACATGATCGGCAGGCGTGTATCCGCATTGTATTGGCCCTGCCGGAAACAGAATTCGGTGGTATCGCGACGGCCGACGTATACCATCAGATTATTATCGTAATCACCGGCGTGTGAGCGCAGGAAATTATAGAAATCCAGCCTGTTACGGTATTTGTAGGGCGAAAGCGAAGGCAGGTTTCCGGCCTCGCCGTCTTTGAAAAAGATGCTGCGAATGTCGCGGTCGGCGATGGGAACGGGGATCGAATCTAACTCCGTAAGGCCCGCGCCCAGGCAGGTTTTACAACCGGTATCAACGCCGTCGTTCGGATCGTCAGGTAATGGCTGTGGCGCATTTTTCTGGCCGCAGGAAAGTATTGTAACAAGAAAAAAGAGTAAAGTAAAAGTTTGCTTCATGACCTGCTGATGTGCACGGGATTCGGAAATAACTTTTTTCTGTAATTCATAAAGGGCAATTCTATGAATTTGTACATGAAAAAAGCGATTAAGTAAATAAAAAAATAACTTCCTAAAAACACGGGCCATTGCCAGCCGGAAAGTTCTGCCTCGTTGCGCTCGTACCATTTCACGGCGAAGTCCAGGACGAGGAAATGCATGAGATAAAACGAGTAGGATGTCAGGCTGACATGCGTCACGATTTTGACCCAAAACTGGCCCGGCCGCGGACAGGAAACGGCAAAAGGCAGCATCAGTGCGAACGTCACACAAAACATCGGGAGTAGCAATACATCGACGAAAAAATTGATTTTACTCCCTGCCACCGTATGCTCGATTACCTGGAAACAGAGCAACAGCAGTACCCCGCCCAGGCCCAGGAGCCACACCCGCGTTTTGTACGACAAATTATATCGTTCGAGCGCATACGCGACCAGGCATCCGTAAGCAATGGCGTCGATGCGGAACATCACCATTTTACGCATGCTGTCCCAGTCGCCCGACGGCGGCACAAAGGTTTTCCAGCTGGGCATCAGGATATTTTCGTACAGCAAATACGTAAACATATCGTGGTGGTACATCCAGTGGTACACCGATTTCGTCGCCAGCCCCAGCGCGACAAATAACATAATACCCCTTAAATAGATACGGCGATGACCGCCGCGGTTGCCTGCGAGAGCCGAAATACCCAGCAATGCGACCGGGAATGTGATGTAAAACCATTCCTCTACGGCCAGGCTCCACGAATGCGGGAAGAAACCCTGTGCGGGCGTGAAGATATTCTGCGCAAAAAACACGTAGTAAATGATATTGCGCATATCGGAATAGAAGTAGTAATAGCTGGCCAATGCGACAAAATAGGCCGGTAAAGTCCGCAGCCAGCGGTTTACCCAAAAAACCTTCACGGTTTCCAAACTGATACCCGGCTGCAACACGGTGCGAAGGATAATGCGCCCGATGAGAAAGCCGCTCAGGACAAAAAAAGCTTCTACCCCCAGACCGAGCCAGCCAAAAGGAAAGTATCGGTCGAGTGGGTTGAGCGGCATGGAATGCGCAAGGAAAACCATCAGGATGGAACCGGCCCGCATCAGGTCGAGACCGAAAATGCGTTCCGTCTTCTCTGGAACCTTGGCTTTTTTCCGGGGTAATGTAAAATTTTCAATCATTGAGCAGAGGAAGGTTGATATTTTAATTCATTAGTACAATCGTAAATAAATAGAGAAATTATGAAAAGCATAAAAGAAACATCAAATGATGTGACCGAAGGACACATAAAAATTCCAACACATGATTACCTTATTCATATAACCATAGTAATGAATGAGATAGTCAACACGAATGCATGTATCCGGTAGACACCGTTTTATCTAGCGGTGTTGCATTTATAAAAGACGAAGAGGAATAATTGGATTGAAAGGAATGACTAACGCTCCCCGCCGAAGTTTTGAACGAGGCTAGCGTAGGGTGCTTTCTTGTGTTTGAATGGCTCGGGCGACAGCCTGGCGGCGCAGCCCAGATAGGTGTACGTGGAGTCCAGCAGGTTTTTGCGATGCGGCGGTGATGCCATCCATTGCGCTACGACAAAGCGCGCATAGGCGGCGTAGGTGTACGGAATGCAGGGTTCGTTGTCGCTTTCGTTGAAGAATTCGAATTGATTTTCGACTTTTTCCCAACGTGCGACCATATATTCACCGCTAACGAGGGTTTGGTATTTCCCTATATTCTCGCCGATCCTCTTAAATCGCTTTGTAAATAATTCCACGCGGCGCTGGGCCGTGCGCTCGTAGGGGCTGAATGGATTGGTATGGTTAAAAAAAGTGCGGTAAACCATCGAGGTAGCATGCCCCGCCGATGCCAAATATAAACCGGGGTCATATTCAAATGCCGGCAGTCCATATTGCCTTCGCATTTCATTACTCGCATGAAAAATAGCGGCATCCAGAAAGAGCGTGTCGGGATGCTGCAACGAAATCAATTCCTGTGATTTCGGCAATGCAAAAAAGCGATGGTCCGGCACCTGGTAATATTGCCGGTTGTGCAGGTCCAATCCTAATTGCGAAAATAAATAGAGAACGAAAACGATCAGGGTTTCCATGGCATTGCTAAATGACTTCCAATCATTCTTATAACAATATGTATGAAAAATAATAATAAAGTAATAATTCTAAAAATTTTGTCACTTCCGGACAAATGCAAAATTCTTTTGCGGTGCTACCGCCCTTTCGCTGACTGTATTTTTAAAAGAAAATCCCATTGATTATGTCAAAGAAGATCGGCCTGTTATTTGCTTTGTTGATCCTGGCCGTGCACAGCCGCGCTCAGGTACAGGCAATTGAGCAGCAATTCACCGTTGCGCAGGACGGCAGCGGCGATTTTAAAACCATCCAGGAAGCCGTGAACGCCGTGCGCGACCATTCACAGATCCGCGCGACGATCCGCGTCAAAAACGGCACTTACCGTGAAAAAGTCGTCATCCCGGCCTGGAAAAAGAACATTACCCTCATCGGCGAGAGCGCCGAGCGTACCATTATCACCCACAACGACTATTCCGGTAAGGATTTTCCGCAGCGCGACTTTACGGGTAATGCGAAATTCAGCACCTATACTTCCTATACGCTGCTGGTGCAGGCCAATGATTGCACGCTGCAAAACCTGACGATCGAAAACACGGCCGGGCGGGTCGGGCAGGCCGTGGCGCTCGCTACCGAAGGTGACCGGATCGAAGTGTATAATTGCCGCATTCTCGGCAACCAGGACACTTTATATACCTCAAAAAACGGCCGGAACTTTTATAAGGACTGCTTCATAAACGGCACAACCGACTTCATTTTCGGCGAAGCGACGGCCGTTTTCGAGCATTGCACCATCCAGAGTCTTACCAATTCGTACATTACGGCCGCCTCGACGACCCGCGAGCAGGATTTCGGTTATGTTTTTTTCAATTGCAGGCTCATCGCCAACGACGAAGCTACTAAAGTGTTCCTCGGAAGGCCCTGGCGGCCATTTGCCAAGACGGTCTTTATCGATACCGAAATGGGTGCGCACATTGCAAAAGAAGGATGGGACCCGTGGAAAGGCGACAATATGTTCCCCGAAAAGGAGAAAACCGCATTCTACGCCGAATACAACAGCACCGGCCCGGGCGCAGGACGCGAAGGCCGGGTAGCGTGGTCGAAACAGCTGACTGCCGGCGAAAGGGAGAAATATACCCTCGAAAACATCTTTACGGGTTGGTTGCCGGGCAAAAAGTCGCGGCTGGAACCGACGGGCGGCCGCGATACGAGCTTTTCCGTGCGAGGCTCGTACCGTCATGAAATAGCGCACCACCCGAATATCCGCATTGCCGACGCCGCATTACCCTCCGCGGTGCAGGTGATCCGCAATCTGGAGTACCGCGTGTCTGCTGCGGGAAAGCCGCTTGCATTGGACATTTACAAACCCAAAAAGAAAGCGAAAGCACCCTGCCCGGCGGTGCTGATGATCCACGGCGGCGGCTGGCGCTCGGGCGACCGCACGCACAACGCCACGTTGGCACGCAAGCTCGCGGCGAACGGATATATTTGTATCACAGCCGATTACAGCCTTTCCACACAGGCACTCTACCCGGCGGCCGTGTACGATATCAAGGCTGCATTGCGCTGGATACGGACACAAAGCAGGGTTTACGGCATCGACACCACGCGCGTGGCCGTGCTGGGCTTCTCGGCAGGCGGCGAGCTGGCGGCATTTATCGGCGCTACCAACGGAAATGTAAAATTTGAAGGCAATACCACGGAAAAAGGTCCATCGAGCGATGTGCAGGCGGTGATCGATATCGACGGCATTCTCGCGTTCATCCACCCCGAATCGGGTGAAGGCAACGATTCCAAATCTATTTCTGCGGCCACGTATTGGTTTGGGTACCCCAAAAATGAACGACCCGATCTCTGGAATGACGCTTCCCCGCTTACGCACGTCAGCGCGAAAACGCCGCCGTACCTGTTCGTCAACAGCTCCGTGGACCGCATGCACGCGGGGCGGGAAGATTTTATCCAAAAACTGAATGCATTCGGCCAGTACAGCGAGGTGAAAACATTTGCCGATGCCCCGCATACGTTTATGTTCTTCGACCCGTGGTTCGAACCGACATTGGCGACGATTTCCGGTTTTTTGAAAAAGGTATTTGCTACTCCGGCCGTCGTTTCAGGTAAATAATGAATTTACCTGGCGAGTTTCATGATCTTGCCGGTTGTGTAATTGCAGAAATACAGCTCATGGGCGGCATCGGTCCCAAAAGCCGATATTTGCCCTGCCCCCTCGGCGATAATGCTGTTTTTCAACGCCTTACCGTTGCTGGTTTCGAGTGCAAACAGGCGTCCGCTGACATAGTCGCCGAATACATATTTGCCTTCCAGCGCCGGCACGGCCTTGCCCCGGTACACTAACCCGCCCGTAATGGAATGTTCGCCATTCGCCTGCGGCAGGTCCAGCACCGGCTCGATGAGCCCGGCGGTTTCGCAATCGCGTTTGGGATTGTAGCAGTCGATGCTTTCTTTCAACCGCCACCCGTAATTGCCACCCTTCACGATGATATCGATTTCTTCCCGCATGTTCTGGCCCACGTCTCCGGCCCAGAGGGTATTCGTGGCGTCGTCGAAGCTGATCCGCCACGGGTTGCGGAGGCCGTAGGCGTAGATTTCATCCCGGAATTCTTCCGTATTTCCAGCAAAAGGATTATCCGTTGGAATGCCGTAGTTACCTTTCGCCGTGCTGTTCACGTCCACACGCAGGATTTTGCCCAGCCAGGCGCTTTTGTTCTGACCATTATTGCTGGGATCGCCCCAGCTTCCGCCGTCGCCCGTCGAGATATACAGGTACCCGTCCTTCCCGAACTTGACCGCGCCGCCATTGTGGTTATCATAAGGCTGAACAAAGGTAAAAAGCACCGTCGAACTCGCGGGATCGGCCTGGTCGGGGTCACTAGCGCTCACTTTGTAACGGACAATGGCCGTTTCGAGCTTACCGGAAACTTTGGTCGTATAATTCAGAAAAAAATAACCATTATTCTGATAATCAGGATGGAATGCAAGACCGAGCAATCCTGCCTCGCCGCCATAGCTAACCAGTTTTTTGATATTCAAAAACTCTTTGGAAGATGCCGTCGCGGCTGCATTGGCAAAAACGCGGATCACCCCCTCCTGCTCGATCACAAATAAGCGATTGGTACCATCGTTGGAATGCGTAAGGTCCACAGGATAATCGAAATGCAGCTTTGGAAAAGCTTCAACTACCTTCACCTGCTCTGCGGCGTGCGGCCAGCGCTCCACCGGTTTGGAAGCGTTGCAAATGGTAAGCAAAGCGACGCCCGCAAGCGTATTGTGGAAGAACCGTCTCATGGCAAATAAGGTTGGTGAGAGATATGGCGCCGACCATGGCAGGCCGCCGGCATTACAAGCCAAATGCCCGTCCGATTTACTTAAAAATCCCCCACCGACCGGAAACTCAATTTCAGCTTTCCGTATGATCAATTCGCATATGGCGGGTCTATATTTGCCTGTCACCCAAAACCTTACAGCTATGCCCGTCGCACTCCCCGCCAACAAACCCCGGCTGTCGTTCAGCCGCATTATGGAGCTCATCCAGGATTTCAGCCTGGATACCAGCGCTTCCCCGCTTTTCATTGTAGGTATCCGCGGCTACTACCGCGATAATCTCGGCAAAGTGGGCGCCAACGATCGAGGTATTTACGACGATGCGCTTTTCGTCATGTCGCCCGGCGCGACGGCCACCTTCAACGCCAACACCGATCCATCAATATTCCGCCCGAAAACACCGGCTAAAAAAGGCATCGCCCGGCTCAAACCCGGCATTTACTACGCCCACCGGTTCGATGTCCACGGCGGCAAATCATCGAGCTACCCGGCCATTTGCCAGCGCGCCGCCCCCGTCACCGTCATCCGCGACGGCAACCCCGATTACGAGGAAACGGGCATGTTCGGCATCAATATCCACCGCGGGGGCTACAACACCACGTCCAGCGAAGGCTGCCAGACCATCCACCCCACTCAATGGGACAGCTTCTACCAGCTCGCCAAAGACCACTCCCGCAGGCTGTATGGCGATAAATGGAACAAGAAAGTGGTCCCTTATATATTGATCGAGAATGCGGGGCAGATTTGGTAGTTGCTATTGACAATGCCTGGCTATCCCTGACCAAGGCTATCGCGCAGCTTCCGTTTCAGCATGCCGGCGGCTTTGGTATAGCCTCCCTCGGCACCGTCGACGAAATGAATATGGCCGTCTTTAAGATCATGGACATAACACGACATCACCGATTCGTTGCTCACGTGCAGGCCGTAGTGGATTTCCCGGGCTTCCTCCATTTCGTCGAGGGCCTTTTGCAGCTCCGCGCGCTGCCCCGGCGTGCCGGTAATGACGGTGTTGATTTTCCCGTCGATCACGAGCGTGTCGGACATCTCGACCAGGCTGTTCAGGTAATTCCGGCCTTGTGACGTCCTGAAATATACGTAGCCTGTCAGCCAGGCGATCCAAGAGGCAACCATGCCCAGCATATTGGCATACCCTTTCCTGACCACCATTTCCATCTCCATTTTCTTGAAAGTCGTTTTCCAGATCAACCGCGGGACGGAAATGGGCTGGCGGCGCGTGTAGGGACCGTAAATGCCGTCGATCTGCTCCATTACCTTTGCGAAGTATGCCGCCTGCTTCCGTCCCGCAGGAACGCATACGAGAAGCGTCACCACTTCCTGGTCGTTTTCGGGCGGGCCTATGCGGTCCCAGCGGCATTGCATTCCCGTGAGGTCGAGCTCGTCATCGGCGGCCGGTTCGTAATTGAAGTAATACCTTTCGCTTTTGATTATTTTTTCCGCATAATAAAGGCCCTCCCCGAGCACGACCGGGATAGAGAATGTGCCTGAAACACGTAATTTGCTCAGTTTCAGATCAAAATCATTTGCATAAATCTCGCTGACGGGAATGGTACCAATGCGCAGGTCGAGCCCGAAACTCTCCCTGGTATTCCTGCGAAAAACAGCCAGCGCACGCATAGCGGGGTCGACTATGGAAGGCGGCAGGATGAATGTGGCGCCGTCGCCGCCAAAAAAGAACGGCATTGTAATGCCCGCTTTGAATGCGATGTTGAGCACGCTCACAATACTGCCCGTCGCGATCAGGTTCACGGTTTCGTGCAAACCCGACGCAACGGCATTGGTAGAGTTGCGGATATCGGTGATCACCACATGCCATGACGCCGGCACCTCGTAGAAAAGGTGCTCCTCGGTCAGGAGTTCGCCCAGGGAGATATGGTTGGCGGGCAAACGCGAGTAAAACTGTTCGTTCCGGTCCGACGACATGGTTTTTACAAACAAATTACGGGTTCAATACTGGCGCCCGGCGGGCATTACAGCATGGAATTTAAACCTATTTTCTCAAATAATTACGCGCCCGGAAATGGGTAATGCTGCCAAGTTTTCGTTTTTTGCAGGTTGGAAACAAATGCCTGTCCCGTCCCTGCCTTCCGGAAAGAACTTCCGCAGTGGCCCGGATTCACCAGAAACCCGTGTTTTGAATGCCTTTTCGTAACCTCGCACTCCTGTTCCTGCTACTGCAACCGGCCTGGGCAATGGCCCAAACGAAACCCGCTACCGGCAAAACGTGGCTGAAAGAATACAACGATTACCGCGAATATGACGATGTGTACGTCGTCAAGAAAGTGAATGTCCCCTGCCGCTCCTACGAAACATTTATTACGGACAAAGGCGGCCGGAAACTCACGCCTGCCTACCGCGACATCGGCGATTTTGCCGATGGACTGGCGGAATTCGTACCGATGGAACTCGGCCCGGACGGGCACGGGCTGCATGGTTTTCTGGACAAAAAAGGAAAGGTGGTGATCGAGCCGAAATATACCTCTACCGACCGTTTCAGAAATGGCAAAACCTGGGTCATTTACCCCGCCGGAAAGCAATACGGGCTTTCCTACATTGATAGGACCGGCAAGGAAATTTACAGAATCCCTATTCACCATTACGACAAATCTTACCTGATCAAAGATTCGGACATCGCATTCCTCTGCAACCAGGATACGAAAGAAGACGTGCTTTGGTGGATCCAGAGGCCGATGGATTTCCATATCCTGAACTTCAATTTCAGCCGGTTTATCGAAAAGGAAATCAAGGCCGCCAAGTTCATTTACCATTTCAATTACAAAGGCAAATACGGCATTATCGACAAGGATATGGTACTGAAAGTGCCTGTGGCCCTGGACGATATCGACCCCGAATACAAATACTCCGGCCAGGGCATGGAGCGGGTACAGTACGGCGATAAGTTCGGATATATCAGTCCTTTCACCGGCGACCTCATCGTTCCATTCGACTACACCGACACCCGGAAGCCGACCAACGGGTTGTTTTGGGTAAAAAAAGACGGCAAATGGGGCTGTATCGATAAGACCGGCAAGCTGCGCATCCGGCATTTGTACGACGAGGCGACGGGCTTCACCGCCGAAAACCGCGCCGCCGTGGCCATTAACGGCAAATTCGGGCATATCGATAAGTCCGGCAAGGTCCGCACGCCCCTGAAATACGATTTCGCCTCCTACTTCAACCACGGCATTTCGATGATCCGTATCAACGACAAATACGGCTATATGGACACAACTGGCCACTTCATCACCCCGATCATCTACGACGAAGCCCTGCCGTTCGATAATCCAACCACCTCCGTTGAACGTTTATGGCTACGTTTTGAGCTCTCGCTGGACGGCAAGGAAAAGTTCATCGGGTTTTCGTATAAACTGAATGCGGTATTTATCGTCATCGGCGTTTTGCTCTTCATCTGGCTGAACAACCTGCTCTACCAGCGCGTGTTGAAGAAGCGGCTCTTCCGGAAAACGCAGAAATAGCATGACGGCGCCAAAAATGAGCCCGGTTTCAGACAAATGCGCAGAGCACAGAGCCTGAAAACCAGGCTTATCAAGTTAAAATCCGCCAACAATCGCCAAAGCGGTCAGCGGTCAGCATTCGGCCAACAGCGATCAGCGATCAGCGGTCGGCGGTCGGCCATCAGCCGCCAGCAATCGGCCAACAGGTCAGCAGTCAGCCGTCAGCATTCGGCCAACAGCGATCAGCCGTCAGCCGTCAGCCGTCAGCGGTCATCGGTCGGCGGTCAGCATTCGGCGGTCGGCGGTCAGCAATCGGCCGTCAGCCGTCAGCCCCCCCCCTCACGGGCACTGATACCGCGCAAGCGTCACCTCGTCACCGGACCAGATGGCGCGTTTCCCAGCGGCGAACAAAACCACTTTGTCCTCCTGGTAGGATTCGATACTGTCTGCGATAAACTGAACATTTTGGGGTGCATCACCATTAGTGACGGTGACGACCCATTTGCCGCAATCGGGCGAAAGAACGGTTGTTGAGGTACTTTTCGCGCGGCCGCATGAAAGCGTGGCCACGCCTGCAAAGGCGAGTAGTAATCTGTTCATCAGAGGAGTTATGTTGAGTAATACGGCCAGGACGGCCTTGCAAACGCAGGCACGCCCAACTAGTTGGTAAATTATACAATAACGTGCGATAATGCTAAGCAGCGTAAAAAATCAAGGAAAGATGCTATATTTTAGAGAAAATGTTTAGTACTAATCACTGGTTGATTCGTAACGACACAAACAGTGTCGTTAATCTATTAACACACTATTGCCATGCAGGAATTTCACCTACGAATGCAGCAGCTGCGCTTCGGCAGTACCTTCGCGATCGGTCTGAGTTCATGACGCAGGAAGAAATTGACAATGTCCTGGATTTGATCGCTAAAATTCTGGAAGCATTAAATGAAGACAAACAATAACACACATTTTAATAAAAAACATGACCACAGAAACGAACCAATCCGAACTGGAAAAGCTGCTGGCGGACAGTGAGGAGGCTTTGAAAAACTATTGCGAGTACAAGGGCATTCAATATCCGATTTGTAGCAGCTACCGAAGCAAATTCACAACGCCCTTATAACTCAAAAACGTCCCGTTATTTAACTCTACGCGGATTTTGTAGGGATATAGGCCAGGGGCGGTTGGTTGGCCGTGGTAGGTACCGTCCCAGCCTGAAGCAGGATCGGAAGCGGCGAAGTCGGATTTCCGATAAATGACCTCGCCCCAACGGTTGTAGATGAACATGTCACGCACCTGCTTCACGCACGTATTGCCGTACACGTAAAAGATTTCGTTCAACTGGTCATTATTGGGCGAGAATGCGTCCGGGATTTCGATGCCGCAGGGCTTCACATACACTTGCACCCGCGCCTGCCGCGTGCAAACTTTGTCGGGGTCCGACACTTCCAATTGGTACAAAGTCGATTGCTGCGGCGCCGCCCACGGATCGGGGCAATCGGCGCAGGAGAGGCCGGGCTGGTCCCAATGGTAAGCATAACTCCCCGAAGG
Source organism: Dyadobacter beijingensis DSM 21582 (assembly GCF_000382205.1). Classification (GTDB taxonomy): domain Bacteria; phylum Bacteroidota; class Bacteroidia; order Cytophagales; family Spirosomataceae; genus Dyadobacter; species Dyadobacter beijingensis. The sequence continues at coordinate 230,936 of NZ_KB907789.1, forward strand.
CTCAATGAGCGGCTCCACATGCACACTATCACCCTGTGTGATCGAGAGCGTCGGCGTCACGGCGAGGTCTATTCGGACGACATCCAGGATGGTCGTCACCACACTGTCGCACCCTGTCGGTTGCGGGATATTCTGAACGTATGTGCCGGCGACGGTATAAATGCTGTCCCCTACCGACACGCTTTCGCCTTCGCAGATCCGCAGATTCTGGGTGAATTTGCCCACGGGGTTCACCGTCAGTGTGAGTGTCACCGTGCTGTCGCACACATTGCTTTTGCTCACATTCCGCACATAAATGCCGCTCGTTTTCAGCAGGGTGTCGCCCAGCGGGAACACCTCGCCCTCACAAATGGCCTGTACCAGCGTGGCCGTTTTCTTTTTAAAATCAACGGTAAAATCAAGGCCCAGCGCACATGACTCATCCAGGCTCCCGCGGGGCACCATATCGACGTGGAATTTGTCGCCCACATTTGCCTTCACGCGGATTTGCTGCGACGTCTCGCCATTGTTCCAGGTATATTTACCAAAACCTTCCGGAGCGGCAAGTGTCAGGAAGCCATCGGCGTCCGGGCAGTCGGAAACCTGCTTGATCTCCGATTTAAGGCATTCCGCATCGAAATAGGCGTAGCCGAAATGCCGCATGCGCGTGCACCCGTGGGCAGTCACGACGATGGTGATCGTTTTTCCGATAAAATTCCGCAGGTCTATCGCCCCGATCGTCCAGTTTCGGTACTGAATGTCGCCCGATGCCTGGAAACCTTCGACGGTATTGGCGCCTTCGAGCTGGATGTCGTAGCTGCTGCAAGGCAGTTCCTCGCCCTTGCTGTCGAATATGAGTACATTGAAACCCGGTTTCTGGTAAGGCTCGTGGTTAGCGCGGCCGTCGGCGCCGGTATTCTGCAGAATCACGGCAAATTTGTATTGAAACAGGGTATTGTCGGCCGAAACGGTATAGTTGGTATGGATGCGGCTGTAATGCCCGCCCTCGTTGACATTGCCGATGCGGATGGAATGCGTACTCCCCGGCGCCACCATCGGGATCGACGGTATTCTCGGATCGTTGCCGTCGGAAATGCTCGTTACGTAATGTTCGTTGTTCTGCGTGCCGTTGAACTCGCTTTGATACACCGTTTGCTGGCTGGCATCGGTAACGGCGCCGTACGTAAGCACCCAGCCATTGGAATTACCTTGCTCGAAACCGATATTGGCACAGTCCACCTGCGCGCGGGCGGCGCTAAAAGACAGGCAGAAAAGGATTGTCAACCGTAGAAAGTGCTTCATAAGGGTCCGAGGTTCGTTGCAACATTTTACGCTGAATGCCACCTCGCCGTTGCGCCGCGAAGCCGATCTTTTTAAGGCATACATGAAATACCAGAAAAAGTCACTTTTGAGTTACTTTATTTCGCATTTACACCATTTTCATCATCATAATTTCTTCATTATCAAAATTTAAGAAATAAATGATTTAAACAAACGGGAATGTGTTGTACTTTAACCGGAAATCGGCCCCGCTGCGAATATTCAGGTAGGTAAAAAATAATATTTTCCTAACTTTATAAAGCTGGTAATGCCGGTATCAGCCCCTAACTATTTTAAAGAACCCTGTCGTGCCTCTGAAAGTAACCTACAACGAACCGGAGTTACTCGATCAAGTAGCGCAAGGAGATTCGCAAGCATTCTCCCGGCTTTTCCATGCGTATCACCAGGAGCTCGCGGATTATGTGCTGCGCATCACGAAGTCGCTGCCGATGACGGAAGAAATCGTCCAGGACGTATTTATCAAGATCTGGACCCGCCGCGAGCAGCTCGGCGGGGTGAACAATTTCCGCGCCTATCTGTTCATCTCCTCGCGCAACCATACGTTCAACATCATGCGCGAGGAAGCGCGCAAGGCGCTGCTTTACCAGCAATGGGCCGCCGACATTCCGTTTTCGGAAGATCCAGAGCACGCACCCGACCGCGAGCGGTATTACCTGATCATCGAAGACGCGGTTTCGCTGCTCGCCCCGCAGCAGCAGAAAGTATGGCGCATGAGCCGGGAAGAGGGTCTCAAACACGAGGAAATAGCCCAACGGATGCAGCTTTCGCGGGAAACGGTCAAAAGGCACGTGAGCCTCGCGCTGGCAGCGATTTCGAAGTACGTCAAATGCCACGCGCGCAACGTCATGGGCATTTTGCTGGGACTGACGCAGGTATTGCCCAACTAATACCGAAGGAAAATCCTCACTTTTAAAATATTTCAAAAATTTATTTCAGCACATTGACCCTGCGCCTAATATTCGGTGTCTTATCGGTAGAATTAAAAAATTTATTGAATGGACAGCAGCCGCAGGACGTATCTTTTTTACCGCCATTTCGACGGCACTGCCACGCCCGACGAACGGCTCGAACTTGCCGCATTGCTGCAAGGCATCGAGAACGAGAAGATCATCCAGCAACTCATGGCCGAGGCATGGGATACATTTTCCGGCCAGCGTGATATTTTTCCGGAAGAACAAAGCGAACGGATGCTGCAGAATGTTCTCGCGCAGCGGCCGGAACCTTCCGTAGACTGGGAAGAACATGCGCATTCGTCGCCGGAACCGGTTTTCCTATGGCGACGTATATCCATAGCAGTAAGTGCGCTGCTGGCATTGGGGATCGGTTTATATTATTACAAACAGCAGTCCATTACCGTGACCGAAAAGGCGGTAGCCTCGGTGATCATCAACAACGACATCCAGCCCGGCGGCAACAAAGCATTGCTGACGCTTTCGGATGGCAAAACCATTGAACTCGATCACGTTTCGAAAGGCGTACTGACGCGCCAGGGTGACGTTTCTGTCATTAAAACAGGGGACGGACAGCTGGCCTACCGTGTAAGCAAGGAAGCGAAATCGGCCCGTATTGGCTACAATATCTTGAAAACGCCGCGCGGCGGGCAATACCATCTCGTACTCCCCGACGGCAGCAAGGTATGGCTCAATGCAGCCTCTTCGATCCGCTATCCGACGGCGTTCGACGATGTGGCCCGGCGCGTGGAAATCAACGGGGAGGCGTATTTCGAGATCAACAAGGTTACCGACAAAAGCACTGCCGCGCCGCGCAGAGTGCCGTTTATCGTGAAAGTGAACGACGTGGAAGTGGAAGTGCTGGGCACGCATTTCAACATCAATGCCTACGGAGACGCGGGTGGCATCAAAACCACCCTGCTCGAAGGCTCGGTTCGGATACGGAAAGGCAACCGGAAAAGCCTCCTGAGACCAGGCCAGCAAGCCAACGTCGCCCGCCAATCGGCTGCCATTCAGGTGAAAGAAGTGGACGTGCGGCAGTCGGTGGCGTGGAAAGAAGGCTATTTCAGGTTTGAAAAGGCCGGTCTGGCCGAGATTATGGGTGAGCTGACCAAATGGTACGACGTGGAAGTGCATTACGAAGGCAAGCTGCCCGACCGCAAGTTCAGCGGGGAAATCCCGCGGAGCGCCACGCTGTCGCAGGTGCTGGAAATACTGGAAATCAGCAAAGTACACCTCGATATTGCCGAAAAGCAGGTGCTTTTGAAGCCTTGAATCCGATGGAATGTTATTGAACCGATACCTTTTTTAAACCACCTAACCCCTCTTGCGCATGAAAATATCATTACCTCCTTAATGACCGATCCCAAATTGTAATGTAAACGGGCACAAATAAAAAATCAGGAGCGTTGGCCCGCCCCTGATTAGCCTCCCAATGTTGGTTGGGGATGTGTCCGGGTTCTGTTTTTCCCGCCGGAAACCGGCCGGGAGTGTTACGCCTTTTGCGAAAAATTCGATAACAACTTACCCAAACATTTCAAATGTACAGAAAACTACGCTCTTACGAAAAGGGCTATGGAAGGTCTTGCGAAAACTTTAATATCGGTAGGATAGTGAAACTTTCTTTACTCCTCATGACTATCGCCTGTCTGCACGTCCATGCGGCCAGTTACTCCCAGAAAGTGACGCTTTCGGGCAGTAACCTGGCGCTGGAAAAGGTTTTTGACATACTCAAAAAACAGTCGGGCTATACCTTTTTTTATGACGACGCATTGCTGAAACAGACGACGGCAGTGAATATCAGCGTGCGCAATACGACATTGGAAAAAGCCCTCGACCAATGCCTGGCCGGGCAGTCGCTCACGTACGCGATCGTGGGGAAAACGGTGGTGATCAAAGCCGCGAAAACCCGCCGGCAGGCCGACGAGCCGACCAGCATGGCCGAAGAAACGATGCGGCCATTGGTAGCCGGCACCTTAACGTCGATCAGCATGCCCGTCGTGCGCCCATTGCCGCCGAAAGACCTTACTGGCAAGGTAACCGACGAGAAGAAAGAACCGCTGCCCGGCGTAAGCGTGGTGGTGAAGGGCACCTCGACCGGCACGGTGACCGACGCTACCGGTGCATTCAAAATTACGCTTCCCGGCGAAACAGGCACCTTGATTTTCAGTTTCGTAGGGTATGAAAGCCAGGAAGTACCGGTCAACAACCAGAGCGTGATCGACCTGCAACTGAAACCTTCCGCACAGGCGCTCAACGAGGTGGTGGTAACGGCATTAGGTATTGCCAAAGAGAAAAAAGCCCTCGCCTACGCGGTGGCGGAAGTACGCGGGGAAGAGTTCACCCAGGCGCGCGACAACAACATTGCCAGCGCATTGACCGGCAAAGTGGCGGGCGTGGACGCGACACAGATCAACGCCGGGCCGGGCGGTTCCAGCCGGGTCATTATCCGCGGTAACAACTCGCTCAGCAGCTCCAATCCCAACCAGCAGCCATTGTACGTAGTAAACGGCCTCCCTATCAACAACAGCAACAGTGGCGCGAGCCAGAACACCACCGGCCTCAATATCGACCGCGGCGACGGTATTTCGATGATCAATCCCGACGATATCGAAAGCATTTCGGTGCTGAAAGGCGGCGCGGCGGCGGCATTGTACGGAAGCCAGGCAGCGAACGGTGTAATATTGATCACCACCAAATCGGGCCGGGCGCAGAAGGGCGTGGGCGTCGAGTTCAATTCCGTGGCGACGATGGGTACGCCGAGCGAATTCCCCCATTTTCAGACACAATACGGCCAGGGACAGAATGGCAACATTCCGAAAACAGTCGCGGAAGCGCAGGCTTCGGGCCGCTTATCATATGGCGCCAAAGTCGATCCTTCCATCGAATACATGCAGGTAGACGGCAAGATGCATCCGTATGCGGCCGTGGGTGTGAAGGAGAATATCAAGAATTTTTACCGCAACAGCACCGATATTACCAATACCATCGCATTCAATGCCGGTACCGAAGCATTCAACGGCCGCCTGTCGCTCTCGGACCTCCGTTCGCGGAGCATGCAGCCCAATTCGAGCTACGGACGGCAGACGGCCAACCTCTCGCTGATGACCAAGCTGGGCAAGAACGACCTGTTTATCGTAAAATCGGACGTGCAGTACAATATTGTGAATGGTAAAAACCGACCGACCGTCGGTTATGCCGAAATGAATGCGGCCTGGCCAGTATACCTGGTCGCCAACACCGTCGACATCCGCAACCTGTCGCCGGGCTACAATCCCGAAACCGGCCGCGAGCTGGCGTGGAACCCCGCTCCCGAAGCGCCGAACCCGTATTTTATCGTGAACAAAATGGGTAACCAGGACAAAACGAAGCGGTATATCGCATCGGGGAGCATTCAAATGAACCTGTCACCCAAACTCTTCCTCCTGGGAAAGGCGCAGCGCGACTTCCAGTATTTCGAGCGCTCCGACTTTGTACCCATTGGCAAGAACTCGCAGCCGTTCGGCGCACTGAACACGAGCAATGGCAACCAATCGATCACCAACGTGCAGGCTACCATCAACTATAACTCCACATTCCTGAAAGATTTCAGCGTGAGTGCGATGGCCGGCGGCAACCAGGAACGTTCGACGTTCATTACCAACAATTTAAATGGTATCAACTTCGTAATCCCCAATTTTATCAGCCTCACCAACCTGAGCACGATCACGACCACGGCTACCAGCGACCCCAACCCGCTGCACGTCGAGCGCCGGACGGGCACCAACTCACTTTTCGCATCGGCGGATTTCGATTATGCCCGGATGATATTCCTCTCATTCACCGGCCGCCAGGACTGGTTCTCGACGCTCAACCCCGGCAGCAATTCGATCTTTTACCCATCGGTAGGCGGCTCGGCCATCCTGTCCGACCTCATTGACCTGCCGACCAAGATCAGCTTTCTGAAACTGCGCGGCTCGTGGGCCAAAGTGGGTAGCGCCACAGTGAATGCCGGCCAGGTAAACCAGACTTACACCATTTCCACCACCAACGGCTACAACCTGCCGACGCAGAACGTATCCTCGAACCTGCCGACGCCTAACCTTCGTCCATTGACCGTCACGACGACCGAGGGAGGCTTCGAAGCCAAGTTTTTCCGCAATCGCCTGGGACTCGATTTTACCTATTACAGTAAGGTGACCACCAACGACATTGTAAGCGTAAATATCTCCCAGGCGAGCGGGTTTAATGGCGGTAACGTCAATATCGGGAAAGTAACCAACCGTGGCGTGGAAGTATTGCTTACTGCCAACCCGTTGAAAACGAATGATTTCCGATGGGACATTACTTTAAATTATGCTTACAACAGAAGCAAGATCGTGGAACTGGCGCCGACCGTGGCGGAGATTTCGCTCGGCAATGGTATCCAGGGCGCACGGATCGTGAACCGCCCGGGGCTGCCCTACGGCACGGTAATGGTGATCAAGCCCAAGACAATGCCCGACGGCACGCCGGTGTATAACTCGATCAGCCATTATCCGGAAGCAGAGGAAATTGCCTATGGGGTGGGCAACCCGCCGCACACGATCGGCTTGACGAACACTTTCCGGTATAAAAACTTCTCGCTCAATGTGTTGCTCGACGGGAAATTCGGCGCAGTGGGATATAACAACCTGATGTTCTACGCAACCCGTTTCGGGCTCGCTCCGCTTACGCTCGAAGGCCGCGATAATGGTTTGCAGCTCAATGGCGTGGACCAGAACGGCGATTCGTTCAGCTACCTCTGGACGCCGGCCAATATCCAGGCATATTACAACCAGCTCGGTCGCGGGTACTCTGCCCTTTTTACCTACAAAACGGACTTCGTGAAGGCCCGCCGCGTGGTGCTGAACTACAATATTCCCGCCGCCATTTTGCGCACGCTGCGCCTGCAATCGGCTTCCATCGCGCTTGTAGCCAGCAACCTGTTCATCCTTTACCGCGACAAACGCGTGAAAGACGCCGGTCTCGACCCCGAATTCCAGGAATCGGTGACCAATGCGCAGGGAACGGGCGGCGTGAACATGCCGCGCACGCGTAATTTCGGTTTCAACCTTATGTTGAAGTTTTAACATTTGAAAAGCGACACAATGAAGATGAGATTTATCAAAACAGCATATAAGGCAGCGGTCGCAACCCTGATCGGGACAATGGTATCCTGCAACAGCGACGTGCTTACCAACCTGAACAACGACCCGAACAAGATCGACTACGTGATACCGAGCTACCTGTTCACGCAAATCGAGCTGGGCATGCCGCAAACCCGCGGCCAGCTGCACCAGGGCATGCAATATGTGGCCACCTATAAGGACGTGCCCGATATCGGAGGCAAGCAGTTCGACTACATTCCAGGCTTCGGGTTCACCATTTATTCGACGCAGTTCAATGCGATCAAACAATGCATGGACGCCCTGAAAATGCCCGAGGACGTAAACAAGATCGCCCTTTGCCGGATTGTGCGCGTATATGGGTACCATACGCTTACGGACGCGACGGGCGACGTGCCCTATTTCGAAGCGTCGCTGGCGCTGAACGATGTATTGAAACCCAAGTACGACACCCAGCAAGCCATTTATATGGATATGCTCAAAGAGCTCGACGAAGCAGCCGCGTCGTTGAACCCGGCGATGCCGACATTTGCGGGTGCCGATGTGTTTTATGCGGGTGATATTCCAAAATGGAAAAAATTCGCCTACACGCTTATGCTCCGGCTCGCGATGCGGCTATCGGAAAAAGACCCTGAAACGGCGAAAAAATATGCGTTGATCGCCATCAACGGCGGGGTGATGTCCGAAACCGGCGACATTGCCTACCTCAAATACAGCGCCACGGCCACCAACCCCCGTGCCCCGTACACGGAATATCAGGCCACGCAGGACCCTGATAATGCACAAGGCCAGAAGCTGTCGAGCACGCTGATCAACCAGTTCAAAACGACACGCGACCCGCGCATTTATGTGCTTTCCGTGGTGTGGACCAAAGTAGGCTCGGCCTACGTGCCCGACACGACGATGGCGAGCCAGAAAGGCATGGTACCCGGCTCGATACTGGGCTACCCAGCAGATTTTCCTACGTACTCGGAATACTCGCCGATCTGGTGGAACCGCGAAACTTCGCCGCTGATCATCCTCAGCCCGGCCGAGGCCCAGCTGCTGGTGGCCGAAGCGGTACTGAAAGGCTGGTACACAGGCACATCGGAAAAAGCCGCCTACGACCTGGCCGTGACCCGCGCCATGCAGCAATGGGCGCTCTGGCCGAATGTACCATCGCTTTCGCCCAACAGCAGCACTATTCCGGCTGGCGCCATTGCGGCTTACCTCGCTACCGGCTATCCGTATAAAACGAATGGTACCGTGGCTGAGCGGCAAGAGCAGATTTCCACCCAGAAATGGCTGAGCCTGCTGGGCGACGATCATGAGGTATGGTCGAACTGGCGGCGGACGGGTTTTCCGAAATTCAATTTCAAAAACTGGGAAGGCAGCAAGCCCTACCCGGGCTCCGTGACGGGTGGCGAAATGTTCCGGCGCCTGCCCTACCCCGACGAACGCGCCACCAACAACGACAACCAGCAGGAGGCATTGAAACGCCAGGGATTCCCGCTCGATCCGAGCGTAAAAGCCCAGAGCGATGCCCTCCTGGGACGCGTTTGGTGGGATAAAAAATAATTGTCGGGATATGATGGGGGTTCGGCATTTAAATGGCTGTCCTCATCATATGCAGCCTGATCACAAAAGCATTGTACAGAAGCATTTAACTATCCTAAACCCTTTACCCATTATGAGAGTTTTCAGCTTTGCAGCCTGCCTGTTGCTGGGTTTGTTATGCCATCCGGCGTGGTCTCAGACGAAGAAGTACAGCATTGTCATCAAGGGCGGACACGTGATCGACCCGAAAAACAACATCGACGCAGTGATGGACGTGGCCGTAGAGGGCACGCCGGGCGGCGAAGACGGTAAGATCGCACTCGTGGCCAAAAACATCGACCCCGCGCTCGCCGTGCAGGTGGTGGATGCCAAAGGCCTCTACGTCACGCCCGGGATTATCGACATTCACGTGCATTTCTTCTGGGGTACCGACCTGAAAGGGACTTACCGGAATGGCCCCAACGGCTTGCAAGCGGACGGTTTTACTTTCCGTTCGGGCGTGACCACCGTCGTGGACGCGGGCAGCTCGGGCTGGAAAACTTTCGAAACTTTCAAAAAGCAGACCATCGACCTCTCCAAAACGCGTGTTCTGGCGATGCTGAACATCGTTGGGGAGGGCATGGCCGGCGGCAAATTCGAGAACAGCCTCGATGAAATGGACGCCAAGGCCACTGCTGAAATGGCCAAAAAGTATCCCAATGACATTGTAGGCGTAAAACTGGCGCATTATGTAGGCCACGACTGGACGCCTACCGACCGCGCGCTGGAAGCGGGCACGCTGGCCAACATTCCCATTATGGTCGATTTCGGCAGCGCCAATCCCGTGTTGCCATTGGAAGAATTATACCTGAAAAAATTCCGGAAAGGCGACATTTATACGCATTGCTTCGGCGGTAACAGCAACAACAGCGGCCGCGGCCGTGAGTCGATCGTGGACGTTACTACCAATAAGGTGAAGCCCTACACCATCGAAGCGCAGAAGCGCGGGGTGATCTTCGATGTAGGCTTCGGCGGGTCGAGCTTCCTGCTCGCACAGGGCCAGCCAGCCATTAAACAGGGTTTTTACCCCAACTCCATCAGCACTGACCTGCATACGAGCAGTATGAACAATGCGATGAAGGATATGAACAACATCATGTCGATGTTCCTGGCAATGGGTATGGATTTCAAAAGTGTGATCAAAGCCAGCACCTGGAACCCGGCGCAGGAAATCCACCACGAAGAGCTTGGTAACCTCTCGCCCGGTTCTCCCGCAGACATCGCGATCCTGAACCTGCGTGACGGCAATTTCGGCTTCTACGCCCGCGACGGCAAGATTACCGGTAAAAAACGCATTGAAACCGAGGCGACCATCCGTGCCGGCAACATCGTGTACACGCTCAATGCCCGCGTGGACCCGATTAACCTCCCACGCCCCGAACGCCCTCCCGGCGGCCAGGGACAGCAGGGCCAGGGAGCAGGCCCGAGATAATCAAAAAGGAAGATATTTATCTCGGAAAAAGGGTATTCCAAACAAAATCAGGCATCCTTAAACAACACCTGACCACACTTGACAATACCTGACAATACCTGACCAATTCCCACCAAGCCCTTTAACCATTCAAAACCCCCATACCTTAACACCAATGAAACGCAGAGAACTTCTCAAAGACCTTTCGATGATCCCGCTTGCAGGAGGCGTTCTGAGCACGTCGGCGGCATTTGCCGAGAGCAGCAAACCGAAATGGTTCCAGAAAGCCGCCGCAGCAGTATCAGCACCAGGACCATTGAAGGCCGGACCGCAAATCTACCAGTCGATCGGCGTGGAACCGATCATCAACTGCCGGGGGACATTCACCATTATCGGCGCATCCATCGAGCTGCCCGAAGTGCGCCAGGCAATGGAATATGCCTGCCAATACAATGTGCAGATCGATGAGCTTGCATTCGGCGTAGGCCAACGCCTGGCTGAAATCGTCGGCTCGGAATGGGGCATGGTGTCGTCGGGCTGCGCGGCAGGTATGAACGAGGTTACAGCGGGCATTGTCGCCGGCGGCAACCCCGAAAAGCTGATCCGCATTCCAAATCTCGAAGGTTTTGAAAAAACAGAGGTGATTATCCCCCGCTCCTCGCGCAACGTGTATGACCACGCGATTCGCAACGTGGGCGTCAAGATCATCACGGTAGAAACCATCGAAGAACTCAAAAAAGCCATTACGCCGCGCACGGCGATGATTTACATGATGCCCGGCGACGAGCCGTGGACGGTAAAAGCCGTAGCGGACATCGCCAAACCCGCCGGCGTACCTCTGCTCGTAGACGCCGCCGCGGAACGTTTGACGATCCCGAATATCCACTTGCAAGCCGGCGCCTCGGTGGTGGCTTACAGTGGTGGTAAAGTAATCCGCGGGCCGCAATGTGCTGGCCTCATGCTGGGCAGCAAGGACGTCCTGATGTCGGCATGGCAGGCCAGCGCACCGCATCACGGGCCTTGCCGCAACAATAAGGTGGGGCGCGAGGAGGTAATAGGCATGCTGGCCGCCGTGGAAGCATGGGCCACCCGCGACCACAAGGCCGAAATGAAAATGTGGGTTTCGTGGCTCGATACCATTTCAAAAAAGCTGAACAGCGTACCCAGTGCCAAACTGGAAATCAAGGAGCCGAAAGAAGGCGCCCTGGACAACGCGACGCCGACACTGACGATCACCTGGGACCCTACCAAGCTCAATATCACCGGCCAGGAAGTGGCCGACGAGCTCCAAACGACCAAACCGCGCGTGGCAGTCGGTACCGGCTTCCGCAGAGGACAGGCAGCGGCCCAATCAGGCCCGCCTACCACGTCCATTACCGTGGCTGCCTATATGATGGGCCCCGGCAATGACAAGATCGTCGCCGACCGCATTTTCGAAATCCTGACCCGTAAGCGCAGCGCCCCGAAAGCGGAAGCTACCATGAAAGCGCCGTCGGCCGAAATTGCGGGCCGCTGGGATGTGGACATCGAATTTTACACCAGCAATAGCAAGCACACGTTCATCATCGAGCGCCAGGACGGTAACTACCTCTACGGTACGCACAAGGGCGAATTCGCGACACGTGAGCTATACGGCAACATCGATGGCGACGAAGTACGCTTCCAGAGCCGTTTCAGCGTGCCGGGCGACAACCTGACGATGACATTCTACGGGAAGCTGTCGGGCGACACCATTACCGGCGAAATCGATATGGTAGAATATGTGAATGCGAAATTCACCGCCAGGCGCGCTACGTTCCCGAACAACCGCCAGCGGATCAACATCCCTGCCGGCCGCCCGCTCTCGACCTAGCAGACAGGCATCATGGATTTGACATATCGGTAATTAACATAAAAAGCCTTGGATCATGCCAGGGCTTTTATGCTAATTACTAAATCTAAAAATTTTCAATATTGCGAAGCCCGTCGCGCATGCGGGCCGAACCGTCTGATCTTCCGCGCCGTAGGCGCATTTTGAGCCACGAAACTACGATCAAATCGGTCAAAACCGAAGGTTTTTTTGCCTAAAAGCCGATTTTTCAACAAAAAAATACGCATCCAAATGTTGCGTCGTATCATTTAAATACTACTTTTGCATCACGATTGACGGCCAGGTGGTGGAATTGGTAGACACGCTACTTTGAGGGGGTAGTGCCCGTTCGGGTATAGGAGTTCGACTCTCCTTCTGGTCACGATTAAGTTAAAGTGCGTTCGGGAAACCGGACGCACTTTTTTTGTGCCCACACGCTTTTCGCCACACCCCTTACCTATTTGGCCTGACTTTTGTTATATTTACATAAAGCGCTTAACCTGGACAAATTGTACATATAACATTCCATTTGGATTCCTTTTAAATCCAATCGAATGTTTTGTTCATAACCGAACTATTGGCAATGATAGAAGTGGCAAGAATAGCGGCACTCATGAAAGCACACCACTTGAACACCAGCGAACTGGCTGAGATCGTGCACCTATCCCCATCCAAAATCTCCAAAGTGCTCTCGGGAGACCAGAAATTCACCTCCGATGCACTGGGCATCCTTATCAAAGAGCTCGGCATTCACCCCAACTGGCTCTTCGGCCACGAAGGCGACCCGCAAACCGTCTTGTACATGAAAGACCTCGTCCACAAAAGCGAAGTCGAGAAGCTGGAAACACGTATCAGGGAGCTGAAAGACGAGCTTGGGGAAGTGTATAAGCAGCTGGCGGAGGAACGGAGAGTAAAGTAACCATTTCCCGATTCGCTATTGCATTCTACAAATGAGGCGATTATCTTTACAAACGTTTGAATAACCCCGAAAATCAAGAAAGTTTTGAATTACGCCCTCTGCATGAAATTTACTTTCCTGCTTGGTGTGATGGGCCTGCTGGCAGTGAGCGAGAATACGTGTATGGCTCAATGCAAGGAAACTGTCAGCCCGTCCAATCACAAGAAAGTACATTATCACAAAATCCAGCTTGCCGACAAAATGGAGTACCTGACGCTCTCGCGCACAGGTGATGAAATCGTTTTAAGCTATCACAACGAACGCATCGGACTGGTATTCTACTCCCAAATGTTTACCGAAATACGCTTCTGGACGCCTCAGGGGCAGTTTTCGCTCTATTCCACGGCTAATGACCGCAGTAACTGGCAGCCCATTTTCATCCTCGCCTCGCCCGTGACGCGCAAAGAACTCGAAAAAATGAAGGCCACGACGAAAATCGAAGTGCTGCTCACGGAGGATACCAAAGTTTTCAACGTCGATGCGCAAAAAAACGTCATGCTGAATAAGGCGATCGCCTGCATGCACTAATGCAGTGCCCTACACATAGAACAATTCCTTGTTGAGCAGCGACACGATGTGATTGAAGTCATCGGGATTGGATGCGAAATCCATGTTATTGACGTCGATTTCGAGGATTTTGCCGTCCTCGTAGTTCTGCACGAAATCTTCGTAGTAATGGTTGAGATTTTGCAGGTAGTCGATCGAAATGTCGGCTTCGAAGTCGCGGCCGCGCTTTTTGATCTGTGAAACGAGCTTGGGAATGTCTGCTTTAAGATAAATGAGAATGTCCGGCTGCGAAACGGTACGGATGATCGATTCGAAAAGTAACAGGTAGGTTTTGTAATCCCGCTCGACGAGCACGCCGGATTCGTACAGGTTTCTGGCAAAAATGTAGGCATCCTCGTAAATGGTCCGGTCCTGGACGATCGTCGAATAGGTCGTCTCGCGGATCTTCTGCACCTGCGCGAAGCGGCTGTTGAGAAAATACACTTGCAGATTGAACGCCCACCGGTCCATATCCTGATAAAAATCAGCCAGGTACGGGTTTCCTTCTACCGCCTCGTACATCACTTCCCATTTGAAATAGTCGCCCAGCATCTGGGTCAGTGTCGTTTTGCCGGCGCCGATATTGCCGATGATCGCGATGTGCATAGAGAATCTGGATGAGTTGAGTAAGAGAATGAGTGCTTGCAAAAATATGTATTTCAGTGAATAACCGGTCAGTTGCAAAACTGATTTTCGGCATTTTCTTAGAACTTGCATTATTCGTATATTTGCGGCTGATTTGGAGAAAAGAAATGAATTATGAAACCTTACCGGGTTATCCTATATTACTATTACACGCCCATCGCCAATCCCGACGCTTACCGCGATGAGCATCACCTGTTTTGCGTGGAAAACGGCCTGCTGGGCCGCATTATCGTCGCGCCGGAAGGACTGAATGGCACCGTATCCGGCACGCCGGAGCAATGCGAGGCATATATGGATTATGTGCGCTCCGACGCCCGTTTCGCCGGCGTCCAGTTTAAAGTCGAGGAGCACGACAACGTGGCGTTCCAGAAGCTGCACGTGCGTGTGAAGGACGAGATCGTGAATTCCGATCTTCCCGTTAATCCATTAGAACGTACCGGCAAACATCTCGAACCAGCCGATTTCAAAGCGATGCTGAACGACCCGGACGTTGTGCTGGTCGACATGCGCTCCGACTACGAGCACGAGGTCGGCAAGTTCAAAGGCGCCATCACGTTCGATATGCACAACCTGCGCGAGCTGCCCGACCACGTGCACGAAATATCCCATTTGAAAGATAAAAAGGTGATCACCTATTGCACGGGCGGTATCAAATGCGAAAAAGCGAGCGCCTACCTGCTGGACCAGGGTTTTAAGGATGTGTACCAGCTGCACGGTGGTATTATACGTTACGGACTGGAAGAAGGCGGCGAGAATTTCGACGGCAAATGCTACGTGTTCGACAACCGCATCACCGTGGACGTCAACAAGGTTAACCCGACGGTGATCTCCAAATGCCACATCTGCGAAGAGCCCTGCGACCGCATGGTGAACTGCGCCAATGCCGAATGCAACAACCACTTACCTATCTGCGAAAAATGCGGCTGGGAGATGGAAGGTGCGTGCTCGGCGGAATGCAAATCGCACCCCGGCAAGCGCGTTTATGACGGTACCGGCTATTATGTGGTCAACAGCAACCATTACCAACCGCTGCAAGGCCTGAAAAGTCAGCAGAAGAATATCAAGAAAATGAAACTCGCGTTGAAAACTGAATCGGCTTAGCCGGTTCAGTTCAATGGCTTTTCGAGGATGTAATCGTTCATCCAGTAAGGCCCGATGGGAATGTCCTGCTCATCCACGACACTAAACCCCATTTTTTCATAAAAACTCCGGGCCTTGTTATAACGGTTCACATTCAGCGACAGCACCGTTCCTCCCCCAGCCTTCACGTAACTTTCAGTCTCGTGCAAAAGGTATTTACCCGCCCCCGTGCCTTGCGTCGCGGGGAGGACATATATTTTATGTAATTTAAACTTCCCCGGCCTCTCTTCCGAAACCGCCGAGAAGCCGACCGGGTCGCCGTCGCTGGTCAGGAGGAGGAAATGCTGGCCTGAATGCATTTGTTCGGTCAGGGATTCGGGCGAATATATTTTTTCAAACATATAATCGATCTGTTCCTGGCTAAGAATGTCACGGTAAGTGGGTTCCCAGGTTTTTTCCTGAATTGTAATAATAGTTGGTATGTCCTCAACGGAGGCGTGCAGTGTTGCGAATGAAGGCATATTGCTTAAATTTGGCAGCTTGAAAAGCGCAAGTAAATATTTATTCACCTAAAAACCTTGTTACTTCATCGGCAGAACGACGGCATGAAAGCAGAAAGCACCCGATAAGTAGAAATATATGAAACCCCTCATTTTAGTTACAAATGACGACGGAATAACGTCAAAAGGAATCCGAACACTGGTTGAAATCATGCAGACGCTGGGCGAAGTGATCGTTGTCGCACCGAACAGCCCGCAATCCGGCATGGGCCACGCCATTACGATCGGTGAACCGCTCCGGCTGTATTCCACCCATATTTTCGACGACGTTACAGAATACGAATGCTCGGGCACACCGGCCGACTGCGTAAAACTGGCCAAAAACTACGTGTTGCAGGACCGCAAGCCCGACCTTGTGGTAAGCGGTATCAACCACGGGAGCAACAGTTCGATCAGCGTGCTGTACTCCGGCACAATGTCGGCGGCCATTGAAGCGGCGATCGAGGGCATTCCCGCCATCGGCTTTTCGCTTTGCGATTTCAGGGAGGATGCGGATTTCAGCCACGCCGTTCCCTATATCAGGTCCATTACCGAGGAAGCATTGAAGAATGGTATTCCAAACGGCATTGCATTGAATGTGAACATTCCTGCGAAAACTGATCTGGCATTAAAAGGCGTGAAAGTTTGCCGCCAGGCTCATGCCAAATGGCAGGAGAAATTCGACTACCGCGTGGACCCTAACGGTCGCGGCTACCTCTGGATGGCCGGCGAGTTTGTGAATTTCGATACGGAAAAAGAAGATACCGATGTCTGGGCACTGGATAACAATTATATTTCGGTGGTGCCATGTCAATATGATCTGACAGAGTATGAAGCGTTGAAAAAGCTATCGACCTGGGATTTGTAATTTAACAACAGCTATGGCATTAGTAGGCAGTTTATTAAAGAAAGGCATCCATTTCAGCAACATCGTTGCCAACCGCCGCAAGGCAAGTTTACATCAGCAGCAAAAGAAAACCCTGGCCAAATTGCTGGCCAAGGCCAGATATACCGAGTTCGGCGAAAAATATAATTTCGACGAGCTGCTTTCCACCATCCTGTTTGCCGAAAAAGGCGCATTCTATGAGCTCTACAAGCGCACGGTGCCCATTTACGACTACAACAAGATCTTCAACGAATGGTGGCATAAGTCGCTCGAAGGCGAGAAGGACGTGTGCTGGCCGGGTACGATCAAATATTATGCATTGAGTTCGGGCACATCAGAAGCCGCTTCCAAGCAGATTCCCGTCACGAAAGCGATGACGAAGGCCATTCAAAAGACCAGTATCCGTCAGATTTTGTCGTTGGGGCATTATAAGGACCTCCCGCCGGATTTGTACGAAAAGGGTTTCCTCATGCTCAGCGGCAGTACCAACCTGAACCCGCACGATACGGGCAGCCTTGCAGGCGATTTGAGTGGTATCCAGATCCAGCAGATTCCGCGCTGGTTCCGGCCATACTATAAGCCCGGACAGAAAATCGCCGCCCAGCGCGACTGGGGCCTGAAACTGGAAGAAATTACGAAGGTAGCCAGCGAATGGGACATCGGGTTCGTGGTGGGCGTGCCTGCGTGGATTCAACTGCTTTTTGAAAAGATCATCGCGCATTACCAGGTTAAAAACATCCACGAAATCTGGCCTAATTTGCAGGTTTTCGCGCACGGCGGCGTTTCTTTCGAACCTTACAGAAAAGGTTTCGAAAAGTTGCTCGGCAAGCCGATGCATTACATTAACACGTACCTCGCTTCGGAAGGCTTCATCGCCTACCAGACGCGCCCCGGCGCAGAGGGAATGGAACTGGTGTGCGACAATGGCATTTTCTTCGAATTCATCCCTTTTACCCCTAAAAACTTCGATTCCGACGGTACCATGCTCGATAATGCGGAAACGCTGATGATCGATGAGGTGGAGGAAGGCAAGGAATATGCATTACTGCTCTCGACCTGCTCGGGCGCGTGGCGCTACCTGATCGGCGATACCCTGAAATTCGTGGACAAGGCGCGGGGCGAAATCGTGATCACGGGCCGGACGAAGCATTACCTCAGCCTTTGCGGGGAGCACCTTTCGGTGGACAATATGAACAAGGCGATCGACCTCGTGTCGCGCGAGATGGGTATTTCGGTGAAAGAATTTACCGTTTGCGGCATTGAGCACGGCACCATGTTTGCGCACGACTGGTACGTGGGCGTGGAAGAATCGAATGTGGATGCGGAAGTTTTGAAACAAAAACTCGACGCCAAACTCGCCGAACTGAACGACGACTACGCCGTAGAGCGTCGTCACGCATTGAAGGAAGTGTTTGTAACGGTATTACCCAACCAGGCATTCTACGACTGGATGGAATCCAAAGGCAAGCTCGGCGGCCAGAACAAATTCCCGCGCGTCTTCAAGAAAGACCTGATCGGGGACTGGAAAAACTTCCTGAAAACGGAAGGCTACATTAAAGAATAACCTTACTTTAAAAAATTGGTATAAGCAATCTGACAGGCGATGAGAATAAAAACCACGCCTGTCACTTTGTTAAATATCGTGACCACTTTCGGCGTGAACAGCTTTTTGAGCCTGTGCGCGAAAACGGCAATGGCGCTTTCCACCAAAAACACGGCAATGACGCTCGCTGCGAAAAACAATATCACCTGATTGAGATTGAAATGCAGGTTGGTGCGAATGTAGGAAGCGATCGTCACCCAACTGATGAAATTCACCGGGTTAAGCCCGTTCAGCAAAAAGCCAGTCGTGAAATAGTACAGGAAATTGCCGAAGCGCGTTTGCGGCTCGGCGATCTGCGGCTGGCCTTTGATGATATTGCTCAAACCCAACGCGACAAGGAAAATGACACCTGCCCCGGCCATCCATTTCTGGAAATTGGGAATGTCGGGCAGCAATGCGGTCCCGAAAATCGCGAAGAAAACGAAAATGATGTCGCAGATAAAGACGCCGAAAGCGATTTTGATACCCGTGCGGTACCCATTGTCTACGCTGTTTTGGACCAATGAAAAAAAGACGGTCCCGAAAGTAAGGCACAAAGCGACGCCTGTGAGCGTGCCGTAAAATAAAGCTTCGAGCATATCAGATACCTTTCAGTCTGGCAGTCATTAAAATGCCGGCTACCGAAAGTGAATCGGTGATTTCGGACCGCATGACCATTTCCACCGCTTCCGTCAAGGGCAATTTCCATACCTGCAACTCCTCCGTTTCTTCGGGCTCGGCTTCGGCCTGCGTAAGGTCTTCGGCAATGAACAGGAAACCCTCCTCGTTCGTGGCGGAATTGGAAGTATGGATGCGGGCGAGTTTGGTCCATTTGTTGGCCAACAGGCCGGTTTCCTCTTTCAGTTCGCGCTTGGCGGCATCCAGCGGATCGGCATCGAGCGCACCGCCGCCTTCCGGGATTTCCCAGGAATATTCGTCGATCGCGTACCGGTACTGGCCTACGAGGTAAATATTGTCGTCTTTGTCCACCGGGATCACGCCTATCGCCTGGTTTTTGAATTTAACCAAACCGTAAATGCCTTTGTTGCCCGCCGGGTTAATGACGTCACGGTGACTGAGTTCCAGCCAGGCATTCTCATAAACGGTTTCAGTCGATAGTGTTTTCCAGTTATTTTCAGTGGATATAACCCGCATTTTCTTAGTATTTTTGACCACTCATTGACAAATCTCAGATGCAAATAAACCAAAATAAGCTTAAACAACGTCTCATCATGCTGTCTTTTGTGGCCAGCATCCTGCTGACAGGATTGAAGTTTTTTGCATTCTACATTACCTCTTCCAACGCCATCCTGAGCGATGCGCTGGAATCGATAATCAATGTAATCGCCAGCGGCTTTGCGTTTTACAGCATCTATTTGTCGTCGCAGCCCAAAGACCGGAACCACCCTTACGGGCACGGTAAAGTCGAGTTTTTTTCGGCCGGTTTCGAAGGCGCATTGATCATCATCGCCTCCATATTCATCGTGGTTGAGGCGGTGAAAAGGCTGATGGACCCCGCCCCGATTGAAAACCTGGCGCAGGGCTCCCTCTTTATCGTTTTCACCATATTCGTGAATACCGCCATTGGCTACAAGCTGCTCACGGAAGGCCGCCGGGCCAACTCCCTCGCATTGGTCGCCGATGGCAAGCATTTAATGTCCGACAGCATCAGCAGCGTCGTACTTATATTGAGTGTCGGGTTAATCCTGCTGACGGGCTATGCCTGGATCGACAGCGTCGCTTCCCTTCTGTTCGGGCTGTTCCTGGCTTACAGCGGTTCGCAGCTCGTCAGCAAATCGGTAGCCGGACTGATGGACGCCAGCGACGAGCTGCTGTTAGACAAGGTAATACAGGTTTTGAATGAAAATAAGAAGGACGAATGGATCGACGTGCACAACCTGCGTGCCCAGCAATACGGCTCCGACCTGCATATCGACTGCCATTTGACATTACCTTACTATTGGGAGCTGCAAAAAGTGCACGAAACGATCCACGACTTCGAGAACATTCTCAAAAGCTCACAGCCGGGCGAAACGGAAATTTTCGTGCATGCCGATCCGTGCGTATACCAATGTTGCTACTTTTGCAGGATCGACAAATGTCCCGTTCGCCAGCATGCATTCGTGCAGGACATCGAATGGGACGCAGCCAAGCTCACCAAAAACGAGAAGCTGTACCGCGAAGCCAGAATAAATATTCAGGAACAATAATCATATCTAAATTCTAACCAATCATGGACTTTTCTCGTCGCGATTTCCTTAAAAAGGCCGGTGCAACCGCATTGGCTGCCACTGCATTCACAGACCTGTTCGCCGATCCGGCGGCCAAAAAACTCTGGTTCGACATTTCACTGGCTGAATGGTCGCTGCATAAGGCTCTTTTCGCGAAAAAACTGACTAACCTCGATTTCCCGGAACTCGCTAAGAAAGAGTTCGGTATTTCGATCGTAGAATATGTAAACCAGTTCTTCAAAGACAAAGCGGAAGACAAAACTTACCTCGCCGAACTCCTGAAAAGAGCGAAAGACAACGGCGTAAGCAATCACCTGATCATGATCGACGGTGAAGGCGGCCTGGGCGAACTCGACGCCGCGGTACGCAACAAAGCCGTTGAAAACCACTACAAATGGGTAGAAGCCGCTAAATACCTCGGTTGCAAAACTATCCGCGTGAATGCATTCGGTAAAGGTTCGGACGAAGAAATTGCGAAAGCGGCAGTGGACGGCCTGGGTAAACTCGGCGAATTCGCTGCGAAAACCGGCATCAACGTGATCGTTGAAAACCACGGCGGTTCTTCTTCAAACGGCAAATGGCTGTCGGGTGTAATGAAGCAGGTTAATATGAAAAACGTAGGTACGCTGCCCGATTTCGGTAATTTCTGTATCAAACGCGCGGCCAGCGGCTGCGAAGAATCTTATGACCGTTACCTGGGAACGTCGGAGCTGATGCCGTTCGCCAAAGGTGTGAGCGCGAAAACTTACGATTTCGACGAAAAAGGCAACTGTATCGAAACAGACTATGCCAAAATCCTGAAAGTGGTGAAAGCGGCAGGTTTCAAAGGCATCGCCGGTATCGAATATGAAGGAAGCAAATTGTCGGAATATGACGGTATTAAGGCTACAAAAGCATTGTTGGAGCGCGTAGGACCGACGGTTTAGTCGCATTCAATCCGCAACAACAAGTGACTACACTTGACTATAAATGACAACACCTGACAAATAGCTGTCAGGTGTTGTCATTTATAATCAGATGTGGTCACTCGTAGTCCTACATTCCGAGGTAACTCAGAAATTCCTTTTTGGTCATTTCCTCTTCGAACTTACCACCATAGAAGGCGGTCACCGTCGAGCTACCGGAGTCGCGTATCCCGCGTGACTGTACACACATGTGCTGCGCGTCGATCACGACGGCCACGTCCTCGGTTTGCAGCGCCTGCTTCAACTCGTTGGCAATCTGCACAGTAAGCCGCTCCTGCACCTGCGGGCGTTTCGAATAGTATTCCACAATGCGGTTCAGTTTCGACAGGCCGATCACTTTTCCGCTGGAAATATACGCCACATGCGCCTTGCCGTAAATAGGCACGAAGTGGTGCTCGCAATTGGAGAACACGGAAATGTCCTTCTCTACGAGCATTTGGTTGTATTTGTATTTATTGTCAAAAAGGGCGATCGCGGGCTTATTCTTAGGGTCCAGGCCGCTGAAAACCTCCTTGATGTACATTTTCGCCACACGCTTCGGGGTACCTTTCAGGCTGTCGTCCGTCATATCCAGGCCCATTATCTCCATGATATGGCGGAAATGCTTCTCGATAAGCTCCATTTTGGTTTCGTCCTCCATCGCAAAAGCGTCCTTGCGAAGCGGGGTTTCAATACCCGTAAACAAATGATCGTCCCCTACCAGGTCAGTGTCCAAAGCTTCACTGGACTGGATACTCGACAAAATTCCGTTCTGTTTCATACAATCTGATTTTCAGGTCAAGCCCTGAGTCAATTTGGGGTCTTAAAATTGAGTAAATGACGATCGCGATGTTTTCTGCGGTCGGATTAAGGGTTTTGAATTCTTCAACATCGAGATTCAGGTTCCGGTGGTCGAACCGGTCGATAACTGATTCCTTCAATACGGCGCTCAGGACTTTCATATCCATTACATAGCCTGTCTGGGGATCCAGCGGGCCTGTAACCTGAACGATCAGCTCGTAATTATGTCCGTGAAAGCTGGGATTGTTACACTTTCCAAAAACCTCCACGTTCCTTTCATCCGACCATTCCGGATTATGAAGACGATGGGCCGCATTAAAGTGCTCTTTCCGGAACACCGCCACCTTTTGCACCATATGTTTAAACCACTTAAAATTTCAGTTTGCCTTAGATGTCGTAACAAAGTCTGTGTCCAACACATCTAAGGGTTCGAGCATGCTGTGAGTCGCTCTCAGAAGTCTCTTGCTTTGGGTAAACGCTGTAAGCTAGCAAATTGTTCACGTGGTTCCTACTTTCATGTTGCACACTAGTGTGCTTGGTGTCAATTTTTAATTAATAAAAAAATTTAAAAATCTGGCATTTGCGTGTAAATTGCAGCCCCGGAGCTGGTAAGACCAAATAATCTACTTCCATCTGCCGCGGTGAGTTTCAACAGATTTTGAAAAGTATCAGCGCTGATTTCCTTCGGAAACCGAAGGATTTAGCGAACGGGCCCGGGCACTTCTGGCCCGAATGAAGAATATTGCGTATTATAACAAACCAAATACAACCATAGCAAATAACCCGACAACCTAATCCAATACGACTTAAATGAGCAAAAAGAACAGTTACCTGGGTCCCCTCTTCATTATCGGCATTCTTTTCTTTGTGATGGGTTTCGTCACATGGGTGAACGGAACACTGATCACCTTCTTCAAAAAAGCATTTTCACTCGATAACACCAGTTCCTACCTGGTTACATTCGCATTTTTCATTTCCTATACCGTCATGGCCATCCCCTGTTCGATCGTTTTGAAGAAAACGGGGTTCAAAAACGGGATGTCGCTCGCGCTGCTCGTGATGGGGATCGGTACGCTGATTTTCATTCCAGCTGCCGAAATGGCCTCCTACCCGCTGTTTCTCGTCGGTTTGTTCACGATCGGTATCGGTTTGACGGTGCTCCAAACAGCTTCCAATCCCTACGCCACCATCCTGGGCCCGCGCGAAAGTGCCGCCCAACGGATCAGTATCATGGGTATCGCCAACAAAACGGCGGGGATTTTCAGCCAGATCATATTTGGTAAATTGTTGCTCGCAGGTGCTTCCAGCGCCGATCCCAAGTCGGAGCTCGACAAGGTGGCTATGCCTTACCTGGTGCTTACCGTGGTACTCGTAGCATTGGCGATTATCATCAGAATGTCGAAGGGCCTCGTGGAAGTGAGCGAGGAAGAAGACGACGATACGCCGATTGCGGCGCAGCAGGTGGCCGTTCAGAAAACGAGCGTTTTGCAATTTCCTAACCTCGTGCTGGGTGTGCTCGCCTTGTTCTGCTACGTGGGCGCGGAAGTAATCGCCGGCGATACGATCATCAGCTACGGGGTGTCCCTCGGCTTCCCCGAAGAAGAGGCCCGTCTTTTCGGAACCTATACATTATATGGTATGATGTTCGGCTATGTATTGGGTATTGTATTGATTCCCAAATATGTATCACAGCAAGCATACCTTAAATTCTCTGCGATCCTCGGTCTGATCGTGACGGTGATCGCCATTAACTCTACCGGTTTCACGTCCGTGATATGCATTGCGATCCTGGGTTTTGCCAATGCGGTGATCTGGCCTGCATTGTGGCCGTTGGCATTGAGCGGCTTGGGTAAGTTCACAAAAATCGCATCCGCATTGCTCGTCATGGGTATTTCCGGCGGCGCGGTATTACCTTTGGTGTACGGAAGCATCGCCGACTCGATCGGCAGTACGCAGAAAGCTTACTGGATTTTGGTTCCACTTTACATTTATATGCTGTATTTCGGCTTAGTAGGCCACAAAAAGAAAAGCTGGTAGTTTAACAATGAGGATTTCAACTCCCGGCCGCATCTGCCTTTTCGGGGAACACCAGGATTACCTGGGGCTCCCCGTGATCGCGGCGGCCATATCGCGAAGAATCAGCGTCGACGGTGGTTATCGCGATGATCAAAAAATCATATTGCATTTGCCCGATTTGGGCACGCAGGAAGAATTCTCCCTCGACACGACCTTCCCGTATGTCAAGCCGCGCGACTATTTTCGCAGCACGATTAATGTTGTAAAAAGGAAGGGACTCACATTCTCGAAAGGTTTCGAAGCCACTGTTCACGGCAATATCCCCATCAATTCAGGTACTTCCAGCTCCTCGGCGCTGATCGTTTCCTGGGCAAATTTCCTAGACAAGTTGAGCGATAATCCGCTCAATTTCTCCAAAAAGGAATTGGGAGAAATCGCTAATGCAGCCGAAGTACTGGAATTTGGCGAGCCGGGGGGGATGATGGACAACTATTCTACGGCCATCGGTAACGTCATTTACCTCGAATCGACGCCTGTCATTAAAGTGGAAGTATTGACACCCAAGTTAGGCACATTCGTCCTCGGCGATTCGCTGGAACCGAAAGACACGCTCGGTATTATTGCCCGCTGTCGGTACGGAATGGAAGACGTAATCAAAATCGTGACCGATTACGACCCGTCATTCTCCATTTTCACGACACCGATCGAAAAGTTGGTAGATTACAAATCAGTGCTATCCAACGACCAGCTAGGCCTTTTGAATGCCAATATTGAAGACCGGGACATTCTGGTGGAAGGCAAAGCACTCCTGATCGACAGCGCCGAAAACCACGCCAGCCAGCATTTCGACAAACATTTCGGAAGCCTGCTCTATAAACACTACCAAAACCTCCGCGACCACAAGCGTACCTCCACCCCGAAAATCGAACGCATGATGAACGCGGCATTGAACGCCGGTGCATTGGGCGGCAAGATCAACGGCTCGGGCGGAGGCGGCTGCATGTTCGCCTATGCGCCTACGCACGCAGAAGAAGTAGCCGAAGCCATCGAACGCGAAGGCGGAAAAAGTTATATCATTACAGTCGACGAAGGCACCCGGATTGAAGGATAACCTTCGATCTAGGGCGCTTGGTCGCTGGCAACCCTCCATCACTTCGGCCCGGTCAAAACCGCAGCTAGCTTCATGTTTTTCTGAAAATCGATATAATCGATTTTCAATGAATCCAACGGCACTCCCGCGCAACTGAAAACGTGGCCAAGCGGTGTGCACCCAAATGGGGTAGTTATCGCTAAAAACTGCTGGTCATGATAAATGTAGACCGAGGCATTGTAGCCTCCACCATTTGGCAAAGTATACTTATTCAAATGGTCAACTATCCACGGAACTGTTTCTAATGATTCTTTCGTAAAACATGGTTGATCTATATTTTCGAACCGATCATTTTCTACGCACGCCACTCCCGCGAGCAACGTACATATTAGTATGATGGCAATGTTCATGCGGACTTTGACTTTGTTCATGGCTGGTAGGTTTTGAGTAAAACATTCATCAGCTTTTTCCACGCCGATGTGAAAGTGAATAACTTAATGGATTGGACCTTCTTTCATTTCCCGATCAAAACCCGTTTCGTTTGTACCGTGCCATCCTCGAAAGTTGCCTTTAAGAAGTATGTCCCTTTCAACCCTGCATTCAATTTGACCGTCGTCAGATTTCCCTCCACATTTGGTAAATAGTTCTGTAGAACCCGCTGGCGATCGTCCAGCAGGCTAATTTTTATTATCCCATTTACCTTATTATCCAGATTCACCGCTTGAATATCCTCGAGGGATTCCGATGATATGGTAATGACTTCTTCGTCCTGAGCCGGATTAGGATAAACCTGCATTTTCGAACCGCTCGGTTTGAAAAATGTAAACGAATGCCTCGGCGCTCCGCAGAATGCAATCGAAAGACCGCCATTGTTGGAAGGGCCATTGAAAGTAAAATTCACGGTGCCTGAGTTTTGATTATTAATGATGGTGCTACCTGCCGTTGAACTGAATGTCGGGCCCGTGTCCGGGTCGAGACCCCAGAATATCTGCATGTTGTGTGCGCCCCAGGTGGTGTTTTGGAAACTTCCGGAAATGAGATTGCCGTCGAGGTAAACGCTTGTTAAGGGCGGAGCGTATTTGCAGGTCCAATAACTGGATGGCACGCCATAACCAGGCATAACATCGTTTGAATTATGCTTGACTAACGGCCCTGCACCCCATTTTGAAATATATTTACCTGCATCATAAGTTGTTACGGCCGAATGGTCTCCCGAATATCGAACGCGCAGTTTACCCTGAGTTCCATTATAAATGGTCTGAGTATAGCTCGGGTTCACACCAGATACATAGGGGGTAACTCCTCCATGTGTTACCTGATCGATACCGATTTTGTTTCCGCCTGTCGAAACATGCCATGCGTAACCATGGCAATTGTACTGCCGCGTGTAGTCATTCAATACAACACAACTTGGTCCATAAAATCCGTTTTTAATATCATTTTGGAACGATTGCAGCTGAGCATTCGTGTTTGGCCAAGCATCGAGGTATGCGAATAATGCGCTGGGCGGCACTTGCACACCATTGGGAGTATTAACTTGTCCCAGGGTTTCTGTCGAGATGATCCCAAGAAGCAAAACATATGCAGTAAAGTATTTCATTTGATCAATATTTAGCTTCCAATAACACCGACATCAATTCATTCTGCCCATAGAATTCGTTGTAGTGAATGTTCACTTCACCAATCGTCTTTCCATCACAGTTAAAAATGTAAGACATTGGCGACGAAAGCGACGGGTTTTCAAAAGCTAGATAATATTGATCTCGATACTGATATACCGCGACCCGTAGTGGCCCCTGCTTAGGAACCTGAAAAAAGTTTAGCTGATCTTTTACCCATGACACTGTTTCAAGTGATTCTTTTGTAAAGCACGATTCTTCTATTTCGTATTCCTTAATTTCAGTTTCCGTACAAGATCCGCCAATCAGTAGAAATCCGATTACAATCAAGGAAACAAGTTTAGCTGCAAGCACATTATGCCACGCATTCAATGATGTAAGTGTTTTCATGACTTTTGATTTTTAGTACAACTCAATGATTTTTAACATACTCGGTAAACTTGTCCAGCAATAGCTCAATCAGGTACTGATCTCGCATAACTAGTCTCTCTCGAAACGCCCCGATACGTTCCGTCTCAAAATGGCTTTCCAGCATTTCCATTCCCATCGAATGCATCACCTTATCAAAGATGTAAGCGCTAACCGCATCCGAAATTCCTCCAAACACATCCCGGTACCGCTGTTTAATAAGCAACTGTGCATGCAAACGTTTCAAAAAGTCAGCCTTTTCATGTGAGGACATTTGACTCAACAGTTGCTCATCACTCATAATAATCTCCAAACCAATCCATTTCAGAGAATACGCTCCCATTTCCGCACTGTCTGCCAATCTCTCAATTCGATTGAAATTCTCCTTGAAATAGACATTGCAGGCAGACTTCATCGCATCAGGACGTTTTTTGAATTCATCGAATCCATTAAACCCTTCTAATGCAAACCCCAGCCCTTCCAAGGGGCTATCATGCGCCACATAACTCCGGAAAAACGGGTGCTCCATCGTAATCAGCAGCAATTCCTCCGTACTCAGCGTCTTCAAATCAATTCCTGTGATCTGGCAGGCATTCTGTCGTTCGGCGACAGATGTAAGAGCATTCCAGCATTCGGTGCCTGGCTTGCAGGGGTAATTCCAACGCAGTAGGGATTGAGCCGAAGCGACGGACGACAGTAACATGGCAATCAAAAACAGTTCGGCTTTTCTCATAGAACTACGGTTTACATGATGAATAGAACATGCACTTTGCCGCGAACGCGGATGATCGTATCAGGATATTGATCTTGTAATTTGCCGTAGACTGGCGGTGACGGACGTAGTAAATATTTAACTTTTCCAATACAAAACATAACCATTCCGATCACAGATGATTGTGTGGCTGGAATTAATATACGAACGGTAACTTTATAGGAGAGACTACAAATCCCGTGGCAGGGTGACCCCGCACCAAGCGGCTACGGAAAAATGCACCATTGGCATTCCAATTGTGTTTTAGTTTTAAGACCTTTGTCGATATTACCCATTCAATGACCGTGATCACAGCTTCTGAACAAAAAACCAATATTTACTGCCCGTCGCTGACGGCCTACGAACGGCGCCGTACGATCACCATCAACATCGGTGACATTCCCATGGGCTCCGACTACCCCATTCGCGTGCAGTCCATGACGACCGTCGATACGATGGACACGCAGGGGTCGATCGACGAGGTGGTGCGGATGGTCGAGTCGGGGTGCGAGTATGTGCGCATTACCGCGCCGAGCGTAAAAGAGGCTCAGAACCTGGAAAATATCCGCAATGGGTTGCGTAAAATGGGCATTCATGTGCCGCTGATCGCCGATATCCATTTCACGCCGAACGCGGCCGAGCTGGCGGCGAGGATCGTGGAAAAAGTGCGTATTAATCCCGGTAACTATGCCGACCGTAAGCGTTTCGAGGTGATCGATTATACCGATGCTTCCTATGCCGCCGAGCTGGAAAGGATCAGGGAGAAGTTCATCCCGCTCGTCAGAATCTGTAAGGAATATGGCACTGCCATGCGCATTGGCACAAATCACGGCTCGCTTTCCGACCGCATCCTAAGCCGCTATGGTGATACACCGCTGGGTATGGTCGAGTCGGCGCTGGAATTTCTGCGCATTTGTGAAGAGTTCAACTACTATAACATCGCGTTGTCGATGAAATCCAGCAATACGCAGGTGATGGTGGAAGCCTATCGCCTGCTTGTGCAACGGCTGGACGAGGAAGGTTTAAAGCCCTACCCGCTGCATTTGGGCGTTACAGAAGCCGGCGAAGCCGAGGACGGCCGCATTAAGTCGGCCGTCGGGATCGGCACCTTACTGGAAGACGGGCTGGGTGATACCGTGCGGGTATCTCTGACCGAAGCCCCGGAAAAAGAGGCCCCGGTGGCCCGTGCGCTGATCGAACGGTATACTAACCGTGCCCCGCATGCGCCGATCGAGCCGATCGACCACTGTCCTATCAACCCATTCCAGTATACCCGCCGCGACACGCAGGAAGTTTACAATATCGGCCATTTGAATGTGCCGCGCGTAATCGCCGACTACTCGAATATCCCCGTTCAGCAGCTCGAAGACCTGAAAAGTATCGGTCATTTCTTCCTGCCCGTACCCGACAAATGGGCCATGAACGACCAGGGTGCCGATTTTATTTATACAGGACAACAGCCGGTGCCTTTCATGCTGCCGAACGGCCTGCGCGAAATCCTGGATTATGCGACCTGGCAATCCCACCCTGAAAAGCATATTAAATTCCCGCTTTTCGACACAGCGGAATGGAATGCGGCTACCGAAGTTTCCGCCGACATGAATTTCGTAAAAGGCGATATCCATGCATTTGATGAGGCATTTCTGAATAATATTTCAGGTAAAACGAACGTCGTGCTCGTGCTGCACACGCAGAATGCACATGCGATGCCCGAAATGCGCCGCTTTTTTTACAAAGTCACTGAAATGAAAAACCGGCTGCCCGTAATTATCCAGCGGAGCTACGCGACCGACCTGGGCGACAGCCTTACATTATATTCCGCAACGGACATCGGCGGTTTGCTGGTGGATGGTTTCGGTGACGGAACGCTGCTTTCACCTGAATTTGCGGAAGGCACCGTGCACCCGGAGAAATTGAAAGCCGCCGCTTCCTATAACAGCATTGCATTCGGGATTTTGCAGGCGGCGCGCACACGGATGTCGAAAACGGAGTACATTTCCTGCCCTTCCTGCGGCCGCACGCTGTTTGATTTGCAGGAAACCACTGCGATGATCCGCAAGCATACCGAGCATTTGAAAGGGGTGAAAATCGGCATTATGGGCTGCATTGTGAACGGGCCCGGCGAAATGGCGGATGCCGACTATGGTTACGTGGGTATGGGCAAGGATAAAATTGCGCTGTATCGCGGACAGGAAGTGATCAAACGGTCGGTGCATTCGTCGAAAGCGGTGGAGGAACTGATCGAACTGATCCGGGAAGACGGCCGGTGGATTGAGCCGGAAGAGCGTGAAATTTTGGTATAAACAAATACAATGAAAAGATATTTTCAACTGGGAGAAGTGTTTTCCTACTTCATCCGCGTTTTCAAAAAACGCGACCCGAATAATCCCGATTCTTTCAATTTGCGCATGATGCACGGAATCAACCGCATTTCGATCATTATGTTCCTCATTTGCGTCATTGTCATGATCGTAAGAGCCTTAACACGATGAACCTCGAAACGCTGCGCGATTACTGTTTGAAATTACCTGGTGTCACGGAAGAATTACCTTTCGGTCCCGACACGCTGGTTTTTAAAGTGATGGGAAAAGTATTCTTGCTCACGCCGCTGGATACGCCGCACCATTCGTTCAATGCGAAATGCGACCCCGAAAAAGCGGAAGAGCTGAGAGAAAAATATCCCGACGTGAAGCCGGGATATCATATGAATAAAAAACATTGGAATACCGTATACGTAACGGGCAGCATTCCGAGCGAAGAGTTATTCGGCTGGGTGAAAGATTCTTACGACCTCGTCGTGGCGAGCTTGCCGAAGAAATCACAGCAGGAATTAAAGAATAACTAGATGTCATCCTGAGCGTACAGGGCCGCCCGGCGGTCGAAGGACGAACGCGATAATGCCCTACATGCGCTTCGACTTCGCTCAGCGTGACATATGCTATTTCGCCGCTTTCATTTCCTCGTCCAGTCGCTTGCTCAACGTGTCGCAAACGCCCTCGATCAGATCGGCCATGCTGCGGTCGTTGGTGGCAGTCAGCAAGGTATCCGCGATGCCGCTCATCAGCTCGATGTAGAAGCGCTTCATTTCAAAAACCTCCATATCCTTCGTCCAAAGGTCGATTTTCAACGTGCCGCGATGGTAATGGTCCCACACGCCGATGGCAATGGCACGCGTGTCGTTGATGCCCTCGTTCGGGTTGTCGGTCGCATCCCAGAAGATTTTTTCCGGTATATTTTTTTCGTCTAGTTCAACGGTGAAATGGATCTCTGACTTTTTCATTATTGAGGTGTTGATTTTTACAAAAGTAAGGAAAACTTACTTCCCTGCCTGACTGAACACTTTTTTCAGCAAATCGGTCACCCGGGCGCCCGGATTTTCACGAATTTTCTTTTCCTCCTGCGCAATGAGCACGTACAAGCCATCGATCGTTTTCTGGGTCGCGTACTCTTTCAGGTTCGGGTTCACCTTCTTGACCAGCGGGATCTGGTTGTAGGTGTTCACGATGTCGGCATAATACTGTGTGGCCTTGTTCAGCGCCAGCGTGCTGTCCACGACCGGGAAAAATGTTTTGAACAGATCGTCGTTGGTCGATTTTTTCAAATATTGCGTTGCCGCGTCGTCCTGGCCTTTCAGAATGCCCAATGCGTCGGGAACGGTCATGGATGTGATGGCTTTCACGAAGATCGGCTTCGACTTTTTGGCGGCGTCCTCCGCGGCGCGGTTGAGGGATAATGTAAATTTATCGACCTCCGCCCCCAGTCCCATTTTTCGCAATGTCTCGGCCACCTTCTGCGCTTCCGGCGGCACGGCGATCCTGATCAGCTCATTCTTGAAAAAACCGTCGACTTTGGAAGCCGATTCGGAACCGTTGCTGATACCTACGTTCAAGGCCTCTTTCAGTCCCAGAACGATCTCATTTTCACTGAGTCCACCACTTTTTCCGCCCGCTTTTTTCAACAGCTTTCCCAGGTCGAACTGGGCATAGGAAGCGTGTCCCAAAATCAGCCAAAACAGCGTAAACGAAAGGATTTTGTATTTCATTACAATAGAGTTTGTTAATATTTCACTACGCTTCAAACGTACTCAATAACGATTAATTTTACTTATTTTTGGGAAAATAACGGTCCCACTTAACCTGCTTCGAACCTATGATTTCCTCTGCCAGGGCTGAAATAATCACGATCGGTGACGAGATCCTTTTTGGTCAGATCATCGATACGAACACCCAATGGATTGGTACCCAACTCACTGATATAGGGGTCCGTCCGGCGAGGAAAACGTCCGTAGGCGACAACAAACAGGACATTCTCGATG
This sequence comes from Dyadobacter beijingensis DSM 21582, assembly GCF_000382205.1. Lineage (GTDB taxonomy): Bacteria > Bacteroidota > Bacteroidia > Cytophagales > Spirosomataceae > Dyadobacter > Dyadobacter beijingensis. Next base: position 263,578 of record NZ_KB907789.1, read on the forward strand.
CCTTCACCCAGGCCAGCAAGCGCGTGAACGTCGTGATCGTGACGGGCGGGCTCGGGCCCACGCGTGACGATATTACGAAACACACTTTCTGCGAATACTTCGGTACCGAGCTGGAAATCAATCAGGACGCGCTGGCGCTTATCACCGAATTTTTCGCGAAACGCGGCCGCGCCATGACCGAGCTGAACATCCAGCAGGCGGCTCTTCCCAAAAATTGTACCTACATCCCGAACCTATGGGGCACGGCGCCCGGCATGTGGTTCGAACAGGATGAGGTGATTTATGTTTCGCTGCCCGGCGTGCCTTATGAAATGAAAAACCTGATGGAGTTCGAAATACTGCCGCGGCTTAAAGCCCGGTTTTCGACACATATCATCCAGCATAAATCCATCCGTACCATTGGCATCGGCGAGTCGTTTCTGGCTGAAAAAATCGCTGCCTGGGAAGATGCATTGCCGGAACATATCAAACTGGCCTATCTGCCTCATTTCGGCCAGGTAAGGCTACGGCTGACCGGCACCGGCACGGACCAGGCGCTTTTAGAAAAAGAACTGAATGAGCAGGTCACATTGGTGCTGCCGCTCATCGGGGAGCATGTTTTCGGCTACGACTCGGATGAACTGGAAACGGTCATCGGCTCGTTGTTAATGCAAAACAATGCAACCGTAGGCACTGCCGAGAGCTGTACGGGAGGCTATGTAGCCAACCAGATCACGAGCATTCCGGGCTCCTCGCGGTATTATGAAGGCTCTGTGGTGAGTTACAGCAATGCGATCAAAACGAGCGTATTAGGCGTGTCGCCCGAAACGCTGGAAACTTACGGGGCCGTAAGCGAGCAAACCGCCCGTGAAATGGCGGAAGGTGCCCGCCGCGTGCTGAATACGACATTCGCCATTTCCACCACCGGCATCGCCGGGCCCGATGGCGGTACGCCGGAAAAGCCCGTAGGCACGGTGTGGATCGCCTGCGCTACGCCCGAGGAGACATTTACCCAATTGCTTACATTAAGGAACAACAGAAAAATCAATATAGAACTTACCTGCTCCTACGCCCTTAACCTGCTGAGAAAAACCATTTTAAAAACATCACTCGCAGTAAAAGGCTGAGCCGGGAACAGAATCAACGGGTAACGGAAGCTTGTTTTCCTTACCTTCGAAAAAACACCATTTATGAAAATAGTTGAAATGGTTATGCCTCCGATGGGGGAAAGCATCATGGAATGCACTGTACTTCACCTGCTTGCAGAAGAAGGCAGCAAGGTGCAGATCGATGACTCCATCCTGGAAGTTGCCACCGATAAAGTCGATACCGAAGTCCCCTGCGCTTACGAAGGAACGCTGACCAAATGGCTCGTAAAAGTCGACGACGTAGTGCCGATCGGCAGCGCCGTGGCGCAGATCGAAGTGGCCGACGACGTGGTGGCCCTTGAAGCCGAAACACCGCCGCTCGTGGCAGTGGAGGCAGAGGTAGCCGAATCCGTTGCAGCCCTTGAAAAAGATTTTCAGACGGCCGTGAGCAGAATGCCAGAGCCGGCCTACGAATATGCACCGGCCAATGCGGCCGTCAACTCGTTTTACTCGCCGCTCGTGCTCAGCATTGCGCGTCAAGAGCAGATTCCCGTCGAAGAGCTGAAAGTGATTAAAGGAAGCGGCATCGAAAACCGGGTGACGAAGGACGACATTCTCACATATGTAGAACACCGGCGGAAAAAAGGACCGGCCGTCGCCCCGGCAGCTGTTCCCGCGACGTCGCTGAACGGCAGCAACGAGATCATCGAAATGGACCGTATGCGGAAGATGATTTCGCAGCGGATGGTGGATTCGAAACGGATCTCGGCGCACGTGACCTCGTTCATTGAAACGGATATGACGCCTGTTGTGAACTGGCGCGAACACGTGAAAGCGGAATACCGCAAGAAAACCGGCGACAGCATTACGTTCACCCCCATCCTGATCGAAGCCGTAGCGAAGGCCATCAAGGACTACCCGCTGATCAACATTTCCGTGGAGGGCGACAAGATCATTAAAAAGAAAGACATCAATATAGGAATGGCGGTAGCATTGCCGGACGGTAACCTGATCGTGCCGGTCATTCACAATGCCGACCGCTACGATCTGCCCGGCCTGGCGCGCAAGGTAAACGACCTCGCCAAACGTGCGCGTGAAAACCGATTGAAAGCCGATGATCTCGCTGGCGGCACGTACACTGTTTCCAACATCGGTGCATTTGCCAACCTCATGGGCACGCCCATTATCGTGCAGCCGCAAGTGGCCATTATGGCATTCGGGGCGATCAAAAAGAAACCGGCGGTGATCGAAACACCGCAGGGCGACCTGCTCGGTATCCGCAGCATGATGTTCGTATCGCATTCGTACGACCACCGGGTGGTAGACGGCTCGCTGGGCGGGCTGTTCCTGAAACGCGTGAACGATTACCTCGAAAACTTCGACACTCACCGAACCATTATCTGATGCTGAGACTAACCCTGGACATGGACGATGTGCTGGCGAATACCCATGAAAAGCTCGTCGAAATTGTCCTCGCCGACTTTTCGACCACATTGAACCGCGAGGATTTCCAGCAAAAGGGACTGAGGGAACTACTGCACCCGAAGCAGCTCTCCAAGCTGCACAAAATCATGGATTCACCGGGGTTCTTCGCGGATATTGCCGTGAAAGAAGGGGCCATCGAAACCGTGCACAAGCTTTCCAGATATTATGAGCTGTTTGTCGCAACGGCTTGCATGGAATTTCCCAACTCATTCCGTGACAAGTTCGACTGGTTGAAAAAGCATTTTCCGTTTATCCCGTGGACGAATGTAGTTTTCTGCGGGTATAAAAGCATCATCCAGTCGGATTACCTGATCGACGACCACGTCAGGAACCTGGTCGCATTCCAGGGTAAAGGCATTCTTTTTTCAGCCCCGCACAACCTGCGCGAGACCGCCTACAAGCGCGTATCCAGCTGGAAAGAAGTGTCGGAACTATTTTTGCACAGCATATGAAACTGTTACTGATCGAGGACGAACCGAAAACATTGCAATCCATCCGCCAGGGACTGGAAGAGAATGGATATGAAGTGGATATTGCGTACGACGGACTGATCGGCAAGCAGCTGGCGCGTAGCAATGTGTACCAATTGATTATCAGCGACATCATCATTCCGGGCATCAATGGTATCGAACTCTGCCGGGAAATCCGCAGCTGGGGCGACGAAACGCCGATACTAATGCTCACCGCCTTAGGCACGACCGACGATAAAGTGACGGGCCTCGACGCCGGTGCCGACGATTACCTCGTCAAACCATTTGAATTCAAAGAGCTTCTCGCACGCGTACGCGCGCTCACGAAGCGCGGCTCCACAGTTTCGCACACGGCGCAGGTATTGAAATTTGCCGACCTGGAAGTTTCGCTGGATGCCAAAACCGTCTATCGTTCGGGAAACAAGATTAATCTGACGGCGCGGGAGTTCAATCTGCTCGTGTACCTGATCCGCAACCAGGGACGGGTTATTTCAAAAGTCGAGATTGCCGAGCAGGTTTGGGACATCGGTTTCGACACGGGTACCAATGTCATTGAAGTATATGTAAATTACCTGCGTAAAAAGATCGACAAAGATTATCCGGTCAAGCTCATTCACACGCAATTCGGAATGGGTTATGTGCTTAAAGTAGAATAGGTTATGCAAATCCGCACCCGACTTACGGTTCAGTTCTCCCTGCTGGTAAGCGGTATTTTGCTGATCACCTTCCTGGCCGTCTACTTTTTTACCTATTATAATGTAACGGAGGATTTTTACGACCGGCTGCGCTCGAAAGCGAAGTCGCAGGCCGAACTGTTGCTGAAAGTGCAGGTACCGCTCATCAATGCGGAGGTATTGAAAGCATTGGACGAAACCAACCGTGACCTCATTTACGACGAAAACATTTTCATTTTCGACGAGAAGAACCGCCTCATTTACAGCAACTCCACTACCCCGCAGCTTAAAGCGCTCCACGTGTCGAACTTCTGGCTGGACGAGATCCGCAAAGCCGGCCAGATCCGCTACGACGATGGGGATTACAAAGTGGTCGGTTTATACTACAAATACCCTTTTAACAAAGCCGTCGTCATGCTCGGCGCGAAGGATTTGTACGGGCAGGCGAACCTTTCCAACCTGAAAACGCTCCTGACCGTGCTCTACCTGATCGTGACATTTGTCGTCGCGATTGTGGGCTGGATATTCTCCAAACGTGCATTAAGGCCCATTTCGAAAGTCATGAACGCGGTGGAAGGCATTTTGCCCCAAAAGCTGGATACGCGACTGAATGTGCCGAACCAGAAGGACGAGATCGGGCGGCTTACCGTTACATTCAACAAGCTGCTCGACCGGATTGAAACGGCTTTTCAAATGCAGAAAATTTTCGTCGCCAACGTGTCGCACGAGCTGAAAAACCCGCTGACGAAGATCAAATCGCAACTCGAAGTGAGTATGCTCAAAGAGAGGAACGCGTACGAATACCAGATGACCATCCGTTCGGTGCTGGAAGACATTCAGGAACTGGGCCAGCTTTCCAATACACTGCTGGAACTCGCCAAAGTGAGCGAAGACCAGCGCGACCTGCTTACAGAGCTCGTTCGCGTGGACGACCTCCTGCTCGACTGCCGTATGAACCTCGCCCAAGCCAACCCGGCTTACAACATTCAGCTGAACTTCGACGAACTGCCCGAAGACGACACGTGGCTGGAAATTACCGGTAACTCCACGCTGCTGAAAACGGCATTTCTGAACCTGATGGACAATGCCTGCAAATTCTCCGACGACAATTCGGTGAACGTTTGCCTGCATCCCTCGCGCGGGCAGCTGGGCCTGAGTTTTTCGGATAATGGGAAGGGCATTCCCGAGAAGGACAAGAGCCTCGTTTTCCAGCCGTTTTACCGGAGCGACAATACGGCGAACATCAAGGGGTACGGCATCGGCCTGTCGCTCGTGGAGCGGATCGTGAAGCTGCATAACGGCAGTATCAGCATTCAATCCAACGTACCGAAAGGGACTACTTTCCGGATAACTTTTTTGCGCCTTTAAGCAAATTCTAACTTTTTATTAACGCCTTTCTAAGTATTGTTGATCTTATTTGTATTGTCGACAGGGCGAGACTACTTCGCTAGCCGGCAAATACAAAGGATTTCATTTTTTGTGGTGTTAATAAGCAGATTGGCAGGCGTCTCTCACGTCTGCCAATTTTTTTGTCATTTGTGGTCAAATGTAGTCAGGTATGGTCATTGGTAGTCAGGTGTGGTCACGTGTGTTGATTGATATAAAAAAGAGAGGAGAAACTGGACAGCTGACCAAATTCTCCTCCCATTCTATCAATGACAATACCTGACAACTCATGACGCCACCCGACGACAAACGATCAGAACATCATGCACTAGTGCTTCTTTCGGATCTCGATGATCTTCAACCTGCTCAGCAGCTTGATCACCGGGTAAGTCGGGTCGATTTCGAACCACTTGGAGCCGAAGTTGATGGAGTTCGGGCGTTTGTGGTGGTTATTCTGGAACAATTCGCCCATCATCAGGAAATCGAAAATCAGGGAGTTTTTGGATTTGTCGTCGTTGTCGAAATTCTGGTAACCATACTTGTGTCCGCTCCAATTGACGATCGCGCCGTGGATCGGGCCCATCAGGAAGTGGATCGGCAGCAGGAAGAAGAATGCCCAGTGCATGTCCAGGTAAATGTAGGCCAGCACGTAAAACGACAGGTACAACAATCCCCAGCCTACGCGCGAGATCCAGGAATCACCCAGTTTCTCGATCAGTCTCCATTCCGGGTAGTTACGTTCAAAGCGGTTTTCGATAGCGCGTTTGCGGTTCAAAACGGCATTATAAATATTCTTGGTTTCCCACATCATCGTGAAGACGTTTTTGGTATGATGCGGAGAATGCGGGTCTTTATCGGTGTCGCTGAATGCGTGGTGCATGCGGTGCAGGATCGCATACGCACGTGGGCTCAGGTAGGAAGATCCTTGTGACAAATAGGTAAGCAAATAGAAGAACCGTTCCCAAGGCTTGCTCATAATGAACATTTTATGAGCGGAGTAGCGGTGCAGGAAAAAGGTTTGACAGAATAGTGACAAATACCAATGTACAACAAATACAATCAGGACTATATACATGGAACGGCGGAAAATTTTAATATGCTGAACTTTGTACAAAAGTAAGTGCCAAAGGTTAGAAAACCGAAATTTCCAAAACTAAATTTGGAATAAAACGATAACCCTTACAACCGGCACCTATCCTGCGGATTTACTGGATCATGAACGCGTAGCTTAGCAGATTGGCGCCCATTTGCAGCGCTTTCCGGCGCATTTCCTCGGGGTCGTTGTACACGCTCTGGTCCTCCCAGCCATTACCCAGGTCGGTTTCGTAGCTGTAATAGCAAATAAGCCGGCCCTGCCAGATCAGTCCGAAGCCTTGCGGCTGTTTGCCGTCGTGCTCGTGTACTTTCGGGAGGCCATCGGGGAAGTTATATTTGATACGGTAAATCTGATGGTCGTACGGCAATTCCACGAACGATAATTCGGGAAACACCTTCTTCATTTCACGGCGGATAAACTGGTCGAGGCCGTAATTGTCATCGACATGCAAAAACCCGCCCGATAGCAGGTAATTGCGCAGGTTCAGCGCTTCGGCATCGGAAAACACCACATTGCCGTGGCCGGTCATGTGTACGAACGGGTACGAGAAAATATCGGGGCTACCCACTTCCACCACGTCCTCGGCCGGGTTAATATTCATTTTCAGCTCCGTATTGCAGAATTTGATCAGGTTCGGAAGCGATGTTTTATTCGCATACCAGTCCCCGCCGCCGCCATATTTCAACTTGGCGATTTTCAACGAAGATTGCCCGAACGAGGAAGCCACGGTGGAGAGCAGGAGGATCAGAAGGACGAGGCGGGTTTTCATAAATTTTGAACGACTGAATGTTGAATGACCGAATGAAGAAGTCAGGTTTAGTCAAGGATTGTCAGGTATTGTTTAACTATTGCGGGCAACTTCATAACCACTTCTGACTCACTGACTATTTACCCTGTTACAAAATCTGCGCCAAATTCACCGCGTGGCACCCCGCTACGGCCGCTGTTTCGGTCCGTAACCGCGTCGGCCCGAGCGAAACCGTCTGGAAACCGTTTTCCAAAGCGAACTCCACTTCTTTCGGACTGAAATCGCCTTCGGGCCCAATCAGCAGCGTGGTGTCGGCACCTGCCTTTATTTTGCTAACAACGTGCTCCACCGTATTTTGTTCCGGCACGTAGGCGATCAGACGGACCTCGTCGCCTACATTTTTAATAAACGGCTCGTATTTGTTATTTACTGTAATTACAGGCATATAATATTGCTGCGACTGCTTCATGGCGGCGGCGGCAATACGGTTCAGGCGGGTCAGGTTCACGACGCGGTTCAGGGTTTCGGGGTTGGTGTGCTCCGTCACGACGAAATCGATGCGCTCTACGCCAATTTCCGTCATTTTTTCCACCATCCACTCATTGCGCTCGGCCTTCCGCGTGGGCGCGATAGCCATATGCACGGCGAAGCCGCGCCTGCCGACCGTCGTCGTCTCGATCACCTCGTACCCTACCCTGCGGCCCTGGATATTCAGCCGGCATTTTTGCAGCAGTCCTTTGCCGTCGGTAACGTGGATCATGTCGCCGGAACCAAGCCGCAACACCTTCGAACTATGCCTTGCTTCCTCCTCGTCGAGTTCAAAAACGTGAGGGTCAGGCTGGTAAAACAAATGCATTTTTCCAATATTCAACTAATGTAACAAAATGCCCCGGGGGCGATCAAAAATATACAAAATATCGGCAAAGCCACAAAATTTACGATCCCCGCAGAATTCTATCCGGCACAAGTAACCGCGATCGTCATTTTTTGGACATTAAGACTATTTTTTAGATTCAAAGGCATATTTTACACCTATTTTCAGCATTTTAGCAGAAATTTTCCGCCAAACCCCGGTTTTTACATCCCGCCCGTTTTATTGGAATAGTACATTTTTTACTGACAATACTACCACGAACGCAATATTATTTTGCGGAAGGTTAATTTTTCCTAACATTTATTTTTTGTAAATACATTTTTGCATTAATATTGTGCCGTTATAATTATTCGTCACCACTTTATCTAGTACTATTATGTCAAAGTCCAAGCTGGAATATATTTGGTTGGATGGCTACAAGCCGACCCAAAGTTTACGCAGCAAAACCAAAATTGAAAACGATTTTAGTGGAAAACTGGAAGATTGCGCAATGTGGTCGTTTGATGGCTCGTCAACTGAGCAGGCTCCCGGCGGTTCTTCCGACTGTTTGCTGAAACCGGTTTACATTATTCCTGATCCACAGCGTAAAAATGGCTACCTGGTAATGTGCGAGGTATTGAACGCTGACGGAACTGCTCACGAATCGAACGGACGTGCCACTATCGAAGACGACGATAACGACTTCTGGTTCGGATTTGAGCAAGAATACTTCCTTTGGGATAACGAAACCAACAAACCGCTTGGCTTCCCGGCTAACGGCTACCCGGCTCCGCAAGGACCATACTACTGCTCAGTAGGCGCAGCCAATGCATTCGGTCGTGAGATCATCGAAGAGCACCTGGATGTTTGCCTTGACGCAGGTTTGAATGTAGAAGGTATCAACGCAGAAGTTGCTGCCGGTCAATGGGAATTCCAGATCTTCGCAAAAGGTGCGAAAGAAGCTGGCGACCAGATCTGGCTCGGCCGTTACCTCCTCGAAAGAATCGGCGAGAAATATGGTGTATCTATCAACTGGCACTGCAAGCCGCTGGGCGCGCTTGACTGGAACGGCTCAGGTATGCACGCTAACTTCTCAAACGGTACTTTGAGAACTGCCGGAAGCAAAGATACTTTCGACAAAATCTGCGAAGCATTCCGTCCGGTAGTGAAAGAGCACATCGAAGTTTACGGTGCTGACAACCACCTCCGCCTGACCGGAAAGCACGAAACTGCTTCTATCCACGATTTCAGCTACGGTGTTTCTGACCGCGGCGCTTCTATCCGTATCCCTGTTATCGTTCCTGCAAAAGGATGGAGCGGATACCTGGAAGACCGTCGTCCAAACTCGGCTGCTGATCCTTACAAAGTGGCAGCTCGTATCATCAAGACTGTTAAATCTGCTGTTATCTAATTCGCAGAAAAACATATTTTGCAGAACGGCCACCTTTCGGGTGGCCGTTTTTGTTTATCAGGGATAACGGATGAAGTTAGGAATGCATAAAAAAAGCGCCTTCGGTTAAAAGGCGCTCTCTATCAAGTTGCACGCGGATCAATCTTCGTCTTCGCTGCCGGTGAACGAGTAAAGCGTCGGGTCGAGCTCCACAGTTCCTGCGTTAAATGCTTTGACAAAGTCGGCGATAATCTTGTCGTTGATCTCCGTTTTGTTCAGGCCCACTTCCAGCCCTACACCGTATTCAAACTGGTCGTCGACTTCGACATGCTCGCGAACGGTGATCTCCTCTCCTTCTTCGATTTCCTCGATAAATTCGGTCAGCAATAGTTCCGCCTCATCCTCCTGTTCGTCGCTGATCTTATAGTTCGCCGGGCGCTCGTCAGGGGAAATATAGTTCGGCATCTCCTTCTTGAGCCTTTCCAGCGCTTCGTCATACACGAGCGTGGAGTGGTGCAGGCGCAAGGTAAAGATCAATGCGTCATAGATCACCTCCTGGTCTTTGTATGTTCCAACAAATTGGATGTGAGCATGTTCGTTGTTATCGTCGTCGTCTTCGAACTCGTCCTCTACATAGATAAAGTTCGAATTTTCGGCCTCACATTCGGCTTTGAGTTGCGCGATTTCTTCTGGATCAAATCCGGGATTCATAATCTGTGTTGTTGGTTTCAATTGCAAAACTACTCCAAAAATAGCATTTCACGGTACTTTGCCAGCGGCCAGTCTTCGTCGTCGATCAACAATTCGAGCTTATCGACATGGTAACGGATCTCGTCAAAAAAGCCTTTCACTTCTGAACCATAGCATTTAGCCCGTTCGAACAGGTCTTCGATATTGTTGGCCTTCTTGCGGCTTTCGGTCATTTCATGCACGAGTTTCTTGATCACCACCACGTGCGAGGAAATATCGCGGATAATCTCCTTGATCGGCTCGGCCTCGGCGAGCATTTCGAGGTCGGTGAGCGAGCGGGCGGTCTGCGCGAGTTTGAACTGGTATTTCACCACTGTGGACACAATGTGGTTCAATGCCAGATCGCCGATCACCCGAGATTCGATCTGCAATTTCTTCACATAATTTTCCAGCTCGATCTCGTAGCGCGCATGCAGCTCGCGTGAGCTCAGCACGCCCGTGCGTTCGAAAACGGCAACCGTTTTGTCGGTTTTGTAGGCATATAATGCATCGAAAGTCTCGCGGATATTGCTCAAACCCCGGCTTGCGGCTTCGGCGATCCATTCTTCCGAATAACCGTTTCCTTCAAATAATATGTTTTTGGATTCGAGGAAATAGCGTTTCAGGATTTCCACCGTCGCTACTTTCTTCTCTTCGCCCGCCGCCAGGCGCTCGTCCATTTCACGTTTGAAATCCAGCAGTTGATTGGCGACGATCGTATTGAGAATGATCATCGGCGAAGCGCTGTTCTGCGAGCTTCCCACGGCGCGGTATTCGAATTTATTTCCCGTAAAACAGAACGGCGACGTGCGGTTACGGTCGGTATTGTCGCGTTGAAGGTTCGGAATGCGGGTAATGCCGAGTTTGTAATAGAAGTTCTCCCCTTTTTCAAGTGTAATCTCTCCCTTGTTAACGAGTTCTTCCAGCATAGAAGTAAGCTCGCCGCCGAGAAACACCGAAACGATCGAGGGAGGAGCCTCGTTCGCACCCAGGCGGTGCTCGTTACCGGCCGACGAAATGGACGCACGCAGCAAATCGGCATGATCGTGCACGGCCTTCACGACATTCATCAGGAACGTGAGGAAGCGCAGGTTTTCCTTCGGTTTCGAGGTCGGCGCGAGCAGGTTAATGCCCGTATCGGTCGAAAGCGACCAGTTATTATGCTTGCCGCTGCCGTTAATGCCGGCAAAGGGCTTCTCGTGGAAGAGTACCTGGAAATTGTGCTTGTCACCCATCTTTTGCATAAGGTCCATCAGCAATGCATTATGGTCGATGGCGAGGTTCACCTCTTCAAAAGTAGGCGCGCATTCGAACTGACCCGGCGCCACTTCATTATGCCGCGTCCGCACGGGAATACCGAGTTTCAATGCTTCAAATTCGAAATCCACCATAAATGCGTTCACACGGGGCGAAATCGAACCGAAATAATGGTCGTCGAGCTGCTGTCCGCGGGCGGGATTATGCCCGAAAACGGTCCGGCCGGCCATGAGCAAATCGGGACGGGCGTAGTACAATGCCTTATCGACCAAAAAGTACTCCTGCTCGATACCGAGCGTGGGCGTAACTTTGGAGACGTCGCGGTTGAAAAACTGGCAGACGCCCGTCGCGGCCTTGTCGAGCATCACGAGCGAGCGCAACAGCGGCGCCTTGTAATCCAGCGCCTCGCCATTGTAGGAAATGAATACCGAAGGGATACACAGGGTCTTTCCGCCTGCGCCATTGTCCATCAGGAACGCCGGCGAGCTCGGGTCCCAGCCCGTATAGCCCCGCGCCTCGAAGGTCGCCCGCAGGCCTCCGCTCGGGAATGAAGATGCATCCGGCTCCTGCTGTACCAACGCGCTGCCCTTGAACTTCTCGACAGCCTTGCCGTCGATCGTCAGGTCGAAGAAAGAATCATGCTTTTCAGCGGTGGTACCCGTCAGCGGCTGGAACCAGTGCGTGTAGTGGGTCGCACCTTTGGAAATGGCCCAGGACTTCATCGCGGCCGCCACTTCTTCTGCCACCTCCCGGTCGATCGTCGAGCCGGAGCGGATGGCGTTGGAAATCTTGCTGTATGCCTCTGCGGAAAGCAGGGTCTTCATCACATCATCACTGAATGTATTGCTGCCGTAAAGGTCGGCTACTTTTTCTGTGGGAGGGGTCAAAACAGGAGAGACACGGCCCTGCGCGATCTCAAAAGCTTTGGAACGAAACGTCATGTATTTATTGATTTATATTAATTCTCCCCAAAATTATTTATTTACCGATAGGAACCACAAATCGCGCGTACATTTTCACATTAGCTGCCCATCGGTTACCACAGGTTAGCGCATTTTTCAGAACTTTGCAAATTGTTTACAGACACCAATGCGTAAGAGACTTGAATTTATAGCCTTGTACGGGCTTGCCTGGGTCGTTATCTTCCAGTTTTTCCGTATCATTTTCCTGGCATATCATTATAAAAAAGCGCTGGAACTCCCTCCTTCCCTGTGGGTTGCGAGCGCCGGCCACGGCCTGGCGATGGACATTTCCTTCGCGGCGTATATCCTGGGCGTTCCTACCTTGTTAATGATGTTCACCGGCCAGCGGTGGGACTGGTACCGCAAAACGCTTACCATTTACTCCGCGATCGTCGCCGGCCTGATCACATTGCTGACGGTCATCGACCTCGAACTGTTCCGCGCGTGGGGTTTCCGCATCGACGCCACCTCGCTGCATTACCTCGAAACGCCCGCCGAAGCATTCGCTTCCATGGGCGCGGCGCCGGTGTTTCCATTACTGCTGCTGCTTTTCGCCCTGATTTTCCTCGTTAACCGCATTTTGCAGACTATTGTCCGGCGTACCATCGGTGCATTCCGGCGGTCGCCGCATTGGTACACCATTCCTACCTTTCTGCTGATCGCCGGCAGCCTCATCATCCCCATTCGCGGCGGGTTCCAGCTGGCGCCGATGAACGAGAGTGCGGTGTTTTTCAGTGATAAAAGTTTTGCCAATTACGCAGCCGTGAATGTACCGTGGAACTACATGCGCTCGCTTTTGAATCAAAGTTATTCTGATGAAAACCCGTTCAAATACGCCGAAGATGCGGAAGCGCAGCAAACTGTCGCAAACCTTTACAAACGCGCCGGTGCAACCGAACAGGTCGTCGACACGACGGGCAAAAAGAACGTACTGGTGATCATTTGGGAAAGCTTCACGGCCAAGGCCGTCGGATCGCTAGGCGGACTAAAAGGCATTACCCCGCAATTTGACCAGATCTCCAAGCAAGGGCTGCTATTTACCAATATGTACGCCAGCGGCAACCGCAGCGACAAGGGTATGGTCGCGATCCTGAGCGGCTATCCGGCGCAACCTACCACGTCCATTATTAAAATACCCAAAAAAACAGCGTCATTGCCCTCGTTGCCGACCATTTTCCGTGAGCGCGGCTGGACAACCTCCTTTTATTATGGTGGTGAAACGGAATTCGCGAATATGAAATCGTATTTCCTGCAACAGGGTTTCGACCGCATTGTGGATATCAATGATTTCGATTCGAAGGATATGAATTCCAAATGGGGCGCACATGACCATGTCGTGTTCAACCGGCTCCTGAATGACCTGGATAAGGAAAAGGAGCCGTTTTTCTCGACCATGTTCACGCTTAGCAGCCACGAGCCGTTCGAAGTGCCAGTGAAAACGGTAGTTCCTGGCAACGACCCGGAGCATTTATTCCTGAACGCATTACATTATACCGACGAATCGCTCGGCGCATTTCTCCGTGACGCCCAGGCGAAACCCTGGTGGAAAAATACGCTCGTTGTCATTATTGCCGACCACGGCCACCCGATGCCCGAAACGCGGAAAGACAAGCCTTCGGAGTTCCATATCCCGATGCTCTGGCTCGGCGGCGCATTGCAGGCAGCCCCTGCGCGGGTGGATACGCTCGCGTCGCAAACCGACCTGGCAGCCACGCTTTTGAACCAAATGCGCCTCCCGTCCGGAACTTTTGCGTGGAGTAACGACATTTTCAAAGCAGGCCGCAGCGATTTCGCCTATTTCGCATTCAATAACGGCCTCGGCTGGATGCGCCCAGGCGGGTTTATCGTCCGGGACAACATCGGAGGCAATATCACGGAAAAAAACGGCGCTTTACCCGGGCAGGAAGAAAAGCTCGGCAAGGCTTACCTGCAATCTTCTTTCGGAGATTATTTAAAGCGTTGATAATAAAGGTGTAATTTTGCAGGATATTTAATAACAATGAAAAAAGTCGCTTTTTATACATTAGGGTGCAAGCTGAATTACTCTGAAAGCTCTTCGATCGGACGGATGTTCGAGGATAAGGGTTATACCAAGGTAGAGTTCAACGAAAACCCGGATATTTTTATCATCAACACCTGCTCGGTGACCGAGAACGCGGACAAGAAATGCCGCAAAATCGTGCGCGAGGCCCAGAAGATCAATGCGGACGGTTACGTCGCCATTATCGGCTGCTATGCCCAGTTGAAACCCAAAGAAATTTCGGAAATCCCCGGTGTGGACGCCGTGTTGGGCGCCGCCGAGAAATTCCGGTTGGTGGAACTCATCGATACCTTCGAAAAAGCGCCGTCCGGGCAGCCGGCGCAGGTAATCGCTTCTACCATCGACAATGCCGTCGAATACCATACCTCCTACTCGCTCAACGACCGCACGCGCACGTTCCTGAAAGTGCAGGACGGGTGCGACTACCCGTGCGCGTACTGCACGATCCCGCTCGCACGCGGGAAGAGCCGGTCGGATAGTATCGAAAACATCGTGAAAGCCGCCCGTGACATTGCGGCGCGGGACGTGAAGGAAATCGTGCTGACAGGCGTCAATATCGGTGATTTCGGGTTGCGCAACGGCGTGCGCGAAGAAACATTTCTCGACCTCGTGAAAGCATTGGACGAAGTCGAGGGCATCGAACGTTTCCGCATTTCTTCCATCGAGCCCAACCTGCTCACCGACGAGATCATCGAATTCGTGGCGCAGTCCAAACGCTTCGCCCCGCATTTCCATATTCCGCTGCAATCGGGTTCCAATAAAGTCCTGGGCCTGATGAAGCGCCGCTACAAACGTGAATTGTACACAGAACGCGTCGCGAAGATCAAATCGCTCATGCCGGACTGCTGCATTGGTGTGGACGTGATCGTGGGCCACCCCGGCGAGACGAAGGAGCTGTTTGAAGAAACTTACCGCTTCCTTAACGAGCTGGATATTTCTTACCTGCACGTATTCACCTATTCGGAACGCGAAAATACGGCTGCATTGGCCATTCGTCCGATCGTCAACAAAGGAGAACGCGCCGAACGCTCCAAAATGCTGCACATACTTTCTGACAAAAAGAAAAGGTTCTTCTACCAAAGCCAGATCGGCAAGGAAGGGAAGGTATTATTTGAAGACGAGGTGCAGAACGGACAGATGCTCGGCTTTACCGGCAACTACGTGCGCGTGGCTGTGAAATATGATCCGCTGCTGATCAATGAGACCAAGGAGGTGCGGTATGATCACATCAATCCCGAGAATCTCATGGAAGTTACCGAGATCCAGGAAGAAATTTTGATCCACTAGATTCAATTTTAATCTATTACAGTCGACTTAACTCGACGGCTAGAAGGACTAGCGCCTAAAAAAAAGAAGCCCGGCCAATATGGCCGGGCTTCTTTTTTATTCTTCTAGTTTAGATTAAGCCTCTACAAGGAATTCATCGTGCTGGCTGATATCCAGACCTGCTTTCTCATCCGATTCAGATACGCGGAGTGGAAGAATGAGGTCAGTGATTTTCAGCAATGCGAACGAACCAGCGAATGCGAATACTGATACGCCTACGAGTGCGATTACGTGGTTGATGAACAGCTTAGTTTCGCCGAATGCCAGACCTTGGTCTACTACCAGTGAGTTAACACCGCTGGTTGCGAAGATACCGGTCATGAGCATACCTACCATACCACCTACGCCGTGGCAAGGGAATACATCGAGTGTATCGTCCAATGTCGAACGTGTACGCAGGTGAGCGATGTAGTTAGATGTGATCGCAGCCACAGTACCGATGAAAAGAGATGCAGGAACCGTTACGAAACCGGCAGCAGGTGTGATAGCCACGAGACCCACTACGGCACCGATACAGAAACCAAGCGCAGATACCTTCTTACCTCTTGCGGCGTCGAAAAGAACCCAGGCCAAACCAGCAGCACCTGCTGCGGTGTTGGTAGTAGCGAAGGCTGAAACCGCCAATGGAGAAGCTGTCAGGGCAGAACCGGCGTTGAAACCGAACCATCCGAACCACAGCAAACCTGTTCCCAACAATACGAATGGGATGTTTGCAGGAGGAAGTACGTGGTCTTCGAGGAGCGATTTGCGACGTTTCAGGTACAATGCACCTGCAAATGCAGCCCAACCAGCAGACATGTGAACAACAGTACCGCCAGCAAAGTCAAGCACACCCATTTTGAAAAGGATGCCATCTGCATGCCAGGTCATGTGAGCCAATGGCGAGTAGATGAAAACACAGAACAGGATAATGAAAAGAACGTAAGAGCGGAAGTTGATACGCTCAGCCATCGAGCCAGTTACGAGCGCAGGAGTGATTACCGCGAACTTCAACTGGAACATTGCAAACAATGCGAAAGGAATAGTGCCCCAAACCGGACCGTCCAATACGCCTTTGAACATGAAGTGCGTAGTAGGGTTACCGACGAAGCCGCCAATATCCTCACCAAATGCAAGGCTGAAACCGAAAACTACCCACACCACACTGATTACTCCCATCGCGATGAAGCTCTGGAGCATTGTGGAAATGACGTTTTTGGTGTTGACCATTCCCCCGTAGAAGTAAGCCAGACCAGGAGTCATGAGCAATACCAGCGCGGCTGATACGAGCATCCACGCAGTGTCGCCCGAATTGATGCCCTCCGTCACGATCTGTGTCGGAACATTGGGGACGAAGGCACCGAGGATGCTGATTACCAGGAGAATAATCAGTGGGATAAAATTACGTTTTTCCATTGTAGTAAATTATTGTTTGTATTAGATTAAGAAGGTATTCGTGTGAATTGCACTGATTGTCAGAATTTGTAAATGAATGCCAGGCCGAATGTGGTTTGGCTGCTTTTGGTCCATTTGCCGTCCGAATCCTCGAATTGCTGCGCTTCACCGCCGCTTTGCTTAGGATATGCGTCCAGGCGGAACTCAGGTTTTACGAGGATGTGACCGTCGGCGAGGTTGATGTTACCAGTCAATGTAACCGAGTTTACTTTGGTACCTGTACCTGCGGGCGTCAGCAAACCGCGTACTCCTTTATCATTGTTGAAATATTCGTAACGCGCTCCGATTCCGAAGTTGTCAGTAATAGCGGTGTTGGCATACACGGCAAAGCCACCCCACGATTCGCTGTCAACAGGGCCACCTGCGCCCTGGTAATCCCCTTTTTGTGATCCGTACGCGGCGTTCAGACCCAACAGGAATTTCTCGGTCACCTGGAAGCTGGTGGTAAGGTCGAATACCTGGTAGAAACCGTCCGGCTGCTTACCCAGTGAATCCGTATTTGCCTCGTTGCTTCCGATGTAGTTCAGGTAAACGTTCCAGTTTTCTACCGGCTTGAAATACAACTGGCTGATAATGCCTTTCGCGCGGTTGTTGTCACCCAGTCCATCCACATTGTTCACCACACCTACCATTAACGACGCCTTGTCGGAGAATGCGTAGGTCGCTTTCAGACCGGCGTGGTAGAATGGTCCGTTGTTGAACAGGTTGGAGAGCGAGTAGTTGAAGTTGGCCGGTGCGTCGATCACTTCGTACCCGATATGCGTACCGAATTGTCCCGCTGTCATCGAGAACTTGTCGGTAAACTTGTATGTAAAGTATGCTTGCTTGATCGCCAGCGCAGTGCTGAACAGTGCGTTACCGTAGTTACCCATGTTGGCGTTAGGACCGAATGTAAGGTCCACGACCGCTTCCGATTTCGCGTTGGTATAGGCTACTTTCGCTTGTACGAGACCGAGCGAAAACTGCCCCGACTTCTGGTCGAACACGCGTGCGTTGGTGGCACCCATGTTCGAGCGCGATGCGGGTTTGTTGAAATTAGCCATGTAATAGGAATCCAGGTAGCCCGAGAATGCGAATGCTCCTTTTGCCTCCTCCTCGTCCTTAGCTTCCGTTACCACCGCAGTATCCGCCTTCACCGCCTTTTTATCTTCTTCCGACTTCGCAAAACCCAAAAAAGGAACCATCAAAGATAATACTGTGCAATAGACTTTTTTCATAATTATATTCTGTTTAAGTTAATATTACTCTCCGGCTGCATTACTGGATCAAATATTGTACTTAAATTATATTTATCAAATAATCTAAGTGAAATTTATATCAAAAAATCCAATTTTCTGATTTTTATCATGTTTTTTATCGTTTTTGAAACACAAAAACATCCAAAATGCATTTTTTACGGAAAATCGAATATTCTGCATAACCTTCACAAAACAGAATTTTCTTTAAAAGCAAGCATTGCAATTATTAAGAAATTTTATTATTATAATGACATTTCCAGAACCGAAAGGGCACAAAAAAAGCCTGCTGTTGAGCAGGCTTCGCGTTTTTTATGTTCAGCAGGTTTTATTCACCATGCATCCATGCTTTTTTAGCAAGCAAAGTTTCTTCTTCTTCCTCGTTGTCGGGATCAGGCACACAGCAATCGACCGGACAAACCGCAGCACACTGTGGCTCTTCATGGAAGCCAACGCACTCGGTACATTTATCTGTAACTATATAGTAAAATTCGTCTGAAACGGGGGACTGCTTTTCTTTGCCGCTTACGATCGTGCCGTCACCGAAGTCCACCTCATCTAAACTAGTTCCATCTCCCCAAGTCCATTCTACACCTCCCTCATAAATTGCTGTATTCGGGCATTCTGGCTCACACGCCCCACAATTTATGCATTCATCGGTTATCATTATAGCCATAGTCGCCGGATTGTTTATATTTGTTGCTATTCTTCTGTATTGGGTAACAAATATAACTATTTATAGTTTCCCAACAATCAGAAAAATAAAAACGGCACTTGCCATTAAACTTTTTAGAGTCAGAGTAGAATGATATCAAGAATTCGGAGGATAAATGCATTCGTCCGTCTGGGCCGGTTCATCGGCGACGCGGCAAACGAGGAAACGATCGCGGAATGGGTAGCTGGCGCCAAAAGCAGGAACAACTGGTTTACACCCGCCAACGTGCGCCTGTCGCTGAACGCCATCTCCGAACAATACTTAAATGAAGAAAAGCTCACAGCCTGGGCCGAAAGCTATCCCGAACCGGCCCATTCGCGCAAAATAGGCGTGGTAATGGCCGGCAACATCCCGGCGGTGGGTTTCCATGACGCGCTTTGCGTGCTCATCAGCGGCCACACGCTGCTCGCCAAACCCAGCTCCGACGACCCCCTGCTCATCCGCGCGCTATTAACACAGCTTACCGAGATCGAGCCGGAGTTTAAGGAATACATACAGTTCGTCGAGAGATTGAACGATTCCGATGCCTACATTGCTACCGGGAGCGACAATACGGCGCGGTATTTCCATTACTATTTTGCCAAAAAGCCTAACATTATACGCAGGAACCGAACATCGGTAGCGGCGCTCACGGGCACAGAAACGCACGAGGAACTCAGGGCGTTAGGCAACGACATCCTTCAATATTTCGGGCTCGGCTGCCGGAACGTATCGAAAATATTCGTACCGGCGGGATATGATTTTACCGGGTTTTACGAGTCGGTCGAGGAAATGTCTCCCGATTACCTGAACCACCACAAGTATTTCAACAATTACGAGTACAATAAATCCATTTACCTCGTCAACCGCGTGGCGCATTCGGACAACGGCTTCCTGCTGGCGACCGAAAGCGAGGCGCTCGTGTCGCCGATCAGCGTGCTGCATTACCAGCATTACGAGTCGGTCGAACAATTGAAAGCTTTGTTGGGGGATTCGGCGGAAAAGATCCAGTGCATCGTAGCAAAACCCGAAATGCACATCGCAGGCGCATTGCCTTTGGGCGGTGCACAAGTCCCCGGCCTCTCCGATTACGCCGACGGGATCGATACGATGGAGTTCCTTTCGAATATCGCTTAGCCTTTCCGCATTCTTCCCGATGCCCATTCCAGGAAATCGGGAAGGATTTTAGCCCAGGTTTCGGGGTTATGCATGCCCTCTTCCACTTCCACATACCGGATTTCCCGGCCCCAGCGATATCCTTTTCTTTCCAGCTCCGCAACGCATTCGAGCGTGTCCTGAATGGAATCGATCACCCCGTCGCCGTCGCGGTCGTCGTATTCGTCCCAGGTACCGCATTGAAACCAGAACCGCAAATCCGGATTGCCCTCCGATTCCCGTATCCTGCGATGCATAATGCGGTCCGATTCGTCATACCCTGCGTCCAGCGCCTTTTGCCGCCACCACAACGAGCCCGAGAAAACGCCCGCCTGCGAAAACACCCCGGGATGGTGCCAAACCGCGTCCAGCGCCATCAGCCCGCCGAGCGAGCAACCGGCGTAGGTAATGCCTTTGGAGCGTGTGTGATAATGGTTTGATAAATAAGGGATCAATTCTCTCAATACGAAGTCGGTAGTAAGGCCCGCCTTGTCTCCCCTGCCCGCGTAGTCGGGCTGATGGGCGGTCCCGTACTCTTGTACACGCCTGCCATCCGCGTGGATGCCCGCGATCACGCAAGGCACCAGTTTCCCCGATTGCTGCAATGCGGCCGCGGTAGCAGTCATTTGCAGTGCTTCGAAATCCTGTCCATCATTGAAAAGAACCAATGGATAAGTATTAGAATGCGCGAAACCGGCCGGCAGCAACACGGTCACGGTCACTTCCCTGCTCAGAAAAGCGGAATAGAGGACGATATTTTCGGGCATTACTTTGAAGAAGGAAGCGGCTGAACTCACTGCAAATGACGACTACGGATGGAAATAAAACCCGAAAGTTAATAATTTGCTTCCTATGATTTGTTTTGTATATTTCATTTATCAACTATAAACCGTCTTTGTTTGGAAGAGAAGCATATTAAATACTATTCTCATCATCTCGACAAGGAAGTGGAGATGCTTGTGTTCGGCAACTGGGGCTACCCTATCCTGCTTTTCCCCACCACGCTGGGCCACTACTACCAGGCCAAGGATATGGGACTGATCGAATCCGTGCGCTGGCTGGTGGAGTCGGGCAAATACAAGATCTACTGCGTGGATACCATCGACGCCGACTCCTGGTACGGAAAGCATCTCAATCCCGAATACCGCGTGCTGAACCACATTCAGTACGACAAATTCCTGAACAACGAGCTCGTACCATATATAAAAAATGAATGCCATGTAGGCAAGATCGGCGTGGCCGGTTGCAGCTTCGGCGGCTTTCACGCAGCGAACTTTGCATTCCGCCACCCCGACCAGGTCGCATACCTGCTCAGCATGAGCGGCGCATTCGATATCCGCGGGTTTCTGAGCGGCTACTACGACGATTCGGTATATTTCAATAACCCCGTCGACTTCATGCCCAACGAACAGGGTTGGCGCTACGGGCACATGAAAATCGTCCTCGGCACTTCCGACTGGGACATATGCCTGGACAGTAACCTGCGCATGTCGGGCATCCTGAACAATAACGGCATCGAACACTGGCTCGACATCCGCGGCTGGGAGAAGCACGACTGGCCGCTCTGGAAGAAAATGTTCCCCGACTACCTCTCGCGCCTTGTTTTGCAATAACCACGAACACAACTCAAAACCTGAATATGAAAAAGATTGGAATCCTGTTCGGAATGGAAAATACCTTCCCGAACGCGTTTATCGAAAGAGTCAACAGCAAAGGTGAGGACGGCATTATCGCAGAGGCCGTCACCATCGATAAAGTCATACAAGCCGCGCCCAGCGAATACGCCGTGATCATCGACCGCATTTCGCAGGATGTGCCGTTTTATCGCTCCTACCTCAAAAATGCCGCATTGGCCGGCACGGCAGTGATCAACAACCCGTTCTGGTGGAGTGCCGACGAGAAGTTTTTCAATAACGCATTGGCTGAGCAAATAGGCGTACCGGTACCAAAAACGGTATTGCTGCCGTCCAAACAACGTCCCGAAAACACGACGGAAACCTCGTTCCGTAACCTGGCATTCCCGATGGCCTGGGAAGAGATATTTCAATATGTGGGCTTCCCCGCCTACATGAAGCCGCACGACGGCGGCGGCTGGAAGAGCGTGTACCGCGTTGTGAACCCCCAGGATATGTGGATCAAACATGAGGAAACAGGCCAGCTGGTGATGATGTTGCAGGAAGAAATCGTGTTTGACGACTATGTGCGCTGCTACTGCATCGGCCAGAAAGACGTACTGGTAATGCCTTACGAACCCCGTAACCCGCACCATTTGCGCTATGCAGCCGATCTGAAAGCGCAGGGCGAAGAGCGCGAAAAGCTGCTGGAAACGATTAAGGACTATACATTAAAACTGAATGTCGCGCTGGGCTACGACTTCAATACCGTGGAGTTTGCCGTACGCGACGGCATACCTTACGCGATCGATTTCTGCAACCCGGCTCCGGACGCCGATATTTACTCGGTAGGCCGGGATAATTTCGAATGGGTGGTGGAAGCGGCGGCGAATATGGCCATTGAACGGGCCAAAAAGCAGGTCGCAGGGCAGATTAACCTTACCTGGGGCACATTTGTGAGCCAGGCAGTGAACGGCATATCGGCACCCGCCGCCTCACCGGCGATCCCTTCGGCAGAACCGGCAGCCGCGCCCGCGCCCGAAAAAGCCCCGAAAGCAGCCAAGCCGGCCGCTTCAAAACCAGCGCCAGCGAAAGCAGCGGCCGGAAAAGCGGCCAAACCCACCAAGACCGAAACGCCCGCGAAGCCCGCCAAAACTGCCGACACCACGCCTTCCGCAACGGAAGTGAAAGTCAAAGCGTCGGTTCCGAAAAAGCCGGCGAAATCGCTCGGTGCAATCGCGACCGAACCGATCCCAGTGGCTGAACCTGCGGAGCCCAAAGTACCCACTACCAAGGCTGCGGCAACGAAAGCGCCGGCCAAAAACTCCAAATTGAAGAAATCCTGACCAACTAACTAAAATTCAGCCGCCTTTGCATTATGGCAACATTCACCCTGGGAATTGAAGAAGAGTTTCAGACCATCGACCCCGTTACACGAAACCTGCGGTCGCATATGTCAAAGCTGGTTGAAGACGGCAAGATTACATTGAAAGAGCGCGTGAAGGCGGAAATGCACCAGGCGGTGGTGGAAGTGGGCACGAATATCTGCCACAATATCCGGGAAGCGCGGGAGGAAGTAACCTACCTGCGCCGCATGATCCTCGATCTGGCAGAAAAACAGGACCTGCAAGTGGCGGCAGCCGGCACGCACCCCTTCGCCGACTGGGTAGATCAGCTCATCACCGACGACCCGCGCTACGACCAGATTATCGACGAAATGCGGGACGTCGCGCGCGGCAACCTCATTTTCGGGCTGCATGTGCACGTGGGCATCGAGAGCCGGAACGAAGGCATCCAGATCATGAATGCGGTGCGGTACTTCCTGCCGCACATTTATGCATTGTCGACCAACTCGCCGTTCTGGTGCGGGCGCAATACGGGCTTCAAATCGTACCGTTCCAAGGTATTCGACAAGTTCCCGCGCACCGGTATTCCCGATTTCTTTTCGAGCGCCGCGGAATACGACGAGTACGTGGCGCTTTTGGTCAAAACGAATTGCATCGATAACGGGAAGAAAATCTGGTGGGACATTCGCGTGCACCCGTTTTTCAATACGATCGAGTTCCGCATGTGCGACGTGCCCATGCGTACGGACGAGACCATATGCCTGGCCGCGATCATGCAGGCACTCGTGGCCAAGATCCATAAATTGCACAGCCAAAACCTGAGCTTCCGCCCCTACCGCCGCATGCTCATCAATGAAAACAAATGGCGCGCGGCGCGCTACGGGATCAGCAGCAAGCTCATCGACTTCGGGAAGCAGGAGGAAGTGGAATACAAAATCCTCATCCACGAGCTGCTCGAATTCATCGACGACGTCGTGGACGAGCTGGACAGCCGGAAGGAGATCGAATACATTCACCAGATCCTTGAAATGGGCACGGGTGCCGACCGCCAGCTGGCTGTTTTCGAGGAAACGGGCAGTTTGAATGCTGTGGTAGATTATATCGTTTCGGAGACCAAAATAGGGCTTTGATTAGAATTAAATCAAACTATTGACCCAAAAACCGAACTAATCAGGAAGGTATTTGTTTCCAATAGGTTACCCGATTCTATAACTTAAAGGTTGGTTTCACTGACACGGACCGGCCACCCACTGAAATGACTACGAATGAAAAACATTTCCGGATCGCGGTCCTGGATATGTACGACGGGCACCCGAACGAGGGGATGCGGTGCATTAAAAAGATTATCGCCGCATTTGGAGAGCAGGAAAATGTCCCTGTTGAAGTTACCGTTTTTAATGTAAGACAACAGCTCGAAGTGCCGGGAATGGACTTTGACGCCTATATTTCTACGGGCGGGCCCGGCAATCCGGCGCCGGTAGGAGAAGCCTGGGAAAAGAAATTCTTCGGATTTCTGGATAAAATACTGGCCTACAATGCCCAACGCCAGAACCGCATTAAGAAGCACCTGTTCCTGATCTGCCATTCGTTTCAAATGGCCTGCATTCATTGGGAATTGGCGGCGGTGAGCAAACGGCGGAAGACTTCATTTGGCACATTTCCGGTGCATAAAACATCGGCCGGGCGCAAAGATCCGCTCCTGAATGGATTGAGCGACCCGTTCTGGATCGTCGATTCGCGGGATTTTCAGGTAACGCAGCCCAACCGGGCCGCTTTCGACGCATTGGGTGCGAAGCTGCTCTGCCTCGAAAAAATACGTCCGCACGTGCCGCTGGAACGTGCCGTCATGGCAATCCGCTTCTCGAACGAGGTCGTCGGCACGCAGTTTCACCCTGAGGCCGACGCGGAAGGCATGCTGCGCTATTTTTTGAATGAAGATAAGAAAGAAGCCATTATCAAGGCGCACGGCGAGCAGAAGTATGGCGATATGATCGAACATTTGAACGATCCCGACAAAATTTCGATGACCGAAGCCGTCATCATCCCGGCATTTTTAAAAAACGCATTCAACAAAACTTTCCAGCCAGCCTATGCATAAGCAAGCCCGGGAAGCGTTCAACAACTCCTTCACGGAGAAAGGATACGAGGAATTCGTGGAATCACTGGGTTCGGCGTTTCCCGGTCAGCTGGATTTCAGGGTCGCGGAGACGCCCGTTTTCGTCCCCAAAGAGCTCACGGAAAAGATCACGCGGGCGTCCGGGGAAATCATAAGCACATTAGTTTCACCTGATTTTCGGGACCAGACCGACCGCGCTGTGCCTTCGAACCAATATGTGCCCGGCGAAAATGCGCATACATCTTTTTTGGCCATCGATTACGCCATTTGCCGGAATGCCGCCGGAGAGCTTGTCCCGCAGCTCATTGAATTACAGGGCTTTCCGTCGATTTTCGGGTATCAGGCGTTTTTGTCCGAATCGTTCAAAAGGTATTTTGATGTAAATGAAAACTTCAAATACCTCTTTGGCTCGGATAGCTATGATGAATATGTATCTCAACTGAAAGTATTGATCCTCGGAAGCGAGCAGCCCGAAAATGTGATTTTGCTTGAAATCTTTCCCGAAAAGCAGAAGACGCGCATCGACTTTGCTGTAACCGAACAAATGCTGGGCATCAAAGCCGTTTGCTATACCAAACTAATCCGCGAAGGCAGGCTGTTATTTTACGAAAAGGACGGACGAAAAATACAGGTCAAACGCATTTATAACCGTCTCATTTTCGACGACCTCTTCACCTACCCCGACCTGCAAACCAGCTACCATTTCACCGACGACGTGGACGTGCAATGGGTGGGCCATCCCAACTGGTTTTTTCGCATCAGCAAATTCGCTATGCCGCTGTTAAATGGAGAATTCGTGCCGGAAACGCGATTTTTGAGTGATTACGGTGGTATTTTCCCCGATGACCTTCAAAACTTTGTACTGAAACCGCTGTTTTCCTTTGCCGGCGCCGGCGTACAATTGCACCTCACAAAAGCCGACCTGGAAGCTATTCCAGACCCGGAAAATTATATCTTGCAGCGAAAAGTCGCCTATGAACCCGTGATCCAGGCACCCGACGGGCTCGTGAAATGCGAAATCCGCATGATGTACGGGTGGCCCGACCATGCCGAAAAGCCCGAACTGCTGATCAGCCTCAGCAGGTTAAGCCGCGGCGAAATGATCGGCGTCCGGTTCAACAAGGATTTCACCTGGGTAGGCGGCAGTGCCAGTTTTTTTGAACAATCGTAATGCATATCTCACATCGCCAGCACTTTTTCGACCATCTGGCGCAGACTTCCGACTTTCCGCTTGCCCTTGAAATCGAAAAGGCAGAGGGCGTTTATATGTACGGTCCCGACGGCAAGTCGTATATGGACCTGATTTCCGGCATCGGCGTGAGCAACGTCGGTCACCGGCACCCGAAAGTGCTGGAAGCCATTCACGCGCAGCTGGACAAGCACATGCACCTCCTCGTGTACGGAGAGTATGTGCAAAGCGCCCAGGTGCAACTTGCTAAGGCATTGGCCGATACGCTTCGTATCGATGCTCCGAACCCTTCACCTTTCGGTCTGATCGACAATGTATATTTCACCAACTCAGGTACCGAGGCGGTGGAAGGTGCGATGAAATTGGCGAAGCGGTTTACCAAACGACGCGAATTTATTTCCTGCTATAATGCCTATCACGGCGCCACACAGGGTGCATTGAGCCTTGCCGGCGCAGAGTTTTTCAAAAGAAACTTCCGTCCGTTGTTGCCGGGCGTTAAGCATATTCAACATAATTATCTAACTGATTTAGAAAAGATTACAGACCAGACAGCCGCTGTGATCATCGAAGTGATCGGCGGCGAATCGGGTGTGCGTGTACCAGGCGCAGATTATCTGGTCGCATTGCGCCGGAAATGTACCGAAACAGGCACTTTGCTCATTCTCGATGAGATACAGACCGGGTTTGGCCGAACGGGAAGTTTCTGGGCATTCGAGCAATACGGCATTTACCCGGATATACTGCTTAGTGCCAAAGGCATGGGCGGCGGTATGCCGATTGGTGCATTCATGGCTTCGCAGAGGGTCATGAAAGTACTGAAAAACAACCCGATATTAGGCCACATCACTACTTTCGGAGGCCATCCTGTCAGCTGTGCGGCGTCGCTCGCGGCCTTGCGCGTGACCATCGACGAGCAACTCCCCAAAGCGGCGATCGCCAAAGGAGCGTTGTTTAAATCGCTGTTAATTCATCCCGAAATCAAGGAAATACGGGGAAAAGGCCTTATGCTTGCGGCAGAAATGGCGTCGTTCGATAAACTGAAAGATACCATTGATCAATGCATTGCATTGGGCGTCGTCACGGACTGGTTCCTGTTCTGCGACAATTCGATGCGCATTGCCCCGCCACTGACCATCACCGAAGAGCAAATCCGCGAGGCATGCTCCGTTATCCTTAAAGTCCTGAATTCCTGAACGATATGAACTATACCATTCAAAATGATCATTTAAAAATCGCGGTGCAGGAAACCGGCGCCGAGCTTTGCCAGATTCAGTCAACCGTAACCGGCAAAGATTTTCTCTGGAATGCCGATCCGGCAGTTTGGGCCAGTTACGCGCCTGTACTGTTTCCCGTCATCGGGGCTATTAAAAATGGCTTTGTAAAATATAAAGGAGACGAATACGCCGTGCCCCGCCACGGTATGGTGCGCAACAACGCGAATGTGAAGCTGACGGATCAAACTACTGATAGTCTTACATTTACATTGAAATACAGCGAAGAAACGCTGGCTATTTACCCGTTTCAATTTGAATTTCAGATTACCTACAAGCTCGACGGCAAAAGGATCATCGTTGACCATAAAGTGATCAATCACGGCGATGAAGAAATGCGTTTCTCGCTTGGCGGCCATCCGGCATTCAAATGTCCGCTGCACGAAGACGAGGTTTACGAGGACTATTACCTCGAATTTGAAGCCATCGAAAACGATTCGACCTGGGTTCTGGAAAAAAACGGGCTCGTCGGCAACACCACTAAGCCGGTTCTCGAACATACCAACGTGCTGCATTTAAACCAGCACCTTTTCGACAACGACGCATTGATTTTCAAGCATTTGATTTCAAAGCAAGTCAGTCTGAGAAGTACGAAATCGGGGCAGGTAATCACGGTATACTACAAAGATTTCCCTTACCTGGGCATTTGGGCGAAGCCGGGTGGCCATTTCGTTTGCATCGAGCCATGGCTGGGTATTGCCGATAGTGCCGATTCGGACCAGAATTTTGAAACTAAGGAAGGAATTTTGAAGCTGGAAGCGGGCGGTACGTTTGAGGCCGGTTTCGCCATTGAAATCAATGAGTAGCCTGTCGCCCGAGCGTTCGCTGCTCGTCGACTTTATTACGGAGGCATATCCGATGTCGGTAAGCCTGGCGTCGGATATCGCCGGACGTTTTTACCCTGTGCGTTTATCCAAAGGCGCATTTTTCCTCAAAGAAGGCACCATCTGCAACGAGTATCTTTTCCTGACCGACGGGTTTATGCGGTCTTACGCCTTTGATCCCGACGGCAACGACATTACTACCGGCTTTCATCGCCGTAAGCAAGTCGTTTTCGAGGTTTCATCGTTCTTCCATCGCATACCCTCGCGCGAAAATATCCACGCAATTACCGCTTGCACAGGCATTGCGATCACTTACACGACGCTCAACGAGCTGTTTCACACATTACCGGAATTCCGTGAATTTGGGCGAAGTATCCTCGTCGGTGGATTTACAAATCTCAAATCACGCATGCTTTCGACCATAACAGAAACCGCCGAAACCCGTTACCTTCAATTACTTAAAACAAATCCTGACATTTTCCAGCATGCCCCGCTCCGCACCATCGCCTCCTACCTCGGCATCACCGATACCTCACTAAGCCGGATTCGAAAGGAAATTTCAGGAAAATAGCCTTGCAGCCAATTTGTTGCCAATTGGCAAGATTCTTCGCAGGGCGATTGGTTTAATTCGCATCGACAAACCAATCATTGCCATGAATAACAATCACTTACTACCCTCCGCATTATTTGTCGCAACCCTTATCGCGACATGCATTATGCTTTACAAAGCCACAAACGCATCAAAATCGATGTGGCTTTTAGCCTTGACCTGGATGCCGTTGCAAATACTCCTGAGTACCAACGGCTTTTACCTCGACACCACCAGCATGCCACCGCATTTCGCCCTGGCGATCGGGCCACCATTGATTTTCATTGTATACCTGGCACTTTTCCAGCGCCGGATGCTGATTACGACCAGCTCATTGAAAAATCTCACATTGCTTCACACCGTTCGCATTGCAGTGGAACTGGTATTATTCCTCCTCTTCCAAATGGGAGAGATTCCGCAGCTTATGACCTTCGAGGGCAGCAATCCGGATATTTTGTCCGGCATTACCGCTCCATTGGTTTGGCTTGCTTATCGAAAGGGGCTTGTAGGGAACCGTGGTTTGCTCGTGTGGAATATCATTTGCCTCGGGTTGCTGCTCAACATTGTCGTTCGCGCGATTCTCTCCGCGCCAACGCCTTTCCAGCAATTTGCATTCGATCAGCCTAATACAGGGTTGTTCAAGGCGCCATATGTTTTGCTACCGGCATTCATTGTTCCGGCGGTACTGTTTTCGCACGTTGCGGCTATTTTGAAATTATCCAGCGGGGTTGTTACAACTCGATAGCCAAAAGTTCACCGCCCAGCTTATGCAATGCGTTTTCAATCTTCTTCGCCTGCGCGGGACGAGGTTTTTTAAGGCCCGAGGCATAATGATTGAGTTGCTTCTCGTTGATCCCGGTCAACCGGGCAATGCCGGTTTGGTTGAAAATGCCCTTGTAATATTCCAAAAGGCTTTCCACATCGAATTTCCAAATGATTTCATATTCACCTTTCAGTGCAGCCGGAATGTTCTTGTCATCAAATGATTTGACTATTTCAATGCATTCCAGAACGTTCTTTTTGACATCCTGCACCGTATCCCCTATCCCGTAAATTTTCCTGACATTCTCGGCGTAAGCGCTGTAACCGTCTTTCCCTCTTTCAATCAATACCCTGATTCTTTTCATATTCCTATTGATTAGTCAGTTTCATTTCCTTAATAATTGTTTTCTCAGACCTTCATTCATTTCCTTTGACGAATGATACGGCACACAATACGTTACCCCGTTTTTGATGTACATATAGTGACTGCCTCGTGTGCGGGCGAGAACCCATCCGTTACGCCGGACGATACGATGAAATTCTGAGTATTTCATAGCGTGAATATAGTGATTAAGAGTAGATAATTATATACCTTTTATAACAGTATACAAACAAAAAAGCCCCGTCACCGGGGCTTTTAACTCTTTCACAAATCAGCGATTATCAAACGGTCGCTTCGATCTGCGCATTCAATTTATCTTCCAGGGTTGTTTTAGGAACAACGCCTACTACTTTATCTACCAGTTGGCCGCCTTTGAAAATCATCAGCGTAGGGATACTACGGATACCGAATTTTGCAGGTACCGAAGAGTTCATATCCACATCCATTTTACCAATAACCGCCTTGCCGTCGTACTCTCCTGCGAGCTGCTCAACAACCGGTCCGATCATTTTACAAGGCCCGCACCACTCTGCCCAGAAGTCAACAAGTACAGGTTTATCACCTTTGATCAGATCTTCGAAGGTGCTATCGGTAATTTCAAGTGCTTTTCCCATGTTTTAAGTGTCTAAATGTTATTTATCAATCTGGGTTAATAAGGAATATTCATATCTAAAAGTTCCTTATCCAGATCAATCCAAATCAGTTTAATGAGAATTTCACCCCATGAAAGCCCCGAAGCACCTTAAACAGCTCATTACTAGGCGCTACACGGTAACCGCGCGACAACATTTCGACTTCCAGATGCGTCTCGGGGTCCTTCACGGTCATGCTCACCTGGCATCCGCCGGGGTGACTTCCGAAGGTTTCATTGAGCACATGAATGAACTGGGCGTCGATCTGATCCAGCGTAAGGTTGATCTTGATCTTCCGGCACATTTTCTCCATGATCTCCGGCAATAGCTGGATTTGCGAGATCTTGAATTCAAACTGATCTTCCTGCTTCCAGCGGTTCTGCACCTTCCCTTTGATATACAGAAACTGCCCCACCTGCAGGTAGTTTTTAAAACGAATATAGTCCTCCCCGCCGATCAGCATTTCCATCGCACCCTGGTAATCCTCGATTTTAAAGATCATAAACAAGCTGCCATTCTTGGACATTCTTTCCTGTGCGCTCGTCACGATACCGGCCACATTAATGTCCTTGCCATAATACCTCGGCGCACGCTCGCCTTCCTGGATTTCCAGCACCTTATCGACCGTACAGGAGCAGAAATTATCCAGCTCGGTCCGGAACGTGTCGAGCGGGTGGCCTGAAATGTAGAAACCAACCACTTCCTGCTCGTACCGGAGCTTTGCAAGGTCGTCCCATTCGCCTATCTCCGCGGCCTTGGGTTTTGCGAGCGTAGAGCCGCTATCGCCCAGCATACCGAACAGCGACGCTTGCGCCGACGATTTCTCCGCATGGTAATTATTGGCGTAGCGAATCAGCTTTTCAATAAATGTGCCCGTTTCGCCCGTTTCCACAGCAAAATACTGGGCGCGGTGATATTCGGGAAAGCAGTCAAATGCACCTGCGTAGGCAAGGCTTTCCAGTGTCTTTTTATTGACCGTTCGCAGGTTCACCCTCGTCATGAAATCGAACACGTCCTTGAACGGACCGTTGTTGGTCCGTTCTTCGATGATCGACTCAACGGCCGCATCCCCGCTTCCTTTCACACCCGCAAGCCCGAAACGGATTTCCTTTTTCTTATTCACACCAAACTGGCGTTCCGATTCATTGATATCAGGGCCCAATACAGTAATGCCCAGGTTCTTACACTCTTCCAAAAAGAATGTAATCTTGTCGATACTGCCCAGCGAGCTCGTCAATACCGCCGCCATGTATTCCGACTGGTAATGCGCTTTCAGATAAGCCGTTTGATAAGCAACGAAAGCATAACAGGTCGAGTGCGATTTGTTGAATGCATAGGATGCAAATGCCTCCCAGTCCGTCCATATTTTTTCCAGCTTCTTCGCATCGAGGCCCTTTTCGGTACCGCCTTTCATGAAGTCGCCTTTCAATTTGTTCAGCGTTTCGATCTGCTTCTTACCCATCGCTTTCCGCAAGGTATCCGCCTGGCCTTTCGTAAAGCCCGCCAGCTTCTGCGACAAGAGCATCACCTGCTCCTGGTACACGGTAATACCGTAAGTGTCAGCCAGATACTCTTCCAGTTCGGGTAAATCGTAGGTAACTTCTTCCTGCCCGTTTTTACGCCGGATAAAGTTAGGAATGTATGCGATCGGGCCCGGACGGTACAATGCGTTCATGGCGATCAGGTGCTCAAAACGGTCGGGGATGAGGTCGCGCATGTACTTCTTCATCCCATCGGATTCGAACTGGAATATGGCGTTGGTTTCCCCGCGTTGGAACAGTTCAAACACTTTCGGGTCGTCTAGCGGCACATCGTCGATCACGATGTCGTGGCCATAGTTGTTCTTGATCATCCTGAGGGCTTCCTTAATGATCGAAAGGTTTCGAAGCCCCAAAAAGTCCATCTTGATTACACCGGCGTCCTCGATGATTTTCCCCTGGTATTGGGTGATCAGGAAGTCGGAGTCTTTGGACGTACTTACGGGAATAATTTCGGTCAAATCGCTGGGCGCGATGATGATACCGGCCGCGTGGATACCCGTGTTCCGTACCGTCCCTTCCAACCTGCGCGCTTCCTGCAACACACTGGCCTGCAAGTCATTGCCCAATGCAATGGCACGCATGCGCTTCACGTTTTCCAACTCATCGGGCGAAATACCTTCCTTTTTCATGAGGCTGCCCTCCCCTTCCAACGGCGCCGTGAAAATGCGGTTCAGCGTCATATTATAGGTCGGCTTGTCGGGAACAAGCTTCGCGAGCATGTTCGCGTCGGGAAGCGGCAGGTCCATTACCCGTGCCACATCCTTAATCGCCGATTTGGCGGCCATCGTACCGTAAGTTACGATTTGCGCCACCTGGTTGTAGCCGTATTTTTTCACTACATAATCGATCACCTTCTGACGGCCGTCGTCGTCGAAGTCTGTATCGATATCGGGCATGGAGATACGGTCGGGATTGAGGAAACGCTCAAAAAGGAGGTCGTACTTAACCGGGTCGATGTTTGTGATCCCGATTGCATAGGCTACTGCCGAACCTGCCGCAGAGCCGCGGCCCGGACCGATAAAGACGCCCATTTTGCGCCCTGCGTCGATAAAGTCTGCTACGATAAGGAAGTAACCGGGAAAACCCATGTTACGGATCGTTTGCAGCTCAAAGTTGAGCCGTTCCTCTATTTCCGGCGTTACCACTTCATATTTCTTACGCGCTCCTTCGAATGTCAGGTGTCGCAGGTATTCCCATTGGTTCAAAACATCGGCGGTAAGCTCCTTTTTTCCTACCATTTCAGACAAGGTATGCGTCTTGAATTCATCCGGGATCGGGAAGTTGGGGAGCAGAATGTCTTTGCGGAGATCGAGCGTCTTAATCTTGTCGACGATCTCGTTGGTATTGTCCAACGACTCGGGCAGGTCGTTGAACAGTTGCAGCATTTCGCTGGTTTTTTTGAAATAAAACTGGTCGTTGTAGAATGCGAAGCGGGAGCCTTTCGGGATGCCTTTTTCATCGTCGAAGTCCTTCGCCGACGGCGTACTTTGCTTATCACCGGTATTGATACACAGCAGGATATCGTGCGCATTCCAATCATCACGGTCGACATAATGCGAGTCGTTCGAGCAGATGATTTTCACATTATATTTCCGGGCAAACTTTATAAGCACTTCATTCACAATGTATTGATCGCGAATGTCGTGCCGCTGCAATTCCACGTAGAAATCATCGCCGAACAAGTCCAGCCACCAGCGGAACTCCTTTTCCGCCGCCTCTTCGCCCTGGCGGATAATCGTCTTCGGGATCATCGCACCGATACAGCACGTTGTCGCGATCAATCCCTGGTGATATTTGACGATCAGCTCCTTATCGATCCGCGGGTATTTGCCATACATCCCCTCCATGAAGCCCAGCGAACACATTTTTACGAGGTTTTTGTAGCCTATTTCATCTTTGGCAAGCAAAAGCTGGTGAAAACGGACGTCCTTTTTGTCCTTGGTAAACTGCCGCACGTGCCGGTCTTCCACCACATAAAACTCGCACCCGACGATCGGCTTGATGCCCTGCTTGTTGCCTTCGGCCACAAACTCGAACACGCCGAACATATTGCCATGGTCGGTGATGGCCACGGCGGGCATATTGTCCTCCTTGGCCTTTTTGAAGAGCTTTTTGATATCGGCAGCACCATCGAGCAGCGAGAACTGGGTATGACAGTGCAAATGTGAAAATTGCATATTATTGAGATTGGAATGGGTATTGCAGGCAGATTCGGCTTCAATGCGGCTCAATGCTCCTCCGCTTCTTCGTACAATACATAATTCATATAATCGGTAAAGGGTTTCAGGAGTTGAATTCCTTTTAAAACCAGGTTACCGAAGTCTTTGGAAGCCACCTCTTTATCGGTGTAGCGGTGCATAAAAAACAGTTGCTTACGTTTCAGCAGCTCGATTTCCGGGTGTTCCTTGGAATAGCCTTTCGGTACCGTTTTCAAACTTTCTCCATGAATTTCAGGAAAATAGCTATGAAATTCCTTTTCGTGAATGATTGTTTTCAGCTCGTCGGCATTATAGTCGATCTCCTGACGGAAACGCGCCAGCTGCTCGGTGGTCACTTCCCACATACCGCCGCCGAGGAATGTCTGATCGCCCGGCTGCACTTGCAAATAATAGTCGATTTTCCCAGAGCTCTTGCCGCCCGGCCCGATGCCTGCGGCGAGATTTTTCTTGTAAGGGTCTTTGTTTTTGGAAAAACGAACATCCCGGTAAATGCGCAGCATACAATCCTTAACTTGTACATTTCCGAGGTCTTCAAACTTCCCTACCTCAGTGATCAGGTAACCGACGAGCTTTTCCATATCAGCCTTCGCGGCCTCGTACTGCTTCTTATTTTCCTGAAACCACTCCCTGTTATTGTTTTCCGCTAATTGACTGAGAAAGTGCAGCGTTTTAGAATCCATGTCTCGTTGGTGAAGGTATAAAATTCAAATTTACTACGTTTTCTGGTTCAATTTAACGAATTTTGAAGCCTTAGCATCAAATTTAAAGACGATTAATGGCCAGAATCCTAACAGGCATTCAAAGCAGCGGGCGACCTCACCTGGGTAACATCCTGGGAGCCATCAAACCTGCGATCGAACTCTCTAAAAATCCGCAGAACGAATCTTTTTTCTTCATCGCCGACCTCCATTCGCTCACGACGTTGAAAAGCGGGACCGAACGTGGCGAATATGTCCGCGCCATCGCCGCTACCTGGCTCGCATTCGGATTCGATTACAAAAAGAATGTTTTCTGGCGCCAGTCGAGGGTGCAGGAGCATACCGAGCTCGCATGGTATCTGAACTGCTTCACGCCGTTCCCGATGCTGGCGAATGCGACGTCCTTTAAAGACAAATCGGAGAAATTGTCAGATGTGAATGCCGGACTTTTCACCTACCCCGTTTTGCAAGCGGCTGATATCCTGCTTTATAATGCCAATATCATCCCGGTCGGTAAAGACCAGAAGCAGCATCTGGAAATGTCCAAAGACATTGCCAACCGTTTCAACATCCTGGCAGGCGAAGAAATCCTGGTACTGCCCGAGCCGCAGATCGACGAGCGCATTATGACGATCCCCGGCCTCGACGGTCAGAAAATGAGCAAGTCGTACCATAATTATATCGACATTTTCCTGCCCGAAAACGAGCTGAAAAAGATCACCAAAAAGATTCTTTCGGACTCCAAACCGCTGGAAGAGCCCAAAGACCCGGATGCCGACATTACCTTCCAGCTATACAGCCTGGTAGCCAGCGAGGCCGACGTTGAAACCATGCGCCGGAATTACATCAATGGCGGTTACGGCTACGGCCACGCCAAGCAGGCACTTTTTGAATGCTTTATGGAGGTTTTCGCTGAGCCACGACGCATTTTCAATTATTATATGGAGAACAACGAAGAGCTCGAAGGCATCCTGGTAGCAGGCGAAGCCAAGGCACGGGATATTGCGCAGGAGACCATCGGCAAGGTTCGTAAAGTACTCGGTTTCAGTTCATGACGGACGCAGTACATAGCATCGTCCGCATCGACCAGGAGCTGTTTTTATGGCTCAACGGCCTGCACACGCCGTGGCTCGACACGCTCATGTACTGGATTACCTATAAATACACCTGGGTTCCGCTTTACATGGTCCTGATCGCATTGACGGTCCGGGCGGAAGGGTGGAAAAAAGGCGGAATCATCGTCGTCGCGGTCGTACTGGCCGTGGTGGTGGCCGATAAAATTACCTCCGGGTTTATGAAACCCTATTTCGTGCGGCTAAGGCCATGCCACGACCCAACGATCACGACCGCCATGCACCACGTCACCGATTGCGGCGGGCTGTACGGCTTCGCGTCGTCGCATTCGTCTACCAGTTTTGCGCTGGCGATCACGTGGTTCAGCCTGCTCCGCACAAAAGTGCCGCAACTGGCATTTTTGTTCCTCTGGGCGCTGGTTTACGCATATAGCCGCATCTACGTGGGCGTGCATTACCCGCTCGATATCCTCGTCGGAGGGCTCGTGGGACTGCTTACCGGGTACTGCGTCGTGCAGCTTTATTATATTTTTTTAAAAAGATACTATCTTAATTAACTGGTTTTATTTAATTTTGCGCAAATTTTAGTTTGGCCATGGGCTCATTCAATACAGTAAAAATATTTTCGGGGAGTCAGTCCGAATATTTGGCCAAAGACATTGCCAGGTATTATGGTAAGGAGCTGGGTGGTTACACGTTGCGCAAGTTCAGCGACGGTGAATTATCGCCAAGTTTCGAGGAGTCGATCAGGGGTTGTGACGTATTTTTGATCCAATCTACCTTCCCTCCTGCCGATAACCTGATGGAGTTGCTGCTCATGGTGGATGCGGCCCGTCGTGCTTCGGCACATTATGTAACGGTAGTAATCCCCTATTTCGGCTACGCCAGACAAGACAGAAAGGACAAGCCGCGGGTGGCGATCGCAGCGAAAGTAGTAGCCAACCTCCTCACGGCAGTGGGCGTGGACCGCGTGATGACCATCGATTTACATGCCGGACAGATCCAGGGTTTCCTCGATCTGCCAGTTGACCACCTGGAAGGAACCTCGATTTTTGTTCCTTATATCAAATCCCTGAACCTTAAAAACCTCCTGATTGCCTCTCCCGATGTAGGCGGCGCCGCACGTGCACGGAATTTTGCTAAATTCCTGAACGCGGACATGATCCTTTGCGACAAGCACCGGAAACGCGCCAACGAAATCGCCAGCATGCAGGTAATCGGGGATGTGGAAGGGATGGACGTGGTATTGGTAGATGACCTGATCGACACGGGCGGAACACTTTGCAAAGCCGCCGAGATCATTCTCGACAAAGGTGCCACATCCGTACGGGCCATCAGCACGCACGCGATTATGTCGGGCAAGGCCCACGAAAACATTGCCAATTCGGTGCTCGAAGAGTTGATCGTAACAGATACAATCCCACTGAAGCAACATAACGAAAAAATCCGCGTACTGTCCGTTGCAGAAATATTTGCAAAGGCAATAGGCAGGATTCGCGATCACGAATCTATTAGTTCATTGTTTATAAATTCTCAGTAAATTTTCTTTTATTTAACTTTCTTATAAAATTTCTTATGAAAAGTCTTGAGATTGTAGGGTTTAAAAGAGCGAATCTCGGCAAGGTGGAATCACAAAACTTGCGCGCTCAGGGTTATGTTCCATCTGTGCTGTACGGAGGAAACGAACAAGTGCATTTCTATGCACCTACGATGTTGTTCCGTGAATTGCTTTTCACACCCGATATTTTTAACGTTACCCTGAACATCGAAGGTACAGAGTACAATGCGATTCTTCAGGAAACACAGTTCCACCCGGTAAATGATTCGTTGATCCACGCGGATTTTCTTGAAATCATTCCTGGCAAGGAAATAAAAGTTGAAGTTCCTGTTAAATTGACAGGTACATCCGCCGGCGTTATGAAAGGTGGTAAAATGAACCAAAAATTGCGTAAATTGCGCGTACAGGGTCTTGCGGAGAACATCCCTGACTATGTAAATGTTGATGTAACTGAACTGGATTTAGGAAAATCTGTGAAGGTTGGTGCACTGAAAGCTGAAAATTTTGTTATATTGACAGCGGCAAGTAACCCGATCGCATCAGTTGAAATCCCACGTGCGCTTCGCGGTACACTTGGCAAGTAAGTATTTTATTTTTCATGGCTAATAGATGCAAACGTGCCGACCATTGGTCGGCATATTTGTTTATAGCCAGTTCCGGATTTGTTCTACCAATACTTCATTGATCCGGACGTAACTTTCATGCGTCCAGCCGCCTATGTGCGGCGTCAATACAACGCGATCGGAAGCGCGCAAATAATCAAATACCTCCTGCTGTTCCGGCGTCAGTTTCCCGATCTTTTCATTTTCAAGCACATCCAGGCAGGCACCTTTGATTTTGCCGCTTTCCAAAGCTTCTGTGATTGCCTTTAATTTCACCACCTCGCCTCTGGATAAATTCAACAGGTAAAATGGTTTGGCGAAACCGTCGATAAACTCCTCATTAACAAGGTAACGCGTAATGTCCGTCAACGGAATATGCAGGCTCAGCACATCGGCCTCGCGCTGGATTTCCCCGATACTCGATTCCGTCGCGAAAGCGTCGCCGTAGTTGTCACGGTACTTGTCATACGCAAGTACCTTGCAGCCAAACCCGCTGAGCCGTCTCGCCGTAGCGGAGCCGTTGTTGCCATAGCCGATCAACCCGACGGTCTTGCCCATCAGCTCCACGCCCCGGTTGCCCTCGCGGTCCCAGATGCCGTTGCGCACCTGCCGGTCGGCACGCAGGATGTTGTTAAACAATGCGAGCAGCATGCCCAGAGCATGTTCCGCCACAGCGTCGCGGTTGCCCGTACCAGCGTGAAAGACTTCAATATTCAGTTCTTTCGCCACGGCGAGGTCGATGAGGTCGAGGCCGGCGCCGGCGCGTGCGATGAAGCGCAGATTGGCGGCATTTCCGAGCATTTCACGGTCGAGGAAAGTTTTGCTGCGGATCATCAGCCCGTCATAAGCGGGCAATGCAAGCCTGATATCTTCTCTTTTGTATTCTGGATGGTAATCGTAGTCCCATTTTTGCGCTTCCAACATCCCGAATAGTGAGGGATGCATGGAGTCTGCGATCAGGATTTTCATAGTAGCACGGGATTTTTTGTAACTTGCCGGTTGAACCGTCCGGCAAAAGTAATACAGAATTACGCAGCGGAACACATACCACAGCATTTACCTACATGAACGAACAACACAGTGATAAACCGGTAATCGGGATCACCATCGGCGATTATAACGGCATTGGCCCGGAAGTAATCCTTAAAGCATTCGAAGGAAACCAGTTAGCGAAATTGTGCACACCAATCATCTACGGCTCCCTGCGGGTATTGAACCAGTACAGGAATCTTTTTGAAATGAAGGACTGGGCCCTGCACGGCATTCAGAAAGCCGAGCAGGCCAACCACAAGCTCACGAACGTCATCACCTGCTGGCACGACCATCAGACAGAAATACAACCCGGAAAGATTACCGCGGAAGCAGGTCAGGGCTCATTTGCCTCCCTGAAACGCGCCGTTGAGGATCTGAAGGAAGGAAAAATCCAGGCGCTCGTTACCGGCCCGATCAATAAGGACAATATCCAGAACGAGGATTTCAAATTCCCCGGCCATACCGAATTTCTGGCCGAATCATTCGGCAAGGACGATGCATTGATGTTCATGGTCGCGGGCGACCTGCGCGTGGGCGTGCTCACGGGCCATATGCCCCTGCAAAACGTACGCGAACACATTACAGCCGAGAAGCTGAGCGCGAAAATCGAGCAGATCCTGCAATCGCTGAAGGGCGATTTTGGTATTAAAAAGCCCAAACTGGCCGTGCTCGGCCTGAACCCGCACGCCGGTGAAAACGGCCTGCTCGGCACCGAGGAAATCGAGATCATCCAGCCGGTGATCAAGCAATTCAAGGAGCGGGGCAACCTCGTGGTGGGCCCGTTCCCGGCCGACGGCTTCTTTGCCGCCGGTACCTACCGCCAGTACGACGCCGTGCTGGCCATGTACCACGACCAGGGCCTGATCCCTTTCAAAACACTCGCATTCAACGAAGGCGTGAACTTTACGGCCGGGCTCCCGGCTGTGCGCACCTCGCCCGACCACGGCACGGCTTACAATATTGCCGGAAAGAACCTGGCAGAACCCGGCTCTTTGCTCCAAGCATTGTACCTGGCCTGCGACGTATCGCGGTTCCGCATTTTCAATGCCGAAATGGACAAGAATGCATTAATATCGAAGCCGCAACCATCTGAAAGCCAGCACCCTGCCAAATCGGGGGGAAAGCAGCGGTTTAATTAATAAGTGACCGCCGACTGCTGACGGCCGACCGCCGGTTGCTGAAAGGTAATTCCCATCAGCGGTCAAAAAATCAGCGGTCAGCCGTCGTCCGTCAGCGGTCATAAAAATCGGCGGTCAGCGGTCAGCCGTCAGCCGTCAGCAATCATAAATCGGCGGTCAGCCGTCGTCCGTCAGCGGTCAAAAAATCGCCGGTCAGCCGTCGTCCGTCAGCGGTCAAAACAAGCATTAACCGTTCCACAACAGGAACCAACGTACATCCTTATGTTAAAATCAATGACCGGATACGGTGTATCCAACATCGAATCCGAATCAATCAACGTCACGGTAGAAATCAAGACATTGAATTCCAAGTTTTTGGATATTTATTGCCGCATCCCGCGTAACTATTCCGAAAGGGAAATTGAAATACGGAACCTGATCACCCAGTCGCTAGAACGTGGTAAGGTGGAATTTACATTGACCGTCCAGCCGATCGGTAAAACCGTGGCGTCGACCTCCGTGAACCGCGCATTGGTGAATGCCTATTACCAGGATTTGTCGGATACGGCCACGGGCCTGGGCTTCTCGCCGGACAACACCGAGCTGCTGCGCATTGCCCTGCAACTGCCCAATGCATACAACAATGAAACGGTGGACGACACCAGCAAGGAAGACGATTGGGCGCAGATCAAGGTGGCGGTCATGGAAGCATTGCGCAAATGTTCCGTTTTTCGCGAACAGGAAGGCCGCATGACGGCCGAAAAGTTCTCCGAATACATCAATACCATCCAGACCTTGCTCGACCAGGTAGCCGAACAGGACAAAACCCGTATCCCGGCCGTCCGCGAGCGCCTCGAAAAACAGGTACGCGACTACCTGTCCGACGACAATTTCGACCCGAACCGGTTCGAGCAGGAGCTGATCTATTATGTCGAGAAATTCGATATTTCGGAAGAAAAGATCCGTCTGGCCAATCACCTTACCTATTTCCTCGAAACGATGAAGGCTTCCGAAAGCAATGGGAAGAAGCTCAACTTCATCGCGCAGGAGATCGGCCGGGAGATCAACACCATTGGTTCAAAGGCTAATGACGCCACGATCCAGCACCTGGTGGTCCGGATGAAGGACGAGCTCGAAAAGATCAAGGAGCAAACGATGAACATTATCTGATGCCGGAAGACAGGCTTCCTCTTTCGTTCTACTCGGCCTACGATACCCGCACGCTTGCGCAAAAGCTGCTGGGCTGCGAGCTGGTACACGAATCCGAAGATGGCGTCACAAGCGGCATTATCGTGGAAACGGAGGCCTATTTGCAGGACGATCCGGCCTGTCACGCAGCATTCAACCGCCGTACCGCACGCACCGAGCCGATGTTCGGGGTAGCCGGTACGGTGTATGTGTACCTGATTTACGGTATGTACCAATGCTTCAACGTCGTCAGTAATGCCCAGGGCGTGGGTGAAGCGGTGCTGGTACGCGCATTGCAGCCGACGACCGGCATGGGGCTCATGGAATTGCGCAGGCAGCTCCGGCCGGGCAAAATACCGACGCTTTCCACGGCCAACATCGCAATGAAAGAACTCTGCCGCGGCCCGGGCAAACTCGTGCGCGCCATGGGTATCGAGCGGGAAACACACAATGGCACCCTGCTCTCAGAAGGAAATCTGTATATACGGGCCGCCTCATTCACTCCTTCCGACATTATTGCAGGCCCGCGCATCGGCATCAATGTCGGGGGCGAATTTCCTTACAGATATTACATAAAAGACAATATTTTTGTAAGTAAAGGTTAATTAAGCGAGCCTTATAAAGCCAGCCCCCGATAACCCCCTAATGCGCACCTAACTGGCAAGGTATCAATAATATATGAATGAATTCTACAAACTAGTTCTCTTATTTTCATTAGGATGCCTGCTATCCGCCGCACAATGCACCTCTATCGGGCAGAACGGTGAGAAGAAAGCACCGGAAGTGGTGGAAGCCAAGCCGCAGGAAAATTTTGCCGAGGATACCGCGCTTGTCCATCAATATTACAAGCTCGGCTCTGAATACCTTTTTCAGGACGCCGAGAAATCGATGTTTTATGCCAAACATGTATTGCGGCTTTCCCAGAAACATCAATGGGGAAGGGGAAAGCTGCTCGCCTACAACCTGCTGAGCACCTATTACCTGCTCGACGGCAGCTACGATGTGCTCCGGGAGCTTTCCAATGAGACGATCACCCTCTCCCGCCAGCTCAACCTCCCCGAATTTACCGCTCACGGCAAGCGTTTTCTCGGTGAAAGCTACTCGGAATACCGGCAGTGGGATTCGTCGCGGATCAATTACGAGCACGCCGTGCAGATGTTTACCCGCCTGAAAGCCGACAGTTCCCTCGCATTGAGCATCGAAAACCTGGGCAACTGCTACCGCGAAAAAAGCATGTACGATACGGCCGTGAAGCTGTACGACCAGGCTTACAAGATGTTTGATAAAATCAATTCCGACTGGGGCCGCGCTACCGTGCTGCAAAGCATCGGCTACATGCATGTGCGCCTTTCGAACTATGCCGAGTCGGAGAAATACTTCCTGCAAAGCATCGCATTGTTCCGCAAGATCGATAACCGGTACGGCCAGCTCAACTGCCTCAACGACCTCGGCAATACCTACTATTATCAGAAAAAATACGACCAGTCGATCGACGTCGGGTTAAAAGCATTCGCCTATTCCAAAATTTACCATTCTACCCAGCAAACGAACTGGGCACTCGTGACGCTCTCACGCGCATACAAGGGCAAGGGCATGTACGCGGAAGCGCTGGAATACAGCCAGGCAGTTAATTTCGTGCGCCGCATGGTCCACGACGAGACGATCAAGCGGCAATACACCATGTACCAGCTCATGTTTGATAATAAGCTGATGGACAGCGAAATACAGCAAAAAATCATTAACGAGCAGCGCGTATTGCAGCAGATATTGATCGGCATCACGTGCATCGTGATCCTGTCGGCAGTATTCCTTTGGTTTAACAACAAAAAGCTCCGCGCGAAGAATGCAGAGATCCAGGCAGCACTAATCGAAGGGCAAACTATTGAAAGAAAGCGCGTTGCCGCGGAGCTCCACGATCACCTGGGCGGCACCCTGGCTTCATTGAACTGGTATTTGTACGGGATCGATAAAAAGGTTCTGTCACAAGAAGAACAAAAGATTTACGACAGCGTACACCAGATGGTCGGGGCGGCTTACAAGGAAGTCCGCAGCCTTTCGCACAACCTCATGCCCGCCGAGCTGGAAGAGCACGGGCTCACGATGGCATTACACCGCCTCATCAACAAGCTGAACGAGAACAAGAATATCGCATTCACGTTCAATCTCAAAGGCATGAACAACCGGCTCAACAACAAGATCGAGTTTGAGCTGTACAGCATCGTCCTGGAACTGACCAACAACATTATCAAGCATTCCGGCGCCACCGAAGCCACCGTGGACCTCACCGAAAACGTGAAAACGATCTCGCTCATCGTGAGCGACAATGGCACGGGGATGATCGACCCGAACCGCCAGGGCGTCGGCCTGCGCAACATCAAAAGCCGTGTGGAAAGCCTGCACGGGAAAATCCAGATCCACAGCGAGGAAAAGAACGGGATCCGCGTCGATATCGAGATCCCGAAAGTCATCATCAAGTGATTATTCCCGCATAGCAAGACTGTAACGCCGCATTTGCTCGTTACTTTTAACAGACAAGTTGAAGCACCCTCATGAATGTTACTGAAAAAGCGCAGGAACTGATCGCCGGTTTTACCGAAAGTTTCGAAAACGATACGTTTGTCAAACTCTCGCTCGGAAATTACCGCGGACCGGACGCCAGCCTGAAAAACATCTACGTCAAGAAAGTCCTCATTAAAAAAGAGCCCCGGCTGAGCCTCACCTATCGCCACAAAACGCGCGATATTACCAAGAACCACACAGCGGAAGAATTCACCGGAATGCTCACCCAATGGCTGAATGCCGATTTTCGGGTTGCTACCCTGCAAACGCTGACGAGCGATATTCGTTTCGAAGTACATCCCAGCGGCAAAGCCACGTTGAAGAAAGAGGCCGTCAGGCAGCGGGAAATGCCCTCCGACAGCCACGACAAGTCCAAAAACCGCCTTATCTCGCCTAAAAACAAGCCTTACCTGTTCGACCTGAAAATTACCGACCAGCAAGGCAATGTATATCACAATGCGCAGGACAAGTTCAGGCAGATCAACCATTATATCGATATCCTGAGCAGCCTGATCAAGGAAGTCGCGCCTTCCGGACGCGTCACGGTTGCCGATATGGGTTCCGGCAAAGGGTACCTCACATTTGCCCTTTACGATTACCTCAAAAAC
The DNA here is from genome assembly GCF_000382205.1 of Dyadobacter beijingensis DSM 21582. GTDB lineage: Bacteria > Bacteroidota > Bacteroidia > Cytophagales > Spirosomataceae > Dyadobacter > Dyadobacter beijingensis. Next base: position 308,500 of record NZ_KB907789.1, read on the forward strand.
GTACTGCAACTCGACCCGCACGTAACGGGCGTCGAGTTTCGCGACGATCTCGTGGCCTTGTGCAACCAGATCTCCCGCAATGCAGGATTTGCAGGCCTACACTTCGAGGAAGGTACCATCGAACAATACGATGCGGCAGGAACGAATATCCTGATCGCCCTGCATGCCTGCGATACCGCTACGGACGACGCCATTTTCAAAGGCATCCAGGCCGGCTCGGACCTCATCGTGGTGGCACCCTGCTGTCACAAGCAGATCCGCCGCGAAATCGAAAAACACAAAGTCGAAAACGACGTGAGCTTTCTCACCCGGCACGGTATTTTCCTGGAAAGACAGGCGGAAATGGTCACCGACGGGATACGTGCATTGGTACTGGAATACTTCGGCTACAAGACGAAAGTGTTCGAATTTATTTCGGATGCCCATACGCCCAAGAACGTGCTGATTGTCGGTACCAAAGGCCATCAAACCGAAAAAGCACAGGCGGCGGCGCTTCAAAAAATCCGGGATGCCAAACAGTTTTTTGGCATTGAGTACCATCACCTTGAAAGATTGGCAGGCATTTGAAACGTTCAAAATAACCCATTTTCCCTTTCCCGTGGCTATATTTGCAACTTTTTGTGAACTCAATAATCGATTATGTGGAATAAAATAGCAACTTACATTATCCGCTACCGGCTGCTGTGGGTTGCATTAGTGTTAGTATCGACGGTCTTCATGGCCTATGAAGCCAGCAAAATTGAACTCTCCTACAATTTCGCCCGAATCCTCCCATCCAACGACCCCGTAGAAAAGGAATACCAGGACTTCCGCAAGCTTTTCGGCGAGGACGGCAGCGTGATGGTAATTGGTTGGCAGGACCCGCAGCTGTTCGAAATCAACAAATTCCGCGACTGGTGCAAACTTTCCCAGCAGATCCGCGAAACCGAAGGGATCAAAAATGTGCTTTCGCTCGCCAACGTTTACAAAATAGCGCGTAACGACAGCCTCACCCGTTTCGATTTCGCCCCGGTGATCCGCGACATTCCCTCTACACAAGCCGAGGCCGACAGTATCAAAAAAGAAATCGCGAACCTGCCCATTTACGAAGGGCTCGTGATCAACAGCAAAACCAACGCGACGCTCATTGTAATCACCTTCAACGACAAGGAGCTCAATTCCAAGCGCCGCCTGACGATCGTCGACGACATCGAGAAAATGGCGGAAACCTTCGCCGTCAAATACAATACCGACCTGCATTATTCCGGGATGCCCTACATCCGCACGGTGAACATGAAGAAGATCTCCGGTGAAATGGAGCTGTTCATGGGACTGGCCGTACTGGTTACTTTATTTATCCTCTGGGCATTTTTCCGGTCTTTCCGGCTCACGTTGCTATCCATTGTAGTCGTGCTGATCGGCGTGGTGTTCTCGGTAGGGATATTGCATTTATTTAACTACAAAATCACCGCCCTAACCGGCCTTATACCTCCCCTGCTGATCGTGATCGGCGTGCCCAACTGCGTGTTCCTGATCAACAAGTACCAGGCGGAGCTCGTATCGCATAGCAACAAGGACGAGGCATTGCGCGAAATGATCCGGCAAATCGGCCTTTCGACATTCCTCGCGAATATGACCACGGCCATCGGTTTCGGGGTGTTTTATTTTACAAACAGTATTTTGCTCGTCGAATTCGGCGTCGTGGCGGCCATCAGCGTAATGGTTACGTATGTTCTGTGCCTCGTGCTGCTGCCCATTACCCTGCATTATATGAGCACGCCGAAGCCCCGCCATTTGAAGCACCTCGACGGCAAATGGGCGTCCGGCTTCCTGCGTATGGTCGACGGCCTCGTCCACAATCACCGCAAGGCCATTTACATGGTGATGGTCGTGATGATCATCGTTTCCGCCTACGGTATGACGAAAATCAAAACGATCGGCTACGTGGTGGACGACCTGCCGAAGAAGGATGTCGTTTACACGGACCTGCGCTTTTTCGAGAAGAATTTCAATGGGGTATTGCCTTTCGAGGTGATGATCAATACCAAACAGCCGAACGGGGTATTTGCCGATCAGGCGAAGACGCTCTATAAAATCAAGGCTTTCCAGAACGAAATGGCTAAGTTTCCCGAGTTCTCGAAGCCGGTTTCGATCGTGGAAGCGTCCAAGTTCCTCTACCAGGGTTACCGGGGCGGCGACGGCAAGTATTACGCATTGCCCGGCGTGTTGGAACTGAACAAAATGGCGCCCTACCTGCAAAACCAGCAGGGCGCGGCCAAGCAACTGACCAATTTCCTGAACGAGGACAAAAGCATTACCCGCGTGAGCTTTCAAATGGCCGACGTCGGCTCGGAGCGTATTAAGGAGCTCATGAACCGCATTCGCCCGAAAGTAGATTCGATTTTCAATGCTGACCAATACAAGGTAAGCCTCACGGGGCACAGCCTGGTGTTCCTCAAAAGCAACGATTACCTGCTGAGCAACCTTTACGAAAGCTTGTTGATAGCCATCGTCCTGATCGCCATTGTAGGTATGGTGCTTTTCCGCTCCATTCCCATTATCCTGCTTTCCAAGCTTCCCTGCCTCATCCCGCTCGCATTGACGGCCGGTATCATGGGGTATTTCGATATTTATTTCAAGCCGACGACCATCCTCATTTTCAGCATTACGTTCGGGATTGCCTCGGATGGGACGGTATACTTCCTGACACGCTATCGCGAGGAATTGTACAAAAACGGCCTCACGCCTTCCAAAGCCGTGACAGCCTCGATTTTCGGGACCGGTTTGAGTATGATCTACACGGCCGTCATCCTTTTCTGCGGCTTCTCTATTTTCTCGGCATCGAGCTTCGGCGGAACGGCGGCGATGGGCGTGATGGTGTCCATTACATTGCTCGTGGCGATGTGTACCAACCTCATCCTGCTACCGGCATTATTGCTCTCTATTGCGAAGCGGCAGGGAAAAAATGTAAAACCGACCTAAATGGCGGTAGGAGTTCAAAGTTTAATGGTCTATGAGTCCAAAGTTTATTTATGTTTACTTTAAACTCACGAACTCTGAATTTGCAACTCCAAAACTCCCGTTACTTCAATGAAAAAATTCTATGCAGCGCTATCCCTCTCCATGTTAGGGATAGCGCTTCCTGTTTCGGCCCAAACGGATTTCCAGGCGGACTCTGTTTTTATCCGAAAAATTTACAACACCGCCCTATCGGAAGGTAAATCCTACGAATGGCTACGCCACCTCACCCAGCAGATCGGGCCGAGGCTGAGCGGTTCGGAAGGTGCCGCTAAGGCCGTGGTGTATACCAAATCGGTCATGGAGGGCGAGCATTTCGACCAGGTTTTCCTGCAAAATGTGATGGTACCGCATTGGGTGCGCGGCGCGAAGGAAAAAGCGCAGATCGTCAGCGGCAAGCAGAAAACGGAAGTGCCCATTGCCGCACTGGGCGGCTCCATTGCCACACCGAAAGGCGGCATTAAGGCCAAAGTCATCGAGGTGAAAACCTTCCAGCAACTCCGCGAACTGGGCACCGAGAAGGTCAAAGGCAAGATCGTATTCTTTAACCGGCCGATGGACCCGACCAAAATCAATACCTTCGAAGCCTATGCTGGCGCGGTGGAGCAGCGCGGCGCAGGTGCGAGCGAGGCCGCCAAACTCGGCGCCATCGGCTCCATTACCCGCTCCATGACCACCCGCCTCGACGATTTCCCGCATACAGGCAGCATGCGCTACGCAGCCGGCGCGCACATGATCCCCGCCGCCGCCATCAGTACCAATGGCGCCGAGTTGCTCAGCAAGGCATTGAAAGACAATCCCGACACCGAATTGTATTTCGAACAAAACTGCGAAACCTTGCCCGATGCACCTTCACACAACGTCGTGGGGGAGCTGAAAGGCAAAACCAATCCCGCACAGTACATCGCCGTCGGCGGCCACCTCGACTCCTGGGATTTCGCACAGGGCGCGCATGACGACGGTTCCGGCTGCGTGCAGTCCATTGAGGCCGTCCGCATTCTGAAAGCAATGGGTTACCAGCCGAACAACACGCTGCGGGCCGTCATGTTTATGAATGAGGAAAACGGCATGCGGGGCGGCATTACCTATGCGGATTCGGCCAAATCTAAAAAGGAGACGCATATCGCGGCCATCGAATCGGATCATGGCGGGTTTTCGCCGCGCGGGTTTGGTATCGTAGGTACGGCCGCACAGAAGGCCAAAATACAGCAATGGACGAAGTTATTTGCCGCCTATGGCATTCATGAGCTGGGACCGGGCGGCGGCGGGGCGGACATCGGGCCACTGGCGCAGCAAGGGACTGTGCTGCTGGGCCTGATGCCCGATACGCAGCGGTATTTCGATTACCACCATGCGGCCAGTGACAGGTTTGAGGCCGTTAGCAGGCGCGAGCTGGAACTGGGCGCCGCTGCCATGGCTTCGATGCTGTATCTGATTGACAAATATGGCTTCTGACGCTGCCCTTGTTCGCTGGCATTGAAATCCTTGGCCAAATATGGGCGGGCCGCTGGCCCTTCAATAATGGGGGAGACAAAAAGTCTCCCCCATTCAATTGATTTTATCGAACGTTTTATCCATCCATTCTTCGGGGATGTCGTCCAGGGCTTCTTTGAGCTTGTCGGCCCAGATACGCGAGATTTCTTCCATATCCCGTTGCTCGTAGCGGTGCTCTACGATGGAGAAACTGTCTTTTTTATACAAAATCACATCTATTGGGAAATCGACGTCGTTGTTGCTCACCCTTGTGGAATCGAACGAGAGGAAACCGGCCTTTAATGCCTGCTTCATCGTCGACTCTTCGTTGAGCACGCGGTTCAGGATCGCTTTGCCCTGGCCCGAGTTACCGATAATCACGTACGGCGAACCTTCGTCGAGCTCCACCCAGTTGCCTTCCGAATACAGCAGGAACAGCTTGTGGCCTTCGTCGTCCTTCATTTGCCCACCTACAATGGAGTTCAGGTTAAATTTGAAGCCCGACCGTTCCAGCGTCGCTTTATCCTCTTCCGCCACCCGCTTGATCTGCTCGCCGAATGCATTCACGGCCTTGTACATTTTGTTGTAAGTAACCCCCTCGTTGATGAGTTCTTCAAAATAATGCACGGCCTTGTCACGCACAGAACGCAGCCCGCTCGTCATGATGAACATCGAATAATTGTCCCGCTGCGTGATGTAAACCTTCTTTTTGGTGGTGGTATTGGTACCTGCGGTAATCCGCGTGTCGGCGAGCGCAACCAGCCCTTCCTTTACTTTAATTCCTAAGCAATAAGTCATTGTACTACACTTTAAATCAGCCCAAAAATACCAAATCGCATCCTGAACTTCACAACAAATCCCTTTTTCCTCGATATTTAAGGGCAAACAACCACCACACCACGGCCATGATCCACACCGTTCACCTGTTCGCCGAGCTCGACGAGCTGCTCATCGACCTCCTGAAATCGCTCACGCCCGAAGAATGGGAAAAACCGACCGTAGCGAGGCTCTGGAAGGTACGCGACGTAGCTGCGCACTTGCTCGACGGCAATATCCGCGTCATTTCCATGTACCGCGACGGCCACATGCCCCCGCCCGACCGCGCCATGAACAGCTACGATGATCTCGTCGCATTCCTGAACCAGCTGAATGCCGATTTCGTGAAAGCGTCTCAAAGAATGAGCCCCGCATTGCTTACCGACCTGCTGGAAAGCACTGGAAAGCAATACACGGACATCATGCAGGGGCAGGACCCCGATGCCGACGCCGTTTTCGCGGTATCCTGGGCCGGGGAGACGGTTTCCAAGAACTGGTTTCACATTGCCCGAGAATACACGGAAAAATGGCACCACCAGCAGCAGATCCGCGACGCAGTGGGTAAAACTGGTATCATGACGCCCCGGCTGTTCCGCCCGCTCATCGAAACCTTCCTGCGCGGGCTCCCGCATACGTACCGGCACACGCAGGCGCCCGAGGGCACGGCTGTGCGCATAGGCATCGCGTCGGACGAGGTGTTTGAATGGTTTTTAATTAAAACAGCAGACGGCTGGGTCCTCAGCGAAACATCCGCAAATGCCCCGGAAGCCTCGGTACAGCTCGACGCCGACACCGCCTGGAAACTTTTCACCAAGGCCATTAAACCGGACGAAGCGCTGACACGATCGCAATTAACCGGGAATAAGGAACTTGCGGGTGTCACGTTAAACCTGATTGCGGTGATGGCCTAGGTCAATTTTGGCCCGGTTCAATCCAAAATGCCGAAATAAACGGTATATCCGATATGAGACTATACCAAATGGCCATATTGCTCTGCATGCTGTCGTGCGGCGGCATGCAGGGGCCCGCACCTTCCGTTCCCATTAAGCCGGACGAAAGCGGCAAGTTGCAATATCTCGCCCTGGGCGACTCCTATACCATCGGACAAAGCGTGCCGGCGGACGATCGCTGGCCGGTGATATTGGCCGGGGAACTAGGTAAGGCAGGAAAAGCGACCGCCACGCCGCAGATCGTTGCCCGGACGGGCTGGACCACCCGCAACCTCCTGGATGCGCTCGAACAAAACCCGCCCACGGGCACGTTCGACGCCGTATCGCTCCTGATCGGCGTGAACAATCAGTATCAGGGACGAAATATGGAGGAATACCGGGTAGAATTCAGCCAGCTGCTCTCGAAAGCGATGGGTTATGCCGGCGGCGAGGCTGGGAATGTGTTCGTGCTCTCGATCCCGGATTGGGGCGTCACCCCGGCGGGCGAAGGCAACCGCGACCACATTGCCGGCGAAATCGACCGCTTCAATGCCATCGCGCAGGAGGAGTGTGTGAAGAAAAAGGTGCTTTTTATCGACATCACCGGCATTTCCAGAAAGGCACTCGGCGACCCTTCGCTCATTGCCAGCGACCGTTTGCATTTTTCAGGCAAGATGTACCGGTTATGGGTGGATGAAGTGTTTCCCAAAGTGAAACCGCTCTTTTGAAAACTAAAAACCTCCACTGGCCATTCAGCGGAGGTTTATGTACTATTATTCCAAAATTCTAATAACCTTAACTAAGCTTCCTGTAATGCTTTCAGGCGGAACACGAGGCCGTCCATCTCGTCGGAAGGTCGTAACTGGCACGAGAGGCGGCTGTTAGCGTCTGCATTGGGTAATGTGTCGAGCGTGTCCAGTTCCTGGTCGTTGGATGCCGGAAGCCTGTCCTTTCCTTCCAGCACTTCAATATGGCAGGTCGCACAAAGCGCCATTCCGCCGCAGGTGGCCTGGATGTCGTATTCGTATGCTCTGAGGATTTCCATCAGGTTGAAGCCCATATCTGTGGGCACTTCCAGCGCCTGGCGCTCTCCCAAGTCGTTCTCTATGAATATATTGATCATGGCTAAAATGGATTCACACCATTTACCGTGGTGTATTTGAAACTTAATTTCTGATCGGGGTAAACATATTTGAATGCGCTCTGCATCATGATAGCCGCCTCGTGGAAGCCGCACAAAATGAGTTTCAGCTTGCCCGGATACGTATTGATATCGCCGATGGCGTAAATGCGTTCGACGTTCGTCGCGTAATCGAAAGTGTCGACGATCACGGCCGATTTTTCCACGCCCAGGTTCCAGTCTGCAATAGGGCCGAGCTTCGGGCTGAGGCCGAAAAGCGGGATGAAATCATCGGTAGGAATGCTGGTAACAGATTTGTCGTTCCCGAGCACGGATACTTCCTTCAACACCCCATTACCGCCCAGCTTGTTCACCTGCGCCTGTAAAATGAGATCTATTTTGCCCTTACCGGCCAGGTCGTAAACTTTCTCGGCGGAATCGGGCGCGCCGCGGAACGTGTCGCCCCGGTGCACGAGCGTCACGCGCTCAGCCACGTCGGCGAGGAAAATGGTCCAGTCCAGTGCCGAATCGCCGCCGCCGGCCAGTACCACCCGCCGGCCCCTGAACTGCTCGGGCTTTTTGACCATATAATGCACGCCCTTACCTTCGAAATATTCCAGCTGCTCCACCGCCGGCTTACGCGGTTCGAAGCTGCCCAGCCCGGCGGCGATCACCACCACCTGGCAATGCACTTCGGTGCCTTCGTTGGTACGAACGATGTAGCTGCCGTCGTCCTGCTTGTCGAGCGCATCCACGCGCTCACCCAATGTGAAGCCGGGCTTGAACTCCCCGATCTGCGTCATGAGGTTCTTCACCAGGTCTTCGGCGATGATGGCCGGAGCTCCGGGAATGTCGTAAATAGGTTTCTGAGGATATATTTCGGCGAGCTGGCCGCCTACCACCGGCAGGGCGTCGATGAGGTGGCAACGCATTTTCAATAGCCCGGCTTCGAAAACCGCGAACAGGCCGACAGGCCCCGCGCCGATAATGCAAATGTCTGTGTGAATCATAATCCGATGTGAATGAGAATTTTGGAAAACTTTTAATGTTCCAAAAGTAGCGCTCATTCACACCGGAAGCCAATCACAATAGGTTATGCACTATAACCAAAAGTTATGGGATCAATTTCGGCTGATCATAAATTGCAGCATATCGGGCAACACTTCGATCTCCACATCCACGGGTTTTTCCAGTTTCAGCCGCTCGTCGTCGGCATGGACATCCTTACCATCCCAGGAAATCTTCACTTTCTTTGCCCGGATCGTCGAAAAGCTGAACTCCTTCTCTTCGTCATTGATGCGGCTCAGGAGGAACGACTCGAATTTGCCCCGGCTCGCCTCCGACACCATCACGACATCCAGGTAACCGTCGCCGGGATCTGCTTCGCCGGCCAGCACCAGGTTCGGGCCGATGGAGCGGATATTCATGATTTCTACCATAATGTAGTTGCCAGCATGTTCCACGCCGTCGGCCACGATCGTGCAGGGCCGCGCTTCGTAGCTCTGGACGATTTCCAGCAGCACGGCCCGGGCCGCTTTCAGCTTTTCTTCGGCCGTGTCGCCGATATCCCCCTCGATTTTGTCCATGTCCTTCATTAACCGGGGGAAAATGCCGTAGCCGAATGCTTCGAGGAAAAACAGGTCGTCGCCCAGCCCGTGCACGCGGCCGATATCGAATGGCTGCAACTGGGCGTGGTGCCATTGCGGGCTAATGTCTTTCGGGTGGCCGTCGATTTTCAAGGCGGTGGCGATGTTGTTGGCCGTGCCATGGGGCAGCAGCGCGAGGGGAAATTGCTTGTCGAGACGCTTGCGTTTCATGAGCGCTTTCGCGGCGCGCCGCACGGTGCCGTCCCCGCCTGCGATGATCAGGAAGTCGGTTTCCTCGTCGAATTCGTCCCAGCCCTCCTCCTTCACAGAAGCGTACTGGCATTCAAAACCTTCTTTTTTGATCAGTTTGACCAGCTCTTTCCTGGAAAACTCGTTATCCCCGGCTTTGGGGTTGTGCAAAAGGATTGTTTTTTTCATATCCGGATGTATAGCATACCCCTTTTTCATCAAAACCATACCAGGCATAATTTTATTAATACCCACCTGAAAACGCTATACGTTATGAAAATCCTGGTAACGAACGACGACGGAATATACAGCCCGGGCATTGCGGCACTTGCCAAAATCGCCTCGCGCTTCGGAGAGGTCAAAATCGTGGCCCCCGATGTGGAACAATCATCTATGGGTCACGCCATTACGGCATCGCGCCCCCTTTCCTATAAAAAATCACCCATTGAATTCGATGGCATCGACGCCTATCGTGTGAACGGTACGCCGGCCGACTGCGTGGCGCTGGGCCAGCACCTGTGGGACAAACCCGACGTGGTGCTTTCGGGTATCAATATGGGGCCGAACCTGGGGAATGCCATGTGGCATTCGGGCACACTCGCCGCTGCCAAACAAGCCGTCCTGTTCGGCATCAAAGGCATTGCATTGAGCACGCCCACCGATGTGGAACCGGACTTCGAGAAGCTCGATCCGTTTGTCGAAAAGGCGCTGCAACTGCTCTTCGAAAACCCGCACCTGAACCTGGTGAATGTGAATTTCCCCCACGACCCGAAAGGCGTGCGCTGGACGCGGCAATCGGTGCGGCTGTACGACAATAATATCGTCCCCGGCCTCGACCCGATGGGTCGGAAGCACTACTGGTTTACCGTGGTGCCCCTCGAACCCGCCGAAGAAGGCACCGACCGTTGGGCGATCGAAAACGGGTTCGTATCCGTCACCCCGCTACGGCTGGACCTCACCAACGAAGCCGAACTCGTGAAAGCGCAGCTGGCCTATCCCATTACCTGAGTAGATGCGTAAGCCCCTTGGCTTATATGGGTGTCATAGTTGTGTTAAGTGTATACGAAACGTTCCCTATTATACCTCCGATCCCGCACCTTCACCGGCTGCGGGATTTTTTTTGTTAAAGTCTTTTGAAAAAGCATTAAGGGGTAGAATGGGCAAAATGCAGTCTTATCACGAAACAGACGTATTTTTATTCATTCCTGAATCCAAGAAATCAGTTATTCCCCACCATGAAACAAACCAATACTGGTAACTATCGCTGGGTTATTTGCGCGTTACTCTTCTTTGCAACTACCATCAACTACATCGACAGACAGATTCTTGGATTACTGAAACCCACCCTTGAAACAGAGTTCAACTGGACCGAAAGCGACTATGCCAACATTGTGATGGTGTTCGCGGGATGTTACGCCGCAGGTTATATCGTCTTCGGGAATATCATCGACAAGATCGGTTCGAAACTCGGCTATGCCGTTTCGATCATTATATGGAGTGTCGCGGCAGTGGCGCATGCATTTGTCAAAAGCACCTTCGGGTTTGGTGCCGTAAGGGCGGTGCTGGGGCTGGGCGAGGCAGGTAACTTCCCGGCGGCGGTAAAAGCCACGGCCGAGTGGTTCCCCAAGCGCGAACGCGCGCTGGCGACGGGTATTTTCAACTCCGGCACGAGTATCGGTGCCGTGGCCGCCCCTATCCTCGTACCGTGGCTGCTGAGCACTTACGGCTGGCAGGGCGCGTTCCTCATTACCGGGGCATTGGGTTTCATGTGGCTGATATTCTGGTGGCTGATGTACGAAATACCGTCGCGGCACAAGAAGCTGGGCGCCGAAGAATATGCATTCATCCACAGCGACAACGAGGCCGGAGACGGTGAAAATCAGCAGCCTATCCACTGGACCAAGCTGGTTACCCTTCCGCAGACCTGGGTTTTTATCGTTGGTAAATTCCTGACAGACCCTGTGTGGTGGTTCTTCCTTTTCTGGCTGCCTTCCTACTTTGCTACCACCTTCGCGCTCGACCTGAAAAAGCCGAGCCTGCATCTGGCCATCGTTTACACGGCTACCACGTTCGGCAGCATTGGCGGCGGGTATTTGTCGTCCTACCTGATCAAAAAAGGATGGGCGCCGCTCAAAGCGCGTAAAACGACCTTGCTCGTCGTGGCATTCGCCGTGATGCCGATCATCCTCGCGCAATTCGCGACCGACATCTGGACCGTCGTGGCGATCATCGCCATCGCCACAGCCGCACACCAGGCATGGAGCGCCAATATTTTCACCATCGTCTCCGACATTTTTCCAAAACGGGCCGTGAGCTCCGTGGTAGGGATCGGCGGGATGGCCGGCTCGCTGGGCTCGACGTTTTTCCCGCTGCTCGTGGGCGCATTGCTGGATTATTACAAAGCAGCAGGCAGCATCGGCGCGGGCTATAATATCCTGTTCATTATCTGCGGATTGGCCTACATTATTGCCTGGCTGATCATCCATTTCCTGACCAAAAACATGAAACCGGTCGAAGAATCGTTAAAGAACTGATCCGGGCTTCCCGAAAACTAACCCAAGCTACTAATTTTGCGAGCAAAGCATGCCGATGAAGAAGTATCAATATCCCCTCTTGTGCCTGGCGATTTCATCACTATTGGTATATTGTAAATCCAATAAACAAACCAGCCAGCAAAGCACGGCCACCACGGCGACGACCGTCGCAAAAGAAGAAAAGCCGGCCGAAACGCGCGGAAAATCGCCATTTATCCCCGCCGGCGAAACCATCGCCAAAATGGTGATCGAAGACGGTTTCGAAGTAAAACTGGTTGCCTCCGAGCCGCTGGTGAGCGCCCCCGTGGCCATGCAGTTCGACGACAATGCCCGCCTGTGGGTGGTAGAAATGGTGGGCTACATGCCCGACACCGTCGGAACCGGCGAGGATATCCCGAACGGCAACATCGTGATCCTCGCTGACAAGAACAAGGACGGCGTGTACGACGACCGCAAGGTGGTGATCGACTCGCTCGTGCTCCCGCGCGCGATCTGCCTCATCGAAAACGGCATTCTCGTCGCTGAACCGACCAACCTCTGGTTTTACGAATTAAAAAACGACCAGGTGGTGAAAAAGACGCTTGTCGATCCGAAATATACCGAAGGCGGAAACGTGGAGCACCAGCCCAACGGCCTGCTGCGCGCAATGGATAACTGGATTTACAATGCCAAATCCGACAAACGTTACCGGCACATCGGCGGCAAATGGGTGATCGAACATACCCATTTCCGGGGCCAGTGGGGCATTTGCCAGGACAATTATGGCCGGCTTTATTACAACAACAATTCCCAAAACCTGCTTGGCGACTACTTCCCGGCCGGCTTCGGCGCCTGGAACAAAAACCAGAAAGGCGTAGCCGGCTATAACGAGAAATCGGTGGCGAACAACAAAGTGTACCCGCTTCACCCAACCCCTGGCGTGAACCGCGGCTACATGAAAAACGTCCTCGACGACAGCCTGCGCCTGAACGACTTTACAGCCGCAGCCGGTCCGGTAATCTACCGCGGCGATTTGTTCGGAAAAGCTTTCGATTTCAATGCATTCGTGCCCGAACCCTCGGCGAACCTCATCAAACGCGACTTTCTGAACGAGAATGGTTATATCGTAAAAGGCGATATCGCTTACAAAGGCAAAGAATTCCTCGCCAGCACTGACGAGCGCTTCCGCCCCGTGAGCCTCTACAATGCGCCCGACGGCAGCATGTTCGTGCTCGATATGTACCGCGGCATTATCCAGCACAAAACCTACCTGACGCCCTACCTGAAAGACCAGATCGGCAAGCGCGACCTCACGCAGCCCCTTTCGGCCGGGCGCATTTACAAGATTGTTCCAAAAGGTGCAAAACCAAAACCCGTCATCATACCGGACGGCGCCGCGGAACTAGTGCAGCTGCTCGGCCACGCCAACGGCTGGGTACGCGACCGCGCCCAGCAGAAACTCGTCGATGGCAAATACAACCAGACCGTACCTGCATTGCGCGAGGCGATCAGGCAAACGGCCAACCCGCTGCTCGCGATCCACGCATTGTGGACTTTGGAAGGCCTCAATTCCCTGAAACCGGAAGAAGCATTGAGCTGGACACGCCAGCCTTCGTGGACATTCCGCGCCCAGGGCCTGTACGCATCCGCGGCGGTGATCACGCCGACCTCCTACCCGCAATTTGTCACGGCCTTCAACACGATTGTCGATTCGGGCGACTCGCTGGCGGCACCTTATGTGGCGTTTTTGTCCAAAAGCATCGAAAAATTCGACCAGAATGCGGCCCGCGGCCTGGTGAACAAGCTCGCGATCAAATATCCGAACAGCCGCTACGTGTCCGACGCGGTGATCAGTACCTTGCAGGATCAGGAGGAAGTTTTCCAAACGGCCATTTCCGCTTCCATCAGCGATCAGAATGCAACGATTAACAAGCAGCTCACCCGCGTGGTGACGGGCGTCCGCAATGCGATGGGCAACCGCAATCCCGAAATGCTGAAAAAGGAATTCCCGAAAGGCGAAGCATTATTTACCTCGGTATGCCAAACCTGCCACGGTGCCGACGGCGGCGGCGTCAAATCGCTCGCACCGCCATTGAACCAGTCGGAATGGGTGACGGGGAATAAAGATAAATTGATTTCCATCGTCCTGTTCGGCCTCACGGGTCCCGTAAAAGTGAACGGTCACGTGTACCAGACGCCCGAAGTGAGCGGCGACATGCCCGGCATCGGCTACGACAAGGATATGCCCAACGAAGATATTGCACAGCTCCTGAGCTTCATCCGCCGCTCGTGGCGCAACAATGCCGACAAGGTCAGCACCGATGAGGTAACCAAAGTCCGCACGAAACTCACCGGCCGCGAAAAAGCGTTCACCGAGGCCGAGCTAAACGGCATTTGATGGTATGTTGTTGATTCTAAATGTGTAGGACGCCTCGAAAGGGGCGTCTTTTTTTTGCTTAAAAACAAAAATGCCGCAGCGGTGAAAAAATATCGGGCTTTCTTGAAACATGTATTAATGCAACAATGTTGCACATAAACCAACCAACCCGTTTCACCAAATGCAAAACCCATACAAATACGACGTTGCCATCATCGGCGGCAGCTATGCCGGGCTCTCGGCAGCGATGACACTGGGCCGGGCCCGCCGTAAAGTTGTGATCATCGACAACGGGAAACCCTGTAACCGCCAGACGCCGCATTCGCATAACCTGATCACCCACGACGGGAAAACGCCCGCCGAAATTTCCGCCCTCGCACGCGGGCAGGTACTCGCCTACCCGACCGTGAGCCTGCACGCGGGAATCGTCACCAGCGCGTCCGGCAGCGACGGCGCATTCATGATCGGTACCGGCGACGGGCAGGAATTTGAGGCCAAAAAACTCATTTTCGCGACGGGTATCCGCGACCTGCTGCCCGAAATCCCGGGTTTTGCCGAAAGCTGGGGCATCAGCGCGATCCATTGCCCCTATTGCCACGGCTACGAATACAGCGACGCCACGACCGGCGTGCTCTTCAACGGCGACATGGCGTTCGAATACCTCCGCATGATCCGCAACTGGACCGCCGACCTGACGCTTTATACCAACGGCCCGGCGACTTTCGACGACGCTACCCGCGAGCGAATGCGGGCATTCGGCGCGGAAATCATCGAGACGCCCGTTACGTCGCTGGACCATGAAAACGGTTATCTCAAAACCCTTCACCTCGCCGACGGATCGGCCCGTGCCATTGCGGCATTGTACCACCGGCCGGCATTCGTGCAGCATTCACTATTGCCCGAAGCATTGGGCTGCGCGCTGAATGCGCAAGGCTTTATCCAGGTCGACGAGGCGCAGAAAACCACCGTCGCGGGCATCTATGCGGCCGGCGATAATAGCGGTGCATTCAGGGGATTAACGGGCGCAATGGCTTCCGGCACGACGGCCGGGGCAAGGCTTAATCACGAATTAATCGGCGAAGAGTACTGATTGGCGTGTTGCAATATGGTAGTTTTGCGTACCGCTATAAGCCGTAAGCCACAGGCTTTAAGCTTATGGCCTATCGCTTACAGCTTACAGCCTAAAAACAATGTCCTTATTCAACACCACCGCCCCCATTACCATTACCTGTTACAAACGCCTCGCCCCTTTTCTGGAAAAGGAAGTGACGGAAATGGGTTACCGGGTGGAAGAAAGTTTCGCGTCGGGCGTACGCCTGCGGGGAACGATGAACGATTGTATTCGACTCAATCTCAATCTGTACTGCGCCAGCCAGGTACTTTACAGCCTCGGCACGTTCACTGCGCGGCACCCCGACGATGTGTACCGTTTTCTTTCCACAATGCAATGGGAGAATATCCTGGCCGAGGATGCCTATTTCTCGGTCACCAGCAATGTCATGACCGATACGGTGAATAACTCGATGTTCGCCAACCTGCGTGTAAAAGATGCGATTGTGGACCGGCTGCGGGATAAAAAGGGCATCCGGCCCTCGACCGGCTCGGAACTGAAAGGCGCCGTCGTGCATTTGTTCTGGAAGGACGACCGGGCGGAGATCTTCATCGACACCTCCGGCGAAACGGTGGCCCGGCATGGTTACCGCAAAATTCCCGGGGCGGCGCCCATGCTCGAAGCACTGGCATCCGCCACGGTCCTTGCCAGCCGCTGGGACTGGAACTCCGCATTCATCAACCCGATGTGCGGCTCCGGCACGCTCGCCATCGAGGCCGCGCTGATCGCCACCAACAGCCGTCCGGGGCTTTTCAGGGACAATTATTCCTTTATGCATTTGCTCGGATATGATCAGGAAGTGTATTATGCTGAACAGGATAAACTGGAAGCGCAGATCATCGAAGCACCCAAACTACGCATTATCGCGACCGATCATGATTTGAATGCGATCGCCAATGCGAGAAAGAATGCGATAGCCGCCGGCGTAGCGAACATGATCGAATTTGACGTTTGCGATTTTGCCGATACCGAAGTACCGCAGGAAGATAAGGGTGTGTTTTTCGTAAACCCCGAGTATGGCGAGCGCCTGGGCGAGATCGGCGAACTTGAAGAAACTTATGGACGGATTGGTGATTTTATGAAACAGAAGTGTGGAGGATATTACGGATATGTTTTCACCGGAAACCTCGATCTGGCCAAACGTATCGGACTCAAAGCCAAGCGGAGAGTTGAGTTTTATTCAGGTAAAATCGATTGCAGACTGCTGGAATACGAACTTTACGAGGGTTCGAGGAGAGTTTAATGCCGGACGATGCGGGTGTTTAAGTGAAATTTTTCTGGCATGGCGCACCCGCTTTGGCACAATATTTAGATAATATTAGACATAACCATTTAGAAAAATTGTCATGAAACAAGCACAAAGTTCAGGAACCATACCGAAAGGTCAGGTCCAGAACCGGCCTGAAAACAAGGACAATCTGGACAGCAGACGTCGTGAAGAAGAAATGGTGAAAGGTAATCATATTACCAGCAACCAGAAAGAACATCACAGTCTGGGAAAACAGAAAAGGTAGCATCAATATAGCACCTTATTAGATGGTTCCTAAGTTGAGAACGAAGTCCGCATGAAACGATCATCCGGACTTCGTTTTTTTATGCCTAAATCTATACAATTCACTCATAAAGAGACAGTTATCCGGATCAGCAAACGACAATCGTCCCGATCCCGAGCAATTTCCCCAGCTTCCCGATCTTCGAAGCAATGTGTCCCACGCCTACGGCACAATGGTGCGCCGGGCCGTGGCTGTTCCATTCTTCCGCAAACCTTTTCGCACCGATAGCAAACCGGTAGCGGCTGTTGGTATTCCCGATTTCGAGGATCGGTCCCGGCACGGATTCCCCCTCGGCTACGAGCAGGATCACCTTCCCCTCCACCGTCTCCACCACGGACAGCAGCGTCACCGGCCCATGCGCCACGCTCATTTCCACCGACAGGCCGTTGCCTACCTTGCCGTGGTATACGTAGAGCGGTTTCACCTTGGTTTTACCCTCCGCAATGGCAATGTGCCCGGGGCCATCGTGCCCCATCAGCACGACATCATCTCTGAAGTCCATCGCGTAATATTCTGTAAATGACCCACCGGCACCGAAACTGTCCATGATTTTCATCGCCTGCGCATTCTTCACCTCGTATTCGCCCGCCACCGGTATGCCCCGGGCCGTAAGCAGCGAATTTCCGAGGATCACCGAGCTCATCGTATCTCCATTTTGCAGGTTACCGGTCCCTTTGTGGTAATAGGCCATCGAACCGAGCTGGTGTATTTCCACGAGCTTTTCCAAGGCGGCGGCCGTCCGTGCCGCGCGCCGGAGCTCATGTTCGGAGCAATCCGATTGAATATCGAATGTATCTGCGAAGGTTTGTAACATCGCTTCCGTCTCCGATTCCGTCACCGTTTCGCGCAGGGCCGAAAGTTCATCCACCTCGATGATCTCGATGTGCCCTCCGAATGTGGCGCATTGCAAGGTAAGGTCGGAGTAAATGTCAAGCATCCCGCCGTAGTAGCTACCCATTACGCCCAGGCGGTTGTGATATAACGTATGGGCTACGCTGGCTGCTTCGATCCATTCTCGCACTTCCTGCCAGGCTTCGGGGTCATCGTGCAGCGTGCCGGTAACCTGGTAAAACGGAATGCGCGACCGGCGGAACACATTGGCGATTTCGGGTACGGGGCAGGCCGAGCAAAAGGCCAGCCATTCGCCCGTCATGCGCGTGCGGTCGCCCAATGCATTGAACGTACCGTAATCGATCGCGGCTTCCGGCGAGAGGTTCAGCACGATCACCGGCACCTTGGCACGGGCCACGACGGGCAGCACCGTCGACGACAATGCGTAGGTGGTTACGTACAGAAAAATCAGGTCCACATCCTCCTGCCGGAAGCGGTGCCCCGCTTCCAATGCCTTTTCGGGGGTGTCGATCAAGCCGAGATTCACGATATCGGCGCCATATTCGCCCAGCCTTCCGGCTACCACATCGACATATCCTTTCAACCTTTCCTCCAACCCTTCGAATTGCGCCCAGTAAGCTTCCAGCCCAATGCCGAACAATCCGACGCGGAGGTGGTATTCACGCTGTTTTTTCATATCACATTCAAATAGTTATATGCTAAAAAGCGCTGATCCGGTAGTCTTACTCATGGAATGTGTAAACCTGACACCATCTGTTTAACCCAACAAACATCCGCACGCACGATCCAATTTTCAGCCAGATTTAGCGTTCCTATGCTGAATTTCTGCCAGTCCTCGGTCGGCCGCCGGCGGTCAGCGATCGGCGATCGACATTTAAACCAAAAACCAGAACCAATGAAACGATACCTGATGGCGCTACTGTTGCTGGCGAGCGCCATATCCTGCGAGTGGATCGGCAATGCGCCGAGTTTTGGGGATGATTTTATCACTTATACCATCCGGGCCGGTAACCACGAGGTGGACCGTAACCTGAATACCCCGTTCACCGCGTCGTCGATGCGGTTCCAGGCCATTTTCGACAGCAGCTGCGTCTACAAAAACGCGGTGCCGGAAAACCAGAACGATATCAACAAACTTTACGGCTTCTCGGATTGCAGCTCGCAGCACCAGAACAATAGCGCCCGTTTCGGCTGGAACTGGCGCGAGGGCGCGCTGCGCATTTACGCATACATATATGTGAATGGCGTGCGCCAGGAGCGCGAACTCGGTACCGCCGAGCTCAACGAGCTCACCAGCTTCCGCATCGACATTCGCGAAAACACCTACGTATTTACCTACCGCGGCATCGAAACCGTGATGCCGCGGCATTGCTCCGGCGGTGTGGGCATTGCGTACAAGCTCCTGCCCTACTTCGGCGGCGACGAAGCCGCACCGCAGGATATCCGTATCAAAATCAGGAACTTATAGCATTCACATAAACCGTTATGGACTCTGCTGGAACGGTCAACGTACCTGCATCGGCCTGCTCAGGCATATCCTGGGGTCCATTCCAGGCCACGTCCGAGGAGGCAATCAGCTTCCGCCAGGTAAGATGCCCGAAGGGTAGCGCGGCATCCTGCACGGTTTTGGAAAAATTTAGAAAAGCAACCAAATGCTGCCCGCCCCAAACCCGCTGGATGACGATCATTTCTTTCTCTTCGAAGGCCTCTGCCGACAGCCCATTCCGGTCGCATTCGTGCAGCACCTGCTGACTTTTCCGCAACGCGATCCATTTTCGGTAATAGCTGAGCATGGTCCGGTGCGGCTCTTGGGTAACCAGGTGCCATTGCGGTTTGGAGTTTTCAAATGTGTCGACAGCTACGGGGTCTGGCGCTTCGCCGTCGAGGTGGAATGCGGCAAATTCCCTTTTCCGGCCTTTCCGCACGGCTTCGGCCAGTTCGGCGTCGGTGTGGCTTACGAAATATTGAAACGGATTGGGCTCGGCCCATTCCTCGCCCATGAATAGCAGTGGTACAAAAGGACTGACGAAAACCACGCCCGCGAGCAGTTTTTGCATTTCAAAACTGACCAACCGGCTCGTCCGTTCGCCGAGCATGCGGTTGCCGATGTGGTCGTGGTTTTGGGAAAAAACAATGAACTGGTGGCCGGGAATGCCGTCTGCCTTCATTCCGAATGTCCTTTTCCGATGCTCCGAGTAAAGGCCGTCGAATACATAGGCATCCCGGAACGACTTCGCCAGCGATGCAACACCGTCAAAATCCGAATAATACCCGCTCCGCTCCTGCCCCGAGCTCACGCGCAATGCGTGGTGGAACTCGTCGATCCACTGCGCGTCCATGCCATAGCCGCCCGCGTCGGCAGGCTTCACGTACCGCGTGTCGTTCAGGTCCATTTCTACGATCAGGTAATGCGCTCGCCCGGTTTCGCGGGATAGCGCATCCACTTCCTGCCTGATTTCCTGCAAGATATGCCTCGGACTGAGGTCTTTGATCGCGTGCACGGCATCCAGCCGGAGCCCATCAATATGGAAGTCGCGGAACCACATCAACGCATTTTGTACAAAATAATGCCGCACGGCATCCGACCACGCATCGTCGAAATTGATTGCGTCGCCCCAGGGCGTGTTGTATTTATCGGTAAAATAATGTCCGAACGCGCCGAGAATGTTACCCTCCGGGCCTAGGTGGTTGTACACCAGGTCCAGCACCACAGCAATGCCTTTTTCGTGACAGGCATTCACGAGCCGCTGCAATGCGCCGGGACCGCCGTACGAATGCTGCACGCTGTACGGAAACACGCCGTCATAACCCCAGTTGCGATCGCCGGCAAACTGCGATAAAGGCATGATTTCGATCGCATTCACGCCCAGCTGCAAGAGGTAATCGAGCTTCGTTTCGATCGCAGCGAATGAACCCTCGGACGTAAACGTTCCCGCATGGAGTTCGTATATGATGTAATCTTTCAAATGCGGGTTCTGCCACGCCTTATCCGTCCACGTAAATCTCTGTAAATCAAAAGCCTCGGATAGCCCGTGAACACCGTCCGGCTGGTGCAAGGTCGCCGGATCGGCGTAAGGGCCTTCGCCGTCGAGCAGGAAGCCGTAACGGTCGCCGGGCCATAAGGCGCGGGTATGCAGCACCCAAAAACCATACGGATGCTTTTCCAGGGCCAGCGGCTGCTGCGATTTACCAAATACCAATTGTACCGTTTCGGCCTTCGGCGCCCACACGAGCACCTGTGCCTCGCCCTCGGCATTGAACGTAACGCCCGGGCGAAGCTTCAACAAATCTGCGTAACTCATATTTTTTGTTCTTCCAATGCATGCCTGAATACCACTATCGAACGGCTCTCCACCGCAAAACTTTCACCCGGAGGTATCACCTGGCCGTCGTCGCTCACGCAGGCGGCGGCCGTGTCAATCACCTTTCGCCATTCGCTGCCGTACTTTTCAGGCGGCAATGTATATTGCACGGGTTCGTAATGCGCATTGAAGATCATGTAAAAGCTGTCGTCGTAGATAGGATTACCTTTCGGGTCCATGTGCCGGATACCCTTTCCGTTCAGGAATATGCCGAGCGATTTAGCATAGTCGTGGTTCCAGTTTTCCTCCGGCATTTCCTGGCCGTTCGGCAAAAACCAGGCGATATCCTCCAACCCGATGCCTTTGATAGGCATGCCGCGAAACCAGTGCTTGCGCCGGAATGACGGGTGCGCCTTACAAAACGCGATCAGCTT
Source organism: Dyadobacter beijingensis DSM 21582 (assembly GCF_000382205.1). Lineage (GTDB taxonomy): Bacteria > Bacteroidota > Bacteroidia > Cytophagales > Spirosomataceae > Dyadobacter > Dyadobacter beijingensis. Next base: position 329,812 of record NZ_KB907789.1, read on the forward strand.
TTGAGTGAATGCAAGTAAGCCATTGTCCATCTGGTCCCAGTTCAGCCACGAAATCTCGTTATCCTGGCAATAGGCATTGTTGTTACCATGCTGCGAACGGCCCCATTCGTCGCCGGCCACGAGCATGGGTACGCCTTGCGAAAGGAAGAGCGTCGTCAGGAAATTGCGTTTCTGCTTGTTGCGGAGCTCAATCACTTCTTCACTGGTCGTAGGACCTTCCTCGCCGCAGTTCCAGGAGCGGTTATGGCTCTCGCCGTCGCGGTTTTCCTCCCCGTTTTCGTCATTACGCTTATCATTATACGACACCAGATCGTTCAGCGTGAACCCGTCGTGCGCCGTGATGAAGTTAATGCTTGCGGTAGGCCGCCTGTCCTCGCCTTTGTACAAATCGGAACTGCCCGTAAATCGCTCGGCGAATTCGGCCAGCATACTGTCCGCGCCGCGCCAGTAATCGCGCATACAATCGCGGTAGCGGCCATTCCATTCCGCCCAGCCGATCGGGAATTTCCCTACCTGGTAGCCATCGAACCCGATGTCCCACGGCTCGGCGATGAGCTTGACCTGCGAAATCACGGGGTCCTGATGGATAATATCGAAAAATGCGCTCAGTCGATCGACCTCGTGCAGCTCACGGGCGAGTGTAGACGCGAGGTCGAAACGGAAGCCATCTACATGCATTTCGGTGATCCAGTAGCGCAGACTGTCCATGATCAGCCGGAGCACACTGGGTAGTCTGGCGTTCAACGTATTGCCTGTACCGGTATAGTCCATATAATAGCGGCCGTCCATCAGGCGGTAGTAGGCCATATTGTCGATTCCGCGGAATGAGAGCGTCGGTCCGAGGTGGTTCCCCTCCCCGGTATGGTTGTACACCACATCGAGGATCACCTCGATACCGGCCTTGTGCAGCTCTTTCACCATACACTTGAATTCCTTCACCTGTTCGCCATGCGTACCGCCGCTGCTGTAACGGACATCGGGTGCGAAAAACCCGATGGAATTGTAGCCCCAGTAGTTGGAAAGCCCTTTTTCCTGCAAATGCCGGTCCGAAATGAAGTGGTGCACGGGCATCAGTTCCACGGCATTGATACCCAGCTTTTTGAGGTAGGCAATGCTGCTGGGATGCGCCAGGCCCGCATAAGTACCGCGGATTTCTTCGGGAATGTCGGGGTGGAGATGGGTAAATCCCTTCACATGCAGTTCATAAATGATGGTGTCGTGGTAGGGAATTTCCGGGGCTGCTACGCCCTCCCAGTCGAACATATGGTCGGCCACGACGGATTTGGGAATGTACGGCGCACTGTCGGCTTCGCTGAAACTGAGGTCTTCCTCCGGGTCGCCGATATTGTATCCGAACAGCGCATCGTGCCAGCGGACGGTGCCTGAAATCGCTTTGGCGTAAGGGTCTATCAGCAGCTTGTTGGCATTAAAGCGCAGCCCGACCGTAGGTTCGTAGGGCCCGTGAACCCGGTATCCGTACAGCTGGCCCGGTTTCAGGCCAGGCACATACGCGTGCCACACATGGTGCGAAACTTCCCTGATCTGTATCTTGACATGCTCCGATTGGGCATCCGGACTATCGAACAGGCACAGTTCCACACCTGTGGCATTCTCGGAATACAGCGCAAAATTCACCCCTTTTCCGTCCCAGGTAGCACCCAGCGGGTATGGTTCTCCCGGGTACACCTTCACATTGCTTTCATGGGATTGATCTACTACTTTTTTATTGGCAATCTTCTTCATATACAGTCTGTTTAAGTCTTGACACGCCGTTTACGACCTCCTTCCGCAGAACGCGGATTGCAGTTTCGGTGGTGGCAGCCGGGTAACAGGAATGACGTTAGTACGGCTTTTGATACAAAATTATGCCAATGCGGCCCCGCCAGGGCCGGGAAGAATTTCCCCACCGGCCGCACGGATACACTGATTTTACGATCTTATGGACACCATCCAGCTGCTTGACACATTCCGCTTTCTCGAAAAGGTCTCGGACTTTAACGAAGACACCGAATACGATCCGGCCGACCAGCCGCATATCGACCGGCTGATAACCCTTTCGAAAGAAAAGGACCAAAAAGCTATCGTCGAGGACTTTAACAAGCCATTCCTGCACTCGATGGTGACCATTCAGCAGCACGTGGAGGAACTGAAAGAACTCGTCGCGCGGGAGCTTGCCGCGAGGCAACCCGAAATCGAATAATTTTTTCGGCAAAAGCGGCTTTCTTCTCACCTTTTGGTACAATTTTTTACAGCGCATGTCTGTATACACACACGGCTACACTGGTACACACACTTATCTTTTTTTGTGCGAGAATGAGGTATCCGTATATACACCCCGTTGTACCGACACCCCAAGCTGCGATGCTTACCCGATGAGTGCCCAATTTTACCCGAAACCATGATCCTTATTGTCGACGACAGGCCGGAAAACATTTTACCGCTCAAAAAAATCCTTGAACTTCACAACTTCAAGACCGATACAGCGGAATCCGGTGAAGAGGCGTTGAAAAAAGTGCTGAACACGACGTACTCCGTGATCATTCTGGATGTCCAGATGCCGGGTATGGACGGTTTCGAAGTGGCGGAAGCCATTGCAGGCTTCGGCAAGGCGCGCGACACCCCGATTATCTTCCTTTCGGCGGTGAATACCGAAAAAAAATTCATCACAAAAGGCTACACGTCAGGCGGTATCGACTACCTGACCAAACCCGTCGATCCCGACATTCTGTTGCTGAAAGTAAAGACGTTCTACCGCCTTTTCGAACAGCAACAGGAACTGAAAGCGATACAGGAATCGCTGCGACAGGAAATCGATACGCGCAAGCATGCGCAGGAGGAACTGGCCATGCGCATGGACGAACTGCGGTTTATCCTCGAATCGCTGCCGCAGATCGCGTTTACCATCCGCACCGACGGCCGGATCGAATATGTGAACGAGCATTGGTTCCAGTATTCGGCAGACGCCCACGTATTCCCCGACATTCACCCTGACGACCAGGTTTTCGACCAATGGCAGGAGCATTTTGAAAATGGTCTTGAATTCTCGGGTGAAATACGTTTGAAACACCTCGAAACGGGCGATTATAAATATTTTCTGCTCAAAATCATCCCTGTGCTGCAAGGCGGCGCCATTGTGCGCTGGGTAGGCACTTTCACGGACATTCACCAGCAGAAAATGGCCAACGAGGTACTGGAACACAAGGTAGAGTTGCGCACGAAGGAGCTGACGGACAAAAACCAGGAGCTGGAAACGACCAACCACGAGTTGCAGCAGTTTGCCTGGGTAGTATCGCACGATTTGAAGGAACCGCTACGCAAAATACAGACATTCAGCCATTTGATTAAAGACAAATACCTCACCGGCAACGATGAGGCGATTTCCTATCTCAACCGGTCGATCAGTTCTTCGGCGAGGATGTCGAGGCTGATCAGCGACCTGCTCGACTACTCGCGGCTCTCGGTAACAGCCTATTTTCAGCCAACCGACCTGGATGCGTTGGTGGAGGAGCTGCTGGCCGATTTCGACGAGACGATTCGTGAAAAGAAGGCCACCATCCGCAAAGATCGCCTTCCGATCGTGGAGACGATTCCCAGCCAGATCCGTCAGGTATTCCAGAACCTGATCAGCAATGCGCTGAAATTCTCTCGACCGGAAGTACCGCCGGCGATCGATATCCGCTACGAAATCACCGATCGGAAGGACTTTGAAGGCCAGGCATCGCCCAATGGCCAGTTTTGCCGGATTACCATCGCCGACAACGGCATCGGATTCGACGAGAAGTTCCTCGACCGGATTTTCGTCATTTTTCAACGGCTCAACAACCTGAACGCCTATGAGGGAACCGGCATCGGGTTGGCCATTGCCAAGAAGATCATGGATAAGCACAACGGCCTGATATCCGCCCGCAGCACCGAAAACGCGGGCTCGGAGTTTATTCTCGTCCTGCCGCTTGTGCAGGAACACTTCCTGGCGCCCATTAAAACAGACCATTAGTAGCCCTTACCTATGAAGAAAGTTTCCAATTCCATTATCCAGCAGTTACAGATCGTTTTTTCGTTTTCCATCCTGCTCCTGTTTTTCAGTCTTCTGGCGTCGTATTACAGCACGCAAAAGCTGATCAACAATTCGGAGCTCGTCAACCACACCAATGAGGTGCTGATAGAGGCGGAAGCGATCATTTCCCACATGAAAGACGCCGAAACAGGGCAGCGCGGCTTTCTGATCACGGCCGAATCGCAGTTTCTGGAACCTTACGAGGGCGCTTACGAAAAAACGACCGATAGCTACAACAACCTGCTGGAACTGACAGCCGACAACCCGATCCAGCAGAAAAACCTGCGGGAAGTAAAAGCTTTGTACGAGGCGAAATTCGGGCAAATGCAGAATATCATCGATATGGCGAAGAAGAATGCCAACTTCGTGAGCGATACCGAGAGCCGGCTGCGCGAAATGGTCCGCGGTAAGAAGATCATGGACGATCTGCGCATGGCGACCGAGCGCATTAAGCAAGAGGAAACCAAGATGCTGAACGATCGGCTGGAACAACAGCAGATCTACATTAAATACACGCCTATCCTGCTCGTAGCAGCAGCGCTGATTTCGATCCTGATCACCATTTCATCCTATCTGCGCATTCGCGCAGACATGAGCAAGCGCATAGCGCAGCAGCTCCTCGATGAAGAGAAATATGCCGATACCAACCGCCGCATCGGCCACATCGAGCAGGTGACCCAGCGGGTGTCCGCCGGCGATTACACGGCCCGCAGCGGGGACAATACCGACGACGAACTGGGCCGCATTTCCACGGCATTGAACTCCATGGCGGGCTCGCTCGAACAGACATTCAGCGACCTGAGCATTCAGAACTGGCTGCAAGCCGGCGAAGTACAGATCAACGACGCCATCCGGGGAGAGCGTGTGCTGAAAAAGCTCGCTTCGAACCTGATCAATACGCTTACCGCCTATTCCGGCGCGCACCTGGGCACCATTTACATCCTCGATACCGACTGGAATTTCACATTAACAGGCAGCTTTGCCGCGGAAGGGGCACCTTCCGAGATTACCGCCGGGCAAGGGCTTTCAGGCCAGGTGATCGATACGAAAAAGCCATTGCTCGTGCGCGATGTGCCCCAGAATTATCTCAAAGTAAAATCCAGCCTGGGCGAGGCAAGCCCGGCGGCGCTGGCGATCCTGCCGCTGGTATATTCCTACGAATGCATTGGCGTGATCGAGCTGGGCTTCCTGAAAACGCCGGAGGAACTGACCATGCGCTTCCTGGAAGACAACCTGGAAACCATGGCGAGTGGCGTCAACTCGGCATTGGATTATGTGAAACTGCAGAACTTCCTGGAAGAAACGCAGGCCCAGGCCGAGGAACTCCAGACCCAGCATAACGAACTGGAAAACCTGAATGCCGAACTCGAAGCGCAGTCGCAGAAATTGCAGGCGTCGGAGGAAGAGTTGCGGGTGCAGCAGGAAGAATTGCAGCAGACCAATGAGGAATTAGAGGAAAGAAGCGGCCTGCTGGAAGAAAAGAACATTGAAATACAAAAGAAAGCCGAAGAACTGGAACTGACCACGCGGTACAAATCCGAGTTCCTCGCCAATATGTCGCACGAGCTGCGGACGCCGCTGAACTCGATCCTCCTCCTGAGCCGACTATTGTCCGAAAACGACGATGATAACCTGACCTCCGAGCAAATCGAATACGCTACGGTGATCCAATCGTCGGGGAACGGGCTGCTGGGGCTGATCGACGAAATCCTCGATCTTTCGAAAATCGAAGCGGGGAAAATGGAGCTCGACTACGTGACGGTTTCCGTGAAGGAGATTTGCGACGACCTGAAAGGCCTCTTCGCGCCCATTGCCCGCGAAAAGGGCTTGGATTTCTCGGTGACGATCGCCGACGGTACACCGCCGATCCTCGAAACCGACAAAATGCGGATGGAGCAGATTTTGAAAAACCTCGTTTCCAATGCATTGAAATTCACCTCGCACGGCTCAGTGGACATTGCCGTAAAAGTGCACGAGGGCAATGAGAAAATGTTGTGTTTTTCCGTCCGCGACACGGGCATTGGCGTAGCGCCTGAAAAACAGCAGCACATTTTCGAGGCATTCCAGCAGGCCGATGGTTCAACCAAGCGCAAGTACGGTGGTACCGGGCTCGGGCTGTCCATCAGCCGCGAACTGGCGAAGCTGCTGGGGGGAGAAATATCACTGACAAGCATTGTGAACCAAGGGAGCGAGTTTACCCTTTTTGTGCCGATCAGGCCGCTATATGGCATTACCGACACCGAAACGACCAGTATTTTCGGCAACCACCAGGAGGAATCACTCCCGAAAACGGCAGCCAAGCCGGAAAGCCGGTTTATCAGCACCATAATCCCGGAAGCCATCCCGGACGACCGGCTGACGGTCAGCGCGAACGACAAGTCGATCCTGATCGTCGAGGATGATACGTTTTTTGCCAAATCACTATTGGATTATACCCGCAAACAGGGTTACAAAGGCATCGTGGCCGTCCGTGGCGACGAGGGCCTCGAACTGGCGCGGACGTTCAGGCCGATGGGTATCCTGCTAGACATCCAGCTGCCGATCGTAAGCGGCTGGGAGGTGATGGACCAGCTGAAAAACGATCCCGAAACACGGCATATCCCGGTGCATATCATGTCGTCGCACCGGATGAAAACCGAGAGCCTGCAAAAAGGCGCGATCGATTTCATCGACAAACCGGTGGCGGTAGAAAAGATGGACGAAATTTTCAGGAAGATCGAATATGTGATCAGTAAAAAGTCTAAAAAGGTACTGATCGTCGAGGATAATTCGATGCATGCCAAGGCATTGGCCTACTTCCTGGGCACATTTGAAATCCATTCGGAGCTGAAAAGCGATATCAACGAAGGCATCAGCGCGTTGTCGAACAACGAGGTCGACTGTGTGATCCTCGACATGGGCATTCCCGACAAGAAGGCCTATGATATGCTGGAAGAAGCGAAGAAAAACCCTGGTTTCGAGCACATTCCGATCATTATTTTCACAGGAAAAAGCCTTTCGATGACCGAAGAATTGCGCATCAAACAGTATGCGGATTCGATCATCGTGAAAACCGCGCATTCTTACCAGCGCATGCTCGACGAGGTATCCCTGTTCCTGCACGTGGTGGAAGAGAACAAGAAAAATGCCCGCCAAACCTCCGATGCGCGCAAGCTGGGCGGCCTGGGCGAGATCCTGAATAACAAAACAGTACTCATTGCCGACGACGACGTCCGGAATATTTTCTCACTTTCCAAATCATTGGAAAACTATAAAATGAACGTCATTACGGCGCTGGACGGCAAGGAGGCGCTACAAAAATTACAGGAAAACCCCGGCGTGGATGTGGTGCTGCTGGACATGATGATGCCGCAAATGGATGGGTACGAAACCGCCAAGCGCATCCGCGAAAACCCGCAATGGCGCAACCTGCCGGTAATCGCCGTGACCGCCAAGGCCATGACCGGCGACCGCGAGAAATGCATCAATGCGGGCGCATCCGACTACATTACCAAACCGGTTGATATTGATCAGCTGATGTCGCTCCTGCGCGTCTGGCTTTACGAAAAATCCTGACCCTTCACGATGGAAAAGAAAAAGATCATGATCGTCGACGACGATGCCCGCAACATCTTCGCGCTCAAAGCGACCCTGAAATCCAAGGGTTTCGACTGCATTTCCTGCGGCGGCGCTGCCGAAGCGCTGGAAATTCTGTCTACACCTCAGGCGGTGGACGCCGTGCTGATTGATATGATGATGCCGGAAATGGATGGTTACGAGGCCATTCCCCGCATTAAAATTCTCGAAAACCGCCAATCGGTGCCCGTCATCGCGGTGACGGCGCAGGCGATGGTGGGCGACCGGGAAAAATGTTTCGAGGCCGGGGCCGACGATTACATTTCCAAACCGATCGATGTCGACAAGCTATTGAGAATACTTAGCGCTATCTGAATCCATGATAGAAGAGGATGACATCGATCTTTTGCTGAACGACCTGTTCGATCTTTATGGATACGATTTTACGCGGTATTCAAGGGCTTCCCTGAAACGCCGCGTGGTGCGGCTGTGCTCGCTCGACAAATTCCCGAGCTTCGCCGAGCTCCGGTACCGCGTCCGCAACGATCCCGCCTACCTCAAAAGGTTCGTCGAGGAAATCACGGTGAATGTGACGGAAATGTTCCGCGATCCGGCATTTTACAAGTCATTGCGCGAAGATGTGCTGCCCGTACTGGGCACCAAACCCTTCATACGCGTATGGCACGCGGGCTGCTCCACGGGCGAGGAGGTGTATTCGATGGCGATCCTGCTCAAAGAAGCGAACCTGCTGCGGCGGTCGCTCCTGTACGCTACCGACCTCAACCCCAGCGTATTGGAAAAGGTCAGAAAAGGCATATTCCCGCTTAATTCGATGAAGCAGTACTCCGAAAGCTACATTGCTTCGGGCGGTACCCATGATTTTTCGGGTTATTACACGGCGCAATATGGCCAGGCGAAGTTTGATACCGAGCTTTCCGAGAAGATCATCATTTCGACGCATAACCTCGTGTCCGACAGTTCGTTCAACGAATTTGACCTGATCCTGTGCCGAAATGTGCTTATTTACTTTGATAAAGATTTGCAGGACAGGGTTTTGCAGCTTTTTGACGCAAGCCTGGGAACATTGGGATATCTGGCGCTGGGTACGAAGGAAACGTTGAAATTTTCGGTTGTACAAAACAAGTACAAGCAACTGAACAGGGAAAAAATATGGAAGAAAATCTCCTGACCGCTACCTGTGAACTCATGCTGATCGGCGGCTCGGCCGGCAGTCTGGAAGTACTTTTCAAACTGCTTCCGCTTCTGCGCACCGACCTGCCTTTCCCACTGGCATTGATCCTGCACCGCCGCAGTTCGGGCGATTCGTCGCTTTCCGACCTGCTGGGTTCCAAGACGCTGAACCCTACGCACGAGGTCGAGGACAAGGAGCCCATTGTGCCGGGCACCATTTACCTTGCCCCTGCCGATTACCATCTGCTCATTGAACACGACCGCACGTTCTCGCTCGACTATTCGGAAAAAGTACATTTCAGCAGGCCAAGCATCGACGTTACCTTCGAGTCGGCGGCGGAGGTGTATGGCCGCGGGTTGGTCGGTATCCTGCTTTCCGGCGCCAACGAGGACGGTACCGAGGGTTTGGCCGCCATTAAAAATGCCGGTGGCACGGCTGTTGTGCAGGATCCCGACACGGCGCAGATGCCTTTCATGCCACACTATGCCATGACGCATTTGCGGACAGACCACGTGCTGAACACCATCCAAATGGCCGCATTCATCAATAGTCTGGGCTAGGTTTCGGAAGCAATCGTTGATTTATACCATAAAAGCAGGATTCAGTCTTTCTTTTTAAACTGGTTTGTGAGGAAATTTGTAGTGCGTTTAAAACAGTAAGATCATGGCAAAGCCCAACAAAATATACAGCGTTTTATTCAACAAATGCCCCCGATGCGGCCAGGGTGATTTTTTCATCACCAAAAGCGCCTATAACCTCCGGAATTTCGACAAAATGAACCGCTACTGCTCGCACTGCGGTGCCGATTTCGTGCCGGAGCCGGGTTTCTATCAGGGAGCATTGTACATCAGCTACGCATTTTACGTGGCGTTTATGGTGATCTTCTTCCTGATTTTTGTTAACCTTTTCCGAGAATATCTCGACTATTTCCTCGTAAGCATCATCCCGATCCTCGTCATCCTGACCCCGCTTTTCTACCGCATGGCGCGCAGAACGTGGCTCGCATTGTTTATCAAGCCGATCCCGTCGGAGGAACAATCGTCCTAGGGAGCGGTCATATAGCCGGGCTCTTCCGGAAATCTTCCGGCGTCATGCCGGTCTCTTTCCGGAAGAACTTGGTGAAATAAGAATTGTCATTGAAATTCAGCCTATAAGCGATTTCCGAAACGGTCAGATCCAGATTGATCAGTAACCGTTTCGCTTCCAGCACGATCCGGTTGCGGATCAGTTCGCCGGCCTGCATCCCCATGTGTTCCTTGCACAATGCATTGAGGTGGTTGGGCGTCACGTTGAGCATGTCGGCATACTGGCCGGGCAGCCGCACCTTATCGTAATGCTTGTCGATGAGGCGGATGAAATTCCTAACCGTCGCATTCTTCCCTTTCGCCGCGCTTTTCCTGCGATCTACCGCATCGCTTTGTTCGATAATCAGAAAAATTTGCAGGAGCAGAACCCGCACCATATCATCCCGCCAATGGGTAGCACGCGCATTCTGCGCGAGCAGTTCTTCAAAAAGCTGCCCAATACGCTCCCTTACATTCTCACTGATTTTGAGCACATTATTACTGCTATCCTGGTCGAAAAACGAGAAGGTATCGAGGTATTCGGGTTGTAGCAGGAACGATGTAAAGAACGAATCCGAAAAATTGACGACATAACCTTCCATACCCGCTTCAAAATCCCAGGTATGTACCTGACCGGGGATCATAAAGTAAATCTGATCGGGCTCGGCTTGAAAATGGTGAAAATCAATGGTATGCCTCCCGCTGCCTTCGGTGAAAAGTACCAGGTGGTAGAAGCTGTGGCGGTGCGGAAAAACCAGGCTCTGGTGTTCGTGAACATAGTCCGAAAAACGCGCGATCATAAAATGGTCTTCGCGGTATTCGGAAAGCGGGCCAATGTCGAGCCGGGGAAATGAACCGTGCATGCGTAATCCGGGAATGGGTCAGAGGCGGCAATTTAAGTTTTATTCGCGACAGTTGCCCGTACCGGTTTCAAAGCCGTTTCGTATCTTGCGTCGTTTCCCAAACCCTTTTCCCCGATGCGGAAAGTCCTTGCATTGTGTATGGCGCTGCTACTGCTTGCCGCCGCATCGGAAGAGCGGTCGATCGGCGTGGACAATTGCACCGAACTTTTCCGCACAGACGCCCGGGCGTTCGCCGCGCGCACGAAGGAAATGCGCATGGCTGTGGAGCTAATCGATTCTACCGATGCCCGTAGCATTGAAAACGCGAAGGAAAAGCTGAAAGATGCACGTGTGGCCTACAAGCGCATTGCCTTCTTTTTGGAATACTTCTTTTTTACCTCTTCCCGCATTTACAACCGCCCGCCGAAGAACGAAATCGAGGAACCACACCTCGAATATGCCGCACCGACCGGCCTGCAATACATCGAAGCGCTGCTGTTCGACGACCCCGCCACGCATCAGGCGGAGCTCCTGCAACAATGCCGCTTCCTGGAAACATCGGCGGAGGATTTGCCCGCATTGCTCTACCATTTCAAAGCCACCGACGCGCAGGTGCTGGAAAGCGTGCGCCTGGAACTGATCAGGGTTATAACGCTCAGTATTACCGGTTTCGACGCGCCGCTGCTGAAAAGCGGGCTGGAAGAAGGGCGAGAGTCGCTGATGGTGATCGACGCCGTGCTGAAACCTTACATGGCGCATGCCAAGGATGACATCGTATGGAAGTTTCTGGCAAGCTGCCAGGTTTTGTTAGCCAAAAACAACAATTTCGACACATTCGACCGGTTGTACTTTCTGACCCGATATGCATTGCCCTTGCAGGAACACCTCGGCCGGATGATCAGCCGAATGGGTCTGGAAATCAATGAAAAAGGTGTTTTGAATTATCGGGCCAAAAACATTTTCAGTCCCGATGCATTCACGCCGGCCGCTTTTGCCCAACATAAAACCGGGGATTCTGCATGGGCGAAACTGGGAGAAATGCTGTTTTTTGAAACGCGCCTATCCGCCAACGGCACCCGCAGCTGCGCCTCCTGCCATAACCCGGCCCTGCATTTTACCGACGGCCTGCCCAAAAGCATCGGCATTCACCCCGGCCAGGCGGTACGCCGTAATGCGCCTTCCCTGTTGTATAGTGCATTCCAGCACGCGCAGTTCTGGGACGGGCGCTCCAAAAGCCTGGAAGACCAGGTCCGTACCGTGATCCACGACAGCCTTGAAATGAACGGCCGACCCGCCGAGTTGATCCGGAAAATGGCCAGAAAACAGCCCTATCGCCGTCTGATCCGCGAGGTGGCGCCACATCGCAGGACCTTGAACGATACCGTGATCTACAAAGCCATTGCCGCCTACGTGCGCACGTTGCACCCCTTCCGCTCCGATTTCGACCGCTACCTGGCAGGGGATAAAAACGCGCTGAACGGCCGGCAGGTGAATGGTTTCAACCTGTTTATGGGCAAGGCGCAATGCGGTACGTGCCATTTCGCGCCGCTTTTCAATGGCCTCATTCCGCCCACGTACACGCTCACGGAGTTTGAGATCCTGGGTACCACCCTAACGGAAGATCTGGTGAACCCCAAACCAGACACCGATCAGGGGCGCTTCGAAACCCGGCCTACCCCCTACTACCGCGGCGCATTCAAAACACCCACCGTCCGGAATGCCGCCGTAACCGCTCCCTATATGCATAACGGTTCGTTTGGAAGTCTGGAAAAGGTGATGGAGTTTTACGACAAAGGCGGCGGCGCGGGCCTCGGCCTCGATATTCCCGACCAGACATTGCCCGCTGCACCGTTGAATCTTTCGGACGAGGAAAAATCCGACATCATTGCCTTTTTACATTCGCTCACCGACCGTCTATGAAAACATATTTACTCGCCTTCCTCCTTTTCCTGACATCGATCGCCGCCCACGGCCAGGGCACCCTCCTGCGCGGCCCGTACCTGCAAGTGGCCACGCCCACGAGCATCGTCATCCGCTGGCGTACCGATAAGCCGTCGGACTCCGTCGTCAAAATCGGGAGCAATTCACAGTCGCTCGGGCAGACATTTACCGACAATACCCCGAAGACCGAGCACGAGGTGAAAATCACGGGTCTGCAAGCCGAGACGCGCTATTACTATTCCATTGGTTCGCAAAGCGGAACATTGCAGTCCGGCGACGACAACTATTTCCAAACCGCCGCCGTGGCGGGCAAGCCCGGCAAATACCGCTTCGGCCTGTTGGGCGACTGCGGCACCAATTCCGTGATCCAGGACGAGGTGAGGGCGAGAATGATGGGCTATCTCGGCTCCAATTACATGAATGCGTGGCTGTTGCTGGGCGATAACGCCTATTCCTTCGGCCGTGATGCCGAGTACCAGTCCAATTTTTTTAACCGCTACAAGGATAACCTGCTCAAACATTACCCGCTCTTCCCCTCTCCCGGCAACCACGATTACGACAACGACAATCCCGCACGCCAGGACGACCACCAGGTACCGTATTATGACGTTTTCACCATGCCGACCAAAGGCGAAGCAGGCGGCGAGCCTTCGGGCACGGAATCGTTCTATTCGTTCGATTATGGAAATGTGCATTTTCTTTCCCTCGATTCGTACGGCCGGGAGGATAATTCGACGCGGCTTTACGATACGCTCGGCCGGCAGGTGCAATGGATCAAAAAGGATCTCGCGGCCAATAAAAACAAGGATTGGGTAGTCGCGTACTGGCACCATCCGCCCTATTCGAAAGGCTCGCGCGAATCGGACGGCGACCCGGAAATGACGGCCATCCGCCAGAACTTCATCCGCATTCTCGAACGCCTGGGCGTAGACCTGATCATCTGCGGGCACAGCCACGTGTACGAGCGCTCGCGCCTGATGGGCGGGCATTACGGGTACAGCAGCACATTCGACGCCTCCAAACACGTCATCGATGCCTCTTCCGCCCGGTATGATGGTTCCGACAAATCGTGCCCTTACATTAAAAACAGCCCGCAAAGCCCCGGGACGGTATATGTGGTGGCCGGTTCGGGCGGGCAGCTGGGCAATCCCAAGCCCGACTTCCCGCACAAGGCTATGTACCATTCCGACGCCGAGCACGGCGGGGCGCTGATGCTCGAAGTAGAAGCCAACCGGCTGGATTTGAAGTGGATTGCCGCCGACGGTATCATCCGCGACCAGTTTACAATGGAAAAGGGCGTGAACAGGGAAACTACACACGAGCTCGTCCGGGACCAGTCCATCGAGCTGAAAGCTTCATTTATAGGGGATTATGTCTGGAATAATGGTTCTAAAACGCGCTCTATTACCGTAACGCCGGCCAAATCAGCGGACTATATCGTGAAGGATGCGAAGAATTGCATTCAGGATGTATTCCATGTCAAAGTGCCCCTGGCCGATCCTGCGAAATTAGTCAGCCTCACGGCGGAGGTGGGTGCACAAAATGTAGTTACCGTGAAATGGTCCTCGGAGACCGAAACGGATCTGGCGCATTATGCCGTCCAGCGCTCCAATGACGGGCAAAACTTCACCGAAATAGGCAAAGTCACCGGCCTTACCAACTCGCAGGTCCTGCGGAATTACGCATTTTCCGACGACCAGGCGCAAACACTTCCGGCCGGCCCGACATACTACTACCGGCTCGCGCTCGTGGCACTGGATGGCCGCGCGATTTACTCACGGATAGTTTCGGTAAGGCTGAACGACCCGATCCTCGCCGCCGAGCCGGACATTTCGCTGCAAATCGAAATCATTCCCAATCCGTCGTCGGCCGGACAGATGCAGATCCGCACGACCGGGCAGACGATGCAGACAGCCGAACTGACGCTCACCGACGTGTCGGGCAGGACGCTGGATACGCGGAAAATGACGATCAGCCAGACGCCCGCCACATTCCTGCCCAGCCAGCTCGGAGCGGGCATTTATTTGTTAAAAGTGAACGTAAACGGCCGGAACGCGGTGAAAAAGCTGGCGATCCATTAACCTGCTTACTTCTTGACAAACCTGCCCGTATGCACGGCCCCGTCCGCGTACGCGACTTTGGCCACATATAGCCCGCCCGGCAAATGGCTCGTATCGATCGTTGCAGGTTGCCGTGACGACACCGTATTCAGCGATCGCACGACCACGCATTTGCCGGCCGCATTGTACAATGCAACTTCCCGGATGATGCCGTTCACAGGCCGGACGATCAGGCTGGCGGCTACCGGATTGGGGTATATTTCCAAAACCGGAATCTCATCGAAACGTACCGATTGAATACTGCTCAATGCGAATGCACCCGCATTGCCGCCTGATGCCTGGTCCACCATTTTAAGCCGGTACAGGTTAATGCCGTTCAGTGGATTTGAATGGATAAAAGAGTAGGCTTTTACGACGGCACTTTCTCCGGCAGCTGCCGTTTTACCTACTGCCACCCACGACTTGCCGCTGTTATTGCTTCGTTGAATTTCAAAGTAATCGCTATTGGTTTCCTCGCTCGTGGACCATTCCAGTCTCGCCGTTCGTCCTTCCTTTTTTACCGAGAAAGAAATCAATGTGACCGGTAGCTGGATACAAGCGAGGTCTACCATTTCTCGCGTCCCGCAGTTGCCCAGGTTGTTTTCGATCAGGACATCTTCGAATGCTTTTGTTTTCAGGATGTAGCAAAACTTCGTCGTCGCGCAGGTTTCCAATACCGCATTGTCCACGATCGTGATCGTCCCGCCGATCGAGTTCAGGCTGCTCAGGCCGGCAAGCGATGTCAGCAGCGAATCCTCGGTCATCAGCAACCCGCCGCCAATGCTTTGCAATGCAGCCAGGCCATCCAGGTTGGCGAGGCTGTCGTTATAAGAAATCGACAAAGAATCGGTGATCGAAATGAGGTTATCCAGGCCCGACAGGGATTTTAGGCTGGGATTCATTTCCACGAAAAGCTGGTACACGGTCGTGAGGCCGGCTAGCCCCTGAAGATCGGGCAGGGAGTCGTTTGCTACGACGACCAGCGCGCCCCCGGTCCCCAGCGATTGGAGATTACCCAGCCCGGAAATGCTCGACAGCGCAAAGTTGTACAATATCATCAAATCGCCGTCGATCGCATTCAGAGAGGACAATCCGTCCAGGTTTTTTAATGAAAAATTGAAAACGATCTGCGCACCGAGATCGCCGATGGAAGTCAAGCCGTCCAATCCATCCAGGCTTTCTAGCGAAGGGTTGAATGTGATCACCATTTCATTGCCGAACGACGGCACATTCTGCATCCCGTCCAGCGACTTAAGCACCAGGTTACCAAACAAATAAAATCCGCCTCCGACCGACGACAGGTTAGCAAGCGCCGAAAGGTCCGTCAGTGAATCGGTATCGGCAATGGTGAGATGGCTGCCGATCGAAGCCAGCTGTTCCAGACCGCTCAGGCTTTCCAGCATCAGGTCATATTCCAGGAAAAGCTCCCCGCCAATGGACGTCAGCTGATTGAGGCCTTGCAGGTTCACGAGGCTGTCGTTGAAATCGACGTAAGCATTCCCCTCGACGGAAACCAGCCCCTCCAACCCAGTTAAGCTTTTGATAACAAGGTTATTGGTAATTTCCAGGTCCCCATTGATCTGTGTGATATTTTCCAGCCCGGCCAGCGAAGCAAGCTGATTATTATACCCGATGCGCAAGGCATTTCCCACCGTCACGATACCAAGATCGGTCATGGACCTCAGCGAATCGGTGGTGCCGATGATCAGCGAGCCGCCGACGGAGCTGATATTCGCGATGCCGGCCAGGTCTTGCAGGATGAGATTGCCGTCAACGATGAGGTCGCCGGGCACCGCGGTAAGGCTTTCGAGCCCCGCCAGACTTTCCAATGCCGGGTTATTATAAATCTCAACGACCGAGCCCACCGAAGCGATTGTGAGGTCGCCGATCGATTTCAGCGAATCGCTCATGGCAATCACAAGCGAATCGGCCACGGAAACGACATTCCTGATTCCCGCCACGTTTTTCAGCACGGCATTCGTATCGATCACGAGACTGCCCGTCACTGCCGTGAGGCTTTGCAGCCCGTCGAGGTTTTCGAGTAACGGATTACTATATATTTTCACCGAAGAACCAGCCGAAACGATATTCCCAAGGCCGGTAAGCGTAGTAAGCAGCGCATTGTTGCGGACGGTGATACTCCCGCCGACGCTCGTGAGCGTGCTTAGGGCACCAATATCCACAATATCAGCCCCTTCAATAACCAGATTACCCGGCAAATTGACGCAGCCGGGATTGTTCGTGACGAAATTGTCGAGCGTAGCCTGATCGTTGATGACGAGATCGGTGGGGCATTGCGCCCAGCTGGCAAGCGGCAGCAATGCTACTAGCAGGAGGTAGATTTTTTTCACAAAGTGGAAGGGTTTGTGTTACTTAAAGATTTTCAGGCGATTATAGCTAAAAACCTTCGAAACACAAACCCTTTTTCGTAGTATTAGTTTTAAACTGATCAATCTCCGCTAAGCCGGCCGCGCGTCTGCCCCTGGCTTTTTAAGGATCAATGCGGAAATGAGCGTGACCACCAGCCCTACCGGCAGGATTTCGGCGTACGTCCAGAGGATCACCATCACCGGGCTTTGGTACATTTCCTTATACCCGGCCAGCTCGGTCACCTTGGCATCGAGCTCGGCAGCCGTCGGGCCCTTGGCCTGGAACTCTTTCAGCAAATGCGCCGTGTATTTGTCCATAAAGTCGGGGATGAAAAAGTAGTAGTCGATCAGCCAGACGATCACATACACCGTCGAGGCAACCAATGTAATGTACAGCCCGATCTTAAATGCCTTTCCGAAAGACACCGAGCCGCCGCTGTACTTGTCGCGGTAGTTTTTGATCCCCACAAAAACCAGGGAAAACGACAGCAGCATGGCGGCGTAGCCCAGCAGCATATTGCCTTCGAAACTCTCCTTCTGGTAGCAAACCGCCATGGACGCGACCATGAAAGTCGATACCACCACACCCGAAATCAATCCGCAGATAACGATAATCCTGTTCATATCAATTTGATTAGTTGTCCGATAATACTGCGAAATTGAAGTGCGATGGCCGTTTTCGCGTCATACTTTCGGGTGATTTAGCGTTTTGGGGTCTTGAAGATATCTACCTTTTATCTCCGGAGTAGTCATTAAGTCAAGTGGTGTCATACAGCAATTCCTACCAACACCCGACAATACCTGACATCTTCCCCTGCTTTCAGGCGATGAGCCGCAGCCGCCTTGCACGTTCCACGGCCTGGGTACGGCTGCGTACTTCCAGCTTTTCGAATATCCGTGACGAATGCGTTTTCACAGTATTCAGCGACACAAACAGCCGCTCGGCCACTTCCTGGTTGCTCAGGCCCTGGGCCACAAGCTGCAATACTTCGAGCTCGCGCTGGCTGATTCCGAGCCGCATCCGCTCCCCTTCGTTGACGGTAAACTCCCCTCCCGCCGTCACAAAAACCTCGCGCTCCACGATCCGCGTTTCGACTTTGGGCGTAGTGAGCTTGTGCGCCAGCCAGATGCCCAGCCCGGTAAAGAGCAGGGCAATGGCGCCGACGTAGATTTCGATGATATGGTCGAGGATCAGGAACCGCAATTCCAGCCATCTGAGCAGGAACAACAACAAAGCAAGCGATACCCCGTAGAGGATCTCCTGCCTGTGTTTGTGGTAAAAACCGCTGAATGCGTTCGAAGTCATTTGTAACCAGTCCGATGGATAAGCCAAAAATAGAAATTTTTGGACATAGGTCCTCGGTCGCCCGATGGCATTCTTGCGGCTATTTTCCCCCGATAATCTCCTTGATCCCCTCACACATATTCTTCACCCGGTGGTAGGAGGCGGGCCCGTTCTCGTCCTTTTTGAGAAAAACCATCACTTCCCCCGGCGACGTCTCCACGGTGAGCTTCGTCTGATCGCTGAGTACCGTGATGACTTTGGAATCAATTTCCGGGTTGATATGAATCGGCGACACCTCCTCGCTGATGAACTTCCCGATCCGCGGCGACAAATCCTCATTGAAGGCGGCCGAAAAACGGTAATAATCGTCCGTGTCCTTCACTTTAATGTAAGTTTCGCCTGAATGGCGGCAGGATGTGAGCAATGCGGCAATGGCCAATGCGCTTAAAAGGTACTTCATTTTCATGGCTAAAAATTGTTTTACAAGGTACTATGCAATATACAGTACTGGTTTGCAAAATGCAACGATCTTGTGATGAATGGCTATGCCAATTGCCATTAATACGCGTCCGAAGGCCATATTTGAAGGTTTTTATATTAAATTGGCTAAAAACTAATCCTGCAACCGTCTTGAAAAACACATTACTTCACTCCTTGAAAGAGGCATCGGGCTGGCTGGCGGCCGTCCTGCTGCTGGTCCTAATCTGCGGAAACGCCTCCGCGCAAACCGCTCCGAAAGAAGATTCCCTCTACATCCGCACGCATTACACGAAGATGGAACGGCAGGTGCCGATGCGCGACGGCGTCAAGCTGTTTACCTCCATTTATGTCCCCAAAGACATTTCCGCCGGTAAAACCTACCCGATCCTGCTCAACCGTACGCCGTATAGTGTTGTGCCCTATGGAGAGGATTTGTATAAAACACAGCTCGGGCCAAGCATGCTCTTCGCGCGTGACGGCTACATTATCGTGTACCAGGATGTGCGCGGGAAATATATGTCCGAAGGCGATTTCGAGGCCTACCGCCCATTCATCCCATCAAAAAAGAGTAAATCCGACATCGACGAGAGCTCGGACACGTACGATACCATTGAGTGGCTCATCAAAAACATCAAAGGAAATAATGGCAAAGTAGGCACCTGGGGCATTTCGGCACCGGGCTACTACGCAACGATGACGGCCGTGGAAGCGCACCCCGCTTTGAAAATCGCCTCGCCGCAAGCGCCTGTGACCGATTGGTTTATGGGCGACGACCGCCACCATAACGGCGCGTTTTTCCTGATGGGCACATTTGCATTCCTGTCGTCGTATGGTGCGCCGCGGCCAGCGCCTACGCCGAAGGGTACGCCGCAGTATTCCGCTTACGGCACGCCGGATTCGTATGAGTTTTACAAGAAAATGGGGCCGTTGAAGAATTTCGACGCGCAGATTTTCAAAGGCCAGAACCGCATCTGGAATCAGATGATGGAAAATGAAACCTACAACGATTTCTGGAAAGCGCGTACCCCGGTGCCGCATTTGAAGAACGTGAAACCGGCGGTGATGGTCGTGGGAGGCTGGTTCGACCAGGAAGATCTATACGGACCGCTCAAAACCTACCAGGCCGTTTCCACGCAAAATACGCAAACGCCCAACTGGCTCATTATGGGCCCTTGGATTCACGGGGGCTGGGCGCGCGGTACGGGCGAGTCTCTCGGAAATATCCGTTTCGGGGCCAAAACGAGTAATTTTTACCAACAAGAGATCGAGTTGCCTGTGTTTAACCATTACCTGAAAGACCAGCCCGATCCGAAACTGCCCAAAGCATACATTTTCGAAACCGGCGCGAACGAGTGGCGCAAATACGACCAATGGCCGCCCAAAAACACGGTAGAAAAGAAGCTGTACCTGCACCCTGACGGCACATTGTCGTTCTCGCCGACGATGACGACCATGCAAATGGGCGGCAAACCGGCATTCCACGAATACCTCAGCGATCCCGACAAACCGGTGCCGTACACCTCCGAGATCCGCATTATCCGCGGCAGCGATTTTATGTATGAAGACCAGCGCTTCACCGCCTCACGCCCGGATGTACTCGTGTACGAGTCGGAGGTTCTGAAAGAAGATGTGACGATTTCCGGCAACGTGTTCGCAGACCTGTTCGTATCGACTACCGGCACCGACGCCGACTTTGTCGTAAAACTGATCGACGTGTACCCCGGCGACGCACCGAACGATAGCCCCATTAACCCAAACATGAAAATGGGTGGCTTCCAGCTCCTGGTACGGGGCGAAGTGATGCGTTCTAAGTTCCGCAAAAGCTTCTCCAAACCTGAGCCGATGGCGCCGGGTAAGGTCGAAAACGTGAAATTCGATATGCAGGACGCCGCGCACCGCTTCAAGAAAGGGCACAAGATCATGGTACAGGTGCAAAGCTCGTGGTTTCCGCTCGTCGACCGCAGCCCCCAGAAATTTGTCAACATTTACAAAGCAACGGAAGCGGATTTCCAAAAGGCGACGCACCGGGTTTACCTCTCGGGCGACGCGTCCTCATACGTAGGCGTGCGGGTGATCGAGTAACGCCTACACGGCCTTTTTAAGCCCGATCGTAAACGTACTCCCCGCCCCCAACTCGCTTTCCACCGTAAGCGTACCGTCCTGGGCCTCCATAAATTCCCGGCTGATCGCCAGGCCCAGGCCGGTACCTTCCCGCGACGATCCGGGAACACGGAAATACCGGTCGAAAATCTTCTCTTTATATTCCTGCGAAATACCCTGGCCGCTGTCCGTCACAGCAATGCGCACTCCCTGTTCATGCTCTTCGAGCGAAATGCGGATAATGGAATGGTCGTAGGAGTAGCGTATCGCATTGGAAATGAGATTTGTAAGCACCCATGCCGTCTTTTCCGAATCGGCGAGCACGGGGGTATGGATCTCGTTTTCCTCCACCTGCAAGCGGATATCGCGGCTTTCGGCCTGCATTTCGTTGGCGGCGATGGCATACTGCACGATTTCGCGCGGCGAGGTGCCGGCGATATTGAGCTGTATTTTTCCGCTTTCTACCTGGGTGATATTCAGCAGTTCGCCGGTAATTTTCAGCAGGCGGTCGGCGTCCTCGCGAATGCTGTCGAGCAGGCCGCGTTGTTCCTCGTTCGTATCGCCGACGCGCTCGTTGCGCAGGAGGTCCAATGTAATCTTAATGGAAGAAATAGGCGTTTTCAGCTCGTGCGAAACATTGGCGATGAAATTGGTTTTGGCGAAATCCAGCTCTTTGTAGGGCGTCACATTCCGCAGAATGATCACGTGACCGATCGAGCTTGGCTGCATTTCTCCCGTGGGCACGATCGCAATGTCCACATATTCCTGCTCGAAATAGCTTTCCTTACCGTCGGCATAGATCTTCACCGGTGCCGTTGGTACATTGCTTTTGGCCCTTGGATCAAAAATATCCTTCACTAAGGAACGTACGAGGTCGTTGTGCAAAGCCACGTCGGTCGCATTCCTTCCAACCAGCTCGGCGGCTGACAGGCCGGTCACTTTCCGTGCTTCTTCGTTGGCGAAGATCACTTTCCGGTTCTCGTCCAGCCCGATGACGGGATCATGCATATTGTCGATCAGCGTTTCCACGCGCTTTTTCTCCATCATCAGCTTCGCGAGGTTGCTGCTGTTGTACTCTTCCAGCTTCTCGGCCATGGTATTGAAGCTCTGCGCCAGCTGCCCGTACTCGTCGCGCGAGCCGAAATGCACGCGCTCGTTGTAGTTCTCATTGGCTATCTGCCGGATACTTTCAGTGAGCTCGCGGATGGGGTTGGCAATGTTGCCCGGCAGGTTTACAAACAGCGTGAACGCCACGATAAAGCACAATGTGCCCGTAATACCGATCCACACCATCGAACTTTTCGCAGTTTGGTCCGCGACCTGGCTTTTGCGCTGGATGGCGTCGAGGTTGACGCTCATAATTTCGAGGACATCGTTACGGATTTGTGCGATCGTTTCTTTGTCGCGCACATTCGTGCGGAGCCTTTCGAAATGGCTCGTCAGCTGGGCCGTCAGTTCCTTTTCACCGATCTCCGTGACGTTCTTTTGCTGTGCTTCCAGATTTTTTTTGAACACATCGAGCGCACCGGCGTGCACTTCCAGCTCGTCGAGCGCGTGGAGCATTTTGCGGCTGTAATCCAGCGAGTTATGGTTTGCAACGACGATATTGCGGGAATCGGCCGACAGCAGGCTTACCTGCCTGATGCCCACCGCGGCAAGCACGGTGATCATCGCGAAAAGCAGGCCGATGCTTAGCCTCAGTTTGGTTTTGATCTTCATTTCAGGAAAGAATTACGGGGTCAATGTCGGAAGAAGGCCCGTCATTTAAAAGCCGCTGCGCGGCCGTCGGCGCAGATTTCGGCGTTGCAGCACACATCGGGTTCAGCAGCCGCTGTCGTTGAGTTGTTTCATATGAATTTTGTACAGAACATCGGGCACTATATCGGCCGGCATCGGTGATACGGCATTGCGGGCGCGCGTCCACACATTGGCATATACGAACACATTTTCGATGAGCAACTTCACCATGGCGTCCCCTTCCCGGTACACTTTTTCGGCGAGGGCGAAGCATTTTCTTGCCGCCGGGAAGTGCCGGTGTTCCACGGTGTTCTTTGTGCAAGCCGACAGGTAATGGATTGATGAATGGATAGAATTGAAAGTATGCGATGATACTGCCGCGCAATCCGCACCGGCCAGGACAGGAAGCTCATTTTTAAGCAGGTTAATGATTTGTAGTTGGGTAAACATGGCTGAAATAGCTTGATCTGTTTCTAAAATATGCATAGCCATTACCACCTTCATACCTGTATGTCTCGGAGCTCTTAATTGACTACTTTTCAACGCCTTATAAACTCCAAACGGAAGTACCCACAAAAAAAGCCTATCAAAACGATAAGCTGCTTTCTCAAAATGAAATGCCGGACTTGTCAGAGCTTGTACTCGTCGATCTTCCGGTACAACGTAGCAATCCCGATTTCCAGCAGGCGCGCGGCTTCGGCTTTGTTGCCATTGGTGTAGTTGAGCACTTTTTGTAAATGCAGCTTTTCGGCGCTGGCCAGGGAGAATGCCGACATATTTTTGCCGCTGCCGCTTTCCTGGCGCGGGTTCTGCATTTCAAACGGAAGACTTTCGATGCCGAGTACCGGGCCGTCGGTGAGGATGACGCTCCGTTCGATCACATTTTTGAGCTCGCGGATGTTCCCGTTCCAGGGGCTTTTTTCCAACGCATTGATGAAATCGGGTGAAAGCGTCGTGATTTTTTTATTGGTTTTCAGTGCAAACCGCGCCGCGAAGCTGCTTGCAAGCGCGCCGATGTCCGACGCCCGCTCCCGCAATGCGGGAAGTGTGATCTGGAACACCGAAAGCCGGTAATAGAGGTCACTGCGAAATTCTCCGGCTTCAATTTGCTTAGGCAGGTCGCGGTGGGTGGCGGCGATCACGCGGACGTTCACCTTCGTCGGATGCGTCTCGCCGATTTTGATAAATTCGCCCGATTCCAGCACGCGCAGCAGCTTCGCCTGCAACTCCGGCGCCAGCTCCCCGATTTCGTCCAGGAATATCGTACCGTTGCTGGCTTCTTCAAAAAGGCCTTTTTTATCCCGTGTAGCACCCGTAAATGCACCCGCCTTGTGCCCGAACATCTCGCTTTCGAGCAAATCTTTGCCGAATGCCGAGCAGTTAATGGCCACAAACGATTTTTTGGCCCGGCTGCTCGCCTGGTGTATCGACTGGGCGAAAACTTCCTTGCCGGTGCCTGTCTCGCCGAGGAGCAGCACGGTCGTGTCCGTGGGCGCCACGCGGCGTGCGAGGTCGATGCAGGCCTGCAATTTTTTGGATTTACCGATAATGGCGTCAAATGAAAGCTTCTCGCCGAGCTGCTTTTCCAGGTTTACCACCCGGCGGTTCAGCTCCGTTTTTTCCACTGCCTTGTAGAGAAGCGGAATAATCTTGCTGTTATCGTCGCCCTTGGTAATGTAGTCGAACGCGCCGTTTTTGATCGCCTGCACACCGTCGGGGATGTTGCCGTAGGCCGTCAGCAGGATCACTTCGATGGTCGGGTATTTCTCTTTCAAAGCCCCCGAAAACTCGACCCCATTGCCATCCGGAAGCTTCACATCGCAAAGTACGACGTCTATGTCCGATTGATCCAGCTTTTTCCAGGCAGTTTTCACATCGCCCGCTTCGATCACCTCAAAGCCTTCCAGCTTGATCACGCGGCTCATGAGGCCTCTCAGTTTTTCCTCGTCGTCGATTATCAGTATTCGTTTCATGGCATCGCCCGCGGGTTGAAACCCGCGGTTAAAGTAATGGTTAGCCTCCGGCTTAACCGGAGATCAAAAAATATCATCCAGCAAATCCCTGGCCCCGGGTTTTAACCCGGGGATCAATGATATTGGTTTGGATGCAGGCAATAGAACCAGTAGTCATATATCACCCTGATCCTGCTTTTGAGATCTTCGAAGCTATTTTCTTTCTTGAAAAAGCCCTGAATGGTGGAATCATAGGCGGTTTCGATCACATGCGGATTGTCGGCTGTGCTGAGAAATACGAACGGGATCGACTTTTTCCGAAGGTACTCGTTCCGATCGATGCGTTCGCGCAGTTCCAGGCCGTTCATCACCGGCATGTTAATGTCGCAAATGATCAGGAACGGCTGCTCGCGCGTCGTCTCGAGGTAAAGCAGCGCATCCACGCCATTGCTGAAAAACAACAGGTCATTCGGTATGTCGAGCTCCTCTACCACGCTCTTGATCAGGAATTGATCGTCGACGTCGTCCTCTATTGAAATAATCGGTCCTCTCATTGACATTGCCCAGGCGGAATTAGTGGCTGAAATCAGGTTGCAAATAAACAGAATTATTGATCCTATATCAATCCCGCTGTAATGCCGCATCGTCGTGTACCCGTTGTGAAAATCCGTTCCGCGTAGGTTTTCATCCGGATCGCGTAGGCACCACCAGGCCAGCGACGGCTAGTTTTGCATCGAAAACATTATTAGCCATGCAAAAACATCCGACCATGAAAAAGCAATTTCTATCACTGTTAACACTTGCCACACTATTTACCGCCTGCACCGACCACGACGTCCCTTCCAGCCAGAACTACCACCTCGACGAAACTTCGGTGGCGGAATGGAAAGGTTATCTCAAAACCGGCTATTTCAATGAGGGTTCGCTGGAAGTGGAAAGCAACAGCCTGGTGATCGAAGGCGGAAAAGTAAAAAGCGGCTCCTTCACCCTGCCGCTTGCCTCAATCGTGAATTTCAACCTGCCGACAGATGAATTGAAGCACCAGCTCGTGCACCATTTGCAAAGCGGTGATTTCTTCAACATGGCGCTCCACCCGAACGTTACCTTCGAAATCATGAGCGTTTCGCCCTATTCGGGCAGCGAGCCCGGGGTGATTTCAGGGGCAAATTACCAGGTGACAGGCCATTTAACACTGTTAGGCAAGAGTAATCCCGTCACTTTCCCGGCCCGGATCGAGGTGACCGGCGATTCGTTCAAATTGGAGGCATTGACCCAGTTCGACCGCACATTATGGGGTATGAACTATGCCACGGAACCCGGCCTGCCGGACGAAGCGTCCATCAAACCGGGTATCGATGTGCATTTGAAATTATCAGGGAAGAAAATATAATCCCTGCGTGATCAGGCGGTACGAATCCGCTGTCGGTAGCCGGCAGCGGATTTTTTTTACAGGAACATGCCGCCTGAAACTTCGATCCGTTGCGCGGTAATCCAGCGCGCATCGGCCGAGCAGAGAAATGCCACCACCCCTCCGATGTCCTCCGGCTCGCCCACGCGGCCAAGCGCCGTGACACCCGCAAGAAAGTCGGCCACGCCCGGGTGGTTATCGAACGACGTGAAATCGGTATTGATCGCGCCGGGGGCCACCGAGTTGACGGTGATGCCGCGGCTACCAAGTTCCTTAGCCATGTAGCGCGTCAGCGTTTCGACCGCGCCTTTCATGGACGCGTACGCGGCATAACCAGGCGTGCTGAAACGCGCCAGGCCTGTCGACAGGTTGACAATGCGGCCACCGTTCGCAATTAGTGGCAAAGCGGCTTGTGAAAGGAAATACACGCCTTTGAAATGTACGTTCATCAGCTCGTCGAAATCCTGCTCGCTGGTCTGACCGAATGCCGAAGGCCGGTTGATCCCCGCGTTATTGATCAGGAAATCGAAAGAAGAGCGGTTCCATTTGTCCTGCAAAATACCCCTTAGCTGCTCGAAAAACGCGTCGAATGTGCCTACGTGCGCCGTATCCAGCTGAACAGCGACCGCCTGCTGCCCCAGTGCTTCGATGGCCGAAACGACCTCGTTCGCTTCCTGCACCTGGCTGCGGTACACGACGATCACGTCGTTCCCCTTTTCGGCCAGACGCAAGGCCATATTTTTTCCTAAACCACGGCTAGCGCCGGTAACCAATGCTATTTTACTTACGGATTCCATCTCTTTCTGTTGTTTAAAATTGATGGAACAAAGGTACCGTACGCAATGCCGCCGCATTTGCACGTATCAAACCGAAACTTACGAAATTCAAATCTAGGTCCGGAATGCACGCGGGCTGAGCGTCGTATGCTTTTTGAAAAGGTTATTGAAATGCGAAGCTTCTTCGAAACCGAGGCTGTAAGCGATCTCGGACACATTCCAGTCGGTATGCTTCAAAAGGATTTTGGATTCCTTGATAATGCGCTCGGTAATGAGCTCGGTGGTGGTCTTGCCGGTGATTTCCTTTAAAACCTTATTGAGGTAATTGACGTGGATCGAAAGCTGGTCGGCATAGTCTTTGGCGGAGCGCAGGGAGAGCTTCTGATGCGGCGGCTCCACCGGGAACTGCCTTTCCAGCAGTTCGATAAAGAGCGAGGAAACGCGTTTGTAGGCATTGGGCTCCGTAAATAGCGACGTCGCGGGCTGCAACTTCTGCCCGAAATGGATGAGCTCGATCACATAGTTGCGCAGTAAATCGTATTTATAAGCGTAATCCGACTCTATTTCCCGGAACATCTTCCTGAAAATATATTGAATATCCTCGATCTGCCCGTCGGTCAGGAAAAAAATAGGATTACCGCCCGGCCTGAACACCGGCAGCTCGCGCAGGCGAACGCCGCTGTTGTCCTGCGTGAGGAAATCCTCGGAGAAGATACAGAAGAAGCCCGACTGGTTATCGTCCTGCGGCACATAGTTGTAAGGAATGAGCGGCGTCGCGAAAAGCAATGCATTATGCGCTATATCAATGACTTTATCCGCATATTCTGCCCGGTTCCGCCCGATAATGAGGCTGATCTTATAGTAAGCCCGCCGGTTGTAGGGCATGGCCCGGCTTTTCGCCGCCGACCGGTACAATTCATCCGTTTTGAAAATATTAAAGTGCCCTACCTCCTTCTGAACCGGCTCCGGGATCAGCTGGGCGGTATCCTTGTAGAATTGTTCGATGCTGTCGGATTTCATCATGCGGTAAAGTTACGAAATTCAACTATTCATACTCTACAAACGATTCATCCGCATAGCACCAAAGCCACTTCTCACCCGGCTCGGCGGAGGACGCTACGGGATGGCCCGTATGGTGGTAATGCTTCGTCATGTGTTTGGCGGGGGAGCTGTCGCAGCATAAGGTGGCGCCGCAGGTCTGGCAGGTACGCAAATGCACCCACCAGCCGTCGACCTTCTTGCATTCCTCGCATACGAGCTCGTCCGCGACTTTGATTTCCGCAATATCGGCAATGTGCTTACAAACCTGGTCCATTATACCTCGCTTAAATATTGGTGAACAAAACTGATGGACATCGATCCCTCGCCCACCGCCGACGTCACGCGGTTCATTGCGCCCGCACGCACGTCACCCGCGGCGAAGATGCCCGGCGAGCTCGTTTCGAGTAGGTAAGGGTCGCGATTGACCTTCCATATTTCTTTGAAATTGTCGTAATTCTTCATTTCACGGCCCGTTTCGATGAAGCCCTTCTTATTTTTGATGATTTCCAGGCCCACCCACTCCGTGAACGGCTTCGCACCGATGAAGATGAACAATGCATCCGCCGGCACCGTGCGTTCCTCGCTGGTGTTCAGGTCCACCAGTTTCAGGTGTTCGAGATGATCTCCGCCCTGCGCTTCCAGGATCTCCGTGCAGCCCATTACCGCAATGTTCTCGGTACCGGCGATCTGGTCGATCAGGTAGGACGACATCGATGACGTCAGGTCGTTCCGGCGGATCAAAATGTACACATTCCGCGCGAATTTGGACAAATACATGGCCGCCTGCCCCGCTGAATTGCCTCCGCCCAGCACATACACATCCTTATTACCGCACGAGCTCGCTTCGGTACTAGCCGCGCCGTAGTAGATGCCTTTTCCGGCAAACTCCTCAATACCAGCAGTTTCCAGCTTCCGGTAATCCACGCCGGTCGTGATCACCACGGCCTTCGCATTCACTTCGCTGCCGTCCCCGAGCACGACGGTCTTATATTTGTCCTTCAATTTAATCTCCTTCACAAACTGCGGCGAAAGGAATTCCGTACCGAACCGCGTGGCCTGCGTGATGGCCCGGCGCGTGAGTTCCGAGCCGCTGAGGCCTGTCGGGAAGCCGAGGTAGTTCTCAATGCGCGAGCTCGTACCCGCCTGACCACCAGGCGCTTTGCGCTCGATCAATAAAGTACTTAAACCTTCCGACGCACCATATACCGATGCCGCAAGCCCCGCGGGGCCCGCACCGATGATCACGACGTCGTAAATCTGCTGCTTCGTCTTGGGGTTCAGCCCGATACGCTCCGCGATGTCGATCAGTGACGGTGTTTTCAGCAACGAGCCGTCTTCGAATATCACCACCGGAAAGTCCACCGGGCAGAGGTTGTTGTTCTCCGAAATCTGCCTTCCGGTTTCGTTCGACTCCGCATCGAACCACAGGTAAGGCACCAGATTCCCCGCCAGGAAGTCCTTGATTTCGTGCGCCTTGGGCGAGAATTGATAACCTATTACTTTAATGCCTTTGAACTCCGGACGGTAGTTGCCCTGCCAGTCGCGGAGCAGCTCGTCGATCGGGGGATACAATTTTTCCTCCGGCGGGTCCCAGGGTTTCATTAAGTAGTAGTCCAGCTGCACATCGTTGATCGCCTTGATGGCCGCCTCGGTATCCGAATAAGCCGTCAGCAGCACCCGTTTTGCGAACGGGAACATTTTCATCGCTTTTTGCAAAAAATCGACGCCCTGCATTTCGGGCATGCGCTGGTCGGAAATAAAAATAGCCACCTCTTCGCCGCGGTTCTGCAATTCGAGAAGGCTTTCCATGGCTTCGGCCACGGAAGTAGTGCTTAGTATCCGGTATTTGTCACGGTAATGGGATTTCAGGTCGCGACTGATCGCCCGAAGTACCTGCGGATCGTCGTCAATCGAAAAGATTATGGGCAAAGCCATAGCAGCTTTTTGTTAAGTGTTGAATTAAAATTATCCATTAAACGGGAAACATACCACAAATTCCGTCCGGCCGGGGCTGGAATGCAGCGTTACGGTACCATGGTGCTGCCGCACGATCCGGCTTACTACGTCCAGTCCGAGGCCCGTCCCTTTCCCGACCGATTTCGTCGTAAAAAACGGGTCGAAAATTTTCGAACGGATGTCCGCCGGAATGCCGGGGCCATTGTCGCAGATCGTCACTTTCACAAACTCCTTGTCCCGGCGCGTGATGATGGTGATCTCAGGGTCTGGCTGGTTTTCGAGCGCGTCCACGGCATTGTCGATCAGGTTCGTCCACACCTGGTTAAGCTCCCCTACCATCGCTTTCACGGCCGGCAATGTGAGGTCGAAATCTTCGGTAACCTTGATATTCCCCTTTTTCAGCTTGTAATTGAGGATAATGAGCGTGTTGCGGATGCCGATATGAATATCCACCAGCTCGCGCTCGCCCCCGCGGTCCATATGCGTGAACGACTTCACCGAACCCACCAGCTGCGCAATGCGCTTGGATGCTTCCCCGATGTCGGCCACCATGCGCTCGGTCGTAAGGCTGTTATTGATCCACGTCAGCACGGGCGACAGGTCTTTGTGGTTGATCCTGCTTTTCAGCTCGTCGAGGTCGCTCTCGCCAACCCCGAATTCCACGAGGTTATCGGCAATATCCTCACAGCCAATGATATTGTTCATATCCAGCCAGTCGAGAATTGCGTCCTCCTTTTCCGACCGTTTCATCATCGACAGTACAGGCCGTTCCGCTTTGGCGAGCAAACTCACCATTTTGTCGTTGATCAGGTCGATCTCCTCGTGCGACAAATGGATCGACAGCAGCGATTTGAATGCGTCCGGCTGCATGAGCAAATGCTCTTTCAGCGAAGCCGAACTGCGGACAATGGCCGCCGCCGGGTTGTTGAGCTCATGCGCGAGCCCGGCCGACAGCTTGCCGAGCGCCATCATCTTCTCATTCTGCTGTTCGAGCTCTGTAAACTCCCGCACCCGCGACGTCATCACGATCACGAGCGCCTGCGTCAGCTCATAATGCAAAGTGACAAGCTCCCGCAACAGTTCTTTTGGGAACGTCATCAGCTGCGCCGTTTCGAGGCATACCCCGTACGCAATGGCAATTTTCCCCCGCGAAAACGGCAGGATACCCGTCACCGTACCCGGCGGCAGATCTGCGATGATCTGCTTCGTATTGTTCTGGACCCGGTACAATTCAATGCGCCCCGAGAAGATCACGTGCGTGCCCACGAGCGGTTCGCCCGGCCGGATCATCATGTCGCCCTCCTGCAATTCATAATGCGAACTGCGGTCGATCATCCATTGCAGCTGGTTTTCAGGGACATCCTTAAAAACCTCAACAGCCAGCAGATCTTTGACGGTGATATCCTTCATGGGGGCAAATGGGAATGGTGTGAGTCGAAACGCCCAATTTCGAAATAAATCGGCATTTGCGCGGGCTTTTTTTGCGGCAAGCTTCCGAAAGAACAACAAGTTCCCTGCTTTTTACACAATACCGCCCGTCACCACGCGGCTGTAAATCCGGTACTCCGGCAGCCCGCTGATGCTTTCGGCAATGCTCACCTCTACCCAATCACGGTTGGCGGGGTGCACAAATGCCCCGTTACAGGCCGGAAAGAGCTGTTTCAGCCTCTCGAACGAGGCCGTTTCGAGGTTGATTTCCTCATGACCGAGCTCCGTAGACAAGTAGTGCCCGGTACATAGCCCAAGCGAAGTTTCGAACTCGATTTTCACCATGCTGCCCACAATTTCCTGCTGCATAATGTCGAGCACGACCTCTTCCCGCAGGTCGTCGGCAGTGCCCAAAGTTTCCTCCTGGTCGCCCAGGGTGTCGACCCCGGGAATATCGATAATTGCCATCAGTTTCCGTTTTGTTTCGGATCAAAAAATCAAAAATCGTTCCCATTACCACCCGGGCGCCACTGATTATCCTTCGGTATGATTATTGCTTCTTTTCAGTCCGCAACGAACTGAAAATGAAAGTGGAGCAAAACATACACATCGGCACCTCTGGGTGGAGCTACAAACATTGGAAAGGGATTTTTTACCCGGCCGACGTGAAACCTGCGGAATACCTGACATTTTATGCCCGACATTTCCCCGTTTCGGAGATCAACAATAGCTTTTACAAACTCCCTACGAGCGAAACCGTTGCCAAGTGGGTAGGGTCGGTACCGGACGGCTTTTTGTTTTGTCCCAAAATGAGCCGCTACCTGAGCCATTTGAAAAAACTCCATGACCCACAGGAGCCGTTGGAGCGGTTTTTCGGTGTTTTCGGGGAATTCAAAAAGCATCTCGGCCCCGTTCTCGTACAATTGCCTGCCACTTCGCGTTTCAATGCAGATGTGGCTGTGCCGTTCTATGAAGAGGCCAACCTGTACCGCGGCGTCCGGTTTGCGCTTGAAGTCCGGCACCCTTCCTGGTTCTCCGAAGAAAGCGTCGGGCTGATGAGAAAGCATGGTTTTACGCTGGTATTTACCCACGCCGAAAACTTTCCTTACCACGAGGAAGTCACCACCCAAGACATTTACCTGCGCTTTCACGGGCCCACGTCATTGTACAGTTCGCCCTATCCCGACGACATACTCGACGATTACGCAGAAAAGTTCACCGCCTGGGCCGATGCCGGGCACCATATCTGGGCTTTTTTCAATAACGACGCGGGAGGCCACGCACTAGCCAATGCCAGGAGATTGCAGGAACTCGTCGATATGAAAATCCAGGAAGCCGTTAGCTGAAATAATTTTGAATAAGTGATTATTTCTCAGCCCCATTCAACCATTCGATCATCCAGACATTCAATCATTCAATCATGAGCCTTAGCAAATACAACGAAAAACGGAAGTTTGATAAAACACCGGAACCTAAGGGCGGCAAAGCCGCGAAAGATCAGCTCATTTTTGTGATCCAGAAGCACGACGCAAGCCGCCTGCATTACGATTTCAGGCTGGAAGTGGATGGCGTGCTTAAAAGCTGGGCCGTCCCCAAAGGCCCGTCTACGGACCCATCGGTAAAGCGGCTGGCGATGATGGTCGAGGACCACCCGTACGATTACAAGGATTTCGAAGGCACTATTCCCGAAGGAAACTACGGGGCCGGGACGGTAATGGTATGGGATTTCGGCACGTACGAGCCGCTGGAAGAGGTGGATGGAAAATTAAAGGAGGTTAAGGGTAAAAAAGCGCAGGAGAAACTGCTGCAAAAGGAGCTGCGTGCAGGATCGGTTAAAGTGCGGCTCAACGGTAAAAAAGTAAAGGGCGAATATGCGTTGGTCAAAACCAGCGGCATGGCAGAAAATGCCTGGCTGCTCATCAAGCACCGCGACAAATTCGCGTCGGAGGACGACATTACGGAAAAAGACCGGTCGGCAGTCTCGCGCCGGACGCTGGCAGGTATCGAAAAGGACGGTGATGCGGTCTGGGAAAGCAATCACGAAGAAAAGAAACCTTCGAAAAGCAGCGGTACCAAAGCTGCCGCTAAACCGAAAGCATCCGAAACCGAAGCCAAAGATCCGGCGGAGGACGCAGCGGCTGAAAAAAAAAGCCCGGACGTAAACGTACCGGCAATTCTGAAAAAAGCGAAAAAGCAAAAGTTCCCCGATGACCTTCAACCCATGCTCGCCACGCTCGTAGACGGCCCTTTCGACGATCCGGGGTGGGAATACGAGGTTAAATGGGACGGTTACAGGGCATTGGCTTACCTGAACAAGGGCGAAGTGAGCCTGCAATCGCGGAACCGGAAGTCGTTCAACGACAAATTTTACCCCATTTACCAGCAACTGACCGACTGGAAAATCAACGCGGTGATCGATGGAGAGATCGTCGTGATCAACGACAAGGGTCTTTCGGATTTCAATGCGTTGCAGAACTGGCGCAGCGAGGCCGATGGCGAGCTGGTATACTATGCATTCGACATACTATGGTTCGAAGGCAAAAGCCTCATCCACTTACCATTAACCGAGCGAAAAGCCATTCTGCAAAGCATTGTCGACGAAAAAAGTCCCGTACAGCTGGGTTACAGCGTCGAGGCGGACGGCCATGCATTCTTTGAAGCAGCCCAGAAAATGGGGCTCGAAGGCATTATCGCCAAAAAGTCCGACAGCGAATACTATCCCGGCCTGCGCACGCGCGATTGGCTGAAAGTCAAGATCAACAAACGGCAGGAAGTCATTATTGCTGGTTATACCTTGAACGAGGGCTCTTCCAAGCTGTTCAGTGCATTGCTATTGGCGGCTTACGAAAACGGCGAACTTCGTTACGCAGGCAAGGTTGGGACCGGTTTTAAAGAAAAGCAGCAAAAGGAAATGCTCGCGCTCTTCAAGCCCCTGATTACGAAAAACAGCCCGTTCAAAGAGACGCCTGATTACAACAAACCCTCGCGCTTCCGCCCGAACCCGCCCCACGCGAATGCAACCTGGCTGAAACCGAAGCTGGTATGCGAGATCAGTTTTACCGAAATCACGGCCGATGGCGTGTTCAGGCACCCGTCGTTCGAAGGAATGCGGGAGGACAAATCGGCGAAAGACGTGGTACGAGAACTGGAAAAGCCGGCGGAAGAGGTCGTCGATGAAGCGAACGACGATTCACAGACAATCATTAAAAAACCCGGCAAGGCCAAACGAAAAACGCTACTGAACCCGAAAGAAGAGACGCAGGTGCGGAAAATCAACGGGCACGAGGTCAAGTTTTCGAACCTGGGCAAGCTCTACTGGCCCGACGACAAGATTCAGAAACGCGAGCTGATCAACTACTATTACCAGGTAGCCCCATTCATTTTACCTTACCTCGAAAACCGGCCGCTGTCGCTCAACCGCTTCCCCAACGGCATTAAAGGCAAGAGCTTTTACCAGAAAGACGTCACCGGCAAAGTCCCCGGCTGGATCGAAACGACGCCCTACACCTCCGAAGGCGAACTTAAAAACTTCATGCTGTGCAACGACGAGGCCGCATTGCTTTACATGGCCAACCTCGGCGCCATCGATGTGAACCCCTGGAACAGCCGCATCGAAACACCCGACAATCCGGACTGGTGCCTGCTGGACCTCGACCCCGACACGACCAACACTTTCGAACAAGTGATCGAAACCGCCCGGGCCATTAAAAGCCTGCTCGATTCGCTGGCCGTACCCGCCTATTGCAAAACTTCCGGCTCCACCGGCCTGCACATTTACATTCCGCTCGGCGCGAAATACAGCTACGACCAATGCCAGCTCTTTGCCGAATGGGTGGCCGGGCAGGTACAACACCAGCTCCCCGATTTCACCAGCGTGGAGCGTATGACTAAAAACCGTAAGGGCAAGCTCTACATCGATTACCTGCAAAACCGCCCGAAAGCCACCCTGGCCGCGCCTTACTCCGTTCGCCCGAAGCCCGGCGCGACGGTATCGATGCCCCTGCACTGGGACGAGGTCAGGAAGGGACTTCAGCTGAAAGATTTCACGATTTACAATGCGATCGAGCGGATACAACGCGAGGGCGACCTCTTCAAACCCGTTTTGGGCAAAGGTATCGACCTCGAAGAAGTAATTGCCAAAATGGAAATTCCAGCAGGATAAAAAGTCAAAATCCTCCTACTTTTTGTCAATAAACAACCACCTACCCCTGCATTGTAGTAGTAATGTAGGGGTGATTTTTCCGTGAAAACATTTCACTTGTGCAATATGAGGTAGTAATGTAGTAATGCATTGCTACCTCCCGGCCCTATTGTGCCCATACCTTTGTCGGCAGTACACAAGTATTACTTTTTCAATAATTAATTGGGCAAAGGTCATTTGCCGGATCTACTAATTTTTAATACCAAACCTATATGAGCAAAAAACTTGTACTATTATGTAGTGTGCTAATGCTATGTGGCCTCGTACAGACCGCCCTCGCCCAAAGCCGTGTCGTGAAAGGCAGGGTGACGGTCAAAACGAGGGGCGAAGAGCTGGTGGGCGCTACCGTGGTAGTCGAAGGCACCAATTTTGCGACCATTACCGATGCCAGCGGTAACTACTCGATTGAGGTGCAGCCCAACTCCGTCCTCGTAGCGAGTTTCATCGGGATGATCACCCAGAAATTCCCCGTCGGTAACCAGTCCGAAATCAATTTTGAATTAGAGGAATCGACCGACAACCTGAACGAGGTGGTCGTGGTAGGTTACGGCGCGCAGAAAAAAAGCGTCGTGACGGGCGCCATTTCGAGCGTGAAGGCCTCCGACCTGCAATCGATGCCTATCAACCGCCTGGAAGAAGCATTGCAGGGCCGCACCTCCGGTCTGACGATCGCGGCCAACTCCGGCCAGCCAGGTTCCGCCGCTACCGTGCGGGTGCGCGGGGTCACTACCCTCAACAACAACGACCCTTTGTATGTAGTTGACGGCGTGGTAGTTGACAACGGAGGCATCGGTTACCTCAACCAGTCGGACATTGAATCCATTGAAGTACTGAAAGATGCCGCTTCCCAGGCGATTTACGGTGCGCGTGCCGCCGCGGGGGTTATTTTGGTTACCACAAAAAAAGGCAAAGCGGGCGGTATCCGTGTGAATTACAATGGCTACGTGGGCGTACAAGCGCCGGCACGCAAGCTCGACCTGCTCGACGCCACCCAGTATGCGACCATTCGTAATGAAGCGGCTGTAAATGCCGGACAAACAGCGCCTTACGCCAATCCGGCCGCATTCGGGAAAGGCACCGACTGGCAATCGCTGATTTTCAACAACAGTGCCAAACGCCAGAACCACGAGCTGAGCATCAGTGGTGGCTCGGAAAAGTCAACCTTCTATCTTTCATTTGGTTACCTCGACCAGGAAGGTATTGTGGCAACCGACATTTCGAAATACAAAAGAACGAGCATCCGTCTGAACTCGGAACACAAACTGGCCAAATGGCTCACATTCGGCCAAAACCTGGGTTATGCGCACGACAAGTCGGTAGGGCTCGGCAATACCAACAGCGAATTCGGCGGTCCGCTGAGTTCGGCGATCAACCTCGACCCTATTACCCCGGCGGTAATCACCGATCCCGCGGTGGCAAGCGCGGCGCCTTACACCAACAAAGGCATCCGCCGCGACGCGAACGGCAACCCTTACGGCATTTCGCAGGCGGTGGGCCAGGAAATGAGCAACCCGCTGGCGTATATACAGAACCGTCTCGGCAATTACGGCTGGTCAGACAACATCGTGGGCAATGCCTACCTGATGGCGGAGCCGATCAAAGGCCTGCAATTGAAATCGACCCTCGGCAGCAAGCTG
Organism: Dyadobacter beijingensis DSM 21582; assembly: GCF_000382205.1. GTDB lineage: Bacteria > Bacteroidota > Bacteroidia > Cytophagales > Spirosomataceae > Dyadobacter > Dyadobacter beijingensis. The sequence goes on from NZ_KB907789.1 coordinate 366,929, forward strand.
GCATTCTGGGGCTCAGAGAGCTTCACCCCTATTTCCTGGCTGAACGCGGCTTCCGTGACTTCGCAAACGAGCTTCAACCGTACCAACAACCGCCGGCTGGACTACAATTTGGAAAACACCATTTCCTACACCCGCGGGTTCGGGCTGCATAATGTGAATGTGCTGCTCGGCCAGGGCGCTTACCTGGATAATAACACGAGAATGACGAGCGTGACGTTCTTCAACGTACCGGTCGACAACTTCGACGACGCTTCGCTGAACTTCAAAGTGCCGGCCGACCAGCGCAATTCCGATGGCTCCGAAGGCGCCAGACATACCGTGAGCTCGCTTTTCGCCCGTTTGAACTACGATTTCGACGAAAAATACCTGGTACAGGCACTAGTCCGCCGCGACGGTTCTTCCCGCTTCGGCTCCAACCACAAGTACGGCATCTTCCCGTCGTTCTCGCTCGGCTGGGTACTCTCGCGCGAGGCATTTTTCCCGACCAGCAATGCGGTCAACTTCCTGAAATTCCGCGGCGGCTATGGCGTGGTGGGTAACGACGGTATCGGCGACTTTGCGTACCTGTCGACGATCGGCAGCGGCCGTAACTACACCATCGGAACATCCGGCAGCTATATTATCGGGTACAGCCCCAATGCGCCAGCGAACCCGGATTTGAAATGGGAACAAACCAGCCAGACGAACATCGGTTTCGACGCGACGATTTTCAACAATGTGAATGTGACATTCGAATGGTTTAAGAAAGCGACAAAGGACATTCTGCAAAACCCGCGCATCCCGGGTTATGTGGGGGCTATTTCAAACCCTGCGGCGAACATTGCCGACATGGAAAATACCGGTGTGGAACTCGAACTCGGCTTCCGCAAGCGCCTCGGCCAGGTTGACTTCTCCGTGAACGGAAACGTTTCCTACATTAAAAACGAAGTGACCAACCTCGGAAACGGCGTGCAATACCTTTCGGGCGGCGCGAGCTTCCAGGGCGCTCCACCGATCACGCGTACGCAGGTAGGCCAGCCGATCGGCTCGTTCTTCGGATATGTCAACGAAGGTATTTTCCAGACGCAGGAAGAAGTGGATTCGCATGTCTCATCCAGCGGTAAGAAAATCCAGCCGAATGCGAAGCCGGGCGATTTCAAATGGCAGGACCTGAATGGCGACGGTGTGATCACTGAAACCGACCGCACGTTCATCGGCAACCCTACCCCGAAATGGAACTACGGCTTGACTTTGAATGCAGGCTACAAAGGATTCGACATCGTGGTATTCGGCCAGGGCGTGGCGGGTAACCAGATCTTCCAGGGCCTCCGCCGCCTCGATATCGCCAATGCAAACTGGCAAACCGACGCCCTCGACCACTGGACAGGCCCGGGCACTTCCACCACCTTCCCCCGCATCGTGAACGGCGACCCGAACAAAAACTTCCAGAACCCGTCGAGCTTCTACCTGGAAAAGGGCGACTTCTTCCGGTTGAAAACCCTTCAAATCGGTTACTCGCTTCCGAACTCGGTCATCAGCAAAGTGGCCATGAAGAAGGCGCGGGTGTATGTCATGAGCCAGAACCTGTTCACGATCACCAAATACACGGGCTACGACCCGGAAATCGGCGGCAGCGTGCTGAGCATCGACAAGGGCATTTACCCGCAGGCGCGCAGCTTCATGGTAGGGTTGAACATTGGTTTTTAATTGATTAATACGACTAATATGAAATTGAGATATAACAAAATCGTGACTGCGCTGGCCTTTACCGCCGGTTTGCAACTCATGTCCTGCTCCGACAGCTTCCTGGAAGTAAAACCCAGGGGGCTGAACCTCGAAGCGAACTATTACCGTAACCAGGAAGAGGCGTTCAACGGACTCGTGGCGGCCTACGACGTGGTAGGCTGGCAGGGTAACGGATACGTTTCCACCATTGCCACCATGAACGCGGCTTCCGACGACCATTATGCGGGCGGCGGCGGTCCGAGCGACATCATGGATTTTCAGGTCATTTCCAACTATACCCTAAACCCGACCACCGGACCACAGGGGGAATTATGGAGAAAGGGCTTCTCGGGCGTATTCCGCACGAATGCCATTCTCGAAAAACTCCCTGCGGTGCCGATGGATGAAACCCTGAAAAAACGGTATACGGCGGAAGCGAAATTCCTCCGCGGCTACTTCTATTTCGAGCTCGTGCGGTTGTTCAAAAACGTGCCGCTTTTTACCCGCACCATTTCCACGCAGGAAATGTACGACGTGGTACAGGCTGCTCCGGCCGAGGTTTATGCGCAAATCGAGAAGGATCTATCGGAGTCGGTCGCTGATTTACCGGTTACTATCAATGTTGCAACGGAAGGCGGACGCGTAGGCCAGGGCGCGGCGCACGCGATTTTGGGTAAGGTTTATTTATACCAGAACAAGTTCGCGCAGGCGGCGCAGGAGCTGGCAAAAGTGAATGGTACGCCGGGCGGCACCAACACTTACGGCTACAAGCTGCTGGCTAATTTCGGCGACCTGTTCAAGACGAAGAACAAGTTCAACAGCGAGTCGATTTTCGAATTGTCGTATACCAATACTTCCGCCGGCGGATGGAACTGCGTGTCGTGTACGGAAGGTAATGTGATGAACATCATTACCGGTCCGCGCGGCTACAACCGCAAGTCGGACGCGGCGCCGGACTACGTTTCGGGTTGGAGCTTCCTGCCGGTGACGCCATCGCTGTTCGAAGCGATCCACAACGACCCGCGCTACAAACCGACGATCGCGAACCTGGACAGCCTGGAAAAAGCGGGCGCGGCGAGCTACGAAAAAGGTTACATGAACACCGGCTATTTCCTCGAAAAATTCGCAGGCCGCCAATCCGACCGCTGGACGGGCGCCGGCGCCCCGGAGCTGAATTTCCCGCAAAATATGTATGATACCCGCCTGGCCGACACCTATTTGCTGGAAGCCGAAGCCCTCGTACGCGGCTCAGGCGACCTGACCCGTGCGGCCGCGCTCCTGAATGCCGTGCGCGCACGTGTGGGCCTGAAACCGGTAGCGGCCACATTCGAAAACATCAAAAAAGAACGTCGTCTCGAACTCGCGGGCGAAGGCCACCGATGGATGGACCTTGTACGCTGGGGCGATGCGCCGGCCGTGCTCGGACCGAAAGGGTTTGTAGCCGGTAAGCATGAAATTCTTCCGATCCCATTGCTGGAACTGGAAAACACGAAAATCGAGCAGAGTAAAGAATGGGGCGGGACCAGGTAGCGTGTTCCGTACCCAGATCAGAAAGGCTTGGAGCATTGCTCTAAGCCTTTTCTTTTGACTCGTCGAAATGGAAGCCGAGGAAGAAATTGAACATATTCACCTCGGTAGGCAGCTGCAACTTCTTCCGCAGGCGGTACCGGCTCACCTCCACCCCTCTCAGCGAAATGTTCATAAGCTGGGCAATTTCCTTACTGGACAAATTCATCCGCAAATAAGCGCTCATTTTCAGCTCATTGGCCGTCAGGTTAGGGTATTTCTCCTTCAAGGCGATGAGGAAGTTGCTGTGCACGCTGTCGAAATGTCTGGAAAACTGCCCCCAATCCTTATCGACCTTGTTTTCGTCGGCCACGACCTTGATCATCTTTTTAAGGTCGTCGTTGATCTTGTCGTCCTCCGCGCTCCTGGTGATTTTCACAAGGTCGCTTTTGAGTTTCGAAAGGAGCTCCGCTTTTTGTACCAAATGCATGGCGGAGGTAGCCAGGTCGGTATTTTTGTGCAGGATTTCAGCTTCCAGCTTCTCGTTTTTCAACTTGATAATCTCTTTTTCGCTCTTCTCCAATTCGAGCTGGTGGAGGTATTGCAGGCGTTTTTGTTCTTGCAAATGCTGCTCCTGCTGACGTAGGAAGCGTTTTTCCTGCCATTTATAAAACAACCAGGCCATCCCGAGCACCAGCACGCCATAGCCGAGGTAGGCCCAGATCGTCTGGTACCACGGCGGAAGGATCACAAACGAATACCCCGCTACCTCCGACTCGCTCCCGAAATTGTTCCGCGCCTTCACTTTGAAGGTATATTGCCCCGGTGGCAAGTGCGTGTATTCCTTCGAGCTCCGTGCCGACCAGTTGGACCAGTTGTTATCAAACCCTTCCAGGAAATACGCATATTCGATGCTCGACTGTTGACTAAAAAGTGTCGACGAAAACTCGAAACTGACCGAATTCAGGCGGTTGGCGACGTGCGGCACCTGCTCTTCGGATTGCTTCTTCACATCGTTTACCTCCCCGAAATAGCCGCCGAAAAGCAGCGTATCGGCTTTGCCGGTCGAGCGCATGGCACGTACCTGTACATCGATATGGCTCTTGTGCTGCTTGTATTTTTTGTAATTGATATGGTAAATGCCCTTTTCACCGCCTATGAGGATATTTTCTTCGTTCAAAGGGTGAATGTATTCGAAGCCTGAAACCATTTTGTGATTGATTTCGGGCAGGAAAATAATTTTCGGACTGCCGCTGGTCATATCTACAACGCCCAGTTCTTTTCCACGCACAAACCACACATTACCCGTCTGGTCCTCTTTGAGGTAGCGCACTCCAAGGCCTTTGAAGATGCCATTGTAATAAACAGAAGACTGAAAGCGGTCGGTGCCGGCATTGTATTCATAAATGCCCTTCTCCGTTGCGACGAGGATCTTGTTTTTGACCTTGTAAATGTAATTGTGGTTCAATGAAAGCGGCAGGCCGTCCTTATGCGTGTACAGGCGCGACTGCGATTGTCCGTTATCCGCCAGCGTGAGCTTGTAAACCCCGCGGTAGGGATGCGACGTCCAGATCACATTTTCCTCGCGCACATCGGTACACAGGAAGCGCGAGGCTACATCAAACCCCTGCACCGAACCTGTCGGCTTGAATGCCTGGCCATCGTATTCGAGAAAATTCACGCCATTGTAATTGCCTACCGCCACTTTTCTGACCGGGTAAATGCGAGAAAGCGGCAAAAAGCCCCAGAAGCCGTTTCGCTTCACGACCTGCCTTGCCGCGTTACCTTCCACCTCGAAAATACCCTCGTGATGCGCCATCAGCAGCTTTCCGTTGATCTCCGCGAGGCCCCACACCTGCCCCCGCGAATGCGCCACGGCAGTGAACGTGCCTTTCACATAGCTGAGATCCCCGAATTGCCCCACCGGTACGGCATAGAGGCCATTGGAAGTACCAACGTACAACCTGCCCTGATGGATCACCGATGCGTAGCCAGCCTCGTCCTTGGCCGCTGCGGGGTACATGGTTTTGATTGCATTGTCGTAGGCAATGAAGTCGATGCCGTTGTCGAGGCCGAGCCAGAGGTTTTTGTCACGATCTCGGAAGACGCTGAGCACGTTGTTGTTCTGCAAGCCGTCGGGACGGGCGAAACGGTGGACGAATTTGCCTTCATTCGTCACAATATAGCAGCCGCCAAGGCTTGTAGCGAGGGCAATCAGCTCGTCGTTCACCCGCGTGGCAGCGTAAATACGCTCCGTTCTGACCTGGTCGATGAATGCGGATTGCAGGCGCGTTGCCCGCTCGCCCGCGAGGCGGAAAATGCCGGCGTCCATTGTGACGAGCAGGGCCGCTTCCTTATCGACAGGAAGTAATGCCGTGGTAAGATATTCGGCCGGCAGGTCGCCCCCGGTGATCCAGGGCATCCAGCGGCCATTGTCGTACCGGAGAAGGCCGCTTACGGCGTCCTGAGCCACTGCCATGCTATTTGCCACCCCGAGGAACCGCCAGTGCGAACCGCCGCTGAACACCGTGATGGCATTGTCTTCATACACGAAAATACGGTTGGATGCCCTGAAAAACACAGCGCCGTTCAGTACGGCCACGTTCCAGATGTCGGCGAAACCGCGGTCGCGCTCGTGCACGAGGCTGCGCAGTGAGACGTAATGCAATGCGCCCCGCTCGTCGGGTGTGAAGTAGCCGAACTCGTTTTCACCGCCGATGTAGATGCGGTTATCCGGCCCTATTTCCAGCGAGCGCACTTTCGTTTTATTCGGCAGCGGATAGGTGCGCCAGTAGATACCGTCGAAGGTGAGGAGCCCTTCGTTATTGGCAAAATACATGACGCCGGTGCGCCCCTGGCGGATGGCCCAGTTCTGCGTTCCGGCGTGGTAGAGCTGCTTGGAATAGTTGACGACTTCGGGCAAACCGATCGTATTCTGCGCGTGCAGGCAGGGAATAAATAGAGTCACGAGCAGCAGAAATGCCGCGCATGTCCTGTTACGCATATGCAGTACACCGATGAGGGAATTGACGTAGTAAACAACCGCGTCAGGGCAATTATTTCGCAATTTTGTCAGGTTGTTGTAGTAATGTAGTAGCCCCTGATGCACAAAGTTGTGCAGGTTGCCCTACATTTGAACTCGCAATATATTACATTATTTTCAGTGTATTTCAACATTACAGGTTCATGAGCCGGCAGGTCGTGAACACTAACCATTACCGCATGAAAATTTCAATTCCTAAATCCGCATTCCTACTGGTCATCTGCCTGTTCGCTTCCCAGCTCGCAACGGCTCAAAAAGGGAAGGTCGCGTTCTGGCTCACGAATACGGACAAATCGGTGCTGTTCCGGCAACAGCCTGCCTTGACGCTGCAAAAAGCGACGGCTTCCGAAGCGACCGTGATCCATATCGATGCGAAAAAGAAGTTTCAGGAAATCGACGGATTCGGATTCACGCTAACGGGCGGCAGCGCCGGGCACTTGCTGGGCATGTCCAAAGCGGCCCGTACCGCATTGCTGAAAGAACTTTTCTCAACGGCAGGAAACGGTATCGGTATGGCCTACCTGCGTGTGAGTATCGGCGCGTCCGATTTAAATGAAAAGGTCTTTTCCTACGATGACATCCCCCAGGGCCAGACCGACCCGGACTTGCAGCATTTCGACCTCGGCCCCGACCGCAAGGATGTGATACCGGTGCTGAAAGAGATCCTCGCCATTAATCCTGAACTGAAAATCCTCGGCTCGCCCTGGTCGCCGCCGGTATGGATGAAGGACAATGGCGACACCCGCGGCGGGAGCCTCAAACCGGAGTGGTACGATGCTTACGCCAAATACCTCGTGCGCTATGTGCAGGACATGAAGAAAGAGGGCATTCGCATCGATGCCATTACCGTACAAAACGAGCCGCTGCATCCGGGCAACAACCCCAGCCTGCTGATGGTGGCAAAAGACCAGGCTGTTTTTGTCAAAAACCACCTGGGCCCCGCATTTGAAAAGGCCGGAACCGGTACTAAAATCATTGTGTACGACCATAATGCGGACAAACCCGAATACCCGATCTCGATCCTCGACGACCCGGAGGCGAAAAAGTATGTCAATGGCTCCGCATTCCATCTTTACGGCGGTACGATCGACGCGTTATCCAAAGTTCACGACGCCCATCCCGACCGGGCTCTTTATTTCACCGAGCAATGGATGGGCGCGCCAGGCAAATTCGAGCGCGATTTCCCCGATCACATTAAGAAACTGACCATCGGCGCGACGCGCAACTGGGCCCGCACCGTGCTCGAATGGAACCTAACGAGCAACCCGCAAAACCGTCCTTTCACCGACCGCGGCGGCTGCGACCGCTGCCTGGGCGGCGTGACAGTCAACGGCGACAAAGTCACGCGCAACGCAGCATATTACGTGGTCGCGCACGCGTCCAGGTTTGTACGACCGGGATCGGTGCGGATCGAATCGGGCGCATTGATTGGAACAAATGCCGATGAAAAATTACCAAACGTCGCGTTCGCTACGCCGGACGGCAAGAAGGTTTTGATTGTATTGAACGATTCGGATGCCGAGAAGAAGTTTTCGATCCGGGATGGAGGCAAGGCGATGAGTGTCAGCCTGAAAGCCGGGTCGGTTGGGACGTTTGTCTGGTAGGGACTATGTTGGTTTTGGATGTCGTTACACGTAGCGGCATCTAAAACCCTACCGCTCGCGAACGCCCGCGGAAGTCCCTGATCTCTACCTTCGTCAACCCCACGCGCGGCAATGCCACACTCCTGCCCGATTGCGACAAATAGCCCGAACCATAAGCCAGTTCAAAACGCTTCGAACGGCCGTCCGCATAACTGGCAATGAATGTCAAATCCTGCGCCATTGGTTTGATATGCACCGTTTCCGGAGACGCAGCCCCGGTAAATGCCAGCAATGGCCCGTTGTTCTGCGCGGCCAGAACCATAGAACCACCACTAACGAGCTCCAACCGCGCCATTCCTTTGGCATCGCCCGGTATCAGAATGCCGCTCGTGGCTGGATCGAGCGGCTTGAACCCGCCTTTGCCATTCCCGGACAGTAACAACCCATTCAAACCATCCAGCCGCCCGCTGATCGACTCGGTAGCGTGACTGTTGCCCGATAGCAGCAGATCCAGATGGCCATCGTGGTTGAAATCCTGGGCTAACAGGCCGTAGACAGGGCCCATTTGGGCGGCAGACGGAAGGAATTTCAATGCAAACTTTCCATTACCCTTGTTTTCGAGCATCACCGAGTGCATTGTTTCGCATATCAGCTTGCGGGCGTCTTTCAGTTCTTCGGGTTTGAAAACGTCCGTGATTTTGGCTTTGGAATAATCGGCGTAGTAGACGAAGCGCTTTTTTAAGAAATTCATCTGGCTGGTCATTTCGTCGCGGGGATGTGTGGGGTATAGATCGTTGCCGATGTAGCGGGCGATCACTGGGTCCATCGTGCCGCTGTGGTCGAAATCCTTTGCGAGCAGCGTGAGCGGTTTGTCTTTCGAGGGTTTGCCTTCCGCATTCAAGCCTACGTTTCCGAGAACGTAATCTATGTCGCCGTCCTCGTCAAAATCGCCGGAAACAATGCTATTCCACCAACCCGTCGTGTTTTTCAAGCCTGTTTGCGCGCCGACGTTAACGAGTTTGCCTTTATTATTTTTGAAAAACACAATGGGCATCCATTCTCCGGCCACGATGAGGTCTACCCAACCATCCTGGTCGAAATCCGTCCATAATGCACTGGTTACCATACCTATCTGCCCTATTCCGGCGCAAACCTGCGGCGTGACGTTAGTGAACCGGCCGCCATCATTACGCAGAATATAACTCTCGCCGGGCATCGGATAAGCGCCGGGCGCAAGACGGCCGCCTACGAAAAGATCCAGGTCGCCATCGCGGTCGTAATCGGCCGCGTTGACCGTCGAGCCGCTGGCGGTTAGTGGCGGCAATGCATTGGTATTCAGCTTAAAATTCCCTTTTCCGTCATTCGTATACAGCCGGTCCTGGTAGTACGGCGAACCGGCTTCGAACTCGTTGCTGCCACTCACGACATACAGATCGGGATCGCCGTCCCCGTCCGCATCGAAGAAGAGCGAGCCCATATCCTCTTCGTATTTCTGCCCGCTTACCAATGCTTTAGAACTGAAATGCTGCTGATTGTCCTGGACAAAAACGCGGCCCGGCTGGTTGAAGGCCCCGCCGACGTAAAAATCGTCCATACCATCGCCATTCACATCGCCCACGGACACGCCCGGCCCGTTTTGGGAAAGCAAATGCGGAAGTAACGGCTGTATTTTAAAATCAATGTAAAGATCGTCTTGGTGCTGAAAATCAATGCCTTTGAAAGTCTCAAACAGCGGCATTGGTGAAACGCCGGCATGGCGGTTCGGAACGGCCGACCCGGCATAATCCAGCTCAATGGGCTGTCCTGCTTGTACATTTTTCAAAACCTGCACCCGTGCATCCGGCCACACGATTTCCAGGCTATCCGCGCGCGCAGCATTACCCAGGCCAAAATGCAGGCGGCGGGTTTCCGTTGTCGATTGGTAACCACGGTACGGCGAATGCTCGGCATACTGAATGCCCTGTGGCGTCCAGATGCGGATTTTAGCACCAAAACCATCGCGGTTCAATGGCGGACCTTTCAGTTTGACCATCAGCGAATGCATTTCCGGCTTGCGTTCCGAATGATTGGCATACACAAATGCCTCTGTGTCGATATTATTTATGACCACGTCCAGATCGCCGTCGTTATCAAGGTCGGCGTACACCGCGCCGTTGGAGAATGAGGGAATATCAAAACCCCAATCGGCTGATTTGTTAGTGAAGGTGAGGTCGTGATTGTTGGAAAAAAGGTAGTTGGGCACGTGAGCACCTTCCACTTTTTTCAATGCTTCCACCAGTCGGCGGTTGTTGCCTGTGCGCATCTGCATTTCGTGCTCGGCCATGCGGTAAATCACAAAATCGCGGTTGGTAATGTCTTTCGGGTAGCCGTTGGTGATCATCAGGTCGCGGAAGCCGTCGTTATCATAATCGGCAAACAATGCGCCCCAGCTCCAATCGGTGGCCTCCACGCCTGCATACCGGCCTATCTCGCTGAAAACGGGCTGTTGCGTTCCCGGTGCATTGCCGGCATTGTGCTGCAACGTATTTCGCATGAACTGCGGCTCGTAGCCCATCCGCAGCTCCGACAAATGCCGGTCGTAATTCATCAGCCCGAACATATTTTTCCGCCGCACGGGGTCTTCGGGCAGCATATCCACGGTGACGAAATCCACCAGGCCGTCGTTGTCGATATCGGCCGCGTCGTTACCCATTGCCGAGTAACTTTGGTGTTTGAAATAAGATGCTATTTGGTTTTTAAAGGTACCGTTCTGCTGATTAATGTAGAGCAGGTCGTTCGACACGTAATCATTGGAAATGTACACATCCAGCCAGCCGTCGTTGTTGACGTCCGTCACGGCAATGCCCAGCCCGTAACCTTCTTCGAGGATACCCGATTCGCGCGATACGTCCGTGAAAGTACCATTGCCGTTGTTTCGGAAAAGGCGGTCGGCGTTGGGCGAAGAGCCGTCGCTGACTTTCTGGCGGATGTTGTTCGGGCCGCGCATGTTCATCACATTCGTAACCAGGTAAGCGTCCAGATCGCCGTCGTGGTCGTAATCGAAGAAAGCCGCCTGCGTGGTATTGCCCGCGTAGTCGAGGCCGTAGGCTTTCGCTTCTTCTTTAAATGTATTATTCTTTTGATTGATAAACAGCAGGTTAGGTAGCGCCCCCGCATTTGCCGGGCCTGCCCGGCAAATGTAAATGTCGAGGTAACCATCCGCATTGATATCCACCATCGCCACGCCGCGCGCCCATCCATCGGGCACCTGAATGCCGGAACTTACGGTAATATCCTCGAAATGAATGAATTGATCTTTGGTCTGGTTCAAATACAACCGGCTGTCGGTCATATTACCGGTGAAGATCAGGTCCGTGAGGCCGTCGTTATTGATGTCGCCCGCACCTACCCCGCCGCCATTGTAGAAATATTCGTAGGTAAGGATATTCAGCTGGTCGCTCTCATGCAGGCGATTATTGAAATGAATGCCCGTATCGTCCCCGGAGAGCAGTTCGAACAATTTCTGATCCTTTTTATCGGATCGGCACGCGCCTAGCAACAGCGTAATGCACAACAACAGGGCTATCGGGCGGGTCATACGGCAAATGCGGCTATTTCTCCGCAGGGAGTTTGGTAAAGAACCGGACTTCGTACAACTCCTGATTCTTGCCCGGAAGGTACGGTTTCTGTGCTTTTTTCAATATCAAATGCTCGTCCGACAGTTTCACGATCTGAAACCCGCTCAGCCGCTGGCCGGTGGAATCGGTGTAAACGAGCGAGTCGGAGCTCGGCAGCTGATACCGGTAGGTCTTGAATTTCTCCTTTTTCCGCTCGGTCATCACCCCATCGGCCCCATACTCGAACGTCGACCAGTGCTCGTCAAACGTATTATTGGTAAAACTAAACCCATTCACAAAATTGCTGATCGAATCCGTACGCCACACGCCTTGCAACTCCTGCTCACGGGTGCGGCAGGAAAAGACGCTGCTGAACAGCAAGACGATGAGCAGGGGGCGGAGGTTGGTCATGGGGTTTCAATCATTAATAATTCGCATTCTGCTTCAAAGTCCCATTGCTCAAATCCACCTCGCGCTGCGGGAGCGGGAAGTAATAATGCTTGGGTTTGATGAAGTTACGGCTTGGTTTGAAGGGACCTCTGGCGATTTTGTAATGGGCCGAAATGTCGATCAGGCCAGCCTTATCCCAACGCATAAGGTCCTGGTGGCGTTCGTTTTCTCCGGCCAGCTCCACACGGCGCTCGTGCATGATGTCCGTCATTTTAGCGCCGGATTTGGCGGCCAGGCCTGCGCGTTTACGCACCGCATTCAGCTCCGTGTCTCCGCTTTGCGAGGAACGGATTTTCGCTTCCGCTACCAGCAGGTACACGTCCGCCGTCCGCAGGAACGGTGCATTCAGGCTTTGGCTCATGTCTCCGCCGTCGGTAAAGCTCGTGTATTTGCGGAAAGAGTAGCCGGTTACGCGGGTCATATCGGCAGTAAATGTGGTACTTCCGGCGCTGCCGCGTTCCACCTTGTCGCCCGGACTATAAATGGAATACGCGCGGCGCGGGTCGCCTTTCTCAAATTCCTTCACGAGGTCGTCGATCGGCTCGTGGAAGCCCCAGCCGCCGAATACTTGCGGCGTATGGTAGAATGTCGGTGAATTGTCTGTCGTCCAGCCGGTTTCGTATTGGAGCGAGAACAGGATTTCGGGGTTGTTTTCGGTCGTCAGCTGAAAATTGTCGTCGTAATTGCCAGCCAGCTTGTAGGCGGCGTTGCCGATCACCTTTTGTCCCGCTTCGATCGCCTTGGCCCAGTTTTCCTGGTACACATATAGTTTAGCCAGAAAACCATTGGCCGAACCCTGCGTGACGCGTCCCGCCTCGCCGGCGTCGTAGCTGACCGGCAGCAGGCTGGCTGCTTTGGTAAAATCGGCTTCCGCCTGCGCGCGCACCTCCGCAAGGGTCGATTTGGCTTTGTTATAATTGTTGTTCAATGCGTCGGCTTCGAGGATAATGGGCACTTCGCCGTAAATCAGCGACAAGCGCCAGTACACGAACCCGCGAAGGAAATAAGCCTCGCCCATGCTGCGGTTGCGCAATGCATCGTCCATCGTCACCTTCGGCGCGTTGATCAGCACCGCATTGGCACGCGAAATCACCTCGTACTTCGTCGACCATGTAGCCAGGATATGCGAGTTGGCTGCGTCGAACGTGAACATTTCCAGCGAGGTTTCGTCGGAGTGGTCGCCTGCGCGGTTCATGTCGTCGGAGCAGTTATCGAAAGTATATTCGGTGTGCGCGAAGCCGTCCTCGTTCAGGAGCGGGGCGTAAATGGCGTTGGTGGCAGCCACCACGTCGTCGCCGTTGCGCCAGAACTGCTGCGAAGTGACCTGTCCGTAAGGCGTGCTTTCGAGCAGGTCGTCGTTACAACTCGTTGCGGCCATCAGGAAGAGCCATCCGGCCATTACATATATCTTTTTCATATTGGTTATCGGTAGTTGAAAATCAGAGCGGGCGATGCCCGTTCGGGTTTAGAATGACAAAGTTGCGCCGATGGTCCACGTGCGTGCCTGCGGGTATTGCGCGTAATCCACGTTCAGCTGGTTGTACAGGCCGGCCGCCTTATCGCCGCCTACATAACCCAGCTCGGGATTCAGGCCCGTGTATTTGGTCAATGTGAACACATTCTGGCCGGTAATGTAAATCCGCGCCTGCGACAGTTTCACCTTTTCGATCACCGTTTTCGGAATGGTGTAACCTAATGTGAAATTTTTCAAACGAAAGAAATCACCTTTCTCGATAAACAGGTCCGACGGGCGGAAGTTGCGGTTCGGGTTGTCGATGCTCAGCCTTGGAACGGTGTTGCTGGTACCTTCACCATGCCAGCGCTCGTTGGCCTCCTGATAGAGGTTAAAGGAATAGCTCGCGTCGAGGCCCTGCATTCTGTCGGCATTGAAAATCGACACGCCGCCCACACCTACGAAGAACAGGTTCAGGTCGAAACCTTTGTAGTTCAGGCCTGCATTCAAACCGTAATTGATTTTCGGCTGGGGGCTACCGATGATCGTACGGTCTTTGTCGTCCACCACGCCGTCGCCGGTCAGGTCCATGAAACGGACATCGCCGGGATGGATCTGGCCGTTGGTTTTACGTGAATCGTTGGCAATGTTCGGATCGGAGTCGATCTCGCCCTGATTTTGGTACAAGCCATTGGTTTTATAGCCGTAGAACGTTCCGTAAGGATTGTTCTCGTACGTGCGTACGATCTCCTGCTGCCCGCGGCCGTACAGCTGCGAAGCCAGGAAACCGCCCGGCGTCGCGAGCTGGGTAATGCGGTTTTTGATCAAAGTCGCATTCGCGCTTACATTGAATGTCAGGTCGCCGAACGAATGGCGGTACGATGCCTCGATCTCCACGCCCTTGTTGCGCAGCTGGCCGATGTTCTGGTCGGGAATGATGGACGTGCCGATGGTTCCCACCGAAGGCGGGGCGAGCAGCATTTTTTTCGTGTCTTTGATAAAATAGTTAACCGACAGGTACAGCGCATTCTTCCAAAGGCCTGCCTCCACACCGAAATTGGTCATCTCAGCCGTTTCCCAGCCGATTTGCAGGTTCGCCAGGCGGCTTTGCGCAGCACCTGAGATCTGGCTTTGCGTGCCGCCTGCGCCCAATGCGTAGCGGTAAGACGAGTTGATCAATGCGAGGTATTGCAGCGAGTTCACGTTCTGGTTACCCAGCTGTCCCCAGCCGCCCGTCAGCTTGAAGTTGCTGAACACCGACAATGCATTTTTGAAAAAATCCTCTTCCGAAAGTCGCCAGCCCAGCGAGAATGCGGGGAAATAACCCCAGCGGTTGTCCGGCGCGAATTTCGACGAACCGTCGGCACGGAATGTGGCTGTGAGCAGGTAACGGTCCATGAACGAGTAGTTGGCCCGGCCGAACCACGATGCCAGGGCGTCGTAGCTGCGGTTACCGTTCTCGCCGGCCACCGACACGATCGTTCCGGCATATTGCAGGTAACGCAGAGACGGGTCTTCGCTCGCAAAATCGCGGCCGCGCTGACGTGCCGAAATGCTGTTGAACGTCTGCGAAGTATAGCCGCCCACGAGGCTCAGGTTGTGCGCCCCGAATCTTTTGTCGTACGAAAGGAAATATTCCTGTAAAAACGACCAGTATTTGCCGTGTGTGAGGTCTAGCTGGTTGTAGGAATTGGTACGGAACTGGTCGTTGATTTTCACTTCGAAATTGGTGCTTTCCGAGAAAGTAGCGTCCATCGCGAGGTTAGCGCGCAGTTTCAGGCCTTTGAGAATTTCCAGTTCACCCGTCAGGCTGCCAAGGAAACGGTTGCGGATATTGTTCTGGTCCTGCGTATCGACCGTAAAAATGGGGTTGTTGATGTCGCCGAATGCCCCGATGCCTTTGGTGGTGCTGTAAGAACCGTCGGCATTGCGGATCGGAAGGCCCGGGTGGAAACGGATCGCGCTCCACAGCAAGCCGGTTTGTGACGAGGTCGTGTTCGGGGCCGTGTTATGGGTGTTGGTAAATTGCAGGTTCTGCCCGATTTTCAGCCTCGAACCGATCTTGTGGTCGGAATTGACACGGAACGTATATCTTTTGTAATACGACTTTCCGATGATCCCCTTTTCATCATAATATCCTCCCGAAATGGAGAACGACGAATACTTGCCCCCGCCGCGGATGGCCGCGTCGTAGTTTTGGGTAACGCCCTGTTTCAGCAAGGCCTCCTGCCAGTTGGTCTGCTGGGTCTGGTACTGCGCATCCTGCCAGATCGGCGGAACAGGCAGGCCGTCGTTGGTATATGCCTCTCTTTTCAATGCGGCCAGGTCGGGCGCTTCCAGCATGTCGAGGATCTTGATGCGGTTGCTGGTACCGACATAGCCATTCAATGTAACGGCGATCGGGTTGTCGAACGTACCTCGTTTGGTCGTGATGATCACGACTCCGTTCGCTGCACGCGTTCCGTAAATAGCTGATGCCGAAGCATCTTTCAGGATTTCAATGGATTCGATGTCGTTCGGGTTCACATCGTTCATCGAGCCGGCCGGCACGCCGTCGATCACGACGAGCGGATCTGCATTGTTGACGGTACCGAACCCGCGGATCTGGATCGTGCCCGCATCGCCCGGCGCACCGCCGTTACGGATCACGTTCACACCCGCCGCGCGACCTTGCAGTGCCTGCTGCGCACCTCCCGATGGAAGGTTCTGAAAATCAGACCCTTTCACGGACGATACCGCGCCGGTCACGTCTTTTTTCTCCTGTGTTCCATAACCTACAACCACCACTTCCTTCAATGCACTTACATCGGGCACGAGCGAAATGTTGATCGCCGAGCTGTTGCCTACCACGGCATCCTGGCTCACGTAGCCGATAAACGAGAAGCGGAGGGTAACGTTGCCATCCGGCACGGAGAGCTGAAACTGGCCTGTCTGGTCGGATGTGGTGCCTTGCTGGCTGCCGACGATCAGGATATTCACGCCGGGCAGCCCGTCGCCTTTCTCATCCACGACCTTCCCGGAGACGGTCCGGTCGGCCGCAATACCCGCTGTCAAAGCGCCTGACGGGGCTGCGCTTTGCGGGTCACTCTTTTTTCGCAACAGGATCCGGGAGTTGCCTACTACCTCGTAAGAAACGTTCAGGGGCGTGAGCAACTGGTCGAGCACGCGGCTCAGGGAACCTTGCAGCTGCCTGGCAGCCACGGTGCTCCTGCCCTGAATGCTACCTGAGCTGTATACAAATTTAACGTCGGCCTGCTTCTCGATCTGCCGCAAAACCTGCCTTATTTCGAGCGCTTCCACTTTGAGCGAAATCTCCTTGTTAAGCAACTCCTGGCTATAAACGCCGTGTGCCATCGTGATCCCGCAGCATATCAATGCAAGCAAAAGTTGTTTAGCCGTAGCAGTCATGACTTTGTAAACAACCCTTTTGTAGGGTATTTTTTTATGCATAATTTTAATGGTTTTTGTGAATTGAGCAACTCAAAAACAATCGGTATCCTTCGCCAGTAAGGATATTCGGAACGGCCGGACATGTTAGCGCATGGCCGGCGTTTTATTTACGGATCTATTTGTTTCAACTAATCAGCACAACCTTCCCCTGAAATGAAAAGCGAAGCGCCGCGCCTTTCGTAAGCGACATTCACAGCCTTACAAATCAGGTCCAGCTGATCGAACATCGGCAGGTCGTTCAGGTCGCCGGTAAAGAGGCAGTTCCTGAGCACATCACCTTCCACGACAATGTCGATGCCATACGTTTTTTCCAGCATCGCCAGCACATCGGCCGCCGGTATTTCGGCAAATTCAAACCGTTTTCCTGCCTCTATCGGCTTTACTACCGCCGGGTTTTTCACGATTCCCAGCTCCATTTTGCGTGAATCCCTGTCAAAAACAACTTTCTGGTTCGGTGTCAGGATGAACCCGTTCTTGCTGGAACTGTGGATATCCGAAGTTTCATACACCGATACCCGCCCGGTTGCCACCTGCACCTCAACGGAACGTGCGCCATCATATGATCTTACATTAAAACTCGTCCCCAATACCTGTGTAGCCAGATTTCCGGTAGATACGATAAACGGCTTTGTCACGTCCCGTTTTACCTGGAAAAACGCCTCGCCGTGGAGGTACACCATTCTTTTACGCTCCCCGAAATGCTCCGGGTAGCTAATGCGGCTGTTCGGTTGGAGGATCACCACGCTGCCGTCTTCCAGCGTAAGGCGCTGCGGCTTATGGGACGTGTTGCTCACCGCGAAGCCCTCGTCGGCACTTTCCCAAATGGCGCTGAATGCCGGCAGGTAAATGCTCTCTTTCGGTAATTCATGCAAAAACACCCCGGCGAGCAGCGCCACGGACGCCGCTACCGCGGCCCACCAGCCTATTTTTAATGGTTTGCGCGTCGTATTGGCCAAAAGTTTCAGCCGGATACGCTGCCCGATTTCCTCTTTTTCGGATAACAGCACTTCCGAATCGTCCGCCGGATTGTCGCGGAGGTATTGCTCCATCCATTGGTCCTCATCGGCCGAGGTCTCGCCCGCTATGTATTTTTCGATCAGTTTGTCGTAGCTGTATGGTGTCATCGGCGGAGGCGTGTGTAGATCTTAGTTGCTGGAATAGTACATCCAGAGGTTTTCCTTTAAAGCTTTCAATGATTTGGTAATGTGGTATTCCACGGCTTTTTCCGAGATATTCAGTTCCTCGGCAATGTCCTTGACGGGCCTGTTCTCGAAGCGGCTCAGCTGAAAGACCCGGCTCGTCTTTTCGGGCAACTTCCGCATCACCTCGTCCACCGCCCGCGACAGATCCGAAAACTGCACGATTTCGTCCGTCGAATAGGTTTCCTGGATTTTGTTGAGGATCAGGTACTCCTGATACCGCCGCCAGGTAATCTGCGATTTAATAAAATTGGTCACCCGGTACTTCATCGCGATCGCCAGGTACGTGCCCAGGTTGCGGATCTCCGTTTCGAGCCGCTTGTTCCACAGGCTTTCGAATATGTCGTGCACGAGCTCTTCCGACTCCTCCCGCGACCCTACCTGGTGGTAGGAAATGCAGAACAGCTTGTACCAGTAACGGTTGTAAATCTCCTCGAAAGCACGCTTGTTGCTTTCCCGGAGCTGCGTTACCAGCTGTTCGTCGGTGAGAAGTTTAGTCATGAGGGTGCTCCTTTGCTCGGATCTGTATGTATAGTCAAACAACTTTCGGAAACCCCTAAAACGGTTACCTGCTTTTTCGAAACTATTTTTGAAGAAACGGCCGGAACTCGGAATCGATCTGGAATTCCGTCGCCCCGAATGCCCGCATACGCGCGCAATCCTTTTGCGCATCGCCCATCTATAAGCCGGAATTTAGTGCCACTTTTACCGATAGTTAACCGATTGCTGCCTGTCATTCAAAAACTTTGGGAAACATGAAATTACGCCGTTTGTTTGCAACAACCATAGTGAGACGGAGCGGATACACACACTATACTTTTTGCCTCCGCTACATTTTAATTTAGTACCATTATCCTGATTAAATCATCACTGTCCAAGTCCACTATACACACGCTATTTTGTCCGGCATTTCAAATACAGTCCCAGGCAAAAAAAAATGAAACAAGGGATTTGAATCCGCCTTGTTTCATTCAAAAGGGCCTTTCGGCCGAGAGTACCAATTTTGGTAGAAGTCTATGCCAGTGTTTCCGCCATTTGTAAAAAGATTGCTCTCTTGTAATATTCCGGGTCATATTTGATCAGTACCTGGGTACCAGTCCGCATCGAATCATACTTGGCGTAAGGGAGCACTTCCCGCATTTCCGTTACAAAATCATTACCCGCTTTGGGTTTCACCTGAACCTGTACCTGAAATTCAGGCAGATTGTTGAGGTATTCGCCGGTTGGCTTAATCGCCAGAACGGTAGCGTTTGCCTGAACGCCTTGTTTCAAAATCTTCTTCTTTCTCTCCTCTGCAATCCGCTTGCGAATGGACGATAAAGTCCAAAAAGCTACCATGCATGCCAGGATAAGTGTAGCGCCGATTTCCCTGTTATTAAATTCCACAGCTAAATTTTAGTTAAGAGTGTGATGCCCAAAAATAATGGATTAACTCTAAAAAAAGTACTATTTCATTTATCAAACGGTCGTTCTTGTGATCAAATGGTAAAAGTCATTCGTTTGAGCCAAGAATTTCATGGCAAAAAGCAATTTACAAAACCGGAATGCCGCGAACGGTTACAACTACAAAAGTTGCATTCACAGGATTTTTTCCTAAATTTTATTGAAATAATGATTCGCACGCCAATGGCATGATTTTCTCAACCGCGTAAAAAGTATCGATTAACCCTTATTCACCATGACAATGGAAATCAAATCCAACCACTCGACCGGAAACCGACCTGAGGGAGACCGTATCCTCGACGCTCCATATGTTTTCACCGATATACCGATGTATCTCGAACAGCTGAGATCGGAAAAATCCTGGACTAAGAATGACCGGAATGCGATCACGGTCCACAAATCCGGCAAAGTCACGATCGTCATCGCTATCCTGAAATCGGGAGCGGTACTGAATGACCATTCGATCGACGAATGTCTGACGTTCCAGGTGCTGTCGGGAGAGTTGAAAGTCGAGACGGAAGGCCGTGTATTTTACACCACAACCGGCCAGATGATGTCCTTTCACGCACGCGTTGCGCATTCCGTGAAGGCAATGGCCGATTCCGAAATCCTGATTACCACCTACAAGGAATAGCATGAGCAGCTGGCAAAGTTTTTGAGCATTTGGCACAAAAACAGCATTCCATATGCCATCAGATATCGTAATACAATGCGGCAAGGCACTTTCGGAGCGACAACTTACGGTCGCGTTCGTCGAAAGCGCCACGGCCGGGCGCCTGTCCGCCGAATTTTCCATGTGCCCCGAATCAGGCAGCATATTGAAGGGCGGTCTCGTTTGTTACGACGCCGCCTTAAAGGAAAGCGTCCTGCACGTACCGAAGGATATGCTCCGGCATTTCACGCCCGAAAGCGCCGAGGTGACCCGCGAGCTTGCCGAGCGGCTTCAAACGTTTATCCCTGCCGACCTGCACATTGCGGTAACCGGCCTTACCTGCCCCGGCGGCAGCGAAACACCCGAAAAACCGGTCGGGACGATGTTCGTCCATTTGTTCACAAAAGGTAAATCCGTGGCGGTACGGGAAGTTTTCAGCGGCGGGCCGGAAGATATCGTACTTCAATGCATCGACCGGACGGCAGAGTTGATCCTTGCGGAGATACCAGCCGTAAACCCGCCTGTGGATACACCGTAGTAAGTTAAGAAGGCCCGGAGATAGCTCGTCCCGGGTTTAACAATATCTGAATTTCATCAGCCACCATAACGAAAACAGGCCGGTAATGTGCCGGCCTGTTTCAGTTTGTTGACGAAATGTAAATTTTATCAGTGATAAGCTTTCGCCGCGTCGCGGAGTCGCTTGATCGTATCGTGGCCGCTTCTCAATGTCGCTTTCTGGCGTGTTACGAGTGCGCGGAGCTCGGGCGTCAATTCATCTGATTCCAATGCGCTTTCATATGCCTTTTGCGCGGCATCTTCGCCGAATTCCGAATTTTCCAGTGATGTTTTGCGGCCATCGCTGCTAAACGCGGCCCGCACGTCCATCCACACGCGGTACAACTTGCCCGACACCATCGTGCCGGTTGCAGGCTCCCCACCCAGGGCAGTCACTTCGCCACTCAGTTCCAGTACGTTATCACGGCTGTGATTGGCAAGGCTGTTGTAGAGCGAGCGGAGGTCGCTGTCGCTGGCTTCGGTTTCGTCATAAGCCTTTTCGTAACCGGCTACACGGTCGTTATTAATCAGTATCAGGTCATTCAGTGTTTCTATGATTGCTGCATTTTGTGCCATGACTGTTTCATGTTTGGTGATGCGGCCCTTAGAAAAATACTGTTCCAACGCGTCTCCGGCACAGGAAGAAGGCTCTTGTGCAAAATTTGTGGAGGTTTTTGCGCCGTATATGCAGGCAATGAACCGCTTACGCTCGGACAGTCCATTATTTTTCGCTCAACTTGCGCCGTACTTTACTGAGAAATTCAGGAGAAAAGCCCAGATAGGAAGCAATGTAATGCTGCGCAACGCGCTGAGGGATAGCCGGGTAGCGGGCCAGAAAATCGAGATACTTTTCGACGGCACTCGTGGAGATCGTGCGGAAGAGCCGCTCCTGCGTCTGCGCGAGGTTCCGCTGCACCATCAGGCGGAACATACGCTCGAAGCCCGGCACATTGGAAAGCAGCTTTTCCTTCGTTTCGGGCGTGAGGATCAGTACCTCGCAGTCTTCCAGGGTTTCGATGTACACGTGGCTGGGCGTCTGGTTATGGAAGCTGGTAATGTCGCTCACCCACCAATCCTCCACAGCAAACTGCAATGTAACTTCCGCGCCGGCGCTATCGATATAGTAGGTACGGATGCAGCCTTTGAGAATGTAGCCCTCGAACTGGCACACTTCGCCCTGCTGCAAGAGGAATGTCTTTTTTGGATATGTTTTGAATTGAAGTAACGAATCGAAATAATCGAGGTCTTGCTGGGTGAAGGGCAGGCACCTCAGTGCATAGCTGTTAATCTTTTCAAACATAGTCAGGTAAATGGGTTAGCCACGGGCGGTTAGCCACCGGCGGTTAGCCACGGGCGGTTAGCCACCGGCGGTTAGCCACCGGCGGTCAGCCACCGGCCAATGCGTGCCGGATCTCGGAATAAAGTAATCCGCTGCCGCCGCCGAAATGGCGCAGGCAAGCGATGCGCGGGTCGATGGATTGGCAGAGCGAAACAATGCGCTCGCCCGTTTCCTCATCGACGCCAACGCCCAAAAGTACTAAATCGATCGAATTTAAACGAAGCGCCTCTTCCGCTTCCGCTATCGAACCGGCCGGAATGCCGTTCCAGGCGTCCTGCTGATTGATCAGCCGGACGATCGTTTCGAGAATCTCGGGATGGTTGGCAATCGCCAGAATATTGACTTTTGACATAAGCTGCAACATTACGCCGGCGATTGGCATCAATCACCGGCTATTTAAGATATTACCATTTTTCAGGAACCTCGATCACCAGCAGCGCGCTTTCCGCCAATGCTTTCACAGCAACTGCCGGTTCCGGCCAGAAGCCATAACCGTCGCGGGCTGCCAGAACCTGCCCATTTACCTCGATACTCCCTTCGATTACAAATACATATACCCCGTTATCATTGTTTTTCAAATGATATTCCGCTTCAAAACCTTCGTCTAAATCGGCCAGGTGAAACCAGGCATTTTGATGAATCCACACCCCTTCATCATCAGGATCGGGTGATAGGATCTGCTGGAAACGGTTATGCCGGTCGCCCGACGCATACTCCATCTGATCATAGCGCGGGGCCACATTCAGTTTGTTGGGATAAAGCCATATTTGCAAAAAAGTAACCGGCTCGTCCGCGTCCTTGTTGAATTCGGTGTGGTAAATACCTGTCCCGGCACTCATTACCTGAATTTCTCCGGGGTTGATCACCGCTACATTACCCATACTGTCCTGGTGCTCCAAGGTACCTTCCAGCGGAATGGAAATGATCTCCATATTGTCGTGTGGATGGCGCCCGAACCCCTTTCCGCCGTTGACGGTATCGTCGTTCAATACCCGCAAGGCACCAAACTGAATGCGCTGCGGGTCGTAATTTCCGTGAAAACTGAATGTCTGGGCGCTTTTAAGCCAGCCGTGGTCCGCATGAAAGCGGGAAGCTGCCGGATGCAAAACCGAGTTTTTCATGATCTTTTCAATATCGTGTTGTTCACCAATTGAATTTCGTCGCCGGAGATCGTGTGCGGCCGGCCCGGATAAATGACCTGGTTCACGATCGCATTCATATCTTCCAGGATCGTCACGCTCTCCTGCACGCGTGAAACGGGTACGTGAGGATCAGGGTTACCGGTCGAAATAAATACGGGAGTTTGCTTGAAATCACCTTTATAATTGACAACGGCCAGCTCCTGCCCTACCAGTCCGCCGGTAAATGCCATGATCCCGCCGTATTTGCGCGCATTGCGTGTGGTATATTCCAAAGTAAGACAAGCTCCCTGCGAAAAACCGACGAAATAAATCTGGTCTGCCGGAATACCGCCCGACTCGATTTCTTTCACCACATCGTCGACGAGCGCCAGCGCCGAATCGAGTGCCGGCTCGTTCTGTTGCACCGGTGCCATAAAACTGTAAGGATACCAGCTGTTATTGGTTGCCTGAGGTGCAAAAATGGCCATTTCATCCAGTTTGAGCACTTTTTGAAGAGAAATAATATCGGCGGCAGTCCCGCCACGGCCATGCAGCATGACAACCGCTTTTTTGGCCTGCTGAACCGGTAATCCGCTTGTGATGAATTGTTTGCTATGGGTGTACATGGGAATGTTCAAGTTTAATTTTGAATGACCGAATGACCGAATAAATCTTCATTCATTCAGTCATTCAGTCATTCGACATTAATTAAGTACCGGCAACACTTTCACAATCTGCTCTCTGCGGGGCTCGTATTGAGGAGGGAGCATTAGGCCGGAACCGAGTTGCTCAACGGTTTCGTCGGTGGCGAAGCCGGGATTATCACTCGCGATTTCGAACAGTACGCCTCCCGGTTCGCGGAAATAGAGCGAATAGAAGTAGTTACGGTCGATTTTATCGGTGATCTGCAAACCAGCGTCCAATACTTTTTTGCGGAACTCCATCAGGATATCGTCGTTCGCCACGCGGAATGCGATGTGGTGAACCGATCCTTTGGCTACATGGCCCGCTCTTTCACCGGGAGCTTCCACCAGGTCCACAATATTAGCATTGTCGACGGCGTCGGTCACGAAGCGAAAACGGTTCACATGCTGCTCCGCCAGTTTGTAGCCGAATATATCGGTCAACACTTTCGCGGTCGCTTCGATCTCGTTGGTCGTGATGGTCACATTATGGAAACCGCGGGTAGCATATTCGGCTGCCACTTCGGGTGTGGTCCAGGGAATGCGGTTGTCGGTGATTTTAGGCACGGTCAACTCGAATTTCAGACCATCGGGATCAAGAAATGTCAGGTATTGCTCCCCGAATTTCTCGGCAGGTTTGTTATACGTGATTTTGTTGGCCTCCAATCTTTTCAACCAGAAATCGAGACTACCCTCAGGCACGGAATAACCGATTTCGGTAGCCTGGCGGGTACCGCGGCGGCCGGCTGGGATCTGGTTACCCCATGGGAAGAAGGTCAGGATCGAACCGGGCGTACCGTTTTCGTCACCATAGTAAAAGTGATAGGTGTTAGGATCGTCAAAATTGACGGTTTTTTTCACCATTCTCAGGCCTAATACCCTTGTATAAAAATCGTAGTTCGTTCTGGCGTCACCAGCGATGGCTGTAATATGGTGGATGCCGTTGATTGTATTTTCCATTGTCTTGTTCAGTTAAGATGTCTCTTTGTTTTTGATGATACAAAGGTATATCCCCGGGCATGGGCAGGGCATTGAACTAGGACAAGAAAAACAGAATGTGGAAAATTATTCGAGCGGGCTGATCAGGCTCAGCACGGCATCTTCCTCCACCACCCTTCCGGCGGCTTTCGCGGCTTTAAGGTATACGCTCATCGGATATTTCCCGTCAAATGCGGGGTCTGTTTCCACCATCGGCACTTTCAGGCGGGCATGTTTGAGGCTCGCAAGGTCGCTCAGCGACACGTAGCTCAATTCCGGTGCACCCTGGCCCAGATCGCACAGGCCGAAGGCAATGTTGTTGACCGGATCGAGCTCGGAGAGCAGCCAAATGGCCTTGCCGTACCTGGAATGCAGTTTCACCACAGGCGCATGGTCTTTGGCAAGCTGGCTCTGCACCTCCTGCGCATTATGGACCATGATTTCAATGAGATTTTGGGGGATCATTTTTGACATAATGGCAAAGTTAGAATTTTTACAACCGGCACCACAAAATAAAATACGCCTTCCGCGTCGGGTTTTACAGCACACATTATCTAACTTTCGGCCCTAAAACTTCCTTCCACTACTTAACGAAAAACAGCGTATGCACGCTCTCAGGGCTGTATCTCAGGCCCTTTTGTCCTTTTTGAAACCCATTAAAGCGAATTAACTCTATCCATTCTACATATCACATACTCTATGAGTCTAAATTTATCACTCCTTACTTCCCTGTTTGTTCTATTTACCGCGCTTAAAACATTCTCACAAGTTGTAGTAACATTCCCGACAGAGCGTGCCGTATTCCAGCGAAACCAATCCAATGAGGCCGACGTATACATAGGCGGGTATGTTACCCAACCTTTTCAAAAGATAGAAGTCCGCTTCACGCCCCGCGTAGCAGGTGAAGGCCAGGCAGTTCCGTCCGGCGGGGGCTGGGTTACCATCGACGATCAGCTTTCGGTGGGCCAATTTTTGGGTTCGGTCAAACTCACGGGCGGCTGGTACCAGCTGGAAATACGCGGCGTGAATGGCGGTAACACTTCGGCCATCTCGACCGTCGCTCGCGTAGGTGTGGGTGAAGTATTCGTAGTAGCCGGCCAGTCCAATGCCACCGGCGGCGATTCGAACCCGAATGGTCCCGGAGCGGCGCACGACCAGGTGAATAGCGTCAATTTTCAGAATTTCGATGCGTCTACGCTGACTGTCTCACCCTATTCCAGCGTCCAGCTCCCCTGCCCCGAGTTCGTCCACCTCGATGCCAATGTCAAAACAGCCCCATTTGGCAACTATGCCTGGTGCTGGGGTTCTTTCGGGGATAAAATTTATGAAAAACTGCATGTGCCGGTGATGATCTTCAACGGCGGCTGGTCAAGCACCGGTGTCGACAACTGGAAGCAAACCACCGACCCAAATGCCGTTACCACAAGCGCATTCGGCTACACATTCCCGGCCGGTCTGCCATTCGGGCATTTGCGTCTCGCATTGAACAATTATATCGCTCAGCTGGGCGTAAGGGCGGTCTTATGGCACCAGGGCGAAACCGACAACTTCCTCGAACAGCCGGG
Organism: Dyadobacter beijingensis DSM 21582; assembly: GCF_000382205.1. Lineage (GTDB taxonomy): Bacteria > Bacteroidota > Bacteroidia > Cytophagales > Spirosomataceae > Dyadobacter > Dyadobacter beijingensis. The sequence goes on from NZ_KB907789.1 coordinate 393,249, forward strand.
CGACAATACCTATAACCGCTATTTGTCGGCTTTGTGGGACGTCGTGAATGCAACGCGGAATTATTCGGGCAAACCCAATCTCGCGTGGTTGGTGGCGCGCGCTTCGCGGTTTACCGTCAATGGGGCTACCAGGGTTTCGGCCAACGTGGTAAATGCCCAAAACGAGCTGATCAACAACGACGGCGCCTATCCGCACATTTATCCGGGTCCCGAAACCGACCCCTATTACACCATCGAATACCGCCACGACGAAATCCACTTCCGCGGCGACGGCGTGACGCCCGCACCGGACGGCAACGTCTATTCCGGCCTGATCCACCTCGCCACATTCTGGGCCGACAAGATCACGCCGGATTTCATCAGCCAATCGAACCCATACGCCGCCACACCGCCCCCAGCCGTCACCGGCGCCTACGCGACGGGCTCACAGGTCACATTTACCGGCCCGTCCATTCCCGGCAGCTCTCAGTACAATTGGCTCGCGGGCGGCAACTGCAACGAGGTGCAAAGCACCGCACAGCAATGGACCGTCGGACCGGGATTGTATAAGTTAAAAATCGTCGATTCGAACAGTAACACCGTATTTTCTCCGGCGCTCAATGTGCTTTCCTCGCCGCTGCCCGTCACGTGGCAGTCGTTCAGCGCGCGCATGGGCGGTAACGGCCGCGTGATGCTCAACTGGGCCACTGCATCAGAGACTAACGCCTCGCATTTCGAGGTCCAGCGCAGCACAGACTCCCGCGACTTCGTCACCGTTAAATCCGTAACTGCCACCGGAAATTCACGCACAAGCTCCTTTTACAGCTACGAGGACGAATTTCTACCTAAGGGCATTTACTATTACCGCATCAAAGAAGTGGACGAAGACGGTCAATCGGACCTGACGCGCATTGTGAATGTGCGGGTGGAAGGCACGGAAACCGTCCGCATTTTCCCGAACCCTGCAGCAGACGTAATCCAAATCGAATCCGCGCAGCCACTGAACCGCATTGCGATTTTCAACAGCGCCGGCAAGCTGGTGCAAAGTGCCGCAACCGAAGGGAAAAAGCTGGAATTGAATGTCGCCGCTCTGCCGAAGGGATTATACATTATTTCGGTTGACGGACGGGAGTTGAAGATTGTGAAGTGATTGACTTGAAATCATCATGTCCTTTTGGCGTACCGCAGAGATGCGGTGCGCCACTTTGGCATTTATAGCGAACTGGTTAGCTTTTTGAATGTGCATTCCAAAAATAACAGCCAGCAAGCTATGGATACCTTTTCAAGCATGATCATCGGCGCGGTTGATCGGATCAAAAACGCCGTTGTAAAGATCGATATATTCAAAACAGTGAATGGAAAAATGCGGCCGGCAGGGTCCGGTTCGGGTTTTATCTTTTCATCCGACGGTCTCGTTTTCACCAACAGCCATGTGGTGGACGGCGCGGAAAAAATCATGGTGAGCCTGCTGAACGAGAACGAAATCGAGGCGACGCTAATCGGCAAAGACCCGGATACAGATCTGGCGATCCTTAAAATATATGCCCAGGGCTATTCTGTGGCCAGATTGGGCGACTCCAATGCGTTGCAAATCGGCCAGTTTGTAATCGCGATCGGTAACCCCTACGGCTACCAGCATACGGTTACGACCGGTGTAGTCAGCGCACTTGGCCGGACATTACAGACGCAGTCGGGGCATTTCGTGGATAATGTAATTCAGTCGGATGCGGCGCTGAACCCGGGTAACTCCGGCGGGCCGATGATCAACACGGACGGGGAGGTGATCGGCGTGAACACGGCGGTGATCCAGGGCGCACAGGGCCTGAGCTTCTCGGTGGATATCAACACTGCCAAGGAGATCGCGAAGCAGCTCATCCGCGACGGAAGGGTTTTCAAAGCATATTTGGGATTGCAGTTACAGGATGTGCCGCTCAACGAACGCGTCCGGCAGCATCACAAGCTCCCGAACCATCACGGCATCTTCATCACGCGCATTGAACAAGACACGCCCGCGTCGCGCTCGCAGCTCATGGAAGGCGACATTATCGTCTCATTCAACGGCAAGCCGGTCCGCAATTCGAACGAACTTTTCAAAGCGCTCACCACCCGCGATATTCTCACCATTACCGACATTTCCGTGATCCGGCACACCGAGCTGCTCAATTTCATCATTGTACCGGTTGAGAAGCGGTAGCCTCCCGAATGTCGCGCGCGCACGGCTGTAAGGTGTTTCATGCTCCTTAAAAATTGCCTGAGATACGTCGCATTCCCCCAAAGCCGGAATATCCGCAGGAACTCGTGCTCCTGCTCGCCATCAAACTTTACCGAATACAGGCTATCCGGTACCACTTCGAATGTAGCGCATATTTTCATGTAAATAAACTTATAGGTTTACTATCTCACCCTACATCTATTTACGTTTACGGTATTAAGCGCATTTGGTAACGAATTTCAATCAACAAAAAAGCGAGCGCCCCGGGCCGCTCGCTTTTTTAGTGATATGTGGATTTTGCGCTAACTAATCTCCTGCAAAGCGCTCACAAACAGCCTCATTTCCTCCTTTGTACCAATGCTGACGCGGCACCAGGGCTTGTCTTGAATGTCCATCGCTTTCACGATGATGCCCTTATCGACCATCTTTTTCAGAAATTCCTTACCAGGCATGTTGATCGGAAAGATCACGAAGTTGGTGTACGACGGTACGTATTTATAGCCCATCGTTTTCAGGTTTTCATACAAATACGTCTTTGCTTCGGTGTTAAGCTTGCGCGTATTGTTTTGAAATTCAATGTCTTCCATAGCGCCGATCGCCGCGGTGACCGAGGTGACCGCAATGCCGCCGCCCCCGCCTTTCGCTGTTTTGCGGATCGTGTTGAGGGTGGCAGGCTGCGCGGCAATATATCCTACGCGCAAACCGGCCATACCCATAATTTTGGAGAATGTGCGGGCGATGATCACGTTTTTGTTTTGCTTCAACAAACCCACCATACTCGTATTGTCTGCGCCTTCTACAAGCTCGATATAGGCCTCGTCGATAAAAATGGGCACTCTTTCCGACACGCGGCTGCAAAAATCGGTGAGCGCTTTCGTGGACGTAACGGCACCGATGGGGTTGTTGGGATTACAGATATACACCAGCTTCGTGTCCTTATCGATCGCCTTTTCCATCGCGTCGAGGTCGTGCGACCAGTCCGATTTGCAGGGAACGGCCTTCCACGTCGCGCCGATGGACTCTGCCACGCGGATGAGCGACATATACGTAGGATCGGCCGAAACGATATTGCCGCCGTCTTTGAACAATGCGAGCGCCGTTTTTTCCAGCAAATCACCCGAGCCGTTGCCCATCATGATGTAATCCGGCGAAACGCCTTCCTTCAAGGCAATCTTGTCCGTCAGCGTTTTGAGCTCCTGCCGGCCATAGCGGTTACCTTTTTCAATCGCTTCCGAAATGGCCTTTCGCGCCATCGGCGGCGGTCCGTACGGATTTTCGTTCGAGCCGATCCGTGCCACCATTTTGTTCATATCCGGCTGAACGTCAAGATAATGCCCCCGCACCATGGGGCTGTAAAAAATCCGGCTGGAATTGTCGAGGCGGAGCGGTGTACCGGCAAATGCGCCTTCCGCGACAAACGGGGCCGCGGCCAATGCACCAATGGATGCGAAACCGGATTTCAGCAAGCTGCGACGGTTGATTTTCTGTACCATAGAAAAACGAGTTTAGTAATGGAGTGATTGGACACAGGATTGACTCCCGGCCGGGAAAGTCCGGACAGGTGTGTCGGTAGTGCGGCTACCGGAAAAAATGTGCGGCGGGAATCGCGATCAATCGGTTGACGGACAGCGATTACTAAATATAGTTATTCTAGAAAATTATCCAAAAATCGTCTGTACAGTAAATGCCCGGCTTGGGCCACTATATTTAAAAATTGATATTATTAATTCAAATAACACCTGTTTCAAAATTTAAAGGCGGTTTTTCAAGGACGATGGAATGAAAAAAGCCTATTTAGGTGTTATGCTAACTGTTGCGAATAATTTGACAAAATACTGGCATATGAACTGGCTCACCATTAATAGTGAAGAAGAAGTCGATCAAATCTATCAATCCGCTGACTACGCTATAATTTATAAGCATAGCCCGCGCTGCATGACGAGCCTGATGGCTTACCGGCAACTCAAATCGGACGTGAATGCCGCCAGCGATGTGCAAATTCCCATTTATTATGTAGATGTGATCCAGAACCGGAAAGAATCGATGGCGATCGCGAACAATTTCGGTATTGTGCATCAATCTCCTCAGATCCTGGTTGTGAAAAACGGCGAGTGCCTTTACGACGCGTCACACGAAGACGTTTCCCTGCGCGATTCCCTCGCTTCCCTGAACTAAGATTCGTATCCGATAAGACAACCAGAGCCTGGTTTGGCGCTGTCAAAAATATTTTTCTGGAATATTTCCATTTGTATGGATTTATTCCATTATATTTGTCTCATCAACAAACGGAAACTATGACAGGCCTGCATTATTCGATCGTCTCCGAGAAAATGGTATGGATTTGGTACTATGATGAGTTCGGAGGTAAGCACCTCAAAGAGTTGCTGGCGGATGATGCAGCTGCCTTTGTCAAACGGGCCAATGCGCCGGAAGATCCGGGAGCCGTTACTCTTGGAACGGATTTTTTAAGTCAATACAAAACATCGAACTGAAACCAAGGCTTTATTAACACTTCATCATATAACAGACGCAAAGAGCAGCCCGAAAAGCTGCTCTTTTGCATTGTAAGATTTCCTAGGTAGCCAATGGCGGCCCCGAAGGAATGAATACCTTCTCGCGCTTGTATTTGAACTGGTAGCGTTTCGCGGTGAACTTGGCCGTCATGTATTCGCCCATATAGATCGAGCCCGTCATGACGTCATCTTTGACCGTGCCTGAAAACAGGAACGTGATCGCGTCGGCGATCTGGCGGTCGGTGCTGCGCATTTTGAATTCGTTCCCTTCAACCGTTCCCTGCATTTCACGCACGCTGAATTCGCCCTTGTGGGAGCCGTTAAGCCAGTTACCATCCTGCTCGATGATGAGCGTATGCTTGCTTTTGCCTGAAAAGAATTCGATTTCAGCCTCCCAATGCCCTTTCAGCGATACCGTCGCCGCGGCCATATCCGTTTTAGGCGCCGCCCGTTTCTGCGACAATGTCTCCACCAGCCTGTCGGCTACTACCTTCTCATCACCCGGCTGCATTTGCCCCGTCGTGATCGAAACGAAGGTTTGCCCGTCGCGGCTGCCTCCGCCGAGGGCGATGCGCGGCTTGGTACGGCCGAAAAGTTCAGCTACTTCCTCGCCGGTCATGTTCAGTTTGGCAGGGTCCCATGATATTTGCAATTGCGGTGTGCGGTTCGATAGCTCTTTGGGCTCGATTACCGTCGTTTTTACCGTTTCAATGCCCGATACCCTCTTTGAAATACTATCCAGCCAGGTGAGCCAGCGTTTCCATTCGCCGGGATGGTCGCGTTTTGTCCAGGCTTCCACGGCCGCTACCATACCCATCGTTTCCTCGCGGCCTACCTTATTGTCGCGGCCGGGGCCGTGGTGTGGCGCACTCGCCTGCCAGGCCGACATCAGAATATCCTTTCTACCCAGCACCAGGCCGGCACATTGCGGCCCGCAAAGCGCTTTCCCGCCGCTGTAAACCACCACATCCGCACCCATTTTTAAATGCACATTCGGGATGGTCAGGTCTTCCGCAGCCGCGTCGACCATCACGGGCACATTATTCTTTTTCGCAATTTTCGCGATCACTTCCAGCGACATCGGCCCGCTCATCGACTGCCGGCCTGCCATGAGATAGATCATCGCCGTGCGCGAACTGATCGCATTCGTCAGCTCCTCGATCGAATCGACGGTGATGAGCGTCACGCCGATGTTCCGCAGGGCATGGTCGTACACGTTGCGCGAGTACGCGGGCACGATGACCTCCGTTTTTTCAAAACCCGACAAGTCGGGGATGCGGATCAGCTTCTCGGGATTGCCCCCGGTCACGCAGGCCGCGGTAACGTGTTTCATTCCCGCCGCACAACCTGCCGACACCATTCCCCATTCCGCGCCCGTTAGTTCGGCGAGGCGTTTGCCCGCCGCCAGGGCCAGCTCGTCGTATTGCACAAAAACCTGCGCCGCCGCATCCATCGCCGCACGCACTTCCGGCCGCTCGATTGATCCTCCGATAATCGTGAAAGTCCCCCGGCAGTTGATGATCGGCTCCACACCCATCGCCTGGTAAATCGCCTTTCCGGCTGCCGCGTCGGGTTGCGACGTGGGCAGCGCATTTTTCCTTGCAGGGATCACCGCGCTTCCTGCCAAAGGAAGCAGCGACAAATCCTTGATCGCATCTCTACGTTTCATTACTTGTTGGATAAGAGTTCGAGGAATATTTGGTAATTAAAAGTATAATATTTTGCACAAACCGAACAACCCGGATTATTATTCCGGGTTTCACAGAATCAGCGAAGCGAGTTTAATACAAAATGCAGTCCGAACCAAATACTGGAAAGGGATTCAGGAGAGATCCGAGGCCCGTGTTTCCAGTCGGGAAGCCCATTTTTCAAGCAAGGCCACGAGTTCTTCGAGGATCACCGGTTTGCTGAGGTAATCGTCCATTCCGGCTTCAAAACACTTGTCCTTGTCCTGCTGCAAAGCATTGGCCGTCATGGCGATGATGAAAGGATTGGCCATATTCCGGGCCTTGATACGGCGGGTAGCTTCCAGGCCGTCCATCTGTGGCATTTGCATGTCCATCAGGATCACATCATAGCTCGTCTGTTCGACCTTATCCAGTACTTCCAGGCCATTTTGGGCCAAATCGGCCTGGTAACCCAGCTTGCGGAGGGTATTCATGATCACGATCTGGTTTACTTTGTTGTCCTCGGCCACGAGGATTGTCATCGGGTAGCGCCCTGCGAAGTCGGCATGCAGTTTCTTTTGGGTGTCGTCAATGACTCGCGCCGGCCCGATGGCTTCGGGCATGTCCGGCGCAGCTTGCGCCTGAATGGAAAAACGGAAGGTACTCCCCTCTCCCGGCCGGCTGGTTACAACAATAGTGCCGCCCATCAGCGTCGTCAGTTTCTCGCAAATCACCAGCCCCAGGCCGGTACCGCCATATTTGCGTGTCGTAGAAGAATCGACCTGCGAGAATGGCTTGAACAGCTTGTCGAGCTTATCTTCCGCGATACCGATCCCCGTATCCGTCACCTCAAAACCCAGTTTCACGGCCGCCCCCTCCTGCGCGATGACGTACGCATGCACGCGTACCTCTCCCCCGGGCGTGAATTTCACGGCATTACCGACCAGGTTCGTCACTACCTGCCCGAGCCGCAGCCTGTCGCCGATGATGCGGGATGGCACATTGTCGTCGATATTCAAGGTGAGCGTCAGATGCTGCGAAGCAGTTTTAGCCCTGAAAAGGTCCATTACCTCCGCGATGCAGGTTTTCAGGGCAAACTCCTTCTCTTCCAGCTCCATATTGCCCGACTCTATTTTGGAAATATCCAGAATGTCGTTGATCACATTCAGCAAATCTTCGCCGGATGTTTGGATAGATTTGGTAAAATTGCGCTGCTCTTCTGTCAGCTCGGTTTCCGCCAGCAGCGACGCCAGGCCTATCACTCCGTTCATCGGTGTGCGGATTTCGTGGCTCATCGTGGCCAGAAATGCACTTTTAGCACGGTTAGCGAGCTCTGCTTTCTCTACCAGCCCCTGCTGCTCACCGATCGCCCGCTCCAACTGGACGGTCCGCTCCTGTATCTGCCGCTCCAAAACCCGCTTCTGCTTGCGGATCGTATAAGTCCTGATCTGGTAAATGGCGATGATGAGCCCTGCCAGCAGCACCACGCAAATCATCCTGAACCACCAGGTAAGCCAGAACGGCGGCGTGATGATCAGCTTCACCGCTACACCCTTTTCATTCCACAAACCGTCGTTGTTGGACGCCTTCACCCTAAAAGTATAAGTTCCGGGATCGAGGTTGGTGTAGGTGGCGGAACGCTTGTTGCCGATATAATTCCAATGCGCGTCGAACCCTTCCAGCATGTAGGCATACTGGTTCTTTTCGGGGACGGTGTAGCTCAATGCGGCAAATTCGAAGGTGATCACCGACTGATCGTACCGTAAGGTGATCGATTTTACCTCGCTCACCTGCTGTTCAAAAATCCGCTCCGTTCCGCTGGCCGCTACGTCGCGATTGAATACCTGAAAGCCGGTGATGTACACGGGTGGAATGAAATCGTTGTACCGCAGGCTGTCGGGGTAAAAGCTTATGAAACCGTTGATACCGCCGAAATACAGCTGCCCGTCGGCGGTTTCGAAGCGCGAGTTATCTCGGAATTCGTTGCCCGGCAGTCCGTCGGAGATCCCGAAATTCCGGAAGGTTTTGGTTTTAGGATCAAATTTGGAAATGCCCTTGTTAGTACTGATCCAAAGCAAGCCGCTCCGGTCGCGCTGGATCGCGAAGACGACATTGCTGGCGAGGCCGTCCTTTTCGCTGTAAGAATGGAAAACCTTCCGCTTCCGGTCGAAAAAGCAGAGCCCGCCACCGACCGTCCCGATCCAGAGATCGCCATTGTCCGCCTCCATGATCGACTGCACCTTGTTATGCGAAATGCTGTTACGGTTTTTCGGGTCATTCCTGAAATGTATGAAACCGCGCTTGTCGGGCATAAGCAAATCGAGGCCGTTGAAAGTCCCTACCCAGATATTGCCGCTTTTGTCCTGATAAATAGTCGTTACAATATCGTCGCTCAGGCTGGCGGGATTCTCGCTGTCGTGCCGGTAATGCGTGTATTTTTTTGTCTTAACATGATAGAAGTTAAGCCCTCCCTTCCAGGTGCCTAGCCAGAGGTTACCATCGCGGTCGCGGGTCATGTTGTTGATGTCGGAGATCGAAAGACTGTTCGGGTTGTTCTTTTCCGAAAGATGATGCTCTATTTCCCCTGTTTTCACATTGAGAAAATCGAACCCTCCATTGTGGAAGCCCAGGCCCAGCACGTCGCGCGCCATCCACACGACCGACATGACGTAATCGTTCGAAATCGACTTCGGATCGCCCGGCCGGTGCCGGTAAAATGTAAACCGCTTCGTCTTCCGGTCGAAGCGGTTTAATCCGCCGCCGTCCGTCCCGATCCAGATATCGTTGCCCGTGCTGTCACCGCAAATCGCCAGCACGGTATTGTTGCTCAAACTATTGGCTGAATTCGGCTTCTGCCGGTAAGCATCGAATTTGGGCCCGAACCGGGGCAAAAAGCAAACTCCGCCAGCGTAGGTTCCCAGCCAGACGTTCTCCGCATTATCCCGGTAAATGCAATACACGGAGTTGTTACTGAGCGAGTAACGGTCGTCCGGATCGTTACGCACCGTTGTGAAGCGCTGCATACCCGGGTCGTAAATGCTCACACCTCCATTTTCCGTCCCTATCCAGATTTTCCCTGCCTTGTCCTCCATGATAGACAGGATGTCATCGTGGGCAATGCTCCACGGATTAGCACGATCATGCACAAAATGCCGGATAATGTTCCCCGACGGGTCGAGCAGGGTAATACCGCCGCCATGCGTACCGACCCACAAATTGCCCTTCCGGTCGAAATGCAGGGCCTTGATCCAGGTGGATTTCAGGCCGACGGCCGTATGCGCGCCCTGCCAGTATGCCGTCAGGTTTCCCGATTTGACATCCAGTTTAAACAGGCCGCTTTCCGTGCCGACCCACAGCACGTAATCCTTTCCTTCGGCAATGCTCGTCACATATTCGCTTTCCGTGCGCACATCCCGGCCCGGGTAACGGTAGAGCTGGTACGTACCGCGCTCCCTGTCAAAAAGATAGAGACCGCGATTGGTGCCAAGCCACATCCGGTTGCGGGAATCGCGGAAGATCGTATGGATGGCCAGGTCGTACCGGGGGTGCGGAAAATGGTAAAATGCATCGGTGTCGCGGTCGTAGCGGTCGAGCCCGCTGGAGGTACCGACCCACATTTGGCCTTTTTCGTCATCCAGAAGCGATAATACAAAGCTGTCGTTGATGGAGCGCGGATCGGCAGGGTCATGCTTGTAATGCGTGTATTTGTACCCGTCGAAACGGTTGAGGCCGTCTTCGGTGGCAAACCACATAAATCCCCGCTGCCCTTTCAGGATCGCGCTCACGTGGCTTTGCGATAATCCCTGATCGGTAGTCAGCCGCCGGAACCGCGGCGTAAACTCCTGCGCGTAAACGGCGTGAAAGCATAATAGGAGCACCAACACCGCCCCATAGCACACCGCTTTCATGAAGCTCTTCATTCAGTCGTAGATAGAAACGTCAATTAAAAGTAGAAAAATTATGACCTAATGCAACATAAAATGTAATTCTTGCTCCTTGCCGTATACGAATATTAGCCATACATGAAAAAAACACTACTAAGCCTACTAATCTGTGGACTTTCCCTCACCGGTTTTGCCCAATCGTTTACTGTAAACGGCTTGATCAAAAATCAGCAAAATGAACCCGTCGGCTTCGCGGCGGTATCCGTGAACCGCTCCCAAGACTCCACCCTGGTGAAAGCCGACGTCGCCGACGAGCGGGGCGCGTTCAACATCGCCGGCATCCCCGACGGTCGCTATTTCCTCCGCGCTTCCGCTGTGGGGCAGCAAATGTACAACTCCGAAGCTTTTGACGTAGCCGGAAAAGACCTGACTTTGCCCTCTATTACCATGGCCGCCGAGGCCAGACAATTGAACGAAGTGAAGGTGTCAGGCACCAAGCCGCTGATCGAGGTTAAAAACGACCGGATGGTATTCAACGTCGAAGCGAGCATCAATGCAACCGGTTCCAATGCGCTCGATCTGCTCCAACGCTCACCCGGCGTGCAGGTGGACCGCGACGAAAACATCCTCGTGCGGGGCAAAACCGGCGTCCGCATTTACATCGACGGCCGCCCGTCGCCGCTGGCCGGGAAAGACCTCGCCTCGACGCTCAAAAGCATGAATTCGGCGGACATCGAAGCCATTGACATCATCACCAACCCCTCCGCCAAATTCGACGCCGCCGGCGATCTGGGCATTATCAATATCCGTCTGAAAAAAAATGCCAAACTGGGCACCAATGGCAACCTGAGCCTCGGAGGCATGTTTGGCATAACCCCTAAATACAATGCGTCGCTGAACCTGAACCACCGCGACAAGAAGCTGAATGTATTCGGCAATTACGGCTTCAACCAGGGCGCGTGGCACAATACGACCTACGACGACCAGATTCTGAACAATGTGGCCTACAACAAAGTATGGCACGGCATCTGGCGCGACACGACGCACAGCGCCAAAATTGGAGCGGACTATTTTATCGATTCCAGAAACACGATCGGTTTCAGTGCCAACGGGCGTATCAGCAACCACAATGGCGGCGGCGAAAGCGAAACTTTTATCAGCAAACGCAACAACCTTACGGCTGATTCGCTGATCCTGTCGTCGCGGACTTCCAACCCGGAAAAGAATAAAAACCTGAACCTGAACGTCAATTACCGCTATGTCGATACCACCGGCCACGAGCTGAACATCGATGCCGACTATGGCATTTTCGGCTCGCGGGGGATCAGTTACCAGCCCAACCAGTACCATTTCCAGACGACGAGCGACGCGCCGATCGAGCGTAACTATGTTAGCAAAACGCCGGTTGACATTACCATTAAGTCAATAAAGGTAGACTACGAGCAGCCGTTCAGGAAGGGGAAGCTGGGCTACGGGGCCAAAATGTCGGATGTAAACTCGGATAACACTTTCAATTTTTACAATGTCCTGCAAAATGTGGAGGTGATCGATACCAACCGCAGCAACCGCTTCAAATACCTCGAACGCGTGTATGCGGCTTACATCAATTACAATGTCACATGGGGCAAAAAATGGGACCTGCAAGCGGGCCTCCGTGCCGAGCGCACGAAATCCCTCGGCGACCTGACGAGCTACAAGCATAACGACCTCGACAAAGTCGACACGACCTACCTGAACTTCTTCCCAAGCGGCGCCATTTCCTTCCGCGCTTCGAAAAACCACACCTGGAACCTCAATTACAGCCGACGCATCAACCGCCCGAGCTACCAGAACCTGAACCCGTTCGAATACCGGGTCGACGAGCTGGTATATTCCAAAGGCAACCCTTTCCTGAAACCCGAATATGCCAACAGTTTCAAGCTGTCGCATGTGTACAAGGGCATGATCACGACCTCCCTCGGGTATCGCAGAACGAAGTTTCCCGTGGTCGGCCTGCGCATTCCGTACGACAGCAGCCGTACATATTTCATCACCCAAAACCTCGACTATTCGCAAGGTTACAGCCTGGATATCAGCATTACAAAGCCCATTACCAAATGGTGGGAGCTGAATTTCAACATCAGTGCCTATCATAACCTTTGGAAAGCTGCGCTCGACAACGGGATCATTGTCAATAACCGCACTACCGCATTCAATTTGAACGGACAGAACACCTTCAAGCTGAAAAACAGCTGGACGTTAGAACTATCGGGCTGGTACAACTCGCCCTACCGCCGCATTGACTACAACTGGCAAATGGGTATGGTGGACATTGGCGTCCAGAAGAAGTTCTGGAAAGAGAACGCAAGCCTGAAAATGACGTTCAGCGATGTTTTCCATACAGCACGCGGGGGTTATACGTCGGCTTACGCAGGCATCGAAACGCGGCTGCGGTTCCGGTTCGAGGGGCAAATGCTGCGGGTGAGTTTCAACTACCGCTTTGGCAGCAAGGAGATCAAGGCCGCGCGGAGCCGTAGAGCCGGGTCGGAAGATGAGCTGAACCGGATCAAAGGTTGAAGAAATCTCCACACTACAATTAATATTAATTCTACTTGTGTATAATGAAAATGTGTACATTATATTTGCAGCAACGAAACCCTGCACATCTTGCCACTCAACGATTCGATATACCGAACCTGGATTAAACTGTCCGGTGACGCATCAGTATTTCCACTGAATGCGCGGATATTCCACTCGGTCTGCCTGATTTCGATCTTCGCACTTTTATATAATGTACCATTTAACTATGCGATAGGACTGCCCAAAATTGCTTTGGCCAGTCTTATCGTACTGGTGATCACCGCGGCGCTATATTACGCGTCGAGGTTCAAAAACCAGGTGATGGCAAGCACCCTGATCACCAACATCGTCGGACTTTCGCTCTTTATCGTCAACTATTTCCTCAATTCGGGCCTGCACGGGCCTACCGACCTGTTCTTCCTGCTTTTCCTGCTGCTCAGCATCGCCATCAGCCCGACCGACCAGTACAAGGTCTGGATTCCGGTGAATGTTACGATCCTGGTCATTCTCAACCTCATCGAATTCTACTACCCGCATCTCGTACCCGACACCTATACTACGCGCTCGAACCGGTTTGTAGATCATATGTCGGCCTACGCGGTGGTGGCGGCTATCACCTATTTTTGCATCCACTATATCCGTGGCAGTTATGAGCGGGAGAAAGCATCGACACTCGAAAAGTCGAAGGCGATCGAGCTGCAAAACCAGCAGATTGTGAAGCAAAACGAAGAGCTGGAAAAGTTGAATGCGGAAAAGAACAAGCTGATGTCCATCGTTGCCCACGACCTGCGTTCGCCCCTGGGAAGCATTCAGAACTTCCTGGAACTGCTCACGCAGCACGACCTCAATGAAGAGCAGAAACTGGATATTGAAAACGACCTGCTCAATTCGACGAAGAACACGCTGGCAATGCTTTCGAAGCTGCTCGACTGGTCGAAATCGCAGCTGCATGGCGTGTCGGCCCATATGGAGCAACTGAATGTGCAGGCACTCTTTGAATCGACGATCAACCTGGAACGCAACATCGCGGCCCGTAAAAACATCAGCCTCGACTACTATTTCGACCCCTCCGCCAGCATTTACGCCGACAGCGACATGATGCAGCTTATCCTGCGTAACATCATCGGCAACGCGATCAAATTCACGCGCATGGACGGGCACATTATGGTCAAGGCGGAGGCGCAGGACAAAAACTGCCTCATTTCGGTGCAGGACGACGGCATCGGGATGTCCGTCGAAAAGCAGGAATCGATCTTCTCGCTCAATGTCGAATCCACATTCGGGACGAACAACGAAAAAGGGGTCGGGCTGGGCCTGATGCTTTGTATGGAGTTTATCAAAGCCCAGAACGGTAAAATCTGGCTCGAAAGCAATCCCGGCAAAGGCACCTGCTTTTATATTTCGGTGCCGATGTTCGACAAAACCAAGGTGCGCCAGCCCAACCTGCTCTGATTACGCGCAGCCCGGAACGTCTTTGAGGTTATAAAAAATCTGCAAGCCCCGCGCCTGCCCTATTCTCACATCCTCGTCTGCCCCTTTGGATTCTCCTTCCAACCGAAGGATCGCGTCGCATTTCTGCAACAGCCGACCGGCCACCGGGTACAGGATTTCGTCGTATGGGCCGTCGCCAGGCGCTTTCGACCCGGCCAGTTTCAGCAGCGGCAACGCCACCCATTCGCCGATCACCGGCAAATGCCCGGCACGGAAAAGCTGTAACGTCACCGATTCGAGCTTGTCGAGGTTTTGGCGCATCAACGCAGGGTCGTCGTTCGTACCCGACCGGTATGGGCCGGCCACGAGGATCATTAGTCCGCTCATTGTTTGAAATAATTTTATTAAAAATGATCAGATATGCTACTTTTGGCGAGCATCGAAACCATTCATCGCTAATACTTTTGATCAATATTGATTAATTTTGATCAAAAGTAATCAATTATTATGAATTTCCAGGAACGAAAGAAAAAAATACTGGCCGCGCTGGACAAGGCGGAGAGCCTGAGCGTGTTCGAATTGGCCGAAATACTGGTGGCATCGCCGGCCACGATCCGCCGCGACCTGGGCGATATTGCGGAAGAGGGCTTGCTCCTCCGTACGCACGGGGGCGCGATGAAAATGGAAAACCCGGTCCTGACCGGGTTTCTTGAAAAATCGGGCGTGAATAACCCCGTAAAAGAGCGCATTGCCGAACGTGCGGCTTCCTATGTGCAGGATGGCGACATTATATTCCTGGATTGCGGCAGCACTGTGTTTCAAATGTGCCGCTATCTCAAAAAGAAGAGCATCCGCGTCATTACCAACTCGTTACCAATCTTGTCAGAGCTGGTAGACACGCCCTCGATCCAGATTAACCTCATCGGCGGCGAGTTGAACAAGGCCCGGAAAGCCGTTCATGGCGACAAAGCCGTCCAGCATATTCACGGTTACCACGCGCACAAGGCGTTCATTGGTGTGGACGGCCTTTCTGCCGAGAACGGCCTCACCGCCCATAGTGAACACGAATCGACCATTACGACGGCCTTTATCCGCAATGCCGGCGAAACGATGCTGCTTTGTGACGCATCGAAGATCGGGAAGGACAGTTATGTCAAATTCGCAGAGCTTTCGGCCATCCATACTTTGATTACCGACTCCGCAGCCGAACCTAAGGCGGATGCACTGCGGCAGCAGGGCCTGCGCGTAGAGATAGTGTAGCTACAAAATGTAATCTCTTACTTCTTGCGCCGGAAACTAGGCGGCTGAATGTAGAACTCGACGGTCGCGGCAAGCCCGGAAGTACGTACCGGTACGGCGTCGTGCACCATTTTATTGGACAAATTCTTGCGATAACCGCCAAACAGCTCTACCCCACCGAACTTCCCGAACCGGCGGTTGTAGGAAATCCCCATATCGACGTCGATCCGGCGGCAGACGTCAGGCGTCCCCTCGGCGACACGGTTGAGATAATACGTCCGGGTAACGGCCTCTGCTTTGAAATACAAAAGATCGTTGGGTGAGAGGTTGTGCCGCCAGGCCACTTTCTTGGGCAGCATGATTTCGATCCCCTCTTTTTCGGAGAGATTGTAGTTAAAGAGGAACACCGGCAGGAAAGTCAGCTTATAGCTTTTATTAAAGATAATGCCCGCACCGATTTCTTTTCTGGGCGAAACCCTTTTCAGATAGGAGGCTGAAACGGTATAATTCAGCGGAATTTCCTTCGCCGAAAGCATGGCAAAATTGCCCGTTTTATTGATATGCGAGGTTAAAAGCAGCCAGGAAGTGCTGTCGAGCCGTACGAACGAGTTGACATCGAGCGCGAACGTGCGAAGGTTCCAGCCTTCGAATTTCTTGGCCGGGTTTTCGCCGCTGCTCTTGAATTCGAGCTGTTCGGCCCGGTAATTCGGGCCAATCACCATCCCGAAATTCTTTTTATTCAGCACGGGCAGCCAGGCACGCACGAACATTTCTTCATTCGTAAAAGTCTTGTTGCCGCCGTTGGCAAAGCGGTATACCTTACCCGGTGCGTGGGTAGTCCTGAAAGTGATCCACTTCGAAGGAGCCGAGCCGGTGAGACCGGGTTTTTGGGCACAACAAACCATGGTCATACCCCATAAGGATAAGAAAAGTGCAAACGCCTCCGGCTTCCGAAACTGCATACTTTGCCTGTAAATGGTTGAAATCGTTCTAACCTGCAATAAAATACTCGTTATGAGGGCGTAACGCAATGCGCCGTCCATTAAGTTCCGGACTTGTTTCGAGGAATCAGAACGATGGAGGATTATACGTCGGGCCATTATGGTTAAATAAACGACAGCCCTTCTGTTTTCGGATAGCCCGGCTGGTATTTTTTTCTGTAAATGCCTGCTTGCCGGCACTCACAAAAAAGATAGCCGGAAAATGGCGCGCGGGAAAAGGTAATGTTTGAAAACTATAAACTTTGTTTTGAATCTATTAATATCCGTAGACAATGTGCTGCTAATTTTGCACCCTACATTAAACCCATTTTCGAGATGATACAAGCAAAAGCATACGCTGCCCAAACGCCAGAGACCGACCTCGCTCCCTGGGATTTTGAAAGACGGGACGTCGGACCGCACGATGTTCAAATCGAAATCCAGTACTGCGGCGTCTGCCATTCCGATCTTCACCAGATCAGAGACGAATGGTTTCCAGGCGTTTTCCCGATGGTACCGGGACATGAAATCGTGGGCAAAGTCGTGCAGACGGGCGCACACGTGAAAAAATTCAAAGCCGGCGATCTGGCCGGTGTGGGCTGCATGGTCGATTCCTGCCAGGTTTGCGAAAACTGCCAGGAGGGCCTGGAACAATACTGCCTAGAAGGCAATACCCAAACCTACAACAATCTCGACCGCAGCGGCGTACCGACCTACGGCGGCTATTCCAACACGATCGTCGTGCGGGAAGAGTTTGTCCTGCATGTTTCGGAAAAGCTGTCGCTGGCCGCCACCGCTCCGCTGCTTTGCGCGGGCATTACCACCTACTCGCCCCTGCGCCATTGGAAAGTGGGCAAAGGCCATAAGCTGGCCGTACTCGGCCTGGGTGGTCTCGGCCACATGGCTGTAAAGTTTGGCGTCGCATTCGGCGCCGATGTTACGGTACTGAGCACTTCCGCTTCCAAGGAGCAAGCGGCCAAAGACCTCGGCGCCCACCATTTCGTGGTCACCTCCGACGCCGCACAGGTGGATGCGGTGAAAGGCAGCTTCGACTTCATCCTGGACACCGTTTCGGCCGTGCATGACATGGATTTGTACCTGTCACTCCTCCGCACGAACGGAACGCTCATCAATGTAGGTGTACCAACCGAGCCCTATTCCGTGCGGCCATTCTCCTTGCTCACCGGCCGCCGCAGCATGGCAGGTTCAGGCATCGGAGGCATTGCTGAAACACAGGAAATGCTCGATTTCTGCGCCGAGCACAATATCGTATCCGACATCGAGCTGATCGACATCAAGGACATCACGGCCTCCTACGAGCGCATGCTGAAAGGAGACGTTCGCTACCGGTTTGTGATCGATATGGCTACGCTGTAATGTTAAATGCCCCGGTGCGGGGAACGCGCCGGGGCATTTACTTCCAAAGAACCAACATTTCCTGGTCCAGACCTTCTCTGTGGAATCGATTAAATGCGCCGCCCGGATTGCTTTCCGAACGGCGCATGGTGCAACAATTAACCTGAACTACTCGCTCAAAAAGGCATTCGCTTCCTGCACAAACTCGGTTGCATACTGGCAGAATGCGGCATGCCCCGCGTCCGGGTAGATGACCAGCCGTGCATTCGGGATGCTTTCGGATGCATTCACCGCGTTGCCGACCGGTACCGGCACATCATTCTTTCCCTGCGCGAAAAGTACAGGCTGCTGCACGGCTTTGAGTTCCTGCAATGCATTCGGGTAAGGCTGCGCCCAGGCAAGTACCGCTGTAAGCTGAGCGCCGCCAGCTTGCTGGCTCAATGCCGCGTCACGGTTGGTCTGGCGTTTCTGAATGCGTTCGTAAGATGCTCTACCGGCTTTCAGGCTCGCTTCGGATTTTGTAAATCCGAACGTCAGGAAGGTTTCTTCGGGCGTCAGATTGGCCGTCAATGCGATGATTTTCGGCAGATCGGACAGGCCTGCGCTGCCCTTCGGGCCGGTTCCGGTGAGAATTACCCTGTTCACCAGCCCCGGCTCGGTGAGCAGGACTTGCTGCGTTATGAAGCCGCCCATCGAGAAACCCATCAGGTTTACTTTACTGTAACCCAATGCTTTGATGAACGTAACCGCATCTGCGGCCATTCCGGTGATGGTGGCTGGCGTTTCGCCCGTCGAGCTGCCTACACCCTTGTTATCGAACAGGATCACCTGTTGCTGCGCGGCGAGCCCGTTGGTAATGGCCGGGTCCCAGTCGTCCATGGCGCTGCCGAGCGACGACAGCATTACAAGCGGAATGCCCGGCTTGTCACCCAGTACGCGGTAGGCATATCGCGTGCCGCCTGCTTCTACGAATTGCGTTGGGGCCGTCTGGTGGTAGTCTGCCGCTACCGGTACCGGCTCGTTGCCGGATGCGTCGTGGTCGCAGGAAAATAGTCCGCATGCCAGCAGAAAAGAAAAGCAGAGTGTTTTTAAGGCGGGACCTGTGTGGTTAGTTTTCATCTTTCGTGAATGTTGGATTTGTGAATGATTGACGGTTCAAAACTATCATCACAAATCCGCGGCAGGAATTGAAAACGGGGCGAAATGGACATATTGCCGCCCGGGCCGGACGGCGGGGCTGCCGATCTATACCATTGGTGACATTTTATCACCAGAGCCTTGCATGGAAGCAGGTAGGAGATTAAATTGGCATTGAAGAACACACAGGCTGATCACCTAGGAAACTAATTTGATTCATCGAATAGAATAATCTCTATTTTGATTAACAAATCGATATAAAAGTATTTCGCATTTATAAAGTTTTGCTACCTTGCCGACTAATGAATTTTAGTTCATTAATTATAGAAGGTATTCCATTAAAGCCGGGTGGTTCGCTCCGGCTTTCTTTTTGATCGCTGCACAAAAAGCCTCCGTCCGGGATTGTTTTTGTGCAAACCGCTTTATCGTGCCTGGTAAGGGCCGTGAATGGCTTTTATACGAAGATTTTCATCCTGATCATCCAGGATAATCACGCGATAAGTGTCGCCGCCTTTCCCGACACGCACGACAATGTGGCCCTGATCGCTTTTCAAACGGTTCAGCATTTCGCCGATCACCAGCTTGTTCGCTTCGAGCATTCCTGTGGCAAAAACGTCACGCTCTCCCTGGTAAATGCGTTGCGAATAAATGCGGTCGAGCACATCGTGGCCCGGATGGTCCGACGACCAGACGGGGATCACCAGCACGCGGGGGCGCAGCGCGCCGAGCAGGAAGTCGTTTTGCGAATCGCGATTGCCATGGTGGTCGAGAATCTGCACATCCACCGGCCCTACCGCTTTCGCTACGGGCGTTTCCACATCGTGCCACGCGGGTACGCCGGGTTGTAACACGCCGGGCGTATCGCCGCCGGTGTAATAATCAAACTTACCATAACTGATCCGTGTGGCAATGCTGCACATATTCTCGCTCGGATATTGGTCCGGGCGAAGGTCTTTCAGCTCCGGAAAATGCTTGCGGGTGGCGTTGCCTATTCCGGTCCATATCTCGCCATTGGCTGAGATATTACGGATTTCGAACTGGTTCTTATATTGCTCCGGGTTGTTCAGCAGCACGATCTGGTCATTGCGGCCCGGAACGCTGGTCTCTACACGTAACCCATTATTTTTCACCTGCCATTCCAGGAAGCTGCGGTAGTTCAACATCATGCTGTCGTTCACCGGGCGCGGGTAGGCATATTCCGGCCAGCCACGATCGATGATTTTCTTCACGGGGACAAACTCGGCCACCTCGGTAATGCCTGCCAATACATATTTCCCTTGCCGCGATTTTTTGGAAATCGAGGTAGGTGTGCCCATATGATCGTCGTGGAAATGCGTCACGAGTGCGTAGTTCACCACGGGCGTGGGCGCCACTTTGCGGATATACCGCGCGATCCACTCGCCGGGCTGCCTTTCTGGGCCTGGCATCGCACGGGTATTCCGCGGGCTTTGCGTGCGCGCCTCCGTGGGATCGAGCGCGCCGGCGTCCACGAGCAGCGTAGTGCCGTCGGGCAGGATCAGGAATGTCGCATTGCCCATTCCGGTATTGATATGGTGAATATCCATCGTACCTTCCTGCCATGACGGGAGCGCCTGGCCTACCGCCTGGGCAGCGGCATAGTGCATTTGCAGGCTCGCGCAGATTACCGCGAGGCCTGCTTTTATCATAGTGGTGTATTTCATATGCTGAATGCTAAAAAAGGGTTAGTCCTGAACTTCCAACGCATGCAATTTATCAAATTCCCGGATGGTCTTTCGGATGTGTTTGCGGTGTACGCCGCTGTACTGTATCTGTAATTGGCTCGCTTTGTCGGCGTCGAGGTTTTTCAATTTCCAGTATTTGGGGTGGGCCAATCCGATAGGCGGCTTAAACTCTTCATCCTTAGGGTCTTTTATCAACACATCCACCTGGATGCTTACTTTGGAAAGATCATCGGCCAAAACGCCTTCCACCATTACTTTCACGGCTCTGCCGGTTTCTAAAACAAATATTTTTTCGTGCGTCATCTCACATCCTGTAACTTAATTCGGCGCCAAAGGTAGCGAGCCGAATTAAAACACAAGTGACTTTAACAATATCTTAATTCAGGATGTGGGCTTGAAGAACGGCGTCAGTGCGATGCCGGCTCCTCGAAACTGGATTGATTTTCAGGCAGGATCACGTGGAAAGTAGCCCCCTGGCCTTCCTCCGAAGTGGCGAAAATATGCCCGTGATGATTTTGCAGGATTTTCTTGCACATCGCCAGCCCGATACCCGTCCCTTCGAATTCCTTCTTGCCGTGCAGCCGTTGAAAAATTTCAAAAATCTGGTCCGCATAGAGCTGGTCGAAGCCGATGCCATTATCTGAAACACGCAAGTGGTGGTACGAACACCGGTTATCGAGCATCGGAAATTCCGTCAATGCCGGCCTGTCGAGCAGTTTTACCGAAATCGATATCACAGGATCTGCCTCTTCCCGACTGAATTTCAATGCATTGGAAATGAGATTACCGAAAAGCTGCGCCATTTGCAGCGGAACGGCTTCCAGCACGGGCAGGCCTTCGTAATGCACCCGCGCACGTTTCTCGTCGATGAGTAATTCCAGGTCGTCGACTACATTGTCGATCACCAGGTTAAGGTCGGTGATGCGTACGAGGTCGGTATCGCGGGATAGCTGGGAAAACGTGAGCACGTCCCGGATGAGCAACAGCATACGCGCCGACGCATTTTTGATTTTACCTATATAATGCTGCTGGCGCTCGCTCGTGGTGCCTAATGCCGTTTCAAGCATTTGCGTGAACGTAGCCACCTTGCGGATGGGTTCCTGTAAGTCATGGGAAGCGATGTAGGCAAATTGCGCCAGCTCCGCGTTAGAGCGTTGCAGACTGTGGTTGGCGGTAGCCAGCTCGCGCGTACGCTCGGCCACGATCTCGTCGGTCCGCATTCGGTTCAGCACGGCATCGGTCACTTCGGTGCAGGTCACAAAAACCCCGCTGATATCGCCGTGGTCATCATACACTGGGCTGTAACTGAACGTCCAGTAGATATCCTCGATACGCCCGTTGCGGAAAAACGGCACCAGCTGATCTTCATACCACACGGGCTCGCCGGTAGTCATCACCTGCCGCAGCAGCGGCTCTACGAAATCCCATATTTCACTCCAGACCTCGTTGCCTTTCTTCCCCAGCGCAGGATGCTTGCCGTCGACACCGAGGCTGGGCCGGAACGCATCGTTATAAAAGCAGATCAGGTGCTCGCCCCAGAAAAGGAACATGGGGAAAGCCGAATGCAGTACAATGCCCAGGCTTGTACGCAGGCTTTGCTGCCACTGGTCCGGCGTGCCGATCGGCGAAAGGGACCAGTCGAACGAGCGCGTAAGCGCGCCCATTTCGCCGCCGCCCCGGATAAAATGGAATGTTTCGTCGTTTGTGGGTTTGCGCAAATGCATAGTGGCCAATGAATTGTACAAACCACCATACTATAATCGCGCCAGCCTATTCCAGCACGTCGTTGAGAATCGCCACGAGGTCTTCGAAACGGCCGGGTTTGGTGAAAAAGCGACCTGCGCCCAGCTCCGCCACCTGAGCGATGGTGGCCGAATTGGAAGAGGTAGAGAGGATCACCACGGGGATTTCGCGGAGCTTTACATCCTTTTTGATCTCCGTCAAAAATTGCTGCCCGTTCATCAGGGGCATGTTCAGGTCGAGAAAAATGAGGTCTGTTTCAATTTCTCCCTTCACGATCTTGGTCAAAGCCTTCCGCGCACTGTCCAGCACCGTGCATTGTACGGGCTTTCCGGTACTTTCCAGGGCAGTGAGAAAAATCTCCTGATCGTCTTCGTCATCATCGATAAGGAGAATATTCTGATAGAGCATCAATTACAGAGGGGTATTAAAAGTTTTGTATGCAAATTATACTACAATGCTTCTTAAATCAAGTATTTTTTTGTTGCAAAATTGAATATACCCTATATTTTACGGTCTAAATTCAAAAACAGCCATCACCCCTATGTCATTCCAGGGATACCTCAAAACCATTCTGTCCAAAACCGGTAAAGGGCCCGACGATTTCCGCGCGCTGGCCGAGGAAAAAGGCTTTACCGCTAACGGTCAGCTCAAAGCCGCCACCAAGGCCGGCGATATTGTACAGTGGCTCAAAACCGATTTCGACCTCGGCCAGGGACACGCCATGGCCATTTACGCACTTCTTAAAGGTATCAAGGACGAAAACAGCGATTAGGCACTTCCGCCCGGAGCCGGTCGCCGGCGTCCCCGACTGGGCGTCCCCGACTCGGCGTCCCCGACCGGGCGTCCCCGACCGGAAATCCGGGCTAGCGGATATCCTGGTAGCGGCCCTGGCTCAGATCGCCCGTTTCGTACCCTTTTTTGAACCAGTACATCCGCTGCTGCGACGTCCCATGCGTGAATGCGTCCGGCACCACGTAGCCCTGCGACTCTTTTTGCAGTTTGTCGTCGCCGATGGCATTGGCAGCCGTCAATGCCGCTTCGAGGTCGCCCGGTTCGAGGATCTTGCTCATCTGGTTGGCGTGGTTGGCCCACACACCGGCCAGAAAATCGGCCTGCAATTCGAGCTTTACCGACAGTTTATTGTATTCGGCCTCGCTGAGGTTGCGGCGCTGCTCCTGGACCTGCTGTGAAATGCCCATCAAATTCTGCACATGGTGCCCCACCTCGTGCGCCACCACGTACGCGACGGCAAATTCACCCGGCGCATTGAACCGTTCGCGGAGCTCGTCGCAGAACGTCAGATCGATATAAACCTTGTGATCCGCCGGGCAGTAGAACGGCCCCATCGCTGAGGAAGCCCCGCCGCAGGCACTTTGCGTCGCATTGGAGAACATTTGCAACACCGGCTTCTCGTACTCGCTGCCGTTTTGCTGGTAAATCTGTGACCACACGTCCTCCGTGCTGCCCAGTACTGCCGACACGAAATCGGCCGTCTTGTCGTCCGGGCGTGGGCCTGCGGGCCGGGTTTCGGCCTGTTCGGTTTGAGTACCCTGTATATTGGAGAGAATTTCCTGCGGGTCCTGCCCTGTGAGCAGCCCGATAGCGACCACGATAATCACGCCGATACCCCCGAGGGCCACCTTTCCTCCGCCGGACATTCCACGGCGGTCTTCGACGTTACTACTCCTGCGTAAATCCTGCCAACGCATGTTGTTGATGTATTTAGGTTAAAAATAAATTGCGTACCGGCCGCTTTTCGAAGCCTTTCGTTTCAAATATAGAAATAATGCCAGCCAACGAATACGTGTGAGCGCGATAATTTTCGGAGCCCCGCTGCGTGTACAAATCAGGCCGTGCAAGTCTACATTTTGTAATAATCATCAAGCACTATCTCCATACAATAAGTTTTGAAACCGTTAAATAAGTAATTCCGAAACATTACTCAATAAATTCCTCGCCTAGCATCCATGTAACTAAATTTAGGCAACTGAAGTTAATCTAATTAAATCAGCCTATGCCTTTCACTAAACCTTATTTTACAGGATTCGACTACCAATCCAATGAGGTCTGCAAGTTTCTGCAGACGTACAGCACCTTCACCCTGATGCTGCGAAACGGATCGATCATTCATTACCAGCCGGAGCATGTTACCGATTTCCAGCGCTGGCTCAGTCACCATCAAATCGAGGACATCCGGGTGTCCATCCGAAAAAATCAAGTACCGGCGCAGCAGCAGTAACGCCACTGCTGCTATGTTTCCTACTCAACGTTCTCTCTATTCTTCCGATTTTCAAGTTTAATACCGCCGGGCCCTCGGCTTTCCCGCCTTTTTGCATTATTTTTAATTATTATAAAATTATATTTTCAAGTGGGCGGGCTTTACGGGTGGTATGAAACAAGTTCAAGTTTTCTTTCTGTGGATGTTGCTGGCCGGGCATTTCTTATCCTGTTCCCCCGAATTGCCCGAGGATGTGGAAGTTGCCATGAAGGAGCTGCCCGACAAGCTGGACTACAACCAGCATGTCAAACCCGTGCTATCCGATAAATGCTTTGCCTGCCACGGGCCCGACAAGGCGAAGCAAAAAGGTGGTCTCCGGCTCGACATGGCTGAATCGGCATGGCACAAGGTTTCTAAAAACTCAGGCCGGACGGCGATCGAACCCGGCGATCTGGCCGACAGCGAGTTTTTTCACCGCATCATATCCGCCGACCCGGATTTCGTCATGCCCACGCCTGAGTCGCACCTGAGCCTCTCTGCCCGCGAGAAAGCTATTTTGATCCGTTGGATAGATGAAGGCGCGGAGTACAAGCCGCATTGGGCATTTGTAAAGCCTGAAATGCCGGAAGTGCCCGACACGCGCCACGAAAACCTGGCCGTGAACCCGATCGACCATTTTGTATTTAAAAAACTCGAAGAGGAAAAGCTGCAACCATCCGCTCAGGCCGATAAGGAGCTATTGCTGCGCCGTGTGTCCCTCGACCTCACCGGCCTCCCGCCTACCCTGGCCGAAACAGACGCTTTTTTAAGGGATAATGCACCCAATGCCTACGAAAAACAGGTCGACAGGCTGCTGGCTTCACCGCATTACGGTGAAAAAATGGCCGTTGACTGGCTGGACCTCGCCCGCTTCGCCGACTCGCACGGCTATACCGTCGACAGGCTCCGAGACATGTCGCCCTACCGCGACTGGGTTATCGGCGCGTTCAACAAAAACATGCGTTACGACCAGTTCGTCCACTGGCAGCTCGCCGGCGACCTGATGCCCCACCCGACCAGAGAAATGCGCATTGCCACGGCATTCAACCGCAACCACCAGCAGAATATGGAAGGCGGTATTATCGAAGAAGAATTCCAGACCGAATACGTGGTGGACCGTACCAATACTTTCGGCGACGCGTTCCTGGGCCTATCGGTGGGCTGCGCCAAATGCCACGATCACAAATACGACCCCGTTTCGCAAAAGAACTATTATGAACTGTTCAGCTTCTTCAATAATGTGAAAGAAGCGGGGCAGATATCGTGGGACGACGCCCTACCGACGCCTACCATGCTGCTGCCTACTGCTGCGCAGGAGCAGACACTGCGGTTTATCCAGGCTAAAATTAAAACCGAAGAACAGCAGGTCGCCGCCAGCCAGCGCAATGCGGAGGCCGGTTTCAGGCAGTGGCTCGATGCCGGCGCTTACCGGAACCTGGCCAAAGAAGCACTCCCCAAAGCCGGCTTGCAGGCACATTATACATTCGATAACAGCACATTACGCAACGCGGCCAATGCGAAGGAAGCCGGTGTAATGAAACGGGAATCCGGCCAGCCGGGCGGTGAGCCGGTATTCACGGAACAAGCCGGCCGAAAAGCACTCGCACTGGATGGCGACGTGTTCCTCGACCTGGGCCGGAATGGCGTTTTCCGCAAATCGGAGCCATTCAGCGTAGGGATCTGGGTCAATATCCCCAAAGAACTGAAAGAAGGCGTGATCCTGCACAAGAGCCAGGCCGAGCGGCTGTACAATTTCCGCGGCTATCATTTATACCTCAAAAACGACCGTCTCGAACTGAATATGGCCCACACCGCGCCGTCGGACGCCCTGACGCGCATCAGCAGGCAGCCGATCCCGAAAGACCAGTGGGTACAGCTCACCATGACTTACGACGGCTCTTCCCAAGCGGCTGGTTTCCGGTTGTATGTCAATGGGCGTGAGGCTGAAATGGAGACGACCATGGATCAGCTTACGAAGGATATTCTGTTCAAATCGGCTGTGCAGCCGGGCTTGCAGATCGGCGCCTGGTGGCGGGGATTCGGCTTGAAAAATGCGAAAGTGGACGACATTGTCGTGTACAACCGCGAACTGACGGCGTTTGAAACCGGCATACTCGCCCGGAAATCATCGTGGGCAGCGTTGGGCACGAAAACGGCCGCCCAGCTGACCTCCGCAGAATCTGCCGCATTGAAGAGCTATTACATATCCGCCATCGATGCGCCGACAGCCCAGGCGAGGCATACCCTGCAAATAGCCCGGACGCAGCTCGCCGACTCCACTGCCGATATCCGCGAACTGATGGTAATGCAGGAAATGCCCCGGCCCAAACAGGCACACCTGCTCATCCGCGGCAACTACGACGCGCCCGGTGAAAAGGTATACCCATCGACACCCGCATCGATTTTAGCATTTCCTAAAAATTTGCCCAAAAACCGCTACGGCCTCGCACAATGGCTCACACACGCGGATAACCCGCTCACCGCGCGCGTGGCCGTGAACCGCTACTGGCAGAATTTCTTCGGCACCGGACTGGTGAAAACGACGGAGGATTTCGGTAACCAGGGCGAGCTGCCCACCCACCCGGAGCTGCTCGACTGGCTGGCCGTTACCTTCCGCGAATCGGGCTGGGATGTGAAGAAACTGAATAAATTGATCGTCATGTCGGCCACCTATCGCCAGGATTCGCGCACGAGCCGGGAGGTACGCGAGCGCGACCCGGAGAACCGCCTGTACGCACGCGGGCCGGCAAACCGCATGTCGGCCGAAATGATCCGCGACAATGCACTAACCGCCAGCGGGCTGATCAATCCGAAAATCGGCGGAGGGAGCGTAAAACCTTATCAACCGGAGGGATTATGGTCGATAAACAGCAGCAACTACACGCCCGATTCCGGCAATGCCGTGTACCGGCGGAGCTTGTACGTGATCGTGAAACGCTCGGTCCCTAACCCGACACTCTCGACATTCGACGCCACTTCGCGGAGCTTTTGCGTGGTGCGCCGCCAGAAAACCA
Source organism: Dyadobacter beijingensis DSM 21582 (assembly GCF_000382205.1). Classification (GTDB taxonomy): domain Bacteria; phylum Bacteroidota; class Bacteroidia; order Cytophagales; family Spirosomataceae; genus Dyadobacter; species Dyadobacter beijingensis. The sequence continues at coordinate 420,923 of NZ_KB907789.1, forward strand.
ATACGCCTTTGCAGGCGCTCGTAACGCTCAACGACCCGACGTTCGTAGAAGCGGTGCGGGTCCTCGGCGAACAAATGACCCGCATTCCCGATCCGCGCCAGTCTGTCACGACCGCCTACCGCAAGCTAACGGGCCGCAAGCCGCCTGTGAAAGAAGTGGAATTGCTCCTTGAATTGCGAAAAGTGGAAGAGGACAAATTTCGTAAAGACCCGAAAAAGACCGCCGGGTGGCTGCATACCGGCCAGCATCGCCCCGACCCGGCGCTTGATCCCGCATTGCTCGCCGCCAACAGCGTGGTGGCCAGCACCATTCTCAATTCCGACGCCAGCATAACCAAACGATAACCATGCAGCACCATCACGACGAAGAATTTCGCCTGCATACGCCCGAGTTCAACGACCTGCACCGGAAGCTCGACCGGCGGCGTTTCCTGACCCAGACCTCGCTCGGGATGGGCGCATTGGCCGTGGGGTCGCTTTTTGGGCTGGATAAATTGTACGGATCGGCATCGCGGCATTCCGGCGCAGCTCCTGCCGGGGACCTGGAAGCGGAGATATTGAAAGCATTGCCGCACATTGCCCCGAAAGCCAAGCGTGTCGTGTACCTCTTCATGGCCGGCGGGCCGTCGCAGTTCGAGACATTCGATTACAAGCCCAAGCTGGTGAATATGGCCGGCCAGAACCTGCCCGACTCGGTGCGGAAAGGCCAGCGGCTCACGGGTATGAGCGCTAGCCAGAGTGTGCTGCCGATGGCGCCATCGATCTACGGGTTCAACCAGCATGGCAAGACCAAAACCTGGGTAAGCGAGCTCCTGCCGTACACGGCCAAAGTGGTGGACGACCTTTGCATTGTCAAATCCATTTACTCCGAGGCCATTAACCACGATCCCGCCATTACCTTTTTCCAGACGGGTAACCAGCTTCCCGGCAGGCCGTCCATCGGTTCCTGGGTGAGCTACGGGCTTGGTTCGGACAATAATAACCTGCCGACGTTCATTGTACTGGTTTCCAAAAATGCCCCGAAAGACCAGCCGCTTTACGCGCGTTTGTGGGGAAATGGCTTCCTCGAATCGCGGCACCAGGGCGTACAGTTCCGCTCGGGCAAGGACCCTGTACTGTTCCTGAACAATCCGGAAGGTTACGACGGCCACGACCGCAAGGAAATGCTCGATTACCTGTCGAAACTCAACCAGCTCCAGAACGACGCATATAGCGACCCGGAAATCAATAACCGCATTGCACAGTACGAAATGGCTTTCCGGATGCAGACCTCCGTGCCCGACGTGATGGACACCTCCGCCGAGCCCGACGACGTGTTCGAGCTTTACGGCCCTGAAAGTCGCGACCCGGGCACGTACGCCGCCAACTGCCTGCTGGCAAGGAAACTACTGGAAAAGGACGTCAAATTCGTGCAGCTTTACCACCAGGGCTGGGACCAGCATGGCGGCCTGCCCAAAGCCATTGCCCAGCAATGCAAAGCCACCGATCAGGCTACCGGCGCACTTATCATGGACCTCAAACGCCGCGGCCTGCTCGACGACACGCTCGTGATATGGGGCGGCGAATTCGGGCGGACGGTGTATTCGCAGGGGAAACTTTCCGCCACAGACTACGGCCGGGACCATCACCCACGCTGCTTCACGATGTGGATGGCCGGCGCGGGCGTTAAATCGGGTTTCAGCTATGGCGAAACGGACGATTTTAGCTATAATATTATCAAAGACCCGGTACACGTGCACGATTTCCATGCGACGCTCCTGCATTTGATGGGCGTCGACCACGAGCGGCTTACCTACAAATTCCAGGGCAGGCGCTTCCGGCTGACGGACGTTCACGGTAACCTTGTGAAGGATATCCTGGCCTGATCGCCCCTATTTCCCTACTTTCAGCCTTACCCGGCCCCAGGTTACTTTGCGTTCGATGGGGTTGAAAGTCTTGGTTTCGTAGCTCGCGAGGCATTCAATTTCTGTTGCATCAAGAGAGATGCGGATAATGGATTGCTGCGTAAACCCATCCGGCCAGCGTGCAGGGATCATTTCGTCGGTAAATTGTTCTTTCGACGCGTCGATGCCCGTATTGCTGATATTGATTTTCAACCGCTTATCGCCTTCATATAACACGATATCCTCGCCGGCATCGGGTTTCCCGTCAGCATTACCTTTGCCCAAAGCCACCTGCCGGACCAGTTTGCCATCGTCGATGTTCAGATTGGTAAATTCGGGCACGTCGAAATCGACCGGTACGTTGATGACCGTGCTGCGCACCGCATTGCCGTCATGCACGGCTATTTTCAGGCGCACATCCGCCGGTTCGGCATGCAGCGGCGGCTTTTGATTACAAATTATTTCAAAATCAGGCCCTTGCGCGATACGTCCGCCCGCACGGATGGTTTTCACCGAATCCCGCACCACAGCATCCTTGTCCAGCGACGTTACGACGATCCTCACCGCTCCCGCAGCCTCATTGCCACGGTTAAACAACCTCATTTTAAATACATTACCGTTATTTTTCAACCATTGTTTCCCATTAATCCGATAATCCAGAAAACCCCAGCCCCCATGGCCGCCCGGCTTATAAATCCCCGTTTCATTTCCCTCCGCATCAAATTCCAGCGCAATACTGCCGGAAGCATCCGCCCGGACGTCGGAAACCATCACCTGTTGACTTTTAAATGAATAATTGACCCGTTTGTAAATTGCATTCGGCTGGTAAACCGGCGCGGTTTTTACCTGGATAGTTCCCATCGGCAATGCCGGGCCGTGCGGCAGCCATTTTTGGGTATACACACCAAAACCCTCCGGCGTCACGTCTTTCAGATAAATAAAACCGGGCTGATTTTTATCACTTTTCACCTCGTATCCCCAAAGACCGAAGTCGCCATACAAGTCATAATGCGACCATTTTGCAGGCACCGGATGTTTTTTCCCGAACTCTCGGGCCACAAAGGCCATCGCTTTTTCGAACCGCCTCGTCTGGCCGGGATCGTCCACCATATGCCCGCCGGGAAATTCCTCCATTTCAATGGGCTTCCCCTCCCAAGCGGCGCCCGCCTTCACCTCCTGGTTCAGAAAGTACAGAATGTCTGTCGGGCTCGTGTGAATCCGCATTTTCACATCCTGCAAATTCCCGAACGTGTAGCGCACCGGGTATAACGTATGATTTTCGCTCGTCCCCACGAAAAACTCCGGGCTACCCATGATACTCACACCCGCGCAAACCATATCCGGGTATTTGCCCGACAAAAACAGCGACATAAACCCGCCCATACTGAACCCGATTATGCCCCGGTTGTCGCGATCGGCTAACGTCCTGTAAAACTGATCGATGTGACGCACGAGTTCGGGAAAATAGTCCTTCATCTGCACCTGAAATTTCACGTCTTCATGATTGCCGACATTGTACGGGCGCGGCTCCTTTTCTTCGATATTCCCGTCCCACATCACCATAATGACCTGGTACTGGTCCACCAGCTTTTGGAGCATGGCGTATTCCAGCTTCGCATTATCGTCCATGAAATGCCGCCCGCCCCAGCCATGAAAAAAGTAGATCACCGGGTACCGCTTCCCTGATGTCGCATAGTTTTCAGGCAAATACAGCCGGAAATACTTTTGGTGCCCGAAAATCCGGCTGTCGTGCGTCAGGTCCTGGTAAGGTGCTTGTGCATGCACGCACGTCATGTATGCGAAGCAAATGAGGATTTTGAAAAATCGTGTCAGGTTTGGTGCGTTCATGGGTGAGGTATTATTGTTTAACCAAAAAACCGGCAGTATTCCTGAATTCTTCTTCGCTGACGGCGATTGAGAGCCTCCCGTCACGCCATTCCCAGCGGTCGGCAGGTGCCTCGCCGGCGATCCCGCGCCGCAGGATTTGTTTGGGTTTATTTTGAATGGGAAAACTGATTTGTCCCGCCGCGAACGGGATCACCGCCACGGCATTGGGATTCGAAATGGAGGCGTTATCCTGGGAAATCAATGCCCATTTGCCCGTCCAGGTGATGTTTTCGATGGTTTGACCGGCATACTCCGGCTCCCGGAGCACCAATGCGGTGAGGGCACCCTCTTCGGTTCTCCCCCAGCATCTGAGCTGCGGCGGGCCCTGCATATTGCCGGTATGGCTGTTATACCAGCGTGGTTCCCATTTGGCCGTGCGGCGGTGCCAGAGGTTCACGGCAAGCCTCCGGTTGAGCCATTGCGGCGGTACCCGCTCCTGAGCGCTGATTTCGCTTGGCAGCACGGCACCCGGCGAGCCCAGGATCACCGAATTGAGCAAAATACCGTCGTCCAGCGCCCAGTCGTAGCACGACGACCCGCTGATCGCCACACCGTAACCTGCCAGCAGCGACGCCCACACGCTCCATTCCTGGTGCCCGCGGTGCAGGTCGAACCACAGATCGCCCTGATCGTCGAGCGAAACGAGGTCGGTGAGCGGTACCCACAGTGGACTGATGCCGTAGCCCATGATCACTACGTCGGGATCGACGCTTTTGGCCGCTTTTACAATATGCTGCATCAATGCGAACGTGTGCCGCTCGCCGCGCCATGCGGGGTCGCGCGGCGAACCCATGTCGGGGCTGGGCAGCCCGTACCCGAAATCCAGCTTAATCACCTGCGGCCGGATGTCTTTCATTATGCGTACCGTCCGGTCCCAGAGGAACTTACGAGTGCGCTCCGAGCTGAAATCCATGCAGTAATAGGCGTCGCCCTGCGGGTCGAAGTTCCAGTTGGCCATGCACGGCTTGCCGTTTTTATCGAGTATCAAATCCCTCTTTCCCAAACCGCACACGGCCGTATCCTTGATCCACCCGATCGTTTCCCAAACGCCCACCTCGACGCCCTTTTCGCGTATATAGGAAATGTCATTGTAAAAATCGGGGAAACGCTTCAAATCGGGTACGCCGGAGCCCTGCGACGATTCCCAGGGATCGTCGAGCACCATTACTTCGTTGTGCATTTGCTCCATGAAATCGGCAATGGGGCGGATCGGGTACTTTTTCAAACGCCACATGCCCCAGGTATTCCAGATCGACACCGTTTGCCTTCGCAATGCCCCGCCGGAAGCATTTTTTGCTACCTCGGGAAACGACGCATAATATTGTGCAAAGCTCCCACGCGCCGTCGTATCAATCGAAAACCGGGCCAAATCCTTCCAGAGGCGCGTCTTACCGTTCGGCGCGCGCCACAAATCCTCGCGGTACAAAAACTGTAAACATCCCCGCGTCGACTGGATTTTGAGCGACATGGCTCCCTCCGGGACGCTGCCCGCACCGACGGTCAGCCAGCCGTCGTCCGAGCCCATTCCCGCGAACAGGACGGGCCGGGGAAACGCCGCCCCGTAAGGCGTGCCCATCGACGGCCCGAAATTGCCCAGCGCAATGGTGGTATGCCCGAAATCCCAGCTTCGGAAGTAGCTCTGCACCGTCCCCGCCTTGGCGCCCGGCACACAGTAACCGAATGATTGCCAGTCGGGCAAGAACGGCCGGTCCCAGGTCGGCTGTACGTTCGCGCCGTTGACGACCATCGAAGCGCCGAGGTACATCTCAATGATTTTGGGGATAAATGCGGCCCATTCGGCCGTGAGCTCGCTAAACCGCCAGCCGGTAGCGGTATTTTCTACACGGAGCCGCCCCTTCCCCAGCCCCGGCCATTGCAGCTGGACGGTCAGCTTTTCACCGTCAGCCGCAGCGGATTGCACCACCGCTTTGGAATACTTTTTCTGCTTTTTCGCATTCTCATACCAAAACGACGGCAGCAGGCTCCCCTGCCACATTACCGAGCCTTTCGTACGATGGGATAATGCGGCCTTGTCTGTTGCCAGGTCCCATTTCAGCACGAGGTCGCCCCGGGTGTGCGTCCAGGCGGGAAAGGTACCGGTCGCCCGGGCATCTTTTGAAATACCATTTAATACAAATAGCAAAAGGAATGTCTGGCAAATGCGGGTCATAAAAGGGAAAATGGTCGGCGGTTACTTTTTTTGTGTCAGGAAAACACTATCTTTCGGCAAGGAAGAAATTTCCGCAAGTGCCTGCAAACAAAAGACTTAAATAATTTTCGCAAACCTTTCCGCAAACCTTTGCAGTATGGAGGACATCACACTGAAAACCATCGCCACGAAACTGGGCATTTCCATTTCCACTGTTTCGCGGGCATTGAAAAACCACCCGGACATCAAGGAAACGACCCGGCAGGCCGTGTATGAGCTCGCCGAGCAGCTCGACTACGAGCCCAATCAGCTCGCATTCCAGCTGCTCAACCGGCGGAGCAATACCATCGGCGTGGTGGTGCCGAAAATCAGTTATGCCCTGTACCTGCAAGCCATTCCCGGCATGGCGGAAGTGGCCGAGCGGCACGGCTATCAGCTGCTGATCTGCCAGACGGACGACAATTACGAAAAGGAAGTGCGCCAGATCCAGGGCTTGCTGAGCTCGCGTACGTCCGGCGTGGTGCTGTCCATGTCCGCCAACACGACCAACTACGACCATTTGCTGAAAATCCAGCGCAAGAATGTGCCGCTGGTACTTTTTAACCGTGATTGTGAAGAGATTACATGCTCCAAAGTCCTGATCGACAACCACCAGGCCGCCTACGAAGCCACCGCCGTTCTTTTGGGCCAGGGCCGGAAGAAGATCGCGTTCTTCCGCGGGCCGCAGCATCTGCAAATCAGCCAAAAACGCTTCGAAGGCTACTCCCAGGCCCTGGCCGACCACGGTATCGTGCCGGACCCGGGCATTATTAAAGTTGCCGAACAGGAAAAGGACTCAATGATCACCGCCATCAACGAGCTGTTCGACTCCGGCGCGGATTTCGACGCGATCCTCGCATACAGCGACCAGATCGCGCAATGGGCGCTGGTACTCGCCCGGCAGCGCGGCATTCGCATCCCGCAGGACCTGGCCATCATCGGCTTTTACAACGAACCCACCAACGAACTCCTCGACCCACCCCTGAGCTCTGTTTCCCAGCCCGCCTACGAAATGGGCGTCAAAGCAATGGAACTCGTTTTCAAGGAACTCAACAGCGCCCGCTTCGCATTCGAGCGGGTGGTACTGGAAAGTTCGCTGGTTTTGCGGGGGTCGAGTTAGAGTTATTTGAATTTAAATAGGGTGAACGAGGTTTTGACGAAGAGGCCTCTGCCGAAAAAGCCGGTTTTAATCGGATAAAACACGCTATCGTACGTTCCCGGGTTGCGCACCATCGTTCGGGAGAGATTGGTCATGCCGCCGACATCAAGCGAAAGCCTCTTCCATTTCATGCCCAAAGAGAATATACCGCCGGGAGCGAAACGCTTATATCCATAGGAATCCCAGTGCATTTTATGGAAAACCTGACTTTCAGAAAGTATGTATCCCGTTTGCCGGACACCAATTAGCCAATCTAAACTGACGCTCCCTTCAAAAAAAAACAGCACCTTCGAAATTGGATTGACATAATACCTTATTCCGGCATCGACTGCTCCGCGATAGACTTTTTCATCATTATCCGGGCTATCGGAAATGCTGTTGCATGCGCAAAACATGTTGTCTGGAACACCCTCTTCCGTATATCGCAGTTCCGCCAAAGCTGCAAAATGGGGCGAAAGATGTTTTTCAGCGCGCATTCCTACGGACCATAAGTAGTCCGATTTGAAATTCGTTTCCCATCCCGGAGCCAGTCGAGGCTGGTCGAAGTACTTTTTGTTGTAATAATTCCGGCCCGTAAGTGCGGATATGGCTAGCTCCCATTGCTCGACATTTTGCGCATGGCCTGATTGCCGAACCAACATAGTACAGGCAAAAAGAATGGTAATCAATGCTTTCATTTCCATCGGAATTGAATTATTCAAGAATGAATTTCAGTTTTCCCACAACTTCCTTCGACTGGTCTGGTCGCCAGACATGCAGGTAATATGTCCCGCGCGGCAAACCGGAAACATCCAAATCCAGCTTATTTCCTTCTCTCAATCCTTGAACATCATTCACGTCCCTGATAACAACCAAATGAATCGGCTTGGCTGACTTCTCGTGATATAGCTCTACCCTGGCCGGCATAACGGCAAGCGTCGCCGGATTCTCGAATTCCAGCGTGATCTTGTCTGAAAACAAAATCCTCCGCGTAATTACCGCATGCGTTAGTACCAGTGAGTTTTACCTGCCGAAAACCGTCTGTCGAGTTCGAGTAAATATACATCTGAGTAGTTGGGTTGTTGGGTGTGTACAGATCGATTGTCATATTACCCGATCCTGCATAATTGCTGTAATTAAATGTCGTTCCGGGACTACTGGATGACGCTGCAAGATTGTAACTGCCTCCTGCTGTCACCGAAGTTGTGCCCAAAACGACCCCGTCGACAGTTTTCGTCAAGTTTGGCTTCCCCACCCAAATGGTTCTTTTGACCGGAATAGCCGCGCAGGCATTTGGAACCGTAAGCGTTGCGGTTATGGTGCCGGCTCCGCTGTATCCGTTTTGTCGGGTAGCAAGGTTACCATTCATGGAAAGACCTGCCGACGCGGACCAGACGGCCGAAGACCCCGCGCAGAACGTCCCATGCATTTCCTCACCAGCTACATGGCCGCCATTGGTCCCGCTGTTAGTCGCATCGAAACCTGGTAACAAATTCCCGACCAGATCGGGATGATTCAGCTGCACGCCGTCGTCGATAATGGCGATTTTGATACTTGCGCAACCGGTGGTCATGTCCCAGGCTGCCGGGAGGTTCATTTTGGCCAGGCCCCAGTTTGCTGCATATAATGGGTCGTTTGGCGTACCGGCGGTTGCTACGAATCGGAGGCAGTTCGGCTGGGTGTATTCGAAAAACCCCGTTTTGTTAAGGGTTTCACAAACCGCCAACGGGTCTGTCAATACGCCGGGCCCGGTCAGGTAGATATTCGGATCAAGCTCGGTTTGCGCAGGACGGGGTTCCAGACCATAGGCGCGGAAAACAGCGGCGAGAGCGGCTTCCGAAGCACTTGTTTTGGGTTTTGCAATAATCAAATCTGTAAAACCGGCGGATTCTTCGCCTTCCTCGACTGACGATTACCAGTTTTTTCATACGTGCATTATTTATAGGATGAACCCGGGCCGTTTGGCCTTTGCACTTACTAAGTCACCGGTTAGTCCGGATCACCTCAATAAACTGTCCGAACTACCAGTATGAATAAACTAACGGTAAATTCGTTGCCTTTCCGGTAGAGTATCCCACCCATTTCCTCGTCTTTGTTCTCGAAATGCATATCCTGATGAAACCCTTGAAACATTCCCTTTTCACTTCCGCCCTGCTGGCGTTTCCCCTGCTATCCCCCGCCCAGCAGGCTAACGTCAACCTCGACTGGGCACCGCAGAAGAACACCCGGCAGCTGGTACCGTACGGCGGCAATGTCATTTCGCCGGAAGTGAAAGACGACCACACGATCACCTTTCGCGTGAAGGCGCCGGCCGCCCAGCAGGTGGAACTCACGGGCGGGCCTATTTTGCTGGCATTGAAAAGCAAAGGCAATATCGCATTTATCAAAGATGCGGAAGGGCTGTGGACGTTGACGGTCGGGCCGGTGAAGCCGAATATTTACGTGTACCGCCTGCTGATCGACGGCGTGGCGGTGGCCGACCCGAACAACACGCTCACGGGCGTTTCGAACCAGCCGGGGTATAGCAATGTGGTGGTGCACGACAGCCAACCAGCCTACTATGATGCAAAGAATGTCCCTCACGGCAGCATTACCCGCCATATTTACCATTCCGATGTGCTGAACGGCGAGCGGGAAATGCTCGTTTACACCCCGCCGGGCTACGATTCTAAAAAGAAATATCCGGTGCTGTACCTGCTCGGAGGGAGCGGCGAGCTGGCTGCCGGTTGGACGGTCGACGGGCGCGCCAATTTCATTGCCGATAACCTGCTGGCCGAGGGTAAAATGGCACCGATGATCATCGCCATGCCCAACAACCAGGTGATCCACCGCAACGACCCCGACCATTTGCAGAAAACGTACAAACTATTCGAAGAAGAACTCCGCAAGCAGATCGTGCCCTTCGTGGATGCGCATTACAGCACCGTAAAAGACCGTAAAGGCCGCGCTATTTCGGGGCTGTCGATGGGTGGCAGGCATACCGAAGCCGTAGGTTTCAACGCGATCGATTTGTTCAGTTCGTTCGGGATAATGAGCGCGGGCGACCTGGAACCGGAGAAGCTGAACCCCGCATTTTTCAACGATCCCAAAATCAAGGATAAAGTCGATTACCTGCTGGTAGGCCTCGGCGGCAACGAAGCCCAGGAAGCCATCGGCAAAAGATCAGCCGCCATACATGCCGCGCTGGAAAAAATCGGCGTCAAACACGATTACTTTATCGGCGGCGAAGGCGCCCACGACTGGGGCACCTGGCGGTTGCTGCTGCACGATTCGTTACTTCCGAAGCTTTTTAAATGATGGGATAGCCGGGTATTGTCATTCCTGACCAGACCTGACCAATCCTGACTATTAACCGATTACTGTAACATTCATGACCTACTTCAATATTGACGCCGAAAAGGCACAGACATTCGATGCGATCGTCGTGGGGACGGGCATCAGCGGGGGCTGGGCGGCAAAGGAGCTGACCGAAAAAGGCCTCAAAACACTCGTGCTCGAACGCGGGCGCGACGTGAAGCATATTGTCGATTACCCCACGACCAACATGATGCCGTGGGAATTCGAACACCGCGGACTGCCGCCGCTGGCCGTGCGCGAGGCGAGCCCGATGGCCAGCAAGCACTACATTTTCAGGGAAGATGCGATGCATTTCGTCGTGAAAGATTACGAGCATCCTTATGTGCAGGACCAGCCATTCAGCTGGATGCGCGGCTACCAGGTGGGCGGGCGCTCGCTGTTATGGGCGCGGCAAACGCAACGGTGGTCGGATTACGATTTCGAAGGCCCGGCGCGCGACGGTTTCGCTACCGACTGGCCCATTCGGTACAAGGACATTGCGCCCTGGTACAGCTACGTGGAGAAGTTTGCGGGCATTTCGGGAAATAAGGACGGCCTGCCGCAGCTGCCCGACGGCGAGTTTCTGCCTCCACACGAAATGAGCTGCGTTGAAAAGCATTTCAGCGACCAGACAGCCAAAAACTACAAAGGCACTCGACCGGTCATCATCGGCCGGGCAGCGCACATTACCGATCCGCAGCCGATCCACACCCAGCAGGGCCGCGCCAAATGCCAGCACCGCAATATGTGCCAGCGCGGCTGTCCTTTCGGTGGGTATTTCAGTACCAACGCGGCCACATTGCCCTGGGCCGAAAAGACGGGAAACCTCACTTTACGGCCGCATTCGGTGGTGCATTCAGTGATTTATGACGAAAAGAAAAAGCGGGCCACGGGCGTGCGCGTCGTGGATGCGCTCACGAAGCAGATGACGGAATATTATGCCAAAATCATATTCATCAATGCTTCAGCAATCAATTCTAACCTGATTTTGCTCAATTCTAAGTCCAGCCGCTTCCCGAACGGCCTGGGCAACGACAGCGGCGTGCTCGGCAAATTCATCGGCTTCCACAACTACCGCGGCCGGGTAAGCGCCGATTTCGACGGCTTCCACGACCGTACCACCGACGGCCGACGGCCCAATGGCGCCTACATTCCACGTTTCCGTAATGTTTTCAAGCAGGAAACCGATTTCCTGCGCGGTTATGCCACTTCGTTCACCGCTTCCAAGGCCGGCAATGCGAACGATGGCCTCGGCGAATCGCTGAAAGCGGGCCTTTTCGCGCCCGACGAAAGCGGCTGGTCGCTCGGCGCGCAGATGATGGGGGAAGTGCTGACCAAAGAAACCAACTTCATATCGCTCCACGAAAGCCTGAAAGACGACTGGGGCATTCCGCAGCTGCGCATGAACGTGTCGTTCGACGACAACGACATGAAAATGGTGAAGGATTTTTACACCGAACTCAGCGAAATGCTCGACCGGGCCGGTTTCAAAAACATCAAAACCGGCGACACTCAACGCAATCCCGGCAGCGAAAACCACGAAATGGGCGGTGCAAGAATGGGCAAAGACGCCAAAACCTCCATCCTCAACAAATGGAACCAAATGCACCACGTTCCCAACGTGTTCGTCACCGATGGCGCATGCATGACCTCGACAGCCACCCAAAACCCGTCGCTCACCTACATGGCACTGACCGCCCGGGCGGTGGATTATGCGGTTGGGGAGGTGCGTAAGGGGAACATTTAAGTTGAATTTTTAAAAGCCAGCGTAACGTAATACATCCCCCCAACCGACGGGCGGCCGAGGAATGAGACGTAGTACTTGTTAAGCAAATTGCTGGCTCCGACTTTGATCTGGCTTTTTAACATCGGTACGCGGTAGGTTAATTGGGCGTCGAGGCTGCTGTATGACGGGACGCTGCCAAATGTGGCGTTGGCGCCGAAAATCCATTGTTTTTGCACCTGATAATTCAATCCGATGCTGAAACCGTAGTTGTTGATGATCGAGAGGTGTGATGTATGGAGTAGCTCACTTTTTGTAGAGATCCAATGAGTGAATGACCGAATCATTCACTCATTGACCTTCTCAAACTCAAAATTCCCCTTGATATGCTCATTCAAAAACGTCCCCTTGGAGCCTGAGGCCTTCATGGCCTGGTAGACTTCCCAGGGGACGTTTTTGTAGACATATACCATTCCCGAAACAAACACGATCCGCAATGTTTGCTTTTCTTCGTTGTAGATCATCTTGTCGACGACGGTGGATGGCATAGGCGTTTTTTTTAGTTGAAATCATCCAGCTTGTCGCGCAGGTCGTCGACAGCCTTGGATGAAATATTGGAGTCATTGAAAATCGTCCGGACTGTCGCTTTGCTGCCGTAAAGGCCGGTATTGGCCCGCACGTCCACATCCAGAATAGCGCCATTCACGGTTACGCCCGCGAAGAGGCCTTTGGCGCGGGAGTAGGAATATACTTCGGCTTCCAGCTTGTAATCGGTGGTGACGGAAGCGTTTTTGCTCACCGGTCCGGCTGCCACGGAAAGGTCGCTGCCGAGGGTGTAGTCGCCCTTTTCGATATTCATCAGGGACTTATCGCTTTTGAACAACAACACCAGGTCCACCGCCTGCACGCCGATCTGCGCGCCTACGCTGCCGCCCGTGATGGTTACGAACACCGGGTCGCTCCATTTACCGTCTTCGCGTTTCACCATCGCGAGGCCGCGTCCGTGCTTGCCGCCGACGATGAGCCCGCCGTTGATCATGCGGGGAATGATGATAATGCCTTTGGCGGCCTGAACGAGCGGCGAGGGGATTTGTATGCCGTTAAAATCGCTGAGCACCGAGGTAGCGGCGTTGATTTTATCTTCTTCTTTATTCTGTGCGAAAGAAGGGGCCGAAAATGCCAGTCCGAGCATGAGAATGGCCTGCATTTTCATCGATTTCAAATTGTTGAGGAACATAGGATTATGGATTAATGGGTATAAAAAATTACTTCAAGGATCGTGCCTGTCCGGTGTACAAAAAGGCATTCCTACAACAGAATCCCTCATTTCCACATCGTAAAGCCCCAATCCGCACCTTTTAACGCAGGACTATGTCATTTCTGATTTCTTGGTATGATTTTGATGACAGAATTACCGGAAACAATGTCAACCCCCAATCAAATTATACTATGGATGCCAAAGCCATCAGTCTGAGCGAAACCGACGTAAAACCTGTTGTGGACCTGCTCAACGACTACCTAGCCAACTACCACATTCATTACCAGAAACTGAGAGGCTGCCACTGGAACATCAAGGGGCAAAACTTTTTTACGCTGCACATCAAATTCGAGGAGCTGTACACCAATGCACAGGAAACGATCGACGAGATCGCCGAGCGCGTGCTCACGCTGGGCAAGCCGCCGCACAGCCGCTTTGCCGATTATATCAATGAATCGGAGATCAAGGAAATCAACACCATCGGCATGAAGGACCTCGACATGGTGGACGCCGTGCTCGACGATTTCAGCAAGCTCATCAGCCTCGAACGCGGGCTGCTGGAAGCCACCGAGGAAGCCGGAGACGACGGTACCAATGACATGGTGAACCGTTTCATGCAGTTCAAGGAAAAAAACACCTGGATGCTGCGTTCGTTCGCCGGTAAGAAATAAAAAGAAAAGCTATGCACACCGTGGCCGCGCCCTGTTCAAAGGGTGCGGCTTTTTTATTGTTGCGCCGGATTAGCTTACTTGCATGGATTCCCTTCCATGAACCGTTATGCCAGTCATTCCTGAATTTAAAATCAGCTCGATTCCCCTCGTGGGCCCGATCCGTTTTGCCCGCGATCCGCTGCGTTTTTTGCGGCGGGGGTTCGACGAATGCGGGGATACATTTAAGATCAGGCTATTCCGCGAATTCGTCGTCACGCGTGACCCGGCGTTTTTCCGGCACGTGCTCCAACAGCACCATAAGAATTTCAAGAAAGGCAACTCCGTCAAAATGCTGCGGCCGGTGCTCGGTAACGGGCTCGTGATCAGCGACGGGGATTTTTGGTTAAGACAAAGACGGCTCGTACAACCGGCATTCCACCGGGAGCGCCTGCACGACCTCTTCATCACCATGGGCGAGCTCACGGCCACTTTCCTCGGCGAGCTCGAAGCATTCCGCGGCAAAGCGGCCATCGATGTGGATGCCAAAATGATGGGCATTACCTCGGACATCGCCCTGAAAACGCTTTTCGGGAATATGAATACCGAGGATAAGGAACAGATTTACCAGCAGGTAAGCCGCACGCAAACCTACCTCGTCACGCGTGTACGCAAGCCGTACCGACTGCCCCTGATGGCGATCAACGGGGAAGACCGCCGCTTCCAATCCGACCTGGCGTATTTCAACAGCCTCGTATACGACTTCATCCGTAAACGCCGCCTGTCCGGCGAGACGCCGAACGACCTGCTCCAACTCCTGCTCGACAGCAAAGACGAAGATACGGGCGAGCAAATGAACGACGAACAGATCCGCGACGAAGCCATTACCATGTTCGCGGCCGGTCATGAAACCTCGGCCACAGGCCTTAGCTGGCTGTTGTGGGAGCTTTCGGCACAGCCGGAAGTCGTGGCGCGCATTCGTGCGGAAAGTGCCGTTTTTGACACCGTTCCCGGTTTCGAACAGCTCATGCAAATGCCCTACACGCGCCAGGTGGTGGAAGAAGGCTTACGCCTGTACCCGCCCGCGTGGACGATGACGCGCGAGAGCACCGTCGACCAGGAAATCGAGGGATATGCCATTTCGAAAGGCACTTCGGTATTCATGTCGATTTTTGAACTGCACCGGAACCCGAACCTCTGGAACAATCCTTCGGCTTTCGAGCCGGAGAATTTTCAGGCGGAAACGGTGAAGAACCGGGCAAAATTCAACTACCTGCCGTTTGGTGCCGGGCCGCGGATCTGTATCGGGCAGCAGTTTGCATTGATGGAAATGCAGCTCGTGCTCGCCGCGATCGTGAAGCGATTCGATTTCGTCCGCGAGCCGGGTTACAGCGTCGGAATGCACCCGCAGATTGTTCTAAAATCCACTAACGGTATTAAATTAAAGGTCGTATAACGCTCCACGAGCTATTGAACCCATTCTATGCACGAATCCATTATCCTGTACCTCGCGCTGATCATGATCATCATGTTCCTTGTCATGCTGGCGCAAAAGGTCAAAATCGCCTACCCGATCGTGCTCGTGCTGGGCGGGCTGGCATTAAGCCTGGTGCCTGGCCTGCCGTCCGTCGAGATCGATCCGGAACTGATTTTCCTGATATTCCTGCCACCCCTGCTGTATGAAGCGGCCTGGCAGACCTCCTGGAAAGATTTCTGGAAATGGCGGCGGGTGATCGGCTCGTTTGCATTCATTATCGTGATATTCACCTCCTGCGTGATCGCATACGTGTCGCAGGCGGTTATTCCGGGCTTCACGCTCGCGCTGGGCTTCCTGCTGGGCGGCATTATCTCCCCGCCCGACGCCGTGGCGACGACGTCCATTCTTAAGAACGTCAACGTCCCCAAACGCCTCATTACGATTGCCGAAGGCGAAAGCTTGCTGAACGACGCTTCCTCGCTGATCGTCTTCCGGTTTGCGCTCGTGGCCGTATCTTCCGGGCATTTCGTGCTCGGCGAGGCCGTGGGTAGCTTTTTTCTCGTGATCGTGATGGGTTTTGCGGTCGGTATCGGCGTAGCGCTGGTATTCTACGCCATTCACCGCTGGCTTCCTACCACACCGAGTATCGATACCATCCTCACGTTCGTGGCACCTTACGCGATGTACATCACGGCGGAAGAGTTCCATTACTCCGGTGTCATCGCAGTCGTTTCCGGCGGGCTCTTCCTGTCGCGCAACCAGCACAGCATTCTCAGCCATTTGAGCCGCATTCAGGGTATTAATGTCTGGTCAACCGTCGGGTTTGTGTTGAATGGCATCGTGTTCATGCTCATCGGCCTCGAACTGCCGGTGATCGTGCAAGGCTTCGGCGAGTCGTCGCTATGGGACGCGATCAAATACGGCCTCATTATCTCGCTCGTCGTGATCGTCACGCGTATTGCCAGCACATTGGGCGCTTCCATTTTCACGGTATTCATCAGTCGCTATATCAAAACGGCCGACAGCAGCCCCGGTTTCCGCATGCCGCTGATTTTCGGCTGGGCCGGTATGCGCGGGGTGGTATCGCTGGCCTCGGCCCTATCCATCCCGATCCTGCTCAAAAACGGGGAGCCGTTCCCGGAGCGCAACATGATCCTCTTCATTACATTCATCGTGATATTGGTAACCCTTGTTTTCCAGGGCCTTACCTTACCCGCGGTAGCGCGATGGGCGCACGCCGAGGACCGGGACTACGACTTGCCGGCGCATGAACAGGACGTGATCATCAGCCGCAAGCTCGCCAAAGCCTCGCTGGACCTCATCAATGAAAAATACGCCAGGGAAATCGACAGCCACGAACTGCTGCGCAGCCTGAAATTCAAGCTGGAACGCGACATCGGTTTCCTCGACCACGTAAGAGAATGCGAAGCCGACGAAGCCAGCCACGCGTACATTGCACGTTACCAGCACATTAGCAAGGAACTGTTGGAACACAAGCGCCGCATCCTGCACCAATTCAACAAAAAGGAAACCTACGAAGAAGAAATCATCCGCCAGCACCTGGCGCAGTTGGATTTGGAAGAGGAGAAGGTGCGGCAGCAGTTTTTGCATATGGAGTGAGGGGCATCATCCCAGCGCTTCCCCTACCCGCACCACGCCCGATACCATCTTCCTTTCCCCGTTCCCGCGGTCGAAGAAGTAATCCAGCCGACCGAGGTTGATGCCGGCAAAACCCACCTGGTTAATGGTCGTCGGCTTGCCGTCGAGGTTCAGGACCGTTTCCGGTTCCTTCATAAAGGTGTGCGTGTGGCCGCCGATGATGAGGTCGATGTGGCGGGTGGATTTGGCCAGGATCTGGTCGGAGACTTTGTTTTCCTTGTATTTGTAGCCCAAATGCGAGAGGCAGATTACGAAATCGCAATGGTGGTCGTTTTTGAGTATAGCGGCCGTTTCGTTGGCTTTCGCGATCGGGTCGAGGTATACCGTTTCGAGGTAGTTCTTTTTATTGACCAGCCCTTCCAGCTCAATGCAAACCCCGAAGACGCCGATCCTAACGCCCTGTTTTTTGAAGATTTTGAATGGCTGCGTCTTGCCTTTCAGTTCGGTGTTGCTGAAATCGTAATTGCTGACCAGAAACGGAAAGTTTGCGTGCGGGAGCTGTTTGACGAATCCGGCGATGCTATTGTCGAAATCGTGGTTGCCCATTGTGGCCGCGTCGTAGCCCATCTGGCTCATCATGGTCATTTCCAGCTCGCCGCCGTAGAGATTGAAATAGGGAGTACCCTGGAAAATGTCGCCGGCATCGAGCAACAGCACGTTCGGCTGTTCCGCGCGGATCTGTTTCACCAATGCCGCGCGCCGCGCCACCCCGCCCAGGCCCTGGTTCCGCGAGCCGTCCATCGGGAACGGATCGATCCGGCTGTGGACGTCGTTGGTATGCAGGATCGTCAGCCGCACCACCGAATCGCGTTTGGCGAATGCGGAAACAGGCGCCATACCCATCGCCACGGCCGCCAGGCCGCTTTTTTTGAGAAAATCCCTTCTAGTTATCTGAAACAATTCTTCCATCGAGTTGCGCGGTTATTTTTTTGCCCTGGCGGGTCAGGTCATTGATATTTTCAAATAATGCTTCCCTCACGCGCTGGTTGATCTCCCGGCGTTCGATCGGGTGGCGAAGGCATTCGAGCTCGTCGCCACCGTCGGCGAGGTAGTCGTACGTCAGCAGGTTGTAGGTTTTGGTTATATCAAACGGCTGGCCCCCGATCGTGACGTCGTAAGCCTTGTTATCCTTGATCTTCATGCGGATACCGGCCACGGGCTCGCCGTCCTTCCGGGCGATGAAGTCGATCACCTGCTGTACGTTCTCACCGGACAATTTGAGCACAACCAGCTCATTTTCAAACGGCATGAGCTCAAAAACATGTGAAACGGTGATGTTGCCTTTCGGGAATGTGGTACGCAGGCCGCCTTTGGTCGCGAGCGTAAACTGGATGGTGGGATCTTTCTTCAGGCCCTCTTTGAGGATTGCGTCGGAGAAGAAGTTACCCATGAGCGTTTCGGGATCGGAAGGCTTGGTGAGCGCCTCTTCGGTCTGGCCCACCACGCGGTTCATTTCAGCCTGCATTTTCTCTTTATATGGCTGATAGTACCGGATAATAGCAGAATCGGCACCGACCTGCTGGTCGATGCCGTATTGCTTGTATTCGCTTTTGGAAACGGTGAGGTGCTTCTGGCAGGAGGCCATCAGGCCCGCGAGCAGTAGTGCACCGTAAACCGGTCTGAAAGGAGTTTTCATAAGGCAATTTTAGAAACCCAAAATTACATCCGAAACTCCGGATTTCCTGCTACCAGCCGTCATTCTGCCGCAGATTCGGGTTCGCGTCGATCTGCGATTGCGGTATCGGGTACAGTTCCAGGCGGGGGGTGTAAGGGATCAGCACGTTGTCGACGATCTGGTCGGCGGACATCGCTGCGATCTCTTCCTGCAAGGTGCCCCACCGCCGGATATCGAACACGGTATTGAACTCTCCGCTCAATTCCAGCCGCCTTTCCGTGCGGATAGCGGCGCGCATGGCGGGTACACCGGCCGCCTTCGAAGGCGTGGCCTTGGCACGGGCACGTACGCGGTTGAGCAGCGGCAATGCCTCGGCAGGCTTACCGGTTTCTACCAATGCCTCCGCCAGCAGGAGCAGCACGTCGGAGAAGCGCAGTTCCACCAGGTCGGAGCTGTAACCCTGTACGGGCGCCCCGGCCGGCCGCGCCTCGCGGGCGAGCTTACCGAATGCGATGCCGTATTTAAAATCGTCGTGGGCAAATGGCTCCTTCGTACGCTTGTTCAGGTAGTGGGCCGTGGCAGGATCATACAGAATGCTGTCACCCGGCTCCGCACCCGCGCGGGCCCCGCCTGTGAATGCATAGCGCGATACGAGCGTGAAATCGCGGCGCGTATCCGTTTTTTCAAACAGTTTGTAAAAATCATAGGTCAAACCGTAGTTGGTCTGCTCATCACCGTTTACCAACCCCGACGGGAATAAATGAAAAGGCAGGATATTGCCATTCTGGTTCGAAGAATTGACGAAATAACCGAACGACAGCACAATCTCCCGGTTGCGCTCATTGGCCAATGCAAATACATCGGCGAAGTTGGGCAGCAATTCCATGTCATACTTTTCCTCGTTGGCAGCCCCCACCAGCTCGGTGAGCTTTTCCACTGCCTTCTGGTAGTTTTCAGTGCGGTTCAAAGGCTTACCGGCCATCGTCAGGTATACTTTACCCATCAATGCCTTCACCGTACCGGCCGAAACACGGCCAAGCTCGGCCCCGCCCCGCGAGTCGGGCAGGATGGTTTCGGCGAATGCGAGGTCGGCCAGGATTGCGTCGTACACTTCGGCCTCGGTGGCACGGGGCGCGAAAATCAGGTCTTTTTGTTCGAAAGATTTGATTTCCTGCAAAATCAAAGGCACGCCGCCGAACAGCCGCACGAGGTTGAAATACGCATAGGCCCGCAGTACCCGCGCCTCGGCAATGTACGGATCGGCTTCCTCTTCCTCACCCGGCACGGCCAGCTTCGCATTGTCGATAACGGTATTGGCGCGGTAAATAATTTTGTAAAACCTCGCCCATACCGACTCGAATGCCCCCGAAACCGAAGTGTGCGCGAAACGGTAATAGGGGTCGGCACCGGAGCCGAGAATGCCCGCCGTCGCATACCGGTGGCCCGATTCGGCCAGGATGAAGCGGTTGTAAATGTCGGCAGCGTCGGTGGTGGTCCACGCCTGGTATATCCCGATCGTCGCCTGGTTGAGGCCGTCTTCGTCTTGAAACGCCACATCCTTGCCCAGCGACGAGTAGGGCGATTCTTCGAGATTATCCTTGCAGGAAGTAATGGCCAGCGCCGCCAGCAGCATTACGGAAAGCTTGATATGTATTTTCATATTTACATGCATTGGTCAACACTAGAAATTGCAGGAAAACCCGATCGTGTAGGAACGCTGCGCCGGGTATGCACCATAATCGATGCCCTGTTGCAGCAGCGACTGCCCGTAGGAGCTCACTTCCGGGTCGAAACCCGAATAGTTGGTCAGGGTCCAGAGGTTGGTACCCGTCACAAACAGCCGCGGGTTCTGGACCGGGCCGAGTTTCGGGAACGTGTACGAGAGCGTCAGCATTTTCAGGCGGGCAAAACTGCCGTCTTCCAGCATCACTGAGTTGATATCGCCCGACGCGATGCCGCGCTGTACACCCGGATATTTGACATTATTATGTGGATTTGCCTCGGTATAGCGGTGCTGGAACCAGTCTTCCGACTGGTTGAACCCTACCCCGCCGTAATCCACCACGCCATTGGTAATGTAAAAGCGCGTAAGGTTGAGCACGTCATTGCCGACCGAACCGGTGAACAATGCATTGACGGAGAAGTTCTTCCAGGTAATGTCATGGCTCCAACCGAAGGTAAAATCAGGTGTGGACTTGCCGAGCACCACCCGGTCGTCGGCGGTGATGATACCGTCGCCATTGACATCCGCATATTTCCAGGCGCCGTATAGCGGCGTTCCTTTCGAGCCCGCAGGCCGCGGACCTTCGAATGTCGGGAAGGTGGGGTTACCATTGGCATCGAAATCGGTTTTCTGGCTCAGCCCGTCGACGCGGTAGCCGTAGAACTGCCCTACTTCCTGACCAGGGATGAGGATACCGGACACCCCGCCGAGCAGGTTACCGTTAATGCTCACAAAGTCGGGCTGGGTACGATCGCCGAGGTCTACCAATGTGTTCAGGTTGCGCGACACATTGAGGCGTGTGGAGTAAGTCACATTCTTTTTCTGCACGATATTCCCCTGAATGCTCACCTCGATTCCCCGGTTACGCATCGTTCCGTAGTTGTCGATGATCGTCGCTACCCCCGCCTGCGTAGGCACCTTGCGCGGTTGCAGCAGGTCGGAAGTCACTTTGTTGTAATAGTCGAAACTCAATACAATCCGGTCTTTGGCCGTATTGAAATCCACACCGACGTTGAATTGCTTCGTGCGCTCCCACGAGAGGTTCGGGTTGGCGATCGTATTCGGGAACACGCCCGTATTGATCACGGCGCCGTCGCCGCCGGGGCCCATTTCGTAGAAACCGGAGCTATACAGCGACAGCGACGAGTATGGCGCAATGGCCTGGCTGCCCGTTTCGCCATAGGAAGCGCGGAACTTCGTATTCGTAATGGCCGTCACGCCTTTCATAAACTCTTCCTGATCGAGGTTCCACGCCACGGCGACTGCCGGGAAAACCCCGTATTTTTTGTTAGCCGCAAATGCTGAGGCGCCATCCGCGCGAATCGATGCATTCAGCACGTACCGGCCTTTGAAAGAGTAATTCGCACGGAGAAAACCCGATTGCAGAATGCGTTTTTCCTTGAACGACCCGATCACCTGCGACTGCGCGCTGCCAATGTTATCCACCCCGAAAAACGGCACATCGAAGCCGGAAGAGTTGGTGCTGAGGAATTCAACAGTCTGGTCGTTATATTCCACACCTGCCGTCGTATTGAGGTAATGGTTTTTACGGAAGGTTTTTTCATACTGCAAATACGCATTGAAGTTGTAGCTATACGTATTGGCCGTATTGTTACTGCCTTTTCCCTTCACCTGGTTACCCTCGGCGGTGGACGGCGGCAGAAATACTTTGCGGCGCGTGAGGTTCTGATTACCGGCCAGGCTTACGACGAGCTGCAATCCGTTCGCGATTTTGAAATAGTTTTCAATATTTAAAATCGAATAGTCGCTCTGCGTCACGTCGGTTTTCGCGCTCAGCTCATTGTAGGGGTTCGAGAAATAGTAGCCCTGGTAATTCGGGATGCCAAGGCTGTTGTTGCCCAGGTAATCGATTTCGAGCGTAGGCGCGGCACGTAGGCCGTCCATCAGCCCGCCCGAGCTGGGCCATGCGCGCGATGCCGTCACGGCGCGGTTGGTCTTCTGGCGGGTAAAAGAAATTTGTCCCTTCACGGTATACCAGTCGTTGATCTCATTGTTCAGGTTAACCCTGAGGCTAGCCCGGTCGTTGTCCGAATTGATGATCGTCCCTTTGTCTTTGAGATAATTCCCGGAAATGTAGTACGACGATTTGGGACTGCCTCCCGAAAGGCTCAGCGTAATGTCCTGCCGGAAACTGGGCTGCGTAATGGCGTCCACCCAGTCGGTATTCGTCATGGCGCTGTCCAGGTTTTCAAACGGCGGGTTGCGGTCGGTGACGCGGAAGCTTTCGTTGATCACCTCGGCATATTGCCGCGAGTTCATCATGCGGATCGGGTTCGCGACCTGGCCGAAGGAAGTCTTGTTCACAAGCTCTACGCGACCCTCGCCCCGCTTACCCGATTTCGTCGTAATCAGGATGACCCCGTTAGCACCACGTGAACCGTAAATGGCCGTAGCGGAAGCGTCTTTAAGGATTTCCATACTTTCGATATCGTTCGGATTGATCCCGTAAAGGCCATTCTGCGTGCTGGAACCGTAGAAATTGGTACCGGCCTCGCGGTAAGGCGGCATCGGGAAACCATCAACCACGTACAATGGCTCGTTGTTGCCGCTCAGAGAGTTGTTACCCCTGATCCGCACGACGGCCGCGGCGCCCGGCTCGCCCGAGGCTTCCGTTACCTGCACGCCGGTGGCCCGGCCCTGAATGGCCTGATCGATCGTATTGATCACGGCCGACTTGTACTCCTGCGATGCTACCCGCGAAGTGGAACTAGCCAGGTCGCGCTTGCTCTGCGCACCATAGCCTACCACGACCACTTCCTTCAATGCCTTGGCTTCCGGCGTCAGCTGCGTATCGTAGTTGGTCATGCCGGTAATAGGCACTTCCTTCGTCGTGAAGCCAACGAAACTATACACGAGAATACCGCCTTTGGCCGGTACTTTCATTTGGAAAGAGCCGTCGGGTTCGGTAATGGACTGTATTTGCGTTCCTTTTACCAACACGGCCACGCCGGGCATTCCTACACCTTTTTCGTCTTTCACAATGCCTTTGATAGCACGTCCGTCGGGCCCTGCCTCGGTCGGACCGGCCGGCGCGGGCTTCTGTGCCGTGGCCGAATCCGGCGTTTGGGCGGCATTCTGTGCAGGCTGGGCGATGTTCGCGTTACCCGGCTGCGCGGGAGTGGCAGTACTATCGGGTTTGGCGGCCGGTTGTGCGGCCTGGTTGCCTGCCGGGGTGCCTGCGTTGTTCGGGGCACCGGCCTTGCCTGGTGTGCCTGCTTTATTCAATGTATCGTCCTGGGTAGCTGGCTTCACCAGCGGGTCGAAATTCTGCGAGGGTTTCACCAGCGGTGAATTGGAGGATTTGGAAGCAGAATCGGTGGTATTTTGAGGCTTGGGGAGGGTATCGGAGGCCGGTCGGGGCGATGCTGGATCTGGTTTGACGGCCGGGGTTGTCAGTGTGTCGGGTTTGGTCTTTCGGGTGGAATCCGGCCCGACCTGCTGCGCGGAACTGCGCGATATAGGGCCTGAAAACAGCAGCAGAAAGAAACCGACCCTCAGGAAAATGAGTGGGACCGAACAGGGGCCGGACTCATTGACTCGTTGAGTTTTTCTCATATCTATCTTGGCTAAGTGACGGGACGACGTCCCGGAAAAAAAAATGTTATTTAGCCGAAACAGACAAAAACCATACCGCTTTGTTTCCTGCGGTGATTAAACGCATCCAACGGACTTCGACAAGAGTGGAATCCACATTGCGAATTATGTTGACACAACTAACCTATACAACTATATGAACAGTAGTTTGCCGGAATGCCAAAACAGGGCAAATAACCGGTGGGTCGTAATTTTTCAAATATCTGGGAAACGGATCCTATTATTTTTGGAAACATCAGGCTTACGATTACATTTGTCAAAACGCCCACACAAGCCGGGTTTGAATATTGCTAAGTTTTAAGGAGTGTAAAAAACCAACTTCGACCATGCGCCAGGAACAACTGCTAACCGCCGACTACATTGAGTCTCAGATCGGAAACGTAATCGAATACTACATCCATTGGGAATTTGATGAGGACCCTTTTTACGGGAAAGCCCGGATCAAAGGGTTGGTGGACGACGAGTCGGGCGGGTTGAAGATCATTTGCGATGTCATCGAGGGAAGCGACCTCGAATCGGTTTTCGAGCAGGAAGAAGTTTTCATGTATTCCGAACATCACCCTATCTACACTGGCCACCTACCCGAAATTTACTCGGCCAACTGGGTCAACACAGACGGTAAAAAGAAACGACAGATTTTTATCGCCCCCGTCAACGAAAACGCCCGGGACTTTGCCATTTCGCAAACGAACAGCAAGGTGGTTGTAAAAAGGATATACTAGTGATTTGAATTTTGGTCATTTGTGGTCAGGGGTGGTCATTTATTGTCAGGTGTAGTCATTTGTGGTCAGGGGTGGTCATTTATTGTCAGATGTAGTCATTTATTGTCAGGTGTAGTCATTTATTGCATTACAATGATTTGACTACACCGCCAAACCTGACCACACCTGACTACACCTGACCACACCTTACCACACCTGACCACACCTGACCACATCTGACTTCCCCTGACCACACCTGACAATGCCCCGGCATTCCGTCATTGAAACTCCCCTCAGTTCCGAACAATCTTCTTCGTCAATACCCGGTCTTCGAATTCTGCCCGCACTACGTACAAACCAGGCGGGAATGTCGTGAGGTCGAAGTTATAGACATTGGTGGCAACTTCGCCGGTGATCACCGTTTCAAGCACTTTCTGGCCGCTTACATTGTAAATAGAGACCGATTTTAACTTTTCGGGATGCGGATAGAACTGCACCGCTATCTGCCCGTTCGTCGGGTTTGGCGTCACGAGGAAGCCCGCTTCTTTCAGGTTCGGATTGATGGTGACGGTCCGGATATTGATATCGTCGAGGTAAATGTCGTTCTCGTTGCCGTTCGTATTCAGGAAAGCCACAAGGATTTCCCCCTGACCGATAAACCGGCCGATATTGATTTCCTCGCGCCGCCATTCGTTCACGCCGGGGGTAAATGCCGTACGCGTAGCCGCACTGCGGGTAATCAGGCTCGATCCCCATTTTTTGTAGACACTTGTGTAAGTCTGTCCGCAATCTGTACTAATAAGCACCTGTAAGGTATCCCACACGTTGCCCTGCGTGCTGCTGTTCGTGTAAGTCGCCGCGGCCACCTGGAACGTCACAAAAGCGGAGTCGGCACTGGCGATGGTGACCGTCGGCGAGCGCAGGTAATCGCGCTGGCCCACCACCTGGTTACCAAAGTTCCCTATCTTGACGGACGCGCTGCCCGTTTTAGCGGCGGTCGTCGTTTTTTCCCAGGTCGAGCCGCCGTCCTCATTTACAATATCCCAGCCCTGAGGCGGGAACAATCCTTCGAACCCTTCACGTACCGGTGCGGCGACTGGTTCGTAATAGATGAAGTCGAGGCTCAATGCGTCGTTGGAAGTATCTTCGTCGGCCGCGCCGTTCGGGTTCGAGGTGGTAATGCTCAGTACGTGGTTCCCTTCGGTGGTGCTCATCACGGGCAATGTAACGGTTGCTTCGGCATAAGTAGCCAGCGAGCCCGTCCAGTTGAAGCGCTGCACCGTTCCGTTATCAATACCCACCTGAATCGTCAGTGAAGTAAGCGTTTCGCTGCCGCGGTTTACGAGCGTAATCTGCGGCGTGAGGGTATTGGCACAAATGCGCTGGGCCGGCTGGCGGATCGCTTTGAGGGATGCATCCTTTTTCTTCACATCCACCGGCGTACAGCCATTGGACATTGCCAGCAGCGAACGGTAGGTATTAAATGCCGCCTCCATCCGCGCCACCTGCAATTTGGTAAACATAAACAGGCAGGCATCCGGCGTGTAATCCATGTAGTTCTGGTACATAATGCCCGGCGAAGTGGTGGTGCAGCGGTCGGTGACGATACCCGTCTGGCAGCTGGTGGTACTGTTACTTTGGTTGGGCGTGTCGTCCACCTGATCGGTGCCGGTGCAGGCGCCGTTATCGTCACCCCAGATGTGGTATAGATTGAAATAATGCCCTATTTCGTGTGTCAACGTCTTTCCCTGGTTAAAACCGGTGGCTGTTCCACCCGGCAGCGACGCATAGTCGACCGCCACGCCCTGTTCGTCCTTCACGCCGTCGTCCGGGAAAGTAGCATAGCCCAATGTACTGCCCGACAAGTCGCAAATCCAGATATTGAGATATTTATCCGTATCCCAGGCATCGGCCCCGCCCGATTCGGCGTGTTTGACCTGGTTGGTGGTGTAATCGAATGCGTTACGTGTAGTCGTGTAGCGCACGATGCCCGTCGAGGGCGCGTCGTTGGGCGTGCGCTGCGCGAGGCAGAACTGAATGCCCGACTGGCCGAAAAGCGACTGGAAATGCGAAGGGATTTTGGCGGCACCTGCATTGGTACCGGCATAATCCTTATTAATCGTGTCCAGCTGGGCCATGATCTGCGCGTCGGTCACCATCGACTGGCGGCTGAGCACAACGTGAAATACGACCGGAATGGTCACCAAACCCGTCGTACGGAAAGTTTTGCCCGCCGCGACGCGCTCGCTGATGATCTGTTTCAGCCTCGCCTCGCGCTGATCGAACATCAGTTTGAGGGACGGTTTTTCAATAAAACGTTTTTGTAAAAGCTCCATCGAGGCGCAGCGGTCCTGCGCGTAGGCGGGCGCGAAGGCGAGAAGGATAAAGTATAATATGACAGAAAGTAATCTGGCTGATGGTATAGTATGTCGCATCGAAATAATTCAGAGGAACTGAGTGAAATGATTTGACCGCTAGTTACAGAGGGCAAGCGGATTTATTCATCTACTACGAAAAAAAAGTGCCGTGTGATGCGAATGCAATATCATTTAATTTGTTTTTAATTGGCAGGAGCCGGGAGGAGCCGGTAAAATCTCATTTTTCATGCAGGAAACGCAAAATTCGAAGTCCGTACGCAAGATTATCCATATCGATATGGATGCGTTTTACGCGTCGGTGGAGCAGCGCGATTTCCCTGAATACCGGGGCAAACCGCTGGCCGTGGGGGGCTCCCCTACCGGCCGCGGCGTGGTGGCGACGGCGAGCTACGAAGCAAGGAAATTCGGCGTCCGGTCGGCGATGCCTTCCCGCCAGGCAATCCAGCTTTGCCCGCAGATCATTTTCGTGCACCCTCGTTTTGAGGTATATAAAAATGTGTCGAGAAGCATTCGCGAGATTTTTTCCCGCTACACCGACCTCATCGAACCGCTGTCGCTGGACGAGGCTTACCTGGACGTCACCGAGGATAAAATGGGCATTGGTTCGGCGATGGAAATCGCAAAGCGGATCAAGCAGTCGATCAGGGACGAGCTGCATCTGACTGCCTCGGCGGGGGTTTCGATCAATAAATTTGTAGCCAAAATCGCGTCGGACATTAACAAGCCGAACGGACTGACTTTCATAGGGCCTTCCAAAATAGAGGCGTTCATGGACCAGCTGCCTGTCGAGAAATTTCACGGCGTGGGCAAGGTAACGGCCGACAAAATGAAGGGAATGCAGCTTTTCAACGGCGGGGACCTGAAAAAACTGACGGAAGACGAGCTCGTAAGCCACTTCGGCAAGACAGGCCATTTCTTTTACCGGATCGTGCGCGGCATCGATGACCGGGAGGTACAAACGCACCGCGAAACGAAGTCGCTTGGTGCCGAGGATACTTTTACTTACGACCTCACCACGCCGGAGGAAATGAACAAGGAGCTGGACCGGATCGGCGTAATCGTCGCGGGCCGCCTCGAAAAGAACCAGCTGAAAGGCCGGACGGTCACATTGAAAGTCAAATTCAGCGATTTTACCCAGATTACCCGCAACCATTCGTTCGCACACCCCGTGGGCGACCTCGATACCATCACGGAAACGGCGAAGCAATTACTGGAAAAGCTGGATTTGCAGGAAAAACCCGTCCGGCTGCTCGGCATTTCGCTCTCTAATTTCCACGAACCGGAGATCAAATCCCGCAAATACAAAGATCCCGAACAGCTCGAACTGTTTCCGTTCGGGTCATAGCAGCAATGCGTCCACGCGGTGCGCCTGCACGATATTCTCGCATTTCGACCAGGAGAATATCGTAAACCGCCCGTCCTGCGAAGCTACCAGGGCAATGGAATCGCGCTGATCGTACACGAATTGCGCCGCCGACAAATGCCGCGTGCCGCCGTTCTGTACCGGGTGTACCACCTGGGCGGCATTGCCGATAACTGGTTCGGTGATCAGGATTTCTTCCACGGGCTTGCCATCGGCCGCGCGGCCGATCTTCGCGCCGAAAGCGAGCAATTCGTAACGGTCGTTAATGATCGTGGCACCGTCCACGGCCGTGAGCCCTGCCATATTGTGCACGGCCGAACTGAACTGGTTCTGCCAGGTGATCGGGTTCGGGTCTTCTACATATTTACGGTGCAGGTCGGCCAGCTCGGAGAAAGGCGGCTGCACGTCGTAGGTGATCGGGTGGATGATCGAGTTTCGCCAGCGCTCCTTGCCTTTGGGTACCACCAGCAGAATGCCCCCGCGCTCATGGCTGCGCATGGATGCGGCCAGCTGCACGAGCAGGTTCGGGTAATCGCTCCAGAGCGTGGTGGAAGAGAACCCCATCAGGGAGTTGATCAGCGACGGGCAGTCCTTCACTTTCCGGCTTTCTTCGTTCACAATCTTCACCTGGTCGCCTTTCAGCACGGCCACATTCACGAATTTACCAAAGCCTTCCACCCGGCGGTGCTTCACGACGAGCATCCCCGGCTCGATCACTTCCAGCACGAAGCAAAGCCCCGGAATGACGCGCGTGGTGCCCCAAATGCGCAGTTCGCCATCCTCCACCCATACGCCCAGGTGTATACCCGAGCGTTCGACGGCGGGTGCGAGCTTTGTGAGCGTGTTCGCGGAGAGGTCCAGTTTTTCGGCAAAAATCAGCGGGTGTTCGGCGGCTTCCGGCGGCAGGTAGGCGATCGATACCTTGGGCGACCGGCCTTCTTCCCGGCGCAGACTGGCCCAGAATGTCGTATCGATGATCGTTTCGATCGTGCGCACATCCGGGCGAGGCGCGAGTTCCTGCTCGTAATATTTCGAAACCGCCTCGTGATGACGGGTAAAATGCGCGGCGACGAGCGGCGCCACGGAGCGGGCTGCCTTATAGGTAGTTACAGGCACGGTATTTCCTGCGTCAAAAGGGAGTATATCGGGATTCGTGATCATTTCGTGGCGGTTTCTTTT
Organism: Dyadobacter beijingensis DSM 21582; assembly: GCF_000382205.1. GTDB lineage: Bacteria > Bacteroidota > Bacteroidia > Cytophagales > Spirosomataceae > Dyadobacter > Dyadobacter beijingensis. The sequence goes on from NZ_KB907789.1 coordinate 450,692, forward strand.
TGAACAACGGCGGCTTTTAAAAAGTTGGGTTTTGTGCCCGTTGTCCGATTTTTTCCTGTTTCTGCTATGCCGCTTCCAACCATTGCTGCTGTAAGGGCATCGTATTCAGCAGGCCCCTGCCGGGAATTAATTGAACTTACGGGCAGTTGTTTCACCAGATAAGCATTAATTTGCGCGTTAATCCTAAAAATCCGGGTTCCGGCTTTTTTACCTTCCGGCATATGGTGAGTATGCCATCAATATAGAATGAAAACGTACCTCAGATTATTATCTTTTGCCCAACCGATTGCCCGTTTTGCCGTCCCATACATTATATGTACCCTGCTGGGAGTCGTATTCAACACGTTGAACCTGGCGCTGCTGGCGCCGCTCCTGAATACGCTGTTCCTTAACCAGGGCGGACAGGCGGACCCCAGGCCGGAGAACGGCTGGCTCGATCCCACGGGCATGCTCAATTACTACGCGCAGCAGGCCAACATTACTTTCGGGCCGCATGGCGCATTGCAGGTGGTATGCGCGGTCATCGTTGTCTCCGTACTGCTGTCGAATATCTTCAAGTACTTCTCGCAACGGATCATGGAAAACCTCCGCATTCACACATTGCTGAACCTGCGCAAGCAAGTATTCGATAATGTGATGAACCTGCACGTGGGCTATTTCAGCAACCAGCGCAAGGGGGATATTATTTCAAAGATCGCATCCGACGTCGGCGTCGTGCAATTCTCGGTTACCAGTACTTTGCAGGTGGTTTTCAAGGAGCCGATGCAGCTGCTGGCTTATGTGTTCATGCTTTTCGCCACATCGGCCAGGCTGACATTTTTTGCGATCCTGGTCATCCCGGTTTCCGCATTCCTTATTTCAAAGATTGTCAAAAGGCTGAAAGCGCAGGCTGCATTGGCGCAGCATTATTTCGGGCTGATGATCAGCTACCTCGACGAGGCGCTGACCGGCATCAAAATCATCAAGGCGTTCAACGCGACGGACGCGATTAAAGATAAATTCCATTCAGAGAACATCCGCTACTCCGACCTCGGCCGTAAAATGGCCAAGCGCCAGCAGCTGAGCTCGCCCGTTTCCGAATTTTTGGGCGTAACGATGGTGGCGATCATCGTGCTCTACGGAGGATCGCTCATTATCGATAACAACTCGGATCTCGATGTGTCCAAATTTGTCGCCTATATCGGTATTTTCTCACAGGTAATGCGTCCTGCAAAAGCGCTGACCGACTCGTTCAGCACTATCCACGCGGGTATCGCGGCGGGCGAGCGCGTGCTGGAACTGATCGACGAGAAACCAGAAATCCAGGATGCGCCCGACGCGGTCGACATGAAGGATTTCAAGGAATCCATCCGGTTGGACAATGTATCGTTCTCCTACCCTTCCCGGCCCGTGTTGAAAGGCATTAACGTGACTATTCCAAAAGGAAAAACGGTGGCGCTCGTGGGGCCGTCGGGTGGCGGCAAGTCGACGATGATGGATTTGCTGCCGAGGTTCATCGATGCCGAAAACGGCCGGGTGATGATCGACGGCGTGGATGTGAAGAAGATCAAGCAGGAATCGCTTTGGTCGATGTTCGGGCTCGTGAACCAGGAATCGATGCTTTTCAACGACTCCATTTACCAGAACATCGCATTCGGCAGCCCCGACGCGACGATGGAGCAGGTGGAAGCGGCGGCACGCATTGCCAATGCGCACGAGTTTATCATGGAAACCGAAGAAGGCTATCTCAGCAATATCGGCGACCGCGGCATGAAGCTTTCCGGCGGCCAGAAGCAGCGCATCTGCATTGCCCGTGCGGTATTGAAAAACCCGCCGATCATGCTCCTCGACGAAGCGACTTCGGCCCTCGATACGGAATCGGAAAAGCTGGTGCAGGAAGCACTGAACAACCTGATGAAGAACCGCACGTCGCTCGTGATCGCCCACCGGCTGAGCACGATCCAGAGCGCCGATACGATATTGGTTCTGGAAGAAGGCAGGGTTATCGAGCAGGGCAACCACGCCGAGCTCATCGCGCACGACGGGCTGTACAAGCGGCTCATCGATATGCAGCAATTTACCGACGTTTAAATGGAAAACAGGCCGCTGATATCCATTGCCCTTTGTACCTACAACGGCGGCGCTTTCCTCCGTGAGCAGCTCGATTCCATCCTGGCGCAGCATTATACCGAATGGGAGCTGGTAATCGTGGATGATGGCTCCACGGACGGTACGCGCAGCATTTTGGAACAATACGCGGCCCGGGACAAGCGCATTACCCTGCATTACAACGAAGCGAATCTGGGATATAACAGGAATTTCGAAAAGGCATTGCGCCTATGCCGGGCCAGCCTGATCGCCATTTGTGATCAGGACGATATCTGGCATCCCGAAAAATTGGAAAAACAGGCGGCATTGATCGATAGGCACACATTGGTATACCACGATTCCGAATTCGTCGACGCCGCAGGCAACAGCATGCACCGCCGCATTTCGGATAAACTGAATTTTTACCAGGGCCACGCGCCGGAAGTGTTTTTGTATCTCAATTGCGTTTCGGGGCATAGCATTCTCATGAAAAGGGAAGTTTTGGAAAAATCGCTGCCGTTCCCGCCGGATTTCCATTACGACCAATGGCTCGCTTTCAATGCCACCTGCCTCGGCTCCATTGACTTCGTGCCAGATGCTCTGGTACGGTACCGCCAGCACGGCGGCAACAGCACCGACATCCTGGCATTCAAAAAGGCAGGCCGCAACGCCGCGCAAAAAGTGCTTGAAATGGAGCGGGAAAGCGGTTGGCTGGGGTTATGCGCAAGCCAGTGCACCGGGCAAGCGCAGCAATTGATTACCAGCCTGCACCGGCAAAGTATCCGGCGCAACAACAGCCTTTTCAACGTGGCTTACGGCGTGCTGATCTGGCAAAACCGCGGCACTTTGCTGCGGATTTTGAAGAAATCGGCCACCAGCCAGTTTTTTTACACGCTCCGGAAAATATGGGGCGCGAAAGTTAAAATGATAGGACAGTGAACAAGCAACCCGACTCTTCCAGTCAACATACCGGTTACCCGCTCGTATCGATCGCCATGTGCGTTTACAATGGCGAAAAATACCTCGCGGAGCAGCTCGATACCCTCGTCAACCAGACTTACGCGAACATCGAAATCGTGGTTGTGGACGACGGCAGCAAGGACCGCTCCCGCGAGATCCTGCGGGAATATGCGGCGCAATACCCGGCCCTCAGGGTGTACGAAAACGACGTGAACCTGGGCTATGTACGGAATTTTGAAAAGGCCATTACCCTTTGCGAGGGCGAGTACATTGCATTGTGCGACCAGGACGATATCTGGGACCTCGGCAAGATCGCCAAACAGGTGGCGGGCATCGGCGACAGCCTGCTCATTTACCACGACTCCGCATTCATGGACGAGCAAGGCCGGCAAATGACCTGGAAACGCAAAATGTCGGACATTATCCACCTGTACAGCGGCAGCGAACCTAAGATTTTTTTGTATTTCAATTGTGTCTCAGGGCATAGCATTCTCTTTAAGCGTGAGTTGCGCGACGAGTTCCTCCCGTTCAATCCCGAGCATTTCCACGACCATTGGATCGCCTATGTGGCAGCGAACCTGGGTTCTATCAAAGTGATCCCCGAAACGCTCGTGCGCTATCGCCAGCATACCAGCACGTCCACCGACATTCTCAACAAGCGCAAGAAGGTCCGGAAGAACTACCACGAAAACCGGGATATCAAGAAGTTGGAGCGCGACCTGAAATGGGTGCAGCAGTGCGCGTCGTTTAAAAAGAACCGCGACCAGCCATTCCTCGACCGGCTCCGGACGCTTTTCGAACACCGGCTCGATTCATTTTTCTCGTTCGAATACGCCGGCCTCGTCCGCGACAATTACGAAATGCTGTACTACATTCCCGTTTACAAAAAGTCGGGCAAATTCAGCTTCGTTTACCGGCAGATCTGGGGCCTACGCGCCAAACTGCTTTGGGCTAGATTCTTTGCCCGTCCGGAATGGGAAGAATATGTAGACGTAGTTTCAGAAGGTGAAGAAAAGCCTTAAAAATCACTTTTCGGCGCATCTGCTTCGTTTTGGCGCTGTGCCAGAGCATCGTTTGTATTTGCAGATAGCTGTATTTCCAGCGGATCATTTGCTCGATGAGTATTTTGAATGACCGCTTTTCGATGTCGTACATTTCGTTTCCCCGCATCACGGAAGTCGTCAGCGGTAATGCGTAGCTCCATTTCCGGTGGAGTTTCAGGATATTATCGAGCCATTGTTTGTTGAAATTCCCTTCCGAGTCATGCTTCATGAGCACGTCGTAAGTAACCATGATTTTGTAATGCGGGAATACGCTGAGGCAGAAATCGAGGTCGTAGCCGTGAAAACCCGTGAGCACCTGGCCATCGAACGGAAACCGCAGCGCTATTTCCCGGCGCGTACAGATCCACAGGCCGTCCACGCAAACAACCCGGCTCAGGGCTTCGTTGCGCGGGTTGTGATAGGCGTGGATTTCCTCCTTTTCATTGTACTTATAGCCTTGCAGCACATTCTGGTACGACCGTTCCTCCGAGTGAAATTCCAGCTGGTACCAGCCTGACGGTGACAGCGATTTATACCCGCCGCCCGCTACCCCTACAACGCCGATTTCAGGGTCGCGCCCGAAAATACCGGCCACAACATTTCCCCAGTCTGCCGTCCTGATCTCGATGTCCTCGTGCATGAAGCATACGAGGTCGAAACGGGCGCGCTTTGCCCCTTCATTATATACATCACAAATCCCGCGGCGTGCCGTGCGGTTGTCGATCGCGATGATTTCGTGAGGGATACCGACGGTGCGGCGGATGTTTTCGGAGACGCTGGACAAATCGGCCTGGTCGGCCGAACAAATGACGATGGAGATCATGGCTATTCGGTAATTCGGTCAAAAATAACGCCAAAATGACGAATCCTGACGCCTTCGCCGCTATTTCCAGTAGAATATGACCGGTTGTGACATTTATAGGTATCCAAAAATCAATCCCGCATTCATGAAACGCATACTCATCCTGCTCTTCGTCGCCTGCGCCGCGCCCGCGTTCGCGCAGGTCAAATTTGCCCGGCTGTTTTCCGACCACGTCGTGCTGCAACGCCAGAAACCGATCCCGGTATGGGGTTGGGCGAAGCCGTCCGAAAAAGTCAAAGTGGTGCTGGCAGGGCAGTCGATGGAGGTGAAAGCGGATGCGGCGGGTAAATGGAAGGTGAGTTTCAAACCGTTGGAGGCGGGTGGGCCGCATACGTTGCAGTTAACGGCCAAATCGGGCAGTGCGGTCGTGAACGACGTGCTGATCGGCGAGGTATGGCTTTGCTCCGGACAATCCAATATGGAATGGCCGGTATCGGCGGCGAAAAATTACGAAGAAGAGCGCAAAAACGCCGATTACCCGCAAATCCGGCATTTCCGCGTCGACCATGTGGTAGAACTGGAACCCCAGCAGGATCTGAAAGCCGGTGAGTGGAAGATCGCCAACGAAGAGACGGTAGGCGGTTTTACGGCAGTGGGATTCTTTTTTGCCCGTGAAATTTACCAGAAACTGAAAGTACCGATCGGCATCCTGCATTCGTCATGGGGCGGCTCGCAGATCGAAGGCTGGATCAGCAAGGAAGCCATGCTGGGGAATGACGAGCTGCGTTCCTATGCGCAGAATATGCCCAAAACCTGGGAAGAGGCGGATCTGATCATGGATAAGAAACTTAAAAAGCAGCTTTTCAAAAATGCATCGTACGACCCAACCTGGGAAGACGAGAAGAAATACCTTTCGCCGGAAGTTGACCTTACTTCCTGGCAAAAAACCGCCGATCCGATCGGACAATGGGATTGGAAAGGGCTCATGGGCTTCCGCGGAAAGGGTTATATGGCCAAAGAAGTGAATTTCCCGGCTGACCTCGTTTCAAAACCGACGACCCTCTCACTCGCCGAAAACGACGGGCCAGTGGAAGTGTACGTGAATGGCAAACACGTGTACCAAGGCGCCGCCAAAGGCCCCCGCAAAATTGAAATACCGGCTAACACCTGGAAGGACGGCAAAAATGTACTCGTCGTCAAAACCGGCAATATGGTCGGCGCTCCCTGGTTCGGGCCCGGCCTGATGGGCTCCGCAAGCGACCTGTTCATTGCTGATGACAACCGTAAAATCAGCCTGGCCAAAGACTGGTACCTGATGCCCGCATTCGCAGAAAAGCATGAATACGCGCATTTGATGAACAATGTGGGTACGACCATTTACAATGCGATGATCGTTCCGTTGCTGCCTTTCGCCGTGCGCGGCATGCTCTGGTACCAGGGCGAAAGCAATGCGAGCCGCGCCTACCAGTACCGTCAGTCGTTCCCGCTCATGATCAACGACTGGCGTAAGTTGTGGAACGACGAGTTTTCATTCTATTGGGTACAGCTATCGAGCTACGGCACCGATCGCGACAGCAATAAAGGCAGCAACTGGGCGGAGCTTCGCGAAGCACAAAACCTTACATTGAGCCTGCCCAAAACCGGTATGGCGGTGTCCACAGACGTGGGTAACCCCAACGACATCCACCCGACCAACAAGCAGGATGTAGCACATCGCCTCGCTACCCATGCGTTGAAAAACGACTACGGCCAGAATATCCCCTATGCCTCGCCGCTCTACGACCAGATGCAGGTGGACGGTGCAAAAGCAGTTATTTCGTTCAAAAATGCAGAAAACGGCCTGACAATCAAGGACCGCTACGGCTACCTGAAAGGCTTCGAGATCGCGGGCGACGACAAGGTGTTCCATTATGCCAAAGCGGAAATCCAGGGCAATAAGGTGATCGTATCGAGCCCGAATGTAAGCAAACCTGCGGCTGTGCGTTACGCATGGTCGGATGCGCCGGAGGATGCGAACCTGTACAGTACCGACGGTTTCCCCGCCAGTGCATTCCGCACCGATTCCTGGCCCGGCATGACCGTAAATGCCCGTTTTGAATAAATTCCTTTGTCTATCGAGTTCAGATTTTTATGTTAAAGACCCTATCGTGGTGTATCGGCAGTGCCGCATTGCTGCTCGCCGGCGCGCAGACTGTTTCCGACCAAAAAGATAACCAGCAAGCCGGCCCCGGCAGCGAATGGCGGGAATACCTCGGCGGCCCCGACCGCAATCATTACTCTCCGCTGACCCAGATCAACAAGGAGAATGTCAAAAACCTGAAAGTGGCCTGGACGTGGTCGATGCCGGATTCGGGGCAAACGCAGGTAAACCCCATTGTCGTGAATGGCGTGCTGTACGGCGTCACGGCTACGGTGCAGGCATTTGCACTGGACGCGGCTACGGGTAAACAGCTTTGGATATTCGGGGATAAATCCAAAAACGGGTCGAATACGAGCCGTGGGCTTACCTACTGGGAAGATGGCGACGACAAGCGCATCCTACACGCGATGGCCGCCCACCTGTACGCGCTCGATGCGCGCACGGGAAAGGTGATCGAGCGCTTTGGCGATAATGGCCGCATCGACCTCCACACGGGCCTTCCCGACATCGCGAAAAACAAGTACATGGTGTCCAACACACCAGGGACGATCTTCGAAGACCTGATCATCATGCCGCTGCGGCTCTCGGAGGATTCGGACGCAGCGCCGGGCGACCTGCGGGCATTCAACGTGCGGACGGGCAAACTGGTGTGGACGTTTCACACGATCCCTTACCCCGGCGAATTCGGCTACGAAACCTTCCCGCCCGATGCGTACCAGAACACATACACCGGCGCCGCCAACAACTGGGCCGGCACGGCCATCGACCGCAAACGGGGCATTCTGTACGTACCTACCGGTTCTGCGGGTTATGATTTTTACGGAGGCAAACGTAAGGGGACAAACTTGTTCTCGAACTGCCTGCTCGCGCTCGACGCACGCACGGGCAAGCGGCTGTGGCATTACCAGACGATGCACCACGACATGTGGGACCGCGACCTGCCGGCGCCGCCGAACCTCATTACCGTGACGCAAAATGGCCCCGACGGCAAACCCCGCAAAATCGACGCCGTGGCGCAGGTGAGCAAGCAGGGCTATGTATTCATTTTCGACCGGGTGACGGGCAAGCCGCTCTTTCCCATCAAGGAAGTGCCTGTTCCAGCAGGCGCGTTGCCGGGGGAACATCCCTGGCCCACACAGCCCGTGCCTAGCAAACCGGCCCCTTATGCCCGCCAGGCCTACACATTAACTGAAAACGACATCAGCGTCCACGCGCCGGACCGGGATTCGTTAAAAATCAAATTCAAAGGTTATAAAAAAGCATTGTTTGCTGCGCCGAGCAAGGAAGGCACGGTGATCCTGCCCGGCTTCGACGGAGGTGCCGAATGGGGAGGCGCTGCCGCCGACCCCAACGAGGGCATTTTGTATGTCAACAGCAATGAAATGGCCTGGATACTGACGATGAAAGACACGCCGAAGGCGAGCGAACTTTCCAACCTGAGCCCGGGCGAAAAGGTGTACACGACTTACTGCGTAACCTGCCACGGCCCGCAACGGAAAGGCAATGCGAAAAGCGGCTACCCTTCGCTGGTCGATATCGGCACGCGCCGTGATAAATCATTTGTGAATCAACTGATTACTTCCGGAAAAGGCATGATGCCCGGCTTTACGATGCTGACCGCCGATGAAAAGCAGGCATTGGTTTCTTTCCTGTTTGGGGATGAGAAGGTGGAAGCGGTATCGGCAACGCCCGCTTCTAAAAAGGTATATTTACCTTACCAAAGCACGGGTTACAACAAATTCCTCGATGCGAACGGCTTGCCGGCCATTTCCCCGCCGTGGGGAACGCTCAATGCCATCGACCTGAATACCGGCCGCTTCCTATGGAAAATACCATTCGGGGAGGTGGAGTCTTTGAAAGCAAAGGGCGTACCGACCACCGGCACCGAAAACTACGGCGGGCCGGTCGTTACCGCGAGCGGCTTGCTTTTCATAGCGGCTACGAAGGATGGCAAATTCAGGGCATTCGATAAAAAAACCGGCAAATTGCTTTGGGAAACGCAATTGCCGGCTGCCGGATTTGCCACGCCTGCTACCTATGAGGCGAATGGCAAACAATATGTCGTGATCGCTTGCGGCGGTACGAAGCTGGGAACCAAAAAGGGCAACCAGTACGTCGCATTCGCATTGGAATAGGGCTAAACTCCCGCGATAAAGTCGCGCATTTTCTTCCGGCCGGCCTCATCGGGCAGTCGCCCTTCGCCGGCGCCGAGGTTGTCTACCAGGTGCTTCACGTCCGAAGTGCCTGGTATCACACAGGTGACGGCATCGTTGCTGATGATATATTTGAGGAAGAACTGCGCCCAGCTTTTGATATCATAATCTCTCGCCCAGGCCGGTAGTTCCTTGCCCTTCACGGCCCTGAACAACGCGCCCTGCTCGAACGGCTCATTGATAATCACGGCCACACCTTTATCTTTCGCTGCTTTGAGCAGGCTTTTCTCGGCATTCCGCGAACGGATCGAATAGTTGAACTGTACAAAATCGATCTGCTCCGATTTGACGATCTGTTCCAGGCGGGAATGGGCGGCGTCGGTGTAATGCGTGATGCCAATATGCCGCACTTTTCCTTCCGATTTCCAGTCTTTCAGCGTTTTGAGATGGGTTTCCCAATCCTGCAAATTATGCACCTGCATCAGATCGATTTTCTTCCGGTTCATTTTGCGCAGCGAAGCATTCATCTGGTCGATCCCCTCCTGCCTGCCGGTGGTCCACACTTTCGTAGCGAAGAAAAAACGGTCGTTCAGTTTCAGTTCCGTCGTCAGGTCGCCGATCACCTGCTCGGCGCGTCCGTACATAGGCGACGCGTCGATCAGCTTTCCGCCGAGCTCCTGCATTTTTTTCAAAACCTCCTTCAATGGTGTACGTTCAGCGGCACCCGTTCCGACGTCGAACTGCTGCCACGAACCCAGGCCTACAACGGGCATACGCTCGCCCGTAGACGGAATTTTTCTTTCCAGTATCATTTTGAGATCGCTTTGTGCCGAGGAAGAAAACGGGTCCAATGCCAAAGCAGCACTGGCAGCGGCCAGACCGGCCAATGCCTCCCGTCTTGAAAAAATATGCTTCATTGCCTGGTTAATGGGTTTTTAAAGCGATTAAGATACGAACAAAATGCGTTGCCGGGAGCCGGAATGCCCAAAAATGAGAAAAGGAGCCAGGATAGTCCTGACTCCTTTTGCTGCACTTCACACCAAATCTGAATCTATTACTTTCTTTCGATGGATACCCCGATCTTGTAATCTTCCAGCTTGGTGGTTACTGGAAGTTGCGGATAAGGAAGTACTTCGGTAACGCTCAGCACATATTCCACGTCGCCCAATTTGAACTCCTGCGCATTCCGCTGCGAAATCGCGCTGAACTCGAAATTCACATTCGCCGCGTTGGAAGCGTCGGAAATGGTGAGGACCAGCTTGGCGCTTCCCATGGAAATACAGTCTGCATTGATCGGGCAGCGGCTGTCGGTAATTTCCTTCAACTCTACTTTCAGGTCGGTACCGGAGGCGGAAACCTTGGTAGACTGGCGGTAAGGGACGCTGACGGTGCCGAGTTCCGGCTGTGGTGTGCTGTCATCCTTCTTGTCGCAGGCGATGGCTGCAATGCAGAGGAATGCGAGTAAAATCGTTTTTTTCATGCCAATAGTATTTTTAAATATAATGCAGAGAACCAGAAGAAAAGGCAATGGTTGTAACCGATTTACAAAAAATCACATTTATTGTGGAGATGCTGCAATTTAGACTATCAATGCGTTGAAAATCACCATTTATTATCATTCAAGTGACCGTAATTTAACGGTTTGTTAATTTGGCATACTTATTTTTACAGGTAATCACCTGCAAACAGCACGATCAGAAATCAGTAAACCCATGATTTGGTACGAAGAGGAAGTACAAAGAGTCGAAAAAGAACGGTCCCGATTACCTTATGAGCCCGAAACCGTCTTCTACGGAAGTTCGAGTTTTACGCTTTGGAGGGATTTGTATGAGGATTTTGCGGATTTGAGACCGGTAAACCTGGGTTTCGGCGGCTCTACGCTCGCGGCCTGCGTGTGGTTTTTCGAACGTATCATGGCTTCCGTGCGCGACCCGAAACGGTTTGTGATCTACGCCGGCGACAACGACCTCGGCGACGGTCGCCACCCGACGGAGGTGCTGCTGTTCTACCGCCAGCTCACCGGGCTTATCCGGGAACGGTTCGGGGACATTCCCTGCTTTTTCGTGTCGATCAAGCCAAGCTTGCAGCGGTGGGATATTATAGAATCGATCAGAACGGCCAACGAGCTGATCCGTGAGGAGGCTGAAAAAGACCCGCAGCAGCATTACATCGATATTTTTCCTTTGATGGTCAATTATCAGGGGTATCCCAGGAAATCGCTGTTCGAGGCCGACGGGCTGCATTTAAGCGCGGACGGCTACGCGATCTGGCGAAAGGCGATTAGTGAAAGTGTACACAATGTTTTGGAAACGGTTCAGAAAACCTCTTAAACAAAATTTGGTTGTCATGGAAAGGGCGTATCACAAGTGGTTTAGTCCGAGTTTGGGCAAGTACATGGAAATACTCGTATTTGGTCACGGCGGCACGCCGGTGATCTTTTTTCCAACCCGCTCGGCCCATTTCTATGATTTTGAAAACTGGCGGGTGATCGACGCCATGAAAGACAAGATCGAAGACGGCCACATCCAGGTGTACTGCGTCGATAGCGTCGACAGTGAAAGTTTTTACTCCGACGCCCCGCCGCCGCTGCGCATTGCCCGCCACATTCAGTATGAAAAATACATTCTTGAAGAAGTAATCCCGTTTATCCGCATTCAGAACAAGAAGCGGGAATTGATCGCCGCGGGTTGCAGCCTGGGTGGTTACCATGCAGTGAATATCGCGTTCAAACACCCGCAGCTATTTACGAAAGTGGTGGGTATGAGCGCACGCTACGACCTCACGCAGCCGCTCCCTTTTTTCGCGGACCTGTTCGACGGCTATTTCGACGAGAATATTTATTACAATATGCCCAATCATTTCGTCCCCGGCATTTCGGACCCGGAGCTGCTGGCGCTGCTGCGCGAGCAGGAAATTACGCTGGTAATCGGGCGGGAGGACACATTTCTGGACAATAACCGCCACCTGAGCGATTCCCTGAACCAGATCAGCGTGCCGCATGCATTCCATATCTGGGAAGAAGAGGCGCACCGGCCACGGTACTGGCGGGAAATGGTGAAGATCTATTTGTAACACTTAATGCATTTCGCAACGGATCAGGCCCAGATCCTGGGAGGAACCCGAAGTGACCAGCAGCATAGCGGCGGACGAGAGGTATTCCATTTTATCGATCGTAAACGGAACATCCAGCGAAGTGACGCGCGCCGGGTCCACAGCCACATTCAGAACATCTATCCCATGTATTCCCTTGTTTAAAACTAGGAAGTTGCCGGCAAGCGCAAACGACCGGGAGGCGGTCATAAGTGAAGCGCGCTGGGTGAATGCATTATTCTTAAACTCGAAAATCCGAAGATAACCCATCCCGCACACGAACAGGTTTCTGCCATCCGGGTCGAACGACATTTGGTAACAGGTATTCGGCAATTGATCAATTTTTACCGCTTTCTCGAAACCGCCGTCGCTGAAATCCTGCGCGTAAAGTTCGCCGTAATTGGTACCATAAATGACCAGGTTTTCCTGCGGATGCAATGTTGTGCTGATAGGCGCTTTTCCCTTGGTCTTGGCAATATCGGTCGTTGCCAGCTGCCCATTTTCCCACACCGACATAATGATCGACTTTTTTCCGAAGCTGATGATCAGGCCATCGTGCGCTTGCACGGGAAAGTTGTTATCAAAAAGACCGTACGATTTGGCGGCTTCGATGAGCAATGCGCCGCCGTTGAACTGCTCCCAGTTTTTATAATCACTCTTTGGCAGCAGCTGAAAACCGTTGATGCCTTTCTTTCGGATGTCCTCATAAATGCCGGCGGGCAGAGCGTCGTCAAGAATGCCGTCACTGTCCCCGGAGGACTGCCTTATAACGTCCATGGTTCCGTTGATGCCCAGCTCAGCCACCATTTTGTAGTTCGAAATGATAAACGATCGCCTCTTTTCGGCTACCCAGGTGGAGCAGTAAGGCAATATGACCGGTGATTCTACAATGCTGGATAATGTGAGTTTCATAGTTTGGATATTAAAAAACGCCGTTTTGATACATATCGCTTTCCTTTAACCGCCTCACCTCGGCCCGGAACGCGTCGGTGTTCTTCTCTCCATCGATTGTGATCAGGTAATCGTTCCCCTGAAAATCTTCGATTGCGACATCTTGGTATTGCATACACGGCTGCACTTCACGCACGTAGGTGTAGCCATTTCCCGATTGCTGCAGGCATTCATAAAACACGATGCGGATGAAGGCACTCTTGGCCGAAAGCAGCTGGGTGTCGTAATCGGAAAGAACGTGCTGGTCTACCGCAAGCGGTTTGGAGGTAAATTCCAGCGTTTTGTAGAGGGATTGCTCATCGCCGTCCGTTTTCCCGAACCAGCATTCGAGCTTGACATTCACGAGCGCGGAGGTGTTGTTGGCAATGTGCAGGGTGAGCGGCGTCGCACGTTGCGCGGGCAGCCATGCGTACAAGTCGCGCGCGCCGCTTTTGATTATGGGTATTACAATAAATAGTAGCGGAATGCAGAGGACTATCAGTCCGATGGTCTTGTTTCTCCAAAACAGCAGCGCGACCAGGATGACGCCCAGCAATGCCGTAAGGTAAAAAATCCCGATCGCCCACCCCACTGAGCTATCGCCCGACGGGGCGGGTTTCACGAGATAGTAGATGATCGCGATCAGAAAAATGAGGGAAAAGGTGCCCAGCAGGGCAAAGTAGGTGATCTTGATCATCGTTCAGGTGTGTGTTTATTTCCCGGGTAATATTAAACTTCAAATGGCAGCTCGTATTCACGGGTATTGGGCTTGGAGCTGCGGGTCTTTACGGTAATGCGTGCTTTGAGCGGACTGCCGAGAACGAGGAAATATTTGACATACTGATCGTCGTGAAACGTCCACGATTTGTCTTCGAGCAGGTATTCCCGGGCATCCTGTTTGCCGGCTTTATACGCCCATTGCTCCACGATGTTGGGTTCATAGGTCACAAACTGCCCCATGCACACGATCTGAACGCCGGGCTGGGCATTGTTCCCAAGCTCGGTGCAGCTTTCGACGAGTACGTTGATGCTGGAATTGTCTTCAAGGTCCTTTACCGACCACTGGTCGAGAACCGTTTTTACATTGGCCATAGCGATTGTTCTGATTTCGTTTTTGGCAAATGTATCAGAACGTTCTAACTACCCGTGGGCCATTGTTACTTTGCGGCCGACGACAATTATTTTGCGGCCAAACAGCCTTCCAACCATTTTTACCTGAGGTATTTCCCGACCGACAACGCGAAGGAAGTCAGGACATCGCCGTTCGTGTCCAGCTGAAATCCCCCCGAAATGCCTGCCGTAAAACTTTTAAAAATTCTTTGATTGAAGAATAGCTCAGGGCAAATACCTGCGGCAAACGTTCTTTGCGGGTTGACATTTGCAATGAACATCGCCGGGTAAGGTCCGATTTCTTTCGGATCGTAAATGATGTTCAGATAGTCATATAATGAAGACGACTGGTAACGCAGTACGGCCGCCAAACGAACCCCCAGTTCCGTATTTTTCGACCTCAAAGCACTGAACCCCGCCCCGCCTGTCAGCTGCATTGCACCCGCAGTATAGCGAAAGGAATGGTCGGTCACCTCCCCCGACGGCTGCGTGACAATCACCTGGTATTCTCCATCATGTAAATCCGCCCCCACCGATGCATACCAGAACAGCCTCTTTTTGAAATACTGCGTATACGTAACCCGCTGCATAATCCCCCTCATATCGCCGGTCCCATGCTTGCTCGGCCCGACCGATAGCGACAGATATTTACTCGGAGCAGCGTACTGATGCTCTTGCGCGAAAGCCGCATGCGTGCATACGAGCAGGATTATGGCTAGTTGTTTCATTGGATTAAGTTAATTGTTTGTGTACGCCCTACTCACCCGGCGGATCTTGCCGTCGCTTTTGGTCATGATGTAGAGCTCTTTTGTGAAGCGGTTGTATTCAATGCGGATGTCGACGCGCTTGGAGCCGGACATTTCCACCAGATTGGTTTCCTGGCCGTCGCGGACGATCATTAATTCGTAAATCTGCCCGTCGCTCAGTTTCGCGTCGACGTTGGCATAGAAAATCCGGCCGTTTACAATGTCGCCGAAAATGTATTTGTCCTTCAATGCGGCGATCGGCCCCTCGTAGACGTAGCCGCCGCTGATGGCGTTACCGTCCACGTGGTCATAGGCCAGGTAGGGCTTTTCGAATGGGGCGGCTTCCGTGGCCGGTACGGGGTACACGTTTTTGAGATCTTTCGAAGAGATCGCGTAATTTCCTTCCCGCACGTTCCAGCCGTAATCGCCGCCTTTTGTGATCACATTCACTTCTTCGAAATTCGATTCGCCTACCTCAGCGCTGAACAGGCGCCCATTGTGCCATGCGAGGCGGTGCGGGTTGCGGAAGCCGTAAGCATATATTTCACGGTAAACGCCGCCGGCTTCTTTCACAAACGGATTATCTGCCGGAATGCCGTAACGGCCGTTTTTACTGTTATTCCCCAAAGGATCGATGCGGATGATGGTGCCTAGCAGCGAATGCAGCGTGTGGCACAATTCCGGGTGCTTGCTGATGGTGGAGCCGCCGTCGCCGGTGCCGATATAGAGCATTCCGTAATCCTTATCCCCTTTGGCGGCATCGGGGTTGAAACCAATATCCTGGGTGCCGTGAACGACGTTAGGCACGTTAATGCGCAGCAGTTCGCGGCTTTTTCCTTTAAAAACTGCGCTTCTCACATCGTCCATTTTCCATTCCGACACAACCCATTGCAATGCGACCTTAATCGAATCATTGTAGGAATAATCGGCCGGCTTGCCCCTGGGTGCCTCCGTGTGGGTAATATAAATCAGCCCGTTTTGAAGGTAATCGGGATGAAATGCGAAGCTGCCGAGACCGGTGCCCAGGCCCGGCTCGTTCACAAAGTTTTCGACCTGGCCACGTAAATCGAGGAACGGGGTTATTTCTTTTCCATTGATTACGTAAATAATGCCGCGCTGGTCGCTCACATACAGCGTGCCGTCGTGCGACGGGTGCGGGCGCATGTTCGCGATGCGCGTACGAGGCATTTTGTCGCTCGAGGGCGGAATTGTGACAAAGTCTTCCAGTTCAATGCGCAGCCCCGTTTTGACAACCGGCGTGCCGAGCCTTGCCGTGGGTCCCTCCCTGTCGGGTTTCACTTCCAGCGGGGCGATGTTATGCAGTTTCGTTTCGGCAGCAATGTAGCCCAGGATAGCACGTATCTCTTCGTCTTTCAGGAAATCGAATGGCGGCATGATCATCTTGTAGCGTTTCGAAAGACTTACCGCCCGCACATTACCCGATTCGATGGCATGGTTCGGGTTCTTAACGAATGCGATCAGCTCTTTTTCGGACAGCAGACCTGTAATGCCGCCCAGCCGCGGACCGATTTCCTCCTGCTCCATCGCGTGGCAGGAAACGCAATGCGTCGTAAACAATTCTTTGCCGTCGGAAGCGGCACTTGCTACCTGGTTGGTGCCAGATGCAGGTTGTTTTTTACCTGCACAATTCAATAACAACAGCGATGCGGCTGCGAGGGTGTAAACAGAACGTAAAATAAGGGTCATTCAGATAACGGGTTAGGAATTTTCAAAAGAGACGTTAAAGTTAGCAACCCACCCGGAAACAAAAAAAGCCGGATCTCTCCGGCTTTTCATCACTGAATAATGAAGGAATACTATGGTTATCCTACATTTCTTCCGTCTTTATCAAGTTTCACACGGGCATTTTCTTTCCCGTTAGCAACCTGTAATTCGTAGTATTGCGTTTTGTCAGACTCTGTTACCAAAAACGCCTTCTTCACGGTCCAGCCGCTGAATTCTTCGCTTTTGATCGTCTTTTTGATGCCCTCGGGCAAATCTTCCGGTTTCACGGCTACCTTTTCTTCCGAGCTAGCGGCTTTCTGGGCCTGCTGGTGCTCTGCGTGCTTTTCTGTGGTTTGATTGGCCGTCTGGGCCTCGGCAGAAGCAAACGAAATAAGCGTCAGGGCCAATGCCGATACTATTAGCTTTTTCATAATCTTTGTTTTTTAGACAACTATTAATGTTTTGACCTTTCGTGCATTCGCACTGTTGTAGCTATTACAAACAGGATTATGCCAAAACACATAAAACATTGATTATTAAATACTTAACTATATTCTACCAATCTTATAGTGTTTACCTAAATCCCCGATTTGTAGGATTTTGTCTAAAAAATCCCTCATAAACGCAAACTGCCCGGACCATGCAGCCCGGGCAGTTTCGCATCGTGTTCAGCAACTGTTACTTGTCGTAACCAGGGTTCTGTATAAGCTTCGCGTTACGGTTCATTTCGTCGCGGCTGAATGGACGGAAATACATTTTGTCCACCCAGGTGCGGTTTTCGTGCGATTTGTCTTCGGTAGGCGTATAAGTGTAGTCGTAAACGGTCGGATCGTAGTGATACGGCTCTCTCATCGACTTGCCTGCCTTGAACTTACCGATCACCGTGATAAACTGCAACGAGCGGCCCAACGTCGTCGGCGCGATCATCCAGCGGCGTGCATCGTGGTAACGTTGCTCTTCGTAAGCCATTTCAATGCGTTTTTCCTGACGGAAAGCTTCTTTCAAAGCAGCACCTGACACTTTCAATGCAGGCATACCGGCACGGAAACGGATCTTGTTCAACAATTCCAGCGCTACCGCATCCTGGCCAAGCTCGATGCTCGCCTCGATGTAGTTGAATGCCGATTCTGTGACGCGAAGGAATGGCCAGGGAATATTTTGGCGGTCGGTGTTATCATACAATGCCGGGTTCGGGTCGATGAACTTGCGCATGTAGTAACCGGTGCGGCTACCGTTCCAGTCTTCGATAGAGCTGCTACGGGTATCAAGTCCCTTGCGGTTGATCAACGCGCCTTTGTCGTCGAGCAGGTCGTAAGCACCGGTCTGGATCTGGTTTGCAGGGTCTTTCGCATCGGAAGGACGTGGTTTCCAGGTAGCTCCATCGTACATCACCGTCGCGTAGAAACGCGGATCGCGGTTCACATACGGGTTCGCTTTATGGGTCGGATTTGTCCATGAGAATGCTGTGCCATCCATCATTTGGTAGTCATCCACGAGCAAACCGATCGGTGTGTTACCGGCCCAGTTGTGGTAACCGTTAGGACCGTTATTCAAACCTGTCTGGCGCGCACCGTCGGAAGTCTGGCTGGCGGTGAAGTAACGTCCGAAAACGATGTCGTCGCCACCGGTCGCGTCCAGCGTCTTGTCGGCGCTGTAACCGGCCATTGCCATCGAAATGTAGTTGATTTTGCCCTGCTCGCCGGTAACTGGTGCCGTGAGGTTCAGCTTGTAGCCCGCCTTGGCATTCAATGCAGCCTTGGCAGCCGCCTGTGCAGCCGTCCAGCGCGCCTTGCGGTCGCCGCCGGTGTAACCCAGGAATTCCGGGTTCGGATAGCCTGCGATCAATGCGGACTTCGCTTTGGCAGTAGGAATGTCGTGCAGGTCGCTCGCTGCATATACCAGCACACGTGCTTTCAATGCCAATGCAGCGGCTTCGGTAGCCCGGCCCTTCTGCTCTGCCTTGCCTTTCAGCAATGTCGTGGCGCTGTCGAGGTCGGCAACGATGAAGTTCACACATTCCTCAAAAGTGTTACGCGATACCGAATAGTCTTCATTCAGCGCATACACCTTCGTGATAATCGGTGCGGAACCGTAATAACGCACCAATTGATGGTAGTAATAAGCACGCAGGAAGTGCGCCTCGCCTTTCAGACGGTCCTTCAAAGTCTGGTCCGTGAAAGTTGATTTCGGCAGTTCCTGGATCGCCTGGTTTGTCGCGCGGATGCGGGTATACATCGGCCCCCAGCCGTAGGTATCGTCCACCCAACCGAGGTTGGAAGGGCTCAGACTACCTTCGTTCACCGTGTTGATGTTACGTCCTGTGTGGGTAAATACCGCCTCGTCGGTCAGCGACGCCAGCATTTGCTCGCTGAAACCGCCCTGCTGCAAGCCCTGGTAGATACCCGTTACGAAACCTTCGGCCAACGCGCCGTCCTTCCAGACCTCTTCGGTCGGGATTTCGATCGGGGGCGTTACGTCCAGAAAGTCTGTATCGCACGACACCAGGCCGGTTGTTGCCAGTGCCGCGAGAAAAATCCAATTTTTATAACTCAGTTTCATTTTTTTAATCTTAGAAAGTTACACGTACACCTGCATTAAGAACTCGCGACTGCGGATAGTATTGTCCGTTCGACGAAGTCGCTTCCGGGTCCCAGATCTTGATCTTATCGATCGTAAACAGGTTCAATCCATTCACATACACACGCAGGTTACCTACGCCGATCTTCGAGCCGATTTCCGAAGGCAGGTTATAGCCCAACTCGATGTTTTTCAAACGCAGGTAGTTATTGCTTTTCAGATAATAAGTGTTGGCACCTGCATTGTCGAAGTTGGTGTAGTAGGTGTTGTTACGGTTAGCCAGGCGCGGGTCGGTCGAGCTTGGGTTGTCGATCGTCCAGCGGTGGTCGTAAGCATATTTCAGGTAGTTACCGATATCACCTGATTCGGTTTGGCCGATGTATTGCAAGCCGCCCACCGTTCCCTGGAACAAGATAGCGAGGTCAAACTGCTTGTAACCAAGGTTGATGTTCATACCGCCGGTAAACTGCGGACGGTTGGTTTTCTCGGAGCGAACTTTATCATCAGCCGTGATTTTACCATCCTGGTTGATATCCTTGAATTTCATGTCACCCGGACGAAGTGTTCCTGTGATACCGCTGTAATCGAGCTTGTTAGCATCGATAGCGGCCTGGTCTGCGAAAACGCCGTCGTACTGGTAAGCCAGGAACGCATTGTAAGGCTTGCCGGTAGTGCGCTGGTACGAAGGAGCGCCCGGTGTTTCATCCCAATACTTGATCGTGTTTTTGGCATACCCACCATTCACACCCACCGAGTAAGTGAAATTGTCGACAGCGCCGTCGTAGCTAACCTTGAATTCCCATCCTTTGTTTTGCAGCTTACCCAGGTTTTGAGGAGGAAGCTTGCCGTCGATACCGGCCGAAGACGGAGTAGAACCTGTTTTCGGGATCAGGATTTTCGAACGGTTATTGATAAAGTAATCGAATTCAAATGCAATGCGGTCTTTCCACAATGTACCCTCGATACCGAAGTTCATGTTGTTGGCCACCTCCCAGGTAAATGTGTTGTTGGCCACACGGGTTTCGAGCAAAGTTTTCGCCACCTGATCGTTGATGATGTAGGTTCCGAAGCCCATTGTGTTCAAATACTGGTATTCAGCCAATGTTTCTGTACCCAGCAAGTAGGGCTCGGCACCCATCTGGCCCCATGAACCGCGGAGTTTCACGTTGTTTACAAAATGGATGCTGTTTTTCCAGAAATCCTCTTCCGAAATACGCCAGCCCGCCGATACCCCCGGGAAGAAACCGAAACGGCCGTCTTTCGGGAATACATACGAACCATCCGCACGCCACAGGAATTCGGCGAGGTACTTTTCCTTGTAGTTATAACCCACGCGGCCAAAGTAGCTCAAACGTGCGCGTTTGTACAAATCTCCGTTGTTCGTTCCCGAGTTGCCGATGTTCTGCTCAGGCGTACCACCCGCGAAAAGCTGGTCAACCACCGGAGAGATGAAGTAGCGACGGTAAGCGAAGAATCCGTCCGCATCCACCGTTTCGCGCTGGATACCTACCATTGCATTGAAATTATGCGCCCCGAATGTCTTTTCGTAAGAAGCCTGTCCGGTCAGCTGGATGGAGAGTTCCTGAGAAGAGGTTTCGGTCAAACGGGGATCGTTGAATGTCGAACGCACGGTTCCCGTCAGCAATGGAGAGGTTCCATCCGCTTCGTAGGTTTTCTTGTCCCAATAATAAAGCGTCCACGGCTTCTGGAACGACTTCTGACGGCGGATCTGCTTATCGATCGCCGCCATCGTGTTGATTTTCAATCCTGGTACGCCTGGTACGAGGATTTCCAGACCACCGTTCGTTTGAATGTAGTCGCGCTTGTCGTTGTTATAACCGGTTGTATTAGTTGTAATTACCGCCGGGTTCTGACCATTCTCGATGTCTGGTCCCGGGCGTCCGTCCGGCCAGATCGCGATTTCGGTTGGCTTACCGCGCATCAGCATACGGAAAATATCGCCGGCGCCGCCGCCGTTCGGGAAGCGACGGAATTCTTCGCGCAAAGTAAGGCCCAATGTAGCCGTTACATATTTGTTGATCTTCGTATCGAGGTTCACACGCATGTCATACTGCTTGTAGCCCGTCGCGGAGTTCACATAATTACCCTCCTGGTTGATATAACCCAATGAAGCGAGGTATTTTACATTGTCGCTGCCGCCTGTCAATTGCAGGTTATGGCGCTGCTGGGGCGACCATTTGCGGATCACCGAACCATACCAGTCGGTATTGGGGTGCACGAGTGGGTCGGAACCGTCGCGGAACTTCTGAAGGTCGTTCGGCGTGAATACTGCGCTCAGCACGTTTCCATTGTCCGTACGCGTATAGGCGCCGTTCGTATTGAAGCCCTGCAATGCGCCAGGCCACTGGTTTACAGGCAGGTTATCGTAGATCTGCAATTCATTGCGAATGGTCGCATATTCCGCTGCATTCGACATGGTCGGGGTGCGTGTAGGCTGGCCCATACCCACGTTCAGATCATACAAAAGTTGCGGTTTACCGGTTTTTCCACGCTTGGTGGTAATGAGGATAACCCCGTTACCCGCACGAGAGCCGTAAATCGCCGCTGCCGCATCTTTCAAAACCGAGATGCTTTCGATGTCGGCCGGATTGATACGGTCCAAACCACCAGAACGGTTGGGCACACCGTCCACGACGATGAGTGCATTGCTGTTACCCAGTGAGTTGGTACCGCGGATACGGATCGCCGAACCGTCATAACCCGGCTCACCGCTCGCCTGTACGGCTGAAACACCCGGCAGGCGGCCGCTCAATGTGTTGGAAAGGTTGGCAGCAGGCGCTTTCTGCAATTCGGCACCTTTCACGGCTGTTACCGAACCGGTCAGGGTTGCTTTCTTGGCGGTACCATAACCTACGACGACCACTTCATCCAGCGCTTTGGTATCCGACATGAGTTTCACATCGAGGCTCGTTTTGTTGCCGAGCGGAATCTCCTGCGTGATGTACCCGATAAAAGAAAACACGAGCGTTGCCGTACCTGGCGCATTCACGGTGTAGTTACCCTCGATGTCCGTTACCGTACCCGTAGACGTCCCTTTGACCAGGATGCTTACGCCGGGCAGTCCCTGCCCTTGCTCATCATTCACTTTTCCCTTCACCGTTACATCCTGAGCGTATGCACCGGTCATGACCAACAGGGTCAACAGAAGGGAGTAAAAATACCGTGTTAGGCTCCGGTACTTTTCCCGTTCAGAAATCCTCATAGATTAAGTATAGATAGATAGTAGATAGTTAAAAAAATTATAAAAAAATGAACAGATATTACAACTTGATTACATGCATAAGCCCTTGTTTTTCAACAAGTCAGAGAAGTGTCTACCATACACAATTTGTATTACTAAAAATCCTTTAAGTCCTATTTCAAAAATATCGCTCGTAACCGATGGGCGATTTTGTTATACTAAAAAGGGAGGCTAAACTAGAAAATGTTATATTTTGTAACCCGGCAATACCGAGGCTTGCGGTGCGAGTAACCGGATGTACAAAAAGATATGAAATTATTCACATAAACAAGCATTCCTGCTTTCTGACTATGTTTTCTTAGAAAATAACCAATAGTTACTAAACGTATAGCCCTAACCGGGCGCTATACGCGGCAACTAGTTGGACGGACAATAAAAAACCGCTTCCATTGCATGGAAACGGCTTTTTGATGGATAGTAATACCAATTTTGCAGAAACTAACCTGATTTTTGCAGTACCTTACTCGATCCGGATATCAATGTACGCGTGCAAACGTTTGAATCTTGTAAAAATTATATTCAGAGATTAAAAAACGATTAACGCGCCGTCCAGCCTCCGTCCACGGCCAGAATCGAGCCGACCATGTAGCTGGCGGCATCACTGGCCAGGAAAATCGCAGCGCCCTGGATTTCACGCAGATGCCCCCAGCGCCGCAGGGCCGTCGCACCGAGAATAATGTCGCGGGCATCGTCGCTCTCGGCAATGGGGATATTCATCTCCGTGAGGAACGGACCGGGGCATATGGCGTTCACCATGACGTCGAACGGTGCGAGCTCCAATGCCAGTGCTCGCGTCATTTGCACAATGGCACCCTTGCTTGCCGTATAGGGCGTACGGTTCGCGAGCCCTACCAGTCCCAGCGTACTCGCAAGGTTGATCATGCGGCCGCTCCGCTGTGCTTTCATATGCGGCGCCACCGCCCGGCAGGCGAGCCAGGTGCCGGTTACATTCACATCCATAACGTGCTTGAAATCGGCCGGAGAAAGCTCGTCGATCGGGCCGCGGATGTTGATCCCCGCACTGTTGATGAGAATATCGATCTTCCCGAAACTTTCCAGCGCGAATGCCACCATCGCATTCACCTGCTCCTCGCTCGTTATGTCGGCCGCGTACGAAAGCACGCGCGTGCCGAACGAAATGCACAGCTCGGCGGCACTCCGTTCGCCGTCCACCGCGCTTCTGTTTACAAGGAGCATATCGCAGCCTGCCGACGCCAGCCCGGCCGCCATCGCCAAACCCAGCCCTTTTGAGCCTCCGGTAACAACAGCCACTTTCCCGGTCAGGTCAAATTGCCTGATGCCCGGCAAAACATCCTGAACCATAGGTTAGTACTGGTGAAATGCCTTCGATACGAATTCGAGTACTTCCGGCAGCGACTCGCGCCAGTAGGTCCACGTGTGCCCGCCCTCGCGTACGCGGAACTCGTGCGGGATTTCTTTTTTCCGCAATGCAATGTGTACCAGGCTATTGCCTTCATACAGAAAATCATCGTCGCCGCAATCGATATACCAGCGCACGGCCTTTTTCTGATCGTCGGGCATGTTGTTGATCAATGCCAGCGCGCTGTGGCGGTTATAGTAGCGCTCCACCGTAGAATCGGCGATATTGGGATTGTTCCTGACCATGTTTTTTTTGGCATCGTCCAGGGTAATCGGCCCGGTGGAGGCACTTAGCGGGCAGGCCGACGAAAACAGTTCCGGGTGGTGCAATGCGTACATAAAGCTGCCGCCGCCGCCCATGGAAAGCCCCGCAATGGCCCGGAAGCGCTTTTCGCCCTTGATGCGGAATTTCTTTTCGACGTAAGGCATCAGCTCCGTGAAGAAGAAATCTTCGTAGGGCCAGTCGCCCTTCACATCATTGAAATACCCCCTCCTACCCGTGTTGGCATCGGGCATGACGATGATCATCGGGGTCGCTTTGCCCTCGCGGATCGCCTTGTCGGCAATGTGCAGCACCTCGCCGAACTGCACCCAGCCGGTATGGTCGTCACCGGCGCCGTGCAGCAGGTACATAACCGGATAGCTGCGCTCCGATGTCGCGTAGTCGGGCGGCAGGTAAATGGCGAATTTTCTTTCCGATTTCAGAAGTTTGGAGGGTACCGACAGGTTGTCGAGCACCTTGCCAGTCTGGGCAAGCGCCGGGATAGCCAGCATTGCGGCCAATGCGATGGTAGATATGATCTTCATTATTTCTTCTTCATTTTCATGGCTACCGGGTCCCAGTGGACGATTTTCTTGCTGAAATAGCTTTCATTACAAGCCAGCACCGGCGCCGCGGCCCGGAAACCGAATACGGGATCTTCCACGGTACCCAGGCTGCCCTTTTTCACATTCTCGAAAAAGTCGCGGAAGTGATTGGCGTGCGCGTCGTCCTCTTTCGGCGCTTCAAAACGGACTTCCTTCACCGGTTCGGCCTTGCGGGTGTCGTCCGGATATTGGGCGTCGTACTGCTTTTTAAACTCTTTCTGCTGCGCTTCCGAAAAGGTATTGAAGCTGTCGTAACCGCCCATGCCCGGCGCTTTCGGCAATTTCTTCTTGGTCAGTACGAGGTTATTTTCGGTAAATTCGATCTGCCCTTCCGTACCGATAATGCGGGTGTTGTTGGCTATGGCGCCTGCGTTGGCGAAGTTCACCCGCAGTACCATCTGGAAGTTGGCGTGAATGTCGGTTTTGGGGTAATCGAGGATGGAAACGAGCACGTCGGGCACGTCGCGACCGTCTTTCCAGTAACTCAGCTCGCCCGACGACATCACACGCTCCGGCCCAAGTGAATTGGTCACGAAATGCACGCCGGTAATAAGGTGTACAAAAAGGTCGCCGCCCACACCGGTGCCGTAATCCTGGTAATTTCTCCAACGAAAAAACCGCTTGGCATCGAACGCACGTTTAGGCGCGTCGCCGAGGTAGGTATCCCAGTCGACCGTGCTCGGTGAAGCATCCGTCGGAATGGAGTAGTTCCAGGCGCCGATAGAATTGAAACGGTCGTTATTGGATTCTACATAATTGATTTCCCCGATTTCGCCGGCCTGGAACAGGCGTTTCGCTTCCTTGAACGAAGCCGAGCTGATTCGCTGGCTGCCCACCTGCATCGTCTTGCCCGATTTCTTCCAGGCGTCGATCACGGAAAGGCCCTCGTTAATGTGGTGTACCATCGGTTTTTCGCAGTACACATTTTTTCCGGCCTGCAATGCGGCTTTGGTAATGTGGTCGTGCCAATGGTCGGGGGTTACCACAAGTACCGCGTCGATATCCTTTCGTTCGAGGATCTGGCGGTAGTCCCGGGTGGTAAAAATATCCTTTCCATACACTTCCTTCACGCGGGTGAGACGACCGTCGTACAAGTCTGCTGCGGCAACGAATTCCACATCCTGGGAACTGCGCAGGGCTGCCTTGGTGTCGCTGTGCCCCTGAATCCCCATGCCGATCGTCGCGAAACGGATCTTGTCGTTGGGACTGATTTTTTTGAGGTCTTTAATGATGTGAAAAGGTTTGGCAATACTTTCCGTGGCTAACAGAGCAGACGCGGCTGTTACATTTCTGAGAAAATTACGGCGGTTAGGATTCATTGAAGCTTTTCAAAAGGTTTGGATGATGACTCCCCTAATTTAAGCAATTCGGAATTTGTTGCGCCGGTAAATCAAAAATATGTACATTTTGTCGCCTTATTCCTCACTCTACTAATTAACTAATTTTCCGATGCACGCCGACCAGCGAAAAAAACTGATCAATGAATTGACTGCCCTGATCAAAGGGGGCAACGCCCACGTAACCCTTTCAGAAGCGCTCTCCGGCATTCCGGCCGACATGCGCACCACCATCCCCGACAACCTGCCGTACAGCATCTGGCAACTCCTGGAACACATCCGGATCGCGCAAAAGGATATTGTCGATTTTTCGATCTCCAAGGATTACAAAACGCTGGTATGGCCAGACGATTACTGGCCGCAGCCGACCGACTCGGTAACCGACGAGCAATGGGCAGACAGTATTGAAGAAATCGAGCGCGACCAGCAGCGTTTCTTCGCATTGCTATCCGACGAGGGCAAAGATCTTTTCAGTCCATTGGCGTGGGGTACCGGCCAGAATATCGTGCGGGAAGCCATGCTCATCGCCGACCATAATTCCTACCACATTGCCGAGATCATCGTAGCGCGGCGTTTGCTGGGAATCTGGAAATAGTGCAGAAAATCGAAAGCCGGTCCCGCAATGGGCCGGCTTTCGATTTTCTGGTCATTCCTTTACTATAATTCTTCGATCACAATATCCTTGTAAAATACCTTGGCTTTGCCTCCGCCGTGGATTTGCAGGCCAATGAGGCCCTTCTGTGGAATGGATTTGTCGGGCTCGGTGTAGTCCACTGTTTTGGTACCATTCAAAAACAGCTGAATGCGGCCGTTACGGCTGTGAACTTCGTAATCATTCCAGTCGTTCCGCTTCACAATTTTCTCCACCAATGCGGAATCCGCTGCGATCAGGGTTTTGTTTCGCCGCGATTCGTCGTACAGACTTGCCCAGTATTTATCGCCGAGATCGGCCTGGTAGCCGGTCATTTCGTAGGGCGGATTAGTGAGCCGGACGCTGTGAAACTGCACGCCGGTATTGATAAAACCATCCGTACCAGTGAGTTTGAATTTCACTTTCAACTTAAAATTACCGTACTGCTTCCGCGTACACAGGAATTCGTTATGCGGAACGGTTTCTTCCAACGAGCCGCCGGCAATGCTTCCGTTCTCGATCTTCCAGGTTTTGAGCGTATCGCCCTCCCAGCCATGGAATGTCTTGCCGTCGAACAGCGGCACGGGCTTTTGGGGGGCCTGTATCATAATGCAGCCGGCAAACACCCATGCAACGGCGCCGGATAAATAAAACCTGATTTTCCGCATGACAAGGTTGGTTAAATGCTAGTATACTTTTTTCAATGATGATAAAGGGAACCGGGAAAGAATTTTACTTTGCCCGCCCCGAATGAACCGATCCCAGCTGGCTTTTTGCTCTCACCTCCCACGGGGAAGTAACTAATCATTGCTTTTGAGCTAATATCCGTATTTTTACACCATGCGAGACGTCCCAGGACGTGCCGCATCATAACCCGATGACGAATCACTACCCATGACTGGTACCCTGAATGAGCCCCACGACGATCTGCTGCTCGCGATTGAAAGATTCAAACTTGTGGCGAAAGCTACCCATGACGTAATCTGGGACTGGGACCTGGAAAAAGGTACGGTATGGTGGAACGAAACGATGGAAGAAATTTTCGGGTACAAACCAAAGGAAATTGAAAGCGGCCCCAAATCGTGGTTCGACCGCATTCACCCGGACGACCAGGAGCGGGTCGTGAATAAGATTTACGGCGTCATCGAAAAAGGCGAAAGCAACTGGGCGGACAATTACCGTTTCAGACGATCCGACGGCTCTTACGCGCAGGTGCACGACCGCGGGTACACGATCCAACGCGAGGGCAAGCCCGTGCGGATGGTGGGTTCGATGATGGACATTTCTCCGCGGCTGCGTGCCGATAAGGCATTAAAAGAGAGTGAAGAAAACCTCAAATTCGCCATGCACGCAGCCCAGCTCGGCACCTGGAACCTGAATCCGGCCGACCGGTGGGCATTCTTCAACGATCGTTGTAAGGAGCTTTTCGGCAACCCCGACGATAAAGACATGCATTACGACACCCTGGCGCAGCTCATCCACCCGGACGACCGCGGACGCGTGTCGGATGCCATCACCCGTGCGCTCGACCCAGCCCAGCGAAGCACCTACAATGTGCGTTACCGCGTCATCGGCGCCAAAGACGGCATCATGCGCTGGCTGCATTGCACCGGACAGGCATATTTCGACCAGAGCGGTGTCCCCTACCGGTTTTCCGGCATTTCGAGGGAGATTACCAGCGAAATTACGAGCCAGGAAAAGATCGCCTGGGCCGACCAGCAGGCCGCTATGACCATTGAAGGTTCCGGTGCGGGCTCATTTATGGTTGCCCTGGGCACGAACGAAATTATCTACTCGCCTACTATGGCGCGCATCATTACCGGCAGCGAAAAGAGCAACATGACGCGCGAAATCCTGCTTGCCAGCCTTCACCCCGACGACGTTCCCATTCGGGACGAGGCGTACCGCGAGGCGGCAGATAATGGCGAACTACGGTATGAGGCCCGCTTTATCTGGAACAATGGATCGGTACACTGGGTCCGGGTGCTGGGGCGGTACCTCTACGACAGCCTGGGCAAAGCGGTGTCGCTCTCGGGAATCGTCATGGACATTACCGACCGGATCGAATCGGAGCAGCGCCTGAAAGTGAATGAGGAGCATCTGCGTACGCTCATCGCGCAGGCACCGGTCGCGACGGCCCTGTTTGTCGGAGAAGATATGGTGATCGACATTCCGAACGAGGCGATGCTGAAAGTGTGGGGCAAGGGCGACGCCGTGATCGGCAAACCGCTGCGGGTGGCCCTGCCGGAGCTGGAAGGCCAGCCGTTTCTTGACATTCTCGACCGCATTTACCGCACCGGCGAGGCCTATTCCGAGCAAGGCGCCCGCGCCGACCTCGTCGTGGGCGGCAAGTTGCAGACGTTCTATTACGATTATACTTACAAACCCCTTAAAAACGCAGCAGGAGAAGTGTACGCAATCCTCGACATGGCCGTTGACGTGACCGAGCAGGTCATTTCCCGGCAGGAGCTCGAACGAAGCGAGGAACGCTACCGCCAGCTCGCCAGCGAGCTCGAACAGCGCGTAACACAGCGCACCAATGAGCTGCACCAGGCGAATATTGAACTGGTTAATTCCAACAACAACCTGCAACAATTCGCCTATGCTGCGAGCCATGACATGCAGGAGCCACTGCGGAAAATCCAGTCTTTCAGCACGCGTTTGCAGTCAACCTATGCCGGTCAGTTCGATGACAATGGCAAATACATGCTTAATCGTATTCAGGATGCTTCGAAAAGGATGTCGGCGATGATCGACGACCTGCTCGCCTACTCGCGCCTCACGACGCGCGAGGGTGAGTTCAGCGCCGTAGCGCTTGGCGATATCGTCAGTTCGGTGCTGGCTGACCTTGAAATCTCTATTCAGGAACAGAATACGGAGATTACCGTACGGGAAATGCCGGTGGTGTGGGGCAATGGTCAACAGCTCACCCAACTCATGCAGAACCTGGTGAGCAATGCCATCAAGTACCGCCTGCCGGAGCAGGAATCGACCATTCAAATTGCCTACCGGAACGTGGAGGATGCGGAGAAAGCGACCTTGCCCAAATTACTGCCCGACCACCGGTACATTCGCCTGGAAGTGAGCGACAACGGCATCGGTTTCGATGAAACTTACCTTGACCGCATTTTCCAGATGTTCCAGCGCCTGCACGGGCGGAGCGAATATTCAGGCTCGGGTATCGGACTGGCATTGTGCAAAAAGGTCGTTCAGAACCACCACGGTTACATTACCGCCAAAAGCCGACCAGGCGAAGGCGCCACATTTATCGTATACCTGCCGCAGCCAGTGTGAGGCGGCAGGACTATTTCGCCCAGACGTCGGCGAAATCGTCGGGGTGGCGGCGAAACTGTCCGTGCACGTACTCGCACAGGGGCATTACCTGTAACTTGTGCTCACGCGCATAGGCGACCATCGCGTCCAGCATCTTGCGCGCCAGCCCACGTCCTTCCATTTCGGGATCGACTTCCGTGTGGTAGACGGTCAATGTCGTTTCGCTCAATCCGACCACCATCTCGCCCACCTGCTTGCCATCTTCCACCACATAAAAGGCGCCTCTGCGACGGTTATCGAGTTTGAAATTGATCTCAGCCATAAATTTTTGTTTAACTGCGTTACGTCCGGAGCAAATATATCATAATTTTGCCGCCCCAATCGCCTTTCGCCATGAACGTATTCCCCGTCTCGAACTCGACACTTTCACCTGCTCACCTGGGCCGGTTTGTTGAAAAACGATATTTCCCGGGCCAGCCGATCGAATGCCGGATACTGAAAACAGGTATCAGCGATACTTACCTGATCAGCACAGCTGCGGGCAGCTATATTTTCCGCGTGTATTCTTTCCAATGGAGAACATTCACCGAGATTTCGGAAGAATTACGTTTGCTGGCCCATTTGCAGGAAAACGGCATTGCTGTCTCCTATCCGATTGCAGATATTGAAAATACATTCATCCACGCCTTCGCAGCACCGGAAGGTGAGCGGTATGGCGTGTTGTTTTCTTTTGCAGAAGGTAAAAAAGTGCTCAATTTTGATACCGGGACCCACTACCAGGTCGGTTCGCTCATGGCGCGCATGCATTTGCAGACTGAAAATTTTGCATTGACCCGCATTACCTACACCGAAAAGGAACTTCTGGTCGATTCGCTGGCGCAGCTCGGCCGGTTCCTCCCCGCTGAAACCGACGAAATGCAGTACATGAAAACGGTACAGGCATATCTGCTCGACGAACTGAAAAACGCCGACCATGACCAGCTACGGAAAGGCGCCGTCCATCTCGATATCTGGTTCGACAATATGAATATCACCGACGACGGCCGCATTACCTTCTTCGATTTCGATTTCTGCGGAAACGGCTGGCTCTGCCTCGATATGGCCTATTACGTGCTCCAAATCCATTCAACGGAAAAGGACGAACCGGAGCAACTGCGCAAAACGGAGGCGTTTTACAAGGGTTATGAATCTGTGACCCGCATTTCCGAAGAAGAAAAGCGCCTGATCCCGATGTTGGGCGTCTGCATGTATTTCTTTTACCTGGGCATTCAGTCGCAGCGGTACGACAACTGGTCGAATGTTTTTTTAAATGAGATCTATCTAAAAAGGTTCATTAATCTTTTACTCAAAAAATACTTCGATTACCACCAGCTCGGGTCCAAAGCTGTGTCATAAAAAAGGCCGGTAATGACTACCGGCCCTGCCTATGTTAAACGGATGCTTCGACGATCTTCTTCATTTTGGCAAGGCTCGTCTTCGCGACCTGCAATGCGTCCTGTGCCCAATAGTCCTTATTGAAAACCTCGAATGAGAGAACAATAGGCTTATCCTGGTTTTTGAGGTCTTTCAAAACATCTTTCCACGGCGCAATGCCATCGCCTACATACACGCGATCGGCGTCGGTGATCGTCTCGCGGGGCGGCGTTTTCGGATAATCGTTCACGTGGAAAATCTCGATCAGCGGCTTGCCCACATCCTTAATGGCCTCCATTCCCGACCCACCCTTGTGCAAATGGTACACATCCATGAGCAAGCGGGCCGACGGGTGCCCCGATTCCACCGCCACGTACAATATTTCTCCTACCCGGCTCAGGTTTTTGGAAAATCCCCAGAGTTCGAGGTGCGGCACAACGCCGGTTTTATCTCCTAATTCCAGGATTGCGCGATAACGCTCAGCCACACGTGCGAGGTCCAGCGACGCGCCGGTGGTAGCACCCATCGGAGGAGCCGCCACGCGCGGGCAGCCGATAGCCGCCAGCTGTTCCATTTCACCTTTCAGCTGGTCCAATGCTTTGGTACGCGCCGCCTCGTCGTCCACGATCCACGTCGCAAAACCGATCGCGTCTTCTACTTTCAGCCCCAGGTCGCCGATAATGCGTTTGGCCTCCTGCAATGTACCTCCGCCTTTAAGGTAATCCTGCAAAGTGCTGATCCAGATCTCCACCGACCCATAACCGGCCTTGGCGGCCACTTCCAGCTCCTTGCGGAAGCCGAGCTTCTGGCCGCGCAGCGTGCTCATATTGAGGGAATAGATAAATGGCTGGTCTTTCGGCTTGGCGGCCTCGGCGGGAACGATGCCCGCTGCACTCACGGCAGCTAGCGAGGATAATGCTTCTCGGCGGTTCATCAATGCGTTCTGAATGGTTAACTGATTTACAGGTAAAGCCCCTTTCCGGAATTATTTACCGCAAATCAGTGTAAATTGATTGTTTCTAGACGACACTCAGCCTCCTGCCATTCATGGAACCAGACAACTATATCATACCCGCCCAGACCCGCATTGGTCATGTGCATTTGAAAGTGGCCGACCTCGACCGTGCCATTGATTTTTATTGCGGCCTGCTCGGTTTCGAGATCACGACGCGCTACGGCACCCAGGCCGTATTCATTTCGGCCGGCGGCTACCACCACCACATCGGCCTGAATACCTGGTACAGCAAAGGCGCCCCCGCGGCGTCACAGCACGGCGTCGGCCTGTTCCACACGGCCATCCTCTACCCTACACGCAAGGATCTCGCGGTGGCATTGAACCGGCTCATTAAAGCCGGCTACCCGCTCACCGGCGCTAGCGACCATGGCGTTTCCGAAGCCCTCTACCTCAACGACCCCGACGGCAATGGTGTAGAACTCTACTGGGACCGCCCGCAGGATCAATGGGAATACCTGCCCGACGGATCTATCGAGATGTATACGAAGAGTCTGAATATTCCGGGGTTGCTTTCTGAATTGAATAAATGAATCAATATTTCATCAGCAAGGTCAGCAACTTCCGATCCAATTTATGGCCGTGCCAATCTTCATAGGCTACGTCTTCCCTGCGGGAATCGAGGACTCCGAAATCGCCGGCGAATTCCCAGAGTGAGAAGCCGATGCCATTGGACGAGAGGATGTCGAGGACGTCGTTGAACCAGGCCAGGAATACGTCGTGCGGGGTTTTGTTCCAGCAGCCGCATTCGCCGCAATGCACACCCACGCCCTTTCCTACGAGCTCGATCCAGGGTTTATAGAACTTTTCGAGCATGGCGCGGCTGAGATACTGGTCGCCTACCTGTCCGGGCCATTTCGGTTCGGGCGCATTGTCGGGGTCCTTCATGGCCCAGGGTGCCTTGTAATGCGAGATAATGCCCGGATGGTAACCCCGGCAGCTTTGCGCAATATCGAGGTCGGCGAGCTCGGGGATGACCGACGTGCCTACGTCATTACCATCCGCGATGATCAGGTGGCCCGGGTTTTCCTTGCGGATCGCCTCCGAGGCTGCTATGGCCACTTTCCGGTACACGTCGCCGGGCACGGATGAGCGTTTGGAATGCTGATCGTTCATGTCGGCGCGCATGCTCGGCTCGTTGAGCAGGTCGAAGCTGATGCGTTTCGAGGTAATACCCTTGTATCTTTTCGCCCACATATTCCAGTGAAAACAGAAGGCGTCAAGCGCTTTCTGGTCCGTCCAAAGGTTGTACGGTTCGTTAAATCCCGCGTTCACGCAGTATCCCGGCGCACGGTGCAGGTTCAGGCTCACGTGGATCTTGTGCTTGTGCGCTGCCGTGACCAGTTTATCGATCCGGTCCACCGCCTGCTCATCGATCTGGTACACTTCCTCCGGCGTAATGTTCCGGCTTCGGTCGAATTTCACGTATGCGGGGTAAGCCATCGGAATGCGTACGAAGTCGAAACCCCAGTCGCTCATCCATTTGAATTGCTCTTCGGTCGTGGCTTTTCGGCCCTTCGCCGGGTCGGGCGAGAAGAAATCGAGCAAGTTGAAACCTTTCCATTTGGGAAGCTTGTTCTGTGCCACCTGGCCGGGAAAAGTCCTCACCGGATCGGCCTCGTCTGGATGAGTTTGGCCCGAAACAGCGAAACCGGGCACCATTGCGGCGCCGGCTGCTGCGATCGATGTATTTTTGATGAATATCCTGCGATGCATAGGTTCGGAAGTTGTCTTTTGTAACTCCTTATTAAACACATCGGGGTGGCGGTTTTACTGCTATTCTTCCCGCTGGTGGATCACGCCGGTCTTAAGGTGGCCGTTCTGGTTGCGGTAATTATACAGCAATTCAAACTGCTTGTCGCCCATGTCTTTGAGGTATTTTTCTTTCAATTTCTGGTGCAGGATAGCCGATTGCTTCGTGCCGTTCACGATCAGTTCTTCGTCCGATAACCGGTACGACAGGTTTTCCTTATCTTTCACCAACCCCTCTTTTGTGAGTTCGCCGATGATCCCTTCCTGAATTTTAATATAAGCCTCCCGCTGTTTCTCGGCCTCCTTGCGGTGCTCTTCGGCGATTTTCCGATGCACTTCCGCTTCCTCCCTGTGCTTTTCGGCTTGCTTGCGGTGAAGCTCGGCCACTACGCGCTGCTCGTCGGCCTGCTTGCGCAAATCTTCCGCCGCTTCGCGCTGCTTACCCGCTTCTTCCCGGTGCTTTTCCGCTTCCAGCCGCATAACGTGGGCTGCTTCGCGCTGCTTATCAGCTTCCCGGCGCTGCTCGTCGGCTAACTTGCGCATTTCCTCGGCCTTCTCGCGCTCCTTTTCGGCCCGCTCATGCTGTACCTTCACCTCCTCCATGATCTTGTCGACCTCCGGCTGGTATCTGGCATACTCGTTTTCAGGAATTTCCTGGTCGTCGATGAAGAGTGAGATCATCTTGCCGTTCCGCTGCACGATCTCATAGTGCCTGTTGTTACGTGTAAGGCTATACGTACTGATACCTTCCCGGGCCGAGCGCACGTTTGCCGAGTGGATCTGCGTCTCGGAGGTCCGCGTTTTCTTTTTGGGCAACGTATCCGACTCCCCGATCGATACCAGATTCATGGCCGACATCAGCAACTCGTCCGCTGTGGGGTGCTCTTCCGGCGTTGAATGCGCGTCTGTCGTCAGAAGCTCCACCGGCATCGGATGTGCCTGCGGCAAGTTCATTTTTTCAACCGGCTGGTTTTTCCGTACCGTCGGTAATAACTGTCTTTTCGCGGGTTTTTCAGGCGCCGTCGCTGCGGAAAGGGTAATGGCCGCCGCCAGACTGAATGTTACAAATAGTTTTTCCATGGCATCAAGTGGTTTATTATTGTTATTGACAATGCGTTTGATCCTGTCGAGCAAATGGTTGCGCTTTTTGGAAAAAGCCATTTCAAATGCGGGCCTCGACTGGTTATATTCCTGAAACGATACGAGTGCGTGAATGAAGGACGTTTTGTTTTGCATGACGCTGATCGCCAGGTCGTCGCAGCAATGCTCGCGTTCCTCGCGGATCAATTTGGAAATCCACAGCACCGCCGGGTTGAAAAAGAAGACGTTTTCGCAGAAAATTTGAAGCAGGTTCACCAGGTAATCGCGGCGGCGGATATGTGCCAGTTCGTGCAGCAAAATGGCTTCCACCTGCGCCGCCGGCAGGTTTGCCAGCATCCCCAGCGGCACCAGCACAACTGGTTTCAGAAACCCGATCACCATCGGAACGGTTACCTGCACCGATTCCCGCAATTCGATTTCCTGCCTGATCCGCATCCGCTCCGCCAGTTCGTAGAAACGGACTATCCAACGCATTTCCGGCGCTGAAACAGACCTCGTGATCCGGTTCAGGTAAAAAAGCCCACTGACCGCCTGCAAGGATTTGAATGCAAAAACGGCAAACCAGGCCGTCACGATCAACTGTGCGTGCCGGCTGAAAAACTGTACCATACGGGTGACCCAATCCGTTTCCGCGGTCATTTGCACGACAGTGTCGCCGTTTTGCAGCACCGCCCTAGCCACCCACTCTCCTGAAAACGGCTTTGCCGCGCCGGGAACCACACCGGATTTTTCTAGGGAGAAAAGGAATGTCAGCACCGTGCCGGCGATGAGCAACAGCATCACCGAAGCGAGGAGGTTGTAACGCAGCACAGGTTTACTTTTTTGGGTAAACAACAGGATACCGCCGGCCAGGATCGCGGCCACGAGCCCCTGCCAGAGTGAATGCATAAGCGTGAGGCACAATGCCTCAATCCATTGGTATGCTGCGGGCTGATCGATGATGTTCCAGGCCATGGCTAATTATTGTTACCTTTTGATAATTACTGATCCAGGTTTTTCAGAAAGTCCTTGATTTCACTGAGCTCTTCGGCGGATGTTTTCTTGTTCCCGAAAAGCTGCATCACCAGGCTCGACGCCGAGCCCTTATACATCGAGTCCACGAAACGTTCCAGCAGCGCCGATTTCGTCTTGTCCTCCGGCTCGGCAGGACTGTAAATATGCTTCATACTGCTCTCATCGCGCAGTACAATGCCTTTTTCGGCCATGATCTGCATGAGTTTCAACGTCGACGAATACTGCACGGCGCGCTTTTCTTCATTGAGTTTATCATTCACAAACCGCACGGTCGACGGGCCATGTTCCCATAGCACTTGCAGTATTTCCAATTCTGATTTTGTAGGTTCCATCCGGGTATTTTTCATTCAACTTTTCAAAGGTAGGAAAAATTTCGTACGAAAAAATATTTACCGGAAATTTTCTAGATTTGATTAAACAAAAACGCACTTGACATGGTAAGCAAAACCATCACTCCTGAAACAACATTGGTCACAATCGAGATACCTGCTGACTTTGTTGGAAAGAATATCCGCGTCACCGCATCCATTGAAAGAAGAGAAAAACCTCGCAAAGCAGCGTCTTTAGAGGAAATACACGAACGATACTCACGGTTTCCTCGCATCGATATGTCAAAATTTAAATTTGATCGAAACGAAGCCAATGACTTTGACTAATGCATTCGTAGGATTCCAACATCATTATTTATCTTATTGACACACACCAAGAAAAAAGTGTAATAGCCGAGAAGCTGGTCGTCGAGGGCAGCTCACGATTATCAATCCTTTTTGCCCCGCCGGCTGACCCATCTTTGACATTCATAAAAACCCCGTTAATCCGCCCAAGTCCCGGGCGGAGGCGGTGTGTCATCTTTGTATCATCCATTACGAACAAAAATGACAAGAAAAATGAATACTCCTAAAACATGGTTCATTACCGGGGCTTCGAGAGGTTTCGGTCTGGAAATTACCAAAGCGGTACTGGCTGCCGGCGATCAGGTGGTGGCTACCGTCAGAAGTAAAGCGGGCGAGCTGGCTGCGCAATTTGACCACAATCCAGGTCTTTTCGTCGTGACGCTCGACGTCACCAATGAGGCACAGGCCAAAGAAGCCGCGGAACAGGCCATCCAGCATTTTGGTAAAATAGATATCCTGCTCAACAATGCCGGCTACGGGCTGCTGAGCGCAGTGGAAGAGGCTACGGCACAGGAAGTCCGGAACAACTACGAGGCCAATGTGTTCGGCACCCTGAATGTTACCCGCGCCGTGCTGCCGTACATGCGGGTGAGACGCGCCGGGCACGTGATCAATATTTCGTCGGTAGGCGGACTGAGCGCCTATTTCGGCTGGGGCGTATATGGCTCCACGAAATTCGCGATCGAAGGTATTACCGAGGCGCTGGCGCTCGAACTTGCTCCGCTGGGCATTCATGCGACTGTGGTGGCGCCTGGCTTCTTCCGCACGGATTTCCTCGACCATTCGTCGCTTACCCGCACTTCCAACGAGATCGCCGATTACGCTGATACGGTCGGTGCCATGCGCGCATTCGCGACCGAAGTGAACAAAAAGCAACCTGGCGATCCGAAAAAACTGGCACAGGCGCTCATTAAACTTGGTAATGCCGAAAATCCACCCGTACATTTACCGTTAGGCAAAGACACCCTCGAACGTTTCCGCGCGAAAACGGCCGCATTTGAGCAAGAAATCGGGGAATGGTACGATGTGATCACCGGAACCGACCACGACGATGTCGCCGCTGAACCCGCGTGACCGCCTTGCGTGTTATGGGGGCGCATGGCTCGGGCAATGCGTCCCCTTATTCCTGAACTTTCAAAAACGTAATCCCATGTCGGAGAAAACACTGGATAGCAAAGCGATCGATATGCTGCGCGACCTGCCGGGCCTGATCCCGGTCCTGCGCGAAAGTTTTGAGGACTGGACCATCCGGACCTTCAACCGCGAGCAGCACGAATGCCGCAATTACCTCTCGCCCAACCGCCGCGATTTTTACAAAATACTCATGATCACCGGCGGCGCCGGTATTTTCTCGCTGGGCCTCAATACGTGGTACATCGACGAGCCTACCATCCTTTTCATCCATCCCAATGACATCATTTCCTGGAAAAACCTGTCGGCCGACGGACCGGATGATCTTTCTGCGGGCTATTATTGCCTTTTCAAACGGTCGTTTATCAATGCGCACCCGCCATTGAAGGCGACGATCGAGAAGTTCGGGCTTTTCACGGACAAGGGCAAAAGCGTGATCCGTCTCGCGCCTGCGGACGTGCCTGTACTCACGCGCTTCTTCGCACGGATGCAGGAGGAAGAGCTGGTCGGCGACGCGTTCAACCAGGAGGCGATGGAGGCTTATTTGCAGCTGATTATGGTCGAAAGCTCCCGCGTGGCGCATTTCCCGAAAGCCAACGACGTTTCGGACGAGTACCACCATATTCACCGGTTTTTCGACCTGCTGGAAAGTGAAACGGCGCAGATCAACAAGGAAACACCTATTCGCATTAAAACGGCCAAGGAGTTCGCAGACAGCCTGGGCATTCATCCCAACCATTTAAATGCATTGCTTAAAAAACACACGGGGCAAAATGTGAGCACGCATATCCGCAACAGGCTGCTCGAGGAAACCAAGGTACTGCTCGTGCAAACGGATTGGACATTGCAGGATATCAGTTACAGCATCGGCTTTGCCGATCAGCCCAATTTCAACCAGTTTTTCAAGAAAAACACCGGCCATACCCCCGCCGAATTTCGAAAAGGGTACAGGGCCGGTGCCTGATTTTTAGTGCAAAACAAAGAAGGCTAACGCACTACGCGCCCAAGGCTTTCCTTGCGAATTCCACGCATTTGGCTGTTTCCTTCAATGCATCGGAACCTGCCGGGATTTCATATTCCAGCTCGATGGTGGCCGGGAATTTGTATTTTTTTGCGCGCATCGTTTCCAGTACCGCTACGATAGGCGTATCGCCCTGGCCCCACACCACATTGGCCCCGCCGTGCTCCTTGTTTTTACGGTCCTTCACGTGCATGCTCACAATATGGTCGTGCTTGGCTTCTAGCAAAGGGAACGGGTCGAAGCCTGCCGCCACGTAATGGCCCATATCGAAGTTCATCGCATTGTATTTCGACTGGCTCAATGCGGTATCCCACCAGGTCGGAGTTTGCTGTGTATGGCCGTGGTAGCCGCAATACACCTTGTTTTTGGCTGCAATGTCGCCCAGGCGCTTCGTTTGCGCGGGGTCGTTGGGGAGTTCCACATTTGCCTGGTTGGCGCCGAGTGCCTTGGCGGCGCGGAATGCGTAGTCCACTTCCGCATCGGTACTGTTGGCGTTCAATGCATTGGGCTTGAAACCGTAAATGCTCACACCGGCTTCGTTGTACATCTTGCGCAGCTGCACGAATTTATCCATGGATACCTTTGCGCGCCATTCCGCCATTTTGGTGGCGTATTCTTTCTGGATGGCCTTCTGCTCGTCCGTCATTTCCGGGCGTTTGCCATCCGGGCCGGGCGCGAGGTTCGGGCGCGGCGGCGCTTCGGGCGCACCTGCAAACGATTCGCCGGTTGGTCCCATGAGTTCGATCGCGCTGATATTGGTTTCAATGCAATATTTCAAAATATCCTCCGCGCTGCCCGGCAGGCTCCGCCAAGAATAGGTAATAGCGCCTACCTGCACGCCGTTGAAGAGCGAGTTGGGCTTGCCGAGTTTCTTAATATACGCCGAAGCACCGAAAATCGGGGTGCGGGCCATTACGAAACCCGCCGCCGCAAGGGCCGAAGTGCCCAAAAACCGGCGTCTTGAAAAGTCTTGGTCTTCCATAAAGTCAGGTTGGTTGTTTGAATATGGGATTAGTAGTAGCGTCCGACATACTTGTTCTCGACGATCAGCTTCTTCATTTTCGCGGGGTCGATCGGCCCTTGCTGCGAATAGACGATCTTGCCGCCCGGTTCCACAAGTATGGTATACGGTAAAGCGCCCTGCCACTTCGGATCTACCGCTTCGATCAGCTTGTATTTGTCCTCCACATTGAAAATATAGTTCTTGTTGGAAGCGAATTTGCCTTGCAAAAACTTCAAAGCCTTGTCCTTCTTATCCGGGTTATCGGCGCTGATCGATATGAATTCGAAATCGCGGCGGCGGTACATGTGGTGCATCACCATGAAATCGGGAAACTCGGTCACGCACGGCCCGCACCAGGTAGCCCACACGTTGATGAGCCGCAGCTTGTCGGATTGATTCTGGATCAATTCTTTCAAACCCGCCTCGTCGATCGTTTCCAGGGTGACAGGCTCTTTTGCCCAGGCGGTTTGCTCTTTCTTGACATTATCCTCTTTGGCCGCCCATTTCATCGAGCATCCGAAAGTTTTGGTAGCAGGTACGGGCACCGGTTTTCCCGCCAGCATGGCTTCGATAGCGTTCCGCGC
This sequence comes from Dyadobacter beijingensis DSM 21582, assembly GCF_000382205.1. Taxonomy (GTDB): domain Bacteria; phylum Bacteroidota; class Bacteroidia; order Cytophagales; family Spirosomataceae; genus Dyadobacter; species Dyadobacter beijingensis. The sequence continues at coordinate 491,490 of NZ_KB907789.1, forward strand.
ATCGATATTCTTCGGGGTGCCGGTCGGTTTTTCGACGTCGTCGATGCGACCGTTATATTGCAGTTTTCGGGCTTTGTCGAAAATGAAAATATGGGGTGTAGCTACCGGCCCGTATGCTAAGGCGATCTTCTGGTCGTCGCCGTCGTAGAGGTAAGGGAAATTATAGGCCATATCTTTCGCCCGGAGCTTCATTTCGGCGTAGGTGTCGCTCATGTCGGTGTAGCCGAGCTCGTCGAGCAGAATGGCTTTGGGGTCGTTGGAAGAAATGGCGATGACGGCCACTTTCTTCGCCTTGTAATCGGCAGTAAGCTTTTTAATGCGCTCCTCGTAAGCCTGTGCGGTGGGGCAATGGTTGCAGGTGAACACGATGGCGAGGATATCCGCGCCGGCGAAGCTTTTGAGCGAATACCGCTTGCCGTCCACGCCGAGTAAGTTGAAATCCGGCGCCTGGGCACCTATTTTCAACGTTTCGGGCTGATCGGCCGCAAAAGAACCGAATCCCGTGACGCACAAGGCAATAGCAAATAGCAATTTGGGAAATGCACGCATAGTCCTGGTTTTTGGTTGAATTATGAATTTAAACCAAAAGCCGCCCCGGTGCAACAAAATACTGGTTTTGTTCTATCTGATTTTGCTCATTAAAAAGGAAGGAGAGGGAGGAAGGGAAGAGATGGAGGAGAACGAGGATGGAGGAAGGGTGGCAAGGGAAAAATCGCATCGAACGTAGAAGACCCCGCGGGGGTCGCGTCCTGAATTAGACCATTCCTCCTTCCTCCATTCCTCCTTTCCTCCTTTGCCCCCTATTTATCCCACCAAATACGCGTCGTGAATAAATCCGGGCCTTGTTTGCTCACGGCGGCGCTGTATGCCTCGCGGTTGAGGCTTGCCTCGGACTCGGGGTAGCGCAGCCTTCTCGGGATGGTGCCGCCTGTTTCGTTTCCGGCGTAGTTGGTCGGCACGAGTATGGGGTAGCCGGTGCGGCGCCAGTTGGCGTACACTTCGATGTTGTTCATGAAATGCGAGGCCCAGAACTGGGTGTGGATCTGCTTCATGCCGGCGTCCAGCGTCGTCGCGTTGTACGGGTTCGCGGTCAGGTAGGCCTGTATTTGCGCGGGGGTGACCGTTACGTTGCCCGGGTACAGTGCCTGCGATTCCATCGAGGCTTTCACGGCATTGTCGTAATAGGTTTTCACATCGCCCGTCGTCCATTTGCGCAAAGCGGCTTCGGCGAGCAGGAGCGATACTTCGGAATAGGCCTGGAAAATCGTCGGAGCGGCCAGGGCGGCGATCGTGTTGATATTGATCTCCGAATATTCAGCCTGCATATTGTCCGTCCAGTTCGGGATCAGGTCTTTGATCGTCGTGTAATCGTAACCGCCCGGAAGGCCTTTCTGAACGTCGGGAGCGCTGGTTTGCGCCAGCTTGGCCGGGTCGGCATTGCCTTGCCACAGCGTCGAGTAGAACGGCAGGCGCGGGTCTTTCGTCGCTTTCAGGTGGTCGATAAAGGTTTTATTCAGTTTGGAATAACCCTTACCCTGTGCCGACGGCGGCACCCCTTCCCCACCCTGCAACAGGTAGCTGTTCACATTCCAGTTGTTGGCCGAGCCGCCTGTATGGTCCAGCTTGGCGATATCCGCATTGCTTTGCATCACACCGCCCGCAATGGCTTTCTTCACCCAGGTTTCGGCCATGCCTATATCGACTTTGGTCAGGCGCATTCCCAGCCGCAGCATGAGCGAATAGGCAAATTTCTTCCACTTCGCCGCATCGCCGCCATACAGGAAGTCTGCGCCGCCGAACGACGCCTTCGCCGCATCCAACGCCTGCGCGCTGGCTTCGAGCTCACCGAGCATGGCGGCGTAAACCTGGTCCTGCGAGTCATAGCCCGGCTTGTACACCGACTCGATGTAACCCAAACCAGCCTGCGAATAAGGAATGTCACCGTACATGTCCGTCACCCGATGCAGAATAAACACCCGCCAGATGCGCGCAATGTGGTACATGTTGCTCATATCCGGCTTGTCTTTCAGTAGCGAAATGAGCTGCGCCGTTTCTTTCAACTCGCTGCTGTATGCGGTTTCAAAAAGGCCCTTATTATAGTCCTGCTTGTACAGGTACTTGTCGCCCGTCCATTGCCAGGCGTTGAGCGAAGCAAAGTACTGCACGAAGCATCCCGACAGTTTATCATTGGCATACAGCGTATTATTGTCGCCGTCGCCAGCCGTTTTGATAATGCTGTACGAAAAAAGGCTACCGATCACCGGGTCGGTATAGGCATTCGGGTTGGTGTTCATTTCCTCGAAGCCATTGTCGCAGGCGGTCAGGCACATGGCGCCTGCGAGCAGGGCCGTGAAAGCTTTCAGGCTGATATTTTTATAGATCATATGTCAAGGTCAAAATTGGTAGTTCAAACACAAATTCCATTCACTGTCAGAACCTTACCATGAGGTTCAAACCAAAACTGCGGGTAGGCGGCACACCGAAATTCTCCAAACCCTGTGCATTGCCATTGCTGTAATTCGATTCCGGATCGACATTTTTAACCTGACTATAAATGAGCAGCAGGTTACGCGCAACGAACGAAAGGCTGGCTGACTGAAAAGGTGTTTTGGCCACGATGTTTTGCGGCAATGCGTAGCCGAAAGTCAGCTGGCGTAACTTCACAAACCCGGCATCCGACACAAACTGATCGGTCAGCGAAAATGCGATGCCCTGGTAGTAGTTCTGTGCGGGGATGATTTTGGTAAATGCAGCCCCTTCCTGGTCTACACCCGTCACGGTCACGCCGGTTTCGCGGACGTTATTCTCCACCGTGCGCTGGTGCAGGCCGTAATTCGTGGCATAAGCGTTCGTCGACACATACATTTTCGAACCAAACTTGCCGTCGAGCAGGAAGCCGAGCGAGAAAGTTTTGTAGCGGAAAGTGTTCGTCAGGCCGAGGGTTAATGGCGGCACACCGCGGCCCAGTGCCGTGAATGCGCTTTGCAAAGGCAGGCCGCTGTCGCGGTTGTAGACCACATTGCCATTCGCATCCGTTTTGGCGCGGTAACCCGAGATCATCCCGAACGGCTGGCCTTCGAAGTGGTACACAAATCCATTTTGCGTACGTGCGATCGCGCCCGGCAATGCGAGGCTGGTAAGTCCGTCCGCAATTTTGACCACCGTATTTTTATTATACGCCATGTTGAAGCTCACATCCCAGCCGAAACCATTCGCCGATTTCACCGGTGAGCCCGTCAGCAACAATTCGATCCCGCGGTTCCGGACCTTACCCACATTCAGCGACACATTGGTATAACTCGTTGAAAACGGGACCGTTGCATTGACAATGTCATTTGTGGTAGTACGGTCATAGACAGTTATATCCGCGCCGAGCTTGTTGCCAAACAGCTTGGTTTCGATACCGAACTCCGTAGTAGTCGAAGTGTACGGTTTCAGCTGCGCGTTCGGGATGGTGCCGCCATTGATATTCATCAGAGGCTGGCCCAAATGCGATTGTGCAGGCGCGGCATAGGCGAGCGAGAGGCCGTAGGGATCCGGCGCGCCGCCACCCACTTTGGCCCAAGAGGTACGCACCTTTCCGTAGTCCAGCCAGGAAGGTTTGGTTTTAAAACCATCGGAAAACACGTAACTCAAACCCACCGAGGGGTAAAACAGCGTGTTGTTGTCAGCAGAAAGCGTCGAAAACCAGTCCTGGCGGCCGGTAAGTGTCAGGTAAAGCAGGTTGTTGAAACCGATATCCGCCGACGCGAAGAGCGAGTTGATGCCGAATTCACGCGCCACTTCCGTGTAATTCTGGCTGCTGCCATTGGTAATGAAGTAATTAAAAGGCACATTCAACCTTCCGCTGGTCGCGGTAACACCATTGGTATTGTTGTACATTTTATTACCGCCAGCGATCGCATTCACGGAAAACCGGCCGAACTCTTTGTTGAAACCCAGAATGGCCTCGGCATTGGTTTCATAAGTGGTCACGCGGCGCGTCGACATTTCCCCCTGCGTATTGTAGGCCGTTCCCGTGGGCGTAATGTCCACGCCGCGGATCGAAAACTGGTCGATACCCAGTCGGCCGCGCACATACAGGTAGTCGGTAAAGTTATAACGTGTATTGAATGAGCCGATTACGCGACGCTTATCATCCTCGTTTTTTACTTTATTAACAGCGAAATAAGGGTTCATTACAAACACGTAATCGTTCCAAAGCTCCTCGTAGCCGCGATCATCGTAACCTGGCGAAAGCGTACGGATATCGAGGTTGGTAGCCGCTACCTGCACCGATGCATTCGGATTTTTGGTAAAATCGGCAACGAACGTCCTGTTTTTGACATGCTCGATATTGTACTGCACATTTCCCTCGAAGACCAGCTTTTTGGCCAAAGTGGATGAAGCGCTGAGATTGAATGTCTTACGATTGACGGACGAATTCGGCACGACGCCTTTGTTATCCATATTGGAAGCCGAAAACCGGAAATTGGTCGTCTCGTTGCCGCCATTGATCGCCAGCGTGTTGCTGAACGTGCTGCCTGTATCGTAGAAGTTTTTGATATTGTTTTTCTGGGCAGAATAGGGTCTTTCGACACCGTCGGGCTGCATGACCATCGAGCCGTCGAGCTTCGCACCCCATGAGGTGCGGCCGTAGGAAATAGCCTCCGCCTGCGAGGTAGGTGCCACGCCGCGCGAACCGGCGCCGTATTGATATTGCCAGTCCGAGAATGTCAGCGGGCGTTCGAATGTGAAGTTGGAATTAAACTCTACGCCCAGTCCTTTCTGCCCCTTACCGGACTTCGTCGTGATCAGAATAACGCCATTTGAAGCGCGCGAGCCGTAAAGCGCCGCCGCCGTGCCGCCTTTGAGGACGGAAATGCTTTCGATATCGTCGGGGTTGATGCTCAGCAAGCCGTCGCCGTTGTCGGTCCCGCCCCACGTGCCGGGCGAACCCTGATTAGCATTATTAATAGGAATTCCGTTCACGACGTACAGCGGCTGGTTATCCCCGCTGAGCGAACCGTTGCCGCGAATAATCACGCGGCTCGAACCTGCTGCGCCGTTGGCTGTGCTGGTGGCATTCACGCCCGCGATCTTACCGGATAATGCGTTGCCCAGATTGGCTTCGCGCGCCTGGGTGAACTCGCTGCCTTTCACCTCGGTCACCGCGTAGGTCAATGCCTTTTTGTCTTTGGCAATACCCAAAGCCGTCACCACCACCTCGTTGAGCGACTTCGCTTCGGGCGCCATTTTAATGCTGATCTCGCTCTGGCTGCCCACCGGTACTTCCTGCGCAATGTAGCCTACAAAGCTGAAAATCAGCACCGCATTGTCACTTATCACGTCCAGGGTGAACTTACCATCCGCATTGGTGGTGGTACCCGTTTGGGTGCCTTTCACGAGAATACTCACGCCGGGCAATGGGTCGCCTCTTTCGTCGGCCACCGAGCCGGTCAGCTTGCGGATCACCGATTTTATGTCGGGTGCCTGCACGGGTTCCGCTGGCTTGCGGTGCAGCAAAATGTGTGAATCCACGACCTCATAGCTCACGCTGAGGGGTGTCAGGAGCTCATCGAGCACCTTGGAAAGCCGGCTGTTCACGGCATTTACCGACACCCGCTGGCGCGCGTTGATGCTGTTGCCGCTGTAAATGAATTTGATGCTGGTTTGCTTTTCAAGCCGGGCAAGGACGGTTTTGACCTCCGCCGACTGCACCGTGAGCGACACTTCCTGCCGCAGGATTTCCTGCGCCCGCGTTTCAGCCGCAAACGATAACCCGCAGAAAATCACCGAACAAAGCAGCTGTACGACAGTTATTTGCATAGCACGAATCAATAACCGTTTGACGGATATGGTTTTTTGCATAATTTTAAAATGTTTTTGATTTGTAAGAGACTCAGAAACAAGAGCATCCGTTCCGGGATTGGCGTTTCGGGCGGATGTTGTCAGGCCAGTAATGTTCGCAGCATTATTGGCTTTTTTTGTAGATCAGGGTTTTGGCATAGGCGCTCGTTAGGGTCAGGTGTGGTCAGGTTTTGTCAGGTGTGGTCAGGTGTGGTCAGGGTTTGTCAGGTGTGGTCAGGTGTGGTCAGGTTTTGTCAGGTGTGGTCAGGTGTGGTCAGGGTTTGTCAGGTGTGGTCACGGGGGGTCAGGGTTTGGTTATTTCGGGCAGCCTTCGCCGTTTACGAAAAAGCTTGTTCCGCGGAGTTCGTAGTCCGCATTCACCGATTTACAAATGAAACGGAGCTGGGTATGCAGCGGCAGTCCGGTAATGTCGCCCGTAAATGTGCAGTTGTTCAGGGCCGGGTTCTCGACCACTATTTCAATATCGTATGCCTTTTGCAAAGCGTTTAGTACCGTTTGCAAAGGCGATTCCTCAAATGCCAGTTCCCGCTTCTGTACCGGCGGTTCCACCATCACCGGCGCAGGTACCAGTTCCGGGACCAGCTTTTTGGCTTCCTTATCGAATGTAACCTTCTGGTTAGGCCTGAGAACGACGCCATTGCGGCTTTGGGATGATTTTTCCTGGTTTTCATACACCGAAACCTTCCCGCTCAGCACCTGCACCTCGATCGTCCGCGCATTCCCGAACGACGTCACCTTGAAACTCGTCCCCAGCACCTGCGTTACCAGCTCGCCGGAATACACGAAAAATGGCCGGGAAGTATCGCGTTTAATATTGAAAACGGCCTCGCCTTCCAGCTCCACCTGTCTGTTTTTGGGGTCGAAATGCCTGGGGTAGCGCAGGGTACTTTCCTTTGCCAGCACGATTACCGACCCGTCTTCCAGCGTCAGCGAACGTTCAGAACCGCTCGTGTTTTTGACTATCAAAAAGCCGCTTTTAGCGGAGGTCACATCCTTTACCGGTATATTTTGGCTAGCCACCGGCTCAGTTGAGCTTCCGAAAATTCCCGGCCTGAACACATAAAGGGCCATTGTCAGCAGCACTGCCGCCGCAATCCCCATCCCCATCCGCACGACGGGCATGTCCCAGCGGCGTGCCGGCAAAGCATTCTGCCGGATTTTTTTCCAGATTTTTTGCTCCATGGCCCGTGCTTCCGTACCGGCGAGCGGTTCCGGAGCCAGCGAGTGCACCCGCTCCGACCATTCGAGCACCTGCCGCTCCTCCTCGGAGCTGCATGTTCCGGCCAGGTATTTTTGCAATAATATGTCGAACTCGTGTTGATTCATGTTGATGTGGTTTCCAGGCTAATGATCTGAATTATAAACCCTGAGCTGATCTTTCAGGACTTTTAGCGACTGCGTGATGTGGTATTCGACGCCCTTTTCGGACAAGCTCAGCCGCTCGGCAATGTCCTTCACCGACTGGTTTTCGAACCGGCTGAGCCGGAACACCTCGCACGTTTTTTCGGGTAGCTTTTTCATTACCTCATCCACGGCGCGGGAAAGGTCCTCGAAGCGGACAATCTCCTCGGTGCCATAAGACTGCCGTATCTCGTTCAGGATCAGATACTCCTGGTATTTTCGCTGGGTAATGCAGGACTTGATGTAGTTGGTAATGCGGTGTTTCATGGAAACCACCAGGTAGGCCTTCAAATGGCGGATGAGCGAATCCTCTCGTTTGTGCCAGAGGTTTTCGAACACATCCTGCACCAGTTCTTCGGCTTCTTCTCGCGTGCCGGTTTCCTGAAACGCGATACCGAACAGCCGGTACCAATACCGGGCATAGATCTCCTCGAATGCGCGGGCGTTGCTTTGTTGGAGCAGGTCCACGAGCTGTTCGTCGGTAAAGCGTTGGTACATAGGTTTAGGAATATCGTTGCGCATATATAGGCAACTAACCCCGTAAAAACCCTAGACGATTTTGTAAAAAATTTTGAGAAAATTTTTAATAGTAGAATTTTATTTTGCGTTTTGACTATTTAAAGAAGAATACTAGACCCTGATATGCGGATTTTTCAGAATTCCGTAATCTAGTGCAGAAATTTCTTCAAAAAGCCGGTCCATTTCTTCCCAATAAGCTTTTTTGTCCGTCGCCGGCACTTTCTGTTCGGAAACCCTATGAAGACTCATCCTGGAATGGATTTTGAACGCCATCTTTGAGACCCTCCTCGTGGCGGAAACTTTCCGGCGTATCGATACCGTTACAAACCATACTATCCGCATTTATTCGACGAAACAATCTGAAAATACCATGTCCGCCCCGCAACTCACCGGCTTGCAAAAACGCGCTTCGAAATACATTAACAAAGCCATCTCCTATCAACTCCGCCCCGGAGAAGTGATCGAGGGGTATTTCTCAGGCTTTGACCCCAATTCCATTGACCGGGCAGTGATCCAAATGTCCAACGCCGCCGACAAGACCACCCTACCGCTGATGACGGTGTTGAATTATTTTGAGGGGGTTGAGGAGGAAGAGGATTGAATCATAAAAATTTTGGAACGTCACAAGATTGCAAACATTTGGAAATTCGTTACGTTTGTAACTTAATATCAGTTACACACTATCGCCTCATCCTACTCCTATCGTGAAATCATATGTGATTGAACAGATCATTACAACGCTCAAAGACAATGGAAAAATCAAAAATGATTAACTCGCTAGCATACGAAGGTTATACAGCCAATATCCATTATAGCTCGGCCGATGAAGTGTTTTTCGGGAAGTTGATCGGAGTTAATGACCTTGTCACTTTTGAAGGGACTTCGGTGGAAGAACTTAAACAGGGGATGAAAGAGGCTGTTGACGATTACGTTGAAACCTGTAAAACGCTTGGAAAGGCGCCGGAGAAGTCTTACAAGGGCGTTTTTAACGTTCGGGTTTCTTCCGATCTGCATAAAAAGATTGCGTTGCTGGCTTCGCAATATGATGTTACCTTAAATGATTTTGTCAAATCGGTTTTACAATATGCTTCGGCGCATCAGGAATTGGGTGACGAGATGTTTGGGTTGCGTTAGTTACTTCGTCAACGGCACCTGTGCCGTCGTCCGCAAATACGCAATCAATTCCGTCACTTCTTTTTCCGAAAGATTATCCAGCAGCCCGGTCGGCATCATCGAGGAAGGGGTTACTTCCCTGGTTTGAATGTCTGATTTGTTGATATTGACTGCATCCTGCCCCACGATCCGTAATGTGAGCTGGCGGTCGGTTTCTTTGGCTACGTTGCCTACGTAGGTACGGCCGTCGCGGGTGGCGATGACGACCATCTTGTAGTCGTCCTGGATCTCGCCGCTGGGGTCTAGGATGTTGCCAAGCAGGTAATCGAGGTTGGCGCGATTGGATCCGGTGAGCTCAGGGCCGATGCTGCCGCCTTCACCGTACAATTTGTGACAAGGCGCGCAGGTGCGCTGGAATACAAGGCGGCCACGGGTTTTGCTGGCATCGGCTACGGCCTTGTCGGTGAGCAGGGTCCGGTATTTCTTGTAGGCTTTCTCGTCAAATGCGACGTGGTCTATCGGGCCCCATACCTCCACAAAGCCGCTGCCGACCACGCGGCGTAGCTGGCGGGCGACGTAGGTCGGGACGTCCTTTTTAGGGATCACATTCTTCGAAATGGCCTGTGTCAGGAGCCAGCCCGATTTTGGGCGCGAGGCCAGGGTTTGCACGGCTTCGGATTTTTCCTGCGCATTGAACTTCGGATAGGCATCGATGAGCTGCTTCGCCAACGGCTCGCTGTCGTAACCGGCCACCGCGCGGATCGCGTCGAGGCGTAACGCATTGTCGTTCAGCAATGCGGGCAACTCGGCAGCAAGTTCGGGGCGCTGCCGGGCGGCCAGGGATTGCAGGGCTTTTGTTCGCTCGGTTAATGCGGCGGATTTGTTTTTCAATGCCGCCAATGCGGTTTTCGCGGATTCGGTATCGCCGAAATGCCTGCCCAGGTCTGCGGCTAGCTGCGCGGTAGGTTTATCGGCCTGTTTGAGTTTGGCATAAACGGCATTCCAGTTTTCGGGGGTTTTAATGTCGGTACGACCTTCCAGGCCGTCGCGCATGCCGGTCAGAATGTCGACGCGGTTGGCCGTTGATTTCCCGAGGTTTGCGACAAGTATGTTAGTTTGATCCGCATCAACCAACCGGCGTGCGATGAACTGGGTCACCATCGGAATTTTGCTTCCTGCGGCCAATTCCAATGCTTTTGGAGCATTGTCTTTCATCAGCGGCTCTATACCGAACCAGATCATTTTAGGTAAATTATGGTCCCCCGCATCCTCCGCGTGCGCGAGCAGACCTTTTCCAATGCTCCATTTCGCATTGGCATCCAGTCGTTGCACGGCTGAAGCCAGGTACAGCCGCACCACGGGCGACGGGTCATTCATAGCCATTTGCGCAAACTGAATAATGACTTCCGCAGCAGGCTGCGCATCCTCGCACAGAAACTGGATCGCCCAGGCGCGTACGTGCGCATCCGCGTCCGACAATGCTTGCTTTAATGCCGCATTATCCAGATTATCCGTCACTTTCAGTGCCCACATCGCACGGAGGCGGTTGTCGGCATTGTCCTTGGCTTGATATAATGCATTCAATTTCGCGATAGCATCCTGGGAAATTTTGCCGTTCGCCGCCCTGCTTTGGAGGATTACCCGCGCGCGTCGGGCATGCCATTCGCTTTTGGTGGTTTGGAGTGCGGCCAGGTCGGCGTCGCTGAATTTGGTAAGATCATCATAACGTCCTTTCCAGTTTTCGGCGAGGGAGTTTTTGGGCATTACCCTGAAAATCCGGCCGGTTTCGGAATTGAGCACGTCGGAGCCGCAGATGTCGGCGTCGTGCCAGTCGAGGATATACATGCCTCCCTCCGGCCCTATTTCCATGCTGAAACCGACCCATTGGGCATTGTTGGCCATCAGGAAATCGTCGCTATGCTTGCCGGAGAAGCCGGAGCCTTTGGCAATCAGTTGGTCAGAAAGAATGCCGTGCTCGTGGATATTGGCCATGAATATTTTCCCACGCTCGGATGCCGGAAATGCATCGGAAAGGTAAATGCGCGCCCCGCCATGCGCCGAGCGGTGGCTGTGATCGGCGATGGTCTTAATATCATTATACACATACGGGTTGAAATGCTGGCCGCCCTGCCGGTGGTAAATGCCGCCGGGTACCACATGCCACAAATGCGGGATCACGCAGGCCGTGATGAACAGCTGGCCCTTGGCATCGTAGTCGACACCCCATGGATTGCTGAAACCGTGCGCCACCACTTCGAATTTGCGTTTGGTAGGATGGTACCGCCACACGCCGCCATTAATATCCACACCATCTTCCACTTCGATGTTCTCGGGAAATGTGTCGTTATGTTTGTACAATTTACCTTTTCCAACCGGCTTGCCTACTTTGGAGGGCGTCGCAAAACCCTGTAAACCGTATAACCAGCCGTCCGGCCCCCAATGGAAGCTGTTGAGCGTTTCGTGGCGGTCGCGGATACCCCAGCCCGTGAGCCGGACTTCGATATCGTCCATATCCGCCTTGTCGTCGCCGTTTTTATCGGGGACAAAAAGGAGGTTAGGCGGCGCGCCCACAAATACGCCCCCGAACCCCACCGCCAATGCAGCCGGGAACGCGATGCCTTCCATGAATACCTTCTTGCTATCGGCCACGCCGTCGTGGTCGGTATCTTCGAGGATGAGTATGCGACTGGTGCCGGCATTGGAAAAACCTTTTCCACGCGATTCGTAGTCCTTGTTCTCGGCGATCCACATCCGACCGCGGTCGTCCCAGCAGAAGGCCATCGGCTGCGTCATCATCGGTTCGGAGGCGAATGCATTCACTTGGTAGCCTTCCTTAACGGTCATCGCTGCCACCGCTTCTTGTGCGCTGAGGAATTTGGCCTCCCTACCCTCTTTTTGCGCCAATGCCCAAAGCGCTGTCGTATTATACTGACCGGTGTTACCGATAAACTCGCCGAATGTCTTATTCAATTCAACATCCTTAAAATCACCCGTATAAACCACCAGCTCATGCCTGATGATTTCCGTTTCGCCCTTTTTGATATGCCAGTCGCCCTTGCGTGCACGGGCGGGCCCGGCGCCCAGCTGCCCGTCGACGCGCCACGTCTGCGGGTAGCCCTTATTGGATGGGTGGTCCAGAATGGCAATGTGCGCCAGGTCGTTGCGGCCGGGTACCTGCATACCGATATCCACCCACATCGCAGCCTGGCCCTCCGCCTTTTCGTTCTTCTGGCGTGCCGCATTCACGACCTCGCCTTTAATGCCCTCTTTCCACGGCATGCGTACAAACAGGCCGCCGTAGTCATATTTGCCGATCGTCACGTCGGTTTTCGCCTCGCCGTTCCATTCCAGGTCGAGGAGGTATTTGCCATCCTTCACACGCATCGACCAGTTTTGTGTTTCGGTCAAAACAGCCGCCCCGGTGGAGTCCAGCAGGTGGTAGACGGTCTGCCATTTCACTTCCGCACCTTTCGCTTCGATCACGCTTGCGGATACTTTTTTCCAATAACCATCTGTCGGATGATGGAAATAGTCGCGTCCGTTCACACGGGTATAGCCCCAGTAAATGCCCGTCTGATGCTTGTGGTGGCCAGGGCTGTATTCGGTGAGGACACCTTTGCCGTCCGGCGCCACAATGGGGTGCAGATAGGGCCGGAAGTCCGCCTTGGCATTTTGAGTAAGAATCGGTTTCGTTTCATTACCCCGGAAAATGCTGATAGTCTGCTCTTTATCATTCTGCACAGCCCGCAAGGCAACTTCGGCCGGCGGCTCGGCAATATACCCCAGCCTATCGCTATCAGCAGGGCCGACGAATTGGAATAACACAAAAACAAATAGCAGCGGCAGCAACCTGAGCAAGTTCATAGGCAGTATTCCTGGGTTTTAGGATTAAATGCGGATGCGATATGATCATCCCGATACCCGGAAATAAGCAAAAAGAGGTCGATAATTACTCAATTTTTCAGGTAGCCTGTGGTTTACGCCATTTGTATTTAAACAGAATTATCTAACTTGAGGGTTAACAGAATGCATCAACAGCCGCGCCATGACATCCCTTAAACTATTCATCCTCTTTGTGATGATCACGATGATGCAGCATCACGGGATCATTTACCGCACCGGCTCGAAACGACCGGCCGGCCCTACGCGCGACGCCCTCGACGAACTCCGTAAGCCGAAACCGAAGCATATGCTGGGTACCTGGCGGATTTCAGGCGTGAGCACCACCGCCGACGGCGTCGTACAGCCCGACGGCCAGCCCGTGAGGCAGTACAATCCCGGCGAAAAGCATAACATGCTCATTTCCTTCTTCCCCGACAGCACTTTCACCCGCGTGGGTACCGACGGCGAGTATACTTCCGGCCAATGGGATTTCGACACCGCCGCGCATACCGTTTTTCTCACTTCCAACCGCAGGACAGAGGAAATAGGCGTGTTTTTTTCGTTTGCAGGCAATGGTTTGCGGCTGATCAATTTCGAGTTTTCTCCCAATGAAAGTGTTTCCCTCGTGGAGTACGGCAGCAAACTGCTGCGCTACCAGGACGATCCGTACTTTGGGGCCAACAACTGGTGGCGCGTCAAGCCCGCCAGCTCCGAAAACGAGGCGCAAATCCGTGCGCGGCTGCTGAACTACCTCGCGCACACGGCCCACATACTGAAAAGCGCGCAGATCCGCGAGCAGGACTACATTTCAATGGAATTTTCGCCGGGGATCGTGAAGCTGTACAATGTAGGGGTAGGTGTTGTAAAAAAAGACAAAATCCCTGCTACCTGGCTGGCGGCATTCTACTCTCCAGAGGAGGCGCATAAGGCGTATGACATGTTCGAGGATTACCTTTTTAAGGCTACACACAAGAAATACCAGAGTGGTAACTGGGTGCAGGACGACCATCATATCCTGGTCGATATCCAGAAAGGAATGAGGAAGTAAATGGCGCGAAACACTGGTTTCGCGCCATCGGAGGATTTACAAAATATAGAAGGTTTCCGGTTGAAATGCCTGGGGCACGTGCTTGTCCTTCATCATCTGTTTCAGGTCGCGCTCGATGTTCCGCGAGATCGACAGCACAGGCGTGTCGGTTGGCTTGTTTTCGAAAGGGTCCTGCAAATGGATCGCCATTTTTTCGATCAGGAAGAAGCAGGCAGTGATCACAATCAGCACCGGAACCATCAGAAAACCAAATAATTGCACCAAACCGAACGGCAGCAGCAGGATAAAGAAGTGCAATGCCAGATGAATGTACAGGCTGTAAGTAGCCGGGAAAACGGTGTTTTTGATCCGCTCGGATTTACCCATATGGTCGCACAGGCGCGTCAACGTCTGGTCTAGCTCCACCTGCTGGTACGGATTAACCCAGCCCTGTTTCAATGCATTGTTCAGGTCGCGGGCATGCAATTGAATGATACCCACGTGCTTGTTGTCGAAATCTTTGAGATACTCCACCTCGTCTTCCGACACAAACTTGCTGATCATCGGCATCGGATCGTCCCGGCGCAGGCCTTTGCCCAATGCATAACACCAGGCGATCTGCCGTTTGATCATCCGCTTTTTGAAACCGTCGATGCGCTCAGGTTCCAGCGGGTCTTCCATGAGCGACAAAATCTGCCGCGCAAACGTGCGCGAATCGTTCACAATGGCGCCCCAGATGATGCGGGCCTCCCACCAGCGGTCGTACGCCTGGTTGGAGCGAAAAGCGAGCAGCAGCGAGATGATCGTCCCGAGCACGCTGTGTACCGTCATCGGGATTGAAATGTTCGTGATGTGGTAATTTTGGTAGATCACCTCGATGGCGATGCCATAGATCGTCACGAACAGGATTTCATATTTGATCTTACCGAAAATATATCGGATCGGAATGTTCTTTTTGAGAAGCATATGGGGAGATCTTTACCTTTTTTCATAATTGGTGACAAGTGTGCCGGGTTACCGCAGACTGCCCATATCGGCCAGCGACGACACCCGGATCATATCGGCGTTGATCATCGTCACGCCTGTTTTTTTCAGCACCGGCAGCGCGTCCAGGCTGCTTTTGGTGAGTTTCGGGATACCGTATTGCTCCGAATAAGCAATGAAATCCGTTTCGTAGTAGTCGAGGAAGTTCCGCAGGAGCGCCAGTTTGTTTCCGTAAAAAAAGTCGATCTTAATGCTCGTCAGTTTGTCGGAATAGCTATCTTTCAGCATCCTGCATTCCTGCCAGAAGCTTTCCGAAACGAGTTCGTATTCCTTTTCGCGGTAGGTCGAAAAAAGCAGGTCCTGGATATCGTCGGCTACGTGGAACAGGTGTGTAAAAATAATCCGCACCTCATCCTGAACGTCCCTGACAATGGCCTCGGCGATCTGGATGCCCTCATTTGTAAAGTCCGTAGGTATCACCACTGTTCTCATATAATGCTGTCGTTTTAGTTAACAAAGCGTTGATAGTCAATTGACAATACAATGTTACAGCAACGATATTAGCCCTGAATAAGAGCTACATTATAATACGGTGAGAGACTTATTAAAACGGAATGAGAATATTAAAATGAATTAAGAAAACACGGAATACTTGAATGGCAGGAAGGTAATGAACTGCGTCCCTTCCTCCACGCGGCTGTGCACCTCCACCTTGCCCTGGTGCATGCGTATGATGTTGTGCGTGAGAGGCAAACCAATCCCGTAGCCCTTGTACCGCGCCGTGTTGGAGGCCCGGAAAAACGGCACGAAAATCTGCCCGATCTCGCGATCGGGGATACCGATACCCTGGTCGGCGACCTCCACGATCACGTATTTGGCGTCCGCGCTGATCCGCACGCGCACCGGCTTGTTGTCGGAGTATTTGCAGCTGTTGAGCACGATATTAGAAAAAGCCGCTTTCAGCAATGCGAGGTTACCCAGCACCACCAGTTTCGACTCATCGTCAGGCAGCTGGTCAAAATCGATTGTCACGTGGTTATCAGGCATAATGCGGTCTGCCGCTTCCTTCACGGACAAGATCAGCTCGTCGATCCGCACCTCTTCCCAGTTCTCTTTTTTACCATCGAATCCCGTTTGCGCGAGGCTGAGCATACTGGTAGTGAGGTGTTCCAGCTTTTCTACCTCCTTGTAGATATTGAGAAACGACTCTTTCGCCCCTTCCGGCAGCCCAGGCATGGTCATCCCGAGTTCTGCCTCCCCGCTCACGACAGTCAGCGGCGTCCGGAATTCGTGTGAGGCATTGCTCACAAAGTTGTTTTGCATTTCAAATGTCACTTCCAGGCGGTCGAGCATATCGTTGAAAGTCCTCGAAAGCGCCTCCACGTCGTCGTCGGTAGGTTCCACCACGAGCCGCTGGTGCAGGTTATGGGCGTTAATTCCCTTCACATTGCGGATAATGCGGCGGATCGGTTTGAAGATTTCATTGGAAAACAGCTTGCCCAATGTAAACACGAACACCATCGCGATAATAAAACCAATGATCAGCAGGTTTTTCAGGTTGGTCATTTCCTGCATGCCATATGTATCCAGCGCCGACGATACGACCATGATTTTGCGCTTGTCGCGCGCGATCCGCAACACCACATAGGAAGTGTCATGATTAAAAAACCGGGCAGGAATATCCCCCTGGGGCGCTTCGAAGAACGACGAAGGCAATGCCAGCCGCTTCCGCGTGGCCTCGTCGGTCGGGTCGGGCAGGATGCGGTGCTTCTCGTAAGGCAAACTGCCCAAATGCCGCTCCTTGATATCGTAATAAATGGAGGTCAGCGATTTGTTTTCCTGCAATCCCGCATGGCCTACAATGTCCGACCGGACTTCCAGGCGGTGGAAAAAGCCCGAGGAAATGCTTTCCGAGGCAAAAAAATACACGAAAATGCTCAGCGCCAGGATAATCCCCGCCGACAATGCCGTGAAAATAAGCGCGATCTTATTTTGTATCCTCATACGACTGACGGACCACATACCCCATTCCGAAAACAGTGTGTATCAGCTTGATATCGTAATTTTTATCGATCTTTTTGCGGAGATAGTTAATGTACACGTCCACCACGTTGGTACCCAGGTTGAAGTTGATATCCCACACATTTTCAAGGATTTCCATCCGGTTCAGCACGCGGTTGGTGTTGGATAGCAGGTATTCCAAAAGACGAAATTCGGTAGCCGTGAGCTCGATAGGCTGCCCCCCGCGTTTAACGGTCTTCGTAACTTTGTCGAGAATCAGGTCGCCGAGCGTAAGTACCTTATCGTTTTTCTCTTTTTCGGGCTCCTTGCCGCGGCGGATAAGCGACCGCAGCCGCGCCTCGAGTTCAGCGAGTTTGAAGGGCTTGGTCATGTAATCGTCCGCGCCCGCGTCGAGGCCGGAGACGATATTTTCCGTCGTGCCGAGGGCTGTAAGCATTAATATCGGCGTCGTCACCTGCGCATTCCGCGCGCGGCGGCAGACCTCCATCCCGTTGATGATCGGGATCATCAGGTCGAGGATAACCACGTCGAACTGGTGTTGCAAAACCATTTGCAAGCCCGACTGGCCGTCCATGGCGATCGTAATTTCGTGGCCGTTGGCGGCCAGGCTTCGCTGGATGAGGGATATGACATTCGGCTCATCTTCGATGAGCAGGATCTTCATGGGTAGCTTGGAAAATGGCATTGCAATCTCTTTTTGATCCTGTAAGGTATAAAAAAACCGGTTGGCAATATATTTTTCCAACATTTACGTTGGTTCCTCCATTCCAACGGGCGCGCATAACTGCTAAATTGTAAATGTTTTTACACGCAACGTCCCGAAACCTTGGATACACTTCTACCTGGTACCCCTAACGACCTCAAAATCCGCGTCCAACGCATTGTCGCATCGCTCATATTGCTGCTGACAGCCGCTTGCAGCATGTACGCCGCCGATTTCAAGGTCATCCTCACCGGCAACACGGCAGACCTCGAAAATGCGGCCGAAATTTTCCCCGTGATCGAAAACTACCTCGCCTCCAAACCCGGCCCGCTGCTCTGGGTTTTCAATGGTGACGCTTTTCCTGCGCATATGTCCGTTGAGCAAGTGGCCGACTGGAAAAGGAAAGCCAATGCATTGCTCGACCAAAATCCAGACCTGCACATGCTCATGAACCAGGGCGACCGCGAATGGCACGACTCGGGTAAGGATGGCTGGAAGCGCGTACTGGCTTTGGAGAAAGCATTGGAGCAGGAAAAACACCCGCGATTCCAGCTATTTTTCAGCCACGGCTGCCCCGGCCCGTGGACGGTTTCTTTCCCCATGCTGGAAGTTGTCGTGATCAACTCGCAATGGTGGAACCACCCTTATGATAAGCCTAAACCGTCGTCCGATGCCTGTACCATTGCCGATACGGACAATTTCATGGAAGAACTCGAAGGCATTCTCGACGAGACCACCGATAAAAACGTGCTGCTGCTCTCCCATTTCCCCATCGAATCACTTGGCAAGTATGGCGGCCGCTTCCCGGCAGGCGCTTACCTGGCCCCGCCGCTCGTGGGCAGCGCCATTGTCGGTTACCGGCAGAATATCGGTACCAGCCTCGACATTGTGAATGCCAATCTGGGGCTTTTCCGGTATAAACTGAATGGCGTTTTGCAAGATTACGGGTCGATGATCCTCGCCTCCGCCCACGAGCGCAACCAGTCGATCGTCCGCCGGGACAACAACTATTTCATCAACAGCGGCAGCATCGGCGGCGGCAGCTACGTCGCTCACAGCAAAAAAGCCTCATTAGCCTCATCATCAACGGGTTTAATTGAAATAACATACTCCCAAAACGGTGGGATCCGCTACCAGCAATGGGATGTTTCGGGAAAAGAACTTACCAAAACCAGGGCCGGCCAGCTGTTCGCATCCGCCTGCGAAACCGGGGCAGATGGGCTTACCAATGCGCTTTTCCAGCCCTGTAATCCGTCAGTCAAGCCGTCCGACAAGATGGAAACGCCCCACCCTGGCCTTGCCACCGTGGCGGCCGGAAGCGAGTATGCGAGCAAGCGGTTCAAGGAAACCTGGTTCGGAAAGCATTACCGCGACTCTTGGACCATACCCGTGAAAGTGCCTTACCTGAATTTGGACACTACATTCAACGGTCTCGTCATTGCCGGCAAAGGAGGCGGGCGGCAAACGACTTCGCTCAAACTCGTGGCGGGCAATGGCAAGGAATATGTGTTCCGTTCGGTGGACAAGGACCCATTCCGCGCGCTGGCGTACGAGCTGCGCGGGACGGTGGTTTCGCAGGTATTGAAAGACCAAACGTCTACACAGCAGCCGTACGGCGCCATGGCCGTAGCCCCGCTGCTCGACAAGATCGGCATTCTCCACGCCACGCCTGCGCTTTATGTTTTACCCAAAGACAATAAACTGGGCGCATTCCGGGACAAGTACGGTAACCTTTTCGGGATGCTCGAAGAACGCCCGACCGATAAACTGGAAAAGGGAAAGGTGTTCGCCGGCGCCAAAGACATCGAAAAAAGCTTCAAACTTTTTAACAAACTCTACCACGACCATGATAACCGGGTAGACAAGCCGGAATTCGCCCGCGCCCGGATGTTCGACCTCTGGATCGGCGATTGGAGCAAGCACGAAGACAACTGGAAATGGGCAGGCTTCAAAACCGGTGACGGCGAGGTGTACCGCCCCATCCCCCGCGACCGCGACCACGCATTCTCGCGCTGGGACGGCATTATCCCCTGGCTTGCCGACCGCGAATGGGGCGTACCCAACGGCGAAAACTTCGGGGAACGCATTCACGGCCTCCGTAGCCTCATGTGGCAGGCCCGCCACCTCGACCGGTTCGTAGGCAGCGAGCTCACCAAAGCCGACTGGGTGAAAGCCGCCAAAGAGATCCAGGATGCGGTGACCGAAAGCGATATTGCCGCGGCCGTGCACAATATGCCGCAGGAGATTTATGACAAAGACGGCCGGATCATCGAGCGGAAATTGAAAGCGCGTATCGGTGACCTGCAAAAATATGCCGCTGAATATTATATGCTGCTGGCAAAAGAAGTGGACGTCGTCGGCTCCAATAAAGCGGAGTATTTCAAAGTCACGCGGGGGCCGGACGGACGGGTGACAGTGGGAATATATAATGTATCCAAACAAAACCGCCAGCCCGATTCCTCCAAAATTTACTATCAGCGTACATTCGACCCCTCCGACACGAAGGAAATACGGCTGAATGGCCTTGGCGGCGACGATGTATTCGATATCCAGGGCAAGGCGGAGCGCTCCATTCTTGTGCGCATCATCAGCGGCGGTGGCAACGACCGTGTGACCGACGGCTCCGAAGTGGCCAAAGGCGGCAGGCAAACGCTCATCTACGAAAAAGACCCGAACCCCGACCACCAGCTCGGCACGGAAGCCCGGGAAGTGAAGCCACTCGACGAGCGTTTTTATGAATACGACCGCAATGCATTCAAATACAACACCTACCTGCCCATCGCGCTTTTCACCTACAACCCGTTTATCGGTTTTGCCGTGCACGGCGGCGTTTCGTTTACACGCCAGCATTTCGGTAAGCCCGATTTCTCTTCGAAGCATTCGCTCAGCGCATCGGTCAGTGTGAAGGGTAATTATGATTTCACCTATTCCAACCAGTTCAGACATCTGGTGGGCAGATGGGACGGCATCTCGAAAATCAGCCTCTCTCGGCCGCTTGAATACAATTTCTTCTTCGGTGTCGGTAATGACACGCCCAAAAACAACGAGCTGCCTTCTAACTATTACCGGACGCAATACAACTCATTCCTGGTCTCGGCCGGGCTGCTCCGCCAGTTCTGGAAGCAAAGCAAAATCGAGGTGACTGCCACTTACGAGCTCGACGAAGGCATTAAGCGAAACAACAGCTACCTTGCTGACCATCCCGATGTTTTCGGCGTGGAGCACCTGCACCTGATCTTCGCCAAAGGCATCCTCAACCTCGATTTCCGGGACCGCATCGCATTGCCTGAACGCGGCTTCCGCTTCCAGCTCACACAGCAGGTGGGCCACGTCTCGCAATCCCGCAACGACCTCGCCTCCATTTCGGAGCTCGACATCGAGCAATATCTCTCGACCCACAGCAAAAACCCGCTTACGCTGGGCCTGCGCCTGGGAGGCGGCATTGCCAAAGGACAATTACCATTTTATAAGCTCTTCTCGCTCGGCCAGCTCAACGACCTGCGCGGTTTCAAGCGCAACCGCTTCACCGGTGAATCCAAAGGTTTCCTGAATACCGAGCTGAGATGGCAGCTCACGCAAACCCAAAACACATTCGTCCCACTCAAAATGGGCGTTCGGGCATTTTACGACGTAGGAAGAGTGTGGGCCAAAAACGACCCCGACGGCGCCGGATACTGGCACCAGGGCTACGGCGGCGGGTTCTATATTACCCCATTCCGCGAACAATTCGCATTCAACATCAGCGCCGGCACCTCGAAGGAAGAGTCGCTGCTGCTAATGATTTCAATCGGAAGCTTTTTCAGGTAAGGTGGCGCGAAATAGCGCGGAGCTCCGATATTAAGCGATAACCCACAAAAAAAAGGGAGAAAAGCTTCTCCCTTTTTAAAACCATCAATCAATCTTAACCGAACCTATTCAGGTTCAATTACTTACTTCGTAGTTACACTTTTCAATTGGAGGTCCACGATGGCCGCTTTTTGAGCAGCGCTGTGTTTGTTGGTGTCAGTTGCCAGTTTCTCTTTTTGCGGAGCAGGTGTTTCCAATACAGGAGCCGATACCGGCAATGCGTTCGTTACAACCGCAACTTTGATTTTTTCTTCAACTGTATATGTAGAATTAACATTGGCATAAGCTGCGCTAGTCACGGCCACCAGGGCGAGAGCTAGCAGGTTTTTTGCATTTTTCATTGGTAATAGTGTTTTGTGTTTTTCTTTTGTTCTCATTCGTATTTCGAGTACAAATATACTACAATATTCTGAAAACAAACGTTCAATACATTTAATAACAAAACATTATAGAACTCGCAAACCCCTTAAATCTCTATTTCATACCCTTTCCAGTCGTGTAAATAATAGTACTATTCGAAGAACATAATTTTAAAAGTCACTGATTTTTCAAAAAAGTCGCCTCATAAGATTTCGTTGCGGAAGTTCGTAGTGTTACCTTATTGTTAAGTGATATTAAACACTTTAATTTTATTTCAAATCATCCTCGCAAATCCAAATAATATTTGGAGTGTATTATACCAATAGCCAAAATCACGGAAGAATCGATCCGTAAAAACCGAAAAGGCCGAAATTTTTTTGAAAAATTTTCTAAAAATTTTTTCACAGATTGATTATCCGGTCGGAATACGGCCGTTCCGGGACCGCTTGCGGACATTTTCCTTGCCGCTACCCAACCCCTGCGGGCAGCAATTCTGGGTAAAATTGCCCATCTTTGCAGCCCTCGAATCGGATTGAAACGGACAACGCGGCAACGCGGCGACCACCAGCGGAGATTATGAAAGTTTGCATTGCGGAAAAACCCAGCGTAGCCAAAGACATTGCGGCGGTGATCGGAGCCGGCCAGCGCCGGGACGGTTATTACGAAGGCAACGGCTATCAGGTTACCTGGACGTTCGGCCACTTCTGTACATTGAAAGAGCCGCACGACTACACCGATCGCTGGAAATCGTGGCGGCTGGAAGACCTGCCGATGATCCCGTCGAGCTTCGGGATCAAGCTCATCGACAATGCGGGCGCTTTAAAGCAATTTGGCGTGATCGAAACGCTCGTGCGCAATTGCGAAGAGGTGATCAACTGCGGCGATGCCGGCCAGGAGGGCGAGCTCATCCAGCGCTGGGTGCTGCTCAAAGCCAAATGCACCGTGCCCGTGAAGCGACTGTGGATTTCCTCCCTCACCGAACAGGCCATCCGCGAAGGTTTCGATAAACTCCGCGAGGCCGGGCAATACGACAATTTGTACGCCGCGGGCAGCGCGCGCGCCATCGGCGACTGGCTGCTGGGCATGAATGCGACCCGGCTATTCACGAAAAAATTCGGCGGCGGTAAGGCGGTACTTTCCATCGGGCGGGTACAAACCCCTACCCTCGCGCTCATCGTGCAGCGGCAGAAGGAGATCGATGCGTTCGTGTCGGAAGAATATTGGGAGCTTAGAACCGTTTACCGCGACACTGAGTTTACCGCTACGATCGACCGCATCCGGAATGTAGAAAAAGCCAACAAAGGCCTCGCGTACCTGCAACAGCACGATTTCGAAATAACCGCATTCGAAAAAAAGGAAGGCAAAGAGGGCAATCCGCGGCTTTTTGACCTCACTTCGCTGCAAGTGGAGGCCAACAAAAAGTACGGCTACTCGGCAGAGGATACTTTGAAACACATTCAAAATCTCTACGAAAAGAAATTTGTCACTTATCCGCGTGTCGATA
Organism: Dyadobacter beijingensis DSM 21582; assembly: GCF_000382205.1. Taxonomy (GTDB): domain Bacteria; phylum Bacteroidota; class Bacteroidia; order Cytophagales; family Spirosomataceae; genus Dyadobacter; species Dyadobacter beijingensis. Next base: position 514,701 of record NZ_KB907789.1, read on the forward strand.
CCACTTATTTGTCGGAAGATTTACATCCGAAAGTAGAGGGTATTTTGCGTGAGCTCACCTATTATAGCCAATACACGGCGCCGCTGCTGGCCAACCTGCCTATCCCGAAATCCAAAAACGTTTTCGACGACAAAAAGGTAACCGACCACCATGCCATTATCCCGACGGGCGTACTGCCCGGGCATATCAGCCAGGACGAAAAGCGCATTTACGACCTGATCACCCGCCGATTCATCGCAGTTTTCTATCCGGAATGCAAGGTTTCGAATACGACTGTTCTTGGAGTGGTCGGACAAGTTGAGTTTAAAGCAACCGGCAAGCAAATCCTCGAACCCGGCTGGCGGGAATTGTACGTCAATGAAAAGGACGCCAAAAAGGAAGGAGAGGAAGAAAAGGTAATGCCGATTTTCGAGGTGGGCGAACGCGGCCCGCACGAGCCGCGCGTGCATCAGGGTAAGACCACGCCGCCGAAAGCTTACACCGAAGCCACATTGCTGCGGGCGATGGAAACGGCAGGCAAGCAGGTCGAGGACGAGGAAATGCGCGAGTTAATGAAGGACAACGGCATCGGCCGCCCTTCCACCCGCGCGAACATTATCGAAACGCTTTTCAAGCGGAAATACATCGAAAAGAAGAAAAAGAACGTCCACGCCACACAAACGGGCATAGACCTCATCGATACCATTCAGAACGAACTCCTGAAAAGTGCCGAGCTGACCGGCAACTGGGAGCGCAAGCTGCGCCTGATCGAAAAAGGCGAATACGCGATGGATACCTTCAAGCAGGAGCTGATCGAAATGGTGGTGCAGCTTACGCACGAGGTTAAAAACGAGCGCACGCGGTCTATTACGATCGCCGAGGAAGCGCCTGCTGTCCCGGAAAAAGAGGAAAAGCCCAAAAAGGAGCGCAAGCCGCGCGAGCCGAAGGAGGAAATTTCCATCGAGGCGCTGCATTGCCCTAAATGCAAAGACCAGCTCCTGAAAAAGGGGAAAACGGCCTACGGATGCAGCAATTTCCAGGTTTGCGGGTTTAAAATACCCTTCGAATTCCTGGGCAAAACACTGACTGAAAAGCACATTTTCGACCTACTCAGCAAAGGCAAGACGGCCAAAATCAAGGGCTTGCAAATCCCCGGCAGCCCCGACCCTATCGACGCGCGACTGGTGATGAACGGCGACTTCAATTTCGAAGTCGGCTGACGCTACATGGGCGTATTGGCGGTCTCTACGTAAGGTAAATGAAAGGTAATGCCCGAAATCTGGCATAACGCCAGGAATTCAGAGAGATTAGGCATTCCGCCCTGTCGAAGGATTTTTTCATAAGATTTCTTCTGAATACCCGCCTTTTCAAGTTCTTCTTCCAGGTTAAGGCCTTTAACCTTCACTATTTCCTTGATATCCTCGACCAATTCTTTGGCCCGGGTTTCAAATACTGTCGTTTCCATTTGTTGATGATGTATGGTTTGGCTTCAAAAAGAACAAAACCGTGCCAACTGCCGCCGCCCCATTCCCGCCCCCAAAGCTGGTGGCCTGACATTTGCTTCGCGAAAAGTGAGTACGGGCACGCCTATTTCAGTGAATGAAAAATGCCTTCCCAAAGTTTTATCCGAACAACCTTTAACGTCATTCCAATGAGCAACTATCATCAACACGACGGCACATTCAAAATCGGTGGCGACATCGAAATCAAACGGCTCGGCTACGGCGGCATGCAGCTGACCGGCCCCGGCGTATGGGGCGAAGCGCCCGATCGCGAGAATGCCAAAAATGTACTTCGTGCGGCACTCAAAGCGGGTGTCAACTTCATCGATACGGCCGACTCCTACGGTCCGCACACCAACGAAACGCTCATCGCCGACGCGCTCCATCCCTACCCGCTCGACCTGCTGATCGCGACCAAAGGCGGTTTCGAACGTACCGGACCGAATCAATGGCGTGTGAACGGCCATCCCGACCATATCCGGCAGGCTATCGACGGCAGTTTGAAAAGATTAAAAAAAGAAGTGATCGACCTGTGGCAGCTGCACCGTGTCGACTCTCGTTACCCGGTGGAGGAGACGCTGGGGCCAGTGGTGGATGCCGTAAAAGCGGGTAAAATCCGGTACGTGGGACTGTCGGAAGTGGATGTGGAGCAGGTCAAAAGGGCGGAGAAAACAGTCCCGATCGTGTCGGTGCAAAACCTGTACAACCTGGGCAACCGGCAATGGGAAAGCGTGCTCGACTATACGGCGGAGCGCGGGCTGGCCTTCATTCCGTGGTACCCGCTGGCATCCGGGCCGGATAAGTTGAAAAGCAAGATTTCGGGCATCGCGGAGAAACACCATGCCACCACTGCGCAAATTGCACTGGCCTGGCTGCTCAAACGGTCGCCGAATATCCTGCTCATACCCGGTACCAGTTCGCTCACCCACCTGGAAGAGAACATGCAGGGAGGCAATATCGCATTGTCCGACGAGGATTTCGCCGCATTATCCTGACCTAAAAACGAAGGCCTTATGCCCAAATACGACAACAAAGCCGTGATCGTCACCGGTGCCGGAAACGGCATCGGGCGCGTCGTGGCGAGCTACTATGCCCGCGAAGGCGCATTGGTGGCGCTTTGGGACCGCGATCCCAAAGGCTTAAAAAACATCCGGGATGCATTGGAACGGGAAGGTTTCAAAACCATCACGCGGACTATCGACCTCACCAACCCCGACGAAATCGTCACCGCATTCGAAGAGGACAGCAAGACGCTGGGACGCATGGATGTGCTGATCAACAATGCAGGGCTTGGACGCACAAAATCTCCCTACGAACTACCCGTCGACGACTGGGATTATGTACTGAATACCAACCTCCGCGGTTCGTTCCTGTGCGCACGCGAGGCTGCCAGGTACATGCGTACGCAAGGCAAGGGCGCTATCGTAAACATCGCGTCCACCCGCGCGCTGATGTCCGAACCAAATACCGAAGCCTACGCGGCATCGAAAGGAGGCATTCTCGCATTGACGCACGCATTGGCCATTTCCCTTGGCCCCGACCATATTACCGTCAATGCGATCAGTCCCGGATGGATCGAAACTGGCGATTACAGCCAGCTGAAAGCATCCGATCATGCCCAGCACCCGGCCGGCCGCGTTGGCAAGCCCGATGACATCGCACGCGCCTGCCTGTACCTGACCGACCCTGAGAATGATTTCATTACCGGCGCCAATTTCATCATCGACGGCGGTATGACGCGAAAGATGATTTACGAAGAATGATCAATGTTTCTCAATCTTCTTAAGCTCGGCATCGAGAAACGGTTTGGGAAGCCATCGGGTACCGATCATCACACCTTCAATGGTTTTGGTATTGCCGATATTTTCCAGCGGATTCGCCGTCAGCAGTACCAGGTCGGATACATTACCGGCTTTGATGGCGCCGGAATTGGGTTTATTCAAATAGCCGGCCACATTTACCGTGCCGGTTTTCAATGCCTCGTAGGGCGTCAGACCGGCGTCTACGAGGTATTTTAGTTCATGGTGCGTAGCGAAACCCGGTACATTGAGCACCTGCGGTGCATCGCAGCCGAGCATAAGCTGCACGCCGCCTTTCTGGCAGGCCAGGATCAGCTTGCGGCGAATGTTTACGAATGCCTCCGCGCGTTCTTTGCTGAACTTCGGGTTGTTGACATAACTGTTCTTTGCATTCAGCCAGTTCTTCTTCTCGTCCGCTTTCATATACTTCCATTCCGGGTCGTTTTCGTAAGCCGATGCCGGTAACGGCGACAGCCAGCGTTCTGCGATCGCCTGCGTCGGGACCACGCGGATGTTTTTGTCTTTCAAACCCCTGATAAGCTTCGGAATGCGGGTTGTATCGGCCGCATAGGCGATCCACGTGCCGAAAAGGCCGGTTTCCTGCTCGGCGAGCGTGTCGGTACCGGGCACGATCGCTTCCACGAAGCCGTCGAGGTGATCGATCGACGAGTAACCCGCGTCGATGGCCGCCCACACGCCCACGGCGAACGAAACGTGGCCAACCATGCCGATGCCAAGCTCTTTGGAAGTTTTGGCAATGCCCGGAAAAGTCTCCTTCGTAAGTCCGGGCAGTAATTTCAGGTAATCGTATCCGGCCGCTTTTTCCTCTTTCACCATTTCAATGCCCCGAGCGGCGGTCTTTACCGTCTGCCCGCTGAATGCCGGGCCGGTCGTGTAGAAATTCGGTCCCAGCACTTCGCCGCTGCGCACTTTTTCGCGGAGTTCGAGGTGCTTCGCATTGCCGAGCATGCCGCGGATCGTCGTGATTCCATTGGCCAGGTAGAGCGTCAGCACATCCTTCATCGGCCCGAAATCTTCGATAGCCGGCACATGCGCATGCATTTCCGACCAGCCGGGCATGAGGTACTTGCCCTTCGCATCCACCACGAGGGCGTTAGCGGCAGGTTTTGTATTGGTATTAATGGAAACAATCTTACCGTTCCTGACCACGACCGTCTGATCTTTCAGCACCGTTTCGCGGTCCATCGGGATCACATTCACCGATAGGAACACAATATCACGATCGACATTGCTCACAGGCGCCTGCGCGAAGCCCGCCTGGGCACTCATGAACCCGAAAATCAAAATCAGTCTGCGTACCATAGTTGTGAAGTGTTGGAAGTGATCAGGAACAGGGCAATCGTATTAGCTCACCACCGAAACATTCTGCGCATTCTTCTGCGCTTTCAGGCACAGCTCCGTCGCCAGGAAACAATGCTCCTGCGACATCGCCGTTTCGGTGCGGTTCAGCACGTCGTCCACCAGCTGGCGGCCGTAAGGCAGCTCCACCTTGCTGCAATCGACGTAGGTCGTTTCTTTGTTATTCACGACAAAAAGGTGGTTGCCGCCATCGCGCCCGCCGATATCGATATTCTTGCGGATCTCGATAAACCCTTCGGTGCCGAGCACGGTCAGACGTCCGTCGCCCCAGGTTTTCAGGCCGTCGGGCGTAAACCAGTCGACGCGGATGTATCCCGAGCCGCCATTTCCGCGGAGCATGGCATCACCAAAATCTTCGAATTTGGGATATTGCGGGTGATTTACATTGCCTACCTGCGAGGCTACCACCTGCGCTTTGGTAGAGTTTGTGAAAAACAAATATTGGTCGAACTGGTGGGAAGCAATGTCGCAGATAATACCGCCGAACCGTTTTTTATCGAAAAACCATTCAGGCCGCGTGTTCGCATTCATGCGGTGCGGGCCGAGACCGATCGTTTGCACCACCTTACCGATAATACCTTCCTTGATGAGCTCGCCCGCCTTCACCGTGGCGCGGTTTTCGAGGCGCTCGCTGTACATGATGGAGTAAATCCGCTTCGTTTCCTTCTGCACTTTACGCACTTCCGCGAGCTGTTCGAGCGTGGTGAGGCCCGGCTTGTCTACCATATAATCCTTGCCCGCCTTCATGACGCGCACACCCAGCGGCCCGCGTTCGTCGGGGATGCCGGAGCTGAGGATGAGCTGAATGGATTTGTCTTCCAGGATTTCCGCCTCGGATTTGGCCTGCTTGGCGTTCGGGTAGCGCTTGGCAAATGCCGCGGTAAGGTCCGCCTCTTTGGCATAAAACGAAACCAGCTCGCCGCCGCCCCGCGTCACGGCCTCCACCTGCCCGTAAATATGGCTGTGGTTCATCCCGATCACCGCGAATTTAATGCGCGACTCCACCGCAGGCGCGAAAGCAGGGCCATCGGCCACGACGGTTTTGACCGATCCGTAGGCATCAGGCGTCAGTTGCGGAAACATGGCCAGCCCGGCGGCCGAATAAAGCGAATTGCGCAGGAAGTCACGGCGATTGTCCTGTTGGTCTCTCATTGCTCGATTTAATTGTAGTGAATACTTAGTAAAGCACATTTTCGGCAGATATAATGTGCTGTTACAATGGACAGTATTCTCCGCCTTTTTCCCTGACAATCCGTTCCCGGAATCGTCTATTTATTTCCTATTGAAATCCCAAAAGTGATGCGCGAGTCGTTGCGCTTACGGCCCGTTTCGACTACACTTTCATAGGAGTTCTCGAAACTTGTCCGGAGTGTCACCCATTTGTTCAGCGGCAGTTCGGCAGAGAGAATCGTGTTCCAGCGCACGTTCGACAGGTCGTTCAATGCGGGCTGGATGAATGTGAGGTGGTTGAACCGGAATTTATCCGACAAGAACGAATGCTTTCCCTTGATTCGGAACGAGTTACGGATCGTCGTTACCGTGGCCTTTTCGAAAAAGTTGGTCGATTCGTACAGCATTGCGTCGGTGAGGCTGAGGTCGTGGGATTTGCTGCGCAGCACGCGGTAGCCTATGCCCGCACCGGCCATTTGCCGGAGGTCGATCCGCCGTAAATTGCTCGTCTCCAACGCCGCGAGGCCGAAAACGTAGGTCCGCCTCTTTTTAAAAACATCCACAAACAGATCGAGATAACTATCGCGCTCGGCGAGGATGCCATTCTGTTTTCCGTAGGTAAATCGCGGATTGGTGGCAATGTTGATCACGGGCCCGCTGAATATGAGCTCGGCGCGGAGCACCATCAGGCTGCGGTTCACGTTGCCGCGGGTGAAGTTACCGTCGCCGATGAAGCGGTAACGGACGGTGTCGATCAGCACGCGGGGCGGCGCCAGGGCCGTGTCGGGCTTCGGGGCGACGAGCGAGTCGGCCGGGACCAGTTTCAGGCCCGTCGTATCGGGTTGGGCATCCTGGGCCATCGCAGAGGCCGAAATAAGCGCAATTAAAAAAGCGGCAAGCGGGAAGAAACGGTAGCAGTTTAGTTTTTTCATCACGGCAATTTTGCAAAATAATGGTGCCAAAATAGCATCAGTTGGTTAATTTGCCCTATGAACCAGAATGATCCCGCCGGAACGCCAGCAGCCGGAATGCACAACTTTATTTTCCTCGACTTCAACATTTCCGACCTGTCCGTTTCGCATATCCTGAACAACAGCGCCGAAATGCCGGCGACCGAGAAACGGGGCTTTTTCGACATTCAGCCTTACGAGATCGACATCGATTATGCCGCATTCCGCGTGCCGGTGTCGCTTACGGAGACGTTCAAGGTGGTGATGAAGCAGGACCACCGGGCGGTAAACCTTTACTGCGAATGCACCCGCCCGAAGCGTAAACTATGCCCGCACCAGAGCCAGGTTTTGTATAACTTCCTCAACCGCCGCGACCTCCGTGCATTCTTTGATAAAAAGCTCCGGCACGAAAAGATCCGCGAGGAAGCGGTATTCTACGGCCTGGAAAACGAAGCCGACCTCGACCCCTATTTCCAGCTGGAATATGCTAACCGCGAATTACGCATCAAACCGAAACTGAAAGAGCTGATCCCGCTCGACACCCTCTCGCTCGAAGCGATGCAGGAGCAGCTCGGCGCGGGTACCACACCCACGCTGCCAGGCCCGAAACCGCAATCGCCCGATACTAAGCCCATTGTCGCGATCGGCCTGAACAAGTACTATGATCATTTCTTTATGGAAATGTATGAAGCGCCGGTGACGCGCCAGGGTAAGCTAAAAAACCCGTTCACGGCGCTCAACCCCCTGGAACAGATCTGGAAAACGCAGGAAACCGACGTGATCAAATTTTACACGGCAGTGGCCTCGTTCCTGAATAATTACCGTAAAAAGAACCCCGAAACCGACCTGCCCGGCCTGCATTCGGTGGCGCAAAACCCGCTGAACCTCGATTTCTACTACCATAACCCGTCGGTTTCCGACAATATCAATGCCGCTTCGCTCCTGCCCGTGAAGCTGGCGTCCACGCCAACCGACCTCGTGCTGACGATCGATAAGAAGGACCCTTTCTTCCAGGTCCGCGGCGAGCTCGTACTGGACAATGTGCACCTTGACCTCGAAAGCGTGCAGTTCCGTTACGACTATTTCGTGTTGTACAAAGATTCGCTGCACCTGATCGAAAGCCAGGACATTCTGCGCACGCTGCAGTTTTTTAGGCAGCATAACCAGCGCATTTACATTCACACGTCCAAATTCGAGACATTCCGGGTCAATCTGCTATCGAAGCTGGGGAGCAGCATCCGCATCAACTATACCTACGTGAAGCCCGCCACACCCGCGCAGCGCGAAGAACAGGGTTTCGATATGAATGTGCAGAAGCTCATTTACCTGGAAGACGTGGGCAACTACATAACCATTACGCCTGTGCTAAAATATGGCAAGGTGGAAGTGCCGCTGTTTTCCCCGAACGACATTTACGCGCTCGACAACCACGGCAACCCGTTCATGGTCAAGCGCGACGAGGAGGCCGAGCTCCGTTTCGGCAGCGCCGTCATGCGGCAGCACCCAGATTTCGAAGAGCAGCTGGGCCGGCCGTTTTTTTACCTGCACCGCGCCCGTTTCCTGAGCGAAGACTGGTTCCCGAATGCATTTGAGGAGTGGCAAAACCAGGGCGCGACGATATTAGGTTTCAACAAACTGACCAAAAACCGACTGAACCAGCACAAGGCGCGCATTTCGGTGCACGTGGAGAGTGGTATCAACTGGTTCAATACGACGGCCAATGTAGAGTTCGGAAAGCAGAAGGTCACCCTGAAACATTTGCACAAGGCCGCGAAGAACCGCAGCAAATATGTGGAACTCGGCGACGGCACGCTCGGCATCCTGCCGGAACAATGGGTCGAAAAATTCGCCCGGTATTTCGAAGCGGGCAGCATTGCCGGCGAGGTGATCCAGACCCCGAAGATCCGTTTCGCTTCCGTCGAGGAGATGTACGAAGGCGCAATGCTGGACCGCGCCGTGCAAGAGCAGATTGCATTTTACCAGACGCGGTTCGATGATTTCGATAAAATCCAGCCGGTACCTGTGCCGCGGACGCTCAAAGCGAGCCTGCGCAACTATCAAAAACAGGGGCTGAACTGGCTCAACTTCCTCGACGATTTCAATTTCGGCGGCTGCCTGGCCGATGATATGGGCTTAGGTAAAACCCTGCAAATCATCGCGTTCATATTGTTGCAAAGAAAGAAACAGGTACGGAATACCAACCTCATTATCGTCCCTACATCCCTTATTTTCAACTGGCAGGCGGAGATCGGGAAGTTTGCGCCGGGCTTGAAGCTGCTAACTATCTACGGCGCCGACCGCGTGAAGGACGTCACCGGTTTCGACCGGTACGAGATCGTGCTTACGTCCTACGGCACATTGCTTTCGGACGTGCAGTTTTTGAAAAAATACCAGTTCAACTACATTATCCTCGACGAATCGCAGGCCATCAAAAACCCCGAATCGCAGCGGTACAAGGCCGTGCGCCTGCTGCAATCGCGGAACCGGCTGGTCATGACCGGTACACCGGTTGAAAACAATACCTTCGATCTGTACGGGCAGCTGTCGTTTGCCTGCCCCGGCCTGCTGGGCAGCCAGACGCAGTTCCGCAACCATTTTTCAATCCCGATAGATCGGTTCAAGGACAGCGAACGGGCTGCGGAGCTGCAAAGGCGGATCAATCCGTTCATTTTGCGGCGTACCAAGCAGCAGGTCGCTTCCGAGCTGCCCGAGAAAACGGAAATGGTGATCTACTGTGAAATGGGCGAAGAGCAGCGCAAGGTGTATAATGCGTACGAACTTGAATTTTTCAATTTCCTCAATACCAAAAAGGAAGGCGATATCGAACGCAGCCGCCTGCACGTGTTGCAGGGCCTTACCAAGCTCCGCCAGATCTGCAACTCGCCCGCGTTGCTCCGCGACGACCTCTATTACGGTGATTCATCGGCAAAAATCGATGTGCTCATGGAGCAGATCGAGGACACGGCGCCGTGGCATAAAATACTGGTATTCTCGCAGTTCACCTCCATGCTCGACCTCATCCGGCCGAAGCTCGAAGAACGCGGCATCGGCTACGAATACCTCACTGGCAAGACCCGCGACCGTGCCGCGCGCGTGGAGAACTTTCAGACCAATGAGCAGGTACGGGTGTTCCTCATCAGCCTCAAAGCCGGCGGAACGGGCCTCAACCTCACCGGGGCCGATTACGTGTACCTGATCGATCCGTGGTGGAACCCGGCCGTCGAAAACCAGGCCATCGACCGCAGCCACCGGATTGGCCAGCAGAAAAATGTGATCGCCGTGCGGCTCATATGCCCCGGCACGATCGAGGAGAAGGTGATGGAATTGCAGGAAACAAAAAAAGACCTGGCCAATGACCTCATCAAAACCGATACGGACGTGCTGAAATCACTGACCAGGGCCGATTTGCTCGCGCTCGTGTCGCGCTAGTCGAGGTTTTTGTGGATCTCGTTGATCAGGTATTCTTTCGGGTCATTGAAATACTCCCAGAAAAATATCCCGGCCAGTTTGTTCTTTTTCACGTATTTACATTTGGCCTTGATCGATTTTTCGTCGTCGTACGTGATGAGCACTTTCGTGGAATCGTTGAACAGGTAAGGTGCCCTGGCTTTTTTGTCGTAATACTTTTTGTAGCCGTTCTGATCGATCATGGTGTCTTTCAGCTTGGTATAGCCGCCGCCCTGCACCGATTTGACGCGTTTGGCACCCAGGCCGTGATTTTCCGTCGTTTCTGCTTCCCAGCCTTTGCCATAGAATGCCGCGCCCAGCCCGATTTTGCTCGCTGGAACGCCCGCCGCAATGAAATTCTTCACCGAACGGTCGGCTGAGGAACCCTCACCGGAAGGATCGTAATCATGGAGGTTGGTATGGTGCCCCACGGTGCCGTTGCGGCCGCCGTAGTCGTAGGTCATAATCAGCACATAGTCGAGGTACGCCTGCGCCAGGCCCATTTCCGTATGCTCGATAAAGGATTTCGAGCCTCCTACCGCTGTGGTGAGCAGGTATTTCTTCCCTTTTTCTTTTTCCAGAATATTCAATTCATCGCGTATCGCCTTGAACATCAGGGTAAAATTCTGCTTGTCTTCGGGCCGGAAAATGTTGCCTTCCTCGCCGCGCATACCGGGGTATTCCCAGTCGATATCCACGCCGTCGAGGTCGTACTGGCGCACGATGTCCACACTCGATTTCGCGAATTTCAGCCGTGAGGATTCCGTCAGCACGGCATCGGAAAAGTTTTCGCTCCACGCCCAGCCGCCGATCGAAATCACGATTTTGAGATCGGGGTTGATCTTTTTCAATGCATTCAGTTTACGGAAGTTCGTCGAATCGGTGGCCAGGTTGGTGAGCACGGCCATACTGTCCTGCACATTCACGAATGCGTAGTTAATGTGCGTCAGCTTTTCCGCATCGATTTCCTCAACGTTGGCCAGCCCCCGGAAGCCGCCGACGTAGCCATTTACAATGTACTTTTTCTTCTTTTGGGCCAATGTGGCGCCGGACATCAGCAGGCACAGCAAGAGCGCCGCGAGTGGGAAGCTGCGGGAGCAGTTTGAGCGTGAGATTCTCATAGGGTCAGGAAAATTTAGGTTTAGGATATATTAAAAAAGCAATATACGCTTAGATGTTACTTCTTTCCCTGTATCGGACACTATAATATAAATTCCCGCCGGCAGCAATGCGAGGTCCATGCTGCCCCGCTGCCTGATCTTCCGCGAACGATGCGCTTTCCCGGCCATGTCATAAACGGTCACCAGCGCGTCGGCAATGCGGTTCAGCTCGACTACCAATATACGGCCCGCAGCGTAAATCCGATGCGGATTACCCGCCGGTTCCAAGGCGGTGATAACGGACGCCGCGCGCACGATCGCCAGCAGGCTGTACGGAGAGTCGCCGCCTGCATTACGGGCTTTGATGCGGTAAAAATAATCCGCCGGTTCCAGTTCCGACCGGTCTTCGTACTGCAATGTGGCAGCCGGCAATTTGGCAATTTGTGCAAAGCTCCCCTCTCCTTTCGCCCGTTCGATCACCACTTCCACGGCATTGTCGGCCGGCTTGGCCCAGCGAAGCTGAATGAGGTCCGGCGCCGTCGGTACGGCTGTAAAATTCGTCGGTGCGGGCGGCACCGGTATGTTTTGCGTTTGGGCTGAACCTGCATTACTATATGCCGACGGCCCGATCGCATTCACGGCGCGCACGCGGTAGTAGTAAGTCGTGGCGGTTGTGAGGCCTGTGCTTTGGTAGGTTGTCGCATTGGCGGCGAGGTCGGCAATTTTGGTAAATGATGTTCCGTTTGGCGAGCGCTCTACCTGGTAACCAGTCTCGTTGTTCGCATTATCCGTCCATTTCAGGTCGATCTGTGAAATGGAAACCGCCGTTGCCGTCAGGTTCGAGGGCGCAGCGGGCGCCACTTGCAGCGTGGTGGCATTGGCAATATTGGAATAGGCTGATTTGCCCGATGCATTCTTTGCGAGTACACGGTAGAAGTAGCGTGTGGCTGGTGCGAGACCGGTATGCTGGTAGGTTTTTACATTCGGACCGAGGTCTGTGAGTTTGGTAAATGTTTGCCCGTCGGCAGATCTTTCCAGCTCAAAACCTGTTTCGTCCGTCGCATTATCGGTCCACGCCAGGTTGATCTGCGTCGCCGAAGCGGCGGTTGCCGTGAGCGCCGTCGGTGCCTTGGGAATGGCCGCCCAAGCGGGTGCGGGAAGCAGCTGGACGAGACAATGCAACAGAAACAGCGAAAACAGGCGTCGGGTAAGGGTTTGCTTCATAGATTCGGGACGATAGGGAGGCAAAAATAGGGGTTAAATGCATTGATGCCACGCATTACAGCCATCCCCGCCTTTTAAACCACACATAAATACCGAAAGTGATGGCACCCATGAGGATCATTACGCCGGGATAACCCCATTTCAGGCGCAGCTCGGGCATAAAATCGAAGTTCATCCCGTAAATGCCGACGATGAATGTAAGCGGCATGAAAAACACGGAAAATACCGTAAGCACCCGCACGATCTCATTGGTCCGCTGGGAAGAAATCGAGAAATAGACCATTACCAGATGGTTCATATTCTCGAAAAGCGTGTCGTAAATGTTGTGAAGCTTCACGTACAGGTCACGCGTGTCGCGCGTGTAGGTGTTCGAATGGCCGGGCTTATCCATCTTGTCCACGATGTCGTGCGAGAGCATGAGAATGCGGCGCGTCACTTCCACCCTTCTTCTCAAATAGTAAAGTCCTTTCAGCAGCGATGCTTTCCGGTTTTTGAGAAACATATTTTCCTCGTAGTACTCAATATCCTTCGTCAGCTTCTGTGACGGCGCCTCATAGGTGGCAATGCAGCTTTTGATGATCTCGTTCACTAAATGTAATGTATCCTCGCAATCGTGCTGGTCCACCTGGTTTTTCAGGATCGCTTCGGGGCCGTCCCACTGCCGCTTGTGCATGGTAATGACGACGTCCTTGGTGATGAAAATGGCCAGCTTATCGGTCAGCTCGGCCACGGTATCGGCCTCCGCGCCCACGGTTTCGCAATGCATCCTGAAAATAATGAAGACATATTTGCCGACATCCTCGTATTTGGGCAGGTGATCGGGTTGCAGCCAGTCCTTGATGGACGATTCGTGCAGCGCATACTTTTGCCTGATCTGTTTGAGTTCGTCGTCGTCCGGGTTCGTCACGTCGATCCATTCGAACGGGTAATGTGACGAATCTGCAATGGTCTGGATCATAGGGCAATACAACTAAATTTTACAGTGTTAAATTAAATACGACCGGTCGTTAAGCCGGCTTTTCCGGCTTGGCGTCCATGATGAACCGCAGCGATTGGTCACGCGTGAAGAATGCCACCATCCAGTTGTAAAGCGTCTTGACCTGGTTCCGGTAGCGGATCAGCGAGAACAAATGCACAACGAGCCAGAGAAAGAAAGCGATAAACCCCTTGAAATGCAAGCGCGGCAGGTCGGCCACAGCTTTGTTGATCCCGATAATGGCCATCGTCCCCTTATCGACATACCTGAATGGCCTCGGTGAGCGTCCTTCCAGCCATATCGGCAGATTGTGCGCCAGGTTGCGGCCTTGCTGGATTGCCACCTGCGCCAACTGCGGATGGCCGTTCGGGAAGTTTTCGTCGGCGTCCATGTAACAAATATCGCCAATGGCAAAAATGTCGGAGAAGCCTTTCACGCGGTTATACGCATCTACCAGCACCCGCTTACCCTTGCCCAGCACGTCCGCGGGCAGGCCGGGCAATGCCGTGGCCGTCACCCCCGACGTCCAGATAAGCGTTTCCGTTTCGATGGTTTTGCCATTGGCGAATGTTACAACCCCATGCTGGTAATCTTTCACGGCATGGTCGAGGAGTACCTCGATGCCCAGGCCGCGCAGTTCTGCCAGCGTTTCTTCCTGTGACTTTTTACTCATGGGGTTCAACACCACGGGCAATGCGTCCACGAGGTATATCTGCACTTCTTCCCTTTTTAATTCGGGGTAATCTTTTTTGAAAATACCCCTGTGCATTTCGGCCAGCATACCCGAGACCTCCACACCCGTGGGTCCCGCACCGGCCACTACGATCGACAACAGTCGCTTACGCGTCGCCAGGTCGCGCTCTTTCACGGCCTCTTCTTTGAGCCGGAGCACGTGGTTCCGCAGCGCCAGCGCATCCTGGACGGTTTTCATGGGAACGGCATTCTGACGGACATTCTCCATGCCGAAATAATTGGTTTCGGTGCCCGTAGCAAACACCAGGTAATCGTAATGAATGTCACCGCTGTCTGTGGAAATCCTTTTTTCTTCGGGAAAAACTTCCCGGAACGCCCCGAAACTAAACCGCAGGTTGTCTTTCTCCTGAAAAAACTTGCGGAACGGGTAGCTGATATTCGAGGCTTCGAGAAAGCCCGTGGCTACCTGGTAGAGCAGCGGCGGAAAAAAATTGTAATTGTTCTTATCCACCAATACAATCCGAAATGCCTTGTTGCGGGACAGTTTCTGGGCCAGATTAATGCCCGCGAAACCGCCTCCGACGATTACTACTTGCTTTTGATCCATAGCGCTATGCATTTGCCGGCCATTGTCGGCCGCACCGGCACGCTAGCATTAATAACCATGCCGAACGCATCCGGCTACGCAAAAGCAAGGATCGGGAGCCCTGCCGGCCACGCTGCGGTGTGCAAATCTTTACTCATTTGCGCCACCCGGGCCGCTGGCACTGGTTTTGGGCAATGCGCCGCACTCACAAACCATTTGACAAATATGAATTTCGATATCGACACCCGTGGCCAGACACAAGATGTGCAGCCCGGTATAGAAGAAATGATGGACCCGGCACCGGTGGTGATCCGGGACAACTACCGCGGCAGCGGCAAGCTTCAAGGCAAAACGGCGCTCATTACCGGCGGCGACAGCGGCATAGGCCGGTCCGTGGCCGTGCATTTCGCACGGGAAGGCGCCGACGTCGCCATTGTGTACCTCGATGAAGGCCAGGACGCGGCGGATACGAAAACTATGGTGGAAGCGGAAGGCAAATCCTGCCTGCTCATCCAGGGCGACATCCGCAGCGAGGCATTTTGCAAAGAAGCAGTAAGCCGCGCGATCAGTGAATTCGGTAAGCTGAATATCCTCGTCAACAATGCCGCCGAGCAGCACCCGAAGGATAATATCGACGACATTTCGGCCGGGCAGCTGGGCGACACGTTCGCGACGAATATCTTTTCTTTCTTTTACTTCACGCAGGCCGCATTACCGCACCTGGACCACGGCGATACCATCATCAACACCACGTCGGTAACAGCCTACCACGGCAGCCCGTCGCTGCTCGACTATTCTTCAACGAAAGGGGCGATTGTGGCATACACACGCTCGCTGGCTGGTAACCTGGCCGATAAGGGCATCCGCGTGAATGCGGTAGCGCCGGGGCCGATCTGGACGCCGCTCATTCCTTCGACATTCGATTCCGAACGGGTGAAGAAGTTTGGTAAGGACACCCCTTTCAAAAGGCCGGGACAGCCTTGCGAAGTGGCTACGTGCTATGTGTTCCTCGCGAGCGAGGACGCCTCGTACATGAGCGGGCAGGTACTTCACCCGAATGGCGGACAGGTGGTGAATGGCTAATTCTTGTAAAGCCATTTGCGGATCGCCGCTTCCAATGTGTCTTTAAGTACCGGCTTGGTGAGGTAGTCGTCCATCCCGGCCTCCATGCATTTCTCGCGCTCGCCGACGACCGTACCGGCGGTGAGCGCGATAATGGGTACGCGCGTACGACCTTCCGCATGCCTGATCTCGCGTGTGGCCTCATAGCCGTTCATTTCAGGCATCTGAATGTCCATAAACACGATATCCGGGCTGGTTTCGCGGAATGCCGTAATGGCCTCCTTCCCATTCGCCGCCTCGATCAGCTGGCTGTTGGGCAATATCTTGCCTAACATCGATTTCACGAGCAGCATATTGATCTTGTGATCCTCCGCGATGAGCACTTTCACTTCCCCGCTTTGCGCCGACTCGCCCGAAGGCTCTTCGGCAGCGACCGGCGCGGCCTGCTCATGGGTGCTCCGGGCTTTGAGGCCGAAGTCGGATAAGGCGTGGAACAGCTGCTGTATCTTGACAGGTTTTACCAAAAAATGCTTGATATCCAATTCGTTACCGAACGAGCGCAATGCTTCCTCGTCGAAGGCATCGTTCAGGAGAAAGATGGGCTGCCTTACGCCGCCGTTTTCCAGCTTGCGCAGCCTCCTGATTGTTTCGATCCCGTCCCATCCCGGCATCTGGGAATCCATGAGCACCACATCGTATTGCTTACCCGCTTCGAGTAGTGCGAGCGCCTCCTGCCCGCTGCGGATATAGTCGGATGCAATGCGCTTGTTGCCCAGCATATCCTGTAAAATCCGGCCATTGTGGGCATTATCGTCCACGATGAGTACTTTTTCGATCTGCGCTGCATTCACCCATTCGAACCGGTCCTCGCCTTCCACGGCCCGGAAGGTGACGTCGAAAAAGAAGGTGCTGCCTTTTTCCGGCTCGCTGATCAGCTGCAAACGGCTGTCCATCAACCCAAGCAGGCTGTTTGAAATGGTTAGCCCCAATCCCGTGCCGCCGAAACGCTTCGTGGTAGATGAATCTTCCTGCGAGAATGCCTCGAAAATGCGGCGCTGATTCTGCGGGTCAATGCCGATACCGGTGTCGCGTACGGAGAAACGGAAGGTGTAATCCATGCCGCTTACTTTGTTCAAAAGCTCGATTTTCAGCTCGATTTCGCCCTCGCTGGTGAATTTAACGGCATTACTGAGCAGGTTTACGAGGATTTGCCGAAGCCTGACGGAGTCGCACCATACCACTTTCGGAATGTCGGCCGGGATGTTCAGCAGCATTTCCAGGTGCTTTTGCTGTGCCTGATAGGTAACCATATCGGCTACCTGTCCGCAGATTTCCAGCATATCGGCCTTCTCGGGCGTGAGTTCCAGCTTTCCGGCTTCGATTTTCGAGAAATCGAGAATATCGTTGATAATGTCCATCAGCGAGTTGGCCGATTGGAATACCATCGACATATACTGCTGCTGGGTTTCGTCGAGATTGGTTTTCATGAGCAAATCCGTAAACCCGACCACGCCATTCAGCGGCGTGCGGATTTCATGGCTCATGTTGGCCAGGAACTCGGATTTCAGTTTACTGGCCGCCTCGGCATGTTCGCGGGCTTCGAGCAGTTCGAGCTCCGCCCGTTTCCGCAGCGTAATGTCGCGGATCACCGCCTGTATGATCTCCGTATCGTTGATTTTGATCAGGTTCAACAGCACCTCGGCGATAAACGATTCCTTCGATTCGCCAAAGCGCTTGTATTTCCACTCAAAACTGTGGGTGCCTTTCTCGTATACCTCGCGGATGTGCCGGTTGCCATCGCTTTTGTTCTCTTCCATCCCGAAGTCGTTCAGGCCCGAAAGATCGCCCATCGGCATGCTCAGCAATGTTTCCGCGGAATCGATGCCGAACATTTTCAATGCAGCCCCATTGCAATCGAGGTAGCCGGTATGGTCGAACAGGATCACGGCGTCGCTCGTGGAGTCGTAAAGGCTGCGGAATTTGGCTTCGGAGTTCATGATGTCCACCTCTGCCTGCTTCCGATGGGTAATGTCCTGGAAAGCGCCGTACAGCCGCACGCACAAGCCATCGACCATTTCGGCATTACCTATTGTCCTTACCCACAGCTCCTTGCCTTTGGCCGTTACCAGTTGCAGTTCGCTGTCCCAGGATGTTCCGTGCGCAAGCCCTTCTGCCAACGCTGCGGAGATCATATCACGGCTAGGGCCTTCCTTGTAAAAATAAATGGCCGTTTCGGTGTCAGGGACGTAGTCGGGCTCCACTTCATGGATTTCCTTCGTCGTCGATGACCAGTACAGCTGCCCCGTGCGCGTATACAGCTCCCACCCGCCTACGCGGGCGACGCTGTTCGTCTGCTCCTGAATGTCCTTGATGCGGCGCAGTTCCTGGTCGGCCTCCTTGCGGGCGGTAATGTTCCTTTCCACGGCCACATAATGCGTACAGTGACCGTAATCGTCGAATACCGGCGTAATTTTGAGATCGACCCAATACTTCTCCCCCGATTTGGTATAACAAAGCAACTCCTCCCGCACTACTTTTTTCTCCTTGCAATACAGAAAGATGCGGTCGAGCGTATCAGGGTCGGTTTCGGGGCCCCGGAGCATGAGCAGCGGATTTTTCCCCTTCACTGACTTGCGGTCATAGCCCGTGTGTGTTTCGTACGCTTTATTTACCCAGGTGATGTAGCCCTGGTTGTTGGTAATAACAATGTAGTCCGTCGTGTTGGAGGCCACCACAGCCAGCTCCTTGAGCCGCTCACGGGAGTTGCGGAGCTCGGTAATGTCGTGGCTGGTGAGGATAATTTCCTTGCTCACCGGGTCGATATTCGCCGACGTGTTGCTCCAAGACCAGGTCCCGTCACGGTGCTTGATACGGTGTTCGACACCGCCGGGCACGGGAACACCCGTTTCTGCCGTAATGCGCAATGCCTCGAAGCACACGTGGAAGTCCTCGGGGTGGATAAATTCCGTAAACGACCGGCCCACGGTTTCTTCGACCGAATGCCCGTACATGCCCGTCCAGCTGGGCGACACGTAGGTAAAAATGCCCTCCGCGGAGATGGTGAACAGCACGTCCTGCATATTGGAAACGAGTACCGAAAGGTCTTCTTCCACTTTGAGCTGCTGGGTAATATCGAAGCCGAGGCAGAGGATCTCGGTCACTACGCCCTGCTCGTCGGCAATGCCGGTAAACTCCCATTGCGTGGTTTTGACGCCGTCGCGGAGCGAGTATTTGCGCAGGACCACGGCGTTGGGCGTACCGGGGTTGATGAAGCATTGCTCCCCCGCTTGCAGGCATTTTTCGATGTCCTCCGGCACCACGCCGCTCAGCGACGACCGGCCGATGATCTCGCTCCGGTCGAGCCCGTAAAATTCACAGAAATGGTCGTTTACATACTTGTAGTTTCCTTCCAGGTCGATGCCGGTCACATAAATAAAATTGCTGTTCAGGAAAGGCTTACTCAGATCGGTATTCCGGATCAGCTCCGGCAGCTCGGGCACGAGGCCGTCGCGGTGGAAGCCGGATAATATGAGCCAGCCCTCCGTTTCACTGAACGCACTTATGGAAGTAATGGCCAGCCGGAGAAATTGCAGGTCTTTGCGCGGAAGCCGCAGAATGCCTCCGCGCGGCTCTTCATGGTCGGGAAACCATTCACGGGCCTTGTCGATATGGAATACAAATGAACGATTGGCAAAGAGCGCCGGGACCGGATCGGCACCGGAACGGAAGTCGGGCGTCACTTCGAGCGTCTGCCGCAATCTGGCATCGGCCCAATATGTGTGCGGGTCGGAATGCTTCCAAATCAGTAATCCGTCGGTCGCTGAATCCTGGATAAAGTCAAAAATAGGCTCATCCTGTTGCAGCAGCTTCAACAGCTCCTTCCTTAGATCATTCATTTTCAAAAAAACTTACAATTAGAAACGTCGGTGGTAGCTTCATTAACCCGTACAATATAGCCCTATTCAACGAATTCGGGAAGCGCAACCGCTTTCAAGAGGTAATTTTATCATATTCCAAAACAAATTCTACATTTATGCCATTCACTTTTTGGGGACTTTGGCACCTTCCTTACGCGCCTCGGAAAGACCGATCGCGATCGCCTGCTTCCTGGAAGTCACCTTCTTACCGGACCCTGATTTGAGCTTTCCTTCCTTCTGCTCATGTAAGGCTTCCTCCACCTTTTCGCCGGCTTTTTTCGAATATTTGGCCATGTTATTAGTTTTTACGTGTTGATGTTTTATTTTTCGCGCCGCTATTCCGCGGTGCGTTTTTCAAACAAAATGCATACCAACATTCCTGAACTCACCTTATTCATGAAAAACACAGCATTATTGTTTGCAATCCTGGGCTCGCTGTTTTGTACCCGCATTTCCGCCCAAACTGCTGCCGTCCTGTTGAAAAACGCGACCATCATAGACGGGACCGGCTCCCCAGCGAAGACGAACACCGACATTCTGATCACCGGCGACCAGGTTACCGACATCCGGAAAGGCATTAAGGCCAAGGGCGCGCGGGAGATAGACCTCACCGGAAAGACCGTCATGCCCTCGCTCGTGTGCGCGCATGCCCACGTGGGTACGCTCAAGGGAACCACGTCATCGGCCGACAACTATACCCGCGAAAACCTGCTCCGGCATCTCCAAAAATACCAGGACTATGGCGTGAGCGCCGTGCTATCGATGGGTACGGACCGTCCGCTGATCTTCAACGGCTTCATCGATTCCACGCAGCACGGGCAGTTGCCGGGTGCGCGCCTTTACTCTGCCGGGTATGGTTTCAACACGCCCGATCCGAACCCCGGATCGTGGATGAACCTGCTGCTACGCCCGAATACCCCGGAAGATGTGCCCGGATTGATGGAAAAACTGGCCGCGGTGAAGCCCACGGTAGTCAAAATATGGGTGGACGATCACGGCGGCAATGGGCAGAAAATGAAGCCGGAAATCTACCAGGCGATCATCCGAGAAGCGCACATGCGCAATATCCGCGTCGCGGCGCACCTTTTTTACGTGGAAGATGCCCGGAAGCTGACCGAAGCCGGCATCGACATTATCGCCCACAGCATTCGCGACAAGGAGGTGGACGCGGATTTGCTGACGAAAATGAAGCAGAAAAACGTGACCTACATCCCCACGCTCTCGCTCGACGAGTACCAGTTTGTATACGCCGGCAATCCCGACTGGATCAACGACGCATTTTTCAAAGCCTCCCTCGAACCGGGCGTTTTTGAAATGATTACGGATAAAGGCTATGCCGAAAAAATCCGTAGCTCGCCGGATTACCAGCGCAACATGTCGGCTTTCAAAACGGCGCTCATCAACCTGAAAAAGATCTACGACGCGGGCATCAAGGTGGCGCTCGGCACGGATTCGGGCGCATTTCCGGTACGCACGCAGGGCTTCACCGAACACCTGGAAATGGAACTGATGGTACAAGCCGGCCTCACGCCCGCACAAGCCCTGACGATCGGTACCCGCAACGCCGCCGAGGCATTGCGGATCTCACAGGAAAAAGGCACGCTCGAAAAAGGCAAAAAAGCCGACCTGCTCATCCTCTCCGCCAACCCGCTCGACAACATCCGGAACACACGGCAGATCGAAGGTGTTTGGAAGGATGGGAAGGAGGTCAGTAAAGGGCCGCTGGCCAAATAAATATGGAAAACGTAGTTTTGACACCCGAAAATCACTCCTGATCATGAAAATTACATTCAAACGACTCGATCATATTATGCTTTGCATCCCGCCGGGGACGGAGCAGCAGGCCAGGGAATTTTATGGCGGTGTGCTGGGGCTGGAAGAACTGAATGACCTGGGGTATCCCCTACCCAACGGCGCTATCTGGTTCCAGATGGGCGATATTCAGCTGCACATACGCGCGGAGGCGGTGCACGACATGTCGCAGCGCCACCCCGCCTTCGAGGTGGCCGACCTGGAAGCGGCCCGCGCAGTGATGGAACAGCATGGTATTCCCGTTAAAAACGAGAGCAAAATCCCCGACCGCAACCGCTTCTCGTTCCGCGACCCGTTCGGTAACCGCATCGAACTCATTGAAATGATCGGATAAAAAAGCGGGGACTACACCTGAGTGCATTCCCCGCGGGCCGGTAAACTGCCATTAGTCCGCCGACTTTAAGTCGCAATGTCGGTATACGGGTTGCTGATCGTCACCACTTCCTGGTTGATAAACTGAACGAGGTTTTCGTTCAACCGCTCCTTGTGCGTCACGAACAGGCCGTGCGGCGCACTTTCGTACACGATGTATTCGGCGCCGGGCAGCATGGCCGACGTACGGTTACTGCTGGCATCGATCGGCACCGTTTTATCGTCTTCCCCATGGATGATCAGCACAGGAATGTCCAGCAGCGATATTTCGTTCCTGAAATCGGTGGCGCTGAAACTCCGGATGCATTGGGTAGTTGCCCGGCCCGATCCCTGCAATGCAAGCATGCCGTGCCATTGCAGTATTTCATCGCTTACGGCGTTGTTCATAAATCCGTTTCCGTAAAAGTCCTTCGCGAACCCGGCGAGGAACTTGGGACGGTCGTCCTCGATATCCTTCACAAACCCGTCGAACATTTCCTGCGGCAGGCCTTCGGGATTATCGTCGGTGTGCAGCATATAGGGAAGCACAGTGCTGACGAGCACCGCCTTCGCGATCTTCCCGCTTCCGTATTTACTCAGATAGCGCACCACTTCGCCGCCGCCCATCGAAAAACCCACGAGCGTGACGTCGTGGAGGTCGAGCCCGTCGATCACCGATTTGAGGTCGCCGGCGAGCGTATCGTAGTCGTACCCGTTCCACGGTTTATCGGATTTACCAAAACCGCGGCGGTCGTATGCAATGCAGCGGATGCCGTGTTTGGGCAGCACATTGAACTGGTACTCCCACATTTCGTGGCTTAGCGGCCAACCGGAGATAAATACGACGGGCTTACCTTGCCCTACCTCGTGTACCAGAAGCTTCACGGGCTCGCCGCCATCGGCAACCCCCGCATTTGATTCTATCCATCTCATGACTTTGCGTTTTTAGTTTGTATTGATGTATTAATTTGAAGGGCGCATTTAAAAACACCCGTGCCAGACGCCGTTAAACGCTGTAAATCAATTGAGAACCATACCGCAGTAGTATCGGCGACGTTCCCGGATTGGGGAGAGCCGGAAACAGCGGGGCGGAAGGTCGCCAGCATCCCGTAACGGGACGCAATTGCCGCTATATTTAGTTAACGACAGCCGAAAAGGCCGTAATTGGAAAAAGTAATCCTAAATTTGCAGTCATATTCGATGCAGACGACGTTCACTTGATGTTAAAGTTTGTTTACAGGTTTTTAATTGCTATTGTCATTCTTGCGGGGATCACCGAGGTGGTATTGAGGGTAAAATACGGCTTTTGTAACTCGCCTCTTTACGTTTCAGACCCTGATTTTGAATATATCTACGCGCCCAATCAGGATGTAAAACGGTTCGGGCAGGTGCTGCGCACCAACAGCTTTTCCATGCGGAACGAGGAAGTACTGCCTACCGACAGCCTCGTGATATTGCTCATCGGCGACTCGGTGGTAAATGGCGGCAGCCTCACCGATCAGGACAGCATTGCGTCGACGCTGCTTGAAAAACGGTTTTTGAAAGATTTCAACAAACGTGTCCGGGTATTGAATATCTCGGCCGGATCGTGGGGGCCGGACAACATTGCCGCTTACCTCAAAAAATACGGCACATTCAAGGCGAAACTGATTTGCCTCGTCACGAGCAGTCACGACGCGCACGATATCATGTCGCACCAAAGCCCGGTCGGCGTCGATCCGGGCTGGCCCAACAAGCAGTACAAAGTAGCCCTTTACGAACTCTGGGACCGCTACCGCTGGATTTTCTTCTACTACCTGGATACCCTTTTCCTCACGCCCGAACCGGATAAAAAAGAGGAAAAAATTGCCATCGTCAAACCTGACGTGACGGACAGCGCACACGTGGAGGCGGATGCGAAAGCGGTAGCGGATACCGTGGAGGCCAAAAAGCTGAACGAAGCCGGTATTCGCAAACCCGGACTCGTCTTTAACCCCGGCTACGAGCAGATTTACGACATTGCGCAGCAGCAACATATCCCGATGTTCATTTACCTGCATCCCGAAATCTCGGAAATCGACCTCGGGCATTTCAACGACCAGGGCCAGGAGATCATCGCATTTGCCAGGGAAAAGAATATCCGGCTGATCGACGAGTTTCAGTTCGGTGCCTCGAAAGCGCGTTACCGCAAGATGGATGTCGTGCATTTCAATAGCGGCGGCCAGGTTTTTTTGGCCGATAACCTGTATCCATTGTTCCAGGAATATCTTAACCTTCGTAAATGATGCGCGTACTGATTGTCCACAACCAATTATGGGCGCATTACAAATCGAAATTGTTCAGCGAGATCGATCGGGCCATCCAACAGGCCAGTGCCTCCGATGAATTGCTCGTGGCGCAGATCGCATTGTACGAAGCGAGCCGCAAGGGCATGCAAACCGGCGGCACTGTCCGCTACGAATATCCCTACCGCGTTCTTTTTGACCGCGCACTCGACGAGGTGAATTTCAGCGAACGGCGCGCGGCATTGTTCCGGACCTTCGACGAATACCGCCCCGATGTGCTGAATATCACCGGCTATTTCGACTGGGCCCAGGTGCTGCTGATGTTTTACGCACGCTGGAAGGGCGTTCCGGTTGTGATTTCGTCGGAATCGTCTTCGGCCGACCATAACCGGTCTTCCTGGAAAGAATTGGTCAAAAAAATGATAGTGAACCGTGCCAATGCGTTTTTCTGCTTTGGCAAAACCTCGGCCGATTACCTGGAAACGCTGGGCGTGGCCAAGCGCGCGATCAAAGTCCGCAATGCGGCCGTGATTGACGAGCAGGTGATACGGGAGCGGTTCGACGAGGCGAAAAATACATCGCAAGCACCAGTTACGCGCAAGTTTGTATACGTGGGCAGGCTCGCGCCCGAGAAAAACCTGCCGACATTACTGCGGGCATTTGCCCATGCGGCGAAACGGCCGGCATCGGATTGGGAGCTGCTGCTGGTAGGCGACGGGCCTGAACGTGCCGCGCTGGAAAAGCTGGCGGCTGAACTGGGAATCGGCGATCAGGTCATTTTCGCAGGCGGTTTCCCCTGGTACGAGGTGCCACGCTGGCTGGCGCAGAGCGACGTGCTCGTACTCCCGAGCCAATCGGAGCCCTGGGGGCTGGTGGTGAACGAGGCAATGGTATGCGGCATGCCGGTTATCGTTTCAAAAACCTGCGGCTGCGCGCCCGATCTCGTGCGCGACGGCGTGAACGGCTTCACATTCGACTACGCGCACCTGGCCGGGCTCGAAACCCATCTCCGCTTTTTTATCCAAAATCTCGACCGGATAATCGGAATGGGAACGGAATCTCTGAAATTAATCGCACCTTTTGCCTCCCGACCGGTGGCCACGCAAATGGCCGAAACCTACCGCGCACTCGCGGCCGGACGAAAAGGCGCATAACACAACTATATTGAACGAAGCATGCGAATACTGAATATTTGTGCATATACATGGGCAATCGGCGGCCCGGCCCGCATTATCTACGACCACACCACGGAGGTCGTGAAGCGCGGCCACCAGGTCGATATCCTGAGCCCGATGACCCCCGGCGAGAAAATGTACCCCGTGCCCGAAGGTGCGCGGCTGATCAGCGTGGCGCGCACGACGCCCGTCAGCAATTTCTACCGGGAGTTCTCCATTGATTTGTACAAATATTTGAAACAACATATCCATGAATACGACGTCGTGCATATGCATGGCATCTGGCATTTCGGCAGCCTCGCGCCGTTCCTGATCCCTTCCAAAGCCGTCAAAGTGATCACGATCCACGGCTTGCTGGATAAATGGGCCGTAGCGCACAGCAAATGGAAGAAAGACCTCGTCACGTTTTTATACCAAAAGCGGCTGTTGGGTAAGGCCGACCTCATTCAAATCAACAATACGGACGAGGAAGAGGACGTGATCCGGTACCTGGGTTACCGGCCGAAAAACATGGTGATCGTGCCGAACGGCATGAAACTCGACGAGTACACCCGCTCGCATTTGCCTGAAAAAGGTACTTTCAGGGCGAAATACGGCATTTCTCCAGACCAGCAAATGGTGCTCTTCATGGCGCGCCTGAATATCAAAAAGGGCCTCGACCTGCTTTTGCCTGCATTTCAGAAAGTACACCGGCAGCTTCCGAACGCTCAGCTGATATTAGCAGGCCCCGACGATGGTTACCAGGCCGAAACGGAAGATTTTATCCGAAAACATAACCTGCAAGACCGCATCAAGCTGGTGGGCATGCTGACCGACACGATCAAAAAGGAAGCATTGGCCGACGCCGACCTGTTCGTGTCCCCCTCCTATTCCGAAGGATTTTCGATCGCCGTGCTCGAAGCGATGACCTCCGGCGTACCCGCGCTCGTCTCCGACCGCGTGGGTTTCGGTGATTACATTGCCCGGTATGAAGCGGCCTATCTCACCCCGCTCACGAGCGATGGCGTGGCCGACGGGCTTCTTAAAATATTACAAGACAAGACCTACGCCGAAGCCATCTCAAATCGTGCCTACAAGATGGTAACCGAAAATTTTGACATTCGGGTGGTTGCCAATCAGTTATTGGAAGAATACAAGAAAGTTCAAAAAAAGTAACTACATTTGCAGCGAATGTAACTGCCGGCCGGCGTACGGTAAACGACACCCGGTCCTGTTCTCAAACCCGTATGGTCGATTTATCCGTCATTATTTTAACACACAACGAATCCAAGCACATCGGCCGGTGCATTCAAAGCCTGTTACAGGTTACCGATCAAATTTTCATTGTAGATTCCTTTTCCACGGACGATACCGTCGCCATTGCCGAAAGTCTCGGTGCCGTGGTTGTGCAGAATCCCTGGGTTTCATACGCATTCCAGTTCAATTTCGGCATCCGCAACAGCCCGTTTCAAACGAAATGGCTCATGCGGATGGACGCCGACGAATACATTACGCCCGAGCTCGCCGCCGAACTCAATGCCTCGCTCACGCAGGTGCCCGAGACGGTGTCCGGCCTTTACGTAAAACGGCGGGTGATTTTCATGGAAAAATGGATTAAAAGGGGCGGGTACTACCCCATCTGGCTCCTGCGCGTGTGGCGGCGGGGGCTGGGCATCTGCGAAGAGCTCTGGATGGATGAACACATCAAGCTCAGCAGCGGCACGACCGCACAGTTACAGCACGACATTGTCGATCACAACCTCAATAACCTCACCTGGTGGACGCAAAAGCATAACAATTACGCAATCCGGGAGGTCATCGACCTGTTGAACATTAAATATAACTTTGATAGCAAGGAAACCGTCGAGCCGAGTTTCTGGGGAAGCCAGGAGCAGCGCACGCGTTTTCTCAAAATCAAATATGCGGGTATGCCCCTCTTTACGAGGCCGTTTATCTACTTTACATTCAGGTATTTCGTAAAACTCGGGTTCCTGGATGGAACAAAGGGGCTCATGTGGCACGTTCTGCAAGGGTTTTGGTACCGTTTCCTGGTGGATGCCAAAATCTTTGAAGTGTATCACCGGGTAGGCAAAGACAAGGAAGCTATTATTTCACATTTCAGGACAGAATATGGAAAAGACCTCAGGAGCCCAAACCAATCTGTCCGCATATAACAACGACTGGTATAATCCGGGCAGCTATCCCAAGCTGGTAACCTGGTACTTGCTCAACCGCTTGTTCATTCACACACACATTCCCTATCCTTCGGCATTCAAGGTCGCGCTGCTCAGGCTGTTCGGTGCAAAGATCGGCCGGGGCGTAGTGATCAAACCCAAGGTGAACATCAAATATCCGTGGTTCCTGCAAATTGGCGACCACGTTTGGATCGGTGAAGAGGTGTGGATCGACAACCTCACTTTGGTGACTATTGAATCAAATGCCTGCTTGTCGCAGGGCGCGATGTTACTTACGGGTAACCATAATTACCGGAAAAGTGCTTTCGACCTGATCGTGAAGCCGATCACGCTCGGGCCCGGCTCCTGGATCGGTGCCAAAGCGACGGTTTGCCCCGGCGTGCAGGTAGGCTCACATGCGCTGCTTACCGTGGGTTCGGTCGCGACGGGCCATTTGGAAGCTTACGGGATTTACCAGGGAAATCCCGCGAAATATCTCAAAACAAGAACTATAACCAGTTGAAAGTTAGCATTCTGACGGTTGTTTATAATGGTGCAGCGACGATCCGTCATTGCATCGAATCCGTGCTCGCGCAGGATTTCCCGGACATTGAATATATTGTCGTGGATGGAAATTCGAAGGACGGCACCCAGGAAATTGTCGGATCGTATGGCGGCAAAATCGCGCAATTCGTGAGCGAACCCGACGCCGGAATCTACGATGCCATGAACAAAGGCATACAATTGGCAACCGGTGATGTGATAGGAATATTGAATGCCGATGATTTTTATGCTTACCCATCGGTCATTTCGGATGTAGCAACGGTACTTTCCGCCAACGACATCGACGCTTCCTATGGCGATCTCGAATATATTGATGCAAATGATGCAACGGTTGTGAAAAGGAAATGGGTCTCAGGAGCATACAAGATCGGCGCTTTTCTAAATGGCTGGATGCCACCTCACCCGACATTTTTTGTAAAAAAATCAGTATACGACACACACGGTAATTTTCGCCTGGACCTGGGCAGCGCGGCCGACTACGAGCTGATGCTGCGCTTTGTTCACCGGGGAAAAATAAGGCTGGCCTATGTGCCTAAAACCCTCGTGAAAATGCGGGCGGGCGGTGTCAGCAACAGTAACCTGAAAAATCGCATTGCAGCCAACCGGAACGACCGGCTGGCGTGGAAAATAAACAATCTGGAACCACGGTTTTACACGCTGTGGTTGAAACCGCTAAGAAAAATTATTCAATTTATCTAGGACCCGGAAGTGACCTCGAGTGCCTTAAACCACAGAGTAAATATTTTGATATTCAGCTATTTGCATTTTTCATTAATTGGTTTATATTTCGACATTTGAATCAGGATTTTTATCCTTCCTCGACGCACTTCCGCTAACTTGACAGACACTATGGAACTACAACTACCTCTGCAAATTCTGACCGAGGGGAACGTTAATACGCTCGTCCACCACGACGTCTATCAATGCCTCCTTTCGTTTCTGATTGCCTGTTTCCTGTCCATCATTTCGATCCCGATCATCATCAACCTTTCCAACCTGCTGCATCTCACAGCGAAGCCGGGTTTCAGGAGTTCGCATGAAACGGAAACACCCACATTAGGTGGTATCGCCATTTTCGCTGCCACGCTGATCGCCTATTTCCTGTGGCCGCATTCGGAAAACATCCTCGATTCGAACCTGATCAGTCTCGCGATGACCGGGGTGATCATCCTGTTTTTCCTGGGGATCAAAGACGATATCCTGGCGGTAGATCCGACGAAAAAGCTTATTATCCAGATATTCGCTTCACTGATCCTCGTGGCGATGGGCAATTTCAAGGTCGATAACTTCTACGGCATTTTCGGCATTCACGGCGTTTCGGACTTCATCAGCATTCCGCTGACGGTCTTCATATTTATCGCGATCATCAATGCGATCAACCTCATCGACGGTATCGATGGTCTTGCGGGCGGTATCAGCCTCATTGCGGGTGTGGGTTTCGGGCTATGGTTCATCGCGAACGAGCATTTTTCATTCGGCTGCCTTGCATTCGCCATGTCGGGTTCATTGCTGGGTTTTCTTCGTTTTAATTTTTCCAAAACGAGTAAAATTTTCATGGGCGACACCGGCTCGCTGATCGTCGGCTACCTGCTCTCGATCTTCTCGGTGGAATTCCTCTCGCTGAACGTGAGCTACCTGCACGATCCGAATGCATATTTCAACGCACCGATCATCGTGATGGTGCTGCTCATCGTCCCTATTTTCGACACATTACGTGTGTTCATCGTCCGCATTTTCAAAGGCGGCTCACCATTCGTGGCCGACCGCAACCATATGCACCACATCCTGATCGACAATGGCCTGAACCACTTCTGGGCGTCGTTCACGCTCTGGATGGTGACGATCATCAACACGGCGTTGTTCTTCGCATTCCACGGCAATATTACCAATACGGCTTCGATGTACATTTACATCGGCATGTTCGGTTTGTACATGGTATTTGCCTATTTTCTCAAAAAGCGCATTGTTACCGTCAAAGAGCGGAAAAAATTGGTCAAAAGCCCTTCCCTGGCCGACGACGACCTTTCTACATTCCAATAACCGCCGGCCGCGGCCGCATTGGTTCACCCTCGTGAAATTCTTGCTAATACCCGCACGGATTTCATGGCGGTGAACCGATTGTTTGTACCTTAGCGCGAAACATCGTCAACTCAGGTATGAACAAAAAGATCAGAAAAGAAGACGCGCTATACTACCATTCCAAGGGTAGACCAGGAAAAATACAGGTAATCCCCACCAAAGAAACGAGTACCCAACGCGACCTTTCGCTTGCCTATTCGCCCGGCGTGGCAGAGCCCTGTCTGGAAATAGCCGATAATGTAGAAAATGCCTATCAATACACTGCCAAGGGCAACCTGGTAGCGGTGATCAGCAATGGTACCGCCGTGCTCGGCCTGGGCGATATCGGTCCCGAAGCTTCCAAGCCCGTCATGGAAGGGAAAGGGCTTCTCTTCAAAATTTACGCGGATATCGACGTTTTTGATATAGAACTCAATACCAAGGACGTCGACGAGTTTGTGAGGACCGTTAAGATCCTCGAACCCACTTTCGGGGGCGTGAACCTGGAAGACATCAAAGCGCCTGAATGCTTCGAAATCGAGTCGCGGCTCAAAAAAGAGCTGAACATCCCCGTTATGCACGACGACCAGCACGGCACGGCGATCATCAGCGCCGCGGCGATGCTCAATGCATTGAAACTCGTCAATAAGGACATTAACGACATTCGCGTCGTCGTTTCGGGCGCGGGCGCTTCGGCGGTATCGTGTACGAAACTGTATCTAGCGCTGGGCGCCAATCCGAAAAACATCGCCATGTTCGATACCAAAGGCCACATCCACAATGGCCGCACGGACCTGAGCGATATGAAAAAGCAGTTCGCGACCGACAAAGCTTACGAATCGCTCGAAGAAGCGATGGTAGGTGCCGACCTGTTCCTGGGCCTTTCCACCGCCGACATCGTATCGAAGGATATGGTGAAATCGATGGCGAAAGACCCGATCGTGCTCGCGATGGCCAACCCGAACCCGGAAATCCCCTATCCCGACGCTGTGGAAGCACGCGAAGACGTGATCATGGCCACCGGCCGTTCCGATTATCCCAACCAGGTGAACAACGTGCTCGGATTCCCGTACATATTCAGGGGCGCGCTCGACGTACGCGCGACGGAAATCAACGAGGAAATGAAGCTGGCGGCAGTACACGCATTGGCCGACCTCGCTACCAAGCCGGTGCCCGATATCGTGAACCTCGCTTATAATGAGACGAATATTGTCTTTGGTAAAAACTACATTATTCCAAAACCGGTAGATCCCCGCCTGCTGACAACCGTGGCGCCCGCCGTGGCGAAAGCGGCTATCGAAACGGGCGTCGCGCGCAAGGTCATTACCGACTGGGATGCTTACGAACAGGAGCTTTCGAGCCGCCTGGGACGCAACGAACAGATTTCGCGCGTGATCCTGAACAAAGCGAAACTGTCGCCCAAGAAAGTCGTATTTGCGGATGCGGAGAATATCCAGGTGCTCCGCGCAGCCCAGCAGGTGCGCGACGAGGGCATTGCCACGCCGATCCTTTTGGGTAATAAGGAAACGATCCTGCATTTGATCCGCGAAAGCAAGCTCGACCTCGCCGACGTTTCGATCATCGATCCGCGCGCCGAAGAAAGCGATCCGATGATCGAGAAATATGCCGCCAAACTGTACGACAAACGCAAGCGCAAAGGCCTCACACCGATCGAAGCGCGCCGTACGATGTACTTTAAAAGCTATTTCGGCTCGATGATGGTCGAAAACGGCGAGGCGGACGCATTCATTTCCGGTTTAACGAGGACTTATCCCGATACCATTCGTCCCGCATTGCACGTAATTGGTAAGCAGGACAGCGTGAACAAGGTGGCAGGTATGTATATTCTGCTCACCCCGAAAGGCCCGCTGTTCTTCTCGGATACGACGGTAAACCTCGACCCGAGCGTGGATGACATCGTAGAAATTACCGAGCTGACGGCCAAGGCAGTGGAGCAATTCAATATCCAGCCGCGCATTGCATTGGTAACTTATGCCAATTACGGCTCTGCCAAAGGCGCCG
Source organism: Dyadobacter beijingensis DSM 21582 (assembly GCF_000382205.1). Classification (GTDB taxonomy): domain Bacteria; phylum Bacteroidota; class Bacteroidia; order Cytophagales; family Spirosomataceae; genus Dyadobacter; species Dyadobacter beijingensis. The sequence continues at coordinate 546,885 of NZ_KB907789.1, forward strand.
ACGCCGACAAAATGCGCGAAGCAACGGCGATCCTGAAAAAACGCAACCCGTCTATGATCGTGGAAGGCGAAATGCAGGCGCATTTGGCATTCAATACGACATTGTTGAAAGAAAATCACCCGTTCAGCGACCTGGTGGACGGTGGTGCCAATACATTGATCTTCCCGAACCTTTCGGCTAGTAACATTGCCTACAACCTGTTGAAAGAAGCCGCGGAACTCGAAACCATCGGACCGATCCTGCTGGGCCTCAAAAAGCCCGTACACGTGCTGCAATTAGGTAGCTCCGTGCGCGAGATCGTTAACATGGTCGCGATCGCCGTCGTGGAAGCGCAGATGAAAGGGAAGTGACGGGGGACCGATGAGTTGGTGAAAAAACGACCGCCGACGGCTGACCGTTGGCGGTCGTTTTCAGCCCGTCACTTCCCCCCAAGCTTCACGAACGACGGATCGTAGAGCTTCGAATGGATCTGTTTCAATTTCGCTTCCGGGAATTTGATCACCTTACGGTCGTAGGTCATTAATCCGTTGGTTTCCACCTCAACATCAGTGGTCTGTGTGTAAACCGCGGCGGAAAGTCCCTTCTTGATCAATGGCTCAAAGCGGTCGATGAACGTCGCGTAGCGGTTGTAGAGCTCCTCCTGGTTTTTGAAGCTCTGATAACCCCAGTTGTCCTTCTGCTGCCAAACGTGCTGGTCCACCGGCAGGCCTAACCCACCGAATTCGCCCAGAACGATAATCTGTTTCTGACCGAACAAATCAGGACGCGGCATCACCGGCGCCGGATAGTTGTGCAAATCGATAATATGCCCTACCGGCTCGAAATTACCGCCGCTGGCGCTGTTCACGAGGCGCGAAGGATCATATTGCATCGTCCAGTTGGTGATTTCAGCTGTCTTGAACTGCCCCCAGGCCTCATTGAAGGGCACCCACACGACGATCGACGGGAAGAAACGGTTGGCATCCATGATCGCTTTCCACTCCGTTTTGTAAATGTTCTCCGACTCCGGCGTGCGCTGCTTGTCGGTTTCGTTGCCGGTAATGCCCGGGCGCATTTCCCAGTTATTGCCCAGGTCGCCGCTCGGCATATCCTGCCACACGAGCATACCCAGCTCGTCGCAGTAGCGGTACCAGCGCGCAGGCTCCACTTTCACGTGCTTGCGGATCATATTGAAGCCCATTTCCTTCGTTTTCAGGATGTCGAACTTCAATGCCTCGTCGGTAGGCGCCGTGTAGAGGCCGTCGGGCCACCAGCCCTGGTCGAGCGGCCCATATTGGAAGAGGAATTTGTTGTTCAAAGTCATGCGCTGGATGCCGTTTTCATCCACCTGCACCCCTATTTTGCGCATGGCCGCATAGCTCTTCACCTCGTCCACCGCCTTGCCGTTGCGGGTAAGGCTCACGGTCAGGTTATACAGGTTGGGCGCATCCGGCGACCAGAGTTTCGCGTCGCTGATGGTCAATGTCGCAGGCTGGTTGGCGGCCACTTCCTGTTCGGCCACCTTATTTACGCCGTCCCACGCGGCGACTTTCACTTTGTCGGTTGCACTGGCGCCGGCCACCTCTGTGTTGACGGTCAATGTGCCTTTATCGATATCGGCCACCGGTGTCACTTTCGTAATGTGGCTGGTAGCGACCGTTTCGAGCCACACCGTCTGCCAGATGCCCGTCACCGGTGTGTACCAGATGCCGTGCGGGTTCTTGATCTGCTTGCCCCGCGGCTGAGGTCCGTCGCTGCTCGGGTCCCAGACTTTGACGGTGATTTCCTGCTGTTTTTTCTTCGCAAGCAGGTCGGTAATGTCGAATGAGAATGGATCGTAGCCGCCCTGGTGGCTTCCGGCCGGCTTGCCATTGACAAATACCTCCGCTTTCCAGTCTACCGCGCCGAAATGGATGAGCACACGCTGGTCTTTCAGTTTTGGTGCAAAATCGATGAAGCGCTGGTACCAGAGAACGCTGTCCTTGCCTACCGTTTTACCGACGCCGGACAGGGCGGATTCCACGGCGAACGGGACCAATATCTTGCCATCGAATGTGGCCGGTTTGGCATCGGCTGCGCTTGCGGGCACAATGGCATAATTCCACAATCCATTGATATTCTGCCAATTTGGGCGCACCATTTGCGGACGGGGATATTCCGGTAGCGGGTTTTGCGCGGTCACTTTTTCCGCCCACGGCGTAACGATCTTGCCTTGCACATACTTCCATTCAGCGGATTGCTGCGCATAGGCCGGACCATACAGGCTGCCCAGAATCACTCCCAGGCTAAGCACTACTTTCTTCATCAGAGTTTCGGTTTTTGGATAAATTTTGAGTTAGAACTACCAAAAGTAACCACGGAATATGCTCTACTGCACAAAAAAGGCCTTTTCCGTCATCAAAAATGCAAATCGCCCGGCTATCAGCCGAATAGGGATATCGACTTTTAGTTGTTAGATTTGAGACATTCACTCAAATTACTTCTTCATGAAAAAACTTTCCTTAACCCTGCTCGGCGCTTTCTGCTGCATTTCAGCATTCGCGCAGGATTTTTCCGACAAAATCACCCTCGTCATACACGGGGGCGCAGGTACGATCACGCGTGCGAACATGAGCCCGGAACGCGAGAAAGCCTATCGCGACGCACTGAATATTGCATTGGAAAAAGGTTATGAAGTCCTCAAACAAGGCGGTACCAGTGTCCAGGCCGTTGAAGCGGCCATTCATGTCATGGAAGATTCCCCGCTGTTCAATGCCGGGAAGGGCGCCGTTTTTACCCATGAAGGCAAAAATGAAATGGACGCAGCCATAATGGAAGGCAAAACTATGAAAGCCGGTGCCGTGGCTGGGGTTACCACGATCAAAAACCCCATATCGGCAGCCATTGCAGTCATGGACCAGTCGGTACATGTGATGATGGCCGGCAAGGGCGCCGAGCAGTTCGCAAAGGAAAAGGGCCTCGAAATCGTAGACCCCTCCTATTTCTACACCGAGGCGCGGTACAAGGCATTGCAGCGTGCTAAGGAGCAGGAAAAGACCGAGCTCGACCATGATGCGAAGGACGATGGAGGAAAGGGAATAAAGGGAGGAGGGGCGGAAGGGGAATTGAAGAAGGGCGCTAAGACCGGGCAACGGTCCGCTGAGGAACTGATCTTCACGGAAGGCAAAAAGTTCGGGACGGTCGGCTGCGTCGCGCTGGATCGGTTCGGTAACCTGGCGGCGGGCACTTCTACCGGCGGGATGACCAACAAGCGCTACGGCCGCATCGGCGATGCGCCCATTATCGGCGCCGGCACCTATGCCAATAACGCCACATGCGCCGTATCGGCCACGGGCCACGGCGAATACTTCATCCGCTCGGTAGTGGCACACGACATTTCTGCATTGATGGAATACAAAGGCATGTCGCTGAACAATGCCGCGAACGAAGTTGTCATGAAAAAACTCGTGGAAAGAGGCGGCGAGGGCGGCATTATCGCTGTCGACCGCGACGGCAACATCGCCATGCCTTTCAACAGCGAGGGCATGTACCGGGGCTATATCAAGAGCGACGGTCGTCGCGAAATACTGATTTATAAGGACTAAGCCCGAGTGCCGCCGAGAACAGGATTTCCCCTCGGTATCTTTTGCATTTGTTTTGGAAAGAAGCCATACAAAATCAAACCGTTCCCACGTTTTGAACATATAGTTTGTAACCTCACGGCTTCTTTTCCTCTATATATGAAATCAGTTTACAGCTTCCTTTTACTGATCCTGCTTTCCGCGTCCGCATATGCGTCGCACCTGCGAGGCGGGGAAATTATAGCGACCCACGTTTCGGGCCTGACTTACAAGATCAATGTGCGGCTTTATGTGGACCAGGCAATCGGCATGTCTGCTGAATCGGGCAGCAAGACTACGGTGTGTATGGGAGACGGCGGCATTATCGAACTCCCCCGCATTACGAGCAATTCGGGCGTACTTCCCGGCAATGTCGTGGCTTATGAATACGGCGGGAATTATACTTTCCGCTCGACGGGCATTTACCAGATCGCCGTCGCGACCGACAAGCGCAGCGGCGGCATCCTGAACCTGCCCAATTCCTTGGAAACGACGCAGTTTATCTGGACGGTACTCGATACGCAGCAGCCCAATTCCACACCGGTTTTACCTTACCTTACATTCGAAGCCGGCGTTCGCCAGGTATTTTCGCTCGATCTCAAACCTACCGTCGCCGACAACGACAGCATTACCGTACGTGCCGCGCGTGTAAGCAGGCCTTCGCCCGGTACCTGTGGCGTACGAATGCTCGATCGGACCTATCTTTTCCCGAATGAAATCAGCGCTACCGGTACTTTCAGGGTAGATGCGGCGCAGCAAAAGCTCGTGTGGACGGCCCCGGAATTGGTCGGTAATTACCTCTTTGCGATGGTGGTGATCGAATGGCGCGACGGCGCGAAAATATCGGAAACCTACCGCGAAGGCGTCGTGACGGTCGTTGATAAGCCCGGCCAGACAGTTCAGGTACCCCCTTATGTATCAGCTGAATATGGGGATATAGTTACCGCTACGCCGGATGTAAAATCTGCCGAAGTGACGATGGCAGTTCAGGCATACCCTGTTCCCGCAGAGAATTTTGTAACCGTGAAAGCATACAGCAAGCAGCGCGACATTATCCGCCTGCAGCTGATCGATATGAATGGCCGGGTACTGCGCGAGATCGCTAGCAAAACGCCGCAAATCGCCGTGCACGAAGAGTTTGACCTCCGGCAGCTTGCGAGCGGCATGTACCTCATCCGCGCCAGCAACACGAAAGATTCGGTGACGCAAAAAGTCGTGAAATAATGTACTAAACCTGTAATGGTAACGTGCACGAATGTCGTCCTATGGATATAGTTGTTTTAGGTGAAATGCACTTTTCACGTAATACCATAGGTTAATTATTAATAGAAAAGCGGCAGGTCCTGTGATCTGCCGCTTTCTTTTTCCGGATATTTCAAAAATCTCAGTTACCGATTTCGCCGCCTTTGAGGTCCACCCCAATGGCCGTGATCTTATCCTGGAACAACCGGCTTTTCAGCAGCATTTCCTTGATCATCGCCGCGTGCGAGAATGTGATCATATGCCCTGCATTGTACAGGAATATGTATTGCGCCCGCTTGCTTTTGATATGTTTTTTGGCAAAATCGATGTTAGAGGGATCGGCGATCCAATCGTTACCGCCCTGGATGACGGTGGTAGGCACGTGGATTTTCTCCCAAACCGGGAGCAGCTTGCGTAATTCGTCGGCGTGGCTGTATTTCTCGGCGGTGGCCGCATTGAATGCCCTCGGCAGGAACAGCTGCACGAAACTCATCCTCCCCCATTTCGAAAACCAGAAGAACCGCTCCGTTTCAGGGTCGATCACGGGCGATACCATGATGAGTTCCTTGACCTGCTCGGGTGCCATGGAGGCCAGTTTGGCGGCAATGGGCGCACCATAAGAGCGGCCGAGCACAATCACCTTCTGGTCGCTTTTATTGAGGGAGAAAACGGGCAGCAATGCATTGGCCTGCGTTTCGATGGACGTGACGTAGCGGCGCTTTTTAAGGCGCGATTTACCATAGCCGACCCTATCAACGGACACAATGTGAAAATGCTTTTGCAGGTCCTCGTCATCCATCAGGTTCATGTAGCCCCAGAGCGAGCCGGGTGCTCCGTGAATGAGCAGCAGCATCGGCAGCGTGTCCGCGCCCATGCTCGCAAGCGAGAGGGAAAGTGTGTCGTTCCTGATGAAAATTTCCTTCGGTTTGACCTTTTTTTCCGCATAGTGACGCCGTACTTCCTTCGCTGAAATAATGTACCGGGAGAAGCAGGAACTCAGCGATGCGGATAAGAAAAGGAACAGAATAACCGAACGAAGCAATTTAAAACTTAACATACGCCGTAAAGAATCTTGCCTTATTTCCTAAATTCACAGTATATTTCAATATACGATAATATCGGTAGAAAATGTGGGAATCTGGCCCATTTTAAAAAGAAAACAGATTCCCTCAAATTTTTCGGTGCATTTCGTTGTTGGATATTCAAAAGCAATACCAGTAATCGTTTAACGGCGTAGTTAAACCTCTATTTTTGATGACAACCACCCAGCAAGCACTTTTTTTTGAGCGTCTTACGGCGCAGAACGACAAATACAGGTACAAGCTGCCGTCCCGGCAGGACGCGGGGAAATTTATCCAAAACCTGATTAATTTTCTCTTCCCGATCAGCAAGGATTGCCCCAGCTGCCCCGCCAAGGACCTCGAAATGAAATATGCCGATTTGCGAAACGACCTGCGCTGCATGCTGCAACCACTCCTGCCACAGCTCGAACGCGACACGGAGGAAATCCTGGACGACGTTTTCGCGCAAATCCCGGACATCTATGAAGCGCTCCTGGCCGACGCCAAATCGATTACCGATAACGATCCGGCTTCCGTGAGCATCGAAGAGGTGATTTCCGTCTACCCCGGCTTTATGGCCATTGCTACCTACCGCTTCGCACATTCGTTCGCCAAAGCCGGTATTCCGCTTGTACCCCGCATGCTCACGGAGTTTGCACATAGCCAGACGGGCATCGACATCCATCCGAATGCGACCATCGGCCATTCGTTTTTCATCGACCACGGCACGGGTGTCGTAATCGGTGAAACGACGCGGATCGGTAATAATGTGAAGTTGTATCAGGGGGTGACCCTCGGTGCGACCCACGTTTCGAAGTCGCTCGCATCGCATAAGCGCCATCCGACGATCGAGGATAATGTGGTGGTGTACGCCAATGCGACCATCCTGGGCGGCGAAACGGTGATCGGCCACGACTCGATCATCGGCGGGAATGCCTGGTTAACGAAAAGCGTACCCCCATTTTCGCTGGTTTACCACCAGAGCAAAATAGAGATACGCCAGCATTCAGCTCCTTCTGTTACATAATGCTCCGGATAAATCTCCGGATTCCTTCCATATAGACCGGCTCGGCCTGCGGAAATGCGTAACGGGGCTGGGTGGTCATGGTAATGCTGATAAACCCGAAGGTTAGGCACCACCATTCATAATATGTTTTGGTAACAAGGTCGCCCGACTTCGGACGCAGCCCTGCGATCATTTCCCACACGGGGTTATTTTTAATGCTCATAGCCTGCGAATAGGCCTTTTTCGAATCGCAATAGGCGCCTTCCAGGTTGAACATTACCTGAAAAACCTCCGGGTTTTCGACCGCGAAATGCCAGATCGTCTGCGCAACTTCCACCAGTTGCTTCTGGGGGTTGCTGAAATGGCCCTTTATCTTCACAAACTCCGTTTGCAAATAGTCGAATCCTTCCAAACGGATGGCTTCCAGAAGCTTGTCCTTGCTTTCGAAGTACTCATAGAGAATAGGCGGACTGTATTCAATCACATCTGCAATCTTGCGAATCGAAACAGCCGTCCAGCCATCTTCGCGGGCTATGTCCTTGGCTGTCTTGACGATGTCTGAGCGTACCTGTATTCTAAGCCGCTCTCGTCGCTCTACTATTCCCATGCTTAAAAAGTTTTTTAGGATTGATTCAGAATGATATGTTCTCAAATATAATGATATACCCCATACACTTCAAGCCCAGGCAATGGGTCGGAACGAAAAAGGGGGCGAAAATTTCTTTACCTTTTCTACAAACACCGTCAATTAAATCTTACAGGCGATTCAGAAATTTAATGCTGATAAAATTTTTTTAAGCCACCGGAAAGGTTATATTTCTGAACGTCGCGACAGTCCGTTGCGCTCGATTTTCTCCACCAGCCGGTAGTTTGCCTCCTGGGCGCGCACCTTCCCGCGCGAGTCGTCCGGGATGCGCAGATTGTTCTGATAAAGGTCCAGCCGCACCGATTTCTGGTTGTCATTCACGTAATTCCGCAGCACCGTGCGCATCTGGTTTTTCAGTGTTTCGTCCAGAATAGGGAAGCAAACGTCGATCCGCCGGTGCAGGTTCCGGTGCGTCCAGTCGCAGGAAGTGAGGTAAATCTCGTCGTTACCGCGGTTTCCGAAATGGAATATCCGCGTGTTTTCGATGTACCGGTCCACATGCCTGCTCACGACGATATTATCGCTGATCGACGGCAGGCCGGAGATCAAGCCGCAGCTCTCGCTCACGATCACATGTACGGGCACGCCTGCCTGGCCGGCCTGGTACAATTTGTCGATCAGGATATGGTCCTGCAACTGGTTGATTTTAATTGTGATAAATGATTTCAAACCTGCATTGCAATTGGCGATTTCCCGGTCCATAAGGTCGAGCAGCCGCTTTTGCAGGTTAAACTGTGTCACATATAAGTTATTGAAAGGCAAATATTTATATTTTTTCGGCTCGTCCTGCGTGGAAAGGTAGCCGAAGAGCAATTCCAGCTCGTTGGTTAGCTCGCGGTGCGAGGTCAGCAATGCGTGATCCACGATTTCGCGGCTCGTAAGCCGGTAAAAGCCGCCCGTTCCCAGGAATGCGTACCGCTCCCAGCCCTTTTGCACCTTGCGCTTCACCAATGCCATTTTCGCATGCACTTTGAGCCCCGGTACGCTCAACAGTATTTTCACGCCCGCATCCCGCATCTTCTTCGACCATTGCAGGTTCTCCTGAATATCCAGCTTGGTGTTCAGCTCCACGTAGGTAGTCACACGCTTGCCGTTTTTGGAAGCACTGATCAACGAGTTGAGAATAAAAGAATTAGGGCTTATTTTATACAACGAAACGTGGATCTCCCGCACATGCGGGTCCACGGCGGCCTCATTGAAAAACCGTACGATAGGTTCGTACGACTGATAAGGCAAATGCAGCATCTGGTCGCCCTGCTGGATCGACTCGAAAACGGATTCCGTATCGTCGAACTCCGGGTTCTGGACGGGGCGCTGGTGGGGATAATCGAGCCGTCGCGACAGTGCCGGGAACTTTGCCAGGTCCTGCATGAACAGGTATTCTCCCCGTTCGTGGAAATCGTGCATGGGTGCCGCCACTTTGCTCACGAGGTATTCCCGAAAGTACAGCGGCATACCCGATTCATAAAAATATTGCGAGGGCTGCACAAAATTGCGCTTTTCGAGCTGTTTGAGAATGCGCTGCGCCACCTGCATCGGGTATTCGTCTTCAATGGACAGCTCCGTCTCGCGCTCCACGCGTAAGGCGTAGCTTTCGAGGATCTGGTAACCCGGGAAAAGTACCGGCAGGTTTTCGCGGATCACATCTTCCATCAAGGCCACGTGCCGCCTTCCCTCCCACTCAGGCAGTTCCAGAAACCGGCCATGAGGCTCCGCTGGCACATTCACCGACGCATACCAGTCCTCTTCCGCGTCCTGCCGGTGCTGCATGCGTACGATCAGGTATAATTGTTTGGATTCGAATGCAGGCGTTTTCAGCGAACGCCGGCTGTCTAGAAAAACCGGTTGCAGGTAGCGAAAAAGGTGATCGATAAAAAAGCGCCGGGCAAATGCGGCATGCTCGGGCACGAATGCCTCGCGGTAGTAAAAATGCACGCCCTGTTCAAGCAATGCGGGCAGAATGCGGGTGGCAAGAATGTCGTTGAATTCACGAAGCTGGTTTTCAGCCGTTTCGTACACGTGTTCAAGCAGCGACTCGGGGAAAATGTTCAGCTTCGAGCGGATATCGTTGCTTACCTCGCCCATCGCCAGCAGGTTCGGGATACGCACGCGGTAGAACTCCTCCGTTTGATAGGCATATATTCCCAAAAACCGTAAACGTTCCCTTACCGGTACCGTTTCGTCGTTTGCTTCCAGCAACAACCTGTAATTATTCGAAAGCCAGCTAAGATTGGTATCAAAATAAGGATAGGAAACGTCGATCATTGAGTGTGGTGTAAAAGATCCAAAATTTGTTACAATATAAATACATTTGGCGGGTAAGGATATAACTTTGCAGGACAAAAATCAACCTGGACAGGTAAGTTTCATGGGCTATATCTTCACTCAAAATAATCAGTAAATTACTATGCGTTATCAATTGTTAGGCCGCTCGGGATTGCGGGTATCGGAGGTTTGTCTGGGTGCCATGACGTTCGGGAAAGAATGGGGCTGGGGCGCTGACAAGCACGAGAGCTTCAAGATTTTCGAAGCATTCGCCAACGCGGGCGGCAACTTCATCGACACCGCGAACCGCTACACCGAGGGTACTTCCGAGAAATATGTGGGTGAGTTCATCGAAACCGACCGCGACCATTTCGTGCTGGCCACCAAGTTTACGCTCAAAGACCGCAACGACGACCTCAACTTCTCGGGCAACCACCGGAAAAATATGATGCGCTCGGTCACTTCCAGCCTCAAACGCCTCAATACCGAGTATATAGATCTGCTTTGGGTGCATATGTGGGACAATACGACGCCCGCGGAGGAAGTCATGCGTGGCCTCGACGACCTCGTAACCCGCGGCCTGGTGCATTACATCGGTATTTCCGATACACCCGCATGGATCGTTTCACAGGCCAACACCATCGCCGATTTCCGCGGCTGGAATGCATTCGCAGCCATTCAGTTTGAATACTCGCTCCTGCAACGCACACCTGAACGTGATCTGCTGCCCATGGCCAAGGCCCTCCACCTGGCCGTAACCCCTTGGGGTGCCATCGGCGGCGGTGCATTGACGGGCAAGTACCTGCGCGGCGAAAGCGGCCGCGTACCCGATAATAGCACGCGCAGAAGTGAAGAAAGCAGCATGATCGCGCAGACGGTCGTGGATGTGGCCGCAGAACTGGGGGTGACCCCGGCACAGGTCGCCATCAACTGGACGCGCCATCGCAACCAGGTGATGATCCCGATCATCGGCGCCTCGAAAGAAAGCCAGTTGAAGGATTCGCTCGGCTGCCTCGACTTCCGCCTGCCTGCCGAAGCGCTGCAAAAACTGGATGAAGTGAGTAAAATCGAACTAGGCTTCCCCCACGAATTCCTGAAATCCGACGGCGTCAAGGAAGAAGCATTCGGCGGGCTTTACGAGAGTTTGGATAATCATAGGGAGTAGTCACACCGGCGGTCAGCGGTCGGCGGTCGGATACCTGACCGCCGACCGCTGACCGCCGACTCCTTGCCCTCTATTTCCCCCACCGCTCCGGCGCGACTCTCCATGCCGATAGACTCTCAAGTTGCGAGGCGTCGATATAATTGTGCTCCAAAGCCACTTCGATCAGCGCATTGTAGTTACTGATGGTGTGGAGCTCTACCTTCTTCTCGGTGAAATTGTCGGCCGCTACCTGGAAGCCGTAGGTGAAGATCGCTACCATTCCAGCTACCTCTATTCCCGCTTCACGGAGGGCATCTACCGTTTTCAACGAGCTCCCACCCGTCGAGATCAGGTCTTCCACGATCACAACCGATTGTCCTTTTTCCAGGCGTCCTTCGATCTGGTTACCCATTCCGTGCTTTTTCGGCTCCGGACGAACGTAGGCGAAAGGCAATTCGAGCAGGTCGGCTACCAATGCACCCTGGGCGATACCGCCGGTCGCCACGCCTACAATAGCCTGTGCATGGGGGTACTTTTCACGGATCAGCTCGGCAAGCGTTTTCTTGATGAACGTGCGGGTGTCGGGGTACGACAATGCGACGCGGTTGTCACAGTAAATCGGTGAAAACCAGCCGGAGCTCCATTGGAACGGCTTTGCAGGACTGAGCTTGATGGCCTGCGCTTCGAGCAGCAGCTCGGCGATTCGTTTGTTAATATCCAGATCGTTCGACATGGTTAATCTTCGGGTTCTTCCTGTTTGTTATAATTGGTTACTAAGAGCTTGTCTATCCGGCTGCGGTCCATATCAATGACCTCGAACTCAAACTGTTTCCAGCTGAACTTCTCACCGGTTTGGGGGATGTTTTCAAGGATATGCAGCACGAAACCACCGAGGGTATTGAAGCCCACGAGCTCCCGGCGCTCGCTATCGGGGATATTGAGATTGAAATACTGCACGAAGTCATCGAACGGCAGCTGCGCGTCGATGAGGTAAGAACCGTCGTCGCGACGGATGATTTCGGAGGCTTCCTCGATGTCTTCGGAAATGTCGCCCACAAGCGCATCCATAATATCGTGCATCGTCACCACGCCCAGCGTACCGCCGTATTCGTCGACGATAATGCCGAAATACACCCGCTGTTCCTTGAATTTTTCCAGCGCCTGGTAAGCGCGGTTGCTCTGGGGCAAATACACGGGATCGCGCATGATGGCATTCAAATGCGCCATTTGCACTTCCAGATCGGTGGCGATAAGGTCTTTGACATACACCAAACCCACCACGTCGTCGACATTACCGCGGCACACCGGATAGATGGAATGCCGTGAGTCGAGGATCTTGGCCTTGTTCTCTTCGACGGTATCTTCCAGGTCGAGCCACATGATTTCCTGCCGGTTGGTCATCAGCGAAGTTACCTTGCGGTCGCCGAGCTGGAACACATTATGCACGATCTCCTGCTCGATTTCCTCAAAAACACCGCCGGAAGTACCTTCCTGGATGAGGCTTTTGATTTCCTCTTCCGTGACGGAATTCTCGCTTTGTTTGATATTTAAAACCCTGATAATGAGATCACTTGAAAAACCCAGCAACGCAATGAACGGCGCCGTCACTTTGGATAGCAGGTTCATCGGTGTGGCCATTACCTTGGAAATAGCCTCCGGGTTCGACATGCCTATACGCTTGGGAACAAGCTCGCCCAAAACGAGCGAGAGATAAGTGATCACGACGAGCACGGTACCTACCGCCAGCGAGTGCGCATAAGGCACGAATGCAGGCACGCGGGCAATAATTTGCTCAAAATCGGAAGTGATATTGTCGCCACTGTACATACCGGTCAGCAAACCGATGAGCGTAATGCCGATCTGGACGGTGGAGAGGAATTTGGTAGGAGAATTGGCGAGGTTTAATGCGGCTTTGGCGCTCGAATCGCCATTCTTTGCTGCTGCTTCGAGACGCGATTTTCGGGAGGAAACCAGTGCAATCTCTGACATGGAAAAAAGGCCATTGAGCAGCACCAGAAGTAGAATTATAAGGAGTTCCAAGAACTGGTTAGTTGTTACAAGCGCAAATTTATCAATAATAATCTCTGCCTAAACTAAACTCTTTACTTAATTTTGCCATCCATTCACGTACCCATTCCAAAATGATCATTTTTTTCGACGACCGTCCGGTCAGAATTGTAAGGACCAACCAGCTGTCAGCCGCCGAAACTTCGCGCTTCGAACATATCGTAGACCTGAGGCTGGAAAAGTTGCAGCGGAGCATGCTGACGGGCCATGTGCTGTTCCTGAATTCGACGGCTACCAGCGCCATCCAGGTGATCCAGATGCTCGAAAAAGAGTTTCCGAAAGATATGCTTTCGATCACGCTGGCGACCCGCGAGAAATCGGAAGTGGAAGACCGGATCAAGGCACAATACAAGGTGATCAAAGCAGCCGGCGGCGTGGTGGTGAAGGAAGGCAAATGGCTCTTTATGTACCGCCGCAAAATGTGGGACCTGCCCAAGGGTAAGCTCGATAAAGGCGAGAATTCCAAAAAGGCCGCTACCCGCGAAATTGAGGAGGAAACCGGCGTAAAATCGCTCATTCGTGACAAGATCTGCACCACCTGGCACACCTATACGCTCAATAACAGCCGCATTCTGAAACGTACGAAATGGTACCTGTTCGACTGCCTCGACGATTCGAACATGACGCCGCAGGCCGAGGAGCAGATCGAAAAGCTCGACTGGTACGAGCCCGCGGAGGTAAAATCGCTGCTGATCAATTCATACAGCTCGATCCGCTACGTGGTCGACAGCCTCAACAAAATCCACAATCTGAAAGAATCGTAAAAACGGGTTAATGGGCTTCTTCTGCCTTTTTTAACTCCGATAACGAATAAGGAAGAAAATTGTCCACGGCCTGTCCATAACGGTGCAGGTCGCGGATAATGCTCGAACTGATCGGCGCCAGGCTCGGTGATGTGATCAGGAATACGGTTTCGATCTCTTCGTACAAGTACCGGTTCACCTGCGAAATGCCGTTTTCGTACTCGAAATCGGTCGTATTGCGCAGCCCTCTCAAAAGAAACCTCGCGCCGAGCTCGCGCGCCGTATGCGCCGTAAGGTCGTCGTACGTAATCACTTTCACATTCGGCTGTGCTGAAAACGTCTTTTCGATCATTTCCTTCATCACATCGAGCGGGAAGTAGCGCTTTTTCGTGGCATTATTGCCGATCCCGATCACGACTTCATCGAACAACCGCAACCCGCGCAGGACGATATCTTCGTGACCCTTGGTGAAAGGATCGAAAGACCCCGGAAATAGAGCAATGCGCTTCATAGGAGGCGGTATTAAGACGATATGAGATAGGTATTGAACAACCCGAAATACCGGTGCCCGGGCACTTCCGCGCATTGCGGGCTGTATTTCAGCGTCGTGGGCCGCGTGCCCATGTGTAAATTGGGAAAAAATCGCGATAATTCGTGATAGGAATCCGAAACCGGCGCGATTTCGCCATAGCAAAGCACCTTTACCTCTTCCGGCAGGATATTGAGCTGGCTTAATGTAAAGAGAATAATGTAGGCCAATTCCTGCGTTTGCGCATATTTGAAACGGTTGCAAAGTACCAGCTGCTGGCTTTCGCTGACCACTAGTGTAAAATGGTCCTTTTCAAAATACAGCGACATCATCCGCATTTCCTGGTGCTCCACGTGGTTCACCAGCGAACCGATCGCCAATGCACTCGTGAGGTGGTAGAAGGTCACCGTGGAGGAACTGAAATGGTTTACAACCCAATCATACCAAAGCTCCTGGATACTGAAAACATTCTGTGCATGCACGAGCGGCAGGTCGTGCCAAAGCACTTTCTCATGCTTGGAGACCGGGTTACCCAATGCGAACGACAAATACTCATAAGCCGATTCCGGCTTGAAGAGCAAGCTCGGCACCAATGTGAACGCATGCGAATTAACCGTTACACGCACATTTTTCCAGTTGTTGGACGACCATGATAAGTGTCCGCTGAAAATCCTTTTCAACCGTTCGAAAATTTCGGCAGGTGTAAGTGCATTTTCGAAGAAGTAATCTTCCAGCCAGATGCATTCCATATTTTCATCCCGCACAATACAAAAACGAATGCGCCGCTCGTCGAGCTCAATACAGAGCGTGCAAAGCGGGATACTGGCCGCATCGAATGAATTGTCTCCTACCAGCAGCGTGGGAATCACTTCTATTAACTGGTTCTCAGAATTTGCCACGTCGTCGGGGTCGTGTTGGTTTAATGGTCATACCGGCTTTTGATCGCCGGTCATATACTTATTCAATGTAAAAATCCCTGCCAGCGAACCGGCCATATTCAGAACGCGGTGGCGCTGCGCCGGTCCCAGCGCTTCGATATCCGCCCAGTCCATAAACCGGACGTCGCGGATCACCTGCCCATCAGCCGCCAGTTCCGGGTCAAAGCCCGCGGCGAGCTGCCCCGTAAAGGAGCTGATTTCAAAAAACAATTCTACGGCATGCAGCGGGTCGGCAATATGCTCATTCACAAAGAGCAGGTTCCCTACGGTCACTTCCAGGCCCGTTTCCTCGCGAAACTCCCGCGCAAGTGCATGGCCGGCGGTTTCACCGAAATACACGCCGCCACCCGGAGGCGACCAGAACGCATCGGTCCCATACAGCGAATGGTTCACAAGCAGGATGCGGCCTTCATGCACGCAGATTCCGCACACGCGCACACGCACGGAGCCTCCATAGATAGTGCTTATGTCTGCGTTTAATGTTGCCAAAAGCTACTTTTTTGAATGGGCAAAGATAACCATCCGGCCATAATAGGCAAGACATAATTCTACCTCCCCGCTACCGATTGCCGGCTGCGGGTGGTCAGAAAGGCGGTGATCCGGTGATTGGGAAAGAAGGATCAGGAGTAAGGGCTTCCGGAAATATAGCTTTCGAGCGTGTTGATATGTTCTTTCTGCTCATGGATGATGGCAGAAACAATATCGTTGATCGAAATGATGCCGATCAGCCTGCCGTCGCGATTCACGGGCAAGTGCCGGATGTGCTTGTCCGACATAATCTGCATACATGCCTCGATTTTCTCGTCCGTTTCGACCGTGATGACTTTGGCGGTCATGACGTCGCGGATCAGCGTGTCTTTCGACGCACGTCCCTGCAAGATCACCTTCCGCGCATAGTCGCGTTCGGAAAAGATACCGATCAATTCATTATCTTCAAGTACCAAAACTGCCCCAATGTTTTTCTCGGCCATGAGTTCCAGAGCCTCAAACACTGTGTTGTCCTGCGTAACCGACCAAATCGCATTGACAGGCTTGTTGCCCATTACATGTTGTACCAGCATAGATGTTTAGGTTTGGGGATTTTGAGATAAGGGAGTTCAATATAGGCAATTGACCTATTAAAGTCCAATAAATTCTGAGTATATTTTTGTTGAAAAATGCGGTTTTTGATATTCAAAATCCTTGCATTAGATTCGTTCCCATGGACACCGACAGACTTCTGCCTTCCCAGTTATTACGCCGAAAATTCCCTTTCAAACCCACCGACGGGCAGCTTCGCTTCTTCGATAAAACCAACGATTTCCTCATCGAAGAAAAAGGCCTGGAACGTTACCGCGACTGTTTTTTGCTCAAAGGCTACGCCGGAACGGGCAAAACGACGATCATCAGTACGCTCATTAAGGTGCTGAAAAATTTCGGGTACAAGTCGGTGCTGCTCGCGCCGACGGGGCGTGCGGCGAAGGTCATGTCGGGGTATTCCGAGAAGATCGCACTCACGATACACAAGAAGATTTACAAGCAAACGGCCGACGCATTTTCAGGCACGCTCAGCTTCCAGCGGCAGAAAAACTACCACGACAATACGTTGTTTATCGTCGATGAAGCCTCGATGATCACCGACGACGCCGATTTCGGCAACCGCAGCCTCCTGGCCGACCTCATCGAATTCGTATTCGAAAATCCGGGAAACAAGTTGATGCTCGTGGGCGACACCGCCCAGCTCCCGCCCGTGGGCAAAGAACTCAGTCCCGCACTGGACGGCGACTATCTGGAAAGGACGTTCTATATGTCTGTTTTTCAGGAAGAATTGAAGGAAGTAATGCGGCAGGACGAGCAATCGGGCATTCTGTTTAATGCCACCCAGCTCCGTAACCAGCTGGGTGCCCAGGCAGCCGACATTCATATCACGACGCGCTCTTACCGCGATGTTTTTAAAATGACGGGCGAAAAACTGGAAGAAGGGTTGCGCTATGCCTACGACAAATACGGCCCCGAAAACTCGATTATTCTCACGCGCTCGAATAAATCGGCCGTGCAGTATAATGAATATATCCGCCGCATTATCAACTTTTCGGAGGACGAACTCGACGCCGGCGATCGCCTGATGGTTGTGCGGAACAACTATAATATCCTCGACGAGGACTCGCCCGCAGGCTTCATCGCCAACGGTGACTTTGTAGAGCTCCTGAAAATTCGCAAAACGCAGGAAATGCACGGCTTCCGCTTCGCCGACGTGACGATCCGACTCTCGGATTACGAAAAACAACCCGAATTTGACGCTAAAATCTTCCTCGACACGTTGCATTCGCCATCGGCATCGATGTCGGCCGAGGATAATAAGAAGCTTTACGAAAGTGTACAGCAGGATTATTTTTACATTAAATCCAAAAAGGACCGCGTGGAAGCGCTGCGAAAGGATCCCTACCTGAACGCATTGCAGGTGAAATTCGCCTACGCGCTCACGTGTCACAAGGCGCAGGGCGGCCAATGGAGCGCGGTCTTCATCGATCAGGGCTACTTACCGGAGGAACAAATCAATACAGAATTTGTCCGGTGGCTTTACACAGCCATTACCCGCGCTACCGACGAGGTTTTCCTGATGAATTTCCACCAGCAATTTTTCAAATAACAGTGCCGGATGCCGCCGCTATGCGGGTACCGAAGCGCGTTGCAGGCGGTCATTAATGGCCAGGCCTAAACCGCTTGAAGGCACGAGTTCGGCCTTAATTTCAGAAACAGGCAGTCCATCGAGCTCGCGCAGGTTCGCGAAGAGATTGTGAGCAGCTTCTTTCAAATCGCGGGTAGGGCTCAGCAGGCGCTGGAATTGGCGATCGGCACCTTCAAGGTAGCGGTCGAACAGCAGGTAACCGGTGGTTTCGTCCCCGGGCGTCATGGAATCCCTCCGGTACAAATGCAATGGCTTGCGCGGGGCATAATGGCTTTTCAGCATTCCCGGCGCCTTCGGGTCCGAGGTGGAATGCGGCATGAGCACCACCGGACCGATCAGCGACTCTATCTCGTTGATATCTAAGCCCCCAAGTCTGTACACAATCGTTTCGTCATGCTCGAAACCCACGATCGTCGACTCGATGCCCACCTCGCATTCACCGCCGTCGAGGATATAGGGAATCCGGTTGCCGAGCTGCTGATCTACGTGATGCGGCGCCGTAGGGCTTATGTACCCGAACGGATTGGCGCTGGGCGCGGCGAGCGGAAAAGTAAGATCGGCAAGCAGGGCCAGCGTCAATGGATGGTTGGGGACACGTACGGCCACGGTATCCAGCCCCGAGGTAACCAGGTCCGGCACAATATCCTTCTTGGGCAGCAGCATGGTCAATGGCCCCGGCCAGAACTTTTCGGCGAGCACGCGTGCCTTTTCCGGAATGCCGGACACATAAATAGCCACTTTTTCGATGGAATCCGTATGAATAATCAGCGGATCGAAGGCCGGCCGGTTTTTGACTTCGAAAATAGAAAGCACTGCCTTTTCGTTCAATGCATTACCCGC
This sequence comes from Dyadobacter beijingensis DSM 21582, assembly GCF_000382205.1. GTDB lineage: Bacteria > Bacteroidota > Bacteroidia > Cytophagales > Spirosomataceae > Dyadobacter > Dyadobacter beijingensis. Next base: position 565,612 of record NZ_KB907789.1, read on the forward strand.
CAGACCATACACGGTTTCGGTAGGAATGGCTACTAATTCGCCTTTTATCAGAAATTCTTTTGCGACGGAAAGGTCGCGACCGGTTACTGCCAAAATATTATTCTGTTTTAAAAAACACAAAAATACGGCGATGCGGAACAAATCCGAGTATTCGCATTTAGATTGTTTTTAAATAACTCTGAAAGCTGGAAAGTTGGCATTCCGTTACCTGATACCTGTTTATATTTATTGGTTAAATAGTACTATCTAAACAACCCTTTACTATGTTTCAAATCAAAGAACAACCTACCGTTTTCGACGTCGCCATTATCGGCTCGGGCGCGGGAGGCGGAATGGCAGCTTATCAACTTGCCAAAGCGGGTGCCAAGGTGGCTCTTTTGGAAGCAGGTGGATATTTCGACCCTGCCGATCCCAAATACATTACCCAGCTGAAATGGCCGTACGAATCGCCCCGCCGTGGTGCGAGCAACCACCGCCCTTTCGGTGACTTCGATGCTGCCTGGGGTGGCTGGGAAATTGAGGGAGAACCCTATACACACAAGAACGGAACGCAATTCGACTGGTTCAGGTCCCGCATGCTCGGTGGCCGTACCAACCACTGGGGCCGTATCTCCCTGCGTTTCGGTCCAAAAGATTTTAAAAGAAAAAGCATCGATGGCCTCGGCGACGACTGGCCTATCAGCTATGACGATGTGAAGCCCTACTACGATCAGGTCGATAAGCTGATTGGTGTGTTCGGGACCGTGGAAGGCATTGACAATGAGCCGGACGGCATTTTCCTTCCGCCGCCAAAGCCGCGTTTGCACGAATTGTTCCTGAAACAGGCGGGTAAAAAGGCGAACATTCCCGTGATCCCTTCACGTCTCTCGATCCTGACCAAGCCCATCAACGACCAGCGCGGTGTTTGTTTCTATTGCAGCCAATGCTCACGTGCGTGCCAGGCCTATGCGGACTTCTCGTCGTCGTCGGTATTGTGTATCCCGGCGATCAAAACCGGTAACGTAACCTTGATCAACAATGCCATGTGCCGCGAGGTATTGACCGATCCTTCAACGGGACTGGCCACGGGCGTATCGTACATTGACCGTGAAAAACTCACCGAGCACACAGTTAAAGCGAAGGTTGTAGTACTTGCGGCGAGCGCAGCGGAATCTTCACGTTTGTTGCTGAACTCGAAATCAGCCCGTCACCAGAATGGTCTGGCGAATTCCAGCGGCGTGGTAGGCCGTTACCTGCACGACTCTACCGGTGCTTCCCGCGGCGCATTCCTGCCCCACCTGATGGACCGCAAGCGGTACAATGAAGACGGCGTAGGCGGTATGCACGTGTACACTCCGTGGTGGCTCGACAACAAGAAACTCGACTTCCCGCGCGGCTACCACATCGAATACGGCGGCGGAATGGGTATGCCGAGCTACGGATTCGGCTCAGGCATCGAAAACCTGAATGGTAAATACCCGACCAAAGACGGCATTACCAAGGCAGCGGGCGGCTACGGCTCTTCGCTGAAAGAGGATTACCGTCGTTTCTACGGTGCCAACATCGGTATGGCCGGCCGCGGCGAGGCGGTGCCTGATTTCAACAACTACTGCGAAATCGATCCGAATGTCGTGGACAAATTCGGTATCCCGGTATTGCGTTTCCACTACAAATGGTCTGATTATGAGATCAAACAGGCGAAACACATGCATGATACTTTCGAAGAAATGATCCATGCATTGGGCGGCGTTGCGAACGGCACCAAGCCGGGCGCGGATACCAACTACGGCCTCGCGGCTCCGGGACGGATCATCCACGAAGTCGGAACGGTGCGTATGGGCGACGATCCGAAAACTTCCGCATTGAACAAGTTCTCCCAGGCGCACGACGCGAAAAACGTGTTCGTGGTAGACGGCGGTTCGTTCGTATCGCAGGCCGATAAAAACCCGACCTGGACAATCCTCGCGCTCTCTATGCGTGCTTCGGAGTACATTATCAATCAGGTTAAACAGAAAAATATCTAACATTTGAGCCCTGTTCAAATCATAAGCATATGAAACGCAGAGATTCATTAAAGTCATTGACCCTGAGCTCACTAGGCATTGCCGCACTGAGCCCCCAGGTAGCGCTCGCCGAACAGCGGGAGCTCGAAATGCAGAACCCGCCGGAAACCCCGCTTAAAATCCCGGGCGGCAGAACGAAAGAAGAAGCCATCCGTGACGCCGAAATCGCGAAACGTAAATTCCTGACCGTAGCCGAACTGGCAACGATCAAAGTCCTCGCCGACATTATCATCCCGGCCGACGACAAGTCAGGCAGCGCGTCGCAGGCAGGCGTGGTCGAGTTTATCGAATTCATCGTGAAAGACATGCCGCAGCACCAGACCCCGCTCCGCGGCGGTTTGCGCTGGCTGGAAAAGGAGTCGATCACCCGTTTCGGAAAAGGGTTTACACTGGCTACCAAAGCCCAGCAAATCCAGATCGTAGACGACATTGCCTACCCCGAAAAAGCAAAACCAATTCACAGCCAGGGAGTTGCATTCTTCAATTTGATGCGCAACCTGACGGCTTCCGGTTTTTACACTTCCAAAATCGGTATCGCCGATCTTGGGTACAAGGGCAACACGCCGAATATCTGGGAAGGTGTGCCGGAGGATGTTTTGAAGCAGTATGGATTGAGTTATGATTAAGGTTTTTTAAAACAGCGGATAAAATAGAAATCCCCGCCTCATGACGAAGCGGGGATTTCTATTTGTATACTAATTAGCAGATCAATACAGCTTCTGACGCTGCTGTTTCACCGTCTCGTCGGTCAGGAACTCGTCGTAGCTCATGAGTTTGTCAAGAATGCCTTTGGGTCCGATTTCGATGATGCGGTTTGCTACCGTTTCTACGAACTGATGGTCGTGGGAGTAGAATAGCAGACAGCCTGTGAAATCGATGAGGCCGTTGTTCAATGCCGTGATCGATTCGAGGTCCAGGTGGTTGGTAGGATCGTCGAGCACCAATGCATTCGCACCGGAAAGCATGGTGCGGGAGAGCATACAACGTACTTTTTCACCTCCTGAAAGCACTTTCGCCTTTTTCAGGGACTCTTCGCCGGAGAAAAGCATACGGCCCAGGAAACCGCGGATGAAGCTTTCGTCTTTCTCCTCAGAATACTGTCTCAGCCAGTCCACCAGGTTCAGGTCCACATCGAAGAATTGTCCGGGATCTTTCGGGAAGTACGATTTCGTGATGGTAACACCCCAGGTAAATTCGCCTTTATCTGCTTTGTCCGTTTCGCTGATGATGTCAAACAACGCACTGATCGCAAGCACATTGCGGCTTACAAATGCGATTTTATCACCCTTATTAACTGTAAAGCTGATGTTATCGAACAGCTTGGTACCATCCTCCGCCGTTTTGGAAAGGCCTTCCACGCGCAGCAACTGGTCCCCTACTTCGCGCTCCGATTTGAAAGCGATGTACGGATATTTGCGGGATGATGGTTTGATATCGTCTACGGTGAGTTTTTCGAGCAACTTGGCACGGGAAGTAGCCTGTTTGGACTTCGACGCATTCGCGCTGAAACGACGGATAAATTCCTCCAACTCCTTTCGTTTGTCTTCCGCTTTTTTGTTCGCGTCCTGGCGCTGCTTCAATGCCAGCTGGCTCGACTGGTACCAGAACGAGTAGTTACCCGAGAACAGCTGAACCTTGCTGAAATCGATGTCCACCACGTGCGTACACACCTCATCGAGGAAGTGACGGTCGTGGGAAACGACGATCACCGTGTTTTTGAAGTCGGCGAGGAAGTTTTCGAGCCACAATACCGTCTCGACGTCCAGGTTGTTGGTAGGTTCATCGAGCAGAAGCACGTCGGGATTACCGAACAGCGCCTGGGCCAAAAGCACGCGTACCTTATCATTGGCGTTAAGGTCGCTCATCATGGCGTGGTGCAGGTCTTCGCCCAATCCAAGGCCGCTCAGCAACTGTGCCGATTCGGTTTCAGCCTCCCAGCCATTCAGGTCGGCAAATTCGGCTTCCAGCTCGGCGGCTTTTTCGCCGTCTTCGTCTGTGAAGTCCTCTTTCGCGTATATGGCCTCGCGCTCCTTCATTACTTTATATAGACGCTCGTGGCCGAGGATCACCGTGTCCATCACGGTGTATGCATCGAACTCGAACTGGTCCTGTTTCAGGAACGTCATCCGCTCTCCGGGGTTCATGCTCACATTACCCGTCTGCGGCTCGATTTCACCTGAAAGAATTTTCAAAAATGTGGATTTCCCGGCCCCGTTGGCACCAATTACGCCGTAGCAGTTACCCGGAACAAACTTTATATTTACTTCGTCGAACAATACCCTTTTACCGTATCGCAGCGATACGTTCTGAACCGTAATCATCTGTAAATTGATTATTTATGAATGAGAGCGCAAAATTACAAAAATCGGTCTGATTTAGCATCCTTAGGTTAACTAAATGCAAACAAAACAGGCCGGTAACATACCGGCCTGCGTATTGAAATTACTTGTTTGGAGTCAATCAGGGGATCACCCGCAACGTGTGCGCGCCCTTGGCCACGCTTACCTTCGCACCTTGCTTTTTCAATGCCGGCGTATCGCCTTTGGTTACCGACCAGAACTCCACACCGCCGTTGCCGCTGCCGTATTCGAGGTATTCGAACACCGAAACCGCCAGGTTGGAGCCATCTTTATCGAATGCCACGCTCTGCGGGTAAATGCCTTCAAATGGATAATCGGCTACTTTGGTTAATGCACCGGTAGCCGCTACTTTATATAAGGTAAGCGATGCGCCTGTTCCCGCACCGGCTTCCGCCCACGGCGAACCGCTTTTGGCACCGTTGGCAGTGACGAGCAAAGTCCCGTCGGGGCTGAGTGCAAACGAGCCGGTATTCAGCCCGACAGGCGCCTGACCGGCCACTTTATGCTCGATCGAACCGTCCATTGAAAAATCTACGACCAGAATCTCCCCATCTCCCGCGCCTTTGCCTTGCGGGCCTTTGCTGTCGAGGACGAGGTAGTGCTTGCCGTCCGGAGTGAATTTCCCGAAGGAAGGATCAACGCCTACTTTCACAGGCTTACCAACCATTTCCACGTTTTTCAGCTTTCCTGCCTCGCGGATCACTTTGTACAGACCTACTTCATTGGAATTATCCAATGTAAATGCGATGAAATCGCCCGATGGGTGCCACGAAATGTCGACAATCCGGCTGGTCGTGTCCAATGCGGCAGGCAGGTTCAGGAAGCGGGCTGGCTTACCGTCCGGGCCGGCTTCGATGAACACCAGTTCTTTGCCGGTATCGCTCGTGGACAGGATCAGTTCGTTCTTGTTGACGTCGATCGACGTCGGCTTTTTACCTACCGGAAAGCCAAATTTAGCCTTCGGCGCTGCGAGGTTGCTGATATCGACTACGAACAGCTTCTCACCTGCCGGAAATTCCTTGGAAAGGTCCTTATATTCACCTACACCGTCTTCCGGCCTGATGCGGTTTTCCAAAACAAATGCAAGTGTACCGGTGGGCGATACGGCCAGCGTTTTGGAATAACCGAGCGCCGAATTGGAAACCAGCGCGCTTCCGAGGCCTTTGGTGCCTCTTTCTACGGGAAATTTGATCGTTGTAAGCTGATCTTTGGATGTGTTGTCTCTTAAAAGCTTTCCATCAACCAATGCGGAAGCCGACAAGTCGGCATCGGAAACTACTACCAGGCCACGGGCATTAAAGCTGATGGGCGATTGAGCCATCGCGGGGATACTTCCCAACGCGGCCAAACCAGCAAAGAATGCAACTTTTTTCATAGAAAAGAATTTAAGTTTTAGGTGGTTTGAACAATTTGCTTTTACACCAAAAGGAACCTTGCAGGGCTAAAAATGCGGTGCAAGGTTCCTTTCAGAACGCGCAATATACAACAAAAAGAAAAACCCCGGCAAGCCTTTGCCGGGGTTTCAAGGTCACACGTAGAAAAAATTACGCCGCAACAGCAAGTCCGTTAACGAATTTCGCCAGTTTGGACTTCTGGTTAGAAGCTTTTTTCTTGTGAATGATATTTTTCTTTGCCAAACGATCCAACATTGAAGATACGGTTTTGTAAACTTCAACAGCTACTGCCTTATCAGTCGTTTCACGCAATTTCTTGATGTATGAACGTGTAGTTTTGTGCTGGTAACGATTACGCAAACGCTTAGTTTCGTTAGCGCGGATTCTTTTTAAAGCTGATTTATGATTTGCCATTGGTAATGAATATTTTTCTATTTCTCATTTCGGTCTGCAAAAATAGAAATTGCTTCCCAAAACGCCAAATTTACTTTCAAAATATATTTGCTGTAAGCAAACTTATTTAGGCATTCGCTGTACATCCGAGGCGAGGTACTCCTCGATCCGCGATTCCAGCTCGTTGTAAGGGATGTTGCTGTGCAGCTCCCCTTCCACGGCCAGGGAGATTTTGCCCGTCTGCTCCGAAATCACAATCACGATCGCATCCGTGGCCTCGCTCATACCCATCGCCGCGCGGTGGCGGAAGCCCAACGAGGACGGCACATCCACGCCGTCGGCCACCGGTAGTACACAGCGCGCCGCTTTCAACACCCCGTCTACGATGATCACCGCGCCGTCGTGCAGCTCGCTGTATTGATTGAACAGGGATACCAGCAATGGCTTCGAAACGCGGGCGTCGAGCATTTCGCCGGTTTCGACATATTTACCTAAATCATCCCGCTTGTTAAGCACGATCAGTGCGCCGGTAAAATTCGCGGCGATCGTCTTGCTCGCATCGATCACCTCTTTCAGGTTTTTTACCTTGAAATCCTGCATCGAGTTGCCGATGATCTTTTTGATAAGACCATTATTGGTGTAAATCGTCGATTTACCGATGATGAGCAGAAACCGTCGGATTTCCTGCTGGAAAATCACGATCAATGCCACGGCTCCTACGCCCATAAAGTATTGCAGAATGGCGGTCAGCAACCCCAGACCGAGCCCTTTGACCACCAGATAAAAGACGTAAACAAACAAATAACCGAGAAAAACCCTGCTTGCAATACTTCCCCGAACAAGGGTATATACCTGGTAAAGAAGAATGGACACTAAAAAAACATCCAGGATATCAGCCCAATTGATGTTCAGAAAACCCACACGCATACGAAAAGGTGATATTTATGAGCGACTAAATTACTATTTTAATTTGGATAGTCACCGGCGGCCATCCAGAGTTTTACCGCTTCCACGGCCGGTTTCACGTCATGTACCCGAAGGATCGACGCGCCCCGTTCGAGGGCCAGCGTATTCAGCACCGTGGTACCATTTAACGCCTCCTCGGGCGAAATATTCAAGGTTTTATAGATCGTCGTTTTCCTTGAAATGCCGACCAGCACCGGGTAACCCAGCAAGTGAAACTGGCGCAGTTCGCGCATCAGCTCGAAATTCTGCGCGATGGTTTTGGCAAAACCGAAACCCGGATCAATGATCAGGTCTGCCACGCCCTTGCCTTGCAGGATTATTGCCTTTTCCCGCAGATCGCGCAGGATATCGGGTACCAGGCGGTCGTAGTGCGTGAGCTGGTTCATCGTTTGCGGCGTCCCGCGCATGTGCATTAATATGTACGGCACACGCAGGCGCGCGACGGTATCGAACATCGCCTCATCGAGCGTTCCGCCGGCAACATCGTTAATAATATGTGCGCCTTTGCGAATGCCCCGTTCCGCTACTTCGGCCCGAAAGGTATCAACAGAAATAATGAGGTCAGGGAAAAATTTAGCTAATGGCTCCACGGCCGACTCGATGCGGTCGCCCTCTTCCCCGGCGCTCACCTCGCGTGCGCCGGGGCGTGTGGAGTACCCGCCGATATCGATCATCCCCGCACCTTCGGCCAGCATTTGGCCCGCCTTTTCGACGATGGCCTCCACTGAAACGACCCGGCTCCCCGAGTAGAACGAGTCGGGTGTGATATTGAGAATGCCCATCACCACGGGGGTCGACAGATCGAGCAGCGTGCCCCGGATATTGAGCGTTTTTTTACTAACTTGCAACATAAATTCTTTTCAAAAACAGGCAATGGAATGAATATCAAAGCATTCTCTTCCTACCGTCTGAAAGTCTCTAACTCATTTGAAACAGTGAAATCCACAGAATCGGAATATCAGGAAATCATTCAGTATTGCCAAGATCTTTTCACAAAAAAAAACAAGGACTACGGTACTTCCTGGCGCATCCTGCGACTCCCGTCGATCACCGATCAGATCTTCATCAAAGCGCAACGCATCCGTACGATCCAGGACAAGGGCGTACAGAAAGTGAATGAGGATGTGTCTTCCGAGTTCATCGGCATTATCAATTACTGCGTGATGGCACTTATCCAGATCGAGGCGGCCGGGCAAAACCAATCCATCGACGATTCAGCGTTAACAATTCTTTACAATTCCCAGGTGAACGAAGTGAAGGAATTGTTGTTTAATAAAAACCATGACTATGGGGAAGCGTGGCGCGACATGCGTGTGAGCTCCATGACCGACATCATTCTCATGAAACTGCTAAGGATTAAACAAATTGAAGACAATCAGGGACTTACGCTTGTTTCCGAGGGCGTTAAAGCAGGTTACCAGGATATTATCAATTATTCGGTATTCTGCCTGATCAAATCGAATGCCTTACAGACTAACTAAAAGATACGTCAAACCGCTGCGTCAATCCCCCAGTTTGCAATGAAAATCTTTGCCCAGATCTCACGAGTTGTAGTAGGATTACTTTTCATTTTCTCCGGAATCATCAAGCTGAACGACCCGATCGGGACGCAGTACAAGCTGGAAGAATATTTCGAGGTTTTCGCGGCCGACCTTCCTGCATGGCATGACTTCTTCATGGCACTCGTGCCGCTGGCGCTCTATTTTTCGGTATTCCTCTGTACGGCGGAAGTAGTGCTGGGCATTGCATTGCTGGTGGCCTACAAGCCCCGGACGATTTCCTGGCTTTTGCTGGCGATTATCGTCTTCTTCACCTTCCTGACATTTTATTCAGCCTATTTCAATAAGGTAACCGACTGCGGCTGCTTCGGCGCGGCGATCAAGCTTACGCCGTGGACGTCGTTCGGCAAGGATATTTTCCTGTTGATCCTGATCCTGGTGATTGTTTATTACCGGAAGAAGTTCAAATCCTACCCGACCGGCATCATCGTGGTGATCTCTACATTGGCTTCGCTGGGCGTCGCCGTGTATTCCCTGCGTCACCTGCCGATCGTGGATTTGCTGCCCTACAGGGTGGGCGCGAGCATTCCTGCGCAGATGAAACCTTCGGAGCCGCTGCGCTATCAATATATATTTGAAAAAGACGGCAAAACGCTCGAATATGAGCAATACCCGAGTGATACTACGTTGAAATTCAAGGAAATGGTCGTGCTGAATGAGGATGCCAAACCGAAAATTACGGACTATAAAGTCTGGAACGATGCCGGCGATTTTACCGAAGGCACATTCCAGGGCAAGAAGCTGTTTCTCATCATCAAAAGCCTCACGGACATTAACACAGCCGCATTGCCCGATATTAACAAACTGATCAATGCCGTGAAAGGCAAAGGCGTGGAACCCGTTATCCTTACCTCCGGCAACAGCGCGGACATCGAGAATTTCCTGTCCGAGCATCAGCTCACGGCTCCTTACTATTATGTGGATGCCACGGTTTTGAAAACCATTTCACGATCAAATCCTGGCCTTTGGTTGCTCAAAGACGGCGTGGTGAAAGGCAAATGGCATTATAACGACACGCCCGCAGCCGAAGAGGTGGTGGAGCTCGTGAAGTAATGTGACCGATTTTAAGATTTCATGAAGAATATAATCCTCGTCGGAATGATGTCGTCCGGCAAAACCACGCTCGGTAAAAAGCTCGCGCGGGCATTGAATTACCAGTTTGTAGACCTCGACAAGCTGATCGAGAAAGACCAGGGAATGGAAATTTCCGCCATTTTCGCGCAGCGTGGCGAGCCCTATTTCCGGGAAGTAGAAAGCCGGATATTAAAAGAAACCGCATCGCAAAAAGGCATTGTGCTGGCATCCGGCGGCGGTACGCCCTGCTTTTTCGACAATATGCAGGTTATCCGTGAAATGGGCGTCAGTATTTTCCTCGACGTTCCTGCCGAAGACCTGGCCCGCCGCATTGAAAACCACGGCAAAGACGACCGCCCCATTCTGTCCGGCGCGACATCGCTCGTGGAAACGCTTCGAAACCGTATTACCGACCGGTTGCCGTTTTACACACAGGCCGATTTTACATTAAAAGGAGAAATAGACGTCGGACATTTACTCGAAGTCATTACCCCCTTGCTCTAAATGCAAAAACCTGCTCAGCGCAGGTTTTTGCATTATAACCCAGTTCTGATACATTAAAAGAACACCCCACCGGTTACCATCACGTTCACGGGCTTGTTTTTAATCGCTACCGAAGCATAGTCGTTCACATTGTTCAGGTAGTAGGGCGTATAGGCCGACTTGTAGGTCGTAAATGTCCCCGTCAAATCCACAAAAAACCGGTCCGTACGTACGCCTACACCGGCGGATGCGAGGATTTTGCTGCGGTCGATCCCGTCCGTCTGACTGAGGTACGGATCGGAAATGTAGGCGCCGCCCAGGCGCGCCCGGAAGATATTCGCGCGGAACTCGCCTCCCAGGCGGAAATTGACCGCGTTTCGGAACGAGTCCTGGATATCCGCCTTGGTATTATCCTTGAAATCCTGGTTACCGGCACTGCTGAGGTAGCTCGTACGTACGCGCATCCCGCTGTAACCTACATATTCGATCGTAGCGGTGAGGAAACCTTTGTTCTGGAACAAGACCGTAGCCCCTACATTACCCCGCAGCGGACCGATAAGGCTGTATTCGAAATCATTGGGCGCAATGGGGACCGTTGTGTACGGCGGTGTTATCAGGTTACCATCCGGGCCGGTCACTTTGCCATCGATATACCCGGCGGATACGCGCTGGCTGAATGTCTCCTTAATGGCGCTGAAAGTGGGGCTGATCACCGTTCCGCCCACCTGGAACATCGGGTTGAACTTGTAAATGGCCCCTAACGAGAAATTGAAGCCGCTTCCCCGGACGGTGAAGTCCTCGAACTGATCGATATAGGTAAGTTCGGGGCTATCGATATAATCGTCGCTGAATGTTGATGAATATTCGTACCGGATGCGGCTAAAACCGACATTACCGCCCAGGTAGAACTTATCATTCAGGTTACCGGCATAGGCGAATGTCCATTGTGAAACAGCACCTTTGGAAGTGAAACTACCCGTTTGGTCCACCACGCTATTCGCGTCTACGGCGCGGTACGGCGGGCCTGCGGACGTCGTTGGGTTAATGAGGTACATCTGGTAATAAGCGGCAGGAAGGCTGTAAGCGACAGCTCCGCCGGCAGCGCCGCTGTCGAAATCCTTTTCGAGATCGCTTACCGACGTTTTGGCGTTATTCACGCCTTCGATCACGTTATCGATATAAGCGCTGTTATTGTTCCTTCCGCCGTAATTATAGCCGTTTTGAAAAGATTGCTGGCGTGAGAACGACACCCCGAATGCGGAGCGCTTCCATTTGCGCTGGAAACCCGGCTGGCTGGCGAATACGACGGATGCCTGCGGGATGTTGAATAGCGATTTGTTGTCGCTCATGCTTTTGGTGGTCGTGCCCAGGTAATCGGCTTTCGTGTTCGCGAGCGACACCGCGGGGCTCAAAGAAAACTCCGAGCGGGTATAAAAACCCAACCCGGCCGGGTTACCGAATATGGAACTTGGATCGCCACCGATGGAGGCGTGGTTGCCGCCCAACGCCTGGAAACGCGCGGAGCCTGTCTGGTTGATTTCCGAGTAGCGAAGCGCGTCGGTTGCATACTGGGCAAATGCGGCCGATGAAGTGAGCAGCGAAATGAGGAACGCTAATCCTGAGAGTGGTTTCGACATGGCGGTTAGGACTTGTTTCAGTACAATGTAAACGAAAACCCTGCAAAATTATGACGTTTTGCAGGGTTCGGCGTGACTATCTCTTTTTCAGGACAATCGTAAATTATCTTGGACCTCTTGAAGAACGGCTTGAACCGCCGCCGCCACCTCCGCCACCGGAAGGTGCGCTGTAACTTCTCGAAGGAGCGCTGTACGACGGCTGGCTGTAAGTCCGCGTCGGTGCGCTATATGATTCGCTTCTTGGGCTCGAATAGCTTCTGGTGCTCGGTGTGCTGTAATCAGACTGGCTTCTGGTTGGCGCGCTGTAAGTAGGTGCGCTGTAAGAAGAAGACGATCCTCTCGACGACCGGGGCGACGAATAATAGGTATTGTTGCCGGTATTCGCATTGTCAGAAGAATAGTTGCTCGAATTCGCTGAACGCGGACGTGAATAGTAGGTATTGCTACCGCCATCCCCTACACCCCGTGAGCTGTAAGCGTCGGCATTGCCGCGTCCGTTCGAAACGGCTTCTCCACGGCCTGCGCCTCTGGCCGACCTGGGTGAAGAATAGGTATCACCCGAAATCACCCGGTTGCCGTCCCGCCCTACCCGCTCGCCTGAAGACGAACGGTTACGCGAAGAATTGACGAAATTGGAATTGTAGCGCTCGTTGCTGCTACGGCTTCCGCCTGCATCCACCACGCGTGGGCCGTAGGTTCTTGCAATACCCCTTTCAGGATTGTTGATCACGATAACCGGACGACTGTAAGCCCAGGGCGAATATCCGTAACCTCCGTAGAAGCTGTCGTAGTAGCCGCCACCCCAGCCGTACATGCTGTTGTAGCCCCATGGATTGTATCCCCACGAATTGTAGCCGAACGGATCATACCCCCAGCTCAGCATGCTGCCGTAGCTCCAGGGCGAATAGCCGAACATCGAACCATAGCCGAAACCGACATAGGGACGCATTCTCATACCGCCGTAACCGAAGTTCAGCGCAAGGCCTGCATAGCTGCCCGGCCAGAAAGAACCGAGGCCGCCATAATAAGGATTGTTGAGACTGGCAGAGTTATAGCCGTCCACGAACCCGGCATTGTAGCCGACATCCGTCGAAACCTGGCGTTTGACAGCGCGTGACGAAAGGTAATTTTCATCGTAGTAATCGGCTGTACCTTCTTCCGAATACTTGCCGGTGTAGGCGTAATCTGGATTATCCAGGCGGGTTACTTCCTGATCTCCACCGCGATCGGCCAATACGAGGCCTCCGCCGGAGCTGCCCCCGTAGAGATCGTCATTGCTTCCGCCGGAACGTGATGCATATTGATTCGAAGTACATCCCCAAGCTCCCAACAGCACCAGCAAAGACAAATATTTTGCTTTATTGAACATACTCATGGCTTTTAAGGATTAAAAGTTTGTTGCTAATATAGGTAAAAAAGGCATTCCCTCTGTGAAGTAAACGACCGTAACTATACATTAATTCCAAAGTTAACATAAAAAACTATCTTTGCAACTCCCTTGAAAAACAGGTCAGGATTAACGTAATACTCCATTTCAATTCCAAAATAATACAAAGTAATGAGTAAAGCCTTGCCAACCCGAAGTGAAAACTACTCCGAATGGTACAATGAATTAGTGAAACGCGCCGACCTGGCCGAAAACTCGCCGGTAAGAGGCTGTATGGTGATTAAACCGTACGGATACTCTATCTGGGAAAAAATGCAGCGCGCGCTGGATGATATGTTCAAGGAAACCGGCCACACCAATGCCTACTTCCCGCTTTTCATCCCGAAATCGTACCTGAGCAAGGAGGCCTCACATGTGGAAGGTTTTGCCAAGGAATGCGCCGTAGTGACGCATTACCGCCTCAAAAACGACCCGAACGGCAAAGGCGTGATCGTCGACCCGGAAGCAAAGCTCGAAGAAGAACTGATCGTGCGCCCGACATCGGAAACGGTGATCTGGAGTACTTATAAAAACTGGATCCAGTCGTACCGCGACCTGCCGTTGCTCATTAACCAATGGGCCAACGTCGTGCGCTGGGAAATGCGTACGCGCCTGTTCCTGCGTACGGCCGAATTCCTCTGGCAAGAAGGTCACACCGCGCACGCCACCGCTCAGGAAGCCATTGCCGAAACGAAGCAAATGCTCGAAGTATACGCGCAGTTTGCCGAAGAATGGATGGCCGTACCGGTGATCAAAGGTGTAAAAACGCCTAACGAACGGTTTGCCGGTGCCGAAGATACTTACTGCATCGAAGCGATGATGCAGGATGGCAAGGCATTGCAGGCAGGTACTTCCCACTTCCTGGGCCAGAACTTCGCGACTGCATTCGATGTGAAATTCCAGGATAAGGAAGGAAAGCTGGATTACGTTTGGGGAACTTCCTGGGGCGTAAGCACCCGTCTGATGGGCGCGCTCATTATGGCCCATTCCGACGACGCAGGCCTCGTATTGCCTCCGAAACTGGCGCCTATCCAGGTCGTGATCGTGCCGATTTACCGCAACGACGAGCAGCTGGCTCAGATTTCCGAAAAAGTGGGCGAAATCATGAAAGCGCTCAAACAACTGGGTATCAGCGTAAAATACGACAGCAGTGACACTGCGAAACCGGGCTTCAAATTTGCCGAATATGAACTGAAAGGTGTTCCCGTCAGGCTCGCGATGGGTGGCCGCGACCTCGAAAACGGCACCGTGGAAGTAGCCCGCCGCGATACCAAAACGAAGGAAACGGTTTCAATCGAAGGCATTGCGCAATATGTACGGAACCTGCTCGACGACATTCAGGAATCCATTTACAAAAAGGCGCTGACATTCCGCGAGGAGAATACCTATAAAGTCGATTCGTTCGAAGAATTCAACAATATCCTCGATACCAAAGGCGGGTTCATCCTCGCCCATTGGGATGGCACGTCCGAAACCGAAGAGAAGATCAAGGAAGAAACCAAAGCGACGATCCGCTGCATTCCTTTGAACCAGGAAGCGGAAGAAGGCGTCTGCATTTACTCGGGCAAACCTTCGAAAGGCCGCGTTGTTTTTGCGCGGGCATACTAATTTTCATTTCCACGCATCCGCGGATAGCTTCCGCGGATGCTTTTTTAAACATCTAAATATAGAACTATGAGTCAGGCAAAAGCTGGTGACAAAGTGCTGGTACATTATAAAGGTACCCTACCGGACGGACAACTTTTTGATTCTTCCGAAGGACGTGAGCCTTTGAGCTTTACGCTGGGCAGCGGGCAGGTAATCAAAGGATTCGACGATGGTGTGACCGGCATGGCGATCGGTGACAGGAAGACCATTAATATCCCTAATGCAGAAGCATACGGCCCGGTAAATGATGAAATGATTATCCAGTTTGACCGTGCGCAAATCCCTGCCGACATTCCTTTGGAAGTAGGCGGCACCTTGAATATGCATCAGGACGGCGGCCAGGTGATCCCGGTCGTGGTGAGAGAAGTGACCGACGCTTACGTGGTATTGGACGCTAACCACCCGCTGGCAGGTCAGGACCTGATTTTCGAATTGGAACTGGTAGGTATCAGCTAATCGGGATATTTGAAATTAATGAAAGGGCCGGCGACTGGTAAAACAGTTGCCGGCCCTTTTTATTCTGTCCATTTCAGGCTGAAACTTTCGGGTTTGCCTTTGGATATTTTAAGCAAAATCTGCCGCTCGGCAAGGTCTTGCAGCATTCGTTCGGCCCGTTTTTCAGATACATTGATGATCCTGGAAAATACCTTGGCCGTCACCGAATCAGTTTCTTTTAAATAGGTGATCAGGGTCTTTACGTGGCGGGTCGCGAGCAGTTTTTCGGTTTCAGCATCGGTACCGTTGTAAAGCAGCAGCCTCGGAATGGGCATACTTTTGTCCTTCACACGAATGTAGATAATCCGATCGCCCTTCTCGTTCAATGCGTGGTGCGGCTTATTATCGCTTTCGCCGACCGTCACCCACAATACCAGCTTGCTATCCAGGTTCTCCGATTTGATCTGCACTGTCAATTCCGGCTCAATCAGCTTCACGAGCGCTTTTTCCAGCTTCTGCAATTCCCGCAGCTCCGACTGCACGCCCAGCACAGCCCCGTGGTCCGCCACGCCGATCAGCAGGTTCCCCCCCGACGTGTTGGCAAACGACACGATCGTTTTGGCAATTTTGAAAGGGCTGTCCACCGTTCTTTTGAACTCGGTAGTAAGCCCCTCCCCTTCCTTAATTAATTGAATGATACTTCTATTCATGCATTTAAATCAACCCATATTTCTTACCCGGCATCGAGCGCACCATTCCCTGAAATTCGAGGTTCAGCAGCAACGTCGCCAGCCGGTTCAGGTGAATGCCCGATTGCCAGGCCAGCTCGTCGATCTGCATCGCGCCGCTTTGTTTCAGTAATGAAAGCACCTGCCCTTCGTCCTGCGTGAAGCCCTCAAAGGACATCGGAGGAAGGTCTGCCGCAGCGGTAGCAGCAGCAGTAACGTCCGGTATACCAGGCGCCCATCCCATCGCATCGGCCAGGTCGGCTACCGAAGTGAATATCGCCGCCTTATTATCGCGGATCAGGAAGTTACACCCTTCCGACTGCGGATCGTTGATCGCCCCGGGAACCGCGAACACATCCCGGTGATAGTTCTGGGCAAACTCCACGGTGATGAGGCTCCCGCCCGTCCGCGCCGATTCCACTACGATGGTAACATCACTCAGCCCCGCAATAATTCGGTTCCGGGCCGGAAATCTCATAAAATCGGGTTTGGTGCCCAATGCATTTTCCGTCACGATCCCTCCGTTCTCCTGCATTTCAAATGCCGTGCGCTGATGCACAGCGGGATATATCACATCGAGGCCGCTCGCCATTACGCCAAGTGTGGCGAGGTTGTTCCTGAGACAATGCCGGTGTGCAGTGATATCCACACCATAAGCCAGCCCGCTCACCACGAGCGGCTGGTAAGGAACCAGGTCCCGGATGATCTGTTCGGTTACCGACTTGCCGTATTCGCTGATTTTGCGGGTGCCCACAATGCCCACCGTGCGTGGCCAGTTGAAGTCCGTATTGCCTTTCGCGTACAATGCAATGGGCGCGTCGTAGAGCGGGCGCAGACGTGAGGGGTAGCCATTATCCGTAAAAAAAAGCAGCTCCGCGCCGAACTTACGGCAGTTGACAAGCTCTTTTTCAGCGATTTCCAATGTGTTTTTACCTAAAACAGCCTTCACGATCTTGTCGCCGATACCGGGTACTTTGATAAGCTTTCTGTAATCGGATTGAAACACCTGGGTAGCGCTGCCGCAGTAGCTGATGAGCTGCCGGATGGTTACCGCGCCGATGCCGGGCGTATGCATGAGCGCGAGGATGCAGATTTTCTCTGCGTCGGAGATAGGTTGCATGATATAGTGTGTTGGTTGAGTTTTAGGGTGCTCGTAAACGCTGGCATACATTTCGCATATACGTTTCCAGAACATTTCAAAAATAAACAATTATCTGAAAACCATATATGGAAAACCTCGAAACCGAAGTAGCCGAAACCGAACAACATTATGAAGGCATGGGCGCCACCTGCCACCCCGAGGGGGTATATTACCGGGTATGGGCGCCGCACGCCGGAAGCGTTTCGGTCATAGGAAGTTTCAACGACTGGGACCCCGCTGCAAGCCCGCTGCATCCGGAAGAAAACGGCATCTGGGGCGCATTGGTCGACAATTCCAAGGAAGGAGATGAATATAAATTTTTCCTCAAAACACCTGCCGGCGAGCTGCACCGTAACGATCCCTATGCACTCAAAGTAACCAATTCGGCAGGAAACTGCATCGTATACAACCACGAGTCGTTCGACTGGCAGGATGTTACTTTTCAAATGCCCGGGTGGCATGAGCTGGTGATCTACGAAATGCACGTAGGTACGTTTAATGTCACTGAAAAAGGAAAGGTAGGAACGTTCTATACGGCCATCGAACGCATTCCTTACTTGAAGGATATGGGTTTCAACGCGGTGGAGCTGATGCCCTGCTCGGAATTTCCCGGCGACCGGTCGTGGGGCTATAACCCTGCCAATCCATTTGCGATCGAATCCGACTACGGCGGTCCCGATGGATTGAAAGCATTCGTCAAAGCCGCGCATGAGGCGGGCATAGGCGTTATTCTCGACGTGGTTTACAATCACTTCGGCCCGTCCGACCTTGACCTATGGCAGTTCGACGGCTGGCAGGAAAACGACGGAGGCGGCATTTACTTTTACAACGACTGGCGCTCCGAAACGCCCTGGGGCAACACCCGCCCCGATTACGGCCGCGGAGAAGTACGCCAGTACATTCATGATAATGCATTGATGTGGCTTAAAGACTACCGCATCGACGGCCTGCGGATGGATATGGTACCCTACATCCGTAACGTGAAAGCCAATGGCAACCCCGGTGACGACATCCCGGAAGGTATAACGCTTATGCAATGGCTCAACAAGGACATCCGCGAAAACTGTCCTAACTGCATTACCATCGCCGAGGATATGCATTCGCTCGACTTCATTACCAAATCCGTCGAGGAAGGTGGCCTGGGATATGGCTCGCAGTGGGACGCGAAATTCGTGCATTCCGTGCGCGACGCCATCATCACGGCCAACGACCAGGACCGGAATATGGATGAGGTGGTAAGCGCCATCACGAGCCGCTACAATACCGATTCGTTTCAGCGCATTATCTACACCGAATCGCACGACGAGGTGGCGAACGGTCAGGCACGCGTAGCCGAGGAGATCGCCGACGGAGATGTAAATAACTGGTATTCCAAAAAACGGGCCGCGTTGGGTGTAGCGTTGGTACTAACCTCTCCCGGCATCCCGATGATCTTCCAGGGCCAGCCGCTGCTGGAAGACAAATGGTTCTCGGACAGCGACCCGATCGACTGGTCGCGGCTGGAAAAATTCAGCGGGTTTGCCGCATTGCACCGCGATATGATCCACATTCGCCGAAACTGGTTTGGGGTAACAAAAGGCTTGCAGGGCCAGGACGTGGACATTATCCGCCAGGACAACGAAAAGAAAGTGATCGTGATGCACCGCTGGGACGAAGGCGGCCCGAAAGACAGCGTCGTGGTCGTATTCAACTTCTCTACCGAAACCTTCTCCGACTACAAGGTAGGTTTCCCACGCGCAGGCAAATGGCACCTCCGCCTCAACACCGACAATGAATACTACGACCAGGATTTCTCCCACCTCGGCGTATTCGATATCGACACCATGGAGGGCGAAATGGATAACTGTGGGCAGTTCGGCTCGTTGCAGATCCCGCCGTATTCGGCGCTGATATTCTCGCAGGAGGAATAGATCCGCAAAGCCGGATCAGCAACAAAAAGAGGCCCGAGGGCCTCTTTTTGTGTTAATGAATAACCCTAAAAATGCGGTCCCAGCGGATCTTGCTGAAAAAACTGGTCGGGTTGGGATCAATGGACATCCATACGAAAACCGCCTTTCCCACAATGTGGTCCTTAGGAACAAAGCCCCAGTACCGCGAATCGGCCGAGTCGTGGCGGTTGTCGCCCATCATGAAGTAATAATCCTGCTTGAAAGTATAGCTCGCAAGGGCCCGGCCGTCGATCGTGATTCGGTCGCCGTCGAGCGCTACATTCGCATTGCCTTCGAAGAAGCGGATAATGTCGCCGTACAGTGCGACGTTGGCCGGGCTCATGGGAACGGTCATGCCTTTTTCGGGCACGGCAACGGGGCCGTAGTTGTCTTTATTCCAATTCAGTAAATCGGTGCGGGGAAACAGGTAAGGCTCTTTCAGGCCCTTTTCCATGAACATAGGCTGTACCTGCTTCACAAAATCGTAGGATTTCAATTTTTCGGCCAGTGCAGCAGTGGTTTTCACAATGTAGCCCATCTGGTCGTTGGCGGTAATGCTGTCGTCGAAGGTTTCGGTGAACTGCGCGTAATCGGTAATGCCGTTCTTTCTGAACACGTTTTCCTCATTCACGGCAGTCGTCACAGCTACGAAATATTCGTTCTGCATGCGTGGCGGGAGCGCCTGCGGCCGGCCGTTCACATACACCTGCCCGCCGCGGATTTCCAGCTTGTCGCCCGCAATACCCACGCACCGCTTAATGTAGTTCGACCGCAGATCGGTGGGATGCGGGTGCAGGTCGGGCAGCACATTGCTGTATCTCTGATACATCTCCGGATGCTCCACGGGCAGGTAAAATACCACCACATCGCCGTTCTTCACCTCCGAAAATCCCGGCAGCCGGAATTGCGGGAGCTGTATCCAATCGAGGTAGGAAGGGATGCTGGTGCCCCAGATCGTCTGATGCGTGAGCGGCACCTGCAATGGGGTCACGGGCGTGGTAGTGCCATAATGCAGCCTGCTGACAAAAAGGTAGTCGCCTACCAGCAGGGTGTTTTCCATGGAAGGCGTCGGGATTACGAATGCGCTGAAAAACAGCCAGCGGATCAGCACCGCTGCCGTAACGGCAAATAATATCGAGTCGAGCCATTCGCGAAATGCGCTCTTTTTGCGTGGCGTGATTTCGGGTTTCGAAAGGGTTTCTGTGACGGACATAGGGCGCTGTTTTTTCCAACTGCAATATACCAGCAATCCATATAAACCTAAAATTTTTATATAATATTAATTTATATATACCTGACAAAAAAGGGAAGGATTTTCGCCCTTCCCTTGAATAATGCTATATGTCAAAGACTAGTTAATCGTCCGGAAAATGCGGCTCCAGCGAATTTTGTTGAAGAAGCTCGTCGGATTCGGGTCGATGGACATCCATACGAATACCGCTTTACCCACGATGTGGTCCATCGGTACGAAACCCCAGTAACGCGAGTCCGCCGAATTGTGCCGGTTATCGCCCATCATGAAATAGTAGTCCTGCTTAAAGGTGTAGCTGGTGATCGCCTTGCCAGCTACCTTAATGGCATTCTCTTCCAGCACGACATCTCCATTATCTTCGTAATTCTTAATCACCGGGCCGTATACCGCAATATTGTCCGGCGTCAGCTGCACGGTCATGCCTTCCTTGGGAACGGTAATCGGGCCGTAGTTATCGCGGTTCCATTTGAACAGGGAAGAATTCGGATACAACATCGGCTCGCTGATATCCTTGGGCGATTTCACAAGCGTAATGCTTTTTACAAAATCGTAGGTTTTCAGCTTGGCGGCGATTTCCACGGTCGTGAAAACCAGGTAGCCCATTTGTTCATTCCCTTTGATGGTATCGTTATCGCCTTCGGTATAAGAGTTGAACTCCGAGATGCCGTTTTCCTTGAATACCTTTTCTTCATTCACGGCCGTGGTAGTAGCTACGAAATACTCGTTTTCCATGCGCGGCGGGTTCTCCATGGCCTGGCCGTTGGCGTATACCTGCAAATCGCGTACTTCCACCTTATCTCCCGGGATACCCACGCAGCGTTTGATATAATTGGTTTTCAAATCGACAGGATGCTGCAATTCGGGCGGGTAGTTGAACACTACCACATCGCCGCGCTTCACTTCGCTGAAACCCGGCAGGCGGTATTGCGGCAACTGAACCAGGCTGGTGTAGGACGGGATATTCGTTCCCCAGATCGTCTGGTGCGTGAGCGGCACCTGCAAGGGCGTCTTCGGCGTGCGGGTACCATAGTGCAGCTTGCTCACAAACAGGAAGTCACCCACGAGCAGGCTGTTTTCCATGGAGGGCGTGGGAATGGTAAATGCTTCGAAAAACAGCCAGCGGATAAGCGTAGCAGCCACTACCGCGAACAAAATGGAGTCGAACCACTCCCGTGCCGGTGACTTCTTCTTTCTGGATTCTACTGAATGGGAAGTCAACTCTTTATTAACAGCCATGCGATGATTGATAGTTAGAATACTTTAAATTTTGAGGAGGTCGTTCATCCCGAACACCCCGAATTTGCCCGGAAGCCATTCTGCGGCCACTACCGCACCCAATGCAAAACCCTGACGGTTATGGGCCGTATGGGAAATTTCAATGGTATCGACTTCGGACTCGTAGCGTACAATGTGAGTGCCCGGCACTTCGCCGCGGCGTTCGGCCAGGATTTGCAGATAACCTTCTTCCGCATCCGGGGCCAGTTTCCAACCGTCGACATTACCCATTTCCTCGATAATACCTTCCGCGAGGGTAATGGCCGTACCGCTCGGTGCGTCCAGCTTGTGAATGTGGTGCACCTCGGTCATGGAGCTCTGGTATTCGTGGCCGTTCATCAGGCGGGCCAGCATGCGGTTTAGGCGGAAAAACAGGTTCACGCCGATGCTGTAATTGGAGGCGTAAAAGAACGAACCGGACTGCGCTTTGCAAAGTGCTTCCACTTCGGCGCGGTGGTCGAGCCAGCCCGTGGTGCCGCACACGATGGGCCAGCCTTTTTTGAGGCAGTAGATGATATTTTCAAAAGCCGATTCCGGCGAGCTGAACTCGATGGCGACGTCCACGTCCCCTACCGCCAGCGCATCCATGTCCGCCCGGTTCTGTAAGTCAATTTTACCCACAATCGTATGTCCACGCTCCACGGCGATCTGTTCGATCGTCTTGCCCATCTTACCGTAGCCCAGTAATAGTATTCTCATTAATTCAATAGTTGAAAATCAGTACTCTATTTGTATTATTTAAAACCAAACACCACTCGTACGCCCGGTGTCGGCGTTCGCATCGACGGCTGGTTGAGCTTCGGGCTTACATTCAAAGTCAGGTCGTCTGAAAGATCGAATGTCTTCAAATGCGCCGCCACGTTGGCCTCGATGATCGATAATGTATAAATCAGGCCCGTCACGATAAGCGCAAAACCGCGGTTCCTGCGCCAGTAGTTCTTCTGGCGTACCGCCTGGCTGTGGGTAATCTGTACATACTCGCTGCTTGTGTTCAGCAGGTTTCGGTATCTTACGGTTACCGTGTCGTCGTCACCAGCCAGATCCTGCTTCCGCTTGCCGTAATTAGGATCGTTTTTGTCCAGCACATAAAAGGACTTGTACGCATCCAGGAAGTCGTGGTACTTGATCGTGTTCAGGTAATAGGTGTAAAGCCCTCCCCCGAATGCGAGGTACACGATCGGCGCCTTCCAGTAATCCCGGTTATACAGCTGCCCCGCGCCCGGTATCAATGCGAGCCGTGTCGCCGTTTTCGGCACGGGCATCCACTTCTTTTTAACGTTTTTTAACGTGTCCGCCTGGGCCAAAGTCGCGCTGTCGAGTACTACGGTCGGCACTTTGCCGGTGTTCAGACTATCTTTCTTACCTTCCGTCTGCGCTGCGATCCGACCCGAAATCAGCAAAATCAACCCTAATAAAACCCAGTTTTTCAACGCCTATTTAAATTTCAGTGTTTCTAAAATCTTTTTCAGTTCGTCCTGAGAGCCGAAAGGGATCTTGATTTCACCCTTATGCTGTTCGTTGGCTTTCACAGACACCTTCGCCCCGAAGTAGGACGAAAGCTGGAACTGTAACGACTTTATTTCCTGATTAATTGTCGGCTGCTTTTTGGACTCCGTAGCGATGTTAGTCATCATTCCGAGCTTCCGCACCTCGTCCTCGACCTTCCTCACAGACCATCCTTCTTCGATGATCTGGTTGAAAATTTTCAGCTGGCTCTGGTCGCTGTTGATCGTGATCAGCGCGCGGGCATGGCCCATGCTGATCTTGTCGTCGCGCAATGACGCCTGGATCACCGGCGGCAGTTTCAGCAAACGGATATAGTTATTGACGGTCGTGCGGTTCTTGCCCACGCGGGCGCCGAGTTCTTCCTGTTTCAGGCTGCATTCGAGGATCAGCCGCTGGTAGCTCAATGCAATCTCGATCGCATTCAGATTTTCGCGCTGGATGTTCTCGATGAGCGCCATTTCCAGCATTTGCTGGTCGTTGGCCGTGCGGATGTACGCGGGAATGGTCGTCATCCCGAGCTGGCGGGAAGCTTGCAGGCGGCGTTCGCCGGAAATGAGCTGGTAAGCATCTTCCGAAAGCTGCCGCACGGTAATAGGCTGGATAATGCCCTGTACCCGAATGGAGTCCGCGAGTTCGTCCAGCGATTCCTGGTCGAACTTCGTCCGCGGCTGGTACGGGTTGGCCTCGATCTGGCTCACCTCGATCTCGTTCATCGAACCGATCACCTCGGTCGGTGAAACGCGCGTGCTCGTCCTGGGCGTATTGATTTTCTCGGAGTCTTGCAGAAGAGCGCCCAATCCCCTTCCCAGTCCGGTCATTTTTTTCGTCTTGCTGCTATTCTCCATTGCCTGTTCGTACTGTCGTTATCAGTTCACCCTGTCCGAGGAGAGCAAACCATTTTTAGTGAGAATCTCTCTTGCAAGGTTCAGGTAGCTGACGGCCCCCTTGCTGTCCGAATCCTGTGCCATGACAGGAATTCCGAAGCTCGGCGCCTCACTGATACGTACGTTACGAGGGATAATGGTATTGAAAACAAGAGATTCGAAGTGATTGGTAACCTCTGTCACCACCTGGTTGGACAAGCGCAGGCGGAGGTCATACATCGTGAGCAGGATACCCTCGATAATGAGGTTGGTATTCAGCCGCGACTGAATGATCGTGATCGTGTTCAGGAGCTTACCGAGGCCTTCCAATGCAAAATATTCGCATTGAACGGGAATGATCACCGAATCGGCGGCGGTAAGGCTGTTGATCGTGATCAGACCGAGTGAAGGAGAGCAGTCGATGATGATGAAGTCATAGTCGTCGCGTACTTCCGCGATGGCGTCCTTCATGCGATGCTCCCGGTTTTTCAGATTGATCATTTCGATTTCCGCGCCCACGAGGTCGATATGCGACGGCAGCAGGTTCAGGTTCGGGAAATCGGTTTGCAGGATAATTTCAGACGTTCTGGCTTGCTCTACCATGCATTCGTAAATGCTGTTTTCCATTTCCTGCGGATTGAATCCGAGGCCGGACGTCGAGTTAGCCTGAGGGTCAGCGTCGATGATGAGTGTGCGGAATTCCAGCGCGGCCAGACTCGCCGCGAGGTTAATAGCGGTAGTGGTTTTCCCTACTCCCCCCTTTTGGTTTGCAATTGCAATTACTTTGCCCATGTATTCATTTGAGTTACCAATGTCAAATTTCTATTATTCGGGGCAATTCACCAAGAAATGTTCCACGGAGTTTTCAAGAAAACATCAAACTACTTGATCATCAGCTTCTTAAATGATATTATTATTTAATTAAAAATAAATTGTACGAAAAATCGGCGAAATGTTTCACGCCCACACCTGCGTGCCTTCCGTACAGTTCTTGCACATCTCTATCTCTGAACGGGATCTGATCAACGAAGCGCGGAAGTCGCGGTACTTTTTGCCCTTCCACAGCTGCCGGAAGGTCGAAGTTTTCATATCGCCCAGCTTGTACTCGGCGTCCTTGTCGAAGCAGCAGGGCACCACGGCACCGTCCCAGGTGATCACGCAGGAGTGCCACATTTTCCAGCAGTGGTCGACGAATTTGTTTTTGATCGAATACTTCCCATTCTCCTGCACCTGGTAGCGCGAATATTTTTCGATCGTAGGGATCAGATCGGAGCCTTCTTCGTAATCGTAAATCTGCGCGGTTTTCAGGCCTACCTCATCCACGCCCATTTCCTCTGCCAGCTTCTTCACGTCTTCAATCTGGTGCTCGTTCGGCTTCACGACGAGGAACTGGAAAATCACATGCGGCGTCGCCGATTTCAATTCCTTCTTCCATTTAATGATGTTTCGCGTTCCTTCCAGGACTTTTTCCAGATTCCCGCCGACGCGGTATTGCTGGTACACGTCCTGCGTCGTTCCGTCAATGGAAATGATCAGGCGGTCGAGGCCCGACTCCACAGTTTTGCGCGCTTTCTCGTCCGTGAGGTAATGCGCATTCGTAGAAGTGGCGGTATAAATGCCTTTGGCGCTGGCATATTTAACGAGCTCGAAAAATTTGGGATGCAGGTAAGGCTCGCCCTGGAAGTAGAATATCAGGTATAGCAGCCTGTCCGCAAGCTCGTCGATGGTCCTTTTGTACAATTTTTCCTCCATCATCCCGGTCGGACGCGTGAACGAGCGCAGGCCGCTCGGGCATTCGGGGCAACGAAGGTTACAGGAGGTCGTCGGTTCGAAGGAAATAGCGATGGGCATTCCCCAATGGACCGGGTTACCCGTCATTTTGGAGTAAAAATAGCTCCCCAATATCTGCATCGCATTCCAGGCGCGCTTCGGCGTCACTTTCGACATCAGGTTCAGGCCATCCTTAAAATTCTTGTTCATATGCTGGGCATTATGCGATCAGCGCGCGCCTACGGGCCTGATGATCAATTAAAATATCGTTGCGACTTACAAAACAGCGATTCCGGTGGTGTACTTGATTTCGGAAATTACGAAATAACTGCTGATGTGTAACACGCTCGACAGGGCAGAAAGTTTATGCTGATAAAACTGATTGTACGCCTCGCCATCCTCGACCACCACTTTCAGCATGTAATCGAAGTTGCCCGAAACGACCGAGCATTCCAGCACTTCGGGCATTTGTACAATGGCCTGATTGAAGTCTTCGAAGCTCTCTTTCCGCTGTTTGTCAAGTGTTACATTACAATATACTACCAGGCTTTTCCCCAGCTTCCGGCGGTTGAGCAGGCACACATATTTATCGATAAACCCTTCTTTTTCAAGCTTTCGGATGCGCTCGTGTACGGGCGTGACGGAGAGATTGATCTTGCTCGCGATCTCTTTGATCGTCATCTGGGCATTGTTTTGTAAAAGGTCCAGAATCTTGCGGTCGGTCTGGTCGGGCTGCATAAAGTATTTTTTATGGCTGTATATCGGCTGTGAACGTTCACGGCAGAAATTTTTCTTACAGATAAGGTCAAAAATAGTTTTCTTTTCTGTCTTTATGAGCCGTTATAGTATGTTTTTCTGCCGGAAATTAATTTTGACCCATTAATCTAAACTATAAACACTACACATACCGATGATCATTGGTGTCCCCAAAGAAATCAAGAACAACGAGAACCGGGTAGCTTTAACGCCCGCAGGAGTCACAGAGCTGCGTAAGCACGGACACACAGTGTACGTGCAGGCCGAGGCAGGCAAAGGCAGCGGCTTTACCGACGAACAATATACAGAAGCGGGAGCGGTCATTCTCCCCACCATCGAAGAGGTTTACGGCATCGCCGAAATGATCATCAAGGTGAAAGAACCCATCGCGAGTGAATACCCGCTAATTAAAGAAAACCAGCTCCTCTTCACCTACTTCCACTTTGCTTCCTCCGAGCCCCTCACCCATGCCATGATCGAGCGCAAAGCCGTTTGCCTCGCTTATGAAACCGTCGAAAAAACAGACAGAAGTCTTCCGTTGCTCGTTCCGATGAGCGAAGTAGCCGGTCGCATGGCGATCCAGGAAGGCGCCAAATACCTCGAAAAACCGATGGGCGGATTCGGTATCCTGCTCGGCGGTGTCGCAGGTGTGAAACCGGCGAATGTACTGGTACTCGGCGGCGGGATCGTAGGAACGCAGGCTGCGAAAATGGCGGCGGGACTGGGAGCGAATGTAACGATCGTCGATATCAGTCTCGCGCGGCTCCGTTACCTGGAAGATATTATGCCGGCGAACGTCGATACGGTGATGTCCAACGAATACAACATCCGCGAGCTGATCAAAAGCACCAACCTCATCATCGGCGGCGTGCTGATCCCCGGTGCCAAGGCGCCTTCGCTCATTACCCGCGATATGCTCAAACTGATGAAACCCGGCACCGTCATGGTGGACGTGGCGATCGACCAGGGCGGCTGCTTCGAAACTTCGAAAGCGACCACGCACGAAGATCCGATCTATGAAGTCGACGGTGTCGTACATTACTGCGTAGCCAACATGCCAGGCGCGGTGCCTTACACCTCCACATTGGCACTCACCAACGCTACCCTCCCCTATGCATTGCAATTGGCCAACCAGGGCTGGAAACAGGCTTGTTCAACGAATGAGGAACTGCGCAGGGGATTGAATGTCGTTCACGGAAAAGTAGTATTTAAAGGAGTGGCCGAAGCATGGCAGTTGCCTTATACGGACGTCAAAGAATTATTCTGAATCAGCAAACCTGACTAGATAAACCCGGGCATTTTTAATGCGCCGGGTTTTTGTTTTCTAAAAATATTACAATTAGTTTCTTCAAACCGTTGCGATTACGAATTATTGTTCTTACTTTTGCGTCACAATTTGAAGGAACATCCGTTCGCTTCTCTGCTCATAAACGGTCTAGTACATTTATAGATCACCTGCCAGCCTCAAAATTTGTCCCGGCTGGACCTACCGTTCACACGCAGAGCCCCACGGATGGTTAGTGGTGGGCTTTGTGCAATCCCTTTCAATATTTTACGAATAAACCGGGATACCGGTGATGTGGTCCGATTTTCATCGGCGCTAATGCATGTGTTGGACTCGTCCCGCATGATCATTATGCTGTTTCCAACCCCGTCGCCCCTCACACCGGATCAACCGTTCAAATCAAGAATTAATACTAAAAGCAATAGAATGACAACTGAAACTTTTCAAACTTTCGAAGAGCTCGGGCTCAACGAAAACATCCTGAAAGCCTTGCAAGAAATGGGTTTTGAAAAACCCTCACCGATACAGGCACAGGGAATCCCCGCAGTAATGCAGGGTTCTGACGTAATTGGTCAGGCCCAGACCGGTACCGGTAAAACTGCGGCATTCGGTATTCCCGTGCTGGAAAGAATTGACACTTCAAGTAATGCAGTACAAGCCCTGATCCTTTGCCCGACCCGCGAACTCGCGGTGCAGGTATCCGAAGAACTCGGCCGTTTGGCCAAATATCTGCGCGGTGTGCGCATTGAAGCCATCTACGGTGGTGACTCGATCGACCGTCAGATCCGCTCCCTGAAAAAAGGGGTACATATAGTAGTAGGAACGCCGGGCCGTGTGATGGACCACATGGAGCGCCGCACCCTGAAATTCGACGAAGTACGTATGATGGTACTCGACGAGGCCGACGAAATGCTCGATATGGGCTTCCGTGAGGACATCGAGAGCATCCTGGCAGACATGCCGGAAGATCGCCAGACGATCCTTTTCTCGGCAACCATGTCGAAGCCGATCATGTCGATCACCAAGCGCTTCCTGAACGACCCTACATTAATTAAGGTAGTTCGCAACGAGCTGACCAACCAGAATATCGAGCAGGTCTATTTCGAAGTAAAACCACAGGCGAAAGTCGAGGTAATGACCCGTCTGATCGATATGCACCACATTAAGTCCCTGTTGGTGTTCTGTAATACCAAACGCAAAGTGGACGAGATCGTGGAAGACCTGCAATTGCGCGGTTATGCTTCCGAAGGTATCCACGGCGACCTGCGCCAGCAACAACGCAGCAATGTCATGAGCAAATTCAAGGCGGGTGTTACCACCATCCTGGTTGCGACCGACGTTGCAGCACGCGGTATCGACGTAAGCGGCCTGGATGGCGTGATCAACTACGACATTCCGATGGACGAAGAATATTACGTACACCGTATCGGCCGTACAGGCCGTGCGGGGATGTCCGGTAAGGCATTCTCCCTCGTGGCCCGTGACGAAAAATACCGTCTGAAATCCATTGAAGGCTATACCAAAGTAAAAATCGAAAAAGGGGTAATTCCTTCCTTCGAAGATATCGTAGGCGTTCGTAAGGCACGTTTCGTAGAGAATATTTCAGCCTCTATCAAAGAAACCGAAGACGAAGGCTTGTACAACGACGTATTGGAAATGCTGCACCACAGCGGTTTCTCAACCGAGCAGATCGTTGGAGCCATGGCGAAGCAGATCATGGGCGTTCAGAAAAACGAATACTCCGACGGTAACCTTGCATGGGAAGAGCGTCGCAGCGACCGTCGCGAAGGTGGCGACCGTTATGAGCGCAAAACAGGCGGAAGCCGTTTCGAAAGAGGCGGAGACCGTCGCGAAGGCGGCCGCTTCGGCGACCGGGGCGGAGATCGCGGAGGCGACCGTTACGCACCACGTGGCGGAGACCGCGGTGGTGACCGTGGCGAGCGTCGTCAATCGGCTCCCGAGGCTGGTATGACCCGTTTGTTCCTGAGCCTTGGCCGTAAAGACCACATCATGCCGAAAGACATCGTAGGCGCTATTGCCGGCGAAGCCAACATTCCGGGCAAGACCATCGGTGCGATCGACATTTATGACAAATTCACATTCGTAGACGTACCTGAGCGCGATGCACGCGCGGTATTGCGTGCGATGGATGGCAACACCATCAAAGGCAAGCCGGTGCAGATCGACATTGCAAAATAAATTCTGACAACAATTAGTGCGAAAAGGGACTTGTAAAAGGGTCCCTTTTTCGTTTATTTTCAGTCATGCAAAATAAAGAACAACTCGAAGTATGGCTGCGCGGGCCGCTTCCCGGAATACCCGATCTGCTTCAACCCGTTGCGCATGCCTTGTTGCAGGCGCGCGAAGAGCTGGGCGTATTTACCAATACATTTCCATCCGGATTACTTTGGGAAAAACCCGCCGGCGTGGCTTCCGTAGGCTTCCATTTGCAGCACCTCGCGGGCGTGCTCGACCGCCTGTTCACCTACGCACGCGAAGAATCGCTCAGCGAGAGCCAGATGGAATTCCTCAAAAGTGAAGGAAAAGAACCATCCGAAGGCTGCACCTACAACCATCTGCTCGACGAATTCAGCACCCAGCTCGAAATTGCATTGCAGCAACTCCGCAACACCGACCCCGGTACCTTGACAGAAATACGCTACGTTGGCCGCGCAATGGTACCGTCCACGCATTTGGGCCTGCTTTTCCACGCGGCCGAGCACACGCAAAGGCACGTAGGCCAACTGCTGGTAACGGCCAGAGTGCTCGTGGCCAACCGTTAATTATCCGGTTCCGGCCTGACATGGAAAAGCCGCTGCAACCAGCCCTGCTGCCCGGCGGCTTCTTTCATTTCTTCCCCCACTTCGGCATCCGCCAAAGCACCCAAATCGGGCTGGCCCGCATTCACCCAGCAGGTATACCATATATTACCCACCATTTCCACCGACGCCCGCATGCGCCGCTCCACCTGTCCGGCCAGCATTTGATGGTATTTTGCGGAAAATTCGCGCGACTGCATGCGTGTGAGCACATTGTTACGCAGCTCGTAGCTGTACTTCTTATCGGTCGGATACTGTGCCGTAAGTTGCTTCTCGAAACGCAGCACCGAATCCATTGCCGCATGGGAGTCGCCGACGGCTTTCCAGATGTCGGCCGCAATGTCCGGCCGGTACTTCGCAGGCCCAAGCCACATATCATATTGCTCCGCGAAAAGCTCGGGCAGCCGCGATTCCCAGAAGCCGTGAATGCCGTCCTGGCCCGAGAGCTGGCCATTATAGTTGCGCGTGGTGTGTAACGGCACGTGCGCGTCGGCAATGTAATGGCCCAGGTCGGCCGAGAGCCGCAGAATGCGCCGGGCATCCTTGTCGCGGAATGCACTGGTCAGTTGCGCTGCGGCCAGCTGCACATGCCAGGGAACGATACCGTGTTTGCGCAGGCTGTCCTCTCCTATTCGCGCTAGGGCGCTTTGCCAATGATGGGGAAGTGTCGTCAATGCGCTGTCGCCGTACACATCGAGATCGATGAAATGGCGCTCGGCTTCACCGACGACCGCGTAGCGGCGTTTGTCGGGATTGACGGCATTTTCGGTGAGGTAATCACTGTACTTTTTAAAGAATGGCTGCATTTCCGGCGGCAGCCTGAAAACCGCTAAACGGTTGATCCGCTTGTGTGCCCAGAAGCCCCAGCGCGGTTTGGCCGCCATTTGAAATAGGAAAATCGTCCCGAGCAGGCTGAAATTCAATGCATTTTTGAAAAAAAACCGATTTTTTTCAGATTTTTTTTGCGGTAACCAACAAATCGGCGCCATACAATATTCGGAAGGTGTTTCGAACTGTTTTACACCTATTGAGACGTCATTTTCAGAAATCGTCACATTTTTTCCGCTTTTTAACACCAACTTTTTACAAGCTGCATTTTTTTATTCATTCAATGTGGTTGTAGCAACCTGGTTATGAGTCCCCTGCAAAAATTTTACAAAAAATTACCTTCCAAATAATATTTCGGAAAGTAGATTTTCGGGGGTTGTTTCTTTTCTTAAATATCAATTTTTCAAAATTATTTATATTTAATATTCAAATAATGCAATTACAGGATATTGTTTTACATTTGTAGCAAGAAAAACTAAATAAGTCTCTTTACAGATTTTGCTATAATGAAAACAAGAAATAAAACATTAGGATATTTAGTCCCTATTTTCGCGCTCTGCGTATTTATGCTGGTTATTTACGGTGCCTATGTACCGCACAAACCTGCTGAAATCCAGCGGGTGGTTTGTATCAAGTTTAAGCCTGGTACCACCCCGCAGGAAGTGGAGAAACACATGCGCGATTTTGCGACGATGAAAAAAGCAGTGAAAGATGTCGTGGCTTATTCGGCCGGACACGTGCAGAAGTCAGAAAACAGCGGTGAAGAATTTGACGTGATCCACTATCTGACTTTCCGTACCAAGGAAGCTGCCCAGGAATACACCGCCAATGCCGACAGACTGGCATTTGTAAAGACCAACGAAGGTCAATGGGACAAAGTGTTGGAGATGAATTCCAACATCGAGAAGTAATTAATAATAGTAATAGGAGTGAAAATCTTAAAGAGAGCCGGGCATCCCGGCTCTCTTTTTTGGTTGTTCCTACCACTCGATCGGGTCGAGGCCCCGGCTTTCGAGGTATTCGTTCGCCTTGCTGAAATGTTTGGTACCGAACCATCCCCCGCCGTTGGCCGACATGGGCGAAGGGTGCTTGGCTTTGAGCACGTAATGTTTGGAAGCGTCGATTACCGCGCCTTTTTCCTGCGCATACCTGCCCCAGAGCATGAATACGACATTGCTTTTTTCGTCGGAAACGCATTTGATCACGGCATCGGTGAAGCGTTCCCAGCCCTTGCCCTGGTGCGAACCTGCGGACGCCGCCTGAACCGTCAGGGTGGCGTTGAGCAACAACACGCCCTGCTTCGCCCAACGTTCGAGATTGCCTGTCGGCGGGAACGGCTTGCCCAGGTCCTGCTGGATCTCCTTGAATATATTCAGCAACGATGGCGGCATCCGGATGCCGTCGTTCACGGAGAAGCAGAGCCCGTTGGCCTGGCCCGCGCCGTGGTAGGGGTCCTGGCCGAGGATCACCACTTTACAGTCGTCGAAGCTGCAATAATTGAATGCGTTGAAAATCTGTTTGGCCGGCGGGAATATCTGTTTCGTCTGGTACTCTTCTCTTACAAAAGTCGTGAGCGATGCGAAATAGGGCTTTTCAAACTCGGGCGCGAGCCGCTCTTTCCACGACTGCTCAATTTTTACATCCATGCTGTTGAATTTGTTTTGGGAAACCAAATTATGTGATTTTTGATTTGGTTTTATCAGCAATTGATTACTATTTTCGTTAAAAGTGACGTGCAAACCGGTATATTTGCCGCTGCCCGGGTCATCCCAATCGTTTTAAAACACCCTCGATCTATATGGTTTCCAAGGTTACAGATGGGGTCAAAGTCACCGTTCTGACGGAATATCAGCCAGATTACTCCAATCCGGGTCAGGACCACTTTGTGTTTACCTATAAGATCCTGATCGAGAACCACAGCGAGCACACCGTGAAGCTGTTACGGAGGCATTGGCTGATCCATGACGCCAACGGTACCGTACGCGAGGTGGAAGGAGCGGGCATCGTAGGCCTCCAACCCGTGCTCGAACCGGGCGATGTGCATGATTATGTTTCCGGCTGCAACCTGCGGACCGACATGGGCAAGATGGCAGGCACCTACCTGATGGAGCGCGTGCTCGACGGCCGGCAGTTCCGCGTAGTGATCCCCGCATTCTCGCTGGTAGCGCCTTACCGCCTCAACTGAACCACCGGCCGGTCCACGGCCGATCTTAAAATTCGACTGCATTGATTGCTGCATACATTAAGTACCTTTTGCGCTCCGGAAACGAGCATTCCATTCATTCCCCTTTCCTGTTTGAGCTTTATAACAATGTCATAGCCGTTCGCAAGGACGATCACCCCGACTACGCGGCCATCCAATCGCTGCGGAAAGAACTGCTGCGTTCCGGCGAGCAAATCGAAATCCTGGACCTGGGCGCAGGCTCTCGTGTGAACAAATCCAACCTGCGGAAGATCAAAACGATCGCAAAAAACGCGGAAAAACCGGCCAAATTCGGTCGGCTTTTTTACCGGCTGATCCGGCGTTTGCAACCGGCAACCATCGTGGAATTGGGCACTTCATTGGGACTGACTACCTCCTACCTTTCGAAAGCCAAACCCGACGCGCAGCTCATTACCTTCGAAGGCTGCCCGCAAACAGCCGCGAAGGCACGCGAGCATTTCGGACGGCTTGGCGTGGACAATGTGGAAATCGTGCTCGGTAACATTGACGAAACGTTGCCCCAACGCCTCGCATCACTCGACAAGCCGGTCGACTTCGCTTATTTCGATGCAAACCACCGCTATGAGCCCACCGTGCGGTATTTCGAGCAATGCCTTCCCCACATTCAGAACGGCTCGCTCTTTATTTTCGACGACATATACTGGTCGGAGGAAATGACGCGTGCCTGGGAATACATTAAGGCGCACCCGCAGGTGACGATGACTGTCGACCTGTTCTGGATCGGGCTTGTATTCTTCCGCAGCGAGCAGGTGAAGGAGGATTTTACATTGCGCTTCTGATAGTATACCGCTAAATATTTCAAAGAGCCCGTTCAGTAATTCCCGAAAGCCTTGCCGCTTCGATTTGAGGACAAAGTTGTTACCTTTGACAGCTTTCGTCTCAACTTCCATGACCACACGATCCATCCTTAACGACCTGACTGACAAGGAAATCATTTCCCCGCAGCAGGCCGATACCATTGATACTTTCGAGCATGAAAAGACTTTCTCCATTCACTGGGAGCTCCGCTCGATCCTCTACCTCGGCATCCTCTTTTTCAGTTCCGGCGCCGGGATACTCATTTACGAAAACATCGATACGATCGGTCATCAGGCCATTATAGCCGTCATTGCCTGCATTACGGCCTATTGTTATTATTATACTTACAAAAACAGCCTCCCCTTCTCCCCCGATCAGGTCGAAAACCCCAACAAGCTGGTCGATTATGTGCTGCTGCTGGGCTGCTCCACGTTCCTGGGCCTGGAAGGTTACCTGCAATTTCAATACAATATTTTTGGCTCGCGTTACGGGCTTGCCGTCATCATCCCTACCATTATCTTCTTCGTTTGTGCCTACCGTTTCGATCACCGCGGGGCATTATCGATGGCCATTACGGGGCTCGCATCCTGGCTCGGGCTTACCATCGCTCCCTTGTCGGTATTGTCTGACAATGACTTTTCAGATGCGAAACTGATCATCCCCGCCATTGCGCTAGGTTCCCTACTGACCGCAGCGGGATGGATTTCGGAGGAACAGCATTTCAAAAAGCATTTCGCGTTCATGTACATGCTCATGGGCGGCAACCTGGCATGCATTGCCGCGCAGATCGGGCTATTCAGTTTCGAACCCAAAATCCTGTACTTTTTTATCGGCATCGGGCTGTGCTGGTTCTTCATTCTTCGCGCGCGCCAGGCGCAGTCGCTGCTGTTCCTGCTTATGGGGACCGTGTACGGCTACTGCATTCTCACTTACGTCATTTTCACCAATCTCGGCGCTGACGCGGCATTAGGGCTGGGCATCTTCTACTTCCTGTTTTCGAGCGTCGGCGTGATTTACTTTTTATTGAACTTCAAAAAATTCCTCGGGATCAAACCGGAGATCAGGAAATGAAAAAGGCATACAATCAAACGTGGATAGACAATCTGCATATCCAGCAGCAGGCGGCTGAATGGAAATCCAAAAATCTGCTGACTCCCGCCCAGGAAGAGCAGGTGAAAGAACATTTCCCGGAGAAATTCTACCGGCCGGGCCTGTTTGTTAAGATCGGACTGTTCTGTTTCGCCGTGGTGGCTTGCTCGTTTTTCATCGGTTTCCTCTCGCTATTCTGGGTGGATACGCATTCCGATACGGGCTTTTCGGTGCTCAGCCTCATTGCCTGCGGCTGCTTCATTTTTGTCCTGGAATTTTTGATCCGGGACCGAAAACTCTTCCATTCGGGCGTCGATAATGCATTGCTGTATGCGGCCGTTGCGGCGGCAATGGTGCCGATGTTCATGCTGTTCAATCACGCGCCGCTGTGGGCCTACTGCCTGGCAGCCCTCGCCATCATCATCCCGGCGACGCTGCGCTATGCCGACCTGCTGGGCCCGATCGCCATTTTCGGGCTCGTATTCACCCTGCTTACCGACCTGATGATGAAATTCGCATTAGGTAAAGCATTGCTCCCGTTCGCCATCATGGTCCTGTCCGTCTGCATTTATATATTGGTAAGAAAAAGCCGGGATATCTACTACCGCGAATGCCGGCAGATCCTGGAAGTATTGTCGCTCGTTACCTTCTACCTCGGAGGTAATTACCTCGTTGTCCGCGAGGCCAATGCCATAATCAGCGGGCTGAACGTTTCCATTGCCCCGCAAATCGCTTTTGCGCCGCTATTCTACTTCTTTACCCTGGCCATACCGGTTGCGTACATTGTATCCGGTTTGAAAAAACCGGATCGTATGCTGCTCATCGTCGGGTTGCTGGCATTCGCATTTTCGATACACACGTACTTTCACTATTTCAGTATCCTCACCGTCTCGCAGGGCCTCACGCTAGCGGGCGCGCTGATGATCGCGGGGGCGGTGGCGCTGATCAAATATCTGCACACGCCCAAACACGGCATTTCCGACGAGCAAGACCGTAAAAATAACCTCGCCGACCTGCAAGCGCTTATCGCAGCCGAGAAGCTTGGGGTGACACCTCACCAACCCGGACTGGAATTCGGTGGTGGTACATTTGGCGGAGGAGGTGCAGGCGAGGTTTATTAATTGCATAAAAATTTGGAACTTGCGGCCCTCACAATTGCCCAAAACCGAAATTTTATGAACAAAAAGCTTGCATTAGCGCTCCTGAACCTCGTTTGTTTCCACACCTTTGCCCAGTTCCCCAAAACATCCGGCAACCCCGTGTTCCCCGGCTGGTATGCCGACCCGGAAGGAATCATTTTTAACAAAACCTACTGGATTTACCCCACTTTCTCCGCACCTTACAACAAGCAGGTGCATATGGATGCATTCTCTTCCACGGACCTCGTAACCTGGAAAAAACACCCCGGCATTATCGATACCGTTGCTGTGAAATGGGCCAAACGCGCCATGTGGGCACCTTCCATTATCGAAAAGGATAAGAAATACTACCTCTTTTTCGGTGCCAACGACATCCAGAACGACAATGAGAAAGGGGGTATCGGCGTAGCGGTGGCCGATCGTCCCGAAGGGCCATTCAAAGACCTGCTCGGCAAGCCATTGATCGACAAGTTCCATAACGGCGCCCAGCCGATCGACCAGTTTGTATTTAAAGACAAGGACGGCCAGTACTACCTCTTTTACGGCGGATGGCGGCATTGCAACGTGGCGAAGCTGAAAAGCGACTTCACCGGCTTTGTCCCATTCGAAGACGGGACGATATTCCGCGAGATCACGCCGAAAGGCTACGTGGAAGGGCCGTTCATGTTTATCCGTAATGGTAAATACTACTTCATGTGGTCGGAAGGCGGCTGGACAGGGCCTGATTACTCGGTCGCTTATGCCATCGCCGATTCGCCTTTCGGGCCTTTCGAGCGGGTGGGCAAGATCCTCCAACAAGATCCCAAAGTGGCTACCGGCGCCGGGCACCATTCCGTGATCCAGATTCCGGGCAAGCAGGAATATTACATCGTATATCACCGCCGTCCGTTGACGGAAACCGATGGTAATCACCGCGAAACCTGCATCGATGTGATGTCTTTTGATGAAAAAGGCATGATCAATCCGGTCAAAATCACGCGCGAGGGTGTGAAGGCAGTTAAATTGGAATGATTTTTGCTGAGCATTGGCAAACCACCGTTTCTCTATCCTGACCCGACATTAGCCCTGGAACGATATGCACATCAACAGTTATGAAGAGCAGATAAAACCTGAGTTGACCAAATGGCAGCTCAAAATGCAGAAGCGGCCCAATTTTATCGACAGGACATCCAAGAAGTTTCAGGACAAGATCAACGACATTATTCCTGATAAAATACACGAGGTCATCACCGGTACCATCAAACAGATGGTACGCGGTGTTTTGACCGGGGCCGAGTTTACGACCGGCCAAAGCATTCCCGGCGCCTCGCTCGAAGAAATTGAGACCGCGGTGCGCAAAAAAATCGATTTTTATAAAAAAGCAGGCGCTGCCGAAGGCGGCATTACCGGCGCGGGCGGCTTCTGGCTCGCATTGGCCGAATTCCCGATCCTGATCGGCATCAAAATCAAGCTTCTTTTCGAAATCGCCGCATTGTACGGTAAGCCCATCAACGATTACCGGGAACGCCTTTTTATACTCCACATTTTTCAGCTGACCTTTTCCAGTCAGAAAGGGCGGCAGGAGGTTTTTGCACAAATGATCCAGTGGGACCAGCACAGCAGGGACCTTCCCAACGACATTCACCAGTTCAACTGGAAAACGTTCCAGCAAGAGTACCGCGATTACATCGACCTCGCCAAAATGGCCCAGCTGATCCCAGGTATCGGCGCGGCCGTGGGGCTGATCGTGAATTACCGCCTGCTCGACCAACTCGGCAAGAACGCGATGAATGCCTACCGGATGCGGTGGTTCGAAGAGCGGATGCTCGGCGGCGAAAGGACACTGCTGCCCACAACAGCCTGATAAATTAGTTTATTACAATTTTTACCCGATTGAATGAGCGCTAGAAAAAAGCAATATGTATACGGCAGAAGTATAGATAATGGCCTGCTGTCGGTCTACAATGCGTATGTTTTCTTTGTCCGGTTCTTCCGCGAGATATTCCGCGGGCGAATGGAATTCCAGGAAATTGTCAAACAATGCTACGCTATCGGCAACCGGTCGCTGGTGCTGATCAGCCTGACGGGCTTTATCACCGGAATGGTATTTACGAAACAGTCGCGGCCTTCGCTTTCTGAATTCGGGGCTACCTCGTGGCTGCCGTCCCTGGTGGCGATTGCGATCGTACGTGCATTGGCACCGTTGGTTACGGCGCTCATCAGCGCGGGCAAAATCGGGTCGAGTATTGGCGCCGAGCTGGGCTCCATGCGTGTGACAGAGCAGATCGACGCCATGGAAGTGTCGGCCGTGAACCCTTTCAAGTTCCTCGTAGTCACCCGCGTAGTGGCGTGTACCATCGCCATTCCCGTGCTCATGTTCTACTGCGCATTGGTGAGCTTGCTGGGCGCCTACCTGAACGTGACCCTGAACGAGGGCACGAGTTTCATCGCCTTTTTTGAAAATGCATTTGAGCAGATTACGTTCCTCGACATCTGGACATCGGTCGCGAAGGCGGTCGCTTACGGCTTCACGATCGGCATCGTGGGCAGTTACCAGGGGTATAATGCCAGCAAGGGAACGGAAGGGGTCGGAAAGGCCGCCAACTCGGCTGTCGTGACATCCATGTTCCTGATCTTCATGGAAGAGGTGATCATCGTACAGGTATCCAACTATTTCAGAGTATAAAATGGAAGAAGTATTTGCACCCGGCGAGCCGGTCATCGAAGTACGCGATTTGTACAAGTCGTTCGGTAGCCTGCATGTATTGCAGGGCGTCGACCTGACGGTGAACAAGGGCGAAAACATGGTGGTTCTGGGGCGTTCGGGAACCGGAAAATCGGTTTTGATCAAGATTATGGTAGGGCTGCTCAAACAGGACCGCGGCGACTGTATCGTACTGGGGAAGGAAGTCTCCACCCAGGTCGGTAACGATTTGCGCGATCTTCGGCTGAAAATTGGTTTTTCATTCCAAAACAGCGCCTTGTATGATAGTATGACCGTTCGCGAGAACCTGGAATTTCCCCTCGTCAGGAACATTCCCAACCTGACCCGGGCGGACATTAACGAGCAGGTAGAATCCGTACTTGACGCGGTAGGGTTGCTGCAAACGATCAACCAGGTGCCGGCGGAACTGTCCGGCGGACAGCGGAAACGGATCGGTATCGCACGGACGCTGATCCTCAAACCGGAAATTATGCTCTACGATGAGCCAACCGCCGGTCTTGACCCGATTACCTGCCTGGAAATCAACCAACTGATCAACGAAGTAAAGGAGAAATACCAGACCACCTCGATCATCATCACACACGACCTCACGTGCGCAAGGGAGACGGGCGACCGCATTGCGATGCTCCTCGACGGCAAGTTCCTGAAAACAGGCACATTTGAAGAAGTATTTGATACCGACGAAGAGCGTATCAAGAGTTTTTACGATTATAATTTTATCCAGTAGTAATGGCAACATCAACCAAACGATCCATTAACGTAGGCCTTTTCGTCGTACTTGGCATTCTCATCTTCGTGGTGGGTATCCTCACCATCGGCAGTATGAAGAAGGTCTTTTCCTCTACGATCACCGTGAAAACCATTTTCGACGATGTGAACGGG
Organism: Dyadobacter beijingensis DSM 21582; assembly: GCF_000382205.1. Lineage (GTDB taxonomy): Bacteria > Bacteroidota > Bacteroidia > Cytophagales > Spirosomataceae > Dyadobacter > Dyadobacter beijingensis. The sequence goes on from NZ_KB907789.1 coordinate 606,015, forward strand.
CTTAAAATCGGTAACAACATCTGGTATTCCGGTGTGAAGATCGGGACGGTGAAAAGCATCCGCTTCCTCGACAACTCGAAGGTGGAAGTAATGCTGAACATCGAGGAAAAATCGCAGGAATTTATCCGCAAAAATGCGAAAGCGAAGGTCAGTACCGACGGTTTGATCGGTAACAAGATCATCGTCATCTACGGCGGCACGCAGAAAGTGCCCTCGATCGAGGACGGCGACGAGCTGATCGTCGAGAAAATTGAAAGTACGGAGGAAATGCTGGCCGTGCTGTCGGAAAACAACAAAAACCTGCTCGGCATTACAAGTGCATTTAAAACCATCAGCAAAAATATACTCGCCGGAAAAGGAACCGTCGGAATGCTTTTGAACGACGAACGCCTCTATAACGATCTCGACCAGACCCTGGGCGCGATGAAGAAAGCCTCTGTGAATGCGCAGTCGCTGACCGCCTCATTGGCCGGCTACACAGCCAAACTGAACGAAAAAGGAGGACTCGCCAACGACTTCGCGACGGACACCGTGATCATGAAAGACCTCCGCGGCAGCATTGCCCGCCTCAACGAAACGGTGTCGTCGGCGAATGTGATGGTGAACAATTTGAAAACCGCAAGCGCCGACCTCAACTCCAACAAAACCAGCCCGTTGGGAGTACTACTACACGACGAAGCGACCGCTTCCAACCTGAAAGAAACCTTGAAAAACCTGGAAAGCACCACCGAAAAACTGGATGAAAATATGACCGCACTTCGGTCTAACTTCCTTTTCCGCAGGTATTTCCGTAAGAAAGCCAAACAAGATTCAAAGGAAGACGCCAAGCAGCCGGCCACAGAAGAAGTAAAAGAGCAGGAGAACAAACAATAATGTGAAAGTTTTGTAGAAACCGTTTATATTGTCGAAGTATTTCTTTCGATACTACCTTACCGATCCCACTAGTTTGAGCTTCTGAAAAACTTTTAACACGAACCGATGGCCTTACAACTCAACCCCGCCCTGGACCATGCCTACATCGACCAGGCCTACGGAGAAGATCCTGTAATCCTGTACATGATTTTTGACGCGTTCCTGAGCGATTCCATTCCGCGTTGGCACACGCTGCACCGTGCCCTTGGCTCGGGCGACCTGAAAGAAGCTGCGAGCATTGTACACGGATTGAAACCCTCGTTCACCATGACCGGCCTCACGCATGTCAGACCCAAAGTGGAAGTGCTCGAACGGGCCATTAAGGACGAGGCGCCCGGCGAGGAATTGATGGAAATGTATGAGCGTATTTCAGTTGAAATCGACGAGCTGGTCCCGATCCTGGAATCGGAATCGGAGCGACTGAAAACGATCTGACCGATAGTAAAAAGCATTCAGGCGCGTGGCATCAGCTACGCGCTTTTTCTTTTGGCTTTCTCCCAGGCAGCGCTCTGCGAGCCTTTGATGTAGCGGCGAATGCCCGCCAGCACGGCATAGTTCATCATACAAAAATAGTAAGGTACAAAAAGCGCTTTTACCTTCACCTTCCGCCTTTCGAGCAGCCAGCCGGCCAGCGCCGCCCCGTAAAAAATGGCCTGCCCTGCCAGCAAAAGCTGGTAGATCACCCCACCCGATTGAACGACGATGACTACGTTCAGTACAAGCGCCAGGATCATCAGAAACGGTGTTACCGTCCAGCGCAGCACGCGATGGCTAAGGTACTGGAACGACAGCAGCGGATCATGGAACGGGTTCATCAGTTTTTTCAAACGCAATATCGACTGAATGCCGCCTGCGGCGATGCGTACCTTTCTTTTCAGTTCTTCCCGGATGTTTTCTGACGAAAGTTCGGACGCATACGCATCCGGTTCATACACAATGCGATAGCCCTTTTCGGCAATGTACATGGAGATCATGAAATCGTCGAGAATGGTATCCGGCTCCACCGAACGGTACAGCGAACGCCGTACGCTGAACAGCTCCCCCGCCGCGCCTACCACCGAATACAGCTCCGAATCCCACTTTTTCAATGTCGATTCGTATTTCCAATAGAACCCCTCCCCTGCCGTGGCGTCCGACAGCGCGTCCTGCATGACCCGCTTTTCGCCCGATACGGCACCGGTTTTCGGATCGGCGTAATGCCTTGCGATGAGTACCAATGCGTCCTTATTCAAGAAAGTATTCGCGTCGGTGAATACCACCACTTCGGTATCCACCTCGTCCATAGCGCGGTGCATGGCGAGGATCTTGCCGCTTCGCACGGGCGTATGCATGAGCTTGATCTGCGGGTATTGCGCTACCAGGTCGGGCGTGCGGTCTGACGAGCCGTCGGTGACGAAAATGAGTTTCAGCTTCCCGGCCGGGTACGAGAGGCCCAGCGTATTCGCGATTTTTTCTTCGATAATGCTTTCTTCATTGTAAGCGGCGATCACGAGTGTGAGTGTCGGAAAATCCTGGTCGAGGCCGGGGGCGAGCCTTTTCCCTTTGAAAATCCGCCGGATGCGGACCAGCATGTAAAGCACGATGCCGTAGCCGAGAAATGTGTAGAAAACAATGAACAGACTGAGCCAGAAAAGTATTTCCATAAATCAACGGGTCAACGGGAAGCCCAAATTTTCGCTATCGGGTTTATTTTTTAAATGCCAGGTAATGGCGCTCCAAAGCACCGGGATGAAGTTGTACTCCTTGTTTTTGAGGTAAACAAGCATATTCCGCGGCACCACGGTGAGCATGAAATAGCAGCAGAACAGAAAGAAAGTCAGTCCGGGCGCATTTCTGCGGATGAATAAAATGCGGTTACGGTTCATGAAAAACTCTTTCAATGCCGTGCGCTTGCCCACCGACACCGATTCTTTGTGGTAAATCAATGCGTCGAGGTTGACGTGGATTTCGTACCCTGCTTTTTTAATGCGCTCGCACCAGTCGAGTTCTTCGTAATACAGGAAGTAGTTTTCCGCCATGCCGCCGGCTTTTTGCCAGGCTTCCCGGCTGATCATCATCGCCGCCCCGTGCGCGTAGCCCGTGGGCCCGGTCAGGAAATCGTATTGCCCGCGGTCCTGCTCGAACTGCCCGATACACGCATTGCGGGCCGTGTAGTAGTTCATCTGCGTGTAGCCGGTGTATTGCAGCATACCCGGCTGGTCGAAATAATGGATTTTGGGCGAAATCATGCCGATTTTCGGGTTGGCCTCCATCGAATGCACGAGCCTGGCGATGAGGTCGGCGGTGACCTCGGTGTCGTTATTGATCAGGAACAGGTAATCACCCGTGGCGTGCGCCATGCCGATATTGTTACCGCCCGCAAAGCCGGTATTCAGGTCCGAACGGACGAAGATGATATTCGGGTAGCGCTCTTTCCATTCCGGGACGGGGTTTGCCTTGCTGCCGTTGTCGACGACGATAATTTCAAGATCGGCATAAGTATTAACCTCAGCGAGCGATTTCAATAAGTCTTCGGTAACCTTCGGCTGATTGAAATTCACCGTCACGATGGAAACTTTTTTCATGCGCAAAACTTAGCCGGTATGGGTGCTGAAAAGAAGGAATATTTTTATTGATTTGTAGAACTATTTCAAATTTAATAATAAAAACATAGCTTTAACCAAAATCGGGAATGTAACCCCGGTTTTTGTTAAAAACACCCTGAAAACCTCCGCAACCGCCTTTTGCTACCAAACGATTCGCCCGCGTGAAACTCAACAAACTGCTTAACGATGCACAATCCGGCCCGAACCAGCCCGACGCAAACGGGCAGAATCTGGCGCAGCTTGAAAAAAAAGTGGCGGAACTCATCGACGCGATAGAGCAGGCGGACATCGACACGCAGCATTCACGGCATTACCAGAAGCAGATCGCCGACGCATTCCAGCGCTCGGCTTCTACCCAGAAACGCATTGCGCCGTTCAAGGAGCTGGATCAGGACAATAACCTTTCCCGGGAGGAACTGCTCGAAGGCCTGGAAAAGCTCCTGGCCGAAAACCAGATCGACAGCCGCATGAATGCGCCCAAACGCAGCGGGAAGCTCGTGCAGAAAGGCGTCATGTTCATCCTCGCCCTCCTGCTCATCGTCGTCGGTTTCGCGATGATCATCATGCCGGCCCCGCCGAGTTTCGAGCTTTTTACCGTGTATTACTTCAATATCAATGACGGCGTCACCATTATGGACCTGGTGTCGCTGCTGATTATATTCGGCGGAGTACTTTTGTTTGTATTAAACTTCAACAAGAAATGATCAGCTTCCCCGATCCGCCTACCACCGTCAAAAAGATCCTGCTCGTGGAGGATAACCTGCTGTTTCGCAGGGTGGTGGAAAGCGCATTGGTGAAAGCCGGCTATACCTGCGTGCTCAGCGAGTCGGCCTCGGAGGCGCTGGAACTGCTGCATTCGGAAACGCCCGACCTTATATTGTCGGACTACGATATGCCCGAAATGAACGGCTTCGATTTCCGTCAGGAAGTGCTGCTGAACCCCAATATCAGCGATATTCCCTTCGTGTTCCTGACGTCGTTCACCGACAACAAGCTCGTGCTCGAAGGGCTGAATATGTCGGCGCTGGACTTCATCAACAAGGAGACGCCGATCCCGGTGATCATTTCCAAGCTGAACAATATCATCAAAACCCTTGAAAACGAGCACGTAAGGTCGGTAAGAGAACTAAAAGTGGCAGCAGAGGCCCTGAATGTAAAGTCGATCCCGACGCACGCGCCGTCCGTCAGCGGTTACCGTATTTTTTACTGGCACAGAGGCTACCGCGGCTATCCCGGCGGGGATTTCATCGACTTCGTGCAGGTCGACAGCCGGTATTGCTTTGCATTTCTGGGTGATATTATGGGGAAGAAATGGAAGGCCTGGTTTTTTACCTTCGGCTTTCTCAGTTATATCCGCGCCGCCATCCGCTTTTGCGTGCTGGACCAGGATTTCAACCTGGCGACGATCGTGCAGAAGATCAACAAGCTGATTTACCTCGACGAAAGTTTGCAAAACATCCTGTCGAGCCTTTCGCTTCTGCTCCTGGACACGCACACGGGACGCGTGCATTATACCGGCGCGGGAGACCTGCCGCTGATCAGCTATTCGCCCAAAACCGGCCGCACGTCCACCGTACAATCTGCCGGACTGCTGCTGGGCCTGCTGGAAGACGGCTTTTATGATAATCAGGAGCTCACGATGCAGCACGGCGACCAGCTGGCGATTTTCACCGACGGGATGATCGATATCCCGTCCAATGGCGCCAAGAAGAGCGATTACCCGTTTTTTGTTGAAAAAATAACCCCTTACCTGGGAAAACCCGACAGCTTCGAGCTCATTCGGAAGCACGTCCTCGACCTGATCGACGACAACAACCAGATGGACGACGCGAGCATCATCTTTATAGAAAAACAATAGTTCCTTATGATCCTGAAAGTAGAGGAGATAAACCGCGTGGTGCAAGCCACCATTTTACCGGAAGAGGCAAGCCTTACGAATGCGGACGCATTCAAGGAAGAAATGATCTCGATCATCGGCAGGGGCGTCCGGCTGGTGATCGTGAGTTTTGAGAATGTCAACTACATCGACAGCTCGTTCCTGGGCAGCCTGGTGGTGGCGCTGAAATATGCCATGCCCCGTAATGTCGATATTTACCTGGTCTCGTTGAAGCCGGATGTTAAAAACCTGCTCACACTCATCCGAATGGACAGGGTGTTCAGGATATTTAACAACTACGACGAGGCGATGGGTACATTAAGCTAGTTTATGAGGGCGTATTCGGACCAGATCAAAATAGTTTTCGATTGTAACCGGGAGGGTATTCCCGGGACTTTAAACGTGTGCCTGAACCACATCCGGGAGAAAACGGGGGCCTTACCGCTCGACGACGCCCTGATGGCCAAGATCAAGTGGGTGCTCATGGAGCTGCTCACCAACGCCGTGAAGCATTCGGGCGAGCGGCAGTCGGTGCTGCGGATCGGCTTCTCGGAAGAGGCGCTTTCGCTGGAAAAAGAAGATTACGGCAAGCCGCTCGTGCTCGTCGGGCAGGATAAAAAGAAAATCGTGTGGCCGCTGGAAGAGGTGGTGAAGCCGGTAGATTTCCCGATTTACCACAACGGCATGGATTCGCTGTGTGTACGCACCGACGAGGCCGGCCGGGCGACGTTCTTCATCGAGGAACTTGCGGAAATGGAAATGCCCGCATTGCTTTCCGACACCAGCGAGCATTTCGGGTTGCTGATTATGACCAAGGCTTCCGACGAATTCGCCTACGAACACGACCCCGACACCGGCCTGAACCGCTTTACAAGCACATTCTACCTCATTACCCACTGACATGAAGCACCGTTTCGAAGTACTGGATATTTTTCGCGGGCTTTTTGCGTCGCTCGTGTTCCTGTTCCACCTCGGCCCATTTGCCAACACCCCCATTCTGAACAACCGCTTCGTCGAAAACTCCGATATGTTCGTGGATTTTTTCTTCGTCCTCAGCGGGTTCGTGATCGCGTACAGCTACCAGTCGCTGGCCGACTGGGCGGCATTCCGGCTGTTCCTGAAAAAGCGCGTTTACCGCATTTACCCGCTGCATTTCGTGATGCTCATGGCATTTGTGGGCATGGAAGTGGCCAAAAACCTGCTCGCGCCGTACATTCAGGTCAATAACCTGGTGAACCCGGCGAACAGCCTTTACACCTTCTTCACCTCGCTTTTCCTGATCAACTCCACGCCTGTACCGGGCGTGAACGATGTGAGCTGGAACATTCCAAGCTGGTCTATCAGCGCCGAAATGATGGCCTACCTCGTTTTCGGCAGCCTGGTGGTCATCATCCACCGCACCGGCGAGTTCAACCGCCGCAACGCGTGGTATGGGCTGATGATCGTCATGTCCCTCGCGGCGTTATGGTCCGTCTCGAACAGTTTCCAGATCAATTACAGCTTCAACTACGGTTTTCTAAGGGGGATTCTGGGCTTCTTTACGGGCGTATTGTGCTTCAACTTGTTCAGCAAAACCCACGTGCAGGTACGCGAGAAACCTTCCGCATTGTTCTCCATGGCCGAAATCGCGTCGCTTTCGCTGATCGTCCTATGCATTTACAACGGTGAAACGATGAAGCCCTGGGGAGCGGTTTTCGAAGTACTGTTCTTCGTTTGCATTTACACATTCGCGTTTGAGAAGGGTATTATTTCAAAAGCATTGAAAAGCGTGAAGATATTGCACAAGCTCGGCGCCTACTCCTACTCGATCTACATGACGCACGCGCTGCTGATCAGCCTCTTCAATGTATTGTTTATCAGGATATTAAAGTTCCCACCCGAAGCATACTCCTACCTGTTCATCCTCAATTTCATCATCATCTACTTCGTATCGGCGTGGACGTACAAGCACATCGAAATGCGGTTCCAATACAAATCGCTGAAAAAAGTACGCGAAGAAGAAGTAGCTCGGAAATAGGCTGCGGGCTGACGGCTGACTGCCGACGGCTGACCACTGACGGCTGACCGCCGACCACTGACGGCTGACTGCCGACGGCTGACCGCTGACCGCTGACCGCCGACCACTGACCGCTGACGGCAGTCAGCCGTCATCAGGGGTGAATCACCTGTTCGAGATGGTAATGGATAATGTCCGCAATGGCATCTACGCGGTTCTCCCACGTGTTTTCGGCGGCTATCGTGACGCGCGTTTTGCGCTGTTCGGCGCTGTCCGTTTGCAATGCGGTGTTAATGGCGGCAGAAAAGCTCGCTGCATCGCCGCAGAATGTAACGGCGCCTTTGGTAAACTCCTTCAAGTCAGGGTTGAAATCGATGGCGACCACGGGTTTGCCTGCACCGAGGTATTCGAAGAGTTTCAGCGGGAAAATACTGCTGCTTACCTCGTCTTTCTTGAACGGGATCAGTGCCACATCGAAGCCTTTAATCACCGCCGGCATATCATCGTAGGCAATGGAACCCAGGAAATGCACATTTTCGGCCGAGAAGAACCAGTCCGGCACGAATTCCCTCGAAACGGGCCCTACGAATGCAAAACTTTTATCGGGATTGGCGATGATCACTTCTTTCAGTAAATCGTAATCCATCCGCCGCTCGATCGCGCCCAGGTAGCCCACCACCGGCCTTTTGAGCGCCGCAATGGCCGGAAGCACCGGCAGACTTTCGTTCAGTGCCTTGCTGCTATGACCGAGGTCGGCCGCATTGGCCACGAAATAGCTGTGTGGGTTCTGCTTTTTCTTCTCCTCGTATAGCTGCTTGCTGCTGCAAATCACGACGTCGCTTTCTTTTACGAGAATATCCTCCGATACCACGCCATGCCGCCGGTTGAACGGCAGCACCATCGGGTCGAGGCAATGGTACACTTCCAGTTTCGGCGAAAGGCCGTCGCAGAGCGTCGGGTAATGGAAATTGAAGGAGTTAATGAAGATATAATCGCGGATATTGTAAGCCTTGAGAATGCTTTTCAGCTTCGTGCGGATCAGGAACTCGTTGAATCTCAATGCCGCCCGGAAGAGCCCGTTCTCCGGCAGGAAGTTCACCGACAGCAATATCGGCGGGATAATCACTTTCAGGTTCGGAATGTCGGTCTCGATGAGCGAATGACCTGTGAGCGAGAAATGCTCTTTGCGCAGCTGGTACTCGGGAGTATGGCGCAGCCTGAAATAGTCCCTCAGCGTAAATGGATTATCGATATAGTACACTTCGTTCTCCCGCGCGAGCAGCTTGGCTGTCGTGTAGTTGGTAGACTCGATAGATGCGTCAAATCGGGGTAAGCCAAAAATTATGATCTGATGTCCTTTCAGTTTCATTTGCAAAGCGTATTCAATAGGTTCTCATCAGATCGGCGTCGGATAAAATCGGGTGCTGTAATTTAGAAATTTTTACAATACATCCCTCCATTCAAAGCGGTCTGTCATGATGCCTTTGGGGTGTTCGCGGCCAATCCGGAAGCCAAACCAGTTCTTTGGCGCGATCACGTGGTTCTTCTTTTTACAAATATAGGCCGCCCACCAGGCGAATGTGCTGTTTGAAATAATGGCAATATCCGCATGCATGATCAGCTGGAAATCGATGATCTCGGCGTTGGAGACGAAGAAAAAATTGTCGCGTGCAGGGAACGCCTTCTTGACGAACTCCATGTCGTCGCTCACGAAAAATACCTGGTAAGCATCCAGGTTATCGACCGATGCGAGCTGTTTTTGAAAGTACTCCACAGGCAGCGAAATGTCGCGTTTGCCGTAGGAAAGGTAATCCGTGCGGCGGATATGCACCACCACCGTTTTGTTTTCCCTGAAAACCGAGCCGTACTGTTCGTCGAATGCTTTTTCGAACGCCGGTTTCAGCTTCGGCAATGTGCCTGCGGGTAAGTGTTTGAGGTAAAAATCGCTTTGATAATAGCCGTAATACATCTGCCCGTTCTTCGGCGTAAACTCTTTGGGGCTGAAAAAGTTATGCACATACACGGGCGTAAATTTCACAAACTTCGGGATCGTGCGCGTGAGGCCGGAGTACAGTTTCGAGCCTAATGTAAGGTCGTGGTAAGTGCCCAGGTCGAAATACTTGCTCAGATAGGCATGGTGCGGGTTCGGGAAGAAATAGGTCAGGCGTGGGTTGCGGGTTTTCAGGTACAACAAAAAGTAATACTGAAACAACTGGTTGCCAAGCCGGCCTGTAAAATAGACGCCTACCATAATGAGCTGCTTTTATGACCTCGCTTTCAGCATCGGCCGCAGGTAGCGGTCGAGGAACTCGGGGTAAAACTTGTACATATACACGAACGTGTTGAGGACATTCACGCCGATCTCGCGTTTGAGGATCACCTGTGCCACGGCAAATCCGGCGATATTGGAGCATAAAGTGGCATAAGCCGCCCCTACCACACCCCATTGGCGGATAAAGAAGTAGTTCAGGCAAAGGTTCAGCGTAGCCGTGCCGATCACGACGAAGAACGTCATCCGCGTTTTCCCGATCGAATCCAGGATCGTCCCGAACTGCCGCCCGAACGGTATCAGCAGGCAGTAGAGCAAGGTGATTTGCAGCAATGGAATGGAATCCGCGTATTTCTCACCTGCTATCAATGTGATCACAATGCCCGAGAAGAGGTAGAGGAATATCACCACCGGCACCACGAGCGCAAGCGTCGTCCCCACCGATTTTTCATACAGATACTTGATCGCCGCCGGCCCTTCCGACTCCATGCGCTTGGCGCTCTGCGGGAACACGATCGTCGCCACGGCATTGCCCGGAATGTCGATCAGGTTGGTAATGCGCACGGCGATGTTGAACGCGCCCGACGCCGCCGGAGAGAGCATGGCCCCCAGCATCATCTGATCGATCGTCCCCGAAAGCAACGAGCTGATCAGCGTTCCGAACGCATATTTACCATAGCCGAACAGCTTGCCCATCCATTCACGGCTCACTTTGGCCGACAATGCAAGGTTCGCCCGTGCATGCACGTAGGCGATAAGCATACCCGCGAGCGCACTCACGATCTGCACCCACACGAGGAACACCAGCTCTACCGAAAAGCTGAAAATGTAGGATACCAGCACGAATGTAAAGAAAACGCCCTGCCGGATAATGGTGGTCACGAAAATGCCATTGAACCGCAAATTGGCCTGTTCGACGCCATTGAACTGCGCCTGCAAGCCCGAAAGCAGGTAAATGGCGATGTACCAGTACATCATTTCCACCAGCTGCGGCGCGTCCCAGAGCCGGCTCAGCCAGGGCGAGAAAATCAATATCGCCGCAATGCACACCACCTGCACAATGCCGTTGATGGCAAACGAGGCGGTGATGATGGCGGGATGCTCTTTGGCGTCCGATGATGAAATGTATTTGATCAATGCGTTCTGCAAAAGCCCGCTGCGGATCGCTTCGAGAATGGTGGTGGTGGAAATGAAGAGCGTCCACACCCCGAAATCGTGTTTCGTGAGCAGCCGCACAAGCAGGTAAAAGCCCGCAAAGCCGAAAAACACGCCCGAGAAGTTCTGGACGATATTGATAAACCCCGATTTGAGCCAGTAATCCTTTTTCCCTTCCATATGCTCAAAAATGCGCTTCCACGTACTGTTTCACCTCGTCATCCGTCTTGGCATGCAGGATTTTTGCTCCCGAAAACTGCGGGTACAGCTTTTCGAAGCATTTGAAATAATGCTCCGGCCCCTTTTTCGACAAAATCAGGTTAGTACCGCCGAAATAGCTCGCCAAAGTAGCCGTGCCGCCGTGGATCGAGATAAAGCGGCTCGCATTGGCATAAACCATGAGCTGTAAATGGTTGAAATTGCCGGCATTGCCCCTGTTCTCCTTGAAAAGGTCTTCCATTAAGATCACATCCGGGTGTTCGGCAGCGAGCCAGCTGAACTCGTCCATGTCGTAAATGTCGGAGTTGTCCATCGTAATGTGCTGCGGGCGCGGGCGGTTGTAAATGACCGTGTATTTGCTTTTCAGTTTGTCGAGAATGAATGCGAGCATTTCGATGCTGTAAAAGCTCACCGGCGGGCCGTCCCATTCCATATTGTAGCGGTTGGCGATGATCAGGATGGGCTTTTCGTATACGTAAATGTCGTTCTGGTAAGTCGCTTTCAACGGCACAGGAATCCATTTCGACATGTCGTAATCCTGGCTGTACAGGACGCGCGGCATTTCAAAATTGTAATTTCCCTCATTCGAGCGCGTATCGAACTGCTCCCGGTGATCGGGCGAAAAAAAGTAAAGCTCTTTCGTGTATTTCGAAGAAACGGTGCTTTCGAGCGTGCCGTTTTGGTAATGCCAATAGGCGAACGGCAGGACAAATTGCAGTTCCGGCGCGAACTCGCCGCTGAACGCGAGCTTCTTGTATTTTTTCCGGACTACATAATCCTGCCAGATGTATTTCCATTGCTGTACCTGGCAGCGCAGTGTATCCCGGTAGAAATAGCGGTGCTCCCACGGCAGTTTCCCGTACCGCAGCAGCACTGCCAGACTGAGTATTTTGTTGAGCATAATCTTTAATGTGCCTTATTGACCACCAGTTTTCCCCACCATAACCTCACCAGGCTGATCGCCTCCGCATACCCCGTCGTGAACACGCTCACGATACCGAACGGCTGGAAACGGTTGAGGCCCCAATAGCCGATCCCCACGCCGATGAGCGTTGGTACCACGCCGGCAATGGCCACGCCGTACACGCTGCCGGTGAGGTAAATGCCCGTAACCGACGCAATGACGCTGCCGGCGAGCATGATCAGGACTTTGATGAAATTGATTTTGGGCTGATGGATAACGTCGAGTGTCAATGCGAAAAAGCGGTCGAGCGGGTACAGGAGCGCGAAGGTCATGTACAGGCGCATGATGTTGGCGGCTTCGGAATCAATGTATTTCTCCCCTCCTATAATGTGGATAGCGACGTCCGCGAGGATCACTGCGCCGATGCAGGCGGGCAGCAAAGCCATTGTAATGAGGCCGGTGTAGCGCTTCATCGTTTCGATCACCCTGGGGCGGTTGCCTTCGTTATAAGCGGCCGAAAGCTCGGGCATCCCGGTGGCGGCGAAGCTTCTCAGGGGTATTTCAATGATTTCCATCAGCCGCTGGCCCAGGTTGAACACCGCTAAGGCGGCCGGACCGAGCATGAAGTTGATGATCATCGTATTGGAAGTACCAAACAAATTGGAACTCAATGTGGTACCGACGGAAAATTTGCCGAAATGGAAGATCTCTTTAATGCATTCGCTCGTACGGTCCCTGAAATTAGCCAGCCGCGCCCAGCCCATCACGACCGTGAAAATGCTTGTGAGCGCTGCGCCCCCGAGGTAGGCATAAATGATATTTTGCAGATTGGCCGTATGGGTGAAGGCCATCACCATCACGAAAAGGATAAAAAAGCCCTGGCTCAGGAAACGGATGCAAAGCAGCTGGTCGAACCGCTGCTCGGCCTGCACCACGCAGGACGCGATGAAATAGGGCAATGAAGCAATGTAAATGATCCCGAACCACTCCACGAACAGCACGACGGAGGGGTTTTTGAAATACTCCGAAAACAGGAATGCCGGGATGTTGATCAGCGCGAGAACGCCTGTAATGGCCCCGCCGATAAACCAGGCCGAACCCACCACTTCCCGCTTACGCGCCTCGCCCGCCCCCGCGTAAAATTTGATGAAGGCCGTCGTGAGAAACCCCGAACGGAACGTATCCACGAGCAGCAAAATCGACAGAAAAAACACCCACATACCAATGCTGGCCACAGGCAATGCGCGGTAGAGAATGATCATGTTGAGCATTCCCAGCACCGACATGATCCCGTTACCGGCAAGCGAAAGAAAATGTTTGTTCCTTAATTTCTGTAACAGCGGATTGGCCATCAAATTACTTAACTTTTTTGCCGAAGTTAGAAGCAAACGCAATATGCGAAGTAATTTTACAATATTTTTGCGCAAAGCAGGAATAATGTTTTAACTTTCCTCCCTACTGTCCAGCCGCACGGACTTCCTTGATTGTAAAGACGTACAAAACCTGTTGATTACCAGAATATGAGTTTATTGGGTTTACCTAAATGGATTTTACCGCACCTTTTTACAAACAAGCGATTCGAAGACCTGACGGAAGCCGAAATACAGGTGCTGCGCGAACGCATCAGCCGTTTCAAGGATGAAACACCCGAAGTATCCGTGGTGATACCGGCCTGGAACGAGCAGAACAACATCTACCGGACGTTGTCGTCGCTCTCCGCCAGCAATACCCGCTACAAGGTCGAGATCATTGTCGTGAACAACAATTCCACCGACGGCACGCAGCACGTGCTCGACACGCTGGGCGTCAGGAATTACCTGCAAACCGTGCAGGGAACTCCCTTCGCACGGCAAATGGGCCTCGACCACGCCCGCGGTAAATATCATCTCTGCGCCGATTCCGACACTTTTTATCCGCCTTCGTGGATCGACCTGATGGTGGAGCCGATGGTGAACAACAGCCGCATTACCGGCGTGTACGGCAATTACGCATTCATCCCGCCGGCTGGTCAGGGACGGCTGGGGCTGTGGTTTTATGAAAAATTCGCCGGGCTCATGGTGCAGATCCGCAAGAAAAACCGCGAGTACCTCAATGTGTACGGGTTCAATATGGGCTTCGTCACGGAGGTAGGGCGCCGCACGGGCGGTTTCCGGGTGAGCGGTTCGCGGGTGTATGCCAATATCGTCGGCAGCGACTTCGAGAACGAGGCCGAAGACGGCCGCATGGCCCTTAACCTCAAAAAAGAAGGCGACCTGAAACAGGTTACCAGCGGGAAAGCCACCGTTTTCACCTCACCGCGCCGCCTGCTCGACGACGGCAGCATTACCAATGCGTTTATCAACCGGGCCAAGCGGCAGTTACAAGGCATGCGTGATTATCTCTCGTAATTTTTTATGCAGCACTCATTCCCCGATACGACCCTACTGATCACCCATTACAACCGCAGCGGCTCGCTGGAACGCCTGCTGGGCACCTTCGAATCGCTGGGATGCGAGTTTGCCGACATTGTCGTGTCCGACGACGGCAGCAAGCCCGAGCACCTGGATAAAGTGAAAGCATTGACGGACCGGTTCCGGTTCCGGCTCATAACCACGCCGAAAAACCGCGGCCTGGGCAACAATATCAACAAAGGCCAGGACGCCGTGCAATCGGAATATACCTTGTATGTGCAGGAGGATTTCGAGCCTTCCGATATTTTCCCCGCGCATTTCGCGGACGCGCTTGCATTCATGCGCGAAGACCCGAAATGGGACATGGTGCGCTTTTACGCCTATTTCGCCTACCCTACCCTGAAACCATTCAAAAAAGGGTATTCTGAAATGGTGTACCGGTTCTGGGATATGAACCATTTGAAATTCTACTATTACAGCGACCACCCGCATTTGCGCCGGAGCACTTTCCTGCAAAAGTTCGGCCGCTACCCCGAGGGCATCAAAGGCGACCTCACCGAATACAAAATGGCCGTCAGCTTCCTGCAAAAGAAGGGCAAAGGGCTGTTTTTCAATGATTTCACCCAATTGTTTTACCAAAAAAACTCCTCCGACGAACCCAGTACCATGGTGCGCGCCGACTGGAAACTAAGCGAGAACCCGCTGGTGAAACTGGCCCGGCTGGGCTACCTGCGCTATCGCTGGCTTAAAAATACCCTGGACCTGGTTTTCATGAAATAGACCGGACTGACCCACATGACAAAGGAATATTTCTTCGGGGAAGTGACGCTGCTCATTACCCATTACAACCGGAGCCAGTCGCTGGAACAGCTGCTGCTCGCATTCGAAGCGCTCCATTGCCGCTTCGGCGACATTGTCGTGTCCGACGACGGCAGCCGGCCCGAGCACATCGATTACCTGCTCCAATTGCAGAAAAAACACGAGTTCAGGCTCATTACCACGCCGCAGAACCGCGGGCTGGGCAACAATATCAACAAAGGACAGGACGCCGTACAAACGCCGCTGACACTTTACGTGCAGGAAGACTTCACGCCCACCGCCATTTTCCCCGAGCGCTTTTCGCAGGCGCTGGACATTATGCGCGAGCATCCGGAAAACGACATGGTGCGTTTTTACGCCTATTTCGAATACCCTTGCCTGCGTAACCCGCGCGACGGCTTCTACGAAATGGACTTCAAAGTGTGGAAACCCGGCTACCGGAAGTTTTACGCGTACAGTGATCACCCGCACCTGCGCAGGAGCAATTTTTTCGAGCGGTTCGGCAGATACCCCGAGGGGCAAAAAGGCGACGTGACCGAGTACCGGATGATGATGTCTTTCCTCAAAAACAAGGGCAGGTCTTACTTCTACAAGGATTTCCAAGGGCTTTTTATACAGAAGAATTCCGAATCAGAGCCCAGCACCATGTCGCGGGAAAACTGGCGGCAGACCGACCGTTTTCCTGTAAAGCAAATCCGGGATGTTTACCGCCATTTAAAGTTCAATTTTGACTACCTGTTCTGAATAAGTGTTTGATTATTCCGATCTTGGTCTTTCAAAACCCAACGTTACCGCCCCTACGATATGCCGAGCAGCCTGACAAACGACTCATTCAGATGGTATTACGCGAGCATTTACCTGGGGCTGGCACTGATCTTCGGCTCGCAGTATTTTACCTATAAAAACGTCCGCGACCTCTCGCTGAACAACGAACGCCTGAACGTCACGATCGGCGTGCTGAACCAGACGGCAAATTTCGGGCTGGTGACGAAGGATTTTCAGTCGAATATGCGGGGATACCTCATTACCCAGGACAAGCAACTGCTAGCCGACAATTACAACAAGAAAATCCAGCTCGTAGGCATCACCGACACGCTTTTCAACCTCGTGAAAACCGATGAGTTGCAGACCAAACGGGTGAAGGACCTGTTGCAGATTTCGAGCCAAATCGTTCTCTATTCGCAGAATGTCATCACGATTTACCGCACGCAGGGCGCCGATTCGGCCTTTTCGAAGATCCAGGAAGGTGAAGGCATCCGGTTGAACAACCTGCTGACGGCGAAAATCAACGAGATCGACGATTACGAAAACCACAATCTGGAACAGCGGCGGAAGCTGGTTTCGGCTACGCAGCAGAATTCGATCCTGTTCATATTCGTGACCGGCGCCGTCGGGTTCATACTGACCATCTTGTCCATTGTTTTTCTGAACGTCGACAAACGCAAGCAACGGCAGTTCCAGCTGGCACTGAACGAAAAGGAGCGCATTCTGGCCCAATACCTGGAAGCGATCCCCGACGGCGTGATGATCATCAACCATGAGCACAAAATCGAGGTCCTGAACGAGTCGGGCCGGGAGATCCTGGGGGTAACCGGCGCAAGGCCCGATTCGCTGGAAGAACAGGTGAAGCGCATCAAACTTCTCGATCCCACGCGTTACCACGTCCGTTTTTCGGCCGATACCCTGCCTGTCTCCCGTGCATTGCAGGGCGAAAAGCTGACCGGCAACAAGATCGACCTCGTCAAGAACGACAAGATATACCATCTCGAAACGAACGTGCAGCCGGTGATCGGCCTCAACGGCGAGATTACCAGCGCTATTACCGTGTTCAGGGACATTACCGAACGGGCCAACTACGAGGCCACGCTGGAAAAGGCACGCATACTGGCCGAAAAATCGGTGCGGGTGAAAGATATTTTCCTTTCCAATGTGAGCCACGAGATCCGCACGCCGCTGAATGCGATCATCGGTTTTACGAACCTGCTCATGGGCGAAGTAACCGACCCGAAAAGCGTCGAGTATGTAGGCTATATACAGTATGCGGGTAAAAACCTGCTCGAACTGATCAACGACATTCTCGACTTCTCGAAAATAGAAGCCGGGCAGGTGCACCTGGAAAAAACGCCGGTGCCGATCCGCGAGCTGGCCGACGAAATATCGGCCATTATGCACCACCGCGCCGTGGAAAAAGGCATTACCTACGAAGCCGTCCTGACCGACGGCCTGCCGGAATACATCGAAACCGACAAGCTGCGCCTCACGCAGATTTTGCTGAATGTATGCGGCAATGCCGTGAAGTTTACGGAAAAAGGCAGCGTGAAACTGTGCATCGAGCCCATCGGCGAGCCGCTGAACGACGTTCAGAATATCCGTTTCGAAGTGAAGGATACGGGCGTGGGCATTCCGAAGGACAAGATCAAGGAGGTTTTCAACCGGTTTGTACAGGCTACCGAAAGCACTACCCGGGTATTCGGCGGTACGGGGCTGGGATTGAGCATTGTAAAATCGCTCGTGCAGCTGTTCGACGGCACGCTCAACCTTGAAAGCGAGCTCGGAAAAGGATCGGTATTCACGATGGATTTTCCGTTCAAAGTCGTGAAAGAGGCCGATTTACAGGATGAGGTGGTGGAAGAGATCGATATCAATGCGTCGGTAACCTCCCTGCGCATTCTGGCGGCGGAAGACAATTCATTGAACCAGAAACTGCTCAAAGCGATCTTTGAACGCCTGAACATACCGCTCACGATCGTCAACAACGGCCAGGAGGCCCTCGACAGACTGAGTGAGGAAACCTTCGATATGGTGCTGATGGACATTCAAATGCCGGTGATGGACGGGTATACCGCTATTAAGGAGATCAGAAGGACTATTTCCGGCACCATTCCAATCATTACCATGACTGCCCACGCAATGGTGGGCGAGAAAGAAGAATGCCTAAGTATCGGCGCTAACAGCTATATTTCGAAACCGTTTAAGGAAAGTGAACTTTTATATACGATTGCCCACCTTGGAAACAAAGAAAATTACGAATCACCACAACCCAAAGACTTTACTCAACAACCTCCAATGACTAAAATGACAGATACCATCCTGAATCTCGATTACCTCGCCGAAATCACCGGAGGCGACCAGGAGCTCCGCGACGAACTGATCGCGCTATTTGAAAACGACAGCCAGGTGCAGCTCAAAAACATTGCGGAAGCATCGCTCGCCAACGAACCAGAGCGCCTCCGCCAGGCCATTCACAAGTTCCGCTCTTCATTGTTTTCGGTAGGCTTGCTCAATACGGCCAACCAATACAAAGACCTGGAAGCGACCTTGAAACAAGGCAAATGGACCAGCGATATGAACCAGACCCTGGTAGACCTGAAAGCCGAATCGGAACTGGGGTTGTCGCAGCTCAAAAATCTCTGACGCGTATCTGCTTAAGAAGCCATCACAGGTCGGAACCGGCTTTGCTGATGGCTTTGTAAATTTCCCCGACACTGTTTTCCCACGTGTGCGAGCTTGCAAAGGCACGCCGGGCTTCCGTGCGCGCGTCCGAGTTTTCGATAATGGCGCGCTCGATGAGGCGCACGTAGTCTTCCTTGCTTTTGCCAAGGTACACGTGCTCGTCGAACACGCTCATGGCGTCGGTAGCGGTGGCGACCACGGGTTTGCCCACGGCCAGGTACTCGTCGATCTTGCGGGGGTAATTGCCGATGGTGACCTCGTTGAGCAGCTGCGGGTTCACGCACACGTCGAAGGCATTGATGTACGCGGGGAGGTCGGTAATGTTGCGGGAGCCGGTGAAGGTTACATTGGGCAGCTTATGCAGGCTGCTCTGGAGAAATTCATTGTCTTCCGGGCCTACCAGCACGATATTCCATTCGGGGCGGGTTTCGGCGATGTATTGCAGCAGCTCCATATCGAGCCGCAGGCTTTGCAGCGCGCCTACGTAGCCGATGCGCGGGCGGGCGATGCCGCTCATATCGGCAGGTTCGGCCGAATGGTTTCCGGCCATGAAAATGTCCAGGTCGCAGCCCTGGCCGACATAATAGGAATGCCGGTTGTACTTTTCGCAGTATTTGGCAAGGTAGGTCGAGTTGGCTACGCACAGATCGCTTTTGGCGATCAGTTCGGGCTCGATCCGGCCGCCGTGTTTCCGCCAGTAATCGACGGCCAGCATGTAATCGCGGGAGTAGTAAATCGACAGCCGGGGTTTGAGCAGGTCTTTGAGAAAGAAGCTGCGGAACATGTCATTGTCATTGAAATGAACGTAATCCGCGAAGCCCAGCCGCTTGACAGCCCGGGCAATGGCGCCGGCGAAAAGCTGGTTATTACGCTTGTTGAGCAGGTCGAAAAGCATTTCGGGAAGCCAGTTGATCGACTCGATCATTTTGTCGGGGTAAAGCACCCAGAGGTTTTCCTGCACTTCTTCCAGGCCATCGGCCTTGCCGTACACGACGGCTTTTCGCTTCACAATCTTGGGATCGTCGCCGCTTTTAAGCAGGCTGATGCGGTCCAACGGGGAATTGACATACAATACCCTGTGATTCTTGCTGAATTCCAGGGCAATGTTCTTGCAGTTACTCCCGATTTCTACATCCCAGGCCTGTTGTCCGGTAATGACAATATCCATATTGTTGTGGCTAATGTGGGCCTCTCTCCCACCTGCATGAGTTAAAGTTGCGGATGCTGAATTCGGGCGTCGAGCCTGTCCACCACATCCGGAAACCGGGCCAGGTCGAACTTCCGGGCGAAAAGTTTCCCCGAAGCCCACATCCGTTCCAGGTCGTCTTCCGTGAGCACTTTCGGGCTCGCCTGGCCTTTCGACCAGTCAATATACCTCAAATTATCGTTCACGAGTGAAGAACGGAAAGGGGAATTATACAAAATAGTTTGAAATATAATTTCATCGGGGGCCCAGGTGAGCCTGAAAAACCGCACAACCTCCGGATGTTCTTCCAGATAACGGAGAATGTACCGCACGGCGTCCATTGTGAGCGTCATCCACTGCGACCGCCCTACCGGTTCTAAACCCGCCGGCATCGTGCGTGCGGGCAGTAGTTTGTTCATCCATTTCTGGGCCGCGTGTTTGCCCGGAAAGCTGTAATTCGTAAGATGATATTCGGTCAGCCGGGTGATGGCTTCGGTCCATTCGCGGTGCACGGAATAGTATTCCATGAAATTTTCCCCTTCATGCCCAGCCAAAAAATCATGGATTTCCGCGGCAGACCGCAGCGGGTAGTCGGCGCCGCTGAGCAAATTGACATAATCGAAATCCGATTGGGCGATGTGCCTGAAACCCTGCAATGTGGCTTCCACGATGCTGTAAGCGCCCCAGCCTACATCCACGCGTGCGGGCACGAGCGAGCCGTTCTTACCGGCATTCAAAAACGGGAATGCCTTCAAATCCGCTTTGCGGTCGAGGTGGACGAAGATGTGGGCATCGTCGTGGTCGAGCGCCCCGGCGAGCCTCGCCAGTTGTGCAGGTGCCGCGTGCGCCAGTATCAGATGGGCAATTTTCATACGCTGAGTAGCCTTGGAATGATGCGAACCTTACTTGTATATCCAAACTGCGCATAATTTAACAGTTTTTGTACAAATAATTTTACAGATTCAGTTTCCGCTGTTCGCGATCGTCGAGGATGCGGGTAATGTTAATGATGGCCGCGGCGAGGTAGAAGTAGATATTGGAAGGAAACTGCACCAAGGCCTCTTGCGGGTAATTACCTATATTATAAGCAAATACAACCAGCAACATAGCCAGGCAGTACGTCCGGAGCTCGGGATTTCGAATGAGGAAATAGTTATTGATCCCTTCCTTTAAAATAAAAAACATGAGCAGGCAGAATAGAAAAAGTCCTACCCAGCCCAGCTCCACGGCAATGCGGACGTAACCGCTGTCGGGCGGGAAATTGGCCAGGTACGACTGCGGCGCAAAACGCTGCCCCCAGGCCCCGGTAGCCCCCAGCCCGCCGCCGATCGGGTGCGTGAGAATGTAGGGTTGAATGCGTTTCTGGTTGTTTTTGCGCGCCTGGAAGGAAATATCGTCGTTCGGCTTGAAGGCCGTCTGGAAGCGGACGATGTTGGAATTGGTGGTAGGTACAAAAATGAGGAAGACGAAAAACAGCGCCGCCACCCCGGTAAAGAACAATACCTGCCTGTTGATCCGCAATATCACGAACAGCACCATCGCCGCGGGTATGAGCACGTAAGCGCCGCGCGTACCCGAGAAAAGCATCGACGAGAAGAACAGCACCAGCATGAGCGCGAGCACTACTTTTTTCCAGGTTTTCTTTACGAAAGTCAGCAGCGCAATGCAGATAATGCTGCTCACGACCATGTTGTAGGAAAATGCGACCGGGTCGGAAAAGATGGAGAATTTGCGCCAATGCCCGGCAATGAACAGCAGGTCGGCCACGCCCTCGGAATCGAGCCAGGCCTGCTCCGCACCCGAGAAGCCGATGTATTCCTGCTTGTAGGCATACAATGCGGCAAACAGCGCCAAACCGAGCCAGAGTTTGAGGATGAACCGCAAAAACTGAATGCTGCGGATCTGGTACATGAATACGAAATACGTGAGCATCACGATCGCCACGGCACGGATCGTGTACACCCACGCGAGCCGGGACTCGGCGGCGGGGTTGGCGACCTGGATAATATTGTAAATGATCCAGATGATGATCATCACGCTGATCGGCCCGCGGAATATCTTCCAGTCGGGGCGGCTTTTCTGGTGGATGAAAAAACCCAGGATGAGCATGCCGTTGATGCCGTCCATAACGGTACCCAGCGGGAAGTTGATTCCCAGCCGGCCGATGAAAAACAGCAGGTAGGCGAACATCAGCAGCACGGTAACCCCGAATTCCGGGTACGCCACGATGCAATACACCGCCGGCGGGCCAGCCATGAGCGCCATAATGCCCGCCCCTGCAATAATGCCGTTGTAAGCAATCAGCACCCCGAACCCCAGTGACAGCGCAAGCAGAATGAGCAACCCCGCCAGCTTACGGTCGAACAACGCCCGTAGCTTTTCGACGCGGCTCAGCCCCTGGCTGCTTTTTCCGGGGATATGTATCCGGATGTCTTCCACTAAAAGAACAGTATTTTAAAAAACCAGATAAATACGCTCACCAACGCCAGCAGCAATGCCGCCTGCCGCGTTTTTTGCTGCAAGGGCGTGAGGCCGGCAAAGCCCTTTTTTTCGGCACTGACCTTCTTTTCGGGGTAAATCTTCATGGGTAATGCGGTTAGCCCTGGGCGTTTTTATTCTCCTGGCGCGTCGCCACCGAAATCTTGTTCGCCCGGCGCGCATTCACGAGCGCCGTCAGCTGGTAAAACATGAATTTCGGGATATTCACGAGCGACTGGTAAATTTTCGGATCGGTAGGCGAGCTTTTCAGCGAAATGTAAAAGCCGAGCACAAATATCAGGAGCGCGATCAGCCATACCAGCGACAGCACCGGCATTATCAGCAGATTAACCAGCATAAAAAACACCGATAGCAGCAGGAAAATGAACAAAGGCGGCCGCAACAGCACGAGCCCGAAAAGAACCTGGTTCAGGCTGAAACGGATAATGCCTTTGAAAAATATCTTGAAGCCATAAGCGAAGTATTTGAACCAGGTATTGATCCACCGCGCCCGCTGCTTCACGAGCTGTTCGGAGCCGGTCGTTTTTTCGTCGTATACAATGGCTTTCCCGGCAAATGCAATGCGGTAGCCGCGGCCTACGATGCCTTCCTGTAACACCTTATCGAATCCGGCGCCGGTCACGTCGAGGTGGCCGAGCACTTTCTCGTACAACGCCGTCGTAAATGCCATTCCCGAGCCCGCCAGCGTGGCCGACGATCCCGCACCGAACAGTACTTTCCCGTCGTAGAAATGGTAGTAAATGTCACGTGCCGCGTCGAGGCAGGCGTAGGTGCTATCGAGGTTCTTGGCCTCGCGCACGCCTTGCACCGCTTCGTATCCTTGGTTGAAATACACATTCAATGCATGCAGATAGCCGGGATCGGTGAGATTGTCGCTGTCGATGATCGTCAGGTGGGTATGCGGACGGATGAACCTGCGGATCGCGTAGAAATGCGAGCGCGTGTTGCTGCCCAGCACCTGCTCGGGACGCAGCAGCGCGACTTTATCCGTCGGGAAATGCAGGTTAGTGATATCGCATTTATCAGCCACCACATAAATATGGTAACGATCGTAATCCAGTTGCAGCAGCGAACCCACCACGGCGGGAAGCTGCGCGGTGTATTCATAGGCCGTCACGATAATGCCGTAATCGGGCAGATTGCCCGCATTTACAGCCTTGCCCGCGCCGGCTACCGATTTGCGGATGCCGTAAATCAGCAGCAGGAACACCGGAAATACGAGGTTATACCCGATCGCCACCTGAGTGGCGAGCCATACCCATTCTACGATTTTCATGCTTCCACCGGTTTAGCCACCTTGCCGGCCTGCTCGGGAATGCTCTCGGTGTTGGTAAGTACCCAACCCGCGAATTTGCCGTTCAGGCCGTCGAGATACTGGATTTTGGATTGATCTTCTGTACCAATGGCCCTTCCGGCAGCGAATACCGCCACCACCAGGTCCGAGAAATTGACCCACTCCTTGGCGCGGTTCATGGCGCGGAGCGAATCCGTTTCGATCAGGATGATGTCAAAACGTGTTTTCAATGCCTGCAAACGCTCGCCGATCGTCTTCTCGTCGGCCAGTTCGAGTACCGAAAGGTCGCCCGATTTCGAGCCGAGAATGCTGATCTGCCCCGGCGTCGCTTCGGGCAGGTTATTGGATTTGACAAAATTCTCGAATGGTGTGCTGTCCGGGTTCAGTTTGGAAATATCCGGTTGCGCGAAATTGCCGTCGATAATCAGAACCGTTTTGTTGATCTTCGAAAATGCCCACGCCAATGCAATCACGAACGGCGTCTTACCCACTCCATAGCCCAGGCTCGTCACGGCGATGATTTTCGGATCGCTCATTTCATTGTCCAGCTCGTAGCGGATCGAGCGCACGAGGTTTTTATACAGGCGCACCGCCTTGTCGTCCGACGCATTCATGCCCGACAGGCTCAGGTTCGAATCCTTGTCTAATGCATTTAAATATCCCAAAACAGGTTTGCCCGTTTCGTTGGCGAGTTGCAATGGGTAGCGGATCGACTTGTCGAGGTAGAAAAGGATGAAGAATACGAACACGCAGAAGGTGAAGCTGATCACACCCGAAAGGATCACGAGCACCATTTTCTTCGACGCCTGCACCTCGCCCGGCATCGCGCGTTCGATCAGGCGCAGGTACACGGGAAAGCTGAATTCCAGGCTGGCCTCGTTGTAGCGCTGCAGTGCTTCAATGTACTCCTTGCTCGCAATGTCGATCGACGTTTCGTATTCCTGGATCTTCGCCTCGTTCGGTACCAGGCCGTCGAACTTCCGGTTAAGCCGGTCGAGCTCCGACTGGATGGACGCGACGCTGTTCTTGGCCAGTTCCAGAGAAATTTCCATACCCAGTTTCTGGCTCACCAGGTCTTGCTTCACCACCATCGGGTTGTAGGCATATTTGTCCGTAGCCTCGTTGATCTCCTCCGACAACCTGCTCCGCAGCGAATCGAGGCTGAATTTCAGCCGGCTGTCGAAATTATTGACAATGTACCGCTCGTTCAGCGCTTTGAGATTGGCCTTCGTGCCGATGATCTTCTGGTTAATGTCGGTCAGCGCGCTTTCGAAATACTTGCGCTCGGTAGGATTAAAGCGGCGATCGATGTTGCCGATGGCGGCGGTATAGGCGATAATGTCCTTCTGTGCGATCTGGCGGCGCGTTTCGAAATCGGCCATTTGCCCGTAAATGCTTTTCGCCTGCTCGTTCAGGTTCAGTACGCGGTTTTGTATTTTGAAATTCTTCAGCGTATTCATCCGGTCGTTCAGCGCATTCAGCTTTTGCTGCATGAAACTTTGGAGGAAGTCGATCGTCTTCTTGTTGTTACCCACCACGCGTGAAGAGTTGTCGGCGATAAACTCCTGCGCAAGCGTGTTGATCACATAGGCCGACAAATCCGGGTGCTCCGCTTCGTATTCGATATCGATATAGTCGCCTACGCCGGTACGGTAAATGATCAGCTTTTCGCGCAACGCATTGGCGCCGTAGCCCATTTCCACGATCATGTCGTTCAGCTTTTTCTCTTCCGGTTTCCACAAAAAGAGCTCTTCCCGTTTCTGGTATTTCCGGGTAATGAGGGCAACGGCTTTCGCCTTATCGCCCTTGCTCATTTCTTCGAGCGCACGTACCGGCTCGCGCCAGGTCGAGTCTTTCAGTCCTTTCAAATCATTGAGGATAAGCCGGTAGGAAACCTGATCGAGCGTCCGTTTCAGGCGCATTACCTGGATCAGGCTCTCAAATTTACGGGCGATCTGCTGGTCCTGCTCATCCTTGGCGCGGGTTACCACCTGATCGGTCTTGTCCACGAGGCCTGTCGCGATGCGCGCATGCGACTCGTACGTATCCGGCAACCGTCTGACGAGGAAGTAGCACACGATAACGGTGATCAGGGGAACGAGAATGAGGGTAATCTTATTCCTCTGAAGCAATCTTAAAAACTGTACAACTTCCGTCATTTTATATCTTCCAATTTTTGTCCTAACAATTCTTCCAGGCTGCTTTTGGCCACCAGCACTTCGCTCTCCGAGTTGAGCAGGTTCTGTGCGTGATCGGTTTGCATGATGAGCACCTGGTTATATTTTTCCAATGTTTCCTGCCCCATTTCGAACCGCTTTTTTACATTATCCAGCATACTCTCCACATCCAGCGATGCATTGGAGCGCACACGGTACACGGCTTTTTTCTGTACCAGGGTAAAATACCGCTTCTTTACCTCGGCTTCGAGGTTCAGGTCGAACGACTGCTTATCGAACTCTGCCGAGGCCAGCTCGCTTTTGGCCTGCTTCACCATCGCCGGCTTTTGCAGGATAGCGCCGATGTTGACGAAAAAACCAAACTGGTAGGTGAATGGAAACTGGACCGAAACGGCCGTCGGGTCCTGGTTGCGCTTGGGATTGTAGAGGTAGGAGAAGTTGAAAATATCGAAATACGAAAGTTTCGCCTTTTTGACGCCCGTTTCGGCCGCGTCGATATGCGCCTGGTACATCTTGATCTTCGGGTAATTGGCCTTGCAGATCGCAATGAGCTTGTCGAGGTACGCGTAGTCCACGTCTTTGCTCAAAGATTCCTGGGCCCGGGCGCTTTGGGTGAAAAAAAAGAGCAAGAGCCCGAGAGCGGCATATTTCATCGGCATATTAGGGAACAATAATTATTTATAAATCACTTTCGCTTGACTTTGTAGTAATAGAAAATACTTTTGATAAAAATATTACTACATCTCACTAATCTAGGTAAAATGTCGTTATCCGACCAAATCCGGAACAGTCCGGGACTTAAAAAATTCGTCCACTGGATGCTGATTCCCACCGATCAGGCCCGTCCAAGGCTCTGGGTCCGGATATTTTTGAACCGTTTTTTTCATCAGAGGGGTAAGAATGTGATCATCCGCCGCTGGGTGCGTATGGACGTGCTGCCTTTCAATCCCTTCTCCATCGGCGACGGTTCGATGATCGAGGATTTCAGCACAATCAATAATGGCGTGGGGGCAGTGTCTATTGGCGCCAACTCGCTGGTTGGGCTGGGAAATGTCATTATCGGCCCGGTGACGATCGGCAACGACGTGATCCTGGCGCAGCACATCGTGGCCAGCGGCCTGAACCATAATTATCAGGATATTCAGCAACCTATTCACAAACAAGGCGTAAGCGTCGCACCGATCGTGATCGAAGATGAATGCTGGATCGGCGCCAATGCCGTGGTGACCGCCGGCGTTACCATTGGCCGGCACTCGGTGGTGGCCGCCGGGGCAGTGGTTACCAAGGATATTCCTCCATATTCGGTAGCCGTGGGAAATCCCGCGCGCGTCATCAAAAAATACGATCCTGAATACAAAGACTGGGTTAAAGCGTCCTGACATACTGTGCTGCTCCGTCAGACATTCTCCGACTGCAACAGCGCCGGGAATGTTTTCAGGATGATCTCCATATCCATTTTGAAGGAAAATTCCCTGGCATAGGTGATATCCAGCTGGGTGCGTTCCTCTTCTGTCATATCGGCCTTGCCTTTGCCGCGTTTGGTTACCTGCCAAAGGCCGGTAAGGCCCGCCGGACCCGCAAAACGCAGTATTTTATCATCGGTGGTCATTTTTTCGGCTTCGTACAGCGGTAATGGGCGGTTACCCACGAGCGACATGTCGCCTTTCAGGATGTTGATCAGCTGAGGCAGTTCGTCGATACTCGAATTGCGCAGGAAACCACCCAGGCGGGTAATGCGCGGGTCGTTCTGAAACTTCATGAATGCCGCTTTCTGCTCTTTCTGGAAATGGTAGAGCTTTTCGCAAATCTCCTTTCCATCATGGAATAGCAGGCTTTTGCATTGATTTCCGGCCAGGCATTCGTCGCAAAGGCCATGGGTTTCGATCTGTGAAACCGGCTCGGCTTTGGAATACATATTCAATGCGGCCATTTTACGGATCAGCTGGTCGGCGTCCGTGCGCATGGTCCTGAACTTGTACAGGTCAAAAATCTTGTAGCCACTCCCTACCCTTTTGGATTTGTAGAAAATGGGCCCTTTCGAGTCCAGTTTAATCAAAATCGCCACCAGAATGAACACCGGCAGCAGCAGGATCACCGCCGTACCCGTAGTAGCCACGTCGATGGCCCGCTTCCAGAGCGGTGTTTTATGGCTTTGCGCCCCGATCTTCTGGGAAGCTTTATTCGCAACGTACCATTGCCGTTTTTTGAAATACTTAATGCGGGTAACGAGGTCTCCATCATCGAAATTGACGGAAAAAACGTCGTCGGCATGCCGTTGCCTCGCGGTTTCGATCGCCTGGCGGTCGAGGCGGTCTACGAGCAGTACAAAAGGGATGTTACCGAACCCGGCGCTGCTGCGGATGGTACCGAGCAGTTCGAGCCCGCCGCTGCGGTCGTGCGCGACGATCACGTCGGCGGGAAAGTTCTCCTTCAATGCGTCCAGGGCGCCGGCTGGGGTATCGAAATACTCCACCTGCAAATACTCGGCGAAGCGCTCGGTAAAGCGGAGGTATTCCTGAAAATCGGTATGGAGATAGATAACCCTGAATTGGGCAACGTAGGTTTTGCCTGCGGTTGCCGTTTCCAATGTAGTGCCAGCCAGTTCCATGATATCGGTGGTTTAAGAGAAGCGTTTACTGCGACGGAGCACGGCGTTGATTTTGGCGTGAACCTCCATGGGATTGAAAGGCTTCACCATAAAATCGTCTGCACCCAGGTTGAGGCATTGAATGCGCTCGCTGCTCTCGTCGGAACCGGACAGGATGATGATCGGGATCTCGGAATAGAGGTTGCTCGCTTTCGCTACTTTCAGGAACTCCTTGCCGCTGAGGTTGGGCATGTGGAGGTCGGCAATGATCAGGTCGGCCTGGTTGCCTTCTTCAAGCCAAAGCATCCCTTCGGAGCCGTCGCTTTTGATCACTACATTAAAATCCTTTTTTAGAAAGTGTTCCAGTATTTTGGTGATACTGGGTTCGTCGTCTATAATCAACAGATTCTTTCTATTGTCCATAGGTTGAGTATATGTAAGCAAATTTTCGGTGTCTTAACAATGGAAATGGCAGGTAATTATTTCGTAGAGTTAGTCATAATAGTTGCCATAACAAAACTTCGGCCAGAAAATTGCAGATTACGTCGATCGGATCGCCGGGATCGTTTGAAAAGTTCCGATACAGCGATAGAGAGGAAGGAATGTGCAAATCCGGGTTTGCTAAAAATCAAGAGATGAGTAGTTAAGAGCTTGTAGTAAAATTACGTACTGAGAAGTACATCGCAAAAAATAAGGGGGCGATTTTGGAAATATTTTAAAATTATTTCTACAAGTTACCTGATAACCACTTGATTGGGATGGAATAACTGCTACCGGCGGAATTCCAGGCGGATTTCCGTGAGGGTGCTCGCTGCTACCCCTTTCATCCGTACGGGCAGCCAGGCGGGGCCTTGCCGGACGATCCGGATAGCGGCATTATGAAGTTCCACAGGACCTTTCGCCATAAAGCCCGACAATGCACCTGACTCGCCGACAACAAATGTAACCACTACTTGCCCTGCAATAGCCGAGGAATCGGTATTTTTATCCAGATAGGCACGATAGGCATCCCAGCCGCCCACCGGCAACGGTTCAGGTCGATCAAGCTCGACAAGCGGTGTGGAGATTGATTTTTTTCTGCTAAAAGACGAGCCGGTTACCACCACCTCGTTCAACGTTTCCGGTGCAGCATTGTCGTTGGCATCCCCCGTTTTTCTGGCTGCAAAAGAAGGTTTCGAAGGTGCCGCCTTAGCCCTTGCGCCTGCCGATTGGGCTACCGCCTGGGATGCTCCGGGCGCGGTTAGCGCGCTAGCGGGTTCGGGAGCAGGCGCCGTTTGCGCGGGCGTAGTTTGCGCTGATCCTGAATCTGACTGCGGAACGGTGATTTGCTCTTTTTTCTCCACCACCTCCGCGACGGCAGGCGCCAACGCATAGGGTTTTAATACAAAATCAGGGGCCTGTACGGATTCGCTTTTCTCAGCTTCGGAGGCTGTTGCGCTGCCGGTCGGCTTCGAATAGGACGATAATGGCGGCGTGGCCGGAACCGGCTGGGCAGCTTCCGATCCTGCATCACTGGCCTTTGCAGGCTCGTTTGGAGTCGGCGAGCTCGGTTTCGCGGCATTTTCGCGGGCAACCATCGCGGCACTTTCTTGCATTAACCCCTCACTATCGCGTAAAAAAAACGCCCAGTACGCAAACAGCAAAAGCAAAACAGATGCCGCGGAAGCATAGGCCCACAGCGGCAAAATGCGCTTATCCCTACGCCCGACGCGCGCTCGCAGGCGGGCGTGCAGGTCGACACGCATACCCGCGATGTCCGGATGTGACGTACGCCATGCGAGAAATCCTTCGTAAGCCTCCGCTACCAGCGGCTCATCGACCATACGACCTTCGAGGGCACGCTGCTCCGCCGCCGGCATCTGCCCGCCGAAATAGCGCTCGAAGTCGTCGAAATCAGGGATGAAGTCGTTAGTAACTGCCATGGCTTTCGATGCAGATTTTCAGGTTCCGCTTTCCATTCTGAATATAACTTTTCACTTTGCCCATGTCGAAACCGGTTTCTCCGGCAATGTCGCGGTAGCATTTTTCCTGCATATAAAACAGCTCGATGCTCATCCGCTGCTCCCGCGTGAGCTTCTGCATGCAATCGTCCAATGCGTCGAGCCGGCCTTCGAGGTGCAATGGGCTGTCGTCCCTATCCAGGGCCGCATACAACTCGTGATCCGCGTCTTCGAGGTGCTCAAAACCCGCCACGGACCTTGCCGAGCGGAGTTTCATCAGGCAATGGTTCCGCGCGACGCTGTGCAGCCAGCTCTTCAGGTTCGATACCTCGTGCTGCTTTAAATCGACAATGAGTTTTTCGAAGATCTGCATCACCGCATCCTTACTATCCTCCTCGTCGCGCAGATATTGAAAGCAGACGCCGAAAACCATATCCATATAAGGTGCATACAATACCCCGAGCGCCGAGACATCGCCCGAACGCCGGTAGGCCGCGAGCTTTTCAGCCTCTGGTACCGGTTCATTGCCCTTTAAATGAAACAGTTTCAAAAACTTCACGTGTGCCTGTGGAATGTTTTCCAGCTTTCTGACTACTGGATGCGGTTTGACCAAAATTCCATAAAAAAATTTAAAAACTTTTATGGAATGAGCCGGCGGCATGCATCCAGCGGATAAATAACTAAATCAGGAAACCATGAAAGCCAGAGTGACTATTCTATTAGCCATGATTTTGAGTGCATTCGCCTTCCTCCCCGAGCGCCAGATCCGGGGTACCGTAAGCGACGCCGCCAACATGCCGCTTGCCGGCGTCTCCATTTCGCTGCACGGCGGTGCGAGCCTTTCAGTTACGGACCGATCCGGGAAATTTTCCGTCGGCGTCGCCACACTGGCGCGGGCGCTGGTATTTGCCAAAGCCGGGTATGAAAAGCTGACGGTGCCGATCACCTCCGATTCGGTTCTGAAAATTATTTTGGTCCAAAAGGCGCAGACGCTGAACGAGGTGGTTGTTAACGGTGCTACAATGGCTATGAAGCGGCAACGGATCGCATTGGGGCAGGCCACTTCGGCCCCTAGCGGCTTCGCAGGCATTCCCATGCAAGTGCCCGCCGAAACGGAAAGTTACAAGCCTATCAACGAAAACGGCTATCAGCAGGTAGGCCAGCAGCCGGTTACTACATTTTCGGTGGACGTCGACCGGGCCGCATATAGTAATGTGCGCCGCTTTCTGAACAATGGCCAGCTCCCTCCCGCGGACGCCGTGCGGATCGAGGAAATGGTCAATTATTTTGACTACAACTACCCCCAGCCAACCGGCGAGCACCCCCTTGCGATCACTTCGGAAATC
Organism: Dyadobacter beijingensis DSM 21582; assembly: GCF_000382205.1. Classification (GTDB taxonomy): domain Bacteria; phylum Bacteroidota; class Bacteroidia; order Cytophagales; family Spirosomataceae; genus Dyadobacter; species Dyadobacter beijingensis. The sequence continues at coordinate 637,622 of NZ_KB907789.1, forward strand.
ACCGATTCGCCCTGGAATGCAGGATTAAAACTGGTCCATATCGGCTTGCAGGCCAAAACCATTTCGACGGAAAACCTGCCTGCTTCCAACCTCGTGTTCCTGATCGACGTATCGGGCTCAATGTCGGCACCTAACAAGCTTCCACTGCTCAAACAGGCATTCAAACTGCTCGTAGACCAGCTGCGGCCGGAGGATAACATCGCGTTGGTCGCCTACGCAGGCGCGGCGGGGATCGTGCTGCCGCCTACACGGGGAAGTGAGAAAAAGGTGATCAAAGATGCATTGGACAAACTGGAAGCAGGCGGGTCCACGGCAGGCGGCGAGGGCATCCAGCTCGCATATGAACTGGCGAAAAAGCACTTCCTGCCGAAAGGCAACAACCGCGTGATCCTGGCCACAGACGGCGATTTCAACGTGGGTATTTCGAGCGAATCGGAGCTGCAAAGGCTGATCGAGGAAAAGCGTAGGGCGGGTATTTTCCTCAGCGTAATGGGTTTTGGAATGGGTAATTACAAAGACAGCCACATCGAAATGCTGGCCGACAAGGGTAATGGGAACTATGCTTACATCGATAATATCCAGGAAGCGCGCAAGGAATTTGTGCAGGAATTCGGCGGTACGCTGTTTACAATCGCGAAAGATGTGAAAATCCAGATAGAATTCAACCCCGCTCACGTGCAGGCCTACCGGCTGATCGGCTACGAAAACCGCGCATTACGAAACGACGAATTCCATGACGACAAAAAAGACGCCGGCGACATGGGCTCCGGTCACACCGTCACGGCTATCTACGAGATCGTCCCGGCAGGTTCCACGACGTCGCTCATCGGCAAAGTTGATCCGCTGAAATACCAATCGAATCCCGTCGCCGCCACCGGCAGCAGCCAAGAGATGATGACCGTCAAAATCCGCTACAAAAAACCGGACAGCGACAAAAGCGTCCTTTTCGACATCCCTGTGAAAGCTACGACTACCGATTTCGACAAATGTTCCGAAAACCTCCGCTTCGCCACAGCGGTCGCGGAATTCGGTTTGCTGCTGCGCAACTCGGAATACAGGGGCAGCGCCACTTATAACGACGTCATCCGCCGGGCAAAGGGTGCATTTGGAAAAGACGAAGAAGGCTACCGCTCGGAATTTGTGCAGCTGGTAAAGGCGGCATTGAGTTTGGACAGCTCACACGAGCTGTCGCGGAAGTAAGGTGATATTGAAGATGAATAAATGGTAAAAGCCGGTTGACCATTCATCAACCGGCTTTTACCATTTATTCATCGCTCTGCTTTTCTGCGTTTTCTTCTTCTTTTCTCAGTGTTTCTAACAATTCTTTGGCCGGAACATATTTAAATCCCTCTTCCCCATCCCCTATCATGACCACCTCGTCAATCGCAGCGCGCTCTTCGATCATTTTGCGAACGGCTTTACGAACGCCAAGGATGATTCGTTCCGATAGTTTGTCTGTATTTGGATTTACTGGTTTCATTTCCATCGCATTTTAATTTTATCCCACAGAAATTCATCATAAATCTCATAATGCTCACCCAAACCGCCCTCCGCAATCACAACAGGCAGTGTGTGCATATTATTGATTAGCATCCAGTTGTCACAAATCGGCTGATAGATCTTGAAAAAATTAGTCAATCCGCCCTGATACCGTCTGACAATCGTCTCTTCCGGGATGGAATGGCCACCCATGCGCACGCGGTATTTCACGCGTTCCATGGCAACATAAGGCGTAGTTAGCCAAAAATACATTAATGTGACCGTGTACCCCATCGCTTTTGCCTCCTTAATGAGTGAAGGGTAGCTTTTCGTCGATAAAGTGGTTTCAAATGCAAAATCCTCGCCTCGCTGCATCAATTCCCGCACTCTCGTGAGCATGATCCTGCCTGCTTCGAATGCGACACCTTCAACATTGAATGGAGAAAGCCCCGCAGCGATGTTGTCCGCATTGACAAACTCCTTGCAATTCAGTATTTCCGGCAAAATGGTGAAACTCGCCGTGGTCTTACCAGCGCCGTTGCAGCCTGCGACGATGTATAGGTTAGCCATAGTGTGTGTTGGTTAAGTAAATCAATCCTCTTTCAAAGCCCTCAAAATCAAATCCCTACCCTGCTCGCTGTATGGCAGCGACAGCGCTGCTTCCTGGCCGGGGGCGCTCATTTTACCCCAGGTTTTGCGGAGAATGTCGATCATTTTTTCTTCGGTCATTTTGGCGATGAGGTCGTCGTATTGGTATTGAAGGAAAACGAGGCACAATGCATTTTCCATCGTTTGCACGTCGGGATCGGCTTTCAGGCGCTGTTTAAGGACGATATGCCGCACGCGGGTGATCGTTTCCTCATCGTAACCGACTTCCGACAGGATTTCCGCGGCAATGCCGGCATGATATTTCGATAAGTCGCTGCGCCATTTGAGGTAGCCTACCCGACCATCGGGGTAGCTTTTACGGGCAATTTCCCAGCGACCGATGTGCTGGCACCGCGATGCGAGCAGCAGGCTTTCGTCGGCGTCGGGCGATAGTTTCGTAACCCAATCGTGGAGCTTGATCGCATAAAAATACTCTGCGGGGTAATCCACGCCATCCCATAGGATATGCTCCGGCGAGCGTTTGTTGTAGTTGTCAAAAAGTTCGAAAGCCTCTTCGAGTCTGCTCATGGTGAATTAGTTAGGTAAAATATTAGAGAGCGGCCGTGAATTTCAGGGCGATGGTGGTCATGCGCGGATAGTCGTAGGCCGTGCTCTGGGTTTTCATGATGAACGAATCTTTGCGCACGTCGTCGGGGCGGACCGTCCATTCACCTTTGTTGGCTCCTTCCGCTGCGCTGATGGTGATATTTTGCCCGTCGACCTTCCATTTGAGCAGAAAGGGCTCGGTTTCGCCTTTGAACACACCGGCAAATACACCGTCCTTTTTGACCTGCACGGTTTCCATATAGCGTTGGAAATCAATGCTGCCGAATTGCTGGGTCATTTTGCCGTCTTTAAAAGTGACGGCGTCGTTCACGCTGATTTCCTCGATTTTCCATTGCCGTACGGCGGTCAGCAGCTCCGCGGCTTCCTGCGGGTTACCGGCCGGGCGGTCGCATGCGGCGCACGTCGCGAGGGTGAAGAATAGAAAGGTAATTTTTCTCAAAAACATGGTGGTCCCTGGGTTGTGGCTACGCGCAAATATAGCCACAACTCCATTGAGACTTCCCAATTCCCCGGCAGGAATTTTGCCGGTTACTCCCGGTTAAAAAGCAAGGTAATGCCGCTCAGGAATAGCGCCGCCTGCTCATCGATCTGCCCCGGCAGCAAACGCCAGGCCCAGTTATTCTCCGAGGAACCAGGCAGGTTCATCTTCGCGGACTCGTCGAGGTTCAGCAGGTCCTGCACGGGCAGTATGGCTGTTCTGGCTACCGACGCATACACCGCCCGAGCCATTTCCCATGAGGCGTTATCTTCTGTAACCGGCTTGCCCAGATAGGCTTCGAGCCGTTCCTGCACCCCCGACGGGGCCGCCTCTCGGAACCAGCCGCGGGTAGTATTGTTGTCGTGCGTGCCCGTGTAGGCGATGAAGTTGTGCGTATAATGATGGGGAATATGGTCGGAATGCGGCATATTTTCGTCGAATGCGAATTGCAGGACCTTCATACCCGGCAAATTGAACTTGTCGCGGAGCGCGTAAATGCCCGGACTGACCTCGCCCAAATCCTCGGCAATAAACGGCAGCTGGCCCAATGCCGCCCTAACTTTCTCGAAAAATGCCTCGCCGGGGCCCAGGTGCCACTGCCCATTCACCGCCGTTTGCTCACCGCCCGGCACCTGCCAATAATCGACAAATGCTCTGAAATGATCCAGCCTCACCAGGTCGAACATTTCCATGTTTCGCGCCAGCCGGTCGATCCACCACTGGTAATCCTGTGCCTCGACCGCGTTCCAGTTGAATACCGGCATTCCCCAAAGCTGGCCGGTTTCCGAAAATGCGTCGGGCGGAACGCCTGCAATGCCTGTGATCTGGCCGTCCTCATCCACGCAAAACAGCTCCCTGCTCGCCCATACATCGGCCGAATCGTAGCTTACGTAAAAAGGTATGTCGCCAAGGAATTTGATTTCCCGCTCGTTACAATACTGTTTCAGCTTTTTCCACTGCCGGCCGAAAATAAATTGCTGCCATTCGATAAACTGAATTTGCTCCCGCTCCGCTTCACGCACTTCGTCGAGCGCGGCTTGGTCACGGTGACGGAATTCCGCCGGCCAGGTATACCAGGGCCGATGGCCATAGCGCGCTTTAAGCACCATAAAAATTGCGAAGTCTTCAAGCCAGGCCGCATTTTTCTCTGCGAAAGCTTCCAGTTCCGCCGCATCTTCCTCGGGATCGGCCAGATGCCGGGCGAATGCTTTTTCCAGCAATGCCTGTTTGTTTTCCAGCGCCGTCGCAAAATCTACTTTGGCAGAATCCGGCACATGGTAGGGTTGTAATTCCTCTCCACGCAAAAGCCCGTCTTCGGCCAGTGCTTCCGGGCTGATCAGCAGCGCATTACCCGCACGGCTCGACAATGCGCTGTACGGCGAATGCCCCTGTGAGGCCTCCGTCGGGTTGAGCGGCAGGATTTGCCAAACCTTCTGGCCGGTATTTTCCAGGAAATCGGCGAATTTGAATGCCTCCGGACCGATGTCGCCGATACCGAACGGCGACGGCAGCGAAGTAATGTGCAGCAACAGGCCTGCATTCCGTTCATTATTGGCCCGCTTGCCTTGCAAAACCGCAAAAGGCAACGCATCGAAAATATCGTACGGGAGTAGTTTCCCCTGCACCTCATATTGACTGTCTGTCAACAGGTTATCCCACTCAGGAAGCAGGTTTTCCGGCATTACCACGTGCGTGTCCTGCCAATCCAGTTCGAAGAAATCCTTTTGCTGCTCCCGGCTCAAAATGGCGGTATGCAGCGGTATGACGGTGATCAGTACCTCGCGTTTATGGCGGCGTGCGAATGCCAGCAGGTGATCCTTGTAAGTCCCGCGTGTTTTGAGGGGAATGTACTCCCCTTCAGCAAAAAGCTGCGGAAATTGTCGTCGCAGTTGAAACAAACGGTGCGTCAGCCAAAGCTTAACCTGCCCGTTCCGCCGGTTTTCCCAAAGCTTCTCCAACAGGCTTTCCGTTTCGTATTCTTCCAGCTCTTCAAGCCATTCCTTCCGTCTCGCAAAATTCACCTCGCGGCGGTTATCCGGGTCTACAAGGCTAAAATCCCACAATTCGCAGCCCTGGTACACATCCGGCACACCCGGACAAGTGAATTTCAACAGTACCTGCGCCAGTGAATTGACGATCCCGAAATCGGCGATCGATTCCAGAAATGCCTTGAACGAGCCGGAAAACGCAGCGTCATTTTTTAAAATTTCCTGTGCAAAATGTTGCGCAGCACTTTCATAAGCCTCATTCGGTGCCGACCACGAGCTATTCGTTTTCGCTTCCCGCAATGCCTTTTGTAAATATTCTCCCAGTCGATTAGCAAAATCATCCTCGTCTTCTCCCGGCATAGGATAAGTCCCAACTACCGTCTGGTAAATCAGATATTCGTCGTTGGCGTCAGGGGCATTGTCCTCCCGCTTCAAGGGCGCATTAGCCTTCTGCCATTCCTTTACTATCGCAAGCCATTCCCCGGAAAGGTCGGTGAGCACATTCAGCCTTGAGCGAACGTCTTCGCCACGCTTGGTATCGTGCGTGGATGTTGCATTGAGCGCAAGAGGCCAATCCTTTTGCCGCTTCTTCATGTATTGATGGAAGTCACTGACAGACATGCCAAACCGGTCGGGAAAATCGCCGACTTCGTTATGCCCGATGAAGCGGTTATAGGTGTACATCAGCGTGTCCTCACCGCCTTTGGCCATCAGCGGACCGGTAAACTGCATACAGCGCTGGTAAAAATCGCCGGCGCGCCGGTTGTAATCTTCGTCGCCCAATGCAGGCCGGTGCACAAAGCATTGTTCCAGCACTTCGACAGCGGGGGAAAGGTCGAGGTGATGTTTATTAATGTCCGTAAAAATGGCTTTCATCGCCTGCAACTCCCGCTCGTTCAGCGGCATACTATTGCCGTAATAACGATAGACAGGGCAATGGATCAGGAACTCACCGATCACCTGCCTTAGCTGCTCATTACCAATGCGTTCCAGTGTTTCCGGATCGACCAGTTCCAGTTCCACGAACATCTTAAACAGGTTATCGAGCTCACCGGCCATGTGCCCGTAGAGGATGTCACTTTTCTTGCTTAGCAGCTGCTCGCGCACGGGCGCGTCCTCGCCCGTTAGTTCGTTGTAAAAATCGGTAAATGGCTTTTCTGCCGCCACGTTCGTGAACAGGTTGTTGACTACGGCCAGAAATTCATAGCCCGTCGCTCCTTGAATAGGCCATTCGGCGGGCATATCTTCTTTTTCGCCCAATATTTTTTCAGCTACGATATAGGCCTCGCTCCCCAGTTCCTCGCGGAGCTTTTCGAGATAATGCGTTGGCGCGTAGAGGCCGTCGATATGGTCGATGCGGATACCCTGGAAAATGCCTTCGTCCGTAAGCTGCTTAATGAGCGTATGGTATTTTTCAAAAACGGCATCGTCCTGCATGTTAAGGCAAATGAGCCCGTTTACAGTAAAAAACCGGCGGAAATTGATCTGCTCTTCCGTTTTTTGCCAATGGCATAATGCGTAGTACTGCTGATCGATCATCGTTTTCAGCTGTGCCTGGTCCGCATTAATGCGTTCGATAGCCGCGTCGATCGCGGACTTTTCGGAGTTCCGATAAAGCGATTTCAGCTGCATTTTCCACTCGGTCCAGCGTTCGGAAAACGATGGGGCCTCTTCCACCCGCCGCATATCTTCCAGTTGATCAACCAATTGACTGACTGCTTCCGACTGGGTTGCTATCGCGCCCAGTACTTCCCTGTATGACCTGAGATTGAGTGGGAATGCGAGCCCGCCGAAATCCATTTCCAGCCTTTCGCCGGTGAATACAACCTTTACTTGCCCGGCTTCCAGCAATGCTTCCGGTTCCGTCGCCAGGAAAGGCACCATCAGCTTCCCCTGAAAAAGTGTACTGTTCCACGCAATATCGAAAAAGGATGCGTACACCGATTGCCTACCTTTTTCGAGGACGTCCATCAGCCAGGGGTTCTCAGCGTGGAACGCCATATGGTTGGGCACAATGTCCTGCAACCACCCGATCCCCGCGTCTTTCAACTTTCCCGAAATGGTTTTCAGGCGGGCCAGGCTGCCTATTTCCGGGTCGATCTTTTCCGGGTCGACGCCATCGTAGCCGTGCGTGCTGCCGGTAGTTGATGCTAGAATCGGCGACGCATAGATCGTCCCGACGCCCAACTTACGGAAATAGGGAATCAGGTCTTCGAAATCGGAAAATGTGAATTGGTGGTGGAATTGAAGCCGGTATGTAGAAACTGGGTTAGTCATGTAGCCGATGATAAGTGTATCCTCGGCATTTGGTAAATATTATGCCAGCATCCGGCCGCGTTACTGTTTAAGAAGCTCGCGCAGCAGTGGTATTTCGAGGGGTTTGGACAAAAGCTGGATAATGTACGGATTGGCCTCGGCTTGCTCGATGTCGGAAATATCGACCGTGGAAGAGATCATGAAAAGCCGTATCCGACTGCGGATAGCTTCGGGCAGCAATCCATATTGTTCCGTGAACTCGAACCCGTTGATGCCCGGCATTTGCAGATCGAGCAGGATGACTGTTTCGGGCATACCCGCACTTTGCCCCTGCAAGTAGTAAATCGCCTCCTGCGGTGAATTGAACGTTCGCACCGTTTCGGTCAGGCCGCTTTTGAGCAAAAGCTTTTCCTGGGTGAACAGGTCGAAAACACTGTCGTCTACGATAATAAATTCCATTTTACAGCAAGAGAAGGGTTCAGAACAAACCATACTGGATGACACTTTTCCAGGCAAACACATATTGCCGCTAGTTCTACATCCGAATTGAATTGTAGAAATAGTTGTCGCGAATAAGCTACAAAGATTTTAAATCTTACTGACAAAATCGGCAAATATGACCTAATACTTTCTCCGCAACCCCATTTTTTCGCTTGAAAGTGGTCAATGGTGCCCGGCAGTCCGATCATTTACTACGATCAATGAGCGGTCACTGCCTTCGTTTCTTCGGCCTGTTGAAAGGCTATCGTTGAGCGGTGAGATCTGATAGAAGTGGGCTATTGATGGTAAAAGTTACTGAATAGTTTTTTTACTCCCAAGACAAATCAAGGAATTCCATTGAACGTAACTGCCCCCGCTAGCCGGCACACTGCAGGCATGATTTTGATTAACGTTTCGAAACATTCTTCAACAACAAACTAAAAAACCTTGACAATGAGCACGCTGGATGGAAGGAAGCGGGTAGTGATCAGCAACGTGGCGCCGCAGGTGGAAGACGGCCGGTATCCGGCGAAGCGCGCGATCGGCGAGCATGTGGGGCTGTCGGCGGATATCATCGCCGACGGCCACGACGCGGTAGCAGCCAGCGTGATCTTCCGCCATGAATCCGAGCAAACGTGGCACGACCTGCCGCTTTCACCTGCCGGCAACGACCGTTGGGAAGGTACCTGGACGCCCGCAAAGGAAGGTTTTTACGAATATCGCTTCACCGGCTGGATCGATCATTTCGCGAGCTGGAAAAGGGGGCTGATCAAAAAGTTCGATGCTAACCAGGATATCGCTATTGAGCTGCGAATCGGCGAAATATTGCTGAGAGAAGCTTTCGAAATCGCTTCTCCACCCGATAAGCCCGCATTCGAAGCATGGATCAGTGCATTTGGCAATGCCACCGATCCGCAGGAAACATTCGACCTGGTCGTGAGCGACGCGCTTGCGGTAGCTATGGCCAAGATCCGCTTCACCGACCGCATCAGCGTTTTTGACCAGACATTCCGCCTGGAAGTGGAGCGTAAAAAAGCCGGGTTCAGTGCCTGGTATGAGCTCTTCCCACGGTCGGCATCCGAGGAGCCCGGCCGCCACGGGACGTTTCGCGATGTACTCAGACTGTTGCCCAAAGTCGCCAAAATGGGCTTTGACACGTTATACTTCCCTCCCGTTCACCCGATCGGGGAAATGAAAAGAAAGGGAAAAAACAACTCGCTCGTGCCTTCCGCCGCCGATCCGGGATCGCCGTGGGCGATCGGTAACCGCTTTGGCGGTCACAAAGCTATTCACCCGGAACTGGGCACGCTCGAAGATTTTACGGAACTGGTAGCGGCGGCGAAAGAACTGGATATTGAGATCGCGATGGACATCGCCTACCAGTGTGCGCCCGACCATCCGTATGTGAAAGAGCATCCGCAATGGTTCAAATGGCGCCCCGATGGTACGGTCCAGTACGCCGAAAACCCGCCGAAAAAGTACGAAGACATTCTGCCTTTCGATTTTGAAACAGCCGACTGGCAAAACCTATGGCATGAACTGAAAAGCGTGATCGATTTCTGGATCGGCCACGGCGTGAACGTATTCCGGATCGATAACCCGCACACCAAGGCGTTTCCATTTTGGGAATGGATGATCGGGGAAGTGCGCAAAACTAATCCGCAGGTCATTTTCCTTGCGGAAGCTTTTACCCGGCCACGCGTGATGGAGCGGCTTGGGAAGATCGGTTTCAACCAATCATACACCTATTTCACCTGGCGGAACAGCAAATGGGAGCTGGAACAATACCTCTATGAGCTGACCAAGACCGACCAGCAATACTATTTCCGTCCGAATTTCTGGCCCAATACGCCGGATATTCTACCGCACCATCTTGTGGAAGGCGGCGAGAATGCACACATCATCCGTTTCATCCTGGCAGCAACTTTATCCTCGAATTACGGATTATATGGGCCGGTGTACGAATACGGTGTCAATACGCCGCATCCGGGGAAGGAAGAGTATACCGATAATGAGAAGTACGAAATCAAGCATTGGGATTGGGACCGTTACAGCCGCACGCGCGAAATCATAACCCGCGTGAACCGTATCAGGAAGGCTTTTCCCGCCTTGCAATCCACCTGGAATATTGATTTTAACGAGACAAACAACGACCGGGTAATCAGCTACACCAAAACCGCGTCGGAGGGCGGGGAGCCGCTGCTGGTAACGGTCAACCTGGACCATGATCATACGCAAGGCGCCCATATCCGCGTACCGCTGCACCATTTCGGCATCGGGTACGATCAGCCCTATCTGATCCGCGACATGCTGAGCGGAGAAAAATACAAATGGCAGGGAGAATATAATTATGTCGAAATGAATCCCTGGGAAATGCCGGCACACATTCTGAGAGTTGAACGATTGAACTGAGCGCACATGGAATATAAGAAAGGAATGTCCGAGAAAAATTTGCATTGGTATAAGGATGCAATCATTTATGAACTGCACATCAAGGCCTTTAAAGATGGCAATTGCGATGGAATAGGCGACTTTCAGGGCCTGCTCGAACAGCTGGATTATCTTCAAAATCTGGGTGTTACGGCCATTTGGCTGCTGCCATTTTATCCTTCGCCCCTCCGCGACGACGGCTACGACATCGCCGATTACTACACCATTAATCCTGCCTACGGCGACATTCAGGAGTTTAAAACCTTCCTGCGCGAGGCGCACAAACGGGGCCTGAAAGTGATTACCGAACTGGTGATCAACCATACATCCGACCAGCACCCGTGGTTCCAGCGGGCACGGCGCGCGCCGAAAGGCTCTGCTTACCGCAATTTCTACGTGTGGACCGACGACCCGAAGCAATTCAAAGACGCCCGCATTATTTTCCAGGACTATGAAAAATCCAATTGGACCTGGGACAATGAGGCTGAGCAATACTACTGGCACCGGTTCTTTCACCACCAGCCGGATTTGAACTACGACAGTCCGGATGTGCAGGAGGAAATTTTCAAGATTATTAATTTCTGGTGCAAAATGGGCGTCGACGGTTTCAGGCTGGACGCCGTCCCTTACCTTTTCGAACGGGATGGCACCAACTGCGAAAACCTGCCGGAGACACACGCATTTTTGAAAAAATTGCGCAAATACGTCGATGGCCGCTATCCCGGCACGCTGCTGCTGGCCGAGGCCAATATGTGGCCGGAGGATTCTGCCGCCTATTTCGGGGATGGGGACGAATGCCAGATGAACTACCATTTTCCCATCATGCCGCGGATGTTTATGTCGCTGCAAATGGAGGACCGCTACCCGCTCACCGATATTTTCGACCAGACGCCCGCCATTCCCGACAACTGCCAATGGGGTATTTTCCTCCGCAATCACGACGAGCTGACGCTCGAAATGGTCACCGACGAGGAGCGCGATTATATGTACAAGGTGTATGTCAAAGATCCGAAGGCCCGCATTAACCTCGGCATCCGGCACCGTCTCGCGCCGCTTTTGGAGAATAACCGGAAGAAAATAGAGCTGCTTAATACGCTGCTCTTTACTTTCCCCGGAACGCCTATTATCTACTACGGCGACGAAATCGGTATGGGCGACAACTTCTACCTCGGCGACCGTGATGGCGTGCGCACACCGATGCAGTGGAACCCCGACCGCAATGCCGGCTTCTCGCAGGCCAACCCGCAGCGTTTGTACCTTCCGCTGATCCTCGATCCGCAGTACCATTATGAATCGGTGAATGTGGAGTTGCAATCGCGGAACTCGTCGTCACTGCTCTGGTGGATGCGCAAGGCGATCAGCGTTCGCAAGAAATATAAGGCGTTCAGCCGCGGGGATATCAAGTTTTTGAATCACGAGAATGCCAAGGTACTCGCCTTCACGCGCACATATGAGGATGAGACGATGCTCGTATTGGCGAATCTCTCAAAATTCCCGCAACCTGTGGAACTGGATCTGGACCAGTTCAAGGGTTTCCAGCCGGTGGAGATTTACAGTAAAAACAAATTCCCGGGCGTAAAAGATAACACGCCGTATTTTTTCACATTGGAAGCATATGGTTGTCAATGCTTTTTAATGCAAAAAACACATCCCGAAATCAATGAGAACCAGGAGCTTCCGCTGATTAACCTGGAAAAATGGAAGGACCTGCTCGAACCGGAGATGCTCGAAAAGCTTGAAACAGACATTTTACCCTCTTACCTGATGCAAATGCGGTGGTTTGGGGGGAAGGGCAAGGGGCTCGACCGGGTGAGCATTGTCTCGCACGCGGCCATTCCGCTGGGAACTAACCCGCCGTGCTTCCTGCTTCTGCTCGAAACGTTTTATCAAAACGACCTCCCGGAAATGTACCAGCTGCCGGTTGCATTCGGTAAAGTGCCGTTTGCTTTCAATGTACGCGAAAACTGCCCGCAGGCTGTACTGGCGAGGATCAATATCAAAGGTGAAGAGGAAGGCGTATTGTTCGACGCCATTTACGGGCTGGAACTGCAACAGGCGCTGATCCAGAATATGGCCGAAAACGAGCGGCTGAATGCGAAAAACAGCCAGATCCATTTCTCCGGGAACCGCCAGCTCTCGCAGCATGTGAAGGAGACCGACCGCATTAAGCCCCGTGTGCTGTCGGGTGAGCAAAGCAACACGTCGATCACTTTCGACGGAAAGTATTTTTTCAAATTATACCGCAAGGTCGACCGGGCCATTAACCCCGATGTAGAAATTACGCAGTACCTGACGAATAAGGCGAAGTTCAAGAACATCCCGGCCTACGTGGGGGCCATTGAATGGAAATACAAACAGGATTCGATGGTGCTCGGAATGATGCAGGAAATGGTGAACAACGCCACCGATGCCTGGGCGAACATGCTCGACAGGCTGGATAGTTTTAATGAAAAAGTACTTTCGACCACAGGCCTGGAACTCCCTACCGAGCTCCGCGGCACGATGACGAGCCCGGTCGGCTACGAAGACATGCCGGAAATGCTGAAAGAGCTGCTTGATGTGCACGTCGCTGAGCAGGCGAGGCTTCTGGGTGTTCGTACAGCGGAAATGCATCTCGCGTTATCGGGTGAAAAAAATGACCCGGATTTCAAGCCGGAGGATTTTTCGCTGCATTACCAGCGCTCGGTATACTCGTCGCTGCAATCGCTCGTGCGGGTGGCATTTCAAAGCCTGAACCGCAACATGAAGAAGCTGGATGGCGATACGCGGCAGGCGGCCGAAGAGACGATGCAGCTGAAAGACGAGATTTTGACAGAGCTCAAAAAAATTTACAGTCATAAAATCGACACGGCCAAAATACGCATCCACGGCGATTACCACCTGGGCCAGGTGCTATTCACAGGTAAAGACTTCGTGCTGCTCGATTTCGAAGGGGAGCCGGCCCGGAGTTACAGCGAGCGTCGACTGAAACGCTCGGCATTGCGCGATGTGGCCGGAATGCTGCGCTCGTTCCATTATGCGGCGCACAGTAGCCTCTATCTCGACAACCAGATCCGGCCGGAGGATGCTGAAAAGCTCATTCCGTTTGTGGAGCAATGGTACCACTACATGGCCGGCTTTTTCATGAAAGCTTACCTGGAAACCGTCGCCGAAAGCCCGATTATCCCGCATCAAAAGGGCGACCTGGAAATTCTTTTGCGGACATTCTTGCTCCAAAAAGCGATTTACGAGCTGAACTACGAGGTAAATAACAGGCCGTCATGGGTAATGGTGCCGCTACGGGGTATCAGGGCCATTCTCGATCAAAACGAGGCCCCCGTGATGGTGTAACCAATGCGCTTATGACTCAACAACAGGAAACACACGCATGGCTTACCGGCTACGACGCCGATTTGTTCCGATCCGGTAAGCATTACCATATTTATAACAAACTCGGGGCGCACATCAGAACCGCCGGCGACGCTGCTGAGACACATTTCGCGGTCTGGGCACCTAATGCGTCGCAAGTTTCGGTGATCGGCAGCTTTAATGGCTGGGAGCAGAATGCAAATCCACTCACCGTGCGGGAAGATGGCTCCGGCATTTGGGAAGGCCGCATCACTGGTGTGGAAAAGGGAGCATTGTACAAATATTTTATACGTTCCGCCAATGGGTATGAGGTCGAAAAAGGGGATCCGTACGCCATTTACTGGGAAACGCCCCCGCGGACGGCATCGGTGGTGTGGGACTTGGATTACGAATGGACCGATCAGACGTGGATGGAAAAACGCGCCGAACCGGCACTGCAAAAGCCGCTATCAATTTACGAAATACACCTGGGCTCGTGGCGGCGCGTGCATGAAGAGGAAGGCCGGTTTCTCACCTACCGTGAACTGGCCGCCCAGTTACCGGAATATTGCCGGTACATGGGTTTCACGCATGTGGAATTTCTGCCCGTGACGGAGCATCCGTTTTATGGGTCGTGGGGATATCAGGTAACGGGCTATTTCGCACCCAGCAGCCGATACGGCACCCCGCAGGATTTTATGTTCCTGGTCGATGCATTGCATAATGTGGGTATCGGCGTAATCCTCGACTGGGTTCCCTCCCACTTCCCTACCGACCAGCACGGTCTAGGCTATTTCGACGGTTCGCACCTGTACGAGCACGCCGACCCGCGCCAGGGCTTTCACCCCGATTGGCAAAGTGCCATTTTCAATTACGGCCGGCATGAGGTTAAGAGTTTCCTGATCTCCAGCGCCATTTATTGGCTGGACAAATTCCACATCGATGGCCTGCGCGTCGATGCCGTGGCTTCAATGCTTTACCTGGATTATTCGCGCAAGGAAGGCGAATGGATTCCAAACCGGTACGGCGGTCGCGAGAACCTGGAAGCGATCGAATTGCTTCGTGAGTTGAACGTGGCGGTCCACCAATCTTTTCCAGGCGTCATCACGATTGCGGAAGAATCAACGGCCTGGCCGGGCGTGACGCATTCGGTGAGCAACGGAGGCTTAGGATTTGATTTTAAATGGATGATGGGTTGGATGCACGATACGCTCTCCTATTTCCAAAAAGACACCGTGTATCGTTCTTACCATCAGGGCGAACTAACATTTAGTCTGCATTACGCATTCTCGGAACGCTTTGTGTTACCGCTCTCCCACGACGAAGTGGTGTACGGAAAACACGCTCTGGTGCAAAAGATGCCAGGTGACGAATGGCAACGCCTCGCGAACCTGCGCCTGTTATATACCTATATGTACGGGCACCCCGGCGGGAAGCTGCTATTTATGGGCAGCGAATTCGGCCAGACTAATGAATGGCGCCACGATTTCAGCCTCGATTGGAACGAAAATCTCAACCCGGCACATGAGGGCGTTCAAAAACTGGTAAAAGACCTCAATGCGCTCTACCAGACCGAGCCGGCATTATATGAAAGAAACTTCTCTCCCGAAAGCTTCGAATGGATCGACCAACAGGACACGACAAACAGCGTCCTCGCGTGGGCCCGTAAAGGGAATCATGGGAGCGATCAGCTCCTGTTTATCGCCAATTTCACCCCCATCGTCCGCGAAAATTACCGTATTGGGGTATCAAAGCCTGGCTACTACCGCGAAATATTCAACAGTGATAATCTCCGGTACGGCGGTTCAGACCTTATTTCGGCCGACGACATCGAGAGCTATCCGATACCTAAACACGGCCTCGTTCATTCCCTCCCGCTAACTTTGCCACCATTAGGCGTAATTGTTTTAAAATACGACCGTGAATTTGAATGGCTATAAACGAAAAATTCCCGGGCGCACAATGCGGCACCCGGGAAAAGAAACACACACTAAACCTCCTATCCTCTAATCGTCAAAAGTATTTGATTTTGTTTTTAAGAACGACTAGATAGAACAGCCCAAACCAACGTTGAATAAAACTCTTCATAATTGTGAATCTGAGTAATGTCTTTTTTGATCAATCAATTTATCAACAGACGTTGGTGTTGTCTTAATAAATAGACTTCGGCTTTGCTGAATAGACTGTCATCGCAACGATGGAAGAAACAGCAGTTATCACCAAGCCTATTAATAGTATCTTCTTCATATTTTTATTTCTATATCTCAACTTATTGAATTAATAATACGAACTCCACCACGCCGTCAATCACTCTTCACTAATTTGAACTGCTCGACACCTTCCAGGTCAAACACAATCTCATTACAAGTTCTGCTAATGACGGAGAATTCATATTTCGCTGCTGTACCGTTTGCAAATTTCCCTTCAACTATCAGCGAATCATTTTTCACTTTCCAATTGTCTTCTGATTTCAGATAGACTCCAAACAATAAACCTTTGCTCTCTTTGAACTTGCCATTACTTTCGAACGTGATCTCTTGCGGTTGGTTATGCTCCGATGCTAGTGTGGCATTCCAGGTTCCCACGATATGCTCCGAAAGTGCTGCCGGGACACATTCCTTGTCTTTATTACAACCGGTTACAAGCGTAAGCACAAGTACTGTTTTCAGGAATCTGTCTGTCATAGATGAAGAATTTAATATTTGGAAAGAGACAATTCAGTGACGGCGTGGCGCCTGTAAAGTGAGCAAGCGGCGCTCACGCCATCAACCTGAATAACCATTACACTGTCCGGATCACTATCGGGCGATGGTAATCCGATACGCTTTGTACTGCCCATTCCGTTTAGACAGTTTCGCTACATAGAGACCGGCAGGCAAGCTCTTAACATTCACCTCCTTCTCCGGCACTAACGGTGAAGTATATACCTCAACCCCTTGTGCATTATATATCTTGACACTGGAAACATTCTTCCAATCCTCTTCCGACTTGAAATTCAGCTTATCGCTAACTGGATTGGGAAACAAGGTGAAACCTTCCTTTTGTTCGAATTTCAGGTTTCTAATCTGGCTGAAAGCGAAGGTTCCATCCTTGTCCACCATTTTGAGGCGATAGAAATTGTTGCCGCCCAAGGGGCTATCATCCACAGCGCTGTAGTGAGCCTCCACCACACTTTCGCCTTTCGCTGGTAATGATTTCAATTTTCCCCAATCCTTACCGTCACCGCTACGTTGTATCTCAAAATAATCACTGTTTGATTCTTCGGAAGTCGACCAGCTCAGGGTAGCAATACTACCCTCGCGGGCTGTTGAAAAGTCGATCAAACTCACTGGCAAAACCTGGTTAAAAGTTCCTTCTATCGGCCGCCTGCCTGCATTAAAGTCTAGGTTTGTCCAAAAAGCTCTGAATGTGGTTCCGTCAAATGGCCGGATTGAAACTTTGTTCGAGCTTAAAACTGGGCCACTGAAAGTGAGTGTAACGGTTCCAATCAATGCACCGGTCCCATCCGGAATATCTGGTTGATTGTCGCGGATCAAGTCGATGCTAAACTCTCTCCAAGTAGGTCCTCCCAATGGCGAACCAGGGATTGAAGTGTTTACTGCACCATCGCTAAGAAAGGCCGGATTAATAGCAATCGTCGCGCTTGTAATTGTTATCGCGGCTGGATCGGGTGGTACCGGCCCCGGTACCTCAACATCGGACCTGATATTCATAAACTGCCAGTTGCTGTTATTCTGATTGCTAACGTCGTACCCTGTTCCCTTAGTAGCTCGCACATCAAACGTAAATGTCTTCTGGTCCGTACTTAGTATCCGCTTTTCGTATGTGATCTTCACGACCTGGCCAACGGCCTGAGAGAAAGAAATACATATCAAAGTGAGGAAAATAAACCATTTTTTAGAAGTCCTGATCATCGTGTTTGTAGTTAGTAATTAATGATTGTCGAATATAAGCCTAGTAGAAAGTTAGTTTTGAAAAGTGATCCATCCAGCCCGTCAACAATTCCATCCATATTTGTGTCTGCTGGATTGTAGGTATCAAAAAGACCGGCTTTGAATTGCGATTTGAAATATGCGCCGTCGGAACCGTCCACAACCATATCTTGATTTGAGTTTAGATCACCTGATTGCATGCACCAAACGCCATTTTTTTGAATCATTTGGACGGGATCACCGAGTACATTAGCAGCTTGCGAAACACCGGTTGTAAAATCATAACTCACTGTCCCCGACGAGAAACTCTGTATCGGATTACTCATTATTGCCAGGTGATTTCGATGCTTCACCACCAACCTAACTGCCCCAGCCTGATTATTGAATGTCGGCGCCAGTCCATTCCTGTTCACAATACTTCCATCCGGTTTGAGCAGCAAAGCAGCACTTTGCAGGACCGTTTGAGGTGAAGATGCACTTCGGACTTCCACTAGCACCCAGTCGACTACTTCGCCGACTGCTCCGGCGGGATTGTTAATACTCGGGTAGGAACTGGACATCCCGTAAGGTGCGCCCGTCGGCAGTAAACCGGTGCCTCCATAAGTTTGTAAATCATTTCTCATTTTGGCACCGGCTCCTGACATCGCACCCTGAAGACCGGCCTTGAGGTTAAGTTGAACGTTAGTGGCACACAGATTTTGCGTAACTTTTACTTGTGCTGTTGAATTGTCGGTATTGTAACAGTCTAATGCTTGATCATATATGAATGCGTAGTAAGTACCTGCACCGACAGCAGTCGGGTCATTGACCTTGGGTGCTGTGTGAGTTGGGTTGTTGAACCACACAACTTGGGTGTTAGGAGGAACGTTGCTTGTTACTGTTTTTGTTAGATCTGCGGTTAGTATTGGGCAGGTGTTTGTTATTGAGCTTGGTTGGACGGTGACCTGTGCTGTTCCTGCTTTGCAGCATGGAGAATCGAATTTTACTATGACTGCTGAGGTGGATGTTGGGACTGAAAAGCAATTGGTTTCGGAATCGTAATAAAAAGCATAATAGGTTCCAGACATGGTGGCGATAGAATTTGGGACTGCTTGTCCCTGATGTTCACTATCGCCATACCATTTGATTGTTTGACCCGGAGAGAGCCCATTATATGCCCCTGGAAAGAGTTTAGCATCCAGTAAGTAGGTTAGATCGGGACAATGGACCGTTACTGAGTTTCCAAGGTTTAACGGAACCTGTGTTGGTGTATGTGTTATAGTTAGTTTTGCATTAGACTGCAGATTACCAGCATCCAAGCTATAACAACTATTTGCAGGGTGATAATAGAAGGCGTAATATTCGCCTGGCCCATGTTCCGTAGCGGAGAAAGGGATATTGGGCGCACTTAAATTGTCACTGTTCTTCCATACTACACTCGCACCAGTTGGCAGCGGAATTTTCACAGCACTATTAAAAGCACCTTCCCCCACATCTGAGCACGGAAATTTCGTATTTACAGTCGTTTTGGTTAGTTCCACCTGCTTGCCAGGCGGCAAAATACAGTGTAGTGGTTTATCCCAGATATCAAAGTTAACAAAGCCCGTCCCCACGTCCGTATTTCCATATAAAGTAAAAGAAACCTGCGTTGTTGTCGGGGTGAACTGAACATATCTTAACTGCCATTTATTATAGCTATTTGCATCAAAATTAACTTGTGACTTAGTTAATAAAATAGGGTTCTGTTCTACACTTCCTATATCCATTGTCGCTGATGACCCAAAGCTAGATAGTTGCGTCCTCGTTGAAATAACTCCATACTCCATTGTATACTGAACGCCTGGAATAAAACCAGAAACGACAAACTTTACCTTATCCTTTCCCGCTGGACCACTTTGCAGAGTAAGGAAAGTGCCATAAGTGTTTGTCCCAATATAATTTGTTTGTTGGCCTTCAGTAACCGATGGGGATGGAGATAGCTCAATGGTAGATCCTTGCGCTGATTTCCATAGATTTTGCCCACCTTGAAAATTTTTATTCGATACTGATGGAAAACCCGAAATTACTGAATAACCGGCACTTGGAACACAAGACGTACAAGGCGAATGCTGCATCGTTCCAGGAAAAAATTGCCCATATGAAAACACATTGCATAGCAGCAACACCCCAAGTAATAGCGTGATCGTTAGTAATTTCCTTTTCATAATTAATGTGCGTTTAATTGAGTAGTGTGTCGCACTGATAAATAGGTGATCGATTTTAATTCCTGCCTCATTTAAATTTCTTGATTCAAATCTACACCCCTCATTTCATTCAAAAAGAATCCGATGATTCATTGGCGGGATTCAAAAAACCATCGGAAAATTTACGTTGGATGCAATTCGGCAGTTACAAGACTGACCCAATTCTGTACTAATAATTAAGAAGTATAGAGAAATACCCTCCATTGAAACTGTTGTTGAACAGCGTTCCGTCCACGCCATCCACTGCCCCGTCCATCTTTAAATCCGCAGAAGTGTAGACATCGAATACCCCTGCATTAAATGCATTGGTGAAGTGCGTTCCATCCACACAGTCCACAGTGTAGTCCTGGGCGTGGCGACATCGGCCGTTCGCATGCACCAATTACCTCCTACCTGCCGCATCTGTGCAGGAGCAGTACCGTCATTGAATGCCTGGCCAGGCGCCGAGGTGAAATTGTAGGTCTTTGAGCCCGTAAAATTGGTGATTGAGGTGCTCATGACCGGCAGGTGGTTACGGCGCTTCACGACAAGCCGTACCGGCGACGACTGAGGATCGAAAGATGGCGGAAGTCCATCGGGGCCCAATACCGTGCCATCGTTTCTGAGCAGGAGGCTTTTCGATTTCAAGATTACGGAGGGGGCGACAGGCGCACCGGAACGATCCACCGCAGAATACCACTTCATGACTGCATTCGGCGGCAGGGTAGAATTGACCAGGTCAAGATTCTACGTGAGGCGGTAAGTCTGACCATGCTGCGGAATGTGCGCCGTCGCTGAAAGCGAGCCTGCCGTACGTTACAGCCACTCGCGGATCTCAATTCCAGTCCGGCCGGAAAAGCGCGATCAGCAAAATGAAGAGCGCAGTAATCATTACCGGAATGGCCATTACCCATGCGAGGATGGACGCGGTGGTGAGATCATTGATACATATAAAGTAAAGCGATGCGATGATAGCTGCGCTGATGGAGACGATCACAATCCAGAAATGCAGGCTCGGATCTTCGAGCTCTTTCTTCCTTATTATATAGTAAAGGAAATATCCTCCTACTGCCAGCACGGCAGCGCAATCAATCAAAAGGCCTGTTAGATAGAGAGCCATGGCGTCGATCAGTTTTTGATGAAATAGTAGGTTACCACTGGTGTCTTAAGCAAATTTTATCCAGGCAATCGCGTAATAAAAATAGGATGAACAAACGGCGTAATATTATTGATTAAATGGCTATTCCGACTCCTCTTGACATGCCGGCGGATCAGGTCACGAAACGGAATGATTTTCCGTTAGTGAACCGGCGACTGCCTTTCGTTCATCTCTATTTACTTTGAAATTGCTTATGGCTACATTACGCAATCACCAGACAACCGGCGATTTACATGTACCGATATCTAGCACTCTGGCTCGTTTTTGTAGTTTTTCCTTTTGCTGTCAGCGCACAGTTCGTCTTTCAGAATCTGAGGCAGGATGATGGTCTCAGTGCCAAAGATGTCCGATGCCTGTACAAGGACAGCGATGGCTTCCTGTGGATCGGAACTGCCAACGGGCTTAACAGATACGACGGGAACAGCATTAAGTCTTACACGGACCTCCAAACATCCGGTAATGTTGAGGTAAACAGCATTCATCCGATTGACCGGTCGGCAAATCTTTTGGTCGCGACTTCCAGGGGACTACGGCTCTTCAACAGGCAAAGCGGCCGATATCACAAAGACGCCCGCTTTCAGTCCCTGGCCGGCAAACCGATTCTGGCTATCAAAAAGGACGGGAACAATTGGCTGTGGCTTATCTCTCGTTCCGAAATCTTCATTTACGATGGAAAAAAGCTTGGAACGCTAACGGATGTATTTCCCTGGGCGGCGCGGATAGCACAACGAGACCTTTCATTTGCCGCGAAAAACGCGTTTTGCTGGGACGATAAAAGAAAAGGTTTTTGGGTCGGTGGTTACGACAGTTTTTTTATCGATTGCCGCAACAAAGCCATTTACGATCATACCCACAACCCGTTCCAATGGCCGATTCTTGATAAAAGACAACTCACGGCCATCACATTGGATAATTCGCATCATTTATGGTATGCTTCAACGGTCGACTTTTCGCTTCATTTTTCCGATCCGGATGCTGCCACTGATACGGCGTATGTCCACCTCGATAAAGTCCGATGCACAGATGGCATCAATTACCTGTTTGTCGACAGCCAGAACCGGCTTTGGATTTCGACATGGATGTACGCGGCATATTACAAACCCCCCGATGGCCCGATCAGGCAAATCGCGTATAGCCAGGATGCACCCTACTCTATCGCATATGGCTTCATTCAGGATCTGATTGAGGATCAGGAGAAAGACTTATGGATAGCGACCATCAACGGCATCAGTAAACTGACATTCAATAACCCGTTCGAAGACGTTTATAAGCTGCCAAGTAGCTCTTTTTTCCTTCAAACAAACTTTGCCGCTACCAACGCGCTCGCTTTTGCCGATGATACCATTCTCGCCATGAAAGAGGATGGGATTATTCGCTTCCATATCAATAATAAATCATTTACGCATTACACAGCATCAGCGCGGACTCTGGTCAATAATCGGTTTTTTAGCGGGGCCCATGCGGATGGTATCTGGTGGTTTGGCGGGCACGACGGGCTGTATTTGCTCAAACGAGGGATGACGAAACTTACCAAGTTTCAACACCCTATTCTCGGCAGGCTGCCGGCGCCGGTCAACTTTGTACTGGCCGACAATACCGGAAAAATCTGGTTTCATGTACTCCGGGACGCGTTATACAGGTTTGATCCCAGCACAAACCAATGTGAACGCTTCGATGGGAAAGATTCGCGATGGGGGCTATTCGACTACAAATCCTGTCAAAGCGGCATCAAATTACGGAATGGTGACCTGCTGTTTACCATGAAAGGCGAAGGGATATTGCGCTTTTCGAACCAGACAGGGCGCTTTTCACTGGCAGCAGTCCGTAATAAGGAACACTTCTACGTCACCCAAATGGCCGAAGATAAGTCGGGAAATCTTTGGGTATCGGTCTGGGGACGCGGCCTTTTTAAGATTAATGTACAAGGGGAATCTCTGGATAGCCTGGCAACCATTGATGGCTTTTTAACCTCGCAGATTAACAGCCTTGCCGTAGACCCGCGCGGGGCTATTTGGGCGGCAGGAGCCAGCGGACTCCTCTTCTTTTTCCCTGACAGCAAGCACATTACCCGTGTCAAAATCAATTTGGGCAAAACGTTGCAGGACTACTGGAACTTCGTATTGGCCGCATCGGACAAGATTTACGCGGCAATGCTGGACCACGTGGTGGTTTTCGACCCGGCCAAGTTCGCGACTATCCCGGTAACGAGGCCGCCTCACATAACTTCTATCAGGGTTTTCGGCAAAGAAATCACCGATTTCCCGCCCCACTCGCTGGTTCTCGGCCCGGGTGAGGATTTTGTCACGTTTCAATATGCATCCATTAAACACCGCGACGTGCCTTCCCTGCAATACAGCTATCAGCTGGTAGGGATCGACAAGGTATGGGTGAATGCAGGCCGGGATATGACGGTCAGCTACAACAGCCTGCCACCGGGCGATTATGAGTTCAGGGTTCGAAGTACAGACGAACACGAACGGTGGATGAAAAACATTACCGTCGTCAAAATCAGGATTACGCCCTACTGGTGGCAAACCTGGTGGTTCTTCATGCTGGTAGGCTGCGTGTCCGGGGCATTCCTTTTCATCACTTACAATGGCTACCTGAGCAGAAAGCACAAGCGGGAGCTGGCGCAAACGATCGAGTATTTTGTCAACTCGGTATATGGCGAAAACTCTGTAAATGAGATATGCTGGGACATTGCCCGGAGCTGTACCCTTCAACTGCGCTTCGAAGACTGTACCGTATTTTTATGGGATGAGGATAAACAAAAATTGGTGCAGAAAGCTGTATACAGCTCCAAAAACCTGATCGAAAACGAAATCGCCGATCCCCTGGAACTCGACCTCGGGGAAGGGATCGTCGGATATGCGGCGAAGCTCAAAAAGACGCTAATCATCCCCGATAGCTCGCGTGATCAACGGTATATTTCGCAGGATCCCGGGAAGTTCTCGGAAATAGCGGTGCCGGTTTTGCACGAAGGAAAGCTGATCGGGGTGCTGGATTCGGAGCATAGTCAAAAGAACTTCTTCACGGAGGAGCACGCGCGGACACTGGTCACCATCGCCTCCATCAATGCCAACAAAATTGCCGAAGCGCAGGCGGAGGAAGAGGCGGCAAAAAAGGAGATTATGCTGCTCGAAATCAATAAAATGCTGGCCGAAAGCCAGCTGATGGCACTGCGGGCTCAGATGAACCCGCATTTTGTTTTTAACTGCCTCAACAGCATTCAGGAATGCATCGTCACGGAGAAATACAGCGAGGCAAGCAAATATCTGAACAAGTTTTCCAAGCTGTTCCGCATGGTGCTTAATAACTCCGACAAGAATCTGGTATCGGTGGAGGAAGAGAAAAACGTGCTGGAATTGTACCTCGAACTCGAACAAATGCGGTTTGAACAGAGCTTTGCCTACACCATCGATATTGATGAGGATATGGAAGCCGACGATATCCTGCTGCCCTCCATGCTTTTACAGCCGTATGTAGAGAATGCGATCTGGCATGGGCTAATGCACAAGAAGGGATACCGGGAGCTCAAAATCATATTCACACGGATCAGCGAAGACATTTTTCAATGCATTATCGAAGACAATGGGATCGGTCGGCGAAAATCATGCGATATAAAAGCAAAGAATGCACATACAAAAAAGCACCAATCCAAAGGGTTGCAGATCGCCCAGGACCGCCTGAACCTGATCGACCGGCAGGGCCAGCATGCTTCGGTC
Organism: Dyadobacter beijingensis DSM 21582; assembly: GCF_000382205.1. Classification (GTDB taxonomy): domain Bacteria; phylum Bacteroidota; class Bacteroidia; order Cytophagales; family Spirosomataceae; genus Dyadobacter; species Dyadobacter beijingensis. The sequence goes on from NZ_KB907789.1 coordinate 662,292, forward strand.
GAGATTATAGACAAGTATGACGAGGCCGAAAACGCTACCGGGACCCTCGTCGTCATTGAGCTGTCCACGGCATTGGAGAACACCTGATTTTCAGTCAAAACAAATATTTCAACATACACAGCACCTATTTTACACCATAATACCCTGAACGTTATGCTTAAAACACTAATCATCGATGACGAACAGAAAGCACGCAATGTTCTGAATCACTACCTCAAAAATGCGGTCAGGCAGGAAATCGAGGCCCGCCATGCCGAATCGGTCGAAGAGGCACTTAAAGTGCTGGAAGACTATCAGCCCGACATTGTCTTTCTGGACGTGGAAATGCCGCACCAAAACGGTTTCGAATTTTTACTGGCCCGCAAAAATCCGCCTTACGACATTGTTTTTACCACCGCATTCAACCAGTATGCCATCCAGGCGATCCGGTTCAGCGCGTTGGATTACCTGCTGAAACCGGTAGACCCCGAGGAACTGCAAGCGGCCGTGGACAGGCACCTCGAAAAGGTGAATGGGGCCAAACAGGAAACCCAGCAACTCTACGAAAACCTTGTCCACAACATTGAGAAAAAAAATGTACGCGATTTCAGGCTGGCCGTGCCCACCAGCGAAGGCGTCTTCTTTTTTACGCTGGACGAAATTCTGAGGCTGGAAGCCGACAAAAATTACACCTCCATTCACCTGGTAGGGAAGCGGCCCTTCCTGGCCAGCAAAACACTCAAACATTTCGACGAAATGCTCGGCGAGTTCAACTTCATCCGTACGCATAAGTCGCATTTAGTGAATCCCAAATACATCAAGCAGGTGACGCATAACAACCAGTTCCTGCTCCTGTCCGATGGCTCACGGATCGAGATTTCCAGACGCAAGAAGGAACTCGTCCAGCAATACCTGAAATTGAAATAAGCCCTATTTTACCTGTTGCTCGAAAAGTCTCTTCAAAGTCTCTTCCGGGTCTGTACAAAAGCCGGGGTGGACTTTGGAGGCTTGCAACACAGTACTGCGCGTTGCCGTAAGCCACCGGAAACGCGATGCGGCCGGCAATGTGGCAATAGGCCCCCCAATTTGACGGTTACCTTCGCAAATGAGCTTGAATGCCCGCAGATAAGCCTCAATTTCGGACAGGTCGCTCTCGCGCGTGAATGCCTGCAGGCGCGCGGCGTCGATTTCCGAAAGGCACCCAAGAAACCCGCGCGACGGGCAATACAATACCACCCCTACATTCATGAATTCCTCACGCTCCACACGGGGTACGACGCGCAGGATCGCATATTCGTATAAAACGCTATCTGGCATCCTGAGCTCCTTTCACAAAAATGTCCGACACTGCCAGGCGGGCTTGCAAATAGTCAACGTAAGCCTGCCTGTGCTCTTCAACCGTTTCAAATGGCGCGTCGCGCAGCAGCCAGTCGTCCGGGATAAGCGATACTACCTGTGCGATAATGCCGCCGGCCAGCCGTTCGCGGAATTCTGCATCGACCTCACCGAGCATGGATGCCTGGCGCAGGAGCACATGGTCTTTCACCTGCGCGAAAGGCCGCCTCGCCTGCTCTTCCCAATTCTGCCAGGAATGGTGGAAATACAGCGCCGCACCATGGTCGATCAGCCAGAGTTCCTTATGCCACATGAGCATATTGGTGTTGCGGGCCGTGCGGTCTACATTGGTTAGAAAGCTGTCGAACCATACAATTTCGGACGCCAGCCGGGGTGCGATCTGCGTCACCACGGGGTCGAATGTAATGGCGCCCGACAGGTAATGCATGGCCAGGTTAATGCCCGTGCTCGCTTTCAGCAGGTCCTGGATTTCTTCATCCGGTTCCGTGCGACCGAACGCTTCGTCCAGGTCGGCAAACACGATTTCGGGCACTTTCAAGCCCAGAAAGCGTGCCAGTTCACCGCCGATCAGCTCGGAGATGAGCGCTTTGGTACCTTGCCCGGCGCCCCGGAATTTTAATACATATAAAAAATCATCGTCTGCTTCCGCAATAGCCGGCAGCGATCCGCCCTCCCGCAGCGGGGTCAGGTAACGGAGCACACGAACGGTTCGCAGGCTGAGAGAATCGTTTCCCATCGAAAAACCTTAGTCTGTTGAACGCCCAAGTTAAGCATTAAAAAAAAAATTTTGAGCTGGTTAATCGTCAAGCATTATCGTTTTGGCCGTTGCCCCTGATTGTCACGCACATAGTTTGTAGAAATAATTTGCAGGTAACAATTATGATCCTATATTTGTAGAAATAATTGTATAACAAGAAACGTCTCCATCAATTTGAGAAGACTTTACCAGAAACTGCTGCTGGTCATGGCCTGCTGCGGGGGAGGTATGCATATGGCCTGTGCGCAACCTTCCAATGCAGTGTTCGCCGACAAGCAAACGAACGGAGGTAGTGCAGCGGGAGGAGGCACTACCGGAAGCTACTCGGTGGCGAACCCCGACAATGCCCGCAATACCGCATCGAATATCAAACCTAACAATAGCTATGCACTGCTCACGGCCTCGAGTACGCTGGGAACTTCCAACGCATGGATTCAGCTTGAATTCCCGGCGGATATTACCAGCAGTACCGGGGCGCCGGTTACCGTGTATGTCCGGACGGACTACAACACAAATGCATTGCTGGGCGGAGGTGTGGATTTAACTGCCTACGACAAAAATGGCTCGCTGGTGACTTTACAGTCTTCGGGGTACAAAACCTATTTCACGCCCGATGGTGCTGTGTTTCTGGCCATTACTCCAACGGCAACGTTCAACAGGGTACGAGCCAGAGTGACTTCACCGGTGGCGCTCGGTACCAATACATTGCAGGTGTACTATGCATTTTACGGCCCCGGCGCGTCCAATACCTCGAATCCCTACCCTTTCAATGTGGCGGATTGCGGTAGCCCGAATGTTACGACAAAAGACTATTCAGGTATTACGCTGGGTAGTTTCGATGTACAGAATGCAGGCAATGCGATCGATAATGACATCAACTCAAAATCATCGTTTGTATCGACCGGTGCTGCGCTCCTGAACGGCCATATCAAACAGACATTCTTTTTCAATGGTGTTTCTAACAATGCGGATGCCGTGCGGGTGACATTGTCGCAAAGCGGGTCGTTCCTGGCCGTCAATCTGGCTGCGGGCATTACCTTGCAGGCTTACAATGGCAGCACTTCCGTGGGTACCGCGGTACTGGCCAACGCCCTGCTCGACGCCGACCTGCTGGGTCTTTTGGGAGGGAATAATAACCGCGTCGCATTCCATTTCGCGCCTAAGGACGGCTCGGGCAATTCGGTAGTTTTTGACCGTGTCGAAGTGGACCTCAACATCGGCGCGCTCGGCGCAGGGTTGGGAAGCAACGGACTTAACATCCACGATGTGAGGCGGTCACCGGATGCACCTACGGCTACTGGTCCAAAAGCGTGCAGCAATATCGGCACCGCAGCGCTAGGCGCACTGGCTCCGCAGCTGGGGTTACCGGGGATCGGCAGTTTTTCCTACACCTGGTATTCCACCGCACACGGCACCAGCTCGGTATCGACCGCGCAAAACTGGACCGCCAGCGGCCTGACCACGCCGGGAACGGCCACCTATTACGTTGAAATTACCAAGTCGGGCTCGGGCTGCATCGCCTCGCCCCGCAAGAAAGTCGACATTACCGTGTCGAGCCCGCCGGTATCGCCGGGCGTCGCACTGAATCCCTGATTGTGCATTTAAACCATCCTTTATAATTATTCATTTTTTAACATTTCAATCATGAAAAAACTGTTTACAACTTTCTGTGCAGTAGTGTTCTTCTCGTGCCTGGCGCAAGTTTCCAAGGCTGGAACTTATTATGTAATCAGCGGGGAATCCTTCTCTCTTTCGCCTGCCGCGGGTTCCAATTTCTTCCAGTACATCTGGACGTTGGATCCCGGCGCCGGACAAACCATCCAGACGCTGACGCAGGCTTCCGGCGGTGTGCTGACCCACACTTTTTCGGACGCAACCAGCTCACCTACCCTGCATAAAATCTCTTTCGGAGTCATTGAAGTGCTCGACGGCTGTTTGTCAAACGTAGTGGAACACACGATTATCGTTCTTCCAAAACTGACCGTAAGCATCACCGCCGATAAAGAGAACTTCTGTACAGATAAGCCGGTAGCCTCAACGCTAACCGCCTCCGTGTCAGCCACAACAGGTCTTGGAACTTACGGAGTTACCGTTTCTCCATTCGCTTGGAGCAAAGGCGGAACTTTGATCAGCGGCCAAACCGGCTCCACATTGAGCGTGACCGAAGCCGCAACCTACACCGCATTGGTAAGCTATGTATTGCCGACTGCCGGCGACTACATTCCAACGGCTTCCAAATTGCTCAACGCGGTGACCGGCGGTACGAAACAAATCCTGCATAACCTGCCAATTCCAACCGTCCCTTCAATCTCACTTAACTAATTGAGTAACGGGCAAGAGCAAAATCCGGCTGTCATGCGCTACTACTTTTTGATATGGATGCTTCTCGTGTCTGGCTGGGCCTCCGCGCAAAGCCAGACCAGGGAAGTGTTCATGTGTAAAGATGCCACTTTACGGATCCGTGCGGAATCCACCGGCGCGGTGCGCTACGAGTGGTTTCTGAACAACCAGGTCATTTCCGGCTCCTCGTCATCGGAATTGCTCGTGAATGAGGAAGGCACCTATAAAGCAGTGGGCGTGAATGCCGACAGTTGTGAATCCGGGGAGTCGGTTTACATTGTCGTGAAGCATCACAAGCCATCTGCGGTGAACGATCTGGCCAGTACGAAGTCGAGCGCGGTCGTGATTGTGGATGTGCTGAACAACGACGTTTCGGAATGCGCCAGCCTCGACCCTGCATCGCTAACCGTGGTGCAAACGCCCGTGTCGGGATCGGTCGTAAGTGTGAACGGGAAGCTGACGTATACACCAGTACGTAGTTTCGAAGGCGCGGTGACGATCACGTACACCGTCAAAGACCAAACCGGCCAGCTTTCCAACACGGCACAGCTCCGGATCGACGTCGTGGCGGACCCGCTACCCGTGAAGCTCGCGTATTTCGAAGTACAAAAGACGGAGGACGCCGCATTGCTGGAATGGGGCACCACAGAGGAGGTGAACAGCGATTATTTCGATATTGAAAGAAGCGCCGATATGCGCGACTGGCATGCGCAGGGGCGTGTGGAAGCGGCCGGGCAAAGCAACTCGGCGCGGAATTACCATTTCAACGACAGCCTTCCCGAACCGGGTCTGAATTACTATCGGCTGAAAATGGTAGACGCCGACGATACGTTTACATATAGCCGTGTCCGTTCGGCGAATTTCCCTGAATTTTCATGGGCAGAAGTATACCCGAACCCCGTGGACGATCAGCTGCATATCGTGATACGAAACCGGAAAGTGAATAAAGTCCGGCTCATCAGCCACACGGGCATTGTACGGCTGTCGAAACCGATCACAGCCCAATCGTTTACCATTAGTATGAAACAGTTTCCGACCGGCATGTATTACATCCATTTCGAGCAGGCCGACGGAGCTGTCAAGATTTTCAAGTTGATGCATAATTAAAAATCAAACCCCGGTGCTTGGCCGGGGTTATGATTGCTATAATGCTTCCAAAACCGGCTTCCCACCCGATTGCAGGCTGACATTTCAAACCGCGCCAGTGCCCTTAAAACCGAATGCAACGGGCATCGACCTAACCGGCTGGGCGCTCATTGCGAGGCAGGAAGATATGGATGGCGTTAACTAAGGATAATGCCGAATGGCCGCCGGATAGACGACCATTCTGAAACTTCCTATTGATTGGTCAGCACGATTTTACCGAACTGCTTGCCTTCGTGCATGTAGTCGAAGGCATGCTGCGCGTCGGCGAGTGACGGGTATACCTTGTCGATAATGGGCCTGATGCCGTGTTTCGCCGTAAATGCGAGCATATCCCGGAACTCCTGCGGCGTGCCCATGGTAGTGCCAAGAATGGAGAGGTTTCTCCAATACACCTTGTTCGGAATGATATTGCCGATGGGGCCGTCGGTACCGCCGAAGAATACAACGCGTCCGCCCGGTTTGGCCACTTCAAGCAGGTTGCCGAAGCCTTTGCCGGAAGCACTGTCGAGCACCACGTCGAAGCCGCCGGTCGCTTCTTTCGCCTTCACAAACCAGTTTTCATCCTTATAATTGAACCCTTCCGTTGCACCGAGCGCCTTCGCTTTATCGATCTTGTCCTGCGAACCGGAGGTCACGTACACCTTCGCGCCCGCCGCGATCGCATATTGCAATGCCAGCAATGCGGTACCCGCCCCGACGCCGGTGATCAGGATTTGTTCGCCTGCTTGGAGCGCCGCTCTCGTGAACAATGCGCGATAGGTGGTAATGCCCGCCAATGGTAATGCTGCGGCCTCGATGTCGGTCAGGTGGGCCGGTTTTTCGCACACATATTGGACGTCCATGGCAATGTATTCCGCAAAAGTACCGGGCTCGGGATTGCCGAGGATCTTGAACTGATCGCCGAATGCGGCAGGATTATCGCCCCAATCGTGGCTGGGATTGATCACCACCGCCTTACCGACCCATGACGCATCCACGCCGCTTCCCGCTTCTACAACCGTCCCAAACCCGTCCGAGCCGAGGATCAATCCGGCTTTCGGGCCCGCATATTGTCCTTTTTGAATCCACACATCGCGGTGGTTCAGTGACGAATAAGCCAGGCGGATCAGCACCTGGTTCGCTGCCGGAGAGGGAGTTTCTACTTCCTTGATAATCAGCGGCAAATTGGTATCGGTCAAAAATGTTGCTTTCATGATATAAATGAATTAGTGTTTTGATGATGCAAATTTGTACCGGCTTTTCAGTATTTTTGCAGTACATATTTTCCATAATCCGGTACACTTCCATCAAACATGAAAGAAAACCTGCACGAACCCTTCGAAATTATTTACAAGGAACTCGACGAATGTCCTAAACCGACGCATCAGCACAACTTTTTCGAGCTGATCTACATTCTTTCAGGCACGGGTATCCAGGTGATCAATCAGCATACTTTCCGGTACAATGCCGGCCATATGTTCCTGCTCACGCCGGAGGACATGCATTCATTCGATATCCATACCACTACCCGGTTTGTTTTTATCCGATTTAATGATGTGTATCTCAAACGGAACTCTTCGCTGGAATCGCAGCGGGAGGATTTGCTGCAAAGGCTCGAATTCATATTGCAGAATGCCAGCCACCAGCCGGGCTGCATTCTCAAAAACCAGACTGACAAAAGCATTGTGAAGCCGCTGGTGGAAGCGATTATCAGGGAATATGTGAACCGCGACATTTACAACCAGGAGCTGATCCGGCAGTATGTGAATACGATGATCATCCTGGTGGCGCGCAACATCGCGATGTTCCTGCCCGAAAAAATTACGGAATGCAGCGAGCAGAAGGCCGTCGACATTCTGCAATACATCCAGGAAAACATTTACCATCCCGAAAAGATCAAAGCAGCCTACATCAGCAGCCATTTCGGCATTTCGGAGTCGTACCTGGGGCGTTATTTCAAAAAGCACACAAACGAGACGATGCAGCAATACATCGTCAATTCCCGCCTGAAACTGGTAGAAACAAGGCTTTTGCACAGCAATATGCGCATGAACGAGATTGCCGAAGAGCTCTCATTCACCGACGAAAGCCATCTGAACCGGTTTTTCAAGAAAGGCAAGGGCATGAGCCTGGGCGAATACCGCCGCAAACACCGGGTCTTACCAGACCGGGTCGCGCCAGACCGGGTCTTACCAGAGCGGGTCTTACCAGACCGGGCCGCACTCGCGTGAGCCTACTGGAATGGTATTTGAAGAGACGGTAAAGACATCCAACTAAAAACCAGATACCATGAAGACGGTCATCACATTCATTATCGCTTTCGCGCTCGGCGTTCCCGCGTATGTGCAGGCACAATCGCGCAGCACGCGCAGCGAATCTACAAGGCAGGAACGCGTGTATCAGCGGAAAACGCAAAAACACCAGGTCAAAACCGCCGATTCCTCGGACCTCAACGCGATACTGAAAGACTCTGCCAATGCCGAAACCGGCCCGATCCTGAACGATAACGGCAACGTCAATTCCAGCGGCACCATCGACGGCAGCCGCAGCAGTACCGGCCGCCCCGACGCCGACACGACCACCTACACCGTCCGGAGAAAAAAGACCGTTATCCGCAGCGGCTACACAACCCCGCGCGACACGACGAAGCGCAAACGGCCGTAGGGGCTCACGACCGGTTATTTTGATGAGGGCAGAATCATGGTCCTCTTCATGCGAATTCCGTCGCCTTCGCCAGCCGCGTTGACACCCTTCTCTGCCTATTGCAAAAACGGTATTGAAAACCATTTTCACAGCGGGAATACGATAGCTACCACCGCTTCCGCTCAGGATATTGCCCGTCGATCAGCGTGATGGCCTCTTCCTGCGACATGGCTGCAAAGTTCCGGTAGCGATCATGTACATCGATAATTTCCAAAAGGGCCGCGTCCACGAGCGAACGGTTTTCCCACTGCTTTAAATGGGCGAGCACTTTAAGCAGGCAGCCTTTTTTGTAGGCGATCTGGCCGATCACGTGCACGAGCGTCTTGCGCACACGGGCCGTACGATCGTGTTGAAGCTCTTGCAGCAGCGGCAGAATGTCCTCCGGATGCTTCCGTCCGCGTAGTTCGATGCCGTGACAGATTTCCCGACGGATTTCCTTGTCTTCGTCGTGCAGATACCCCCGCGCCCAGGCGAGTACCGGGAGCGGGTTTACCTCCCCCATTTTCTTCACCGAACCGATCACTGCATTGCGCGGCGAATGGTGCCTGTCTTTCAAGCCTTTGTCGAAGTATTCTCGAACTTCTTCGAAATGTTTTTTACCGATCTCACCGGCCGCGTTGATCACCGTTTGCCTCACTTTGAAGTCTTCGTCGGTGAAAAAGTCGGAGAGCATGGCGATGATCGCCGGACGCAGCTTTTCATCTTCTTCGTACAACCGACCCGTCACCAGATAAGCCGACTTACGTATATAAGTATCGGTATCCGCGTAATACAAATGTGCCCTGGCGTGCTCTCCGGCCACTAGGGCGGCACGAATGTCGTCGTGGATCGTCTGAACGCGATTGGCCCTTTCGGATTTCGGCAAGTCGTAAAAAGCCATGGGATTGCGGGTTAAATCAGGTTCCAAAGATTGGAAGATGTTCCCATAGAAAAAAAATCCCCGGCGGAAATTCGTTGGCCGGGGGATGCTGTATAAATAAACGTTGAGTAATAGACGATGGGTGCAGGAGATATATTTAACTCAACAAATTCAAACTACTTCTAATCGGCTACTAATTTAATGCATATTTTGTAGATCAGGCAAAAAAACGCACATAATCACTTAAAAAATCGTCAAAAATTGAATTTTTGATACTTTATGGTGCCGAAACCGGCCAATTTGGCCTCCAAAATTGCAAAAAAGCCGGTTCGAAGGTTCCGAACCGGCTCAATATCAAGTATATTCAAGGTTACTTTTTCTGCTGCGAGAGGAAGGTGATCAGTGATGCAAACTCCTCATAAGACAGCTCGTTCGCCAGTCCCGAAGGCATCATGGAAGTTTCCATTTCCTTACGAGAAGTAATGTCCGCAACCTTGATCGTATTCACCTGTCCGGTGATGTCGCGGATCACCAGCTTTTCGGCCGACTCCTCCGACACGAATCCCATGTAGCTCTTGTCGCCTTTCGTCGTAATGAGCACTGAAGCGAAGCCCTGCGAAATGGATGCATTCGGTTTCAGGATCGACTCGGCGATCTGCTCGCGGTTCATGATCGAACCGATCTGGCCCATAAACGGCCCTTTCATCACCTCGCTGCGGCTCAGGCTGTGGCAGGCCACGCAACCCTGCTTGGTAAACAGCTTCCTTCCCGTAGCCGGGTCGCCCTGGATCTTTGCCATTGCCAGCATCACATCCTCGATCGATGCCTCTCCTACCTGGCCCTTCTTATTGCGGATCTTTTCCAGGTCAACCTTTACCTCTTCTTTTGCCGCTACCACTTCTTCCCCTCCGAATTCACTGATCCCCATCCGGTTACGCGCATTCAGGTCAGCATAGAATTGCTTATCGGAAGCATTGTTGAATTCGTTCATCAAAAAACCCTTCACTTTCGCCGACGACTCCCATTCCACCGCCTTATAGTATGGGCCGTGGGTATCCGGGCGGGTGCTCCACCACCACGAACCGTCGTATTCGGCTTCCTTTTTGTAGATCCTTCCCAATGTGGTCAGAATCTGATCTTTCAATGCTTTGTCACTGGTTTTACCATAGGCGGCGATCAGGCCGTCTGCTGCCTTCGGATCGTGCATATAGCGCAGCGCCCACAATGCGATGGTGGAATTTTCGGTGCCGATGGCTTGTACGCAGGCATCCACGGCGTTCAATGCTACCAATGCGCGTACGGCAATATGCGGGGTTACGATCGCCGAGTTTGGTGTGGCGTGCGGACCTTCCGTACCTTTGGCAGGCGCCACAAACGACGCAGGCACCTTCACTTTCAGCAATGCCTGTGCACCCTCCGGCCGACCCAAACGGCCCAAACCAATCGCTGCGGCAACTTTTTCACGTGCATTACCGCCTTCAAGCGCTTTCAGGAACGGCTCCGCCGGTACTTTCGAGACAAATGCCTTACGATCGGCCAATGCACGCAGGGCATATTCGCGCATGTCGTTTTCCGAGGCAAGTTTCACCAGATTATCAATGCCTTCCGCACCAGCGGCCTGTGCGTAGGTGTACATACCGGCCACACGCACGTACGAAGGGGCTTTCTGATCGGCCGCCACAGCCCATGCCGCTTTGGTCACATCTTTGGCAGGGCGTTTGAGCAATTCCTGCTGCGCAGCAAGCCGCTGCACCGCACTTTCCGACCGCAGTAATGCCGCCAGCTGCTTCACCGACGATTTGCTGATATCCTTAAATGCCTTGTATTGCCAACCTTTCGGCACTGTGCGTACCACGAAGCCCTTGCCGGGGTTACCGGAATATCCGGCACCGTCCCAGGCCGCCATGTATACACGTCCCGAGGCATCGATATCCAGGTCCGTTACCTGCGAAAGTTTGATGAATTCCTCTTCCTTTTGCTGGAATGTAGGCCCGTCGGGCGTAATGCGGTGCACATAAACCTGGCTGCGGCCCCAGTCGGCCATCATCGGTACGCGGTTATATTTCGCGGGCCAGGTAGGGTCGTCCATAAACAGCGAACCGGTTCCCGAGCCGCCGCCCAGGTCGACCAATGCGGGTATAATTTCTTCCGTAAAATGCTTGAAAAGAACAGGATAACCATATTCACCTGTTTGGATCTGGTTACTGAAACGGATGTTCCAGCCGCCGCCGTCGTTGGTATTGTCGCGGGTAAAAATGTTCATATACGGGTCAATCGCCACGTCGTAGATATTACGAAGGCCGTGGGTATACACTTCCATTTCGGTACCGTCAGGCCGTACGCGCACGATCCCACCGCCGAGCTGGGTCATTTTTTTACCCGAAGCATCCACCGCATCGTGGAAACCGAAGTCGCCCACGGCGATGTAAATCCAGCCGTCGATACCCATACGGATGCCATTGGTAGCGTGGTCGGTGCCGCGGCTTTGGAGGAATTTCGGCGAGCACACATTCTTCACCAGCGGCTTCGCAGGCCCGTCGGCCACGCCGTCGTGGTTTTTATCTTCCAGCACCACCAGGTCCATCCCCGAAGCCTTGCCGGTTTCTGCTGAAAATGTAGTATGTAAAACGAAAACCTGGTCGCCCTGCGCAATGATGCCGCGGGGATTGTCCAGCATCGCGAACGATGTGTGCTGGTCTACTTTGCCGTCATTATTGGTATCCACCAGGCGCACAATGCTGCCCTTTCCGGGCGTTTTGCCCAGCGAGCCGATCATATCCACGCCTACAAAAACCTCACCGGTAGGCGCCACCGCCAGACAGGCCGGGCTGGGCGTGAGATCGTGTCCGGCAAAATGCGTTACGTCGAGTTCCGCCGGCCATGCGGCAGCATTAGGGAGAGAGTCGATTCGGGTCAGGGTGCGGGGCTCGGCCCTTTTTTCTGTTTCGAGGATACCGGACGAGCTCCATAGCAGCAGCAGGAACGCCGATACGCTTAATGTGATTTTTAACATAAATAGTTTAACAAAAATAATTCAACCCCTTCAAGCAGAGTTGATTGATACAGTACTCGGTTTATTAAAATAGGAGAATGGTGAGAACTACTCGAAAAAAGCCGCTCATTTGCGCTGGAACAATGCAAATCGCATGAAGAGCTCAGGCAATGCCTCCTGCTGGCCATGCAGCGAAGCGAAGTGAAAATGGCGGTCGATCGACAGCCCGTCGACGTCCACAATGCGGCATTCCTTGCTTTGCAGCTCTTTCAGCACGGCATGCACCGAAATGAAAGCCATGCTATCGGAATGCAGCAGGTACAATTTCATGCTCTCGCTGCTGCTGAGCTGCATTTCCACTTGCAGATCGCCCAAACCCAGTCCCACCGATTTCAATGCATGTGCAATCACTTCGAGCGTTCCGGAGCCCGGTTCGCGGAGCAGTAGCGGGATGTCCCGCAGTTCGGCGGGGGTAATGGTACCGGTAGCCGCCAGCGGGTTCTTACTGTTCGCCACGAGCACGATCTCGTCGTTCAGGAATTCGGTGTACTTGATGGATGGATTTTTTGAAAAACCTTCAATCACACCCAAATCGATCTCTTTCTGCTGCAATGCATGCTCGATCTCCTCCGTATTCTTGGTCGTAAGCGTGACCTCTATATGGTGAAACTTCCGGTGGAATGCGGCCAGAATGGGCGGCAGGATGTATTGCGCCGCCGTGGTACTGGCCCCGAGCCGCAGCTTGCCGCTGTTACGCTGCGAAAGGCTGCTGATCTCGAACTCGATATTGCGGTAAATATCGAAGATCTGTTCGGCATGGTGCAGCAATATCGCCCCCGCCGGCGTGAGGCTGATCTTCGATCCGGCCCGATCGAACAGCTTGGTTTTCAACTGGTTTTCCAGCTCATGAATATGCTTCGTCACCGCAGGCTGGGTGATAAAGAGCTCGGCCGCGGCCTTCGTAAAGCTGAGCCGGCGGGCGACGGTCTGGAAAACTTGCAGGCGGAAGTCAAAAACCATGAAAGGACAGTTCGGTGATAGCGAAGGCAAATAAACGGGTTTCGCTACAAATGGCCGCAGGGATTGTCCGCCATTTGTTTCCAAGTGTCCGGTTTTGAACAAATGCGGCAGGCAAAATCCGCATTTAAAGGCCTGAATGGCCTGTTTCCAGATGGGGCACGCATTTGTTATACATTTAAAGAAATAATAAGGCCCTTATGAAAGGAATAAGGTACGCCCGTTTGCGTTCAGGAGACCAGTTTCAACTTATCGGCAACCATCCGTTTTTCAACAAGCCATGATCCGAAATTATTTCAAAATCGCGCTGCGCAACATGTGGAAGCACAAAGGCTTCTCCGCATTGAACATCACCGGCTTGGTGACTGGGGTAACAGCCTGCCTCATGATCCTTCAATATGTGAGTTTCGAGCTGAGCTTCGACCGCTTCCACAAAGATTTCGACCGCATTTACCGCATCACCAACGACCGTTTCCAGCAAGGCAAACTCATTCAGCACGGGACGATTACCTACCCAGCCGTGGCGGCCGCCATGGGAAAGGATTTTAATGAAATCGAAACCTACACGACGCTGGCCAACCCCGGCACATTCAGTTTGCAAAAAGACCGGAAGATTTTTGAAGAAAAAGGCGTCTACACCGATGAGCGCTTCTTGTCCGTTTTCACCTTCCCGCTCGTCGCCGGTGACCGTAAAAGCGCGTTAAAAGCGCCGCATTCCATTATCATTTCGGAAACCAATGCGCAGCGCATTTTTCACGCTACGCCGGAACAATATGCGGGCCTGATCGGACAGACTATCAAGGTCGATATCGATACCGAGCCCTACCAGATCACGGGCATTATGAAGGATTTCCCGGCCGCCTCGCATTTGCAGTATGGCGCGCTAATGTCCTTCGAAACGCTCACACATACCTGGGGCGACTGGATCAAAAACAGCTGGGAAAGCTCCGACGTGTGGCATTATGCCAAACTCCGGCCCGGCGTCGACGCCGCCGCATTGGAAAAGAAGCTCCCGGCATTCAGCGACCGGTATTTCCGCGGCGACAAGGTCTCGGGCAGCGTGGAGCAGTTTTTCTTGCAACCGCTCAGCAAGGCGCACCTGGTTCCGGATTATGAATATGAAATCGGCAAGGTGAATAACGGGAAGGCCGTGTGGACGATGCTGACCATCGCCGCATTCATTTTGCTCATCGCTTGGATCAATTATATCAATCTCGCGACCGCCCGCTCGCTCGAACGTGCCCGCGAGGTAGGCGTACGCAAGGTGGCAGGCGCCACGTCGGGCCAGCTGATCGGGCAATTCCTGTCCGAATCGGTACTCCTGAACATGCTTGCGTTGGGGCTCGGTATTGCGCTGGCTGTCGTGCTGCAACCGTTTCTGAACACAGTGATCGACAAACCGCTGTCATTTGCATTGCTAACGGGGGCAGGATACGGCGGAAAAAGCTTCGCATTGATGCTCGGCGGGGTATTTTTGCTGGGCATATTGCTTTCTGGCTGCTATCCGGCATTTGCGCTTTCGTCATTCAAGGCGGTGCAGGTGCTGAAAGGGTCGTTCAAACGGTCCGCCAAGGGGACGTGGGTGCGGCGGTCGCTCGTGGTATTCCAGTACACGGCATCGATGGTGCTCATTGTGGGCACATTCATTGTTTTTAAACAACTGAAATTCATGCGCGAGGGCAAGCTGGGCTTCGATATGGACCAGGTGCTGGTGATCCGCGGCCCGGAACTGACCCTTTGGGATTCGACCTCGATTGACCGCATTAATAGTTTCAAAACGGAGCTCGAACGCATTCCCTCCGTACAATCGGCCACGACATCGGGTAATGTGTTCGGTAACAAACTGAGCCGGAGTTTCAATATCAGGAGGCTGGGCGCCGGTGACGGGAAAGGCGTAACATTCAGCCGAATGCCCGTCGACGCCGACTTTTTCGATACTTACAAAATACCCTTGCTCGCTGGTCGCAACTTCCTGCCTACCGATTCGAACAACGACTCCCGCAAGGTTACGACGGCGATCCTGAACGAATCGGCCGTGAAGCTGTTGGGCTTCGCAAATGCCTCGGAAGGCGCCGGGCAGAAATTCGTGCTCAACGGCAAGGAATGGGAAATTATCGGCGTGGTGGCCGACTTCCACCAGCAATCCCTCAAACATAGCATCGAACCCATCGTATTTGCGCCGTTCTACTCGCTGGCCGGCTTCTTTTCCATGAAAATCAACGCTACCGACCCGGCAGGCAGCATTGCGGCAGTCCGCGAGCAATACAACGCCTTTTTCCCCGGAAACAATTTCGATTATTTCTTTATGGATCAGCGATTTAACGAACAATACAAGGACGATCAGGTGTTCGGCAAAGTGTCGAGTTTCTTCTCATTATTGGCGGTACTGATTGCTTCATTAGGCATTTTCGGACTGTCGTCGTACACCATAGCGCAGCGTACAAAGGAAATCGGCGTCCGCAAAGTACTCGGCGCCAGCACATCCGGCATTGTCACATTACTTTCGAAGGATTTTCTCAAACTCGTACTCTTCGCCATCGTCATCGGCGCGCCCATCGCGTGGTATGGCGTAAACCAATGGCTCAGCGACTTCGCCTACCGCATCAATATCGAATGGTGGATGTTCGGCATCGCCGCCGCCGCGTCGCTGCTGATCGCCTTCGCATCGGTGAGTTTCCAAAGCATGCGCGCCGCGCTGATGAACCCCGTAAAAAGCCTGCGGAGCGAATAAAAACAATGTAAATACGTATAATAAACCAGTAGGAGGCCGGGCAACCGGCCTCTTTGTTTTGTACCTGAAATACAATAAGCGATGATTTCAAAACCCGACCATACCCGCCGCCGGTTCCTCAGCCAGGCCGCATTATCCGCAACTGCATTCACATTCCTGAAACCCGAAATGCTGCTCGCTGCGGCGCCCAAGGCCTACACTGTGCAGCAGATCATGGACCTGATCCTCAAAGAAGGTAACCTGCGAACAATCCCGGACACGGTGGACACGCTCAAATCGGGCAGCCCCGACCAGGCTGTAACCGGCATTGTCACGACGATGTTCGCGACGGTGAGCGTCATCGAACAAGCCGTAAAGCTCAAAGCGAACTTCATCATCGCCCACGAGCCGACCTTCTACAACCACCGCGACGACCTGGAATGGGTGAAGGACAACGACGTCGTGAAAAAGAAGCAGGCATTGCTCGAAAAGCATAAAATCGCCGTCTGGCGCTTTCACGACTATTGCCACTCACTAAAACCCGACGCGATCCGCTACGGTGTCGTCAAAAAGGCAGGCTGGACGCAGTATTACAAAAACGAAACGGCAGCCCTGACGATCCCCTCCACAACCCTCGGCGACCTGGTGAAACACCTGAAAACGAAGCTGGGCATCCAGAAACTCCGCGTCATCGGTGACCTCTCGCAGCCCTGCTCGAAGCTCGCCATCATGCCCGGCGCCGCCGGCGGCCAGCGCCAGGTATCGGTAGCCGTCGCCGAAAAACCCGACGTGCTCATCGTGGGCGAGACCCCGGAATGGGAAGGCGTCGAGTACGCCCGCGACGGCCGCCTGCTAGGCTCCAGAATGGCCCTCATCGTGCTAGGCCATGCCGTCAGTGAAGAGCCGGGGATGGAATATTTTATGGAATGGTTGCAGCCGAAAATTTCGGGCGTCAAGGTCACGCATGTGGCTTCGGGGGATCCGTTTTTGTGGGTTTAGGTTGGATTTTTGTTTTGATATCGGCATAATAATTCGCTGGATCGAAAAGCCTGGAAATACTCATTTCCTTTTCCAGCGCTTCGATATGCCGCCTCGTTTTGCCTGAATTGATCATCTGCCGCTCAATTGCCGCGCCGAAGTGGTTAAGGTTATCGCCGTAGTCATCTTCGAGATAAATCATATTGTTCAACTGATGCTTGTAGGCCGGCCCTTCGCTGTGGAGCTGAATGCTATTATTGTATTGTTCGATGGCGTTTTGGTAGTGAGAAAGGTAGTCGTCTATGTTACGGATTGCAGGGCGGCCTACTAGTCTTTCGAGGTTGTCTTCCATTTCTTTGATAATTGCAAAGACTTTGATTTCGCAGCAAGTGCGTTTGCCCTTCTCTTTTCCATCAACATATCGACCAACAATGCGCAGCAGGTTCAAATGCTTGGTCCAATCGCCCATTTTCTTGTAGAAACCAGCAAGATATGCGGGTCCCTGAATATAATTTATGCCGTACATATTGCACGTCAGAACGGCCTGGTGTAAACAAAAGATGGAATTTGTAACTAGTTCCGTGTAGTGCTTCAAAGCTTCAATCTGACTAATGTGATCCGCACATTCCCCATCACAATCCGGCTTTGACTGTGACGACAAATGCCCCTTATCACTCATCGCCAAGTATTTAACCAGGATTATAAAGGCAGCTCGCTCTTCGTCGGGCAGAGAATGATAAAACAAAAACTTATCTCCCTCTTCCGGCGATGTTAGGCTTTCGAAGTCCAATCCGTGAGAATGGCTATTAAGTTTATCAATCCAGCAATAATTTCCACCGATAGAAATCGTAACCGTCTGTGTGTTAGCATTGTCGCTAAGCGCCAATTGGTAGTTCAAAACCTCGTCCAGTAGGATCTTATTGATTTTTACCTGTAAATTCAGCTCCATCACACGCACTGCCTGATGGGATATGCTGTTAAATTGGCCTATTAGATTAAGACTGTCGATGCCCTCAACCGCTGACTTAAAATCGGGAATACTTCTCCCCTCTGCAATTTGCTGCGATCGGTTGAAAGCTATTTGGCGCTTGGTAGCGAACAACTTTATTTCTCCAAAAATTACAAGCGCTTCTTTCGAGTCCGGATTACTTGCCAGGTTCTGATAAAAAGTCCTTCGCGAGTCAGGAGCCAAAGAAATGTTTTGAGTTTTTGAAAAAAACTTGATTGCTGCTATCTGCGCTCTGTCGGAGGAGCCATTCGCAAGGGAGTTTAATTGAAGTATTTTGTTAACAATAGTTTGTTCGAGAAATCTAATTAACGACTGTAAGTGGCCCAATGCATAACGTTTCAATACGCCGGTAGTTCTGATTGTCAATAATATCTTTCTCAATTGAAAACTATAAGCGACGTTTCTGCCTGCCCTCGAATACAATCTGCCGGCGAGGTAATATAGGTTAACAATGTATGTCAACGACACTTTGCTGCTGTTCCAGGCACATCCAACAAATTCGCCCTTGGTGTCACCTGATCCATTAAATACCATTCTATCAATAAAGGCCTCGTCCGTAACAATGAAGTTTTTCTCACTTTCGAAGGCCTCAATCTGCGCAAGAAACACATGCTCAACAGTCGCGCTCTTCCGCGAATCATACAGTGAAAGAAGATGGTCTGCCAGTTTGGTAATCACATTTGCCAGCGAAATAAGCTTACGTGAGCCATGGACATTTTTGTAATCTCTTAATACGTCTATCGATTTACCAATAAGCGATTTAAGCCCAAATGGGCCATCCAGTACCAGTTGCCGCGGGTCGCCCTCACTCCCAATCTTTCGGGCGAAAGAGTCGAATGTATGCAATCGGGGAGGCTTATCGTCTGTAACCATAGGATTTCCCTCGCGCCAATCCACCGCCAAAAATGTCGCTAACGATTTTTTATAGGCAATGTATGTGATAAAGGAAAACCTAAAATCATTCCGCTCGCTGTTCTTTTTTTCGAATGTCCGAAATGACTTATACAATTCCAGGTAAGAAGGAACAATGTATGGGAAAAAAGTCAAGTCATCATTGATCGGGTTACCGTCATTGGGACTATTTCTAAATACCGGCGTTGACCCGATTTCTTGCTCAACCTTTTTTAAAAATTCAATTTCATTTCGACGCGTGATTGGCTTCCGGCCGATGATACTCGCTTTTTCTTTCGAAATCTTATCGGTCTTGTTTAGCGGAAGTGTTTTGTTTTTAAAGTACAATACCGTTCCCAAACCGAGGTAAAAACTGGCCATCATCATATCGCGTCCCTGATATTCGAGGAAAGCATTGTGTTCATGGATCTTCGAATACTGGCGGAGGTAGTCATTCATTTTGGCGTATGTAAGCCCCTCTGCGAACTTCTCCTGCACGTAAATTGAGCCCAGAATGGCATGTTGCGTAACTTGAAGCAATTCCCTGTACAGTGGTGTGCGGGTCCGTTTCTGCTTCGCCCCCCCTTTGCTGTCTTCCTTTCCCTCGTGAAGAACGACGTGCAAAAGCTTTGTTCTGACATTTCGATATTTAGGATCTATTACCTCGTCACGCTCCGGATCAGCCAGATAGCGATCGTGCAAATAGTCCAGTGCTACATCCATTGCCAATCCCAAATGCCCCACTGCCATCTCGTAGTACCGCATCTTATCAAATACCATTGACAGTTTCAATTTGATCCGCATCCATATCAGAAAGCTTTCAATGGGCGTGTCGCGGTCTGGCAAAGGCACGTCGTGCAATGAATCGCTCAACGAAATAATTGCATCCTTATAGTATTCGTCAAATAGCTGACTATCACCCAAAAGGTCGTTCAAAAACAATAGCGATTCTACCGACGAGTTATTGGTTTTCTTAAAATCCTTATAAACGTTACGCAAGTACTGAATTTTATAAGCAATATGATTCTTGATGGCAAAGCTCTCATCCATACTGAAATTGAATGCGGCTGACTCTTCATCTGAAATACGGGATATGTAAGCAATTTCATTGTGGGTCCTATCAAAAAACTTATACTTAAACAAACCTGAATCCGTTTCCCGGATATGATTTTTACCTAAAAAGTCTATCAATTCCTGTACAAAATACCTTAGTTCAGGGGCTTTGTTAGTGGAAAGAAATTCAGGAAGGAGTTCAAGATTATGATTTGAAAATGCAAATGGGTGGAATTTAATTATGCTATCCATTAAATATGGTGTAGACACATTTACACTATCGCTGTAATTTTCAAGGAGGTTTTTTTGCAATGACAGGAATGGAAAAAACAGATATGCATTCAGGCCTAGTTTATATTGCTGCTTGAATGAAAAATTCAAGAACACTTTGTCTTTCAATTCGGTATTACTATTACAAATTACGACGTGCATGTCGTTTTCCAGAATCGTGTAATCCGTATCTCTTCGCTCCCATTGCTTTGTCATTCTGCTATTTTTCCCAAAAATCGATTCACCTTTGACAAAGTTTTCTTCGATCAGTTTTATGAGTTTCTTGGGTGATCCGTTACTCCTGTAAGAGAGATATGTAATGAAATTTTGTATCGTAAATATCGTCTTCAACGAGATTTCATCAGGATTACTGTTTACGCAAGATTGTGACCGAATTACCTCTAAAAAGTCCCAATAACAATATAGAAACGGCTTACCTTTCAATTCAGAATCATCGTTACTCGCGTAAAATCTGTTCAAAAGCGAGTACATCTCCTCGTTTCGATCAGCCCGGATCTCATCGGGACTGTTTGAAGGGCTGTTTTTTAAATGGCGCTTCTTTTCAAGTTGCCCTCGGGACTCCTTTTTCCTGGCCGGCGTTTCAATATTCGCCAACAATATATGTTGCAAATATTCCTCAACGAGGCTGTTTGAATTTACATTTTCAGCATAGTTGATAAGCCGCGTTTCTTTCAAAAAACTCTCTACATAAATGGTGTGGTGAAAAATACTACCCAATGCCGACTGTCTGTCCGAAATATCCGCGAGCGATGCGTCGAACATTTCCCGGCCGGCAATAAATATAAATCGTGCTTCTGCTTCTGTCAGGAGATGCTTCAATGACGAAAGGACTTTGATAATGATCTGTTTACGCTCGCGCAAGTCGTTCAAAAAGGTCCTCTCCGATTCACCGAATTTCTCATCCTTATTGAACTCAACATCCATTTCAACCTTGTCGAGCTCATCAAAAATGAAAATGAATTTGCGTGTTTTATAATCTCTCAAAATTTCGATAAGCTCATACTCGATTTCTTTGGCTGGGGCAATCTGGTAAGTCTTGGATCTCCTTCCACTGAACGAGAAGCTAATATCTTTCAGAACGCTCGCGCCGTCGCCGTCAATCGTTACACTGGCATTACTGCGTTCATGAAGCAGATTCGCCCGTTTGTGCAACTTGTAGAGCATGTTCAGCGTGGGGAACGACCGTACGTAGTGGGGCAGGGCCATCATTAGCGGAAGACAAAAGAAAAGGACAACCCATGTCACGGGCTTCTTCCAAAACCCTGCACAAAAGCAGAAAATGTTGTCAAGCAAGCTTCCACCCGTTTGATGATCGCGTGTTAAAAAGAAGCCCAAGAACGCGACACCCAGTAATAGAAATGCCAACATTAGCAAATACCAATGGTTTCGCTTGTGATGGTCCACAGCCCCGAGTATTGAAATGATATACTTCCCTGAATTGGATAGGACGATAAACAGCAGTGCTACGAAAACGAGAAAGAAGCCTAGTCCGGATAATGAGAGCGCATCATTGTTCTGTGCAAATGCTTTAAACCATCCTGCACCACCGAAAAAGAGTGCCGTAATAAAGGCAATCATGGCAAAAAAAATAGTACTGTAATCCAGCAGAGGAATGCGCCACTTTGCGCGGTCTTCTACAATGCATTGAAGGACAAATTTCAAAATATGTTTCAACACATCCACCTCGTCGAGCTTAGCCTGAGCAAGGCTGATTTTAACGGGACTAATTTCCTCGTAATTATTCCCATTCTTACCCTTCTCAGCGTTCTTCCGGTAGTTATACACCACATGGTTCACCAAGCTCGTCTTACCCATCCCGCGATAACCCGTCACAAGGTATGCGCCATTACGATCCCCCTTTTCCAAGATATGCAGAAAACTCGCCTGTAATTTTGCCCGTCCTATAAATCGGTGATCACGCTTTTCTTGCTTTTCTTTGGTTGATTGCGTTCCGTTGTGCGGCTTGTGATAATAATTGTAGTTGGGAACTTCGATAAAAATATCCTTGATATACGATCGGAAATCGTAATTCTCGTGAGACGGCATGATAGAGGAAAGGGTTGATTATGAGATTATTTCCATAAGGTTACTTATAAAATAATCTAATGCAAACCGGTCGGAAAAATGTTATTGAGCGGTCGGATCTCAGGCATTGAAACTAAACAGGCGCCCGATTCCGAGAATCAGGCGCCTGTATGATGAGCACTGACACCTGTCAGACGATCATCCCGTGCGGATCGATCACAAACTTCTTCGCTGCCCCTTTATCAAAATCCTCATACCCCCTGGGCGCGTCCTGTAAGGTGATCACCTCCACATTTACCGCCTTGGCGATTTTGATTTTGTCGTAGAGGATCGCGTTCATCAGGTTGCGGTGGTATTTCATGACGGGACATTGGCCGGTGTAGAATGAATGGGATTTAGCCCAGCCGAGGCCGATACGGATGCTTAGGCTGCCTTCCTTGGCCGCGCTGTCGCGAGCGCCGGGGTCGCCGGTGACGTAGAGGCCCGGGATGCCGATCGCGCCGCCTGCACGAGTGACGGCCATCGCCGTGTTGAGGACGGTAGCCGGGCGTTCCTCCGCTGCGTGGGCCCCATGGCCACGGGCTTCGAACCCTACGCAGTCGACAAAACAATCTACTTCCGGGACGCCGATGATTTCGGCGATGGCTTGTTCGAGGGGCGTGTCTTTGGTGAGGTCGATTACTTCGCAGCCAAAGCTGGCGGCCTGCGCGAGGCGTTCGGGGATCATATCGCCGACGATCACGACGGCCGCGCCCAGCAAGTGGCAGGATGCCGCACAGGCGAGTCCGACCGGGCCTGCACCCGCCACATATACGATAGAACCCGGCCCTACCCCCGCCGTAACGGCACCGTGGTAACCCGTCGGGAATATGTCGGAGAGCAGGGTTAGATCCTTGATGTACGCCATACCCTGGTCTTTGTCGGGGAATTTCAGGAGGTTGAAATCGGCGTACGGAACCATCACATACTCGGCCTGCCCGCCTACCCATCCGCCCATGTCTACGTACCCGTACGCGGCGCCCGGACGTGACGGGTTCACATTGAGGCAGATACCGGTCTTTCCTTCTTTACAGTTGCGGCAGCGCCCGCAGGCAATGTTGAACGGGACGGATACCAGGTCTCCGACTTTGATGAATTCCACATCACGGCCGGCTTCGATGACGATGCCGGTAATTTCGTGACCCAGCACGAGCCCGGCCGGGGCGGTGGTCCGGCCGCGGACCATGTGCTGGTCGCTGCCGCAGATGTTGGTGGAAACAATTTTCAGAATCACGCCGTGCTCGCATTTGCGATCGCCGAGGGCCAGTTTGGGATATTCGATTTCCTGAATTTCCACCTGGCCCGGTTTAATGTAAGCTACTCCATGGTTTTGGCACATAAGCTAAGATTTAAGGGTTAGTACTACAAATCCACAATCTTTGATCATTACAAGATCATCTTACAATTATGAAATTCAAGCGCACAAATCCCTTAATTTACTCCTATACGAACCACAAAAAGTTCCAAACCGCCCTGTGAATGTGTCAGAGGGTGGTTTGGAAAATTGAAAGGAAATAAGTTATGTTCAGAGCCTGACGGCCAGGATAATACCGGTGGCCCAAATCTGCTTCGTCAGCGCCAGGTCGGCACGGCTGTCGAGGTATTCGACGAGGTTGATCGCCTTCTGGTCGTGACCTTCGGGCCAGTTGGGCTGCGGTAGCATGTCGTCGATGATGTAGAATGCACCGGGATTGAGCATGTTGAGCACTTCATCGAGCAAAAGGTATTTTCCATGCCATGTATCGGCGAAAATATAATCGTATTTCTCGTCCGAATGGGCTTTCACCCAGTCTTCGCCGTCGGTATGCACCAGGCTGAGGCGTGGGTCGCCGCCGAGATGATTTTGGGCGATTTCCAGCAAGCCGGCGTCGTTGTCGATGGACACGAGTGTTGAATGGGCGTCCATTCCATCAAGAATCCAGGAGGTCGAGAGGCCCGAGCCCGTACCAAGTTCAAGAAACTTGCTGCCCGGTTTGGAGGCGGCCAGGGTTTTGAGTAACGAACAGGTGTAAATGTCGGAAGCCATCGTGAAACCCGAGGCTTTGGTTGCCTCGTCGATGGAAAGATAAGCCGCCGGCAGCGGCTGGCGAATGTCCTGATTCATGTGACTGGTGGGGATTTGTGAACTGCAAAAAGTCAAGTTTTGACGACATATGAAAGCATTCCGTCACAAACTTTACCGGTAAGTAAATTCTCCTGATAATGACCCGATTGTACAATGGTAGACAACCCCAAACCTTTACTTTTGCCCACAGCTTCCGCAATTCCCATTCACATCTTTCCACTCTAACTCGACTGCAATGAAAAAGCATTTCCTCTCCTTACTTGCATTTGCATTAATGGCGGCCATGGTGCTCGTCGACGCCTGTACCGACCACGGCGAGCCCGTACCTGAGCCTACACAATTCAACGTTTCTCCTTTTGTAAGCGGATTACGTGCACCCATCGGCATGGTGATCGACGAGCAGGGGCGTTTTTGGGTTACCGAAGGCGGCACCGGCAATAACGACGGCGCGTTGGTGATGATCACCCCGCAAGGCGCAAAAACGACTGTCGTGACCAACTTTACATCGGTGGTTAACCAGGGTAATGTAGAGGGTATCAGTCATTTACTTTATGACAACGGCACATTGTACCTGCTTCATGGCGTAGAAGGCTTACTTTATGTGATCGATGTGGCCAGCGTGCTGGGAGGCAGCCTGCCGAAGGATAAGGCCACCTTGCCAACAGAAAATATCAAGGCATTTGTAGCAACGAAAAACCTGACTTTCGATAACAACTCCAATGCATTTGCCCTTGCAAAAGGACCGGATGGGCATTTGTATATTGTTGACGCCGGCGCCAACGCCGTGATCAAACGCGACAAGAACAACCACATCCTCGACATGTTCACCACGTTCCCTCCGATCGCACCGAACCGCGACCCGGTTCCGACGGGCATCGTTTTCGACGGAACGCATTTCATATTGAGCAGCCTCACCGGCTTCCCGTTCTCGCCGGGCTCGGCCAGCATTTACAAGGTGAATACAACCGGTGTAATGGTCCCTTACAAATCGGGCTTTACAACACTTACGCACGTAACGCTGACCGCCAATAACAAGCCGCTCTTCCTGCATTATGCCGATTTCACGATGCCTCCGGGCGGCCCCGGTAACCCTCCGGGCTTCAAAGCAGGCACGGGCTCCGTGGTGAACGAGGATGGCGCCGTGCTTGCGACCGGGCTCGACAGGCCGACGGACATCAAGCGCTGGGGCGACCGCACATTCTACGTCCTGAGCCTTGGTGATGGTAGTATCAAAAAGCTGGATTATTGATCTACAATATATTATAATAGAACAGGCAGGTATTCGCTCGAATGCCTGCCTGTTTTATTTCATAACAGCGACTGGTGCTCTTTATCCGCCTCGCGCGGGTTGACCACCTGTGCAGGGGGATCTTCGGGCATGGTATCGCCCAGCAGCTTGCCCCAGGGTTTCAACTCGTCGATGCGGTCGAAGATGATTTTCAAAACGGCTACAAACGGGATAGACAGGAACATGCCGCTAACGCCCCATAAGGTACCGCCAAGCAATACCACCAAAATCGAAATCAATGCATTAACCGAAACTTTGGACGACACCACGCGTGGTACGATGATGTTATTATCAAGGAACTGAATGACGGTATAGGCTGCTACAATCAGCAATGGCGTGCTAAATCCGTCCTTGGTGATGAACGAGATGAGCACCGGCAAAGCAATGGCGATGATGCCCCCGATGTAGGGGATGAGGTTCAGAATGGCACCGATCACGCCCAGCAGCAATGCATACTGCACGCCAAGTATCAGCAACGCAATGGAATTCAACGCGGCGATGATCGAGGTTTCTATCATTAACCCTACAATATAGCTCTGGACGGCGCCCTTGGTTTCCTGCAAGATTTCAGCGACCTGTTCGGAGTTATCTTCGTCAAAAACCTCGAATACAAAATTGAGGATCAACGGTTTGTAAAAAAGCAACAGGAAGATGTACAGGGGAATGAGTACAAAATAGCTGATTACGCCGAACACCGTCGTGACCGTCCTTCCCACATAATTTTTGCTGTTATTGACTGCCTCGTCGAGCATGCTCATCTGCTTTTCCGTGGAAATGCCGAAAGTGGTTGAAAGCCATTCCTGCAAGCTCGCGAGCAGTTTGATCGCCTTTTTTTCCAGCTGCGGGATCATATCGCCGAACTGGACGATTTGCGACGACAGAAAAAACATGATCCCGGCTACGACCAGTATGGCAAGGAAGATCGTGAGCACAATGGCGACGATCTTATTGAATTTCCATTTCTGAAATCGGTTGTAAATCGGGTTGAGCAGGATGGAAATCAGCCCGGCGAATGCGAATGGGACGATGATCTCCTGCAAAAGATTGAGTATGTAGAAAAACAGGTAAAGCCCGATGAGCACCATCGGCGCTTTGATATAAAACGGAAAACCGTCCCGCGCGGTCAGCCATTCGGGCAGTTCGGGGGCAGCGGCTTCGTGCTTGCGACTTTTAAAAAATAGTCCCATAGAAAAGTGTCAGAAATGAAAAGCAGGCGTGGTAGATGAACACTGGTGATCTTGGAAACCAACTTGCAATAAGTGTGCCGAAGCTGCTGGCATTATTCTTGACGAAAACCTTCAAACAAAATGCCGCACTATGCCAGAGGGACCGTCCATCGTTATTTTAAGGGAAGCTATTGAGGAGCTGGGATTGACAGGCAAGCCGGTACGCCACGCCGAAGGCAGCGCCAAGATCGATAAGGACCGGCTCATCAACCAGAAAGTGACCGATTTCCGGTCTTGGGGAAAACATTTCCTGATCTGCTTCAAGGACTTCACCGTCCGCATTCATTTCATGCTGTTCGGCTCCTACCTGATCGACGAGCAGAAAAAAGCCAAACCGGCACTGACCCTGCTGTTCGATAAACACGAACTGAACTTTTATACGTCGGCGATCAAGCTGTTCGACAAGCCGGTCGACGAGTTGTACGACTGGTCGGGCGACATCATGGCCAAAACCTGGAAACCGACAGCCGCACTCAAAAAATTAAAGGATCATCCCCAAATGCCCGCTTGCGACGTCCTGCTCGACCAGGACATTTTTGCGGGCAGCGGTAATATCATCAAAAACGAGGTGCTGTTCCGCTGCCGCATTCATCCGCTCAGCGTTGTGGGCAAGATTCCCGACGCGAAATTGAAGGAAATGGTAAAGGAAACGCGGAATTACGCATTCGATTTTCTGGAATGGAAAAAGGCGGGGGTACTGAAAAAGCATTGGCTGGCGCATACGAAAAAGATCTGTCCGCGCTGCGACATCCCGTTTCACAAGGATTACCTGGGGCGTACCAAGCGGCGGAGCTACTACTGCAACAACTGCCAGCGACGCTATGAATGACCGCCTGCCCACTTCATCACCAACGCATTCACCGTCCTGAGCCATAGCCTTTTACCATTCACATTCCAATGCCCGTCGCTTTTATGGTACCATTCGGGATGGCGGAGCAGTTCGTGATCCAGTTTGAGCAGCGGTGCTTCCAGGCGTGCGTTTTGCTCAATTCGGGGAATCTGATTGTTGTGCGGGTGCCGACCCGGCTCGCAGACGGTTACCTTGTTCGGAATGAAGCAAAAATACACTTCCGCAAAGCCGGCATTGCGGTAATGCGAACGAATGCGGTTCATATTCACTACCACGCTGTCTATATCCGCGTCCGTAAGCGGCTGAAACGGGGAAAGTACGCTTTTGGGGCTAGCCTCGACTTCGTAAAACAGGAACCGGTGGTCACGCGAGATGAGCGCGCCCGGGTGCGTGCGATCGAACCAGTTCAGCATCAGGCCCGCCTTCATTTCCTTGCATTTCAGGGCCAGCTCCGAATTGAATAGCAGGAATTCGAGCCGCTGGTTAATTTCTCCATTGATCGGATTACTCCAAAAAGACCCGTCGTAAGCGGTTGCCGCATCAGATTGACCTACCGGCATTTTACCCGCCACCTGAAAACCACGGTGAATGTATAAATCCGCATAATGTTCCCGCAAACGTTCCTGAATGGTCCTTTCAATCACTTCGATCACCAGGATGGAATGCACCCGGGGATCGGGTGCCACCGTTTCGACTTCGGTGCCTAGCCAGATATGGTGGTTGCGATGGCCGGCGTAAAAGCTTGTATCCATCGTGGTAAAACTATCGCCGATCGTGTACAGATCGACATTCCCGGCGCGATGTGCCGGTTGGTCTGTCACGCCGAGATCGTCCGTTTCCTTCCATTGCAATTCCTTAAAATCGGGCAGATTGGAAATATTGTACAAATCCCCAAACCGGTATTGGTCAGGGACGAGGCCGCGGGCATTGAGTTTCCGCTGCAAACGATCGGACAAACCGGTGAGCAGCAGTGAGCCGGACAGCAGCAAAAGCCCCAGCCGGAACAGGTGGAAAATGGTTTGCATAATCTAGAATTGAAAGTAAATAAACTGATTGCTGCCGAACACACCCAGCAGGTAACACAGGAAAGTAGCCAACCCGAGCGACGGCCAGAACAGCCGCGTCGCAGGCACGTAGTCGGGCAGGTAACGTTCTTTCAAAAACAAAACACCCGTTAACAGCAGGCAAAACAGGCATTCGCCCGTACCGATCGGCAGGGCGGGCATTCCCCAGCGTGCGGGCGTGCCTAGTGCGCGCAGGATCGCGAGCGCGTGTTGCAGGTTATGCGCGCGGAAGAAAATCCAGGTTAGTGTTATTAAAATAAATGTAAATAATGCCTGCATCCAGCCGGGTAACTGCGGGAGGCGGAATGTCGGGCGATCAGCTATTTTAGAGATGATGAGGTAAATGCCGTGCAGGCCGCCCCAGATGACAAATTTCCAGTCCGCACCGTGCCAAAGGCCGCTTAACAAAAAGACGATCATTAAATTGATGCATGTCCTTACACCTCCCCGCCGGTTACCACCCATGGGTATGTACACGTAATCGCGGAACCAGGTAGAGAGCGAAATGTGCCAGCGTTGCCAGAACCCGGCGATGGAACGGGCGAAATAGGGTGAGCGGAAATTGACCATTAGCCGAAAGCCCATCGTACGGGCCGAACCCAATGCAATGTCGGAATAGCCTGAAAAGTCGCAGTAGATCTGAATGCTGTAAAATAGGGCCGCCAGGGCTAGCGCGGGGGCATTCCAGGCGCCGGGGTTTTCGAACACGGGGTCGGTGACCAGTGCAAGGCGGTCGGCGATCACCACTTTTTTGAACATACCCCACACCATCCACCAAAGGCCGGTACGGAGATTGTCCCAGTCGAAATCCATTTTTTGGCGGAATTGCCAGAGCACATTCTGCGGGCGTTCTATCGGGCCGGCGACGAGCTGCGGATAGAACAGCACATACAATGCATAAATGCCCAAATGTCGTTCGGCTCGCTGGTTTCCGCGGTACACTTCGATGGTGTAGCTCATCGATTGAAATGTATGAAACGATAACCCGATCGGCAGCGCCAGGCCCGGGTACGACGATGCCATGCTTTCAGGCTGATAGTCAAGCCCGAACACCCCGAACAACGCCGCCATGTTGGCAATAAGAAAATCGTAATATTTGAAAAACGAAAGAAACCCGACATTCGCCACGATGCTCATGACCAGCATACATTTTCGCCGCCAGCCCGTAAGCAGCCCGATACAGATCCCGGCGAGGTAGTCGAACAAGATAATCACCGCCAGCAGCAGCAGGTATGCCGGAATGAACGACGCATAGAAATACGCACTGGCAACCAGCAGCAGCACCCACCGCGAGCGCCACGGCACGGAGTAATACGCACTCGTGACAAACACGAAAAATACGATAAAGTGGAGGGAATTGAAGAGCATATGAAGGGCACAGTGTGTTGAAACTGTGCTCAATCAATCACCTAAGCTGCTCTTTGGCAAAGTTAGTTTTCGTAAGGGCGGGCAAACTGAGCGAAAGGGGAAATGGGGCCGTATCAGGATGTCAGAAATACCAGGTTGACATTCAACAGATCGTAGGCCGGCGCCAGCTTGATTTCACCATTGTCATGCACGACCGAGAAGTTTTTCAAATACATATCGTTGTTTCCGGTCAAAAACGAAAAAAGCACTAATTCAAAGAATGCCAGCGAATCCAACCCTTTATGCGTGCAATACTGGCGGATCAGCTTACCTACCTTTTCATACGAGCCCTTGTATTTCTGTTCCGTGAGCAATTCCGACCATTGGCAACCTACCCCGGCTTTCAGCGCCATTTGCTCCTGCGTAAGCCCTACCGACTTGCGTTTTTCCTTTACATATCTGGGAAGTTGAGTCATCTTTATACCTTTTAGGGTATAAAAAATCGGACGATCATAGCATTGACCGTCCGATTTGTAGTGATGAATATAGCTCAATACTGCGAATAGTGATCAATCCTGATCTTCTTCACCTTCCCGTTCTCGAAATGCACTTGTATCTGTTCGCTCGTTTCCGGGCCGGTGGCGTAGCCGAAGTACCACTGCGGCGACTGCGTCATGGCTGGGTCGTAGGCGGTGGCGAGGTTTTTCGTCATGAGGAAAATGCGCTCGAATTTGGATGAGTACGTTTTGTTCTTGCGTATGCTGGTGAATTTGCCGAAGAGCGCGTTCACATGTTCGCCGGTTTGTACCGACGCGGATGCTTTCTCCTTTTCAGGCCATTGATTGAGTTTTTTGCCGCTGTTGAGGTAAATGGCACTTACACTGGTGCCTTTGATCGTGATCTGAACGCCCGTGTCGGTGCCGCGGTTCTGGTCGAGCAGGATGTATTCGTAGAGGGGAATGCGGTCGCGGAGCTGGTCGAGGTCGGAGAAAATGTTGCCGACTACATTCATGGCAGTGACGCCCTTGCTGAGTTGAAGCGCCTGAATTTTGGGATAAACGGCTGCGGCTTCATCGCCAATGGCTATGCCGAGAAAGCTGCCGGTTTCGATGCTGTCCTTCTCGATGCGGTAAGGAACGGGTTCCGGGCCGGTCGTAAGCGGATCGGCGGCTTCCTTCTGGCAGGCGGTGAATGTGACGGTTGCTAAAAGCAGGATGGAGATAAGTCTGGCTTGCATAGGTTTAGTGGTTTATAGAAGCTGGACGCACCCGCACCCAATTCGGTTGTAACCGGTGTTAAAAAAGGGGAGGAAAGGGAGGAAGGAGGCTTGCGCCGAAAACAAAAAATTTCCCCCTCTTCCCCTCTTCCCTACTCCCTCTCACCTACCACCCCGGATTCTGGTCGAGATCGGGGTTGAGGGCGATTTCGTTGATCGGCAGCGGCCAGAGGTAATCTTTGGCCGGGTCGAATTTGCGGAAGCTGGCAGCCTGCACGAGGATAATATTATCCGGCGTGAGGTTCACGGTGGCGGCTGCGAATTCGGTTTTGAAATAAAAATTACCCAGTACCGGCTTCACAAGCTCCGTTTCAGCGATTTTCCAGCGGATAATGTCCCAGTAACGGAAACCTTCCTGCGCCAGCTCCACCCGGCGTTCGCGGCGGATTTCCTCCCGCATGTCCAGACCGTTCGTTTTCGCAAATGCATTGGTCAGTTTTGCGATCTGCCCACGTTCGCGGAGCAGGTTAATGGACATATCCAGTTCCGCGTCGGTAATGGCGCCGTTCAGCTCATAGTTGGCTTCCGCGAAAATCAAAAGCACCTCGGCGTAGCGCAGCAGCGGCCGGTCGATCGTCGAGTTTTGCGTGTTCCAGTCGTCCACATTGGCGAATTTGCGGAACATATAGCCTGTTTTGTTGAAAACAAGGTTAGCGATGTCGAAGATCGGCTTGGTGGTCATCATCGCGTCGCCGCGCTTCATGAAAGTCGCGCTCATGCGGGCGTCGCGGTTGCGGAACACCTTCTGCGACGAATCGGGCAGCACCCAAAGCGGCGACTTGCTGATCGGCAAGCCGTCTTTCATCAGGTACGAATCAGCCAGCGACTTCGTGGGGTTCACATTCCCGTTTTCCAGCGAACCGCGGTAGTAGGAATGCGTCGACACCCGCTCGGTGTTCGACACGCCGTATTGCCGTACGATGATATTCTCCTTGTTCTGGCGCCCCTCGCCCGCGAGCTGGAAGAGGTCAAAATAGTTGCCGAACAATGCATGTTCC
This sequence comes from Dyadobacter beijingensis DSM 21582, assembly GCF_000382205.1. Classification (GTDB taxonomy): domain Bacteria; phylum Bacteroidota; class Bacteroidia; order Cytophagales; family Spirosomataceae; genus Dyadobacter; species Dyadobacter beijingensis. The sequence goes on from NZ_KB907789.1 coordinate 694,530, forward strand.
TTGCTATCGATCACCGCTTTGCTGGCCGCCAATGCAATGGTCAAATGCTTCGCGGCGTCGCCTTTGGCGTGGTATTTCGCGAAAGTGCCTTCAAACAATGCCGCGCGCGCCTTGAATGCCTGCGCGGCCGTTTTTGAAATGCGTCCGAAATCGGCCGTACCCAATGCGGTAATGGTGGGTAAGTTGGCAATCGCGAAATCGAGGTCGGTGTAAATCTGCTCCACGATCGTTTCGCGCGGCGCACCGGGTTGGCGCAGTTCCGGGCTGTTTTCATCGAGCGTTTTCAGGATCAGCGGCACGCTGCCATATTTCTGCACTAAGCCGAAATATGCCCAGGCACGGAAAAAACGCGCCTCCGCCAGGTAGCGGTTCAGCACAGCAGGCGTCACCGCCGCGCGCGGCGCCTTTTCGATCACATTGTTCGCGGCCCGGATCAGCGAATAAGGGGTGTTGTAATCCCCGGAAGCAGTCGCCGGTGCTAGCCGCGATCCGTCACTGATCGTGTTCGCAGCAAGCCCGAATGCATCGTCCGACCAAACGTCGTCATTGTTGAAGCCCGGGAGAAACGTATACAGATAGTTGTTAGCAGTTTTAATGTCCGACTCGGACGTCCAGAAGCTGTCGTCGCTGATATTCGTTTCGGGCAGCCGGTTCACATCGCACGCACCGAGCCCGGCCAGTAACGAAAGGCCCAATACAGCTTTTTTAAGCGTTATTTTCATTGATATTTGTTGAAAAGCCATGATCTGTCAAAATTAGAACGACACATTGATACCCAGCGAAGCCGTTGCGAAGAACGGATAGTCGTTTTCTACGCCGTCGCGTGTTTCCGGGTCGAAATAGCCCTGGAATTTCCCCAACCCGGAGAACGTCAGGATATCCTGGCCGGAGAAAAACAGCCGCGCGCGCGACACCTTGATACGCTCCGTAATGCGCTCGGGAATGGTGTAACCCAGCTGGATGTTTTTCAGGCGCACATAGCTCGCGTCCAGCGTCCATTTGTCGGATGCGAGGTAGTTGTGCGTGCCGCCTGTGTAAGGTCTCGGGAAAAGCGCGTCGGTGTGCTCGGGCGTCCAGTAGTCGCTATGAATGCCCATTGCCTGTTTCCAGGTCACGAGCAGCGGGGCCACCGACTCGGCCGTCGAGCGGTAAGCGCGTTTGCCCACACCCTGGAAGAATGCCGAAAAGTCGAAACCCTTCCAGCTGGCACCGAGGTTCACACCAAACAGGTAACGCGGCGCGGTGGTGCCTAGCAGCACGAGGTCGCCGTGATCGGCCACGGTCCCTTTACCCACCGAAAGGCGCTTGTCGCCATTCAGATCCACATATTTCACATCGCCCGGACCGGTACGGTTATCCTGGAATGCCGCCGCTTTCACCTCGTCGGCATTGCTGAAATAGCCCGCCGTCTGGTAACCCCAAACCGTATTCAATGCGTATCCTTCGATCAGGCCATTGGTACCGGCGCCGACGACCGTCCTGCCCGAAAAGTTGATCAGCTTGTTGTTGTTATCCGAGAAATTGATAGCCACCGAATAGTTGAAATCCTTGCCGATCTTGTCGCGGAAGCGAAGCTCCGTTTCCCAGCCCCACGATTTCAGCTCGCCATTGTTCTTACGCGGCGTTCCCACCCCGATCACACCCGGCAGCTGCTGCGGCGTGAGCATGTTGCGGTTGAATTTCACATAATAATCCCCGCTGATTTGCAGGCGGTTTTGCAGCAACCCTATGTCGACACCCCCATTCGTCGTCTCGATCGTCTCCCACGACAATGCGGCCGATGGGATCGAGCCCTGGTAAATGTAGGAAGTCCGCGAGTCGCCGAGCACGAGGTTGTTGCCGCGGCTCAGCTGGCTGAGGTAGTCGTAATAACCGATATTCGTGCCCAATGCGCCCCCAAGTCGCCCCCAAGAACCGCGCAGCTTGAATTCCGAGAAGAACGGCAGCGGAGTCGCGAACCAGTTTTCCTGGTGCAGGTTCCAGCCGACGGATGCCGCCGGAAAAACTTTCTTTCTCAACCCCGGCGCCAGTTTCGAGCTTTCGTCGAGACGGATCGTCGCTTCGAGCAGGTAGCGGTTTTTATAATTGTAATTAAATCTTCCGAAAACCGACTGGAATGCATACGTCGCGATCACCTGGCGGTTGCTCTTGGTTTTGTCGTCACCGAGGTTCAGCGTCGGCAAGTCGTTGCTCACGAGGTTGGTAGCGCCCGTAAAGAGCGTATCGGTGCGGAAGTTCTCCCATTGATACCCTGCAAAAAGGCCGAAATTATGGTCCTTCCCCAATGTAAAATCATAGTTGACCAACGCCTGCAGGTTGGTGTTCTTGGTCACGTCGTCGGTAATGTTGAAGGAGTTGATCTGGTTGACATAACCCGCCACTTTCGATTTGCTCCAAAGCGGCACGGTGCGGTTGAATGCCTCGCGATCACCGCGGCGGTATTGGGTACCGGCAATGGCGCGGATCTGCAAGCCTTTGATAAAATTCGCGGCCGTCAATGTGAATACCCCATCGAAATAATTCCGGCGGTTCTCGTTATACCCGCCCGATTCGAGGATCGCGTACGTGTTGTTGGCCGAGTTGTAGCGGCCTTCTGGCGTGAAAAACGGGTTCCGCGTGCGGAAACGATATACCTGGTAAATCAAGCCGCTTCCGTTCACGTCCGTTGAAGCCGTCCGGGCCTTGTCGTTCGTGTAAGCAAGTCGGCTGTCGAGCGACAGGTGTTTGGTCAATTGCGAACCGAGGTTCATCCGGACATTATAGCGGGTGTAGCTGTCAGGCCCCACTTTGAAAACGCCCTGTTTGTTATAATAACCGCCCGAAATGAGGAAATTGAGCTTTTCGGTTCCCCCGCGCGCTGTAATGTTGTGCGTGCTCATGGACGTGTATTTGCGCAGGATCTGGTTCGCGATCGGGTCCTGGTTGTAGAACAGATAGGACGAAGTATCCGCCGGGTTGATCACGTACGGAACGCGGTCGCGGATGCGCTGGATTTCCTCGTCGGTGTATTCCGGCGAGCTGCCGGAGTTGGCGCGGGCAAGATTGGAAAACAATGCCTCATCGAGCAGCGACATGCGCTCCGGCACGTTCAGCGACCAGTCCACGCCCTGCTGCCCGAGGTAATCGAACGTAACCTTACCCGATTTACCTTTTTTGGTAGTAATCAAAATCACCCCTCCCGCAGCCTGTGCACCGTAAATGGCCGCTGCTGCCGCGTCTTTGAGCACGCTGATGCTCTCCACGTCGTTGGGGTTCATGGTTTGCATGGTACTGATGGGCACACTTACGCCGTCGAGCAGCACGAGCGGGTTCACGTTACCATTTGCCGAAGTGGCGCCGCGGATCTGGATATTAATGTTTTCCCGGCCCGGCTGTCCCGTCTGGCGCGTTACCACGAGGCCCGGCGTCACGCCTTGCATACCCGTCGCGAGGTTGCTGGACGGGCGGTTTTCAATGGCTTTCGAATCGATGGTCGATACGGCACCGGTGAGATTGGCCTTTTTTTGCGTACCGTAACCTACGACTACGATCTCTTCCAATGCGCGGTCGTCTGTGAGTAGCTGCACATCGATCGCCGTTTTGCTGCCTACCGCAATTTCCTGCGAAATGTAGCCTACGAAGCTGAATATCAATACCGAACTATTGCCGGCCACCGAAAGCTTGTATTTTCCGTCGGCATCCGTAGTGGTACCGCTTTGGGTGCCTTTCACGAGAATGCTCACGCCAGGCAGGCCCACGCCCGCATTGTCCGTTACCGTCCCCGACACATTGATGTCCGAATCCGCTTGTGCGACGGCGGGCGTTACGACCTCATTAACAGTTGCTTCGGACGTATTTTGCTGACGTTTGAGAATAATCTTGTCACCGGACACTTCATATTTCAAACCGAGCGGCTGGAGAATGCCTTCCAGAACGGCGGAAAGCGGTTTGTTTTCTGCTTCAAAACTGATCTTGCGGCGTGATTGGATTATTTCCCGGCTATACAGAAAACTCACATTAGCCGATTTTTCGAGTCGCGAGATCACCGATTCGATCCGTTCGTTTTCTACGGAGATCGAAATGCGCTGGTTGAGCATTTCCTGTGCGGAGCCGCTCCGGGCCCAGCTGAATTGCATGAACAGCAGCATGAGCATCGTTTGGATGCCCAGCAAACCGCGCAGGGATTGTTTGGAACCTGTCGAGTTCAATTTCATTGATGTAAAAATTTCATGATTGGTTAAAGTTTAGAAAGAGCATTTGCCGCCCGGCCGCATTGTGCCCGGCAGGCACCTCGAAAATCAGGGCATAAGTAATCTGGTGCAGTTGTGTTTTCGCATAAGTTGATAGTTAAGTGAGCATTTTGAGGGGCTAGGGGCGCCCGGCTAGGGGCGCCCGGCTAGGGGTGCCCGGCTAGGGGCGCCCGGCTAGGGGCAGCCGGCGCCTGAGATCGTGACCTCGTCGCCGTTCAGGACGAATGAGGTTTCGGTGGCGAGGCATATCAATCGTATTTTTTCGAGAAACGGTTCATCTTTCAATGCAGCGGTCACCGTGCAATGGCTCATTTTCTCCTCATCGAAACGGATTTTCACCGCATAATTCGTTTCGAGTATCTTAAATGCTTCGGAAACCGGGGTAAACTGAAAATCAAATGGTTCCGCATCGATTGCGGCCACTATGTCGGTGTTTGAAATATCTTTCACCGCGCGCAGGAGGCGGTCGTTCTTGCGGACGAGGCTCATCCGCTGATTGGGGTAAAGCATGAGGGGTTTGGCGGCCTCCCTATCGATTGTCGTAACGGCCACCCTGCCGGTTTTGACGGCCACTTCGGCCTCGTCGTGCCCGGGGAAGGATTTCACGCGAAAACTGGTGCCCAAAACACGGGTAGTAAGCTTATCGGTATGCACGAGAAAAGGCTTTGCAGGATTTTTAACTACTTCAAAAAAGCCCTCACCGTCCAGGTATACGTCCCGTTCGGCACCATTCATTTCCCTGCCGAACCGGATGCGGCTGCCGTTACTGAGCAACACAGAGGAACCGTCGGGCAGATTCACGAGCAGTACCGCCTGGGCGTCATTTTGACGGACTACCCATTCCGATTGCGTGGCAGCGGCCATTTGTGCAACTCCCCTGCCGACATCGCCGGCCTCCCGCCCTGCCCTGCTCCACCAGAAACCGAGCCCGATCGCAAGCATCGCCGCCGCCGACCATCGAAGCCACCGCCAGAGCGGTGTTGATTCCCGCGGTCGCGTTTCGGCATTCAGCAGGTCGCGCAGCCTCCCGGCGCCGTCGTCGGAGTCTGGCACATCATGTCCGTAGATCACGAGCAGCGTCGCAACGGCATTCTCGTAAGCGGGGCGCTTTTCGGGGTAACGGCTGAGAAAATCCTCCCAGTAAATGCGGTCGTCGTCGCGCCGGTACCTGACCCAGCGGCGGAAGTGTTCATTGTCCAGGAAGTCTTCCGGGGTATTCAAATCGTAGTCTGGCCTGTCCATTCTTCATTTTTCAAATGATTTCTATGATATTATGAATGACAGAAACCGATATACCCTCGGATGGAGAAAAAATTTAAAAAAAGAATAGGTTTAATACCATAGTCACAAACCACCTCGCGCGGATGCGGGTAAGGCCTTTTTGCAAAAAATTGGAAACCGACTGCCGGTTGACGCCCATCAGACCGGAAATATCCGCCACGCTCATATTCTCGTAGTAGCGCAGGTATAGCGCCTCGCGCTCACGCTTGGGCAACGCCTCCATGTGCGCGTGCATCTGCGCCACGAGGCCGTTCAGCGTCTCCTGCTCGATCAGCAGCGATTCCGCATTGAAATTTTCAGGTAAAGATGTGTCCCAATCCAGCGACTCCTCGTTCGCGAACCGCTGCTGGTAACGCATATGCCCGAGAATGCTGTGCCGGATGGCTTTGAAAAGGTAAAATTTGACCGAGGGTGTCTGACTGATCCGCTCACGGTTCTGCCAGAGGTCGAGAAACAGGTCCTGAATGCAGTCCTCGACAATACTTTCATCGACAAGGAACTTCATCCCGTACCGCCGCAAAGCGCCATAATACCGCTCGACGATCACGCCCAGCGCCTCGTTATCGCCATTTCGGTAAGCGAGCCAAAGCGCGCCGTCGTCGGTGGTCCAGTCCAAATCCCCAAAAGTTTAAATACGCAGTGTTTTATTAACTGGCATAGACGAGGAATCCTGTGGTTCACCTGACAACGTTCCCGGGAATTTGTCAAAATTTAGTCAGGAATGGTCAGAAGATGATCAGTTTGAAATAATCGAATGCTGATTATTAACCAGGTACAAGACATTATCGGTGCCGGGATGGTAAAATACAGGGACCTGACTTCCGGTATTGAGTGTGTTATACCAACCTTCGTGAATTTCCACCGGCACTATTTTCCCGCTTACCGGATGGCTTACATACACATAAAATGTTTTCGGGGTTTTAGTGGCGCCCCGGCTTCGCGGCAGCTTTATCTCCTTTTTGGATTGAACGGTGGCATACCCGCGCAAATTCATGGATGCCTTCGGAAAAATCCAGTTCTTCCGCACGAAAAACACGAGTACCGGAGCCACATTCGTCAGGAATACCAACCCGAAAATACCGATCATACGCTGCTGGGAATAGGGTTCTTCGAATATCCATTGGGTAAACAATCCGCCATATTGGTCCATCAATGCACCGGTTTGCTCTTTTCTGAAAAACAACCCGACCCAGGCGGCTATAAACACGGCGGCAAATGCGAAAAAGAGTATCCTGTCCCACCATTTTTTCGCCAGGGCAAGGCGGTGTGACAGGCGATCGGCGTAGAATTCGTTGAGGGTGTAGTGTTGGAGCATATGGATTTACACATTTAACCTTACGTATATCATGTACGGAATTACCCACTTGCCGATTGATCAATCTGACCGAATAGGTTACAATTAAGGAAATAAGCTAATCTGACCACCCGACGCATTCGGTCCCAGCAAAGGAATCGTGTCGATCACCTCATACTGCCGACGCTTCTCATTATACTTCCGGATCGCGAACGACTCGCACAGAAAACCAGCCTCATATTCCGTAAAAATAGAGTACGCCAATGCAATCCACTCGCGCGTGAGCCTGCGCCCGATGGACATGTGCGGGTTCTTCGACTCGTCGGCCCATTTCTGCATGTATTGCTTCTTGAACTTCTTGTCGAAACCCTTCATGATCGCCTGCGTGCGCTCCCGAATAGCGTCGCATGATGCTTCTGTGGGTTTAATGTAGAATGCGGAGAAATTGGCCCGGTCGAAATCGGCGAAGCCGGAGAAGTTTAGTTCAAACGGTGTTAATGGGGACACAAGGCGCGTGTATTCGGCGAGGATCAGTGGGTAATCCGCCTCTGCCGCATCGAAGCCGTCCAGCGAGATGTGGCCGTCGGCATTAGCGCTGCCGTAGGATTTGCTGATGGCGTTGCGGTAGTCTAGCTTGAAGCCGCGGACGTCTTCGGCGATGGATGGCGGGGGCATGATCGCCAGGGAGTATGAGCAAATGCCAGACATGACTTATTCTTTTAATTTTCTACGAATAAACACAGTTTTGTCCATTCGTTCGCCAGGTTTTAGCATTTGATTGACCAGAAAGGTAACTGCTGCCAATCTTTCCTGTGGCGTTTTACTAAGCCAATATTCCAGGTCGTCGCTTGGCTGGCAATGCGTTTTCATGTCAACGACGCGTTTAACCATGGCAATTCTTCTTGTCATAAGCTTATGTATCAAGATTGATCTACAAAATCAGATGATCAAACTTCTTAAACTTCTTCCATTTACCGTTCGGTTGCTTTGCGTATACGATCGTGACCGAGCCAAAGTCCCCGTACCACGCGCCGTCGATTTGGTAATGGCCACCAAAATAGATTGCGACATCAATAAACGCATAGCGTCCATCAGAAGTGAAAATAGGTTCGGTGGTGGACACACAAAAGCCCTCTACATGTTTGATTGAGGCTATCGTGCGGTAATTGGTCCCTTTTAAGGCTATTTTCTTGGCTGTCGTAGGCTTCAAAGTTCGTTTTCGAAGCGATTTGCGCTCGGTAGTACTAATGGCTTTCAACATTTGCGGATCACGAAAAAGGTATTCCGGATCATAGGATTCATGGCGACTTGTCTTCGTTTCTGTGTCGATCTGGTCCTGCGTTTCGCCACCTACAAACCCATTCCAGAAAACAGTGTAATCCCAGCTGTTCGTCGTGTTCGAAATGAGGATGGTCTTCGGCTGTTTGTGCGACAGACTATTCATAATGTCAAAGTTAGTGGGATCGCTGAATGTAAGCCGGTAAATTTCACCGCTCTGCGCTGGCGCAACTGTCACGGTCGCAAAGATAAACAGCCATGTCAATTTGAAGATTTTCATGCATGATGAAGTGTTTTCGAAAACCCTAATATAGCCAATGGGCCTGAAACTATTTTCAAAAACACGCCCAAAACAGAGTATCGCAAGCGCCAAATCCAGTCTTTCCAAAAAGACCTTTTCAAACAATGCGCACCAGACTCTTATCACTCCTACTACTCCTCGGTCTCGCCACCGCCACCCACGCCCAGCAAACCGCCAACAAACCCGAACGCGTCAAATGGTTCCAGGACCTGGGTTTCGGGATGTTCATTCACTGGAATGTGGATGTGTCGCTCGGGACCGTGATCAGCCATTCGCTGGCCGGTGCTTCGGACGATTATGTGAACCGGTATATGAAGGAGCTGCCGACGTTCTTCAACCCCAAAAAGTTCGATCCCGACGAATGGGCCACGATGGCGCGGCTTGCCGGGATGAAATATGTCGTTTTCACAACCAAGCACCACGCCGGTTTCTGCATGTTCGATACCAAAACGACGACTTTCAATGTGATGAATACACCTTTCAAACGGGACGTGACGAAGGAGATCATCGACGCATTCCGAAAGCAGGGCATTGCCATCGGGCTGTATTTTTCGCCGGAAGATTTCCTGTTTTTCCACCAGAACAACATCCCGCTCGGCCGGTTGCAGGATAAGCGCCAGTTCCCGGTGAACAACCCCAAACTGATGGAATACGACAAGGCGCAGATCAAGGAATTGCTCACCAATTACGGAAAGATCGACATTATGTTCTTCGATGGTCCCGGCGATGGCCTGCGCGAGTACGCGTGGAGCCTGCAACCCGAGCTCGTGATCACGCGCGACGCCATGAACACGCCCGAGCAAAACATCCCCGACAAAGCCTCGCCGCGCCCGTGGGAAGCCTGCTACACGATGGGCACCGACTGGCAATACAAACCGACCAACGACCCCCACAAATCGGGCACCGAGATCATCAACATGCTCATCGAGATCCGCGCCAAGGGAGGCAACTTCCTGCTGAACGTCGGCCCGAAACCGAACGGCGAAATCCAGATCGAACAGGAAGCGCTCCTCCGCGAAATCGCCCTCTGGAACTTCGCGAACGGAGAATCCATATACGCCGTCAAACCACTACCCATCATCCGCGACAAAGACATCTGGTTCACACAATCCAACGACGAAAAAGCCATTTACGCCTTTATCACCAAAAAGCGCGACGACGAATGGAAATACGGCCAACGCCGCGAATTCCTCTTCCCGATGATCGAAGGAACTGCTGCTACGAAGGTGGAAGTGCTGGGTTATGGGAGCGAGCTGGTGGAATATGTGAACAATTTTGATGCTTCGATCCGCTCTGCTCCCACCCCTTTGGGGCTCGCTGTGAGCGCGGTGAATGGGCAGCGGTTCTATACAAACCGGACGTGGCCTAATGCGGTGGTTTTGAAGATTTCGAATGCGAAGTTTAAAGCTGCCGAGGAGAAAAAGACTTCGAAATCGGGGATTGACGGGGCGCAATAGGGCTTTGCGCTGCTAATGCTTTGGAATGGGGACTGCTTAGGCGGTCTCCATTTTTTTGTTTGGACAAAAAGGAAAATAAAGGAACGTGAGTGAGTACAAATGTGCCGGGAGGCATTACTAGTTATTCGTTGGTTCTACGCCGCCTTCCGCTCTTCGAGCTTTTGGAAGAAAAAGACAAGCTCGCGGAAGGTACAGAAGAGGTCGCTGGCCCTTGGGTTATGGCCGAGTTCGCCTTGGGCGACCATAAAGCCGGTGTATATCGTCCAGAGGTCTTCGACCCATTCTGTTGGGGCGTTCATGGTTAGGAGGTCCTTCACGTGCTCTCCATAGGCGAGCGTGGTCGAATCCGGGGATTCGAGATGTGTTTGTTTGTTCATGAAACTTACGATTTAAGGGATTTAAAAAAGCCCTGTCTAAGGTGTCCTAACGCTCGTAAGGGCGTCCGGGGGACTTTCGCCACACCCACACCATAACAGGGCAACTCTTCTAAGATTTTTCATATGCTTACGATTTATAGGGAATGCGAATATTCGGAGTTTTATTGAAGAAAGCAAATTTGGGGTAAAACCTAAGATTCTTGTGGTTTTAGTTGTTAAGTTACATAAACTACTTCGTAATTTGCGACGTTGGTTGGTTAAGTCCGCAGTACAGTGTTTGAGTTACTTCACCTTAGGTTGAAGATACCCTATCTAATGTGATAGGTGGTACTTATATCATTCGGGTTCCACGTTGGAGCGCCCGTTAAGAAATAAAGTGAAACGGTTATCATGGTACTCAGGCTGATCTGGGTGTTCATATGTGTAACGAAGTTCATGTTCCAAAAGACGTGCCCGCAAGGGCGTTACGACACGAACTGGCTGCATTCAGATAATGAATAAAGGATAGCGTCGCTTTTAACCAACCAACACTTTTATTCTAGCAAATGAATTATGAAAGATTGGCTACGCTTAAGACCCTATATTCATATTTCACCAAGACTTGGTTGCAAATCAAAAAATAGGACCAAACACTATGTTACAACCTATGTCAATGACAGTAAAAATGTTGCAACTCATCGCTTTTCACCATTACTTCATTATAAAATAGTTAATCATCGTTACAAGCGTGATGGCTCTAAAAGACTAGAAAGTGGTAAAATTGGAAGGGCTTACAAAGTAAAAATTAGGCCGATTTACTACGCAAACCATTTGGATGCACAGATTTTCGCCTTTTACGCGGACAAAATAAATAAACAATTACAAGAAATTTATGAATCGGACATAAATCTCAGCAACTCAGTAATTGGCTATCGTGCAATTCAGTCCAACGCTCGTCGTAATAAATGCACAATCGACTTTGCAAGAGAGGTTTTTGAGTTTATTTCGAATCACAAGAAGCATAACGTTTCTGTGGTGTGTCTTGATATCGCGAGTTTCTTTGATAACCTTGATCACTCTGTCCTAAAATCAGCTTGGAGCCGGTTACTTAACCAGATTCTGCTTCCGAAAGAAGATTATCAGGTTTTTAAAGCGATTACTAGGCCATATTACATTGATTTAGAAGAGCTCATCCCGTTACTACCTAATTTTGATAAGCGAAGTTTAAATTTAGTCAGTAAATCAAAAAGGGCATCTCTATTTGACTCTTTTCAACAATTTAGGTCAATAGTATACTCGAACAAATTACTACGAAAATATGGATCAAAAGATAACAAGAAAGGAATTCCTCAGGGAACTCCAATAAGTGCAGTCCTATCCAATTTATATTTTCTACAATCGGATATCGAAATCCTTAAAATCCTCTCACCCTTTGAAGGCCTATATCGTCGCTATTCTGACGACATTTTACTTATTTGTCCAACAGATCAAGTTGAGAATGTCATAAAAACAGTTAAAGACATTATTGAAAGGCAGTTAAACTTAAAAATACAGGATAACAAGACTATCATAGCTAATCTTACCCGTAGCTCATCGACAGACAGTTGGACTATAAACGCTACCAATTCGCAAGGGCAAACTGTAAGCAAATCCATTGGCTATCTTGGTTTTGAGTTTGATAGAAATCGCATTAGAATTAGAAATAGCAGTATCTCGAAATATTACCGCGGTCTCAAACGAGCGATTCGTCGCAGAGCATTCTATGCAAAAGTGCAGCTAGAAAAAAATAAGCTTGCAAACATCAAAGAGGATGACTGGATATTTAGAGCAGGGATATTTAGAAGAAAGACTCATTTAGGTGCTAAAAGAAAGAAAATAGATGGAAGGGTATTTTGGGGAAATTATATATCATACGTAAAAAATGCTGGTCACATGATGGGAGATGCCCATACAAAATCCATTAATAGACAGGTACGAAATCACTGGAAAATAGTGGCAAATGAAATTGAAAGGCATGAAAAACGATACGGATTACCAAAAGCTCCGAAGTCAAAAGGCAACTAACAGGTTCGTGGAGTATCGTACTTCTAAGTTAGTGCATGACCAGAACAGATGACTATTTTTTACGTATGTGTTTGCAACCATTAGACTACCTTACTTGTATAAATTGAGTATATTTGACCTATGAAACTATTCGAAAAATACGCCAAACTACGCCATAAATCCTACGTCACGTCAATGGTCACGAATGCCGTAAGCGGGAGCATGGCATTGGAAAACCAGCACGTGCCCGAGCCTCAGGTACAAGCTATCGTTATCGCGCTGTTGCGAGAGGCCGAGTTAAAAGGGCGTGAGTTCGTGAAGAATTAGGGCAGTCAATGCGCTTGTATCGCCTTCATCGCCCTTGCGCAACGCTTCAATATATTTCGCTCGCGCCTCTCCTTCTCTGTGATATAATTGTATCGGCTCGAAGCCTTTGAGCATGGCAGCTGCGTTCAAAAGCAATCGCGCCGTACGACCATTGCCGTTGTTAAATGGATGAATCCAGACAAACCGGTGATGCAAAAAGGCCAATAGTTCAGCTACTTCGTCTTTCTTTTCTACCCTCTTTAACTTATAATTGACATCGTCGGCATACTGATACATCAGCGCCGGAACCTGTGAAGGATGAGGTGGAGAGAGCTTTCCAACCTGAACGTCAATAGTAGGCCATTTACCCGCCCAACTATACAACTCCCCAAAAGCCGTTCGATGGATTTCCAGGATGAGGCTGATATCAAGGTCCGCATTTTCATCCAATTCCTGAATCGTGATCTCACATTTGGCAACACCGCTTGCTTCGTATAGATTCAAAAGGTCCTTGTCTGTTAAATTCAGCAGGTTTTCGTCAATGGAGGGAGTATAGTCGGTTCCGTCACTCATTTATTAGCCGTTAAAATCATCCTCAATTTACCTAACAAAAGGATTTTTCAAACGTTTGTAAATTTGTTTCGCTTGTTGCTCGCCCTTGCGATGAAATACCTTCCCATTCGAACGCCCCTCGGGCTACTGGATAGATCAATACGGAAATGACAAAAGAAGCTATATTGCCAGTCCAAATACTCCTTTTTGAATCATGACCACCGAAATCCAGCAAGAACTCTCCCGACTCGAAACCCAGCACAACATCCAAATCCTCTACGCCGTCGAGAGCGGGAGCCGGGCTTGGGGGTTTGCTTCAGTGAATAGCGATTGGGATGTGCGGTATATTTACGTGCACCGGCCCGAGTGGTATTTGCAGATCGACGACAAGAAAGATAACCATGAAGAGATACTGCCCAACGACATCGACCTCGCTGGCTGGGAGCTGCGGAAAGCTTTGCGACTTTTCAGGAAGTCGAACCCATCCATGCTAGAATGGCTTGATAGCCCGATCGTTTACCAGGAAAATTTTACAGCTACGGAGAAGCTTCGGGAGCTAAAAAAACAATATTTTAGTCCGCGCTCCTGCTTACACCACTACCTCAGCATGGCTGTGCAGAACTACGAGAATTACCTCCTGAAGGATATGGTGCCGATGAAAAAGTATTTCTATGCGCTACGGCCGGTTCTGGCATGCGACTGGATACGCGTGACGGACACGATGGCGCCGACGGAATTTGTCAAGTTGCTCGACAGCCAGGTAACCGACGCCAGCCTGCGCAGCGAGATCGACAGTTTGCTCATCCGCAAATCTGCCGGCGAGGAATTGAGCGAAGAACCTCGCATTCCCCTCCTGCATGATTTCCTAACGGAAAGAATCGCCTTTTTAAAGGAGTATGCAAAAGGACTTCCGCCATTAGTGGCAGCGGATACCGCTCCATTGAACGCACTTTTCCGTGAAACACTGACGGAGGTGTGGGGCGTAAAAATCTGAACTACCCCAACCATTTCTTCCGTTTGATAATTCCCTAACCGTTTATTCATCCGGTTACAATTTTCTTGCTTTTAAAAATCAAATGCGCTTCTATTGCATCACGCTTGACGGTCATTAATTCTACCCGTCATAACTCAACTACTTCTTCCAGGACTTTTACCATTCAACTCTGGCTCGCTGGCCTTTGTCAGCAGCAGCCTGGCGTTGCTGTGCACTCTTCCGGGACCCTCGTTCAGTTTCATTTATAATGTTTTACCTAAAACAAACGAGCTATGAAAAAGATGTTGTTGCTTTTCGTTCTAACCGCATGCGATCAGCCAGGAAACAGTTGGCCTGATCCCGTTCCCGGCGGACCTTTTGTGGTCGCGACGGCCGAAGACTCCGCACGGACGAACGGCCCATTTATGTGCATCCACCCCATGGGGCAACACCCGGAAATGATCCATGACAATATTGACCGGCAGCCGACACTCAAAATAGAAGAATGGCTATCGGCACCGACTACACTGGCCGATTTCGGGCGCATCCTCAAACCTGGCCAAACGATGGAGATGGTTGCATTCGGAGGCGGCATGACCGCCGGCGTGATGAATGGCGGCATTACCCGGGAAAGTCAGCAAACGAACTATACCAATTTGCTGGCGCATCAAATGGGTATCAAAAATTTTGAAATGCCGCTTTTTGATAAGGAGCATTATAATGGCACCGGCTATTACGTATATCGTAATACGGAAACCGGGCACCCGCAGTGGGACCGGGTGGTGAATAATACGATTTCTGCCGTGCCGGGCGATCCGCCGACGATGCCGGAGTATATGGGGAAGATTTCTAATTATGCATTTCCAGGCGGCGCAGCGGACTGGCTCGATCGCGGTTATGCATGCGAAAATTGCGAATTAATTAAGCTCGGCCTCTCGCGTTTCAAACGGTACGTACCTCCTTACCCATCCGAGGCATTTATTAAAATCAAAGCAGACGTACCCTATAATTTCGCAATTATTGATGAATTTTTTGATCGGTGGATGAGTGGAATTCGCATGACGCCACAAATCGGGATTTTCAACCAGGCGTTCAACGGCTCAATTTTACTTACCGGCAGAATAACTGATCACGCGATAAATAAGGTTTTAAAAGAGGGCCAAAAGGGCATCATCTTCACAATTCCACATTATCAGGATCTGCCCTACATGAACTGGTACTCCCGCCACGAACTGGTCCAAAGGGGATGGGGACTTTACATCAGTTTCGATCGCAATGGAAAGGCTGATCAAATCGTCGATGCTTCACGTCCATTTTTCATGATCCCCTCAGCCAAAGTGCATCACCTTTTCGAGAATTTTAGCCGAGGCGGGGAATTTCGGGTCAACTTCCAGGATTTCGAGGTAATAGATGAAGACGAAGAGTTTATGTCTGACCCACAGAAGCATTACAATGGCAAAATAAGAGAATATGCCGCAGAAAAAGACCTTGCCGTCGTTGACCTCTTTGACCTCTATCAGCGCATTCACCAGGGAAGTTATAGGACAGACGACGGTATTTTGGTGGACGGCTCGGCCTATGGCAACTTCTTTTCGTCCGATGGGATCTACCCTACTCCGTTCGGACAGGCTATTATCGCCAACGAGGTAATCAAGGCTATTAATAAGCATTACGGTGCAAAGATTCCGTTAATCAACCTTGCCGAGTTCGTCAGGACCACAGGATTCGAAAAATAGCATTATCATCCAATATTAACTTCTCGCAAATGAAAGTATACATTGTGTGGGTACTCTTTTCCGCCTTCATTTCCTATGCCTGTAATGCACAGACAGTAATATTATCTTACCCTGTTAACAATAGCGTAATCCAACGCAACACGCTCAACACTGCTACTGTCACGGTCGCTGGACAACTGAATTACAGCAACCTTAATGGCGTCCTCAGCTACCGGTTTCGGCCGGTGGGCCCAACGGGCATTCCCGGAGCGCCTGGCCCGGCCACGAATCTGAGTCTGGCGCCTAACGGCATGTTTTATGTGCTGCCTGTGATAAACAAAGGCTGGTACTTATGTGAAATCCTTTTGAATGACGTTGTGTACACTTCCAATAAGTTTGGGGTTGGCGACGTGTTTATCATCGCAGGCCAGTCTAATGCCCAAGGAGTTGACAACCTATCTTATAAATTACCTCCCAGCACGGGTATACCAGAATGGGTTGTGGGAACCTCCGAAGACAAAACTTGCACTAAAAAACTACCTGAGTCATTCACCCATATGTTTCCGTTGAATACCTCGGATGATTTCAAACGGCACAGCAGGTTAGGGCCTACTGGAAATACAATATGGGCTTACGCTGTTCTCGGCAAGCTCATTTCCGACGCCAATGGAGGCATGCCGGTGGCATTCTTCAACGCGGCAACGGGTGGATCAACCATAACTGAATGGAAACAGGGTAGCGATGGTGTCGAAGCAAAGCATCCATCCACAGGCGCTCAAGTTTGCCTGGGCTATCAGGGAGGTTCTGTCGTTCCGAAGGACTACTACGGCCAGCCCTACACGGCACTAAAAACTGCATTGAATTACTATGGGGCGCTATATGGTGTACGGGCTGTGCTCTGGCATCAGGGGGAAACCGATGCAGATCTTAATGTTGATGCGATTTATAAAGCAAGTAGTGCAGCTGATTATCAGGCAAAATTGCAAGCGGTCATCGCCAAGTCCCGGTCCGATTTCGCGGCACCCAACCTAACCTGGTACATTTGTAAAGCGAGTATCAGCAAGTTCGGTCCAATCAATTCAACAATCAGGACGGGGCAGGGAAACACGCCTGCCGGTTCAACGATTCTTAGCGGCGCTGATACCGACTATGTAGTTGGAAGTGCGGGAACTACCACTGCCAACGACGGAGGCGACGACGACAGAACAAATGACGATACCCATTTCTTCGAAGGCCTTGGCGCGATAAAAGGTTTGACCTGGCTCGCTAACAAATGGGCCGCGACGATCGGCCCGCTTACCAATCCCGTCGCAGCCAGCTACGTTCCGCTCCTCACCTATTCGAAGAACAACGACTGGCGAACGCTCACCGCTCCTTCCGGTGGCGTTCAGTACCACTGGAATTCAACCCACATCAACAACCAGGGCGTCGCAGGCGGCACGTCGAGCGTGTACACCACCGATCAAAGTTGGTTCGGCATGAGATGCTACATGAAAGATGCGATCGGCAACTGGCATGTGTCGCCGTCGATCAGTATCGGCCAATTCAGTAGCCAACGGGAAGGTGCTCCTATCGAAGAAAGTCAAACCGAACTACCCGGCTTTGAGCTCAATGCCTACCCTAACCCCTACGCGACAAGTTTTACGATCGCATTTGATGTTCCCGAGGAAAACAGCCACGTACGATTGGATATTGTTAACAGCCAAGGCACCGTACTGAAAACAGTTGTCGAAAACCCTCATGCAAAAGGAAAATGGCGATACGAAGTCAAAGAGCTGCCCGACAATGTAACCGAGGTTTTGTATTGCAGATTGAAGGTCAACGAGAGCTACACGATCAGGAAATTGGTGCATATCAGCAAGTAACATCCCCAATCAGCGCGCCGGCTGCGCCTCCGGCGCATTTCGAAACCGCTTTCCTTTTCCCTGTATTTTTCCCAAAAGCAAAATCACCGGAAAAATCACCTTCTTCACAAAAGCCGGAATACCCAGCATATCGAACTCGGTACGGTATTTGCGCAACAGGTACGCGGCGTCGAATGTGCCCGGGCGCCCGTCCCCGTGCTCTCGCGAGGAGCGGTAAATTTCCTCGAGGAAGTATTCGATGTTATGCGGCGGCCAGATTTCGCCTTTGCAATGCAGCGTCGAGTCGCCCGCGTTCCAGAAACGGTGCGCAATGCCCGGCTCGAAGGTAGCAGATTCGCCTTTGTGGACGAAGTAAGGCTGCTCGCCATGGACTTCGATGCCCATTTTGCCTTCAAGGATATGCAGGCTTTCGTACTGCTGGTGATGCACGTGCATGGGCGGGCCTGCGCCCGGGCTCACCTCGTTTTCAACTTGAATGTACTCGATACCATCGCGCAGCTCGCGACCGAGGAACGTCAGGCGCTCGCCGTGGCCATTGTCGATCGTGACGGGATATACGTTTTTGTTGGTTGTCGTTTCCATTATTTCTGTTCCGTTTTTACGCTCAAACCATATAAAAGTACAATTGCCAGTATCAACAAGCTGCCTAGACGTACAAGGCTTAGCGTTTCCCAGGTTTTGGCACGGCTCGTCAGGTCGTCGCTCACGGCAGGCGAATACGCCGAGGTCGTGATCGCGATGAGCTCGGGCACGAAATAGGCGGCGGTGATGACCAGTATCAGCACATATCCGCCAGAAGCGATCAGGAGCTGCTTGCGACCCGGCTGCCGCCAGTTGGCGATCAATGCGGCTGCGAGCAGCAGAACGGCCACGGGATGTACCGGTTTCCAAAAGTTGGCGGCTTGGAGACCATACTCGCCCTGAAACATGGAAAGCGAACGAGGGGGCGCAGCGCTCCACGCGGGTACCACGGCAGCATGTTCGTAAAATGCGGCACCGATGATCGTAATGAACGCGATCGACGCGAGAATGTGCAAGATGTTTGGAATTGATTTCGTCATAAGATCATAATGTTATATTTTTGGACAACGACCTAAAATTACAACCGTTTAGGACATTGACCAAATTATCGTGAACGCAACACAAGAGAAAATTAGTAAACGGGCGTTGGAGCTCTTCAACCTCAAAGGTATCGAGTACGTAGGCATGCGCGAACTCGCCGCCGACCTCGGCATGCGCATCGGTAACCTTACCTATTATTTCCCCACGAAAGACGACCTCGTTTTCAGCATCAGTCAAGCCTACACGGAGTCGAATTCCAAGATCCACAACGACTTACCGGTAAAAAGTCTCTACGATTTTCTTCACAAAAACAAACTACTCTTTGAAAACGGTCTGAAATACCAGTGCCTGTTGCTGAGCATGGTACACTTAATGGAGCAGAACACCCGCATCGCCGCGAACTACCAGGGCAATGTGATGCAGAACCGCATGTCCGGACTGACACACGACATAGCGCTTTTGGAAGAGAACAAATACCTGAAATTCAACTGTGAAGATGATAAGCTTCTGATCATTTCCAGCAACAGCCTGCAAAGCCGCTTCTGGCTTTCCGAGGCCGTTCTCACCGAGTCAAGGCAAAATCTAGCGCGACAGTTGACGCATTATCTGCGGATGAAGGCGCATTTGTTCAGGCCTTATGCTACGAAGAAGGGAGTGGAGGATATTGATCGGTTTGTCGGGGAGTTGAATCAATGATTATTACCTCCGGGATCATCTGATTCGAGCATTTTGATGGGCCTATCATCCAGCATTGCTTTGGCATTTCGAGCAGTAACTACCTTTTTACCGGTTTGTGCCTCTAATTCATCCAGCGCGACCTTCGCCACATTGCCGCCTTGCCGGGCAACTTTCTTGCTTTGTTCAAAACCTTCGGGATTTACAGCTTGTGAAATGTCTTTGGTAGATGCCTCTGCGAGCATATTTAGAATAAGCTCCGTGTTAGACATGTTATCGCGCAGATTTTCCTTTCTGAGACCTTTGAATGTTTTATACTCTTTGGTTGTCTTACCCGCCCAGGTTTTTGTGACAATATCGGTAAGGACGGCAAACTGCATTCCTTCCTGGACGATGCATTTTCAACTGTCCGATAAAATCGGACAGTTGACTGCCTTCTTTTTTTAGCTTAGCTTTTAGATCATTCCAATACTTTCTGGGCCTATCCGTATTGGTCAGTACTTCAATAACGTCAATGACAGAGAAAAACCATTTTTCCTGTTCATTATCCCAAACCGTTCTCACTTTCCTGTCTTCGAAAATCTGAATTGCGTCCTGCTTTGTCATAGTATGTGTTGATTAAAAGTTGAATTTCAATATGGGTAAAATATTTGTTTTTAAGAAGCCTAAAAACCTGTAAACAAACAAAAAGCCCGTCATGATTACCATCGCGACGGGCCCAATTATCAGAAGGCACATCCTCCATCCTCCCCTTCTTCCCTTTCCTCCCTAAATATTACTTATTCCGCTCCTCAATCCATTTTCGCGCATTCACAAACGCTTCCATCCACGGCGAAACTTCATCCTTGCGGCCCTCAGGGTAATTAGCCCAATGCCATTGGAAAAGTGATCGCTCGATGTGCGGCATGGTTACCAAATGGCGGCCGGTGTTGTCGCAGAGAATGGCGGTGTTGTAATCCGAACCGTTAGGGTTGGCAGGATATGTTTCGTAGCCATATTTGGAAACGATATTATACTTGTTCTCAGCCAACGGCAATTGAAAACGGCCTTCCCCGTGCGATACCCATACGCCCAGCGTGCTACCCGCGAGCGAGGACAGCATTACTGAATTGTTAGACTGAACAGTCATCGAAGTAAAAATGCTTTCATGCTTATGGCTAGCATTGTGCAGCATTTTCGGTTTCTCTTCGTGATCCGGGTTGATAAGGCCTAGCTCGACGAAAAGCTGGCAACCGTTACAGATCCCGACGGAAAGCGTATCCTCGCGTTTGAAGAAATTTTCGAGCGCGATTTTGGCCTTTTCGTTGTACAGGAATGCACCTGCCCAGCCTTTGGCGGAGCCCAAAACGTCGGAGTTAGAGAAACCACCTACGGCTCCTATGAACTGGATATCTTCCAGCGTTTCGCGACCTGAAATGAGATCGGTCATGTGAACGTCCTTCACGTCGAAACCTGCGAGGTACATGGCATTGGCAAGCTCGCGTTCGGAGTTACTGCCTTTTTCACGAAGTACTGCCGCTTTCGGACGTGGTTTCGAGGCGTCGATGACCGGCTTTTTGCCGTCGAACTGCGCCGGGAATTTGTAGCGCAGCACGTGGTGTTTATAGTTATCGAAACGCTCTTTCGCGAGGCCGTTGCCGGTTTGTTTTTGGTCTAACAAATAAGAAGTCTTGAACCAAACATCGCGCAAGTGATCGATATCGAAGTCCCACTTGCCTGTTGCGTCTTTCACGGTCAGTGTAGAAGCCAGGTTTACAGTCCCGATTTTATGGAATGCGACACCATTTTCGGCCAATACCGCTTCGGCCGATTCGTCTGCCTGGAATACCAAACCAATGTTTTCAGCAAAAAGCTTCTCGATAATATCCTGATCGCCCAGTACTGAAAGGTCGATAGAAGCACCGAGATCGCGATCTGCGAAACACATTTCGAGCAATGTCGTGATCAAACCGCCGCTGCCAATGTCATGGCCTGCCTGTATTTTACCCGCTTTGATCAGTTGCTGAATTGCATTGAACGTCGCTTTGAACTGCGACGCATCCTGAATATCGGGCGTTGCATCGCCGATTTTGTTCAGAATTTGGGCAAATGACGAGCCTCCCAGCTTGAAACGGTCGCCCGAGAGATTGATATAATAAATAGAACCGCCCGATTTACGCAGCACAGGCTCTACCACGGCTGTAATATCGTCGCAATGCGCACCGGCTGAAATGATAACGGTGCCAGGCGCGATCACGTCGCCGTCCTTATATTTCTGCTTCATCGACAGGGAGTCTTTTCCTGTCGGGATGTTAATGCCAAGACTGATCGCGAAATCGGAGCAGGCTTGTACTGCTTTGTACAAACGCGCGTCCTCGCCTTCGTTTTTACAAGCCCACATCCAGTTGGCCGAAAGCGAAACGGTTGCAAGACCGTCTTTCAACGGCGCCCAAACAATGTTGGAAAGTGCTTCTGCAACTGCATTACGGCTACCTGCCGCAGGATCGATCAATGCCGAAAGCGGTGCGTGACCGATGGAAGTCGCGATACCGTCCTTGCCCTGGAAATCGAGGGCCATGACGCCGACATTGTTCAATGGTAATTGCAACGGACCGGCGGTTTGCTGCTTCGCCACGTGGCCACCTACGCAACGGTCGACTTTATTGGTTAACCAGTCTTTGGAAGCAACGGCTTCGAGTTGCAGCATTTGTTCCAAATACTCGTGCAGTTTCTCCATATCATATTGGACCGGCTCGTAGGTGCGCTCCACGGTTTTATCGCGCATGTAAGTTTTAGGCGAGCTGCCGAACATTTCGTCCATCGCGAGATCCATCGGCCTTGCACCGGTGGTCGATGATTCGAACGTAAACCGGTGGTCGCCGGTGACCTCTCCTACCGTGTACATCGGCGCGCGTTCGCGGTCGGCGATGCGTTGGAGGAAGTCGATATCGTTCTGGCTGATTACGAGGCCCATTCTTTCCTGAGACTCATTGCCGATGATTTCCTTCGCAGACAGGGTCGGGTCGCCTACGGGCAACTTGTCGAGGTCGATCTTACCCCCTGTTTCTTCTACCAGTTCGGAAAGGCAGTTCAAATGCCCGCCTGCGCCGTGGTCGTGGATGGAAACGATCGTATTGTTGCCGCTTTCTACCATCCCGCGCACCGCGTTGGCTACGCGTTTCTGCATTTCGGGGTTCGAGCGCTGGATCGCATTCAATTCAATACCTGAACCAAATGCACCCGTATCGGCAGAAGAAACGGCCGCGCCGCCCATGCCGATCCGGTAGTTTTCTCCACCCATCACCACCACTTTGTCGCCGGTAGCTGGTGTATGCTTTTTGGCTTGCTCGGCTTTACCATAACCGATACCGCCGGCCTGCATGATCACTTTGTCGTAACCCAGCTTGCGACCCTCTTCCTCATGCTCGAACGTCAGCACGGAACCGACGATCAGCGGCTGGCCGAATTTGTTACCAAAATCGGTAGCGCCATTGGAAGCCTTGATGAGAATGTCCATTGGCGTCTGGTACAGCCATTGACGCTCTTCAACACCTTTTTCCCACGGGCGATTGTCTTCGAGCCGTGAGAGCGCGGTCATATAAACGGCCGTACCCGCGAGCGGGATCGCGCCTTGTCCGCCTGCGAGACGGTCGCGGATTTCCCCGCCCGAGCCCGTAGCGGCACCATTGAATGGTTCTACGGTAGTCGGGAAGTTATGCGTTTCCGCTTTTAATGAAAGTACGGATTCAAAATCCTTGATTTCGTAATACTCCGGCACATCCGGGCGCTTCGGTGCAAATTGCTGTACGACAGGCCCTTTCAGAAATGCAACGTTGTCTTTATATGCCGAAACAATCGAGTTCGGATTTGCTTCGGAAGTTTTACGGATCAGTTTGAATAGGGAAACAGGTTGCTCCTGCCCGTCGATCACGAACACGCCATTGAAAATTTTGTGGCGGCAATGCTCGGAGTTGACCTGTGAGAAACCGAATACTTCGGAGTCGGTCAGCTTGCGACCGAGCGTCTCGGCGAGGCCGTTGAGGTAGTCCACCTCTTCGTCGCTCAATGCAAGTCCTTCCTGTTTGTTATAAGCGGCAATATCGGCAATTTCCTGAATGGGTTCAGGTTTGATATTGATGGTGTAAATGTCCTGGTTGAGCTCGCCGTATTTCTGCGAAAGCATCGGATCGAAATCCGTAAAATCGGCACCTACCTTCTTGAATTCCTCAATGCGTACAATACCTTCGAGCCCCATATTCTGGGTAATTTCGACGGCATTGGTGCTCCACGGCGTGATCATCGCTGCACGTGGCCCTACGAAATAATCTGTGAGAACGGTCTCCGTCCGGAGTTCTGCGCCGCCGAAAAGCCAGCTTAATTTAGAGGAATCGGAGGCAGTGAGCGTTCGCTCGGTTTGTAGTGCAAAGACGGTTTCGTCTCCGCCTGTGAAGAAGTAAATCATGATATCCAATTAAGGCGCAAAGGTACGCTTTTTTTAGTTTTTACACCAGGCAATGAATTGCCTGGGTAAAAAATCGTTCGTGCCTCCGGCACTTGTGCGCAGCAAGTGCCGGAGGCACGAACGATACTCCAGCCAGGGATTTCAATCCCTGAAAAAGGAATCAGACGGGCGCATGGAAAAGATATTGTTCTTGAAATTCAACGCCGTTTTTAACAAGCATATCCAGGTATTCTTTCGGAAACGAGATTCCGTAATGATGTTCCTCCTGATTTTCAATGTATCTGTAAACCCGTTTGATTTCAGATTTATTATAGGAGAAGGCACCATAGCCTACCTGCCATTCAAACCTGTTTCTTAGAAACCCGGATTCATTAATCCATTTCGAAGACTTCGCCTTTGCTACCTTCATAATTTCGGAGACAGGAAGCGATGGCTTCAATCTAAACAAGCAATGCACATGGTCTTCAACACCATTCACGATGAGCGTCTGCGCGCCCGTTTCATTAATAAGGTTGCCAATTACCCCAAACAGCTCGTACCGCCACGGCTTGTGCAGCAATGCTGCCCGATACTTTACCGCGAAAACACATTGAATGAAAATTTGAGAATAGCTATTGCCCATCGGTGTCGATTTACGTTCAGCAAAAAGCTAATACCGTAAATCATAACATTAAAATACAATGAACAAACGGCCTCCGATCAATAAGCCAGCAACCGCCCGCAAGCCACCACCGCCACCCAAACCACAATCGAAATACCTGCGCAGAGCCGTGCCATCCCCGGCATGTCACCCGAAGCGCCGCGGAATTTGAACGGCTCGTAAACGAACCGGTGAAATACGAATACATTCAACCCGGCAAACAATATCAGTCCCACCTTCGTCCAGAAAACAGGATCTGTACCGAGGGCACGGGCGTTGGTAATGAAAAGCAGCAGGCCCGAAGGAATAATAAGGATCAGCCCGCGCTGCGACCACGGCAGCAGGTAGCGTGAGAGCGCAGTCACGGGCAAATGTCCCGCGGAGCCCAGCAGGCGCAGGTCGAACAATAACGCCGCGCCTACCAGGACCACAATACCTATTATATGTACAATCTCCAAAGTGGGGTACAGCCACAGCGATTGCCTGATACCGACCGCCCAGGACGATTTTTCCAGCGCTTCAAGCCATTGGTGATAATTTTGCACGCCTAACGCAGTTCATATTTCTCACTACCCACAAAAATGCGCTCGGCACGCATTTCATTTTTCTCGGTTTTGTGCGGGTAGGCCACCAAACGGACCATAGTCCCTTTCTTGATCATGTCGGCATTCAGCCCGCGCGATTCCATGCGGGTAACGGGCGCGAGGTACACGGTGGTGAGCTCCTTATTGTACTTCACTTTGGCCAGTACATGCGGGTTTTCATAGGTAAGGTCCTCGATTTTGGCTTTAAAATCGGTCGGCTTGGTCTGGTCGTAATCGGCCCAACCGTGGTGCAGGATCGTGAACGAGGCGCAGGCGAGCAGCGCCAATGCAAGCGAGATGTTTTTGAGCTTAGCCATAACCTATTGATTTTAGTGTAGTTAAATGTAACCAATTCATTCCTCTTAAAAAACCAAACCATTTACAAAGAGCATGCCCGCCCATCCCAAATGTTTTCCGCTATATTTGTCCGCTCACCATTTTCATCTACGTTTTGAAAAAATTCCTCCTTTTCGCGCTGCTTACCGCCGCGACCCATAGCTTCGCCCAGGACGGCAAATTGCCGCTGGACAACAAAAACAATATCAGCTATACGGATTCAGGCCAGCCGCAACTAAGCAAAACCGACCTGCACAAAAAGATCCGGGCATGGGTGGAAAAGAAATTCGGAAATGCAGAGAATGCGATCACCAGCGACGATACACAGGCCGGAATTATGCTCATTACCAGCTACATACCAGTTATTCACTCGAATTACCAATACATTCGCTTCGACCTCGGCGTGCAGTACAAGGACAACCGGTACGACGCCCGCATCACTACCCTCGACGGTGTTTCGGCCGAGCACAGCCCCATTCGCCTGAATTCGAAGGAGAATGACAACATTACCGCCAAAGAGCAGGTCATCAAAACCGAAAGCAACCGCAAAAAGCGCAAGGACGCCGAACTGGAATTGCAGGTCGCGAAGGCCGATAACGACGGGATCAACACATCGCTGTATAACCTGCTGGGCGACCTCAAAAACTACATGACCAAACCTTCGGCGGAATA
Organism: Dyadobacter beijingensis DSM 21582; assembly: GCF_000382205.1. Lineage (GTDB taxonomy): Bacteria > Bacteroidota > Bacteroidia > Cytophagales > Spirosomataceae > Dyadobacter > Dyadobacter beijingensis. Next base: position 720,590 of record NZ_KB907789.1, read on the forward strand.
AGTCCGGGGCAGATCATTTCAGCCCTTTCCACTTTTTCAGGATCATTTCGGCAATCACCTCGTAGCCTTTGTCCGAAGGGTGCAGGCCGTCGTAGGTCATGGCAATGGACGCTTCCGGGTAGGGATATTCGTCTGCTTCGGGATTGAACGGCACATCGATATAGTCGGGATATTTGTACTCGCGATAGTTGCCGGTCTGCGGGTCTTTTAGCCGCTTGAAAACCACCATATTATCCAGGTTAATGCCACTGTCGTGGTACAGGTCCACCACGGGGAGTTTTTCTTTCCTGCCAATCTCGACCACTGCATTCGCAAATTGCTCCAAGGTTTGGTCCTTTTTAGGCTTGTACGAGCCAAATGCGTTGTTTTTGTGGCTATTGATATATACGAAATCACCCCGCTGCATGGGCGTAATGAGGATAATCTTTGCCTTTTTATTGAGCTGCTTCAACTTATCGGTAATGACGCGAAATGCGCCGTAAACCGTCCCGGTACCCTTCGATTGCTCATAATCCTGCATATTGCCCAGCGTTTTCCCCTGCCACCAGTCATTTGTACCTAGAAAAACAGTGTACACATCCGCTTCCACGAGTCCCAGCGACTCGATTTTGTTGGCGATATTGACCGCCGTCCAGCCATTATGCCCCTGATTGATATAGTTAACCTGCGGAAATTTCTCGGAGATCAACGTCAGATAGCCCTTGGTGACGCGATGGCCGGTTTCGTTTTGGTGATCGTTGAGGTAGGTAATGGAGTCGCCGATGGCTACCCAGGTGATTTTCCTCGGGCCCGAGGCATTGATAAACAGGAATAATGCGCAAAAAAAGAGCAGTTTTTTCATCGGGATCAGGAATTTGAAATTTCCTGAAAGTTAGTCCAACATCGCTGACACTGCAAATCCGGAGAAATTCCCGCAAACTAACGTCCGGCATTCGGCGTCAAACCTGTGGCTCCATCCCCAAAGGGCGGTCGAATTGCGTTCAGCAGTACTTAATTTTGTCTACACAAATACTACACTATTTCAATATTATGTAGTACAAATACGCAATTTCAGTTTTGTAGAAGTAAATTTTCAATTAATTGATAATCAATTAATTGAAAATTTATAGCCACGTAGAACTTCATTTACCCTCCTCTTTATCGAATTTAAATGCGCCCATTCGGTCACCAGCCCGACGAGTTCACCTGTGCGATGTATCGAATTTGCTTTTAACTATACGTAGCACTAATATTACATCACCTTGCAAGTGTGGGCATGCCGAAAACCACTTAACCGAGTAGGCAACAAAAACTAACCTCATCAATCTCATGGTAGGAATTGGACTTTCTCTTACTCAGCTTCTTTTGTGGCTCGACTCTATTCTTCCTGATGTATCTGTTATCCTTTCCTGGTAACAGACCCTTGAAGCATTAATAAATGAGGCCGTACTCTCGCGAGACGGCCTCATTGGCATTATCGGCATTTCCTTTCTGCTTATGCGAAGAAGCTCGGGCGCTGGAGATATTCCGGGTGCCAGCTTGCATCGCGGCGGCGCAATGCGCGTGCGATGGTCACAATCGCTTCCTGGCGGTTCCGTTGGTGCTCTTCCTGTCCCCGGGCTGTCAAATACTCGCCTACAATCTCCCATTCGAAAGAATCGGTACGCGAATCGTAGATCCCTACCGGCACGCGGTTCTCATCTGTAAGCATCAATCCCTGAATAAGTTGCGCTTCCTCCTGTGTAGGACAGCCGATGTGCTGATACTGATCGTTCAGCGTGTATAGTACCGAATAGCGGTTTTCTGAATATTCTTCTTTGTGAGTGCGGTCAGTGAAAATCTGATCCAGAAATGCGCGGAATCCCGCAGGCTTGTTTTTACTTTTTTGTACTTGTTTCATGGTAAAGAATTTTTGAGGGATTTGACGGCAAAATACCAAAATGTATTTCTAAGTCACAATACCGTACCGTTTGATATAAACGCTACTAAAAACTAAAACTATTATTGTTTATCAATAGTTTACAAATTTACGATTTCTTTCCACGCCCAGGCTAAAATCTTCCGATCACCCTTTTAACATATTAGAATAATACTATTTAATGCGAGATTTCACCGCTTGCACCGGTTGCTTGTAAGTAAAAAATCGCCACCGGGAGGTGCGTTAATGTCCCCCGGCAGCGATCCGTAACCAATCCGTTGGCGTGATGCCCGCCCAACGGCCTAGGCCGTCTGCATATATGCTTCTTCGATCAGTCTTTTCAGGTCCTCCTCACATTCTTTCACCCGCAGGGAAACGCTTGTGGCAAGCCATATTGTACAACCGTGGCTGTATCCCATATAGTACAGGATTTTCTCCACACTTACGACCAGAGTTTCGTCGAATTCGCCGGTAAGTTTGATAAATGGCATCATGGTAAGAGTATTTTAGTGGTACTGAAAATTTAATGAAAACACTTTAATTATCCATGTTTTTTATCAAATTATTCCAATAACCCGTCTTAATTTGGCCATATTTACTGACTTTCGAGCATCTCTTTCAATACGAGGGCCTGATTGCGGTCTTCCGTTTTGGCCGAAAAAAGCAATGTAACCACTTCATTTTCCAGAGCGAGCCGCTTCAATTCCTGCAATGGGTCCGAACCAGTCAATTCGGCATGGTAGCGTTCCGAGAATTCCTCCCAGGCGTCCATATGCGCGTGGAACCAGGTACGTAGCTCATTCGAGGGTGCTACTTCCTTCATCCAGCGGTCGATCGCCGCCGCTTCTTTCGTAATGCCGCGCGGCCAGAGGCGATCTACCAATATCCGGTAGCCGTCCGTCGCAGCCACGGGCTCGTAAATCCGTTTCGTTTTAATGTTCATAGTGTGAAAATTTGATTGTCAATTAAAGTTAGCGAACCCGCTGACTTTACCGCTCATTGCTTACCGCATTTTTAATTCTGAACTCGCCTGTAATGGACTTGCAAGGTAGCCGGGCATGGCCCTGTGAGTCATGTTGCATTTCACGCCATCCGCGCCGGCTACGAACTCGGCGCGGGTGACATGGAATAGGCATTTCAGTTAAGGTTTCTGAATGCGCTCGGCGATTTGCCGGTTTTAGTCTTGAATATTTTGGTAAAATGCGACGGATGCTCAAAACCCAGCTCGTAAGCGATCTCGCTGATCGAATGCCCGGTTCCCCAGAGCAGCGACTTGGCCTTATCGATCGTCCGCAAATGAATGTGCTCCTGGGTGGTTTTGCCGGTGAAGCGGTTCAGAAGGTCGGACAGGTAGTTGGGCGAGAGGTTCAGTTCCGAGGCGAAGTATCTGACGTTGGGCAAACCCTTGTCAATCAACGTATCTTCTGCGAAATAGTCGTTCAGTAACCGCTCGAAATGCTGCACGAGGTCGTTGCTGACTTTGGCGCGGGTGTAAAACTGCCGGTCGTAAAAGCGGTCGCAGTAATTGAGCAGCAGTTCGATATTACCGGTGATGAGGCGGAGCGTGTGCTTGTCGATGTTTTGGGAATACTCGCGTTCGATTTTCGCGACGCAATCGCGGATCAGCAACTTTTCGTCCTCGGAAATATGCAAGGCTTCATTGACGTCATAGGCGAAAAACGAATATTGGTGCATTTTTTGTCCCAATTCGGTCGCATTCAGCAAATCGGGATGGATGAACAATGCCCAGCCCTCTTCCACGCCGCCTTCGTCGATGCTCCCCGTTATGACCTGCCAGGGTGCGGTGAACATGAGCGACCCTTCGCTGAAATCGTAATGGCCTTTTCCGTATTTCAAAACCCCATGGATGCGCTTGCACGAGATGGTGTAGAAGCCGAAGCGGAACGCGGTGAGCTCGCGCGGGCATTGCGCGTAGAACTGGGTGTTATCGATGAGGCTGATCAGCGGGTGCTTCGGCTTGGAAGCGCCCACGTAGTCGTGCAGGCCGCTGATGGACTCGATGTCGTGATACTGGCTGGTCATAATGAGAAGCAATATAGTGGTAAGCGGCCTGCTACAAGAATCCTGCGATCATATTCCGGATCGCCAGGTCGTCCATTTGCTTTGTCGCTTCCAAAAGCTGGATGGCGTCGGCACCGACCGGGTACCGCAACTGTTCCGAACCGTCGGTAGCGGCCTCGAAAATGGCCTCCGCCACTTCCCACACATTTTCCGACATCGGCCAGTCGTCCACTTTCCCTGCGAATGCATCGTAAGCCGGATGGTAATCCAACAAATCGCCCGCGCCATAAGTTGCCAGCGAACGGCCCGCGAAATCGGTTTTATAACCACCGGGCTCCACCACTTTCACTTGAATGCCCAGTGGCCCGAGCTCGAATTGCAGCGATTCCGAAAGACCTTCCACCGCATATTTGGTAGCATGGTACAGCGTGGAGAACGGAAATGCAACCCGGCCGCCCATGGACGCCACATTGATGATCACCCCGCTTTTCCGGCTACGCATCTGCGGCAGCACGGCCCTGATCGTCTCGATCACCCCGAAAACATTCACATCGAACTGCTGCCGTACCACTTCCGCAGGCGCCGCTTCCAGCACGCCCAGCGAGCCAAAACCGGCATTGTTCACCAGCACGTCGATGCCACCGAATCGCGCAATACCCTGTTCCACCGCAGACGCGATACTCGCGCTATCGGTCACGTCCAAACGGACGAGCAGCACATTATCCAGCCCCCCAAGTTCCGTCTCCTTTTCCGGCGACCGCATAGAAGCAATCACATTCCATCCATTTTTCTGAAACAACCGGGCGGCGTCCTTCCCAAATCCCGAAGAAGCGCCTGTAATCAATACTGTCTTTGTCATCATTTTGTTTGTTTGATTGAATGATGCAAAGTTGGGGTATGGCGAAGCGGCGGGCTTATATGAATCTACTGGTGGCTTATACTTTTCAATGGTAAGCAACGGGTGCAGGGAAGATCAAAAGAACGGTCAAATTTATATCGAAAAGATTTGTCAGGTAATAAATATCGCCATTTAGTTGATTCTGACGCGGACCGGCCCCTTGATATTCTGAACATCTACAGGCGTACCCTTTTGCGTTATTACCACGCTGCCTTTTTTATGCAAATCAATTGCTACCGCAAGTACATCTTTCATATGCCTACGCCAATCGTCAGGAAAGAGCATGCGCGCGATTTCAGACGGGCAAGTACTTTTCTCCGCACCACGATGAATGGCGGTAGACAGAATGGTTGCCGCTATTTTGTCATAATACTGCATGCGTTGGCCGCTTAATTTCCTGGTCAGACATGCGTTTGCCACAAGTGATTGAAACGCAATAACAAAAATAGCGCACAATAGCCAGAGAAAGCTGTCATAGGCAACTTATCCGAAATGACCGTCCGGTCACTTTGCGCCGATTTTGACGATTACTTTCCGATACAAAACTTCGAAAAAATATTATCCAGCAAATCATCCGTAACAATAGTCCCCGTAATCTCCCCCAAATGATGCAGCGCCAACCGGATATCCTGCGCCAGAAAATCTCCCGTAACACCCAGCGATAGCCCGTTCAAAACATCGGTAAGTGAATCCGAAGTCTTAATCAAATGCTCGTAATGCCGCAGATTGGTCACCACAGTATCCCCGGCAGCTTGCCCGTGCACGAGTGAAACGAGTTTCGAAGTCAAAGCAGCCAAATTCTGCTGCGTGTGCGCTGATATAGGGAGAATGTCCGAGGTATTCGAGGACAATTCATCAAAAAGCGAAGGATTAATATCCATTTTATTCAACACAAAAAGCACTTCCTTCCCGGCAGGCAGCAATGCGGCCAACGCACGGTTCTCTGCCAGCGTTTCTACGCTATCAAAAAGGAAAATCACAATATCCGCTTTGTCCATGGCTGCTTTCGAGCGCTCGATTCCGATCGATTCGACGACGTCGGTCGTTTCACGGATACCGGCGGTGTCGATGAAACGGAATTTCAAGCCATCGAGCACGATGGTATCTTCAATCACATCGCGCGTCGTTCCTGCGATGGCGGTGACGATGGCTTTTTCTTCATTTAATAGTGCATTGAGCAATGTCGATTTGCCCACATTCGGCGAGCCGATAATGGCTACCGGAACGCCTTCCTTAATCGCATTACCAAAATCGAACGAGCTGATCAGCGGCTCGATGGTCGCCAGCAGGGCGTCGATGAGCCTGCGGAGGTCGTCTCGCTCGGCGAATTCTACGTCTTCTTCGCCGAAATCCAGTTCCAGCTCGATCATCGAGGCGAAATGGATCAGTTCGGCACGCAGCGAGGCTAGTTTTTTGGAAAATCCACCACGCAATTGGTTCAATGCGGTTTTATGGCTGGCCTGGGAGTCGGCGGCGATCAGGTCGGCGACAGCTTCGGCTTGCACTAGGTCAAACTGGCCGTTCAGGAAGGCGCGCTGGGTGAATTCGCCGGGCTTGGCCATGCGGGCACCTTTGACGATGAGCGCCTTCAATATCTGGCGGATAATGTAGTCGGAACCGTGGCAGGAAATTTCGACGGAATCTTCTTTGGTAAAAGAGCGCGGCGTTTTGAAAACCGAAACGAGCACTTCGTCGATGATCTCGTCGCCGGCATTGATCGTGCCGAAATGCACAGTGTGGGTTTCGACATTTTCGAGGTTTTTGCCTTTAAATATGTTGTTCACCATGGCGATCGAACCCAGGCCCGACACGCGTATAACGCCTATCGCGCCCACGCCTGAGGGCGTCGCGAGCGCGCAAATCACTTCCTGCTGTTGTATTACTGCTAAATTCATAACTGCAAATATGCTATAATTTGAGAGAACCAATATCTCGGGCAGGAAGTTTGAATTTTGTACCTTTACGGGATTTTTCCGGCGCCGAGCCGTGTTACACTTTTTTCAACATTAAGATTTTCAAGACATTGCTTACCGAAACTTTACCCATCGTTACTTCTCAACTTCCGGTGATGGAAGCCTTCTACACTTTGCAGGGTGAGGGCCAGCACAGCGGTCGTGCCGCGTATTTCATCCGCCTCGGCGGCTGCGATGTGGGCTGTCACTGGTGCGACGTGAAGGAGTCGTGGGATGCCAGCATTCATCCTAAATTCGACATCGATGCGATTGTGGATGGCGCATTGCAATATCCCGGTCGATTGGCGGTCATTACCGGTGGGGAGCCATTAATGTACAATCTCGACGAGCTCACGGGCGCATTGCAGGCCGCAGGCTTTAAAACCAATATCGAAACCTCGGGCGTGTACCCGTTCACGGGGCATTGGGACTGGGTGTGTTTCTCTCCCAAAAAATTCAAAACCCCGCACCCCGACATTTATACGAATGCCCACGAGCTGAAAGCAATCATTTATAACAAAAGCGATTTCGAGTTTGCGGAAGAACATGCCGCAAAAGTTTCGCCTGATTGCACGCTGCTTCTCCAACCCGAATGGAGTAAGCAGGACGTCATGCTGCCTTTGATAATTGACTATATCAAAGACAATCCCAAATGGAAAATGTCGTTACAAACTCACAAGTTTATGAACATTCCATAATGCACCGGGTTATTTTTCTCTGCCTTTTCATTGGTTTAATTACCACAAAATCCGTTTCAGCTCAGGAAGTTACATTATCCAGAAAAGCACGGGAAGTATACGATAAGGCACAAAAAGCCTGGCAGGAAAGGAAGCTCCCCGAAGCCACCGAGCTCTTTACCAAAGTCCTCGAAATGGAGCCCAACAGCTACGATACACACCTCCGCCTGGCGCAGGTTTACGAGCTCCAGCGTAACGCCGATCTCACCCGCAAACATTACAAAAAAGCTGTTCAGCTGCGGCCCGATGCACCGCAATCGGCACCGGCGCTGCAATGGATCGGCCGCGACCATTTCAATGCACAACGCTACGACTCGGCGCAATTTTACTTCGAAAAAGCACAAGCACTGTTCCCGCCAAAATCCAGTTTGGGCAGGCTGGCGGAAAAATCCGTAGCATCTTCGAAGTTTGCCCGGCAAGCCGCTAAAAATCCGCTGCCGATCGAGAAAAAATCATTGGGCGACACCGTCAATTTCCTGGAAACGCAGTATTTCCCTGTCCTGACGGCCGACGACGAGACATTGATATTCACCGGATTAACCGCCAACCGCGACGAGAACATCTATTTCACCCGCCGCATCAAAGGCAGCCGGGCTGACCGTTGGGACGTTCCCGAAGAGATCTCGAAAACCATTAATACCGCCAACAACGAAGGCACCTGCACCGTTTCCGCCGACGGCCGTACCCTCGTTTTCACCGCCTGCAACCGCGCCGATGGGTACGGCAGCTGCGATTTGTACATTTCCCACAAGGAAGGCAAGGAATGGAGCCAGCCGGTGAATCTCGGGCAGGAGGTCAATTCGCGGGAATGGGAGTCGCAGCCCTCGCTCTCAGCCGACGGGCATACGCTCTATTTCGCGTCCGACCGGAAAGGAGGCATCGGCAAGCGCGATATCTGGGTCACGCATTTGAACGACAAAAAACAATGGTCTGTCCCCAAAAACCTCGGCCCGACCATTAATACCTCCGACGAAGAGAATGCGCCGTTCATTCACGCCAACGGCCGCACGCTGTTTTACTCGTCCAACGGCCTGCCGGGAATGGGCGGTTTCGACATTTTTATTGCCCAAAAAATAGACACCACCTGGGCCGCGCCGACCAACCTTGGCTACCCTATCAACACCGTTTCGGACCAGGTAGGGCTTTTTATCGCTTCCAACGGCGAAAACGCCTATTATACCGATGACAACACCGACAAAGGCAATGGCCGCTCGCTCATTTATACCTTCCGCGTGCCCGAGTCGCTGCAAAAGATCATCACGCCAACCCGCTATGCGAAGGGTAAAGTTTTTGATAAAAAAACAGGCACCGTACTAGCGTCGGAAATCGATTTATATGACTTGAAAAGCCAGTCGAAAGTAGGTTCGTTTACCTCCGATAGCCAGAACGGCTCGTTCCTGGCAGTCCTGAACAGCGGCGGCGAATATGCATTCTATGTATCAAAACCGGGGTATCTGTTTAAAAGCCTGTCGTTTTCGGTCAATAACGATCAGTCGTTTGTAGACCTTGAAATTCCATTGGAAGCCATTGAAAAAGACCGCGCGGAGGTTTTGAACAACATTTTTTTCAAAACCGGCGAATACATTCTCGACGACAAGTCAAAAGTCGAGCTCGACAAGCTGAGCGACTTTTTGAACAAAAACAAAACCATTAAAATAGAAATCTCCGGCCACACGGACGATGTGGGTTCGGACACCGAAAATATGGCGCTTTCCCAACGCCGGGCGCAGTCGGTGCAATATTACCTGCAACAGTCGGGAATTGCGGCCGATCGGATTCTGGCAAAAGGTTATGGGGAGACAAAGCCGATGGCACCGAACGATTCGGATGAAAACCGTCAGAAAAACCGAAGAATCGAATGGCGCGTCCTTTAAAGGCATTTGCATAACGGGCTGAAATTTTGCACTTTTGTCAGTCCGCCGATGTTGTACTAACAGGTACACAAAGGCAAAATCCCTATCCACACGCGAAGATCTGGCCTTTGAGGCACCGCCGGTTTTTCCGGTAAAACTGAGAACATTCGTCATTAACAGTAGTTTTTATAATAACATGTCATCCGAGAAAGTATCCTGCCTGATTATCGGCTCCGGCCCTGCCGGTTACACTGCCGCCATATATGCATCCCGCGCGGGATTGAATCCTGTACTTTACCAAGGCGCCCAGCCGGGCGGCCAGCTGACCATCACTACCGAGGTCGACAATTATCCTGGCTATCCCGACGGCATTACCGGCCCTGAAATGATGATCAACTTCGAAAAACAGGCCAAACGCTTCGGTACCGATGTCCGGTACGGCCTTGCCACGTCGGTTGATTTTACCGGTTACCCACACAAAGTGATCATCGACAACAAGCACGAGATCACCGCCGATGCAGTCATTATTTCCACAGGTGCTTCCGCCAAATGGTTGGGGCTGGAAGGTGAAGAGCGTTTGAATGGCCGCGGCGTATCTGCCTGCGCGGTTTGCGACGGTTTCTTCTTCCGTAACCAGGACGTGGTTGTCGTAGGTGCGGGCGACACCGCTGCCGAAGAAGCCAGCTACCTGGCGAAATTGTGCCGTAAAGTATACCTGCTCGTTCGCCGCGACGAAATGCGCGCGTCGAAGATCATGCAGAAGCGCTTGGAAACGTTGCCGAACATCGAAATCCTCTGGAACACTGAAACCGTCAAACTGAACGGCGAAGAAGGTTTGGAATCGGTATTGGTGAAAAATAATAAAACCGGCGAGGAGCAACTTTTGGAAGCAACCGGTTTCTTTGTTGCGATTGGCCACAAACCGAATACGGATATTTTCAAAGGTTATCTCAATATGGACGAAACCGGATATATCCAGACCATCAAAGGAAGCTCCTGCACCAACATCAAAGGCGTATTTGCCTGCGGTGATGCCCAGGACAATGTTTACCGCCAGGCGATTACCGCTGCGGGAACAGGTTGTATGGCGGCTTTGGATGCTGAGCGGTTCCTGGTGGAACGGGAAGTGGACGTTATAATCGAAGAAGAAACAGCTTAAAATCAATCGCGCAACCCTAATAAGGATCAGGCTACGCTGAATGATAAGCACCAGCGTAGTCTGATTTGGTATTATACTTATGAAAGTAAAGCTTATTGTTTGTTTGCTAATGGCCGTGTGTTTAATCTCCTGGAACACGCAAGCGCAAGAGCGAGGAAAATTCCGAAAAAATCCGAAGATCAACCAGTCGGGCAACAATGCCAACGAAGGCCCGACCACCAAAGCCACGCCTCAGCCCGAGGACGAATACGAGGTAGAAACCTCTAACCTGAAATTCCAGAGCCAGTTCGAGCCGGTCAAGCCGCTGAACCCCGTCGTGAATGAAGATACCACCACCATTGACGAAGGGGAAACCGAAGTAGTGATCGCCGAAGATTCAGTGCTCGTAGCCGACGAATGGGTGAAGGCTGCCGAATATTATGTGATCTGGGACGCCCGAACAATTAACCCCTACGGCCTCAAAGCAGAGGATTTTGACGAGCCGGTAGACCTCAAACTGTACGATCAGGCCGCCAATCGCATGTGGTCCGCGCCGATGGACAAGACACCGGTAACCTCGCACTTCGCTTACCGCTGGGGCCGCTGGCACAACGGTACCGACCTCGACCTGGAAACGGGCGATTCGGTACGCAGCACTTACGACGGCATGGTCCGCATTGTGGCCTGGGACGGCAGCGGATACGGACGGTTTGTGGTAGTGAGGCATTATAACGGCCTGGAAACACTGTATGGTCACCTTTCCAAACAAATGGTGGAGTCAGGTCAGCTGGTGAAAGCAGGGGAAGTTATCGGTTTGGGAGGAAATACGGGCCGCAGCTCCGGCTCCCATTTGCATTACGAAAACCGCTACGAAGGTAACCCGTTCGATCCCGAGCATATATTCGACTGGCCCGGTACAACCATCAAGTCCGACCATTTCCTGCTGACCAGCGCGGCATGGAGCCACATCCGGGGCAAATCTTCTAAAAGCGAATTCGAGGCCGGCGACGCGCCAAAGGCCTATTCCCGTTCCATTTTGCACAAAGTACGCTCGGGTGACACCCTGGGCTCCATCGCATCGCGCTATGGTGTGAGCATCTCATCCATTGCCCGCAAAAACCGCATGTCCACCCGCACCACGCTGCGGATCGGACAGAAATTGCGCATCAAATAATCCCGAAACAACCATGAAATTAGATATCCTTGCCATCACAGCCCACCCCGACGACGTGGAGCTGTGTTGCGCCGGAACGCTGCTAGCGCAAATGGCGCTGGGCAAAAAAGTAGGTATTGTGGATCTTACCCGCGGCGAGCTGGGTACCCGAGGAACACCCGAAGGCCGCATTCAGGAAGGGCTCGACGCCGCACGCATTTTGGGCGTGGAAGTACGCGAGAATGTAGGCCTGGCCGACGGTTTCTTCAAAAACGACGAGGCGCACCAGAAAGCCATTATCCCTTTTATCCGCAAATACCGTCCCGAAATCGTCATTACCAACGCCATCAACGACCGCCATCCCGACCATGGGCGTGGTGCAGAACTGGTGGCCGAAGCCAGCTTCTATTCCGGCCTGCGTATGGTGAAAACTTTCGACGAGCAAGGCAACGAACAGGAAGCGTGGCGGCCGAAACAGGTATTCCACTCCATTCAGGACCGGTACATCACGCCCGACTTCATCGTCGACATTACCGAGTTCCACGACAAGAAGATCGAGGCCGTCAAAGCATTCAAAAGCCAGTTCCACGTACCCGACTACAAGGGTGAAGGCGAGCCGCAGAGCTACATTTCTTCTCCCGAATTCCTGGAATTCATCATCGCGCGGGCGCAGGAAATGGGCCACGCGATAGGTGTGAAATACGGCGAAGGCTTCACAACCGCGCGTAAGCTGGGCGTACGCGACCTGTCGGTATTCATCTGACCAGCGTTGTGATACTTTTGTTATAAAATTCAGGGAATTTGTTTGACCTGTGCGAGCGTTTTAATCGTATATCCTGATAAACCAGATCATAAACGCATGAAAAACCTCATAATGGCCGCAATGGTCGGAATTTGTGCCCTGACATTGCAAAACTGCTACGGGCAATCCTCCGCCGACCAGGGCAAACCGGCTGCGAAAGCACCCGAATATTCCCATACAGAAACGGCGCCCGTCAAAAAAAGCAACGACGACTGGCGGAAAATCCTTTCACCCGAAGTGTACAACGTAGCGCGCCTCAAAGGCACCGAGCGCCCGTTCACAAGCGAGTACGAGCATTCCAAAGAAATAGGCACGTTCTACTGCGCCGTGTGCGGCAACCCGCTGTTCAAAAGCGACGCCAAGTATGAAAGCGGCTGCGGGTGGCCCAGTTTCTTCGAGCCCATCAACAAAAAATCAATTATCGAAGCGACAGACAACAGCCTGGGCATGCACCGCATCGAGGTCATGTGCGGCCGGTGCAAATCACACTTAGGCCACGTTTTCGACGACGGCCCGCCTCCTACCGGCTTGCGTTACTGCATTAATGGCGTCGTGCTCGATTTCGAAAAAGCGAAAACCGCCGAGAAGAAATTCAATAGCAAAAAGAAACCGGAGTCGGGCAGCTAGTACCATACTTCGAATTTGGTGAGTCAAAAAAGGCATTCCCCCTGCCGCAGGCTAAGCAGCTTGTGTTCAGGGGGAATGCCTTTCTGTTTGTTACTAGATGAAATTTTTTCTCTAACCTCGTTTTAATAATTTGTTCCAATTCTAAATAATACATATGTTTGCCACGATTTATATTTATTCTAAATAAATCGATCAGTTACATCCCTAACAAAACGCTTACTGGATCAAATGCTACACTACAATTTCAAATTGCGGGCGATGCTGTTCGCCTCAATCGTTGCATTCGGACTCGTTTCATGCTCGGACGACGACGAACCTACCCCTCCTGCTCAGCAAGACCTTCGCACGAAGATCGACTACGCGAAAGTAACACCGACAACACCTTACAAAGCCCTCTTCATCGATACGAAAGGTGATACTACCGCCGATACCAAGTCGGGTGTAGACCGTTATAGAATGTTCCAGGCGATCAACTATTATCTCGGAAGCGCAGTAAGGGATTCTGCTACACTGGATGCGGCCGTGTTGAAAAACATGTACGCCAATACCGGTAACCCGTTTAAAGATGTTAAATCGGGTGCCGTTCAGGTGGTTGGTGCCGATCTGAATGCATCCGGCGTTCAGCTTCGCAACGTGACAGCTTCTTCAAAAGCAGCTGCGGAAGCTGAAACCAACCGCGCTGCATTGGAAACCTATTTCGCACAAATCGCGGAGGCCAGCAAATCCGTGAAAGGGAAAGCCGAGAAAGGAAAAGCCGGCAAGCTGGGCAACTACCTCGTGGATGCGAAAGGAATCGAGATCGCGCAGATCATCCAGAAAGGCCTCATCGGTGCATTGCAGCTGGACTACATCGGCAACATCCAGCTCGATAAGGGCCTGGAAGCCGACAACAAGACATTGGTTTCCGGCAAAAAATACACCGCTTTGGAACACAACTGGGACGAAGCATTCGGCTTGCTAACGCCTAACCCGATCTTCCTCGAAGGTGCTACGGACGCCGCCAAAGGTGCCAAGGCAACCGAGTCGTTCCTGGGTTCTTACCTTTGGGAATACAACAAGGCCGCATATGCCAAAATCCACTCCGCATTCCTGAAAGGCCGCGTGGCGATCGTGAACAACGACAAAACCGAGCTGAAAACACAGGCTACCTTCATCCGCACGGAAATGGAGAAAGCCATTGCTTCGGCTGCATTGGGCTACCTCGGCAAATGGAAAAGCGGTACCGACGACGCTACCCGTGCGCACGCCATGGGCGAAGGACTGGGCTTCATTTACTCCCTCCGCTTCGCGACCATCAACGGTGCCGACGCGGGATTCTCCGACGCGATCCTGCTTGGCCTCATCGGCTCGCCAAATGGCTTCTGGGACTTGACCAACGACAAGATCAACGCGGCTTCCGACGCGATTACCAAGAAATTCAAGCTGTAAGGCTTCCCATAACCTGCAATCAGGACGGTGGATCGGCAATTTTGCCGGTCCACCATTTCTCGTTTTAATCTAACCTTTGATACAATGAAAAAGTACTTCGCGCTCCTGCTGACCGTCTTCTTTCTCGGCTGTTCAAGCGGAAGCGAAAAGCCCGGTCCGCAGCCGGTGGATGAAGGCCAGGACCGCTCGGTCATGCTCAAAAGTCTGGCAGAGCGGATCATCGTCCCCTCCTACGATCAGTTTAAAACGAAATTCGACGATATGAATGCCAAATCGAAGGCATTCACGGCCAAACCCGACGCACAAACGCTCGCCGCATTCCGCGCCGCCTGGGCAGATGCCTACATAGCATGGCAGCATGTCGAGCTGTTCGATTTCGGGCCGGGCGAAAAGCACACCATCCGCAATTTCTTCAACATTTACCCCACCAATGTAGCAGGCATTACCGCCAACTACTCCGACCCGGCGTCGAACCTGGAAGTACCGGCCTCCTACGCCACACAAGGTTTTCCCGCATTGGATTACCTCATCAACGGCCTCGGTGCCGACGATACGGCCATTCTCGCCCAATACACCTCCGACCGGGACGCGGCCAGGAGGCTTGCGTACGTGACGCGCATCATCACACGAATGGAGTCGCTGCTCGGCAAGGTCACGGGGGAATGGAAGGGTGACTACATGAATACCTTCACCACGAAAACCGGCCTCGACATCGGCTCGTCCACCTCGCTGATGGTGAACGGCCTCGTACTGCATTACGAACGCTACATCCGTTCCGGCAAATTCGGCATACCGTCCGGCGCAATGGCCAACGGCATTCCGTCACCCGACAAAGTGGAGGCATTCTACGCGAAAAACATTTCGAAAAACCTCGCACAATCCGCGCATAAGGCCTATGTCGATTTTTTCAATGGCAAACACGCGGTCACCGGCGAAGCGGGCACAGGCCTGAAAACCTACCTCGACGCCCTGGGTGCGAAAGATAGCAGCAACGGCAAATTGCTCAGCGAGAGCATCAATGCACAATTCACCGTCGCAACGGGCAAGCTCGACGCATTGAAATCCAACCTGTACGACGAGGTCAAAACCAACAACCAGGCGATGAAAGACACTTACAATGAAATGCAGAAGGCCGTGCGGATGCTGAAAGTGGATATGACCTCCGCCATGAGCATTACCATTACCTACACCGACAACGACGGCGATTAGTACCCAACCATGCGGGCATATTTGCAAAAATACACCTCCGCGGCCCCTCTGGCCGTTTTCAGAGCCCTCTTCGGACTGATGCTGGCGATCAGCACGGTACGTTTTGTGGCTTTGGGGTGGGTGCAGGAGCTGTACATCAGCCCGCGGTTTTTTTTCCCTTTCTATGGTTTCGAATTTGTAAAACCGCTCGGCGAATGGACTTACCTCCTGTTCGCCATTTGCGGCATTTCGGCCCTCCTGGTGGCGATTGGCTGGCATTACCGGGTGGCGGCGGTGGTGCTTTTCATGAGTTTTACCTACATCGAACTCATGGACAAAACCACTTATCTCAACCACTACTATTTCGTAAGCCTGCTCTGCTTCCTGCTTATGTTCCTGCCCGCGCACGCCGCATTTTCCGTGGACGCCCGCCGGAATGCCAGGCTTCGGGCCGGGCAAATCCCCGCCTGGTGCATTGATGCCCTGCGCGTGCTCGTTTGCATGCTGTACGCCTATGCGGGCATCGCGAAGCTTAATAGCGACTGGCTGCTGGAAGCATTACCGCTCCGGATATGGCTGCCCGCCAAAAACGACGTGCCCATTTTGGGACCGCTGTTCAACCACGTCGAAACCGCCTACGCATTCAGCTGGATCGGCTGCATATACGATCTCAGTGTAGGATTTCTGCTCTGGAACCGCCGCACGCGACCATTTGCCTATGCTTCGGTAGTGGTGTTCCACTTGCTCACGTCGCTGCTCTTCCCTATCGGCATGTTTCCGTACGTAATGATCGTCACGGCGCTGATATTCTTTCCCGCTGCATTTCACCAGAAAATCATCGATCGCGTAAGTTCGGCACTGAAACTGCGCCGGGAGCACATTAGTCCGGGTGGCCGGTACTATTTTCCGGGGCTGGCATTACCAATGGTCCAGGGCATTTTTGTCTTGTTTTTTGTATTCCAAATCATCTTTCCGTTCCGGTACCTGCTCTATTCCGACGAGCTTTTCTGGACCGAAGAAGGTTACCGGTTCTCATGGCGGGTGATGCTGATGGAAAAAGCGGGTTACACGCAATTTACCGTTACGGACGCCACCGGAAAGCGACAGGTCGTCAATAACAACGACTTCCTGACGCGCTTGCAGGAGAAAATGATGTCCACCCAGCCCGATATGATCCTGCAATATGCGCACATCCTGCGCGACCATTACGCCGCGCACGGCTTCACGGCCCCGCAAGTTTACGTGGACTCCTATGTGGCCCTCAACGGCCGCACGGGCAAGCCGCTCGTCGCCCCAGACCTGGACCTCGCGAAAGAAAGCGAGTCGTTCCGGCACAAATCCTGGATTACCCCATTTAAAGATGAAATTAAAGGTTTATAAATATTTGCCCCTCCTGCTGCTCGTCAGCACCATTTCACTCGCTCAAACGCGACTGACGGGCCGTATTCTGTCTAAAACGGACAGCACGGCGATCGCGGCCTGCACGATATTCCTGAGCGAAAACCTGACGACCGTCACCGACGAGGAAGGCCGTTTCACATTCGTCTCTATTCCCGATGGCGCTTATACGCTGCAAACGACCGTTTCGGATTACCATATCCAGAAAAAGCATTTCAATGCCAAAGGCAAAGCCCTGCATTTTGAATTCTACCTGTCTTCCTCCGACCAGAACCTGAACGAATTGACAGTCAAGGAGAAAGCGGCCGATTTCGGGTTCTCGCGGCTGCGCGGCGTGGAGAGTATGGGTATTTATGAGGGTAAAAAATCGGAAGTGATCACGCCCGACCAGCTGGTTGCGAACCTCTCGACGAACAATGCGCGGCAGGTGTATTCGCGCGTGGCGGGACTGAATATCTGGGAAAATGAAGGCGGCGGCTTGCAGCTTAACATCGGCGGCCGCGGCCTCGACCCGAACCGGAGCGCCAACTTCAACGTCCGTCAGAACGGCCACGACATCAGCGCCGATGCACTGGGCTACCCCGAAAGCTACTATACCCCTCCAATCGAAGCCGTTGGCAAGATCCAGATTGTGCGTGGTGCAGCTTCGCTGCAATATGGCACGCAGTTTGGCGGATTGATCAATTTTGTCATGAAAAAACCGGTGCAGGACCGCAAAATCGAAGTGGTAGCGCGGCAAAGCGTGGGTTCGTTCGGGTTTTATAATGCGTTCACGAGCGCAAGCGGCACGGTGGGGAAATTGAGCTATTACACTTTTTTCCAATACAAACGGGCTGACGGCTGGCGCGCGAACTCGCTTTTCAACAATTACACCTTCTACACCGACCTCGACTACAAAATATCCGAAAAAACGACGATCGGCCTCGACGTAACGCACATGCATTACCTGGCCAAGCAGCCGGGCGGTCTTTCAGACGCCATGTTCGCCGACAATCCCCGCCAGACCAACCGCGAACGCAACTGGTTCCAGGTCAACTGGAATATGGCAGCATTGCATTTCGACCACCGTTTCAATGCCGGCAACGAGTTTAACCTGCGCATTTTCGGACTGGCGGCGAACCGCTATTCGCTCGGTTTCCGTCCCAACCGCGTGGCGACGATCGACGACAACAGCGAGCGCGACCTCATTAAGGGCGATTTTACGAATTGGGGCGCAGAAGCGCGCTACCTGAAACGGTATAGCGTTGCCAAGAAAATGTCGGTACTGCTCCTGGGCGGCCGGTATTATTATGGGTATAACCACAATCTGCAGGGCCTCGGCTCGAAGGGCAAGGACGCCGATTTCAATTTCGTCGAGCCCGACCGCTTTATTACCTACGATTACCGCTTCCCGAACCGCAACATTTCACTTTTTGCCGAAAACATCTTTTACCTGAACGAGAAACTGTCGGTCACGCCAGGCCTCCGTTTTGAGTACATTAAAACGACTGCCGACGGCTATTACGGCAACATCGCGCGCGACCTGGCCGGCAATGTGATCAACATTTCGCGAACGGACGAGTACCGCACCAATGGCCGCCACTTCCTGCTGGCGGGCATCGGCATCGGCTACAAGCCGGTTGACAAGATGGAATTGTATGGAAATATCTCGCAAAACTACCGCTCGATCACGTTCAGCGACATGCGGATCGCTAACCCGTCGTCGGTCATCGACCCGAACCTGAAAGACGAGAAAGGCTATTCGATCGATCTCGGTGTCCGCAGCCACCAGACGACGCTGTACAATTACGATGTCAGTTTGTTTTACCTCAATTACGACAACCGCATCGGCGAGGTGCAGTTCTATGACGAAAGCAACCGCGTGCTCCGCCTCCGCAGCAATGTCGGCCAGGCGATCATCATGGGCATTGAATCCTACGCCGAGGCCGATTTCCTCCGCCTGGCGCGCCCGGACAATGCGGATTGGAGCGGCGTTTTGTTCGCGAATGTCGCATTCATCAAATCGGAATACAGGCGGAGCGAAATACCCGGTGTACAGGGCAACCAGGTGGAGTTTGTACCGAAGGTGAACCTTAAAACCGGCTTACGGCTCGGCTATAAGAAATTGAAAGGCTCATTCCAGTTCACCCATTTGACGGACCAGTACTCCGAGGCAACCAATGCGGTGGACGGCGGCGTGTCGTCGGTTGTAGGACTTATCCCGGCCTACAAAATCATGGATGCAAGTCTTTCCTACGAATGGAAGAGGTTTCGCGTCGAGAGCAGTGTCAACAACCTGACCAACGAGATGTATTTCACACGCCGCGCCACAGGCTACCCAGGCCCTGGCATATTGCCGTCCGACGGGCGGGGCTTTTACCTGACATTACAATTCAAAATATAGGGCTAATAGCATGACCCGACGGCTTGCCTACCGCCGGTATTTTCCCAAAATAACCCCGAAATGAACGCCCAGGACAATGCTGGGCATTATATCGCTCTTACCGGGCCTGGCATTCTCCCATAAGTCGTCGATGCCGCGGATCTCCGAATCGGGCACGCCGGGGGTGTGCGAGGTGGTGAATACGTACCGGAAGCCCAGGCCGGTGAAGAGGTCGATCGTGATCCGGCTTGGCGTAACGAACTGCCAGCCAAAACGGGCATGCAGCGCGCCGACGTTCCTGTCCACCCGTACATCCTGGTTCTGGAAAAAACTGCACGGGCCAAACCCGCCGGTGCAATCCCGCCCTATCCACTGGTTTTCGCGGTATACGACTTTTTTAAACAAAAACTCCGGCCCGATGTAAGCGCGCATCCGCCGTTTTTCCACGAAATAGAATTGCAGATGCGTGCGGCTTTTGAAAGTTTGTTTGTCAGGCATCCAGTCGCGGTCCTGGTAGCCGAAATTGAACGACGAATGCCCGAAACCGAGGTCCTGCTGGATGGACACATCGCCCTTCCCCAACGGCACTTCCACACCGAATTGAACGGTATTGTCATAGTCGAACATCGCCATTGGCGAAAATTTGACAATCACATGCCGTTTGGCCGATTCCACATCGAACTGCGCGAAAACCTTCGGAAATGGGCATAACAATATCAAAAGCGTAATGCATGTCCGCCTCATAGCACGGGGATCTGGCTTAGATACCGAATGCTGTCCGAATCGTCGAAGCTGTATTGGAACAGTCCTTTTTTTCCGGTGATGATCAGGTGTTTGCCGCGCACGATGACGTCGTATGAAGGCAGATCCTGGTAGTACCGCTGGTGCACAGGTTTCGCGGGGTCGGTAATGTCCATCACGCGGAACCCCTTATCGCCTTCGCATACGAACAGCTTTTTACCCGAAACACCGAGCCCGAACGGCGAATCGACCGTCTGGCTGTTCACGAGCGCGGGGCGTGTGGGATCGCTGATATCGACCACGTCCAGCGAGCTGAACGAGCCGCCCGGCCGGCAATTAACTCCTGCACGGAGCGTCACATACGCATATTTGTCCTGCACCACCACCGGGTCGCACGACATCACGTGGGTGAATTTGCTCATCAAAAT
The DNA here is from genome assembly GCF_000382205.1 of Dyadobacter beijingensis DSM 21582. Lineage (GTDB taxonomy): Bacteria > Bacteroidota > Bacteroidia > Cytophagales > Spirosomataceae > Dyadobacter > Dyadobacter beijingensis. Next base: position 741,214 of record NZ_KB907789.1, read on the forward strand.
CGGGTTCGCAGGCGTGGCATTGTTATAAATGTACATGCCGTCCATGGCGCCGATAAACAGGTTTTGTTTGTAGGGGAAAATCGTTTCGATCCCCACACCCATATTCCGGCTGATGGTTTTGGCCGGGTTACCGCCGTCCTTGATATCGTATACTTCCAGCGATTGTTTCGAAACAATGTAAAGTGTGTTGCCCGTAATGGCGAAGCGTGCCATAGAGCCACCGGTGCCGGTTTGCGGGTTTACGCCGGAGTCGCCCATGTTATCGCTGCAGGCATTCAGGATGAGCATCAGGCCGGCGGCGGCCAGCACGAGGAACAGCAGAGGTATTATTTTTTTCATAGCCGGTATTTTTTCAAATCATGTGTATTTCAAAATCCGTCAGCGGTAGCATTTGGGCTGCTTGTCCATCGAAACCTTCTCCCAATCCACTACGACGCCTTTTTTGGGATCTGCGCACTCGAAATAAATGCCCGTCATCGGCGGGTAGTTCTGCACTGGCAGCGCATTGGCGATCGTCTTGGTAAGCCTGGGCGCTTTGGGATCGGATATGTCGATCACGAGCAGGTTGGAGAGGTTGTCGGCGTACAGCCAGTTGTCTTTCACGGCGATATCGTAATTCCCCGTAATCGAGATAAATGAAAGGTTTTCCGGTTTTGTCGAATCGGCATTGTCGATTACGTGGATGCCCTTTCCCAGCTCATTGATAAACAGATAGCGCCCGAATGTGTAGATCTTGCCCGGTTCTTTGAGCGCCTGGGCGGCGGAAACTTCCACTTTGGCAACGTCTTCGGCATTTTTGTACACCGGCCGGTACCCCGTTCCGTCGAATTTCACGTTACCGACAAACGGCTCGGATTCCCGGTTGTAGCACGACGACATCAGCAGCGCGATGCCCGCGGCAAGTAAAGTACTTCTCATGGCTTGAAGGTTGAAGTTTCACTTTCAGACACATTGTTGCATTTAAACGTTGCAGTATGTATCCGCTTTTCGCTAAATAATTAAGCGATTGAGAATCGCCTGATTTATTGTACATTACCACCATCCTATTCACCATTTACTGTCCTTCTCTTGATGAAAAAGTTACTCAGAATCGCGGGTATCCTGCTATTGGTACTCGTGCTGGCCGTCGCTGCGGCGGCCACCTATGTCAAAACCGCCTTGCCCGACACGGGCGATGCGCCGGTGATCACGGTCGAAAGGACGCCCGAGCGCGTCGCCCGTGGTGAATACCTCGCCAACCACGTAACCGTCTGTATGGATTGCCACAGCACGCGCGACTGGTCGCTGTTCTCGGCACCGCTCGTTTCGGGCAACTTCGGGGGCGGCGGCGAGCTGTTTAGCCGCGATATGGGCTTCCCCGGCGTATTCTATGCAAGAAATATTACCCCGTACGGCATCGGCAGCTGGACCGACGGCGAGGTGTTCAGGGCCATCACCACGGGCCAGAGCCGCGACGGCCACGCATTGTTCCCTATTATGCCGTACCTGAATTACGGCCAGCTGGATGAGGAAGATATTTACAGCGTCATCGCCTACATTCGCACGCTTGCACCTGTGAAGCACGATATTCAGCCCGCCGAAGCCGATTTCCCCGTCAACTTCATCATCAACACGATGCCGACGAAAGCCAACCTTACCAAACGCCCGGCCGAAACCGACCAGGTGGCGTACGGTCGGTATATGGCCAACGCCTCTGGCTGCGTGGAATGCCATAGCAAGCGCGACAAAGGCCAGCGGGTGCCCGGCACGGATTATGGCGGCGGGATGGAGTTTCAGATGCCGAACGGCATTACTACCTCGGCCAACATTACACCGCATAAAACCAACGGGATCGGCAGCTGGACGGCCGACGCGTTCGTGAAGCGGTTCAAGGCCTATGCGGATTCTACTTACAAACCAGCCAAAGTCGGACCGAAAGATATGAACACGGCCATGCCGTGGATGATGTATGCCGGTATGAAGGAAACCGATTTGCGCGCCATTTACGCATACCTGCAAACCGTGAACCCGCTGGATAACAAGGTCGTGAAGTTCCGGCCTAACTAATATCGAGCGTCAATACATCGAGCATTCGCCGGAACTCCGGCTGGTAGGGAGCCTGTATTTGTACAGGCTCTTTTTTGATGGGATGGATAAATTCCAGCGACAATGCGTGGAGCATCATCTGCATCATATTCAAATGCTCCTTGAAATAGCGGTTCTGCTTGTTGCAGCCGTGTGGCCGATCGCCGATAATGGGGTGGAGAATGTGCGCCATATGCTTGCGCAGCTGGTGCATCCGGCCGGTTTCGGGATTGAGCTGCACGAGCGAATAGCGGGAAGTTGGATGCTTGCCGACCTGGAAAGGCACTTCCGTGCGGAGTAATGTTTCAAAAAAAGTCACGGCATCCTGCGTCACGCCATCGTCGCGCTTCAAAGGGTAGTCGATTTTGCCGCTATCGGGTGCGTAGCCTCTCACAATGGCCTGATAAGTCTTAGTGACCTGTCCTTCCATGAACTGCTGCTGCATTGCGCTGTTGGTATTTTCGTCCAGTGCAAACAGCAGCACGCCGGAAGTTTTGCGGTCGAGACGGTGGACCGGGTATACGCGCTGCCCGAGCTGATCGCGCAGGAGCTGTACGGCAAATACATCGGCGTCGCTCGCAATGGGCGACCGGTGGACGAGCAGGCCATTAGGCTTGTTAATGGCCACGAGCCATTCGTCCTGGTAAAGGATTTCCAGCAATAAAGGATCGTCGTTCACTCAAAAAATGGACAGTTCTTTCCCGGTTTTCGAAGTCAGCACGGCGTATGAGTTAGGTTTAATACCCAGGAAATAGGGAAAAAGCCGCAGCAATGCGTGCTTGAACTTCGTGACGTAATAGCCCTTCGCATTGTTCCTGAACTGCATTTTCAGCACCGCATCGTCGTAGAGGTGACAAATGTCTTTTTCGACCTCGAAATTCTCCGATTTTAACAAAAACCTGAACAGCGAGGGCGTGTAAATGTTAATGTGCCCGTAGGACAGGAAATGCTTCAACTTGCGGTCGACATAGAACGAAAAGTCGATCGGCACCTCGAAAATCTGGTATTTGGAAACGCGTTTGATCTCGCGCAGGAGCATGCGTTCGTGCTCCACGTGTTCGAGTACGTGCGAGCAGATCACAAGATCGAAATGGTTGTCGGGATACGGTATTTTGTAGCCGTCAAACAGCAGGATATCGTGCAGGTTGGGGATATTTTTGGACTTGATGCGCTCAATACCGCTTTCGGAAATTTCCACACAGTTGAGGTCGTTGCAGAAATCCCATTGGGCCAGCCAGTTCAGAATGCTTCCTTCGCCTGCCCCTACTTCGAGCACGTTTTTGAAACTGATATGCTTTGAAAGCGCGACGATATTCTTCGCCTTGAACTTCGCGCCCGTATTGCGCCATTCCACCATATTCTCGTCATACTGGGCGGAATACGACTCTTTTACATTATCCGAGATCTGCATGTTGTGATAGTATGAATCGATCGTGAAGGCAAAAGAAGCTATTTTTTGACCATTCTCCTATTGGCTCTTCCTCGAATGGCGGATCCTGAAACGGATCACCCCCCACAATACCAGATATAATATACCGAGCAACATCCCGATTTCCATCGCGAAAACCCAGGCCGTCCGGTCTAGCAGACTCTCGATCAGGTTGTTGATGATCAGGCCCGGCTCGTGGATAATGTCCCAGCTGTTCATCCGCCGTACCCGCCCGAGGTACACCCCGAAGCCCGCCATCGGCAGGCTCACCAGCAACAGCAGGTTGGCCGGCTTGCGCTCGAATACCCGGCGCCACGAGCGGTGGATCCAGTAAAGCGACACCAGCCCGTTGAAGAGGCTTACTTCCGCATACGAGAAGAGCATGATGGTGTCGTGCCAGGTCAGGTCGCGCTGGTAATCCACGGTCAGGTGCGCGAGGTCGGTGATCATGTACGGCGCATTCGGGAAGAATGCCAGCCAGGCAATGCTAAGCATGCCCAGAACCACCGGAATATGCCCGAAACGCTTGGTAAGGTTATCCGCGAGGAAAGCGATAATGAGCGGTATCCAGCTCAGGAAGAGGTTCCAGTCGAGAGAAAAGTCGACCGGCGAGTTGAAGAGGATGCGGACAAGGTGGAAAAATACTGCGAGTAGGCTCAGAAGCAGAAGCAGCAACAGCGAAAACAAGCCTTCCATCGTGATAATGGGAGGATCGGATACGCTGAATTTATAATTCCTTATCCAATCTATCAAACGGTCCAAGTGTACGTAATTTAAGTTCTTTCATGACGATAAAGCAAGACAAATGAATGCTCACGTCTGACCAACACTGATCAAGAGGCTTGTACCTCAGTAGGGTTTGTCGGGGCTGCCGGGTTTTTCTTCGGCCTCCTCCGTTTGTTTCTTCGCTTCGCCTTGGCAGCTCCGTTGGCCGCTGCATCGGCAGTGGCAACAGCTGCGCCGGCAGCTTCCACGGGCGCCGGTCCGGCGCTGTTAGTATCCCGGGGTTTTGCTTCGCGGTGCGGTTTTCTCGAAGATCCTCCATGACCTCCGCCGGCACCATCTTTTTTCTTCTTATTCCTGCTGCTACTACCAGTACGTCCTCCCGAACGAAACCGTTGCGGCTCGAATGCCGGAGCATCGCCCAATCCCAGGTCTGCGGTAATGGATTTCTTTTCCAATTCCTTCTCAAAAAGACGTTCGATCTTCAATACATATTTCTGATCGTGCTCATTGATAAAGGTCATGGCCGTTCCCTTGGATTCGGCCCGTGCCGTACGGCCTATACGGTGTACGTAATCTTCGGGATCGCGGGGGACGTCGTAGTTCACCACATGGCTGAGATTATCAATATCTATGCCGCGGGATAGTACGTCAGTCGCAACGAGGATGGGGAATTGCCTGTTTTTGAAATCGCGCAGTACAATTTCGCGCTCACCCTGCTCTGAATCAGACGAAATGCCGTGTGCGCCCAGGCCCAGCTTCCGCAATGCCCGCACGATCGGCTCCACATTCGATTTACGGGATGTGAACAACACCATGCTGATATTTTCGACGCCTTTGAGTAAATGCATCAGCAGGGGCAATTTCTGCTCGTCTTTGGCTAAATAAAACTGCTGATCGATCCGGTCGGCCGGTCGCGATACCGCGAGCCTGATTTCTTCGGGATTTTGCAGGATGCGTTTCGCCAGGTCGCCGATTTTGGGCGGCATGGTGGCCGAAAACATCAGCGTCTGACGCACGGAGGGCAGGAAGCTCATGATTTTGAGAATGTCGCCCAGGAAGCCCATGTCGAGCATCCGGTCGGCCTCGTCGAGCACCAGGTGGCGTAACGTACTGAAATTCACATACCCCAACTGCAAATGGGCAATAAGCCGGCCGGGTGTGGCGATGATAATGTCCGCTCCCTGGGTCAATGCCTTTTTCTGCTGGTCCCATTCCGGCCCCTTGTTACCACCGTACACGGCAATGCTGGTCGCACCGACGAAATAGCCGAGGCCCTGGATCTGCTGGTCGATCTGCACCGCCAGCTCGCGGGTAGGCACCAGGATCAGCGCGCCGGTATGTTCGTTGGCTTCGTGGGCAACTTTGTCGAGAATGGGAATGAGGTAGGCGGCGGTTTTGCCGGTACCCGTCTGAGCGCATGCAAGAAGGTCCTTACCGCTGAGAATGTGTGGAATAGCTTGTTCCTGGATAGGCGTCGCCTGCTGGTAGTTCATGGAATCCACGGCGCTTAGCACGTCTTCGTGGAGTTCAAATTCGTTGAAATTCAAAATTCAGCTTTTAAAATCCGCAAATCCGTTGATTTACAGATGTGTTATAGATATAGCTGACCTTGATTTTCCCAGTCAGCAAACCGCTCGATTTGAACAAATATAACCAAGAAGTGCCATAATGACAAGAAAGGTGTGAAACCATCGTGTAAAAGATTCACTACACGAGGGCTCCACACCTGCACAAATTAATACGGTTTTCAGACGTTGATGGCCGTCAGATCGCTTGCTTCCTCATGCGTGTAAAGTCTTGAACGGGTAATAAAACGCACGCCCAGCGGGATTTCAAGGGAAAAACTCGCCCCACGGCCCGGCACGACGTCGATCGTCAGCTGGGTATGCTGCCAGTACTCGAACTGGTCGCGGCTCATAAAAAACGCACAGCCCCCTATTTCCCCCAGCAACACATCGCTTTCCGACACCCGGAATTCTCCTTTCGGGAAACACATGGGCTGTGAGCCGTCGCAGCATCCGCCGCTCTGGTGAAACATCAACTCTCCATACTCCTCCCGAAGCCGGTCCAGGACCTTTTCAGCTTCGGGAGTGATCAATACGCGCTCGGTCATAACATCCTCAGAAAAATCCCAGCTTGTTCTTATCGTACGAGATCAGCATATTTTTGGTCTGACGGTAGTGACCCAGCATCATTTTGTGGTTTTCCCTACCAAAACCCGACTTTTTATACCCGCCGAACGGAGCGTGGGCGGGATAGGCGTGGTAGTTATTCACCCACACCCTACCCGCCTGGATCGCCCGTGGTACCTGGTATATCTCGTGCGCGTCGCGCGTCCATACGCCCGCGCCCAATCCGTAAAGCGTATCGTTGGCAATGGCAATGGCTTCCTCCGTGGTTTTAAATGTCGTCACGCATACGACCGGCCCGAATATCTCTTCCTGGAAGATCCGCATTTTGTTGTGGCCTTTGAAAATCGTCGGCTGAATGTAGTACCCGCCCGAAATGCCGTTCTCGAATGTCTGCGCCGCGCCGCCGGTGAGCACTTCCGCTCCTTCCTCCTTGCCTATTTGGAGGTACGACAGGATCTTTTCGTACTGGTCGTTCGAAGCCTGCGCGCCCATCATCGTGGTACCGTCGAGCGGGTGGCCCATTTTAATGGCTTTCGTGCGCTGGATCACCCTTTCGATGAATTTATCGTAAATACTTTCATGCACGAGCATACGCGACGGGCACGTACAAACCTCGCCCTGGTTCAATGCGAACAATACGGCACCTTCGATGGCCTTATCGAGGAACTCGTCGTCCGCGTCCATGACCGACGGGAAGAAAATGTTCGGTGACTTGCCGCCCAGCTCCATCGTCACCGGCACGAGGTTGTCCGAAGCATATTGCATAATGAGCCGGCCGGTGGTGGTTTCACCCGTAAATGCGACTTTGGCTACGCGCGGCGAGGATGCCAGCGGCTTGCCCGCTTCCACCCCAAAGCCCGTTACGATATTGAGCACCCCCGGAGGCAGGATGTCGCCGATCAGCTCCATGAGTACCATAATGGAGGTCGGTGTCTGCTCGGCGGGCTTCACCACCACGCAGTTACCTGCCGCCAACGCAGGCGCGATTTTCCAGGTCGCCATCAGGAGCGGGAAGTTCCAGGGTATAATCTGTGCCACCACGCCCAGCGGTTCGTGCAGGTTAATGCAAACGGTGTTCTCGTCGTGTTCGGAAACGCTGCCTTCCTCGGCACGGATCACCCCGGCGAAATAGCGAAAATGGTCGACACAAAGCGGCAAATCGGCGGCACGGGTTTCGCGGATCGCCTTGCCGTTATCGATCGCTTCGACGGTCGCGAGGTATTCGAGATTGTCTTCGATCACCTGTGCGATTTTCAGCAGCAGGTTACTGCGGTTGGCGGCCGAAGTTTTGCTCCAAGCCGGGAAAGCCGCGTGCGCCGCATCCAGGGCCGCTTCCACATCTTCTTTCGTCGAGCGGGCAGCTTGGGTGAACACCTGGCCGTCGATCGGTGAAATATTTTCGAAATACTCGCCTTTGGCAGGCGCTACGAATTTTCCGTTGATATAATTCTCATATTTTTCCTTGAAATCAGGCCGCTTAGCCAGATTTTCACTGCTGTACGTCTTACTTTCCACTGCTGGGCTTTCGGTGATCGTCTCCATGATGAAAGGTTATTTTTAGAAATGATTGATAATACAAACCTAGCCCCGCAAGCCGTTAATCATTGGTACGATCGTGTCAAGTGTTAGGATAATTATCTCATTTTTTCGAAAAACAATTATATTTATTGGATGGAGGAAAGGGAGGAGAGGCCATTTGTGGTCAGTGATAGTCAGGAGTGGTCAGTGATAGTCGTATGTGGTATGGTGTGGCAGGAGCTCGGGGATTATGACAGGTTTTTCGGTTTAAAATAAAGAAACAATGGCGGGAGGTTTCAGATTGGATCAGGTGGCGGTTTCGGGAGAGAAATCGTTGAAGACATTGGTGGAGAACCGGAGGGCATTCACGCTGGAAAACTGTGAGCTGAACCTGTTCGAAACCTTGCAGCCCTCGGCATTGGTGCCGCTCACCTTCCCCGATTTTGTCGTGACGAGCATGCTGCGGGGCAAAAAAGTCATGCATTTGTTCGATCAGCCGGGTTTTGACTACCTGCCCGGCGAAACGGTGCTCGTACCGGCCAATGTGACGATGAAAATCGATTTTCCCGAAGCCGCGAAAGAAAACCCGACCCAATGCATCGCCCTTGCCATCGACCAGATGAAAATCCAGCAAATCGTCGACAGGCTCAGCGAGATGTACCCGCGCGAAGGCAGGCAGCAGTTCTGGTCGTTGCAGCATAGCCAGTACCATTTCCTCAACAATATCGAACTCGCGCAAACGCTCAATAAGCTCATCAAAATCTGCTCGGGTACCGCGTTGGGCAAGGACATCCTCGCCGACCTTACCTTGCAGGAACTGATCGTGCACATCATCCAAACCCAGCACCTCGCCGCCACCGACGACGCTTCCTACATTCACGAAGACAGCCCGCTGGCATTCGTCGTGAATTATATCAAAGCCAATATCAATGAAAAGATCCAGGTGGAAGACCTGAGCGAGAAGGCTTGCATGAGCCGGGCGTCGTTCTACCGCGCATTCAAGCGCGAGTTCAGTATCAGCCCGCTGGATTTTATATTAAGGGAGAAAATCAAAAAGGCCAAGCAGCTGCTGTCCAATACCAAAGACAGCATTTCCGACATTTGCTACCAGCTCGGCTTCTCCGATCTGAACTACTTCGGCCGGCAATTCCGCAAATCCGAAGGCATCTCGCCGAGCCAGTACCGGAACGTCACGAATCGCGACGAGTGACGTTTTTTCGTCATTTGTTGTCAGGTATTGACAGGAATAGCCCAGTATTGTTCTTCTCTTATTACGCGACTATATATGACTACAAATGACAACACTTGACCATTCCTGACAGGTCGTTACGTAATTCGTCCAGCTTTAAGACGATCAGTCATCATAATGGACCGGTCGATCCTTACCTGCACCGATTTGGCGCTGGCGATGTAATGGATGATCGCCCGTTGGTTCACGGGTTTGGCATTTTCGAAAAGCCGCTTCGCCTCCTCGTCCTGTGCGAGCAGTTCCTGCAATTCTTCCGGCATATCGCGGCCGTATTCGCTGTCGTCCTTGCGAACGGCCGCTTGTAGTTTTTGGCCCAATACCAGCTTGCCCTGCTGACGCAGCTGGGTAGCCACATTCATGTAAAACCCTCCCCCGCCCCTGGGCCGGATGGCGCATTGGAAATGCACGGTACCGTTGATCACGCAACGCACACGGGCAGGCTTGCGCCCCTCGGTGAACTGCGCGGCCACGTCGTCGGGTACCATCATATAAAATTCGCCTCCCTTTTTGGGGAGGCGTTCCAGTATCGATTCGAAATGAACTTCTTCTTCCATCGGAAGCAATGCGGTTTAATCAGTCGGCCGTCACTCGGTCAACGGGCGTACCTGAATGTCTTTATAATACACCACGCTCTTCGGATCGTGGGCCTGCAATGCAAATGTACCCTGTTTCAGGAATTTATTCTTCATATCGCCCTGGCGCTTGTCCACGTCCGTTTCTTCGTAATCCACCACCACTTTGTCGTTGATTTTGATGGTAATGTGCTTGCCTTCTACCTTCACGTACTCGGTGTACCATTCGCCGTCCTTCACGTAGGTTTCCTTCACGTCCACCACATTATAGAGACTGCCGGTGCGCTTGTAGTCCGTGTGCGACTGGTTCACCTGCACTTCGTAACCTTGTGCGGGCCAGCCATCTTCCTGGTAAGCGGTGTGAATGAAAATACCGGAGTTCGAGCCTTGCGTCGTTTTCACCTGGGCCTTGAACTCGAAGTTTTTAAACATATGGTTTTTAATGGGACCTTCGTAGAAAAGATGCGCCCGCGGCCCGGCCACTTTAATGGTGCCGTCCTCAATGGTGAAGGAACCCGCATTCGCACCGACTTTCCAACCGGTAAAATCTTTTCCATTGAACAGGCTGATCCAGCCGTCCTGTGCGTGTGCAGAAATTCCAAGGGCAATGCTCAGCAAAACGGCGCTGCAAAAAACATGCATTAGTCTTTTCATAAAAATTCCGGTTTGGTAGTTCAGAAAGGTTGGTTTGTAAAAATCGGTTAACGTGTAATTAAACCGCAAACTCCTAAAAACTACTGATTCTTCACACAAAGTTTACCCACCGGCCGGCAACCTTCGGCGGCATTTTGGGGTTGTATGTGCCGGGGCGCGGAATGCCGCGCTCCCAACCACCGATTTTTGCAATGAAGAACCCCTATTTGTCTTTGCTGGCCACCGCCTGGCGCTATGCCCGGCAGCAGCGCGGCCGGTACCTGCTCGTGTACGGTATGTTTGTCATGGCCAACCTCGTGCTGGCGGCGCATCCGCTGCTGTACGGATGGTTTATCCAGTCGATCCAGCAGGACGCGGAAGGTACGCTGCGCAATGTGTGGCTCTACGCGGGCGCTTACCTGGGCCTGACCCTGCTCGAATGGGCGTTTCACGGGCCCGCCCGCGTGATGGAGCGGAAGCTGGCATTCGACCTCAGCCGTAATTTCCTCGACGAACTGTACCATCAGTCGCTGCATTTGCCCATTCGCTGGCACCAGGACCACCACAGCGGCGCGACGATCAACCGCATCCGTAAAGCCTATGAAGCATTGAAAGACTTCTTCCAGAACGGCTTCATGTTCCTCCATGCATTTGCCAAATTCGTGTTTTCGTTCGTGGCGATCATCTGGTTCTCGCCGCTGTTCGGCGCCATCGGCGTGCTGATCGGCGTCATCAATGTGTATGTGATATTCAAATTCGATAAGCCGTTCATCAAGGCCCTCGACGAGTCGAACGAAAAGGAGCACATCGTATCGTCGACGCTGTTCGATAGCCTATCCAATATCATTACTGTGATCACCCTAAGGCTCGAAAAGCGCATGAAAGTGAGCCTGATGGGCAAGGTTGCAGACGTTTTCCCGCCTTTCCGCCGGTCGGTAGTGATTAATGAATGGAAGTGGTTCGTGGCGAGTATTTTCATCGGGATCATTTACGTGGTGGTGACGCTCGGGTATGTGTACCAGCATTATATACCCGGCGAGGTGTTTCTCGTGGGCGGGCTTGTGACGCTGCTGAGCTATGTCAACCAGTTTACCAGCGTATTCCAGGACATTGCCTGGCAATACACGGAAATCATCCGCTACAATACCGAAGTGCAAACCGCCCGCGCCATCGGCGAAGCTTATCGCGAACACCACCGCGTAGACGAGGCCGGCGAGCTCCCCGAAAACTGGCAGGAAATCCGCATCAGTAACCTCAACTTTTCCCACGGCGAAGTGTACGACGCCGGAAAACAGGCCCACAGCCTCCACAGCCTCGATATCCGCATCCGCCGCGGCCAGCGCATTGCGTTCATCGGCGAAAGCGGCAGCGGAAAAAGCACGCTGCTGGCATTGTTAAGGGGATTATATCAACCGGAAAAGGACGTAAAGGTGACGATCGACGGCCGGACAGACGCCGCCATTGAAATGCTCTCCGACCAGGTGACGCTCTTCCCGCAGGACCCCGAAATTTTTGAAAATACCATCGCTTACAACATTACCCTCGGCCTGCCATTCGAAGAGAGCGACATCATGCAGGTTTGCGAAACGGCGCATTTCGCCGATGTGGTCGACAAACTGCCGAACGGCCTCGAATCGAACATCCAGGAAAAGGGCGTAAACCTCTCGGGCGGCCAGAAACAGCGTCTGGCCCTCGCACGCGGCATCCTCGCGGCCCGCGCAAGCGACATCGTGCTCCTCGACGAGCCTACCAGCAGCATCGACCCGAAAACGGAATCCATGATTTACGACAAAATGTTCGCCGAGTTTCGGGGAAAGGCGGTCGTATCCACCCTGCACCGACTGCATTTGCTGGCCAAATTCGACTACGTCTACATTCTCCGCGATGGCCACCTGATCGACGAGGGGACTTTCGACGACCTCTACCGGAACAGCCCGGTGTTCCAGGACCTCTGGCGACACCAGGAAGCACTCGCCGGCAGGTAGTTACCCCTTTTTTTCCGGTGAAATACAACAGATTCCCGTCGTCGTACAATATCTCACGCTGTACAAAATTTGTGTATTATTTTTGTAGAAATACTTTGATATTCTACAAGCTGTATATTAATTTTGTATTACAAAGAACAGTACAGTGAAAAGACGGGGATGGTTTGTGATGAGGTTTCTGCCTGTTCCATTCAATATCCTCTGCACTCGGTCAAATCCTAAACCAGGCTATCGTGACAACGAACCCCGCGGACCATCCGGGCGGGCGTGGAATGTCATGTCTTCTTCCCTGCCTGTTCTGAACGAAAACAATTCAACCAGTCAGTAACCCCGCCATATGGCATACCTTGACACTTACACAACACCTTTGACAGCTTCCACGGCCGCGCATTTACTCCGGCGGGCCACCTTCGGCCCTACCCAGCAGGAAATAGCCGATTTTACGGGCAAAACCGCCTCCCAGGCCGTCGACATCCTCATTGCCAATGCATCTTACCGCGCAACGCCGCCCCCACCGGTCGAGCTGGATGGCACACGCAGCGACGTCGGCCAGCCATTTATCGAAAAGCCCTTTGTGAATGCATTGAGCTACACCTATTTCAGTTATGTCAAAAACTGGTGGGTGGGGTTAATGGCCGAGCAGAACGGCTATCCTTCCGTCCTCGAAAAGCTGGCCGCATTCTGGCAGAACCATTTCGTGGTGATCCATTCGGCGGTGGAAGACTACCGCTTCATGTACCGCTACCTGCGCCTGCTGCGCACGCACGCGCTGGGGAACTTCCGGGATATGGCCATTGCCATTACCAAAGACCCCGCTATGCTCACATTCCAGAATGGTAACGAAAACGCCAAGGAACACCCCAATGAAAACTACGCCCGTGAGTTGCAGGAGATTTTTGTCGTAGGGCAAAAGGATTTCAACGGCAACTACAACTACACCGAGCAGGACGTCAAAACCGCCGCGCAGGTATTGACGGGCTGGCAAACGAAAAATCGCCGCCTCGAAGGCAGCACCACCATAGACGCCGTCTTCAATCCCGACCGCCACGACACTTCCGACAAGACATTCTCCGCCAAATACAGCAATACCGTCATTACCGGCCGCTCCGGCTCCACGGCGGGCGACGCCGAGGTGGCCGACCTTATTAATATGCTCGTGCGGCACCCGGAGTCGCCGAAATACATCTGCCGCAGGCTTTACCGGTATTACGTGAACCCCAATGTGACGCAGGAGATCGAGGACAATGTGATCGTCCCACTGGCGACTTTCTTTTCCAGCGCTTCCAACAACTTCTCGATTGCGCCGGTGATCAAAAAGCTGCTCACGAGCCAGATATTTTTCGACAGCCGCAATGCAGCGGCCATTATCAAGTCGCCTGCCGAATTCCTCATCGGTACGGTGCGGCTCTTTGACATGCCCATTCCCAACATGACCGCCGAACCGGCCGCGTTCGGGCGTATGGCGAGCCATCTGGCCGATAATATGAAGCTTTTGCAGCTCAACCTGCTCGATCAGCCCACGGTTTTCGGCTCTCCGGCTTATTATCAGACGGGTTTTTCCAAAAACTGGATCAACGAAACGCTCATCGGCATTCGCGGGCGCCGCACCGACACCCTGGTATCGTCGGTAATCGAAATCAAGCCGGGGCAATACATTGCCATCGACATCCTGGGCCGCCTGCGGGCCATCCAGCCCGATTTCGCGAACCCGGCCACGACGCCGGCGATCACGACCGAGCAGGTGCTGGCCGAGTTCACGAAAAACCTTTTTCCGTTGGAGCTCTCACAGGAGCAGAAGGACTTCCTGATTGATAAGATCCTCATGATGAACAGCGCCGCCCGGACCACCTGGCTCCGCGAATGGGACGCCTACCGCGCCGCGCCCAATGATACCACCAAGCAGAGCACCATCCTGTGGCGTTGCCGCGCATTGCTCCGGTACCTGATGAGAATGGCCGAATATCAACTGTTTTAATTCCCGCTGTCAATGAAAAGAAGAGATTTTATGTCGGCGGCTTCCTCGCTGATGATCCCGGTGGTGCTGAATGGATTCGGGGTCAAGACATTTGCCAAAAATTCGGCGCTTGTACAAGCGCTCAAACATACCGCAGCCGCCAACAGCGACCGCGTACTGGTGATCATCTATCTCGCGGGCGGCAACGACGGCCTCAATACGGTGATCCCGCTCGAATATTACTCGCAGTACTACGGCCTGCGGAGCAACATCGCCATTCCCGAAGCAAACGTGCTGAAACTCGCCGGCGCACCCGAAACCGGTTTTCATCCCGTAATGACCGGCATGCGCGATTTGTACAATGAAGGAAAACTGGCGATCGTGAACTCGGTGTCATACCCGAACCCCGACCAGTCGCATTACCGCTCGACGGACATCTGGATGACCGGCGTGGATGCCAACCAGTACGCCACCTCCGGCTGGGCGGGCCGCTACCTGAACGACCGCTTTGCCGGCTATCCGGAAGGTTACCCCAATGCGGACATGGAAGACCCGCTGGCGGTACAGATCGGGCAGATCGCGACAACGACGCTGTTCGGCCAGAGCGGCGTGTCCACGGGCGTCAATATCCAGGACCCGAATGCATTTTACCAGCTTATCGGTGAAAATAACCAGTCGGTCAATGCGCCGTTACCCTGCTGCGACGCGGGCGATCTGCTTTCCTATGTAAGACAAAAACAGGTGCTGGCCGTCGGTTACGCCTCGGAAATCAAGGCGGCGGCGGATGCGGGCCGGAATATGGGTACTTATCCCGACGCTTCGCTGAAAAACGAATTGGCCGAACAGCTGAAAATCGTAGCGCGGCTGATCCACGGCGGCTTGAAATCCAAGATCTATTATGTAGAACTCGGCGGTTTCGATACGCATTCGGGCCAGGTAGGCACGAGCACAACCGAGGGCGTGCATGCGCAATTGCTCAAAAAGCTGTCAGACGCCATTTATGCATTTCAGAATGACTTGAAACTGCAAGGCATCGAGGATAAAGTACTGGGAATGACCTTCTCCGATTTCGGTCGGCGGGCATCGTCCAATGCCTCCAAAGGTACCGACCACGGCATTGGCGCGCCGATGTTCGTCTTCGGAACGGGCATCAAGCGCCAGGTGATCGGTACCAATCCCGATCTCGTGAATGGCCTGCTGCCCCCTACCCCCGGCCCGGGCGTGAGCAACCGCGACATTAAAATGCAGATCGACTTCCGCCGTGTGTACGCCGACGTGCTCAACGACTGGTTTGGAGCGGCCGATGCCAAAACCGACCAGATCCTCTACCGCGACTTCAAGACCACTTCCCTCTTCTCGGACATGGTGCAAACGATCGCTTCCGGCTCCTGGCCGAACCCGGAAATCTGGTCGAACGGCCGTGTACCCGATTCCAAAGCCATCGTGCGCATCAATTCGGGACACACCGTGGATGTGGCCCAGAATATCACGGCCAAGGACGTGAAAGTCGAGTCGGGCGGGAAGCTCAAATTCCTCGGCGATTACAGTGTCAACATCACCGGATAATGTATAAATGGTTTATTTACAGCGATTTGGATTGATATGAAAACTTTATACAAAGGCTGGGTTACGGCCTGGGTAGTGCTGATCACGACCGCAGCGGCATTCGCGCAGGGCATCGTCAAAACCGACCGCTCGGCGGCACGCGGGCTCGTCAGCTTCCCGGCGACGGCGAAACTGACGGGTATCGGCAATGCAAAACACGTAGACGGCTACGTCGAGAAGACCGGTACCGGCTCGTTCCTGTTCCCGGTGGGCCAGAAAAACTTGTACCGCCCTTTCGGCGCCGATGGCGACGGCGTTACCGGTGCCTATTACCAGGAAAACCCGGGCACGGCATCGCTTCCCGCAGGCGGGCCATTTTCCACGGCCAACAAGGATAGCGCCGTCAAAACCGTAAGCACCACCGAGTTCTGGGACATCGACGGGTCCAATGCATCCCGCATTACACTCACCTGGAATGCTGCGAGCAATGCGGCCGCGCTTACCGGAAACAATCTCGGTTTGCTTGGTATCGCAGGCTGGAATGCGTCCACATCACGCTGGGAGGCGATCAAGGCCGTGGTGGACGAGGTAGCCCACCAGGGCGGCACCAGCACACTCACCGCCGGATCGATCACGACCGTCCAGACGGTTGTCCCGAACAATTACCGCATTTATACCCTCGCCGCATTAAATGCCTCGACCTTGCCGACCAACTACATCGGTAGCCTCGAAAACGTAGCATGTACGACCATCAGCGGCTGGGTTTGGGACCAAAATTACCCCGACGTGGCCCTGACCGTGGAGCTCGTGGAGGGCAGCACGGTACTCGCCACCGCCCGCGCCGACCAGTACCGCGCCGACCTGAAAGCCAATGGTACCGGAACGGGCCACTACGGTTTCACGATACCGACGCCCGGCGCATTGCTGGATGGTGCCAACCATCAGCTGAGCATCCGGGTAAAAGGCAGCTCAACGCTCATTTCCGGCTCTCCAAAAGCATTGAACTGCACACTGGGCGGCAGCTTCGAAGGCACTGACTGTTATACGCTCAACGGCTGGGTTTGGGACAAGAACAATCCCGGCGACGCATTGACAGTGGTGGTGAAGGAAGGCAGTACTACGCTCACGACCGCCGTAGCGAACGTTTACCGGGCCGATTTGAAGGCCAACGGCACAGGAACGGGCAACTATGGTTTCAATATTCCGCTACCGGCCGCCCTGCGTGATGGCAACACACACCAGGTCAGCGTGAGCTTACAGAACTTCAATTATACCTTACCCAATTCGCCGAAGCCGGTCAATTGTCCGGTGAACCAGTATGTAGGCCGCTTCGAGAACGTGGATTGCAACTTTATCCAGGGCTGGGTTTGGGATAAAAATTACGCCAACTCGGCATTGACCGTGGAAGTGTACGAAGGCAATACCGTGTATGCGACGGGCGTGGCCAACATTTACCGGGAGGCATTGAAAACCGGCGGCTACGGCACGGGCAATTATGTGTTCAAAATCCCAACCCCCGCGGCGCTCTGGGACGGTAAAAGCCACCAGCTGAGCGTGCGGGTGAAGGGTACCGCCATGGCATTGCCCGACTCCCCGCGGACGCTGAGCTGCTCGGTGAACCAGTATGCGGGTAGCTTCGAGTGGTTCGACTGTGAATCTATTAAAGGCTGGGCCTGGGACAAAAACGCGCAGAATAGCGCTGTGGAAGTGGAACTGTACGAGGGCACGACCGTGTATGTATCCGCCGTCGCGAACATTTACCGCGACGATCTGAAAGCGGCCGGTACCGGAACGGGTAACTACGGTTTCAGGATACCGATGCCGGCGGCGCTCAAAGACGGGCAGAACCACAACGTCAGCATTCGCGTGAAAGGCTCAGCTACGGTGCTGACCAGCTCGCCCAGGGTAGTGAACTGCGCCGTCAACAACTATGAAGGACGCCTGGAAACGCCGGACTGCGCTTTCATACAGGGCTGGGTTTGGGATAAAAACTTCCCTGCCAATGCATTGACCGTAGAGATTTTCGAAGGAACGACTGTGTATGCCACCGGTACGGCTAACATTTACCGCGACGCATTGAAAACGGCCGGCAAAGGCACGGGCAACTACGGTTTCAAGATACCGGTACCCGCTGCGCTCATGGACGGCAAGGCGCACCAGGTGGGCGTCCGCGTGAAGACCACCGCATTTGCGCTCACCGACTCCCCGCGCCCATTGACCTGCGCCGTGAACCAGTATGCCGGCAGTTTCGAATGGTTCGACTGCGACGCGATCAAAGGCTGGGCCTGGGACAAAAACTTTCCGAACAATGCCGTCACCGTGGAGGTGTACGAAGGCACGGTCGTGTACGCAACGGCCACGGCCGGCGATTACCGCGAAGATTTGAAAAACAACGGCACCGGAACCGGTAATTACGGTTTCAGGATACCGATGCCGGCGGCGTTAAAAGACGGTAAAAACCATAACATCAGCATTCGCGTGAAAGGCTCTGCGACGGTGCTCAATAACTCGCCCCGCGCCATGAACTGCCCCGTCAATGCCTGGGAAGGCCGTTTCGAGACAGCCGACTGCGCGTTCGTGGCGGGATGGGTTTGGGACAAGAATTTCCCTGCCAATGCGATGACCGTGGAAATAGTGGAAGGAACAACGGTACATGCTACCGGCACAGCCAACATTTACCGCGAAAGCCTGAAAACAGGCGGTATCGGCACGGGCAATTATGCATTCAAAATAGCGACCCCGGCCAGCCTCATGGATGGAAAGGCGCACCAGCTGAGCGTCCGTGTGAAAGGTACTTCCTACACGTTGACCGACTCGCCGCGTGCATTGACCTGCGCCGTGAACCAATATGCGGGCAGCTTCGAGTGGTTCGACTGCGAATCGCTGAAAGGCTGGGCCTGGGACAAAAACTTCCCGAACACCGCCGTGACCGTGGAGCTGTACGAGGGCACAACCGTGTACGCCACAGCCATAGCCGACCAGTACCGCGAAGATCTGAAAAACAATGGCACGGGCACGGGTTATTACGGTTTCAGGATCACGATGCCGGCGGCTTTGAAGGATGGCAAGAGCCACGCGCTCAGCATTCGGGTGAAAGGCTCGACCACCGTGCTGAACAACTCGCCGCGCACCTCGAACTGCCCCGTGAATGCCTATGCGGGCCGCATGGAAACGCCGAGTTGCAGCTTCATCAACGGATGGGTTTGGGATAAGAATTTCCCTGCCAATGCATTGGAAGTGGAGGTATTCGAAGGGACGACGGTGCTTGCGACGGGCATTGCCAACATTTACCGTGAAGCCCTGAAAACCGGCGGCATCGGTACAGGCAATTATGTATTCAAAATAGCGACCCCGGCGGTGCTGAAAGACGGGAAAGCGCATTCGGTAGGCGTCCGCGTAAAGGGTACCACTTTTGCCCTGACGGACTCGCCGCGGAGCATGACGTGCGCTGCGGGAAGCCGGATAGCGGCACCGGAAGAAATGGAAATGGTGCAGAACCCGGAAGAAGCCGATCCTACCGGCCCGGCATCGCTGATTATGGCACCTAACCCGACGCGCGGGCACCTCACGGCCATTTTCAGGTTGAACAGTCAGCAGGCTGCCCGGATGACGGTGTTCAACCTTGCCGGACAACGGATCTGGGAAGGAGAAGCCATCGGTACCGGCGCGGTAGTCCGCCAGGCGATCGATCTGAGCGGCCAACCGGACGGAACGTACCTGTTCCAGCTCCGAAACGGCGCAATGATACGCACCAGACGCATTATTCTGGTAAAATAGGTGAAATAGGGATTGTTGAAGGTTAGTTTGGAAAGGTCGCCACAGCTTGGGGCGGCTTTTTTATTTTTGGGAAGAAATCACATAACCGATGTGCAGATCGACCTGCTTCCCTCCGAAAACGGCTGAAAGAATGCTGTTGCTGCCGATTGCAAAACCTTTGTAGCGCACGCTCGCACCGGCGGTTAGGCCCGCATATTCCTGATAAGCCAGCGGCACGGAAAGCACTACATTATTCCGAACCCAGCTGGGTGCCAATGCGATGTACGGCACTTCATACAATTTGTACAAATCATGCTGTCCCTGCAAGCTCATCCCTGCCGCAGCATTCACGATCCATTGCGGCGAAAAGCGGTAGTCGGCCTGGACGTGCAGCATCGCAGGCAATGCCACCGTGTAAATGTCGTTGCGCCGGCCCGTGCGTTTGAAATACTGCGGATAGCTGTCGAAAACGCGCGAGGCGCGGCTGAACAGTGAGTTATTGAAACTGCCGTTGAAATACAGCCGCTTGTCGGAAGCGATATCGATGTCGTAGGATTTGCTGTAAGCACTGTCTGCCCGGTAGCGGATATTTCCGATATCGGTGACGGACGCGCTGAGGCGGAATTTCCAGGGTTCTCCGGCCGACGTGTGGAATGCATAGCTCACCCCTATATCGGCGCCGAGGCTCCCTTTGCGCGGTTTGAGCAGGTTACCTAATGAAAAGTTGTTGAACAATTTCCCTGCCGTGAGCGCCGAAACTGTGCCCGTGGCGGCGGTAATGTAACTTACCCGGTCGGAATTGAGGCGGATGGTGCCGGTGAGTTCGGACACGTCGATGGACGTGTGCGCGGCGCCATTGACATATTTCAAAGTCCCGCCCACACGCACACGGTGGTGGTCCGTGCGTGCGAGCTCGTACGAGAACGTGGCGCCGATGTCTGTGAATGCGGCAATGCTCGTTTGCATATTCGCGATCTGCGGCAGGCGGTACGGGTACGATTGTTCCACTTTCGTGATCTCACCGATTTCCGACAGCAGCCGGCCGTCCACATCGCCATAATTGGCATGAATGCGGGCTCGGGTGGTAATGCCGACCGTGAGGCGGTCGGAAGCGCGGAATGCAAACGACGGGCCTTTGATGTCCAGTCCGCCCACGCCGGTGGAAACCGACGAGGTCCCGAGAATATCCGAACGCAGGAAATCCGCGCCCTTTTTACCCAGGTCGCCGATGTGGATGGAGGCGGTATTGGAAGTGGCGCGGCCGCCGAACTGAACGATGTTCAGCGCCCAGGGCTTGCCTTCCGTATCGAGCAGGGCGGGGTTACGGAAACCATTGACAATGCCGGGCACGCCGGGACCGGCCGCGGGCGTTTGAGCCCGTGCGGGAAGCGATAATATGCCCGCCAAAACGGCGATCCCTGTTAACCTCATTTTGACGGATTAGAATTGAAATGATTTCCGCACATTCAGCATCAGGCCGAATGAATCGTACAATAGCTTACCGGAGTCGAATGCCGTAGCGACGCCTACTTCCCAATTGTTTTTCAGCATCTTGCTGCCTTCCACATAACCCGAAAACTGGTTCACTTCCTGGAAATACGGCGGTGCGAGCACTTCCCGTCTCCGGCCCAGCGAGGTGCCGATCGGGCTTGTCCCGTAGGTTCCGTAGTTTTTCGAAAACGACAGCTTTGTGGTAATGTTCACGTCGCTGATACGGCCGATGAACCCGCCGTGGAATGCGATCACCCGGTTGTTGACGAAATATTCGGTTTCCTTATACCGCAGGTCCGCCCGGGCTTCGTGGCGTGGGGTGAGGAACGGGTTGCCGATAGCCCGGTCGCGGTACGACCAGCCGCTGCCGTACATATAATTGTTATAATAGTTTTCGTCGCCCGATTTCGTGATTTTCGACCACAGTTCGCCCGCCTGGTTTTTGGTATACAAAAATTCGAGCAGGATTTTGCTCCAACCGGTTTTGCCCGTCTGTTTGTTCTTAAACGAGATACCCGTCAGCCCGTCGCGCACATTGGCCAGTTTCGACAACGCGCCCACATCGTAAATCTGCTGACGGTACACGAATAGCTGGGTGGTGCGGAAATCGTAGGTAGCGCCGAAATCGATGGAACCGAGCTGGTTACCGAGCTTGGTAGCGAAGCCGCTGTTGGCACGCCAGGTTTTGCCCGTCACGACGTGGAAAAACGATTCCAGTTTCGTCAGGTTGAAGCCTTCGTAAATATCGTCTTCGTTGCCGTACATCGTCTGATGGTTGAAACCGGCGAGGATATTCAGCCGCCAGTTAGGCTTTCCGAAGCGGCCGTAGAGTGATTTCTGATGGTAAAATGAGGTAACCGGCGGAATGTTGTCCTTCTTTGCTCCGCCCCCGCTCACGGGGTTGATAGGTGTGGTACCGAACCAGCCGTAAGAGAAATTACCCTTGAACGAGAACAGCCCGCCCAGGATGGGCACGCGCCAGTATTCGGGCACGGACAGCTCTATTTTGGGAATGCCCAGTGCATTGCCCGACACGGCCATCGCGCCCATCGACAACGTGCTGTCCACCAGCCCGGTAATGTCGCGCGACCGGCCTCCCTTCAATTCGAATATCCCCGCACGAACGGCAGCGAACCCTTCGATGAGCGTTCCCTCGGCTTTGCTGCCTGCATTTATCCGGTATATTACGCCCGCACGCCAGTCGAACAGGCTCCTGCGGCTTCCATAGCGTTTGGAAATGCTGCCGATCAGGCCGCCGGAAGTGCCGGACAGGGGTGTGTTGCCGAAGCGGTTGGCGCGCATCCAGAAGGGGACGACGTCATTCGTGGTGGTTACTACCGGAATTTCCAGGCTTGCATTAAAAAGGCCCGGTGCGGGCTCCTGAAAAAATGTGCTGTCGGGTGATGTATGGGTGGAATTGGCCGGCGCCGGGGCGCTCTGAGCCATGCTATATGCGGGGGCCAGCAGGCCCATACCCAGCATGAGCAGGTAAGGTTTGGTGCTTTTGTTCATTCACGTTGAGTTAGTTCTTCGAGAGGGGCGTTACGGTGCCTTACGGCCGGGTGCTTGCGCGCAATCAAGCCATTACCTAGAAGTTCACGATCCGGTAATAGCAGGCTTTCGGTGTCAGATTTTCATTGAATAAATAGGCATAGTTCTTTTTATTGAGCATTTCGGTCAGGTAATTGTCCTTGTCGTAAGGGCTCCACATCGTGACGCCCGTCACGTTGCCCCGCATTTTGCGGCAGGTACGGAACACGATGTCGAACACATCGCCCTGGTCTTGCTGGATCTCCTTGGTGTACTGGTCGCTCAGGCCCGCTATTTCAGTTGCTTCCAGCACGCGGCCATTACCCACCTTGTTTTCTCTTTTAGGATAAATAGACACGTCGAGCTCGGTCACCTGCACGTCCAGGCCTATCGACGCGAACATGTCGATCGTTTCCTGCAAATAACCTTCATTGATGCCTTCCACGCCGTAGTGGCTCTGCATCCCGATGCCGTCGATGGGAATACCCATTTCCTTTTTCGCTTTCAGGTATTTGAAAATGCGGTTGCGGCGGTCAGGCTCCTCGAAGCCGTTATCGTTATAAAACAATTTCGCGCTCGGGTCGGCCTTGCGGGCGGCGATGAATGCCCGCTCGATGTACTCGCTGCCGATCATATCGTAAATCTTCGCACGCTTGGGCGTCACGGGCGCACTACCGAAAAACTGGTAGGCTTCGTTCACGACGTCCCAGCAATATACTTTGCCTTTGTAGCGGTTGATCACCGTCGCCACGTGCTCGTCGATGCGCTGCATGATCTTTTCCTTGGAAGCATAGTCGTTGCCGTCCATGAAAAACCAGTCGGGCATTTTCTGGAACCAGATAAGCGTGTGCCCGCGGACCTTCATATTATTTTTCTGGGCAAAATCGACCGCCTGGTCGGCTTCGGCCCACGAATAGGTCTTTTCCTCCGGGTGAATGTACTTGGCTTTCATCCCGTTCATCGGTGTGATGCTCGAATACTGCGTCGCGATGAATTTCGCACGTTTCGCATCGGCGATCATGCTTGGGGAAACGGCGGTACCGATCGGGAAATAATCCCTGTAAGCCTCGCGCAGGGGCTTGTCGTCCGCATTGGCACGGGCAGCCGCGTTGTCGGCCACCGGCGTTTTGGAATATTCGTGCGCCACCGAAGCCTGGTTCGGCACGTCGGTCCAGGTATTGAGGCTGATCACACCACAGAACACGGTCATCACCAGGCACAAAACGATTAGTTTCATATCAGTGTATCGGTTATTTTATGGATCATAATAAAAATTTCAGTCTCCGGTTGAGCGTGTAGACGACGTACGAAACGACGATCGACAGGAACACGGCCATGGGAAAAATATAAATGTTAGGCATTCCCGCGAAGTAATCCTGCAGGAAAAGAATCACGCCAGTGTGTGTGAAGAATACCGCATTGGCGATATCCGCAACGAGGCTACCCGATTTGCGCCACTTCGACCTGAACAGCAAAATCATGATCGGCGGGCAAAGGAACAGCAGCGAAATGTACAAATTCACCCCGAGTTTATATTTCAGGCTGAGGTACGACTCGATGAGCAATGTAACCGTGCCGATCAATATTGCAATATAACAATTCCTGCGCGCCCGGTCATCGAGTTCGAACGAAGAAGTGCGGATAATGTGCCCAATGGTGAAAAACGGGAGGCCAAAGAAGAGAAAATTGCGGTATGCCACCACATAATGCTGCGGCTGCCGGAACTGCGGCGCCACCACATCCTGGATCACATACCCGATCAGGAACAGGACTACGACCAATGCGATGAGCACTTTGTTCGATACGGGCAGGTAGCGTTTGATGAGGTACAGGAAAATCGTCGCGAAAATGAGGCTGATCACATACCATAAATGGTGAAACCCGAACACGATCAGTTTCACGAGGTATTTGGGATTCCCGACCACCGAATGGTAATAGGCCGGCAGATAGAGCAGCATCCACACGGCATAGAGCACGAGCAGGTGTGTCATGTATTTCCTGACCTTGGTTTTATCCGTGATATTCACGAAATACCCGTTGATCATGAAAAAGCAGGGCACGGCAATGCGCGAAATGCCGTTGGAAAACAGCCAGCCCATCAGGTACGCCGAATCCTCGCCTACCCCGTTGTACAGCGGCAAATGCACGGCAATGACGAGGAAGCTGAGCGACAGTTTCGCGATGTCCAGATTGGCGTTTCTTTCCAAACCGATTTTATTTATTTGAAAAAATATAGCCGCGTACCGAGCTGATAAGCGTATCGGACGCTACCTTACGGATTTGCGGCGATGCGGCGGAGCCATTGGCCCCGGCACTCATTTTCAATAATTTACTAACCAGCTCCTGCTCGTCGAATGCGACCTGTACGTAGCCCAGGTCCTGCATTTTCTTTGCCGTCGCGATCTGGTGGTCGTTGCGGTGCTCGCCCATGCTGGCCAGGCGCGGCAATATGAGCAGCGGCTTCGCCTGTGTGAGCGCAGAGATGATCGTGCCCATCCCGGCATGCGCAACCACGAGGCGCGCCTCATCGAAATAGGTATTGAACTCGTCGGGCGACAGAAAGCCGACGGTTTCGAGATTTTTGACCTGGTAAGAGGATTCGAATACCTGCGCGACCACCCGCTCGCCGTTCAGTTGCGGCGCGATTTCGTCGATGGCCTTGATGAGGCGGTCGAACGGTGCCTGGGTACCTATGGTGACAAATATCATGAGAGTATGTTTCCGGCGAATAAAATCTTGTCTGTGGCGAGCTGGGGCCATTGCGTGTACACCCGGCTGGCAAATTTGGAAGCGATTTTCCCGCTCATCGAAAGCTCTTCCACATTGGCGATGCTGTCCACCCAAATGGTGCGTTTGCCCAGTATTTTGGCGGAAATGAGGCCCATGAGTCCTGGTGCCGCGCCGGTGGTGATCACCACGTCGGGTTTTTCCCTGCGGATAATGCCGAACACGTCGAAAAACGACTTGATCAGCTTCATTTTGTCCCAGCGGCTGGCGTCGGCTACGGCGTAGAACTTGCTGCCTTCCACCATTTTGGCGAAATCCGGCTTCGTCGAAACGAATATCAGCTCCGACCCTTCGAATGCGGGCCGCAGGCGTAGCAGCTGGACCCAGTGGCCCCCTACCGATGCGATGGCTATTACTTTCATGTTAATGCTGTTATAAATCAATGCGTTGATTAACCTACATATTCCTTTTCCTGCACGCCGAGCAGTTTCAGAAAGCGAAATGCCATTTTCTGCGGACTCAGGTCGGCCACCTTGTCGAGCGAGCGGCGGCTGTAATCTTCCAGCAGTTCGTCGCTGTGGGTCATGCGCTGAATGCCTTTCGCCCATTCGCGGTCGTCGTTGTTTTCGATCACCATACCGGCATGTCCCTGACGATCATCGAGTTTCAGAAAATCGGTGAATGAAGGGATATTGCTGCAAATGACAGGCAGGCCGTAAGACATCGCTTCGAGGAGCGAGTTGCTCAACCCTTCGTATTTCGATGGGATCAGAAACACGTCGGACGCGCGCAGCAGCAGCCGTACCTGGTCGCGGTCGAGGTCGCCGAGCATGACCACCTTTCTCTCCACCCCTTCCGATTCGATGAGCTTCGTGATCTCGTCCCGCAGCGGGCCGTCGCCGCCGAGATAGAGCACGGCGTCGTTCAGATGCTTCATCGCTTTCACGATTACCTCGTGGTTTTTCTGGTCGTGCAGGCGGCCTACACAGGTGAGGATCGTTTTGTCGAGCGGCATACCGATGCGGCTTTTCGCATCGATTTTCGAAATCGAGAAATCCGGTTCTTCCACGCAGTTGTTGATCACCGACAAATGCTTTTTGTAAGCTTCGGGATATTCGCTGAATGCATCCATACCGGCTTTGGAATTACATACATTGGCCGTGTAGTAGTCACGCGCACCCAGGTAGCGGTCGAGCGTGCGCACCACGAACCCGTAAATCTGCGGCGGGTTGCGCTGTGAAGCCACGCGGTACGGAATACCCAGCGAGCGGCCGATGACGGAGGTAAATATGTTGGCCAGCGGCAGGAAGCTGATCAGCGCATCCGGCTTTTCATCGATCATCACCGCTTTGAGGCGTTGGTAAACTTTATAGTAATCGGGCAACGAACTGAGGCGGTCGCTGAGGTAATACGCCCCTTCAATGTTCGAATACTGCGATTCGATCTTTTTCAGGAAAACGATCTTGCTCTGCGGAAAATGACGCTTCACTTCCTTGTACAGCGCGACGATCATCTTGATGGCGCCGCCGTTATTGGAGGAGTTGATAACAAATAATATCTTCATCGTGTCGGTTTTGATCAGGTTTTCAGACTTCCACGGCGCTTTTCTGCGCCAGTATCACATTATTGGAAACTACCACTGCCCCTGCCGGCACATCCTTGGTGACCACGGCATTGGCACCTACACTGCTGCCATTTTCCAAAATCACCGGCCCCAGCACAGCCGCATTGATTCCGATCGTTACATTGTTCTGAAGATAAGGCTGGCTGAACGTTTGCCCGTTGACGGTGCGCTTCTTGCCATTGTTGCCGCCCAGGGTAGCGCCCTGGTAAATCTTGAAATTACCTTCGGCGGTGACGAAACGGCCGATCACGACACCCGCGCCATGCAGGATCACCATGCCGCCGCGCAGCCTGGCCCGCGGATCGATGTCGATGGAGAAGAGAATGCGGTTCAGCAGCCAGAAGATCCTCGCAACGGGCACGAGCCTCACCTTGTACAGCACACTGCTGAGGCGGAAGAAGACGTTGCAGTAGAACATCGTCTTCGTTAACGGCTTCAACTTACTGCCGGAATGCTCGGCATAAGCGGCATAATCCTTCAAAATTGACATAATAACGTTGAGTTTAATCTATTCGGCAACCGGCAGGCAGGCCATGCAGGCCGGTTATTTCGTGAACAACTTCTGAAAATCTTCCTTCGTCGCCGACTTGTACGCCGACTCCACGCGCCCCAGCTTCGATGCCGATTTCATGGCTTCGGCCAGCCCATCCACGTCGTCAACCTCCGTCACGAAGCCGTCCACCCCATGCCGTACGATGCGGCGGATCACCGGGATGGAGGCCGTCACCGCCACCGGCGTATGCAGGTACAATGCTTCGATCACGACATTCGGCAGTCCCTCGTTCCGCGACGGCAGCACGAGGCAGTCCGCGAACTTCATATACTGGTATGGATTTTCCTTGAAACCCGTAAAAACGATCTTGTCCGCGATATTCAGCTCCTTCTGAATGGCCAGGAGTTCTTCGTAGTAGGCCGCGAAACCGCCTTCCACTTTTCCGACAATATACAGTTTCGAGTCCGGCTCGTCGGTCAGGAGTTTCCCGAAGGATTTAATCAATACATCCAGCCCCTTGATGCGGTCCACGCGGCCTACGTACACGTAATTGGTAGCCGTGCCTTCAAAAGGCGACGTCGCGCCGACGAGCTTTTTGTCGATCTGCTCCACGTTGATCGGGTTGGCGAGGGTGCTTACCTTGCTTTTCGGGAGGCGCAGGACTTTCACTGCCTCGTCGCGCATTTCGTCGGTCTGCGCGATCAGGTGGTCCATAAAGCGGTAGGCCATAAAAAGCCGCGCCTTCTGAATGATGGATTGTGTGTATAAGTAATTGTTGCTGCGCAAGATCACCTTCACGTTCGGGAACATGATGGACGCAAGTGCAAGCCGGATATTGATCGGCATCAGCGACGAAAACACGTAATCGGGCTTTTCCTCGCGCATCACCTTCGCGAGCTTGCCCATGAGGCCGTCCTTGTAGTTCCTGACGTGAATGTAATGGCACGTCCGGTCTTCGGGGATGAAGTTGCGGATGAGCCCTATTTCCTTCCCGACAATGTAAAAAATCACCTCGTACCGGCTGGCATCCAGGCAGCTGGCTATAAAAAGCGTCATTTTCTCCGCACCGCCGGCATAGCAGTTCACGAAGAAAACGGCCTTTTGTCTGGTTGTATCAGAGGTTGCTAATCCGCTCATTATATTTCAGATAACCCTTTTGGATCAGGCGATCGTCGGGAAGCGAAAGCAGCAATGCCTTTTTCTCTTCGCGGTTCATGCCCTTGGAGTGCACATTGTATTGAATGTTGTTCTTTTTGTAGTCTTCCACCGAGCAGATGATTTTCGCCGGGTTGCCGCCGATGCACACATTGTCCGGCACCGATTTCGTCACCACCGACCCGGCCGCCACGAGCACATTGTTGCCGATCGTCACGCCGGGCAGGATGAGGCTGTTGTTGCCGATATACACGCCATCGCCGATTGTCACCCGGCCGAAGCAATCGAAATCGGGGATTTCGCGCCGGAACATGAATGCGCCGCCGTGCGTGAAAATCTTCACGCCATTCGTAATCTGGCAGTTATTTCCGATGGTAATCAGGTAAGGTTCCGACGACCACGTGACGCTGATCAGCTGGCAGCCGCTGCCGACCTTCACGCCTATCGAGCGCGCATAGTCGACCGGTGAAAGCCACCATCTTTTCAGCATATTTTTTACAATTCCTAATCTTCCCATTCTGATAAAGGGCCAGCGGGTGGCGGGTTATGCGTTAACGGACTGGTTGACGTGCGAGAGAATGTACTGTGTCAGCTTTTCCAGGTCGTTGTCCTGCCGCTCGCGTACTTCCTGCACCCGCTTTTCCTGCTTGCGGATAAATTCCGCCCGGAGCTGCTTGTTCTCCATTTGCAGGATCCGCATTTTGATCTCGCTCACCATCAAGGGGTTGAAATACAACGCGCTGTCTCCGCAGATTTCGGTAATCGACGAAATCGCCGAAGCGATGATCGGCGTGCCGAGGGTCATCGCCTCTACCGGCGGATAGCCGAAGCCCTCGTTCAGGGACGGGTACACAAACAAGTACGCGCCCTTGTACATCGACAGCAGCGTTTTCCCATCCACATAATCCACGAACACGAAGCGCGACGTGTTTTTGATGTATTTATCAAAAATATGCTTGTTCTTCGAGCCTGTGAGGATCACTTTCCCCTTGAAATCGGGACGTTCCGTGAAAATCTCGTCGAACGCCATCGCCGCACGAAGGGCATTTTTCACCCAGCGGTCGGCGCTCACCATCATATAGTACTTCTCGCCGGCCTCGTACGGTTCTATTTTCTTCATTTCTCCCACGGTGGAAGGAGAATAGAACACTTCAATATCCTCCTGTTTCAGGTAAGGTACGAACGACAGGATAGATGCTTTGGAATGCTCCGAAACGGTGACGACATGGATGTTCTTTTTCTGGAACACCTCCCGGTATTTCTTGAGGGTAAGGTCGAAGGTCTTTTTCGATTTGTACTTGTAATACAAATCGTAACCCATCTTGAAGCTCTTGCTTCGGTAATGGCCGATGTACTTATCGTAAGGCAGTTCGAGCACGCGCAGGCCGTGCACCGTGGTAATGTAGGTGATGTTGTCGCCGATGCTGTTCAGGTCCGTTTCGATAATCGGGCTATAAACCACCCCGGGATGCTCGGCTACGGTCTCCTGCAAGGAACGCTGGTTCGAATCGACCATCGTTAAATGGTTGTCCTTGCAAATCTGCGCGATTTCAGGGTTCAGCCACTTCTCGGAATTGTAGTAGGCGACAATGTTTTTTGAACTACCGGCGAGGGATTTAAACACGATTTCACCATACTTCCCCCCTCCGTGGAATTTCGTATTCCCGATCGGTTGTGTTTTGGTTAAATCAAATATCAGTTTCATCGTCTTGGTCTGGTTAATGCGTATCTGTCAATATACTTAGGCGGAAGTATCATTTTGAAAGTATCCGGCCGGAACAAATTCAGACAAATCACAAAGAGCAACAGCGGCAGGTATTGCGTAAAAAGTGAGTTGTTTGTCGAGGCCAGCAAAATAAACGAGAGGCAAATTACCATTCTGTTATAAAAAGAATACTCGCGCACATACGGCGCCAGCAGCTTGATATACAGCACCACCATGCCTGCCACAAACAGGCCTCCAAACAATATAATCTCACAAACCCAGAAATTCTCGATGATCAAAAGCCCGGCGAGCTCCTTCATCAGGTCGAAGTCGCGCATCGACCGCCCGAACAGGAAGTCGTAGACCGTATGGCCGTCGAAAATCGTAAACAGGTCGAAACGTTTCTGCGCGCTCGCTTCATCCAGCAATTCTTTCTTGAAAAGGCGGTCGCCCAGGCCCTGGTAAAACACCAGGTAAGCGGCCACGGCAAAGAATGCGATGGAGGCGGCATACACAAACAGCTTGGTCGTGAACTGCGCCCGGCGGTTACCGAGCAGTTTGAGGATATAGAAACCGAAAAAACCGAGGTTCACGATGATCGCCATCCGCGCATTGAATGCCAGCACGGCCACGAAACCCAGCCCCCATAGTGCAAACTTGTATTTGTCTTTAAGGGAAGAAGTAATGAAAAATGCGCTCAACACAGTCACCATCAACGCGTTACTCAATGGTGCCCCGTGCAATGCCACACTCCGGAACGACTCGCGCAGGCGAAGGCTCATTAAGTGCGACTGGAACGTCGTATCGATCCAGAGGAAGAAATGCGTCCGCAATGCATATTCCAATACGGCCAGCAGGCATTCGAACACGTAGAACGCGATGATGATCTTGACGATCTTCCTTTTCACTAGGTAATCGTCCTTCGTCCGGATTTCCCTCGGTACCAGCAGATAAAGCAACGGCGTCGCAAACAGGATAGCCGCACTCCGCAGCGAGTCGGTAAGGATGCCGGCATACATGCGGTAAATGATCACGAAGGCGATCAGCGCCAGCACGGCGAGCTCATACTTCCGGTCTTTCCACGACCGGTTGCCGAAGCCCATCACCAGCACGCCCAGTGCCATGGCCACGATCAGATAGAAAAAGGTAAAATTGTCTATCTTCAACGTATTCAGCACGTTGCTTCCGATAAAGAATATCAGAAAGAAAACGATTGCTATTATCTTAGTCATCTCTTTATTTTCTTGATTACCACGCCTTTCAGGTATGCCATCTCATCACGCGGCATACCAAACAAATAAGCAAACAGGAAGCCGAGCGAAAGGCTCGTCGCGACTTCCAGGATAAACCGGAACATCGGTTCCATCCGCTGGATCATGTAGTGAACCAGCGTAAGCGAGATCACCATCGCAGCGGCCATGTACAGCACCGGCAGGATCACATTCTTCACATACCGGTCAAACTTGATGCCCAGCTGCTTGTCCACATCGTACACCGTGTACAGCCAGAAAAATGCGTCCATCGTAATGATCACGAAAATCGGGTAGTACGGGTTTTTGACGACCAGCAGGATCAGGTACGAAATAGGCAATGCGAGCAAGGTAAAGATCCGGCCATACAGCTGGATGTTCTTGATCCGGCCCGTCGCGGTGGCGATCTGGCTGTATGGGATCGGGAGCATCCAGAAATAGGATTGGATCAATGTCAGCTCGGTGTACAGTTTCGTGTATTCCGGCACTTCTTTGAGCCAGAACTTCAGAATAAAATTGGTTTCAAACAAAATAGGCAGCGACACGAACAGTACCATGTAAAAAACATAGACCGTCGATTTCTCCGCCAGCATCACCATGCTGTCGGTTTCACCCTTGGCATACGATTGGATAATCTGCGGTTTGATGGCCAGGTAAATGTTATTGACAAACTGGTTGATAAACCGCCCCGCCGTGGACGCCAGTCCGCGCGCCGCATTCACCGTCGGGCCGAAGAACAGGTTCAGCACGACATTGATACCCTGCACACCGATGGCCCAGGAAATGTAGCCGAATGCGTTCACACTCACGAAACCCGCCATTTCTTTGAAAAGCGTATTGTCCCAGTAAAACCTGTAATGCGACTCGGGATATTTGCGGTAGCAGTACACCATATGCACCAGAAACACCACACCCTGAATGGCGAGCACGAGGAACCCGTAATAAGCCAGCTTGTCGACCGGCGTATTTTCACCGATCAGGTACACGACGCCGAGCTTGGCCACCCCTTCGAAAATACTCAGGTATGCGTACACAGACATGCTTTCGCGCGCGACGATCACGCTTTGGAAACAGATCTGGTTTATTTTAATAAATGCTGCGAGTGTGGATAGCTGATAAACCCAGAAAGCCGCTTCTCTGCGGTCGGCCGGGATGACTAGTTTATTATTGAACATCCATAAACCTACCGTTTCCAGCAGGAGTACGATGAAAATGGAAAGCAGGAAATGCAGGCCGACGCTCTGGGAAAAATAGCGGTTGGTGAGCCCCATATCCTTTTTGCCGAGGCCGATATTGAGATAGCGCTGCGAGGAGTTGGTAAGGCTCGACGATACGAATTCGAGCATCATGACCACCGAGCCTACCACATTGTAAATCCCCAGGTCTTCGACGCCGAGTACCTCCAATACCACGCGGGACGTGTAGAGCCCGATGAACATCAGGAGAAACATCCTGACGTACAGGAACAAGGTATTTTTAGCGATCTTGTTTACTTGCGAAGACATTCAATGGTATTGCAATATCGTTGAGAATTTCCGGATGGTGTCGTTTCCTGTGTTGTGTGTCACTTGACTGCGTTGGTCACATAGCCGTCCGTCGCGTTTTCGCGGGCAATGACCCTGGCCGGGTTTCCCACCACGACGCTGTTCGAAGGTACGTCGAGATTCACATAGGAATTGGGAGCGATCAGCACGTTGTCGCCGACTACGATGCCGCCGACGATGACCGCTCCCGGTCCGATATAAACCCTGTTGCCAATACTCGGCGCACCTTTCTTTTCGCCCCGTTTGGTATTGCCGATCGTGACATTGTGCAGCAAAGTGCAGTTATCGCCGATCCGGCTTTGCGAATTCACCACGATTCCCCCGAAATGCGGCAGCAGGAGCCCCTTTCCTATTTTCACCGAAAGCGGGATCTGGATGCCGTATTTCACGCCGTAACGCCGGTAGAGCAGCCTGTAAAACAAACCCAGGAGACTTTTCTTCGAATGTTCCTGCGAAAGGCGGTAAAAAGCAATGAACCTGAACGGATAATTAAACAGCAGCCGCGAGAAAAAGGCTTTGGAACCGGTTTTTCCCGCGCTGCGGAAAAGATCATACTTTAATAGACTTTTCATAGGTGTGTCTTACAATTCATTCCGCAATGTGTGTGCCTGCCTGGCCTTACACGTAATGTGCCGCCAGCTGGCCGCTGTATTCGAGGTACCAGTCGGCAAACTCCTTGATACCGGAGCTGAGCGCCACCTGTGGTTTGTAGTTGGTAATGCGTTCGAGATTTTCCTGGCTGGCCCACGTTCTTGGCACGTCGCCGGCCTGCATCGGCATGAAATTCTTGATGGCTTTCGTGCCGATACCCACTTCGAGTTCTTCGATGAACGCCATCAGGTTTACAGGCGAGCCGTTCCCGATGTTGAGTACGCGGTATTGTGGTTTCTCTTCAAAACCGGCAACCATTGTTTTGGTAACACCGTCCACGATGTCTCCCACGAAGGTAAAGTCGCGTTCCATATCGCCATTGTTGAACACCTGAATAGGCTTGCCTTCCGAGATCGCACGGGCGAAGAGCATCGGCGCCATATCGGGGCGGCCCCACGGACCGTACACGGTAAAGAAGCGGAGGCAGGTAATGGGAATATTGTACAAATGGCTGTATGAATGCGCCATCAGTTCATTGCTTTTCTTGGTAGCCGCGTAAAGGCTCACCGGCGAGTCCACCTTATCTTCTTCCGAGAAAGGGATTTTCGCATTGGCGCCGTACACCGACGACGACGATGCATGCACCAGGTGCTTGGGCGGGAAGTAACGGCATGCTTCGAGGATGTAGTGAAACCCGATGATATTGGATTGCACGTACACATCCGGGTTTTCGATCGAGTAGCGGACACCGGCCTGCGCCGCCAGGTTGATCACGTAATCGAACTGCTCGGACTGGAACAGGCTGAACAGCTGCTGTTTGTCTTCGAGGTTCATGCGCACGAAACGGTAGTTGCTGTTCACCGTGCTTTGCAGCGGCTGGAACCATTTGATTTTTTCCTGCTGGATACCGGCCTCTTTCAGCCGCGCATATTTGAGCTGGGGTGAGTAGTAATCGTTGATATTATCGAGACCGACTACTTCGAAACCTTCTTGCAGTAGCTGCTTTACCGTGTGGAACCCGATAAATCCCGCGCTGCCTGTTACTAATACTTTCATATCTGTTGAGTAATCCGTTAAATGTCTTCACTGAGTGGACCGGGGGGAGGGAATGAAGCCTGCGCAGGCGCAGCTTGTGCTACGCCTGCGCGGCCGTGCGGATAGCTTAGGCTACCGGCTCTTCTACCGGGTTTACCGCCTCGCGTCCGATGCTGTAATAGGTGAAGCCGTGCTCCTTCATGGTGTTGAGCTCATAAAGGTTTCTTCCGTCGAATACCACCTTCTCTTTCAGGAGCTTGCCCATTTTAGCGAAGTCAGGCGTACGGAATTGCGGCCATTCGGTGAAAATCATCAGCGCGTCGGCGTCGTCGAGCGCTGCGTAAGCCGTGTGGCAGTATGTAATATCAGGGATTTGTTTCTTCACGTTTTCCATCGCCTCAGGGTCGTAGGCAGTCACTTTCGCGCCTGCTGCGAGCAATGCTTCGATGTTTTCCAAAGCCGGCGCTTCACGGATATCGTCTGTATAAGGTTTGAATGCAAGGCCCCATACGGCGATCGTTTTGCCTGCCAGGCTGCCCTGGAAATAATCTTCCACGATAGGCAACAGTTTCTTCTTCTGATCCGCATTCACGGCCATTACCGATTTCAGGGTACGGAAGTCATAACCGTAGTCGATAGAGGTTTTGGCCAATGCCTGCACGTCTTTCGGGAAGCAGCTTCCGCCGTAGCCGATACCGGCAAACAGGAAGCGTTTTCCGATGCGGCTGTCGGTACCGATACCGCGACGGATGTCGTCCACGTTGGCACCTACCCTTTCGCAAAGGTTGGCGATCTCGTTCATGAAAGTGATTTTCAATGCAAGGAACGAGTTGGCTGCGTACTTGGTCATTTCAGCCGAACGCTCATCCATGAAAATCACGGGGTTACCCTGGCGAACCAACGGTGCGTACAGTCTTTCCATCACCTTTTTTGCACGGTCGGACGTAGTCCCTACCACTACGCGGTCAGGCTTCATGAAGTCTTCCACAGCTACCCCTTCGCGAAGGAATTCCGGGTTCGATACGACGTCGAAGTCAACGGTCGCGTTTTTGGCGATGGCCGCGCGTACTTTCTCGGCGGTACCTACCGGCACGGTGCTCTTGTCGACGATCACCGCATAGTCTTTCAAAATCGGGCCCAGGTCGTTGGCCACGCCGAGGATATATTTCAGGTCGGCAGAACCATCCTCGTCCGGAGGTGTAGGCAACGCGAGGAAAATCACCTCGGCGCCTTCGATACCTTCCACAATGTTGGTCGTGAATTTCAAACGGTCTTCGGCAATGTTCCTGTCGAACAGCACATCCAGGCCCGGTTCGTAAATGGGGATCTCCCCTTTTTGCATTCTTGCTACTTTGTTGACGTCGATGTCAACACATGTCACCTGGTTTCCTGTTTCAGCAAAGCAAGTTCCGGTAACTAATCCAACATAGCCGGTTCCGATTACAGCGATTTTCATAACGCAGAAAAATAACGTTGAGTAAATTGATTAATTTATAAATATTCTTAGAAGTTCTTGATCAGATCATTCTGACTATCTGCCAATAACACTCTACTAAAATAATACTTTTTGAAGAATTTCCAAACTAGTACTACGAAAGAGTATGAAATATCTAATACATTCCCCGAGAATCAATATTACGGGTCAATTCCCGGGGATTTGCATGGTTTAATTCATACCGACAAGCTTCTTCAACTTGCTGCCGACCGCCTTGTCGGATTTTTCTTCCTTGTAGTAGCCGTAGCCGTAACCGCCGTAGCCGTAGCCATATCCATAACCGATGCCGTAGTTCACTCCATTGAAGATGATAGACAGGTTCTGGAAGCGGCGCGCCTTGTGGAGCTCACCGATGCGTTTCAGGTGGTCCATGAGCGTGTAATTGAAGCGAACGATGTACAATGTAGCGTCCACATGCTCGGCGATCAGGGCCGAGTCGGTCACGAGACCGAACGGCGGTGAGTCGATCAGGATGTAGTCGTATTCCTTGCGGAGCTCGGCCAGCATGACCGGCAAGCGACCATTGCTAAGCAACTCCGATGGGTTCGGCGGGATCGGGCCGCTCGTCAGCACGTGGAATTTCGGGTGAACATCCGTTTGCTGGATGTAATCTTCGTAGTTACCCTGGCCGATCAGACAGTTCGAAGCACCGGTTTTGTTGGGCAGCGAAAGGCGTTCGTGCAAGGTAGGCTTGCGTAAATCGAGACCGATCAGCAATACTTTCTTATCCGAATAGGCCAAACTTGCCGCCAGGTTCACACTCACAAAACTCTTTCCTTCCCCACCGATCGACGACGTGAACATCAGGATGCGGCAGGTACCGTCGCCCAGGTACTGCAGGTTCGTCCGCAATGCGCGGAACTGCTCCGCCACCGCGGTACGGCTTGTCATTTTGATAATATTATCGTCAGCAGGCGCTCCCGCAGGTGTATTCATGAGGCCCACCTCGCCGAGGATCGACGAATGCGTTACCTTTTCAATTTCCTCGCGGCGCTGTACCGTGTTGTTCAGCATGAACAGCAGGTTGATCAGCAACACCGGAATAGCGATACCGCCTGCCAATGCGCCGAGCCAGATGAATGCGCGCTTCGGCTTGATCGGCTGGAATGTCGTCACCGGCGCGTCGATCAGGCGGCTATCCGAAACAGTAGCAGCATACCCCAGCGCCGTTTCTTCTCTTTTTTGGAGCAAATACAGGTAAAGCTCTTCCTTGATCGACTGCTGACGCTTGATCCCTACGAACTCGCGTTCCTTCTTAGGAATGGCACGCAACCCTGCCGAGAAGCGGTTATTGATGTTTTCGAGGTTGCGTTTAGACACGGCCATCCCGCGTTTCAGGTTTTGCACGTTCTCGCGGATCGATTGGCGCGTACCTTCCAGCTGGGTATTAATCGTTTCCAGCAACGGGTTTTTCGACGTCGTGGTGCGGGCGTAGCGCTCTCTTTGCAGTTCCAATTCATTGAAACGCGTCAGCAACGATACCAACACGGGGTCGTCGATCATGTAAGTAGCAGGCGCAACGGCACCTTCGCCCGCATTCTGAATGTAGTTGTCTACGCTTTCAAGAATGCTGAGTTTGGTATTCACCTCGTTCAGCTGCGCGTCGTTTTCCTTGATATTTTCCAGGAACAGCTTCGACTCCGAGCTGATGTCGGTGATACCCGCATTGGTTTTATACGATTCTACATTCTTCTCTACGTCACCCAGCTCCTCGGTAATGAGTCCGAGACGGTTTTCGATGAATTTCAGGGTATTGCTCGCTTCGGTGTTCTTGTCGTTCAATGAAGCTTGTACGTACACGTCGAGAAGTTTGTTCAGCACGTCTTTCGACCGCTGCACGTCGGTATCCTCGTAAGTCAGTTCGAGAACGGTACTTTTGATGTTCGGCTGCGTGATCGACAACCGGCCCAGAATGGCTTCGGCCAATGCTTTCACATCGCTGAAATGCACTTCGACATCGGTATATTCGGATGCCTTGCCGCGGTTGATCACGAATGCGCCCCAGGCGTTGTTGAAACGCTGGCCTACCTGGAATACCTTGTCTTCGTTGTTGAAACGGAAATGCGTGCTGTCCACCATGTGGATCTTCAAAGGCTCTTCCAGCCCCAGCGGGGTGATTACCTCGGCGGTGAGTGTAATCGGGCTTCTCTTGTAGAGGTTCACAGTACGCAAACCGTCTTTCGAGGTGTAGGAAACGTCCAGGTCCAGCTCCTTGATCACCTGCTCCATGAGCGTTTGTGATTTCAGGATTTCCAATTCGTTCTCCACCACCTTGTTGCCGCCGAACTCGGAGCTCATTTCAGTGAGAATGTCCCCCTGCGAACCGCCGATGCTCTTCTCCTCCTTGATGAGGATACTGGACTTGGTGCTGTATACCGGCTGGGTAATCTGAAGGTAGAAGAACGCCCCCGTCAGCGCCAGCACCACGAACACCGGAAAGAGGTACCAGTACCTGAAATACCGGCTGATGTACTCCCTCAGGTTAAATTCTTGCTCCTCTTCCTCCAAAAAGGACGGCACTCCA
The DNA here is from genome assembly GCF_000382205.1 of Dyadobacter beijingensis DSM 21582. GTDB lineage: Bacteria > Bacteroidota > Bacteroidia > Cytophagales > Spirosomataceae > Dyadobacter > Dyadobacter beijingensis. The sequence continues at coordinate 779,941 of NZ_KB907789.1, forward strand.
TTGATTTTATTATCGATCATAACAGTTGAGTATAATAAGTGTTACTGAAACTAATCAGGCACTGAAATCCTATTTGGTGATATTGATGATCAGGATACCCAGCGTACCGATGGCGGCTACGATAGAGGTAATGATCGGCACGAGCTGTACATTTCTGTCCGTCGCATTGATCTTCGTTTTGATCGGCTCGACGTAAATGATGTCGTTCTTGTGGAGATAATAGTAGGGGGAGTTCAGCACTTCCCGGGTAGTAAGGTCAATTCTCGCGTATTCGCGTTTGCCGTTTTCCTCGCGGATCAGCATTACGTTTTCACGCTTTCCGTAGATCGTCAGGTCACCGGCAAGACTGAGCACTTCCGGCAATGTAATTTTCTCGTCCGGGATCACGTATACGGATGGACGCGCCACCTCGCCGAGCACCGACACCTTGAAGTTCAGGTTACGCACGATCACGCTCGGCTCTTTCAGGAAGCTCAGCAACCGGGTACGGATCGTATCGGCGGCGTCGATCGTCCGGAGACCACCGATTTTCACCCGGCCTACCATCGGCATTTCAATGCTGCCGTCGGAATCGACCAGGTAACCAAGGGGCTGCACACGCGCACCGCCACCCGTTGTAGAGTAGTTGGTGGTGGCTGTCGTAAATGTGTTGGGGGTGTTGAAAATCTCGTTGGCCTCGGCATTCAAGCTACCGACAACGATGGACAAAATGTCGTTCGGCTGGATCACCGGCGTGTATTTCTGCGTGACGTCCTGCGCGATGTAGCGGAGCGAGTCACCTTGAAAATATACAATTGACTTGTTTGAAATACAGGAAGAAAAACCGCTGATAAAAAGGAAGCCCAGCACCAGAGAGTGCAAAAAATAACGAACGGGTGATTTTTGTAGTGTATTCATGTATTAACGTTGAGTAAGTAAGATTCTGCAAATCCGAGCACGAATATAATTCATAGTTTTGTTATAAAAAACACCTATTACGGGTGTTTATTTAAACTTAACGCTGGAAACCTTCGTGTGAACGGTTTAAAAATACGACTAAACGCATTAAAAAGACTTTTTATTTACGTTTATAAGCTATTTGACGGTCTTGTAGAATTTTATTCAAGGTATAATCCTACTCTTCCATCAGTTTCATATTTTGGAACTTATATTTTTTCAGCCAGCCCTTTTTATCGGTTCTATTAATTAAATCCAAATGCGCCGGCTTGTGAGCGTCGGTGCCGACGTAGGTGATCAGGCCATTGCTGAGCAGGTAGTCTGCCATTTTGTGCACATTCTCTCCGTAATAGTTCCCGAGCGAAAGTACGTTGACCTGCAATTCACATCCCTGGTCGCACAGCTTCTTGAAAATCGACGGGTCCTGGTAAAAGTAGGTGTAACGTTCGGGGTGTGCGAGTACCGGCCGGTAGCCTTTCGCCACGATCTGGAACAACGTTTCCGAAGTGTTCATCAGCTTGGTCGAGTAAGGAAGCTCCACCAGCAGCCTGTTTCCAGGCAATGTGAGCAGCTCGCCGCCCGTGTTCAGTAATTCTACAAAATGTTCGTCGATAAAATATTCGGCGGCCGCATTGATATCCATATCGATTCCCGCATTCACCGCCGCGACACGCACGTCGTTGATCCCCTCGCGGATGACCTGCGGTGTGTTCCGGTAACAATCCCACATCACATGGGGCGTTGTAAAGATGCGCCGGTAACCGAGGTCGTACATTTTTCGGAGCATTATCAGCGAGTCTTCGATGGTTTCCACGCCGTCGTCGATCCCTGGAATCAAATGGGAATGCAAATCCATCCCCAGTTCGGAAAGGTCTGCCTGTTCCTTCTTTTTCTTATCAAATAACCAGTTGAGCATATGTGGGTACGGTGCGCAATTTGACGTGTCCGGAGGGTTAAAAACAGCCAATTTCGCAAGCCGGAATTTGTGACCGAATACAAAGTTGGATAAAATTAAGACAAAACAATCGAAAGTTGTACATTTCTGAGCCCAAAAACATTAAATAATTTTTCAAAGTTCAAAATTGGATTATTTCATTAGTTGTCTATCGTCTTCAATTATTGAATTAGTCATAAATACCCTTTCAAAAATTGTAGAAGTCCCCGCCGTTATTCCCCATACGAATCTCCGCCGAGAAACTTCCGGCACGAAGCCAAACAAGGATGAATCCTATTTAGCCGTACCATCGCAATTACCGGCAAAAGTCAGACCAGCATTTACGAATCCTTGTCCAGATTGGAAAAAGGGCACTTCCAGAGGAGAAAGCGATGCCAAATAATGCCTCCATTTCATTGCTAATTACCACGCTGGCCTATCTTTAATACAGAAAACCACCTTGTCGCAAATTGTGGTACCACTGGTGAAAATCTGCTACAAAGTGTGATCTGGTGTGTAGTTGCAATTCACCGCAGGTTGTGGTATTAAACCGCAACAATCGGCCCGCCGGCAGCTCCTCCCCGCTGGTACAATTTTTGGACAAAAGTGTTTCTCAAATCAAACGGCGGGGCCAGAATTCACGACCGGAAAACCACCCGGAAATGCCCTGAATCAAATAGAACAAAAAAAAGTAGAAATAGTTATATCGAACAATTTTTATAGTTCAATCGCGTCTATTTGGACATTTTTAAAATTAATGCGCATTACTTATTGAAATATTTGAAGAATAGTCGTAGACTTGTGGAACGGGACAATGAAAGTTGTTGCCAAGCCGTATCCGACACGTCGAAGCCTGTTTCACCCCGTACAACATACTCAACGTTACATACTCATGAAAAATCACTATCCTGGGCTACTGCCTAAGGCTCACCTGTGGACGGACGTCGTCTTACTGAACCTCTCGTTCTTTTTCGCCTACGTCTTCCGTTTCGATAACGGTGTCACGACGGTTTTTGAAAATCAGTATGTCAATCTGCTGCTGATGGCGAACCTCGTCTGGATCTTCACCATCTATCTGTTTAAAACCTACCGCTTCACACGGCTTTCCTACCACTTTAATACACAGATCACGAATGTGTTCAAGGCGGTGACGGTGCACGGAGCGATCATGATGGCATTCCTTTATCTGAGCAAGCAGGGTGAGGATTATTCACGGACCCAGTTCCTGCTCACCTACGGGCTTTTCGTAGTGCTGGCGGTAACGGCCCGTGCCGCCGCGGTACTGTTCCTGAAACTCTACCGCCAGGCCGGCTACAACTACAACCGCTATGGCATCGTCGGAAAAGGTGACCTGGCGGCATTGATCCGCGACTTTTATAACGATCGCAAAGAACTGGGCTACCGTTTTTCGGGCTCCATCGATTTGTCGGCACACAATAACTCCATTGCCCGTCTGGAAGCGATGGTGAAGGAAAAGCAGCTCGATTACCTTTATTGCTGCCTTTCCGAAATGAACGACGACCAGGTGCGCGAGATCATCCGCATCGGCGAACGCCAGCGCACACAGATACGCCTCGTACCCGACTTCCGCGGCTTCATGACCAACATGGCGACGATCGAGTACCATGATATGTACCCGATTATCCAGATCAATACCAAACCGTTTTCAAGCCTGAACGAACAGACCGTCAAACGTGCATTCGACCTGATCTTCTCGGTGATCGTGATGATCCTCGGTGCACCGGTATTCTTTCTTGTGTGGGCGGCGATCAAGATCACCTCGCCGGGACCTGTGTTCTTTAAGCAGCAACGTTCGGGCCGGTGGGGCGAGTTGTTCTACATTTACAAGTTCCGCAGCATGCGCGTCGATGCCGACAAAATGGGCTTGCAGCATTCTAAAGGTGACGACGATCCCCGCATTACGCCGATCGGCCGTATCCTGCGTAAATCGCGTCTGGACGAGCTTCCGCAGTTCATTAACGTACTGAAAGGCGAAATGTCCGTCGTAGGCCCCCGCCCGTTGTACAAATACGATGTGGACATGCTCATGGAAGCTGCGCCGCACGATTTCCAGCGCCTGCTGACCGTAAAACCAGGCATCACGTCGATCGGACAGATCAACGTAGGCTATGCGGACACGGTGGCGAAAAACGTGGAGCGCTTGAAATACGACCTGCAATATTTGAAATCATATAGTGTATTTGACGATGTCCAGCTAATTTTCAGAACCGTACAAGTAATGGTTCTTGGACGAGGCCAATAAAATTTCTTTGACAGTATCCACAACCTGAATGCAGACAAAAGGCGCCAAATGGCGCCTTTTGTCTTTTACACCCAGCAATCATTCTGACAGGACGCTACGGCATGCTTTTTTATTTATAGTAGAAATTCTAATTTTGTGTAACAAAACGTGTTATTAGAGTATAGAATTCCTAAGGAGATGATTAAGAGGGGTTTACAATTTTTTGGAACAGTGTGCCTGGTGTTGATCGGAATGACGGGCCTGCATGCACAACGGCGTACGCTGCTGACCGACCGCCAGACTTTCGGGCGGGTGAGTTATCCGAGTACGGCCACGATTACCGGCAACCAGGTGGATGGATACGTGAGCGTGAAGGGGAGCAACCGTTTTATATTTCCGGTCAGCGATAATTCCGTGTACCGCCCGTTTGCCGCAGCGGCCGACGGCACGCACGGGGCCTATTTTTCCGCGAACCCGGCCATTGCTACTACGACAAGCCATAAAGGCGGCAGCTATCCGCCGCTGCCGGCGGGCGCGCCATTCTCGCCCACGAGTAAGGATGCCAACATTGGCAAGGTTTCCAACCGCGAATACTGGGACATTAACGGCACGGTGGCGACAAAAATCACGCTCTCGTGGCACCTCGAAAGCGCCATGTCGTCTTTTGCGCCGGGCGGCAACCTGAACAAGGTGTACATTATCGGCTGGAACGGCTCGCGGTGGGTGAAGATTGCCTCGACCGTAGACGCGGTATCCTTGTTCGGCGGAGCGAGCAATCTCAGCGCCGGTTCAATGACCACCACGGCAGCCATTATCCCGAACACCTATATTGCCTATACGTTCGGGGCAGACTTGTCAGCAACACGCGAAATGGCGGCAGGAGCCGACAGCACCATTGCATTGAACGACGGTAGCGAACTGCTGAAACCCGAAAACAGTTCCCTGGACGAAACCGGTGTGACGGTGTTCCCAAACCCCGCCCGCGACCGCATATTCGTGCGCGGCAGCAGGCCGGTAAGCGAGGTATCGATCTTCGACCTGAATGGCCGGCGGATCATGTCGGCGAGCGGGGCCGGCGGCCGCGGGATTGATGTGAATGCCATTCCGGCCGGGATTTATATGGTGAATATCAAAGACGATAAAGGAAAAACTACTTCACGGAAAATAATAATCAACAAATAATACGCCCGTCCCTGAGGCATTCTTTAACTTTGCAACCAACGCATTACAAAAAATACTCAATGAAAATAGTTGTATTAGGTGCCTCAGGGCAGCTGGGAAGCTGTCTAAAAAAAGTCTCAACGGAACGTAACATTACCGATATCTCCTTCCCTTCCGAAGAACACGCCAATATCCTCGACAAGGATCTGCTCGACCAATTGCTGACAGCCGAAAAGCCCCGGTACGTGATCAACTGTGCTGCCTATACGGCCGTCGACAAAGCCGAGGACGATGTAGACACATGCCGGAAAGTGAACCGCGACGGCGCTGCGTATATTGCCGAGGTTTGCAAAAAACACGAGGCCGTGCTAGTCCATATTTCTACCGACTTCGTGTTCAAGGGAAATGTTCCCAAACTGCTCACTGAAACCGATCCGGCCGAACCGGAAAATATCTACGGCCTCACCAAAGTGGAAGGTGAAGCTGCGATCAGCGAAATCCTGCCGGAGCATTATACTATTCGTACGAGCTGGCTGTATTCGGAGTTTGGCAATAATTTCGTCAAAACCATGCTGCGCCTGGGCCGTGAGCGCGAGCAGCTGGGCGTGATCGTCGACCAGGTGGGCTCCCCTACCTACGCGATCGACCTGGCGAACACGATCCTGGACATCATCGGATCCGAAAATGCAGCCTACGGCATCTATCATTACAGCAACGAAGGCGTTACTTCCTGGTTTGATTTTGCGAAGGCCGTTTTCGACCTGAGTGAAACAACGGTGAAACTGAATCCCGTAAAAACATCGGAATACGTGACCCGCGCCGTGCGGCCCGCCTATTCGGTCATGGACAAGTCGAAAATCAAAACGACGTTCGACCTGGCCATTCCCTACTGGCGCGACAGCCTCGGCGTTTGCATCGACCGGCTGATCAACGAAACCGTCAGCTAGGCCTTTGATCAACGCAAAACTTTCACACCTTTGGGCGCATCGACGGATGATTTAATGGTGCCGTTCGCTTGTTTTTCATGGCGGATTTTCACCACGCCCATCGGGGTTGGATAAGTGCCTTCTACCCATTGCAGATCGCCGAGGTTGGGCTGAATGCGGATCGCCTTGCAGCCCGGCTCCACGATACTCACCCCCAGCACATGCTCCGAAAGCCATGAGGTAGGCCCCGACGCCCATCCGTGGCAAAGGCTGTGGCGCAGCTTTTTGTAACAATATGCCCCGAAATCACCGTGAATGTCGTCTTTGCCGTCGGGTACCAGCTCGTCGATCGGCGCGGCGTTCTTCGTCCACGCCAGGTCGAAATCTTCCCAGAAAGTGGTAGCACCCATATCGAGCATGCCGCCCCAATAGTTACGTATGCAGTTCAATGCGCCTTCGTAATCCCTCGCCTTCGCTTTGGCCTGCAGCATATAATATCCGTAGAATGTCGAGAACCGCTCGCAGTCGCCCACGGCGATCACCTCCGAATTGGCTTTTTCCGCGGGCATCAACCCGGCCAGGGCCATTAATGCGGCCGCTTGTTTGGAGCCATTGGCATCGGGCACGTACATTTTCATTTGCGTCGCCATCGTTTTGCAGCGCGTGGCCTGCGCAGGTTCGTCCAGGATCTGGCAAAGCTCCGCCCCGGCTTCGAGCGTCATGATCATCATCGCCTGCAGGCCCGCGTGAATGCCCTGCGGGTTTTCGCTCGAAGGCCAGTCGAGGAAGCGCGTGCCGTCGAGGGCTTCCTTATTATCCTTCGTTTTCTCCATCAGCTGGTCGAGCAATGCCACCAGGTAGCGCTGCTGTTTGCGCAAATAATCAAGATCCCCCTGATTTTTATACAAATCCCTGTGAATCAATATCCACCACATCGAATAGGCGCTGATGCCGTTCATCCAGCCCGGTAGCGGGGTAATGTCGCGGGCGTGGTCGAGACTTTTGGCTACTACTTCATTTTTCCCGAAAACGGTGTTGATCGTCATCACCTCCGGGTGCATGTCGCCTACCCACACGAGGCGGTCGCGCTTGATGCCATCCCAGAGGTATTCCTGCATATTCAAATGCACGGTGTAAGCGCCGGTGTTCCAGATCTGGTTCAGCCGGTCGTCGCTGCTTTTAAATGAGCCGAGATAGGGAATGTCGCGGTACTCGAAAATGGCGCGCACTTCTTTCAATTGCAGTTCATGTTCTGGGTCCACGAGGTCGATGCGGGCAAAGCGGAAGCCGGAGTTACCGACCTGCATTACCCCGAGCCAGGGCACCTGGACGGTAAAATCGCGCATAGCGTGGTCGTTGGTAGCGCCCCGGATGGTGTCGATCTCCGACATGGCCTCACTTACCGACTCGCCCAGCCGGATGCGGATGCGGATCGGCCGCTGGTCCGAGGGCTGGTCGGTAACAATTTGAATGCCGCCCTGTATTTCTTTTCCAAAATCGAATAGAATACCGGGCGTTTCGCCTTCCATGCTGATAAGCTTCGCAAAATTTTTGTGAACGAGGTCCGCCTGCCCGACGCCGGGTTTGAGCAAACTGGAAGCATCCACCACGCTGGTACCGCTGCGGTCGGACATCCACACGATCCGCTTCGGCGACAGGTACTGCCTGATCCGCGAATCCGGCTGAGCCTCGTAAGTGTTATCGAATATGGGCGGGAGCCGGGGGCCGGAAACCTCCTGGGCGAACACGCCGGCGGCAAGCATACAAAAGAGCGGTGAAAGGAAGGATTGGAAATTTTTCAGCATAGATAGTTTTGGTCGGGGATTGCAGTATTCCTGGAAAATAAATAATTATAAATTAGCGAACCAGCCTGTTCTGTCCTGTTTCCGCTCGCTGCCCATATGGCTACCGTTAACGCTTCGTTAACATTTTTACATGCTAAAAGTATGTCAAAACCGTTCTACTTTTGCTTGTGGTACAATACCCGGCCCATTTTTTAATACTAAACCGCTCAACCCGACCCATGATCATAAAAGAAAATAGCTCGCAGGACCGCGACGGGCTGCCCCCGTTTGTCAATAGCTGGAAACAGCTTTACATTCTTCTTATCGGCATGCTCGCATTGCAAATTGTCCTCTTCTATTTATTTATGACCCGTTTTCAATGAGCACACTCGACTGGATCGTTCTTTCGCTTACCCTTCTGTTTGTCGTTATCTATGGTATTTATCGCAGCCGCGAGAAGCATACCATGGACTCGTTCCTGCTCGCGGGGCAATCCATGCCCTGGTACCATGTAACACTCTCGCTCATGGCCACGCAGGCGAGCGCGATCACCTTTCTTTCGGCGCCGGGACAGGCTTATACCGATGGAATGCGTTTCGTACAGTTCTATTTCGGGCTGCCGCTGGCGATGGTGGTATTGTGCGTGACATTTGTTCCCAAATTCGGGAAACTTAAAATATTCACCGCCTACGAATTCCTCGAAGGCCGCTTCGACCTGCGCACACGGGCGCTCACGGCTTTTCTGTTCCTGTTGCAGCGCGGCTTGTCCACGGGATTGTCCATCTATGCGCCGTCGCTCATCCTTTCTGCCATTCTGGGCTGGGATATCACCTGGACAAACATCATTTCCGGCGGCATTGTGATCCTTTATACGACGCTCGGCGGTTCGCGGGCCGTTTCCCACACGCATTTGCAGCAGATGGCGATCATTACCGTGGGCATGGTCGTCGCGGGGATCATGGTGGTAAAGTTTCTGCCCGAACAGGTGTCGTTCAGCGACGCTTTGCACGTAGCCGGAAAGATGGGCAAAGTGAACCTGATCGACTTCACATTCGATTTGAATAACCGATATAATGTATGGTCGGGGCTTATCGGCGGTTTTTTTCTGCAGCTGTCCTATTTCGGCACGGACCAGTCGCAGGTGGGCCGATTCCTGACCGGGAGTTCGCAGGGACAAAGCAAGCTGGGCCTTGCCATGAACGGCTTGCTGAAAATACCGATGCAGTTCCTCATCCTGCTCGTGGGCGTGCTGGTATTCGCATTTTACCAGTTCACGACGCCGCCGCTGTTTTTCAACCAGACGGCCGTAGACAATGTCAAAACCACGCAGTATGCGGCCGAATACCGGGCATTGGAACAGAAACACGAGGAAATCCAGGCCGTGAAACGTCCGCAGGTGATGGCGCTCACGGAGGCCATCCGCCAGGACGACCAGCAAGCGATTGCCGCTTCGCGCAATATTCTCGCCGACCTGGAAAATAAGGTGAAGGAAGTGCGCAAAGAAGCCGCGGCGGTGCTGTCGAAAGCCAATGGCGGCGACACGAACGACGTGAACTACATTTTCCTGCGATTTGTGATCGATTACCTGCCGGTGGGCATGGTGGGATTGCTCATTGCGGTGATCCTGCTCGCATCGATGGGCTCGGTAGCTTCGGCGTATAACTCGCTGGCCTCTTGCACGATCATCGATATTTACAAGAGAATGATCCGCAAGGACGAGGATGGCCGGAACTACCTGGCGGCCTCACGCTGGGCCACGGTTTTCTGGGGCATATTCTGCATTGCCGTGGCGCAATATGCCTCGCGGCTGGGCAGCATGATTGAGGCGGTCAACATCCTCGGCTCGCTGTTTTACGGGACGATCCTCGGGATTTTCCTCGTCGCGTTCTATTTCAAAAAAATCGGGAGCCGCGCCGTGTTCTGGGGGAGCATCATCGGGGAAATTTTCGTGATCATCAGCTACATCATCGATCTGACGGCCTTTTTGTGGCTGAACCTGATCGGATGCGCGCTCGTGATCCTCTTTGCCTGGCTGATCGAGCAAGTATGGCCGCAGCGTGACCATGTAACCTCCTGATACCTTATGCGTAATTTTTACGCATTGGGAGCAGCATGGAATTGTACAGGAAAGCACAATTCTCTTTAAAAATGAAACATTTTAAAGAAAGTATAGTCCCCTACCCATTTTTTTCAAATATATAGGAAACTATTCCCGCATTTAAATCCTTAACAAGTACAATCGGACAACCGGATAGCTTATACGCAGACGGGTCATGTCACCGATTGTTTACAAAATATCTTAAACCTATTGGCCATGCTCACGCCGCTTGATCTTTTCCTTTCCGGCGTCACATCCCCGTTTTTTTCGACGGATAGTTGACGCCTCATCTTTCTTTTTTCCAATTGGTCACCTGTTTTCATCATCAGGCTGAAACACATTTCTCTCTATCCAAATCTAATTGTCACCTACATGAAGTATTGGTCTAAGCCACAAAAAACAACGCGTTTGGCGCTTAGCTCGGCATTCCTTTTATTGAACTTGCTCAGTACCGCCCTCGCACAGGGCATTCAGGACAGTAACCGGGAAGCGCCGGTCTTGGAGCAGGCAACGTTACAGGACGTGGTTGCCTACGCCATTAAAAACCAGCCAGTGATCCAGCAATCACTGATCGACGAGCAGATTACCGCTAACCAGGTCCGCGCCAAACTAGCCGACTGGTACCCGCAGATCGGCTTCAACTACAATTTGCAGCATAACTTTATTGTTCAGACGAGCATTATCGCCGGTAACCCCGTGAAGCTGGGCGTGAGCAACGTTTCTGCCGCGCAGTTCACATTGTCGCAGCAAATCTTTAACCGCGATGTGCTGCTCGCCAGACGTACCCGCGCCGACGTGCTGTTCGCAGCCGGCCAGAACACGGTAAACAACAAAACGGACCTGGCGGTGAATGTTTCCAAAGCATTCTACGACGTACTGGCCACGACGCAGCAGATCAAAGTCGCCGACGAGGACATTATCCGCCTCGAACGCAGCCTCAAAGACGCCCAAAATCAGTACAAATCGGGCATTACCGACAAGATCGACTACAAACGGGCGACGATTTCGCTGAACAACACCCGCGCCAACCGGAAGAGCAACGAGGAGGTGTTGAAGGCGAAGCTCGAATACCTGAAAACGCTCATGGGCTATCCGCTTACCAAGGCATTGCAGATCAGCTACGATACCCTGCAAATGGAACGGGAAATCAGCCTGGACACTTTGCAGAACGTAGACCTGAACGCGCGCATCGAATACCAGATCCTTGCAACGCAGAAAAAGTTGGCAGAGGCCAACGTGACCTACAACAAATGGAGCTACCTGCCCAACCTGTCGCTGAACGGTGCCTATAACCTCAACTTTCAGAACAACCAGTTTACAGACCTTTACAACAAGAATTATCCCAACTCATTCGGCCTGCTGACATTGTCGCTGCCTATCTACCAGGGAGGAAAACGCAAAGCCAACACCCGCCAGGCGGAATGGCAGCTCAAACGCCTCGACTGGGACCTGAAAGGCCTGCAAAACAATGTGAACTCGGAATATGCGGCCGCGTTGGCGAACTACAAAGGAAACCTTACGAACCTGCTTGCTCAAAAAGAGAATGTCGAACTGGCGCGTGAGGTGTACGATGTATTGCAGCTGCAATACAAATCGGGGATCAAAACCTACCTCGAAGTGGTGACTTCCGAAACCGACCTGCGACTGGCGCGTATCAACTATTATAATGCATTGTACCTGGTGCTGGCGAGCAAAATCGATGTTCAGAAAGCTCTCGGACAGATCAATGTCCAATAAGGTTTAGCCGACACGCGTCTGCGACCACACTTAACTCCTGCTTCCATTAGAAAATATTTTAATGATATGTTTTTAAATACAACCAAATATTATCCCGCTGCCCTGCTCGCACTGACGATCTTCTCCTGCGGTAAAAAAGATCAGCAACAGGCTCCCACCGCTCCGCCGGCCGTGAATGTGACTTTGACGGAAGTAAAATCCGCGGAAGCATCCTATTATGACGAATATCCGGGTACCGTGGTGCCCCTGAACGAAATCGAACTGCGCCCGCAGGTAACAGGCTTTGTGACGGGCATTCATTTCACGGACGGCGCACGCGTGCGTAAAGGCCAGCTGCTTTACACGATCGACGCGCAGCTTTACGACGCCAATTACGACCAGGCCGTGGCCAACCTGAATGTACAGGAAGCCAACATGGCCCGTGCCCAGAAAGACGCCGACCGCTACCACGAGCTCGAAAAGAACGATGCCGTAGCGAAACAACTCGTCGACAATGCAGACGCGGCATTGGAAGTCGCTAAAAGGCAGGTCGACGCTGCCAAGGCGAGCATTAAAGCCAGCCAGACGAGCGTGCGTTATACGAAGGTCACCGCGCCGTTCGACGGGGTGATCGGTATTTCTCAGGTGAAGGTAGGCGCGCCGGTTTCCGCCGGGCAGACGATCCTGAACACGGTGTCGACCGATAGCCAGCTGGCTGTCGATTTCAATGTGGACCAGAAGGAAATTTATCGTTTCACTTCATTGATGAAATCGCAAAAAGCCAGCGACTCGACCTTTTCGATCAGATTCGGAACGGAAGTTTATCCCGTCCATGGAAAGATCGCATTGCTCGACCGCGCCGTCGACCCGCAGACCGGTAGCATCAAAACCCGCCTCGTGTTCCCCAATAAGGACAATCAGCTCCGCGCCGGTATGAGCGGTACCGTGATGGTACTCAACAATGCCAGCGCGAAATCGCTGCTAATCCCTTACAAAGCCGTTACCGAGCAGCTGGGCGAGTTCTTTGTGTATGTGGCCGGCGACAGCAGCAAGGTTACGCAGCGCAAAGTGCAGCTGGGTACGGCCATCGGTCCGAATATCATTATCAAAGAGGGACTTAAAGAAGGTGAGAAAATTGCCGTGGAAGGCGTCCAGAACCTTCGTGAAGGGGCTGTGATCCAGGAAGCCGCGCCTGCACAGGCCGGTGCACCGACCCAGGGCGCCGCACCTCAGAAAAAATAAGCAGCCGGTTCCTTTTACTATTTCATAAACCAGTACGAAATGATTGCAGATGTTTTTATAAAAAGGCCGGTCACCGCGATAGTATCCTCGGTGGTGCTGGTCCTGGTAGGGTTGATAGCCCTTACCACCCTGCCAATTGCCCAATATCCCGACGTAACCCCTCCTACCGTGACGGTGAGCGGTACATTCACGGGCGCCGATGCGCAGACGGTCGAGCAGACGACCACTACCCCTATTGAAACGCAGATTAATGGTACGCCGGGCATGACCTACATGTCCAGCAACAGTACCAGCAGCGGGCAAAGCAGTATCAACGTCACATTCGACGTGGGTACGGACGTGAACATCGCGGCCCTGGACGTGCAGAACCGTGTGAGCGTGGCCGAGCCGACGCTTCCCGATGCGGTAAAACGCCTCGGTCTGACGGTACGGAAACGCCAGCCGAGCATTATGATCGCTTTGGCGCTCTACTCGCCCAACGGCACGCACGATGCGCAGTTTATCGGTAACTATGCCAACATTTACCTTAAAGACGCCCTTCAACGCGTGAAAGGGGTCGGTGATATCGTATCCCGTGCCGACGATTTCGGGATGCGTATCTGGCTGAACCCGGAGAAGCTGGCGACGCTGAAAATGACCCCGTCGGATATTTCGGCGGCATTGGCCGAGCAAAACTTACAGATCGCGGCCGGTACCGTGGGTGGTAACCCTCAGCCGAATGCACAGGCATTTGAATACAGCGTGCTCACCAACAGCCGGTTGAACACCAAAGAGCAGTTTGAAGACATTATCGTACGCTCCGACCCCGCACAGGGGAGCGTCGTATACCTGCGCGATGTGGCGCGTGTGGAGCTGGGTAAATTCGATTATGGTGTGAACGCATTCGTAAGCGGTAAGCCTGCGGCGTTCGTGCTGATTTACCAGGCTCCGGGCGCGAATGCGCTGGAAACCTATGAAGGCGTGATGAAAGCGCTGACGGAAATGAAAAAAACATTCCCGAAAGACATCGATTACGTCATCCCGACGGAAACCGCCACCGTGGTAAAAGTATCGATCGAAGAAGTATTGCACACATTCGCGGAGGCGATGATCCTCGTGGTGATCGTGGTGTTCCTCTTCCTCCAGAACTGGCGCGCGACGCTGATCCCCATCCTGGCGATCCCCGTTTCGCTGATCGGTACATTTATATTCTTCATACCGTTCGGCTTTACGATCAATACCCTGACGCTCTTCGCTTTCGTACTCGCGATCGGTATTGTGGTGGATGATGCCATTGTGGTGGTGGAAGCGGTGCAGCATTATATCGATGACAAGAAAATGTCGCCGAAAGCCGCTACCGTACAGGCGATGAAGGACATTTCCGGCCCGGTAATCGCGATCGCGCTCATCCTGGCGGCCGTATTCGTGCCGGTGAGTTTTGTACCGGGTATCGTGGGACGCCTTTACCAGCAATTCGCGATCACTATTGCCGTATCGGTATTGCTGTCGGCATTCGTGGCGCTTTCGCTTACACCTGCATTGTGCTCGATCATGCTCCGTCCTTCCAAAGGCGAGAATGATAAAAAGAATATGCTCGAAAAATTCTTCGACCGTTTCAACAAATGGTTCGATGGCCTTTCGCGCTCTTACACCCGTGGTGTTTCGAAATGGATCAAAGCGACGCCGCTGGTGCTGGTCATGATGGTCTGCCTTTTTGTGGGGTTATTCTTCCTGTTCAAAAACAAACCGTCGGGCTTTATTCCCGTGGAAGACGAAGGTCGTCTTTTCGTAACCTACGAAATGCCGGAAGCAACTTCTACCTCGCGTAACATCGCAATGATCAAGGACATTATGGAGCGCGTTTCTTCGATTCCCGAAGTACGCGTGGTGGGTGGTCTGGCCGGTTTGAACATCATTTCATTCTCTAACAAATCCAACACCGGTACCATGTTCGTGAACCTGCACCCGTGGGCCGACCGGAAAGGCGCCGAGCACCACGTACAGGCCGTGATCAAGGAAATCCAGAAACGCACGGGCGACATCAAGGAAGCACGCGTACTGGCCATTGCGCCGCCGGCGATCCCCGGCCTGGGTGCGACGTCCGGTTTTACCTTCCAGTTGCAGCAATCGACCAGTACGGACAATATCCAGCAGTTCGAAGGCGTGGTGCGCGAGTTTTTGGGCAGGGTCAACAAGCGCCCCGAAATCGCGATGGCCTATACCTTCTTTAATGCAAGGACGCCAAGTTACCAGATCGATGTGGACCGCGACAAAACGAAAAAACTGGGCGTTCAGGTTAATGATGTGTTCAACTCGCTCTCGACATTGCTCGGTAGCTCCTATGTGAACGACTTCAACCTCTACGGACGTAACTTCCGCGTGATGGTGCAGGCCGACAGCAGTTTCCGCGCCTCGCTCGACAATATCCAGAAGTTTTACGTCCGCAACCGTTCGGGCAATATGGTGCCGCTGAGTGCATTGGTGTCCACGAGAGTCGTTGAAAACCCTGCATTGATTTCGCACTATAACATTTATCGTTCGGTGGAGATCAACGGAACGCCGAAGCCCGGTTTCAGTAGCGGGCAGGCCATTACCGCATTGCGTGAGGAAGCGGCCAAACTTCCGGCCGGTTACAGCTACGAATTTTCAGGTATGAGTAGTGAGGAAATCAAGGCAGGTGACAGTACCACGACCATTTTCGCGATTTCCATCGTATTCGTATTCCTGTTCCTGGCAGCGCTCTACGAGAGCTGGTCGATCCCGTTCTCGGTACTATTTGCCGTGCCTATCGGCGCATTCGGCTCCATCCTGACGCTGACATTCCTGCCGAACTTGTCCAACAACATTTACGCTCAAATCGGTTTGATCACGCTGATCGGTCTCGCCGCGAAGAATGCGATCCTGATTGTGGAATTCGCCAAAGAACGGGTAGATAACGGAATGGAACTCGTAAAAGCGACCCTCGAAGCAGTACAGTTGCGTCTCCGGCCGATCATCATGACATCCCTCGCATTCATCCTCGGGGTATTGCCGCTTGCATTCGCCAGCGGCGCCGCAGCCGAATCCCGCAAAACGATCGGTTGGACGGTGTTTGGCGGTATGCTAGCGGCTACGTCCCTGGCGATCTTCGTCGTGCCGGTACTCTTCGTCGCGATCGAGAAAATTGCCACAGGCAAGAAAGGCCACCAGCCTACCCGGCCCGACAATCCTGCAAGCGCTCCGGCGCATTGATAGACATTGATAGCTATCGATATCCAATTGAAACGGCCCGGGGCATATGCTCCGGGCCGTTTTATGTGAATGGGTAACGTACCATTTTGTTTCCTATACGCTGACTGGGCTCACCTCTGTGTGCAGGTAATTTCAAATACACTGGTCAGCTTCAGGCAAGTGCCGGGTGAAAACAAAAAAGGGGTAAGCAACAATGCCTACCCCTTCCTGGTGTATTTTAAATGCTTACTTAGGCTTTACACGCGTGTAGTACAAAGAAAGCTCTACGCCTTTATTAGCGTTCTGCTGATCTCCCACCACGAGGCGATCGACACTCTGGGCATATTCCGTACCGGCATCCTTAAACGATCCGCTGGAACTGAATGTGCTGCTTCTGATAATCAAACCGCCCACGTCGCCGGTTTCGGAAGTCATGATTTCCGTCGCGTAGGAGCTGATGTCGAATTCGTAATATTCATCGTTGTTGATCAAATCTTTCACGTATCGGCTACGTACCGGTGTGGTACCGCCAAACATATACACCGGCAGCGGCGCACCGTTTCCGTCGGTGTAGAACTGGTTGTTCTGATCGACGCGGTATATGTAGAGGATCGGCGGAACGCGGAATATATTCGATACCGAAGCGCGAAGCGGCCTGATTCTCAGAATGGCCTTGTTAATAGCCGTGTACTGCGTGTATTTAAAATGGCGCAGGTAAGGCAGGTCCACGCGCATCATAATACCCGTGCCCGCCTGCATGTAAGCCGCGTTGGCCGACTGCGCAGAAGGCAATGAGGTCCGTTTGTTTGCAGGAATTTTCGCCAGCTGCGTACCCGTCGGATCGGCCACAATATGGTTGTAAGAGGCCGAAATCTGGAAGATCGTCGAATCCTTTTTGTACTCGCTCACCGAAGGCGTGTGGTAATGCAGCTGAACCGACGAGCTGTCCGCGTAAGTGCTTGCCCAGTGGAAACCGATTACCGGGCCATTGTCCGTCGCCGCCGGCATCATTACCATCCCTTTTACAAGGTTGATCCAGTCGGTATTGGACGTGAGCTGGTTGTTTTTAGCCAATGCAAAAATCTGCTTTCCCAACGTATCCGAAAGCCTGATTTTCAACAGGTTCGTAGTGGTCGGTCTGGGAACGATGGTCACCTTTCCGATGGGTGTCGGGTCATAGGCGGTGGTGTTGTGGTTCCAGTACGACGATTTTTCGAGAATGTCGGTAAGGAGGCGGTACACCGTCAGGTTCATCGGCTTGGTGGTGTCGCCGTAGCTGTACGTGTTATCGTAGCGGAGCGAGAGAATGAGCGAGTCGTATTCGGCTTCCTGCGCCACGCTGACGCCGCTTTCGCGGGTGGCCTGGAAGAAGTTCATGGTCCGGACCTTGCCGAAATATGGGTCTTTGAAAGTCCCGAAAAGCATCCGCGGGGAGCCGCCGGTCATGATGGAGTCGCTCCCGATGGTCGAAAGCCTGATCGTAACGGTATCGGAAGTAAGTACGGCGAAATCGTCCGGATCAGGTTGGGACAGGGATTTGATTTCATCCCCCCATTCACAAGCTGTGAGCGAAAAAGCAAACCCAATAATGATCAGAAGCTTATTGACTGTCGACGACCTCCCGAAGGAATATGACTTAAATTTCATTTAGAGCAAGAACAGTAAAAAGTGCAAAAATATCAGTTGCATTCTTAATTACAACATGATTGAACGATTTCGGACAAATAAGAAAGTAAAATCCGGTTTGCAACAAAAAACGGAATGGGCACGTAAGAGTTAACAAAGGCTTTTCAACACTTACGCCACCGGCACCCGATTAGTGGCAAACATGAAAAGAAACGTAAAAGTGGGGTGACTATTTTAAACCATTCGGGGTTGGAATGCATCCTGTGATGGATACGCGGCGGTTGCAGCGCAACAATGTAACCCGATACGCGTTGAAAGTAACTGACCGATTAAAGTTTTGGACAAAAAATTTCTGATTATTTTACTTAGCAGTATCAAGATGTTATGTTTGCAAAAAATTTAGCTTCCGGGTAAACCGGGCCCTATTATTACCCAATACTCATTTGTAACAATTCGTCAAACTATAATTTCATGTTTAATACCTTAAAAAAGACTTCGTTAGCCCTTCTTGTCGCTTCCAGCGCGTTGGTTCAGATGAGCTGCAGCAAAGACGATGATGCCGAAAAGCTCGGAAACTGGTTCAGAAAGGATTTGCCAAGCTTCGGAGGATCGATTCGTACCAATGCCGTGAGTTTTGTGATTGGCAGCGTAGGATACATTGGTACAGGTTACACAAACGAAACAGTTGCCAGGGTGAAAGATTTTTGGGCTTACAATGCCGAAAGACAAACCTGGTCTCAAATAACTCCATTCCCCGGAACCGGCCGGAACAACGCCACGGCATTCGTGCTGAAAGGCAAAGCATACGTAGGCGGTGGTTATGACGGCGTATTGACCGTCGATAACGGCTACAAAAAAGATTATTTCGAATACGATCCTGCTACCAACAAATGGAAAGCGATCGCCGACTTCGGTGGCGGTACCCGTCAGTTCGCTACATCATTCGTCGTGAACGACAGAGCGTATGTAGGTCTCGGTTTCAACGCCAGCAACTTCTACCAGGATTTCTACGAGTATAACCCTACCACCGACAAATGGACCGAAATGGCCACTTTCAAAGGTGGTAAGAGAACCGGCGCCATTTCCTTCACGATCGGCAGCACGGCTTATGTAGGTTTCGGTAAAAGCAACTCCGGAACTTCATTTAAAGACATGTACAGCTTCGACCCTGCCGGCAACGGCGGCGCCGGAAACTGGACCCGCGTAGATTTCGCGACCGGATTTGACCAGGATGCATTCCCGGCACGTGCTTATGGGTTGGCATTCGTAATCGATGGCAAATCGTACGTAGTAGGCGGCGAAGGCAGATCCGACGTTTGGGAATACGATCCGGGATCAAACGGCTGGACGGAAAGAGCATCATTCCCGAGCCAGAGAGGTTTCGCAGGTGGTTTTGTAGTAGGCAAAATCGGTTACCTCGGAACCGGTAGCTCACTTGGCAGCGGCGGTGGTACCGACGACTTCTGGGGCTTCGATCCGACACAAGCAATTAACGACGACGACGATCTGTGATCCGCAGGAAAAGCAGCATCATAATCATCTGTATACTGGCGACGGCCTTCGCAGCAGCGGTTTACCTTTTGTTCTTCAAAGGACAAAAGGTAAGCCAGAGCAGCGAAGGCCTTTCCCGTTTTAAGGTCGAAACGATCCGCCTGGAGCATGGCTGGGGTTATGTGGTCCGCCAGGACATGACGCCGGTGATCGAGCAGAAGGTCATTCCCGGCGTGCCGGGCGTAGACGGGTTCGCTACCGAGCTGGATGCGCGGAAAACCGGCGAGCTCGTCAGGCAGAAACTGGGCCGGGGGATATTCCCGCCGACGATCTCCACGCGCGAGCTCGACAGTTTGGGTGTGAAATACAATTGATGATCAAGGCTCTCCGGAGCCTTTTTTTATTTGACAATGTAAGTACCCATGATCGGGTAATGGTCCGAGTACTTCACCTGGGAAAATGTGGTAAAATCCAGCAGCGCCAGTTTTTCCTTTTGATAAAACTGGTTATCGATCCGGATGAAATATGGCAGGTGATTGTAGGTAAAGCCAAAGCCGTTACCCTTCTCTTCGAAACCGTTCCGCAGCGACTTCCGCAGCTTTCCGTAAATGTAGCTGTACGGCACCTCGTTGAAATCCCCGCAAACTACCACCGGGTACGGCGATTCGTCCACCCATTGCTGCAAAACCTTGTACTCCTCCGAGCGCATTTTAAATCCGTGTTTCATACGCCTGTACGTATCGCGCCCCTCGCGCTTGAAGCCGTCCATCTCTTTTTGGTGTACGAGTTTGCTCAGGCTCAAAGTCATCGAGTACAGATGCAGCGCTATGACACGCACGGTATCTCTCCCTACTTTCAGATCGGCCTGGATCATCCCGTTTTGCGCCAGGAACACAGTATCCTTCGCCGCCACAATGGGCAATTTCGAGAGGATCGCCAGGCCCCAGTAACTTTTGCCGTATTTGCGTTTGTAGAAATAGGCGGCGTTTTTATAACCCTTCTTTTTGAAATAAGTCCCGGTATCGAAGATCGTTTCGTCCTCGTCGTAATACTCAGGCATGCAAAGCACATCGGCACCGCTGTCGCCGATCCAGGTTTTCATTTCCTGAATATCCTTGCGTACCCGCTCCGTCCGCCAGTCGTCGTTTTTCTGGAAAACATGGACATTATAGCTCATGACGGACAGCTTCTTCTGCCCTTCGGTATCGATGTCCGTTTTTTCCTTGTTAAAACCGAATGTACGGGAATAGAACAGCCCGCCTCCGAGGACCAACAGCAGCGGCAGCACGGCCTTCTTTCTGTCGGCCACAAACCACACCGGGATGGATATGAGGTGCACGAGTACGACCGCCGGAAAGGACATCATCATAAAGCCTGCGAGCCAGCCGTCGGACGGCACCAGCAGTATGAGCGTGTAAATCAGCAGGGTATAAAGAGCAAAGCATTGATACAAAAACCACAGAAACTTCTTGATCCCCTTCATTGATTCAGAATAGCATTTTTTGGCAAAAATAGGGGATCGGTATGGATTTGGAAGACATCCGTTTATGTTTGTAGAAATGATAAAATAGTTTTATATTTGCATCCAATTCTATTTTGATCGATTGATTGAGGGGGTCTAAATCCCCTTTTTTATTTGTATAGCTTATACATGACCGTAAAGGAACATTTAGAAGTTTTACTGGCCCCGCTCCTGGAAGATGGAGATTGCTTTCTCGTTGACATTGTCATTAAACCGTCCAAGCTGAGCCAGAAAGTTACCATCCTGGTGGACAGCGATGAAGGGATCACGATCCAGCAATGCACGTCCATCAGCCGCAGGCTCGCGAAACAGCTCGAAGAACTGGACGTATTCGCAGAGGCATATACACTGGAAGTTTCTTCTCCCGGGCTGGACCAGCCGCTGCTGCTGCCACGCCAATATAGGAAGAACGTGGGCAGGAACCTTAAGATATCGTTGAAAAGCGGGGATGTAGTGCAGGGAACGCTGACAGAAGCCGGCGACGACAGCATTACGATCCAGCTGCCGGCTCCGAAGAAAAAGCCCAAAACACCGGTGGACGAAGCGTCGCTGGTGCGGCAGATCAGCCTGGCCGATATTTCCAAAGCACTGATCGAAATCTCGTTTAAATAGCTTCACAATGCCGGATTCGCGTTTCCGGGTTGGGATCAATTATATAATATGTATAACTTAGTATCAGCAAATATTCTTTAACATAGCAATGGATAGCGGAATATTAATTGAGTCATTCGCGGAGTTCGCAAGCTCTAAGAACATCGATCGTCCCACGATGATCAGTGTTTTGGAAGAGGTATTTCGTACTATGATTCGCAAGAAATATGGCACCGATGACAATTTTGATGTGATCATCAACCCTGAAAGCGGTGACCTTGAAATGTGGCGTACCCGTGAGATCGTGGACGATAATTCCGAGGATATCTGGGAATACAACAAAATACCGTTGAACGAAGCCCGCAAAATACAGAGTGACTTTGAGGTAGGTGAAGAAGTGGCAGAGGAAGTGAAGCTCGTGGAATTCGGTCGCCGCCTTGTACAAACCGCCCGCCAGACCCTGATCCAGAAGATCAAGGACATGGAAAAAGAGATCATGTATGAAAAATACAAGGATCAGGTAGGTGAAATGATCACCGGCGAAGTGTACCAGACATTGCGCCACGAAGTGATTATCGTGGATTCGGAAGGCAACGAACTTTCGCTTCCGCGTACGGAACAGATTTCGAAAGACCGTTTCCGCAAAGGGGAATCCGTGAAATCGGTGATCCATAAAGTGGAAATGAACAACGGCTCACCGAAGATCACCCTGTCGAGAACGTCGCCGGTATTCCTGGAAAGATTGTTCGAAGTAGAGATCCCGGAGATTTACGATGGAATCATTTCGGTGCGTAAAGTTGTTCGTGAACCAGGGGAACGTGCCAAAGTAGCCGTAGAATCCTACGACGACAGAATTGACCCGGTGGGTGCCTGCGTCGGGATGAAAGGCTCACGTATCCATTCCATTGTCCGTGAATTGGGTAACGAGAACATCGACGTTATCAACTACACCGACAACCTCGAACTACTCATCAGCCGCGCACTGAGCCCTGCGAAAGTAAGCTCCATGCAGATCGACCGCGACGCCAAGCGCGTATCGGTATTCCTTAAACCAGACCAGGTATCACTGGCAATCGGTAAAGGCGGCCAGAATATCAAACTCGCCGGTAAGCTGGTAGGCATGGAAATCGACGTGTTCCGCGATATCGAGGAACAAAACGATGAGGATGTCGATCTGACCGAATTCTCGGACGAGATCGACGAATGGATCATCGACGAGCTGCATAAGATCGGTCTGGATACCGCGAAAAGCGTTCTCGCTCTGAGCAAGGAAGAGCTGGTAAGACGGACCGACCTCGAAGAAGCGACCGTCGAGGAAGTTCTGGACATCCTTCGAAAAGAATTTGAATAATTAAAAACCGTGGACCTGTCCAAAGCAGCTCCGCAATCAATGCAAAACCTTATTCTACTAAATTGCTAATATGGCAGAAGATAAAATGATGCGCCTTAGCCAAGTGGCACGGATCCTCAACGTGGGTATTACTACGATCGTGGATCATCTGTCTGCCAAGGGGTATAAGGTGGAAAGTAACCCGAATACCAAAATTAATGCCGATCAAATCGAGTTTCTTGCCAAGGACTTCAAATCAAATGACCTGAGGTCTTCCCTGACGCATAAACCAACCCCTCCCCCTGTGGAAGCACCGATTGAAGTGAAGGAGGATAAGGTTAAAAGCGATGTGGAAGGAATTCTCTATTTCCGTAATGCACCGAAGGCGGAAGAAAAGCCGGCAGTGGAAGAAACTCCTTCCGCTTCCGAGCCGCAACCTGCTTTTGAAAATAAACTGCCGGGTATCAAGGTAGTAGGCAAAATCGATCTGGATGCGAAAAAGCCGGTTGTACAACAGCCTGCCGAACCGGAGGAACAACCTAAACCGGAAGCTCCGAAGGAACCTGTTGCCGAAGCACCAGCACCAGCGCCCGTACAGAAGGAAGAAGTGAAACCGGCGCCCGTACAGCCCGAACCCGTGAAAGAGGCTCCGGTGGAAGCTCCTGCTCCTGCCAAAGAGGCAACCCCTGTGGCGGCGACCCCTGTGGCGGAAGCACCGGCGAAAGAAGAGCCGCGTCCCGCAGAACACGCAGCAAGCAAACCGGCTGCACCTGCTGAACCGAAAGAGACAGCACCGGTAGCCGAAAAACCTGTGGCAGCAGCACCCGCTGCACCGGAAACGACCAACACCAGCGAAGAACAGCCAGCCGGCAGTTCGGAACTGATCGAGGCACGCGGTGAGCAACTCAGAGGATTGAGGGTAGTTGGAAAAATCGAACTGCCTACGAATAAAAAGAAAGATCCGGTAGCTTCCAGCGATAACGCCGCCGACAAAAAACGCCGCAGAAAAAGAAAAAGAATCCGCGACGGCGCAGCAGGCCCCGGCGAAAACCGCCCTGCCGATGCCAATGCAACACCAGGCGCAACCAATACCACCACTACCAACACCAGCGGTACGGATGCAAACCGCAGCCGTCCGAATACCCCAGGCAGCAACACGCAGGGCGGCAACCAGCAAGGTGGCGGTCAGCGGCCAGCACAAGGCGCGGGCAACCGTGGTGGTAACAACAGCAACAATAACCGCAGAGGCGGACGGCGCGAGGAGGTTTCCGACAAGGAAGTGGCGGACAATATCAAAGCCACAATGGCACGTATGGGCGGTGGTAACACCAAAGGTATGGCCAGAGGCAAAGGACGTCGCCGCGACCGCGGAGATCAGAACGATCCGAACGGCTTCGGGGATGAAGAAACAAAAGTATTGCGCGTAACCGAGTTCGTGTCTGCCAACGACCTTGCGTCGTTGATGGACGTGACGGTGCAGGAAGTCATTTCCGTGTGTATGTCAATGGGTATGTTCGTATCCATTAACCAGCGCCTCGATGCGGAAGCGATTACATTCATCGCCGACGAGTTCGGTTTTGAAGTAGCCTTCATCTCAGCGGAAGAAGAAGTACAAAACGACGTTACCGAGGAAGTGGACGACGAGGCGAGCCTTATAGAAAGAGCGCCGATCGTTACCATCATGGGTCACGTCGACCACGGTAAAACATCGCTTTTGGACTACATCCGCCAGGAAAACGTGGCGAGCGGCGAGGCCGGCGGTATCACGCAGCACATTGGTGCATACAGCGTGAAAACGAAAACAGGCAAGCCGGTAACATTCCTCGATACACCAGGTCACGAGGCATTTACGGCGATGCGTGCCCGCGGTGCGAAAATTACCGACGTCGTTATCATCGTGATCGCGGCCGACGACAGCGTCATGCCGCAAACCCGCGAGGCGATCAACCACGCCCAGGTAGCCGGTGTACCGATTGTATTTGCATTCAGTAAAGTAGACAAGCCAGGCGCGAACACGGAGAAAATCCGCGAAGAGCTGGCGAATATGAACCTCCTGGTAGAAGAATGGGGCGGTAAATACCAAACCCAGGAAATCTCTTCCAAATCAGGTCTCGGTATCGACGAGCTGCTTGAAAAAGTACTCCTCGAAGCAGAATTGCTTGAATTGAAAGCCAATCCGAACCGTCGTGCGGTAGGAACGGTCGTAGAAGCATCGCTCGACAAGGGCCGCGGCTACGTGACGACCATCCTCGTTCAGACTGGTACATTGAAAGTGGGTGACGTAGTATTGGCAGGCGCACACTTCGGTAAAGTGAAAGCGATGACCGATTACCTCGGTAAACGCCTCAAAACGGCAGGGCCATCCACACCGGTGCAGCTGCTCGGTTTGAATGGTGCGCCGCAGGCAGGTGACCGCTTCAATGTATTCGAAAACGAGCGCGACGCCCGTGACATCGCTACAAAACGCGAGCAGATCCAGCGCGAGCAGTCAATCCGTACCCGCAAGCACATTACGCTCGAAGAGATCGGCCGTCGTAAGGCGATCGGTACCTTCCGCGAATTGAACCTCATCGTAAAAGGTGACGTGGATGGTTCGGTAGAAGCACTTTCGGATTCATTGCTGCAACTTTCCACCTCCGAAGTTCAGGTTAATATCATCCACAAAGCGGTGGGTCAGATTTCCGAATCGGATGTGAACCTTGCGATTGCTTCCGATGCGATTATCGTCGGATTCCAGGTTCGCCCTTCTTCGAATGCGAAGAAAATGGCCGAGCAGGATCAGATCGAGATCCGCCACTACTCGGTGATCTACCAGGCGATCGAAGAGATCAAAGATGCGATGACCGGTATGTTGGCTCCGACGATCGAAGAGATCATCACCGGAAACATCGAAATCCGCGAGGTATTCAAAATCAGCCGCATCGGTACCATTGCCGGTTGCTACGTAACGGATGGTTATGTGAAACGTAATAATAAAATCCGCGTGGTACGCGACGGTATCGTACTCTATACCGGTGAAATCGACTCGCTGAAACGTTATAAAGATGATGTTCAGGAAGTGAGAAACGGTTACGAATGTGGTTTGAGCATCAAAAATTACAACGACATCGAAATCGGCGATATCATCGAAAGCTTCGAATTGCGTGAAGTAAAGCGGACACTTTAATCCGTTCCCCAATACAGCAAAAGCCTGCCCCAGCAATGAGGCAGGCTTTTTTAATGCCTTAAAAACTACTCCGCCGCTACGCCCAGCCTTTCCTTTACGTCGGTCAGAAGTTCGCAGCAGGCCGCGTACAATTCCCGGTTTCCCAGATTGATCTTCCAGAGATAAGCATCCACCTCGCGCGCATACACCCGTGCGAATCCCGGATCATGTTCGGCGAGAGAAAGCATATTATCGATGATGTCGGCATACTTCACAGTCTGCGCAATGGGTCGCGACGCGATAATGCGCACGCCTTCCAGCTCCTTGCGCTGCGCCCGGTTGAGGGACGGGTACTTCTCGCAGGTATATTTATCCGTCAGATCGTCCACACCGGCCAGGATCACCTCGTCTTCGTCGATATTATAGCCGAGGCTCATCAGTTTATGAGAGAGGTCGGCGAGCGAGCATTCCGTATCCTCGATGAGATCATGGCAAAGGGCGATTTCCGTTTCATAGCCACTTCCACGGTATGGGTCCACGCGATCGGCAACGCTGAGCAGATGCGTGTAATAGGGCGCGCCGGTATACTTCCGTTTCTGCTCGCCGTGCATTTCTTTCACAAAATCAAATAGCGCCCACTGACGCTCCGTCAATTCCAGCATATAAAAACAATCCAGAAATTCAAAATAGCATAACGCTTGGTCTTTTTAAAATAACAATAAAACTTCAGTTATTAAAATTATTGGCTGGAAACAAGCGAAATATCGCATTCGTTTTTCACAACAATTGAGGATTGAATTAGATATTGCGGCGAGGGTATAAAAGAAAAAGGCTTGCATATCCGTGATATACAAGCCTTCTGGTAAGTGGTAGGACGTAGCGGGTTCGAACCGCTGACCTCCGCCCTGTCAAGGCGGCGCTCTGAACCAGCTGAGCTAACATCCTGCATCTTGGCCGTGTCCGGTTGAGGATGCGATATTATATCAATTTTCGTTACGATCCAATTCGAAATGATAAACTTTCCGGGACGGGATGCGGTACAAAAGCACCAGCCCTATGACGAATATGATCAGCAATGCAAGAATGCTATTGCGCATGCTGCCCGTCACCTGCTCGACCGTGCCATATATAAAAGTACCGATCACGATCGCCAGCTTTTCGGTCACGTCGTAAAAACTGAAATAGGAAGCGGTGTCAGCAATGTTCTCAGGGATCAGTTTGGAATAGGTGGATCGCGAAAGCGACTGAATGCCGCCCATGACCATCCCTACCGTGCAGGCAATCATGTAAAATTCCATGGCTTCCGTCGTGTAATAAGCCCCCGTGCAAATGCCGATCCAGATCGCGACGCCGATCATCAATGCATAAATATTCCCGATCTTGCCCGACAGCCATGCGAATGTGTAAGATCCCGCAATACCTACCAGCTGAATGAGCAGCACCGTAATAATGAGGCTTTGCGAAGGCAATTTCAGCTCGGTAGCCCCAAAAATAGTCGCTACGTACATGACCGTGCGCAGGCCCATCGTATAAATGAAGAATGCCGTGAGGAACTTGGCCAGATAAGGCTGCTCGCGCAGGCGCCCGAACACCTTCCGCAACTCCTTGAAGCCGTGGAAGATCCAGTTGCCGCTCTTCTCTTTGTCCGCATTACCGGAAGGCAGATAATAGAACGGGATTTGCGCAAACAGTATCCACCACAGCCCCACCGTGAAAAACGATATCCGCGCCGGCAGCGATTTTTGCGTAATGCCGTAAAACTGTGGCGCCAGGATCATGCTGAGGTTGAACAAAAGCAATAACACACTACCCAGGTAACCCAATGAAAAACCCCGTGCGCTATACTGGTCAAACCGGTCCTCGGTGGCGATTTCGGGCAAATAAGAGTCATAAAAAACAATGCTCCCGCTCCATCCGACGAGGCTGAGGCCGAACAGGAAGACGCCGGAAATGAGTGTCTCCTTCGTGAAAAAATAGAGCAGCATGCAGCTGATGGCACCGGTATAGCAGAAGAATTGCATAAACCGCTTTTTCTTGCCGGTAAAATCGGCGATGGCGGTGCAAATGGGCACCAGCAGGGCCGTAATGAGGAACGAAACGGAGACAGTATAGGAGAAGAGCACCGAACTTTTGATCTGCATCCCGAAAAAATTAACTTCGGGCGTACCGGAAGCGCTTAGTGCCGTGGCGCTGAAATACACGGGGAAAATGCTGGAAACGATTACCAATGCGTGCACCGAGTTGGCCCAGTCGTACATACACCACGCATTGATCACAGAGGGAATATTCTTTTTCATTCAAAAAAATTTGTACAAAATAAGAAAAGCGGCAGATTTTATCCGCCGCTTTCCGCTGTAAATTGTATATCACACCACCGGTTACTTGATCACAGGCGTGAAAACCATCAAGGCGTCTTGTTCTGTGCTGCCTACCGTTATTTTAGTTTTCAGTTTCATCGTGCTGTTCGAAAGCTCTTCCAGGCCAAACTCTCCCGAAAATCCGATGATTTTGATATCCAGCGTCTTCTCGTCGTTGATCAGGCTCCATGTACCGCCATTGACCACCTGGCTCGATCCCTGATCGAATGCACGTACGGTGGCGTTCTGCTGGAATTGAATGTCCATTTTCTTGATGCCCTGCGTCTGGGTATCGAGCTGGCTGTCAGGAATAGTCTTTCCCGACAGGTCCGTCACGGTCGACATGCGCCACGGATAATTAACCAGTATTTTATTCTTTGCTGTCGGCTGCGGCGTTTCCTCCTTATCTTTGTCCTTGCAGCTCAACACCAGAATCGATAAAAACAGGACAGGAATAAATAGCAATAGTCGTTTCATGTTGATTGTATTTTACGTTTCAAGGCAATTTCAAATATGCTGAACTGATCGACGGCATTTCCGGGAAATAATGCTTAAAACTGGTCGTCGCAAACAGCCAGTCCCGAAAAAGTGAAATTGGCGACAATGCAAAAGTAACGAATTTGTCTGGTCAAATCTTATGACTCACTATACAAACATCTACGCAAAGGCATTTTACAGCATATTGTTCATCCTCCTGCTCGGCACGAAGGTACTTCACGGCCAGAACTGCCAGCCCGGATATGTGCTAAACCCTGTAACGGCCAACAACAATATCGAATGGGGCAAGTTCCCCGAATTTTCCCTCCCATTTCAAATCATTTACAGCGGCCCGCGCTTCGGCGATACCCAATCGCAGCCGTTGAAACACGGTTTCAGTCATATTGCCGCATTCAGCGGACCGGAACCGGCCTCACTTCCCGCCAGCAAACTCGCAATGCTCTGGTACGGCGTGGCCACATCCAGCGGCAATCAGCCCTGGGCCGATAATGCCCTCCGCAGCCCGTGGGGAAACGACACGGCGGCGTATCGCAGCTACTGGGACAACTATGCTGGCACCGTTACCAATGTCGGTATCGTATGCCTCGACATCGAACGGATGCAGCGCGAGGACCGCGACATTCTTGCATTGAAAACCAACACACAGATCCCCCAGAATTACCGGAACCTTTCGGATGCCGATTTCTTGGCCACCTATAAAAGGGATATGCGCTGGTGGTATACCGAAGCCATTAACCGATTGCGCTTGAAAGGCGTCAAGGCGTCGCTCACGAGTTACAGCGACGTACCCGTTCGCAATACCTGGCTGAACATCACGACCAACAGCTGGCAGGACTGGACCACCAACCTCGCCCGCACGCATTACCTCACCCAGGACAATGCAGGTAAAATCGGCGGCAGTTTTTACAATGGAATGGATTTTCTTTCGCCTTCGCCCTACTATTATTACGGCTACGACAACCCGATCGGGAAGGACTACCTCTCCTATCTGCTGTTCGCTATCGAAGCCAACCGGGCTTGGAGCAATAAGCCGGTGATCCCGTTCGTGTGGCTGCGCGTACACGACAGCTACGACCCTAAGACGCCCATGATCACCGATTTCATGGCCGAAGCTACCGCGATCTTCCCCTTCTTTTCCGGTGCGAAAGGATTGTGGCTTTGGGAAAACCCGTTCTTTCCGGGCGACAGGCAGGAAAACTACGGCGCTTACGAGCATTTCATTTACGGACTTTACCGCCTTTCGCAGTTCCGCGACATGCTGGAAGGGAATTACGACCTCGTGATCCCGATGTCGGCGCGCGACCATATGGAACAGCAAAATCCTGTCTGGCGGGGCATTGTGAAGAACGGCCAGATCCTCATCGCGGCGCAGAATCCTTATGCGGCCGAAAATGCGACGACGTCGATCACAGTCTCCTATCAGAACTGGGCCCGCAACATTACCATGAAAGGTCGGGAAGTTTTTCTCTGCAAATTCGACCTGACCGACACCGTGAACGGCGTGGAGCCGACGCTGGATTTTGTAAATGTGTATCCCAATCCGGCGGCGCGGGAGCTACGCATTACACTCGCAGCTATGAATGGCGTGGCCGGGGTGGATTTTGCATTGACCAATGCCAATGGCCAGACTGTCCTGCAACAAAAACTGAATGCATTCGCCGGCGAAACCCATGCCACCATTCCATTGCCGAAACTTTCCGCTGGCATGTATTTTGCCCGCTTCACGGCGAATAACCGAACCGTCATTAAAAAGGTGGTGATCCTGCAATAGCCACCTCTCCATTATGAACCGACTCAGTCAACAAACCAGCCCATATTTGCTGCAACACGCCCACAACCCGGTAGACTGGTACCCGTGGGGCGAGGAAGCATTGACCAAAGCGAAACACGAAAACAAGCCCATTCTCGTCAGTATCGGCTATTCTGCCTGCCACTGGTGCCATGTGATGGAGCGCGAATGTTTCGAAAAAGAGCCGATCGCGGCGGTCATGAACGAGTATTTTGTTTGCATTAAGGTCGATCGTGAGGAGCGGCCGGATGTGGACGCCGTATATATGGACGCCGTGCAGGCGATGGGCGTACGGGGCGGCTGGCCGCTGAATGTATTCCTGCTGCCGGATACAAAGCCGTTTTACGGGGTTACTTACCTACCGCCGCAAAACTGGGTAAACCTTTTGAAAAGCATCAACCAGGCATTCACGAACCATTACGACGAGCTGGCAGACTCGGCGGAGGGTTTTGTACAAAATATGATTGCCTCCGACAGCCAGAAGTACGGCCTCGTGAACGACATGGTTCATTTCAACAAAGGCGACCTGGACCTGATGTTCGAGCAAATCCAACGGCATTTCGATACGCAGAAAGGCGGAATGGACCGTGCGCCGAAATTCATGATGCCGTCCATTTACAAGTTCCTCCTGCGGTATTTCGACGCGAGCCAGAACCCCGAGGCATTGGCGCAGGTAGAACTTTCGCTGAACCGCATTGCATTAGGCGGCATTTACGACCACGTCGGCGGCGGCTGGGCGCGGTATTCGGTGGATGAGGACTGGTTTATCCCGCATTTTGAGAAAATGTTGTATGATAATGCCCAGCTGCTGAGTGTCTACGCCGAAGCCTGCTCGCTGACGCAAAACCCGCTCTACGCCGACCGCATTGAAAAGACCATTGAATGGCTTTCCAACGAAATGCGCAGTACCGAAGGCGGTTTCTTTTCCGCGCTCGATGCCGATAGCGAGGGCATTGAAGGGAAATTCTACATTTGGACGGAAGAAGAATTGAAGGAAACGCTGGGTGAAGATTTCAGTTGGTTTTCCAAATTGTATAAAATCAGCAGGCAGGGAAACTGGGAGCATGGCCACAATCACCTTCACCTCACCGAGCCTGTGGAATACGCGGCAAAAACCGCAGGCATTCAATCCGACGATTTTCCGGCCATGTATGCTAATGCATTGGTCAAGCTGGCCGAAAAGCGGCAAGCGCGCATCCGGCCGGGCCTCGACGATAAGATCCTCGCGTCATGGAACGGCCTGCTCATCAAAGGCCTTACCGATTCTTATCGCGCTTTGGGCCACGAGGAAATCCGCGACCTGGCCGTTGCGACGGGGCATTTCATTGCAGACAAAATGACGCATGAAGGCCGTTTGAACCACAGTTTCAAAAACGGTATTGCCACTGTGACTGGCTTCCTGGAAGATTATGCAGCCGTGATAGAAGGCTATCTTGGCCTGTACCAGGTTACATTTGAAGAACACTGGCTGGAAAAAGCGCAGCAACTGGCCGATTACACGCTCAGCAACTTCTTCGATCAGTCGGAAGGCTTCTTCCATTTTACCGATACCTACGGCGAAGCGCTAATAGCCCGCAAGAAGGAGCTGTTCGACAATGTGGTCCCGGCCTCCAACTCCATCATGGCCCATAACCTGTACACGCTAGGCAAAATGCTGCACCGCGACGATTACCTCGAAACTGCCGACAAAATGCTGTCCAAAATGACAAAGCTGCTCCTCGCCGATGTGCAATGGGTAACCAACTGGGCCGCATTATACTGCCTTCGCGCCGTGCCTACCGCCGAGATCGCGATCGTGGGCGGAGACGCGGATACGATGCGGAAGGATTTCGACCGCTTTTTTATCCCGAACAAAATCGTAATGGGAACGAGCACCTCCTCCGCCCTGCCGCTGCTGCTAAACCGGACGGACATTAATGCCAAAACGGCGATTTACGTCTGTTACGACAAAGCCTGCCAGCTTCCGGTAACGAAAGTGGAAGAAGCACTCGATCAGCTTGCCGGCGTTTAAAGGAGCGGGAAATAGCGGTCCCGAAGTACGTTCATGTGATGAATAGGATGCCCCAGGATCACAAAACCCAATGCGAGCGCGTTGATTTGCGTGTTATTGGCATTGCCGTGGCGGGTTAGCATCGTCTCGTCCATGTTTTTGAACAACGTAATGGTACTCCGGCGCAGCTCGCGCCATTCTTCGAACAAATCTTCGACTGTGCGGTGGCTGGCAATGGTGTGTGCCGCGAGGATTTCCTCGTCGTACCCCGGCAGCTGCGTCTGGTCGTTGCGCGAAAAGCGCAGTGCCCGGTAGGACATAATGCGCTCGTTGTCAATCACGTGCTGCAAAATGTCTTTAACCGTCCATTTTCCTTCCTCATACACGCCGTCGCCCAGGGCGAGCAAGCTGTCCTTATCGGCATAAACGGCGTCTGGCGCGTATTTCTCGAATGCTTCGAAAATGTCGATGTCGTCTACAAGGTTGATGTATCGGTCAAAAAACGGGGGCATGGGTACGATTTCCGATCTTTTCATGGTGTTGGATATGGATTATTGGATTCGTTTGTAAGGATAATTCACCCTGCGCGACTGGCCGTTCACTTCGCCTTCAATGTGCGCGTACAGGGAATCATTGGTTTTAAAGTCATAGACAATGCGTTTCGGGAAATCGTGTTGGAGGTTTTCGAACACGAAACGGCCGCCTTCGATGGATTTCAGTCTAAATAATACTTCCTTATCGTCGTTCTGCCCGATGGCGACCGGCGCGTACACGATTTCGCTACCGGTAATGTAAAGCCGCACCTTTTCGAGAGGCGTCGTGTCGACGCCGGCCAGCGTGAAGCTCAGTCCCGCGAATTCCTTTTTGCTTGTCCGTTTCCAGGTTTCGTAAATATCGCCCCGCGAACGTTTAGTAACCCAGGTACCGGTAATGGGCGCCAGTTTCTCAAAATCCTTCTGATTGAAGGACGACTGCTGCAAAAAGCCGCAAAAGAGCAGTACAAATGCCGGTAACGTTACCTTACGGTGTTCAAACAGAGCGGAATAGGTTTTCATAGGTTGCTCGATTAAATATTAGGCGTCGTCAATTTAGCAAATTTTGCAGCGCATTGCTTTCATCCTGGTTTGCACGATCCTGAAATCCAAATAAATACTCCATTAGTGCTATTACAAATAACCGGGAGTTACTTTATTTATCACTACCCCAGCTCTTTAAGCTTTTACCCCAAGCGCTTGTTTATATGTATCTAAATCGATTATATTTGGTTATAAATCCTCTTTAAGAATTGAGAAGAATCGCGTCGATAGGGTTATTGGCATTGTTGCTCTACAATATGTTTGGGCTAAGTTTTGCCGTTCTTTTCTTTGAAAAAGGCTATCAGGTCGCGTCTTCGGAGGGACCGGGTGAATCCGTGCTCGTGAAAATGTACCTTCCTTCACTTCCCTATTCCGGCAATCTCGACATTACCGAAAACATACAGGGGCTCGTTCGCCAGGACGGCAACTTTTACAATCCCACACACGTCCAGCACGCGAACGATACGCTTTATGTGACGCTGCAATCCAACGAAGCCGCCCGCGATCATTTCTTTGAACTTGCCAATGCCGTTCAGCTCCTGAACGACCAGCAAACAGACGTTCCAAAAAGCCCTTACGGAAAGGCCGTCGAACTGCTCGGCAGCCTTTTGAAAATATATCTTCCTAACCAGCAGCACATTGCGTTTGGTTTCGGGGAGAATGTGCCTGAGCAGCAGGCATTCAGCAGCTATTTCAGGGCAGTGCACTACGTGCCGTTTGAAAATTCCCTCGCCTCACCCCCGCCCGAGCGCGCCTAAGCTCTTCCATTTGACCCACAGCACATTACATTCCGGAGCGCCACCGTTCCAGATCGTTTTGTGAAACATTATCCCACATTCGCACAGCGGGTGTAATACCTATTAACATGTAATCCTATGATGCATTCTTTACACAAAAAAGGGCTGCGCCTGCTTGGTATCGTACTGGCAGTCGCCGGCTTCATCCCCTCCGCCCATGCGCAAATGCCGAACGACGCTATTTATATGGGCAAAAATACGGCTTGTATCGCCGTGAGCTATACGCACAGCTCGTGGGACAAGTATTGGGAAAATTCGCTGAAACGTGAAAACCTCAATATCGGCACCCACACGACACAGAGCGTCATGCCGATGCTCGCCGTCGGGATCACCAAAAACCTCAACGCCATCGTGGCCGTGCCGTACATCTGGACGCAGGCCAGCGCCGGTAACCTGAAATGGCACAAAGGCATTCAGGATGGTTCTTTGTGGCTGAAATACCGTTTTCTCAACAAATCGGGGTTCTCGCTGCATGCCATCGGAGGCGCCTCTATTCCGCTGACGGACTACATCCCCGATTTCATGCCGATGTCCATTGGCATGCAATGCAAAACTGCCACCGCGCGCTTGCTTGCCAGCTACCGGCACAAAAGCGGTGTGTACCTGACCGCCTCCGGCAGCTATATTTTCCGGAGTAAAATCACCATTGACCGCGACTCATACCAGGCCGACGGCAAACTGTACAATACCAACAAAGTGTCCGTACCCAACGCCTATGACGCATCGGCAAGGCTGGGTTATCTGAAAAAAGGCATCCAGGCAGAGGGCTTTATCGAACACGGCGCTTGTGACGGCGGCGATTACATCCGGCGCAACGACATGCCGTTTCCTACCAACAACATGAAATCGACCGTGGTGGGGGTTTATGCCAAATTTCAGCCCAAAAACATCGGTGTGAATGCACGGGCGTCGCACGTGATCGAGGGGCGTAATATGGGCCAGGCTACCACCTATTCCGTGGGTGTGCTTTACCAGTTCCGTTATGCCAAAGAAGCTAAAAACTAATATTCCAGACAGAAGACAATGAAAATCAACTATATATCTATTCGGCAATCGATTACACGGCTGGTGCTTCCGGCATTGTCGGTAATGATGCTCTGGTCGTGTTCCAAAACGGTCGACGAACCGTCGGCGGGCATTAACACGCCTTCCAGCCTGGACGAAAAGGCCGGTACCTGGAAACCTTACGTACTCGCTTCATCAGGTGAATTCGCTGTGGCAGAGCCCAGGGAAATTTCTTCGGATTACTACAAAACCGAACTCACCAAACTGAAAGAAGCAGTGAACGCGGTGACCCCGCAGCAGCGCGAACAGATCAATTACTGGGGTGCAGGTGCGGTATACCGCTGGAACGAGATCGGCCGCGAGCTGGCAGCCCGCTACAACAGCCCTCCGGCTTCCACACCCGACGGCAAATATCCCGTACCCGACGCCGCAAACCCGCTGAAAGACCCGAAATTCCCGTTCGCAAACCCGCCATACACGGCCCGCGCGCTCGCATACCTGAGCGTAGCGCAATATGATGCGCTTGTGGCGGCGTGGAATTACAAGTTTAAATACAACCGGAAAGCCCCGTCGAAAAACGATACTTCCATCAAAACGCTGCTGCCCGTAAGCGACCTTCCCTCCTATCCTTCGGAAGACGCCGTGGTAGCCGAAGTGTCGGCCATTATCCTGAAAGCGATGTTCCCCGGTGAGGTGGCTTACCTCGATGCCAAGCTTGCCGAACACAAAAGCAGCCGCATGTGGGCCGGGATGAACGTCGAAAGCGACATTATCGCCGGCTCCGATCTCGGCAAGGCAGTAGGTGCCAAAGTAATGGCCCGTGCCCGCACCGACAAAATGGGCGCCGCCAACAACCAGGCGCAAACGGCCGGGATGATCGCAAATGCGAAGAAAATCGGGGTGACAGAGCCTTGGGTAAGCCAGGAGTTTCCTCCCCGCCCGCCGATGCTCCCTACTTATGGATTTGTAAAAACCTGGAATTTCGACTCGGCCACCGTGGTAGCGCTTCGCCCGGAAGCCCCGCCGGTGATCGGCAGCCCGGCATTCCAGAAAGATATGAACGAGCTTCTTGCCATTGCCAAAAACCAAACCCGCGAGCAGGCGCGCATTGCCAGCTTCTGGTCGGATGGTGTAGGCAGCTATACGCCTCCGGGCCACTGGCACCGCAAAGGCGCAGACCTTTGCCACGACAACAAGTATAGCGAGGTAAGAACGGCCCGCACGCTCGCATTGCTCGGTACTACCCTGCAAGATGCCGGCATCTGCTGCTGGGACGTGAAATACTTTTACTACTACCCACGCCCGAACCAGATGAGCAGCAAGATCAAAACGTCTGTCGGCCTGCCGAACTTTCCGTCGTACACGTCGGGCCACTCCACATTCTCCGGTGCGGCGGCTGAGTTGCTGGCGCACATTTTCCCGGACAAAAAGCAGGAAGTGGACGCAATGGCCTCAGAGGCATCGGTATCCCGTATTTACGGCATGATCCACTACCGTTTCGACTGCGAAGTCGGCCTCGCATCCGGCCACAAGATCGGCGGTTTCGCCGTTCAGCGGGCGAAAACGGATGGGGCGGAATAGTATAAGAACATTTACGGGTGAATCGAATTAATCGCTTCACCCGTAACAACTTGTCACACTATCTTTTAAATCTTATCTTTATACACAAATCAATCCTGACACACTATTATGCTCGCTACCTACCATACAACATCAGACTCGATCAACACGAAATTGATTGAAGACATCAAAAAGCGATTCAGTGAAAATGACAAACTGACCATCACGGTCGTATCAGAAGAACGCACTTCCCACAATGACAAGCTCCTTGAATTCTCTGAAATAGAACAAAGATTTCCACTCCGGACCGTATCCCTAAGTTTAGATTTCAATGATATTATCCAGGAAATCAATCTTTGAAGTCAGTGATCTATTTCGATTCGGACGTCATATTCAATTTCCTGGTAATACAGGACGCACGCAAGCATGAAGAATCGCGGACGCAGGTCCTGGGGGCAATCGCCGCAGGCGAATTCGCCATCTCTTCCCTGGTGATCCAGGAAGTAGGGTTTGGTCTGGCCAAATTTGGCATTTCAGCCCAGGAAATAGCTGCGAAATTAGCCTTTCTTCTCTCGATCAATACCGTCGAGATCGTGAATGCGGACATCAATCGTGCGATTCAACTAGCGGAGCAAATCGGATTCAAGCACATCAACGATTGTGTTCATACCGCGGTGGCTGAAAGAATGCTCCCTGATCGGCTTGTAACTTACAACAAAGCTGATTTCGGCCGGATCAAAAAAATGACCAAAATCCGTGTCAAAATTCTTTGAGTCAAATCGGCTGATCCCCAGTCAGACGCCGCCCTTGCAGCAGCATATCGATCATTTTGGCAATGCGGGATACTTTGGTTTCGTCTTTTTTGGCGGCGTAAACCCAATCGCGGTATTCTTTTTGCGAGGCTTCGTTGAGCTTCTGGAAATTGGCATACGCCTTGGGTTCGTCTTTCAGGCATTCGAGGAGCTCTTCGGGGATTTGTAACGCGGACTCGTCGGCGTAGAGTACCACCTGCACCCAGTCACCTTCCTTTTTCCCTATTTTTTTCCTGATTTCGGATTTGACAGGAAGAAACAGCGTTCCGCCGGCCATCGGCATGAGATTGTAGCCCATCAGTTCAAAATCATCGATTCTGCCTTTGACCTTCACCATTCCGAACTTCGATTTCCGGTCGGGCGGAATTTCGGAAATGATCACATACGTCCAGCCGCCTTTGCCGGGCATTTTCGCCAACTGATATCTTTTACTGACCAGCAACTCATCCATTACTTCTTCTTTTTCGATGATTTGGCCAGCTTGTTGAATTCCAGACATTTGGTCACCCAGGAATCGAATGCCTCCTGCGTACCATAACCTTCCGGATTCACATACACATACCCTGCCGCCGTACGGCCATTCATGACCATCGGCTCTACTCCATTCATTTCGACGGCTGCCTGATACTCATCGGGGCCAATCCGGCATAGCAATACGTCATTCCTGACGCAAATACACAGTTTGTCGTCCACCATAAAAGCCAACCCCTGGAAGAGGGCTTTTTCTTCCAGGGATTTGCCGGCGAGGTATTTACCAGCCAGTTGCTCATCTGCCAGGGCTTCCCGAACCCGGTTAACCACCCGCTCGTCGTACGCCATAGCTATGCAATGCTGTTAATGTCAAAAGGCAATTTGTAAAGCCGCTTGCCGGTTGCCGCGAAGATCGCATTACCCAGCGCCGGGGCCACCGGCGGCAGGCCCGGCTCGCCTACCCCGCCCGGCACCGCGCCGCTGTCCACGATATGAACCTCCATTTTCGGGGCTTCATTCAGGCGCATGATGTTGAACTGGTGGTAATTGCTCTGGTCGCAAATGCCGTTCGTGAAGGTAATGCCGTCCTTAATGGCCGCCGTGATGCCCATCACGATATTGCCCTCCGTCTGCGCTTTCACATTGTCGGGGTTCACATAATGCCCGCAGTCGATCACCGACACGACCTTGTCGATTTTCACGCCTCCGTCCTTTTTGGAAACGGTAATGCAGCAGGCCGAAATGCTTCCGAAAGATTTGAATACCGCAATACCCTTTCCGGTGCCCGCAGGCAGTTTTTCACTCCAATTGGCTTTTTCCGCCAAAGTATCAAGCACTTTTTTGAAACGCTCGTCCGGCAAGATTTCCAGACGTGCCGTGAGCGGGTCTTTTTTTGCCAGGTGCGCCAGCTCGTCGATAAAGCACTCCTGGCCCCAGCCGAAGTTGGAGGCATATACCGAGCGCCACCATACCACCGGAATGTCGGTTTTCACATTCGTCCAGCTGATTTTCGAAGCGGCGCCAAACTGATATTTGTTGTTGCCCGTACTGATTTCCTCGCTCAGCCAGGGATCGGCTTCGTCGTCTTTCAAGCCTTTAAATACCTGCCCTACGATCGACTCGCCGATGGCGTGGTGGTGAAAGCCGGTGATTTTTCCTTCTTCCACAAATCCCTGCATATGGCTCAGCATGCCGGGGCGGTAGGGACCCTGGGTAATGTCGTCCTCCCGCGTCCAGATCACCTTCACAGGCTTTTTCAGCTCTTTCGAAATGTGGCAGGCTTCCAGCAGGAAGTCGTGGTAGGCCTTCCGTCCGAATGCCCCGCCCAGCAGCGTCACATTGATTTTCACCTGTTCGGGCTTGATTTTCAAATACCCGCAAACATCCCGCATTGCCCAGTCAGGCCCCTGGATCGGCGCCCATATCTCGACATTGCCATCATCCTTCACATGCACGACCGCGTTCTCGGGCTCGATAGGCGCGTGCGCGAGGAAAGGCGTTTCGTAATGCGATTCGAGTTTCGTTTTAGCCGTCGCATATTTGGCACTGAAATCCCCTTTTTCCTCAAAATTCACCCCTTCCTTTTTCGCTGCCTCATAGGTAGCGGCAAAATAGGCGGCGGTATCGACGGACTTGGCATAATCGCCATTGTCCCATTTCACATTCAATGCTTTCTTGCCTTTCAGTGCGGCCCACCAGTTGGTAGCCACCACGGCAACGGCCTCCGAGGTCCGGTGCGGCATCGTCCGTTCGGTTTTCATCACTTTCAGGACGCCTTTCACCTTCTTGGTCTCCGCATCATCGATCGACGCCACCTTGCCGTGGATCATCGGTGAATGCACGATGGCCGCATACACCATGCCGGGCACATCCACGTCCAGGCCGTACACAGCCTTGCCCGTCACGCGCTCGGGTACGTCGAGGCGCTTGTTGTATTTTCCAATGATTTTAAAATCCTTCGCCTCTTTCAGCTTGGGATCTTTCGGTATTTCGAGTTTTGAGGCATCGTCGGCCAGCTCGCCGTAGGAAAGACTTTTACCGCTGGCCTTGTGCCAGATCTTGCCGTCCTCGGCGATACATTCGGCAGCGGGCAGGTTCCATCTTTTGGCCGCCGTGGTCGTCAGCATTTCGCGTGCG
Source organism: Dyadobacter beijingensis DSM 21582 (assembly GCF_000382205.1). GTDB lineage: Bacteria > Bacteroidota > Bacteroidia > Cytophagales > Spirosomataceae > Dyadobacter > Dyadobacter beijingensis. Next base: position 820,365 of record NZ_KB907789.1, read on the forward strand.
GCGGCACCGGCTTTGCGGATAGGCATCCAGAGTTCACGAACAGAGCTACTGCCGCCGGAAGTCTGGCTCCCGTATTTGCCCATTCCGTCGCTCTGCACGATAAGTACTTTTTCCAGGCTCACTTCCAGCTCTTCGGCGAGCAGTGAAGGCACGGCTTGGGTCGATCCCTGGCCCATATCCGGGCGCGGGTTCACGAGGGTGATATTACCCGTGGTATCGATGATGATAAATGGATTGATTTCCAGTTTCAGCACCGCCGGGGCGATCTTTTTCAGGCTGGCATCCCTGGTAAAGCCCGAAATGCCGACGGCCAGCCCGAGCGAAGTGAGTCCGGCGGCTTTCAGAAAGTCGCGCCGCGAGTTTTGTGTATTTTCCAATGTCTTTTGAGGCTAAGGTTAGCGAACGGCAATTTTCATTTCCTCCGAAGCACGGTGGATGGCCTTCCTGATCCGGTCGTAAGTGCCGCAGCGGCACAGGTTCCCGCTCATGGCCGCGTCGATATCGGCGTCGGTCGGTGTCGGGTTGGATTTGAGCAATGCCGCGGCGGACATGATCTGCCCCGACTGGCAGTAACCGCACTGAGGCACCTGTTCTTCGATCCAGGCTTTCTGGATAATGCTCATTTTGCCCTCCCCGATCCCCTCGATCGTCGTGATCTTGTCGTTTTTGCCTACGCTCGACACCGGCGTCTGGCAGGCGCGTGCCGGTTGACCGTTCAAATGGATCGTACAAGCGCCGCAAAGCGCCATTCCGCACCCGAACTTGGTCCCTTTCAGGTCGGCAAAGTCGCGTATCACCCAAAGCAAAGGCATATCGGGCTCCACATCGACTTTCACCTTTTTGCCATTTAATAACAGGTTGTATACAGCCATAATGGTGAGTGATGAAGATGAATGAGAGTGGTGAATAATCTTGTAAAATATTGCAAATTCTACGAGATAAACAAGCCCGGACGGCGCCCGGGGATCAGGATGGCTGTATCATCCCGACAAGCCAGCTCAATGCACCGTCGGCGTGGAGGTTTTCCGTCGATTCCAGTGTGATCGCGGTCATTTCGGCCATGCGTTCGCACATGCCTTTTTCAAATGCGGCAACAGCAGCTTCTGTGGTATCAAAACGGTCGCCGGTAAGTGCTTCGGCAAGCTCCAATGCATCGAGCATGGCCATGTTCACGCCTTCGCCCGCATAGGGCGGCATCCGGTGGGCTGCATCGCCCAGCATGGTCAGGTTCGGCAGCGTTTTCCACGTTTGGTCCAGTGGAAAATGGTATTGCGGGCGGGGCACGAAATAGCTTTTGTCCGTTTCAAAGAGCTCATACCAATCACTGCTCCAATCGGCAAAGCGCGTTTTGAACCATTCGAGGATACTTTCCTTTTGGTAAAAATTGATTTCCGAGGTAGTTACCCAATCGGGCGATTCTTTGGTACCGGTGTAAAATGAAAGGGAACCGTCGCCCTTGGCACTCAGAATCAATGACTTTTCACTTCCCAATGCGAACACCTTCCCTCCCTGCACGAGTTTCCACAGCTTCGGCGCGTTATGTTCGGCATCGTAAATGTTGCCTTCGACAATGGTAATGCCGGAATAAATGGGCTGAACATCCGTCAGGTACTGCCTGATCCTGGAATTGGCGCCGTCGGCAGCGACGACAAAATCGGCATAGGCGGATTGGCCGTCATCGAATAGAAGCCGCCACCCATTGTTCTCCGGCTCCAAACCTTTGAATTTCGCATTCCAGACAATGGTATCCGTCCGCAGCGAGGCGATCAGGATGTCGCGCAAGGGCCCGCGGTCGATCTCCGGGCGAAAATGTTCGTGCCCGAAATCGAAATCGCTTTCCCCGGCGTGATCGTCGTAATAGATATGAAGATGGCTATCGACCACCCGCAATTTGTCCGCACCGGGCCGATAATGCTTTTTAAACGCATCGAGCAGGCCCATCGCCCTCATCGCTTTCAGGCCCGACTCGTCGTGCAGGTCCAGCGTGGCACCTTGCTGGCGCACCGACTGGTCAGCATCGCGTTCATACACCGTTACATCATATCCCTTGTCCTGCAATAGTTTCGCGAGCGTAAGGCCACCGGGGCCGCCGCCGATAATGGCTGTCTTTTTATTTTGTGCTAACATAGTTTCTTTTGTTTGACTAATACAAAATTACCTGTACACAATGAACTTAAATAGCTAAATTAGGCCAAATAACAGTCGTAAAAGGTCAGATATGAGACTCGAAATTACTTCCAAAGACGGCACCGGCATGCTCGCCGCGTTCGCGCAGGAGGTTGAAACAACCGTGGAACGCGGCTGCGTGACCGTACCGGAAAAATTCGGGAGCGGCTATATGCGGGGGCTGATGTTTGCCGAAAACTTCCGGATGCTGATCCGCGATTATGCGCTGAATGAAGACTTTTCCATCACGAGAAACCTGCAAAGCCAGCCATCCAATATGCTGCTATTCACATTTTCCCATGTGATTCGCAGCAAAAGCGCCGGGCGTTCGGCGGGCATTTATCCATCGGTGCAGATTACGACGCAAGGCCTGAACGGCCAGCAGTTCGAGCCGGCGCATACGCGTCAGAATTCCATATCGATCGCCATCGATGCGGATGATTTGAGGCAGATGACCGGTGCCCATACTGACAGCGCCATTGTGCATAACATCCTCGAAAACAAGCAGCAACTGGTTTTTGAAGAATTCGTTTTCGAACCCTTGCAAATGGTCGTCGACCAGATCGTAAACGCCCGCATTCCCGACACATTCCATGATTTCTATTTCAAACTAAAAGCCCAGGAACTGCTCTGCCAGCTGCTGATCGCGCTTGTCGGCCGGGACGAAAAAACGTTTTACAAACTCAATACCGCCGACGTCAAGACGCTTTACGACGTCAAACGAATGCTCCTCGAAAACCTCGACGAGCCACCAGGCATCGAAAAGCTGGCCGCATTTTCTGGCATGAGCGAATCCAAGCTGAAACGCCTTTTCAAGCAGGTGTTCGGCAAAAGCATATTTCATTATTTCCAAAGTTTCCGCATGCAGGAAGCCGCCCGCCTCTTGAAAGAAGAACAATTATCAGTCTCTGAGGCAGGTTACCGGCTGGGTTTCACGAACCTGAGCCATTTCGCACGGGCATTTGAAGAGCATATCGGGATGAAGCCGAAGCGGTATGCGAAGGGTGAGGTATTTGTTCAAAAGCCCCCTCAATAATGCATATCCGGCACTTTTAAGCTATTTTTAGCCATTCTCATTTCCTTTACCTCCAATTCTGACGCATGATCACCAACGACGCCGTCGTGCTCGGGCTCTTAATGCTCATTCTCGCAGGCATTTTTTACACGGCTTCCCATCCGGGCTGGAAACGTTTTTACAATATCATTCCGCCCCTGCTGCTGTGCTATTTCATACCCGGCCTGCTCAATTCGTTTGGCGTTATCAACGGTACCACTTCGCAGCTTTACCCGGTCGTTTCCAAATATTTCCTGCCGGCCTGCCTCGTGCTTTTTACCGTCGGGATGGACTGGAAATCGCTTACGCGACTGGGACCGAAGGCGTTGGCGGCCATGCTGATCGGGACGGCGGGCATTATGATCGGCGGACCGGCTGCATTGTGGATCGTGGGAACGGTTAGTCCGGCTACGGTGGCGGGCGAGGGCGCCGACGCGGTATGGCGCGGGCTCGCGACGATCGCCGGGAGCTGGATCGGCGGCGGCGCTAACCAGACGGCCCTGCGCGAGGTCTTCCAACCCAGCGACACGCTATTTTCACAAATGGTGGCCGTAGACGTCCTCATTGCCGAGCTCTGGATGGCCGCATTGATCTACGGGGCCGGCATTGCCTCGCGTGTGGACGCATTCCTGGGCGCGGATAGCCGTGCGGTGCAGGAGGTGAAAGAGCATCTGGACTCCGACCAAAGGGCCAACGAGCAAAACCCGATGCTGCGCGATTACATTTTCCTGGCCGCCGCCGGTTTCGGAGCGACGGGCATTGCACACGGGTTGGCGGAAATCATCACCCCCTATTTGGCCGAAAACTACGCTGCGCTCGAAAAGTACAGCCTTACTTCCAATTTCTTCTGGGTAATCAGCATCGCCACGATGATCGGCATCGGGCTCTCGCTCACGCCCGTACGCAAGCTGGAATATTACGGCGCGTCGCGATTGGGTTCCGTGTTTCTTTATGTGTTGGTCGCCACCATTGGCATGCAAATGGACCTGCGCGCCGTGGCCGGTAACCCGGGCCTGTTCGCGATCGGGCTGATATGGATTTCGATCCACGGCATTATCCTCATTATCGCCTGCAAATGGCTCAAAATACCCTTCTTTTTTCTCGCCGTCGGAAGCCAGGCCAATGTGGGCGGATCGGCTTCGGCTTCGGTGGTGGCGGCGGCATTTCATCCGTCGCTGGCACCGGTAGGCGTGCTGCTCGCAATTTTAGGCTACGCGATCGGAACTTATGGAGGGTATTTAACTGCTTTAATGATGCAATGGATCAGCACCTAAACGTCGGTTGACATGGAAGAAAACAGCAAACTCGATAAGATCGTCGAAGCACGGATGAAGCTCAAAGCCCGCTTCGAACAGCAAATGGCGGAAACGCCTTCCGTATCGGATGCCCGGCCGATGGGCAACGGCGAGCCTAACCGCCACGGAATGCCCAAGCTGCCCGTCGGGCAGACCCGGACCGTAAAATGGCCGGTACTCGATCTTGGTTTCAAGCCGGATATACACCTCAGTAAATGGAAACTGGTTGTAGATGGTGAAGTGGAATCGCCCGTGACGCTTACCTGGGACGACTTTATGGCACTACCGCAGACCAACGACGTGAGCGATTTTCATTGCGTTACCACCTGGTCGCGCATGGATGTGCCGTGGGTGGGCGTGCGCCTCGCCGATATTGCCGCGTTGGTTATGCCCAAGCCGACGGCTACCCACGTACTTTGCCACGGTTACGATAAATACACGACGAATTTGTCACTCGAAGAAGCATTAAAGGAGGATGTTCTGCTCGTCCACACCGCCGACGGCCATCCGCTCGAACGCGACCATGGCGGCCCGGTAAGGATGATCACCCCGCAGCTATACGCATGGAAAGGGAGCAAATGGATCAGCCGCATTCAGTTTTTGCCTAAAAATCAGCTGGGATTCTGGGAAATGAGAGGCTATTCGAATACAGCTTACCCCTGGCGGAACGACCGGTACAGCTGATTCACAGGTCCAGCACCAGCCCGTCGTACGCCAGATGCACGTGCGGCGGGAGTTCACTTTCCACCACGGCATGCAGGCCGAGCTTGTGGCTGATATGGGTCAGATATGCCTGCGGGACATTCAGTTTGTCGATCAGGTCGAGGGCCTGGGAGAGCGTGAAATGCGACAAATGCGGTTCTTTTTGCAATGTGTCGAGCACGAGGACCTGCGAGCCTTTGATTTTTTCCTGCTCTTCTTCGGAAATGTAGTTCGCATCGGTAATGTAGGTAAAATCGCCGATGCGGTAGCCGTAAACCGGAAGCTTGTGGTGCATTACCTCGATAGGCGTTACCTTCAAACCTGCCGCTTCAAATGGCTCGTTTTCAATCGGATGCAGGTCGAAATGCGGTACGCCGGGATAGCGTTTTTCAGAAAATGCGTAGGCAAACTCCGTTTTGATCTGGTTCAAAACTTCCAGCCGGCCGTAAAGCGGCATATCCATTTGCTGGCGGTGGTTGAATGCCCGGATATCGTCGAGCCCGGCGGTATGGTCCTTATGCTGGTGGGTGAAAATAGCGGCGTCGAGGTGGTGCACATGGGCCCGGAGCATTTGCTGGCGAAAATCGGGGCCGGTGTCGATCACAAACGATTTGCCGTGTGCCTGAATCCACACGGAAGTCCGTAAACGCTTGTCATGCTGGTCATTAGAACGGCAAACGACACAATCGCAGGCAATAACGGGTATTCCCTGCGATGTGCCGGTTCCTAGAAATGTAATCCTCATCAGGTGTTATTCGGTCAGATGCGCCACCACTTCAACCAGGCGGTCGAAATTCAATGGCTTCATCAGCGCATCGTCAAATCCTGCTTCCTTGAAATCTTCATCTGAATAGTTTTTGGCATTGCCCGTGATGGCGACGATCGGCGTTTTGGCTTTTTTCTCGTCAGGCAATTTGCGGATGCTTCTTGCACATTCCATTCCATCCATCACAGGCATATTGATATCCAGAAGGATAATATCAAAATCCTCTTTTTCAAGCAGTTGAAGCACTTGCTCGCCGTTTTTCACGGAAGTGATTTCATAATGCTGAAATTCCAGAATCTTCCTTGCCAGGTTTTGAATAACTGAACTGTCTTCGGCAATGAGTACTCGTTTCGTGTATGACATACGATGGGGCAGGTATTGTGTTTAAGTTTTTTCCCAGGTCAATTTAGATATATTTCAATCAACATCGCAAACCCGGTGGATGCGAAGTTTCAAAATTATTCCAAAAAAGTAAATAAACCTTCCATACTTTTTCAAAGCGCCCGTTCGGGTGTAAGTTTGCATTCCGATTACCCTATTATCCTTGTTATGTTCAAAAATAAAGTGATCCGATACAGCACGATCGCGATGTTCATTGCGATCCTTGCCTACTTCATTATTGAAAATATGAGCGGCTCGGCTTCTTCGTCCGACGACGCCATTGCGGCCAATCCGCAGGCCTATAAAACCAAGCTCCTCGAAGAACGCGCCGCCAAGGACGAGCAGTTCAAGTCGGGCGACGACTCCCCCATCAAGGACAAGGAGGCATTCCACGGCCTGCATTATTTCGAACCGAACCTCGGCTTCCGCATCAAGGCCAATATATCGCCGTACATGCAAGACGATAAGGAGGTAATCGTCAAATATACTGACGGTACCACCGAGAAATACGAAAAATACGGTTATGCCAATTTCTCCGTCGAAGGACAGGCGCAAAAACTGCTTTTGCTGAAAAGCGAAGGCACCATTTCCGTCCTTTTCCGCGACGCGACGAGCGGCAAGGAAACCTACGGCGGCGGCCGCTACCTCGACTACCCCGTCGACCAGATCAAGAATAACATCATTGTACTGGACTTCAACAAGGCGTATAACCCTTATTGTGCCTACCAGGAGAGCTATGCCTGCCCGGTACCGCCTGCCGAAAATACAATAACCGTCGCCATTCACGCAGGCGAAGTGACCGAGGACGCCACGCACGAGTAGCGCCTGCCCGAGAAAAAACCGGTACGCGGCGCAAGATGGCCGAATGCCGTTCAAACTAAATCATTAATTTTGCAAACTGGCTGGATTTCGCCGATTTCCCGGGCCTCATTTTTTATTTGTTATTAAAGCATTCGCATGAAGATCTCTTATAAGTGGCTTAAAGATTTAATTGAACTGAACGAAACACCCGAGGAAATCGACCGGTTGCTGACGGGCACCGGGCTGGAAGTCGAGGGTATTGAAGAGATCGAATCCATAAAAGGTGGCTTGCAGGGCGTGGTGATCGGTGAAGTACTGACGCGCGAAAAACACCCGGAAGCCGACCGTTTGAGCCTTACCACTGTGGATGTAGGCGGCGAAACGCCCCTGTCGATCGTCTGCGGCGCGCCGAATGTGGCAGCCGGCCAGAAAGTAATCGTCGCGACGGTGGGTGCTACATTGTATCCGACCGGCAGCGACCAGCCGCTCGTTTTGAAAAAATCCAAAATCCGCGGTGCCGTTTCCGAAGGGATGATCTGCGCCGAGGACGAACTCGGCGTGGGCACGTCGCACGACGGCATTCTCGTACTCGATACCGACTTGCCGAACGGCACGCCTGCCGCCGAATACTTCGGCATTTCTTCGGATTACCTGATCGAGATCGGCCTCACGCCCAACCGCGCCGACGCGGCTTCGCATTACGGGGTCGCGCGGGACCTGAAAGCAGTTTTGAAACGCCCGGTCACCTTGCCTTCGGTAGATGCATTTAAAGTAGATAACCAAAACCTGCCGATCCCGGTGGAGGTGCGCAATGCGGAGGCTTGTCCGCGCTACACCGGCCTTACCATCTCCGGCATTACCGTGGCCGAATCGCCCGAATGGTTGAAACAGCGCCTGCAAACGATCGGTATCCGCGCGATCAACAACATCGTAGACATTACCAATTATATCTGCCACGAGCTCGGCCAGCCGATGCACGCATTCGATGCGGATAAGGTTCTGGGCAAAAAAGTGATTGTGACGACCGTTGCCGACAACACGCCATTTGTGACTTTGGACGGTGTGGAGCGCAAAATCTCGGCCAATGACCTGATGATTTGCAGCGAAGGCGTCGACGGAAACCCCGAGCCGATGTGCATTGCCGGCGTTTTCGGTGGATTGACGTCCGGGGTGACCGATACCACCACGTCGATTTTCCTCGAATCGGCCTACTTCTCGCCCGTGTGGGTGCGTAGGACGGCGCAGCGTTTCGCATTGAAAACAGATTCGTCGTTCCGTTTCGAACGCGGTACCGACCCGAATATGCCGCTTTTTGCATTGAAACGGGCTGCATTACTGATCCAGGAAATAGCTGGCGGAAGCATTTCATCCGATATCATCGACGTTTACCCTGAGCCTGTACAGGATTTCACGGTAAATATGAAAAACAGGAACATCGATCGCCTGATCGGCAAGTCGCTCAGCAAGGATCTGATCAAAGAAATTCTTGAAAGTCTGGACATCCGCGTGACGGACGAAACCGAAACCGGCTTCACGGCGATCGTACCGCCTTACCGTGTGGACGTGCAGCGCGAGGCGGATGTGATCGAAGAGATTTTGCGCATTTACGGCTTCGGTCAGGTGGAATTGTCGGACGCGTTGAGTTCCGATTACCTGTCGGATTTCCCTGTCAACGACCCCGAAAAGCTAAAACTTCGCGTGGCGGAGTTACTGGTAGGCAACGGGTTCAATGAAATGATCAATAATTCATTGACCAAACCCGAATACCAGGCTGCATTAGGCGACGCACTCGTGGGCAACCCGGTGAAAATCCTCAATTACCTGAGCGAAGACCTCTCGGTGATGCGTCAGACGCTGCTTTTCTCCGGCCTGGAAGTGATCGCCTACAACAGCAACCGCCGCCAGAAGGATTTGAAAGTATTCGAATTTGGCAAAACTTACCATGAAATCGATGGTAAATACAGCGAGAAAGAACGCCTTTCCGTGTTTGTGACGGGTAATATCACCCAGGAAAGTTGGTTTGAGAAATCCCGCGAGACGGTATTCCACGACCTGGCCGCGTTTGTCAACCAGGTTCTGACTTCGATGAAGATCAAAGACGTGCAGAAGCAGGAAGCGGATAATGCTATTTTCAAAAGCGGGTTGACATTGCTGGCAAACAAAAAGCCGGTGGTATCGTTCGGTTTGCTGCAAGCGGCCGTTGCGAAGAAACTCGACATTAAGGCACCGGTTTACTACGCGGATTTCGACTGGGATTACCTGCTTCGCCAGTACAGTGGTGCTGTTCAGTATGCGGAAGTTTCCAAATTCCCCGAAGTGCGCCGCGACCTTTCGGTGGTTGTCAACAAAAAGGTCACTTTCGAAGAGCTGCGTCAGGCCGCTTACAAAACCGAACGCAATCTGCTGCGCGCCGTGAACGTGTTCGATGTGTACGAAGGCGCCAACCTGGAAGGCAAAAAATCATATTCGATCAGCTTCATTTTGCAGGACGAGCAGCAAACGCTCACCGACAAAGTGATCGACAAATCGATGCAGCGATTGATTGCTACCTACGAAAAGGAATTTGAAGCCGTGATCAGAAAGTAACCACAGTTTTTTTCATTGTCGGATTTTTCAGTTGAGTAAAATGGAGCGGACCACTGAACGTATTATCGAACACAAACTATCCGACGTCGAGAAAAAACTCGAAATTCTGGTCAATCATAAAGAGAAATTAAACTGGTCGATCTCAGAGCTCCAGCGTGAAAACGCGGAGCTCCGGGCCGCCAATGCGAAGCTCACGGAAGAGTCGAAAGAAATAAGGAAAAAATACACCTCTTTAGAAAAAGACTTTAATAAGTCTAAAAGTTTCGCTAAACTTGTCACTAGTAAACTGACACCAACAGGCGCAATTGCCGAGCTGAAAGAATCAGTTGAAAGATATATCCAGGAGATCGATAAGTGCATCGAATTGCTTGAAGATACCTTATGAAAAAAAATAGCATACCTAATCCAGACGTTTCTGTCTTTATAAAACTGCTGGACAGAGGTTTCAAACTGAGCGTTCCGGCGGATCAGGAGAAATTCTACAGGGATGGGTATGAGGTGTTCATGCAGCGTGTGCAGCAGCATAAAGAAAAAGGAAAAGTGTACGGTGATATAGAGGCCATTGCATTGACTTCTATCGAATGCCTGGTGGCATTACAACGGAACCAGGAAGAAATGGACGACCTGGTAGCGGCTTTTAAAAGCAGAGTGGAAAAACTGGACGAGACAATAACCAGTGCTATCGAGAGCTGACGCCCACACTTAACCTTTGATTTTACAGTATCTACAAAAATATACTTTCAATTTCTTCCATTTTCGGCATTTCAACGCGGGTGTAGTCGGTAAAACCAACTATATATAACCATTATTGAAATGTCTAATTCATTGTATTTCATCGTCTTCCTGTCCGATATCATTGCTATCGGCGTGGGTATTTTTGCAGGAAAGTACATCTTCCAGAAATCATTTGACGCGAAGGAAAAGGAAGCCCAGGACCGTGCCGCTGAAATTCTCCGTAATGCCGAGGTAGCGGCCGAAAACATCAAAAAAGACCGCATTCTCGAAGCAAAGGAAAAATACCTCCGGTTGAAATCGGAATTCGAAGAAGACGCCAATAAGAAGCGCGCCATCCTGCAAGGAAACGAGCAGAAACTCAAACAGCGCGAGCAGAGCCTCAACCAGAGCATGGAGCAGACCAAGCGCAAGGAAAACGAGCTCGATAACCTCAAAAATAATCTCAATTCGCAGCTCGAAGCGGCTACCAAACGCCGTGAAGAAGCTGAAAAATCATTGCAGCAGCAGGTTGCCCAGCTGGAAAAAATTGCCAATCTTACCGCCGAGCAGGCCCGCGAACAACTCGTAGACGCCCTGAAAGCAGAGGCGGAAACCCGCGCGGGATCATATATCAAGAGTGCCATGGAAGAGGCTCGCCTTACCGCGACCAAAGAGGCGAAAAAAATCGTCATCGAAACCATCCAGCGCACCGCCGCCGAGCACGCGATCGAAAACTGCGTGTCGGTATTCAACATCGAAAACGACGATATCAAAGGTAAAATCATCGGTCGAGAGGGACGTAACATCCGCGCTTTGGAAGCGGCTACCGGTGTGGAAATTATCGTGGACGACACGCCCGAGGCAATCGTTATCTCCGGCTTCGACCCGGTAAGAAGGGAAATCGCACGCCTTTCATTGCACCGACTCGTGCAGGACGGCCGTATCCACCCTGCCCGCATTGAGGAAGTGGTGGCCAAAACACGCAAGAATATCGAAGACGAAATCGTCGAAATCGGTGAGCGCACCGTGATCGATATGGGTATCCACGGCTTGCACCCCGAACTGGTGAAAATGATCGGCCGGATGCGTTTCCGCTCGTCATACGGACAAAACCTGCTCCAACACTCCCGCGAAGTAGCGAAATTGTGTGCTACCATGGCAGCCGAACTCGGCCTGAATACAAAACTGGCCAAACGTGCCGGCTTGCTCCACGATATCGGTAAAGTATGGCCCGAAGAGTCGGATCTGCCACACGCGATCCTGGGTATGGAGCTCGCGAAAAAATACAAAGAGAACCCCGAGGTCTGCAATGCGATCGGAGCGCACCACGACGAGATCGAAATGACCTCTATCCTGTCGCCGGTAATCCAGGTTTGTGACGCTATTTCAGGTTCACGCCCGGGTGCGCGTCGCGAGATGATGGAATCGTACATCCAGCGCTTGCGCGACCTCGAAAACCTTGCGCTGTCGTTCGACGGCGTGGAGAAATGCTACGCGATCCAGGCGGGCCGCGAGCTGCGCGTGATCATCGACGCCGACAATGTGTCCGACGAAAAAGCGGGCCTGCTGTCGTTCGATATCTCGCAGAAAATTGAAAAAGAAATGCAGTACCCCGGCCAGATCAAGATCACGGTGATCCGCGAAATGCGTTCGGTGGCGTACGCGCGTTAACCCACTGTTTCATACATGACTTACTCAAAGCTGACAAGCACAGAACTACTGGGAATCCGATCGCTCGGAGAACTAAAAAAAGCAGGTTATCAGTCGCGTTCTATCAAGCAGGAGCTGAGAGATAACCTGATTGACAAGATCAGGAACAAGGAGAATGTTTTTCCCGGAATATGGGGTTACGAGGAAACGGTCATTCCCGATGTGGAACGGGCCATTCTTTCGATGCATAACATCAACTTCCTGGGCTTGCGCGGGCAGGCCAAGACGCGCATCGCGCGTATGATGGTAAACCTGCTCGACGAATACATTCCTTACATCAAAAATTCGGAACTGCACGACGATCCTTTTGCACCGCTTTCGCGCTATGCCAAAGATGTGATCGAAGAGCATGGCGACGATGCGGAAATCGCATGGCTGCACCGCGACGATCGCTATACAGAAAAGCTGGCTACGCCGGATGTTTCCGTAGCGGACCTGATCGGCGATGTAGATCCTATTAAGGCTGCTACATTGAAACTGCCCTATTCCGACGAGCGCGTAATCCATTATGGGTTAATCCCCCGTTCGCACCGCGGCATTTTCGTGATAAACGAGCTGCCCGATTTGCAGGCGCGTATCCAGGTGGCATTGTTCAATATTTTGCAGGAAGGCGATATCCAGATCCGTGGTTTCAAGCTGCGGCTGCCGCTCGATATTCAATTCGTGTTCACGGCCAACCCGGAGGATTATACCAACCGCGGAAGCATTGTAACGCCGCTCAAAGACCGGATCGAAAGCCAGATCGTGACCCATTACCCGAAAACGATCGAAACCGGCAAGCGCATCACCGAACAGGAAGCGATTGTCAAGCCGGAGCAAAAAGGCCTCGTACGTACCAACGAGCTCATTAAAACGCTGATCGAACAGATCGCATTCGAAGCGCGTGAAAGCGAATATGTGGACGCAAAAAGCGGCGTTTCGGCACGCTTGACGATTTCTGCATACGAAAGCCTGTTGAGCACTGCGGAAAGAAGGGCGCTGATCAATGGCGAAGAATCTACTTACGTGCGCATTTCCGATCTCTACGGCGTCGTTTCGGCGATTTGCGGTAAAGTGGAACTTGTTTATGAAGGCGAGGTAGAAGGCCCGGTGATCGTGGCGCAAAACCTGATTGGCAAAGCTATCCGCACGCAGTTCCTGAACTTCTTCCCCGACCCGGAAAAGAGCAAGAAAAGCAAGATCAACCCATATGCGAAAGTGGTGGAATGGTTTGGCGCCGGCAACGAAATGGAAATGCCCGCCGACATGACCGATCGCGAATACATTGCCCGCCTGAAAACCATCGATGGCCTGGACGACTTCGTGGATATGCTTTCCGCTTACGGCGATGCCGAAGAGAAACTTTTCATGATGGAGTTCGCATTGCACGGCATGGCCGAATTCTCGCTCGTAGGCAAGCAGGCGCTCGACCAGGGCATGAAGTTCCAGGACCTGGTGAGCAGCATGTTCTCCGGCCCCGGCGACGAGGATTACGATTTCGACGAAGACGATGATGATGACCGCAAGCCTTTCTAGGCGGCCCGTTACCCTACATGCATATTAACAAAAATGCCCTGCTGAAAACAGGGCATTTTTGTTAATGAGCTTTATCCAAACGACTTATTCAGGAGCGCCCTCGTCAGCCACGTTAGGCTCGCTGGTGTCGATCAGTGAATCGGGATCGTTGTTGACCAGGCCGCGGATTTTGCCTTCCAGCTCTTCCATCAGCTCGGGATTGTCTTTGATCAGCGCTTTCACGGCGTCGCGGCCCTGTCCGAGGCGGTTGCCTTCGTAGCTGAACCATGACCCGGATTTCTTCACGATATCGAGCTCCACGGCAAGGTCGATGATCTCCCCTACTTTGGAAACACCTTCGCCGTACATGATATCGAATTCCACCACTTTAAATGGAGGCGCCACTTTATTCTTGACCACTTTCACGCGGGTACGGTTACCGAGGATCGCGTCGGCGCTTTCCTTGATCTGGCCTACACGACGGATATCGAGACGCACGGATGCGTAGTATTTCAATGCATTACCCCCGGTTGTGGTTTCAGGGTTACCGAACATCACGCCGATCTTCTCGCGAAGCTGGTTGATGAAGATACAGCAGCATCCTGTTTTGTTGATCACACCCGTGAGCTTACGCAGGGCTTGTGACATCAAACGTGCCTGCAAACCCATTTTGCTTTCGCCCATTTCGCCTTCGAGCTCGGCGCGCGGTACCAATGCCGCTACGGAGTCGATGACGATAATATCCACCGCGCCGGAGCTGATCAGGTGCTCGGCAATTTCGAGCGCCTGCTCACCGCTGTCGGGCTGTGAAATGAGAAGGTTGCTGGTGTCGATACCGAGCTTCTCCGCATATGTACGGTCGAATGCGTGCTCGGCGTCGATGAATGCCGCGAGGCCGCCTTTTTTCTGCGCCTCGGCGATGCAGTGCATCGACAGGGTTGTTTTACCGGAAGACTCAGGCCCGTAAATCTCCACGATACGGCCACGGGGAACACCGCCTACGCCCAGCGCAAGGTCAAGCCCCAGTGAGCCGGTTGAAATCACCGGAATATCCAATACTTTGGTGTCGCTCAGACGCATTACAGTACCTTTCCCGTAAGTCTTATCGAGCTTTTCGAGCGTGGTCTGCAACGCTTTTAGTTTGTTGTCTTTATCTGTTGTTGCTTGTGCCATAAAAATGGTAACAGTAATTTGGTTGGTACATAAAAAAGCGGCTTTTGCAGGACAAAAACCGCTCATGAATGGGTCTTTATTGTTTTGTAAAAATAGCTAATTCCAACGGAAACAACAACCCGTATTTGGCCTGGAAACTTAATTTTTCCCCGAAATTTTCGCATTTTGGGACGTCAGGGAAATACTTGCGAAAATAGCAATGCCTGAGTGGGCAGGACTGGTTATTAAACGGCCCCGAATGTGTTTCGGCCCACGTAAAATTGTCCGCTGTTTCCCTAATTTTGCACCCATAGCAACAGCGCTCCGGTGACTTCGCCGGCGTATCCACACTCAAAAATTGAAACAGTGATCAAAAAGATATTGCTTGCCCTCCTGGCCCTGCTCCTGTTGCTCGGAATCTGGCAGCGAGAGGTGCTTACCTACGCATTCTTGCAGGCCAAAGGACAAATCGGCATACTCATGCAGGTAGAAGATGTAGCAGATGTGCTGGCCGATAAATCGTTCCCCGATTCCCTCAAAGCCCGTATCCTGCTCATTCAGGAGATCAAAAAATTCGGGGTCGATTCGCTGGGGCTGACGCCATCGGATAATTATACTACGTTCTACAATCAACATGGCCGGCCGCTTATCTGGCTCATTACGGCCTCCGAACGCTATAAGGTGGCGCCGCACCAATGGCATTTTCCCATTATAGGCACATTTCCATACAAAGGCTATTTCGACTCCACACGTGCCGTCGCGGAAGAAAAAATACTGATTGACAAAGGTTTGGATACGGACATCGGAGAAGTGTCGGCATGGTCTACATTAGGATATCTCAAAGATCCGATCCTGTCGAGTATGCTCCGCCGACGGGATGGCAGTCTCGCGAACCTGATTTTGCACGAGCTCACGCATGGTACACTTTTTGTTAAAAATAACCTGGAACTGAATGAAAACCTCGCCAGTTTTGTCGGCGACCAGGGCGCTATCCGTTTTTTGAAATACAAATACGGCGCCGGTTCCGAACAAATGCGGCAATATGAGTATTCCAAACGGTACAACGACGCCTATTCGCAGCATATGCTTAGGGGTGCCGGGCGGTTGGATAGTCTTTATAAAACATTCGGGACCGATCCAACCCCAAGCCCGGAAAGGGACTCATTGAAGATGAAACTGATTACCGACATCGTGAGCGATACGGATACACTTCTTTCTGGCAGGCGTACGTTAACAAACAAAAACCGCCGGCCCGACGGAAAGCTTCCCAATAATGCTTACTTTATCAGCTACCTGACCTATAAGTCGAAACAGGACACTTTCAGGCAGGAATTTGAACAGAAGTTTGGGGGGGATTTGAAAAAGTACCTAAACTATTTAAAGGGCCGATACCCTTCCCTTTAACGTGACTTTTAGCATGAAACGACCGTACACATTACTATTAGCCATTACGACCGTAGCATTGTTTTTCTCTTTCCGGCAATTCGATGAAAGTGCCGAGCTCGACCGTGTGGTCCATAACAAGAGCTTCGGCACCGGAGAGCGTGTCGAATACCGCGTGCATTACGGCTTTATCAACGCCGCCGAGGCAAAGGTAGAGGTAGGAAGGGCCGTGTCGATGATCAATAACCGGCCTTGCTACCGCGTAAACGTGATCGGTCGGACGGTGGGGGCATTCGACCTGATTTCCCGCGTGCGCGATACCTGGCGTTCGTACATCGACACGTCGGCCATATTGCCCCATATGTTCGAGCGGCAGATCCAGGAAAACAAATACCGGAAGGACGAAACGGTTTATTTCAACCACAATAAGGACCAGGCGATTTCGAATGTGAAGGACGAGAGTAAAACGTACAATGTCCCGAACAACATTCACGACATTATCAGCGGCTACTTCTTTTTGCGGACCATCAATTTCGATAAGGTGCGCGAGGGCGAAATCATCGAAGTGCCTACGTTTTTCGACGGCGAGGTGTACAAGCTGCGCGTGCGCTACGTGGGCCGGGATGTGATCAAAACAAAGTTCGGCAAGAGCAAAGTACTGCGCCTTTCTCCGCAAATACCTTCCAACAAGTTCTTCAAAGGAGAGGAACCGATGGCACTCTGGGTTTCTGACGATTCCAATAAAATACCTTTGAAAGCCGAGGTAGACCTTAAAATCGGGTCGCTCGAAATGGATTTAAAATCCTACAAAGGCTTGAAAAAGGATATTGCTTGGTTTTAAGTACAAGCCGTTGCCGTAGTCGCTGCATTTGCCTGAATGGGAACAGTAATGCGTTTCTTTTGATACAATAATAAGGCACCGGCGCCGCTCCGAAACCTTTGTAATAATCCGCAATGGATTGTTTGGCCGGGCTTTCAAAATCGAAAACCACTGCATTGCCCGCATTTTCCCGGAACCAGCTGTCGAGCATTCCCGCTCTTGCATGGCCCTTCCTGCCAATGCAATCCGCGGCGTTGAATAGATAAATCGCGCGTCCGCCATCCTGCACGATCAGCGCGCCCGCATGAATGTGCTCGCGTACCTGCGCGTAAAGCAGCATACCCGCGGCGTTTTTCAGACAGCATTTGCCGAGTCTTTCCAACACACAATACGCATCACGATGTATGCGGCCAATCCCAGGTGCGTGATGCGCTTTAAAAAGCTGTATTAACGGCGTAAAATCGTTAAAAGCAGCAACTTTCCATTGCGCCTTTTCGCCTCGCCGTAGATTGTGCTTCCTATCCCTGGAATATCGATTGAAAACGGCTGCGTACTCCTGCCGGAGATCCAGCCAATGGGTATAGGAGATCTCGCATTCAAATGCACTCAAAACGGCCGCATTTGCCAGCAAAAGAGCGGCATTATCGGGATTGAAAGCGTAGCAGGAAATGTAGCCGTAGCGATCGGCGATGGCGCGTGAAATGATTTGCAACTCCTCAACCGACAACCCCTGTTTTGAAAAAATACCCAGATACTGGCAGAAGAGCGGCTGGTACAACACGCGCTGACCAAATTTGCGTCTCACAGGCAGCGGAACAGCAATCGAAATATGAGAAGCCGACGGCCAGACGAGCGCCTCCCATCGCTCGCAAACGATGTCGAGATACCAGCTTTTTGCATAAATCACGCATTGCCGGCTTTGGCTGATGAATTGGTCCCAGGATGGAGCATCAATCTGCTCCCGGGAAAGGAGAATGGGCTCGGGTAACATTTGTTCAGGGGTTGTCCTGAACCTTGATACGACAAAACCTATTTAAAGTAACTGCGAAGTTTCTGCAAAGTTTCTTCCACGTCCGGCGTTTCGTCCATCAGCAGGTTGATGCTCTGGATGGAGTGGATGACCGTACTATGGTCGCGGCCGCCGAAATGGTAACCGATGGATTTAAGCGGCAGATCGGTGTATTCCTTGGCGAGGTACATCGCCAGCTGACGCGGGTACACGACCTCCTTTTTGCGGCTTTTGCTTTTCAGATCGGCCACGGATACCTGGAAATAATCGGCGATGATCTCCTGGATCGTATCGATCGTCACCTCCTTGTCCTCGTTCATCACGATGTTACGGAGGGTATTTTTCGCCAGTTCCACGTCGATATTGCGGCGGGTAAGCGACGCCTGCGCCATCAGCGACACAATCACGCCTTCGAGTTCCCTCACGTTCGAATTCACGCTGTGCGCAATGTATTCGATCACATCATAATCGATCGAAATGCCTTCCGACTGGATTTTCTTCTGGATAATCGCGATACGCGTTTCGAAATCGGGCGCCTGCAAATCGGCGGTGAGGCCCCATTTGAAGCGGGACAGCAAACGGTCCTGCAAGCCCTGGAGTTCACGCGGCGGGCGGTCGCTCGTCATGATGATCTGCTTGCCGAGCTGGTGCAGGTGGTTAAAAATATGGAAGAATGTGTCTTGCGTTTTTTCCTTACCCGACAGGAACTGCACGTCGTCGATCGCGAGCACGTCCACCTTCATGTAGAAGTCGGTAAACTCTTGCAAGGTATTGTTGCGGATGGAGTTGATAAACTGGTTGGTAAACTTCTCGGAAGAAACGTAGAGTACCAGCTTGTTTTCGTAATGGTTGGTGATATAGTTCCCGATCGCCTGCACGAGGTGCGTCTTGCCGAGCCCTACCCCGCCGTACATCATCAGCGGGTTGAACGACGTGAGCCCCGGACGCTGCGCTACCGCGAAACCGGCCGAGCGGGCGAGTCGGTTACAGTCGCCTTCGATGAAATTATCGAACGAATAATTGGGGTTCAGATAGGTATCGAGCGTCAGCGAATCCTGGTCTTTCTCCTTCACGATCGTGCCCATGCGCGGGTCGGTGGCGAAGTTATCCGGTTTGGAATAATTAGGAGATTTCTGGGTTGAGACGTTCATTGTCAGCGGCTGGTGCTTCTCGTTACCGGTGTCGACAATAATGGAATATTCCAATAATCCATCGCGTCCGATCGCGTAATCCAGGGCTTTCCTCAGCAGATTGACATAATTATCTTCCAGCCATTCATAGAAAAACTGGCTCGGAACCTGGATCGTGAGCACCTTACCATAGAGTTTTAAAGGACGAATGGGTTCAAACCACGTCTTAAAACTTTGATCCGGGATATGCTGCTGAATAATCCGCAAGCAAGCATCCCAAACCTGGTCCACCTCTCTATTTGTGCTGATTCTTTCCAATGTATAATTTACCAAACTCTGAGTATCGTAATTCAAAAGGACGGCAAAGATATAAAAATACCTGATCTCTCCAGATGAATCGGATATTCAATTTAATAGCTGCAAGGTGTATCTGCAAACCCAAAAATAAAATGGCGAGCTTTATCGTGTCCAGAAGGTTACAGAAGCGGTTTTGAATTTTTTCAATCCTTTTTTGCATTCCAAAATTTGTAGTTTTGCTAACGGCGCATGCCCCTGAACCTGTCACCAATCCCACGACCCATGTCAGCAAACCTGTTTTCGGAATTCTTTCCTTCGGACAAGTCGGCCTGGGAGGAACTGGCCGCGAAAGAGGTAAAAGGGCGGACAGACCTGCTGGATTCCTGGAAAACGTCGTCGGGGTTGCATTTCAAACCTTACCTGACAGGGGATGACGTAAACTGGAAAGCGGCCGCCGAAATAGCGAAAGCCCAAAAGCGGACACCCGGCTGGCTGAACCTCAACCTGCTGCCCGATTATCAGCTGCCGCCGATCAGTATCAGTACAGGACCTGAGAGCCTGGCGACCGGCGACCCCGTTGCCGAACTCGTCACGCTCGTCTCCGCATTTGCCGACACCATGCTGCAAGCCCCGCAGAATGGCTCCAACTGGTCGGAAACATTCGACCGGGTGTGCATTACCGTGCCCGTCGGCTGCCAGTACCTCACCGAAATCGCCAAATTACGGGCATTGCGTTACCTGTTGCGGAAAGTCGCCAAGACCTTTGATATCCGCGACAGGGCACCGCTCATTCACGGAATTTCCTCGCTCCAGTACGTAGCCGGGCATTCGGATTATACCAACCTCATACGCGCGACCACGCAGGCGATGAGCGCCGTTATCGGCGGGTGTGATGCCATGACGGTGATGCCTTTCGACACCGATAATGCATTAGCTACCCGGCTGGCAAGCCATATTTCCGCTATCCTGGAACATGAGAGCTTCTTTTCGAAAGTAGCCGATCCGGCGGCCGGCTCGTATTTGCTGGAAAGTATGACCCGGCAACTGATCGAAGAGGCCTGGGCGCTGTTTTTACAAAAACATGCCGTTTTCCTGAATGTGCCGGGTAAGATCATACCGGAACCCGCCGGATCGGCTGAGCCTTTCCAGACCGCCGAAGGCATTGCCATCAAACCCATTTACACCGAAACCGACGTCCACGACGCTGCACATCTCGCTTTCGGCGCCGGAATGCCGCCTTACCTGCGCGGGCCTTACGCGAGCATGTACCTGGAACGCCCTTGGACCATACGCCAGTACGCGGGCTTCTCGACCGCGTCGGAGTCCAATGCATTCTACCGCCGTAACCTCGCCGCAGGCCAAAAAGGCCTGTCCGTAGCATTCGACCTCGCAACCCACCGCGGCTACGATTCCGATCACCCGCGCGTTACGGGCGATGTAGGCAAAGCCGGCGTAGCGATCGACACGGTGGAAGACATGAAGGTGCTATTCGACCAGATACCGCTCGACCAGATGTCGGTATCGATGACGATGAATGGCGCCGTCATACCCGTAATGGCCTTTTTTATCGTCGCTGCCGAGGAGCAGGGCGTATTGCCGGACCAACTGACCGGGACGATCCAGAACGACATCCTGAAAGAATTTATGGTCCGGAACACCTACATTTACCCGCCCGGACCATCCATGCGCATTGTGGGTGATATTTTCGCTTATGCCTCGCAGCATATGCCGCGCTTCAATTCCATCAGTATCAGCGGGTACCACATGCACGAAGCGGGTGCACCTGCACATATGGAGCTCGCGTACACGCTTGCGGACGGGCTCGAATACATCCGCACGGGACTCGCCGCCGGCATTGCCATCGACGATTTCGCCCCGCGCCTTTCGTTTTTCTGGGGCATAGGGATGAACCATTTTATGGAAATTGCCAAAATGCGGGCCGGGCGACTGCTTTGGGCTAAAATCGTGAAGCAGTTCAGCCCGCAGAATGAAAAATCGCTGATGCTCCGCACGCATTGCCAGACGAGCGGGTACAGTCTCACCGAGCAGGAGCCATTCAATAACATCGCCCGCACGGCGATCGAAGCAATGGCGGCCGTCATGGGCCACACGCAGTCGCTGCACACCAATTCCTTCGACGAGGCCATCGCATTGCCCACGGATTTTTCGGCGCGCATTGCGCGGGATACACAGCTCTATATCCAACACGAAACCGACCTCTGCAAGGCCGTTGACCCGTGGGGAGGCTCCTATTATGTCGAGTATTTAACCATGCAGCTCGTGGAAAAGGCGTGGGTGCTGATCGAAGAAGTGGAAGCATTGGGCGGCATGACCAGGGCCATCGAAACGGGCCTGCCCAAAATGCGGATCGAGGAGGCAGCAGCCCGCAAGCAGGCCCGCATTGACGCGGGCAAGGAGGTGATTATAGGTGTAAATCAATTTAAAACCGCTGAAAAAACAGCATTCGACATTCTTGAAATCGATAATGCCGCGGTCAGACATGCGCAGGTAGCGAGCCTGGAAGCCATTCGCAGCCGGAGAAATTCCGAAGATGTGCACGCTGCACTGCGACGCATAACCAATGCCTGCAACGCCGCGGGCGGGAAAGATATGGACACAAACTTGCTGGCGCTGGCCGTGGATGCCGCGCGTAAAAGGGCTACATTAGGGGAAATATCCGACGCGATGGAAAAGGAATTCGGGCGTTACCAATCTACTATACGATCTGTTTCCGGCGTTTACCGGGCGGAGGCTTCCGAGGACGAAAACTTCCGGAAAGCTCGTGAGATGTCCGATGCATTTGCCGCAATGGAGGGCCGCAGACCGCGCATGATGGTTGCCAAGATGGGCCAGGACGGCCACGACCGGGGGGCGAAAGTAATCGCCACCAGCTTCGCCGACCTCGGTTTCGACGTCGACATCGCGCCGCTGTTCCAGACGCCGCAGGAAGTGGCTTTGCAGGCCATTGAAAACGACGTGCACATCGTTGGCGCGTCGAGCCTTGCCGCCGGGCACAAAACGCTTATTCCCGAGCTGATCGCCGCATTGAAGGAACTTGGAAGGGGCGATATAATGGTCATCGCCGGCGGCGTGATCCCGCAGCAGGACTATGATTTTTTATACAATGCTGGCGTGAAAGGTATTTTTGGCCCCGGAACAGTGATTTCAGTGGCCGCACAGGAGATTCTTACCAAGCTGATGGAAGATTAATTTACACCCGCAAAAACCAGCGAAGTACAGTTCCCACCGAAACCGAAAGAATTGGAAAGCACGTAATTCAGGGTATAGTTGCCCTGAAAAGCGGTTACAGGCGCATTTTCGCTTCCGTTAATGGGTTCGCTCACATTCAGGCTCGGGAACAACTCGCCATTTGCAATACCGAGAATGCTGAAAATAGCTTCCACAGCCCCGGCTGCACCCAGTGTATGCCCCGTGAACGATTTGGTAGAACTGTAAGGCGGCATTACCTCAAACAATTCCCCCATTCCGAAAAACTCCACCTGATCGTTGTTCTGCGTACCGGTCCCGTGCGCATTTACGTAGCCGATCTGCCCTGGCGTAATGCCTGCGGAACGGATGGCCTCGTGCATGCAACGGATGGCGCCCGTGGCTTCGTCGGACATGGCAGAAGGGTGGTGCGCATCATTGGCGTTACCAAAGCCGGCGACTTCGGCGTATATTTTTTTCCCGGCCGTGAGTTCTTCCGCTTCCAGTACGAGGTATGCCGCGCCTTCGCCGAGGTTTAGACCGTTGCGGTTCATGTCGAACGGTTTGCAGGGAGCGTCCGAGAGTATCTTCAATGCATTGAAACCATTGACCGTGTATTTGGCCAGACTGTCCACGCCGCCAACAATGGCCCGTTTCACCCGCCCGGAGCGGATCAGCCGGGCACCGAGCATTATCGCATTCGCGGACGACGAGCAAGCCGTGTTAATGGTGTCGGTAAAACCTTTGATGCGGTACCGCTTGATGAGTTTCAGGGTATGCGCCGAGCAGCCGTAGGATTCGAGGTATTCGGAGCCTTCCGACTTGTGGTTGGCATCTTCGTACAACTGGTCGGTGAGGCACATGCCGCCTACCGTGCTGGCGGAAATAAGCGCGGTATCCAGCGAAGAAAGCTGCCCCAAAGTAAGCCCGGCATCAGTGATGGCTTCCGTGAAAGCCTTGTCCGCCAGCAGGCACGTACGCGTGTAACCTTCCGCGGATTCGAGGCCCTGCGCGGCTTTCAGCGCTTCATTGCTCATCCGCACCTCGCCGAACGGCAGCTGCGACGCGTAAAGCGATTCAAACCAGGCCACTTTACCAATCCCCGAACGTCCCGCACGCAGGCTTTCGTGATTTTCGCGCACATTGTTGCCAATGGCGGAAATCATGCCCATACCGGTCACCAGCACCCTTCCCATCGAAAATTAAGCAGCTTTTGTATTGGCGAGAATGTACTCGGCCATGTGATTTACATCGACGAGGATTTTGCGCCCCTCAGCCGGATTGGTGATCTTAATACCATACTCGCGTTCAAGCAGCACCACGAGTTCCAGCGAATCGATGGAATCGAGCCCCAGATCGCCGCCGAAAAGCGGTTCGTCGTCTTTGATGTCGGCAGGGTTAATGTCGAGCAGGTTCAGGTATTGTACAATTTGCCCTTTAAGAATGGGCTTCAAGCTTTCTATGTCCATATTGATTTGTTATTCGCTCTCAAAGTAAGTCGGGCGCTTCTTCAAACTTAAATAATTCTTTCTAACCGTAACTTAAAATATGTTCCAAGTTGACAAAACACGATAAAAATGCCCAGAAATGCGAATACCGCCCGCAAATCCTGCCAGCTCCCACCTTTGAGGAACAGCACGTAAAACCCTTCGAGGCACCAGTGCAGGGGTGAAAAATTGCTGAAAAACTGCATGAAACCCGGCATCACGAACGTCGGTACCAATATGCCCCCTATTGCCCCGAAAATGATGATCGAAATGGCGCCGAATCCATTCGCCTGCTGCTCCGTTTTGGCAAATGCGCCGATCATTAAAGCATAACTCACGGCGGCCATACTGCTGATGAAAATCACGGCGATCGTGGCGACGACATTGTCGGGCACGCTCAATTTCGGCAGGCCGAGTTTGGGTAAAATCCAGATCCCCATCGAGAAGGTGAGCGCCACCTGCAATGCGGCTACGACCACGTACACCGCCATTTTACTGAACATAACCACCATGAATGTCGTAGGCATGGTTTTCAGCCGGAGGAAACTGCCGTTCACACGCTCTTTCACGATATTGCTGCCGAGCGATACCACCATGAAAAACATGGCGAAAATCGTCCAGGCAGGTACATTATGCTGGGTGGAATTGGGAATGGCCGTGGAATTATTGTTCCGCGCCACGATCTGATCGATGCCCACGCGGTTGGAAATCATCTTGTCTTTGAGCTTCGCCGAGCGTTCGGCAATGTCCATATTGGCGTACATCCGGTCGATCATCAGGGAATTTTCGATCACGCTCATGTACGACTGGATCACGCTCATGACCGAGTAGCTGTAATTTTCCTGCAAAACGGGATCGTTGTAAAATGCCAGCCTC
Source organism: Dyadobacter beijingensis DSM 21582 (assembly GCF_000382205.1). GTDB lineage: Bacteria > Bacteroidota > Bacteroidia > Cytophagales > Spirosomataceae > Dyadobacter > Dyadobacter beijingensis. The sequence continues at coordinate 845,395 of NZ_KB907789.1, forward strand.
GGCATCGACACCTTCTCGCGCGCCGTGGTATCATGTTCCAGGCCGAGATCGTCCATCAGAATGCTGCTCACATCTTCCGCATTACTTTCCAATCCGGCCGAAAACGTCGCCGGAATGTACAATGCGATCATTTTTCCCCGTGCCAGCAGCTCCGATTTCAACGATTCCTGCGGGATGCCATCCTGCGAGTCGATTTTGAAAAGCCCCGATTTTTTCAGCAAATCGACAAGCTTAACACCTTCTTTACCCTCGTCCTGGTTCACGACCAGCAGTGGTATCTGGTTCTCGTTCACCATTTTATAGGCACTATCCTGAATAATGGTAATGATAAAAACCAGCAGCAGGGGCATCAGGAACATCAAAGTCAGCCCTACCTTGTCGTTCAGGAGCAGGAGCAGTTCTTTGCGTAACGATGAATATAATTTGAACATAAGCTTAATCGCGGTACTCTTCGCCGGTGAGGTTGATGAACAATGTTTGCAGGTTATCTACACCGTGCGCGGTTTTCAATGCCTGCAAATCACCTGCTGCAATAACCTTTCCATGGTCGATCAGCGCGATATTTTTACAAAATTCCTCCGCCTCCGACATATGGTGCGAAGTATAAATGATGGTCGTTCCCCCCTCGTTGAGCTGCTGCAAATAACGGATAATGGCATTGCGGCTCTGCACGTCCACGCCTACCGTCGGCTCGTCGAGAAACAGGATATCCGGCTCGTGAATAATGCCGATGGCCAGGTTTACGCGGCGTTTCATACCGCCCGAAAACGTCCCTACCTTTTTGTCGCCCGCCTTTTCGAGTCCCAGCACTTCGAGCAAATGCTCGCGCCGCTCTTCCAGCCGTGTTTTGGAAAGATTGTACATCGCCCCGAAGTAGTCGAGGTTCTGGCGGGGCGTAAGTTCCTGGTAAAACGCATATTCCTGCGGAACAAACCCGACGCGGCTCTTGCGTTCATAATCTGAATAAGGCGTGCCGTTGCCAAAAAACCGCACATTTCCGGAACTAACAGGGATAATACCGCAGAGAATGGAGATCAGCGTCGTTTTGCCTGCGCCGTTTGGCCCCAGCAAACCGAACACGTCCGACTGCACGACGTCCAGCGAAACGTCGGAAAGGCTATCCTCCTGGGCGGATTTGTAGCGCTTATAAACTTCCCGGACCTCAATGCACACGTTATCCGTCATATCCACGCCGCTTACCTGCCCAGCTTCAAGCGGGAAAGTTTTTCAAATGCCTCTTTTTCAACCAGACGGATATCCAGCATCATATCGGCGATTTCTTCAAAATCCTTCTGCTCCGTGAGGCGCCCTTTGTACACGCCGGCCATTTTAATGGCGCTGGCTCGCCACATATCGCCCGCTTTCGTGAAGTCCTCGGAGATATTCGCCACGCGGTCGTCCTGCAAATAGGCTGCGGCCTCTTCCAGGAAAGCCCCGTACAAAAAGCGGAAGCCCCCGCCGCCCGTACCGATCTCCTCCTGCATCCGCACGATCTGGCCCAGATAAAGGCTCGCTTTGCGCAAGCCCAGTTTATCCCGCCATTTGCGGACGTGGTTGGACGTGTGCCGGATGCCGTTCACACCCGCGAAATTGCCGGGAATGCGCAGCATATCCCGCACATTGCGCCGGATACCCGACACGACCCCCTTCCGGATCATGTCGTCGGTGATCGGTTTTATTTTTTCGGGGAAATAAATATGACCCTTGGGAGCGAGCGGGCCCTGCGCAAATCGCACGCGGGAGAGCTCTTCTTTCGAGAGCGAAGTCACGTCTTCCATGACGGGGTCGCTGATGAGATAGCGGCCGTCTTCCTCTCCGAAAACGATGAGGTTATGGGCGTTGAAATGGAAGCGGTATTCTTTGGGAAAATAAGTGAGGTGAAAAACCCCCACCTGGCAGCCCACGGGTGCGCCTTCCTTCACTTTCTGGTCCAGAAATGCTTCGGCGGCGGCTGGGTTCGAGAATTTCTTGCGCGTTACCTCCACGCCGAGCGACTTGCAGGTGCGTTTGAAAATCGCACCGGGCATCGTCCGGAAGGAGATCGCCGGGCCGTTGTTGACCGTCAGAAAGGGAATTTGTATGTAAAACAGGCCGGACCCCATCCCGAACGCCAGCGGCTCGGTCATGAAATCGAGACCGTGGTAGCGCAGCAATGCGGTGGTCACCCCGTTTTCGCAATGGGCCGTTTGTACGTGGCGGAACGCATCCGTTTGACTGTCAATATTCACTGGATCAACCTTTAAAATTTTTCAACTCGCTCACAGTAATGTCGAAAGCCCTGGCGTATTTTTCCAGCTTCCTTTCGCTCAGATCTTTGAAAACGGATGGTTTGAAGTGTCTTTTGATAAAAAACGGGAAGAAACCCGTGTAGCCTGCCAGGACCGACAAATCCATCAGGCGAAGTTCCATAAAATAGTATACCGGGCTTTTCTCGCCGTTCGCTACCGCTTTCCGCGCATCTTCCACCCGCTCGTTCACCTCCTCCCAGGCACTGTCCAGCGCCTGCTTTTTGATATCCCAACCTTTGCTCAACGCGGTTTCGTACTTGCCATCGTCGTTCTTGACGTAGCACACTTCCCGGGTAAATTTGGCGAGCGCGCCGGGGTCTTGCGGAAGATCCTCCTTTTTCATGGTGATGGGCAGCTTTTTGATGGTTTACGATAACGGTGCGCAGGCTCCGATGCCGGTCAGCACACGGTCAGCAGGCAGAACATGTATGAAAAGCGCGAGCTTTCCGGCACTGCAAGCAGTATTTTTTCGCCCTTTTTCAAAGCCCCGCTGTTGAATACCTCTTCCAGCATCATGTAAATGGACGCCGCACCTACGTTTCCTTTCGTCACGAGGTTGGTGTACCATTTCTCCTTGGGGACCGGCATGCCGTTTTCCTTGAAAAATTCGTCGATTTTGGCTTCGAAGAAATAGCTGGACAAATGCGGCAGGAAATAGCTCACGTCGTCCATTGTTATTCCTTTCTTAGCCATAATATCCCTGAGCTTGGCGAAACCCAATTTAACAATTTTTTCGCCCAATAGCTTCACATCCTGCTTGATACTGAAAACGGACTGGTCCTGGATTTCTTCTGCTGTGAAATCTTTGTAGCTTTTCAAAGTGCCGTCTTCCAGCTTGTCCGCGCCCATGTACATACACGCTTCCACCTCATTCGCGTAGGAACAGCCTTCGATCCAGTCTATTTTCAATGAAATCCCTTCCTGGTTAGGGGCCGACTCCACGAGAAATGCACCCGCACCGTCGGAAAGCATCCAACGCAGAAAGTCCTTTTCGAATGCGAGATACGGGTTCTTTTCCAGCTTGACGAGCTGCTGTACCTCGTCCTCGAACTGGTCGGCACGCAGCACAGTCGACAAGCGCTCGGAGGCACAGGAAACCGCCTTTTGCTTCTCGCCCAGCTTCACGGCCATGTACGCGTATTTGAATGCATGCATCCCCGCGCAGCACACGCCCGAGGGCGAAACCACTTCTATCGACCCGGTCTCGGGCAGGTTGCCGTGCACCATCGAACCGTGCGATGGCATCAGCTGGTCGGGACTTGACGTGGCGCAGCTCAGCAAGTCCATTTCGCCGATTTCTGCCGGGTTGTTTTTGAACAGGTCCTTGATAGCCAGCGCCGCCATTTCTGCATTGGTATGCGTGGGGGTACCGTCTTTGCGAAGCGCGTAATACCTGTTTTTAATGCCATTATTGCGTAGAACAATGGCTTTTGACTTGGATGGTTTTCCGTTGATGTATCCTAAATATTCTTCCATTTCCTCATTGGAAACAGACTCATTCGGTAAAAATTTGGCAATCCTGGTAATATATGCTTCTGACATTATCATTTGGTTTCTACACCACAAAAATATTCTTTTTTCTTCTTAATCGCATTGGCGGTAAATGGCGCGATCAGCAACCGGTACGCCGTCACCAATACCGGCGCCACCATAAAAAGAGCTACCAGCAGGTAGTACTTGAAAAATCCGACGAGCCGTTTCCGCTTTTCGGGCGTGGTACCTTTCGTTTTGATCAGGTTGGCCCAGATCCTGAATAGCTTCTTCGCCCTTCCTTCGATGAAAAGGATGTCGGTAGGTATGGTAATCAGGCCCGTGGACATGATTTCTGTCTGCAAACCGGCGTATTCACGCTTATCGAATGCTCTTTTGACGATCGCCCCGAATCGCGAAGCGCTGCGGATGTCTTCGTCGCTCACGCCGGGCTTAGGGAAAATGCCCCATTTGCGGTCTTTACGGCCCGTAAGCATCCAATGCAGGATAGTTACGGCGCTGACGAGGTTTGAAACGCGGTCCATCAGCGGGATATTGCCTACCAGCCTGCCGCCGGCATCGGCAATGAGCTTTTTGATGCTCTCCTGCGAATTGAGCCACATATTCCGGCCGCCTATTACGGTCACGATCGGCGTTCCTCCACCAGCCAGACGTTTAAAAGCCTGACTTTTTAAAAACGACGTAACGGGCAGCGAAGGCGACAAAAACCAAGGCTGGTAACCGAGTACGATGAGGTCGTATTTTTCGGCTCCAAAATGCAGTGGTTGCAGCTCAATGGGGTCCTCCTGCACGCATTCGGGCATTTTATCGAAAAACTCGTCGGTAGTCCAGGGAAATACAAAAGGTTTTGCAGGGAAAATTTCCAGTCGCTCTATCGTCTCAGGCGCGAACGGTTGCAGGAACTGATCGATGATTTCATTTAACTGACCTGATTGAGAATAGTTTACGACTAAAATATTTTTCATTGGGGTGCAAATTCCTGTTAATGCATTCCTATTTGAGATCCGAACCTTTCAACACCTTCGAATCCTTCGCATAATCGGCGATGACGTTTTTCAGGTGGGCGTCGAGCTTGTCGTAGCCCGAAACGACCGCCTGTTTGTCGGCATCTATTTCCTTATTGTATTTCAAAATTCCCGGCGCGTGCTCCTGTATCGCGAGGCGCAGGAAACGGAACTCGGTATTATCGGGGTGGCTGTTGATCTCGTCTTCGAGCAATTGCACACCCTTTTTGAAGGTCTTGACTTTCCCTCCTACCCCTTTCACAAAACCGGCCTTTTTCATCGTCAGAGCGCCTTTGTAGGCATTCACCTTCGGGGTCGATTTTTCGGTTTCGAGTTTCGCAAGCACGCGGTCTATGGATTCCTCTTCCCCGCTCGAAAATGCCTTGTAATATGCTCCCTTATCGACCTGCGCACGGGCCGCAAACGTCAGCGCACATGCCAGGAAAACCATCAAAAACCGCTTCATAACAATCGATATTTACGCATTCAGTATGTAAAAGGATCGGGCACTACGCCTTTTTCCTGCATTCCAGAATCGTATGGTAACTGTCGCCGATCAACGGATACGTTTCAACCACCTCGAAACCAGCCTGGCAGACCAGCTCCTTCATCACCCCGATCCGGTACATTTTGCTATTGCCGTTGGCCATAATTGTAAAATACAAAGATGTAGCCACCAGGCTATAATGTGCAGCAGGATAATTCTGGTTATCAAAAAATGGTTCCAGAATGAACACCGTCGTGTTTTCCGAAGCCGCCTGAAAGGCATTTTCCAGGATCGCAACGATCTGTTCTTTGGAAAAACAGTCGAGAAACTGGCTCATCCAGATCACATCGGCGCCCTGCGGGATTTTTTGCGTCGTATCAAGCAGGTTTATCGCGTGAAAATCGATGCGGTCGAGCAGGCCGCGTTCCGTGGCGTTGGCTTTCGCGACATTGAGCTGCACCGGCAGATCGAGTATTTTAATCCTCACATCCGGATCGTGGTCACAGCACGCGAAAGACCATTTCCCGGTATTCCCGCCGATATCGAACAGCGTTTTCGGTTTCTTGGCAAACACGATTTTCAGCGCCTCGGGAAATGCATTGTCGGAATAATAATGGTCGAACTCGAACCAGGAGGTTTTCGCGGGTTCGGGCAGGATCGAAAGGCCTTCGTAGATAGTCGGCCAGTTGCCGAGCTCTTTCAGGCCCTCGGGTTTGCCGTTTACGATGCTTTCGGTCATGTGGCTTGCTCCGAGGTAACACACGTCTTTCATGAAATTCATGTTCACGCGGGTCATTTCGTCTTTCAAAAGGAAGAAGCCGATCTTGCTGATTTTGACGATATCGTTCTCTATTTCCACCACGCCCAGGATTTCCGCCGCTTCCAGCAAAAGGGTCACGCCGTATTCCGAGACATTCACATTTTCGATAATCCTGGCAATGCTGACGCCCTTGCGATTTTCACTGATGTACTGTAAAATGCCCAGGTCCCTCAGCGCCACCACCGATTGAAAGTACATCGGGCCAAAGGCTATCTTCTGTGCTTCATACTTGGCTTCAATAGCCGACAATTCTTTTTTCATTGTACGCTTTTATTGTTCCCTGTTTGTTCGGAAGAGGGTATCATCCGGTCCTTGTATTTTCTTCTGTATTTAGCTTTTTTCAAATCCTCTTCATGCCAGACGATGTACTTGCCCATCGTACCGCGGAAGCGCTTGAAAAACCCTTCCTTGTCCGACAACTTCACAAAACCTTCCTTCACCAACGCGTTGCTATGGTCGGCCTTCGGCTCGTATACGTTGATCGTCTTCACGGTATCGATTACCGTCGGCAGCAGGCCAATCGGAAGCTCATACTTTTTGATGAACTTCTTCATATAGCTCGTCTGAATAGGATCTGTGGAAAGCGCAATTTTTGAAAACCCGAGGTCTTTTGCAAGGCGGTAGGAATAATACACGTTTTCCGTGCTGTGCTGGGCCTTTTCTTCGGTAAACAAATGCTCCCGCGGAATGCCGAGCGCCTCGGCGTAGTTGGCCATCACACGCGCCTCGATGTAGGGTGTAGCTACGGCGCCTCCGGAAAAAATCACGTTTTTAGTATAACCCTTGGAATAAAGGTAATAGGCCCAATGGATGCGCAGCTGGTGCACCATGTCCCATTTCTGGCCGTTGTAGGGGAAACCCGGGACGATAATCGCGTCATATGGAGCCTCTTTCGCGCCTTTCGTGAAGGCTTTTGCCGCCGAACGGTAGAGCATTTTACCGCAACTGGTAAACAGCAGACAGACGATCAGCAGGAAAAACGAGTTGGCTATGCGCACGATGATGGGTTAGCGGGTTTTAAACAGTAAGCTGTGAACGTTCACCAAACTCAGGCAAACAGATCACAGCTTACAAAAGAATGATATATGGTATCGGTAACTAGTCTGAGCTCTAAAAATAAGCAATTCTCTTCACTTTACTAAGCTTTGAACGATTTGCTCCATTTCTTGTAGAGGCTCTTGTCGATTTCCTGGTTGATCTTGTAAACGCCCCCGGCCCAGTAATTGCGGAATCCGAACCCGCCCGCTTTGCCTTCCACTTTCTCCGTATGGATCACCTTTTTCGTAGCAAGGTCGATGAACGTTACCCAGGCGATCAGCTTCTCGGCACTCTTATTCAGGCTTTCCACCACGTACACGACGCCGATGCCTTCTTTCTCGCTCAATGCATATTTGGCCACCGATTTTTTCACCTGGTCTTCGGTAATGCTGTATTCGTCGTCGGTAATGTTTTTCTCGACATTCACCGCTTTATTCAGCTTCACCATGTCCTCCACTTTCGACTTGTACTGGTCGTCTTTCAGGTTGAATGCTTTTTGCAAAGAGAATTTCTTCGGTTCAAGCTCGATAAGGTTGTTCCAGCTTACGATATGCTGATTTTGAATGGCTTGCGCATCCATAAAACCTGCTTTACCAATGTATTTGGCCTGCGTAAAATCGAGTCCGAGAAATACGAGCTTCGTCTTGCCGGCCAGGAGGTCGGCCATGGTGTTGTCGGCCGACGCGATTGTCGCCGCATTGAACAACACGAATGCGATGAGTAATAACTTTTTCATAACGGGAAGTAATTTGGAACGGTTGATTTATTTCAGCTTTTTCTCGATAAATGCCGCCAGCGACTTTCCTGCTTTGGCATAAGATTCCGCAATGCGGGTGCCTGTATCGAAGTCGAAACCGGCAAACTGGCCGCCCGGCACATTCCGCATCGCGATTTCTGCGGCTTTGGATTTGCCGGCCGATTCCACCAGGTCGATTTCGAAGTCAACATACGCATTTTTGCGCATAACGCCCACGTTGAAGCCCGGCTCGACGAACTTCGTTTTCACGACCAAAGTATACTGCGCATCGGGGCGGTTCTTCACGACCATAATGCCTTTATCCTCCAAACCTTTGTTGAACAGCTCTTCAAACTTCGGCTCGTAGCGGTTCTGGCGGTCGTCTACCCAGGCTTTTTTCCAGGTATCACCTTTACCGGCTTCCTTGGCATTGTACTCGGCGGATTTCTTATCTAAATACTCCTGCTCGGTCGCAAATTTGCCAACCCCGAAGTCGGAATAATCGTAGGTGACATTCACGGTTTTCTGGCCCGCCAGCACGCTTACATCACCAGAACGGAGATCGACACGCTGCGCAACGGCTGCATCTGCGGCGAGGAACGTAATCGCCATTACAGACGCATAAATAAACTTTTTCATGACAGTAATTTTATTTTAAATGGTAACAGAGGCGTCAAATATAGATCAATTTTTCAGGTTTGCGTTTCTCCTGTTTGTAGATCCGGAAAGTTAGTTCTTCAGCGGTTACGAAAGTTAATGCAGGCGAAACGCGGAGCCGCGATTTGAACAAAGAATGCATATTTTCCTTGAATGCGGAGGTCTGCAGCTGCATCGGAAGCACGACGGTAATCTCGTCGTTTCCAAACTCGTTTTTAGATACGACTACCTGGTACAAATCGATTTCTTTCACCGCATCCAGCACATCGAACAATGCCGGTGGAAAAATGGTAGTGCCTTTGAATTTGATCATTTGCTGCTTCCGCCCCACGACCGGTCCCAGGCGCGGGCTCGTACGCCCGCATGCACAGGGCTCGTGGTAAACGTGGCACAGGTCGCCGGTTTTGTAGCGCAGCAGCGGCACGCCCTCCACACCCAGCGTAGTGATCACTACTTCGCCCAATTCACCACTTTTGACCGCCTTACCTTCGTCGTCCACCACTTCCAGGATCAGCAGATCGGGGTTCAAGTGGCCGCCTTTGCCTTCACTGCATTCCGTAAACGCAGCGCCCATTTCAGTGGACGCGTAGGTTGAGTACAGTTTGACGTCCCATTGCTCGGTAATGCGCTTGCCGAGTTCGTTGTAGGTAAAATCCGGGTTACGGATCGGCTCCCCGATGCAAATGATGGATTTAATGGTCGAGGCGCGAAAATCGATATCGTTCGCGATCGCATAATCGATCAGCCGCGGGATAAATGAAGGGATCGCGATGATCACTGTCGGCGAAAACCGCTGGATCGACTCCCATTGCAGGAACGGCGCTCCCGGGCCTACGCGGATCATGCCCGCGCCCATCTTGCGCGCGCCCATCCAGTAAGCGAGACCGGCCATAAAGCGCCGGTCGATGGTGGTCATGAGCTGGTAAATATCGCTTTCCGTGCCCCCGGCGCATTGAAACGACTGTGCTTCGTTGGTAGCAAGCCTCTCCACGTCCGCATCAGTCAGATAGAATGCGACCGGATCGCTTAATGTACCGGAAGTCGTCACAAAGTCGGTAATGCGGCTTTTGGGTACGCACAGGAAATCGTCATTGTATTGCGCGAGGTCGTCTTTGGTCGTAAATGGCAGCTGCGCGAGGTCGTCCACCGTTTTGATCGCATCGACATTGATATGATGCTCGCGGAAAATGCGCTTATAGTAATTGGAATAATTGGAAACGTGCAATAAAAGCTGTTGCAGCGCATGTTTCTGGGTTTCAGGATTCATGGCCATTAAAAGTTGGTATGGAAAAGCGGATAATGCATTAATGTTTGCCTTGTTTGCTTTCGGCTATACGCTCACGGATCGCCTTTTCCTCATTCAGCGACGAAACCTCGTGTTTCAACGCCTGTTCAAAATAGCCGACTGCCTTGCCAAAATCACCCTTTTTCTGATGGTACTGCCCCAGGAAGAAGTACGGCAGGTAACTCTGCGCGTTGTTGGCGACGAATGCCTGCTCATCCTGCTGCGTCAGCGATAGCGGGGCGTCCAGCATCACATATTTAGTAATTTTCTGCCTCACTGATTTAAATGCCTCAAACTTTTTATAGTCGGCAGTTTTCAGGAAAGGATCGGGATCGATATCCAGCGAATCGTAAGATGTAAAATTTCCTTTCTGCGCGAATACATTCGCCAGGTCGTATCCTACAAATTCGCCGAGCTGGTACGGCGGCGCCGAGATCCAGAACTCCTTTTTGGCGGGTTTGAACAAAATCCCGTGGTGGGCAATAAGCTGGTTGAGCAATTTCGCATTGCCATAACCGATAAACTCGTCGTCGACGCCCTTCTGATCGCGCAGAATGCCGGCGGCCTGGTCAACGCCCATCGGGTACGATCGCCCCATGAGCTGCGTCATGCGGTCGAAACGGGCTTTGGAGTCGGTATCACGGATATTATTGATATTCACCGAATCCTGCACGAATGCATCGCTCTGGTAATGGTTCGCGCACACGACCGCATCCTTGCCCGGATCGTAGATGCCCATTTTTTGCGGCGATTTCTCAATGATAACAGCCTTATCATCGGCCGCCGAGCCGATCAGCAGCGATTCCGAAACGAACGTCTCGCTTTTCGCCGCGATTTTCCGTGCTTCCTCGATGGTACCAGCATATTGCAGGATCTCCCGTGCCAGAATCGAGATTGGCTCTTTGGCAGAAAAAGGAATGTCCGATTTCGACGCATTGAGCGTCACGGTAATGCCTTTTTCATTCATACCCGACACCACACCCGTAAGGCCCGCCCACGCATAGGAAGCAAATTTATACCCTTTGTCGGGGTTCATGAACACAATCAGCTTGTCTTCCGCGAAAGCGTCGCCCATGTAGAAATCGAAGTTGCGGGCAATGAGCAGGGTAGAATCTTTGGTGAGCGAATGGTTCACGGCGAATGACGTACAGCCGACCATGTTCAGGTCCGTAAGCGCATGGCCGATGTCGTGTGCGGCGTGGTAGTTGAGAATGCGGTAATATTTCGGGCCGATGTAATTAAACTGGTCGGAAAACGACTGCGAAACACCCCAGATCTCCTGCTGGTTTTCTTCGGGAATGTATTTGTAAATGTCGCGGTTGAACCAGCCGACGAAGCCTTTCAGCACTTGCAGGAAAGCGGCGCTCGGGATCATTTCGCGGATCTGGCCCACGAAATGTACTTCCTGCTTTTCCATCAGCTCCTTGGCCAGAATGCCGTAAACGAGCCCGCGCTCGTAGGGCGCGCCTTCGAGGTACATTTCCCAAATGCCGTGCTTATTCTTCCGCAGCCAGTTGTTGCCCACGCGGTAGTGGTTCTCCCCTACCTTTTCGCGTTTGTAACTTTCGACAGTTTTAGTACTTTCAACATCCGGCGCCGGAACCCTGATCCGCCAGAGGAACAACCCGAAGAGTACCCCGAGGATCAGCAGGAAAATGAGGAATACTTTGAGTGCAGAACGCAGGACTTTGTTTTTCGGCCACATAAAAATCAGCTGACAGCCGCCGATAATGCGACCGATCAGTTACCAAAATTAACAATAAATGGGCATCGTTTCTATAAAAACCGTTTCACCGGCAGCACAACTCGGCCTCTGGCGCATGACTGAATCGTGGGAAGAATTGTTTGAAATGCTTGATCTGCCCGCCACCGACCTGGCCGTACTGGAAAATATCCCCAAACCCAACCGCAGGCAGGAATGGCTGGCGTGCAGGGTTTTACTCAAAGAAATGCTCGGGAAAGAGGCCGTGATTGGTTACGATACCGAACGTAAACCGCATCTGACCGGCAGCTCAATGGAAATTTCAATGTCGCATTCGGGCGAATATGTGTGTGTGTACCTGCGCGGGGGCGCGTCCGTGGGGGTAGACATTCAGCGGATGAAGCCGTCCATTTCCAAGGGTTCGTTTTACTTTTTGAATGAAAAAGAGCAATCCTGGGTCGATTTGGAGAACAATGTACAAATGCACCTGATCTGGTCGGCTAAGGAATCGGTTTTCAAATATGCCGGCGACGCGGATATCGACCTGAAAAAACATATCACGACAAGTCCGTTTTCAGGCAACCAAAACGGCCGTTTTGAAGTTAACCTGCAAAAAGGCGCCGTTCAGGAAGTTGTACGAGTTCAATTTGATACATTTGACGAATATGTACTAACCTGGACCATCTGAAAAGCCTCCATCCCAACCACCTTAACCCGATATGCACCGCTTTTTTACGCTCGCTCTCGTACTGTTTGCCGCCCGGCTTTTTGCACAGACTCCCGCGCTCTCATCGAGTGAAATCTTTCAAAACATTAAAAAACTCAATGTTTTAGGCTCCGTACTCTACATCGCCGCCCACCCCGACGATGAGAACACGCTGATGCTGTCGTATTTGTCCAAGGACCAGCTCGTGCGCACCGGCTACCTCTCGCTCACCCGCGGGGACGGCGGCCAGAACCTCATCGGCGCCGAGCAGGGCTACAATATCGGCGTGATCCGTACACAGGAACTCCTTGCCGCACGCCGCATCGACGGTGCGCAGCAATTCTTTTCCCGTGCCTATGACTTCGGCTTTTCCAAAACCCGCGACGAAACGCTCAACTTCTGGGACCGCGACAAGGTGCTCGGCGATGTGGTTTGGATGATCCGCAAATTCCAGCCGGACGTGATCATTACACGCTTCCCGCCCGACCCGCGCGCCGGCCACGGGCATCACCAGACTTCGGCCTATCTGGCCGAAGAAGGCTTCGACCTTGCCGCCGACCCGAAAGCCTATCCCGATCAATTGAAGTTTGTCAAAACCTGGCAGACGAAGCGGCTCGTCTGGAATACTTTCACGCCGGGCTTTACCAACAAGGCCCCGAGCGAGGAGAAAAACCCGTTCATATCCATTGAAATCGGCGGTTATAACCCGGTTCTGGGCAAATCGTATACCGAAATCGCCGCATTGAGCCGCAGCCAGCACCGCAGCCAGGGCTTCGGCAGCGCCCCGCAACGTGGCGAGCGGATCGATTACTTTTTGCATAAAACAGGCATACCAGCCCAAAAGAACCTGTTCGACGGCATCGATGTGAGCTGGAAACGGGTGAAAGGCGGCGAAAAGGTGCAGGTGATGATTGCGGCAGCTATCAAAAATTACTCGGTGAACAAACCTTCGGCATCGATTCCTGAATTGCTGAAAATCAATGCGGAGCTGAACAAGCTCGATTCGGGCAATATTTACATTAAAACGAAGCGAGAAGAAGTAAAAGACCTTATCCAGCAATGCGCCGGACTTTGGTTTGAAACAAATCCGAATGACTTTTCCGGAGTAGCAGGCGACGAGGCGCGGATCAATATCGGTGTTGTCAAACGCTCGGATTACCCTGTGAAACTCGTTTCGCTGCATTGGACGGGCAAATCGGCCGATAGCGTACTGAACCTCGCATTGGGTGCAAACGAAATGAATGCATTTCCCAAAAGGGGATTGCTGCCGGCAAACCTGAAAACCACCCAGCCCTACTGGCTCGAAAAACCGATTGAACGCGGCATTTTCCAGATCGACAACCAGCAGGATATCGGCTATCCCGAAAACCGCCCGGCGACGAAGACCAGCTACAAGTTCGAGATCGGCGGGCAGGAATTCGTGTTTGAAAAGCCGTGGGTGTACAAGTCCGTCGACCCGGCGGAAGGTGAGATTTACCGGCCATTCGAAATCCGGCCATTGGTAACGACGACCATTACCGAGCCTGTTTTCATATTTGCCTCCATGGAGCCGAAGACGGTGAATATTGTTGTGGAAGCGCAGCGGGGCAATGTAAAAGGCACATTGAAGCCCGAAATTCCCGCCGGCTGGAAAGCCGTTCCCGAATCGGCAGAGTTCAATTTGACGAACAAATACCAGCAGCAATACTTCTCGTTCATCATCACGCCCCCGGCGGGTAACCAGGAAGCGGTGATCAAAGCGGTGGCCGTTGTAGATGGTAAAAATTATGATAAATCGGTCAAAACGATCGCATATCAGCATATTCCGAGCCAGACTATTTTCCCTGAGTCGTCGGCGAAACTGGCCAAAATCGATGTAAGAACGACGGCTAAAAACATTGGCTACATTGCGGGTGCCGGCGACGACGTGCCCACCGCATTACGGCAAATGGACTGCCAGGTAACGATGCTCAACGAAGCGGGCCTCGCTAAAGACCTGCATGGGTACGACGCGATCGTCGTGGGCGTACGTGCGTACAACACGGAAGCGTACCTGAACAACTACCAGTCAAAACTGATGGATTACGTCAAAAACGGCGGTACGATGGTCGTTCAATACACCATCCCCGGCGGGCAAAAGGTGAAGCAGATCGGCCCGTTCAATATCGAGCTGGGGCGCGAACGCGTAACGGAAGAAGATGCAGAAATGCAGTTCCTGCAACCGGACAGCCCGATTTTAAATTATCCCAATAAAATCACACAAAAAGATTTCGGAGGCTGGATCCAGGAACGCGGGCTCTATTTTGCGCAGGACTGGGATAAAAAGAATTACGTGGCCCTGTTTTCAGCCCACGATAAAGACGAGCCCGCCCGCGAAGGCAGCACGCTCTATGCGCAATATGGCAAAGGACATTACATTTACACCGGCCTCTCGTTCTTCCGCGAACTTCCCGCGGGCGTAACCGGCGCATACCGCCTGTTCGCGAATATGATTTCGGTCGGCAAGAAGTGATGAGCGGTGTGGTCAAGTTTTGTTATTTGAGAAAACAAATTCAACTCACGACAACACTTGACCAAACCTGACTATTTATGGCAACACCTCACTATTTCACCCCCCATCGTTCACTTGACGTTCTTCCTTCTGTTTCGCTGAAAATCTTCGAGTACAAAGCCCCCTAACCCCTGCAAGTTGCTGTAATAGGCGCGGCCGTTGTTGACCTGCGTGAAATTCTGTACGAATTGTTTCAGGTAAGGATCAGTCGCGATCATGAATGTCGTGACCGGGATGTCCAGTCGGCGGCATTGTGCGGCTAGCGTAAGGGTTTTATTGATGATCTTGCGGTCGAGGCCGAAGCTGTTTTTGTAATACCGGATACCTTCTTTGAGGCACGTCGGCTTACCGTCGGTGATCATGAAAATCTGCTTGTTGCGCGTCTTTTTACGGCGCAGAATGTCCATGGCCAGTTCGAGGCCGGCTACCGTATTGGTGTGGTATGGCCCTACTTCAAGATAGGGCAGGTCTTTCAGCTGGATCTGCCACGCGTCGTTTCCGAATACGATGATGTCCAGCGAGTCTTTGGGGTATTTGGTGCGGATCAGTTCGGCCAATGCCAGCGCCACTTTTTTAGCGGGCGTAATGCGGTCCTCGCCGTAAAGTATCATCGAATGGCTGATATCGATCATCACCACGGTCGCGGTGGTTGTTTTCTGCTCGCGCTCCACCACTTCGAGATCGTTTTCCATGAGCATGAAATCCCCGATGCCGTGGTTCACCTGTGCATTCTTGATCGATTCAGTCATCGAAATCTGGTCGAGCGTGTCGCCAAACTGGAAATCCCGGATGTCGCTTGTGAGCTCGTCGCCCGCGCCCAAATGCGGCGTGTGGTGGTTACCGCCGGTTTTAGACCTTTTCAGTTTACCAAAAATCTCGTCCAAAGCGCTCTTACGGATGCTTTTTTCAGCCTTGGGCGTCATGACGAGCGTGCTCTCGCCATCCTGCTTTTCCTCTGTCACATATCCTTTCTTTTTCAGGTCTTCGAAGAAATCGCCGATGCCGTAGGAATCGTTGGTGAGGTTATACTGGCGATCGAGCTGGCTGAGCCACGACATGGCCTCGGACACGTCGCCCGACGTCATCAGCAGCAATTGCTGAAAAATATCAAACAGCTGGTCGAACTTGCTATTCGGCCCTTGCTCGGGCGGAATGTATTTCGTGAAACGGTGTCCTTGCATATCGGCAGGTGTTGAAAACAGACGGCTACTTTCAAATGTAATCGAAAGTAGCCGTCAAAATCATTAAATCAGTACTGAATTACGCTTCTTCGGCGCAAAATTCTTCGAAAGCCATTTGCAAATGCTGCGCGATCATCTGAGCCGAACGGCCTTCGATGTGGTGGCGCTCCACGAAATGGATCAGCTCTCCGTCTTTGAACAGCGCTACCGCCGGTGAAGATGGAGGATAAGGCAAAGTGTATTCACGCATTTTAGCTGTCGCTTCAAGGTCAGCTCCTGCAAAAACCGTTGCCAGGTGGTCGGGCTTCACATCGCTGTTGGCCAGCGCCGCGCGCACACCCGGACGTGCAGCACCCGCCGCACAGCCACATACCGAATTGATCACAACCAAAGCAGTTCCTTTGGTATTTTGCATGAAGTTATCGACTTCCTCAGCGGATGTCAGATCCTGAAAACCAACATTCGTCAGTTCGGCTTTCATCGGAGCCACTAATTGTGGTGGATACATATATGTTAATGTTTAAAAGTTGTTGTTACTATTTTACATGAACCCGAGTTCGAGCTTGGCTTCCTCGGACATCATTTCGGTTGAATAAGGCGGATCGAACGTCAGCTCCACGCTTACGTCGTTCACCCCTTCCACTTCCCGGATCTTCTGTTCCACTTCGCCGGGCAGCGTTCCTGCGGAAGGGCACGAAGGCGACGTCAGCGTCATGGACACAAATACATTATTGATCGGAAAAACTTTCAGATCATATATCAAACCGAGCTCATATACGTCGACCGGAATTTCCGGGTCGTACACCGTTTTAATGGCGCGGATCACTTCTTCTTTCAAATCTTCCTCTGACATCGCAAGGTCTATGATAAGTTGTTATGCATTCACTGATTTGGCTTGATATGCAAAGCCATACGCTTTCATTTGTTTCAGCATAGCGGCTAGTCCGTTAGAGCGGGTTTGGGCCAAATGCTGGTGCAAACCTACCTTCTCCATAAAATAGACATCCGCTTTTGCGATCTCCTCGGGCGTGTGCCCCGAAAGCACTTTCACCAGCATACTCACCAGCCCCCGTACGATGATCGCGTCGCTATCCGCCTCAAATTTCAAAAGCCCACCGTCCATATAGGCATTCAACCACACCCGTGACTGGCATCCTTTGATAATATTATCTTCGGTTTTGTACTGTTCTTCCAATGGCGGGAACTGCTTACCGAGGTCGATGATGAACTCGTACTTGCTCTCCCAGTCATCAAACAATTCAAAATCCGAAATTAGTTCGTCCTGTGTTTCGTTTATGGTCATTGTGTAATTCTATTTTTATGCTGCTGCGGTGCGGGTTTCGACCCAGTTGATTAAAGCTTCTGCTTGCTTCAAGCCGTCCTTGGATACGCTTACAAGCTCAATTCCATCATAAGCCATTGATAAATGCAGGATTTTATACACTGAGTTGAAAGCGGTCAACGCCTTTTTGTCCACTTTGCTCAACTTTTCCTGATACCATTCCACACTTTTTCGGGTATCTTTTTTTCCCAGTAAGCCGTCAAGAGCAACTAACACTCCGGAATAGGCTGCGTGGCCAGCAAGCTTGACATATTTAATATCGTTATAATAAATACCATCTTTTTTTGCCTTCTCGCTAAGTATTTCTCTGGCGTTGCTGAGATACCTCCTGGCTTCCTGTACCGAATTTTCCATAATGTGTACATAGTTTAAAATGAAACAATGCCAGTAATTTAAAAAATTATCCCAACATCCGCTTCACCTTATGCAGCCCTTGAATGAGCTTGTCGATCTCCTCGGTTGTGTTGTAAACAGCAAACGACGCACGCGAGGTTCCGGTGATATTGAAGCGGTTCATCAAGGGCTGGGTGCAGTGGTGACCCGTGCGAACCGCGATACCTTGCTGATCGAGCAGGACGCCGATATCCTGGTGGTGAATACCGTCGATGACGAACGATAGCACACTCACCTTTTCCTTCGCCTGGCCGATGATGCGCAGGCCTTCGATTTCCTTTACCGCCTCGGTGGCATAGGCGAGTAATTCGTTTTCGTAGGTCGCGATGTTTGGCTTGCCCAATGCGTCCACATAATCCAATGCAAATTTTGCAGCTACTACGTCCGCAATGTTCGGCGTGCCCGCTTCGAACTTGTAAGGCAACTCGTTGTAAGTCGTTTTGGCAAACGTCACCTCCTTGATCATCTCGCCGCCGCCGCGGTAGGGAGGCATCTCATTCAGCAGATCGCGCTTGCCGTAAAGGATACCCATTCCGGTAGGGCCGTATATTTTGTGGAGTGAAAGCGAATAAAAGTCGCAATCCAGGTCCTGCACGTCGATTTCAATGTGGGAGCTCGCTTGCGCGCCGTCGATGAGCACTTTCGCACCTACCGCGTGGGCTTTCGCGATGATTTCCTTGATCGGGTTAATGGTGCCCAATGCATTCGAAACGTGCACGACGGATACGAATTTAGTCCGCTCGGTGAGCAGCTTCTCGTATTCGTCCATCAGCAGCTCGCCTTCGTCGTTGATCGGGATCACTTTCAGGATGCAGCCTTTTTCCTCGCAGAGCATTTGCCAGGGCACGATGTTCGAATGGTGCTCCATCGTCGAAATAATCACTTCGTCGCCTTCCTTCAAAAACTTGCGGCCGTAGGACGACGCTACCAGGTTGATACCGTCCGTCGTTCCGTAGGTGAAAATGATTTCCTCCGAATGCGCCGCATTCAGGAATGCCTGCAAGCGCTTCCGCGACAGCTCGAATGCGGAGGTAGCTTTTTCGGCCAGATGGTGAATGCCACGGTGGATATTGGCATTGTAATGCTCATAGTAGCCCGCCAGCGCGTCCAGTACCAATCGTGGTTTCTGGGTCGTTGCGGCATTATCGAAATAGACGAGTTGTTTGCCATTCACGACCTCGTTGAGGATCGGGAAGTCGTTGCGGATGGAGGCAATATCAAGATTGTGGCTCATTGTGATTCGTCATTTAAGAAAAATACCCAACCCCAAAAATGGCGGTTGGGTACCAGGAAATGTATTAATCAGGGTCAATTGACCCGTAAATTTACTTCGATGCCAGTTTCCGGGTGATCACGTTTTCGAGGTATTCGCGAACCGAGTCGATCTTGATCTGCGAAACGACGTCGGCACAGAATGCGAACATCAGCAGCGACATTGCTTCCGGCCGCGAGATCCCGCGCGAGCGCATGTAGAACAATGCTTCCTCGTCGATCTGGCCGGTGGTGGTGCCGTGCGAACACTTCACGTCGTCGGCAAAAATTTCCAGCTGCGGCTTGGTATTCATCGTCGCGTCCGGAGACAACACGATGTTTTTGCAGGACTGAAATGCATTGGTTTTCTGCGCGTCGGGACGGACGAAGATCTTCCCGTTGAAAACACCTTTCGACTTGTCGCGCAAAATACCTTTATACAGCTCGTTACTTTCCGAATTCGGCTTTTGATGGTCTGCAACGGTATGGTTGTCAACATGCTGCGAGCCATCCGGGAAGTACAGCCCATACATGTGCGCATCGCAATGCTCACCGTCGAGGACGATATTCAGGTTGTTGCGCGTGAACTTGCCGTTCAGCGTGACGGTACCTGCGTAGAAATGCGAGCGATCGAGCATACGCACCTGCGTGGTACCGATGTGGTAAGCGTTTTCGCTCTCGTTCTGCACTTTATAATATTGTACGTTGGCTTCCTCCGCCACGTGGATTTCCGTCACCGCATTCGTGAATGAACGCTGATCGCCCAGCGTACGGAATGCCTCGGCGAGTTTCACATGGGCATTTTTACCCACTGAAATGATATTACGCGGCTGGCTGCCCACATTCTGTTCCCGCGCATCGCTCACGAAACGGAGGATGATCGGATGCTCTACCGATTGGTTATCAGGAATATGAATGAACACGCCGTCCTGCGTAAATGCCGTATTCAAAGCTGTAAACGCATCGTCGGCATCCTTGGTCAGTTCATTGAAAAACGAAGCGACTTTGGAAGGATCATTTTTATACGCCTCGGCCAGCGAGCTGATCGTGATCTTTTCAACCGGCGAAATAATCGTCGAAAGACCCGCATTATAGCGGCCGTTGACAAAATACAGGATATTAGCCTCCTGCGCCGGCACCTTTAAGTCTTCCAGCTCAGCCAGGCCGATCGAACTTTCTGCATTGAAATCGTAGGAAACGCTGATCAGGTCCCTTACGTTGCTATATTTCCACTCCTCGTGCTTGATAGACGGGAAGCCTAATTGCTCAAAACGGGCCAGACCTGCACGTTTTTTCTGGTGAAACTCCGAAGATGCTTCGCCATTCAGAACGGCTTCACGGGCATGAAAATCCGTGATCAGCCTGGTTTTTAAATCTATTGTCTCGGTACTCATCGATATTTGGGTATGGTGCTGTGTTGGGTTAAGTTAAAATAGACAATGGTGCCTTTCGCTTAACCTACCGCTTCTACTTCCGCCTTGATCCAGTCGTAACCTTTTTCTTCCAGTTCGAGCGCCAGCTCTTTCGGGCCCGACTTCACGATGCGTCCCTTGTACAATACGTGCACGTAATCTGGAACGATATAGTCCAGCAGGCGCTGGTAGTGCGTCACGACGATCGTTGCGCGCTCTGGCGAACGAAGTGTGTTAACCCCCTCAGCAACAATACGTAATGCATCGATATCGAGACCAGAATCGGTTTCATCCAGGATCGCCAGTCTCGGTTCGAGTACCGCCATCTGGAATACCTCGTTACGTTTTTTCTCACCGCCGGAGAACCCTTCGTTCAATGCCCGTTTCAGCAGGGAATCGTTCATACTCACAAGCTTGGCCTTTTCGCGCACCATTTTCAGGAACTGCGCGGCGTCCAGCGGCGCTTCGCCTTTATATTTACGGATCTCGTTGACCGCCGTTTTCAAAAAGTTGATCGTGGTAACGCCCGGGATCTCTACCGGATATTGGAATGCCAGGAAAATACCTTCCGCAGCCCTTTCTTCGGGTGCCAGTTCGAGCAGGTCCTTTCCTTCAAAAACTACATTTCCGCCAGTAACCTCGTACTCTTCTCTTCCCGCCAATACCGATGCCAAAGTACTTTTACCGGAACCATTGGGCCCCATAATTGCATGCACTTCACCCGGCTTGACTTCCAGATTGATGCCTTTTAATATTTCCTTACCTTCAATGGAGGCACGCAAGTCATTAATAGAGAGCATAACTGATTTATACTTAAAAGATAGTTCGTGGTAATTTCCCGCAAAAGTAATACGCAAACGGCGTAAATGAAAATGAGCGTCAGAGTCTTAAACGGCGGGCCACTCATTTTGTACAACCTTTTTAAGTAGCAGGATGTTCCCGCGAACGAGATATTTATGCCTTAAACGGTCAGAGAATAAACGGGTTGAAGAAAGGCCGGTTTTTAATTCGCCAAGAAACATTTACTTTGCGCACCGACGTTCCAATCACTTCATTTATGACTATTAATCAGGCATCCGAGCTCTCGATCGGTGTATCTTCCGAAACCGGTACCCTCCAAAGGCTCCTTATCCACAGTCCCGACCGCGGCCTGGGAAAGGTAGTCCCGAGTAAAGCGCAGGACTGGCTTTTCGAGGACATCGTACACCTGGATACCATGCGCAGGAAAGAGTACGATTATTATGTAAAACTCCTGCTCTATTTCCTCGATCCCGATAAAATCAAAGGCAAAATCGCCGACATCAACGACGACCCCACCCGCTCGTTTTTCATTCCCGGCACGGAAAAATACTTCGCTTCCGACCGCGTCGTCGACATCCAGCGGCTGCTGGGCGAAATCCTCGAAGACCCCGGCACGCGTACCAAGCTCACAGCCGCCATTTGCGGTATCGAGCGCTGTTCTTACCAGATCCAGGAAGAGCTGGGCACTTTCGACGCCCACGAACTGGCGCGCATATTCATTTCGGGCTCCTGTTCCGACCAGCGGATGCTTTTCGCGCCGCTGCCCAACCTGATTTTCACGCGGGATATCGGCATTGTCATCAACGACCACATTTTACTGAACAAGCCGGCCAAAGCGGCCCGTACCCGCGAGTCCATATTGGCACAGTTCGTGTTTTTCTACCACCCGATGTTCACGCACATTCGCGGAAATCTCATTGAAATACCTGAAAACGAGCGCCATTTCCTGCTGCCGGACGACGAGAAGGCCAGCGATTACCAACGCTGCACGCTCGAAGGCGGCGATGTAATGATGGTCGCGCCGGGACATTTGCTTATCGGTTGCAGCGAGCGAACGTCCATTTACGCGGCGCAGCAGGTGATGAAGATTTTGTTCGATAAAAATGTAGTTCAAAAAATCACCATCATCAAAATCCCTAAAAAGCGGGATTATATGCACATCGACACCATTTTCACCCAGGTAAAAAAAGACGTGTGGGTGCTCCTGGGCTCACTGGCCCGCCTGGGCGACGAAGCCAGGAAGAAAGACGTGCTGCATTTCTTTGCGCCTGCCGATGCGAACAAGGAATTCAAAATCCTGCAATTTGAGAAGGGTAAAGAGCAGCAGCCGATCGAAATTGAAAACCTCGAAGACCTGCTGACGGCTATCAGCCGGAAAGACCTCGGCGTAAAAGGTCCGGTCCGCTTCATTTATTCGGGGGGAAATGAATTCCCTTACGGCGAACGCGAGCAATGGACCGATTCCTGCAACCTGCTCGCCCTGCGCGACGGCGTCGTGATCGGCTACGATCGCAACGATAAGACGCTGGAAGCGTTTAAAAAAGAAGGTTTCAAAATAATCAGCGCCAGGAAACTGCTGGAAAAATTCGAATATGAGGACCTTTCACCGGAAAACCTCACGGACACATTCATTACGCTCCCATCCGCGGAGCTTTCCCGTGCGCGTGGCGGCTCGCATTGCATGAGCATGCCCCTCCTGCGCGAGGCATTAATCCGTGAATCTTAATCTTGTAATCGACCCGTTTGAATCGTAAATTGCAGTAGTGACAATACATGACATTTTGTTCCGGAAAATATTCCAATAACCCCGATACTCCTATGCGCGTTATCACTTCATCCGCTCAAATCCAGCCGCAGTCGACATGCAGGATCATGATGATCAGGCCGGTACGGTTCGGTTTCAATGAGGAAACGGCCGGCAGCAACGAATTTCAGCAGGAGTCGTTCGCGCAGCAGACCAAAGGCACGGCCCAGCAGGCTGCGCGGGAAGAGTTCGACCTGATGATCGATCAGCTCGAAAAGGCAGGTTTGGAACTCCACATTTTCGACGATACCGAAGACCAGGACCGTCCCGACGCCATTTTTTCGAACAACTGGGTCTCTTTTCACCAGAGCGGCAAGGTGGTACTTTACCCGATGATGGCCGAAAACCGCCGCCTCGAACGCCGTCGCGACATTATCGAGTCGCTGGCGGCTGATTTTAAAGTGGAAGAGATTATCGACCTTACGCATTTCGAAGACGAGGGCAAATTCCTCGAAGGTACCGGCAGCATGGTGCTCGACCGCCGTTACAAAATCGCCTACGCGTGCCTGTCCCCGCGCACGCACCGCGACGTGCTCGATGCGTTCGCGGATGCATTGGGCTACGAGGTGATCGCATTCTCGGCGTCCGACGAACATGACAAGCCCATTTACCACACCAATGTGCTGATGTGCGTCGGCGATATTTTCGCCGTGGTGTGCCTTGAAGCCATTAAAGATCCCGACGAACGGCTCATGGTGCGTTCGGTACTGGAAGAAACCCATAAGGAAGTGATCGAGATATCGTTCGAGCAAATGCGGCATTTCGCCGGCAATATGCTGATGGTGCGGAACCGCAAAGCCGATAAATTCCTCGTCATGTCCACCCAGGCCTACGAATCGCTCACGCCACGCCAGAAAGACCGCCTCGACGACTACGCCAACTTGCTCCACACCGATCTCGCCGTGATCGAGGGCAACGGCGGCGGTTCGGCCCGGTGCATGATGACCGAAATCCATTTGCCCGTCAGATAACAAAAAAATGCTCCGGAAAACCGGAGCATTTTTCATTATTCCATAACCCTCATTAAATTATTAGTCGTTGAGATCGGCTTTCACTTTGGCGATCTTTTCTTTGGTATTGGCCTTGAACTCGTCCCACTTGTCGGCAGTCTCGTTCTGGGCCCGTTTCCACGAAGCTTGCAGCTCTTCTTTTTCAGCGTTCAGCTCCTTTTTGCGGTCGCGCCATTTGGCTTTTTCCTTGTCGGCAGCCTTGTCCATTTTGGCATCGGCTTCCTCTATTTTACGGTCGAGTTTGCTGATGGCGTCGTCGATATCTTTTTTCAGCTCGTCCTTATCTTCCTTCACTTTGGCTTCAAAATCCTGCCCTGCTTCTTTGATATCGGCTTTGGCGTCGGCCACATTTTCGTCCATATCATTTTTGGCTTCCTCCACGGTTTCCTGGGCGGAATCCTTGGTTTTATCTGAACAGCCGGTAAGTGAAAGTGAGCCTACCAACAGCATGGAAGCGACAATCCAGGTGATCTTTTTCATGTTTTTGGGTATTAAAGTGGTTTTGTAATTGTGTGATTGTATGGTGGCAAAGCAAAAAGCTTACCAGCGAAAGCAGCCGTTTCCAGCCTGTTTTTTGTAGAAAAATCTTCTCATGCAAACCGAAGTCGTTGAACTTCGCACCAGGCGGGCCGGTTAAGCCCATACAGCCTATTGAAACTGTTGGCTTTTATGATCAGATTTGTATTTTATTGATATACCCCCTAAACCTTATGCTAAAAATTTCCATTACCGGGCTTCTGGCAGCCTTCATCATTTTCCACGATCCGAGGACGGCACTGGCCCAAACCGATTCGCTCCAAGCCCGACAGCTCGGCGAGGTTACCGTACACGCTTTTGAATCCGACAAAAATGCATTGACCACCACCGCGACGGTGGGAATGCTCACGCCGCGCACGCTGGGCCGTTTTTCAAACTATACCTGGGCCAATGCGGTGAACACCATCCCGGGTGTGCGTATGGAAGAACGCTCGCCGGGCAGCTACCGTTTTTCAGTACGCGGGAGCCTTATCCGCTCGCCATTCGGGGTTCGGAACGTGAAATTTTACTGGAACGGCATCCCGTTCACCGATGCGAGCGGCAACACGCCGCTAAACTCCGTCGACTTCGGCGCTATTCAAGGCATGGAAGTGATCAAGGGGCCGGGCAGCAGCTTGTATGGCGCGGGTACCGGTGGGGTGGTGCTGATGCAGAGCCGCCCCGATCATGCATTTCAAAACCGCGTGGAGCAAAGTGTGAGTTTCGGTAAATATGGTTTCCAAAGCCGCAATTCCACCATTCAGGTGGGCGATATTTCCATCCAATACGGCCATAGCGAGCAGGACGGCTACCGCAACCACAGCGGTATGGTACGCGACGCGATACGCTTCACTTCCAGTTCCAGCATCGGCGAAAAGGGCACATTGTCGCTGCTCGGGATGTACTCAGACCTGTTTTACCAGACGCCGGGCGGCATTAACCTCGCCCAATACCAAACCAATCCCAAACTGGCCCGCCAGTCTACCCCTACCGTACCCGGCAGCGAGGCGCAAAAAGCGGCCATTTACACCCGGCTCGCATTGCTGGGCGGAAATTACGTACTGCCATTATCCGACAGCTGGACGCAGTCCACGGCATTGTACCTGACCTTCACCGATTTCGCGAACCCGTTTATTTCCAACTTCGAAAAACGCGACGAGAATGGCATCGGGGGACGGAATATCTGGCAGAACAAATCGGAATGGGGGAATGTAAAAACCAACTGGACGAGCGGTTTCGAATGGCAATACGGCAAATCGGCTCAGCGGAATTACGACAACAAAGGCGGCGTCGCGGATAAGCAGCAGACCGTGGAAGATATCCGTACGGCGAATCTTTCGGTATTCAGCCAGCTGGAAGCGACATTGCTCACCGACCTCACATTGAGCGCCGGTTTGAGTTATAACACGTCGAAATACAGGTACGAACGCTACTTCCCGCTTCCATTCAACGAAGATCAAAAGACATTCGACGGCATTTTCATCCCCCGTTTTGCGGCCAATAAGGTCATTGCCGGCAACTGGTCGGTGACGGCTTCGTACAGTGGCGGCTTCTCCCCTCCTACCTTGCAGGAAGTACGGCCGTCGGCGGGCGGTTTCCGCAAAGACCTGGAAGCGGAAAAAGGGAACAACACCGAAATCGGTATCCGGAAGGTGGGGAAAGTTATTTCGGGGGAAATCAGTTTGTACCATTTCGGCCTTCGCAATGCCATCGTACGCCGCCTGGACGAGGCCGGTGCCGAATATTTTGTGAATGCGGGTAAAACCAAACAAAATGGCCTGGAATGGAACGTCACGTGGGACATGCTCTCGAATCCGCAATTGCCCGTGGCGCTGAAACTGTGGAATACCGGTACTTATACCAAATACACCTACGAGGAATTCCAGCAGGCCGATACAGACCTGAGCGGGAAACTCATTCCCGGCATTCCGCGTTTCTCACAGTCGACGGGCCTCGATGTGCTGCTCAAATACGGCATCTCGGCGTTCCTGACCTACCAGCACGGCGATGCATTCTACCTGAACGACGCGAATACGGTAAAAAACACAGCTTATAACCAGTGGATCGCGCGCGTGAGCTGGAAGAAAAGCTGGGGTTCGCATTTTTACAGCGAGCTGTCGGCATCTGCGGAGAAGGTCAATGCGGGCATTTACAGCCTCGGCTACGACCTCAATGCATTCGGCAACCGCTATTACAACAGCGCACCGAAAAACAACCTCTGGGCCGGCGTAAAGATCGGCTGGGAGTGGCAGAAAAATTCGAAATAATGCATTTATACATCCATATCCCCTTCTGCAAACAGGCTTGCCATTATTGCGATTTCCATTTCAGTACCAACACCACCAACAAACGGGCCGTGACGGAAGCTATTGCGAAGGAAATCGTGCTGCGGAAAGACTACCTGCCGGACGGGGATATGGAAACCATTTATTTCGGCGGCGGTACACCCTCGCTGCTCGATGAAGCCGAGCTGCATTTACTGCTCGACACCATTCACCGGCATTTTCGTGTAGCGCCCGACGCCGAAATTACCTTGGAAGCCAATCCCGACGACCTCAACGCGGCCACATTGGCCATGTTTTCCAATGCAGGCATTAACCGCCTGAGCATTGGCATACAATCCTTTCACGAGCCGCATCTGCGCTTCATGAACCGCGCACATACCGCCCTCGAAGCCGAGCAATGCGTGCAACTCGCCCGCCAGGCCGGTATCGACAACATTTCCATAGACCTTATTTACGCCATTCCTTCGGCTAACCACGATATTCTGCTCAGTGACCTTGCCAAAGCGTTTACCCTCGATATTTCCCACATTTCGGCCTACTGCCTCACGATCGAGCCTCAGACGGCTTTCGGAAGCTGGTTGAAGAAGAAAAAGCTCAAACCGATCGAAGAGGAATATGCGGCGCAGCAGTTTGAAATACTCACTCAATCGCTGGGCGAGCATGGCTATGAGCAATATGAGATCTCCAATTTCGCAAGGGACGGCCATTACAGCCGGCATAACAGTTCCTACTGGCAGCAGCATCCCTACCTGGGCGTAGGCCCGAGTGCGCACTCGTACGATGGCGCGAGCCGCGAGTATAATGTGTCGCACAACGCGAAGTACCTGGAAGCCATTCAGCACGACAGGATTCCGGCGACATTTGAAACGCTCACCCCGGCCGACCAGACGAACGAATACCTGCTCACCGGCCTCCGCACTAAATGGGGCGTGAAATTGCAGAAACTGGAAACGCTCTCGCAGGGCGCATTTGCATTACAGCAGCAGTCCGAACTGGGAAAAATGGCCCGAAAAGGGTGGATCAGGGAGGAAGCGGGTATTTTGTTGCTCACGGAGGCCGGCAAGCTCTTCGCCGACCGCATTGCCAGCGATCTTTTTATTGAATAAAAAAAATCGCCACACTGCGGGCAGCATGGCGAAAGGGCAAAAGTCGAGCGGTTATTAGCTTACCAGCTCGGCGTTCAATGTAATCTCGGTGTTGAGCAGCTGGGAAATTGGGCATTCCTTTTTCGCTTTGTCGGCCACTTGTGCAAATTGCTCTGCGCTGATGCCCGGAACCTGCGCTTTCAGTTCGATGGCGCTTTTCACGATTTTGCCTTGTGCCGGATCGAGGGAAATAGTAGCGGTTGCATTCAGTTCGTCGGCGGTGAAACCTGCCGCATTGAGTTCGAAGCTCAGTTTCATGGCGAAACATCCGGCGTGCGCAGCGGCAACCAGTTCTTCGGGGTTAGTACCCTTGCCATCGGCGAAACGCGTGTTGAAAGAATACTGGGTGTTTTCCAGGACTGTGCTTTGCGTGCTGATCGTACCTGTACCTTCTTTGCCGGTACCTTTCCAGATGGCTGTTGCTTTACGGTTAATCATCGTTGTTTCTTTTAATGTTAGTTGGTTCTCAAATGCGTTGTTTTTGGGAAAAGTAGCACGGATGCGCTATCTACGCAAATGATTTTATGATTAATGATACAATAATGTGCCAGCGGTCTGAGTTCCAGTGTATGCCCTCCGGAATGGTTTGGAACGGCATTTTTTAGTTAACAGAAGTTAACGCCGCTTCGACATTTAAACTTTATAATTGCATCATCATCTAATCACAAATTTTTAACAGATTTCTCCATTTAATTACTCACAAGTCATGAACAGAAAATTCTTGCCCCTGCTGCTCCTCGCTGTCGTTGCATTGTTCCAAAGCTGCCGCGGGCCGAAAGGTGACCCCGGACCGCAGGGCGGCGACGTATTGGGCCGAACCTTTGACATCATCAATGTAAACTTCAACTCAGGCAATAATTGGGGGTTTCCGCTCAATTTCGCTGATAAAAAGATCGAAGTGCTTCCAACGGACGCCGTGCTGGTGTATGTGTATTGGAATGATCAGGGTGGCCTGAAAGCCTACCGTCCTTTGCCGCAAACTGCATTTGGTAACAATGGCCTTATCGTGACCTACAATTTCGACCGCACGGATAAGGATATGGAAATCTTCCTGGACTCTAACGTCCCAAGAAACCAACTTGCAACGGACTGGACAAACGGTTTTGAATTCCGTGTAATCGTGATTCCTTCCGATCCTCTCCTGCGCACAAATGCGGACGTTGATCTGAACGACTACAATGCAGTGATCAAAGCTTACAACATCGACGAGTCGAAAGTGAAGAAAATTTCAGCTCAGTAACAAGAAAGTTCCCTGTTACTTGGGTTTCTGGAATAATTTTTATAAAATCCGGTAAAAATTACCGGATTTCTTTTTTTGCTACTGTATGAAAATTGTTTTAGGCACACTCTTTACAGTTCTGGTCGCGGCGTTTGGATCACAGGCACAAACATTTACCGAAGAGACTAATCAGTTTAGGAACAAGTATAAGCAGGAGTTCCTCCACTCGGAGAATTCTCCGCTTAAAGCGGCAGACCTGCCCTACCTGCAATTCTACCAGCCCGATTCGAGTTACCGGGTCGAGGCGAGATTTGAGAAGGTCAAGGGCAAATCCTTCGAAATGCCTACTTACAGCGGCATGAACAAAACCTACGTCAAGTATGGGGTTTTGAAATTCAAAGTGAACGGACGTCGGCAAAAGCTGGCTGTTTACCGCAGCCTCAGCCTGCAACAGCTGGCCAAATACAAGGATTACCTGTTTGTCCCGTTCAAAGACAAAACGAATGGTGACGAAACCTACGGCGGCGGCCGCTACATCGACCTGAAAACGACCGACCTCAAAGACGGCACCTTCGTACTCGATTTCAACAAGGCATATAACCCCTATTGCGCTTACAGCACGGGCTACAACTGCCCCATCCCGCCGCTCAGCAACCACCTGACCATTTCCATTACTGCGGGGGAAAAGAATTTCACGAAACATCAGCATGAAGCCAGCATCAAGTAATGCGGCCCAGGCCAAAAAAAAGCGCCCGACTGAAAAGTCGGGCGCTTTCGTTGAATACCGTTTCAAATCAGGCTTTCAATATTTCTTTCTGCTTCAAAAGACGCTCGAATACCTTGATATCATGCTCAGAAGTGAAAATCGTGAACGGCAAATGCAGGAACTGGCCTTTTGAAATAACCAGTACGTAAGCATCTTTATCTTTGTAACCTTCCAGGATTTGCTCCCATTTCATGACGCTTCCTTCCTTCTGGTTAAGTTTCATCAGGATCTGGCGGTTGTCGATCTCGTAGGAAAACTTCTCGAACATCGGCTTGTATTGCGCCAGCTGGGTGATCCCGGTAAACTGGATAAGCCAAAATAATACATAAAGCAATGAAGCGACTACCACGGTGATGTAAATCCACAAGTTGGGATAAATGCCTGTGAGGCTTATCACCGCGTTGATCAGGATCAGGGCCACGGGTACCAATACCCATTTGATCTGCGTTTTGAAAAAATAACGCATGGCCAGTGAAATGTATTTTTGGGTAGGTAAGGCGTACTTCTTGGTACGAACCGCGGCCGGGTTCGTAGGCATTTGATAGACGGGCTGGTGTTTGTTTACCGAAACTTTGGCCATAACTCTGTTTAAATTAACAATCTTCTCACTGCGCCACGGCTTTTTGAACGACAGCCGGAGCAAAATGAAGTGCAAAGTTAGAAAAAAGCATCCGAGATATGAGAAAGGTCTGTAAATAAAAAGTAGTTATGAGAAATTGGCGTATTTTGTCGTTACTAACTGAAACGAGATAATTTCCGACCTACATGAGTTTCCTTTTTCCGTCTTTTTTATGGGGTTTGCTGGCCATATCAGTGCCTGTTGCAATTCACATTTTTAATTTCAGACGGACAAAAAAGGTCTACTTCACCAATGTCGCTTTTTTGAAGGCGGTCGAAACGCAGACGAAGTCGATCCGGCAGATCAAGCACTGGCTGGTCCTGGCAGCGCGGGTACTGGCGATCGCCTGCCTCGCATTCGCATTCTCACAGCCGTTTCTCCCGGCAGAAAGTAATGTGGCCGTAGACCGGCGCGGCATTACCAGCCTTTACCTCGACAATTCGCTGAGCATGGAAAGCGAGCTCAATAACAAGCGCTACCTCGACATTGCCACGGGCCGCCTCGGCGACTTACTGGGTTTATTCAAAAACGCGACCTCGCTCCAACTCGTCACCAACGACTTTTCCGCACAGGAACAAGGTCTTTACCCCGCCGAAAAGCTCCGCGACCGCCTCACGACGATCGGCCTGTCGAGCACGCCGCGCACGCTGGAACAGGTGTACAAAAGGCAGGAAAACCTGATGTCGCGGCATTCGCAAAGCGGTAGAAACCAGCTGTTCTGGTTTTCGGATTTCCAGAAAAGCACGGCAGGCGACCTCTCTGCCATTCGAACGGATTCGACGAACCAGCTGTTTCTCGTACCGGTTCAGGCGGAGGCCGAAAAGAATGTATTCGTCGATTCCGCCTGGCTGAACACGCCGTTTATCCGCGAGCTGCAAAACAATATCCTGTTTGTAAAAGTGAGCAACTCCGGCAACCGGGAGGCCCGTAATGTGGTGCTACGGCTTAGTCTGGACAATACGCAGGCCTCCACGGCATCGGTGAATGTACCGGCGAACGGCAGCGCCACGGCGAAATTCAATTTTAACCTCAAAGGAAAGGGCTATAAAAAAGGCCAGATCACTTTCGACGACTTTCCTGTCACGTTCGATAACGATTACTATTTTGTGCTGAATGCTTCGCCGCTCATCCGCGTGCTGCACGTGTACGGCCAGAAGCCGGACGGTAATTATATCGAGAATGTGTATGCCAATGACAGCCTGTTTACGCTGCAAAGTTACAGCGCACAGAACGTCGATCCGGGGCTCGTGAAGAACTCCGATCTCGTGGTTTTGGAAGGCGTAACGCAGCTTTCGGGAACGCTTCCGCAGGATTTGCAGGAGTTTGTGCGACAAGGCGGGAGCCTGGCCGTTATCCCGCCGGCCGCTCCGGTTGTGGATAGTTATGCCCGCTTTCTGAGCGGCCTGGGCTTAAATGGCGTGACGGCCGAAAAAGCGCCGGCGGCTCTTCCGCTCGCCGTGCCCGATCGTAACAACCCGTTTTTCAGCGACGTATTCGAGGAATCGATGCGGCAGGAAATGAATCTGAACCTGCCCGGTGCATTGCCGGTATGGAGCTGGGCCAAAGCAGGCCAGCAACTGCTGACATTGCGAAATGGGCAGACTTACCTGAACCAGACGATGTCCGGCTCGGGAAAAACCTATCTTTTCGCGGCGCCTTTCAACCAGGATTTCGGTAATGTGGCGCAGCACGCGATTTTCGTGCCGGTGATGTACAAAATCGCAGCATCCAGCGTCCGCCAGCAGCGCACGTCGTTCACATTCGACGAAAACCCTATTTCCCTCAACATTGAAAAACCCAAACCGAACTCCGTTTACAAGCTGAGGCGCGGCAAAACGGAAATCATACCGGTACAACGCATTACCGGCAATCAGCTGCTCCTGGAAATCCCGCAGGGCGACCAGGCCAGCGACGGTCTCGCCGCCGGCTACTTCGACCTCGTGCTGGACAACAAAACGGAGCAGATCATCGCCCTTAACCACAATCACGCCGAATCCAAACTCCAGTACTACTCCCCAGACGAACTCCGCGCCGCATTTTCCGGCCAGAAAAACGTCCAGGTATTCGACAAAATCGACGACGATGCGTTCTCGACAGCGTTCCAGCAGCAAAATATGGGCACAACGCTTTGGAAATTTTTCCTCTACGGGGCGCTGTTCTTTCTCCTGGTGGAAATAGGGTTGATACGTTTTATGAAGTGAATCATTTCGCAACATTCCTTTTATCTCACCCGTTTTTAAACCAATTTTGCGGGAAAATATCATTATTGATCAATGCTTTCATCCCGAATCGGAATTCTTGGCGGCGGGCAGCTGGGGCTCATGCTCCTGCAAGCGGCTGTGGATTGGAACCTCGATATTCACGTACTCGACCCGGACGCCGAAGCGCCGTGCCGCAAAATAGCGCCCCATTTTACACAAGGCTCTCTGCAAGATTTTGACACCGTTTATAACTTTGGCAAAGACCTCGACGTCATTACCATTGAAATCGAAAAGGTGAATGTGGAAGCGCTGGAAACTTTGGAAAAAGAGGGCAAAAAGGTTTACCCGCAGCCTTCCGTGATCCGCCAAATCCAGGACAAGCGCATTCAAAAGCAGTTTTACGCCGAACAACAACTTCCTACCGCCGAATTTATCCTGACGGAAAACCGGCAAGACGTCGCGAATTATACCTCCTTCTTACCCGCATTCCATAAACTGGGCAAAGACGGTTACGACGGCCGCGGTGTGCAGCGAATAACATCCGCCGCCGATCTCGATAAAGCATTCGACAAGCCGGGATTGCTCGAAAAAGCAGTGGCATTCGAGAAAGAACTCGCGGTGATCGTGGCGCGCAATGCCAATGGAGATATCGAGACCTTCCCGACCGTAGAAATGGTGTTCCATCCCGAGCATAACCTCGTGGAATACCTCTTTGCCCCCGCCGAAATCAGCGAAGAGGTAAATGCAAAAGCCCAGGAGATCGCGCGGAAAACGGCCGGAGCATTCCAGATTGTAGGCTTGCTGGCCGTGGAATTGTTCCTGACACCCGAAGGCGAAGTGCTGATCAACGAAGTGGCGCCGCGGCCGCACAACAGCGGCCACCATACCATCCGCGCCAACGCTACTTCGCAATACGAGCAGCATTGGCGGGCGATTCTGAACCTTCCGCTCGGAAGTACGCACGCGTACGGGCCATCCGCGATGGTGAATTTACTCGGTGAAGACGGCTACGAGGGGCCAGCCGTGTATGAGGGCATGGAGAAGCTGCTGGCCACGCCGGAAGTGTTCCCGTTCCTCTATTGGAAAGCCATTACGAAGCCTTTCCGCAAAATGGGGCATATTACCATTATGGATTCGGACATCACTTCATTGAAAGCGAAAGCCGATTTCGTGCAGAAAAATATCAAAGTAATCAGTCACAAAACGAAGTAACATATTCCAATGGTAGGGATTATCATGGGCAGCCTTTCCGACAGAAAGGTAATGCAACTGGCCGCAGACGCTTTAACGGAACTCGGCGTTTCATATGAAATGGAAATCGTGTCGGCACACCGTACCCCCGAGCGCATGCTCGAATACGGCGCGTCGGCGCGCAGCCGCGGGTTGAAAGTGATCATCGCGGGCGCAGGCGGCGCGGCGCATTTGCCCGGAATGGTGGCGTCGCTCACTTCATTGCCGGTGATCGGCGTGCCCGTGCTGTCGAGCAACTCGATCGACGGCTGGGATTCGGTACTGTCCATCCTGCAAATGCCTGCGGGCGTACCGGTTGCGACCGTGGCCCTCGACGGCGCGCGCAACGCCGGCATACTCGCCGCACAGATCATCGGCGCAAGCGATCCTGAGCTCGCAAAAAGGCTCGATGCGTTCAAGGAAAGCCTGAAAGAGAAAGTGGCGGTGATGAATGAGGAATTGAAAAATCAACTTGGAAACTAGGTTGTCTTTATTATTTTCGTAGAAAATTAACTCCACTAAAAAATAGAATCCGGCCAGGTTATGGAAGACGAATTCCCGAAAAAAAGAAATATCCGTCCCACTGAAAAGTCGAATCTGCCTATTGTTACATTGCTGGTGTTAGTACTGCTGGTGTTGGCAATGCTTTACGTCGGCTACGAATATATTTCTGACAGTTCGTCGAGTTCCGAAGAACTCACATCGGTCGTCGTCGACTCTACGGTGGAGCAGACTGCGACGGAGCCTATCAGCGACGAGCCGGCGCCGTCTTCCGAAGAAACTGCCGAGGAAACGAAGCCGGAGCCTGTGAAAGAAAAAGTGGAAGAGCCTAAGAAAGAAGAGAAACCGGCCATATCCGCATCTTCTGTGGGCGGAGAACAAATAACCCATACCGTTCAGAGCGGCGAGACGTTTTCGAGCATTGCTTCCCGCTATAACCTGAAAACGGAAACGCTGCAAGGCCTTAATTCTTCCGTTTCCGACGTAAAGGCAGGCACTACCAAACTGAAAATTCAGGTAAAAGCGGTACACACCGTCGGTCCCGGCGACGTGTTGCGCGTAGTGGCAGGCAAATATGGCGTTACCAAAGAAGCATTGATGAAAGCCAACGGCAAAACCCGCGATTTCTCGGAAAGAGGCGAAAAACTGATCATTCCGTTTCCCGATAAAAAATAGGTTTCAATCGATGCTGCCTATTGCAAATAAATAATCCCGGAGCCGAAGCCCCGGGATTTCTTTTTGCACTGACGAAGGGGTTAATGCTAGTTGTTGAAGCCCCGGCCGCCGCCGCCCTGGCCGCGCTCGCGGTCGCCACCGCCCGGGAAGCCCGCTCCGCCGTCGAAATCACGTCTTCTGTAATTCCCGTCGTTGTTGGAAGGCATTTTACCGAAGTTTCTCAGCGTGTAAGTGAACGTCAGCATCGCATATTGGGTCAGCACGCGGTTCGTCACGTCCTGCACGTAGGTTTCGGTCACGTTGCGGGTAATGCTGTTGTTCTGTTTCAAAATATCGAAAACCGTCAGTTTCAGCTCGCCCGCATTGTTTTTCAGGAATTTCTTGCCGACGCTGGCGTTCCAGAGCGTGAAGTTTTGGTTAAATCCTGCCCCCAGCCCACGGTAGGATTGGTTACTGATATCGCTTTGCAGGACAAATCCTTTTCCAAAAATCCAGTTTACACGGCCGGTAATGCTCTGGGTGTAATAGTTGTTGTTCAGATTCGGCTGGATACTGTTCCGAACCACATTGTAATTACCTGAATACGAAGCGGTGAAGTCCAGCTTATCGCTGATGTTGCTGCTCACCACCAGCCCCTGCGACACTGCGTACGTGTTCGAGAAGTTAGGCACGTAGTTGATCATCCCCGGCGAACGCACATAGTTGAAGCCGGCGGTCAGGTTCAGGTTCAATTTCAATGGCGCGATCGGCTTTCCGAATGCGAAGAAAGAGCGGGCGTTCCAGCTGCCGTCGACGTTGATCGGCTCGGTGAACTTGGCACCTCTTTCCAGGAACAGGCCATTAGGCAGCGTCATCGGGTTCTGCGCAATCACAGTCGAATTCACGATCGCATTGTTGGTTTGCGTCAGAAAAACCATGGCATTCAGGCTGTAAGGCCGTTTCGCACCCGCCAGCGAGTAGCGCACGTTGAACATGTTACGATATTCTTGTTTCAAATCCGGGTTACCGCCGGTGAGCGACAGCGGGTTGCTGTTATCGATCACATTTTGCAGCTGCGAAATCGACGGCTGGTTGGTGGAGCTCCGGAAGAATGCGCGGAACTGCGCGCCGGATTTCGAGCGGTAGTTGATCATCGCATTAGGCAGGATATTGGTAAACGACTGATCCACCTTGTTGTTGATCGGCGCGAGCTGCTGGCTGTACAGGCCGGTATTCTGGAAATCGAGACCGATATTAGCCGACCAGCTGTTTTTGCGGTAACGGTATCCCAGTCCGGCACGGTTGGTAATGTATCGGTTGTCGAAATTGTTGGTCAGAAGCGAATCCAGGTCGGAATATGTGCCGTCGTCATAGCTCATATTATAGGTATCCTTGTTTGAATTGCTGTTCTGAACCGTCAGGCCGTAGTTGAACTGCAACTGGCCGGTGGTACTGACAGGCTCGGTGTATACGAAATTTCCGCCCAATGTAATTCCGTCCGAATGCGTAAAGCTGCGCTGATCGATCGTGTCACCCCGCATGGCCGTATCACCGAGCACGAGGTTGTCAAAATACATATTCCGAGAATACAGGTCACGCCGGCCGTTTTTGTCATTCAGCTGGGTATTGAAGTTGACCGAAATGGTCCGTCCCTTTTTCTCGAATGCATGGCGGAACAAAATGTCGTTCGAGAAGTTATATCCCTTGTTGGAATTACCCTGGCTGTTGTCCGAGCTGTTCACCTTGCTGCCGTCGGTTGCCAGCGTCGTCAGCCCGGCCTTCACACTGCCCGAATGATTGTCCTGAAAACTCAGTCTCGGCGTGATGATCAGCGAGTTTTTAGGGTCGATATTGTATTCCACCCGGAAATTCAGCCGATGGTTCGAATTCGTCGTGTTCGTACGACTGTTTTCATTATAAAACTGGTTGCTGGTAGCGCCTTGCAGAAAGTATTCCTGCGAGGTGCCCTGGATATTCGAATTGCTTGTCCGGTTAAAGAAATAGCTGCCCGAAATATCTACCTTCTTGCCTATTTTATTGGAATAGTTCAAACCGAACGAATTGGTACCGGTAATCCCGCTCTGGTTGCCCACAAGGAAATTCCCCGCCGAACCGCCGCCGCCGCGGTTACCACCTCCCCCGCCGCCGCCCGAAACGCCGAGCAAATCCTGGCTGGAAAAATTCTGCACATTGATATTATTGCTCAGGCCGATGACCGATATACGCTGGTTGCCTTTGAAGAAACTCACATTACCGCCCGCCTGGTACCGGTCGTCCAGGCCATAGCCTGCGAACACCTTCCCGAACTGGCCCATTCGCTTATCGGCCTTGGTCACGATATTGATCGTTTTCTGGGCATTACCGTCGTCAAAACCCGTGAATTGCGCCTGGTCGCTCAGCTTATCGAACACTTCGATTTTGTCAACCACTTCGGCCGGAAGGGACTTCAAAGTCAATGCCGCATCGTCGCCAAAGAAGGGCTTACCATCCACTAAAACGCGGTTTACAGTCTCGCCATGGGCGGTTACCGTCCCATTAGCGACCGTAATGCCCGGCATTTTCTGGATGAGGTCCTCGGTATTGGCATCCGGGTTAGTTTTGAACGCCGCCGCATTGAATTGCGTCGTATCACCTTTTTGTTCCATCGCGGTCACCTGCCCTACTACCTTCACTTCTTTGAGGTTCGAAACGGCTTCGGTTAAGGTAATCGTCCCCAGTTCCTGTGAATCCTGGGTAAGGGTGATGGTTTTGGAGAAATCTTTATAGCTCAGGTAGGACACTTTTACCAGGTAGGAAACTTGTTTGGAAAGGCCCGTGAACGCGAATTTACCATTCACGTCCGTGGTCACATATTCCGGCTTGGCGTCAGGTGTATTGCGGCTCACGGCCACATATGCACCCACGACGGCTTCGCGGCTTACGCTGTCGAGAACGGTGCCGGTAAGCTGCGCATTTTGCGCCTGGGCGAATGCCGGTGCGGCCAAAGCGGCCAGCAGGAGGACGATGAATGTAAATCTGTTCATGACTTGTAAAGGTTTATTGCTGGTTAGAGCACCCTTTCTTATCAAAGTTTAATGCCCGAAGGCAACAAACCTTTACAATCGACAGTTTCGGAGGTATTTATAGATCAACAGCCAATTTTCACCGACGAAAAGAACCACCCATCGAAAGCGGTCAATTATCAATCAACGATCGGCGGTCAGCGGTCGGCGGTCAGTCAGCGGCAGTCGGCGGTCAACCACCGCTATTTCAGCCATTCCCCCAACAATCCCTTGTAGCTGGCCAGGAACCGTTCGTATGCTTTTTCCAATTGCGGCAATGCCTCGGCGAGCGTACTCGTATCATCTGATTTGAGCCGCCATTCCGCATCACGCGCGATTTCGGCCACTTGCAGCACCCCTACCGTGCCTCCGCTGCCTTTCAATGTATGGAGATTGCTTTTCACGGTTTTAATATCCCCGGCTTTAAATGCCTCCACGGCACCCGCTACCAGCTCGTTCGATTCGGTCACAAAATCGTCAAAAACCGACCATACCAGTTCGGCGCCGCCGATCCCGGCGAGCTGTTCGATGATTTCCTTGTCGAGGACCGGTGCGGTAGCTTCCTGGGCTATCTCTTTTTGTTTTAATTCGAATTGGCGGTTTTCAATGTTACCCATCAGCTCCCGCACCTTCTGCACGAGCGTTTGTGCGCGGATCGGCTTGGCAATATAATCGTCCATTCCCTGGCTCATAAAGCGGTCGCGGTCCTCCTTCATCGAATAGGCCGTCATAGCCACGATTGGCGGCAGTCCTTTTGAAAAACGCTTTTTCAGCTCCTGGGTCGTCTCGACGCCGTCCATATCGGGCATTTGAATATCCATAAAAATGATATCGTACCCCTTCGCATCGGAATGGTAGCGTTTTTCTACCATTTCAATGGCCTTGAACCCGCTTTCGGCCAGGTCGGTTTCGCAACCCGATTTTTTCAGGATTTCATTCGCTACCTTCCTGTTCACGGCATTGTCGTCGACAAGCAGAATAGACGGATGATAATCGACGAACACATCTTCGATCGGCGTTTCTTCCAGCTGCGTGACGGTACTGACCTGCGCGATGGACGTTTCCTTCGTTTCAAATGTAAACCAGAAAGTACTCCCTTCGCCCAATGTCGATTCCACGCCGATTTCGCCGTTCATCAATGCGCAAAGCTGTTTGGAAATGGCCAAACCAAGTCCCGTTCCCCCAAACGACTTCCGCGATGAATTGTCCAGCTGTGTGAATGAGGTAAACAGAATCTGCTTGTCGGTGGCACTGATACCAATCCCGGAATCCTGCACATCCACCTTGATTTTGTGGAACAAGCCGTCTTTTCTGATCAATGTCAGGAAAACTTTCACAGAACCATTTTCAGTGAATTTCAATGCATTGGACGTCAGGTTCGACATGATTTGCAGCAGGCGCGTCTGGTCCGCAATGATGAATTTCGGAATGTCCGGCGCGATGTGGTATGTGAGCGTATTCCCCTTGCTTTTGGCCGTCTGCCCGAAAAGTGATACCAGCTTAAGCAGCAATTCTTCCACGGCAATGGGCGCCTCGTGCAGCTCCATTTTACCCGCTTCGATTTTCGAAAGGTCGAGAATGTCATTCAGAATGTTCAGCAGAGTTTCCGACGACCGCTTGATCGTCAGCACGTAATCCTTTTGCTCCACATTCAGCGGCGTCTCGCCGAGCAAATCGATCATCCCGATCACCCCGTTCATCGGCGTGCGTATTTCGTGGCTCATATTCGCCAAAAATCCCTCTTTCACCTTCAACGAGCGTTCGGCGTGTTCCTTGGCTTTCAGGAGTTCCTGCTCGTTGCGTTTCAGCTCGGTAATGTCGCGCGCGAGCACGGCTACCTCGGTCGGCTTGCCCTTGTCATTGGTGAACATGAGCATGTTGATCATAAACTGGCGCTCGGTACCGTCTTTCCGGTACATCGTGATCTCGAAATTCCGCAGACTTTTCGTTTTACGAAGCCGTATTAATGCCGAGTGGATGCGTTTCTTGTCCGGGAAAAACTCGGTTACCTTATGTCCGATCACATCTTCCGGCAAATACCCCAGCCGTTTCAGCACCGACTGGCTGATCATCGTGATCTCGCCCAGGCGGTTAATGCGGCAATAAATATCCTGCAAGTTTTCAAAAATACCCCTGAAAAGCTCCTCGCTATGCCGCAGCGACAGTTCCGCCTCTTTCCTGCGTGTAATGTCCCGGGCGATACCGGAGACTTCCTCGATCACGCCGTCGGCATAATGGATGGGGTTGAGGTAAAATTCGAGCCACATTTCGCCGGCGTCTTTCCGGTCTATTTTAAATTCGAAATACTGCGGCTCTCCGCGCAATGCCTGGCGGTACTTGGTTTCGAGCGTCCGGCGGTTGCTGTTGCCCACCATGCGCCAGCCAAATTTCTCTGCACTGGCCTGCAACGACGGCCTCACACCCAGCTGGTTATGGATCAGATCGGCAT
This sequence comes from Dyadobacter beijingensis DSM 21582, assembly GCF_000382205.1. Classification (GTDB taxonomy): domain Bacteria; phylum Bacteroidota; class Bacteroidia; order Cytophagales; family Spirosomataceae; genus Dyadobacter; species Dyadobacter beijingensis. The sequence continues at coordinate 885,959 of NZ_KB907789.1, forward strand.
AATTCCGGTTGAACGACGTCAGTTGCAGCGATTTATTGACAGACCATATCAAATGCGAGCTGCTGTCGAAGATCGCGTTCAACCTAGCCAGGTATTTGTTCAGTTCCTCTTCGCTCTGCTTCCTTGCGATAGCCATCGCTACCTGGCCCGAGATGAATTCCAGCAGTTCCAGATCGCGTGTATCGAACATATTAGGGTCGTCGTACGACTTCACCCCGATGATGCCCGTCACCCGGTCGCCGATACGCAGGGGCACGCACAGGAGCACTTTCGGCGTCACGCCATACAAATAGAGGCTATTTGTCTTGGCAAGCTTTTCGATGTCCTCGTCGGAAAGGAACAGCGGCCTGTTCGACGCGATCGCGTACTCCGTGAGCCCGTTACCTAACCTCCGTTTGGTAAAGCGGACATTCCCTTTGAAATATTGATCTACATAATAAGGAAAGTAAATGTAGCTCTTGCTCGGGTCGTAGAGGGCGATGAAGAAGTTTCTTACATCGATGATCTTACCCAATTCCTCATGAATACCGTGGTAGAATTCGTCGAGGTTCTGGGTGTTGACGGTCCAGTTGGCAATGCTGTAATAAAGGTTCTGGGCCTTCTCCGCCCTTATTTTTTCCGTAAAATCATTTAAGATACAGCGGAATGCCGTCGGTTTGCCGTTATCGTAACGACAGTTCACACTCCCGGCCACGAATACTTTTTTACCTTCCCGGCTCAGGAACACCGCCTCGAAATTCGGATTAGCAATGCCCTGTTCGATCAGTTTGAGCTGCGCCAATGCCTCTTCCTTATGCTGCGGGTGCAGGATATCCTCCATCCGCATGGACGCGATTTCGTCGAGCCCGTAGCCGAGCACCTCGCGCCATGCTTTGTTGACGAATATGAATTTCCCGTCGACGGCCACGAGCTGGATGAGGTCGCTTGTATTATCCACCAAATCCTGCAACTGCGAATTCGATTTCGCGATGGACGATTCCATCCGGCGGCGGCGGGTAATATCGTCGCCCACGAGGGTGATGCACTCCACCTCTTCATGCTCCTGGTGCATGAGCACCGAATTGATGGAAAAAGTACGCAACGTCCCCTTCTGCGCCAGGAATGGCACTTCGCGTTGTTCGAGCTTACGCTTGCCTTGTATCCCCTCTTCCAGCATTTGCCGTACCTCGTGCTCCTCCTCCTTCGGGATCAGCTTATCGAATATGCTGAAACCCACCAGGTCCGACTCGTGCCAGCCCGTTTTCATGAGCGCGTGCGGGCTTACGCTGCGTATGACGAAGTCGGGAGAAAAGGTAATTCCGATCAGGTTTAGATGCCGAAGTGTGTGGTGAATAGTCTGCCAGTCGGTTTCGGATAAAATCAGTTCCATGGGTCCCGTACAATCGCACTTTTAAGTTTCCTTCCAATTCTTTATTCGATAAATCTACGAATTAAGACGTAATTTTGGCTTGTGAAAATGAATTATAAAAAACCGGATGATTCCAAAGTGCGGGCCAAAAAGCATCTGGGCCAGCACTTTCTGAAAGATTTGAATATCGCCCAACGCATCGTCGACGGACTCTCCGGTCACGGTGGTTACGACCGTGTCCTTGAAATCGGGCCGGGCATGGGCGTGCTCACGCAGTTTCTTTTGCCTAAAAACAATTTCAGTACCTACGTCATCGAAATCGATACGGAATCGGTGGCTTACCTGGAAAAGCATCATCCCGACCTTGCGCCGCGCATTATCGCCGGCGATTTCCTCAAATTCAATCCTGACACCTCGTTCCCCGGCAAATTCGCTATTATCGGAAACTTCCCTTACAACATTTCATCGCAGATCTTTTTCAGGGCGCTGGAAATCCGCGACCGCATTCCGGAGATCGTTTGTATGCTGCAAAAGGAAGTGGCGCAGCGCATTGCATCGCCTCCCGGAAATAAGGATTACGGTATTCTGAGCGTACTTTTACAGGCATTTTACGACATTGATTACCTTGTTTCGGTACCTCCCGGCGCATTTGATCCCCCTCCCAAAGTGCAATCGGGGGTGATCAGGCTGCGGCGCAATGCGGTGACGAACCTGGAATGCGACGAAAAACTGTTTTTCAGGGTGGTTAAAACGGCATTCAACCAGCGTCGGAAAACGCTGCGCAATGCCTTGAAGCCGGTAGGCGAAATACCGGACCATCCACTGCTCAACAAACGGGCCGAACAATTGAGCGTTCAGGAGTTCGTTACGTTGACGTTGCTCGCCCAAAATGCGCAGGGACAAATCTAAAAGCGCACCGACACAGTATATCCGTTAAGCTAAAAGCATTTCGCCAATCGCTAAAAGCTCGTTACGATGACGTTCGAATTAACCCAGCTATACGTAGACCACATTCAGGAACTAATTGAAAAAGAGGACTCTGCGGCCATTCGGTCGGAGATGGAAAATCTCTTTCCCGCCGATATTACCAGCTTGCTTTATGAGCTGGAAACGGAAAGCGCTAAATTCCTGGTCAGCCAACTGAACATCGAAACCGGCGCGGCCATCCTCGCTGACATGGAGCCGGCCGAGCGTCGCGACTTCCTGAAAGCATTCACGTCGGAGGAAATTTCAAAGTTCGTCAACCTGTTCGATTCCGATGACGCGGTGGATTTGCTCAATGAGCAGCCGATCCGCGTCCGCGAGGAGGTGATCGCATTGCTCGAAGACCGCGAACAGGCCCGTTTCATCCTCGATTTGCTGCATTACGACGAAGATGTGGCGGGCGGTTTGATGCAGAAAGAGTTGGTGAAGGCCAATGTGAACTGGAATGTGAACCAATGCATCGAGGAGTTGCGCCAGCAGGCGGAAGACGTCGGGAAAGTGTATGCGGTGTATGTGGTGGATGATTTTGGTAAGCTGCTGGGCCTGCTTTCACTGAAAAAGATCGTACTGGCGCACAAGAATACGAAAATCGAAAGCCTGTACGATAAGGACGTTATTTTCGTGGAAACCTACCGCCCCGCCGAAGAAGTAGCCGAGCTGATGCGGCGTTATGACCTCGACGCATTGCCGGTAGTAAATGTGCAGGGCAAGCTCCTGGGCCGCATTACCATTGACGACGTCGTGGACGTGATCACCGACCAGGCCAGTTCCGATACTTTGGCAATGGCGGGTATTACGGGGGATGTCGAAGAAGACGACAGCATCTGGCAGCAAACCCGCGCGCGTTTGCCGTGGCTGCTGGTGGGCATGATGGGGGGTATCCTGGCAGCCAAGTTTATCAGCTTTTTCGAGGGCGACCTGAAAATCATCCCGGCCATGGCCGCATTCATTCCCATTATCGGGTCCACGGGCGGGAATGTCGGCATTCAAACTTCATCTATTATCCTGCAAGGTTTGGCAGATAAAACCGGTCTGGATACGACATTAGGTCAAAGGCTGATCAGGATGTTCGCGGTGGCATTCATTAACGGGCTTATTATCAGCGGCATCGTCTTTGGCTTTAATATGCTGATCGGCAATGAAATGCAGCTCGCGCTTGTCGTCTCCACGGCGCTGATGTCGGTGGTGTTTCTGGCTTCGTTTATGGGCACTTTAACACCTATATTACTGGAAAAAATCGGCATTAACCCGGCTGTCGCATCCGGCCCGTTCATTACCACCGCCAACGACCTGATCGGCTACGGCGTGTACTTCGGCCTGGCGCATTTGCTGTTGAATTTGTAGGAAAATCTGACTTAGGAGAACAAATCAGCATTCGCTGAGACTGATAGGAATATTCACGGCCAAGCCGCCTTCGGAAGTTTCCTTGTAGCGATTGTTCATATCCAGTGCTGTCTGCCACATCGTTTTCACGACATTATCCAGCGAAACTTTGGCATTCTCCGGGTTGCTCTGCAAGGCGAGCTGAGAAGCAGTGATCGCTTTAATGGCGCCCATGGTGTTGCGTTCAATGCAGGGAATCTGCACCAAACCCGCCACCGGATCGCAGGTAAGCCCCAAATGGTGCTCCATAGCGATCTCCGCGGCCATCAGGCATTGTTCCACGCTCCCACCCGACACCTGCGCGAGCCCAGCCGCCGCCATCGCCGACGAAACCCCGATTTCGGCCTGACAACCGCCCATAGCAGCCGAAATGGTCGCTCCCTTTTTGAAGATACTGCCAATTTCTCCGGCTGTCAGCAGGAACCTGAAAATGTCTTCCTCCGTCCCGCCGCAGAACGCGACATGAAATTGCAGCACTGCCGGAATAACACCCGCGGCGCCGTTGGTAGGAGCCGTCACCACGCGGCTGTAAGATGCATTCTGCTCATTCACCGCCAGTGCGAAGCAGCTCACCCAATCGAGCGTATAGTTAAAACCTGACCCGCTGGTACGGATGAGGTCCACCCATTCGTCGCAGCCAGCGCAGGCGTGCCCGTTTAATAATTTCTGGTTCAATGCAGCGGCTCTTCTTTGCACGTTCAGGCCGCCCGGGAGCACGCCTTTGTGCTGGCAACCGAGGAAAATGCTATCCTGCATGACCCGCCAGATATTCAGCAAATCCTTCCGGATCGTGTCGTCGTTTTTCCATACGCGTTCATTTTCGAGTACCAGTTCCCAAATATCTTTTCCCGCTACCCGATGCCATTCGAGCAGATCGGAAGCGTGGTCGACGGGATACGGAATATCGCAGCGCAGCGCACTCGCCGAAGCCTCCCTACCTTCCTGAATCACAAATCCGCCGCCGATCGAGTAATAGGTTTCTTCCAACGTCTGTCCATTTTCAAACACAGCCGCGAACGCTACCCCGTTCGGATGGAAAGGCAGCGATTCCGCTTTGTGGAATACGACGTCTGTTTTGGGATTAAAATGAATCTGCATTTCGCCATGCAGACGGATCGTCTCACTCGCGGCAATATCCGCCAGAATGCGATCAATCGACCCCGTTTCGATGGTCACCGGATCGTAACCGCTCAAACCGAGGATCACGGCGATATCGGTACCATGCCCGCGGCCGGTTTTGGCCAATGAACCGTAAAGATGTACGGTAACTTTCTGCACATTACCCAGCAAACCTTGCTCCTTCACCACGCCCAAAAACTGCTGCGCCGCCCGCCAGGGTCCTAATGTATGCGAACTGGATGGACCAATGCCGATTTTAAAAATGTCAAAAACTGAAATGCGTTCTGAGGTCATGGTGTGGTGGGTACCGGGTTGTTAAAATTAAAACAATTTAGATACCGTGAAGAATTCATAATTAACATTTTTTTTCAAATCGCTCCCAACGACCCTTTCGGTATGCAAGGACTTTGAAATCAGCCGAATCTGGTCAAGGTATTTATTGATAATGATTTGATATAAACGGGTTCTGGCGGGCGTACTGTCAGTTAGAAAAACGTTGGTTTCCCTGTTTTCTTGGAGGAAATAACAAGTTATGGCTACAACTGTGGCTAAGACCAATTCCATATCTCCATTGTCCGATATTGTCATGTCGTCAAGCTCAGCTCTATTTTCATTCCAGTCGCGCCAAAAGCAAGGTTAAAAACAGAACTGTCCATTGGAGTAAACTGCACGCGCTTCTCAATTTCCCCTCTCTTGCCTTCACTTATAAATGAGAGCAACCGGGCAAGTCCACTGAACCAACGGCATTTTCTACCTCATTCAAGTCATTTTACCAGATAACCCCGTACTTTTGCCCTCATTCGAAAATCAATTTATTCAAATATGATGGCAGTAATCCAGCGCGTCAGCGGCGCTTCGGTGACTATTGAAAGAAAAGTAAAAGGGGAAATCAATACGGGCTTCATGGTGCTGTTGGGCATCACACACGCGGATACGCAGGAGGATATCGAATGGCTTGGAAAGAAAATTGTGGGCCTGCGCGTGTTCAACGACGACGAAGGGAAGATGAACCTCGATTTAAAAACCGTGAATGGCGATATTTTGCTGATCAGCCAGTTTACATTGCACGCGAGCACGAAAAAAGGCAACCGCCCGTCGTTCATCGAAGCCGCGAAGCCGGATATCGCAATACCGCTTTACGAGCAAATGATCCATTTCCTTGGTAACGAATTAGGGAAAGCTATTCAAACCGGTGAATTTGGAGCAGATATGAAAGTAGCGCTGCTGAACGACGGGCCCGTCACAATTGTCATCGATTCTAAGAACCGGATTTAAACCTATTCAATAACGATGTCCATCCAGGAAGCACAAGATCAGGTCGATCAATGGATCAAGACTTATGGCGTCAGATACTTTTCTGAACTGACCAATATGACGATCCTCACCGAGGAAGTTGGTGAACTCGCGCGCATCATGGCGCGTACGTACGGGGACCAGTCGTTCAAGAAATCGGATTTGGGGAAAGACCTTGGCGATGAAATGGCCGATGTACTGTGGGTATTAATATGCCTGGCCAATCAGACGGGCATCAACCTTACGGAGGCGTTCGAGAAGAACCTCGCCAAGAAAACTGACCGCGATAAGGACCGGCATAAGCAGAACACGAAGCTGCAATAGCGAACCGATACGGCTGGAAAACAGAACAGGCCCGGAAATCCGGGCCTGTTCTGCATTTATTTTTCCGAAATGATAATATTAAATATCCAACAGCAAGCGGGTCGGATCTTCAAGCAATTGCTTCACACGAACGAGGAAGCTTACCGAATCCTTACCGTCGATGGTACGGTGGTCGTATGAGAGCGCCACGTACATGATCGGGCGAACGACGATCTGGCCGTCTACCACTACCGCACGCTCAACGATATTGTGCATACCGAGGATCGCCGATTGCGGCGCGTTGATGATCGGCGTCGAGAGCATCGAACCGAAAATACCGCCATTCGTGATTGTGAATGTACCGCCCGACATTTCGTCCAGGCCGAGCTTGCCATCACGTGCACGAACCGCCAGACGAATGATTTCCTTCTCAACACCAGCGAATGAAAGGGTTTCAGCATTACGGATAACCGGCACCACCAATCCGCGAGGGGTTGATACAGCTACTGAAATATCCGCGAAGTCGTTGTACACCAATTCTTCACCATCGATATAGGCATTCACAACCGGGAAGTCTTTCAACGCCACGGTTACCGCCTTCACGAAGAATGACATGAAACCTAGTCCTACTTCATGTTTTTCTTTGAATTTATCCTTGAATTTCGCGCGCAGGTCCATGATCGGCTTCATGTCCACTTCATTGAAAGTGGTGAGCATAGCCGTTTCATTTTTTACCGCTACCAGACGGCGTGCGATGGTTTTACGCAGCGAAGTCATCTTCTCGCGGCGTGAGGCCCGTCCACCGGCAGGCGCAGGAGCAGCAGCCGGAGCCGAAGCAGCAGCGGGCTTAGCCGGCGCAGCTGGTTGAGCAGCAGCAGGTTTTTCCGCTTTCAGGGCATCGTCTTTCATGATTTTACCGCCTGAGCCGGAGCCGTTCACGTCCTTCGGATCGATTCCTTTTTCGGCGAGGATTTTCGCTGCGACAGGCGATGCATGTTTCTCGCTGTAAGCCTTGTCGGCAGGAGCCGCAGCAGCCGGGGCGCTCGCTTGCGGAGCTGGTGCGGCGGCGGGAGCACCGGCCGTTTGAGCGATGGTGCATATTACTGCGCCGATCCCCAGTGTATCACCTTCTTTTCCAACAATCGTCAAAATACCGGCTGCTTCCGCTGGCAATTCGAAAGTGGCTTTATCGGATTCGAGTTCGCAAAGGATTTCGTCAACATTCACATAGTCGCCGTCTTTTTTGCTCCATGAAGCGATCGTAACCTCGCTGATAGATTCTCCTACCGCCGGCACCTTCATTTCATAAACCTGGCCCGTTGCGGCTGCCGGGGCTTCCGCAGGAGCTTCCGCTTTCGCTGGCTCGGCAACTGGTGCCGGAGCTGTGGCAGGCGCCGCGGCCGGAGCTGCTGCTTCTGCCTTCGGCGCAGTTTCTTTCGGAGCTGCGCCATTGGCTGCTTCAATTGTCGCAATCAGGTCGCCGATGTTGAGGGTATCGCCTTCCTGCGCTTTAATATGTAAAACACCTTCCGCTTCCGCAGTCAGTTCAAATGTCGCCTTGTCCGAATCCAGTCCGCAGATCACCTCGTCCATTTTCACGAAATCACCATCATTTTTGAACCAGTTTCCTATCGTAACCTCGGTAATCGACTCGCCAACGGGCGGTACTTTTATCTCAATTTCAGCCATTTTATGTGCAATCTTGTTATCGAATTAAGTCAAAAATTATAGGAATAATCATTCAAAAGCCCTGCTAATGATTTCTGCCTGTTCTTTTGCGTGGATTTTCGCAAAACCGGTCGAAGGCGAAGCGCTCGGCTCCCGCGCAATCACTTGCAGCGGTTTCACGCCTTTGTACATGCGCAGCATGAACGTCCATCCTCCCATGTTGAACGGCTCTTCCTGTACCCAGTACACGCTCGCGTTTTCGTACTGTGCCAAATGTGCGTCGATCTGCGTTTGCGGGAACGGGTGCATTTGTTCCAGACGGATAATCGCCACGTCGTCGCGTTTGTCGGCCTGCTGTTTTTCGTACAATTCGTAGTAGAGCTTGCCGGTGCAGAGCAACACCTTTTTCACTTTCTTCGGATCTGCATAGGTGTCGCCGATCGTCTCCTGGAATGAGCCGCTTACGAGGCTGTCGATCGGAGAAACGCAAAGCGGGTGACGCAGCATCGATTTCGGCGACATCACGATCAACGGCTTGCGGAACGGGAACTTCAACTGGCGGCGGAGCAAGTGGAAGAAGTTCGCCGGCGTCGTTACGTTCGCTACAATAATGTTATAGTTGGCCGAAAGCTGCAAATAACGCTCCGGGCGGGCATTCGAGTGCTCCGGGCCCTGCCCTTCGTAGCCATGCGGCAACAACATCACCAGACCTGTCCAGCGATCCCATTTGGTTTCGCTCGAAGTCACGAACTGGTCGATCGTTACCTGTGCGCCGTTGGCGAAGTCACCAAACTGCGCTTCCCAGATTACGAGTGCATTCGGGTTTGCCATCGAGTAACCGAACTCGAAACCCAGCACCCCGTACTCAGAAAGCAGCGAGTTGTAGATCATGAACTGGCCCTGGCCGTCCTGAATATGCTGCAAGCTGTTGTAAGGCGCATTGGTTTCCACATCGCGCAATACGGCATGGCGGTGCGAGAAAGTACCGCGCTGCACATCCTGACCGCTCAAACGAACGATATTACCTTCTGTGAGGATAGATCCGTAAGCCAGCAATTCGGCAGTAGCCCAGTTGACTTCTTTTTTATCGAAGATCATCTGCTCACGGTCTTTAAGCAGCTTGTCGATCTGCTTCAACCGGTTGAAGTTCTCCGGCGTTTTGATAAGCGCCTTGCCGATCTTCTCCAATTGATCCAAAGCAACGCCGGTTTCAGGTGATTTCTCAAAATCCTCCGGTTTCGATTTGCGCAGGCTGTGCCATTCCTGTTCCAGTTTCGGCAGGGTATATGGCAATGCCTTTTGCTTCACCATGTCGAGGCGCTCTTGCAGCAACTGCTTGAACTCTTTGTCCATGCTGGCCGCCAGCTGCGCGTCCACGTCACCACGGTCTGCCAGTGTTTTCTGGTAGATCTCGCGTGGGTTCTGGTGGTTGTCGATCGATTTGTAAAGGACCGGCTGGGTAAATTTTGGTTCGTCCGCCTCGTTGTGTCCGTGACGGCGGTAGCAAACCATATCAATGAAAATGTCCTTGTTGAATTTCTGACGGTACTCCACTGCAAGGCGCATACAGAACACCACGGCTTCGGGATCGTCGCCATTCACGTGCAGCACGGGTGCATCCACGATTTTAGCGATATCCGTACAGTAAATGGCCGAACGCGCGTCGATGAAGTCGGTCGTGAAACCTACCTGGTTGTTGATCACAAAATGGATCGTACCACCGGTGTAGTAGCCATTCAATCCCGACATCTGAGTTACTTCGTACACGATACCCTGGCCGGCCACTGCCGCATCACCGTGGATCAATACCGGCAGTACGCGATCGTAATCGCTGTCGTACATGCCGTCGGCGCGGGCGCGGATATAACCTTCCACCACCGGGTTTACCGCTTCAAGGTGAGATGGGTTCGGGGCAAGTTTCAAATGTACTTTGTTACCATCTTTGGTCGTGATCTGGCTCGCGAAACCCATGTGGTATTTCACGTCGCCGTCACCCCAAACCTGGTCGGGCAGGTTACCTTCGAACTCGTTGAAGATCTGTCCGTAAGTTTTCTGCATAATGTTCGCGAGCACGTTCAGACGGCCGCGGTGCGCCATCCCGATCATCACTTCCACCACGCCCATTTCGGAGGCTTTGTTGATCATCGCGTCGAGCGCGGGGATCGTTGTTTCGCCGCCTTCCAGCGAGAAACGCTTCTGACCGAGGTATTTCGTGTGCAGGAAGTTTTCGAAAACAACCGCCTCGTTCAGCTTGGAAAGAATGTGCTTTTTCTCATCGATCGAGAACGACATCGTCAATGCCTCCTTCTCGATTTTCTTGCGCAACCAGCTTTTTTGCTCGCGGTCGCGGATGTAGAGGTATTCAAAACCGATATTGCTTGCGTAGATCTTCTTCAATGCGTCTACGATCTCACGCAAGGTGGCCGGACGGTCAAAGACCTCAACACCGGCTTCAAAAACGGTATCGAGGTCTTCGGGTCCCAGATTAAAATCAGCAATGTCCAATTGCGGGCGACGGTCTTTCCTTTTCTGGATCGGGTTCGTTGTCGCCAGAAGGTGCCCCCTCGACCTGTATCCACGGATCAAATGCACCACTTCCATTTCCTTGCGGATACGGGAAGCGTCCGTTTTGCCGGCTACTGCGGCTTCCTTACCGTTCGCTGCGCCATTGGCGTGGCCGTTTCCGGTAACGGGATATTTTTGATAAAAATCATAACCTTCAAAAAACTTTTGCCAGCCTTCATCCACGGAAGCTGCATCTTGCTTATAGGAATTGTACAATTCATCGATATAAGCGGCGTCGGAATTTGCTATATAAGTGTATTTATCCATCACAAAAGTGAGTATTTCATTTATGGCACAAAGGTACGAGACTTATGTAAAGATTACGAATAAAAATATCCTTTTAACTTAACCAAAAACACGATTTGGAATGGTTCTTGACATCAGAATTTCTGGAACCCTTTCGGATTGGGAATAAATTTCAGCATGAGCTCATGAATCCCTTTCGGGCCCGAGTACTGGGCATATATCTGTTCCGCCTGCCGGGTACTGTAAAAATAGCCGAGCCGGACATTCCTTCCTACCTGAGCCTCAACGGTTAGCTGCAAATAATCCACTTTCGCGGAGGCCGAATTATACCCGCCGCCAACCCGGTAAGACGCACCCAACCCTACTTTTTCCTTGAACCAGAACCGCGAACCGAAATCAAAACGGAGATCGTGATCCTTCTCCTGTATCAACAAAATATGCGGCAACATCATTACATCCTCGCTTAACTGGTGGCTCCCTCCCGCCGTGATATATAACGGCCGGCGGTAAAACGTCCCCAGAGCCTGGTCGCCGAACTTCTGCGAAAGCAGCTCCGGCTTGGAAACGCCCAGGTACCATTGCTCCGATCGTAGCCACGCGCCGAGGCCGAAACTGCCCAATGCACGGTTATTGCTGATCAGCGTCCCGTCCGAAACCGGTAAAACATTGATGCCACCCTGCGCGCCGAGGCCGAGTTTCCAGGTATCCGAGAGGCCGAGATGGAATGCGAACGACCCCACGAAACCTGTGGTAGTGAAGTAGCTCGTCTGATCGTTGAGCGCCTGAAAACCTATACCAAACTTGCCGTCGGCCACTGTACCGTCCGCCGCGAAGGTCTGGCTGGTGGGGGAATTCTGGATATTGAACCATTTCCTGCGGAACATGGCCGTCATGTTAAAATCCTCACGTACACCTGTGAAGCCGGGGTTGATTGCCATCGGATTTTGCACATACTGCTCATAAAGCACCTCCCTTTGTGCAAATGCTGCACCATTCAATGCAAATAAAAGGGAGCCCGCTGCGATAACCCTGGTTATCAAGTAATGTGTGTTTCTCAAAAACATAGGCACTGAAATTGGGTGATTGTAAACAAAAATGGCAGGAGAGTCAATCTCTTGCCATCTTTATAACTCTTGAATATCGCTTTTATACTGCTGGTTCAGATCAAAAATCGTAACCCAATGTTACGTAAGGTATAGGCTTGTTGGTATACCCGTTGTCTACGCCCCAGGCGTAATCAAATTTGGCATAGAAACCGAAAACTGTTGTTCGTACACCGGCCCCGTAACCCATCAGGTAAGGGTTTTTGTAATTGGTAACCGTGGCACGGAACGTCTCGTTCTCGTCCCCGATGATCTGAGTGTTGAGGCTGTTGTTTTCGCTGAATGGTCCTTTGCCGGTCCACGCGGTACCGATGTCGCCGAAGCCGACGATCTGGAAGTTACGCAGGAAGCTCGACGTAATGGCGCCGCGGTACAGGTATTTCACGAGCGGAATGCGCAGTTCGGCATTCAGCAACATGTAGCTCGTACCCGACAACCTGTTCAGCTTGAAACCGCGGAGGTTGGTCGCGAAGTCGGCGAAGAAAATGTCGCGGTTATCGCGCTGGAAGTTTAGCGGGTTATCGCCGGAGCGGTTTTCCTTGCGGTTACCGAGCCAGTTTTCCATACCGCCGAGGATATTCTGTTTCGGTGCCTTACCACCCGAATGGCTCGCTGCCGCACGCACGGCAAGGATCAGGTCGCGGTGGATTTTCTGGTAATGACGGAAATCAAGGCTCACGCGGTTGAAACTCTCGTTGCCGTTGCTCAAACCCTGGTAAGCATCGTAACGCAATTTGAAACGTGTCCCTTCCATCATATTCATCCCGTTCACACGGGTATTGTCGAATACGAATTCGCTGCGCAAGCCGCCGTAGTTCGATGACAGGTCGGGGTTCGAAAGCAGCACGTCGATCATCCGCGTAGACGTAAACATCGGTGAAACCGAGAAGCGGCTCGTCGTCGAGAACGGATACGAAGCCGTGAACATCAGCTGGTTGAACCGGTATTTCTGGATCAGCCCTTCGGAATCATTATATAATGTCTTGCGATCAACGCGCAGTCCGAAATCAATGCGGTAGGTATTGTTGTTATACTCGGCGAAAAGGTCGCTGTTGCGGAAATTCGACGAAATGAAGAGCCCCGCCTTGATGACATGGTTTTCGAGCAGGTCGTTCATCGAAATGGATTGCGCGTAACCAAAACCCCGGATCGGATCAATGCGCCAGTCGGAAGCGGCGTCGTTCGTGATGAACAGCCCTTTGTAATTGTAAGGACCTTTTATCGCGATATTCTCGCGGACCGCTTTCGTGCGCGAAGCCAGGCCAGGCGTGGTCGGGAAGCTGCCGCGCGTCCTCCTCGATTCGAATGTTTTCAGGATTTCTTCATCGAATTCGTAATTATCGGTATCGACTTCGCCTTCTTTCAATGCCAGTTTGGAAGTTTGCTGCGCCTGCGCCGCTTTCGCTGCCGAATCGGCCTTCACAGCCGGGTTAGCTGCTGCATTGCCATTGCCCGGATTGCCCGCATTACCCGCGCTCGCTACGCTGAGCGACGGCGGATTTACGGTTGCGCCCAAGTCGAAGCCGTTTTTATAGGCAGCCGTATAGTAGCCGTCATTCAAATAAGTATAAGCCAATGCGCCGCCCGCTTCTTTCAGGTTTACATCTGCATTGCGGATATTCTGAATGTAATTCGTCAGCTGCGAGTTGGTTTGCGAAGCGCGGTTGTATTTATACAGGTTGTTGACGCCCTTGCCGTTCGACAGGTATACCACGTCGTTTTCGTCGGCATACACCGGCGTTACTTTGGTTTTACCTTCCGTTTCCACGAGCTTCACGATGTTCTCGGACCGCGGCGTACCGTCATGTTCGAAAATAGTGTAAGACGGCGCGATGGATTTGAAATTTCCCTTATCTCCCCTGCCGAGCGAATCTACCGGCCGGTTGGAAGAGAACACCACGCGGCGCGAAGAGCCCTGAATGAACCGCGGTGAAAGGTCGTCGTAAAGGTCGTTGGTCAATGGCAATGCGGAAGCGCGTGCCACGCTGATCAGGAAGAGGTCGTTCTGGCCTGCTTTGTCTGCACTTACCGCTAGCATACTGCCGTCGTGCGACACGTCCATATCCACGATCTGATCCAGTCCGCGGATATTGCGCTTCGTTTTGATCTTGATTTTTTTAGTGCCTACATTTTCATACATGTAGAGGTTCTTCTTGTCATTTTCATTGGCCAAAATGGTCAGCACATTGTTTTTTGACCAACCTAGCAATGGCGGCTGCGTTTTCTGCCGACCGCCGATAATGTCGAGCTTACCCTGGCGAACCACTTTTTTGGAACCGCTCTCGCTGTCAAACAAATACACGCGATAACGTCCGTTTTTGATCTCGCTCACGGCGGTGAATTTCTTGTCCGGGGAAATCTTAATCACCGCGCTGGCGTCGGTCACATTGAATTCGTTCAGCTTATATTTCCAGGTCGGGTTCGGGTCGGTGTAAAACTGCTCCGCGTTCTTCGACTGGTTCAGGTAGTAGGCCCGCCAGTCGCGCAGGAAGCGGTTATAGGATTGTACGCCAAGCGTCGAGGTAATGCTCGTTTGCTCGGTGCGGATAATGCGCGTAAGGTTCAGGATGTCAGAGATTTTGTCTTTCCCATAACGCTCGGCAATGTAGTTCCAGATGGAATGACCGATCAGCGTCGCATCGTCGCCCGCCATCAGTGTAGGTTTGCGCACGTTGCGGTTTTTGAAGAAATCGCGCATGTAGTCGTTCAGCTCCGGCGACCATCCTTCGGCTATATAGGCGGCCGTTCCGGTCATGAACCATTCGGGTAATGTGAGCAGCAGCGAGCTTTGCAGCGCCTCCTTCATATTACCGCCGTACAGCATGTCGTATACGAACAAAAGGCTGATATCCCGCACCAGTTTCTTGCGGAAGCCGATCTGATCGCCCGTATAAGCCACCTCTACACGCGATTGCGAGAGGTTCAGCTTCTGGTCGCTCAGGTTATCGAGCACCGAGAGCCCCATATTGCTCTGTTCGAGCTCCGCAGGCGAGTTGTAAAGGAATATCTTGACGCGGTTGTAAGGCGTCCATCCAAGAATATCTGTGATTTTATCGAATTCACTTTCAGCGTATTGGGCCGTCAGCCTGGCGAGATTGGTACCGCCCTGATAGTGATAGATTTCGAAGTTGGTCGTCCGGAAGATTTTCCAGTTGAACTTCTTGTACTGGACCCGGTTCTTTCCAAAAGTCTCCTGTGAAGGATAGCGCTGTGCTATTGAGTCATTGAATAATCCAAAAACTGCTAAAAGACCGATCGAAAAGGTTAATGTGTAAATATATCTTCTGCTCATATTGCTTAGGCTGACGTCAACGGAAATATAACGAAAAATACCTTTTTATATTCACTAGCGGGTTCAATTCTTTGCCGTAAATCAGGTGGTTACAAAACTCTTTTGCCAGAAATGGCGCGAGCGTGACGCCCTTTGTCCCTAATCCATTGAAAATACACACATTAGCAAACTCCGGGTGAATGCCGATCAGCGGCCGGCGGTCGCGCACGGAGGGACGGATGCCCGCCTGCGCACCCGCAAGCGTGTAACCGGCGTTTAGCATTGTCCGTAATTTCGATTCCAGCTCATCCGTCGCCGCCTCCGTAGCTGCCCAATCCAGCGGGTCCCAGGAATAGGTTGCTCCCACTTTCATCCTATTTTCGGACAATGGCAATGCAAATATGCCTTGATTGATGATGTACGGTTTCAGGGGAACGTCCGTGGCGATTTCCAGGATTTGTCCTTTTACAGGCGTAAACGGAAGCCAGTTGAACCATTCGTTTTGCATCGCAAAAAATCCCTGCGAAAAAATCACCTTTTTAAACCGTTTGCCCTGCCAGCTAATGCCGTCGTCGGTCCGCGAAAGATCGGCCGGATGGAAAGTCGCCTCTCGATATAAATGCTGTTTGAGGAAAAATGTACGGCTTGCGTCGAGTAATGCGGGCAAATCGATCCAGCCGGCTTGTATTACTTCCAGCCCACCGAAATCCGCGTTAATGTAAGGTATTTGGGGTCCTGGGTCTGGCCTAGCTGCAACGTAGGGACTAATGCCCGGATCGGCCGTTTGAGCGAGATAGGTATTTTGCTCTTCTATGGAACGGAAAGGCCTGTAAATTGGCGTCAAATGCATGATTTGCTGACCTAACTTTTCCTCCAAGCCGCCATAAAACGTTCTGGCATAAGGAAAAAGGTCGTCGGCCAGCCATGTTTTAACAAGCTTTTTCCCTGTCAACGGATTGAAAATACCCGCAGCAACCCGTGACGAAGAAGGCATGGACGAGTCCCCGACGATCTGGAAACTCTTACCCGAATCATGCAAATGCCAGGCTACGGAAGTGCCTCCTATCCCCTGCCCTACGATGAGGTATTCATAGTCAAATGGCTGCATATCAGGCTTTATCGGCGGAACGACGTCTGAGTGACAGCCCGATTTGCTCATCGGCCAGGCGCACCACGAGTTCCACCTGCTCGTCGAGGGTCATGAAGGAATTGTCGATATAAATAGCGTCTTCGGCCTGCCGGAGCGGACTTTCGGCCCGGTTGGTATCGATATGGTCGCGCGTTTTGAGATTATCGAGGATCATGGCGAGGTCTACGATATCGCCTTTTTCCATCAGTTCCAGCTGGCGGCGCTGGGCGCGGATGAGCGGATCGGCGGTCATGAAAATTTTCAGCTCGGCCTGCGGGAAAACCACGGTACCAATGTCGCGGCCGTCCATGACGATGCCCTTCGTCTTGCCCATTCGCTGCTGCTGTGCCACCAGTGCGTGCCGCACCTCGGCCACGGCACTTACCTCGCTCACCCGTTCGGAAACGTACATCTTCCGGATCTCGTCTTCGACATTCAACCCGTTCAGGTAGGTGTCGTTGCGGCCGAGCTCGGGATGGCGGCGGAAGGAAATCTGCACTTTGGCCAATGCATTTTCGACTTCCTTCGGGTTGGTAAGACTGATATGGTTTTGGATAAAATACAGCGTAACAGCCCTGTACATCGCGCCGGTGTCGATGTAAGGGTAATTCAATTGCTTGGCAACCAGTTTTGCGGTCGTGGATTTCCCACAACTCGAATAACCGTCGATCGCAACGATAATCTTGGGCATATTGGGATACGTAGTTTTACAGGGCGTAAAAATACATTTTTAAACCTCATTCCCCGGCCAGCTTCACAAACAAATGTTCGTCCAGCACCTGGTCGTTTTTGATAATGGCCTTTCGGTGAATGGCTTCCAGCTTGTAACCGGCCTTTTCGAGCACGCGCATGGAGGCCTGATTGGTTTCGAACACCCCGGCGTAAAGCCGCGTAATGCCTGTATTTTTGAAAATCCAGTCCGTCATCTGCTTCACGGCCTCGGTGGTAATGTTCAGGCCCCAGTAGGGTTCGCCGAGCCAGTAGCCGATTTCCGCATTGTTGCGGTGAATATCCTCCTGCCGCAGCACGCCGATACCGCCCACAAATTCATCATTATAATAGATCGCCCGGTGGAAGCTCTCGCCATTGTAGCGGCTGTTGCAGAAATCGATCCAGTAGTGTGCGTCGGACAGCGTGTAGGGCGAAGGAAAATTGTCCCTCACCTGTGCCACTACATTCTTGTTATTGGCCAGCTGCGCGAGCCGCTGGGCGATATTTCTCGTGAACGGTCCGAGCGTTACGTGTTGCTTCATAGAAAACTACTCGCCTTCCAGCAGGAAGACCACCATGCTGCGCGCCCCGTGCGCGCCAATGACGAGCGATTGCTCAATATCCGCAGTTTTTGACGGACCAGCAATAAAGCAGCCCCAGCCCAGCGTGTCCTGCAAGCGTACGTATGCCTCGTGCATGTTGTCCACGAGCGCATTACGCGGGATCACGAACGCGAGATTTTGTGTAATAAATGGCAATGCGCGATGCGGAAGGTATTTATCGGAAATCCACACGGCCCCATTTTCCGCCACACCGAATTCCGCTTCCAGGATCGCTATCTCGACCGTTTCCAGTTCGTGCGGATCGGACACGTTCAAACTAAAATCCGCCCAGGCGCTCAATGCGGGGATGGTCGTGGCACGGTTCACGATGCCTTTATAAAGCTCTTCCGCTTTTTGCGCGAGTTCTTCCCTGTTTTTCACGACGATCACTTCCGTGTAGATCGCCCCCAGCATTTCTCGGAATTTGTCTTCGGTATTGTCAAAATTGCTGGCAAAAGTCGTTACGGCCGGCAATGCGGTCGCTTCCGGTTTGTTTTGCCTGATATGGCCTAATATGCTGTCTCGTGAGCTCATTGTCTAATTTTTGCGGTTACGAACGTACCAATCGCGGAAACTTTCCTTCGGCGGCTCGGGCATATCGCGTTGTTTGTACCAGGGGTTCAACCCATTATTGACCATAAACGGCATTGCGCGCATCACGGTACGCCCCAGCCGGCCCGACCATTGATAAAACCGCGGAGCAGCCAACACGGTCGACATCGCGCGGATACCGATTTCCTTGCTTTTAGGAACATATCCTTCCTTGGCCAATACCTGTCGCCATTTATACAACTGGTCGTGAATGTCGATTTTCACCGGACACACATTCGAACAGCTGCCGCATAGTGTGCTCGCGAATGGCAGGTCAGCATTCTTGGTCATATCCAAATTGGGGGCGAGAATGGAGCCGATAGGCCCGGCGACCGCATTATGATAGCTGTGCCCGCCGCTTCTTCTGTAAACCGGGCAGGTATTCATGCAAGCCCCGCAGCGAATGCATTTCAATGAATTTCTGAAATCCTTGCGTCCCAGCTGTGTGCTGCGTCCATTGTCTACAATCACAATATGCATTTCCTGCCCTTCGCGCGGCTTTTTGAAATGGCTGCTGTAAGTCGTAATAGGCTGGCCGGTAGCACTTCTGGCAAGCAGGCGCAGGAATACGCCGAGGTGTTCCTGTTTCGGGATGATTTTCTCAAAACCCATACAGGCAATGTGAATATCTGCCAAATGCGCGCCCATATCGGCATTACCCTCATTGGTCGACACAACAAAACCCCCTGTTTCGGCGATGGCGAAGTTCACGCCCGTCAATGCGGCGCGGCGTGTAAGAAATTTATCGCGCAAATGCTGGCGGGCCGCTTCCGTGAGGTACTGCGGGTCGGTGGCGCCGGCATCGGTACCAAGGTGTTCGTGGAAAAGGTCGCCGATATCCTTCTTTTTCAAGTGTATCGCGGGCAGTACAATATGGCTTGGCGGCTCGTTGCGAAGCTGTACGATGCGCTCTCCCAGATCGGTGTCGATCACTTCGATGCCGTTCTTTTGCAGGAACTCGTTCATATGGCATTCCTCCGTCAGCATCGACTTGCTTTTCACCATTTTATCGATCTTATGCCGCTTCAAAAGCCCGAGTACGATCTCGTTATGCTCGGCCGCATTGGCCGCCCAATGCACCTGCACGCCATTTTCCTTCGCTTTTTGTTCAAAAGAAATCAGCAGCTCGTCGAGGTGCGAGAGCACATAATGCTTGATACCCGAAGCGGCCTCGCGGAGCTCCTCCCATTCGGGTAGCTGTTTGGATGATTTATCGCGCTTCTGGCGGACAAACCACAGGGTTTCGTCGTGCCAGTTTACGTAAGGTTCGTCTCTGTTGAACACCTCGGAAGCGTCCGCGTGCTCCATTACTGTTTTGGACATAGCTGCCTTAACAATTAGATAATGGTATTTAAAGAAGAATAAGAATTGTACTTTTCACATTCGTTGCATTATTTCAAGTTTGCAGTTTGTTTAATAAACAACTTTTTACAAATCGAAAAAATGCTATTTTCTTGTATTGCAATATCTTATACTTTTGAATCAACAAAGTTTTTCGATCGGGGCATCGGAGTCTGAATTAAGTTCAGTTTAACTTTTTTTAGACATTAAAATATTAACTCCTATGAAAACCAAAAACACTCTTATTATCGCGGCCTTGACCGGCTTGCTGCTATCAGGATCGGCATTTGCTGCAAATGCCCAGGACAACATCGCTACTGCGGACAAAACTGAAAACGCTTCTACCAAGCTGACCGTTCTGCAGGTTAAACCATTGCAATTCCGAGTTTCTTATAATAATCCAATTTCAAAGAATGTTGTCGTACGTATCTTGGACAACGAGAAAAATGTTCTTTTCTCAGAAAACAAACGCGTTGACAACAACTATCTGAAATACTTTGATTTATCAACCCTGATGGACGGCACATACACGTTCGAAATCACGGATGGTAAAGAGAAGACTGCACAATCGTTTGATATTTTGACTACAACCAGCCGCGTTGTTTCTTCAATTAACTAACAACGGGCGCTTCTCAGATTCTGAAACCGACGTGAAATTCACGTAAACTTTGTATAGACCGGGGCTCAATGTATGGGCTCCGGTTTTTGTTTTGTGATGCTGTTGTTCAGGATTTCGGCGATATGCTTCACCTGAACATTCGAGTTACCACGGCTGAGAATCCCGCCCAAATGCATGAGACAGCTCATATCCGAGCCGGTAATGTATTCCGCATTGTGCCGGATGTGGTCGGACACGCGGTCCTTACCCATTTTCACCGACACTGCTTCCTCGCTCACGCAGAACGTTCCGCCGAACCCGCAGCATTCATCGGTGCGGTCAAGATCGATCAATTCCAGGCCTTTGACCTGCTTCAATAACGAAACCGGCTTCGAGTAAGGCGCCGCATTCAGCTCCGACATTTGGGACAAATGCAGCCCGCGCTGCCCGTGACAACCCTGATGCAGCCCCACGCGGTACGGAAATTCCGCTTCGATGGATTCTATTTTCAAAACATCCGTCAGGAATTCGACCAGTTCATACACCTTTTTGCGCAGTACTTTCGATTCGTCGGCCCTGTTATCGGCTTTCAAATGGTCCTTGATATGCAGCACGCAGCTTCCCGAGGGCGACACGATGTAATCGCAATCCTGGAACAGGTCGTAGAAGAGGTTATCGCACGAGCGCGACAAATGTTCGAATCCGGAGTTGGCCATCGGCTGGCCGCAGCACGTCTGGTTCAGCGGAAATGTGACCGTACAGCCCAGTTTTTCAAGCAGTTCGAGCGTAGCGATCCCGACCTGCGGATAAAACTGATCGACATAGCAGGGAATAAATAATCCGATCTTCCAATTTGAGTAATTCATTTTCTACCAAAATTCAATGGTGGCCTGAATGGGATAGTGATCAGAAACGTCCGGATAATTTCGGATCACCTTGTAGTTTTTGATGCGGACCTTGTTGTTAAGCAAGGCAAAAATGTAATCGAGCCGGTCGCCCGGTAAACCTTCGTTCCAGGTCTGCATCTGCGACCCGTGGGCAGCGTCCTGCCATTTTTTGCGGAACGAAAAGTAAGGCTGTTCGTTCGGTCTCGCACCCATATCCATGCCCAGAAGCACAGGCTGGACGCTGTTGACGAGCATTTGATTGATGTATGCGGCCTGCAATGCGCGGTCCATGACCGAGGCGTATTCGAGCCGGGAATTGCACAGCCGGAAGGTAACCGAGCGCGACAGCCGGATCAGTCCGCACAACAGCACTTTCGGGTCAGAGCCGGATGTGCGCGGGAGGTTGATCGTCTGCGTTTTTTCAAACGGCCAGTTCGACAATATGCCGACCCCCTGCGTTCCGTTCTCGGCCGTATCCGCCACCGCGTACGCATAATGCATGCCCGTCTGCGCGGCGATCTGCCTCAGCTGGAACTGCACCTTTCCCTTGTCCGTCAGGCTGTCGACCGCCTGCAATGCCACAAGGTCCGGGTCATTTTCCTTGATTATCCTTAAAATATCCCTGAGATTCGACTCGTCCTGGTTATTGAGCCCATGCCGGATGTTGAAACTCATCAGCTTTACTTCCACGGCCTGTCGGGGCTGCGAGGAAAGTAATGCGAATGATATAATAAGGATGGATAATGCGTAAAAAAGTCTCCTCAACCTGTTCGAATGCTAGTTAACACTACAACCTTTATTCTCAGAGGGTAAATATCTGGTCCATCAAAACCCATTTTTCACCGGGTTTCGCGGTAGGTAATCCTTGCTGGTACTTCCACATGAGCGCTTCCCACTCCTGTACTTTCGGGTTCGAGGCGTCCATTTGGG
Source organism: Dyadobacter beijingensis DSM 21582 (assembly GCF_000382205.1). Taxonomy (GTDB): domain Bacteria; phylum Bacteroidota; class Bacteroidia; order Cytophagales; family Spirosomataceae; genus Dyadobacter; species Dyadobacter beijingensis. The sequence goes on from NZ_KB907789.1 coordinate 908,031, forward strand.
CCTTGGTTTCAAAACTGAAATCGTCTTCGGTTTCCATGATCATGAACAACCGGTTTCCGACGCGGTAAATGTCCATCACGGTAATGCCCGCATCGGTAATGCTTTTGTGGATTTCGGGCTGTATCTTTTTATGATAGGCCTCGTATTCCGCGATCATTTGCGGGTCGTCCACGAGGTCCACCGCCAGACAATATCTTTTCATAATACTATTTAAATATCGAGGTTATAAAAACGCCTCGCGTTGTTGCCCATCACATCCCGCACTTCGTCGTCGGAGAACATGCTGAGGTAATCGGTCAAAATGCCTTTTGCGCCTTCGTACTCGCCTGCCACGAGGCACACGGGCCAATCGGAGCCGTACATGATGCGCTCGGTACCGAATGCTTCGAAAACCACATCGAGGTACGGTTTGAAATCCGCTTTTTCCCAATGCTGCCAGTTGGCTTCGGTAACCATGCCCGACACTTTGCAATGCACATTGGGCAGTTCGGCGAGGCGGCGGATATCGTCTGCCCAGGGTTGCAGTTCCTGCGCCTTGATGAGCGGCTTGGCCATATGGTCCAGCACGAAATGCACATTCGGCAGCCTTACGGCGAAGTTGTACGCTTCTTTCAGCTGGTTTTGATAAATGAGGATGTCGTAGGTAAAATCAAAAGCAACCAGTTGGCCCACGCCCCTGATAAACTCAGGTTGGAGCAAAAAACCTTCCGGCTGACCCTGTGCAACGTGCCGGAAGCCTTTGAGCTTTTCGAACTGCGAATACCTTTCGAGTTTCGCGTACAAATCCGGCGACTTCAAATCTACCCAACCCACGACGCCCATGACGAAATCGTTGGCCTCGGCATGATGGAGCAGAAATTCCGTTTCCGAATCCGACTGATCGGCCTGTACCGCCACGCAGCCGTCGACCTTGTTGGCTTTCAGGACGGGCCACAGATCGTCCGGCAGGAAGTTCCGCCGGATGACCTGCATGTCGGGCGTGATCCACGAATCACGGTCCTCATCGTAAACCCAAAAATGCTGGTGGCTGTCGATTACCATATATTAAACCGCTTTCCAGGCAACTGCTTCCTGTTTTTGCGTACCTAATTTCTGAATACCCAGCTCTACTATGTCGCCTGGTTTGAGGTAAACCTGCGGCTTCATGCCCAGTCCTACACCAGCCGGTGTGCCGGTCGTGATTACATCGCCCGGAAGCAATGTCATGAACTGGCTCAGGTAGCTTACCAGGAATGGAATATGGAAAATCATGTCGGACGTGTTGCTGTCCTGTATCTTTTTGCCGTTCAGGCTCAGCCAAAGGTCGAGATCGTTGGCATTGCCTACTACGTCGGCTGTGACAAAATAAGGCCCGAGCGGTGCGAACGTGTCGTTACTCTTACCCTTCACCCATTGTCCGCCACGCTCCATCTGGAACGCTCGTTCCGAATAGTCGTTATGCACAGCGTAACCGGCTACGTAATCCAATGCGTTCGCCTCGTCGACATAGCTTGCTTTTTTGCCGATAATCACGGCCAGCTCTACTTCCCAGTCGGTTTTCTCCGAATTTCTCGGGATAACGACCTGGTCGAAGGGACCGCACAATGCGGAGGTGGATTTGAAGAAAATGATCGGTTCCTTCGGCAGCTCCGTCGCGCCTGACTCGTAGGCATGCTTGGCATAGTTCATCCCAATGCAAACGATCTTGGAAGGACGCGCAATGCACGATCCGTAACGGAAACCTTCTTCTACCTTAGGCGCGGATGCCGCGTTAGAATCCAGCCAGCTTTGCAAACGGGCAACGCCGTCCGTCGCGAAGAATTTCTCGTTGTAATCCTCGCCGAATGCCGAAACATCCAGCTTTGTACCGTCGGCCAGTTCTACGCCCGGCTTTTCATTTTCAAATGCACCAAATCGAAAAAGTTTCATGGAAAGGGAATATTTGGGATGGAAGACGCTTTAAGCAATAGGCTGTAAGCAATAGGCCGCAAGCGATATCTCTTCCGTCGTAATTAGTGATTTAAAATTTTATAAACTAAATGTTACTTTAACCTTCACCTAAGCTTACAGCCTAAGGCTTAAAGCCTTCTAATTATTCAACTTCTCAAATCCGCCATCGATCAGGTAATCGCAGCCGGTAATAAAACCTGCCTCGTCCGAGCACAGGTACAATGCCAGCGCACCGATTTCCTCCGGCTTTGCCATGCGGCCAATGGGCTGTGTTTTAGACAGTTTCTCAAACATTTCCTGCTCTTTACCCGGATAGTTTTTCGAAATAAAACCATCCACGAACGGCGTATGTACGCGGGCAGGAGAAATGCTGTTGCAGCGGATATTATCCGCCAGGTAATCACGGGCTACCGATAATGTCATAGAGTAAACCGCGCCCTTTGCAGTAGAATAAGCAAAGCGGTCGGGTATTCCTACTGTTGCGGCAATGGAAGCCATGTTCAGGACCACGCCGCCGCCGTTGGCTTTCAAATGCGGTATGGTAGCCATGAGGCAGTTGTAAACGCCCTTCACATTAATATTGATCACCCGGTCGAAATCTATCTCCGCCGTGGTATCCGCCTTGCCGATATGCGCGATGCCGGCATTGTTGACGAGGATATTAATGGTTTGCTTCGCCGCAATGGCGTTCACGATGTTGACGACATCGGCCTGTTTGGAGATGTCCAGTGCGTGTGCCTCAGCTTGTCCGCCTTCCTCGGTGATTTCGTTCACCACCTGGTTGGCCAGATCAATATTGAGTTCCAGAATGTGCACGTATGCGCCCTGTTTTGCGAAAGTTTTAGAGATCGCCAATCCGATCCCGCTCGCTCCACCGGTCACCAGTGCTGTTTTTCCTGTTAGATCAAACATAGGTAGTTGCTTTAAAGCCAGGGGTTTAAACCTCTGGTTAAAATAATATTATAATGAAACGCCCCGCTTCCACGGAATGAAATCGTCTTGGCCCAATTGCTGCGCTTTTGTTAACTCACCGCTCGCAACTTTGATCACATAATCCAGCAATGCTTCCGCATTCTGCTCGATCGTTTGGGTGCCGTCTACTACCGGGCCGCAGTCGAAATCGATCACGTCGGGCATGCGCTGTGCAAGCGCGGAGTTGGTGGCTACTTTCGCCACCGGGCAAATCGGGTTGCCTGTCGGCGTACCGAGACCAGTAGTGAAAAGGATAATGTTCGCGCCTGCGGCCGTTTGGCCGGTCGTCGCCTCCACGTCGTTGCCCGGGGTGCATACGAGGTGCAGGCCCGATTCGGTCGCTCTTTCCGTGTAATTCAAAACGTCGGAAACGTATGCATTACCGCCCTTTTTGGCTGCCCCGGCGGATTTGATGGCGTCGGTAATGAGGCCGTCCTTGATATTGCCCGGCGACGGGTTGAATGCGAATGCGGAACCCACCGCTTCGGCTTTGCCTGCATAGTCGCGCATGAGCTTTTCGAATTTCGCGGCTTTCTCTTCCGTCACGCAGCGGTTAAGGAGCTCCTGCTCTACCCCATTCAGTTCAGGGAATTCGGCCAGGAGCGTCTGGCCGCCCAGGCCGACTACCAGGTCAGAAAGGTGGCCCAGCACCGGGTTCGCGGAAATCCCTGAGAAGCCATCCGAGCCACCGCATTTCAGACCGACAGATAGTTTGGACAACGGTGCATCGGAACGTTCGAATTCATTGATTTTGGTCAAGCCCATAAAAGTTTCCTTGATCGCTCCCGACATGAGTGAATACTCGGTGCCTTTCTGGTGTTCGAAGGCAAAGAATGGCTTATTGAAATGCGGGTCGCGCTTGCGGATTTCGTCTTCCAATGTTTTCAGCTCGGAGTTCTGGCAGCCGAGGCTGAGTACCGTGATACCTGCCACATTGGGATGTACCGCGTATGCCGCGAACAATGAACATAAGGTGTTCGCATCCAGGCGCGTGCCTCCGCAGCCGCCTTCGTGGGTAAGGAATTTCACGCCGTCTACATTCTGGAACGGTCGTTCCGGTTTCTTGCGTGCTACTGGTGCATCGGTGAATGTTTCGAGGCTTTTGATCCGCCGCATGTCGCCTGCCTGGTACAAATGCAGGAACTCGCGCACCTGGTCGCGGTACATGTCGGTTTGCGCATAACCGAGCTCCCGCTCGAATGCATCCTTCATAATGAGGACGTTACGGTTCTCGCAGAATACCAATGGTACTACGAGCCAGTAATTGTAAGTACCCACACGGCCGTCTGCCCGATGGTAACCTTTGAATGTCCGGTTTTGCCAGTGGCTTACATCCGGCTGGGTGTATGAGTAAGGCTGCCGATTGGCCGTGCTGTAATCGTGGGCGTCGTGTTTCAGGTTGAATGTCGTGATCGGCTCTCCTTTTTTGATCGGCTGGGTAGCCCGGCCTACGAGTACGCCGTACATAATGATTGCGCCGCCGGTGTCAATGTCTTCGGTAACGAATTTGTGCTTGGCGGAAACGCCGTATTGAAGGTTATAAAGGTTACCCTCGTACGTCACGTCCGCGCCTGCGGGCTGGTCGCGCAGGGCCACGATGACATTGTCGGAAGGGTGAACTTTCAGAAATTGGGACGCCATAATGATGTTCAGGTGAATGGTAATCTGGTATATCCCTTTGGTTTTCAATGACGCCAAATAGAATATATCAGCAAAACAACAGAATTATTTGAATACAATGAACTCAGACATTAGCAAATTTTTCAACTATATTGGCATATATTTCTCTTTAACGGTTTTAAACATGTAATTATTTGTGAAACCGCAGCTACTTAAAGTCCCGAAAGGGCTACAAAAATCTTTCAGTATCCGCCGCGACGTGGTGCTCTACTTTTATAACCGCTGGCATTACCACCCTGAATTAGAGCTCATTCACATCGAACAGGGCTCCGGTACGCAGTTCGTGGGCGACAATATCCGCAGTTTCCAAAGCGGCGACCTGCTGCTGATCGGCCCCAACCTACCGCATTACTGGCGATGCGACGAAAAGTACTTCCAGCGCGGCAGTCAGCTTTATGCACAGGCTACTGTCGTCCATTTTTCGGAAGAAATGCTGGGCAAAAACTTCCTGGCACTGCCGGAAAACAAATCGATCCACGATTTGCTCGTGAAAGCCCGGCTCGGGTTGAAGATACTCGGCGAAGGCACCGATAAAGTGAAAACGCTTTTGCACGACCTGCTCAACCAAACCAGCGGCAACTCCATCATTTCGCTCCTGCAAATCCTCGAAACGCTGGCCCATTGCGAGGAGATCAATGTCCTGTCCGACACGCAGTATCAGAACGAGTACGACCAGTACGATACCGACCGCATCAACCACATTTACCAATATTCGATCTCGAACTTCCAGAAAAAAATCTCGATCGAGGAAATTGCGGAGGTCGCCAATATCAGCCCGCATTCATTCTGCCGGTATTTCAAAAGCCGCAGCCGCAAAACCTATTCGCAGTTTCTGCTCGAACTCCGGATCGGTCACGCGTGCAAGCTGCTGTCGGAAAGCCGCATCCCCGTCGCGCAGGTCTGCTTCGAGAGCGGTTTCAACAATTTTGCCAACTTCAACAAATACTTCAAACTCCACACCGGCAAAAGCCCGATGCAATACCAGAAGGAATTCCGCAAAATTCCCATCTCGGCGCATTTGCCTGCATTTAACACCACCATATGAAAGCCAACCTGATCAATATTTTCGAAAAAAGCATTCATGAAGCCGAAATACATGTGAGTGGCAAGCACATTGCCCGCATTGAAATCCTCGGCCCCGAAAACCCTTCCCTTCCTTATATATTGCCCGGCTTTACGGACGCACACGTACACGTGGAAAGCTCCATGCTCACACCGGCGCAGTTCGCGAGGCTGGCCGTTGTACATGGGACGATCGCGACGGTATCCGACCCCCACGAAATCGCGAATGTGCTGGGTGTGGAGGGAGTGCATTTCATGATTAATGATGGTAAGCGCGTGCCGTTCAAGTTTTGCTTCGGCGCCCCCTCCTGCGTACCGGCGACGGTTTTCGAAACGGCAGGCGCTACCGTGGACGCGGACCAGGTGGGCAGGTTGCTAGCCACCGACGATATCGGTTACCTGGCGGAGGTGATGAATTTTCCGGGGGTACTGCATGAAGATCCTGACATGATGGCGAAAATCAACTGGGCCAAACATTATAATAAGGTAATAGACGGCCACGCGCCGGGCCTGCGGGGCGAGGCGGCGAAGCAATATGCCAGCTACGGCATCAGTACCGATCACGAATGCTTCACGTACGAAGAAGCGCGCGAAAAAATCGACTACGGCGTCAAAATCCTCATCCGCGAGGGCAGTGCGGCCCGCAATTTCGAGGCTTTGGCACCGCTTGTCGCGGAATTTCCCGACCGCGTCATGTTCTGCTCGGACGACAAGCACCCCGACAACCTCGTGGAAGGACATATTAATGTACTCGTGAAACGCGCGCTCGCGTCGGGTTACGATCTCTGGAATGTGCTGCAAGCGGCGTGTATTAACCCCGTGCTCCATTACAGCCTGCCCGTGGGCTTGCTGCGGGAAGGCGACCCGGCCGACTTTATATTGATCGATCATGTAGGCACTTTCAATATCCTCGAAACCTGGATCGACGGCGCATTGGTGGCGCAAAATGGCAGATCGCTGCTGCCCGACCTGCGCAGCGAGCATCTGAACCATTTCGAATGCGGTCCAAAATCTGCGGATGATTTCATTTTATCTGCAAAAAATTCTGAAATGCAGATCAGGGTAATCGAGGCTTTGGATGGTCAATTGGTTACAAATGAGTTGATAACGGAAGCAAAGGTGGTGAATGGCGCCGTGGTACCTGACGTGGAAAAGGACGTGCTCAAAATCGTCGTCGTAAACCGGTATTCTCCGGGCGCCGATGCGTCGGCACCGCCTGCCATTGCCTTCATCAGGAACTTCGGTTTGAAAGAAGGTGCATTGGCGTCGTCCGTCGCCCACGACTCACACAATATCATCAGCATTGGCTGCGACGATGAAAGCATCGCGCGGGCGGTCAACCTGGTGATTGAAGCAAAGGGCGGGTTGTCGGCCGCAGGCACCAACGGGGAGCACGTGATCGCCCTGCCGATTGCCGGCCTGATGACCGACGGGGATGGTTATGATGTAGCCGAAAGCTACACGCGCCTCGACCAATTTGTAAAAAATGAGCTCGGCTCGACGTTAAAATCACCCTTTATGTCGCTGTCGTTCATGGCGTTACTGGTGATACCGTCCCTGAAACTGAGCGATAAGGGGCTTTTTGACGGGGAAAATTTCAAGTTTACCTCCGTAAGTTTATAGAATGCGGCGGTTTTGCGGAAATAGTATCATTAACCTTTGAAATATAATTTTATGATGAAAATATTTTTAAAATATGTTTTTTTATAAATATATTTACAAGTGTAATAATGACATTATTCACAATCATTCCTAACCCCAATTCCAAATCCTGTCCAAACAATGGCTCACCTACGCTACAAGCAAGAAGAAGAACTCTGTTTTTGGGATCAGTTCAGAAAAGGCGATGAAAATGCCTACGCATGCCTCTACCGCTCTTACGTTCACATTCTTTACCAGTACTGTTCGCAATTCACGATCGACAAGCCTTTGATCAAGGATTGTATCCACGATTTGTTTGTAGAATTATGGAGAAACCGCATGACGCTCGGTGACACCACTTCGGTTCGCTTCTACCTGATGGCTTCCATCAAACGTAAATTGGTCCGCCATTTAAATGCACAGCAAAAGCATACCAGCAATGAAGATATCCCGGTGGAATACTGGCATATCAACACCCCTTCCCACGAAAATCACCTGATTTCGGAGGAAGAGTTCGAATCCACCAACCAGCATCTGAATGTGGCCATCAACGGCCTGCCACGCCGCCAGCGCGAGGCGATCTTCCTCAAATTTTATATGAACCTCAATAACCACGAGATCGCGGATTTGATGAAAATAAATATTCAATCGGTATATAACCTGGTCTTTGGTGCACTGGGCAACCTGAAAAAGCAGATGACACTCGACCGGCTGACTTTTTGATAGCCGTCTGTTTAAACGTTTAAATATATGTTCAGAAAGCGTGGCGAACTCTGCCACGCTTTTTTTGTGTTAAATTTACCTTACATTAACAAGCTAAATTCCGACACTTCACCCATGACCATGATCACCACGCCCCTCGCCGAACGCCTCCGCCCGCGGACGCTCGACGATTTTGTGGGGCAGGAAAAACTACTCGGCCCGAAAGGCCCTTTGCGACGCGCTATTTTACAGAATGCGATCCCTTCGATGATCTTCTGGGGACCACCCGGTGTAGGAAAAACGACCCTTGCATTGCTGATTGCAGAAACTACCAAACGGCAATTTTATAACCTGAGCGCCATCAGCTCGGGCGTGAAGGACCTCCGCGAAGTACTGGCGCGTCCGTCCGGCCTGTTTCCGGCAATCTTGTTTATCGATGAGATCCACCGCTACAACAAAAGCCAGCAGGACGCCCTGCTGGGAGCCGTAGAAAAGGGGCAGGTCACATTGATCGGCGCTACAACCGAAAATCCGTCGTTCGAGATCAACTCCGCATTGCTATCCCGCTGCCAGGTATACATTCTCGAAGCATTCGGCGAGAAGGAACTCAAAGACCTCATTGCCCGCGCCCTCGAAAAAGACCAGTGGCTGAAAGAGAAGCATGTCAGGTTCAAATCCTACGATGCGCTGATGCGGCTATCGGGCGGGGACGGGCGAAAGCTGCTCAACCTGCTCGAACTCGTCGTAATGGGCAAAGGCGAAGCCAAAAAAATCGAAATCACCGATGAATGGGTAACCGAAGTAGCGCAACAGAACATCGCGCGTTACGACAAGTCGGGCGAGCAGCATTACGACATTATCTCGGCGTTCATCAAGTCGCTCCGCGGCAGTGATCCGAATGGGGCGATTTACTGGATGGCGCGCATGATCGTGGCCGGCGAGGACCCAGCCTTCATTGCCCGGCGGATGCTCATTATGGCTTCGGAAGACATCGGGAATGCCAACCCGACGGCGATGATCATGGCCAATGCCTGTATGCAGGCCGTGAATGCAGTGGGTTACCCCGAATGCCGCATTATCCTGTCGCAGACGGCGGTGTACCTGGCCACTTCCCCGAAAAGCAATGCCAGCTACATGGCCATCGGCGAGGCGATCGAAGCCGCTACGCGTACGGCGCACCTGCCCGTGCCCCTGCACCTGCGTAATGCGCCTACGAAGCTGATGAAGCAGATCGGATATGGAAAAAATTACAAGTATTCACACGATTTCGAGGGAAATTTCGCGAAGCAGGATTTCCTGCCCGACGAGCTGAAAGGCACCAAATTCTTCGAGCCGGGACGCAATGCCCGCGAGGAAGAGATCCGGAAGAAGCTGCAAAACTGGTGGGGGGATTGGTATAATTACTGACCGTCGCTGTGCCTGCGCTTTTCCTCGAACTTTTCGAAAGAGAGGTCCCGCGGGGATACACCGGGGCCAGGCACGTCCGGCTTTTTCAGATCTTTTTTCAACTTCCCGGCAAGCTTGCGGAGGTTTTCTTCGGTTTCCATCCGCTTTACATAATCGGCCAATGACTCCTGCCCCGGCCTGCCGGCGGTATTTTCGGAATCAATCGGATCGGTGTGTTGTGCTTTCATGGTTGTGTCAAAATGAACTATAATGGCAGATGTACAGAATAACTGTACAATAAAATACAAAGGAGCAAACTTTCCCGAACATTGCAAGGGGCCCCACGTAAAATGTCCTGAATACGATTAAATTGCTAAAAATGAAGAACCAGCCCCATATGATTCCTGAAAGCATCCCTCTCATCGAAAGACAGCTGCTGATCAACCAATGCAGAATTCTTGCCGTTATTGGCGACGAAAAGGAGCGCGAACTCCAAGAAAAGCGCATCGAAATTCTTGAAAAGGGCTATACCGGCCTGTATCCCAAGGTGTTCAACAACCTTTACGAAGAGGTCCCGCTGAGCGTGTACAGCGAAATCTCCGACATTATGAAAATGTACAGCCGCATCAACGACTCCATACGCTTGCTTCCCGAGGATGATAAGGGCCTCCTCGACCTCGCGTCACTGGAATTCGAAGGGTTCGATCAGGACAGCGGGATGCACTACTATATGATGTCGTATCTGGTTGACCGAATGGATGAACACGGTGAATATAAAGGCCGTGAATTGAAATCGCACAAAAGCAATTCCTTGTTAAAATACAATCGAATGCTTTCGGTGTATTTTGAATATGAAAAGTTAAAAAAGGAGCAGTATACCTCCGAAGATCTGCAAAAGTTCATCGACCAGGTATTATCGTTATCGCTTGATACTCAGCAGTGAGCCAGTTTGAGTTACCGAATAGTAAATACTAGTTACCCGACGGCTACAAAAAATATTATTTCGTAAACAAAAAACAATGTTTTGAATAAAGAAATCATTAAGTTTGTAGCGAGAACCCGTAAAAGGGTTTTCAATAACGTTGAGTAAAATCAAACATCCCGGTTACTTTGTAACTGGGATGTTTTTTTATACCCTATTAATGAAAAGCTTAGTGTAACTGTATTTTGCGAAGACGATTGGCATTTCGTTTAATGAACAAACGATCGCCGACCGAGTACCGGTGGTAGGAACCTCTTTTTTTAAGGTCGATGACAAGCCAAAACCCGCCGAGTGCCGCGCCGAAGAGGACGATCGTCACGAGGACGGGAGCAAGGTCGAAGATATTCTGAAGTAGCTGTACCATGGTTTCTTGTTAGTCAGGTTTCGATTATTATCATAAATAATCGTACCAGCATCGCCTCACCAAACAACACTTCTACAATTTCACACTCAGCACTTTCACGTCGCAGCCTACCACCGAACCGTTCACGTAGCCCACGCTCAATCCCGATATTTTAGTGGATTTGCCTGCCGGCAGAGGCGTTTTCACGGTCACGATCTTGGAAGTGACAACGGCCTGCACGTCGTTGAGGTATTTGAATTCCACCTCCGCGCTTTTGACCGGCGTGGCCGAAGCGTTTTCGATGAGCATATTGTGAACGGCGATCCCCCCTACCGGGTGCCATTCGTTTTTGGCGACACGGATTTTCCCCAGCGTCGCCTCCTGCATTTGCTGCGTACCCGCCGGCAGCGAGTCGACCGTCGTGACGATCGGCGACCGGGCCTGCTCAATACGCGCTTTCAGAAAGTCGAATTGGTTATAGTAATAAAGAATGTAAATGAAAATGCCCACCGGAATAATGGCGCTGGCCCATTTCAATACCGGGATGAAGGTCTTTTTAAACTTGCTCTTTTTACTTTTTCTGCCTGGCATAACAAAACAACGTTGGTAAATCGGGGATGCACTAAAATTCAAATATACCGCTCCGCTCCTTCAAAAAAAGTAGCAGAGAACTTTTTTACAACCTGCTGTACAAAAAACAAACCGCTGACTTGCGGCCAGCGGTTTGCTTGTGTATCGTGTGGACAGGACCCTACTGTCTTACAAATCGTTGCGAAGTGACAGTGCCATCGGTATGCGTTACCTGGATCACGTACGCGCCTGCTGCGAGGTTGCGTGCGCTGATGCCCGAAAGCAATGCATTGGAAGCTTCAAACACCACTTTGCCCGCGGCGCTCACGACTTTCACGGCTTTTACTTTGCTCCAATCGCCGACGTTCACCGTCAGTTTTTCAGAAGCGCCAACCGGGTTTGGATAAACCAGCGAGCTGCCTTTGAAGTTCAGGTTTTCGATGCGGCTGTAAGAGAATGTTTCGTCGAGGTCAACCATTTTCAAGCGGTAGAGATTTTCACCATTCAACGGCGCGGCATCCACAAAAGAATAGTACTGCATCACGCGGCTCTCCTTGTGCGACGCCAGCGAACCGATTTTTGTCCAGTTTTTACCATTCTGGCTGCGCTCGATGTCGAAACGGTCACTGTTTGTTTCCTCAGCGGTAGACCACGACAATGCGGCTGTTTTGCCTTCGGCCATTGCCTTAAAGCTCACAAGCGTAACAGGAAGCGCGTTTTCGATCACGAGCGTAAATGGCGCTATGGCAGTCTGTCCGAATGCGTTGGTTGCCTGTACGTCGAAAGTATAGGTACCGTTCTGGCCCGTAGCTGGTGTTCCTGAGAACGTGCCGTTGGGATTCAGGGTGATGGAGCTTGGTAATGTGCCTGCCAATGTGCGGCCGCCTGGCGCAGACACCTGGTACAATGCATAAGTATAGTCACCTGGCACACCGCATTGGATGCTGAAACTGCCTGTACCGCCTGTCTGTGCACCGAAAAGGTTAGAGCTGATCGCATCGCCCACACGGCCTGGCGTTACCGTTCCGCCCGTAAATGCCACCGGCGGACGTGTACCAATTTCGTGGATACGGATACCGGTAAACAGGTTCGCATTCAAAATGGTCGCCGATCTTACTACAATGCGGTCGAACTGGCCTGCGCCGCCGGGTACGAATTTGATTTTGGCAAGGCCGTTATCTCCGAACAATGTCAGCAGATCGAGGCTCAAAAGCAGGTTTCTAACAGACTGGGGTGAACCTACGGCAGTCGTTCCGGAATAGGCCTGGATCGTTACGTTGTCCAGCACGGCAAGATTGGCGAGTGCGGCAGGTTTCGAAACGATGGCGAAAACTTCGTTGGTTGCCGGTGCCGGCTTGTCCAGATAGATGGTTTGTGAAACCGTCGACGCAGCAGTGATCGCGCCATTTTGCAACAGCGAGAAATTATCCGCATTCACATTGCCGTCGATCGCCTTGTTAGGCTCCTGCAACGATTGTGAAAGGTTCACCGAAATACCGGTTGCATCCGGGCTCACGCCGGTAAATGCCAATGTGGGAGCTTGGCATGGCGTAAATACCTGATTTTCGAAGTTGGCAGCGTGTTCCACCCCAAAAGTAATGCTTCCGATAGAGGCTCCCAGCGGCGTTTTACTGTAATCCAGTTTAACTGTGATTTGCGAATACGCAGTGGTAGGTTTTACGGCGATATAAAGGTTGCCCGCACCGTCACGTACGAGTTGACTGGTAGTTACACCGCCATTTGAAGTTACTGCGATGGTACTATTCTGGAAAAGTCCCAGGAGTTGCAGCAGGTCGTTCAAATTCAGAACAATACCCGTTGACGTAATTTCCGTAATGCGAACATAAGTCGTTTTGCCGGCTGGAATGGTGGCGCTCATGTTCATTGTCAATGCCGCGTCACTGGCTATGCTAACTGTTCCGAGTCCGAGATTAACCGTCAGACCCGATGCCGTAATCGTTGCAAAAGTGTTGTTTGGCGCACCTACCGCATTGTCTTTGCCGGTTACCGAAGCGGGGGCAAGTGCTTCCGAATTCACGGTAGTTGTAGTGGTTGCTACATAGGTTTGGGCCTGCGCATTAAATGCAAAGGCAGAAAGCAGCGCGGCGGACACAAAACCGCCGAACTTACGGCAAACCACTTTTTTTGTCAAATAGCCGATAGAACTTTTCATAGTGATAGAAATTTTAGAATAGAAATAAACCGTTATGTGGAATAAAGGAACATAAATACAAGACAATCAAGCCGTTAGAGCAGATCAATTCCATCTCCCGGTGTGTCCGGCAGTATGCAGAATCCTGATGTGGTGCCCATTAAACGCGTCCGCTCGTGTATATACGCTGCCGCGATCAATGTCCTTTCTCGTGAAGGTGTCGTCTAACGAAAAACCGGATGACCGGTTAAGAGAGATGAGTAAATGTCATGCGTAATCCTACTGTTTCAATTGGTTTATAGTTGATGACTTTAAGAAAGTGGGTTGAAATGTAAGCACGTCAACTTAGTTATACTATATTACTCAAACTAGATAGTACTTATTTGCAAATGTATCTATAAATGGATCAAAATAAACCCCTATATTTTTACTATGATTCCACCCCCCAAAAATTAGGGTATTCAAATTAATTTTATCCACGTAATAATTGTAAATTGACACGATAGAAATACCGGAAAATAATTGCTGGCACGCGTTTAGTGGTTACATTCGCCTCAATTTGAGTATTTATCGTATTGCGACTAGTTCTTTGTAGAGAGCAGTGACCGCTTCCCGTTCCAACACGGTATTCTATAATAGGCCAAATGACGTAATTGTACAAAATATGGAAGTAGAACTAGGTCGTGCAATTTAAAAGTTATTCTATGAATATAGTTTTAGTAGACGAACATCTCCTGCTAGCCGACGCCCTGCAAAACCTGTTATTGCTTTTGCCGGAAGTCAAAGAAGTGGATACTTATACGGATGGTAAAGAATTCCTGAATGTACGCAGCACCGCGCCGCCCGACATACTCGTCATGGATCTGGCATTGAACGGGCTCAACGGCCTGGAACTGCTCGACATCTGCCGTTCTACCCTGCCCAGGGACATGAAGGTGATCGTGCTGTCGAATATAACAGACGTGCAGACGATCAAACACACCATCCGTCGCGGCGCAAACTCCTTCCTGTCCAAGTCCACCTTGTTCGATGAGTTCAAGGAATCGATCTTTCAGGTTAGGTCGGGAAAGCAGTATATCGGCAAAGATATCCGCGACAGCCTGATCAACAGCGTATTTACAGAAGAAGAAGTAGTCATGCACCTCTCACCGCGCGAAAAAGAAGTGCTCCAAAAGGTGTGCGGGGGAAATACGATCAAGGAGATTGCTTACGAGCTGAAACTGAGCGCACACACCGTACAATACTATCATCGCAGCGTGATGGACAAACTAAAAGTACGCCGCACCACCGACCTCATTGTGTACGCCATGCAGCACGGCCTTTACATTCCGGAGGCCAGGTGACGATCTACCCGGCCTCCGGTTTGCATATTATGATTTTTTTGAAAGCGGCCCGTAAAAGTCGGGAAGAGGATTCAGCGCCGTGTTTTTGCGCTGATGCCAGTAAGGGTAAACCGGCGATTTCTCGCTCGCTTCGTCGAGGCGTTTTACCTGCTCTAGCGTAAGGTTCCAGCCTACGGCGCCCAGGTTTTGCTTCAATTGCTCTTCGTTCCGCGCACCTATTACGATATTGCTTACTGTGGGCCGCTGCAGAAGCCAGTTCAGCGCCACTTGTGCCACGGTCTTGCCCGTTTCGGCCGCTACCTGGTCGAGCACGTCGATCAGGTTGAAGAAAAACTCTTCCGGGATCGCGGGCCCTTCACCGCCTCCCTGCGCAATGCGGCTATCCGGCGGAAGCGGCTGGTTGCGTCGGTACTTACCACCGAGGCGACCGGCAGAAAGCGGGCTCCACACGATCGTCCCCACCTTCTGGTCCAGCCCGAGCGGCATCAGTTCCCATTCCAGCTCGCGGCTAAGCAGCGAGTAATGCGCCTGATGCGCAATGTATCTGGCCCATCCGTACCGCTCCGACACCGAGAGCGATTTCATCAGATGCCAGCCCGAAAAGTTGGAGCAGGCGATGTAACGCACTTTTCCGTCGCGGATCAGGTCGTTCAATGCACTGAGCGTTTCCTCTACCGGCGTGGTCCCGTCGAAGCCGTGCATATGGTAAATGTCGATGTAGTCGGTTTGCAGGCGACGCAGACTGTCCTCACAAGCTTTGATCAGGTGAAAACGGCCCGAACCCGATTGGTTGGGCTTATCGCCCATTCTGAACGTAGCTTTGGTGGAAAGAATGATCCTGTCGCGCAGCCCGATCACCGCTTTGCCGAGAATTTCCTCGGACAAGCCCTGCGAATATACATTGGCGGTATCGAAGAAATTGAGTCCCGCATCCATGCACAGCCCGACAAGCGTTTTGGCCTCGTCGACCTGGGTGTTGCCCCACGCTTTGAAGAAATCGCCCGTACCGCCGAAGGTGCCGGTACCGAAGCTAAGCACAGGGACTTTCAGGCCCGATCCCCCGAGTTGTCTGTATTCCATTTGAACAGCCTGTTTAAAATGAGTAAAAAAAGACGCGCCCGCCGAAAGCGACCGTCCGAACAAGCCGAATTAAGGATAAAATTCACAAACATCAAACCTGGAAATGCGCCCCGTTTCGTGGAGGTAAACAAAAAAAGGCCGGATAGCTCCGGCCTCCTGCCCCGATCACCTGGCCGGGAATCCGCCAGTTATCCGCTGGCCGGCTTTCAGGGACATTCGTTTAGTCAGGTTAATTATGCATTGGAAAAAAAGTCAGCGGCAATTTGTGTTCCTCTCTAAAAAAATATCTTCCCTGAAATTCAGGGAAGATATCTGTATTATTTACTCAACGTTCCTCTATTATTTCCCCCTGGCCTTCCAACATCGAGCGATGACTGGCAATCGGCCTCAGATCCACAATCATGAACAAATATCATTGACGAGGCTGTATCAAAGGAAATCCGTTGAACTAATGGTGAATGTGGCTGAACCTTCGGGAAAAATGGGGCCTAATGATGCCGGAATTAGCAATCTTATTATCTTTAAAAGATATTTTATAGCTATTTGAATTTCCTGACTTAATAACCTAACCATGAACCGTAGAGAAGCTGTTCAAAGAATAACCTTCCTGCTCGGCGGCGCCATTTCGGCCCCGCTCATGGCCGGCATTAATGGCGAACGCCTGAATTTCGGCCCTTCCCTCGACGTCTCCGACCAGCAGGAGGCACTGCTCGCGGAAGTTGCGGATGTGATCATCCCGACCACCGGCACACCGGGCGCGAAAGCCGCCGGTGCCGAGAAATTTATCGTACGCGTGATGCGCGACTGCTACCCGGCCGAAGAGCAGAAAAAGTTTTATGACGGGCTGGCCAAAGTGGATGCATTGGCCAAGGAAACGTACTCCAAGGACTTCACCGCCCTGGACGCCTCCCAGAAAAACGATATTATCAAAAAGACCACCGTTTCCGACAAACCTTTCTTTCTTCAAATGAAAGGACTGACCGTTACCGGCTACTTCACCTCCGAGATCGGCGCCACGCAGGCACTTGATTACCTCCCGATCCCAGGCCGGTTCGAAGGAAGCTGGCCGATGCCCAAAGGACAAAAAAGCTGGGCACTTTAATCCGGAAACATTTAACAGGAAGCAGGCAATGCATGGCATCCTGACTACCTCCTGACCATTCTAAACTCTAACAGAAAATGGCGAATCTGAATATTGACGCAAAAAAAGACATCACGTACGATGCCATCATCATTGGCTCCGGCGTTTCCGGCGGCTGGGCGGCGAAAGAACTAACCGAAAAAGGCCTGAAAGTGCTCATGCTCGAAAAGGGCAAGAACCTGGAACACGTCACAGGCTATGAAAATGCATTGAAAGCTCCCTGGGAGACACAATACAATGGCCGTCTGACGGTCAAACAAAAGGAAACACACCCATTCCTATCGCGCGACTATCCGTACAACGAAATGACGGAGAAGTACTGGATGAACGACATGGACCAGCCCTACGAAGAAAAGAAACGCTTCGACTGGTTCCGCCCAAATATCGTGGGGGGGAAATCCATCATGTGGGGACGGCAGTCGTACCGGTGGAGCGACCTCGATTTTGAGGCTAACCTGAAAGACGGCATTGCGGTGGACTGGCCGATCCGCTATAAGGATGTGGCACCCTGGTATTCCTATGTGGAAAAACACGTGGGCATTTCCGGCGAGAAACTCGGCCTGCCGCAGTTGCCGGACAGCGACTTCATCGCGCCGATGGATATGTACCACGTCGAAAAAGAAGTGCGTAAACGTCTTGAAAAAGAATTTCCCGGCCGTGTCATGACGATCGGGCGGGTAGCTAACCTTTCGCAGCCGACCAAAATCCAGCTCGACGGAGGCCGCGGACCTTGCCAATACCGCAACCGCTGCTCTTATGGCTGTCCATACGGTGCGTATTTCAGCACCCAGTCGTCCACATTGCCGCCGGCGATGAAGACCGGCCGCCTCACGCTCCGCCCCGACTCGGTGGTGCGCGAAATCATTTATGACGGCAAAAAAGCAGGCGGCCGCGCTACGGGCGTGCGCGTGGTGGACACCGTTACCTTGCAGGAACGCGAGTTCTTTGCCAACATCATCTTCGTGTGCGCGAGCGCATTGGCTACCACCGCCTTGCTCCTTAATTCCACCTCCGACCGCTTCCCGAACGGGCTCGGCAACGACTCCGGCGAACTCGGCCATAACCTCATGGACCACCACTTCCGCACGGGCGCAAGCGGTACCTGGGAGGGCGACCTCGATAAATACTACTTCGGCCGTCGCGCCAATGGTATATATGTACCCCGTTACCGCAACGTAGGCAACGACAAGCGCGATTACCTGCGCGGATTCGGCTACCAGGGCGGCGGCGGTCGCCAGGGATGGCAGCGCAACGTGGCCGAACTCGCATTCGGTGCCGATTTCAAAGACGAACTTACCACGCCGGGCAACTGGACGATGGGTTTCGGCGGCTTCGGCGAGACATTGCCGTACCACGAAAACCGGATGTACCTCAACAAGGACAAAAAGGACAAATTTGGTATCCCGGCCGTCGTGTTCGATGCGGACCTTCGCGAAAACGAGAAGAAAATGCGCAAGGACATGATGAACGACGCCGCCGAAATGCTCGAACGATCGGGTGTGAAAAACGTCCGTACGTACGACAACGGCTCCTACCTGGGTATGGCGATCCACGAAATGGGTACCGCACGCATGGGCCGCGATCCGAAAACGTCGGTGGTGAACGGCAACAACCAGCTCCACGCGGTGAAAAACGTATTCGTGACCGATGGTGCTTGTATGACCTCGGCGTCGTGCGTAAACCCGTCGCTCACCTACATGGCGCTCACGGCACGAGCAGTGGACTTCGCGGTGAAAGAATCGAAAAAGAAAAATATCTGATGGATCTTTGAAGGGGCCAGGTCGAAAAACCTGGCCTTCTTTTTGGTATAATGCAAAAAGCAAGCTGCAAGATCATGCAGCAACAATTTGCAATATTTTGCAGTTTTTATAAAAATATTGCATTACTTTGCACGCAATCTAATGGGAATCATGGAAGAAAAAGTGAGAATCAGTGCCGCGAGAAGGGCCACGCTGTTGATATTTCTGGTCTGCGGAATCGGGCTGTCGAGCTGGGCGCCGATGGTGCCATTTGCCAAAATCAAACTCGGACTCAACGAAGCCGATCTCGGCGTGGTACTGCTCGCATTGGGCGCCGGCGCGATTCTGACCATGCCCCTTACCGGCCTGCTGATCAACAAATACGGCAGCCGCACCGTCGCCATTGTTTCGGCGCTTGTGATTGCTTCATTACTTCCATTGCTATTACTGGCGGGCACTGCCTATGAGCTGGCGGCCGCGCTTTTCGTTTTCGGCGCGGGTATCGGGTCCATTGACGTGTCCATGAATGCCCAGGCCGTGGTCGTGCAGGAGCGTTACGGCAGCCACATTATGTCGTCGTTTCACGGCATGTTCAGCGTCGGCGGGCTCATTGGCTCCATCGGGCTGGGGTTCCTGATCAAAGCGGGGCTGTCGCCGACATACGCCGCGATCGCCATTTCCGCATTGCTCGTTTTCATCACGGTAACGCAGTCGCGGTACCTGCTCCCGCATTCCGAAGAGGCCAAAATGGACAGTACCAGCTTTGTACTGCCCAAGGGACCGGTGATATTGCTCGGTATCATGTGCTTCATCCTCTTCCTGGCAGAAGGCTCATTGCTGGATTGGAGCGCTGTTTTCCTGCAATTTTCGCGCGGGTTCGATCCTTCGTTTTCGGGGCTGGGCTATGCCGCATTCTCCGTGGCGATGGCCATCATGCGCCTCACGGGCGACGGGCTTATTCACCGCCTGGGTCCCGCCAAAGTGGTGCTTTACGGCACATTGCTGGCAGGTACCGGCTTCCTCGTCGCGGTACTCATCCCATCGTCCATTGCCGCATTGGCCGGTTTCATCATGGTAGGACTTGGTGCGGCGAACGTCGTGCCGATCTTCTTTACCGCCGCCGGGCGCATTCCCAACGTCCCGCCGTCCATCGCATTGTCGGCCGTAACTATTCTCGGTTATTCGGGACAGCTGGCAGGGCCTGCATTGATCGGCGTGATCGCTGAAATGACGTCGCTATCCTGGGCGCTCGGACTGGTAGGGCTGCTGCTCTTCTTCGTCGCATTCGGCTACAAGCACCGCGATTAGAATGCCTCGCCGGTAAAAAGGTAGAATCCCGGCCCTTCTTTGGTAAAACCGACGTCCAGCC
The DNA here is from genome assembly GCF_000382205.1 of Dyadobacter beijingensis DSM 21582. GTDB lineage: Bacteria > Bacteroidota > Bacteroidia > Cytophagales > Spirosomataceae > Dyadobacter > Dyadobacter beijingensis. Next base: position 928,122 of record NZ_KB907789.1, read on the forward strand.
GCAGAAAAATATCTTTTTTGGGAAATAACAAGTACCGCAGCCCCACGCCGCCCGACAGCCTCGCGCGTGCCGGCGTCAGCGAGCCTATCGTTCGGCCGACCACCGCCGCACCCGCGAAAACCGCCCCGCCGAACCGCTTGCTGAATGAGAACGGCAGCCAGCGGTGCTCTACTTGCGTCGCGAGCATGTTCTTGTCGCGGTAACGGCCGTAGTAGTAGCCGCGCATGATCATTTCTCCGCCCATCAGCGCCATTTGATTGAATGGAACATCGCCGGTAAAAAAATTGCCGTACACCTGCCAGGCGAGCACGTTTCGTTTCGTCAGCGGGTGCGAACTGCGGATGTCGAGATTAAACCCCTGGAAATTGTGGTGACTGCCGACCGACTGGTTGTATTTCAGAAATGCCAGTTCGCCGAAAAATCCTTTCCGGACATTGAGTACGTTATGCCTGTTATCATACACTAATGCAGCCCCGAGGCCGATATTGCGGGTGCCATCGCTGCCTAGCGGCTCGTCGTACCGGTGGCCCTCGGGTTGTTTGAAATCCGCATTGTACAACTGCTGGTAATCGATTTCCGGGCCGAAGAAGAAATTGGGTCTGATCCTCCGCAGGACCCTTTGTTTAAAAAGCAGGTAATTCGCGTCGACGAGTGCAGGCTCCTTGTCGGGGGTGCTGTGGCCGATGCCGTAATACAATAGCGGAAAACGCTGAAAGCGCGTCCTGCCGAGGAAAAACCACTTATCCTTATCACCGTAAATGGCATTGTCGAGCCAGATGCCGTACTGGCCTTCGAGGGTCACGAAGGTGAATGCGGCCACCTCGCTGAGGCGGTTGAGCGTGTCACCTTTGGCCTGGAACAACAGCAGCGACGAAAGTCCGAACTCGACGCTCGTTTCGGGCGCGTAGCCCAGCGTGGGGTACACGCGGAAGCTGGATTTTCCTTCGCCCGTCGTATCGGAAATTGTTTTTTGTACAAATCGTTTGAACCAGCCGTTCTGCGCACGCACACCCGTGGCACAGGCGGCGATCAGCAGAATGAGTATGTAAATTTTTCCCTTATGCAATGCACTTCCCGTTAAATGATCCTTTTTACTGATAGATACGCATAAAAAAATCAATCCGTGCACGTCAAGTAGATGCACAATGCTATTTCTCTTTTGCACCAAACATCATTCCCGGCATGAGAAACGGCATTTTACTCCTTTACCTGTTCCTGCAAACAACTTACCTGTCCGCGCAAAACCATACCAACCTGTGGTGGAAAAGAAATAACCTCAGGGTAATCCAGATGAACCTCCCGGCCTACGAAGCGGCCACCATTAATGCCGATTCCATCGTGACCGACCTCGTGGCCTGCTCGGCAAATACGTTGCTGATCAATGCGGGCGGGATCATGGCATTTTACCCTACCAAACTGGATTCCCATTACCGTAACCCCTACCTCAAAGACAACCAGGTACTGGCCGACGTCGTCCGGAAATGCCACGAAAAGGGCATCAAGGTAATCGTCCGCTTCGATTTCAGCCGGGTCCACGAAAGCATTTTCAAAGCCCACCCCGACTGGTGCTACATTTCGCCAAAAGGGGAACGCATTATCAATACCGACATGTACGTGGTGTCCATTAATGCACCCTACGTGCAGGAAAAGGCATTCAGCATTATCGAAGAGGTGATCAGCACCTTCCCCATCGACGGCATTTTCCTCAATATGCCCGGCTACCAGGTCAACAACCCTTATGAAGGCAAATACCACGGCATTGATCAGAACATTTATGACAAAAAGCGCTTCGCCGAATTCAGCGGCGGCAAGGCGCTGCCCGTCGAGGAAAACAAAGCCGACCCACTTTTTCAGCAATATCTGGAATTCAAAAAAGCGACCGTGGAAGAATGGTCGGAAAAGCTGCATAAGCTCGTCAAATCCAAGAATGAACAGATCGCCATCTGCACCTATTCAGACAAGTTTGTAGACATTATCCGCCACGAATCGCAGAGCATGACTACCCTGCCCTACTGGCCCTACACAGCCTCGGACAACGTCGGCAATGCCGTCAATTCCTTTCCGGAGCACATTATCAGCAATGCGAGCATTCAGCAGATTTCATTTCAGTCGCGCTACAATGCCGTGGAGCCGGAGGAGACGCGGATCAGGCTGTATGAAAACATCGCGAACGGCTCGGGACTGGATATGAGCATGATGGGCGACATGCGCGGCTACGAGGACGAGCGCAGCTTTCCGGTTTTTCAGAAGGTATATGGTTTTCACAAAAAAAACGAGTCCTATTTCGGCAAGTACCGGTCGGTGGCGAAAATCGCCGTTGTGGCGCCGGGCGCGTGGCCTAATGGCGAGCCGATGCAGGAGTATCGCGGCATTCAGCTGATGCTTCGCGAGGCACATATCCCATTCGATATCGTGGAAGATGGCCAGATTGCCCATCTTGCCGGGAAGGTAAAAGGTTACAAGCTCATTATCCTGCCCGAAATCACCTACCTGAAACCGGAAGCCGTGCGCGTGCTGCAAGAGGCCAGCGCGCAGGGCACGCACCTGATCGCAACCAACCGGACGCTATTCGACAATCCCGATGCATTAAACCAGCTTTTCGGCGCGAAAATCGAGAAGAAAGACAACGACGGGACCGGCAACTACCTCGTACCGGACGACCGAAGCGTTTTTAAGCGTTTCAAAGGACAAAATATGCTGTTCTGGAAGTTCAATCTCGGGCTTTACGACCTCTCCGGTGCCGACCGGAAGCTCCTGCCCGTGCTGGCGAAAGGCCGTCCCGGCCCGCCGGAGATCATCGGCGGCCACGATCGCACGGGGTATTATGCATTGGGTATCAAAAATCATCCGAAGAGTAAAGCGGCATTGTTCCCCGTCAACCTCGGCAGGATTTACTACATGCACGGTTACCAGGAGCACAAGAACCTTTTGCTGGATGTGATCGGCCATTTGCTACCCGAGGCGGCACAAACCGTGCAGACAAATGCCCCCGCCCGCGTCGAAACGGTATTGAAGGAGTTTACCAAAAACACACCCGAAAATGCGGGCAAAACAGCATCCGACGGCCAGATTCTGCATCTGATCAACCTGACCGGTTTCAGCGGGAATACCTATTTCGAACCACTGCCCGTACACGATTTGCAATTCAGGATCACGCTGGCGAAAAAACCGCGAAAAGTATTTACATTGACGGATCACAAGCCTTTGCACTTCACCTGGAAAGACGGCGCGATCAACGTATCGCTCGCCCGCCTCGCGGAATTTGAAAGCATTGTGATGGAATGGTAAACTAAATCAAACGCTACCCCTTATGAAACCCAGACTCCTGCTGCGCATTTCCGCGCTGTGTATCCTTATTCACTTAATCGGCCATTTTTTCGGCCATTTCTCGTGGAAAGAAACCCCCGATCCCGTCAAACAGGAGGTGATCCGGCAGATGACCGGCCCGAAATTCGAGTTTATGGGCGTCATGCGGACGATGGGCGATTATTTCGAAGGTTATGGCCTCATCCTGTTCGTCGTATATGGTATGTCGATAGCGCTGATCCTTTCCGCTGCGCGGTACTCGGACAGCAACCACGACATTGCCCGCAACGTGCTCACGCCGATCGGCATCGGCTACGTCGCCATGGGCGCGATCGAGTTTATCTATTTTTTCCCGTTTGCCGGCTCGATCAGCCTCGTAGCTGGTTTATTGATCATCATCGCCATTTTCCTGAACGGATAAGTTATAGTTTGGGCGGTGCCGGCTTGATGGGGGCGTCGTCCGGATTGGCACCACGGGTATTGAGTTTCCTGCCGTAAGTTTTGCCATTGGCCCTCACGTAAAGCATATCATACCCAGTCCCACCGAATGCTATATTCGAAATGCTCCCATTCGGTGAAGGGAGGATCGCATTCACGCGTCCCGTCTGATCAAGGATTTGCACGCCCATGTGTGTAGCCACGTAAATACGCCCCTCACGATCGCACACGATAGCCGATGCGCCGGCATTTTCTTCAGTATCGGGCACATGTAGCCAGCCCAAGCGTTGTTTATAGGCTAACTTTCCGTTTTGCTGTATTTGATATGAATAAAGCCAATGCGAAACGGGTTCCACGCTGTATGCCAACGTCTGGTCCGGCGTGATGGCTATCGCGGCGGCACCCACAGTTTTGGCAATGGTGGCCAATATCCCAGCTGGTTTTTTATCAAATTGAAACGTCCCCGCGGCGGCTCTCCATTCTTCACCGGCAATGAGCAGCGCCGCCAGGAATGCATTCTGCGACTGGCCGGTTTTCACTTTTTCGGGCCATCCCTTCCACAGGTAGCGCATGGCCTCGGGAAATAGCGCCGTGCCTTGTTTGCCATTGTGCCCGCCTTCGCCCCATTGGTGGGTTACCTCGTACCCGGCGAATGTCAATGCCCGCAGCATCGTCTGATTGGCCATCCACCAGTCGCCGGCGTAGATGTTTAGGTCGTTGGCGCCGTCCTGCATGTAAATGCGGACCGGTTTCGGCTCGGTCTTTCTTACCAATGTATGATACCGGTCGGCGCCGCGCAGGCCTACATAAGTGCCTATCGCGCTGAATACGCGGGTAAATGCATCGGGACGTTCCCAGGCGGCCGTGAATGCGCATACTGCCCCGCTGCTCGAACCGCCTATCGCGCGGTCGTTACCGTTTTTCGAAAGGCGGATCGGGCGGCCGTCGCTTGTTTTTTGCTTTTCTACTTCTGGTAAAATCTCTTCGAGGATAAAACGTGCATAGGCGTCGCCGAGGCCGTCGTATTCGAAACTGCGGTTGAAACGGTCGTTGGCAGCCGCAGGATCGGCCGCCTTTACGCGCCCATGCATTACGAACACGCCTATCGTAACGGGCATTTCCTTCTGGTGAATGAGATTATCGAAAACGGTCGGCGCTTTCCACTGAATGCCGTCCTGGTTCACATACACACATGCAGGCACGTCGGGCCTGTATTGCGCGGGCACATACACCCAGTACTCGCGCCACGTGCCGGGGAATATTTTGGATTGGTCAAAGGCAAATTTAAGCACCTCGCCCTTCGGAACGCCCGGGTGTTCCTCCGAAGCCGGATCGACGGGATAGGTTTCCTCCGGCGCCTGTCCGAATGTGATCAGGGGGCTTAAAACGCATAGCAGCACCAGCAATCGCTTCATAAGTGTGTATTTAAATTTTGAAAAACATTACAAATAACTCAGCCACCACGTCCGCTTGCGGGCCCGGTACGCTCCGTACCATTTGCACGGCCAGTAAAGGGCCACGACGATCAGTATCCAGATCAGGTAAGTTTGCCCGAGCGGATACCCGAACTCGTTGGGCCGGAATTTAAAGAAAAGATCGTCGGCCGTCGCCTGCGCCCACGTGTAGCCCGAAAGGAACACGATCACCATGGTCATGATGTGGATCACGTAGAAATGGACGAGGAAGAAAAAGAACGGCACGCGGCCATAGACGGTACAAATGCGGCTGAATGCATTATCCGTTTGTTCGGTGAGCGCGAGCAGGATCAGCACCGGGCCCTGCGTCATGAGCGTGAAGAGCAGCGACGGGGGGTATTTGGTTACGTTCAGGAAGGACATGAAGGTTTTAATGCTGGTATCCTGCGTCGACCAGGGCGCAGGGTCGCCGTAGCCATTCACGAACCTTAAAACGACAAAAAGCACCGTCAGTAGCGCTCCGGTTTGCAGAAGCAGCCGTTTTCGCCGCACAGGATCTGCATTCCGGTTGTACAGCATACCCAGCCCGTAGCCTGCCATCATAATGCCTGCCCAAGGGAAAATCACGTACAGGAACACCATCGCGCCGCCATCCGGCCGCGGCACGAAGGTGCCCCTACCGGTAAAGAATATGCGCAGGAGAATGTCGGCAACGGAATTTTCCTGCAACTGCACATCATCCAGCAGGTTATGCCCGAGTACCAGCGCCAGTCCGAGGATCAGGATTGTCTTTGGCGAGGCAAACCGCACGGCAATGCCCAGCACGATCATCGCGCCGCCCAATGCCCAGAATACGGCAAAAAATAGCGTCCTGTAATAAATGTCGAAGGTGAATGCGAAGGTCATAAATACCATTTCCACCAAAATCAGCCAGAAACCGCGTTTGATCAGGAAAGACGATTTCTCCGCCGCCGTCTTGTTCAGTCCCGACAAATAGGCCGACAAACCCGACAGCATCATGAATGAAGGCGCACAATAATGCGTGATCCAGCGCGTGAGGAACAATGCGGGCGTGGTGGTAGCGAGGTCGGTGGGATCGCCGGTGGCGCCCGCGATATGGAAAAAGTCACGCACATGGTCGAGGGCCATGATGATGATGATCAGGCCTCGAACGGTGTCGATCGACCGGATACGGTTCGTGAGGCTGCTGGTAGTGGTATACATGACTAATGCGAGTTGAAAAACAACTGATTAAGAAGCCACATAAATTACTGATTTACTGCCTATAATTCTCAACAAAACCCAACAAAAAGCCCAACATCCCGCCTACCTGCCGGTGGGAGAATGTCGGGACTTTGAAAGGCGGATGCGGTTACAGCAACGCCGCTCCGAAAACGCCCGCGCTGTCGCCCAGCCTGGGTTTTACGATCGGTGTCGTGACGACGCCTTTGTTGAAAATGTATTTGCGGATGCGCTCGAAACCGGCCGTGTAAAGCAGGTCGATGTTGCCTACCCCACCGCCGATCACGATCAGGTTCGGGTCGATGACATTGATCAGCGTCGAAATGGCGCGGCCGTAATATTCGAGCAACCGCTCGATCGTCGCCTTCGCGTGCGGATCGTTACCTGCGTGGTAGCGTTCGAGGACGGTTTTCATCGATACTTTCTCGCCGCTCAGTTTCGTATAATGCCGCTCCAGCGCCGGGCCGGCGATGACCTGCTCCACGCAGCCGGCTTTGCCACAATAGCACGGATCGCCGCCTTCTTCGAGGATGTTATGGCCCCATTCGCCGCCGATACCGTGGTGACCGCCGATGATCTTGTTGTTCACCACGAGCCCGCCGCCTACGCCTGTACCCATAATCACCCCGAAAACAACTTCCGCGCCGTGGTAATCCTTGCCTGCGCCCATGAGTGCCTCGGCCAGCGCGAAACAGTTGGCGTCGTTAGCCAGCTGGCAGGGAACGCCCAGTATTTTTTCCAGATCGGCCTTCAATGGCATGCCGTTGAGGCAGGTCGTGTTGGAGTTTTTCATTAACTGCGAATCCGGTTCAAGCACGCCCGGCGTCGCGAAACCGATCTTGCGCGGCCGCTCACCCACCTGCTCCGCCACCATGTCGATCAGTTTTTTGATCTGCGACAAAATGTGGTCATAGCCGTTCACGGATTCCGTCGGCACACGCATACGGACCACTACTTCCAGATTCCTTTCGGGATCCAGTACTGCGCATTCTATTTTGGTACCTCCTAAGTCGATTCCCCAGAGTTTCATTGTTACTGTTTTTTTTTGACCGCCGACCGCTGACGGCCGACCGCCGACTATATGTTAGTGATTGTTTTCTTGTTTGACCGCTGACGGCTGACGGCCGACCGCTGACGGCTGACGGTTGACGGCCGACTTATGCTAATGATTGTTTTCTTGTTTGACCGCTGACGGCTGACGGCCGACCGCCGATTTTGATACCGACATGCCGGGCCCCGCAATCCGCGGTCAGCGGTCAGTGCATTAATGCACTTTGTAAAACTTATATCCGAACAGGAAGATCACCGTGTAGCAGATAATCGGCAGGTAGTAAGCGTGCGCCACGTTGGTTTCTGCTACGGCGCCCATCAGGAACGGGAAGAATGCACCACCGGCCACGCCCATCGCGATGAACGAAGAGCCTTGCTGCGTGTGCACGCCCAGGTTTTTAAGACCCAAACTGAAAATGGTCGGGAACATAATGCTGAAAAAGAAGTTGAGCATCATCAATGCGATGAACGATGGCCAGCCCCACGCCTGCGCCACGATAAGGCACATTATGATGTTGCCGAATGCGAAAATAGCCAGCAATGAATGCGGCGCGATAAAGCGCATCAGGAACGTTCCTACAAAGCGGCCTACGAGCATCAACGACATGAAAGCGATCATATAATTACCTGCCACCGCATCGGGGAAGCCCATTTTTTCGTGACCGTAATTGATAAAGAATGCCCAGGTACCACCTTGCGCTGCCACATTGAAAGTCTGCGCGATCACCGCCCACACGAAGTGACGGTGCTGGAAAAGGGTTTTGCCCGGTTCCGGGTCCACGTTCACAGCGTCCGGATCAGTTACCGGTGCGTGCGGATCGATCAGTGCAGGCACTTTCACGAACGAGAACAAAATAGCGATCAGCGCGATAACCGAGCCGATGGCGATATAGAGCATTTTCACCGAAGTAAGGTCAGTGCTGCCTTCCGTGTTGTTCCGTAGCAGGAAGTATGAACCGATGGCAGGTCCGAGAATAGCACCCAGTGCATTGAATGCCTGCGCAAAGTTAATGCGCTGATCGCTCGTACGCTGGTCGCCCAGGGACGCTACAAACGGGTGCGCTACGGTTTCGAGCGTGGCCAGTCCGCAGCCCAGGATAAAAAGCGCGATCCCGAAAAAGGGAAATGATGCCGTGCTGGCCGCCGGGACGAAAAGAAATGACCCCAGCGCGAAGAGCGACAATCCGAACAGTACGCCGTTTTTATAGCCGAACCGCTTCATGAAAAGACCTGCCGGGATACCCATCACGAAATACGCGCCGAAGATCGCGAACTGTACAAATGCCGACTGTGTCTTACTGAGGCTCAGCACATGCTGGAAGTGTTTGTTGAGCACGTCGCCCATCGTAATGGCAATCCCCCAGAACATGAAAAGGGACGTAACGAAGACCAGGGTGACAAGGTATTTTTTATCAGTAAACTTGGGCGGGGAGGTGTGGACTGTGCCGGCAGACGTTTGGTTGCTCATTTAGCTGAATAGTAAAATTAAATATTAGGTTCGGTCTATTTTTGCAAATGTAAATCAGAGAAATTTAAAAACTGTATCCAGTCGAACATTTTAACGTCGTGCCCGCCCGGCCGTATGTGAAAGCCGATTTGGCCCGATAACGGCTGGTTCAGGGCCGGAAACGGGCTGTCGGGCAGACCGTTCGTCCCTAAAAAACGGTACACGGCATCGGCAGCCCGCGCGGTGGAAAACTCGCCCTGCGGATCGGAATTCTTGTCGTCCTCCGCCGTGGCCAGGTACACAGGTCGCGGCGCAATGAGTGAAAGGACGAAATGCTGATCGAACGGCAGTTCGGTATCTTTGTTTTTGTACTTCGCAAAACTCCGGGCAAACCAATGCGGAAACACGGTGACGAGCCGGTTGATGTCCTCGCCCACGCCGCGCCGGAACTGCTTCCCGCCGCCCGCACCCGATTCATTGCTCAGTACGGCAGCAAACCGCTTGTCTGTTGCACCGGCCCACAGCGCCGCTTTCCCCAGCCTCGAAAAACCGAAAACAGCCACCCGTTTCACATCGATGTCTTTGTCCATTTCCAGGTAATCCATTCCCCGGCTCAATGCCCAGGCCCAGGCCGCCACCGTTCCGAAATTATCGTCCCGCTGCTGCAATTCCGGGTAAAGCGTATGTACACCCGTCTGGAATGCCTGGGCCTTGCGGTCTGCGGCCACTTCCTCGCGGTAGAGCGTCACGAGCGCATACCCGCGTGCGAGAATGCTGTCCACAGCCCATTGCGACGCATTCACGCCCCGGCAGGCTTCCGTAGCCTTGCCATCGGCGACGCACGGAAACATGCGGCTGTTTTCGACCCATGCCGTTGTGAGCTTGATGCCCGGGTCTGCATGAATGGCCTGGTTACCGATAAAATTCAGCCCGATAATGGCCGCTACGGGATGCTTCGCCCGGTTCGGGATGTACAGCAGCAGATCGAACCGTGCTTCCCGGCCCTTTTCGGTAATGCGCACAGTCACCTGCCGGCGCGTGGCTTTGCCGCCCAATGCCTGCTTGTCCTCGTCGAATACCTCGAAGCGCATATTTTTCGGGCGTGGGGGCGCGGTACCGTACATTTCACGCGTCAGAGTTTCCAGTATTTCCTTTCGCCTGCGTTCCCAGTCCTGCGCCGAGCGCACCTTTTTTCCATTATTGAAAGTAAATGGGTCGGGCAATGCCTGATTACCCTCCTGGGCCCGTGTTATTTTTGGATAAACAACCAAAAACAGCGTCAGTAACAGCAAAAAACACCTCATAGCGAATGGGATACGGGAGAGCCCCGACTTATTTTTTATTGAAATAATTATTCATGAACAGCAACTGGTACTGCACCGCATTGTCCCAGTACGGCCAATTGTGGGCGCCGGGGCGGGAAATGTAATCGTGGGGGATCTTGCGGTATTCGAGTTGCTTGTGCAGGTTTTCGTTCACATCGTAAAAGAAGTCTTCCGTACCGCAGTCGATGATGAGCGAAAGGCTGTTCGGAGTGAGTAAATGGAGCATGTTTATGACCGTATTTTTCTCCCAGCGCTCCGGCTGCTCGGCGTAGGTGCCCAGGCGCTTGGCCATATCCCAGTTGTTCGGGAAAGGGCGGATATCCACCCCGCCGCTCATGCTGCCGGCCGCACCGTACACGTCCTGGTGCTTCAATGCCAGGTATAACGCGCCGTGGCCGCCCATGCTCAGCCCGGTAATCGCACGTCCTTTGCGGTCCTTGATCGTTTTGTAATTCTTATCGACGTAAGCGACGAGCTCTTTGGAAATGTAGGTTTCGAACTGCGATTGCGGGTCCACGGGGCTGTCCCAGTACCAGCTGCTAAAACCGCCGTCGGGGCAAACGATGATCATATTCAGGTTATCGGCGGCTTTCTGGATACCGGGCACACGACTCACCCAGTTGGAATGGTTGCCGCTGTATCCGTGCAGCAGGTACACTACGGGGTACTCCTTGCCCGATGCGTAGCCGGCCGGCCGCACGACCACCACTTTGAGATTTTTCTTCATCACCGCGCTGTTCACCTCCACCGAATCCACCTGTGCCGCCTGGGCTTGCAAAAGCGCTAAAAAACTGAAAACAAATAGCGATAAGAATGCTTTTTTCATTTTAAAAAGTTAAAGGGAATTGAAATGATTTGAGAAAATTTTCTACAACTAAACGGCTTGCAAACCCGTAACCCCGCAAATATTGTAGAAACCGTGGAAATATCCCGGTTTGCGACGCGGGAATCTGTCTGGCATTAAATTGATATAATCTTCACATATCTAAAAAAACACTAACTCAAAATTTTACAACGATGGGAAATCTCCTTTATACGATAGCGGTCATCCTGGTGATCCTCTGGCTGATCGGCTACTTCGGCTTTGCAAGTTTTGGCTTAGGAAACATCATTCACATCCTGCTGGTGATCGCCGTCGTCGCGATCATCCTCCGTGTGATCCGCGGCGACAGGGTGGTGTAGCTTACCTTCCATCAGGCATTCGGGCCCGGAACGTTAGTTTTCTAACATTCCGGGCTTTTCTTTGGATTAATATGCGTACAAAAGCACCGCGAAACGGTGTGTAACACACGATAAACCTCGAATCTATGATGCAGATTTTACTCAAACGCAGGCCGTTATGGCTACTTTTCCTCGTATTTTCCTGCTCCAATGCATTCGCCCAAACCTACGTGGGCAGCGTGGAATTCACCAATCAGAATGCATTGAACACCTGGGACCCGGCGATCAAAAACGTGACCGGCAATGTGTACATTACCAGCCTCGCCAGCGACGTCATCAGCAGCCTGGCCCCCTTACGGAACCTGAAAGCCATCGGCGGGGCGCTCATTATCAGTGAAAACCATTCACTCACCTCCCTGAACGGACTCGGATCGCTGGAAACGGCGGCGGCAGTGGAAATATCGTTTAACGGCTCGCTCAACGACATTTCCTCATTGGGAACGCTGAGCAGCATTGCCGGGCCAATGAATATCGTCGGCAACGAATCGCTTACCAACCTGAATGGCCTGTCGGCCACGCTCACGATCGCCGGCGACCTCACGATCCGCAACAACCCCGCGCTCTCACTCTGCAATGTATGGGCGATCTGCAACTATCAGCGGACGCATTCGGAATTTACATACCTGATCGTGTCGGGCAATGCCGGTTCCTGCACTACCGAAACGACGCTCTACCGCGCCTGTAACGGCCCCCTGCCCGTGGTATTGACCGAGTTCGACGCCCTCGGCGAAGGGCGGGCGGTAACGCTGCGCTGGGCGACCTCTGCGGAAACCAATGCCTCGCATTTCGACATCGAACGCAGCCGCGACGGCCGTGCCTGGTCCGTAACCGGCGCCGTGCAGGCCAAAGGCGAAAGCACTCAACTTGCGCAATACACATTCCGCGACGATTACCCGATGGCCGGCGAAAACCTCTACCGCCTCCGCATGACCGACCAGGACGAAACTTTTGCGTATAGCCGCGTACGTAGCGTGCACATCCTAGAGGCCCACGCGCCAGCTTACCCGAACCCTTTCTCGGCGTCGCTGGCACTTTCCCCCGCCTATTCCGGGGCAAGCGGCACGGTAGAACTGAGCGATACGCGCGGAAACGTTATCTACACGAGCCGGGGCCTGCTTCCGGAAAGCATTGCAACGCAACATTGGAAACCAGGCATTTATGTATTAAGACTAACCAAACCCGACGGCGTTTCCGAACAGGTCAGGCTCGTGAAGGCCGACTAGACGTACCGCCGGGCTGGCATAGTTGTTGTTAACATCGGGAAGATTTTTAACCAAAAACGATGTCATGGAAACGACCATTGAATATAACTATCCGAATCTGGTGAATGCAGCATTCACCAACCGCGACAACGCGCAGAAGGCTTACGACGAACTGATGTACCGGGGCTATAAGCCGGACGAAATCAACGTGATCGTCTCGGACGAAACGCACCGCATCCACCACGAAGAGATCCGTGGGGAAAAACCGGAGCACACCACGTTGGAAAGTGCAGGCATCGGCTCGGCGATCGGCGGTACGGCCGGGGCCATTGCCGGCGCACTGATCGCCATCGGTACCACCGTGGTAATCCCCGGACTGGGCATTGCCGTGGCGGGGCCGTTGCTCGCAGCACTCACGGGTGCAGGCGCGGGCGGGCTTACGGGCGGCATTGTGGGCGCATTGCACCACCGGGGCGTGCCTAAGGAGCATGCCGAAGCATTCGAATCGAGCATTCGCGATGGCGGCGTCGTGATTTCATTTACCCCGAAGACGGTAGAAGACCGGATGGAGATCATCGAAGCCTGGAACCGCTACGGCGGCCGGCAGCTTCACGGTAATGAAACTTACACTTCCTGAAATGCAAAAGAACCCGCTCAATAGCGGGTTCTTTCGTTAACGGGCAATCGATTTACAGCAAATCTTTGATCCTGATCCACACGTTTTCGGCCAGTATCTTGTGCCCTTCGGCCGTCGGGTGAATGCCGTCGGACTGGTTGAGCTTCGATTCGCCTCCTACACCTTCCAGCAGGAACGGAATGAGTGTGACATCGTTCGTTTTGGCAAGCTCGCCGTATACCGCTTTAAATTCCGTCGCATACTGCTGGCCCATGTTAGGCGGGATCTGCATGCCGGCCAGCACGCGTTTGGCGTCCGGGTATTTGGCTTTCACCTTGTCGAGAATGGCTTGCAGGTTCTTTTTCGTTTCCGAAACCGGGATACCACGAAGGCCGTCGTTACCGCCGAGTTCGAGAACGAACACGTCGAGCGGTTGTTTGAGCAGCCAGTCGATGCGGCTGTTACCACCAGATGTAGTTTCGCCGCTCACGCCGGCATTGATGACCTTGTAATTCAGTCCCAGCGAGTCGATACGCTTCTGGATCAGCCCCGCGAATGCCTGCGAGGGATCGTCGAGGCCGTAACCTGCCGTGAGGCTGTTGCCGAAGAATACGATGACCTTCTTTTTGGCAGCCGGGGCTTTCGAAGCCGTTTCGGTCGAACCGGCTTTTGTTTCCGACTTTTCTTTTGGCTCCCCACCGCAGGAGAACAGCGTGGCGGCGAGCGCGCATAATAATGCTAAAAATGATTTAAAATGACGCACAGCAATCATAATGGTATCAAAAGGAATGGATTTTATAGTTAAAAAAGGCATACCGGGCCATTCATTCTCATTTAAAAACCGTTTAAACTATATTTATGAGAAACAATAACCGAAAAGCACCAAATTAGGCTTTCGCGGTAGCCGGACCGGGCACCACGCAAACATAAAAGAAAAACGATTGATGAATACCATACTCGATCTGCACGACGTCAGTAAAATATACAAAAGCGGCGACCGCACCCTCAAAGTCCTCGACAATATCAGTTTTTCCATTGAAACCGGGTCCACCGTCTCGATCGTCGGGCCGTCGGGAAGCGGCAAAACGACGCTCCTCGGCCTCTGCGCCGGGCTCGATCGCTCCACTTCCGGCAATGTGGAACTTCACGGCACGCGCCTCAACGGCATGAATGAAGACCAGCTTGCTGCCGTACGGAACCAGTATGTGGGGTTTATTTTCCAAAATTTCCAGCTCCTGCCGACGCTCACCGCATTGGAAAACGTGATGGTACCGATGGAGCTCCGCGGTGAAAGGAATGTGAAGCCCCGCGCCCTCGACCTGCTTGATAAAGTAGGCCTCGCCGAGCGCAGCCACCACTACCCTACCCAGCTCAGCGGCGGCGAGCAGCAGCGCGTATCGCTCGCCAGGGCATTTTCCAACCAGCCCCAGATCCTTTTCGCCGATGAACCAACGGGCAACCTCGACGCCGAAACGAGCGAAAAAGTAGTCAAACTGCTCTTCGACCTCAACCGTGAGGCCGGTACCACGCTGGTGGTCGTTACCCACGACCTCGACCTCGCCGCCAAAACGCAGCGCATTATCCGCATCAAAGGCGGCAAAATTGTGGAGGCAAGCTAACCCCGACATTCCCGATGAACCCCGATAAACTGAATTTACCCTGGTTACTGCAAATGGCCTGGCGCGACAGCCGTAAAAACCGCGCGCGGCTGGCACTTTTCATTTCCTCCATCATTCTCGGCATCGCCGCGCTCGTGGCGATCTACTCGCTCGGCGATAATCTCCGCGACAATATTGACAACCAGGCCGCAACGCTCATCGGCGCGGATCTGTCGGTTTACAGCGGCAAAAAAATAGAGGGCAAAGCGATGGCATTCGTGGATTCGCTGGGCAAGGTGCGCTCCGAGGAACGTGCATTCGCGTCGATGGTTTATTTCAATAAAAGCGGCGGAAGCCGGCTGGCGCAGGTAAAGGCATTGACCGGCGATTTCCCCTATTACGGTAAGCTGGAAACAATTCCCGTGTCGGCGGAAAAGACATTCCGCGGCCGCCAGGAAGCCTTGGTAGACCAGACTTTAATGCTGCAATACCGTGCCCAGGTAGGCGATTCGATCCGGATCGGCGAGGTGACTTTTGCCATTGCGGGCGTGCTGGAAAAAGCGCCGGGCTCAACCGGCATTACCGCCTCTGTGGCACCGGTGGTGTACATTCCCATGCGTTTTCTGGACCAGACAGGCCTGATGCAGAAAGGCAGCCGGGTCGGTTACCGGTATTATTTCAAATATCCTGTTAAAACGGATGTCGAGAAAATGGTGAAGACGCTGCAACCGAAATTCGAACGTTTCGACCTCGACTACAATACGGTGCAAAGCCAGAAGGAGGACACCGGCCGCTCTTTCCGTGACCTCACGCGGTTCCTGTCGCTCGTCGGGTTTGTCGCGCTCCTGCTCGGGTGCATAGGCGTGGCGAGCGCCATACATATATATGTGCGCGAGAAGCTCAACTCCATCGCCATCCTCCGTTGCCTGGGCGTGAAAGCGACGCAGGCATTCCTCATTTACCTGATCCAAATCGCAGGCATCGGACTGATCGGCACCGTGCTGGGGACGATCCTGGGAGCGATTATCCAGCAATTTCTGCCGGTGGTACTGAAAGACCTCCTGCCGTTCGAACTCAGTACGGACATTTCCTGGCCCGCTATCGCGCAGGGGCTGGTGATCGGCGTACTCATTTCCATTCTTTTTGCATTGCCGCCGCTGGTTTCCATCCGAAAAGTATCGCCGTTAAATGTGCTCCGTTCCGCTTCCGACGCCTCTCACCCCGAGCGCGACGCCGTGAGCTGGGCATTGTACGGGCTCATTGTGCTGTTCATTTTCGGGTTTTCGTTCCTGCAAATGCAAACCTGGGTCCAGGCGCTCATTTTTACAGGAAGCATTTTGGCGTCGTTCCTCATCCTGTTCGGCATTGCCAGCCTCCTGATGTGGCTCGTACGCAGGTTTTTCCCCAATTCATGGAGTTACCTCTGGCGGCAGGGACTGGCCAACCTGTACCGGCCCAACAACCAGACGACCATTCTGATCGTATCGGTAGGCCTCGGCACATCGCTGATATGCACGCTCTTTTTTATACAAACCATCCTGCTCACGCGTGTGAAGCTGTCGAGCAGCGGCAACCAGCCGAATATGGTGCTTTTCGATATCCAAAGCCACCAGAAAGATGGCGTGCTGGCCATTGCCAAAGCGCAGCATGTGCCCATTAACCAGAGCGTGCCCATTGTGAATATGCGCCTCGAAGAAGTGAACGGCAAAACCGCCGCCGACTTCGAGGGCGACTCGACCGCAGAGCAGTCCCGTCGCATTTTCGGCCGCGAGTACCGCGTCACCTTCCGCGACTCGACAACTTCTTCCGAAAAGATCACAAAGGGAAAATGGCAGGGCAAATACGACAAATCCGCGGCCCTGATCCCCATTTCCATCGAACAAGGTTATGCCGAAAGAAGCCGTCTGGAGCTCGGCGACACCCTCGTCTTCAATGTGCAGGGCACCATCATGCCCACGACCATCGCAAGTTTCCGCGAAGTGAACTGGAGCGAGGTGCGCACCAACTTCCTCGTCGTATTCCCGACGGGCGTGCTCGAAGAAGCGCCGCAATTCCACGCGATGCTCACGCACGTGCCCAGCCCGGCCGTGTCGGCCAGTTTCCAGCAGGCGCTGGTACGGCAATACCCCAACATTTCCATCATCGACCTGGCCCTGGTATTGCGCGTGCTGGACGACATTTTCAACAAAATCGGCTTCGTCATCCGCTTTATGGCCGGGTTCAGCATTCTAACGGGGCTGATCGTTCTCATTGCCTCGGTGATGATCAGCAAATACCAGCGTATCCAGGAAAGCATCCTGCTGCGAACGCTGGGCGCCAGCCGAAAACAGATATTCGTCATCACCTCCCTCGAATACTTCTTCCTGGGCTCGCTGGCGGCGTTCACCGGCATCCTCATCGCCGTGATCGGCAGCTTCTCGCTCGCCCGGTTCAGCTTCGAATCCGAGTTCCACCCCGAGCTGGGTCCGGTGGTACTGATATTCCTTTTCGTCACGCTGCTCACCGTCGTCATCGGCCTGCTCAACAGCCGCGGCATCCTCTCCCGCCCGCCGCTGGAGGTTTTGCGGCAGGATGTTTAAAGCTTTATTTTTGGTTATATTTAACTAAAAATAAACACACACCTGGAATTTGATATCAAGGGCAATTTGAAGCCCTATGATGTGATTCATACGGATTGGTCGACTTTCACGACTGAGTTTGCCGATGCGTTCCCACGGTCGGAGACTAGAAGGGGAATATTCTATTGCATACTACCTCTGCACGCCGATTTAACAATTCCTTAAAACACATTCCTTCATTTTTTCTTCCCGCTGATGCCAATTTTGGCTTGGAAATGCTGCTTTAATGCAACTTTTCCGGCCATTGTTAGACTTTTGGATGATTTACAATCACTATTCCTACACCACGCCAAGCCATATAAATTTCATCCAATTTAATCTTCATATTTTTTCAAACGTTTGCACAAAATTTCAAACGTTTGCATAGCCTATCAAATCAATTCTATTAAATATTTTAAAAATACAATTTGTAATCTTGTAACCCAGGACCCTAAATTTCCCTCATATGACTAAAAATCCATACACGTTCCCGTTTCTATTCACTGTAAAATCCAATAATCCACGACTATGAGAAAAACTTCGACTCTATCAGTCAGGACCGGAATAATCCGAAACTGCCTCATGCAGGTGACGGCCGTCTGCGGCCTCCACGCGGTAGCGGCGGCTGAAATACCGGTTCCCGAAGGCCAGCCCAAAAAGCATGTTGAAGCCAACATGTATATCATGCAGGAAATTACGCTCACCGGTAAAGTAACTGCCGACGGTTCTTCCGAAGGCCTTCCCGGCGTCACCGTCGTGATTTCCGATGCGAACGGAAACAACAAACAAGGCGCGACCACCAACGAATCGGGCGCTTTCACCTTTGCCAACCTGCAAACCGGCACCCGTTATAACCTCGAATTCAGCTACATAGGCTTTGAAAAGCAATCGTTGAAAGACTTTTTACTGACCGAATCCAATGCCAATTCCATTGAAATCAAACTGAAAGAATCTGCCTCCAATCTGAGCGAGGTGGTGGTGGTCGGTTACGGCAGCGCAACGAAAAAAGACATTACCGGCTCCATGAAGTCCCTGAAAAGCGCCGAGTTCAACCAGGGGATCATCAACTCGCCCGAACAGTTGCTGCAAGGCAAGGTGTCGGGTGTGAACATTACCTCGGCAACCGGCGAGCCGGGCGGCAAAACCAACATTACCGTGCGCGGTCCGGGCGGTGTGCGTACGGGCAGTACCCCATTGTTTGTCGTGGACGGTATGGCGCTCGACAACAGCGGCACAGGCGGCGACGCAAACCCGCTCAACTTCCTGAACCCACAGGATATCGAGTCGATCGACGTACTGAAAGATGCCTCCGCCACAGCCATTTACGGTGCCCGCGGCGCGAATGGTGTAATTCTCATCACGACGAAGAAAGGTAAATCGGGTGCAGCCACGGTAATCTATTCGGGAAGTCTGGGTATTTCCAATGTGGCCCGCCCGCTCGATGTACTTTCCGGTCCCGAGTTCCTTGCGGAAGCCTCGAAACTGGGTGCTACCGTCGTGGACGGCAAAGCAAACACCGACTGGCAGAAGGAGATCTTCCGCACCGCCACGACCCATAACCACAACATTTCGGTAGGCGGCGGAAGCGAAAAAATGACTTACTACGCGTCATTCGGAGCGCAGAAGCAGCAGGGTATCCTGAAAAACAGTCAGCAAAACCGCTACACGGGCCGCGTGAACCTGTCTCAAAAGCTGTTCGAGGACCGCGTGACGCTGGATATGAACCTGAATGCGACCAATGCCAAAAATCAACGTCCGAACATTCCGGGGGTGATCGGCAGCGCCATCACCATTAACCCTACTTACGCACCTTATGGCGCCGATGGACAACTGGTTCGTTACGAGGAATTTACCAACCCATTGTTCGCACTGCAGCAATACAAGGAGCTCCTGACGACCAACCGCGTACTGGCCAGCATTTCGCCTTCGGTAAAAATCATCGACGGCCTGGTGTACAAGCTGAACTTCGGCATCGATAACTCGACTGCCACGCAGGATAAACAAACCCTGCCGAGTACGATCCCGGCCGAACCGGGAAGACTGGAAAACTACGGTTTGCGCAACACGAACAAGCTGATCGAAAACTACCTGACCTACACGATGAATACCAAAATGCACAGCCTGACGGCATTGCTCGGTCATTCATATCAGCACATTTTCATTCAGAGCAGGAATTTCAGCATTAATAAATTCCCGATCTCGGACATCGAGCCGATCTATAACCCCGGTCTCGGCCAGGACCTCTCGCTGGTACTGAACCAGCCGGGCGGCTTTGCGACCGTGAACGAGCTGCAATCCTTCTTCGGCCGTGCGAGCTATGGCTTCAAAGACAGGTATCTGGTGACCGCCACCTTGCGTGTGGACGGTTCTTCCAAATTCGGTTCGAACAACAAGTATGGTTCGTTCCCTTCATTCTCATTGGGATGGCGCATTTCGGAAGAGCCGTTCATGAAATCGTTGCCCTTCTCCGAGCTGAAACTTCGCGCGGGCTGGGGATCGACGGGTAACCAGGAAATTCCATCGAAAATTACCCAGGCACGTTTTACATCGGTCGTTTCGGGAACGGCGAGCTATCCGCTTGACGGCGGCACGACGTATCCGGGCGGTACCACCTACACGCGTCTGGCGAACCCCGACATTCAGTGGGAGGTTTCCAAGCAGACCGACGTCGGTTTAGATTTCGGGTTGTTTAAAGGCGCATTGAGCGGTGAGATCGACTATTTCAGAAAAACTTCCGAAAAGATCCTGCTTGAAGTGATCCCTGCCGATCCTGTTCAGCCGGCCGGGACTTTCTGGACCAACGTACCGAATATGCAGATCATCAACCAGGGCCTCGAATTGGACCTGAACTACCGCAAGACCCTTGAAAACGGGCTGAGATATGGCTTGGGCGGTAATATCACCTTTATCAGCAACAAGGTGGAGAATTCGCCTTACACGGTGATCCCTTCGGGTTCGGCACAGGGCTCCGGCCTTACTTCGGCGACCATCAATGGCTACATCAACGGCGAAGCGATCGGTACATTCTATCTGAAAGAATTCATCGGATTTGACGAAAAAGGCCTCAGCAAATTCCGCGATGTGGACGGCAACGGCATTGTCAACGACGCCGACCGTATCGTAGCCGGTACCGCATTGCCTTCGCGTATGTACAATTTCAATGGTAATGTCAGCTTCAAAGGCTTCGACCTGACCGCCAACTTCAACGGCGTGGCCGGAAACAAGGTGTATGACAACACGGCGAACTCCAATTTTTACAAACTGAAATTATCGAAAGGTGTGAACGTAACCCGCGAAGCGCTCGCATCGCCGGAAGAATCGGTGAACAACTCGGCGGGTGTTTCGACGAGGTACCTCAAAAACGGCGCTTACCTGCGTCTGAACAACCTTGTGCTGGGCTATAACCTCAATACCGCGAAGCTCGGTATCAACAAATGGGTACAGACTGCCCGCATTTCGGTGACCGGCCAGAACCTCGCCTTGTGGACCAAATACAAGGGCTACGATCCGGAGGTGAACAACGACCGTTCGATTGCCGGTATCACTTCGTATGGTATCGACTACCTGAGCTATCCGAAAGCGAAAACCGTCATTTTCTCGATCAATCTTGGTTTTTAACTATTGACCCATGAAGAAGAAACTATCATCCATATTCGCGGTAGCCGGCCTGCTGATGCTCAGCAATGCCTGTACCGACCTGAAAGAACAAGTACTGGACGAAACGCTGACCACGAAGCTGTCCGACGAAGAAACCGTGAACGGCCTGCTTGCGCCTACCTACGCGCTGCTGCCTAACCTTTTCCAGCATACGACCTATTTTGCATTGCAGGAAATCTCCACCGACGAAGCGATCCTTCCCTACCGCGGTGGTACCGACTGGGGCGACAATGGTATTTACCTTGCCTTGCACGGGCATAATACTACCGCCACCGACCCGAACGTGAATAACACGTGGAACCAGCTGGTACAATCCATTTCGCGGTGCATCACGGCCATCGAAGGCTTAAAAACGGCGAAATCACCCAATGCGGCACTATTTACGGCCGAAGCACGCGGGATGCGCGCCTACTATAATATGGTGATGCTGGATTTGTTCGGTATTGTGTTCGTAAAAGAGGATGCGGGCACTACTTCCAAAATTATCCGCGGCGACGAGGCGGTGAAATACATCGAAAGCGAATTCCTCGCTGTGGAACCGGCATTGCAACCCAAATCGGTGGTAGGCCCCGGCCGCCTGAACCAGGCAGCCGTGTGGAGCCTGCTGTCACGCCTGTACCTGAATGCGGCAGTGTATCGCAACATCTACGGCACGACCTTCGATTTCAAAGCCGACGAAATGGACAAAGTGATCCAGTACGCCGACAAAGTGATCAACTCAGGCCAGGCGAAACTGTCCGCCGATTACTTTGCGATTTTTGGAAACAACAACCATACGAACGAAGAGATCATCTTCGCCGTAGACCAGCGCGCTGAACTGAACGGACACAACCGGATGGCTTACTTCTCGATCTCGGGCGACCAGTTCCCATTGGCGGAGTTCCCCGCGGCGAATGGTACCGACGGTCCGGGTATTACTTCGGACTTCTACCAGTCATGGGTGCAGGCTTACGGCGCGGTGGATCCGTCGCGTGACCCTCGTTTTTACCAGCAGAACCTTTCGATCTATACCAATGCGAAAGACACCTGCGTAGCAGACGCCGACTATAAGATCAACCGTGGTATCCTGAGAGGCCAGCAATACGGTGCATTGCGCGTGAATGGCGCATTCGTACGCTGCCCGGACGGTAAGCTGAAAGTGGGTAAACTGACCTACGTGACCCGTAACCGCTCCGACCTGGCCGTAAACTTCACCGAGCTGATCGACTTCACCACCGCCGGAAGCAACTACAACACCGGCTACCGCGTGGAAAAATACGAATTCAGCAGCAAATCGAATACGGGCCGTAACCGAGGCGAAGCGGACATTATCATCACCCGCCTGGCGGACGTATACCTGATGCGTGCAGAAGCGAAACTCCGTAAAAGCAACGATGCCGCGGGCGCTCTCGCCGACGTGAACCTCGTGCGTGCGTCCCGTACGAAAACATTGGCCCCGCCAGCACTGACCAGCATGAGCCTCGACCTGCTCTTCCGCGAGCGTGGTTTTGAATTCTACTGGGAAATGCTCCGCCGCCCGGACATGATCCGTTTCGGTAAATACGAAGGCAAATGGACAGAAAAAACCAACGCCGACGTAAAAAAACGCATCTTCCCGATCCCGCAGACCGCCATAGACGGCGCGTCGAACCTGCCTGGATATTTGAAGCAGAATGATGGCTATTGATAGCTGAGTAAATACAAAAACGCCGGTAGGGATGAGTTCCTGCCGGCGTTTTTGTATTTAAATGTCCTGATACACTGATATTAAATCCGAAGCGACGACTCCCTGATCACCAGTTCGGAAGGCAGTACGATGCTTTCCGGAGAAAAGTCGCCCGAGCCGTTCAACTGGTTGAGAAACAACCGCGAGGCTTCCATTCCGATCTTCCGGCCCGGCCGGTGAACGGTAGTGAGCGACGGGAAGGTGTAGGCGGAAATGGGCGAGTTGTCGAACCCGACCAGCCCGATGTCCTGCGGAATGCGGAGGCCCCGGTCCTTGGCGACGCGCATCGCGCCGATCGCTACCTGGTCGTTTACGCCGAAGATCGCGTCGGGTGGCGAGGCGAGTTCGAGCAGGCGCTTGGTAGGCAGGATGGCGCTTTCGACATTGAAGTTCGTATTGAGAATAAGCTCTTCCCGGATGGGCATGTTGTATTTTTTCAAACAATTGATATACCCCTTGAAACGCTGCTCGGACACCGTGAGCCCGTTAGGACCCTTCAAATGGGCAATTTGCTTGTAGCCGATCGATACCAGGTGTTCCACCGCCGCAAATGCGCCGTGGTAGTCGTCCACGGTGGCACGGCTCGTCTCGAAATCCTCATATTCCCGGTCGATGAAGATCAGCGGTGTCTTCCGCTGGATCACGTTTTCAAGGTGCTCGTAATAGCCCGCGTCGTAAGTCTCCTGCGAAACCGACAGGAAAATGCCTTCCGTACGGTTGGAAAGCAGTTTTGAGAGCGATTCCTTTTCGAGCAGGTAGCTTTCATTGGTCACGCAGATATTGAGCGTGTAACCCATCGGCTGCAACACCGTGTGCAGGCCTTCAATCACAGCCGTTTCATAATAATTACTGATCGTAGGCACGACCACACCCAGGGAAGCGGTCTTTTTATTAAGCAGGCTCAGCGACACTTCATTGCGCTGGTAGCCGACTTCCCGGGCATATTCCTGGATGTTTTTGCGGGTATCTTCATTAATGGCCGGGTGGTCATTCAGCGCGCGCGAAACCGTGGAAGGAGAGCACCGGAAACGGCGTGCAATATCTTTAATCGTAACAGGACGTGAGGAATTCATGGGTTGGATTATAGCAATTAAATCTTTGAAATTTTTTCAAACGTTTGCATTCAATATTAACATATTTACATTTTGTGTTTAATTTATACAACACTATCATTGTGCAAATGTAATGGAATTACCACAATGAGTAACCTACTGATCAAGCCCCGGACACACGACAAGACTTACCATTCCCTCACCGCCGAACAGGCTGGCTGGACTTACCTGAACTTTGAAGCTAAAATACTGGAACCCGGTGAACAAATCACGGGCGACACGGGCGAATATGAATATTGCTTCGCTTTGCTGGGCGGTAATTTCAAAATGGAAGCCGCCGGACAGGTCTGGGAAACGGGCAATGGCCGCAAGGATGTTTTCAGCGGCATCGGTCACGCAATGTACCTCTCCCGCCGCACACCCTTTGTGCTGACCGCGCAATCGCCGGGTACCGACATCGCCATATGCAAAGTCCTTTCCGACGAAGACCATCCGCCGCGCATGAAGCGCCCCGAGGAAGCGGCGATCGAATACCGCGGGGGCGATAATGCCAACCGCCAGATCAACAGCCTGCTCGAACCGGGCTTCGGGTGCCACAAGATCGTATGCGTGGAAGTGTACACGCCCTCGGGCAATTGGAGCTCTTTTCCCGCACACAAGCACGACGAGCGGAAGGTAGCGGAGGACGGTACTTTACTAGAAGCGAACCTGGAAGAAATCTATTTCTACAAAATCGACAAGCCGCAGGGTTACGCCATTCAGCAGGTCTATACCGACGACCGTTCACTGGATGAAATTGTGCGCGTGAAAAATAATGAGGCTGTACTCGTGCCCAAAGGCTACCACCCCGTGGTGGCAGGCCACGGCTACAATGTGTACTATCTCAATTTCCTCGCCGGCAGCGACCAGTCGCTCGCCAATACATCCGACCCCGACCACGACTGGATCTACGGCAGCTGGAAAGGCTCCGACCCGAGACTACCGATCGTCACCGCCGAAATGAACGGATAGACGTTTCAAATAACCATTAACATGCGCAAATACGATCTTCTTACCCTTGGCCGCTCGTCCATTGACCTCTACTCGGCCAACGTGGGCAGCCCTTTTGAAAAAATCGAGGCATTCAATGCTTTTGTGGGCGGTTGTCCGCTCAATATCGCTACCGGAAGCCGTCGCCTCGGCCTGGAAACGGCTATCCTGACCGGCATCGGCATCGATCAGGTCGGGAATTTCATCAAGCATTTTCTTGACCATGAAGGCATTGTTACCGAATGGGTCCCCACAATAGAAGGCACCCGCAGCTCGGCCGTAGTGCTGGGCATCGAGCCGCCCGACCGCTTCCCGCTCGTGTACTACCGCGAAAACTGCGCCGACATCAACCTGAACATCGACCACGTATCGGCCATTCCGTTCGGGGAGTTCAAAGCGGCGGCGTTTTCCGGCACGGCATTCAGCAAGGACCCCAGCCGGACGGCTATGTTCTACGCCCTCGAACTGGCGAAAAAAAATGGCGTAACCCGTCTGCTGGACATCGATTTCCGCGCCGACCAGTGGTTCGACCCGCGCGCATTCGGCGTAACGATCCGTGCGGCATTGGGCAGTTTCAATATTGTGGTAGGCACGGAGGAAGAGATTCTGGCCACGTTTTTGACGGACAAAGAGCAGCTTTTGATCAAACACCAGCAAATATCGGCACCCGAAATCCGGGGGAACATTGAAAACGCTATTCAGGAAATCCTCGCTTCGGGTGTGGAAACGCTCGTGGTGAAACGCGGGAAAGACGGTGCTTCCATATTTCAGCCGGGTAAGGAAGAGGTGAAAGTCCCTGGTTTTCCAGTGGAAGTTTTGAATGTGCTGGGCGCGGGAGACGCTTTTTGTGCGGGCTTCTCGTTCGGGCTGCTGCGCGGGTGGGATTTGTATCAAAGTGTAAGAATGGGCAATGCCTGCGGGGCGATCATCGTCACCCGCGAAGGCTGCGCGAATTTCATGCCTTCCTACGACGAGGTGCAGGAGTTCGTAAAAGGATACGGAGGATTATAAGTTTAACTACCAAATGGAAAAATTACAGAATTACATCAACGGCCGGTGGGTCGACAGTCATTCCAGCCATTATGTGGATGTGCTGAACCCCGCTAGCCAGGAAGTGCTGGCTCAGGTACCTTACGGCACGGCGCAGGACGTAGCTGATGCCGCTGCGGCCGCTCACGAAGGTTTTCAGGAATGGAGAAATACGCCCGTTTCCAAGCGCGTGCAATATTTGTTTAAACTCAAAACATTGCTCGAAGACAACGCCGACGACATAGCACGGACGATCGTCCTTGAATCCGGTAAGACATTCATCGAAGCCAAAGCCGAAATGGTGCGCGCCATCGAGAACGTGGAAAATGCCTGCGGTATGCCGACATTGATCCAGGGCGAATTTTCCGAGGACATCGCAAAAGGCATCGACGAATACATGATCCGCCAGCCCCTGGGCCCGTGCGCGTGCATTGCGCCGTTCAACTTCCCGGGCATGATCACGTTCTGGTTCCTCCCCTACGCCCTCGCCTGCGGGAACAGCTACATTATCAAACCATCGGAAAAAGTGCCGCTGACGATGACAAAGATTGTGGCATTGATGGAAAAGCTCGACCTCCCGAAAGGCGTGCTGAACCTCGTGCAGGGCGCCCGCGAGACGGTGGATGCCATTCTGGAACACCCGGTCATCAAAGGCATCAGCTTTGTGGGCTCTTCCAATGTGGCTCGTTATGTGTATGCCAAAGGTTCGGCCAACGGCAAGCGCGTGCAGGCACAGGGGGGCGCCAAAAACCCGGTCATCGTGCTGCCTGACGCGGATATCGAAATGACTTCCCAGATCGTGATCGACAGCGTGTACGGCTGCGCCGGCCAGCGTTGCCTCGCCGCCTCGACGATCATCACCGTAGGCGAGCACAAAGACATTACCGAAAGCCTCGTGGAATCGGCGCGGAACCGCAAGACCGGATTCGGCCTGGATGCGGACGTGCTGATGGGGCCTGTTATCACACAGGAAAGCAAAACCCGCGTTAACACTTTGATTGACAAAGGCTTGAATGAAGGAGGCAGACTACTCGTAGACGGGCGGAATGCCAGGGTGAGCGGCTATGAAAACGGGAACTTCATTGCCCCTACCATCATCGAAGACATTCCGCTGGATGGCGAACTGGCTTCGACGGAGATTTTCGGTCCGGTACTAAGCCTGGTGCACATCAATACCATCGACGAGGCTATCCGCTTTATTAATTCAGGCAAATACGGCAACATGGCCTGCATTTTCACAAGCAGCGGCCTGAATGCGCGTCGTTTCCGTCACGAAGCGGAGGCCGGGAATATCGGTATCAATATCGGCGTAGCGGCTCCGGTGGCGCAATTTCCGTTCTCCGGCTGGAAGGACAGCTTCTACGGCGACCTTCACGGCCAGGGCAAGCATGCGGTTGAGTTCTTTACTCAAACCAAAGTTGTCATCGAACGCTGGCTGAAAGAATGGAACAGGAAATTTTAGGGCCCGCGGCCCTGACCGCCGACTATGGATCGTCGATTAAGAAAATTTCAAAACAATTCGCATAACAATCTTTCCCGTCGATTGAAGTCGACGGCTAGAAACAAATCACTCTAATCTCTTGACCGCCGACTTCGGTCGACGGGTCCAACTCGCTCGCAAGACAAGAAAGATGACTAAAAAACTTAAAACCGGTGTGATCGGACTGGGCCGGATTGGCCAGATCCACCTTAGCAATCTGGTGCACCACATGCCCGACGCGGAAGTGATCATTGCTTCCGACCTGTCGCCTGCGGCCCATGAATTCGCGCGTAACCTGGGCGTTCCCGAAGTGGTTACCGACGCCTACGACGTGATCAACCACCCTGATGTAGAAGCGGTGATCATTTGCTCGCCTACCCCATTCCACGTGCCGTACACCGTAGCTGCGGCCGAGAAGGGGAAACATGTTTTTTGCGAAAAACCCCTCGATGTTACGCTGGAAGCGATCCAGGCAGCGGAAAAGGCGGTTTCGGACAACAATGTGAAGCTTATGCTCGGCTTTAACCGCCGATTCGATGCGAACTTCAGCAATGTGCGCCATCTCGTGGCAGACAACAAGATCGGCGAGCCGCACATTCTCCGCATTACCAGCCGCGACCCGGCACCGCCGCCCGTGGAATATCTCAAAGTATCGGGCGGTATTTTCCTCGATATGTCGATCCACGACTTTGATATGGCGCGCTACATTGTCGGAAGCGAGGTGAAAGAGGTATTTGTGAAAGGCGATGCGCTCATTCACCCGGAGATCAGGGAATTCGGCGATATCGATACGGCTGTGATCGTTTTGACTTTCGAAAATGGCGCGATCGGTGTGATCGACAATAGCCGCAAGGCCGTATACGGTTACGACCAGCGACTGGAAATTTTCGGGTCGAAAGGCATGGCGAAGGCCGAAAACAATACGACCGATACGCTCATCCATTTCGACAGCAACGGCGGCCACAGCTCGCTCCCGCTGCATTTCTTCCTCGAACGGTACGAGACGGCCTACCGCGTTTGCCTTAAAACGTTTATCGACTGCGTGCTGAAAGACACCCCTTCCCCGGTAGACGCGCACGACGGGCTGATGGCGACGGCGATCGGTATTGCAGCGATGAAATCGCTCACGGAAGGCCGCAGCGTTAAACTCGACGAGGTGCTGCAAGAAGCAACAGCGATCCAGGAATAGTCAGGAATGGTTAGATATTGTCATTTGTAGTCAGGAATGGTCAGGTGTAGTGGAAAATGAATAAGTTTGGATTTGCAACACCTGGCCACCTGTAACCATTACCACCGCCACCATACCTTTTAATCAACTAACCCTTTCATAAGAATGTCCGCAACCGGTCTGCAATCGCTGGATTATGTAGTATTTTTCATCTATCTGATAGGCGTTTCCGCTTACGGTTATTGGATTTACAAAAAGAAGAGTTCGAAAGAGGTTAGTTCCACCGACTACTTCCTCGCGGAAGGTTCGCTGACATTCTGGGCGATCGGTGCTTCGATCATCGCCTCGAACATTTCGGCCGAGCACTTCATCGGGATGTCGGGGTCGGGGTTTGCCATCGGGTTGGCCATTTCTTCCTACGAATGGATGGCCGCAGCTTCGCTGATCGTCGTGGCGTTGTTTATCCTGCCGGTGTATCTCAAAAACAAGATTTACACTATGCCGCAGTTCTTGCGGGAAAGGTATAATCCTACCGTTGCGACGATTATGGCTGTTTTCTGGCTGCTATTATATGTATTTGTCAACCTTACGTCCATCCTGTACCTCGGCGCGCTTGCGCTCGAAGTAACAGCTGGACTGGACTTCAATTACGGCATTATCGGTTTGGGGCTTTTCGCGGTCGTCATTACGATCGGCGGCATGAAAGTGATCGGGTACACGGACGTGGTGCAGGTTATCGTGCTCGTTCTGGGTGGTTTGGCCACTACTTATCTTGCATTGGACCTCGTATCGCAACATTTCAACAGGCCCGGCATTTTCAATGCACTCGGATTGCTTAAGGAACAGGCCGATTCCCATTTCCATATGATCCTTCCAAAAGATAATCCTTTCTATAAGGACCTTCCGGGCTTATCGGTGATCATCGGTGCGATGTGGATCAATAACCTCGCCTATTTCGGCTGTAACCAGTACATCATCCAGCGCAGCCTTGGGGCCAGCCTGCCAACGGCGCGTAAAGGCATTCTGTTCGCTGCATTGCTCAAACTGCTCATCCCGATCATCGTGGTAATTCCCGGCATTGCGGCATTTGTGTTATACCAAAACGGCATGTTCCAGCAGGAAATGCTCGACGGCTCAGTCGTAAAACCCGACCACGCCTACCCGGTCCTTCTGAACCTGCTCCCGGCGGGCCTCAAAGGAATGGCATTCGCCGCGCTGACCGCCGCCATAGTAGCGTCGCTGGCCGGTAAAGCCAACAGTATTTCGACGATTTTTACACTCGATATTTACAAACAATACATTGCCCCGCACGCCTCCGAACGCCAGCTCGTGCGCGTGGGCCGCTACACGATCTACGTCGCGATGGGCATTGGTATCCTCATCGCGCCGCAGCTTCGCGTGCTCGATCAGGCTTACCAGTTCATCCAGGAGTACAGCAGCTTCATCACACCGGGCGTATTCGCCATTTTTATTCTCGGTATGTTCTGGAGACGGACTACTTCGGCCGCCGCATTGACCGCCGCGTTGCTGACGATCCCTTTGTCGACAGCGGGCAAGTTTATGTACCCCGAAATCCCGTTCCTCGACCGCATGGGCTACATCTTCGTGATCCTCTGCGTGGTGATCGCGGCCATTTCCCTCGCTGATCCCAAGAGCAGGAACAACCCGAAGGCGCTCGACATCGAAGCTTCGATGTTCCAGCCCGGTAAGAGCTTTGCGATCGGCTCGGTACTGATTTGCGGCGTACTGGCGGCATTGTATACGATTTTCTGGTAAAACCTATGTTACTGACAACGCGTCAACTCTTTGAAAAATGCTACGGCCGGTATGCGATCCCGGCGGTGAATGTGTTCTTCATGGAAGAAATCCACGGCCTTTTCGCGGCGGCACAGGAAGCAAATGCACCCTTTATCGTGCAGACGACGCCCTTCGCCCGCGATTATGCGCATGCGGACATGCTCCTGTCCATGATCGCCGCAGCCGCACGCATTTACCCGCAAGTGACGTACGCGATCCACATGGACCACGGTTACGAAGCGCATATTTTCGACGCCATTGAAAAAGGCGGCTACACGTCGGTGATGATCGACGCTTCGCACGATGATTTTGACAAAAACGTGGCCCGCACCAAAGCCGTCGTAGCCGCTGCCCATGCGAAAGGCATCAGCGTGGAAGCGGAGCTTGGCGTACTTGCCGGCGTGGAAGACGACCTCACGGTGGATGCCGAGCATTCATTTTATACCAATCCCCAGCAGGTAGTCGATTTTGTACATGCGACGGACTGCGACAGCCTGGCCATCGCGGTGGGTACGAGCCACGGTGCTTACAAGTTTTCGGGCGGTCAGGGGTTGCAATTCCATATCCTGGAAGAAATCCAGCGACGGCTGCCCGGCTTTCCGCTGGTACTGCACGGCGGCTCCAATGTCGTTCCCGAAGTGATCGAACGCATCAACGCAGCAGGCGGGCAACTGAAAACCGATGCCAAAGGTGTGCAGGAAGAAGAAGTGCGCAAGGCTATTCCGCTGGGAATCTGCAAGATCAACATCGCGACCGATACCCGATTGCTTTGGACAATGGTGAACCGCGAGTTTTTCCGCGACCGTCCCGAGGAATTTGCCCCTACCACGCCCGGGAAGATTTTCATGGAGGAATACAAACAATTTATGCTGAAAAAATTCGACCTGTTCGGTTGTACCGGCAAGGCGGGCGATTTCAGCGCATGAAGGAACTGGTTCTGTTCGAACGGTAAACAATCCAAGACATGACAAGACGACTCACGGTGGCGCAGGCTACCATTATGTTTCTAAAAAATCAATACATCGAGCGCGACGGCGTGGAAAAACCGTATTTCGGCGGCTGCTTCGGCATTTTCGGGCACGGTAATGTGGCCGGGCTCGGTCAGGCGTTGCAGGAAAATCCCGACTTCCGCTACTACCAATGCCGCAACGAGCAGTCGATGGTGCATACGGCGGTGGCTTACGCGAAGGTTAAAAACCGGCTGGGTGCATTCGTCTGCACGACTTCCATCGGTCCGGGCGCCACGAATATGATCACCGGCGCCGCATTGGCGACGATCAACCGGCTGCCCGTGCTTCTGCTCCCCGGCGACATTTTCGCTACCCGTGAACCGAACCCCGTATTGCAGCAGCTGGAAAGCGCCGGAACGCAGGATATTTCGGTCAATGACTGTTTCAAACCGGTTTCCAAATACTGGGACCGCATTAACCGGCCTGAGCAACTCATTTACTCCCTGCCGGAAGTGATGCGCGTGCTTACTTCCCAGGCCGAAATGGGCGCCGTGACCTTATCGATGCCCCAGGATGTGCAGACGCACGCCTACGATTTTCCGGAATCACTGTTCCAAAAACGCGTGTGGCACGTCGGTCGACCGCGCCCCGACCTGGTGACGCTCCAACAAGCAGCGGAATGGATCAGATCCGCCAAAAAGCCGGTAATCGTAGCCGGCGGCGGAGCCATTTACAGTGGTGCCACGGAGGTTTTGCATGATTTTGCTTCCAAAACGGGCATACCCGTCGGCGAAACATTCGCCGGAAAAGGGGCTGTACGTTACGACGCGCCGTATTGCGTCGGCGGGCTGGGCGCTACCGGTACCAAATACGCCATCGACGTAGCCAACCAGGCCGACCTCGTGATCGGTATCGGCACGCGTTACAGCGATTTTACGACGGCTTCCAAATCGATCTTCAAAAATCCGGATGTCCGTTTCATCAATATCAACATCAGCGAGTTCGACGCATTCAAACACGCCGCATTGCCGGTGATCGGCGACGCGAAGGCCGTACTGGAAGAGCTGGGCACCTTGCTGGGCAGCCACGAAGTAGCCGCAGATTACCGGCAGCACATTGCGCAGATCAACAAAGCGTGGGACGACGAGGTGACGCAGATCTATGCCGAAGGCAATGGTACCGTTCCGCCTATCGACCAGGCTGTCGTGATCGGTACGTTGAACAGCTTCATGGACGACCGCGATGTGATGATCAACGCATCCGGCAGTGCGCCGGGCGACCTGCACAAGCTCTGGCGCGCCACCGACCCGAAGAACTTTCACCTCGAATACGGCTTTTCCTGCATGGGCTACGAAATCGCGGCCGGCCTGGGCGCGAAAATGGCCGATCCAACCCGCGAAGTGTACGTAATCTGCGGCGATGGCGGCTATTTGATGAACAACCACGAGATCGTTACGGCCATTCAGGAGGGCGTTCGTTTCACGATCCTGCTTTTGAACAACAACGGCTACGCGAGCATCGGCGGACTTTCGGAAAGCATTGGCAGCGAGCGCTTTGGTACGATGTACAAATATCGGGAGGATAATACGGGCCAGCTGTCGGGGAGTTTTCTGCCGGTAGATTTGGCTAAAAACGCGGAGAGCCTTGGCGCCAACGTCATCCGCGCAACCGACCGGCAATCATTGGAAGATGCATTGGCACAATCCAAAACCGCCGACCGCACGACCGTCATCTACATCGAAACCAGCCTTTACCGCACCGTGAAGGGCTACCACGCCTGGTGGGAAGTGCCGGTAGCCGAGGTATCCACCTCCGCGACCGTGCAAAAGGCATTTGAGACTTACAAAGAAAACAAGAAAACACAACGGATATTCCTGTAATGAATTTCGACAACATCAAACTCGGCGTAGCGCCCATTAACTGGACCAACGACGATATGCCGGAGCTCGGCGGCGAAAATACTTTCGAGCAATGCGTGAGTGAAATGGCGCTGGCCGGATTTACCGGCTGCGAGGTCGGCAACAAATTTCCGCGCGATACCAACGTGCTGAAAAAGGCGCTGGAATTGCGCGGCTTGCAGATTTGCAACCAGTGGAACAGCTACGAACTCACGACCAAATCTTTCGCCGAAAACCGCGAAAATTTCACCAAACTGCTCGATTTCCTGGAAACAATGGGCGCGAAGGTGATCGGTGGGGGTGAAACCGGTAATAGCTGCCAGGGGCAAATGAATGTTCCCGTCTTCGAAGGCAAAGGAATGCTGAACACCCGTGAAGAATGGGACAGCTTCACATACGGCCTCGACGAGCTGGGAAAGATTGCCCGCGACCGGGGGATGAAACTGGCATTCCATCATCATATGGGCACCTGCATTCAGTCGATAGCGGAAACGGACCGTCTCCTGAACGAAACCAACCCCGACTACGTGTTCCTCAACTACGATTGCGGCCATTTCCATTTCGCAGGCGAAGATCCGGTAGCGGCGTTGCAGAAATACATCGGCCGCACAGCGCATATCCATTTAAAGGACGTTCGCCCGAATGTGCTCCAACGCGTACACGACGAACGCCTGAGCTTCCTAACCGCCGTCAAAAACGGCGTTTTCACCGTCCCCGGCGACCCGGAAGGCTGCATCGACTTCCCGTCCCTTTTCTCGATCATCAAGGAAAGCGACTACGCCGGCTGGATCGTCCTCGAAGCCGAACAAGACCCGGCAAAGGCCAACCCACTGGAATACGCCATCATCGCCAGGAATTTTTTCCGGGGGTTGACAGGCATTTAATCCATTCGCATCACCGGCAACCGCGTGAGGATAGCATCAACGGGGCCCAGCGGACCCACCTGTTTCTAACATCATAACAAGCACCCATCGTAATGGCTCCGGCGGAGCTTCCTGAACAGACCAGTCAGGAGGCTCCGCCGGAGCCGTTTTATATGCTTATGATCGGTTTCTACAAACAGGATGCCCCTGCCGGGGCGCCCCGAAATCCACGCATCAAAATTTCACTTCCAAACCGCCACATTTCTCCTTCCCCCTACGTAACAGGAGTATAACACTGATCAACTCCTATTGCAATACGGCCTATGTCAAATCAGTTTACTTCTTTACTTTAAACTGAACACTATGTTGAATTTTAGAAAACTACATCTTCTTTATGTCCTGACTTTTGCGTTGACGATCGTGGGTTGCAAGGACAAGGATGTCGACCCGGCCGTCGAGACGAAGGATTCTACCACAGCTGCCGATTACCCCGAAATCAATAGCTGGCTATATGATGTGATGAACGACGCGTATTTCTGGTACAAAAACCTTCCCGCCGAAAGCAGCCTCGATACCAGCATCGACCCGAATGATTTCTTTGAAAAGCTCGTTTACCAGCGCTCCACCGTCGACCGGTTCTCGATGGTGACCGACGATATCGATGCATTGCAAAACGAGTTTAACGGCATCAGCAAGATCTTCGGGATCAGTTACTCGTTGTCTTACATTGATAATGGCAAATCCAATATCGCGGCATTTCTGAACTATGTCGTAAAAGGTAGCCCGGCGGAGACGGCCGGGCTCAAAAGGGGCGACATCCTCCTGAAAGTGAATGGTACGCAGCTCACTTCCTCCAATTACACGACCCTGCTTAGCAGCAACGAAACGGCCACATTCACGCTCGGGGAAGTGTCGGGGTCGGGCATCGTGGCCAGCAGCCAGACGGTGACCATGACCAAGGCACAAGTGAGCGAAGATCCCGTTCTTTTCTCGACGGTGATTTCCAAACCGGCATACGGGAAAAATATCGGTTACCTCGTTTACACCCAGTTCGTGCCCGGCACCGACGCCGACGAATCGAAATATGATAATGAACTGCGCCAGGTATTTGCCGATTTCAAAAGCAAGGGTGTGAATGAGCTGGTGCTCGACCTGCGGTTCAATCCGGGTGGCTATATCAGTTCCGCTGAAACGCTCGCTTCACTGATCGGCAACGGTATTTCGAGTTCCAAAATCTTCTATACGGAACAATGGAACGACAAATACACGGCCTATTGGCAAAAAACACAGGGTGCCAATGCATTGAACTACAACTTCCTGAACGAAGCGAACAATATCGGGAGCAGCCTGAGCCGCGTGTTCGTACTTACATCCAACGGTACAGCATCGGCTTCCGAGCTCGTGATCAACGGGTTGAAGCCTTATATGAGCGTAATCAAAATCGGGGAGCACACCGCAGGTAAAAACCTCTTCGGTTCGCTGATCAGCGACGATCAGGAGCGCTGGAAATGGGGTGCCTACATCATGCTCGGCCAAACCGCGAACGCGAACGGCGAGTCGGACTACGGGACTGTGAACGGTATGACGCCCGATTACGTCGTGGAAGATGCCACCGTGCCTTACCTGCCTTTCGGTGACGAGAACGAAACGTTGCTCCGGAAAGCATTGGATGTAATGGGCATCCCGGCACCGGAAGGCCAGCGACTGGCCGCGACGAAGACCGTGGACACATTCCGCCAAATGCTGCATGACGACCTCAAAACGAAGGATAATCTCATGATCCGCCGGGGTAACGTCAGGGCCATTCCTTAGTAAACTCTCACATATATATGGTTGTCGGACCAGGCCTGCACTTGCGGGCCTCGTCCGTTTTTAGCCCGTTCCATCAAAAAAGAGGTAACCCGGCATCTATTTATGTGTAATTCACGTAATTTTGGATCCCGATTTTTACACTCACGTTCGACATGCAGGGCAATGATATGAAGTGGAATGCTTTACATATTCTTCTTTTTCTTCTTTTTTACGTGCCATTTGCCCGGGCACAAACCAAGCATACCTACCGTTTCAATAACAATCTCGAAGTAGCGAAGCCCGAATGCGGCCCCGATTTGCAGCTGGCTGCGGCGCTGGGTTCGTGTGCGGCCGGTACTTTGCCGGGGATATTCTCCCGTGACGTGCTTCCCTGCGGTGTGCAAAGGGCAGTTTACCACAATAATCTGAACTGGGGTTTCATGTATCCCAATACGAACGGCCTCGTCACCGAAACATATACCATCCAGCTTTACCTGAAAGTGACCGCCTGGGGACCTGACTGGACACGTATCATCGACTTTTCCAACGGCGCATCGGATAATGGTATTTATTTCAAAAAACCGCCCGGTTCCAACGAGCGTTGCCTTGATTTTTATCCCAACGGCATCCAGGGAAACTGCCCGTATTTCGACAATTCTACCTATTACCTGCTCACATTCACGCGTGACGGCGCGACAGGCACCGTGAGCGTGTATGTTGACAATCAGCTTTTTACTTCATATAAAGATTTACAAAAGAACTACGTAGGAAAAGCGGGCACGCCAATTTACATCTTCCGCGACGACCAGATCAAATCCTGCGAATCGGGTGAGGCAAATTTTGCGTATCTCGCATTCCATAACCGGTATTTTTCCAAAACGGATGTCGATAAATCGTTCTCAGAGATCTGCTACGAGGCCAATATCAACTCCTACGCCGACTTTTCGATCTCGCCTAATCCTACCTGCGAGTTTCCCAAAAACATCGAAATCAAATACACGGGCTCCATTCCGGCGCCGGGAACGGGGTATGATATCAAGTGGGACTGGGACGGCGGTACCGTGGTATCCGGGTCGGGAATGGGGCCTTATGTACTGAACTGGAATTCGCCCGGCAAAAAGAACATCACGCTCACGGTGGCCAACCCCGGATGTCCGAACAAGCCACTCGAAAACAGCAAGCAAGCGATTATCAGCAACCTCGACCTTACGACCAGTGTGACAGCCGGCAACTGCGACACCGGTACCGAGGGCTCCATCGCGCTTACGCCCAAGGACGGCGCCGCGCCCTACCAGTATTCCATGGATTCGGTGAACTACCAGGCTTCAAACATCTTCAAAAAGCCGGCGGGTAATTACCGGGTGTTCGTCAAAGACGGCAACGACTGCGTGGTAGGTAAAAATGTGGCCCTGCAATTCACAAGCGATATCAACGTCCGCATCATGCCCGATACGACCGTGTGCGAAGGACAATCGGTGCAGCTGGTGACGGAAAGTAACGGCGAGTCCTTCGCATGGTCGCCACTGGCCGGGCTGGACAATGCCACGGCACGCGAGCCCATTGCTGCACCGCCTGCTACGACGTCCTACATTGTGACGGCAACCAAGGGCTTCTGTACGCAAACCGACACCATTCGCGTGGGTATAGCACCGAAAATCGAGGTGAATGTGACGCCTGATGCCGTCGTGGAATACAATGTGCCTTTCCAGCTGAATGCTACTTCACCGCAGGTACAAAATTACGCGCAGGCAAGATTCCTGTGGTCTCCGGCCGATGGCCTCAACGACCCGAACATCCAGAGCCCGATTGCCTTGTTGCTGGAAGACCGGTCCTACACCGTCGATGTGACTTCCGAGCTGGGCTGTACGGGCCAGGGGCAGGTGAATTTGTCGATCAAACGACAGGAAAGCATTAATATCCCCACAGCATTCACGCCGAACGGCGACGGCAGGAACGAGTTGCTGCTCCCGGTCGTCAACGGCATCGAAACGATCCGTTACTTTCGTATTTACAACCGCTGGGGGCAGGTGGTATTCTCTACCAATCAGTTGAATGCAGGCTGGGACGGCACTTTCAAGGGCAGCGCCGCTGCTTCGGGCACTTACGTGTGGGAAATCGAAGGAGTTTCGACGAAAGGAAAGGTAATCAGCAAGAAGGGGGCGGTGATGTTGTTGGAGTAATCTGACGACTGACGGCCGACGACTGACAGCTGATGACCGACGGCCGACGGCCGACAGCCGATTCTTTCAGTATTCCCAAAAAAACGGCGGTCAGCGGTCGGCGGTCAGATTTTTCAGTATTCCCAAAAAAACGGCGGTCAGCGGTCGGCGGTCAGTCGTCAGCGGTCGGCGGTCATTACCGGCTAATCCAGCTAAACTCGTAAGCCAGCTCGGGAACGCGGGTGCGGTCGGCGACCCTTCTCAAACGGGCCGGCAAAGCCATCAGGTAATCTCTTGCTTTTTCCGCTTTTTCATTGATATCACGCACGGCGCCGATATTCCATTCAACGAGCAGATCGTCGAGGATATCGATGTAATCGATGGTCGTGTATACGCCCAGGCGCTGCGCGGCGTCGGAAAAGTGGGAGAACGTCTCGCCCATTTTCACGCCGGTTTCACGCATAAAATGCGCAGGCATAACAATCTTTTTCTTCATCATATCTTCCAGCGCGAGCACGAGCTCCGAAGGGTCCACTTCCAGGATGCGTGTCACGAAAGCCTTGTAAGCCTTCGCGTGGCGCATCTCGTCGGACGCGATCACACCGCAGATTTTGGACAAATGCGGGTTACCGAACTTCTTCGCGAGCGTGGCCGTGCGGCGGTGCGAGAGGTTGGTAGCAAGCTCCTGGAAAGAGGTATAAATAAAGTTGCGGTAAGGATCACGGTCGGTGCCGATGTCGAAACCGTCGGCGATGAGGTATTGCGTGGAAACCTCCATGGCGCGCATGTTCACACGGCCCGAGAGGTAGAGGTACTTGTTCAGCAGGTCGCCGTGGCGGTTTTCCTCCGCCGTCCAGGCACGCACCCATCTCACCCAGCCCGATTCCGGCTCGTCCACCTGGTTCACGCCGATCACGTCCACGAGCCAAGATTCGTACGTCGGCAGCGCTTCTTCCGTAATCGTATCCCCGATCAGCACAGCAATGTAATCGTACGGCAAATCCCGGCAACTTTCCTGCAACAGTTTCACTTCGTGCAAAAAGCCCTCTCTCGTAGCATCGGGCAGAAAGTCAGATGGTTGCCAGTTTTCATCGATCGGTTTCAGGTATTCTGCAATGAGCCCGTCGAGGTCTTTGCCTATATGTTTCATTACTTCAAGCCTTTCGGCTGAAAGTGTAATATCCATTGGAATTTCGATTTAAACACTAAATACTATTTTACAAATAACGTGAATTATACGTAAGATTTGAATGACAATTATCATTTCAGGTTTTAGAATTTGGCATAACCAAAACAGTTTTCGACTATTTTTGCAGAAAAAATAAGAATGAGAAAAATCCTCGATTACGTTCTAAGTACCCTCTACCTGATCCATTTCGGCCTGACCCTATTAGTTTTCCATGTTATCCAGGTCATCGCATTCCATATATTCGGTAAAAAGGCACACAAAGTATCGGTCGACTGGCTCAATTTCTCCCTCACCTTCGGCCTCTACCTCACCGGTGCGAGTATCCGGCTCAAAAACCTTGCCCAGCTGCCCGACAACCGGCCCATTGTGTTTGTTGCCAACCACCAGAGCAGCTATGACATCGCCCCTATTTACTGGTTTATGCGCCGGTACAATCCCCGGTTCGTTTCTAAAATAGAACTCGCAAAAGGCGTACCCAGCATTTCCTACAACCTCCGCAAAAGCGGCGCGGCGCTCATTAACCGCAAGGACGGCAAGCAGGCCATTACCGAGATCGCCCGCCTCGGCAAGCTGATACAGGACGAAAAGGCCTCCGCCATTATTTTCCCCGAAGGTACCCGCACCGCCAGCGGCGCCATGAAACCGTTCCAATCCGGCGGTGTGGCTACGCTGCTGAAACGTGCCCCGGATGCGCTCATCGTCCCCGTGGCGATCGACGGCACCGGCGCTATGAACCGCAAAGGAATTTTCCCCCTCAAATCTTTCTGCACCTTAAACTTCACCGTGCTGCCCGGCATTGAACCGGCCGGCAGAAAGGTCGAGGAAGTTTTGGCGGAAGCGCAGGAAGCCATTCGCACGGTTATCGGCGGCTGATTTTCAAACGGTTAAAAAAGTATCATTTTCGGTTAACAATCGTTAACAATCCCCATTTAAACCTCTGCCGCAGCTATCCCTCTAACCCACGAAACTTAAAACTTTTGGGTTATGAAAAAGATACTTTTTGCCGCAGTGGTTCTCGCATTAGGATTCACCAATGCTTCCGCCCAATATGGTCCGCGCTACGATCGCGGTGATTATCGCGACGGTTATAACCGTGAAGGGATGTCCGAGATTAACAGACTCCAGAGAGAAGCACGACAAAATA
Organism: Dyadobacter beijingensis DSM 21582; assembly: GCF_000382205.1. GTDB lineage: Bacteria > Bacteroidota > Bacteroidia > Cytophagales > Spirosomataceae > Dyadobacter > Dyadobacter beijingensis. The sequence continues at coordinate 968,490 of NZ_KB907789.1, forward strand.
TAGCCAATGGTGTGCAATGGGGCACGCTCACTTCCCGTGAAGCAAATATGCTCATGAACCGTTACGAGAACATCTCGGATAAGGAACGGCATTTCGCCCACCGCGGACGTCTGTCGAACCGCGAGGAACGCATTCTCCGCAACGACCTGCACGAGCTCATGTCGGATACCCGCCGGCTCAGCCGCGACCGCAACCGCTGGTCACGCGATGGCCGTCACAGAGGCAGATACTAAGATTTTAAAGGTTATAGTTGAAGGTTTAGGGTAATGCAAAAAGCACCGGGACGTTGGCCCGGTGCTTTTTTATGCTTCATTGAAATACCTGACCAGCTTCACATGCGACTTCGCAAAACCCTCCCGCTCGTAGAACCTGTGCGCCTGCTCACGGGTAGCGCGCGAGGTCACTTCCATTTGGATGGCCCCCTCGCCTTTCGCAAACGCCGTCACATGGCGCATCAATGCATTCCCCACCTTTTGCGAGCGATACTCCGGCTCGACGTACATTTCCTGTATCTCCGACACGAGCGCCGCATGGTGGAGCAGCGGCTGAATATGGCAGCTCACCATACCCACAGGCTTGCCGCCGTGCTCAGCAAGAAAATAGGTAATGTTCGGGCTGGCGATATTACGTTCGAATGCACGATCGAAACCTCCGCGGTCGAGGACCGTATTTTCCAATCCGCATATCATATGGTAAATGATTTCGCGGTCGGCGGCGGATGCGCGCCGGATGCTAACTGGTGTCTGCACGTGGATAGTAGTTGTTTTACGAGGTACAAATTAAACCAGGCCGGGCTGAATGGCAACGTTCGCTGACATTTGTCTTACCAATTATTCATTTTGCTTTAACAATCGGTTACAAAATTTAAATTACATTTGAATGTCCTCATCAACCTGACAAACATGAAACAAATTCTACTGGTAATTGCCTTAACCATTTCCTTTAAAAGCCTCGCACAAATTACTTTCGTCGACCCGAATACTTCGTGGGAAGAGCTTTCCAAAACGGCAAAAAAAGGGAAGAAACTGATTTTTATCCAGCTGGAAAGCAGCGAATGCGAACACTGTAACGAGGTTGCCTCGCAGGGTTTCAACGGCGCGGTATTGAAAGATGTATTTCAAAAGAATTTCGTCGCGATCCGCACCCGCGTGGAAACGGAAAACGGCAGGAAGCTGGCGGAGAAATTGCATATCAAGGGCGCATTGGTGGCTTTGTACACGGATCCCGATGGTAATGTCCTCACGCGGTACAATGGTTCGACCAGCCAGCCGGAAGCCTACCTGGAACAGGCACAGGTGGCGCTCAGCCGCAGGAACGGAAAGCAGTTAACCGATTTTGAAAAAGAATATCAAAACGGCGAAAAGTCGGCTGCATTCTTAAAGGCATTTATTCAAAAACGCCGGGAAATCAATATGCCGACCCACGATTTGCTGGATGAATATGTAGGTAAACTGCCGGTCGATTCAATCAGTAATTTTCACGTGATTAAATTCATTTACCAACAAGGCCCGACAATGGACAGCCGCGCCTATAAACTCGTGCAGGCACTCGCACCCCACGGAATGGTCGACAGCCTGTACAAATCCGTTTCGCCAGCCGAAAAGGTCGCATTCAATAATGGCATTATCGGAAATACTTTGCGAAAAGCGGTCGAAACCAAAAATTCGCAGCTGGCACACCAGGCCGGATATTACACGCAGCAAACCTATCACGAAAATTACCAGCTCGGCATGCTGCAATACCGCCGGAATGTTCTCTGGTATTATCAGCAGGTAAAAGATACAGCCAGCTATTTCGGCGAGTGCCGCCAGTTCATCGAACAAAACTACATGCTGATGACCGTCGATTCGCTCAAAAGAATGGACGAGGCCGCACTGCAAAAGAGCCTCGCCGCCCAGACGCCGTTCGGCCCGGCCGGCGAAAAGCAGGCCGTCCGCTTTGCGCCGCCTTCGCAGCAGTTTCACCATGAACTGAACGATCACGCGTGGCGCTACTACCTTTGGAACAACCAGCCGCGAGATCTCGAACGGGCATTAATGTGGTCGAAGCGGTCGATGGAATGGCATGAGGAACTGAGGAAAGACAAGAACCATTTGCCGCTCGGCAACCCGGCCTACATGGATACCTATGCGCATTTACTTTATAAACTCGGCCGGAAAAATGAGGCGATCGAATGGCAGACGAAAGCTGTGGAAGCCCAGAAGGTAAGCGGCATGTCGTGGGTGTCGATGGAAAAAGACCTGAACGAAATGAAATCAGGTACACTGAAACGATAGGCAGAGGATCCCCTGCATTTGCAAAACGCATTGATACAACATGAAACAGCTGCTACTCGCCATTACCGTACTCTTGTGCCTCCAAAGCCGGGCGCAGATCACATTCGTCGACGCGAATACCTCCTGGAAAGAGCTTTCCAAAGAAGCGAAAGCGCAGGACAAACTGATATTTATCCATTTTGAAAACAGCGACTGCGTGCAATGCAACGAGGTAGCTACGATGGGTTTCAGCAAGCCGGAGCTGAAAGATATGTTTGACGATAATTTTATCTGCATCCGGTGCAATGTGGCCACGCCGAACGGCCGGAGCCTGGCGCAGCAATTCGGCATTATGAGCTCGCTGCTGTCGCTTTACGTGGACCCGAACGGCAATATCCTGCATGTCAACAACGGTTCGACGAGCGATTGGGAAACCTACGAGCAGGGCGCAAAGGTGGCATGGAGCCGCAAAGGCAAAAAGCAGCTTGCGGATTATGACAAAGAATACAAATCGGGCAAGCGCGATGCCGTTTTTTTGAAAGAGTATATGGCTAAAAAGCGGGAAGCCTCGATGGCGATCGACGGCCTGCTCGACGAATATGTTACCGGATTACCCGAGGATTCGCTGCGCCGCTTTCAGACCGTGAAGGAAATCTACGAATTCGCGCCGGCGCTGAACAGCCAGGCTTATCAGCGGATTAAAAGCCAGGCGCCACAGGCATTGACCGACAGTATTTTTAAATCATCCACCCCTGAAAACCGAAAGCTGGTGAACGAGGGCATCATGGAAAACTCTTTCGTGCAGGCAATCCGGAAAAGGGACGAAGACTACGCCGTCAAAATTGCCGAATTTGCAAGGGATAGTGACCTTTCCGACCGCCGACAGAGCGAAATGGCGTACGATAAGGCATTGATCCGCTACTATTACGGCATCCGCGACACCCGGAAATACATTGCGCAGGTGTCCAAACTCGTTGAAACCCACTATATGCCCCTCACTGTCGACTCGCTGAATGCCATCGACGACGCTGCCTTCGACGTACAGCGCCGCGCCTTAATGAACAGGAAGAAGCAGCCGAAGCGGGACGAAACAGGCGTTACGGCCATGTCGATTGCATTCATGCCGCCCTCGCAGTTTATCCACAAAGAGCTGAATGAGCATGCATACCACATCTTTGAGCTCACGCGCGACAAGGAAGCGCTGGCAAAAGCATTGACCTGGTCCCAGAAAGCGATGGAATTAGCGGAGCGCAAAGGCACCCGCGCCGTGCAGACGCCCTACCAGCTCGGCGATCCGAATTACCTGGACACTTACGCCCATATTTTATACAAGTTAGGCCGCAAAGACGAGGCTATCGAATGGCAAACCAAAGCCGTCGAGGCGCAAAAAATCACCGGCCAGGCTTACCAGGCTTTTGAAATCCCCCTGATCAAAATGAAGGCGGGCACATTGTAATGCGCCCTGTTTTCACACTACACAAACGCACTTTCACCTGTAATGGCCCTTCCGACAATGAGCGAATTGATTTCCTTCGTGCCTTCGTAGGAGTAAATGGCTTCGGCATCAGCCACAAAACGGGCGATGTCGTATTCGAGCAGGATGCCGTTGCCGCCGAAAAGCTCCCGCGCGTGGTCCACGATCGCGCGCATACGCAGCGTACAGAACACCTTCGCGAGCGACGCGTGCTCGTCGGCCAGGTCACCGGCATCCTGCAATTGCGATAGCCGGTAAACCATCGTTTGCATGGCCGTGAGATCGCCCAGCATCGTTACCAGCAGGTCCTGCACGAGCTGAAACCCGGCAATGGGTCGGCCGAATTGCTTTCTTTCCATCGTGTATTTCAATGCGAGCTCATACGCGCCGCGGCCGCATCCTACCGCCTGCCAGGCCACACCGGCGCGGGTCATGCGCAGCACATTGGCGGTGTCCTTGAAGGAATTGGCGTTTTGCAGCCGGTCGGCCTCTTGTACCCGGCAGTCGGTGAGGGTGATCAGGGCATTCTGCACCGTCCGCAGCGCCATTTTATCTTCCATTTTCTCCGCTTTGAAACCCGGATTTTCCTTCCGCACGATAAATCCTTTCACCTGGTTGTCATCCAGGTCACGCGCCCAGATAATGGTAATGTCCGAAAACGTGGCATTACCGATCCATTTCTTCTGTCCGTTGATCACCCACTCGTCCCCTTCCCTCTTGCAGGTGGTGGTGAGCCCGCCGGCCGCCCCCGATCCTACTTCCGGTTCCGTAAGCCCGAATGCACCGATCACCTCCATACGCTGCATGACCGGGAGCCATTGCTGCTTTTGCTCCTCCGAACCGCAGAGGTAAATCGAACCCATCGCCAGCCCGCTATGGACGCCGAAAAAGGTCGAGATGGACGAATCAACGCGTGCCATTTCCATCGCGATAAACCCTTCCAGCAAAGCCGAGCGGCCTGCGCAGCCATAGCCGTGGTACGTAAGTCCGCAGATATTCAGCTTCGCCATCAGCGGGATGATATGCATTGGAAACTGCGCATTATTCCAATAGTAGTTAGCAATCGGCTTGATTTCGTTTTCCATAAACTCCCTCACCTTTTGCTGAATGGCCCGTTCTTCGGGGTTAAGCGTCGAGGCGAGTTCATAGAAATCACCGTTCACGACGGGTGGCGCTTTCTTTTTACCCGAACCGGACTGCATGAATTTCAGCATTTTGCCCAGGTCTTCATCGCTCATTTTGGAGACGACTCCCATCAGCTGGTTCAGGTCTACTTTTTGCGACAGCTTGCCTATCGCTTCAATGTCTATGTTTTTAAGCAGCGTACGTAATTGAGAGATGGATTTGAAGAGGTTCATGCGGTTTGTCGGATTGTAGTTTGATAAAGAGTCGGCCGAAGAGGGCGTTCTACTGAAATTTGCTAAAAAAGTAAGGCCAATGCGGCAGGAACGGAAATTGTAATGCAAGCATCAAACCTCAGAAACCATGAAAACGGAAACCAAAAGCAAAGACGTAGAGGGCGGCTCACCCAGCCAGGGCGGCCTGAGAAGTAAGGCGAAACAAAAAGACGATAGCCTGCAACCTTCCGGAAAGATCAAAGAGGAAGCCATTCAGAAATCGGAAAAAGGCAATATGACGAAAAAGAAGGGCTATAACGAAACCCCCGAAACCGTACCGGTCAAGGGCAAAAAAGCCTGATAAGCCGCTATTGCATCGACGCTTCCAATGCAGCCGCCAGGTACACCAACGGTGCATTCCAGTTGATGGCGATCTCATTGGAAGCGTACGAGCAGTCGTGATCCACGAATGATTCATCGGCAAATTTGTTGGGATAACCGGCGCATTTGTCCTGCTGCCCCGGATTTGGCCCGCCGGATAGCAACCCCGGTACCGGATCTACGATACCGTCCGCAATGGAGGGACGGTGATGCGGGTGCATGACGCGTTTCGAACCGAAGCCCGTTAAAAAGCAATAGCCTGTCGCATTGCGGCCTAGCAGGTAATCCAGGTTGCCCAGCGCCGCGTGCAGGTATTTTTGATTTTTGGTCAAACGAAAAGCATTCAGCAAAGCGATGCCCTGATTTGCCGCCACCGAGCTGCTTCCCCAGGCGTAGTCCTGCGCTGCCTTGCCCATGACCGTGTGGTAAGGTTGTTTGTCCAAGTCTGCAAGCAGCCCGTCCGCATAGGTAATGAGCTGTTTTTGAATCGCCTTCGAAACCTCCGGCTTGATCGCCACATGTTGCTGTGGCCGCAAAAGGGTGTAATAGCCCAACGTTTTAACCTGGCTCCATGTGGGCAACGCAAATGCCTGCGAGAGTTCCAAATCCACCTTTTCGAGGTATTCGGCCTTGCCGGTAAGCGCGAACATTTCCGAAGCTGCCCATATCCATTCATCCTTCACCGACCGGTCCCCGTAAGCACCAGTCACCACGTCCGGATCGAACTGCTTGTTCATCTCGTCCTGGTTATACATCACGGCGGGGTGCTTTTCGGCCCATTGCCAGCCTTTCACGGCGGCAGTCGTGCAGGAGTCGGCCAGGCCGGGGAATTTATGGTCGAAATTCTTGAAAACGCGGGTGGCCTGCGCCATCACGGCGACAAAATCGAGCGTTGCTGCCGTGCCTTTTTGCACCACATAACGGGGATTTTTTGCGGCATCCGGCATTGCCATTCCGTCGAAACGCGGGTTGGTGAGTTTGTGATAAACACCGCCATCGGCAGGGTCCTGCATGGTGAGCATCCACCGGAGGTTCCAGGCCACTTCGTCCAGCAGGTCGGGGACGCCGTTGTTGCTTTCGGGAATATTGGTGTTAAAGTCTTCGAAATAAGCAGGATAGTCTTCGTACAGCGACAGCAATGTGCCCATCGTAATGCCCGAATTGACAATGTATTTGTTATAATCGCCGGCATCGTACCAGCCCCGCGTTGAAGAAATGACGGCATTCTCTACCCGCCCATCCGACACCGCGGAGGCGTGGATCAGGACTTTATCGTCGGGATGGCCGGCAGGGCGTGCCCATTTGCCCGCGTATTTTTCAGGGAGTTCGATGGACGCCCGCTGGTAGTAGAAGCCTTTTAATGAAGCCTCGGCGACCTCGCGGTGAATGCGGGCGTCGATTTTGAATGGCGCGGATTTGCCTACGCCGGGTATTTCAACGATATAAGAACCAGCCTTTTTCAATGCGGTAAAATCGGCCAGGCGGGTATGCTTGCCTGAATGCTGGCTCGTCCGCTCGACACCGAGATTGCCTTTCAGCACCGTTTTCCCCGATTTGGCATCTTTCACTTCGAACGTCCCGGCAGCATCCGACGCGACTACGGCCACTTTCGGGCCAGCCGGGTAGAAGCCGATCTGGTTCAAACGGATCGCGTCCGAACGCTGCTGTGCGTGCGATGGAGAGAGCGACAGGCCTAATGCGGCCAGCGAAATAGTCAAACGGGTAAAGAGGTTCATGATCCTGTCGATAGTTTTCACTTGCAAAATCACAAAGGCGGTCCGGCGCAAACTTTACCTCAATCCTGGAACTCTTTTACGGGGTGATGGATGTTCGTGCCCGTTACGACCAGCCGATGGTATTCCCCCCAGCGCCGCAGCTCCTCGATCAGCGGTTCGAGCGTTTGCGCATGTGCGGTACGCTCATATTCGATTACCGGGGGAAAACTATCGTAGACCTTTCGCTCAATAAGCAGGTTCATTTCGAGCTCTTTCAGCTCCTTCGACAACATGCGCGGCGTGATGTTCGGAATAGCATTCTGTAACTCCATAAAACGCTTGTTACCGAGGCTCATGGCGATCAGGATTGAAATTTTCCATTTGCCGCTGATGACATCGAGCGCGTCCCGCACGGGCAGGATCATTTCCCGGCATTCGGGGTGATTTTCCTTGAAATTTTCTTTCATCTTCTCATTCCGCTTTGTAGTAGTAACCTCAGCCATTGCTATCCGACATTTTTGGGGCCGATGGAATCGTACACCACCATTTTTTCCCACAAATGCGCATAATCCCTCATAAAATCGACGTGGATCGGGTGGGTCTGATAAATTTCCTCCTCGATGATATTCTTGAAAAAACACATCCACGAGACCGTGTAATCCTTCACGAGGTCAGGACGGTTGGTCACGGCCGGCTTGCCGATATGCACATACTGGATTTCGGGTATCTTCGCCAGCTTGTACAGGCCTTCGAGCAGCTGCGCCTCGTGCTGGGCGTTGTTGGGTTCTTTCAGATAGAAAAAAACGTGGTGTATAAAAAGTTCTTTCGTCCTTTCCGGCCCCGCAGCCGCGCCTGTCACCGAAGCGAGCGACGCCATGCCCGCGTTTTGCAGGAACTTCCTTCTTGATTGATCTTCCATGAATGACAGAGCGTAAAAAATGGCAACGGGTTTACGCGCCGTTTACCGCTTCAAGGATAGCGCATATTTGCAGATTATCAAAATCTTGTGCGAAGCGGGGAAATAGTTTTAAACTAATCACTTAAAAATTTTAACTATTTCGATAAAAATATCAAGGTAAACTGGTTACATAGAAGTCTTTCTATGGAAAACTACTCTCTATTCCTCTATGAAAATTACCAAACGCGACCTGGTCGTATCCTCTATCTCTGTCTGTCTCACATTGACCTGCTTCATCGCCCGTTCCAAAACCGCCGTCCTGGAATCATCCGCATTCGAATGGAATAACATTGCCGTCAAAAATACGACGATTGGATCCGTTCGCACATTTTTCAGGTCGTCAACGGCCACGCTCGACGAGCTGGAATGCCACGTCACCACGCTGAACCCAGGCGAAGCGGCCCATGCGCCGCACAAGCATCCGGAAGAAGAAGTACTGATTATCAAGGAAGGTACCGTTGAAGCGCTCGTCAACGGCGAGAAGAAGAAAATCGGCCCCGGCTCGGTCATTTTCCAGGCCTCCAACCAAACGCATACCATCCGCAACGTAGGCAAGACCCCAGCTACATATCACGTGTTCAGCTGGCATTCGCCGGGAACAATGGAGAAGTGATATTTCGTTTTCAAAAGGTGCTCGGGGACGGGATTCTTTTCGAGGAAAAAGGCTTCGTAGGTCGTTCCTGACTCAATGGAACACCATCGGCCGCCGCCTTGCGAATTTTCTCCCGATATGTTGTCCCTGGTTTGTTGAACTGCGTAGCCGACGATGACGTCGCCATTCAATGCCGGCAAAATTTTATTAATCCCCATTTGATACAAACGAGTCCTTGACTTTGTGCTTCCGGCAGCAAAAATCCGGGCCTCCGGGTGATCACCATCTCCGCCAGCCTGATGCAAAGTATTTCGCCGGTGGCGGGGCCGTTCAATCCACCACCTTTCAAATGCCCGGAAGCAATTATTACGCGGTAGCGGCACTCGGTTAAATTGCTTTTATTTCTTTTTAAAAAGATGCTCGGGAGGTGGGTTGAGTTCCAGAAAACGCCTCGCTTCCTCGGCTTTCTTTTCGAAGAATTCGTCCTCATTAACCGGACGCACGATCTGCCCGCTGGCTGGTTTCACCTTGATCTTTCTCATTTCAATTAGCGACATGGCATTCCGATTTAGTATATACTAATTTAAAATTGATTCTGTGTAAATCAAAAACGCCTCGTATTCAACTCCGAGTTGGATTTCACGCCATCCTCCTCTTCGGGCGGCGATTTTCACTCCCACGTCGTCATAGCGACTTTCCAGCTTGTAACCCTGGACAATGTAGTCGCTCAACAGCGGCAATGCCTTATTGATGCCCATTTGATACAGCCGCGTTCGCGCTTTGGTGCTTCCGGTGGCAAACACGCGTACCGACGGGCGCAATTCCAGAAACAAAAGAACAACATTGGCCACTGTGGCCAGTATCTTCTGGCTATCGCTATTTCTAAGCTACACCCGATCGTCTAATGCTTCGGATATGGGGTCCAGTAAGCCACAGCCGAGGTTGAATGTGTTTTGCCAGATATACGTAAACTTAACCCGCATTTCAAATTTGCCTTTCGGCCCGACGCTGTAAAACCGGTACCTTAGCTCATCCAGTTTCTCGATTTCGTAGTGTTCCAAATCCATACCGGCAGATTTCAGGGTCACAAAAAATAGCCAGCGAAAAGTCGCTGGCTACCCATTCTATCTGCTATTTACAAACTATTTCGCCGGGAGCGGGGCCGTTCAATGCACCACCTTTCAAATGCCCGGAAGCAATTATTAGGCGGTAGCGCACCGGTGCTGGTTACACACTATTCGGTCTTGGCATAAGCCGCGGCGAGGTCATTGAGGGTGGCATCTTTCAAATGCTCGGAGGCAATTACCAGACGGTAGCGGAACGTGGTCGATTCGCCTTTTTTCAGTTTGAAATTCAGCGTCTCCTTGCCGTCACTCAGCGCCTTCATACCCAGCGGGTTTACAGCGAAAAGGCCATACCCGCGGGCATGCCAGTAAGCCGGATAACCGACATTCTTAGGATGGTCGATCATCGCAATGCTGATATTCTCGTCATTGATCTTTCCCGTCAGGTTGCACCAGATTGCCCGTTTACCCCATACCGTCTCACCTTCGATGCCGTTGCTGTTGCGGTAATTGCCGGTTACTCCGTCATTGTTCAATGCGGGCACTTTGGTGGCAATGCCGCTCGCGTCGGTAAAAATCTCCGGCTTGGTCGATGGCAATTCCAGCTCACGCCCCACGCGGATCGCGTACATGCCGTCCTTCACGTCGGGCATATTCACTTCCGGCAGTACGGCCGTCAGCGTTGTCGAGCGGTCGATGATACGGGTGTCGCCTTTGCCGCTGAATGTATATTTGGTTACCTCTTTCAAGGTCAGCGTGCCGTCTTTATCCACCCAGTCGGCAGTTACCGTGAGCTCGCCTTTGTCCTTGCCGCTTTTCACCGAAGTGATTCCGGTGTGGATAATGGTGCCGTACGCGCGCCTTTCATGGTTGACCGCGTCGGAGTTGTTCCAGTAATCGTTACCGTTCACATCCTCGTAGTTGAGCCAGATTCCCACGTGGTGCGGGTGGTCCACACGCTCGCCGGCGCGGGGGTCGAGCGGCCAGCCGCGGGTGATCACTGTGCCTTTCGGCGTCATCACGGGATATAGCACGGCTTTTTTAAGCACTTTTTCCCCAGGATAGTAGTAGGCGGTGAATGGCTTCCCATCGACTTTAACTTCTACTTTTTTCTCGCTGTCCTTCCGGATAAGTTCCACCTTCTGGGCCAGCGCCGCGTTTCCGGCCAGGGCCAAAGCAGTCAGTGCCAAAGCAGTATGTTTCAAATTCACTGTCAGATCTTTTTGGTGGATTAGCTAAGCACGATTTCCTTTTTCTTCGGGTCCCAACTTACCCGCTTGCCGGTATGTAACGCCTTGGTAGCCATAATGTTCGCCACCGAATGGTTGAACCCTACACGGGCCGGCGCATTGGATTCCTTACGGCTGCGGATACATTCCATCCAGTTGCGCATGTGCAGGGATGTCATCGGATCGGCGCCGGTATTGGCGTCGGTAGCGATTTTCTCTCCTGTTTTCAGCGACATTTCAGGTAGCAAATTAGCCTGCAAGCCCATTCCCTTGGCATCTCTTTCTTTCAGACCGCCTTCGGATGTGATCTTGTTCGTATCGAGATTGATCATCCCGCCATTGGAATAATAATACTCCTTTACACCGCCCGCCTCGTTGTTGAAACGGGAAGAGTAAATCACCTGGAAGCCTTTGCTCTTATCATCGAAAGGACCGTATTCGAATGCCGCACTGAACGTGTCGACATTGGTACGGCCGTCTTTCCAGGTATAGATACCGCCGTTCGCTACCACGTTACGCGGCGCGTCGAGGCCCGAGAACCAGTGCACGGTATCGATCTGGTGCGCCATCCATTGTCCAGGAATACCCGACGAATAGGGATAAAACAAACGGAATTCGAGGTAGTAGCGCGGGTTCCATTCTACTTTCGGACGGTTCATCAGGAAGCGGTCCCAGTCGGTATCCTCTTTGCGGATCTGCGCGACGAGGTCCTTCCGGCGCCAGCGGCCGGGCTGGTTTACATTCCAGGTCATTTCAACCGTGGTGATATCCCCGAATTTGCCGGATTTGATATACTCATAGGCTGCCCAATAATTCGGCGCACTACGGCGCTGCGAGCCCACCTGTACGATCTGTTTCGACGCTTCTACGGCTTTCAGGGCCACTTTGGCATCTTCCAGGGTTTCGGCAAATGGCTTTTCGACATACACATCGCGGCCCGATTTCACCGCCTCGGCGCAATGCAGCGCATGCTGGAAGTCGGCGGTACTGATGATCACCGCGTCCACGTCCTTGCGGGCGAGGAGCTCTTCGTTATTGCGTGCCTTTACAAATTCGCTGGCCGAATAGGGTTTGCCTTTGATAAATGCCTCCGCTTCGTCGCGGCGGCGGTTCCAGAGGTCGGAAACACCCATGAACTCAAAGTTCAGTTCTTTGGCGTGATCTCCGAAGGAAGGTGCCAGCGAACTGCGGAAACGGTCCGAAAAACCGATGATACCTACCCTTACGCGATCATTTGCACCCAAGATACGGCGGTAGCTGGCCGCTCCGAAAGCATTGGCGCCTGCTGCGACACCCGCAGAAGCCAGTGCTGCATTTTTAAGAAAATCCCTTCTACTGGTCATGATATTGGATTGAATAAAAGTTGACTTAATGATTGCCACTCTGTCCGATTTGCGGGCAATCGTTTCTAAATCCCCGATGCCCGTTTATCTACTGTATTTTTTTACCTTTTTTCCGGCGTTTCGGGCTATTTGATTTCCTTCACTTTTAAGCTGCGGAAAAACACATTGTCGCCGTGGTCCTGCAACAACAGGTTACCTTCCTGCGACATACCGAAGCCTTCGAACTTGGCAAATTTCGACCCTGCCACAAATTCCTTGAACTGCGGGGAGCCACGCACGTATTCAACTACCTTATATCCATTGAGGAAATGCTGCACCGTACCATCTTTCTGAACCACAATGCGTCCCTGGTTCCATTCACCGATCTTTTTCACGGCATTTTTGGGCCGGTCGGCGGGAATTACGTCGTAAAAAGACGCGATGGTCCGGTTACCGTTTTTACCCAGTTTCGCATCGGGGTGGCGCTCGTCGTCTAGTACCTGGTACTCGCAGCCGATGCCCGATTTGCCATTGGAATTGAATTTCTGGTCCACAAAATACTTCACGCCGCTGTTGGCACCTTCGGTAAGTTTAAATTCAAATTCGAACTCGAATGCCGGGCCGTACAGCTTGCGCGTCACGATATCGTTGCCTGTTTCCGAGCCGTCGGATTTGGAGATATTGATCACGCCGTCCTGGTAGCTCCATCTTTTGGAAGGAAACTCCGTACCGCCGTAAGACCGCCATTGGTCCACCGATTTGCCGTCGTACAATAATGAGTAACCCTGCGCCTTCTCGGCCGCATCGAGGTTATTAGGGATCAGGTTCACGATGCGCACATTGGTCGCCGGGCTCGGTTTCAGGTTAGTGGTTTGAATGCGTACATTCTTCCAGCTTACCTGCGTGCCTTCCATTTCCTTGCTGCCGATCGCGTGCACTTGCAGACAAATAAACCCTGAGGGCGTCATATCGTCCACCACGTGCGCCACCGGCACGCCATTCAGGAAAGTACGGATCGAATGGCCGATCGCTTCGATGCGGTACTTGTTCCAGGCGTCCCGCTTGAATGCTTTTTTGCCTTCCGGGTTCAGATCGAGCGGGTATAGCCAGCCACGACGGGCCTCGTCGTAAATGCCCGCCGAATAAGCGCGGTCGCTCGGATCGATTTCGACCTGGTAACCGTGCACGCGGCCATTCATATAGTCCGGTTTCGAGAGGCTGCGGATCTGGATGCCGGAGTTCAGCTTGTTATCCACTTTTACATCCAGTTCAAGGATGAAGTCGCCGTAATCCTTTTCCGTCGTGAGGAACGAGTTGGGCGTACCCATCACGGACGTGCCCACGATGGCGCCGTCTTTTACTTCGTATTTCGCCTGACCGTTGAGTTGCTTCCAGCCGGTAAGGTCCTTACCATTAAAGAGGTCCTGCCAACCGTTTTTCGACTTTTGTGCCTGCAACGGCGATACAAGGAGGAACGCGGCCAGACCGACCAGCGGTAATCGGAATTTTTTCATTGTGATGATTAATGGTGATGATACCTGAAAAATGCGAAAGGGTATCTTATCTAATATCAGTTATTACAGTAATAACGAAATATTAATAAGAATACCCTTACAAATCCAGTTGCTGCTACACGGGATATTTCAAAACCCCGGTTATGTACTTTTTATTGATTTCGGCGCAAATCAGCGGCGATTTCTCGGGATCAGGCACGCCGTCGAGTTCTACTACGGCCCAGCCCTTGAATTTGATCTTGTCCAATGCCTTGAAAACCGCAGGCACATCTACCCTGCCCTGCCCCAGCTCCACAAACTTGTAGCCGCTTTTGGTTTCGGCCGGTTTGGTATCCTTCAAATGCAGGGAATGGATAATGTCCTTGTATTTGACGATCGCCTCGTGCGGTTCGCCGCCGCCTTGCTTGTAATGCGCGATGTCGAGCAGGAGCTTGATGTAGCGCGGGTCCATCGCCTGCACGATCACATCCACTTCCTCCGGCGTTTCGCCGAGTTGGTTCATATGGTTGTGGTAAACCGCCTGCACACCCTGATCGGCCGTTTGCTTGCCGATCTCGTTCATTACCTGCGCCAGCTTTTTCAGCTCCTCGGTCGAAGGCGCGCGGTCTTTGGGGCGAAGACTATTCGTCAGCTGCATCGCATTGCCGCCCAACGCTTTCACAAAACTCGCGTGCGCCACGTGCGTGTCCACGGTACTTTCAAATTTCGCCGGGTCGATCTCCACATTCCCGCTCGAAAACATGCAGAGCGTCAGGTTGTTTTTGATCAATGCATCTTTCAATTCCGACGGTTTGCTGCGGTACGGCCCGAAAGTATTGGCACGCAGCTGAATGCCCTTGAAGCCCAGCCCGGCCAGGTCGGTCATGGCCTGTTCGTCCTTGCCGCCCCAGGTAATGGCCGAATAGCCGATTTTTATATCTCCTTTCTTCACCGCGGCTTCCAGCCAGCCGGCTCCCGCCAGGGTAGCGGCCATGGCGAGCGAGGTGTTTTGTAAAAAATTCCGTCTGTTCATTGCAGGTTTAGATTAATGTAAAATCCTCAACTCCCAGACGAAATAAAACAACAATGACCCGCTATCTACGGGCCATTGCGTGTAAATTTATTTCGGAATTTCCGTCAGCGGCGGCGTGTTCTTCTCATACCCCGCATATCCCTTGTTCTGATTGATCCGCCCCTGCGTGTTGCCATCAATCGCCGGCTGCGGTATGGGCCAAAGCACATGGTACGGACTCATGGTGTACTCGTCGGCGTGGCGCGTTTTCACACCTTTGTTGTAAAAATCACTTTTCTCCATCACACGGTCATAAAAGTAATTTTCATCTGAAAACTTGGCAAGGCTGTACGTTTTACCATTCGGCGCGGTTTTGCCGGTTTGCGCAAAAATGTAGGCGATGCGCGTCAGCTCGGTTTTGCGCGGCTCTTCGAAATATAGCTCGCGCGCACGTTCGTCGAGGATTGTACCGATATTGATTTTCGCAGGCGCGAGCGGTGCACAATTGGCGCGGGCGCGCACGGCATTGATATCGTCGGCCGCTTTGGCGAGCTCGCCTTTCCATGCATATGCTTCCGCACGCAGGAGGTAGGTTTCTGCCAAACGGAACACGTACCAATCGGAATTACCGCCCTGCGGCTGCACGCGCGTGGGGTCTTCGACGAAGAGCTTGTAGTTCGGCCAGTCGAACCAGCAGCGGATCGTGTCGATCGTCAGCACGACGCCTTCTGCGTTTTTGAGTTGCAAATTTTTACCGTAGAAGCTGTCCTCGCCCTTTATCGCCGGATTATTGTACAAAATATCTTCCATGCGCGTCCAGTTGCCGGGTGCGTGGCGCAGGTCGTTCTTATCGTCCCAAATCTGGTTCTGCGAATAGTCGGTAGGCCGCAACCGCCCGATCCCGCGTCCCAACTTGCTAACCTGATCGATTTCGATGCCGTAAGTATCGATCGTACCCCGCTTGCCATTCGGCGTATTAATATTGTTGAACCAGAACGGCACCGCATTGCGCATAATAAGCATCCCGCCATCTACATTCCCTTCGATATTCAGCCGGTCGATTACCAGCATCAGCCCTTCGGTATTCGTTGCAATGGCTTTGTTCTGAGGACGGTGCAAATCCCACACCACGTTCCGCGCTGCATCGTTGGCGTTCACGCCGAACCGCGCGGTCATCAGCTTGTGCGTACCGCCGTCGATCACATTGCTCGCCGACTTGATCGCGTCATCGAACAGGCCCAGCGCCAGGTTTACTTTTGTCAGCAAATGGCTTACCGAACCTTTGTTCACCGTTCCCTTATCCGTCACGGCAGGCACCCATTGCTCCGCGAATTCGAGGTCTTCCTTCATTTTTTTCAAAATCACCTCCCGCTTGGTCGACTGGAAATCCAGCTTCGGACCATTGATCTCCGCCAAAATCAGCGGCACGTCGCCAAACTGCTGCGTCAGGCGGTAGTAGCGCGCCGCCCTGTGGAAATAGGCCGCGCCCAGCAGTTCATTTTTCTCCTGCTCGTTTTTATAAGTAGGTAAATCAATGCGTGAAATAGCAGTATTGGCATATTTAATGCCCTTATACCCTTCCAGCCAGTACCATCCGATGCGGTTGTAATCGATGTGGTTCAGCTGTGCGTCGGGCGTGATGAGCAGGTTCAGGTTCTGCGCCGGGCCCGATTTGTCGGTGGTACCCTCCACGGCAATGTCGGAAAAGATCGATTCGGTGATCATCGGCATGGCATCGCCGTACCATTCCATGCGCAGGTTCCGCTCGCAGGCAACGAGCGTCGCTTTCAGCCCGGCGAGGTCCTTGAATGTCAGGTCGGGCTCGTAAAATGAGAGCGGCTCGGGTTTCAGCCATGCTTCCTTGCAGGAGGTCACGGCCAGTCCGGCACCGATCAGGCCCAACGCCAGTATATATTTTGTTTGGTTAAACATAATTCATCCAGTTTTGTGTGTTCAAGATTAAAGGGTGATATCCAGCCCGATGGTGTAAATGCGCGGGCTCGGAACCGACGTCGCAATGCTGTTGTTCGTCGTGCCGTTGGTGCCGTTTTCGGGGTCCCAGAAGTTCCATTGCGGCGCCCAGAAGCCGATATTGCGGACGCTGCCGTATATGCGCAGGTTTTGGACGGCCACTTTCTGGGAAACGGTTTTCGGTACCGTATACGCCACCGAAAGGTTTTCAAACCGCACGAATGACTTGCTCCGGTACACGCTGTAACCCGTCGCCGAGCCCTCGCTCGAATAGAGTCTCGCCCATTCGTTCTGGCGGTTTTCGGCGGTCCAGTAAGGAAATACGTAGGAACTGGTGCGGTCTACGAAGCCGTCGCGGTTTTTCATTTGGTTGAAAGTCCCCTTCTGGCCCCAATAGGAATAGATCATGAACGACACGTCGAACTGTTTGGAGAGCTTGAACTCATTCCGGAGCGTCCAGCGGAAGCGCGGCGAGGTGTAGCCAAGGAATTCTTTATCGTCGTTCGTGAATTTGCCGTCGTTATTGACATCCTTCAACTTGAAATCACCCGGTTTCACGCCATATTTGGCAGCTTCGGTTTCCTCTTCTTTTTGCCAGATGCCCAGAATGCGGTAATTCCAGATCTCGTCGAGCGCGTGGCCGATGAACCAGCGGTTGGTCACGTCGTCGGCTTCGCGGCGGCCGGTCACATTTCCGGAGCCGTCTTTGATATCGACATAATTGCCGTACAAATGCACGATCTTGTTGCGGTTCAGCTGGAAGTTGAATGTCGAGCGCCAGGTGAAGTTTTCGCGACGCATGTTGTTGGAATTGATACTAATTTCCAACCCTTTGTTTTGTACTTCACCGAGATTATCCCAAACATTATCAAAGCCCAGCACATTCGGCAACGCGCGCTTCACGAGCAGGTCTCTGGTCGTCGATTTGTACATTTCAATGCTGCCGTCGACGAGGTTATTGAACAATGCGAAGTCCAGGCCGACGTTCAATGCATTCGTTTTCTCCCATTTCAAATTCGGGTTTGCCATACGGCTCACGTAGAGCTGGCTCACCTGGTACACGGTGCCGTCCGGCTTCACGTGCAGGTATTTGCCGCTCGAAAGGTCGGCCAGGGCGTCGTAGCGCGGGATATCGCGGTTACCATTGTTACCGTACGAAACCCGAAGCTTGCCATAGCTCAGCCATTTGCTGCTCATAAAACTTTCATCCGTAAACACCCAGCCCAACGCCGCCGACGAGAACACCGCCCGCGGGTTTTTCTGCCCGAAAGCCGAGTAGCCGTCGCGCCGGCTCGACAGCGTGACCATGTATTTGTCTTTGAATGAGTAGAATAAACGGGCCATCAAAGCGTCGGCGGTGCTGGTCTGGTCGTCGGTGTACACGATCGGCTGGCCGCCCGCCTGGATGTTGTGATAGCCGAGCACGTCCGTCGGGTTGAAACCCTTGTTGGAAACACTGTCGCGCCAGCTCCTGAACCGCTCGGCATTGGCAAGGAAAGTAAGGTCGATATTGTGTTTCTGGTTGATGGTTTTGGTCCATTTCAGGATATTATCCACCTGCCAGTTAAACACCGTGGAGTCCTTCCGGGACGCGCGGCCGCCCTCTGCGGCCCATTCGGCATGCTTGGCCGATTCTGCGTTGTAGCGGTGGGTATAGTCGAAACGGGGTGTAAAATTGAGTTGATATGTGAAACCAAACGGCAAATTGACCTTCGCGAAAAGGACGGAATTGAGCGTCTGCGCGCCCTGGTCACGCGAGGTGAAGCTGGGTGCATAATAGGGATGGTTACCGCCGCTAGCTTCGCCGTTGGGCCGCCACGAGTAGTTTCCATTGGCATCGAACTCCGAGCCCCAGGGCGACAGCGTTCGAGCCAGATCGTAGTTCACGGGCACCTGGCTTTCATCACGGCGTGCGAATTGCGTATTCATTCCTACCGTCAAATGCCGGTTCACTTTCCCTTCGATATTCAACCGCGCGCGGACGGTACTGTATTTATCGCCGACGACAATGCCCTCGTTGTTCAGGTAACCCAAAGACATATAGTAGGAAATGCGGTCGTTCCGCCCCGACATGCTCACGGTATGGTCTTGCCGGAAACCTTTTTGAAATACCTTACTGTACCAATCGACGCTCTTTCCATCCTTGTAATTCTGGATTTCGGCCGGCTGCATACCGAGGCGCTGGAGCCAAACGGTCGTCGGATCGCCGGTGGAGCCGTCGAAGGCCAGCCATTGTTCGAGCGTGACGCCGGCGGGAAGTTTGTTCGGATCGGCGAAACGGGCGGGATCGGCGGTGGCGTTGATGTTCCGCATGACCTCCTGACGCCATTCGACGAAGCCCGCAGGACTCAGCACCGGCTGGTTCTTCGCCACTTCCGCAAACCCGAAGTTGCTGTTGATATTGATCACCGGCTTACCTTCCTTGCCTTTTTTGGTGGTAATTAAAATGACGCCGCTGGCCGCTTTCGCACCAAATACCGCCGACGAACTGGCGTCTTTCAGCACGTCGATCGTTTCTATATCGTTTGGGTTAATGTCTTCCAAACCGCCATAGTAAATGGTCCCGTCGAGTACGATCAACGGTGTAGAACCTGCATTGATCGAGTTCTGTCCCCGCACCGAAACATTGCCGCCGCCTTTCGCCGAGGTCGAAAAGCCGACATTCATGCCCGGCACATTTCCACGCAGCACATCCTGTACCGACTGCGGGTTTTCGTTTTCCAAACGCGTGGCATTCACCTGCGACACTGCGCCTGTGAGGTCGCGCTTTTTCTGTGTGCCGTAGCCCACTACCACAACTTCGTTGAGCGTTTTCTGGTCCGTCAGCATCGAAACGTCGACGACGCTCGCATTTCCTGTTTCCTGCTCCTGCGTGACATAGCCGACCGCCGAAAACACCAGAACAGCCGTGTTACCCGGTATTTCGATTGTGTATTTACCTTCCGCGTTCGTAGTGGTGCCCTGGTTCGTACCTTTGACGACCACCGTTACGCCCGGAAGGGGCGTATTTCCTTCTTTGGCAAGCACGGTACCGGTAATGCTTTTATCGGCTTGAATGCTATGGCCAACCCTTGCGAGCGGACTCGCGACGACACTGGCGGGCACCGGCGGATGCAGGCATATCGCAAATATGCATACCCCGCTTATGCGCCGCAAAGAGGTGAAAAATCCTTTTGTGATGTGCATAGGTCAGTGGATTAAAAATGATGATTCAGGTGAAATATACCAACCTGACGGCACCCATTCCAGCACGCACCGACCATGAAACAGTCCTAGTTTTTAACCGGATAATTCCACTGATTTAACGGCAACTTTTTTTGCAACTACTCCTTTCCGTATAGCAAAAAAGGGACGGCCGCACGAGGCAGCCGTCCCTTTCGGAACGAAGTCAGGGGTGAATCAATAGCCCGGGTTTTGCGGGAAAACCGATTTACCGTCCGCGGTTTTTGCGCTGCGGTCAATCTGCGTCTGGGGGATGGGTCTCAGCGCATGGTAAGGCTGGATGGCAGCAGCCTGCGGGTTGTATTTTTTAACCCTTTCCACCAACAGTCCCCAGCGTTTCAGGTCCAGCCAGCGGGTTTGTTCGCCGGCCAGCTCCCTTGCACGCTCCTCAATAATCGTCTCCATCGTCAAATCTTTGGCATCGATCAGCATTTTGTCCTTCTTACCTGGCCATCCCGCGCGGTATCTCACGACGTTGATCGCTTCGGCAGCTCCGGCCTTGTCACCCGATTGCAGTAATGCTTCGGCCAGCATCAGGTACACATCTGCCAGACGGACCACATAATAATCGCGGCTACCCGGCTCGTAGGTCATGTCCGGACGTTTGGAATCGAAGAACTTCTGCAATGTCGGGAAGAGCGCCTCCGAGTATTTGCTCGGCACGAGTACCTGGTACTTTTTGGTAGCGCGCACCTCCTTGGTCATTTCAAAACCAGGGATAAAAATGGCCGTATCACCGGATGCGAACGTCACTTTTGTTTTCGAATCGTCGAACGATGCAGCATTATAGGTGCCGGGGTTGTTGGAATACCAGGTGTCGCGGAATGTCTTTTTATAACGCGCGTCGTTCACGCGGTCTGCGAACACGGTGTTGAGCATGTACTCGGTCGGTCTCAGGCGTTTGAACGGACGGCCCCAGTACGTATCGCGCTTCATACCGGGCTGCACGTCGTATTGCATGCCGAAATAAAGGTGCAGGCTGTTACCGGTGCCGTTCGTCAAAGCGTCGGTCGTGTATTGCACGGCGAACACGACTTCGGAGTGGTTCTGGTTATTTTCGTCGAATACCGCCGAGAAATCGTCGAGCAGCTTGTAGCCGTATTTGGTAGACACCTCTTTCAGTAGCGCGGCCGCGTTGGTAAAGTCATCGGCCGCCTTTTCGGTGGAATAACCTTTGGCCAGATACACTTTCGCGAGCAATGCCTGTGCGTGCGGCTTCGTTGCCCGGCCGTAGTCGCTGGATTGCGCCTTGGCTTCGAGGTCGGTCACGGCTTCGCTCAGGTCTTTGATGATCGCGGCGTACATTTCTTTGTCTGTCGCACGTTTGGTTTCCTTGGTAGGAAGCAAAGTTTCGGTCAGCCGGAGGTCGACGCCGCCGTATTGCTGGTGGAGCAGGTAATAATAATGTCCGCGCAGGAATTTGGCTTCGGCCACACGCAGTTTTTTCACATTATCGGCTACGCCGGTCACACTTGCGGCACGGTCGATCACCGCATTACAGGTATTAATGCCCTTGTAAAGCTCGTCCCAGGTGGTTGCGAGGTAATCCACGGTAGGGTTCAGCTGACCGTCGTAAAAATGGAAGCCTTTGTAACCGCCATCGGCGCCGGTAGCGTAAATATCGGTACCGAACTCGCTCAATGTGAGACCCTGCTGGGTGGCATAGTAAAAGCGGAGCGAGGAATAGGCGGCTTTGACGCCGTCCTCAAAACCTTTCGGCGTATTCAGATAGTCGTTACCTACCCCGGAGATGATTTCCTCGTCGAGCACGTCCTTGCACCCCTGCCCTGCCAGCATGAATGCCGCCAGTCCGCACAACACAATCGATTTTCTTATATTTTTCATTTGTCAATATCAGTTAAAAGGAATGTAAAACCGGGTTATCAGAATTTCGCGTTCAGGCCGAAGGTGATTACCATCGTTGCAGGCGTGATGCCCGTTCCACCTGCCGCCAAACCGGTCGTTTCAGGGTCAACACCGTTGTACTTGCTGCGGTATTTGGCCCAGATTACGGGCTGCTGAATGCTCGAATACAGGCGGAGCGATTCCATTCCCAGCTTTTTAGACAATTCCGGCGTAAATGTATAGCCCACGTTCACGTTTCTCAGCTTCACGAATGTGCCATCGAAATAGGTAAGCGTGCTGCCGTAAACTGGAAATTCCTGGTTGCTTTTCGGGCGGGGGAACTCGTTGGTCGGGTTGTTCGGCGTCCAGTAATCCACCTTCATTTGCTGGTAGCGGCCAGCCAAAGCATTGTTGTTACGGTGGAATTCGCTGCGGATCAGGTTGCCGACGCGCGCAAAGAAGAAGAACGAGAGGTCAAACCCTTTGAATGCGAAACGGTTGGTGATACCGCCGCTGAAATCCGGCACATCGGAACCGATGATCTCGCGGTCGTTGGCATTGATCTTGCCGTCACCATCGATGTCTTTCAGCTTGATCTGCCCTACTTCGCTGTTCACGGCTTTGGCAGCATCCGCTTCGTTGGTTTGCCAGATACCGATCTTGCGGTAGTCGTAAACGGTGCTCAACGGACGGCCGATGAACCAGCCATTACCCACATCGTCCACTTTTCCATTATAAAGGGACAAAATAGCTTCGGTGTTTTTGGTAAATGTGAAATCGGTAGTCCACTTGAAGCCGTTGTTGGTGTTGACGTTCGTTGTGGTCAGGCCCAGTTCGATACCGCGGTTGCGCGTTTCGCCCACGTTACGGGTCACAGCGGCAAAACCGATCGACCCCGGCAGCTGGTCAGACAGCAGCAATGCAGTGGTATTGGTTTGATAAAATTCCAGTGAACCCTGAACGCGTCCGCGAACGAGGCTGAAATCCAGACCTACGTTGGATGTTGCCGAGGACTCCCACCGCAAATCGGCATTTCCGATGCGGTCCGGACGATAGCCATATGCCGGGCTTGTGTTCCAGGCGTAGCTGGTACGGCCCAGGAATGCCTGTGTTTGGTAAGGTGCCAAGCCGGTGTTACCAACTTTACCCCATCCTGCACGCACTTTCAGCAGGTCGATCCAGCTCACCCCTTTGAGGAAATCCTCATTACCGATATTCCAGCCGACGGCGATACCGGGGAAGTTACCATATTTACTGTTTTCACCGAACCGGCTCGAACCATCGCGGCGGATCGTCAGCGTAACAAGGTATTTATCGTTGTAATCGTAGTTCACACGGCCCATGTACGAGTTGATCGTCCATTCCACCAAGCCACTGCCCGGAGAGAACACCGTAGTTGCCGCACCCAGGTTGTAGAACGACTGTGCCTCCACCGGCACACCTTGCACCGACGACGAGAACACCTCCGCGCGGTCACGCTGGATCGAGTGCAGCAATGTCACGTTCAGGTTATGCTTGCCGCCGAATGTTTTGGAGTAGTTGATGATGTTTTCCAAAGTCCAGTTGAACCCGAAACCATTTGCATTGCTCGCCTGCGCATCCCCGCCTTTTCTGGCGTTGGTCATGGATCCTACGAAGCGGCCGTAACGGCTGATCGAGAAGTCGGGGCCGAAGTTGACGCGGTATTTCAAACCGGGAAGAATGCTGAACTCGGTGTAAACGCTATTGAAAATGCGGTAGCGCTTCAATTCATCGACCTGTGCCCCTTTTACCAGCTCTGCAAGCGGGTTGGTTAGCAATGCATCGTTGGTCGGGGAGAAGATGAGTTTTCCATTGTCGTCGTAGGGAACAGCTAGCGGGTTTTGGTTGATGGTCATTCCGTAGGTGTTCAGGTTTTCACCGTTACGGATGCTGTTCATCATATAGGAAGAAAGGCCCACTTTCAGCCATTTGTTCACGTTATGGTCAATGTTCGCACGGAGCGACAAACGGGTAAAATTAGCTTCCTTCACCACGCCTTTATCGCGGAAATAACCACCTGAAATGTAGAATTGGGTACGGTCATTACCACCCTGTACACCAATCGAATGGTTCTGCATGACGCCGGTTTTGATCACCAGGTCCTGCCAGTCGGTGCTGGTGCCGTTGGCGATACCTTTCGCCACATTCGGGTCACCGCCGAGTACCGCCACTTTCGCGTCCGCCTCCGCATTGATCACGCCCGTAGGGATCGCATTGCCTGCTGCATCTTTATAACCTCCCGTGGCACGATAGGCTTCCCGTACGAACTCGGCAAATTCCGGCCCGTTGAAAAGG
Organism: Dyadobacter beijingensis DSM 21582; assembly: GCF_000382205.1. GTDB lineage: Bacteria > Bacteroidota > Bacteroidia > Cytophagales > Spirosomataceae > Dyadobacter > Dyadobacter beijingensis. Next base: position 992,676 of record NZ_KB907789.1, read on the forward strand.
TCAACCTTATCAAGGGCTTTCGAAACGCCCACATAACCATCGTAGCTGATGGTTGTCTTGCCTTTCTGTCCGCCGCGCTTGGTGGTCACGATCACGACGCCATTCGCGCCGCGGGAACCGTAGATCGCCGTTGCCGTAGCGTCTTTAAGTACCTCCATCGACTGGATGTCGTTCGGGTTCATGTCTTCGTAACCTCCCGCCAGCGGGATACCGTCAACTACATATAATGGATCATTACCGGCATTGAACGAACGGCGGCCGCGGATGAGGATCTTCGGCACGGTACCGGGTTTGGAACCCGACTGCGTTACGTCCACCCCCGCCGCACGGCCCTGCAGGGCCTGGCCGAGGTTGGTAATAGGCATTTCATTGATTTCTTTTGCCCCAACCGACGAAATCGCGCCCGTCAGCTGGCTTTTCTTTTGCGTACCATAACCTACCACTACCACCTCCGTCAATATCTTCTGGTCGCTTGCCAGTACGATGTCGATCACGCTTTTGGACCCGACAGGCACTTCCTGCGTGGTGAAACCCACGGCCGAAAACACGAGGATCGCGTTATCCTCCGGCACATTCAGCTTGAATGTTCCGTCCGCATCGGTGTTGGTACCGGATTTACTGCCTTTGATCACCACCGATACGCCCGGGATTACCTGGTTGTCCTCCGCGGAAGTTACTTTTCCTGAAACGGTCCTGTCGATTACCCTGATGGCCGGGTTTGATGGCCTCATTGCGAGGGCCTGCCCTGTAAACCCTGTCATCACCGCACCAGCCATTGCCCAACGCATCATACAGTGGCCAATACTTGTAAAGTTTCTTTTCATACGCCTTAATTGTTTAACCATTAATAGTTCACCATAAACTGTCAAATTGACGATCACTCGATAGAATTCCCCTTACAAATAGTTACATTTTTTCCATATATAATTACAAATATGCACAGAGTTACTTAGCGCAGATTTGTAACCAATCTGTTCAAATAGTTTATCTGGAAAGAGGCTTAGGGATGAAAGGCATTTTGGATTCTCTGAAAACAGGCCTGCTTGTACAATTCCAATAAGCCTATTTATTGTACTTAAAATACAATTTGAAAATCTGATTGAGAATAGAAATTCGGAGAGAGAATCGGAAACGATCAGGGAAGATTATTTATGCAATCGTTGTCGGGAACGTTGCCAGAATTGACTCGATCCAATAATTTATTATAAAATATTTGCACAAAGCAATACAAAAATGCCATATCCGCCGGAAACCCTCCGCCAAAATATTGTACTTAAACAATATTATCTTAGAGAATATCCCAGCAGACATGGCCGGAGATTTCGTGATGAAGGGTAATCTGACGCTTATTTGTAGTGGTCGGGATTCTCGTCCTGCCACTCGTTCACACCATCACGGATTCGGTTCCGGAAAGTGAGCGTATCCTGCGCGTAGGAAGTGGTACCGTCCTCATTTTCATATTTATAACTCAAATACAGCTTGCGGTCCTGCAACAGCCTGGGGCGGTTGAAAGTACTTGCTCCCTCGGGCTTTACTTCTACTTTCGAACCGTCGGCTTTGCTGATTTTAACGGTGTTTCCATCCAGCGTAATCTTGAACGAACCTTCCTGGTCGCTGATCTTGTTCGTCACCAGGGCATCCGGGGCGACGGTTTTGAGCTTGAAAATCTTGGCTTCCGGCGACGGGATCGTCGTGTAGTACTTCACCGTCCTGACCACCTTGCCCGAAGCGTCCTTCACTGTCGTTACGCCGCCATGCCAGTAGTTACCGAACAGCATATTCTCGTATTTGAGCGCCACCACGGCCGAACGCTTCGTGCCGATCACCGAATCGGCATCGGCGGAAGCAATGTAGAACGGAATGGCATAGCCCGCGCGGATCGTCGCGGCATCTTTCAGGAACTTCGCCGAATCTGGACGGATCACCACCGAGCCCATGTGCCCGCCTGATTTGATCACCATTTTACTATTGTCGGAAATGGTGAAATAGTCGGCCGGCATCGGTTTCAGGGTATCTACACCCGCGATAGCCTCGCGGATGTACGTCGCGCCGGATTTCATCGCCTGCAATGCGCCGGCATTCACCAATGCATTGTCCAGGACAAAATTCACGACACGGTCCTGCTTGTTCTCGCGAACGCCCGCCAGCGCCGCGCCCACCTCGATCTTCATCCCCTCGCCCACCACGAACGTACGTGCGTTGGTCTGGTACATGAAATACACTGAGGTGTAATCGAAATCCTTGATGTAGTCGTCATAGCAGGCGCTGAGGGCCAGGCTGAGGCCGAGGGCCATTGCAATAAGTTTTTTCATAGCATCAATATTTATTTCCAGGCTTGCCAGCCATCGTTCTGTACCAGGTTACTCATTCTTAGCATTTCGTCGTAAGGGATGGGCAGGAATGCGGACGTGTATGTGCGCTGCTCCACCACCTCGTCGAGCTTGTACTGGAATGTGCCGTCGGAATTGCGGGTGATCCGGGCCATTCGCACGGGCTTGTTCAGGTCGGTGAGGTTGGTCGTCCAGCGGCGCATGTCGTAGAACCGCAGGCCTTCGAAGCACGTCTCGATCCGCCTTTCGTTTTTGATAAATTCATTGAAACCGGCTTTGCCTTTCGTGGCGACTTCCGCCAGGTAAGGGTCCGTGAGAAAGCCTTTTCCGCCATCGGTGTTGTCCTTTTTGCGCAAATACTGCATGGCATCCTTGGCCGACATACCGTACTTGGCACCGTCCGGGCCTTCCACCTGGTTGGCCGCTTCGGCGAACGTGAGCAGCATATGCTCCCAGCGGATGAAGAACTTCGAATGCGGCTGACGGTTAATGGAGTTGTCCGACCAGTTGAGCCCCATGAATACCATTTTCTTGATATGGTAATTGGTACGGCTGTTCACGGCCGGGCCGGCCGCGTCCTTCGCATTCTGCCAGTTTTCGAAGGTGTACATGGATTTGTCGGTATTGATTTTCACCGCTTTGGCATTGTTGTGAAAAATCGTCGCGTAGAAGCGCGGGTCGCGGTCGGCGTAGGGGTTGGCGGGGTCGTACTTGCTGCGCGGATCGGTGATGGGGTAGCCGTTCTTCATCGGGAATGCATCCACCAGGTCCTGTGTGGCACCTACCGAGCCCGTGCCCTGGAAGCCGCCGGGATAGAACATGCGCTCCATGGCGTCATTGGCATTGTTGTACCGCGACGACCAGACGATAGACGGCGAGTTCGGATCAAACCAGTTCACGGCTTTCGTCGCGCTGAAACCGTTGGTAACGGCGTCGGTCTTCATTTTGAAATCGATCACCTCCTTGGCATTCTGCGCGGCCAGGTCCCAGCGCGTCATGTCGTTGGCCGGGTTAAAGCGCGGGCTGGCCCAGGTGAGGTACACCAGCGCCTTGATAGCCCTCGTGGTAATGCCGTCCATCCGGCCCCAGTAGCGGCCGCCGGCATAGGCGCGGTCATTGACATTCTTGACGAGGAAATCGCGGTGCGCAATGGGCAGGTATTTGTAGGCCGAATCGCAATCCGCAACGATCTGCGCCACACACTGGTCGTATGTGTTGCGGGCGAGGTTGGTTTCGGCCTTGATATCCACCGGGTCGAGCACGATCGGGAAGCCCAGCAGCTGGCCGTTGGCCATCCCGCCGAATTTTTGGAGCAAATCCCATTGAAACCATGCCCGCAATGCATATGCCTCGCCTTGCAGGCGGTTTTTCACGAGACTATCCAGATGCGCGTCCACCAAAAAGCGGGTATTGTAGCCGCGGCGGTCTTTGAGGAACAGATTAACGAGGTAAATGGAGCGGTAATTGCGGTCCCAATACGTCCTGAAAGGGTCCTGGCTCGTGGGCAATGCGCCTACTGCGAGGCGGTTCAGTGCGTGGGTGGTGCTGGTGATCACCACGTCGTCGCTGGCGCCGTCGAGGTACACGCCCTCGTTGTCGTTGTAGTTGCGGGCCATAACATCGTAGCATTGGCCCACGAGGCCCTGCACCATGTCCTGGTATTTCCAGATGTCGTCCGTGGTGCGGTTGCCGTTCGGGTATGGGTCGAGGTAGTCGACGCAGGAAGTGAATGCGAATGCGGCGACGATCAGTGACAGTATTTTTTGGATATAAATCGATTTCAAATGCATAGCGCTGGCTTTAAAATGTCAGTTTAACCCCTCCTGAAAATGTGCGGAAAAGCGGGTAAGTAGTAATGCCCGAGTTCACCGATTCCGGGTCCACGTTTTTGATCTTCGAGAAAGTGAATACATTGGCCCCGCGTACATACAGGCGCAGCCCGCGCGCGGCGATGATGTTTCCGAGGCGCATCGGCACATTGTAAGCGAGTTCCACGGTCTGGATCTTGAAAAATCCGCCGTCACGGAGCCAGAAATCCGAGGCTACGAAGTTGTTGTTCACTTTATAATAGGTAAGCCGCGGGTATTGGCCGCCCACATTTTCCTTCACGAACTCGGAGTAGTTGTTGTCGCCCCAGCCATTCCAGAAGTATTTGTTCGTGAAAGGTATCTGGTAAAAAGCGCGACCATTTCCGATGGCAGTCAGTTCGAGGTTACGGAATGCAACCCGGAGGTTCAGTGCGTAAATGAGCCTCGGAGAGCCGTAGCCGATCTGGCTCTGGTCGTTGTCGTCCACGACGCCGTCGCCGTTGCGGTCGAGGTATTTGAGGTCTCCGGCTTTCAGGTTTTCATCGTAAATCTGCGGTACTACGCTCGTCTCGGCGTCCGTGGCAAATTTGCCGAGGTAGGTTTGGCCCCAATAGGCGTCCGTGGGCTTGCCTACGCGCGTCTGGTACCCGAACCGGTAGTTGGGCTCGTCCCATTTCAGCACCTTGTTGTTCTGCACGGTGGCATTACCGCCTACCGAAACCCGGAACTCCCCTACCCGTTCCGTGTACTGCAAAGCCATTTCGAGGCCGGTATACCGGATCTTGTTGTAGTTGTACCAGGGCCGGGCCGTCGAAATGCCCACCACCAGCGGTACCGTGTTCGCGAGCTGCGAAACGATACCGTCGCGCAGGTTATTGAAATAGTTTATTTCAACCGAAAGCCTGCGTTTCAGGAACAAGCCGTCAATCCCTATATTGAATTCCCTGCGCTTTTCCCACGAGAGATCGGGGTTGCCAATGCGGCTGGGCGTGGTTCGGTACACCGAGTTGTCGGTATTGCTGCCGAACCATTGGCCCGTGGAATAAGGCCCGAATGCGGAACCGGTGGAATTGACGCCCCAGCGGTCGAGATAGTAGAATGGCGGCAGGAAGCTTTCATAGCCGATGGTACCGGCCTCCGCCCTGATTTTGAGATAATCAATGGCTTTTACGCCCTTCAAAAATCCTTCCTCCGAAATCACCCAGCTCACACCTGCCGCGGGGAACATCGCGTAGCGCTTGCCCTTATCGAAGCTGTAAGTACCGGCATAATTAAGCACGCCCTGGAACACGTAGCGGTCTTTGAATGTGTAAATACCGTTGAAAACCGCATTCTGCTGGCGCTGGGGCTCCTCGATGCCGTTCCGCGTCGACTTACCGAGGTAGTAGGTCATCCCGGCCTGGATGCTGTGGGCATCCCAGCTTTTTTCGTAGCTCAGGTTTTCATACACGACAAACCGCTGCGAATAGTAGTCGTGGAGCTTCGCCTGCCCGGCCATATCCACGCCGTCATGTACTTTGGAAAGGCGGATCGTGTCGGCGCCGGCGTCGGTTTTGCCCGGTGTCACGATGTAGGCGATGTAGTCTTCGGCCTTACCGATACGGATGCTGTTGAACAAGTTAAAACCGGCATAGGTAGTCGATTTGAGACCTGGAACGATCTCTTTCAAATCGTAATCGAAGGTAATGTTCGATGCGCCCGTGCGGCCCGTTTCGGTATAGTATCCATTGTGCATGAGGTTACCGATGGGGTTGGTTTTGTAATTGGAACTTACCCCGTACCAAGGCGCCACCGGGTTGTCGGCGAAGGCGGCATATACCGGGAATGCGATCGGCGGCGTATTGGTCATGTCGTTGATCACCGTATTGAATTCCACGAGGTCGAGCGCCGTGTTGGTATTGCCGTCGTCGCTCGTGAAGTTGGAATTGTAGCCGTAGTTGGGCGAACGGCGCAGGGTAAGTCCGCCAAAAAAGTCGAATTTGACCTTGATCAGCGGATTGATTTTAATATCGATATTCGAGCGGACATTAATGCGGTTGTAATCCGACTTCGCACCGATTTTGTAAATATCCCCTTCCCCATTATAGCCCAGGTATGCATTGTACTGCACCGTTTCGTTACCGCCTGTCGACGAGAGATTTACGCGGGTAAATGGCTTCGTGTTTTTGAGCATCAGCGCCCGGTAATCCACGCTCGGCCGGTAGAGGTTGTAAGGATCGTTTTTGGCATAGGCGGCAATGTCGTTCTCATTGTAAAGCGGCGACAGGAAGCTGTTGCCCCGGGCCACGTTGTTCAGCTGCGCATATTCCGCGCCGGAAGCCCAGCCGGGAAACCGGTCGACGATGCTCACGCCCTGTTCGGCATTCACGCTCATAACGCGCTCGTTCACCTTTCCTCTTTTTGTTTTAATGTAAATAATGCCGTCGGCACCCCGCGGGCCCAGCATCGCTTTGCCTACAATGTCCTTAATGATCGTCACGGACTCTATTTCCTGCGGGTCGATGGGCATTTCGGTAATGTCGGTCGGCACGTCGTCGATGATGAAAATCGGGCTGCGGCCGCGTGTGGCGATTCCGATCTTTTCGGTGATCCTGAAATTCCCGATCTCTTCCTCGGCGGTAAGGCCCGGTGAGCCGTCGCGCTCCACCACTTCGAGGCCATTCACGAGCCCGGCGAATGTGTTGCGGAGATCGTTGGTAGGATATTTTTCCAAATCGGAAACTTTCACCGTCACGTAGCTTCCCGTGGCGAGTCGTTTTGGGATACTCATAAAAGGCATGGGAACCGCGTCGTCCGGCGTGGCGAAAAGCTTGGCCTTTTTGAGTTCCACCACACTATTGGCAGCGATATCGCCCACCAGCGAAACCGATTTGCTATATCCGTACGACGACACCGTCACAAAATCCTCCGGCAATGCTTCGAAATCGAAGTCGCCGTTCGCATTGGTTTCGGCGTGGATCTGCCCCTCGCCTACCACCACGGAGGCATTCGGGATGGGGTTGCCGTTTTCGTCGGTCACTTTCAGGCTTACATTCACCGGCTTTGGTTTTTTGGCCGGCATGTCCTGGGCCAGCGCACCGGGCCCGCACAGGAGGCAAAGCATTATCATTCCGATAACCGCCTGCCCGATATAATGCATTGTTTTATTCGTCATGGATTGGGAGCGTAAGGTTACCAGACTTCGTTAGGGACGAAATTTTTCATTTTGTACATATCCTCCGTGTTGAACGGCAGGTAGTACATCGCATCTTTCCAGCGCGCCTGGCGGTCGGCCGAGAGGGGCATGCGGGTGTACCGGTAACCGGTCGGGTAAGTGGTGCTCACGGGCACTTTCTCCACGTTCATGCGGTACAGCGTGCCACTCATAATGCCCGGCGCGTCTTTCCAGCGGCGGATATCGTGGTAATAGTGGCCGCCCTCGAAGCAGAGCTCGATGGTGCGTTCATTCTTGATGCGTTCGCGGAGCTTGTCCTTCGAAGACGCGTATGCGGCCAGCACGTTCGGCATTCCCGCACGTGTACGGATGCGGTTGAGCGCCTGCAAGGCCGTCATGGATGCGCCCGGCGCAGAGCCGTTCGGGCCGTAGGCTTCGTTGGCGGCTTCGGCGTAGTTGAGGTACAGCTCCCCGAGGCGGATCAGCGGATCGGTGTATTGCGGCGTCGTTTTGTTGTTGACGCTCTGCTCGCCCCAGGTCTTGCGCTCGTAGTAGCCCGTGCGCGTAATGCCTGCATACGACTGGTCGAGGAGCTGGCCGTAAATGGCCGCGCCGTCCTTCGTTTCGTAGTAGATTTTGGCATTGCCGTAACCTGGCACCGGTGCGGTATTGTAGATAATGTCAATGTAAAAACGCGGGTCGCGGTCTTTGTACGGGTCCTGTTCGCTGTAATGCCCTGCTTTCATGGCGGCCTGGCGGTCGGCATCGGTGTTCAGCGGCTCGCCCCATTTCGTTTCGAATTTATCGACGGTATTCTGCGTAGGGCATTCACCAGACCAGCCGGTTTTCCCCCCACCGAATACGCCGTTCATCTGGCCATTCAGGTCACCGTTGTTATAAGCTTTCGTTCCGGCGTACCAGGCCCACAGCTGCTCGTTGGAATAGGTGGTACCAATGTAATTTTTCTTGTAATCATCGAGCGAAAGCAGGTCGTAGCCGTATTGCTGGGCTATTTGAATAGCTTCCCAGTTAGCCTGCGCAGCCGCCTGCCAGTCGGCAATGCCCTGCTCGTTGTTCAATGGGCTGGCGGCATACAGCAATGCCCGCGCCTTGAATGCCTTGGCGGCTACGCCGGTCGGACGCTTTTGCTCAGGGTTATTCAAATGCCCCGTCACGCCGGGCCCGGGGTCGCGGCGCATGAGGTCGGCCTTCTCGAAATACGAAGCGGCCGTGTCCATATCCATCGCGATGCGGATGAGCGTTTCGCGCTTCGACAGCCGCGGAATGTCCCACTCGTCGTCCTGGTCCATGACCGACGTCAGGTAAGGCATCGCGCCCCAGAGCCTGAAGAGCTCGAAATGTGCAAAAGCGCGGATGAAATGCGCCTGGCCCTTGAAATCGTTGATATCCACCGGGCTGGCATCTTTCAGCATCCCGATGTTTTTCAAGGAGGTGTTGCATTTACGGATAATGTAGAACATCGAACCCAGGATCGGGCGGCGCTGCGGGTCGTAGGTCATTTTATTGATAATCGCCGAAATTTGCCCGGCTTTGATCACCTGCGCATCCATTACCCGGCCCATATCGCTCATATCCGTGAGCGCTTCGAGGGTATATTTCTGGTCCCAGAAGTCGAAATACAGCGAATAGGCATTTTTGATATTGTAGGCACGCCAGGTGGTACCGTCCAGCCGGTTGCCCTCATAGATATCATCGAAGTACTTTTTGAAATTCTCGTATTTGGAAAAAACGTCGTCAGGCGTAAGCCCCGACTCCGGTGCCTTGTCGAGATAATCTTCCACGCACGAGCCCAGCAGCAGGACGAGCAGCACCGGTATGCATAATATCGTAATGAATCTTTTCATCATGAGTTGGTTAGGATTAGAATGCAGCCCTGATGGCAAATTTCACGGTCGTCATTTGCGGGTAGAAACCCTGGTTGAAATCTTTCCGCTCGGGATCGCCTTCGATGAGCTTCGTGAATGTCCAGAGGTTATTGCCGGTCACGAAAAACACGAGGTTCGAGGTCCCGATCACACGCCGCAGGAACTTGGAATTGAAGGTGTATGAAGCGTACACTTCTCTCAATCTCAGATAATTGGAGTTTCGCCAGAACCGGTTTTCGATCATGATATCGAAGCCGCGGTCGGCCTCGCCGCCACCCCAGAAGAGGTTGTCGGTACTGCCGCCGCCCGAGTAATGCAGGGTAGCGTGGTTCGCGCCGGGGTTCGCAGGCGTCCAGTAATCGAGCTGCGATGCGTGCACGCGCCAGTCGCCTTTGATAAACTCCACTTCATAAGGCTGGTTGAACTCTACATATTTGCCTACATTCCCCTGGAACATGAAGTTGAAATCAAACTTTTTCCACGTAAAACCCGCTGAGAACGAATAGGTAATCGGCGGATAGTCGGAGCCGGGGATCGGGTATTTGTCTAGATTGGTCACCTTGCCGTCGCCATTGTAGTCGAGGAATTTGTAATCTCCGACATTCAGCTTTTGCAAATCAATGGCCGATACATTGTTATGAATATCATCCACGGAAGTATAGTAGCCGGTGCCCGTCAGCTCCACTCCGCTCAGCTGCGCGCCCAGTGGTTTGCCGGCCGCTTTCTGGTAATCGAATGCATACGGGAGGTCGTCTTTGAACAGGATGCGGTTCTCATTGAAGCCGAAAAGCCCTTTGACAAAATAGCCGAGGCCGGAAGCGGTATTGTTGCGGTACTCCATTTCGAGCTCTATACCGTGTTTTTTCAGTCGGCCGAGGTTGAGCTCTTTGAATGAATTACCCACGAGCATGGTGACACTCTGCGGCACGAGCAGCATTTTCTGGCGGTGCTCGTCGAACAGGTCCACGCCGAATGTGAATTTATCGTTCCAAAGCCCCAGCTCGATCCCGAAGTCGCGCTTGCGGGCTTCCTCCCATTGCGAAACGAGGTTCGGGCCAAGGTCTTCGTGGATATAGCCGGCATTATCCTTGAAAAATTCGCTCAGGTACAGCCAGCGGTTATCAGCAATGTCGCTACCCACTTTTCCGTCGGAATAGCGCAGTTTCAGCTTGCTGATCCAGGAAATGCGGTCTTTGAAAAACTTTTCTTCCGACACCACCCAGCCCACGGCTCCCGACGGGAAAAACCCGTAACGCTTGCCCGGCGCGAAACGCTCCGAACCGGTATAACCCACGTTCAGTTCGAGCAGGTATTTGTTGGCATAATCGTAGGTAGCACGGCTTACGAGCCCCTGGTTATAGTAGGGAAATTCCGTCGTTTTGTCCTTCTGCTGGCGATTCACGAGCACGAGCCCCGTCACACTATGCTTGCCGAACGCCCGGTTATAGCTCGTCGAGAGTTCGTAGTAGAAGTCTTTGTAATAATCATTTTCCAGTTCACCTACATTGATATCCAATGGCGGCTGCTGGAACACCTCGTTGCCCTGCCCGGCGCGGAACCAGGGGTTTTCCTCGGTGCCGATCTTGTCGTAATTCAGCTGGTATTCAGGGAACGAATAGCTGGCCGTGAGCGAGCGGTTACGGTAATAGGTGCTCATCGACACCTTTCCTTTTACCGAAAGGCCCTTCGTAATGCCATCCAGTTTCTGGTCGAGAATGAGGTCGGTGAATAGCTTCGAATCCAGGTACCGGTTAAAGGATCCCTGGTTCATGGAAGTGTAGGGATTGCCGGTAAATTCCCCGAAGTTCATTGCGAGGCGGTCGCCCGTGTCGTTGGGGTAATCCGGATCGGGCACCTGCGCGAGCACCCAGGCCGGGAAATAGGCCGGGTAGCGCGATGGCCCCGTGGAATACAAATTCCGCCAGGGCGAGGTGCTGGGCTGGTTCTTGACGCCGGTTTCACCACCCACATTGAGCGTCAGCGTCGTGCTGCGCGTGAGGTTAAAATCGATGTTTGTGCGGTAGTTGAAGCGATTGTACCAATAGCGGGTATCGTTATAACCATTGTGGTAAGCCTTGAAAAAATCGCCCTGGTAAGCGTAGCCGAGGGAAGCAAAATACTTGACAAAATTGGTCCCGCCCGACACGTTAAAATTCGCATTCGCATTGGTAGCGAACGGCTTGGTCATGATATCGAACCAGTTTACGTCGGGATAACGGAGGCTGTTCAGCGGCGTCGACGGGCTTTTGTATTCGTTCAATGCATTCTGCGGAATGAGGTCCGTGAATTGCTGACCGTTCATCAACGCCTGGTTGTACATCGACATCGTCTGGTAGGAACTGATATGGTCGGGAATGCGCGTGGCTTTGGCCAGACCATAGGAGCCCGTAAAGTCCAGTTTCGGCTTTCCGATCGTACCACGTTTGGTCGTGACGATAATCACCCCGTTCGCCCCTTTTGCCCCAAAAACGGCCGTGGCCGAAGCGTCTTTCAATACGGAGATCGTGGCGATCTCGTTCGGGTCCATATCACGGAAATCGCGCTCCACACCGTCCACCATTACCAATGGCTGCGAGCCGTTCCAGCTAGAAAGCCCGCGGATAATGATCTCCGAATGGTCGCTGCCGGGCTCGCCGCTCTGCTGCATCGTGAGCACGCCCGAGAGCTTTCCCGCGAGCGCATTCGTGATGTTGGAGGTACCCGAGCGCATAAGGGCCTTGTTGTCCACCTGCGCAATGGCGCCCACAACGCTCTCCTTGCGCTGCGTGCCGTACCCCACTACCACCACCTCTTCCAATGCCTTGTTTTCCGGGATCAGCTTCACATCCACCGTTCGGCGACCGGCTACCTGCACCTCCTGCGAAATGTATCCGATATAACTGAATACCAGTATGGAAGCATTATTGGTGGTCGTGATTTTATACCGCCCTTCCGTATCCGTCGAGAGGCCGTTGAGCGTGCCTTTCTCCACGACGTTCACACCGGGCAGCCCGATGCCGTTTTCGTCGACCACCATGCCCGTCACCGTTGCCTGCAACGAGGCAATGGCATTGTCCATCACCTGTTGCAGCCTGCGGGCGTGGTAGGCTTCCATCGAGCCGATCATGGCTTCCGGCTGGCTGCTGGCCGAGGTTTTGAGCACGGGCATGCCGTTCAATACCTCGGTAACGGCGTGTTTACGGGCATTCGAAACGTAGATCGTCTCATTCACCCGGTTGAAACTCAGGCTCGTTTCCTGCGAAATATGCCGCAGGAGCTTCCCCACGCTCGCCTGTGGGAAGCTCAGGTCGACCTTTTTGTCGCGGACGAGCCGCTGGTCGTACTGAAAATTGAAATTGGTCTTGTCATTGATCACCACAAAGGCATCTTCCAGCGGCACGTTGTGCAGATCGATGGAAATGTAGATTTTCTCAATGCTTTGCTCCTGCGCCTTGCCGTCGGAAGCTGACAGCAAACCCGCAAAAATGCATTGCAAAACCGTACCGATAACCGCATACCTAGACATCGCTACAATTTGTCGTAGTAGTTTATATTGCATATTTTTGATCGTTTTTGAATTTCACGTTCATGACACGTGACCTCTCCCGTTCCTGATTGAGCGCCAACTCTTAGCACAGGGAAGTCACACGGACCGGTAATCAGCAATGGTTACCGGTTCTTTTTTTAGCTGGTATCTGACGACATCATTTTTTCGGTTAATGAAGGTTTACGGTGTTGTTATGGATCTTGTAGGAAAACCGGTTGGGGTAGCTCATCACGCCAAGGACGTAGTCGAGCGGCTTGTCCTGGAACTTGCCGCTGAACCGCCAGTCGGCGTCCAGGCGCATGCCCGGCGCCACTTCGAACTGCACGCCGTACCAGCGTTCAAGCCGGATTAGGGTTGATTTGAAATCGGCTTTCTGGAAGTAGAGCATGCCGTCCTTCCAGCCGATCTGCTCTTTTTCGTCGTAAGTGCTTACAATGAGCTCGCCCGCCTCCTGCTGGAAAGTCGCCATTTCACTTTTGGTGAGAAAAACGCAGGCATTCTGGTCTACCGACCCGATTTTAGCATTCACTTTCACTTTCCCTTCCACCACTGCCACCTGCACGGCCTTGTTTTCGGGATAGGCGCGGATATTGAAGGAAGTGCCGAGGACTTTGGTCACCACGTCGCCCGTCGTGATCACGAACGGGGCTTTTTCATTTCTTTTTACATCAAAAAACGCCTCGCCGGTGAGGGTAACCTTGCGGACATTGGCCGCAAATGTTTCGGGATAGGAGATCGCGGAGCCCGCGTTGAGCATCACGCGGGTGCCGTCGGGCAGGACGAGCTTGCGTTGCTGGCCGTTTGCGGCCTTATGCTCCACCGGCACAGAAACCACGGCCGGCACATCGCGACCGGCCAGGTAGCGGTTCATGAAAAAGAATGCACCTGCCACCACGCACGCAGCCGCGGTAAGCCGGAAAACCCAGCCCAGACTAATGCGCCGGCGCGGTTGTTCTTCCGCTTTGGCGCCACCCGATTCGGCCATCGACGATTCGAGACGCTTCCATTGCTGCTCGATGTCGTACGTCGGGACGGGCCTGCCCTGAAAATCCAGGGCGTGAACGATTTTCCGGGCTTTTTCGATCTCGGTGTGGCGGGAGGGGTTGGCGAGGAGCCATTTTTCCCACCAGTGATCATTTTCGGGGGCGGTACCATTCAGCCACGCACGAAAATCGTCGTCGAGGACGAAATCCTTGTAGCCAAACCGGTCGTATTTGTGCGCTTCCAATAGGATAATATTTATTCTTTACTTTGATAAAGCCAGAATAAATACGGAGTGACCCTCGACCAGTGAATTTTTTTATAAAAATTTTTACATAAACTTTATAAGAACTTCTACACCCTCTCCCGCCACGCTTCCTGAAGCGAGCAACGAAAGGTAAACGCCCAAAACGAACGGCACATCTTTGCCTTGTGGGGCGAGTTCTTCGTTCAATGCGTCGAGGGCTTTGTAGATGAGTTTGTAAACGGCACGTGTGGAAATATTCATGATCAGCGCGATCTCTCCGAACGACTGGTCATTGTAAAACCGCAGGTATAATGCCTCTTTCTGCCGCGCAGGCAGGTTCATGATTGCATTTTGCAGGGACGATACGCTTTCTTTGAGCGTCTGGTCATGGATCATTTTCATCTCTACCGACAACTCCACATGAAATACCGAATCGTCGTCGTCGAGCGCGACGGTGAGCGGGTTGGATTTCACCCGTTTGAGAATGAGCCTGCGGAGCGACGCCAGCAGGTAATTGCGGATCGAATCGGAGTTGCCCAGGAATGCTTTTCGTTCCCAGATGTTCATGAAAAGGATCTGAATGCAGTCTTTCACTTCCTCGTCGTCCTTGTTAAAACGCAGCCCATAGTTCAGCAGCGACGGGTAATACAACTTGAATATCTGCTCGAATGCCTCGCCGCTACCGGCCCGCAGCGCATTCCAGAGGGGCGCTTCGCCGGAAGGTACCGCCGGGGCGGCCCGGCGCAGTTTTTCGTCAGTCAGGTTGATACGCGCTTCCATGATCGCTGAGATGGCTAAATTAGGTTTAGGGATGTCACCGGCGTGTCACCGCGCAATGATTTCTAGGTGACGCAGTTATTGCCGGTTACCCTTAAAAAAGTCAACATTTTTCAGGAAATAATAAAATCAGCGAGGGTGCGCGGGCATCAGGAAATGCCCAGTATGACATAAAAAATGAACAGTATAAATGTTACCGACATGAGGATCAGGATGATATTCCCGGCTGAGAGCCCGGCACCCCGGTTTTCACGGGGCTTTTTTTTTGAATCACGATCGCCCATAATGTCGAGCGAGCTCATGATCCGGCCCCAGATCGAGTTGACTTCCTGATTGGAAAGGCTGTCGGGTTTCCAGTCGGAGGCGATCAGCACGAGCTCGCGTGCTTTGGCCACCGTATCTTTCTGTGCGGGGTATTTCAGTATCCAGTTTTCCCAAAAGGAGCGGATGGGAGGATCATCCGGAAACCGTACCCATCTTATGAAGAGGTTTTCCATCGCCAACTCCTCAGCCGATAACTCTGAAAACGGTTTCATTGAATCTTAGTAGATTGATTTTTACAGCCTATGACATTAAAATCCGGATTTGAAACAGCTCCGGCATTATATGTTTGTTAAGCTTTTTGTTTAAAAAAGTAGGCGTTTGCGGGTTTATACTCAATTTTCGGAGCGTTAAGAAATAATTTCAAAAATAGCCATCCTGTACTATGGGGTACCCCGAAATTTCGAATATGCGCAGGCTTAGTGACTTAATCTCATTGCAACTATGTACCTTTGCGGCAAATTTTAGGATGATATAGTACGAAAACAGATACAATGACCTCGCATCAAATACGTCAGGCTTTTCTTGATTTTTTCCGCAGTAAAGAGCATTTAATAGTACCCTCGGCGCCGTTGGTGGCCAAGAACGACCCCACGCTGATGTTCAACAACTCGGGGATGGCGCAGTTCAAGGACTTTTTCCTCGGCAACGGCACGCCCCCGTCCCGCCGGATCGCCGATACCCAGAAGTGCCTGCGCGTGTCGGGAAAGCATAACGACCTCGAAGATGTCGGTTTCGATACCTATCACCACACGATGTTTGAAATGCTTGGCAACTGGTCGTTTGGCGATTATTTCAAAAAAGAAGCCATCGCATGGGCGTGGGAATTGCTGACGGAGGTCTACAAGCTGCCGAAAGACAGGCTGTATGTATCTGTATTTGAAGGAAATGAAGCCGACGGCGTACCTTTCGACCAGGAGGCCTGGGACCTCTGGAAAGGCATTGTGGGCGAAGAGCGCATTATCCTGGGTAACAAGAAGGACAATTTCTGGGAAATGGGCGATACCGGCCCATGCGGCCCTTGTTCCGAAATCCATATCGACCTGCGCTCGCCGGCCGAGGTAGCCGAAGTGTCGGGCAAATCGCTCGTGAACAACGATCACCCGCAGGTGGTGGAGATCTGGAACCTGGTATTCATGCAGTTCGAGCGCAAGGCCGACGGCTCGCTGATCCCGCTCCCGTCGACGCACGTCGATACCGGAATGGGCTTTGAGCGCCTTTGCATGGCTATCCAGCAAAAAACATCGAACTACGACACCGACGTTTTCCAGAATACTATTCAAGTACTGGAAACGCTTTCGGGCAAAAAATACGGGCAGAACGACGAACCGTTTGCCGACATCGCGATGCGCGTCATTTCCGACCACATCCGCGCCGTGTCGTTCGCCATCACCGACGGTCAGCTGCCTTCGAATGTGAAAGCGGGTTATGTGATCCGCCGCATCCTGCGCCGCGCGGTGCGTTACGGCTATTCGTACCTGGGCCTGCAAGAGCCGTTTTTCCACAAACTGGTACCGGTGCTGGCCGAGCAGTTCAAGGATGTATTTACAGAATTGAAAGACCAGGAAGAATTTGTGACACGTGTGATCCTGGAAGAAGAAAAAAGCTTCCTGCGCACACTGGAATCGGGCTTGAAAAGGCTTGATACCATTATTACCGGGCTGAAAGAAAGCGGCCTCAACACCATTCCGGGCGACGAAGTGTTCGAACTTAGCGACACATTCGGCTTCCCGGTTGACCTTACCGCACTGATCGCCCGCGAAAAAAGCTTCCAGATCGACGAGGCGGGCTTCCAGGATGCATTGGCCGAACAGAAAAAACGCTCCCGCCAGGATGCCGCCAAAGAAGCGACTGACTGGATCGAGCTGCGCGAGTCGGATGGTGTGGAATTCCTCGGTTACGATTTCGAAGAAACCCACAGCCACATTGTCAAATACCGCAAGGTGAAAACCAAAACCGGCGAAGAATACCACATTGTCCTGGACCGCACGCCTTTCTATGCTGAAATGGGTGGTCAGGTAGGTGATACCGGCGTTTTGATTTTGGGTAGTAAGGAAGATGGAGGAAAGAGGATTTCGATTGTCGATACTAAAAAAGAGAATGATCTTTTCGTTCATGTTTCGCGTGATAAAGACCTTGACCAGGCGTTATCGGAAGCGGGCATTATCACCGCGAAGATCGATATCGGCCGTCGCAATAAAATTAAATCGAACCACACGGCTACGCACCTGATGCTCTCGTCCATGCGGGAGGTATTGGGTACGCACGTGAGCCAGAAGGGTTCGTTCCTGAACGACGAAGTGCTGCGTTTCGACTTTGCGCATTTCTCGAAAGTGACAGATGAGGAACTGCAAAAGATCGAAGACCGCGTGAACGAGAAGATCCGCGAGAACATCGCATTGGACGAACGCCGCAATGTACCGATCCAGCAAGCACTGGATGCCGGCGCGACGGCTACTTTCGGTGAAAAATATGGTGATTTCGTACGGCTGATCATCTTCGATCCGAAATTCTCCTTCGAGCTTTGCGGGGGTACGCACGTACCTTCTACGGGCGAGATCGGCGTGTTCAAATTCATTTCCGAAGGTTCGGTTTCAGCCGGTGTACGCCGCGTGGAAGCCGTTACCGGAGAGAAAGCATTGGAACTGATGCGCCAGCAGGAGGAAACCCTGAACAAAATCAAAGACCTGCTGAAAGGACCGACCGATCTCATCAAAGCGGTTGAAAACCTGATCGAAGAGCGCTCGGCATTGCAGAAGAAGATCGCCGCGCTGGAAAACGAGAAGATCCAGGCATTGAAAGCGACATTGATCGAAAACATGGAAACTCACAGCACGTTCAACCTGATCGTGCAGAAAGTGGACGTACCAGGCGCCGATTCATTGAAACAGCTTTCCTACGAGCTCCGTGAGCAGGTAGAAAACCTGATCGCCGTGTTCGGTGCGGAAATCGGCGGTAAGCCGCAGCTTTCGGTGTTCATCGCGGAAAGCATCGTGGCGGAAACCGACCTCAATGCAGGCAAGATCGTGAAAGACCTCGCGAAGGAAATCCGCGGCGGCGGCGGCGGACAACCGTTCTTCGCCACGGCCGGCGGCTCCGATGCAAGCGGACTGGACGCGGCGCTCGAAAAAGCCAAAGGGCTGTTTTAACAGAACATTACTACTAGTCACCTGATAGCAGAAGAGCGGCGTCCTCACGGAGCCGCTCTTTCTTTTCCGGGTGCACCGGGTGCTTAAAATCAGTGGGTTATTCCTCAGCTTTGAGCTGGCCTCTGATCTCTCCGTTCGGGTATTTCGCCGTATGGATATTGACGTAGTACAAACCGGCTTTGAGATCGGCGACCTGCGCCTCGGTGAGGGTATCGACAAACGCGAACGGCGTTTTGAAATCGGTACCAAAGTCGATCACAACGGAGCCTGTCGAGTCAGGCGAAGCCTTGTGGATATGCCATGCTGTGGGGGTAAAAACCGAGTCGGCCGAAGCGGAATCGGAAGCAGCGGAGTCGCTGTACATAATGTTGAGGCTCAAAATCCTCGTCTCCTGATCCAATGTACCATCTACTGAACCGGTCGCTGTTGATGGATTAGCGGGCACTTCGTTTGCACCGGAAAGGGTCGTGGACACTTTCAGCTCGGGCAACACGGGAGTCGGGTCTGTCGTATCGTCGTCATCATTACAACCTGCCACCATCGCGGCGATCACAAACACACCCATGAATGCTAATTTTCTCATAATGCTTCGTTTTGGTAAATAAATTGGTTTGACCGCCGCAAGGTTAAATTATGGTACCCTTCAAATCCATTTACCAAGAAACAACTCATTTACAGCTTTTTACAAAACTTATTCAAAAATCCACACCTGGGGAAAAGACCTACCCTTTGCTGAATATTACAACAATTTCAACGCATTCACCGGCTTCTGGCCCTGCCGGGAATGGAACTTCCACCGGTTATGCGACCACAGCCAGAGCTCCGGCTGCCGCTCGATAGTGGTTTCCAGCGCTTTGTAATAATGCTCCATAATGCCCGCCTCCCCCAGTTCGCCGGGTTGCTCGGTAATGAGCCGGAACCGGAAATGGTACGTATTGCGCCGCGTCCGGGTCACATCCAGGTATACGACGGCACAGTTGCGCTGGACTGCAATCCGCGCCGCGCCCGACTGGATGAACGTCTTCCGGTTCATGAAATTCAGATAATACTTCCCCGACTCCGGCGGCCGCTGGTCGGCGATGGTCACGAAAATGGCCGGCGAGCCTTCCTCCCACCCCAATGCCTTCCGGTACCATTCCGATTTCGGTACCATCACCACTCCGAAACGGCTCCGCAGTCTCAGCAGCCACGCATTGAGCCATTTGCTCGATACCGGGGTGTAGGCGGCCAGTACCTGGCAATCCGTTTGCAGCGGCAGCGATAGCAGGTATTCCCAGCTTCCATAATGTGAAGCCATCAGCATGACACTTTTCTTATCCTGTAAAAGCCTGTCTATCAGCTGTGTGTTCTCATAGTACACCAGGCTGCCAAGGCCGCCGTGAGGCATTTTGCGGATCAGGAAAGGCTCTACGATAAGGTCTGCCAGGTGGCGGAAATAGCCCGTTACCATTTGCCGCAATTCCTTCTCCGAGCGGGTCGGGAAGCAGCGGGCCATGTTGACGAGCACCATGTTCCGCCGGTAGGGCCACAGTCCAACCAGGACCCAGAAAATCAGGTCGGACAAAGAACGCCAGCCCCAGAGGGCCAGCCTGAACCGGAGCGCCTGCATCAGAACAAGAATTGTACGCCGGCATTAAACCCTACAAACAAGCCCTGGAAGTCTTTGGAAGTGTTGTTCTTCCAAATGTAATGCTTCACGAAATCGTAGTCGTGCTCGCGCCCGTACGACACGTAGTTGAGCGTAGGCCCGGCAAATGCTTCGAAGCGATCGGCGAATTTCAATGCAGGAAGCACGCGGAGCGAATTTTTGAAATAGCTGCCCCCGTCGAAATCGGTGAGCGTGTGGCTGACGGCTTCGAGGTTCAGCCGGAAACTTCTCGCGAGCGCTATATGCGCGCCCAGGCCACCCTCGGCCGCGTACATTGGTTCGGGATTGTCTTTGAGATTATACCCTACCCCGGCGATCCCGTAGAGTACACGTCCACCCGAGCGGAACGACACAATGCCCGTCATCGTCTCGTCGATCGTCACCGCTACGGATTTCTCGCCGTTTTTGATAAAGTTGAACAGCGCGATTGGGTAATCGCTGCTGTCGGCGATGTTGATGAAGCCAGCCAGCTGGATCCCTTTCACCTTTTTGGCAACGTTGGCGAAACCGGCAATCTGGGCGTTGGCTTCTTCGGCCCGGTTGAGAAAACCTGCCACCTGCGCACCTTTGGCATTTTTGCGGGCAATATTGGCAAACCCCGCCACCTGGGCGGCACCCGACGCATCGGCCAGGTTGAGGAAGCCGGCTACCTGCGCACCCCGCGCTTCGGCCCCGGCAATGTTGGCAAAACCCGCCAGCTGGGCCCCCGCAGCACCTCCGCGGGTAACATTCGCGACTCCCGCCAGCTGCGCCCCGCTTGCCGAACCGCCGATGACGTTGGCCACTCCCGCCATTTGCACGCCGCTTACATTTTGCTTCACCACGTTGGCCACCCCGGCAATGGACGCACCGGTTTCGGCTTTGGAAAGACCTGCGATGACGTGTAGTGAAAAGCGGTTCGTGATGGACGCAGCCTGTTTTCCATTGGAACTGATGGGGTAGATAAACCCGAAATGGACGATCGCCGTGCTGTCGCGCTGCGCGAAAACGCGGGTGGAGAATGCGATCAGTAGTATGCTGATGATGAATAGTCTCGATGTATCAGAAAGCAAATTTTTCATGGGTAATGCATTTAAATAGGATTGCGATAATGCATACGCTCCCGTTTTTGCTTGCAGGCCTTCAAGTG
The DNA here is from genome assembly GCF_000382205.1 of Dyadobacter beijingensis DSM 21582. Classification (GTDB taxonomy): domain Bacteria; phylum Bacteroidota; class Bacteroidia; order Cytophagales; family Spirosomataceae; genus Dyadobacter; species Dyadobacter beijingensis. The sequence goes on from NZ_KB907789.1 coordinate 1,013,632, forward strand.
TACCGGTTGTAATCCGTATGCATTAAACCGACAACCTGATGTGGCCTTACCCTAAAAAATTTTTTGAAATATCTCGGACATAGTTGTTCAAAAGGCTATTGTTTCGATATATATCTACAAACTAGATTCACAGGTGTGATTTAATAAGTAGAAATAATTTTATATCAACTTCTTTATTCTTTAAATATTTATATACATTTATTTCATTATCACATTCCCCAGTTCACTTAATCAAATCACTATGATGAAACGCTATCTGCTTTTTTGCCAGTTGGCATTACTTCCAACGCTGGCAGCACATGCGCAGTTTACGGCAGGGACCGAAGGGTTCTTTATTGCGCAGGACACGCAAGTCTTTATCGACAGCCTAACCCTGAAACCGAGCGCCGACTTCACGCTGACGTCGCAGACGCTGACCATTTCGCCGACGGCCATTCCTGGTTCGCCGCCCAGCATCGCGCGGGTTTACAACCTCACCACGCCGGTGGATTTTCAGGGTGTGGCGGGTTTCTTCTACCGGGCTTCCGAGCTGAACGGCAACACCGAAAGCACTTTGCAGCTCAACCACGGTAATGCCAGCTTCGTGTCGACCACCGGTAGCACGGTGAATACGGGCCAGCATTACATTTCGAATACCTTGCCGCTCACCAATTTCACTTCGCTGACTGCCGCGCAGGAGAACGCTTTGCCTGTGACGCTCGTCGCATTCCAGGTTAAGCGCGTCGAAAACGCGACCGTACTGACCTGGCAAACGACCGAGGAACGCAACAGCGACCATTTTGAAATCCTGCAAAGCGAAGATGCGCGCAGCTGGACTGCATTAGGTACGGTGAATGCCGCGAAAGAAAGCAACTCCAGAAAGGATTACACCTTCCGGGATGCGGCAGAGCGGTTTGGTACCCAGTACTACCGGCTCAAAATGGTGGATACCGACGGTACTTTTGCTTACAGCGCCATCCAGTCGATCCGCCTGGCGTCCGGCGGGCTCATCAGTGCCTATCCTAACCCCGTTGTGGACAAGCTGCTGATCGGCTCCAAGGAGGCGCTGGCGAGTGTCAAAGTAACCGACCTGGCAGGGCGTTCAATTTTACAGGTATCAAAGCCTGTGGCTGGCCAGGAGGTAAGCCTGAAAAGCTACCCGGCCGGTACCTACCTCGTGAAAGTTGAAACAGCTGCCGGTAAAACGCAGGTTATCAAAATCATCAAACAATAAACATTCGCATTCCCATGAAAAGAACATATATTTTCAATGCTATTTCGTCCCGGAAAACCTTGAAAGGGACTATCCTGGCAGCAGCGCTTGCCTTGTTCACATTGACCGCCAAAGCGCAGGTGGGCGTAGGGACCATCAGCCCCGACGGTAGTGCCCAGCTGGAAGTACAATCCACCTCGAAAGGTTTGCTCATCCCGCGTATGCTCGACACCGAACGCGCGGGTATCTCGGCGCCTGCTACCGGCTTGCTCGTGTACCAAACCAATGGTAACGCCGGCTTCTGGTATTACACGGGCTCGGAATGGGTTCCGCTGAAAACACCGCCGGCTGTGGCCAACCCGTCCATTATACCTTACGCTTCCGGTACACCGGCCGTCGTGACGACCCTGCTCGGCGGATTGGCAGGTACTACTTCCGTGATCGGCTTCGGCTCATCCGCAGCGGGCATATCGCTTGTAGGCGGGCTTATTGATGCCACTGGGCTCACCAACATGGCATTTTCGGTGCCTCGCGCAGGTAACATTACGTCCATTTCGGGATTTTTCAGCAACACGGTGGCATTGGCACTGATCGGCGCCACCGTTACGCTGCAAGGCCAATTGTACTCAGCTCCTCCGGGAAGCAACTCATTTGCCCCGGTACCTGGTGCAATTGTCTCGCTGGCGCCCGGATTTACCGGTATTCTGGCCATCGGAACCACATCGACAGGCATTACATCGGGACTGAACATACCTGTTACGGCAGGAACAAGACTGCTGCTGGTGCTTTCAGCCTCAGGAACCGGTATCCCCATCGCAACGACCGTTTCCGGCTATTTCAGTGCAGGTGTCGGGATCAACTAAGGCCTGCATTCAGAATTAATCAAAAGAGCTTCCGGACAATGGAAGCTCTTTTGATTAATCCCCTATAATTTCCCGTACCGCCAGCTAATACCCGCCTGCCAGCCGATCCAGGAGGTAACGTTCGAGCTTCCGAGGCGGATGTTCGGGTAACCGGAGGGCGGAAATGACTTGTAGCCCTTTTTGACTTCTGCGCCATCGCCGTCGTAAATCGTGTAGGATGGTCCTGCAAAAAGGAGGAAATGCTTGCCCGGCTTGTATGTAGCGGCGATTTGCAAGCGGTAAACGGAGGGCATTTTTTCCCAATCGCCCTGGTAAATGTTCTGGCTGACGACCTCTACAAAAAAGCCTGTTTTACGGAACGGATAAAATTCCCGCCCGATCCCGGCGCCGAATGTCTGCACTTTTTTATCGGCGTTGAAACCCGTTCCGGCCATGAGCAGGCTGTAAAATTTGTGGGTGCCCATTTTCCAGGCCACATTCAGCGGCGCGACGTCGGTCGCATATACCGAAATATTGGATGTACTTTTTCTGACAATATTAAAAAGCCCGATACTCGCACCGGACGAGCTGTCGGCGATATTGACGATACCTACCTGCACGCCGCGCATTCGTCTGGCATAATTGAACGGGGCAAGCTGCACCCCTTTGATGTTCCGGGCAATGTTGATACCGCCGGCAATCTGCGTTGCACGGATCGAATCGCGGGCGTTGTTGGCCGCCCCGGCGATCTGCACGCCCTGGAACACGCCCCTAACCTGATTATACCCGCCGGAGATCTGCGCCCCGCTTCCGCCGTTACGGATAAGGCTAATGGCACCCGAGATCTGCGCACCGTCTATGCCGCCGCCCGTCCGGCTCAGGAACCCGCTCACCTGCACGCCGTCCACGCGCTTCCGCACCATGCCGCTAAACCCGGAAACCTGTACCCCGTGCAGCGAATCGAGCACATTGTTACTGAACCCGGCAATCTGCACCCCATTCACGTGCCCCGACACCACGTTGAATGCCCCCGCCAGCTGCACATAGCGTACATTTTCTTTGGAAATATTAAAACCGCCCGCGATTTCGACGCCATTCACCCCGGCTGTGTAGCCGCCTGCGAGGTTCAGTGAAAACTTGTTCACCACCTGCCCGCTCATGCGCCCGTGCGTCCCCAACCCGGGTGTGAGCGAGGCCTGATAGGGCAATGCCACGAAAAAACGCCCTATGTTCCGGCTCTGCGCACGCAGCCGCGCCGAAAGGAACAGTCGCCCGAGCCAGGTAGATTCTCCCTCGGCATACCGGACAATGAGCGGGTCGAGGTCCACCGCTTTTTGCTGAATGCGCAGGGTACGCTCGGTTTCGTCGGCCTGGGTAATCACCATCGTCGTGTCGCCATAACCTACCTTGCTGATGGTGAGGTACACGGGAAATGCGCGGTCTTTGATCCGCAGCCTGAAACCGCCGTCGTCTTCCGAGAGTGTGGACACAAGCAGCTGCCGCGAATACACGCTGGCATAATCCACGGGCTGGCCGGTCTCGAAATCCAGAATGCGTCCGTTCACGTGGAAGGGTTTTTCTTTGGCAGCAGGCAGGATGATCAGGTAATCGCCCTTTTCCTTGTATTGAAACCGGTTATGAAAAAGTATTTCAAGGACTTGCTTTACCGGCTGGCGGCTGGCATTCAATGTCACCAGGCTGTCGCCGGAAATGAGGTTGCTGTTGTAGGAAAAATAAAACTTCCCCTGCTCGCTCATAGACCGCAGAACGGCAGAAACCGGCTGTCCCTTTACAGAGATGTCAACCGGTTTGTTCAGGATCTGCTGTGCGAAACACCCGCACGGGACCATTATCCAGATCACAGCAAGCCTTAAAATACTACGGAATATAGAATTCTGATTCATCCCGAAAGATAAGGCTATTTCAAAATGATCTGCCCGTGATGGTGTTCAACTTTGAGTGAAAGGGTTTCGCTGATGACGCCCAGGATGCTATCGAGGGAATTTTGGTCAAACGTCGTGTTAATCGGCTCCTCCCACAGTCTTGCGTTGCCGATCACGATGTCGGCGTCGTAGGCTTCGTTCAGGATTTCGACCAGTCGCCATAGCGGCGTGCCGTCGCAGAACAGGCGCCGCGTGCGGTAATAGTTGTGGAATTCGTCGGCTGTTGTGCGCTTTTCGATCTGTGCGCTTTCCTTGATGACCGTCGCTTCTTCCCGCGGCGTAATCCGCACCTTCTCGCCAGCACTCGATACTTCCACCACGCCCGTTTCGACGATCACTTCCGTTTTCTTTGCATTGTCTTTCACATTAAATGAAGTGCCTACCACTTTCACCGTCACGTCTTTCACCGAGATCAGGAACGGCTTGCTTTTATCAGGTTGCACATCGAAAAATGCCTCGCCCGTGAGCTTCACCGGCCGGGTATTCCCCTTGAAGTCGTGCGGATAGGTAATGCTCGACTTTCTGTTGAGCGTTACAATGGAGCCGTCCGGCAGCGTGTCGGTCAGCGGCTGCGCACCCGAGCTTACCGTGAGCATTTCCGGGGCGGCATTCCGTGTGGAGACGAGATAGCTCAGCCAGCCTACGCCGGCCGTGAGCAGTACCATCGCCACCATTCGTAGAATCCTGAAAACCGGCCTGACATGCAGCGGGATTATGTCGTGCTCGGGTTCTGAGGTCCTCGTGCGGGCTTTGAACCGCTCCCAGGCTGCATTTTCGTCCACGGTGCTTACCCGCGCAAACCGCTTGCTTTCGGCCCATATGAGCTCGAAATGCTCAAAATACTGCTGGTTATCGTCGTCGTCGAGCAGCCATTGCTTGATCTCGATCTGCTCGGCAAAGCTGGCCTCGTCGAGCATCGACTTCACCAGCAGTTCATCTATATGGGGGTTGTGTTCTGTTTTCATGACTGATCAGCTGAGGAAAAATAGTAAAATGGATGCCGGGAGGAAGTCGGCGAGTTTGACGCGCAGCAGCCGTAATGCCTTGCCCATCTGGTTTTCCACCGTTTTGACGGGCAGCTGAAGGCGATCGGCGATTTCCTGGTATTTCAATTCTTCAAACCGGCTCATCTGGAAAATCGTCCGGCATTTCTCGGGGAGCTCGCGCAATGCAATGTCCAGGCGTGTTTCGAGCTCCGACAGTTCGAGGGCGTGCGAGGCGTGGTCGCTCTGCTGTTCCTGGTGGAGCACGTAGTTTTGATGCGCTTCGCGTACTTTCAGGTGTTTGAGGTAATTGAGGCTCTCGTGGTACACCGACCGGTACAAATATCCGCTGACCGATTCGCGGATATCGATATGATCGGTTTTTTCCCACAACCGGCAAAACACGTTCTGGACCATCTCTTCGGCCATGACATCGTCCTTCAAGATCGTGCAGGCGTAAGCGTGCAATCCTTTGAAATGTTTTTTGAAAACTTTCTCGAACTCCGATTCCCTGTCCCTGCTCAAAACCGTTACGTGGTCATCCGCTAAGGCTGCATTCATTGCACTGACTGGTTAATGTAAAAAAATAAGCGCCCGACTCGGGTTGTACAATGCATTGACAACCGGTCGGGCGCTTACCCTAAATTTTCCCGAAAAATTATCGGGGTATTGCTTGACTATTTCTTCTTGGCCGCCTTGGTAGTATCGGCTTTGTTGGTTTTGTAACGCTTATCGGGCGTACCGTCTTTTTTGAGGTGTTTGTTCTCTTTGTAGCGTTTGTCTGGTGTTCCGTCCTTTTTCAGTTTGGCTTCTGTTTTCTGTTTTTCGGCCGGTGTGGTCTGAGCAAACATCGGCGCCGCCACGGCCATCATCGCCAGCAGCATCCATGCTTTCAGGTTTTTCATAGTTGACAAAATTTATGTGAGTGATAGTTTAATGTGAGGCTAAATTACAATTCCTGGCTGAAATACAAGGGTTAGAATCTTCGAAAGAGGAAGTTTAATCAGGATTTAATGCTAATAAAAATTGTGACCGATCTGAGATACCATCGTAACAAGGGGCGTACACTATAAACATGTCTTGTTATGAAAAATCAAAAATTGATGGTGAATGATCGGGAAATCGGTATGCTGAGCCAGGGCAACGGGGATTATATTTCATTAACGGATATTGCCCGGCAGAAAAACAGCGCCCCCGGCCTGGTGATCGCCAACTGGATGCGGACCCGGTTTACAATTGAATTTAACGGTCTCTGGGAACAGCTTCACAACCCTGATTTTAACATACTCGAATTCGAATATGTTAAAAATGAAGCGGGAGGTAACAGCTTCGTTCTCAACGCAAAGCAATGGATCGAAAAAACCAATGCGATCGGAATAATTTCAAAATCCGGCCGGTACAACGGCGGAACATTCGCGCACAAAGATATCGCCTTCGAGTTCGCCTCCTGGATTTCGCCTTCCTTTAAACTCTACCTGATCAAAGAATTCCAGCGTTTAAAAGAAGGAGAAAACGACCGTCTCCAACTCGACTGGGACCTGAGGCGCAGCCTGGCAAAAATCAATTACTCCATTCAAACGGACGCGATCAAGGAAAACCTGATTCCCAAAGAGCTTGATCCAATAGCCGTCGGCAAAATTTACGCAGAAGAGGCAGATATTCTGAACCTCGCATTATTTGGCATCACGGCCCGCGAATGGTCGGATATGAATCCAAACAGCGGTAACCTTCGCGATTCTGCTACGTTGGAACAGCTCGTGGTACTTTCGAACCTGGAAAGTATCAATGCCATGCTCATCGGCCAGAGGCGGCCAGCGACAGAGCGCATGATGGAACTGAACCGCATCGCGATCATTCAAATGAAGTCCCTTGTCGCAAGCCATGCGCTGCAAAAAGCTGCATTCTCGATAGATCAATCAAAATGATAGGTATTATCTTTGTATAAATGGAATTTATTGAACTCTTTCTCTTATGAACATCCAGCAACTGGAATATATCGTCGCCGTCGACAATCACAGGCATTTTGTGCAGGCGGCCGAGCATTGCAATGTTACCCAGCCTACCCTTTCGATGATGATCAGAAAGCTCGAAGAAGAGCTTTCTATTAAAATTTTCGACCGCACGAAGCAGCCGATCGTGCCCACGAGCGTCGGGCGGGAGATTATCGATCAGGCCAGGACCATTTTGCGGGAAACGTCGCGTATTAATGAAATTGCCAAGCATTTCAACGGCGACCTGTCGGGTGAACTGCACGTGGGCGTCATCCCGACCATCGCACCCTATCTTCTGCCGCATTTCGTGAATCCATTCATTTCCAATTACCCGGATATCAAGCTCCACGTCTCCGAAATGATCACCGACCGCATCATCAGCGGACTCAAAATGGGTAATCTCGATGTGGGCATCATCGCGTCGGTTTCGGAAGAAAACAGCTTGCAGGAAATCCCGCTTTATAAGGAACGCTTTTACGCCTACGTATCAGAAAAAACGGATTTGTATGCCAAACAGTACATCCTGCCTACCGACATCGAGCCCAACGAGCTCTGGCTGCTCGAAGAAGGGCATTGCTTCCGCACGCAAATCCAGCGCCTCTGCGAACTGAGCCGGAGCAGCCAGTTCGGCAGCAGTTTCAGCTACCGCTCGGGCAGCATCGAAACGCTGATCCGCATGGTGGAACGCAACGGCGGCATCACCATCCTTCCCGAAATGGCCGTGATGGAACTGTCGGAAGAACGTCAGAAGCACATCCGCCACTTTCGTTTCCCGGAACCCGCCCGCGAGGTATGCCTCGTCGTGAACCGCGAACAAATGAAAGCCCGCCTCATCGACGCCCTGCGGGAGGGCATTACCGCCCATCTGCCGGAGGGGATATTGGATAAGGAACTGGAAGTTAGGGTGTTATGAAATTTATGTTAGAAGAAAGGAAGGTTATTATAATTACACTTTAAGAATAGTTAAGAAATACGCCCCGCACGCCCCTTCAAATAGCCTTCCATCTGTTCCAAAGTCAGCGCGTTGAAGGTCATATCCTTTGTCAAACCGCCCTTTCTGGCATTGGCTACGCCGTAGTGCATATCGAGATAGCCTTCCATCGCATGGGCGTCGGGGTTGATGCTGAGCATCACGCCTTTTTCCATGCAGTAGGCAATCCAGCGCCAGTCGAGGTCCAGGCGCCAGGGAGAGGCATTGATTTCGATCACGACGCCGTTGGCGGCGCAGGCATCGATGATCACCTGGTGGTCGATCGGGTAACCTTCGCGGGACAGAAGCAGGCGGCCCGTCGGGTGGCCCAATATCGTTGTATAGGGATTTTCGATGGCTTTCAGCAGGCGTGCCGTGGCTTTTTCGAGTGTCATCGTGAGGTTGCTGTGCACGGATGCCACAATGTAATCGAACGAGGCGAGCACGTCCGCCGGGTAATCCAACGAGCCGTCGCCGAGGATGTCCGACTCGATTCCTTTCAGTATTTTGAATGGTTTTGCGGGATTTTCTGCCGCAAAACGGGCGTTCAGCCGCGCTATTTCCTCGTGCTGGCGAATTACTTCTTCCACTTTCAGTCCCTGCGCGTACGTAGCCGTTTGCGAGTGGTCGGCGATGCCGAGGTACTCGAAACCGAGTTCCCGGCAGTACAGTGCCATTTGTTCGAGGGTATGCTGGCCGTCGGAGTAAGTGCTGTGGTTGTGCAGAATTCCTTTGAGATCGTCCCAGGTCACCAGTTGGTCTGGCGTGCGGGTTTCGGCCCAGACGAGTTCGCCGGCGCCTTCGCGCATTTCGGGAACGATGTACGGCAGGCCCGCTTTTTCGTAAATAGCCTGCTCGGTGTCGGCGGTATCGTAGTATGCATGCCGCCAGATCGTGCTGCCCGATGTCCCTGCCAGGCCCAGGTGGTCGGCGCCGGCAGTTTCGAGGAACAGTTCGTTCACGAGCCTTTCCGGTTTCACGGCCACGATCTCTATCGCGACCGCCACGTCCTGCACATTACCCCGCCACACAAATGGCGACGAAGACTTTTCATCCTGCACCAGCACGTCGATCGCACCGATGGTCGCCTGCAGAAGGGCCGGCGAATCGGTGCCTACCAGCACGCGGATCGTTTCCACGACCTCCGATTTTCTCCTCACCTCCCCTGCCACTTCTACCTGATCGAATGTCTTTTTCAATTCATTCACAATTACTTGCGCCACGGCATCGGCCTTGTCCATGCGGAGCTTCCCTGCCTGGTCTTTCAGGAATGCCAGCGAATCGAGGATTTTTTGCTGGGTATTGCCCCCGAAACCTTTGACTTTGGCAACCGTACCATTCAGGCACGCCAGTTCGAGTTCGTGCAGGTTGTCGATCCCCAGCTCCTGCCACAGCACGGCTATCTTTTTGGGACCTATACCTTTAATATTAAACATTTCCATCACACCCAGCGGTGTGTTGGCGATGAGCTCTTCCAATTCGGGGAACGTGCCGGTTTTGGCAATCTGCGCGATTTTGGTGGCCGTACTTTTCCCAACCCCCTGCAATTTCGTCAGCTCCTGCTCGGTCATGTATTGCAGTTCGCCTTCTTTGTATTTGTCCAGGTAAAAAGCCGCTACCGAATACCCTTTGATCTTGAAAGGGTCGGCATTGTGCAGTTCGAGCAGTTTGGCGGTCAGTTCGAGAACTTCTACGATTTCGGAATTACTCATGGGGATCGGGATTGATGAATTCATTGCGAATTACGACGTATGGATCAGCATTTGCAAGCGGGCGATACCCCGCGGTTGCCCTGATAGAGTAAATATTCCAGAAAAAAATATTTATAGTGATAATTCACCGGGCCGATAGCCGACGCCGGTGGCAAGCCAGTATATCCATTAACCATTTCGAAACTCTTACCTTTTCTTATTCCAATGAATGTAGATCAATTGAAAAGTTACCGCGACGAAATCCGCCAGCATTTGACGACCGAACTACTCCCTTTCTGGGAAAATCGCGCTGTGGACAAGGAAAACGGCGGTTTTATCACCCATTTCGACAATGCAGGCAACGATTCCGGCGAGGACGAAAAGTCGCTGATCGCGCAGACCCGCACCGTATACACCTTCTCTTCCGCGCACCGGGCGGGTTATGGCGAGGGCCGGTATGCCGACATTGCGCGCCACGGGGTGGATTTTCTGATCAACAAAATGTGGGATAACGAGCACGGCGGTTTCTACTGGCTGATGGACCGTAAAGGCAACGTCAAAATCGATGAAAAGATCGTCTATGGCCACAGTTTCGCCATTTACAGCCTTGCGGAATACACACTCGCCACGGGCGACCCGCGCGGTCTCGAATACGCGGAAAAGGTTTTTGATTTACTACAAAAACACGGCGCGGACACCTACTACGGCGGTTACTTCGAAATGTTCCACCGAAACTGGGACCTTAAAGGCCCGGGCGCTGCCGGCGGCGACCGCAAGACGCTCGATGCGCATATGCACCTCATGGAAGCATTCACGACACTATATGAAGCATCGGGCAAGCAGGTGCATCGCCGCAAGCTCATTGAGATTATCCGCTTGCTGATTAATAAGATCATGCACCCGCAGTACAAAACGGGCATTCCGCAATTTTGGGAAGACTGGACGGTGGCACCGCAGATCAAATTCGACATTATCTGGGGATGGGACCGCTTCACGGCCGACGGCGTCAAAAGCGCCGCCGAGGACAATACCAGCTATGGCCATAATGTGGAGTTTGCATGGCTGCTTATGCATGCGCTCGACATCGCGGGCATTCCCTACGATGAGTACCACGACCAGCTGAAAGCTTCCTACGACCACGCCGTGGCGTACGGCATCGACTGGGAGTTCGGAGGTGTGTATGTGGAAGGATCGCACGCAGGTGAGGTGTACGACCGCGAGAAGGAATTCTGGCAGCAGGCGGAGGTGATCATCGGGATGCTGGATGCTTACCGGGTGTATGGCGATGAGAAGTACCTCAAAGCTTACGATGCCACGCACCGCTTTGTTTTTGATAAAATGATCCACCATTCCGTGGGCGAGTGGCTGCCGTTGCTGACCCGCCAGGGCGAGCCGATCTGGAAGCACATGAGCCATTCGTGGAAGGTCAATTACCATTCGGTGCGCTCGATGGTGCAGGGTATCGTGCGTTTGAACAAGCTGATCGACCGTGGCTGATTTCGCGGCCGAACCGGAATGATACGTCGCAAGAATTTGGACGTTTCGTGTAAATTTTTGCTCATTAACATGGCCTGAATCGCCTAAAAAGGGGCGTATGGCAATGGAATGGTTCTTGAAACAAGTTATTCAACAAGCGTCGGCAACGGCGCTATTACAAACTCAAAACCACACAATCATGAGCTCATTCACACAACAAGTAAAAGGCAACTGGAACGAAATCAAAGGAAAGTTCAAGCAACAATACGCTGACTTGACCGACGACGACCTGCTTTATGAAGAAGGAAAAGAAGATGAACTTCTTGGAAAGATTCAGAAGAAGATCGGTAAAACCAGAGAGGAAGTAGAACAGGAGGTAAATAGCTGGTCAAACTAGATCTGAAAACAGGTCGATATAAAGCCCCGGAGCCATTGGTGCCGGGGCTTTTTTTGTAGTAATCAGCCACCGGGAAGCGCTTTTAACCTATATTCCCGAAACAATAATCCTAAATCCGCATTCAGCAATGAATCCTAATGAAATACCTGTCGGCATTGTCGGCCTTGGTTTAATGGGTTGCAGTATTGTGACCTGCCTGCTCATTGCCGGTCACCCGGTAGCGGCGATTGCGCCCGTCCCGGCCGACCTCGACCATGCCGAACGCCGCATCCGAGAGCATTTACAGAATGCCTGGCAAAACGGTATCATCGACAACGAGCCCGAATATTACCTGCGCCGGCTGATCATCAGCGAAGATTATTCGGTACTGCACCCCTGCAAGCTGGTGAATGAATGCACGATCGAAAACGTCGATATTAAAAATGCCGTGTACCGCAAGATCGAGCAGGAAATTTCGGCCGACGCCTTGCTGACCAGCAACACCTCGGCGATTCCGATCAGCCAGCTGCAAAAGCTCACACAGCACCCCGAACGCTTCCTCGGCCTGCACTGGACCGAACCTGCGCACACGACCCGGTTCCTGGAAATCATCTGCGGCGACGATACGGACATTCAAAAGGGCGAATATTTGTACGAATTATCGCATTTGTGGGGCAAGGAGCCTATTCTCGTCCGGAAAGACATTGCGGGCTTCATCACCAACCGCCTCATGTATGCGATGTACCGCGAGGCCATCAGCCTGGTAGAGAACGGTTATGCCACGATCGAGGACGTGGACCGCTCGTGCCGCAACAATGCAGGCTATTTCATGACGTTCGTGGGCGTATTCCGCTGGATGGACCTCACCGGCGTGCCGGCATACCACACCGTGATGAAAAACCTGCTTCCTACCCTCAACAACAGCACCGAAATTCCCGAGCTGATCGACAAGGTCGTGCGGGAAGGCGGCAAGGGCGTACTCAACTCTCACGGTTTCTACGAATACGAGCCGGGCGAAGCGGAAGTTTGGGAGGAAACATTCAAGGAATTCACCTACGACATTCGCGAGCTGGCACTGAAATACCCGGGGGATATTGTAAAACGGCGGCTGGCAGAAAAGAAAAATCAGGAGTCATGATTGTCCCAGCCCATCGCTTCGCGGAACGCTTCACAGGACATTGTATCACCTGTATCAAGTTCTTCCGTGGTTTGCAGCAATGCCCGGTCTTCAAGTTCAAGATTTTCAATATTCACATTCCATCCTAATTCACTTTACCGTCCTGCAAAAACATCGTTGTCCCCGACACACCGTCGCTATCCTTCAAATAGATGAATGCGTACTTGAAACCTTCTTTCGGGACGGGGTAGGTAATGGACTGGATGTCGGGATGGTAAGTGGCGGGATGGTGCTGCCATACACGATGCTCGTTGTCGGACGTCGTGTCGTTGGTGTAATAGAATTCGGCGGAGGCCAGTTGCTTTCCGGCGACGGGTTTGAGCACCGCTACGACCTGATTATCCCTGACCGTGACAGCCGAAAATGAGAGGAATGGCCTCGGATTACCATTCAATGCGCCGTCAAAAAAGGTGCGGATCTCAACGGGCGCCCAGCCGTCCTTGTGGCTATGCGGCATGTCCGGGATAATGCAGACCTGCTTATTATCGGCGAGGTCGCAGGTCTTTTTGTAAGGCCCTACATTATAGTGCTTGTCCTTATTGCCATTGATAAAATACATAAACGGCTTGGCATAACGCAAGTATGAGGCAGGATCGAAATGCCTGATCCACAACTTTCTGCCATTAAAACTCAGCGCATTGAGCGGCTCCTTGAAAACGTCGGATTCGATGTAGTACGCGCAGCCGTACACCGGCGCGGCGGCGATGAAGCGGTTATCAAGGCTGGCGACGATACAGGTAAGATACCCGCCCCAGCTGATGCCCGTCACCCCCGTCCTGATGGGGTCGATTTCGGGAAAGCTGAGCAGCAGGGAATGCGCCAGGATGGAGCTCGCTACGGCATGGTAGCTCCATACGTCGCGCAGGTTCCCTTGTTCGATTTTCTGAAATTTGTTATCGTTGGACTGCTCCGGGCCGGGATGTGCTACTTTTTGTCCATCGGGACCATTGCCTGACAAATCCATCGCAATGGCCGCATAACCCTCCCTGGCCCATTTCTCCACCCATTCGCGGAATGCCTTGCCGCCGCCGCCGTGGATGAGCACGAGGCCGGGGAATTTCTGCTTACCTCCCGGCTTGCCTGCGATGATATCCGGGTTGGAGTAGTAAGCGAACACCTCGGTAGGCTTGCCTTCATAGTCGACGCTTTGGTACAACAATGAACGAACGGGGCCCGCCTGATCTACCCAGCGGAATTGCGGCGCGCTGCTGAGCTCTTTCAGGTCCCACAAAAGGCTGTCGGTACGGATGTTTTTTGTATCGATCAGCCACGGCCGGCTGAACTGCGCATGGGCGGCCGACGCCAGCAATAGCAGTATGGCAATGATTTTTTTCACCCTGTTCATTGATGTTTTGACACACAAATATTTTTCAGCAAAAAATAGCCAAAAACCCGATCATTTTAATGCAAATGGTGGTTCTTCTAAAAAGTCTTGACTAGTTTTGGACTACCCTTTGGCAGGCTGTTCCTAACCCGGAAAACGATATTTTTTCAGTAAATCTATTCCCATGAACGACTTCATAGCCGCCAGATCCCAAATGGCCCTCTCCCTGGGTTTTCATATCATATTTTCCTGCATCGGCATGGTCATGCCCTTTTTTATGGCCGTCGCCCACTTTTATTATCTCAAAACCGGACAGGCCGTTTACAAAAACGTTACCAAAGCTTGGAGCAAGGGCGTTGCGATCTTTTTCGCGACCGGCGCCGTGTCGGGGACGGTACTTTCGTTTGAGCTCGGACTGCTGTGGCCGGAATTTATGAAACATGCCGGACCTATTTTCGGAATGCCGTTTTCGCTTGAAGGAACGGCATTTTTTATTGAAGCGATCGCCCTCGGTTTTTTCCTGTACGGCTGGGACCGGTTCAATCCGTGGTTCCATTGGTTCACGGGCGTGGTCGTGGGCGTGAGCGGGCTCGCGTCGGGCATACTGGTAGTGGCTGCCAACGCGTGGATGAACAGCCCTGCGGGTTTTGAATACCTGAACGGCCAATACCTGAACATCGACCCGATCGCGGCGATGTTCAACGAAGCCTGGTTTTCGCAGGCATTGCACATGACGATCGCGGCATTTGCAGCCACGGGCTTCGCGGTGGCGGGCGTCCACGCGCTCATGATCCTGCGCGGGAGCCATGTACTTTTCCATACCAAGTCATTCACGATCGCGGCCGTGTTCGGCTGCGTGGCGGCGCTGGTACAGCCATTGAGCGGCGACATTTCCGCCAAAGACGTAGCCATTCGGCAACCTGCCAAACTGGCGGCCATGGAAGCACATTTCCATACCGAAAAATCGGCGTCCCTGATTGTTGGAGGTATTCCCAATGAAGAAAAAAAGCAAGTCGATTACGCCATTAAATTGCCCGGTTTTCTGAGTTTCCTCGCACACGGCGATTTTACCGCCGAGGTGACCGGCCTCGACCGCATTCCGGAGGAAAACCATCCGCCCGTCGCCATTACGCACTATGCATTTCAGATTATGGTGGGAATGGGCATGGCGATGATGCTTATTGCCGTACTTTATTTCACGGCATTATGGAAAAAACGCAAATGGTTGCAGGAGCCGTGGCTGCTGAAACTCTTCGCCCTCGCCACGCCGCTGGGATTCATCGCCGTAGAAGCCGGCTGGACCGTGACCGAAGTAGGCCGCCAGCCGTGGATCATTTACAACATCATGCGCACCGCCGACGCCGTCACCCCTATGCCTGGCATTGCCTATTCATTCTATCTTTTCACCGCCATTTACGCCTCGCTGGCAGTCTTCGTCGTGTTTATGCTTTACCGGCAGATCAAGATGGTTGGAAGGCTTTATGATCATAATTAGTCATGAATGGTCGAATGACTGAATGATTGAATATTATGAAAAATCATTCGGTCATTCCATCATTCCATCATTCAATATTAGCTATGCTATACATCGTCATCACATACCTCTGGGCGTCTATCCTGCTATATCTGCTCCTGGGCGGGGCGGATTTTGGGGCGGGGATCATCGAGCTTTTTACTTCGCAGAAGAATAAGCAGGTTACCCGCAAAACGCTGTATTCGGCCATCGGGCCTATCTGGGAAGCGAATCATATGTGGCTCATCATCGCAATCGTAATCCTGTTTGTCGGGTTTCCCGTCATTTACGCTACGATGTCCGTGAATATGCATATTCCGCTCACGGTCATGCTTATCGGCATCATCGCGCGGGGCACGGCTTTCACGTTCCGGCATTATGACGCCGTCGTCGATGATATGCAGCATCTTTACAACAGCATTTTCGCGGTTTCGAGCTTCACTACTCCGCTGTTCCTCGGCATCATCGCGGGCAGCGCCGTTTCCGGGCATATCGACCCCTCGGCCGCGACGTTCGTCGACGCTTACATTTTCAGCTGGCTGCATTGGTTTTCCATTACCGTTGGCCTGTTTACCGTTTCGATCTGCGGGTTCCTGGCATCGGTTTACCTGATCGGCGAAACCCAAAACGAGCAAGAGCGGCTGCGGTTCGCCCACAAGGCGCAGTTTTTCAACATCGCGGCGGTGGTCTGCGGCGCGTTGGTGTTTGCCGCGGCGTGGTTCGAGCATATCCCGCTTTTCGACTGGGTTTTCGGTAACTGGGTAGGCCGTATCGCCATTTTGTCGGCCACGGCGTCGCTGATATGGATGTGGACTTTGCTTTATCAGGGCAAAACAGGCCTTTTGCGCCCGCTGGCGGGATTTCAGGTGACGATGATTTTACTTACTACCACTTACAAGCATTTCCCGAACATCATCATCCTGAAAGGCGGCGGCTACCTGTCCCTTACCGAGCACGCCGGCCAGGAAAAAACGATCGGGGCACTTGCCTGGGCACTTTTGCTCGGCAGTATCCTCATCCTTCCTGCCCTGTTCTACCTCATTTACAGCTTTCAGAAGAAGCCGATCGGTTACGGCAGCGAAGCGCATTGATTCCCGCGCGCTGACCCGGCTGTTTTAGCCGCTCACGTCAGACCCTGATTCCATTCAATAACCGTGTGATGCCATACGGACATTGGAATGGGCTCAGTTGTGCCCGTTATCATACTTTGTGGAAAAATCGCGGAGGTAACACCGCTATTTCAAAAGTGATTTAAACAACACTTGACCCACCATGATAAAAGCACTGATCATCGACGACGAGCCGCGCGCGCGCAATGTTTTGCACCAGTACATCACGAGTTTCATCCCCGAAATCGTTGAGGTCCGAACGGCGGGCACCGTAGAGGAAGCACGGGGCATCCTGGAATTTTACCGGCCCGATCTCGTATTTCTCGATGTGGAAATGCCTAATCAGAATGGCTTCGATTTCCTGCAATTGCCCCATAATTCCGATTTCGACGTCATTTTCACCACCGCCTACAACCAGTACGCCATCCAGGCCATCAAATTCAGCGCCCTCGACTTCCTGCTGAAACCGATCAGTCCGGAAGACCTGAAAACGGCCGTCAAGCGGCATTTAGACAAGCACGAAAGCTCGCGCTACCGCAAAATGCTGTTCGACAACCTCGCCCTGAACGTCGAAAAGCACGATGTACAGGACTTTCGCCTCGCGGTACCGTCCAGCGACGGCGTTTTCTTCTTCATGATCAGTGAAATTATACGCCTCGAAGCCGACCGCAATTACACGATCATCCACCTGATCGGCAAGCGACCGTTCATCGCCAGCAAAACACTGAAACATTTCGAGGATATGCTGGTCAAGTTCCGGTTCGTCCGCACACATAAGTCCCACCTGGTCAATCTCGACCACATTGTCCGCATCAGCAACAACAACGAATTTATTATCCTTTCCGACGGAACGCGCATCGAGGTTTCGCGCAGGAAAAAGGACGAGGTGCAGCGCCAGCTTAAGATCAACTGACCGGCCCCGGCAAAACAATGTATGGGAATATTTATGGGGAGAAGCGACATTTCCCCGTAAAAAAATATAATTCCTTTGCATTGTTTTGTTTTACTTTACAGCCGTTCCTGCATCTAATAATACTAACCTTTATGACCGATCGTAAGACGCGGCTGGCTGTCATCCTCATCACGTCACTGTTTTTCCTCTGGGGTTTCGCCCTCAACCTCAACCCGATCCTGATCCCGCATTTGAAGAAGGCCTGTCAGCTCAGCGACTTCCAATCGGCCCTCATCGACTCCGCTTCCTACATCGCCTACTTCCTCATCGCATTACCCGCCGGGCTGTTTATGAAAAAGTATGGGTATAAAGCCGGCATCGCCTTTGGATTGCTTCTTTTTGCCACTGGCTCATTTCTATTTTACCCAGCGGCGGAAATGCGGCATTTCGGATTTTTCCTCTTTGCATTGTTCGTGATCGCCAGCGGGCTTACCATGCTCGAAACCGCCGCCAACCCGTACATTACCGTGCTCGGCGACGCGGATTCGGCCACACAGCGGCTCAATTTCGCACAGTCGTTCAATGGGTTAGCCGCATTCCTGGCGCCTGCGATGGGAGGCAGATTCATTCTTTCGGGTAAAACGCTTTCGGAGGCTGAGCATAACGCCATGACGCCCGATCAGCTGAACGCTTACCTCGATACCGAGGCCTCGTCTGTCCAGGTTCCATTCATTCTCATTGGATTGGTCGTATTGCTGGTAGCCGTTCTGATCTGGCGCACGTCACTACCGGAAATCAAAGAGGAAGAGTCGCCGGAAGCGAAAAGCGGCGGCTCGATTTGGGGCGAGAAAAATCTCATCCTGGGCACAACGGCCCAGTTTTTCTATGTCGGCGCACAAGTTTGCATCAGCAGCTTCTTTATCCGGTTTTCCGACAAAGTAGCGGGCATCGATGAAAAAACGGCAGCCTATCTCCTGGCCGGCGCGCTGGCCGCATTTATGGTCGGGCGGTTTATAGGTACCTATTTAATGCGCTTTGTGGCACCTCCGCGTTTACTTGCATTGTACAGCATTATCAACGTAGTGCTGCTGATCGTGGCGGTAATCACGAGCGGCATGTTCCCCGTGTATGCCCTCATGGGCGTCGAATTCTTCATGTCGATCATGTTCCCGACAATTTTCGCATTGAGCATCCGCGGATTGGGAGAAAAAACCAAAATCGGTTCGTCGCTCGTGATCATGTCGATTGTCGGCGGCGCTTTTTTCCCGGTGATTATGGGGCAGGTGTCGGATATTTCGTCCATTCAAACGGCTTACATAGTCCCGGCGGTGTGTTTCCTCGTAGTGTTATATTTCGCGATCCGCAACAGCGCCGTCAAGCACGTGACGCTGGGCACTTCGCATTAAGGCATAAGCAGTTTATTGATCAGTATTTATTCAAATAAAATGGATTTAAAACTTCAGAATAAAATCATTATCGTGACTGGCGGGGCCAAAGGCATTGGCGAAGGGATCGTGCAGGTTCTGGCATCCGAAGGCGCGATTCCCGTGATCGTGGGCAGAAATGCGGGAGATAACCAGAAGGTCGTCGATGCGCTGGCTGCGCAAGGAAAAGAAGCATTTCAGGTAGCGGCAGAACTCACCCGGCCGGAAGCTTCCGAAAAAGCGGTCAATGCAGTGCTGGAAAAATACGGCCGCATCGACGGGCTCGTCAACAATGCCGGCGTGAACGACGGTGTCGGCCTCGAAAACGGCACCTACGACGGTTTCATCGCTTCATTGCATAAAAATGTCGTGCACTATTACCTGATGGCGCATTATGCATTGCCTGCGTTGAAAGCTTCCAAAGGCGCCATCGTCAATATCAGTTCCAAAACGGCGGATACCGGGCAGGGCGGCACGTCGGCTTATGCGGCCTCCAATGGCGGCCGTAATGCGCTCACGCGTGAATGGGCCGTGGAATTGCTCAAATACGGTATTCGCGTCAACTCGGTGATCGTTGCCGAATGCTGGACGCCGCTGTACGAAAAATGGATCGAAACATTGCCGAACCCGAAAGAAAAACTGGCGTCGATCACCGCGAATATCCCATTGGAAAACCGCATGACCACCGCCGAGGAAATCGCGAATATGACCGTTTTCCTGCTTTCAGAAAGATCCAGCCACACAACCGGGCAGCTCATTTACGTCGACGGCGGCTATGTCCACCTCGACCGCGCGCTCGCCAACTCCTGACATCGATCCATGGAAATACTCGTTTGCAACACGCCCGGCTCGTTCTCCTACGAGCAAGCGGAGGCGCCGGTTTCCAAGCCGGGCCATAGCATATTAAAAATCAGGAGGATAGGCATTTGCGGTACCGATCTGCACGCGTTCGAAGGAACGCAGCCTTTCTTCAACTATCCCCGGATACTGGGCCACGAACTGGCCGGAGAGATCGTCGAGACGGACGCGCCGGGATTTGTACCGGGTGAGGCCGTGACGTTTGTGCCCTATTTCAACTGCGGCAAATGCGTGGCCTGCCGCAATGGGAAACCCAACTGCTGTACCACCCTGAAAGTATCGGGTGTGCACATCGACGGCGGCATGGTGGAATATCTTTCCGTTCCTTCCTACTCGCTCGTACACGGCGACGGCCTGAGCTACGACGAGCTTGCCCTCGTGGAGCCGCTCGCGATAGGGGCGCATGGCGTACGCCGCGCGGACGTCCGTAAAGATGAATTTGTGTTGGTCGTCGGCGCGGGGCCCATTGGCCTGGGAACGATGGAATTTGCACGCATTGCAGGGGGAAAGGTAATCGCGCTGGATATCAACGACCAGCGCCTCGCATTCTGCCGCGACCGCATCGGCGTAGGCCATACCGTGAATGCGCTCACCGAAAACGTGACGGAACGCCTCGCCGAGATTACGAACGGCGACATGCCTACGGTTGTAATCGACGCCACGGGTAACCTCCGGGCTATCAATACTGCATTTGCTTACCTCGCGCATGGCGGCAAATATGTGCTCGTAGGCCTTCAAAAAGGCGAAATAGCATTCAGCCATCCCGAGTTCCACAAGCGGGAGGCTACATTAATGAGCAGCCGCAACGCCACCCGCGCCGATTTCGAGCATGTGATCCACAGTATGAAAAACGGGCTCGTAGACCCGAAAACATATATCACCCACCGCGTAGCATTCGGGCAAGTGAAGGATGAATTCGAAACCTGGCTCGACCCGGCTAATGGGGTTATTAAGGCGATGGTGGAGGTGGGGTGACCGCCGACGACCGACCGCCGTTTTTTAGCCACGATGTTGCGCCTTCGGCTGTTAATATCAGCGGTCGGCAGTCAGCGGCCGGCGGTCGGCGGTCGGCAACTCAATTCGTTTTTTTGTAATTCAATATCGCCCATCCATTCAGCACCGCGGCCATTGCGGCTACAATACCTAAATGCGGGAGGACGTCGGCGAAACTGCTGCCTTTGAGAATGACCATCCGCATGACTTCGATCATGTACCGCACCGGGTTGACGCGGGTGATCATTTTCGCCCAGTCGGGCATGCTGTCGATCGATGTAAACAGCCCGCCCAGCAGTATGAACAGCATCATGAAGAAGAACATGATGAACATGGCCTGCTGCTGGGTGTCGCAAAACGTCGAAACGAGCAATCCGAAGCCCAGCACGGCGAGCAGGTACACGGAAATGAATGCATAGAGCGTCAGCAAGCTACCCTCCGGCACGATCCCGTATACAAACCTGGCCACCAACAGCCCGATCGTAAAAACGACATTGGCCAGCACCCAGAAGGGGATCAGTTTTCCCAGGATAAAAATGTGCTTCTTAATGGGGGTCACGTTGATCTGCTCGATGGTACCAATCTCCTTCTCCCGCACGATATTTAACGCAGTAAGAAACCCGCCTACCATCGTCACGAGGATCGCGAGGATGCCCGGCACAATGAATACCTTGTAATTCAGTACCGGATTGAACCAGTTGGATGCGACGACGTCGATCACGGGAAACTGGCTGAAACGCGGCGGCGTGACGAGCTGCATGCGTATATCCGCATTGAAATCACCGATGATACTGCCCAGATAGGAACCGCCAAGGCTGGCCTTCGTGCCATTGATCGCATTCACGGCCACGAAAAGCTTCTCATGGTCTTCCCGGATAAGGTTTCGCTCAAAATCGTGCGGAATTTCGAGGATCAGGTCGGCCTCGTCGGATTCGATCAGCCCGAATGCTTCTTTGAACGACCCATTATAGCTTGTCAGCCGGAAATAGCCCGATGCAACGATCTTCGAGATCAGCTTTTGAGAGTAGGGTGATTTGTCATGATCCACGACCGACAGATTGATATTCCTCACCTCGTAATCCGCCGCGAGCGGCATCAGTATCAGCTGCACCATCGGCATGAAAAAGATCAGCGCCACGATGGATTTGTCCCTGAAAATCTGCCGGAATTCTTTGCGTAACAAAAATCGTAATGTCCTCATTGCAAACGGATTTTAAAGCTTTTTAAACTGATCAGCAGCAAAAACAGGGTCATACCGAGCAAAATCAGCGTCTCTTTCCACAGCATCGAAATGCCTAATCCTTTGATCATAATGGATTTGACAATGATGTAAAACCACTTGGAAGGGACAATATTCGAAATGACCTGCAACGGTACGGGCATGTTTTCGATCGGGAACAGGAAGCCGCTGAACATCATCGTCGGCAGCAGCATGCCCATCAGCGAGATGAGCATAGCGATTTGCTGGGACTCGGTTTTGATGGAAATGAATATCCCCAGCGCCAGGCAGGTAATGATAAACAACGTGCTTTCTGCAAATAGCAGCGGGACGCTTCCCTTCACGGGCAAATCCAGTACGAAAACGCTCAGCAGCAGGATCGCCGTCACATTCACGAGCGACAACGCGAGGTAGGGAAATGCCTTGGCAAAAATAACCAGTACCGGCTTGAAGGGCGATACGAGCAGGATTTCCATCGTACCCGTTTCCTTTTCCCGGACGATGGAAATGGCCGTCATCATCACCGAAACGAGCATCAGCACCAGTGCCATCACGCCCGGCACGAACCCGTGGGCGCCTTTCAGCTGCGGGTTGTAGAGCATCCTCACCTCCGGCGTGATGCGGTACGGCATTTGCAGGTTTGCATTCACCTGGTTCTGGTAATCGAGTATGATCGAAGACAGGTAATTGGTGATCATATTGGCCGTGTTCACATCGGTAGCGTCTGCAATGAGCTGGACCTGCGCCTTGTTGTGGTGCAGCAGATCTTCGTTGAAACCCTCCGGGAACACCACCACCGCCTTGATTTTCCCTTGCCGGAAAGTGCTCAGAATTTCCTGGTGACTCAATGCGGCCTGCCGGATATTAAAGTACCGGCTCGACCCGATCTTCGTCAGCAGTTCCCACGAGGCATTGTCTTTCGCATAATCCACCACCAGTATTTCGGAGTCCTTCACTTCGTTGGTTAAGGCAAAACCAAAGATCAAAATCTGCGCAATGGGCATCCCGAAGAGGATCAGCAGCGTGCGGCGGTCACGGAGGACATGGTAAAATTCCTTCCTGACAAATGCGAGAAACTGTTTCATACTAATCCCCTCTTTTGGCGCCGCGCGCGAGTTGATAAAAAACCTCGTCCATGGAACGTGCCTGAAAGCTGTGTTTCAGGTTTGTCGGCGTGTCGAGCACTTCCATTCTCCCATCCACCATAATGGATATACGGTTGCAGTATTCGGCCTCGTCCATATAATGCGTCGTCACGAAAACGGTAATGCCGCGGTCGGCCGCTTCGTAAATCAGGTCCCAAAACTGCCGCCGCGTCACCGGGTCGACGCCGCCGGTGGGCTCGTCGAGAAACACAATCTGCGGATCATGGAGCACGGCCACGGAGAACGAAAGCTTCTGCTTCCAGCCCAGCGGCAGCGAGGCCACCAGCTTGTTAGCCTCGGATTTTAAGCCAAGCACCCGAAGCAGTTCGTCGGTTTTGGATTTAATGCGTTCGTCGGAAAGGCCATAGATGCCGCCGAAAAACTCAATGTTTTCCCGCACGGTCAGATTTTCGTAAAGCGAAAACTTCTGGCTCATATAACCGATGTTCTTTTTGATCAGCTCGGTTTGGGTATACACATCATATCCTGCAATGGTGGCCTTTCCCGAGCTGGGCGACGACAGGCCGCACAGCATCCGCATGGCCGTCGTTTTACCCGCGCCGTTCGCGCCGAGAAAGCCGAAAATCTCTCCTTTGTGTACGTTGAATGTAATTTCGTTGGTAGCGATAAAATCTCCGAAGCGCTTCGTAAGCTTCTCGCAGACAATCACTTTATCGTCCTGCATCATGGCTATGACATTTTAATGTAATAATTTGATAAATGAGTCCTCGATCGTCACATCGGCATCCTTCACCTCCACGCCCGTGAGCCCCTGCCCGCGCAGGTATGCCTGCAATGCCTCCGTATCCGTGTCGGCCAGGGTGGCGTGCGCGTACTCGCCGAACGCGTAGCTGCTCAGGATCGCCGGGTAGCTTTCCAATGCTTTCAGCAACCGGTACATTTCATGGGCCCGGACGGCCAGTAGCCGGTCGGGGTACGCGTTGACTATATTCTGCGGCGTGTCTATCGACAGGATTTTGCCGCCCTGGATCAATGCGATACGGTCACAGAGCGAGGCTTCGTCCATGTAGGGCGTCGAAACGAGGATGGTAATGTGCTGTTCTTTCAACCGTTTCAGCATTTCCCAGAATTCCTTGCGCGACACGGGGTCCACGCCCGTGGTAGGTTCGTCGAGGAACAGCGTCGTCGGTTTGTGGATCAATGCGCAGCACAATGCGAGTTTCTGCTTCATACCGCCCGACAACTTGCCCGCCCGGCGGTTTTTGAATGGCTCGATCTGCACGTAAATGTCTTGGATCAAATGGTAGTTCTCCTCAATCGTCGTCCCGAACACGGTAGCGAAAAAATGCAGGTTTTCCTCGATGGTCAGGTCCTGGTAGAGCGAAAATTTACCAGGCATATACCCTACCGAACTCCGTATCTGCCTGAAATCCCGAACAATATCATGGCCGTCCACGCTCGCCGAACCGCCGTCGGGCAGGAGCAGCGTCGTGAGCATGCGGAATATGCTCGACTTACCCGCGCCATCGGGACCAATGAGGCCGAAAAGCTCCCCTTTGTTCACGGAAAACGACACATCGTCCACCGCCACGGTCTTCTCCTTGCCGTAAGTTTTGGTCAGGTTTTTGACAACAACCGCTTCCATTATTGCCATGCGACTTCTCCGTACATGCCTATTTTCAGGTAACCGTCATTCTTCACACGGATCTTCACCGCGTACACAAGGTTAGCGCGTTCGTCTTTCGTCTGGATCGTTTTGGGCGTGAATTCGGCCTTGTTGCTGATCCATTCGATCGTTCCCGGGAGCTCGCGGTACTTTCCTTCGGCGCTGTCTACCAGCACTTTCACTTGCTGGTCCAGTTTGATACCCGTCAGCTGGTCGCCCGTCACGTAGGCGCGCAGGATGATCGTCGAGAGGTCGGCCACTTTGTACAAAGGCTTACCGGCCGCCGCCACCTCGTTGGCCTCCGCATATTTGGTGAGCACCGTCCCATTCACCTCGTTCACGATCTTCGACTTCGCCAGCTGATCATTAATCTGCTCAATCTGAACATATAACGGCAGCACATCGGCCCGGAGGCCGGACGTTTGCGTTTTCAGCACAGACGTCTGCGCGGCATCCTGCTTGCGGATCACGTCCAGCTGTTTTTGCAGTTCTTCCACCTGCGCATTGATGTCGTCGAGTTGCTTGGGCGTCGCCGCATCGGCTTTCAGGAGGTTCTGAACACGTTTTTGTTCGTGCAGCAAATTATCGAGACGAACCTGCGAAACGGCGATTTGCTGCTTATAGACATTGGTTTGCGCCGCAATGTCCGGCAACCGGCTGCCGGTGGCGCGGATTTGGGCTTCGAGCTGCTTTTTGCGTAAAAACAGTTGCAGGCTGTCGATGTACCCCACCGTTTGCCCGGCTTTCAGTTGCTGGCCTTCTTCGAGGTTCAGCGCCACAATGCGGCCTGTGGCTTCGGCCGAAACGATCGTCTCCACCGCTTCGAACGTCCCCGATGCGTCGTATGGATTTTCTTTCCCTTTGCACGCTGCCAAAGCGGCAGCCATGATGATCAGATATGAAGTGGTTTTCATGATTTTGTCGTTAAATGCATTATTCAATGGTGGTTCCCAATGTGTTATCGAGGTTATATTCCGACATCAGCAGCTGGATGCCATGGAGAATCTTGTTCTGCCGCGCGGCGTCTTCGGCATTCACTTCCCGCAGAAAATCGTTCGTATTGATCACGCCGTTTTCGAGCTGGGCGGCCGATGTCGTTTTAATGCCCTCTCGGAGGGCGATAATCTCGTCGTCGGTCGTGAGCAACTGGCGGAAACGGCTCAGTTCTGCGTTCTGCTGGCGCGCGGCGAGGTTGGTGTTGAAAAGAAATGTCTCTTTTTGCAGCTGAATGGCATCCCGGCTGTTCCGCACCAGCTCGCGGTCCTTTTTTACCGTATAAAGTCCTGAAAGCGACCAGTTCAGCCGCACGCCCGTGATGTAGTACGGGTCAAACCCGTTGCTGAGGATATTCAATGCCGGCCTTCCGTAGCCGCCCTGGAAGAAAAAGTTGAGCCGGGGCCGGTTGCGCACATCGATCATTTGCGACTGGATATCCAGGCTGCGGTGCTGCGCCTCGTACAATTTCAGCTCCGGGCGGCTGATCTCGCGGTTGCCCGCCAGTTCCGCCGGCCTTTCCAGCACCGCCGAATCGCCCAGCGTCCGGCCGGTGAGCAAGCCCAGCATATCCAGGTAGGCTTTCCGGCTGGCATTCAGGTCGATCGTACGCTGGTCGGCTTTCAGCAACTCGGCCTTGAATGTATTGGCATTGCTTTTAAATGCGGTGCCGTTGTCGATGAGTGCCTGTACCTTTTTAATACCGAGATGAATATCTTTTTTCAGCAACTCATTCTGTTTCAGCTGCTCTTCCAGCATTAATATGCCAAAAAACAGCTGGTTCACCCGCTCATTCAGTTTGTACAGCTCCACTTCCAGCTTCTGCGACTCCACCTGCGCATTCGCCTCGTGCGAGCGGACCTGCGTGCGGACGTTCCCGCCGTCGTAAATGACCTGGTTCACCTCGCCGAGCACCTTGTACTGGTCCTTGTTGAGTGTCGGGAACTCCACGCCGGGCACCGATACCGGCAGTTTGAACTCCGTCACGGCCGACTGGTAAGTAGCCTGCCCCAGGACGCTCAGCTGGGGCAGATAGCCTTTGGCCGCATTGCTCACCGAATAGTCGCGCGTTTTCTCGATAAGCCCCTGCTGGCGGATCATCGGGTAATTCTTCCGCGCGAGCTGGTAGGCGTCCCGGATCGTCAGCGACTGCGCCTGCGCGCCCAGGGCGGCGAGTGCCAGGCAGCTGAAAATCATTCGCATTTTCACTTCATTAATCATTTTATTTATTCGTTTTATTTAATCATTTGATTAATATATGGGCAAAAAAAATCAGGTGGATCAGCCTCGAATTGTCGTTCCGCACGCCTGATCAGCTATGGTCGAGCATCAGTTTCATCCACATCGGGATAAGTTTTTTGCGCTGTTCCATCATTTGCCGGTAAAAATCCTCATTGCCCATGATCGGCTGCAAAACCGGCTTGGCTACAAATGGGAACAGGTTCATACCAAGCAGATTAATGACAAAATGCAGCGGATTAATATCGCTCCTGCGCTCCATCAGCTGCCGCACGAAGGCCGATTCCTTCAATATCTTCGGCGCTTGCAGGCGGTTGGCGAGCTGTTCGGGGTTGTTACGGATCTCGCTGAGCACGAAAATGGGCAAGTCGGGATGTTCGAGGAGCATGTTAATATAGTTCTCGGTAATATTTTCCAGCTTTTCGTCCAATGTGGTTGATGCGTCGTTCAGGATCGGGGCCAGCACGCCGAAGAGCTTCTCGATCCGTTCGGCCATCACGATCTGGAAAAGCTTCTCCTTGCTGCGGAAGTAGTAATTCAGCAATGCAAGGTTGATACCCGCTTCCTCGGCAATGTCCCTGGTGCGTGCATTGCCATACCCTTTTTTGGTAAAAACAACGCCCGCCGCCTCTTTGATCTTCTCTTCCGTACTCAGATCCAACGCTTCCTTTTTCGCCTTCGCCATTTGCCGTTTTCAGTTTGATACGTCAAAGGTAAAAGCGTTTTCTGGTTTAACCAAATTATTTAATCAAATGATTAATTACTGCTGGGTGACGACTGATGGCTGGCGGTCGGCGATTACTTTTCGTTTTCCCACTCAAAACATCTTGAAATATTAATTACCCTCGTAATTTTGCATTCGCTTTGGCCTGAACGTACATTCAAAGCACTTGAATAGGAACTGTTTTCATGAAGAAAATCCGTAATTTTTGCATCATTGCCCATATCGACCACGGTAAAAGTACCCTGGCGGACCGTCTGCTGGAATTTACCAAAACCGTAAGCCAGCGCGAAATGCAGGCGCAGCTTCTGGACAATATGGACCTGGAACGCGAACGTGGCATCACCATCAAGAGCCACGCGATCCAGATGAACTATATGTACCAGGGCGAAGAATACATACTGAACCTGATCGATACCCCGGGCCACGTGGACTTTTCCTACGAGGTTTCGCGCTCGATCGCGGCCTGTGAAGGTGCATTGCTGCTCGTGGATGCATCCCAGGGCACGGAGGCACAGACCATTTCAAACCTTTACCTGGCGATCAACCACGACCTGGTGATCATCCCCGTTCTCAACAAAATCGACCTTCCCGGTGCCATGCCCGAAGAGATCAAGGACGAAATGGTGGACCTGCTCGGGTGCGAGCGCGAGGACATTATCCCGGCCAGCGGTAAGGAAGGTATCGGCATCGAAAACATCCTCAATGCGATCGTGGAACGCATTCCCGCCCCTACCGGCGACCCAGAAGGCCCGTTGCAGGCTTTGATTTTCGACTCGGTTTTCAACTCCTACCGAGGGATCGAAGTTATTTTCCGGGTGAAAAACGGCAGCATCAGAAAAGGCGACAAGGTCAAATTCATGGCGACCGGCAAGGAATATATCGCCGATGAAATTGGCACCCTCGGCTTGCAGCAAATCCCGAAACAAGTGGTGGAATGCGGCGACGTAGGTTACCTGATTTCGGGTATCAAAGTGGCCAAAGAGGTGAAGGTGGGCGACACTTTCACCCACATCGACCGCCCTGCCAGCGAAGCCATCGTCGGCTTCTCGGAGGTTAAGCCGATGGTTTTCGCCGGTATTTACCCTGTGGATACGAGCGAGTTCGAAGAGCTTCGCGAGGCGATGGAGAAATTGCAGCTGAACGACGCGGCGCTCGTTTGGGAACCGGAAACTTCCGCAGCCCTCGGCTTCGGTTTCCGCTGCGGCTTCCTCGGAATGCTGCATATGGAGATCGTGCAGGAACGTCTGGAACGCGAGTTCGACATGACGGTGATCACGACGGTACCTTCCGTACAGTTCCGCGTGTTGACTACCAAAGACAAATTACTGAATATCAGCGCTCCTTCCGAAATGCCGGAGCCTAACCATATCAAGTACATCGAAGAACCTTACATCAATGCGCAGATCATCACGAAGTCGGACTACATCGGCCCGATTTTGAACCTGTGTATGGACAAGCGGGGTATTCTCAAAAACCAGATTTACCTCACGGCAGAGCGCGTGGAACTTCAATTCCTGATCCCGCTGGCCGAGGTGGTATTTGATTTCTTCGATAAACTTAAAACAATATCAAGAGGTTACGCCTCGCTCGACTACGAACTGGCAGGATACCAGGAGTCGGACATGGTGAAGCTGGACGTGATGCTGAACGGCGAGGCGGTGGATGCATTGTCGGCCATCGTGCACCGGTCGAAATCCTACGAATGGGGTAAGAAGCTTTGCGAAAAGCTGCGGGAGCTGATCCCGCGGCAAATGTTCGAGATCGCCATCCAGGCGGCCATCGGACAGAAGATCATTGCGCGTGAGACGGTGAAAGCGATGCGGAAGGATGTTTTGGCCAAATGTTATGGCGGTGACATCTCCCGGAAACGCAAACTCCTTGAAAAACAGAAGAAAGGAAAGAAACGGATGCGCCAGGTCGGTAGCGTAGAGATCCCGCAGGAGGCATTTATGGCCGTTTTGAAGATCAACTAATTATCCCGACGGTTTAGAATTATCCGTAAAAGCAGGTGCGAAGTTGCCCTTTTATTGTAATTTTGACCGAAAGCTAAATTTCGACCAAGAACAAAAATACCTTAACAAGCGATATGGCAGAAGTAATTCGTATGCCCAAAATGAGCGACACCATGGAAGAGGGTGTTATCGCGGAATGGCACAAAAAAGTAGGCGATAAAATTAAATCCGGTGAAGTGATTGCAGAGGTGGAAACCGACAAGGCAACCATGGACCTCGAATCTTACTGGGACGGTACCCTTCTTTACATCGGCGTGAAAAAAGGCGACGCGGTGCCTATCGACGGCATTATGGCGATCGTTGGTTCGGAAGGTGAAGACTATCAATCACTGCTCGACGGCGCCAGCAATGGCAATGGAAGCGCTCCCGCCGCTGCTGAGGCTCCCAAAGAAGAAGCCAAAGCTGCTCCTGCCGTTGAAACTGTCACACCGGAAGCAGCAACTGCGCCGGCTGGGGCAGCCCCCGCTGCAAAACCTGCCGCGGCTTCTACCGAGAAAATCAATGCTGCGGTAGTGCGTATGCCGAAAATGAGCGATACCATGGAAGAAGGTACGCTGGTTTCATGGCAGAAAAAAGTAGGCGATAAAGTAAAATCAGGCGATATCCTGGCCGAAGTCGAGACAGACAAGGCTACGATGGAGCTCGAAGCATATGAAGACGGTACCCTGCTTTATGTAGGTATCAAAGAAGGCGAAGCCGTACCTGTTGACGCGATCATCGCGGTAATCGGTGAGGACGGCGCGAATGTGGAAGCATTGCTCGCACGTGAAAACGGCGAAGCGCCTGCGGAAACGGAAGCTGCCCCCGCTGCTGCACAGGCATCGGCCCCTGCCGTAAATAGCGCTGAAAAGGCCGTTTCGCAAGCTGATTCGAGCGAGCGCGTGAAAGCATCGCCATTGGCCAAACGCCTGGCCGACGAAAAAGGGATTAACCTGAGCGAAGTATCAGGAAGCGGCGACAATGGCCGTATCGTGAAACGCGATGTGGACGAGTTCAAGCCTGCTGCCAAAACAGAAGCTCCGGCTGCTGCGCCGGCACAAGCTGCTCCCGCCAAAACAGAAGCTGCTCCCGCTGCCGCTGCTGCACCGGCGACCGGCGATTTCGTGGATACCCCGATCTCGCAAATGCGCAAAACCATTGCGCGCCGCCTGAGCGAAAGCTTGTTCACTGCACCGCATTTCTATGTGACCATGGAAATCAATATGGACAAGGCGATGGCGCTCCGTCCGCAGCTGAACGAAGTGGCTACGGCGAAGATCTCTTTCAACGACATGGTGATCAAAGCTTGCGCCGTGGCACTGAAGCAGCATCCTGCCGTCAACTCCGCATGGCTGGGTGACAAGATCCGCAAATACAATTATGTCAATATCGGTGTGGCCGTGGCAGTGGACGAAGGTTTGCTGGTACCGGTGATCCGCGAGGCTGACAAGAAAACGCTTTCTGCCATTTCAGGTGAAGTAAAAGACCTGGCCGGCAAAGCAAAAGATAAAAAACTGCAACCGAAAGACTGGGAAGGCAACACATTCTCCGTATCGAACCTGGGTATGTTCGGTGTAGACGAGTTCACTGCGATCATCAACCCGCCGGATTCCTGCATCCTGGCGATCGGCGCGATCAAGAAAGTGGCTGCTTTCAAGGAAGATGGAACGGTTTACCCGACCAACATCATGAAGGTAACGCTTTCGGCCGACCACCGCGTGGTAGATGGCGCCACCGCTGCGCAGTTCCTTTTGACAGTAAAAAAACTGTTGGAAGAACCAATGAGCATGCTGGTGTAACCCAACATCGATTGCATGAAAAAGTGTCAGGCCCGCAAGGTCTGGCACTTTTGTTTTCAGAGGCATTGTGTTTCAAACGCGACCAACATTTGCATTAAATATCAATATGGAGAAAATACACGCTACTACCGTCCTCGGGGTACTACACAACGGAACTGTCGCATTAGGCGCGGACGGTCAGGCTACGATGGGTAATACGGTGGCCAAGAGTAATGTCAAAAAGATCCGCACGCTGCAAGGCGGCAAAATCCTCGTCGGCTTCGCCGGCTCTACGGCCGATGCATTCACGCTTTTGGACCGGTTTGAAGAAAAACTGAACGGCTACGGCGGCAATATGAAGCGCGCGGCCATTGAACTCGCCAAAGACTGGCGCACAGACCGCTACCTGCGCAAGCTGGAAGCGATGATGATCACGGCCAATAAGGATGAAATCCTCGTTATTTCGGGTACGGGCGATGTGCTGGAACCTGAAAATGGCATCGCGTCGATCGGCTCGGGCGGGAACTTCGCATTATCGGCTGCGCAGGCATTGAAGAAACATGCCACGCACCTGAGTGCCGAGGAAATGGTGCGGGAAGGCCTGACGATCGCGGCTGATCTTTGCATTTATACCAATCACAACCTGGTGATCGAGAAAGTCGAGCAGTAGATTACCCCTATGCGATTGATGTTTTCCGGCATAGTGGCATGGCTTAGTGAGCCGCAGAGCGGCAACCTGTTTATTGAAATGCTACCTCTACCCGTTTTGGCTCCATCGGAGCCTCCTGCTGGCATAGTCAGGAGGCTGCGGTGGAGCCTGAATGTGTAAAACCACCTTCCCTCACAGCTCCGCCATCAGCGTCATCAGCTTCACCAGCGAATCGGAAATGACCCGGTTACTCCCCGGCACATATTTGTGCGCGATAATCGTAAAACTCAGTAATGCGCCCGATTTGGCGTTCACATAACCCGCGAATGCCCGCGTACCTTCGATTGACCCGCTCTTCGCATGCACATTACCCGCAGCGCGCGAGCCTTTGCCCAGGTTGCGTACCGTGCCGTTCTGGCCGATGACGGCGATACTTTGATAAAAATCCTTGAAACTGGTGTCCTTATTGGCCAGATTGAGAATGTCCGTCAGGCTGCCGGCGGTAATGGAGCCGGAAGGTGAAAGGCCGCTCCCGTCTTTGATATAAAAACCGCGCAGATCCGCTCCCCTGCCCGACCAGTAGCCCGTAATAGCCGTAGCCGCATCATCGAAGCCCGACTTGCCGGAAAGCCGCTTGCCCGATTGTTTGAAAAATACATCAGCGAAAAGGTTAATGCTCCAAAAATTGGCCTGCTGGCACAGTTCGCGCAATGGCGGCGATTTGTATTCGTCGATGATCTTCTTCGGACTGGGCGCCAGCGACGCGTTGTTGCCGGGGATTTGGTCCGCCTCCCCTACCACGACCCCATTGCCCGATAATGCGTTTTTTAATGCATACGCCGCGTACCAGGCCGGGTCGGGAATGGAACCTTTGACGGTAAAAACCGGATTTCCTGCCGGTACCGTGCCGGTGAGGAGCACATTGTTGCCAAGCGGACTACTGTATATGATCGTCTGATCGCCCGAGCCGCGCTCCCCGGTGGTGACCTGGTTCGTGAATGACAGATATGGGATCGCAGGTTCTGTGCCCGTAACGGTCGTGGGGTCACCTGCTTCGACGCCGGGTTTGAATTTGACCCGGTAAAGGTTTTCATTGAAATTCAGTCCCTGGACGCCGGCACCGTAATAGTTGCCCATATCGCCCCAGATCCACGTGCTCGCAACAGCTTCTTTATCGAAAAACGAGGCGTCGGCGAGGATTTTTCCCTTGACATACCGGATACCTGCTTTCCTCACCGCCGCGACCCACCGGCTGATCATTTCCGGTGCCGTTGGATAACCCTTAAACCGGTCACTGCCCAATGACGGGTCGCCGGTGCCGTGGATGTAAAGATTGCCGGCAAGCGTGTCGCCGCGGAGTGCGCCGTCGTATTCGAGGAATGTCTGGAACCGGAAATCGCCGCCGAAAAGAGATAGTACCGTCGCCGTCGAGACGAGTTTTAACGTGGATGCAGAGGGTAATGATCGCTCCGCATTCAATGCAAATACATTTTTACCTTCCTTCACAGCTTTCACGCTGATGGCCAGGGAGCCGCTTCTGAGGAACTCGCTGTTTTGCAGTTCAAGCACCGCGTCGCTGAAACGGACGAGGCCGGCGCTGTCGATCACTTGTGCGGACGCTGTTTGGAATACAAAAAAAACAGATAGAAAAAGAAGGGTGGCTCTCATCATATTAAATCTTCGCAAGGCATAAAAATGGTGCCGCTTTGTCTAATCTAGTAACTAATGTCCGTATCTCAGGCTGTTTTTTGGTACTTTTGTAAGATATTAGACAATCGATTAGTAGTTTACAAAGAAAAGATACAATAGTGATATTGATTTTTCCGCCAGACGAAAAATACCAATATAGCTTACACCCCATACTATTTATATGAAATTGACATTTTGGGGGGCTACACAGCAGGTCACCGGGAGTATGTTCCTTCTCGAATCGGACGACTACCGGATACTGATCGACTGCGGCTCCGATTTTGATCTCGATGAGATCGGCAAGAAAACACGATACGAACAGCAGAAGAGCGTTTTTCCATTCGAACCCAGTCTGATCAACACTGTACTGCTCACACACGCCCACATCGACCACTCCGGCAACATTCCTAATCTCTATAAGGAAGGTTTCGAGGGACGGGTGGTTTGTACCGAGCCTACGATGGCGCTGACGTCGCTTTTGCTCAAAGATGCGGCCAACCTGCATCAGAAACGGCTCAATTCCCGCATTAATAACCGTAAAAAAGGCAAGAAGAAGCGCGAGGTGCCGATGGATTACTATGTCGAAAAACATGTGACCGAGGCATTGGACAACTTCGTGCCCGTGGCTTTCGGCCAGCGCTACCGCATTGCCGACAATGTGACGGTGACTTATTACGCAGCGGGCCACTTGCTCGGCGCGGCGCATATCGTGCTGGATGTGTATGAGAATGGCGAGAAAAAACGGCTGTGCTTTTCGGGCGACATCGGCCGGAAGAACTATCCGCTGCTGATCGACCCGCAGGAAGTACCGCAGGTGGACTACCTGATCTGCGAGTCGACGTACGGCAACCGCCTCCACGAAGACCAGCGCGGCCCCGTGGAAACGCTCGCCGATGTGATCAAACGTACATGTATCGACATTCCCGGCAGGCTTATTATCCCGTCGTTTTCGGTGGGCCGTACGCAGGCGCTGCTTTACACGCTCAACCAGCTCTACCTCGACCGCTCCTTTCCGTTCATTAAAGTATTCTCCGACAGCCCGTTGGCGCATAGCAGCACGAAGGTTTACCAGAAACATTCCCGCATGCTGAACAAGGAAGCGCGCGAGTTCAAGGAGGACAACGATATGCTTTTCGACTTCGAAAACCTGATCTACCTCGAAAGCTCCGACGCAAGCCGCGCGGTATCGAATTACAACGAGCCGTGCATTATCATTTCGTCGTCCGGTATGGTGCAGGGCGGGCGCGTGGAACAGCACGTGGAGGCCAATATCGGCAACCCGTACGCGACGATCCTCATGATCGGCTATGCCTCGGAAGGCACGCTGGGGTGGCGGCTTTTGAATGGGCAGGATACGATCTCGATTCGCGGAAAGCAGCATCCGGTCTTGGCTAATATTGAAAAAATTGACGTATTTAGCGGCCACGGAGACCAAAACGACCTAATTCAATTTGTAAAAATGCAGGACCCGGAGAAACTCAAAGGCATTTTCCTCGTCCACGGAGAGCAGCAAAGCATGGCTGAGTTCCAAAGTAAAATTCAAGAAATCGGCTATCATTCGGTGGAAACGCCGTTAAGAGGCACTACCTACGAACTCTGACCGCTTCTGATTTCGCCCACTAATCACCAGAACCTGAATTATGAGAACATACCTGGATTTTGAAAAACCTATGGCCGAGCTCGAACGAAAGCTCGAAGAAATGAAAACATTGGCGAATGAAAACAATGTGGATTTTTCGGACGCCATTGCGTTGCTGGAAGGCAACATCACCAACCTTCGAAAAGAAATCTTTGAAAACCTCACGCGCTGGCAGCGCGTGCAGCTCTCCCGTCACCCGGACCGTCCCTACACGCTTGACTACATCGAACTGATCTGCGACGAATTCATCGAGCTCCACGGCGACCGCCAGGTGCGCGATGATCCGGCTATTATCGGTGGGCTCGCGAATGTCGGCGGACAGTCGTTCATGCTTATCGGGCAGCAGAAAGGCCGTAATACCAAGCAGCGCCAGCACCGTAACTTCGGTATGCCGAACCCGGAAGGTTACCGCAAGGCATTGCGCCTGATGAAGCTCGCCGAGAAGTTCAACAAGCCTATCGTGACGCTGATCGACACGCCGGGTGCATTCCCCGGTATGGAAGCCGAAGAGCGCGGACAGGGCGAGGCGATCGCGCGCAACCTGAAAGAAATGTTTATGCTGAAAGTGCCCGTGATCTGTATCGTGATCGGCGAGGGCGCTTCCGGCGGCGCATTGGGTATTGCCATCGGCGACCGCGTGCTCATGCTCGAAAACACCTGGTACTCCGTAATTTCTCCGGAAAACTGCTCGGCGATCCTCTGGAGAAGCTGGGATTTCAAGGAGCAGGCTGCCGAGGCGATGAAGATCACCGCCAAAGATATGACCAACTATAAACTCGTGGACGGCATTATCCCCGAGCCGCTCGGTGGTGCCCACCTCGACCACAAATGGATGGCCGACGAGCTGAAAAAGGTGATCCTCGAAAATATAGCCGAGCTTTCCTCGATCGAGGAACAAGACCGTATCGATCAGCGTATCGAGAAGTTCTGTTCGATGGGCGTGGTAGTTGAAGCATAACAATATTCATGAAAAACGACCAGATCAAGAATATCATTTTCGACCTCGGCGACGTGATCCTCAACATCGACGTGCCCATTGCGTCCAGGTCGTTTGCAGACCTCAGCGGGCGCGAACAGAGTGAGATCCTCACGATTTTCAAAGAGAGCGAAATTTTCCGCCATTTTGAAACCGGACTGATGGACGAACCATCTTTCCGGAACTATGTGCGCGAAATACTGGATTTTCCTGATCTGTCGGACGAGGCTATCGATACCGCCTGGAACAGCCTCCTGCTGGACCTCCCGCCCGAGCGCGTGGAGCTGCTGAAAAAACTGGCCGCGAAATACCGGATTTTCCTGCTCAGCAACACCAGTTCGATCCACATTACCCAGGTGAACAAAATCCTGAAAGCCTCAACGGGTGTGGAACGACTGGAAGATCTGTTCGAAACCGTGTTCTTGTCCTACGAAATGGGCCTCATGAAGCCAGATCCGCGGATTTACCAGCAAGTTCTCGAACAAGCAGGCCTGAAAGCGGAAGAAACGCTTTTCCTCGACGACAATGCGGACAATATCCGCAGCGCCGCGGGCCTCGGTATCGAAACCATCCACGTCCAAAAGCCGGTTACCATTCTGGAATATCTCAAAGACTATGCAGTCTAACACACGCACCCACATCATCCAGGCGGCATTATTTGTAATCACCATCGTCACCACGACGATGGCCGGTGCAGAATGGATGTTCGGGAACCTGTTCGGCTTTGTTTACGACATATTTTACTTCCTGATCGGCCAGGAGCAGGCCAAGCAGGTACCCACCCCACCGAAAGCAATGGGCTGGGCGGAATTCAGGCAGGGCTTCCACTTTTCGGTCCCTTTCCTGCTCATCCTGACGATCCACGAGTTCGGACATTACTTCGTCGCGAGGGCGCACAAGGTGAAAGTGACGCTGCCGTTCTACATTCCGCTGTGGTTCGGCATTTCCCAAAGCATCGGTACATTGGGCGCATTTATCCGCATTAAGGAAGTGGTTAAATCGCGTGTGAAGTTTTTTGATATCGGTATAGCAGGCCCGCTAGCCGGGTTTGTGGCCGCATTGGTGGTGCTGTGGTACGGATTCACGCATTTGCCGCCGCCAGATTACATTTTCAAGATCCACCCGGAATACGAACGTTTCGGGCTGAATTACCCGCAGTTTGCCTACGAAAACCCGGCCGGCAACCTCATGCTGGGCGACAATATCCTGTTCTGGTTTTTCAAAAACTATGTCGCCGATCCCGCGCGCCTGCCGCATGCGTACGAGCTCATCCATTATCCTTACCTTTTTGCAGGATATCTGGCACTATTCTTCACCTCGCTGAACCTGATTCCCATCGGCCAGCTCGACGGCGGGCATATCCTGTACGGTATGATCGGCAAGAAACGGTTCAACGTGATCGCGCCCATCCTGTTCGGTATTTTTGCATTCTACGCCGGCCTGGGCGTGTTCCGCACCGAATCCTTCGCCACCGGCAGCGACGCATTGTTTTACGAACAGCTGCTATACCTGGCCATTTACATATATTTCCTCTACATCTGCTTCAAACGCGCGTTCGACAACCCGTCCACCGCGCTGATGATCAGCCTGCTGATGGTCGTCGGACAATTCGCCGTTTGCTACGTCCGCCCGGACTGGGACGGTTCCGTCAACCTGCTGCCGTTCGTCCTGATCCTCGGCCGCTTCCTTGGCATCCGACACCCCGAAACCGAAGACAACAGCCCGATCGGCACGCCGCGCATGATCCTGGGCGTGGTAGCGTTCATCATTTTCGTTATCTCATTCAGTCCTACGCCGTTTATTGTGATTGAGTAGGAAGGAGATCGGTGAGCATCCAGCCTTTTGTAGTTTTCCAAAAGCTGCATGAGCACCCGCATTTCCCGCAGACATTTCCTGACCGCACTCGCCGCCGCGCCCCTGATCCCGAACATCAGCGCCGCCGAAGCGCCGTTCACCTATTCCGTCAATGGCAGAATCCCCGTTTCCCAACTCGGTACCGCATTGATCCATGAGCATGTGCTGGTGGATTTTATTGGGGCGGATCAAATTTCTCCCGATCGCTGGAAGCATGAGGAAGTGGTTCGGAAAGTGCTGCCTTATTTAATGGAAATTAAAGCCCGGGGTATCAAAACGCTCGTGGAATGCACGCCGGCATTCATTGGCAGGGATGTGCTGCTGCTCAAAAAGCTTTCGGATCAATCGGGGCTGAATATTGTGACGAATACCGGCTACTACGGCGCTTCGGATAACAAGTATTTGCCCAAATGGGCATTCATCGAAACGGCGGAACAGCTGGCCGATCGCTGGATCTCTGAGTTTGAAAAGGGCATCGAAGGTACCGGCATTCGGCCAGGATTTATCAAGACCGGCGTTAATAGCGGCGCATTGTCCGAATTGCATCAGAAGCTGATCAGGGCAGCGGCGATGACGCATTTGAGGACCGGGCTGACTATTTGCTCGCACACGGGCCCCGCTTTGCCCGCGCGGGAGGAGATTGAAATACTCAAAAAATCGGGCGTGCATCCGTCTGCATTCGTGTGGGTACATGCAGGCGGGACCGCGGAGGAACTGGCGGATATTGGCAAAAGCGGCTGCTGGATCAGCCTGGATGGCGTGAATTCTGATAATATCGACCGGCATGTGGCGCTCATCCGCCATTTGAAAACTCAAAACCAACTTTCGCAAGTCCTCATTTCGCACGATGCCGGCTGGTACCGCCCCGGCGAGCCGAATGGTGGCGAGTTCCGCGGCTACACGACGATCTCCGACAAGCTGGTGCCTGCATTAAAGCAAGCCGGATTCACCGATGCAGCTGTGCGGACATTAATGGTCGGCAATCCCGCGAATGCTTTTGCGATCCGCGTTCGGAAGGCGTAGCCGTCAGGATCTTTCAATGCGGAATTCCGTCCAGCCGTCCGTGCCGGTCTGCAATGCGAATGCAAAGCCGTGGTTACCGAGGATTTCACGCGTTAATGTGAGGCCGATGCCCTGGCCGTCGCGCTTGGTGCTGAAAAACGGGTTGAAAAGCTTACTGCTTACCTCGGGATCGATCGGTTTGCCATTATTACGGACCACTACCTGCTCAGCGGAGGCGACGATCCGTACCTCCTGCCCGCTACCGCACGCTTCGATGGCGTTTTTGACGACATTGATCAGCACTTGCTCCATTTGCCCCTTATCGACCTTCCAGAATACCTCCCCTGCGGTTTCGCTATGTACCCGTACATTCCGCAGCGAGGCGGCATGCTGCATAAAAACGGCCACGTCGCGCGTGAGCAGGCCTATATCCGTGTGCTCCGGCGCGGGCGCAGGCAGGCGTACCACGTCCGCGAAGTTGCGCATGAAGCGCGTGAGCTGCTGGTTTCGCTCGGAAGCCACATGCAGGGCGTCCTTCACGTCGCGGTAGTCGGCATCGGGGAGCAAATGCGTGGTAGTTTGTAAAATCGAGTCCGTCGCGCCGAGCGTGTTGTTCACCTCGTGGGCCATCATGCGGATTACCTTGCCGTAGGCGTTCTTCTCCGATTCGAGGATTTCGTTCGTCAGTTCCTCGATCATCAGGAACGACCGCCGGAAACCCCGGTCCATAAAATGCGACCGCTGGGCCTTGAATGTGGCAACGCCGTTGGTCTTAACCATCCGCGATTCGCCGTCGAGTATACCAGCAAGTTCGATCAGCAGCGGCAGGCCGGTTTCTTCCAGTTTTTTGCCCGTCAGTGCAACGTTATGCTGCTCAAACTGGCCTTTACCCTTGCTGTTCAGCGACTCGATGCGGTCGTCGTAGTCGAGGATAATGATGGAAATGGGCGACGCTTCGATGAGTTTTTCCAAAAAGAAATGCTGCTCGTTGAGCTTGATACGCTCCTCGCGCAGCTGGTCGATCATCATGTTATAGACCTCAATCAGCACATCGACTTCCCCTTTGCCCGTCGGAACGAACTTGATCGAAAAGTCTTTGTCCTTGATGGCCTCGATTCCGGACTTCACAAATTGGATAGGTTGCATAAAATTGTTGTAAAGCAGAATGGACGCCCCGGCTGACGCGAGCAGAAAGATCTCCGAGACGATAAATAGCGCCTTGTTCTCAAAAAGCAGCTTGTAAACGAGCAATATCAGCACCAGGTGCAGGATCGTGATATAGGCAATGTATTTCGTCTTCGTGGATAACCTCATGCCTCTTCCGAATCAAACGATATGCCGAATTTTTCCAACCGCCGGTACAATGCAAACCGCGTAATGCCGAGCGACCTTGCTACTTTGCTCACCTTATTCTGGTGATGCTGCATGGCCCTTACAATCATCTGGTACTCCATTTCTTCGAGTGTAATGCTGCCCACTGCGGGCACGTTCTTCTGCGTCGGCGCGGTATTCCCAGCATGCAGGTTACGCTGAAAATCCTCGATATCGAGCACATCATTATGCGCGAGCAGTACCGTTCGCTCCACGAGGTTTTTGAGCTGGCGGATGTTACCCTGCAACGGCAGCGTTTTGAGCCATTTCAATGCGGCCGCGCTGATTTTTAGCTCCGGGCGGTTGTAAATTGCTTTCAGGTTATCTGCAAAAAACGACGACAGTAATGGAATATCGTCCGGCCGCTCGCGCAATGCGGGCAGCTTAACGGTGATCAGGTTAATGCGGTAATACAAATCTTCCCTGAATGTACCCTGCGCCACCATTTCTTCGAGGTTCCGGTTGGTAGCGCAAATCACCCGCACGTCCACCGTCCGGCTCTTACTGCTGCCCAGCGGCTCGAATGTGCGCTCCTGCAACACGCGCAGCAATTTCACCTGGCTCGACAAGTCCAGCTCGCCGATCTCGTCGAGGAAGATCGTACCCCTGTGGGCCATTTCAAAGCGGCCGGTACGGTCGGTTTTGGCGTCCGTAAAGGCGCCCCGCACGTGACCGAACAGCTCGCTCTCGAACAATGTCGAAGAAATCCCGCCCAGGTTTACCTTTACAAAAGGCCGCATTTTCCGGCGACTGTTGGAATGGATCGCCTCGGCGATCAGCTCCTTGCCTGTGCCGCTCTCGCCCGTAATGAGCACGGGGGCGTCGGTAGGTGCTACCCGGCCCGTCGTTTCCAGGATCGCGAGCAGCTTGGCATCCTCGCCGACGATATTTTCAAAATGATATTGCTGATCGAGCTTGCGGCGGCTTCCGGCCTGCTGGGCCGGTTTGGCCAGGTTCAATATCGTGCGGATCGACTGGACCAGGTAATCGTTCTGCCACGGCTTGGTCACGAAATCGGCCGCGCCCTCCTTCATTCCCCGCACGGCGAGGTCGATCGTCCCCCAGCCTGTGATCAATATCACCGGAATGGCCGCATTGTGCTTTTTAATGCGTTGCAGCAAATGCATGCCTTCCTTCCCCGACGTTTCGATCGAAAAATTGAGATCGAGCAGGATTAGTTCCGGCGTCGTGGTTTTCAGTATTTCAAAAGTTTCCTCCGGCGACCCTACCCCACGCACGTCGAATCCCTCCTTTTTTAAAAGAAGCATCAGCGAGGTACGGATAGCAAGGTCGTCGTCTACGATTAGGAGCATGCGATGCTGGTATGTTGAACGTTTGTGTTTTTGACGGCCGACAGCCGTCAGCCGTCAGCCATCAGCCATCAGCCGTCAGCGGTCGGCCATCAGCGGTCAGCTGTCGGCCGTCAGCCGTTAGCCTCCTACTCCTCATGCAACGCAACAGCCGGATGTATTCTGGCCGCTTGCTTGCTGGGGAACCAGGCGCAAAGCGTTACAATGATATAAATTACTACGACGGCGGCAAAGATCGCTATCAGGTATATTTCCTTGTCGAGGTCAAAAACGTTCATCAGGGGGAACTGGATGGCGAAAATCAGGCCTATCACGAGGCTGAATGTCGCGAGCACCCATATTTCGCCCAGGAACTGCGTCGTTACCTTCGCTTCGGTGGCGCCCATGGCGCGGCGCAGGCCTATTTCTCCCTTCCGTTTGGCAATATTCAGGTTCAGTACCCCGAACAGCCCCAGTGCCACGTTCGTCAGCAGGAAGCCGCTCACGATGAGGAATATCAGTACCGGCACGAGTGTCAGGTTTTCCCGGTTTTTACGCGAATCTTTGAGATACCCTACTTCCACGCCCCAGCCGGGCAGCATCACCGCTACTTCCTTTACCAGCCTCGCTTCGAATGCCGCGTCGGTACCGGGTTTGGTCTTGATGAGGATATTCGAATTCCAGCGG
Organism: Dyadobacter beijingensis DSM 21582; assembly: GCF_000382205.1. GTDB lineage: Bacteria > Bacteroidota > Bacteroidia > Cytophagales > Spirosomataceae > Dyadobacter > Dyadobacter beijingensis. The sequence goes on from NZ_KB907789.1 coordinate 1,056,258, forward strand.
TCACTTTTTTCCAGCATTTGAAACAATGCGGGATTATCGGACATGTATTTTCCCTTGCCCTTAAACTTATCCACGATGCCCACGATTTTGTACATCGTCTTGTCATCGCGCTTCACGACCTTGTTCAGCCCCGATTCATTTTGAAACAACTTGTCCTCCATCACCTGGTTGATCACGACCGGGACGAACTTCCCGACCAGATCGCCCTCGGCGTACCAGCGGCCCTTTTTGAGCGGCAGGTCCAGCACATTGGCCAGCTCGGTATCGGTATAATAGAAATCCGCGCCCACATTCACCTTGTTATACTCGACCGAATTACCGATCTGGTTGGCCGAAAACGGCGTATTGCTGCTCATACGGCTCGCCGCGGTCACTTCGGGATAGGCCTTGACCCTTTGCAGGGCGCGTTGCAGTTTTGCGGCAATTTCCGTGGTATCCTGGTTGGAGGAGAGTTCGAGGTTCCATACATTCTCATACTGAAAACCGATGGGTTGCAGGTAATTTCGCAGGTTAAAAACAATGAGCGTCAGCACGCCGAAGAGGACCATAAAAGCGGCCCACACCTCGATCATCAGCAGCGAATGCGTGCCTTTTTTATTCCATATCAATTTAAAAAGATGTTGCAGCATGGAATTTCGTTTTGAATGAGTGAATAACTGAATGCAGGGTGGCGCCTTTGTTCATCATACTTTGAGCGCCTCCGCGATTTTCAAACGGGACATCCGGAAGGCCGGCAGCACGCCCGACAGCAGCCCGAAAACGAGGCAAACCACGACGCTGACCAGGAACACGGACACATTGATCGTCAGGTCGGCATAGGCGATCCAGCCGCTCGCGTTGATAAAATGGATCACCACCCATGTCAGCACCAATGCAAATGCGCCGCCGATGAACGTGATGAAGATGTTTTCAATGATAAACTGCCATAACAATGCCCTCGAAGGTGCCCCGAATGCCTTCCGCACCCCTATTTCCGATGCCCTTTCAAGAATGCGGCTCACATTCACATTCACCAGGTTCACGGCGGGTAATCCCATGATCATGAGCAGCACCAGGCCCACGATCGCGTAAAGCGCCACCCGGTCCTTATCACTGCGGGTAAACGTGTTCAGAAAATGATCGAAATAAGTATCGGCCTTCACTACCAGCACGCTCATTCGCTGGCTGTCGGGAATCTCCGACTTCGGGATACGGGCAATATGGCTATCGAATTCCGCCTGGACGGCCGGCAGATCAGACGCTTTTCTGGCCAGTACAATGGCGACGAATCTCCCGCGTAAGCCCTTCTCCTCATAATTGCTTTTGGGAGCCGTGTAGGGGAAGTAAACGTCCGAATAAGTGTACACACGCGTCGGCGGACTGCCCTTCACGACGCCTATCACGCGGTAATTGATGTTTTCGATGTCGATCGTCTTCCCTACCACCGTGGCGTGGTCGCTTCCGAAATATTGGTCGCGCAGCGCGTCGGTGATCACCGCCACGTGGTCGGCATTTCGGATGTTGGTATCATCGTAGGGCTTGCCTTCGAGGAATTCGAAGTTAGTTACCGACCAGAATTCCACGTCGGTATACTTGGTGTTCAGCTTGATGCGCTTGCCATTCACATAGGCATTCGAAAAGCCGAAATTGTTCATAACCGCGACGCGCTCGGCGGTTTTGAGCGTTTTGGCGTATTTCTTCAAGAAGTCGAAAGAAGCCGGCCCCGACGACATCGACGTGTTCGCCGAATCGGTTTGCATAATGGTGGCAATATACAACGAGCGATCGCGGTTGGTTTCCGGGTAGTGCGCCCCGAAAAGATGGTCGATAAAAGACGCCACCACCATCAGCACCGTCAGCGTCAGCGTGATGCCGAACAGGGTGATAAAAGTATAGAAAGGATGCCGCAGCAAGACTTTCCAGGCGATTTTGATATAGTTCGTGAGCATGACGTTAATGTTTAATGTAGTAGCGATTGGGGAGGTTGTCCGCCGGCGACCGACCGCGGACCGCCGATTACTTATGGTTCCTGTGATGATAGCCACCGGCTGTCGCATGTTTGCAGTCGGCAGTCGGCAGTCAGCCGTCGCCCCCTAACTAACCTGCGTTCCGTCGAACAGCCTTACCAGCCGGTCGGTTTTTTTGGCCATCGCTTCGTCGTGGGTTACCATGACGATCGTGGCGCCGTCGGTGTTCAGCTTTTGTAGAATGCCCAGGATTTCGTTGCCCATGGCACTGTCAAGGTTGCCCGTCGGCTCATCTGCGAGGATGATTTCCGGCTTGCCGACGATGGCCCGCGCGATGGCCACGCGCTGCTTCTGTCCGCCCGATAATTGCTTTGGAAAATGCTTCATCCGGTTGCTCAATCCTACCTTTTCCAGTGCCTCCTGCGCGAGCTCCCGGCGCTGCTTCGCGGAAGTATTCCTGTAAAGCAGCGGAATTTCGACGTTATCTATCACCGATAGATCATTGATCAGGTGAAAGCTCTGGAAAATGAAGCCCAGCTTGCGGTTGCGCAATTCGGCCAGGTGCTTGTCGGTATAACGCTCTACCGGGCTGCCGTCAATCTCGATCTGTCCCTTCGACGGCGCGTCGAGCAGCCCGATAATGTTCAGCAATGTACTTTTCCCACAGCCCGACGGCCCCATGATCGAAACGAATTCCCCCTTCCTCACATCGAGGTTGATGTTGTTGAGGGCCAATGTTTCAATCGAACTCGTACGGTAAACTTTTTCGATGTTTTGTAATTTGATCATGGCACGTTGCTTGTATGTTGGATGTTTGTTTTTATGACCGCCGAACGGCTGTCTGTTACGGTGGCGTTTTGCGATCTGTTTTAGATGTCTTTTGTGTTTAACTCAAATTCAAAATCAATAAAAATGATCCCGAAGCGGCGCTTCGTGTCAACGATTCCCTATCGGCGCACCCAGAGTCGGTGGTCCGCGGTCAATAAGCAATTTTCCTCCCCCGCTCGAAATCATAAAGCGTCAGCAGCCGCAAACTGTAATACGCCTGCCAGTAATCGCGTAGTGCGAGGATGTAGTCCCGGCGGGCGATGTCTTTTTCCTGGGTGGCGATGCCGAGGTCGGTGACGCTGAGGTCGCTTAGGATGAACCGCTCCTTGGCGATCTGGTAGCGGTCGGCCGCGATGCCGTCTGCTACCTGCGTAAGTTTGACCTGCTTTTGGAGCATCTGCAAAAGGGTGACCTGTGTGAAAATTTCCTGCTCAAAGGTAAGCTTATCCTGCTCCACCGATTGCTGCGCAAATTCCCGGTTGGCCCGCGCCACTTCGGTCCGCGCCTTGTTGCGGCCCCAGGTGAGGATCGGCAAGGTCAGTTGCAGCTCCACAAACTCGCGGTCCTGCGGGCTCCGGTACACGTCGCGCGGGAGGTTACCCTGGTTGGAAAGCCCGAAGTTGGCATTCAGGGTTGCGTTAAGGCCGTTCGTTTTGCGGGCGTCATCCACGTCACGTTCCGCTTCGAGCAGCCGTCGCCGGAATGCGACCGAGGCCGAGCGGTTGGCAAATGCCTCGTCGAGCGCCAGCTGCGGGTCTATCGCAAACTCCGCAGCTTCCACAGGAATGCCCAGTTCCAATGCCCGCTCGTCGCGGGAGCCCATGTACATTTTCAGCTTCAATGAGGCTACCGCCGCGCTCTGCTGGGCCGAAGCAAGGTCTTTCTGAGCGGTCAACAAGCCCATTTGCAGTTGCAAAAGGTCGTTCTGAGAGATTTTTCCCAGTTCCAGCTTATGCCCGGCAATTTTGAAAAGCGTATCATTATTGCTCCGGTTCTTCTCGGCGATCTGCAAATTTACCTGCGCCACCAGCAGGTCGAAATAGTAACCCGTAGCGTCCAATGCCACCTGTTCCAGCGACTGGATGTATTGCTGGTTACCCTCCTGGAATTTCAGCGGCGAAATCTTGCGGTCCCATTTCAGCGGGTTGAACTGGAAAAGCGGCTGTTTAATGCCTATTTCAAACGGCACCCCGTTGTAGCGCGTCACATCCCGCTGAAAATCGTCGAAACGCTGCATTTGCTGCTGCACGTAAATGGTACCGCCCGTCATGGCGATGCTCTGGCTGAGCGAAAGGTTCAGCATGGAGTTGTTGTTCGAAACCGGCTGGAATGAAACCGTACCGTCGGGCTGTATTACCTCGATGTACGACCGGGTAAAGCCCGGTACCGTGCCGAGCAGGCTGAGCTGCGGCTTGTAATCGGCCAGGAACGAGCGGTATTGCCAGTAATTGGTCTTCTTTTGCGTGACCGCCTGTTTTGAAGAGATGGATTGCTCACGCGCCTGCTGCACCACTTCTTCGAGCGTGAGCTTGCGTACCTGCGCGGAAACCGTACGCGCGAGCAGGAGGATGAAAACAAGGGTAAAGAGCTTTCTCATAATGGTCATTGAATGGTCAGCTCTTCGAGGTGTTCGTAATCGTTCATATTGATCAGTATGACCTTCTCACCCTGTTTCAGGCCGCTTTTGATCTCTACATAATCAAAGTTCGACAGCCCGGTTTCGATCGGCCGGCGGCGCGCGGTGCCGTTTTCCAGCACATACACATATTGCTTACGCTTGCCTGTGAACGCCGGCCCATTGGCCACCCGGAGCGTTTTTGCGCTTCTGCTCGTCACCACGTACACCTCCACCTTCATATTCGGCCGCAGCGATTCATTTTTGGCATTATCGAGTTGAATGGTAAAGCCGATAACGCCGTCCTTCACGGCCGGTTTCACCTGCGTGATCACCCCGCGCAGCTGCGTCTCGTTGATTTTCACAATGGCCGAAAGCCCTGCCTTTACCTGGTCGGCGTATACGTCGGAGCAGCTGCCTTCCACCCTGAAACTCCCCAGATCGGCCACTTTCGCCAGCATTTCGCCTTCGTTGACCGATGAACCGATATTCTCGTTCACCCAGGTAAGTACGCCGGGCCGGTCGGCGATAATGTCGGCCATTTTGAGCTTATGCTGTAATTCCTGCAAGTTTTTACCCTCGATCTGCGCGCCGAGCTCGGTTTCGCGCAGGCTGGCGCCCATCGATTGGCGGTTGTAAGTCAGGTCGTTTTCGAGCTGCTTCTTTTCCAGTTCAGCTATTTTCAATGCATTTTCCGCCCGGGTAATGTCCTCTACTGTCCCGCCGCCTACTTTCTGCAAGCGTTTGGCATCTTCAAAATCCGCTTTCAGCTTATTGATATTCAACGACTTGATCTTATCATTGATCTCGGCATCGTACAGGTTCTTGTTCAGTTTCATGCGCAGCTGGTCGATCCCGTTCTTTTTCAATTCCAGCTGGTCCTTGTAGCGCTCGAATTCAATTTCGGTCAATGATTTATCGAGCTCCACGATGGGCTGGCCCGGCTTCACGCGGGTTCCGGGTGTGAGCAGGATGCGCTTGATACTTGCGCGGATGGGGCTGGTAAAAATCTGTTCGTAAGCCGGGATGATCTCGCCGGAGGCAGTGAGCGTGTTCTCGACGTCGCCGGTCTCCACGGTTCCCGTTCTTACGCGGGCCTTTTCGAGCGTACTGGAAAGCGATTGTTTGAAAAAATAAAAGAGCACTGCCAGCGTCGCCACGGCCGCGCCGATGACGAGCCATCGACGGTTCCTGCTTTGCTTGACATATTCCGGCGCAATTTCCCGATCCATGTGGGTTGGTTGGAGGTTTTCTGGTGAAAAAATTCATGGCTAATACCCATTCATTTATCCGAAATCCGTGCCAATACATAACTAACTACAAATCAAATATTTACACCCAATTATAAAAACAAAAAACCGTGCGATAACGCACGGTCGGTGTGATTTCAAACACTGTTAACTTTTCGTTCAGGTCTTCAATTTCTTCTTTTTCGCCGCCGGAAAAAGGATATTGTTCAGGATCAAACGATAGCCTGCCGAGTTTGGATGCAGGTTCAGATCGGTCGGTTCCTCGCCTACGCGGTGCTGGTAATCTTCGGGATCGTGGCCGCCGTAGAAGGTAAAGAAGCCCTTACCATGCGTGCTGTGAATGTAGCGCGCCTCTTTCGCATTCTTATTCTCGGCGAGGATAATAACCTCCGGTTTGATGAGCCGGTTTTTAAATGCGGTCGTCTGGCCCAGGAAGCCTTTGATCATCGTCTGGTGGTTCTGCGTGAGCATGCTGGGCACGGGGTCCCATTTGGCCGAAAACTGGAACAATGAGAAGAAGTCGTTCGACTCCACGAGGCCGCGCTCGTCGGGCTGGTTGTCAATATCCGAAAATTCGATTTCGTACGGGTAAGGGATCGTTTTGAAATCCTGGAATGCGAAGGAATTTCCGTAGTTCAGTTTCGTGTTCGCGCTCGGGTCGGCCGGGGTGCCGTCGTACATGGCGTCCACAATGTCGATACCGTCGGCAGCCAGTGCGATATCAAACGTATCGGTGGCATTGCACATCGCGAACATATAGCCTCCGCCGGTCACGAACTCGGCGATCCTTTTGGCTACGGCCAGCTTCATCTGCGGCACATTGTTGAAGGAAAACTTGTTGGCTGTCTCTTCTGCTTCCTTCTTCTGCTCGCGGTACCAGGGGTAATCCTTGTATTGGAAAAACTTTCCGAACTGCCCGGTGAAATCCTCGTGGTGCAAATGCAGCCAATCGTATTCGGGCAGCTTGTTGTTAAGTACCTCGTCGTCGTACACCACATCGTAGGGGATTTCGGCATAGGTGAGCACCAAAGTCACGGCATCGTCCCAGGGAAGTTTGGATTTGGGCGAATACACGGCAATGCGGGGTGCTTTTTGCAGTTTCACCGCATCCATATTCACATCGGGCGCGCTGATCTGGTTCAATATCTGGCCCGCCGCGGCATCGGAGATCACCTCAAAACTCACGCCGCGCACGGTCATTTCCGAAGCAAACTGCTGATTGTAAGCTACCATAAAACTGCCGCCCCGGTAGTTGAGGAGCCAGTCCATCTCCATTTCATAGTTTTTCAGTATCCAGTACGATATGCCGTATGCCTTTAAATGGTTCTTCTGCGACTCGTCCATCGGGATCAGCAGGCGGTTCGCCATCGCGTTCAACGAGCCGATCAAAAAAATGACGAGCGGGATATACAGGCGTATCACTGGTTTGATTCTTTCGACTTTCATGCGCAGTTTTACATTCAGGTAAAGATTAAATATAACAAAGAAACCGTCACGATCCGAAAATTATCCCAAAACTCGTACCGGTTCCTGAGGATCAGCTTCCAATACTAACGACCAAACCCTGTTTCTGGTGCGCCAGTTTTAGACCGCTATGATAATACGCGAAAATATCGAAGAAGGCCTGCGTTCGATCCAGAGTAACCTGCTCCGCACGGTACTTACCGCCATGATCATCGCCATCGGCATTACCTCGCTCGTGGGCATTCTTACGGCCATCGACGGCATCCAGGGCTCCGTCAACAGCAGCTTCGCCGACCTCGGCGCCAATACTTTCACCGTCCGCAACCGCGACGACGACAATTTTCGCCGCGGCGGTCGCCGTAACAAGCAGTACCCGCCGGTAAGCTACCGCCAGGCCCGCACTTTTGCCGATAAATTCAAAGCCACGTACGAAGCCACCGCCTCGCTGTCCGCCGACATCGCCGGTGCGGTGCAGGTGAACTACCGGAGTAATAAAACCAACCCGAACAGCAGCGTCGTCGGCTCCGACGAGCAGTATCTTGGCGTTAACGGCTACAAAATCGACCTGGGCCGTAACCTGGACAAAAATGACCTCGAAAATTCCCTGAATGTTGCAGTGCTGGGCCAGGAAATTGCCCGCAAGCTGTTCGAGCGTAACGACCCGATCAACAAGGAAATCACTTTTATGGGCAGCCGGTATAAGGTAGTGGGTGTATTACAAAAGAAAGGTTCGCTCGGCGGCAACAACGACTCCGACCGGCTTATCCTGATACCGCTCGAAAGCGGCCGCGGACTCGCCGCTAACCGGACCCTCACCTACAATATCACCGCCTCCGCCCCCAACGCCGCCGACGGCGACCTGATCGTGGAAGAAGCGCGTGGTATCATGCGCCGCATCCGCAACGACGAGCTGGGCAAGGAGGATTCGTTTACGATCGACCGTGCCGATGCCATGGTGAAGGATTTTGAGAGCATTACCGGCTACCTGCGCATCGGCGGCTTCGTGATCGGTACGGTAACGCTGCTGGGCGCTGCCATTGCATTGATGAACATCATGCTTGTGTCCGTGACCGAGCGCACGCGTGAGATCGGCATCCGCAAATCGCTCGGCGCCACGCCGCGGGTGATCCGCATGCAGTTCCTGATCGAAGCCATCGTGGTATGCATCCTCGGCGGCATTGGCGGGCTGATCCTGGGCATTATCGTCGGCAACGGCATTACGGGCGTGATCAGTCAGAACAGCACGTTCGTCGTTCCGTGGCTCTGGATGGCCGTCGGTATCGCCATATGCGTGATCGTGGGCGTGCTTTCGGGCATTTATCCGGCCATCAAAGCATCCCGCCTCGACCCGATCGAAGCATTACGCTATGAATAAGGTGGTTAGCTTGCGGCATCGAATTTTCTCACAAAAAACTCGCGAAAATTTGCACCCGGGGCTTGCGTAATCTTTTTTTCTGCCTACTTTTGCACTCCCAACAAGTAAGAGAATGCCCAGATGGCGGAATCGGTAGACGCGTTGGTCTCAAACACCAATGAGGTTACACTCGTGCCGGTTCGACTCCGGCTCTGGGTACAGGAAAGCCCTTCAACGCAAGTTGAGGGGCTTTTTTTGAGTGTATAGTGAATCATTCGCTCCGTAAACTCTTAACCGGATTCATTAACGCTGCCTTAATACTCTGAAAACTAATCGTAAACAATGCAATCCCTGTCGCCAATAGTCCAGCCAGGGCGATGACCCACCAATCGAGGGCGGTTTGATAGGCGAATCCTTGTAACCATTTATTCATGGCATACCAGGCAATGGGTGACGCGATAACGATGGCAATCAATATCAACCTCAGGAAATCCTGGGAAAGCAAGCCTACAACTCCGGCGACGGTCGCGCCTAGCACTTTGCGTACGCCTATTTCCTTTGTCCGCTGCTCGGCCATGAAGGCAGACAGTCCGTATAAACCCAGACAGGAAATGAAAATGGCGAGTCCGGCAAATAGGTTGAAAATGCTTCCCATTTGCTGTTCGCTGCGGTAAAGATTGTCGAGATCTTCGTCCAGAAAACCAAAGGTAAACGGGAACGCGGGGTTTAGTTGTTGATTGATCTTTTCCAATTCTTTGATCGTCTGTTCGTTATTGCCGGCAGTGGTTCGCACCATTACCACGCCGCCCCATTTATTTAGACGCAGGATCAGCGGCTCCATCGCATACTGCAGGGATTTGAAATGAAAATCCTTGACAACCCCTATGATCGTTCCCTTGGTATCGCCAAAAGTCAGGTTTTGTCCTACTGCATTCCCGAGATTCATACCCATGATTTGCATTGCTTTTTCATTGATCATATAGCTGGAACTATCCCCCGAAAACGACTCGTCGAAACCCCGACCAGCCAATACCTGCGATTTGAAAACTTTCACGAAGTTTTCATCCACATCCAGCGAAGGGAAGACGACCTGGTTGCGAGCAGTTTGTCCGTCCCATACCACATCGACAGTGCCGGTTTCGAGCGTAGTAGGCAAACCTGAGATGACTGTGAAATTTTCTGTCAATGGATTTTGGGCCAGTGACGCTTTGAGTGCCTGTTTCTTCTCGCCCAGCTCGCCGGTCATAGCCAGATAAAGCAAGTTGGATTTGTCAAAACCAAGGTTCCGATTTTTAATAAAATCGAGCTGTTTGTAGACCACCGCCGTGCCTACAAGCAGTACAATGGCGACCACAAATTGCGTTACCACCAGCGCATTCCGGAAAAGCAAGTTTCCCCGAGCGACTCTCAACTTACCTTTCAGCACTTTTACAGGCGCGAACCCCGAAAGGAAAAATGCTGGGTAGCTGCCGGAAAGCAAGCCCGTCAATATTGCAATGCCGATCAGGCTCAGCAACAGTTTTCCATCCAGCCAATCAATAGCAAGGGATTTCTCTGTCAGTATTTTAAAGACTGGTAACAGCAAGTACACCATACCGATCGCAATTACCAGCGAGAGGAAGGAGAAAATAAAGGATTCGCCAAGGAACTGAAAAACAAGCTGGTACCGATTCGCTCCCACTACCTTGCGCAGCCCAACTTCTTTGGCCCTTCGCTCGAAACGGGCCGTAGCCAGGTTCATGAAATTAATGCACGCGACAACCAGAATAAAAATCGCGACAACGAAGAAAATATTGACATACTGAATGTTGCCGTGCCCTGGAAGATCGATCTGCAGATTGGAATGCAGGTGGATATCCGTCAGCGGTTGGAGCTGGAAATCGATTTTGGCAGTCGCGCCGTGGGTCTTGAAAATTTTGGCAATTTGTTGGAGAAGGTTCTGTTGGGCGGATTCGGATTCCGCCGTTTTCTCGTCTAGTTCGAGATAGGTATAAAAGTTAAAATTATTCCATGTGTCGTTTTGTAAATCCCAATTCCACTTGGCCATGGTTTTCATGGGGATGATGACATCGAACTGCAAATGAGAATTGGAAGGCGTATTGGCCAGAATCCCAGCAATGGTAAAGTTTTCATTGTTGTTGATACGGATTGTCTTACCCACGGCATCGCGCGTTCCATAATATTTTTCGGCCGTTTGCTGCGTAATCAATATCGCCCCCGGATCTTTTAGCGCTGTGGCCACATTTCCTGACAGCAGGGGAAAAGAGAAAACCTGCAAGAAATTGGAATCTGCAAAAAATACACGTTTCTCTTCCACCCTTTTTTCGCCCACTTCGAACAGTGCAGGAAAGGGCTTGCTAATTCTTACCCCGGCTTTTATCTGCGGCAACTGCGCCTGCAAGCCTCTCGCCATACCGGCAGCACTGACGGCCGCTTTGAAGTCGCCGGCACTACAGGTGATGCGGAACAGCTGATCGGCCCGGGAATGGAACCGGTCGTAACTCAGCTCGTTTTGCACCCACAACAGGATCAGAATGCTGCAGGCCAGACCGATAGATAAACCAGCAATGTTCAGTACAGAATATGCTTTTTGACGAACAATGTTTCGCCAGGCGATTTTGAAATAGTTTTTTAACATATCAGGGCTAAGAGAAAATGGTTGTTCATATTTTGTTTTTTGCTGGCGCCTGCGGACAAATGGCGGGACCACGGTTACCAGATTCAGCAGATAGTGCAGCAGTGCCTTTCGTTTTCCCGAACGCTGATAAGAATACGCGTATAATTCGTCCAGGTCTCCTTCCACTTCCTCAATCGTATTTGTGGGATGCAGCCAGCGAAGCAGTGTTTTTGCCCACCGTGGCGGTTGGGTCACCTTCATATGTTGCTCAGCTTTAAAATGTCATCGGGCATTAGTTTCCAAAGCCTGTTACGCAGGTGCTGAATATCGGCCAATGCGGCTTTTCCCAAAGCTGTGATCTCAAATAGGCGTTTGCGTCTCCCGCCGCGCTCAGTAGTCGCCCCGCCCAGCTCAGAGGTAACAAACCCTTTCTCTTCCAGACGGATCAATGTGTTATGAATCGCTCCAAAGGTGACGACCCTGCCCGTTTGCTCCTCAATTTCCTGAGAGACCGTGACGCCGTAAGCACTCCCGTCGTGGATTGCGATCACCATTAAAACGAGTTCTTCAAATTCTCCTAAATACGTCCTGCGCATTCCAAAAATGATTAGTTTATATTTTATAGTACAAATACAATGCTAGATTTGGAGAAGGATAAAAAAATGGCTTCCTGAGACTGTTTGACTGGGTCTTGGAGAAATTCAATGTTCGCAAAGGAACAGGTTGCGTCCGGTTTCGAACAGCAAATTCCGTCTTCTGGTAAAAAAACGGCTGTTCATTCACAAAACACACCAATCCGCAGCGCTAAACACCGTCAAACACATTGACTAAAAATCAAGTTAAATCAGATATTTTACACAAATCAACCAGCATTCGGTTCGACATTTTTTCCGTTGTGCGTACAAAAGTGTTCGAAATAAAATCCTGCCTTGTTTTGATGTAATTATAAGACATTAGGTAAGCGTGACCATTCAGCCGCGTAGCAATCAGTTTAGCGACCGGTAGTCATTCGGTGTGAAGCCGGTGGTTTTCTTAAATAGTCTCGTAAAGTGCTGGGGATATTTGAAGCCCAGCTCGAATGCGATTTCACTAATGGACCTGCGCCGTTCCAGAATTTTCTCTTACCGCATAAAAGCCGAAATTCATTTTCGATGCATATACCTCCGGCGTCCTGCCCGTAATCAGCGCCGAACGACCTTTGTGCAGGGATAATTTTAGCACACCATCCTAAAAATTATGGGTACATTCATCAAAAATATTTTCATTTTTCTGTCAGCCTGAACGCACGGAATGTGGTCTGGCCTGCGCCAGTGGCGGATCTGGAATATGCCAAAGTCAATCAAAAATAATAGGAACTATGATCGATCCCGGATTTTCGAAATGGATTGTAACAGGAATAATTCTGCTCATTGCAATGGATATAAACGCGCAAAATAATGGCAATGATGGCCAGTCGCTGGACGCCCGGCAGCAAAGTATAGTGGCGATTTCCGCCGCCACGGCCACCGGTGACCTGCCGGCCTTGAAAACATCATTGGCTACCGGCCTTGACGCCGGCCTTCCCGTCAATCAAGCCAGGGAGGTACTGGTACACCTGTATGCCTATTGCGGTTTTCCGCGTAGCCTGAACGGTATCAATACTTTGATGGCGCTTTTAAGTGAAAGAAAGGCTCAGGGAATCGTCGATCAAGACGCGGCCGAGCCGGAAATCAAGGCGGACACAACCGACAAATACGAGAAAGGCCGAAAGGTTCTTGAAGCACTGACAAAAGTACCTCAGGCAAAACCTGCGCCGGGTTTTGGCGGGTTTGCCCCACGTATCGACGCATTTTTGAAAGAGCATTTGTTTGCCGATGTTTTCGAAAGCAGTGTTTTAACCTACCAGCAACGGGAACTAGCCACGATTTCGGCATTGGCAGCGATGACGGGCTTGGAATCTCAGTTGAAATCCCATCTCTCCATGGGAGCCAATACAGGCCTTACGCCAAACCAGCTCACCCAGGTAATCAGCCAGGCAGGAAAGCAGCATGCTGGAACCGCGCAGGTATTATCCGGGAAAGCAATCAATGCGAGTCCGTGGATCGTTCGCCTGGCGAAAATTGAAATTGATCCCAATTTCCTGGACCAGTACAAAGCGGCCATCGACGAGCACACGCATGCAGCGTTGGAATCAGAGCCTGGCGTGCTCACATTATATGCGATGACAGAGGAGCTGCACCCCACTCGCGTCACTGTGCTGGAAATATATGCCAGCGCTGAGGCGTATCAGGCTCACTTGAAAACGGCGCATTTCATTAAGTACAAGACAGGAACGCAAAAAATGGTAAAATCGCTCGAACTGGTTGAAGTTGACGCCATTGCATTTGGGTTGAAATCTAATTTGCTGCAATCAGAAAAGTGATCATGGAAAACGACCGCGAGATTATGGAAAAGCGCAAATTAATCGTGTTTGGTCTGGGAATTCTTGCCCTGGTGTCGTCGATTCTCTTTACCAGCTGTAAAGCCAGCCAGGAGGACGACAGGACGTCGAACAGCTCTGGGCTTTTGTCTGTCGATGTAAACTTATAACTAGCGACGGGCACAAATTCTTCATCCGCGAAACCATCTTCCAGGGTAAAAAGCCGCTGATTTTGAGCTTCAAAAGTGACAATCCGATTGTTAAACAATTCATAACGGCCTTCGGCGTCGTCCACAATCCCGCCGCGGCCATCTCAGGGTAAATGTGCCAGCGACCTTCCACTACTTTTCGATTGCCGTAATGACCGGTTGCCGTCAGTTTGGCCAATTCGGGAGGTAAGGGTTGCTGATAGGAACTATTTTTCATGCCAACGGGCGAAAGCACATTTCTTCGCCGTGACGGGTACCTTTCCGTCCTTGTCAATAAATCCATATCGCTGAGCATTCAGGACCTTTCCGTCCTGAATGATCGCCAGCGACAAGCCGGGGACGCCCCGCTGGTGTAAATGCCTAATGGTTGGTTTTCTTGTCAAAAAGGTAGAATATTTTGTCTTCTTTGACATAGTTTTTCTACAACCATTGATCATATACGACAGCGTTCGGTACATTTATAACTTGTAAATAGAGGTCGCCTTAATCAGTTATCCCCTCATGCCCTTTTATCAGCGTATAATGATCGTGATGGTTTGTACCATCCTGCTATTTCCCAATGCGTACGGACAGGTTTTCAAGAATTTTACCGAAGTAAACGGAGTGCCATTATCGTCCACATTGGGCATTACCCAGGACAAGCAGGGGTTTATGTGGTTTGGCACCGAGGGTGGACTGTACCGGTACGACGGCAAAACATTCACCCCCTACCGCACCGGCAACGATCACAATCCAAAGTACATCCGGGAGATGACAACCGATTCCCGGGGAAATATCTGGATCGCTTCGACGCGCTCGGGCCTGCACCGGTACGAACCGGACAAGCATATTTTTACAAACTTCGAGCACGATTCGGCAAACGCGAACTCACTTTCGCACACCTCCGTCAATTGCGTCATGATCGATCGAAAAAACCAAATCTGGGCGGGAACGCAGGACGGCGTGTCGCGTATAACCGAGGATCGCGGCAAGTTCCGCATCAAGCGGTATTTGCAAAAGGATTTTTCCGGCCAGACATTGCAGATCAGGTCGCTTGCCGAGGATAAGGCCGGAAATATATGGGTAGCCACAGGCGACGGTCTCCTAAAAATGCGCAACGACGGCAGCCAGGCCCGGCTGTACCGGATCCCGTCCCAAAAAACGCAGATCGATCTCAGCCAGATCATTTTTGTATATGTCGACGATAGCGGCACGATATGGCTCGGAAGCAATGGTACAGGGCTATATCAGTTCGATCCTGTTGCGGAGAAATTCAGCCTAATCGAAACATTTAAAGCGCCGAATGGCGAGTTTCCCCGCGTTTCCAAAATGGTACCGGACGGCAAGGGGAAATACTGGATGGCGACCACGCTGGGGCTGGTGCATTTCGATCCGCGCACGCTGCGAGCCGATTGGTACGTGAATCGCCCCGGCGACTCGAACAGCCTCGGCAACACCGTGCTTTTTTCGGTGTACCTGGACCGCCAGGGCGGGGTTTGGTGCGGCTCTTTCTACGCCGGCATCAGCTACCTCCACTCCGACTCTCCCCAATTCACTTCCTGGCCATTTGCCGTGACCGACGTACGGAGCAGATCGTTCACGAATGCATGGCTGGGCAAAGGTAAGGCGAAACACATCTGGGCCGTTTCCGATAACCTGGACCAACTGCTCGTCTTCGACACCAACGGTAACAATCCTTCCTCCTTCGCCCTGAAACTTGCGAAAGAGGCGGACTACTATGGCATTTTTCTCGATGAAAACGATGTATTTTGGGCCGCAGGCAATTCGATATTGACCAGCTTGAACCTCCGTACGGGCAGCTACCAGCATTACCCGATTACCGCGGAGGGCGAAACCTGGCTGGCCAACGCCCGGACCTTCGCCATCTTTACCGACAGCCGGGGCCGTTTCTGGATCGGAGGCTATTACGGGCTGCTGATGTTCGATCAGAAGCGAGGCAAATTCATCCGCCAGACGCCGGTAAACATCAGCGTAAGAAGCTTTTATGAAGATTCAAAGCAAAATATATGGATAGGCTGCGCAAACGAAGTTTATCGGGTCAATGCAAAAGACAGTACTGCTGCCGCACCGCCGTTGGAAAAAATCTCCGTTGGCCCGGAAACGACCAACTATTTTTGGAAGATAACCGAAGACCCGTCTGGCACTATCTGGGCTGCCGGCACCAATTTCCTTTTTCAATACAATGCTAAAAAAAACCGGTTTGAGCCGAATGCGGACGTTCCGGGCGGCTTTATCAAAGATGTAGTGCCCGATGGCCAAGGCTATTTGTGGTTGAATGCGACACACAAGCTGCTGCGGTACCATCCCAAAAACAGGACGCTTCAATCCTACGGTTATGGTGACGGCCTGCCGCAAAACGGCCTGATCATGCAGGGTTCCGGGACAACCGACGCCAGGGGGAATATTTATTTTCTGACAAATCAGGGCATGTTTTCATTCGATCCGGCGGCCATTTCCGTCAATGAAGACACCAATCCGCTGATGCTCACCTCCCTGAAACTCTACAACAAGGAAGTGGCCACCGGCGATAGTACGGGACTTTTACCGGAACCGCTCTGGAAAACCAGGGCCATCACATTCCGGCACGATCAGAGCATTTTTACAATCGAATTCGCGCTGCTGGACTATGTTCGTTCCGGTCAGAACAAATATGCGTACAAGATCGACGGCGTCGACCACGACTGGAATTATGTCGAAAACCCTTCCGCCACCTACACCAACCTGCCTTCGGGTACTTATACTTTCCAGGTTAAAGCCGCCAATGGCGACGGTGTCTGGATGAGGGAGCCGGTGGAGCTTCAAATTACCATCCTTCCGCCCTGGTGGAAAACCTGGTATGCGTACCTGTTTTACCTGCTGGTAACGGCGGCGGTCGTTTACGGCGTTACCCGTTTCCTCTGGATCAGGAGTTCCTTCCGCAGGGAAACAGCATTGAACCAGGTCAAACTGGATTTCTTTACGAATGTGTCGCACGAGATCCGGACGCACCTCTCGCTGATCAGCGGGCCTTTGGAAAAGGCGCATAAGCAATGGCAGGAAGGCGAGGACGTCGAGCACAACCTGAATTATGCCCGGGCCAGCTCCGACAGGCTGATGCTGCTTGTCAACGAATTGCTCGATTTCCGAAAAATACAAAGCGGCGGCGTGCGGTTGCAGGTTCGGGAACACGATGTGGTGAAAATCATGAAGCGCATTATCGCCGCGTTCGAACATATTTCCCGGGAGAAGGAGGTCGAAACATCGCTCGTGTGCCCGGATACGCCCGTAATGCTGTGGTTCGACATCGCGCAAATGCAAAAGGTATTTTACAACCTGCTGAGCAATGCCTACAAATTTACACCCAGTGGCGGCAGGGTGTCGGTGCGGATCACCGAGCTTTCCAATGAAGTAAATATTGTTGTGGAAGATACCGGAAAGGGCATTTCTCCCGATCACCTGCGCAAGCTGTTTACCTACTACTATCAGGCCGATTCGGAAAAGCCGGGTTATGGGATCGGATTGGCACTTTCGAAAAGCATTGTAGAACAGCATCGCGGCTACCTGACGGCCGAAAGCCGCCTCACCACAGACACCGGGTCCGGCGGAACGACGCTAAGCGTCAGGCTGCTCCGCGATAACAGGCATTTCTCTCGTGATGAAATTGCCATAAAGGGAAGCGATTACGTCGCCGGGGTATTCGCCGGGCCGGCTGCCGCAGCCGTGATGAACGATGCCGTGGCCGATACGCAGCGTAACACCATTTTGGTTATCGAGGACAACGACGAGCTACGGGCGTTCATAAGTGAGCTTTTCGAAGGGGAATTCAATACGCTGACGGCTGAAAACGGCCTGCGTGGCCTCGAACTGGCCCGCGCACATATTCCCGACGTGATTGTGAGCGACGTCATGATGCCCGAAATGAACGGCCTGGAACTATGCCGCCGGGTCAAAAGCGATATCGCCACGGCGCACATCCCCGTGATCCTGCTCACCGCCCGGACCCATAGTGAACAAATCATCGAAGGCCTGGAAGTAGGGGCCGACGACTATCTGATGAAGCCATTCGACCCGCGTGTTATTACACTGAAAATAAACAACTTGCTACGGTTGCGCGACGACATGAAGGAGCGTTACCGGCAATCTGTGCTTGTGGAACGGGAAGCTGGTAATGCCGTTGCGCAGGACATGAACGACGCATTCATCGGCAAGCTAAGGGTGCTCACGACAGAACACATCTCCGACCCCGATTTCGGCGTCAGCGAACTGGCGGTGCAGGCAGGCATGAGCGTATCGGTGCTATACCGGAAATTGCGCTCGATCACGGGGATGACGATCAACGAATTCATCAAAACCATCCGGCTGGCCGAAGCCAAAAAGCTGCTCGAATCGGGCGTTTACCAGGTTGGGGAGGTTGCTACGTTTATCGGCTTTGAAGACAGCAAATATTTCAGCAAGGAATTCCGAAAGGCATTCGGGAAAAACCCGGCGGAATTCAAGAAGATGGAATCTTTCAAAAAAACCTGACAACCGGATTGTCTGAATTCAGGCCAACCAATGCGCTATCGGCCGTCCTTTTTTTCCAGGATTTCGTAAAAAAACGTCACCACCCCGCTGCCGAAGGTTTTCGTCTTCGAAAGTTTCAGCATGACCTTGTCGCTGATCTGATCGAACAACGCCAAGCCCTTTCCGGCAATAATCGGGTGAACGCTCAGCTGGAACTCGTCGACCAGGCCGAGGTTGAGCAGCTGGACGATCAGGCTGCGGCTGCCGACCAGGATGTCTTTTCCCGGCTGTTCCCGGAGCGCGATCGCTTCCTCTTTCAGGCTTCGCGTGGCCAGGGTAGCGCTATGCCATGCGGTATCGTGCAGGGTGCGGGAAAAGACAACTTTGGGAACGCTGTCCATCGCTTTCGCGAAATCGTCCATTACCGGGTCGCCACCAGGTTTTTCTGCAAGGTCCTGCCAGTATTTCATCAGTTCGAATGTCGTCCTGCCGTACAGGATCACGCCCGAGTTCAGCAGCAGTTCTTCATAATGCTGGTGCAATTCGTCGTCGGCAACGCCCTCCGTATGATCGCAAACGCCGTCAAGCGTCATATTCATGCCTGCGATGATCTTTCTCATGGTATTTCTGATTTGATTTAGGATTGATACGAAATTAGGTAGCCACGGCACAACATCGCAAAGCCATTCGGGACAAATAAAGGGGGTATTAACGACAGGTTGAAGGGAAAGTTTGTACCAAATAACCTATTGCTGACGCACCGCGGCACATATTTTTTGTATTTTCAAAAAACAACCTGAACAATCACTATTACGGCCTCAAATCCCTGCAACACCACTATGCTGATAGGCAAAAAAATCTCCGTCGGATACTTCCTGAATATGATCAAATGGGACGTGATAGCCATTTTTTGCTATGCTTCCCTCTCCGGCGCGCTGGATCACTTCTCATTTCTCAAAAGCATTACCATTCCTCTGGCCGTCTCGGCGTTGATCGGCACATTGCTGTCGCTGCTGCTCGCATTTCGTACGGCGCAGTCGTACGAGCGCTGGTGGGAAGCGCGCATCGTCTGGGGCGCAATCGTGAACGACAGCCGGACGCTCATCCGCCAGTTGCTCCACTTCCTCCCGCCCGACGACAGGAAATCCGATATCGTCACAGATTTCGCCGTCAGGCAATCGGTTTGGTGTTTCGCATTGGCCGATAACCTCCGCCGGCTCCCCTACTCGCCCCACGTAGCCGAATACGCGATCGACCATGCCTACACCGACCAGCATTTGCCCAACCAGCTGCTCACCGTCCACGCCGAAAAACTGGCATTGGTAGCGAATGCCCACGCCCTGGACCCGATCCGCCAAACCCAGCTGGACAGCACCCTGGCCCGGCTAACCGATGCGATGGGCAAATGCGAACGCATTAAAAACACGGTTTTCCCCCGCTCGTACAGTATGCTGCTGCATTTCCTCATTTACGTACTCATGACCATCCTGCCCTTTGGCCTGGACGACCAGAACCCGTTCGTCGAGGTGGTAATGGTAACGCTGGTTCCCGTGCTGCTCATCGCCATCGAAAAAACGGCGATTGTCCTGCAAGACCCGTTCGAAAACCGACCGACCGACACGCCGATGACGACATTATCGATCAATATCGAGAAAAACCTCATGGAAATGGCCGGCGAACCGGCGCCAGAACGGGAAAGTGCCACGATAGATTACTACCAATTATAGCAATTCAAAAAGAATTCCAAATTGACTCATAGGTTGCTCCGCAAAAAGGGCTTTTGCCGCCCTGCTGACACCTCTGATGATAACCACCATTCAAAGGCCGGAAGATGAACGGAACCGGCGCATTTCAAAAGCGGGATTTTTATGCCCCTCATGGACCATCGCGTCCCTCCTTATCCTCGTTTCAATGATCACCCGGGCCGCATTGGCAGCCAAAGTCGCAGGTAACCTCGATACCGGACCGCTCGCTGTTCCCGGTGCATTTGCGATCGGATTTTTTTATGACCTGGTCAACGCCCTGTATTTCATATTCCCTTTGATGCTGATCGGCTGGCTGACCCCGCGCAAACTGGCCCGACGGAACGGTTTCCGCTGGTTTGTAACCAGCCTTATCTTCATCCAGACTTTCCTGATCTTACTTAATGCAGTCTCGGAATGGATTTTCTGGGACGAATTCGGATCAAGGTTCAATTTCATCGCGGTCGACTACCTCGTGTATACGCAGGAGGTATTGGGCAATATCCGCCAATCCTATCCGGTGGAGGTGATTGTGCTGGTCCTGTTGTTGCTCGCGGCCCTTCTTACCTGGGAGCAGCGGCGGATACTGGCCCGGCAAGACGTTCCCGGTGCGGGGTTCGGGCAGCGTTCGCTATGGATGACCGGCTACCTGGCAGTGCTTCTCGCCGCATTTATGTGGGTGGGTAATCAGTTCAGGCAGTTCAGCGACAACAACTACGCCAATGAACTCGCCGGCAACGGCATGTACGAGCTATTTGCCGCCTACCGTAACAACGAACTGGATTACAACCAGTTTTATCGCACGCTGGATAACCGGCAGGCATTTCGGGACATCCGCGCGCTCATAAGCACCCCGGAAAGCCATTTTACCGACAACAACCCTTTCAGCATTCAGCGGGACATCGTCAATCCGGCCCCGGAACTGCACAAAAATGTTGTGCTGATCAGCGTAGAAAGCCTCAGCGCCGATTTCCTGGGGAGCTTCGGTAACGAGCAGGGTATCACGCCCTACCTGGATTCGTTGGCCCGCAAGAGCCTTCTTTTTACCAATCTCTATGCCACAGGCACCCGCACGGTTCGTGGGTTGGAGGCACTATCCATCGGCACGCCGCCGACGCCGGGTCAGTCAATCGTGCGCAGGCCGCACAACGAAGACCTCTTCTCCCTGGGCCACGTGTTCAAAGAAAAAGGCTACGAATCGAGCTTCATTTACGGAGGATATGGCTATTTCGATAATATGGGCTATTTCTTCGGGCACAATGACTACCGCGTCGTGGATCGCACGGTGCTTTCCAAAAAAGAAATCGACTATGAAAATATCTGGGGAGTGGCTGACGAAAACCTGTTCAGTCTCGCTGCGCGGGAAATCGAGAAAGGTACCAGCGCCGGAAAGCCGGTGTTCGCGCACATCATGACAACTTCCAACCACCGTCCCTACACCTATCCCGAAGGCAGGATCGATATTCCATCGCATACCAGTCGGGAAGGTGCCGTAAAATATACCGATTTCGCTATCGGCCGGTTCATCCGGGATGCCAGCCGAAAGCCGTGGTTCAAGAATACCCTGTTCGTGATCGTGGCCGACCACTGCGCATCCAGCGCGGGGAAAACCGATCTGCCCGTTAACCGCTATAAGATTCCCTTGCTGATATACGCCCCCGGCTTTATCAAACCCGGCATCATGCCACGTCTGATGAGCCAGATCGATCTCGGACCGACAATTCTCGGCCTGCTGCACTTCTCTTACCGGAGCAAATTTTTCGGTTACGACATTTTCCGGCTTGAACCGGGCCGCGAGCGCGCATTTATCAGCACCTACCAAAGCCTGGGCTTCATACATCACGATTCGCTCGTCATTTTGAAACCCCAGAAATTCGCCGCTACTTATATCCCCGATTTTACCACCGGTGCCGCCCGCGAAGTCGTGCCCGACAGGCGTATGACGGACGAAGCCACGGCCTGGTACCAATGCGCCAGCTTTCAGTTCAGAAAGGGACTGATGGGGAAATAGCGGAATGGGCCTTTCGTGCCATGCCCCATTTGTAGCGGTGCGTCCAGTACGCGACCTTCATGGACAGATACCCGATTCCAGCTCCCACCAGCACGTCGCTGATATAGTGCCGGTTGTTAGCCACCCTTAACAGTCCTACGGACGACGCCACGGTGTACGAGGCGTAGGGCATCCACGGGTATCGGTCTTTGTACTCTTCATTGAGAAACGTAGCCGCTGCGAATGCCTGCGTGGTATGGCCCGACGGGAAGGAGTTGTACGAACTGCCGTCGGGGCGGAGCGTGTGGGTGGCCGATTTCAGCAGGGTCGCGGTGGTGAGGGCCATTGCTTCGCCCTTGATGAGGATCACCGTCCGGTTCAGCACGTCGGTTTTGGAGTGTATGCCAAAGGCGTCGAGCCCGTAAGCGATCACGATCGGTGAAAATTGCATGTAATCGTCGATATGGGTGCGGAAACGGGGAATGAGGTGGTTGCGGCTTTCCGCCAGCTCATTTTTGATCGATTCTTCCGAATGCCCGTTGGCGAGCAGTCCGCCGATAATAAGCGATGCCGGCGGGTAAAATGCATGCAGGGTAACAGGCTTGCGGGCAGTCAGGCTGTCGTCCGGTACCGCGGGCGAAGCTGCCGCCCAGGTTGAAATCAAAAGCAGAATGAACGTGGTACGCATGATCAGAGGAATTGGTAATGGGTTAAAATTTAAAACTGTAACCGGCCCTGACGAGCTGGGTTTCGTAGTAATCGCGGCTCGTGTAGCGAAAACCGTCGCCGTAAACCGTCTTTCGGACTACCAGGGTACCAAACAGATCGGTGGCGTTGACGAAGAGTTCGCCTTTACGCAGCAGCCGTTTGGCGCCCGCATCCACCGTGAACCGATACCCTGTCCGGCCCTGCGGTACGACGTCGGGCGCCTGATAAATGACGGCCACCTGCAATTCGGACTTTTTCCCTTTCAACACCGCATTGGCCTTGGCACTACCTGAAATAAGGCTTTGCTTGCCCGCGGAGTATACCGACCGAACCGGATACAGGTTCTCGACTGTGAATGCTTCGATGCTGTTTCGGTAAAGGTTTGCGTTCAAATTCAGCGCAAACCAGGGCGCCAGGTCCTGTTGCCATACGAGCTCACCACCCGTATTGTCGCTCCTGCCTGCATTTTGAAATATATTGTAAATCAATGTACTACCAGGCACCACAGTACCGATCCGGGTAATGGTTCCATTAATCTGCTTGTGATAAAGTGCCGCGTACAATGAGCCACCGGCCCAGCTGGTTTTATATCCGGCTTCCCAGGAACTCGTGAACTGCGGTTTCAACGCCGGGTTTCCTATTTTGATAATCTCCGCGTCGTCATATTTTGGAAAAATGCGGATATCCACCTCGTTGGGCCGGTCTACGCGGCGGTTGTAGAAAATGGAAAGCTTGTTCCGATCATCGAATTTGTAGGCAAGACGTACGTTGGGAAACGGCTTCGCATACGAATAACCATCGCTGTGATAGGTCGGATGCGTCGGGTTTACGGTATAACGCAGGTCGATATACTCCACACGGAGCCCGGCTTCGAGTTCGAATTTCCGGTTTTCAAATACATAATTGCCGTACAATGCAGGAATCGTTTCCTTGTAATCGGCCCATCCGCCGGCGAGGCTGTCGATCGGTGAGTTCAGGCCCGGGAAAAACTGCATATGGGTGGGTATGAAGCGCCGGCGGAGTTTGAATCCCCCTTCGAAACGCCCGTACCGCAGCGGCCGGAGGTAATCCGCCGTGAGGTCGAATACATTCTCGTCGGAGAGCAGCTTGAATGCATCCTTTCCCGTAAAATCGGGCATGATATTGGTAAAAAAGTACTGCTCGTTTTCCCGGTGAAAAGTGTGGTTAAGACCGACATTCAGCAGGTGTCCCGGCTGTGCGTATTTGTGCTGGTACGAAGCCGCGGCGGTGACGGTCGTCTTCAACTCATCTTCCAGAAACTGCCATAAACGGCTCCGGCGCGTCAGGGTCGCATTGTAAAACGGCTCGTCGCCACGGTCGAGGATCTTCTCGCTGCTGAAAAGCGCCGATACCGACAATGCATTGCGGTCGTCCCAGTTCCAGTCCACACCCGTTTTGGCTGTCACCACATTGGTGCTGCGGTTACGCTTCACCTGTTGCCGTACGGTGTCGCCCGTATCGTAATAGCGGTTGGTAAATTCGTTTTTGTTGAGCGTGGGCGTATGGAGGTAGTCGCCCTGAAAAAACAGGTTCACCTTCCGCTTCTTGTAGTTAAGCGCCAGCGAGGGGTTCAGTTTAAGGGTATTGCGGTATTGCGGGCGAATATCCGGCAGGTTTTGTTTGCGCACCCACAATGCACCCAGCCCGGCCGCCATGCCGAACTTGCCGTTGAAACCCTCCTGCTTATCTTTTTTATAAATAATATTGATAATACCTGCATTACCATTGGCATCGTAGCGGGCCGAGGGGTTATTGATGATCTCGATGCGCTCGATCGCCGAAGCGGGAATGTTGTCGAGGCTCGTCTGGCTGCCGAAGCCGGTCAGCGCGGTCTGGCGGCCATCCACCAGCACGGCCACCTTATCGCTCCCGCGCAGCATTACCCTCCCGTCCTCGCCTGCGGTGACGCCCGGAAGATTTTTGAGCGCCTGCAACACCGACCCTCCACTCTGGCTCACGTTCCTGCTGATATCGAACACCTTACGATCGAGGCGGGCATCGACACCATCGGCCCGCGCTTCGGTGACGACTACTTCTTGCAGCACCCGGGCGTCTTCCTGCATTTCCAGTACGCCCAGGTCCAGAAAGGCACTCAATGTGCCGACCGTTACGGGCATGCGGAGGTTTTTAAAACCGAGGAACACGCATTCAAACCGGTATTGGCCGGGGGTGACGTCGGGAAAGATGAAGCGGCCGTCGGCTCCGGTAATCGTACCGGTTACGAACGCGCTGTCGTTTTCTGTCTTTAAAATTACATTGACAAACGGAAGTATTTCCTTACCCGACCGGGCCGTTACCTGCCCTGCCAATGTGACCTTGCTCACCTGCGCGTGCACTGCGCCGTGCAGCGCGCACACGAGGGCCGCCAGGACGAGTGATTTATTGAATGCCATTCAGATTCGTTGATTGATCCGATGGCGAAATACAGGAGGGATTTGGAAGAAATTTCGAATTCAGAAATGAACCGTAAAATGATGGAGGCCGCCCTCGAAACGGTAGCTGATCCGCCAGCCGTATCGTTCGCATATTTCGCGGGCAATAGCCAGTCCCAAGCCGCTGCCCGCATGTTCGGAAGAAACATTGGTGAAACGCCGGAACAGGCTGGCCTCTTGAAGGGGCATTGTGCCGGTATTGAAAACCGACAGCTCACGCTTCCCTACATATGCCTGCACATGTCCGCCCGCGGGCGTGTAGCGCACGGCATTCACGAGCAGGTTGGTCACCAGAATTTCAAGGAGTACGGGATTGGCCGCCAAAACCAGTTCCTGCGCATCTTCGGTGTAGGTAATGCTGCTGTTTTCGAAACGGTCGGAAAACTGGGCGGCGAGCTCGGTCAGGATTCCCGGAACAGCAATGTCCGCTTGCTCGTCAAACTGCGCATGCTCTATCCTGGCCAGCAGCAGCAGGTTCTTGTTGATCCTCGTGACGCGGTTAATGGCCTGGTACGCCTCTTCGAGTAGCTGCATTTGCGGCTTGTCCAGCGAGCGGCTTTGCAGCAGCAGGTCCAGTTTCGATTTCACGATGGCCAGCGGCGTTTGCAGCTCGTGGGAAGCATTTTCCGTAAATTCCTTCTGCTGCCGGTACGAAGCCAGGCTTTCATCCATAAGCACGGCCAGGCTGCGGTTCAGATCGGCAAATTCGGTCACGTCCGACTCCGGCAATGGGGGCGGAATGCCTTTTTCGAGCCGGAACGTATGCAGGCCGGCGAGCGTATCGTAAAACGGCCGCCAGATCCGCAATGCGGTTTTCCGGTTCAGGTATATGAAGCCTGCGAGCAGCAGCACGAAAAAGAAAACGGTCACTGCTGCAATGGCCAGGATCGTCTCGTCGATCTCCTCCATATTGGTTTCGACGAGCACCCGGAAAAGCTTTCCATTGACACGAATGTCGGTGAGCAGGCACCGGAACTGCTCCCGGTCATTCATGAATGTATCGAACCGAATGAGCGTGTAGGCGCTGTCCGGGCGTGGCGATACGGCTTCGCTGAATGAAAATCCCGGCTGGACCTTGTCGAGCACACCGATCATCTCGCCTACCTCCGCGTCGGGCAGGTTCAGGCTGGTAAGGCGCTTTTCGAGCTTTTCACGAATGGCATAATGGTGCTTGTCCAGCTCGTTTTCCCAAATCCAGTCGATAATGAGGAAATACACGGGAATGCTCACCGCCAGCACCACCATGGCGTAAATGACCAGTGGACGAAGGCTTTGATCGAGCAGTTTTTTCATCCTTCCCATTTGTAGCCCGTCGCGTAGATCGTTTTGAGATAATTACCGTAACCCGCGTCGCTCAGCTTCTTTTTCAGATTTTTGACATGGGCATACACAAAGTCGTGATTATCGAACATATCTGCAATATCCCCCGACAAATGCTCTGCCAATGCGCTCTTGGCGATTACGCGGTTCCGGTTTCCGATGAAGTACAGCAGCAGGTCTAGCTCCTTGCGGGTAAGCGCCACCAATGTACCGTTGACGGTCACGACGCGGGCATCGAGATCCACTTTCAGCTCGTTTTGGATGATACTGTTCTGGTTCGCAAAATTTCTCCGCCTGATAACGGAGTAAATGCGTGCCGCCAGTTCGGGAAGATGGAACGGCTTGGCGAGGTAGTCGTCGGCCCCGGCGCGCAGGCCGCGGATCTTGTGGTCGTAATCGTCTTTGGCAGAAATGATGATCACGCCGTCCTGCTGGCCCTGGTCTTTGAGCATATCGAGGATGTCCATCCCGTCGCCGCCCGGCAGCATGAGGTCCAGGAGAATGCAGTCGTAACGGTACAGTTCTACCTTCTCGCGTGCCTGCATCCAGGTGCCGGCGTGCTCACACAGGTAGCCCTGCGACAACAGATAAGTCGCGATATCCGCCGCCAGCTCGGGTTCATCTTCGATAATGAGGATCTTCATGCCCCAATTTAACCCAACAATTCTGAATTATTTTTGAAGGCGCTACGCCATTTCAAAACAACAAAACCATTTTACCTGCCCGAACTCCGGAAGATAAAATGGTTTGCCTGCGGGGTTGCCACCGCCCTGTCAGCCTGAAATGGGCTGGTTGCTATTTTTTACCGATGCGGTACAGACGTCCCTGGTCGGTTACGGCGTACAATGCGCCGTCGTTGCCTTCGGTAATGTCGCGGAAGCGCTGGTTTTCAGACGAAAGCAATCTCTCTTCGCCCGTTACCTTGTTGTTCTGGATCACCAGGCGACAAATGTGCATGCCGCTCAGCGAGGAAATGAACAGGTTGTTCTTCCATTCCGGGATCAGTTTTCCATCGTAGAATGTGATACCGCTTGGCGAAATCACAGGGTCCCAGTAATATACCGGCTGCTCCATGCCTTCTTTTTGCTGGATTACGTCGCCGATCTGCTTGCCGCTGTACTCGATGCCGTAAGTGATCGTAGGCCAGCCGTAATTTTTACCCGGCAAAACGCGGTTCACTTCGTCGCCGCCTCTCGGACCGAACTCCGTCTCCCACAGATCGCCCGTCGCAGGGTTCACTGCCAGCCCCTGGACGTTGCGGTGGCCGTACGAGTACAGCTCCGGACGAGCATTCGCCTTGCCGATGAACGGGTTACCTGCCGCCGGCTTGCCGTCCGTGGTAATGCGGATCACCTTGCCCAGGCCTGAATTAATATCCTGTGCCTGCGGGCGCGTCACAAGGTCGGAACGCTCGCCGGTTGATACAAACAGGTTACCATCCTTCGCGAATTTCACGCGGCCGCCGTAATGCAGGTTACCCTTGTATGCAGGCAAAGCCTGGTAAATTACCGTCACGTTTTCGAGCTTGGATTCGTCGGCGGAGAGCTTTCCTTTCGCTACCGATGTCACATTGCCATCAGCCAGCGGTTCGGAGAATGCCCAGTATACCATTCTGTTTTTGGCAAAATTAGGGTCGAGTGTAATGCCAAGCAGACCGCCCTGGCCATCGCTATTTACCTTGGGTACACCATCAATCGCCTTGCCGACCGTACCGGTGGTGGACACGATGCGCATCGTACCGCCTTTTTCGGTCACGAGAAACCGACCGTCGGGCAGCGATGCGATTCCCCAGGGTCTTTCCAGGGAAGAAGTGATCACCTTGCCTTCGTAGGCGGTTTTGGAAGTCACTGCGCCGATGCGCGTCTGGCCCGGGAAGGCCGATTTGTACTCGGAATTGGGCTTTTTAGTTTCGACAGATGCCGTACCTGACTGCGCCACCGAACAGATCGGGGCAGCGATCACAGCCGCCGCGGCTAGAAAGACATTGATTGCGTTTTTCATTGTTTGGATTTTTTTGGATTCAGGTGTGAGTTTTCCATCCCGAGTCCAAATATAAGGTTTGCAGCGGCGTAAATCACCAAAAACAATGGTATCAATGCACTCACAATTTGCAAATATCCTAACCGTGATTCAATCCGTAATTCATCACGATGGATTTGAAGGCCCGGTCGCGTTCCTTCGGGGTGGGAAACCGCCAGCGGCCGGTCACCACGAGCCCTTCGTGGGCGGCACGTTGAAAGACAATCTGATAACCGTCCGTGTCGTCTTTGACAATGCTATCGACATTATCCAGGTTAATGGTGGTAGGCTGCGAGTCGTTGTAAGCGAAAGTGGGCATGGCGGGATCCATTTAGTGTTCCCCAACATACCTCGTCTACTGGAAATATCCAAGCGGTAACCAATGAGTGGAGATTATCACGGATGAATGCGGCGATTCGTTACTACGCCACAATCGACAGCCCTTCATGGCGCCCGTCGCGCATACCGCTTACCTCGCGTGTGAGCGAACTTTCGAGGAACGCGAGCTTATCCATGTGCTCGGAACAGGCGCGGGCGGCGTCGCTATCCTGGTCGAGCTGGGTCAGCAGGGCGCGGTATTCTTCCAGGATCGTTTGCTGATGCAATGCAATTTCGGACAACAATGCGTGCTGGTCGATCGATTCGCCGTCGAAATCATCGGCGCTGCGGACAATGCTTGAAAGCTCGCCGTCGTCGAGATTGCTTTTAATGGATTCATACATGTTCCCCACATCCTTTTTAAACAGCAGCGCCATCATGTAGCCGTTGCTGCAAATGCGCCGCAACTTACTCGATGTGTCGAGGCCCATCGCCGAACGGAACAGCGATTCCTGCCTTTTGTACATCCGCCAAATCCTGGCCACACACCTTACAATGTTCCTTGCATCACTCATAATCCTCGTTTTTGATAGCGCCTGTCGCTTCCAAGGCCACTTTTGCTGCCGTTGGAATGCGCTCCTCTCCGTAAAAAGCATACCCAGACGCCGCAATGGCAACATCACCCGAAAGGTACTACACGGCGACGGCGACAAAATGCCGGAACGGCCATTCAAAACCAAACACTTAGTTGGGCTTGCTGCCGGAATTAGTTTCGGTGCTAACGGTAAAATTGTGGATTGCCGACAGCGCTTCCACACCAGCATTGCCGCCAAAAATACACAGTCCCCAATGGCACGACGGTCGTACCGACCGTCAATGCGAAACGGCCTTTAATCCGGCAATGGAAAGTATGAGCGTCGTAATAAAAAATACCCGCCAGAAACTGACCGGATCTTTGAACACCCAGATACCCACCAGCGCAGTACCCACTGCGCCAATACCCGTCCACACCGCATAGGCCGTGCCGATCGGCAGCGTTTGCGTGGCTTTGAGCAGCAACGCCATACTTACCGTCAGCGAAACGATGAATCCTGCGAACCACCAGTACATTTCAGTACCGGAAGTCTCGCGTACTTTTCCCAGGCACGATGCAAATCCGACCTCGAACAGGCCGGCGACAATCAGAATAATCCAGTTCATATACTTCGTATTTTTATTTGATACAAAGCTCCTGAACCGGGGGCGGAAAAAATTTTACAAATGTTAAAAAAGGAATGCGTCAGCGGATTTCAGCGCGAATACGGCTCAGGCTGACCTGCGTGATGCCCAGGTAGGAAGCAATATGGCAAAGCGGCACCCGCTGCAGCAGGTCGGGTGTTTGCGTCATGAGGTCGAGGTAGCGCTGCTGGGCATTCTTAAACTGCATGGAAATAAGCCGTTCCTCGGTGCGTATCAGTTCCTTTTCTATGAGCTTGCGGCCCCAGTTGGCCACGTGAATATCCGTCACAAAAAGCGCGTCGAGATGCCGGGTTTGCATTTGGTATAAATCGCAGGGTTCCAGCGTTTCCACATGCTCATACCCTTCCTGCCCTGCCACATAACTTTTCATGGAGAGGACCACATCGCCCTCCTTCCCGAACCAGAAGGTCACATCGCCGCCCTCCGGGTCCGAATAAGCGCGTACCATGCCGCTTTTCACGAAATAAAGGCTCTTTTCTACCCGTCCGGCACGCAGCAGCGCGTGGCCTTTCCCATAACTCACTTCCGAAATATGCGCTTTCAATGCATTACGCGAATGGGTAGGCAATGGGTAGAACCGCTCGAGAATGTCGTCTATTTCCATCGCCTCAGTTGGATAATTTGGCTACCGCCTGCTCCACCGACGGCAGGAAATTCACCTGCCTGCCCTTATTGCTTTCAAAAATGAAGTCGCGCAGGCTTTTGCTTTCGTAGCGCTCAAAATCGCCGACGATCGCCAGCCGGAATTTGAAATTGGTAAATTTTTGCAGAATCTCGCCCGCTAAGCCCGTTTTGAGGTCGAAGAAATCCGGCGTGATGTTTTCCGCATGCAGGATCATGCAATCGTAGTCCTGATAATAGAGATCGGCGAGCAGTTGAAGGCCCTCCCCGGCACTCCGGACGACGATCTGGTCCGATACGACTTCGGGGATGACAATCCCGTTGATGAAATGCTTTTGAATGTTCATGGCATATCCGGTATACTTTTTTCCTGAACCGGCGCGTTGCGAAAATAGTGAAAAAGCACCGAGGTCCGTGAAAGCCGGGCTTGAAGTCTTTCTACATTTTAAAATATTTATTCTAATCCGTTCGACGCAAAAAGGGTGGTTCACCAATCTGGAAAAGCGCTCCCAAACCCGATCTGATCGCCATTCGACGATAACAGCGTTTCGCCATAAAACTACTTTTACAAAAGGTATAGATTAGAACTTTTACGTTGCAAAACAGGCTAGTTTTGAATTGGGGATAGCTGTTGTTTGGTAGCGGATTTATCATTAATATTCGAATTACAGCGCTCGATAATAGTTAATTCATGGCCCCCGCAAACACGCACCTCCACATAAACCCTAATGACACTATTCCCGTTTGCCGGACAAGTCCAACGGCGACCGGGGCCGGTCGGGCCGGATTGATGGACCAGGTACAGGAATTTTTCGGCGGAATTTTCAGTACTTCGGAATGGCCGCCCCGCTGGTACTGCGGCAACTGGTCCGACTTTCACGGCTGGCTCTACATCGTCTCCGATATACTGATCTGGGCGGCATATTTTCTCATCCCGGTATTTCTCGTCCGGTTTATCATGCGGCGGAAAGATTTTCCCTTTCCCAAGACGATATGGCTTTTTGGCGCCTTCATCCTGTTCTGCGGTGCCACCCATCTGATCGACGCCCTGATTTTCTGGGTACCTGTTTACCGGTTCAGCGCCCTCGTCCGGGCCGGCACGGCGCTGGTGTCGCTCGCCACCGTGTATTACCTCTTCAAAATATTCCCTAATGTACTGCTGCTCAGATCCGTTGCCGATCTGCAACGGGAGATCGACGAGCGTACCGTCGTGGAGGAGAAACTCGCCGACAGCGAATTCCTGCTCACGGCTGCGGGTAACGTAGGCAAGCTCGGCGGCTGGGAATACGACCCCGCCACCGGGCAGTTCCGCTGGACGGCCACGTCCCGGAACATCCTGGAAACGGACGAGGCCGATATTCAGGATGAAAACGACCTGCTTAAATTTTTCCCCGAGCCCTACCAGCTGATTATCAGGGCCGCCTTGCGCGAATCGATCCAGTTCGGACGGCCGTGGGACCATGAACTGCAACTGGTAACCCCGTCGGGAACCCGCAAATGGGTACGCTTTTCGGCCACGCCGCTGCTGAATGCGACAGGCCAGGTGACCAAGATTCGCGGTATCATCATGGACATCGATCGATATAAATCACTGGAAATCAATCTGGTCAAATCAATCGACCAGATGGCGCAGAAGAATAGCCAGCTGCAAAGCTTCACACATATCCTTTCGCATAACCTGCGGAACCATTCGAGCAACATCGCGCTGCTTACCGACTTTGTGGACGAATCGACGCTCTCCAAAGACAATGAAGAGCTCTTTCAGAAGATCAAAACGGTAGCCAAACACCTGAACGGCACGCTCGACGACCTTTCGCAGGTGATCAAAATCCGTGATAATCACCTGGAAGGCGAAATGCTGGACATGCGCGAAGTGACCGAGCAGGTGCTCGACGTGCTGGATGAAAGCCTGCACACCAGCCAGGCGCATATAGACCTTGATTTTGAGGAAAAACAAATTTTCTTTCCGCACATTTACCTCGAAAGCATTCTCATGAACCTGATTTCGAATGGGATCAAATATAAAAAGGACGGGCAGCACCCGATGATCCGCCTGCGGTTTTACAGGAACGAAAGAGGACTAAAAGTACTGGAATACAGCGATCAGGGAAAAGGCATCGACCTGTCGCTGCATGCCGACAAGGTTTTCGGTTTATATAAAACTTTCCATAAACATGAAGATGCTCACGGAGTTGGCTTATTTTTGATAAAAAATCAGATCGAAGCCCAGGGCGGGAACATTCAGGTATTCAGTAAAGTCGACGCGGGTATTACATTTAAAATCACATTTAACGAAAATGCTTGAAATCCTTTGCGTAGTTGACGACGACAAAATCTTCACTTACCTGCTCAAACGAATCCTGGAAAAAGCCCGAATAGCCCGCGAAATTATCTTCTTCGAAAACGGCCGCGAGGCCCTCGATTACCTTATCCACCACGAGGGAGATGCATTGAAATTACCTCAACTGATATTGCTGGACATTAATATGCCGATCCTCGACGGCTGGCAGTTCCTGCACGAATACGGCAAACTGAAACCAAGTGCGCCCAACCCCATTTCCATTTGTATGATGAGCTCGTCGTCCGATTTGGAGGACTACGACCGTGCAATGGGCTCCGGCCATGTGATGGATTACCTGCAAAAACCGGTACAAATACCGTCGCTGCGGGTTGTTACCGAGCGTGTGCTCTCATTTGTTAGCCCGAAATAGCGGTGGACCCGCTATTTTTGTTTTGTAACCAAAATTGATCCGCCCTGCCTTTCCGTATCCTGATAGCGCCGCTGGACTGGGGACTGGGACACGCCACGCGCTGCATCCCCGTCATCCGGTATCTCATTGAAAGAGGATGCGACGTCACGATCGCCGCTTCCGGCCCGACGGCACTGTTGCTGAAAAACAATTTTCCGCATTTGCCGCAGCTCGATCTGCCCGGCTATCAGATCGCGTATAGCCGAAGCGGTGGCACATTCACGGCAAAAATCGTCTCTCAAATCCCGAAAATCCTGCGCGCGATCCGGCGTGAGCGCCAATGGCTGCGCCAAATGCAGGGCATCCACCGGTTCGACCTGGTCATTTCGGACAACCGTTATGGCCTGAAAATTAATGGGCTGAAATCGGTGATCATGACGCATCAGCTGAATATCCTTACCGGCTTCGGCACCGGCGCCGACGGGCTCCTGCGCCGGCTGCATGAAAGCATTCTGGAAAAATTCGATGCGTGCTGGATTGTGGACCAGGCGGAACACGGGCTGGCCGGCAGGTTATCGCACCCCCGCCGCATTCCTGACAATGCGGATTATATAGGGTTGCTATCTCAATTACAACCATACGCGAACAGGGCACAAATACTTCCCGACCGCATTCTCGTTCTGCTTTCCGGTCCGGAACCAATGCGGGGGATTTTGGAAGAGAAAGTCCTCCGACAGGCTGCGCGCATAGCAGGTTACCATTTCCATATCATTGCCGGAAACCCTTCCGGCGTGGCACCGGCGCACCTTCCAGCGCACATCACGTACGCTACGCACGCGAACGCCGAAGAACTCGCCGCGGCATTATCGGCGGCGGGGCTGGTCATTTGCCGGAGCGGCTATTCTACACTGATGGATTTGGTGTTTTTAGGGAAAAAAGCATTGCTGATCCCGACGCCGGGCCAGTCGGAGCAGGAGTATCTGGGACAACATTTACAAATGCAGGGGATTGCATTAAGCAGAAGGGAAACTGCATTGGATTTGGCAAAAGATATTCCCGATGCATTGGGTTACCCGGGTTTCGGGCAGGCAGCCTACGGGGACAACATGCGACTGATGCAGGACGCGATCGACAAAATACTGGCCCAGGCTAAAAATTGATTTACACAAAAAACCGGGGCACCACTTACCGTAATGCCCCGATGAGTTTGCTAGCGGCCTGCTACCGCCATAGGCCCGGCATTCCGGTGCGCACGCACGACGCGCAGCATTTGAAACACCACCGACAAGATAATCAGCGCCAGCCCCAGGTAGAACGACCAGCGCAGTTCCTGGTTTTCATGGTAAATAACGATGGCGAGAATGATCGTGTAGACGGGTTCGAGATTTAAACTGAGGTTCACCGTAAATGCCGAAATGCGCAGCAAAGCCTGCGTTTGCAGCATATACAATACGACCGTGCAGAAAAACGCCAGCAACACCAGGTACCCGAAATCCGACCAGGACGGCACAAATGTAATGACCGGGAAAAAGTAAAAATACAGCGGCATGAACAGCGTCAGCGCCAATGCCCCGCCCACCATCGAATATACGGTGGCCGTTTCGCTTTTAAATGAATGCGCCAGCCGCTCGTTCGTGATCATGTACAGCGACCCCAACGCGGAAGAAACCACACCCAGCGCAATGCCTGCGCGGTACCGGGAGTCGAAACTAAAAATCAATGCGATACCTGAGAGCGTAAGCAGGCTCAGCAGTAATTCCGACGCGACAAACCGCTTGGGGTTGATCAGCGGCGAGAAAACGGCCGTAAAGAACCCGGTCAGCGAAAAGCAGACGACGCCTACCGAAATGTTGGAATACTTGATACTCCCGTAAAAGAAGATCCAATGCAGCCCGAGGAACAGCCCGGTGAGGGAAGCGCGGCCAAAATCGGCGAATGAAATGCGTTCGAGCTTTTTGGTGGCTGCCAGGATAAGTAGCATCAGGATTCCCGCCAGCCAGATGCGGTACCAGGCCAGGAGGCCTTCGTTAACCGTAATCAGTTTGCCGAAAATACCGGTAAAACCGGCCAGAATAATCGCTATGTGCAGTTTGATGAAAGCTTGCTTCATTGGAATATTTGTTCAAAAAGGATAAAAAACAGATATCGGAGCGCCGCATGACAGCGCAAACCGGTTAAGCGTAAACCCGCGGAGGGTTTTGGCCCAACAACCTTCATGAACAATGGTGACTGGTAATAGTAAAATTGCCTCCCAAAAAACAGGAAGTACCAAGCCCGGTGCCGGTCGTTAAGCCGATCAGGCTACCGGAGGAGGCGAAATGCTGAAAAGAAGACGATTCTTGGACATGGTATTTGAAAGTGTCGGACGAAAATAGTGGAATATCCCCGGAAGCACAACCGAATGCCTGATTTTATGCCGCCAGATCAATGATATCGTATAATCTTACCATTTTTTTGGCTTTATTTACCTCCGCATTTTACAACAATACGAAAGGAAATTTGGGCAGATTTTTATCACTCCTGCTTTTGGGACTATTGCTTTACAACATGATGGGCTATCCGGTGCTCTACTTGTTGGAGGAGCGGTATGTGCCTACCGCAGCAAGCCCGGAACACATCGAACGCAGCGCCTATTCCCGTGATATCGTCGTGAAAGTGCCGGTGTCCCTGCCTTACCAGACCAGCTGGTCGCACCCGGAACCTTCGGAAGGGAAAATTGAGCATGAGGGCGACTACTACCAGATCCGCACGCAGCAGCTCGTGAACGACACCATGTATGTGTACTGCGAGTACGACCAGAATGCCCGCGACCGGTATATGGAACTGGTGAACCACGTCCAGGACGAGCTGGAACGGCCCACCCCGAAAAACCACGCCAAATTGCTCAAAACCATGCTGAAAGAGTTCATGTCTTCGCCAGGCAGGCATGTCTTTTTTGTGATGGAATGGATCGAATCAAATTCATCGGCAACAGACCAATACAACGACCCCGTTTCGGAAACCCACCCGGATGTACAGGCCCCTCCGCCCGATTCATTATTGATCTCCTCGTTTTCAATCCGATAGCCCTGCCCCCGCGGCCCGACCGCTATTGATTTACCATCTCAACATCGGGAAAAATTCACCAGATCAGTAATGAAAAAACTATTATACCTCGCAGCCGCAGGGGCAATAAGCCTTTGCGCCACTCAACGTACATTTTCACAAGGCTGCGTCGCCATTCGCGGCACTGGCAATGCGTGCATGATCGCCCATGCCGACAGCAGCGACCAGAAACAATGGATCGTCAGCGCCAGTACGCGCTATTTCAAATCGTTCCGACACTTTTCCGGGCCTAACGAAAATAAAGAGAGGCTCGAACTCCACACGGAGGTAATTAACCACACGGCTTCGCTCGATATCAACGTCATGCGCGTCCTGAACGACAGATGGTCATTGATGGTCGACCTTCCGATCATTTCCAATGCCCGTTCGTCCCTGTACGAGCACGGGCTTATCAATGGCAGCAACAAGTTCAACGAGCGCCACAGCATGCACTCATTCGGCATCGGCGACCTGCGCATTGCGGCCTACCACTGGCTTTTCGATCCTAAAAAGAGCGTTCGCGGGAATGTCCAGCTCGGCTTGGGCATTAAGCTGCCTACCGGCGACTACAAGTATGAGGACTACTGGTATAATGTGGGTGCCAACGGCACGAAGGAGTTGCGTACCGTCGACCAGTCGATCCAGCTTGGCGACGGCGGCACGGGCGTTACCGTGGAGTTGAACACCTATTATAACATCTTCCACAATTTCGGCGTATACGGCAACTTCTTTTATCTGATCAACCCGCGCGAGCAGAACGGCGTCCGCACCTACCGCGAAACGCTGTCGCCCAGGCTTGCCAACGAGGCTATCATGAGCGTCCCCGACCAGTTTATGGCACGCGGCGGTTTCAGCTACTCGCTCAATGCGGTCGCCAGGGGCTGGGCCGTAGCGGCCGGCGCTCGGCTGGAAGGTATCCCCGTCCACGACCTCATCGGCGGCAGCGGCGACTTTCGCCGTCCGGGATTCGTGTGGAGCGTAGAACCGGGCCTTACCTATTCGGGCAGGAAATTCAGCTTTTTCGCCACGGTACCCGTTGCATTTTTCAGGAACCGCACGCAGAGTGTAACCGACAAGGCGTATTCGGACAAAACCGGCACCTTCGTGCGCGGCGATGCGGCGTTCGCGGATTACTCGGTGAATGCAGGGGTTTCTTTCAAGTTTTAGGTTAATTTTTTATTATATCAAAAAGCCAAACGCGCAGGTAGTGCACGTTTGGCTTTTTTACTGGGCATATTCTTTCAGCAGCGTACGGATGTCGCGGATGAGCTCGTAGGTGCCCTCGTCGGTGGTGCCGTCGTACATGCCTCTAATGTGCCGGTCCTTATCGAGCAGCACGAAATGCCCGCTGTGGAGGAAGCCGCCGGGAGATTTGGCGTCTTCGGCGGCGGTAATAAGGTAATGCTGCTGTCCTATTTCGTAAATTTTTTCCCGGTCGCCGGTCACAAACTGCCAGGTTGCATTGCTCACGCCCAGGTCGTTGGAATACGTCTTGAGCACGGCCGGCGTATCGTGTTCCGGGTCTATGGTATGGGAAAGAATGCGGACATCGGGATTATCCTTCACCTCGTCGTACACTTTGAGCATGTTCTTTTTCATGACCGGGCAAATGGTGGGGCAGGTCGTGAAGAAGAAATCGGCAACGTAGATTTTACCTTTGAAATCCGCTTCCGTCACCGGGCGGTTGTCCTGGTTGGTAAATGCAAACGGCGGGATCGCCGGGTAATCCAGTTCCTCCACCTCCTGTCCGTCGACGGTTTTAACCACCTTTTCAGGTTCGCCCATGTAAGGCAATCTTTTATTGTCGCAGGCCACAGCTGCGGCCATTGAGGCTATGAGCAATAGTTTGAATAGCAATTTCATAGAAAAAATAAATACAGCGGCATCCATGCGGGATTGCGCAGGCAGATGCCGAAACAGCCGTGCTTTACGAGCAATGCGACTGTCGCGTTGAAAAGATAATGGGATGATGAACCGGCTGGTTACCGGCAGAAAAGTGCAGATTTATACCAGCGGCGGATGAAAAATATCCGTAGCGGAAATGCGCGAAAAAAATGGGGAAAAGTAATCGTAGGAAACGGCCGGCGGTGTTTCGAAATACTCCGGCACGGTGAAAACGAACGGCTTACGGGTATCCATGACCTGATAAAGCAGCTGGGCCATGTAAGTTTGCTCAGCCCGGCGTTCGTCCTGGTTTTTGGCGTCGACCACCCGCTTTGCAAGATAGCATTGCCCCTCGCAGACGACGATCGGGTTATCGCGGTTCACGCAGAGATTGGCGATAATATACTCCTTCCGCAACTCGTAATCCAGGTATACCAGCGGAATCACCCACGCTTTGACAAGCATAAGAAGCGTAAAGCCCAGCGTGATCCATTGTTTTCCGAAAGCCTTCAAAGCGAATTGCAGGTAAAAAATGCACCGCAAAGCTAACGCCCGAAACCCGACATAACAAATACCCCAAGCACCCCCAAAACACTCCACACCCATACCTCCCTTCTTCCCTTCCTATCCTTCCTACCCTTGCTCCTTCCCCTTTCCTCGCCTCTCTCCTTTCCTCCTTTTCAAAAAATATTTCAAATTTTATTTTGTACCATTTAGTAAAGTATTATATCTTTGTAACATCAAACAAGGAAACAATGGCAGGCAGACCAAAAATATATGACGAAACAGCGATCCTGGACAAGGCGGTGGAAGTCTTTTGGGAGAAAGGATACGCCAACGCGACTGCCGACGACCTGCTCAATGCCATGGGAATCGGAAAAGGCAGTTTTTATTTTGCATTCAAAGGCGGGAAGGAAGAACTGTTCCGCAAGTCCATGGACCGGGTCGTTGAACTGAACTTCCAGGCCATTCGGGAATCGCTCGCCACCTGCGAAAATCCGGTGCAGTTTATCCGCGATTTCTTCTTTTCGTTGACCGGTGCCGAATCGCCGATCGGTAACAAAGGCTGTTACTTCGGTAATGCACTGATACAAGTTTCCGCGGATGACGCAGGCTTGAAACTCATTGCAGCGAAATACCTGCATTTGCTGGAAGAGATCTTTACGGAAGCCATTCAGAAAGGCAAAGACCTCGGAATACTGCAAACCGATGAACCCGCCGCCGCGCTCGGGTCCTATCTGGTCAATCTCTGGAACGGCCTGAACGTAACCCGCCGGATGGAGCCGGATCAGCAAAAACTGGCGCAGCTCGTCCGCATGAACCTGAATATTCTAAACTAATTTTTTTACCCAATTTTGTACCATATAGTACAGTATATTTTTAAAAACCATTTTTCAATTTTAAATTCTGGAAGATCATGAAACGCAAAGCAACAGCCGTATGGGAAGGTGATATCAAAACAGGCGCAGGCCACATCACTACCGGCAGCACCGTCCTGAACAAGACCCAATATTCATTCAACAGCCGCTTCGCCGACGGTATCGGCACCAATCCCGAAGAGCTGCTGGCCGCTGCGCACGCCGGCTGTTTTACGATGAAACTCGACCTGGACCTGACGCAGGCCGGTTACAAAGTAGCGTCGCTCGAAACCCAATCCGTCGTAACGCTGGACAACGGAAAAATCACAAAATCCGAATTGACGCTGCAAGCGAAAGTGCCCGGTATTTCCGACGAAGAGTTCCAGATCATCGCCAAAGAAGCCGAAAAAACCTGTCCGGTAAGCCAGGCATTCAACTTCGAAATCGTGCTGACCGCGACATTGGCATAACGGGTGTCAGACGTAAGCCCGGAAGCCGCAACCGTCCGAATCGGTTGCGGCTTTTGGGTGTTTACCTACCGTTAGATAATCGCTTAACATCCTCTATTAGAATAAGTTTTACAAAAATTGAGGGGTTTGATTTCTTGGCAGTTATTTGGAGAAGCGTTAGTTTCGTGCAAACAATATCTAAAAACAAAAACCACACTATCATGC
The DNA here is from genome assembly GCF_000382205.1 of Dyadobacter beijingensis DSM 21582. Taxonomy (GTDB): domain Bacteria; phylum Bacteroidota; class Bacteroidia; order Cytophagales; family Spirosomataceae; genus Dyadobacter; species Dyadobacter beijingensis. Next base: position 1,096,521 of record NZ_KB907789.1, read on the forward strand.
AGTCTTCTATCGTCACATCCAAAAAGCAATGCAGCGGGGAGCAATGGAGTTCTCTCGTTCCCGCGGTGATTTCTACTTCTTTCGGCGGTGCCGTCATCGGCGGTAGCATTGCGCAACTGACCGGAGCGCTGGTTGGCGGGGCGTTCGGTATTTTTATCGCATTCTGCTCCGAGTACAAGCATAACAAAACAGCCACTGCTAAAAACTAAGCTGCATTGGTGGATGTGCTGAATTCGATTATCAGGGATGTTCTCGCGCCCAGGATCATCTTTGTATTGGCCGGCTTGGGGAGTGTTGCATATTTACTGACGTTCTGGTTTCAAAATCGGTTTATTCAAACCAATCTTCCGGATTTGATCAGCACCGGCTTTCAGATTGTGTCCGTTACCAGCGGATGCCGGTTGGTTTTGCACGTATTTATCGATTTGTGCAAACCCGGGGCCATTATGGAGATGGACAAATTTTACACGGGTTACGGAGGAGCGGCTGTCCTGTGGATTGCCATTACAACTTTGAAGAAACGCTTTAAAGCACCCGTTTAAGGACCGCAACTAGCAGTTGCAAGCATTTGACTACAAAACCGAACCGACTTAATCCCGTTTTTTGTTGCACCCATATAACCAGCAGCAGGAATGGATATTTTCTTCAAAACAATGCCGTCACCGGTGGGCACGCTGACGCTGATTGCCAGCGATGAAGGGCTTCGTGCGGTGCTTTGGGCGCGGCATTATCCGGAGCTGGAAGATGTGGAGCAGGGCACAGAAAGGCCAGACCACCCGCTATTGCTCGAAGCGGAAAGGCAGCTGGACGAGTATTTTGTCAAAAAACGGAAGTCTTTTTCCCTTCCGCTCGATTTTATCGGCAGCGATTTTCAGAAGCAAGTCTGGGAGGCATTACTCACCATTCCGTTCGGCGAGACGCGGTCGTATGGCGACATCGCCCGGCAAATTGGCAATCCGGACGCAGTCCGGGCCGTGGGCGGGGCTGCGAACAGAAACCCGATCCCCATCATCGCGCCCTGCCACCGGGTAGTGGGCTCGAACGGAAAACTGGTCGGGTTTGGCGGCGGACTGCCTAATAAAGCCTTGCTGCTGGACCTGGAAGCACCTTTCCGGCAAACTTCGATCTTCGATTAATGTAACCCATAGTTAACCTGAGTGCAACTTTGCGATTTTCTGCGTAGCTTTGCACCATTGTTCACCAACCTGTAACACTTCGTGTAAGAGACATTTCTTTCAGGAAATCAATGTAAGCGGCCACGACTACGGCTGCCATTATTCATTTTCAAAAGAAATGTACTATGCTTTTTCTTCAAGGTGTTACCTATGCACACCCGAACCGGGATGTGCTGTTTTCCGATATAGATCTCACTGTCAATAGACACGACAAAATTGCCCTGATCGGCAACAATGGCGCGGGCAAATCGACTTTGCTCAACATTCTCGCCGGTCGGGTTAAACCTGCTTCCGGGAAGGCCGGGGCAGATTCGAAGCCTTACTATATGCCGCAGCTTTTCGGGCAGTACAACCACCTCACCGTAGCCGAAGCGCTGGGGATTCATGACAAGCTGCTTGCCTTAAAGGAAATTCTCGACGGGCATTTGACCGATATGAACCTCGAACTGCTTGATGACGACTGGGGCATCGAAGAGCGCTGCCAGACCGCATTTGCGCATTGGCAGCTGCATGGGCTGAACCTCGCGCAACCAATGGCCACGCTGAGCGGGGGCCAAAAAACGAAGGTATTTCTAGCCGGAATCCTCATCCATGAGCCGGAAATCGTACTGCTCGACGAACCCAGCAACCACCTCGACGCGGCCGGTCGGGCGCTTTTGTACGACTACATCCAATCGGCCCCTCATACGCTCGTGGTCGTGAGCCACGACAGGACTCTGCTTAACCTGCTGACAACCGTTTGCGAGCTCAGCAAACGCGGCATTACCGTTTACGGCGGCAACTATAATTTTTACGCAGAACAGAAAAACATTGAAAATGAAGCCCTTAATCAGGACCTAAGGGCGAAGGAGAAAGCACTCCGCAAAGCCAAGGAGGTGGAACGCGAAGCGATGGAGCGGCAACAGAAACTCGATGCGCGCGGTAAAAAGAAGCAGGAAAAAGCCGGGCTGCCGACGATCGTTCAGAATGCATTCCGGAACAGTGCGGAGCGTAGCACTGCCCGGATGAAAGGTGTTCATGCCGAAAAAGTAGGCGGCATTGCGCAGGAACTGAGCCAGCTCCGCGGCGAACTGCCCGGTATTGACAAAATGAAAGTTGATTTCGACAATTCCGCGCTCCACCGGGGCAAAATACTGGTAACCGCCGAACAGATCAACTTCGCTTACAAGGACCAGCCAATCTGGCACGAACATATTGATTTCCAGATCACCAGCGGCGAACGCATTGCGCTGAAAGGCGCGAACGGCTCCGGCAAGACGACATTGATCCGGATCATCCGGGGCGAGCTCCCGCCGGTTACCGGTCACATGGAACGAGCTGATTTCCAATCCATTTACATCGACCAGGACTATTCGCTGATCGACAATGCATTGACCGTCTACCAGCAGGCCCAGCATTTCAATACGGGCGCATTGCAGGAGCATGACGTTAAAACACGGCTGAACCGCTTTCTTTTTACCAAAGAATACTGGGACAAACGCTGCGCCGACCTCAGCGGCGGAGAGAAAATGCGGCTCATGCTCTGCTCATTGTCCATCGGCAACCAGGCCCCGGACATGATCATCCTCGACGAACCGACCAACAACCTCGACATTCAAAACATCGGTATCCTCACTGCCGCCATCAACGAGTACCGCGGAACGCTCCTGGTTGTATCGCACGATGTGCGGTTTTTGGAGGAAATTGGCGTGGAGAAAGAGATCGCACTGAGTTAGTTCCTGAAAAATGCCATGGAGAATGAAACTGATATCACCAATCACGTTTCATTCTCCATTTAGGTAGCCATTTTTAGGGTACTTGACCGAATAGCGCAGATTCAATTCCTTACTTTCTCCCGCAGGCAAAGAAAATTTCCAGGTTACATCACCACTACTGTCATTCACAGCCGCTTCCGGCGCGAACTTATCGAACACATCGATATCTTTGCCGGGCGCCAGTGGGAATTGATCCTTCACCACAATGCGAACGGGCGACCTTTTCACATTCCTAACCGTAATCCGATACCCCCGGTTTTCAGCCATGTTGCCACCCAGGAATTGCTTTTTTGTAAACGTTTTCACCTGTTCCCTACGCACTGACACCGATTTATCTATGCCAAATGAAAGGCTAAGCGTGTCTGCCGCCTTCGAGAGATCGAGTCGGGTTTTACCTATATAGCTGTTTTCTAGATACAAATTCACGTCACCTGGAAGAAGATTTAAACTAGCCCAAGAAGGCAGATATGCATTCAGAAACGCTTCCTGCCGGATTTTGGGGACTGCTACATATTCATAGTAACTATCAGTAAGCTGTTCGGCCTTCAAGTCAACCGTGTAAGTTTTGCCATCGGAAATTAGTGTATAAAGGATCGGGATTTCATAAGTTACACTTGTAGGTGCTTCTCTCTCATCCGTATTCATGCGAATAGTAGCTGGTCTCGCAACATTTACACCGGCAACCCGGCCTCTCAGATCAGCATTTTTTTCTCCCTTCTCATTCTCTATTTCGGCCACTTCCAGCAGAGCCATTTCGTCTGGCTGCATGTTGACATCCATTCGACTGTCTGAGATAGGTTTCGACTGCATTTTATATCCCACGTATGAAAAAACCAGGACGCGATTTTCCAATGGGGCGTTCGCGGGAACGGCTAGCTGGTAAAATCCGTTGCCGTCCGCTTGTGTGCCCACTGTCGTCCCCTTGATCACTACAGAGCCACCGGGCAACGGCTGGTTTTCTTCATCTCTTATAAAGCCGCTCACTTCATTGATGATTCCTGCGGCGGGCAAATTATCATGTCCTGTCGGCCGATATTGAGTATAATCATTTGGAGCGCCCCAATACCAGGTTTTTAATTGTGGAAGAAGGATCTTCTCCTTCGGATTCGCAGTAGACAGAATTATTTTCACCTTCTTCCAATCTTCACCCGAATACTGAAATATGCCTGCTTTAAATTCAAGTAATAATGGAGTTGACAAATCCGCTACTTTGGCGTCATAGCATGGATACCAGCCGGCATTTGCCAGGTAATAACTCAATTCCAGTTTCGCCTGCGTTGTCTTTTTTACCGAAACGGTAATGGCAATTTCTAGCGTTGGTTTTTCCAACTCCGTTTGCAAAACTGATAGCGCCTTGTTGACAGCTCTCAGGCTATCCGCCCATTTCCTGAGGTTATTTGCAGTTTCTAATTTCTTTTGCAATACTTCCACCAATCGTCTTCGCTGAAAATCGACCGCTTCTTTCAATTCGAGCGTTTTCAAAACAACTTTCTCCCCTCCCAATGTCTGATTTTTGAGGAGCATTTCCTCTTCCTGCTTGTAAATAACGTCCATTCCACGCTCAAAAGCCAGTTTTTCCTTCACGGCATCTTTTCTCGCTTCCAGCTGTTTCATCACCGTCGATTTTTCCCCGTCCCCATTGTAATTCATTTTCGGCAGCACCGATAACACCGTCAAGTCAGCCAGCCCAGATAGCCTGATACTTTCCTTCTCCAGCGAACCCGAAAGCCCCTTAAACAAAAGTTCATGCAAACCCTCATCCAGCGTTACAGCTACGTCTCTGGTCACTTCGGCACCGTTCCGGTAAATGGTAACTTGGCGGACCGAACTCGCCATCACCTGGGATTTCTGGGCCATTACCCGCGTCGCGGAAATAAAAAAAAGAAGGACAAATACATTAAAGCAGAAAATGCGCATAGCGAATCGGGTTAGCTCAGGATGGTTCGACTTATAAATATTCAAAAAATAGCTAAAAAAGTGACACATCACTAGCGCATGCGAGTTCCTTTGAATAAACGGCACGTTTCGGCAAACAAACGATTTAAAATCGGCCTTTCGTCACTTGCCGGTCATTACCTATATTTAACCAAAAAAACATTTCCATGCTGGATATCGTAATCGAGGCCCGGAAGGCGGCTATCAGTGAATCGGTGATGGTGAAACGCATTTTACCGTTCCGTCTCAGGAGAATGGTCGGGCCGTTTATATTCATGGACCACGCCGGGCCACTGGGGAGCATACCGGTCAACCCGTCGTCGATGGATGTGCTGCCGCATCCGCATATCGGGCTTTCGACGGTGAGCTACCTGTTCGACGGGCAGGTGATGCACCGGGATAGCACGGGCGCGCAGCAAATCATCAAGCCCGGTGAAGTGAACTGGATGACGGCCGGCAGCGGCATTGCGCACTCCGAACGATTTGAAGATCCGTCGGCGCTCGCGGGCGGCCTTGAAATGATCCAGACCTGGGTAGCGCTTCCCGAAAAGGACGAAGAAGCCGCGCCGTCGTTTCGCAATTATACACGGGACGAGCTGCCGGTATTTACCGATAAAGGCGTGTGGATGCGCCTGATCGCCGGCAATGCATACGGCCTTTCCAACGGCGTGAATACGCTTTCTCCCCTATTCTACCTGCACGTGGTGCTGGAAGCCGGCGCGACTTTTACCATTCCCGACAAGCATTCTGAAAGGGCAATCTACATCGTCAAAGGCGCCGTGGAAACCGGCGGGCATTTTTACGAGCCGGGGCAAATGCTCGTCTTCAATAAAAACGCGGAGCCGACCATCAAGGCCACCGTCAATACGACCCTGATGCTGCTCGGTGGCGAACCGCTGGGCGAAAGGTATATCTGGTGGAATTTCGTATCATCACGGAAAGAACGCATCGAGCAGGCCAAGGAAGATTGGAAACAAGGCCGCATTCAGCTCCCGCCGGCCGATGACCACGAATTTATCCCGCTACCCGAAGACTATTCCAGGCCGGCCGGCACTCCTCCCCGACCAGAGCCGCTATCATAAACCAAAGCCCTGTGATCCGTTGGATGACAGGGCTTTTTCTATTAGTCTAAAATTAAAATGCATTACCCCGCCAGCCTGGAAGGCGATACACCGTACATTTTCTTGAATGCGAAAGAGAAATGGGACAAATCTTCGAAACCGATTTCCAGGTACACATCCGAGGCGGTCCGGCCTTTTTCCTTGATCAGGTAATGCGCTTCCTGCAACCGGCGCTGCTGCAACCAACGGCTGGGCGATGTATGAAAAATGTGCTCGAAATCGCGTTTGAAAGTTGCCAGACTCCGGCCCGTCAGGTAGGCGAAACGGTTCATTTGCACATTGAAATGGAAGTTTTTATGCATAAATGCTTCCAGATCGATCTTCCCGGGCTCGCTGAAATCGAACAAAATATCCTTCATCACCGGCGACGAACGGAGCAGGATCATGATCGCCTCCCGCACTTTGAGCGACTGTAATTCGTCGTCGATCAGCTGGTCGTCCTCGCTGTACGGCAGCAGCGACTCCATGAATCCCTTCACGAGGCTCCCGCCTTTCAAAGCGATCACCGGCTCGGCCTGCTGGCTTTGTGCGTGATCGGCCGCGTAACCATGCTCCATCGCGAAGCTCCGCAATGTGGCCTGAGTCAGGTAAATGGAAATGGATTTGAAAACACCGTCCGCGGGCGGCTGTTTGACGAATTTGATCAGCTGGTTGCGCCGCGTAAACCGGTAATCGCCCGCGCGGAACACATATTCCATCTCGCCGTTATTGATCGTTAGCGTACCGGAAATCTGGTAGCTGAACACATGCTCGGAGGCAAACTGCTCGCCCTCGCGGTTGCGCGCGTAATAGCACGAGTAAGCGATGGGCGATGAATGTCTGTCAGGCTTCGGATCGGTCATAGACAAAGTTAGTAATCACGCGTCTTTTTTAATGCCGGTGTACCATTTGCCCATCGACGTTTCCAGGAAATCTTCCGATTCGTGGTGGTCGGTGGAAAGGCTGATGTCAAGCCATTGCTCCATCTCGGCCTTGCGAGCCTCGTCGGCGCTTTGGAGAATTCCGATCGCCTCGCTGCCCAAGACGAGGTGAACGGGCGGCGCGGGATGTTCGGCCAGGGCCACCATTACCGAGGCGGCTTTGTCGGGATCGCCTACGGGCACGAATTTGCCGGATTTGAAATATTCGGTCCGCTGATTGACCATTCCGTAGCCATCGATTTCACGGGCATAGCTCATCGATGCGCCGGCCCAGTCGGTACGGAAACCGCCCGGTTCCACGCTCGTAACATGAATGCCGAGCGGGGCTACCTCTTTGGACAACGCCTCCGTGAAGCCGCCCAGGCCGAACTTGGCCGCCTGGTACATCGTCAGGCCCGCATTCCCTACGCGACCGCCCACGGAACTGATCTGCAAAATGCGACCGCTACCCTGCCTGCGCATATAAGGCAGCACCGCGCGGGTAACTTCAATGGGCGCATACAGGTTGGTTTCCAGCTGACTGCGCACCTGTTCTTCGGTGTAAGCTTCTGCGGCGCCGATAATGCCGAAACCTGCATTATTTACCAGCACATCAATGCGTCCGAAATGTGCAACGGCGTCGGCTACGGCGTGGTAAACCTGCTCATAATCTGTCACATCCAGTGCAATGGGCCTGATCTGATCGCCGTATTGCGCCACGAGGTCACCGAGCTGGGAAAGGTTACGGGCCGTGGCTGCTACTTTATCTCCGCTTTTCAGAACTGCTTCTGTGAGGCTGCGTCCCAATCCGCGGGAGCTGCCGGTAATGAACCATACTTTTGTCATTGTCTTGTTGTTTTAAGTACAATACAAAAGTACCCGGCGCTACCCTGCCCGGCTTTGCTGTAAAGCTCATTGTTACTTTGCTGAAAAGCTCACAGCCAGATGGCGCTTCAATCCGTATTCTTTTTTAATACATAAAAGAAAATCTCCGTACGGATTTCGAAACCCAGCGACTCGTACACACCGATCGCACGCGCATTATCCGCCTTCACATGGAGGATGGGCACTTCCCCGGCCTGCTGAATGCGGTTCACCTGCCGCAGCAGCAAATGCCGGGCATATCCTTTACCCAAATGACCGGGATGCGTACACACGGCGCTGATCTCCGCAAAACCCTCCGGGTGCATGCGCTGGCCTGCCATCGCGACCAGTTTTCCATTGTCAAAAATACCTTCATAATGCCCGAAACGAATGGTTTCCGTCTCAAACGGCCCGGGGTTGGTGAGGCTCGTCAATGCGACCATTTCGGCAACGTGCTCCGTCGTGAGCGGGACGGCAAGAGGCCCTTCCGAAGCCGGAAATGCCGGGCCTTTGTAGATCATCTGGTTGCCGGGCACAGCCGCCATGAGTTTCCACGGCAGCGGGATGGCCACATTCTCGTTGCTTACAAAAATTACGTGGTTATCAAACGGGATGGCTTCGTACAAGGCAGGCAGCCCTTCCAGCGCGGCACCTTCAACGCCTGCGAATGGCGATACTTCCGGCCGGAACCAGCACGAGCCGCCACTCACCTGCCCAAGTGCGTCATTATGTGCGTTCAGCGCGTACCAGACGGGATTATCAAGAATTTGTTTCATTTCAAAAATGGTATTTCAATGGCTAATTTACGTTTCCTGCTTTAATTTAACCCGACGCAGGCACCGATCTGTTCCTGTTTTTTGAGGCAGAAAATAAAAGGGCGTAAAAACAAAAAAGTGGCTGTTACGAAAGCACAGCCACTTTTGCCAAAACACACGAAAACACTATTCGAAACAGAAGGCCGCAAAGCCACTTCTTGCAAGTCAAAAGCAGGACATTACATCCTGCGACACGCTGCGGATCAACCGCCGCGCGTACGTTCAATGAACGATACAAATATCCGAAAGGCAGGCGGCAATGGTCCGCACGATTTGTCCGAAGGTTAGGACAATCTGAACACGCGGCAAAAACGCCTCACTTGGCTACGCGCACGCCCGAGCGGAACTCTTCGGGTGTAAGGCCGGTCTGTTTTTTGAAAAACCGGGCAAAATAGGACTGGTCGCTGAACCCCAGCCCGTAGGCAATCTCTTTCACCGAATGCTGCTGGTGGTATAGTTCGCGCTTGGCTTCGATAAGCATAAGCCGATACAACAGCTTGCTCACGGTAGTACCCATCTTTTCACGCAGCAATTCATTGATCCGTTTCGGCGTAAGGCCGATTTGCCGGGCGTAGAATGCGGCCGATTTTTCCTGCCGGTAATGCTCCTGCATGAGTTGAAAGAGCTTGACGAGCCGGTGGTCCTCACCAATGCGGCGGTCGTGCCGGCCGAAACGGTAGAGGTGCGTCAGCAATGCGGTGGTGTATTTCAAAAGCAGGGTAACGTCCGCGGCACCGTTGCATTCGAGCAGAATGAGGTCGAAAATGTGCGTCAGCGGTGCCACCATTTCTTCCGGTATTCGGATGCCGGTGTTTTCAAAAGGCAGGAAAAGCTGCCTTAAATGCGGCTCGTCGATCCGATCGAAAACCTCGTGCGCGAACACGATCGTGCGCGAGCCCGGAAGCTCGGGGGCGGGAATGGAATGCACCTGGTTGGGACCGAGCAGGAACACCTCATTGGCCCGGATCGGGAACGATTCGAAATCGATGAGGTGCGTACCGGCGCTTTCGGTGAACCATACGATCGCGAAAAAACTGATCCGGTGACTCGGCGCATGCTCCCCGAAAGCCAAACCGCTGCCGGACGCCATAAAGCGTACCGGCGGCAGTTCATGAAGGGGAAAATCGGTCGGCTGCGACATACTGCGTTTATTTTCTGACGGCCACCTTGTGCGCCATTTCGGAGCCGTCGGCGTGCTTTGTCACGAGAATATACATGCCCGGCGTAATGCCTTTCAGATCGATTTCCTGCTGGGGCCTGCCGGCATGGAAAATGACATTACCGCTACCCGAAACCAGTTTGACGCCCGTGACCGCATTCTGCGGGTTGGCTCTGATAAACAGCTTCTCGCTAGCAGGATTAGGATAAACGGAAACACTTTCTACGGCATTTTCCAGCACTTCGGCCTGCATGCGCAGATTGGAAGCGATGTCCTGCGGCGGCGGCGCCACGCTCTGCCCGGAAAGAAACGCAGGCAGGTAACGCCACGGTCCGTATACCTGGCCGGTCAATGCGGTTGCAAGCTCGTACTTCACACGGGCCCGGACTTTGGTTTCCGGCGTCAGTTTCGGAACGAGGCTTTTGAGTTCCTTGCCGAAATAGCCTAAATCTACAAAATCGGCCTGCGAACCCGTAAAGGCCACGCTGTTGCCGATCGGCGTGTTAGGCTTGCTTGAAAAAGGCTGACCGTTGGTTTTCGTTTCCCAAACCAGTTTCCCTTTGGCTTTACCCAAAAACGAACGGCAGAAAAGTCCGATCCCAAAATTGCTTTCGCTGCCTTGTCCTGCGAGATTCGGCGAATAGAGCGTCGCCAGGTCGGCATTGTATAATTTCAGTTTGCTTTGCTTCGCTATCTGGGTAAACTGGTCCGGCGCGCTTTCCCACTCGCTGCCGCCAAGGTACACCTGAACGCCACCTGTGTTCTGGCCGATACCGTCGAGGTCGGGAATGCCGACGATCATATCCGAAAACCCATCGCCGTTCAAATCACCCGCACCCGATACGGAAGCGCCCAAATGGTCCATAGCCGACGTGCCGAGCACCTCCCAGTCGGGATAGTTGCTCAGCCCGTACCGCGAGCCGAGGATCAGTGATACTGAACCTGCTTCCGGGTGCGGCCACCCGTGCTTGCCCGCACCCGCGAGAATATCGCTGTAACCATCTCCATTCACGTCTCCTGCGCCCGAAACCGAAGTCCCGAATGCGGAATTGGGCATGCCGCCGCGGTAAAAACGCTTGTTAGGTTCAGTCAAACCACCCGATGCACCGTGATATACTGCAATGGCGCCTTCCTTTTGAAGCCCGTAACCGGGAAGTCCCACGATGCATTCATTATAGCTGTCGCCGTTCACGTCGCCGCCCGAAGCCACCGCCGCGCCGAAATGCGCGTAGGCATTGTCGTTTTTGAAGAAAGTCGTGCTGTTATCGACGCCATTGGCCGAGCCGTAATATACCCAGGCCATACCGCCTTCCACGGCCGCCGTGTTAGTCGTAGGCGCACCCACGATAAGGTCGCCGTAATGATCGCCATTCACGTCGCCGAGGCCCGCTACCGCAGCGCCCATGCTGGAATTGATGTGCTTCCCTTCCAGAATCTTGGGTGTGGTGATCAAGCCGTTCGCCGAGCCGTAATATACAAACACCGCTCCCCGCACTTCATTACCTACTTTGTATTTGGGAGCGCCTATTGCCACATCGGCGTAATGGTCGCCGTTGAGGTCCGTCGCGCCCGCTACCGCGGTTCCGAATAGCGAGCCTGTATTTGAATCCGTCAAAACCTGCTCTCTCAGCGTATCTATACCATTGACGGTGCCGTAATAAAGGATTGCCAGGCTCTCGCCCGTGTTGGCGTAATTGGGAGCGCCCACGATCACGTCGGCAAAGCCATCACCGTTCACATCTCCCGCGCCGGCTACCGTGCGGCCGATATTCAATGCCGGTATCCTGTTCCAATAGTAAATCGGGTTGCCAATGCCACCCGACTGGCTGCCGTACAGGAAGGTGGTACGGCCAAACGAACCGGCACCGGAGCTGCTCACCGCCACGTCGTCGAAGCCGTCGCCGTCAATGTCGCCCACGTTGGCCACCACTGCTCCGAAACGCCGCGAGGCGACGGAGTCGCTCATGGCAATCTTCGATGATTCGCTCGGGGCCATTCCGCCGCCGTGGTAGATCATCGCCGCCCCCTCGTCGTTTTGTCCGTTATCGTATGTGTATGCCCCAATCAGCAGATCACTGTATCCGTCGCCGTTCACATCGCCCGCGGAGGCTACCGCCGACCCTAGCCAGGCCTCGGGCTGGTAGCTGGTAATCATCGCACGATGGTAAGGGAAACTCCTCTTCGCATTGCCATAATATACAAATGCGGCTCCTTCATTGGGTTTTTCATTATCGAAATAGCGGGCACCAATTACAAAATCGCTGAAACCGTCGCCGTTCAAATCGCCGGCTCCGGCCACTGCCCAGCCAAACCACGCCTCTTGCTGCGTTCCCGGAATCAGGGTTTCGTTCCAAACGGGTGCGGAGCTTCCGCCGGTACCGAAGTACAGGTACGCAGCTCCTGCATTCTGAGCGAATGCTGGGTTTTGTTCATACAGGTAGGCCCCGATAATGATGTCCGCATTGCCGTCGCCATCCACATCCCCCGCGGGGGCAAGCGAATGCCCGAAACGCGCATCCACCTGGTTGCTTTCCAGCCTGTACGGGTTGCTTGTCACCAAGCCTGCCGCGCTTCCTTTATAGATGAACACAGCTCCTTCGTAAGCCTGCCCGTTGGAATAGAGCCGTGCTCCCACCATCACGTCGGTGAAACCGTCCGCATCGAGGTAGCCGGCCGATGCTACGGCATAGCCCATCATCGCGCCAGCCTGGTTCGCTTCCAATGTCACCGCACCGCCGCCTACGTTATTGGCATTGCCATAAAACAGGAACGCCGCCCCCTCGTTCAGCTGGCCGTTGTCGTACTGGTGTGCGCCGATGAGAATATCGCTGTGGCCGTCGCCATTGACATCACCCGCCATCGCCACCGAAATACCGAAATTGGCCGCCGTCTGATTGATTTCCAATACACGGTTCGGGTTGACGCTTACGCCATTGGCGCTGCCGAGGTGGAGGAATACCACGCCCTCGTCCGTTTGGCCGGCGTCGTAGTAAGGCACGCCTACGAGCACGTCGCTGTATCCGTCCTTGTTCACGTCGCCCGCGCTCGACACCGAGAAACCGGCCTGCGCATTGTCCTGGTTGCTTTGCAATACTGTCGCCGCGAGGCTGAGCCCGCCGGCCGTACCCGGGAACACGAATGCCGCGCCTTCGTCGGTCTGGCCGTTATCATATTTCGGGGCGCCGATGATCACATCGCTGTACCCGTCGCCATTCACATCGCCCGCGCTCGATACCGAGTAGCCGAACCATGCATTGCTCTGGTGGATTTCGAGGAACTTGTCGGCGTATTGTGCATAGGTGCCGTTCACGATCGGGTCTACGGTAACGGGAAATGCGGCGTTTGCCACGCCGACTGCAATCTGAATATGGTTGTCCTGGTAGGCCAATGTCGCGTCCAATACTTTTCCATTGGCATCCCAGCATTTCAAACCATTGTAAATGAGCTCTTCATTGCCGCCTTCCTCCATTATTCCGGTTATAAAGCGCAGCTCGTTTTTACCCATATCACGCACCGAAGCACCTTCTACGGCTACTTTTATTTGCAATGATTTTGCGCCGGCCGGTGCGCTGTCAATGATAAAATTCTGGCGAACGCCTTCTTCATTATTGACAAACTCTTCGGTGAACCGGCCATGGTCGATGGAAACCGTATTTTCCAAAGCGGCTAATTTACTGTTACCATCCGTGGTATAAAGCAATTCGCCATCCGCGAAAATGCCTTTGTTAATCAATTTCAATTTAAAACCGGAATGCGTGGAATCGACGCGTTTTTGCAGCGTAAGCACGCCCGGCGAGTAACTCGCGCGGAGGTTTTGTTTCCGGTTCGGACTTTGATAGGTGCGCGTTTGTGCGTCGTAGCTAATGTGGTATTCGCGCTGTGAAATAAGCTGTTGAATGTTTTTCAGCGTGCTGTCGGGCACCAGAACGGGTTCTTTTGAAGCAGCTTCCCGCGTTATCGGGACTTTGTTATGGGTTTTAAGGGTAAATGTTTCACCGATTTTTTTATGAAACAGGATACAACAAACAAACAGAGAGAGGAATAAATAATGGTAGCGGTTTTTCATTGGCAATTATTGAAATGAGAGAATAACGGACATGAATAGTAAGCAATTTTGTCACCAAATATAACCATTAATATTCCTGTTTTGGCTACACATCCCCCCGATTAGACTACACATCAACATAGGTATATCCGGACCTTTGATCCATCAAAAAGAAGGAATACAATCATGATACAACAGACTGAAAATGCAAGTGCTTCCACGGCACTTACGGCGTCCCCCAAAGTATGGTTTATCACCGGCGCGTCCCGTGGGTTCGGGCGCGTGTGGGCCGAGGCTGCCCTCCGCCGCGGCGACAAAGTTGCGGCCACCGCACGAAAACTGGAAAGCATTGCCGATTTGAAAGAAAAATACGGCGACCGGGTGCTGACCCTCGAACTGAATGTGACCAATGCCGCCCAGGCCAAAGCGGCCGTCGAACAGGCGCACGCCCATTTCGGCCGGCTGGATGTCGTGCTGAACAATGCGGGTTACTCGCTGGTAGGCACGATCGAGGAAGCGAGTCCGGACGAGATCCGGGCCTTGTACGAAACGAACGTCATTGGCCCGGTGACCGTCATCCAGGCGGCGTTGCCCCTGCTGCGCCGGCAGGGCGGCGGCCACATTGTGGGCACATCCAGCAACCTCGGGCACGTGACGCTGCCCGTGATCGGCTACTATGCTTCATCCAAATGGGCATTCGAGGCAATCCACGAAAGCCTCGCCGAGGAGGTTAAAATGTTCGGGATCAAGGTCACTATCGTCGAACCGGGTGCCTACGCGACAGAGTTCGGTACGCCCGATTCGCTGCAATTTTCGCAGGGAATGGACATTTACGCGGATTTCAAGCAGGATTTCTTCGGGCATTTGCAAAACCTCGAACGCGGCGACCCGAATGCAACGCCCGACGCGCTCTTCCAGGTGATAGATGCGCCGGAGCCGCCGCTCCGTTTCTTCCTCGGCAACCAATGCCTCCCGTGGGTGCGCAAGGCCTATGCCGAGCGCCTGGCCACATGGGAAGCCTGGGAAGAAGTGTCCAATTCAGCGCAAGGATAAGCGGCCGGAACCCAACGGGCACAAAAACACTTTAACAATCAGCGACGATAACCGGCCGTGAAATGCGGCCGGTTATCGTCCTTTCCATTCGGACCAATGAAAAAAGAAGAACATAGCCCCATCAAAATGGAATCGCTGGCCGATGCGCACCGGGCATTCGGCCTGTTGAAACCGCAACATCCGCTCGTGAGCCTCGTCAACGGGTCGTACACGCAGGTGGACGCGACCAAAATGGCGCATTACCATGTCCTGGGTTTTTACAAAGTATCCTACAAACCGGCATTGAAAGGCAAACTGAAATACGGCCAGAGCTATTACGACTTTGACGAAGGCGGGCTGCTGTTTGCATCGCCGGGGCAGATTGTGGGCAACGAGGAGAACGACATCAGCGCCTGCTCCGAGTTCACACTGCTGATCCACCCGGATTTCTTCCTGGGTTACCCGCTCGCCAAAAACATCCGGCAATACGGCTTTTTCTCCTATTCCACCCGCGAGACATTGCACCTTTCGGAAGAAGAGAAAACGACGATTTTTGAAATATTCAAAATGATCGAAAAAGAACTGGCGAGCCGGATCGACGATTTCAGCCAGGATGTCGTCATTTCGCAAATTGAATTGCTGCTCAACTACGCGAACCGATTTTACAAAAGGCAATTCATTACCCGCAAAGCCATTAACCATGATCTTTTGCAAAAACTGGAAACGGTAATGGATCAATATTTTGCCGAAAACACATCTGCCAATAAAGGCCTCCCCACCGTGGCCTATCTCGCCGAACAGGTGAATCTAACGCCCAGCTATCTGAGCGACATGCTGCGTTCGCTGGTCGGGCAGAATGCGCAGCAATACATTCATGATAAATTAATTGAGAAGGCGAAAGAGGATTTATCGACCACCCGCCTGACCGTGCGGGAGGTGGCCTATGCGCTGGGATTCGAGCATTCGCAGTCGTTCAGCAAATTATTTAAATTAAAAACCAACCTTTCCCCGCTCGAATTCCGGCGGTCGTTCAACTAGGGTTTGCATCGCGAATGATTGTTTCAAGATGGCTGGCGAAGCTTTGACCGGTATGTATTTTCAGGTATTCTATTTTGTATCCGGGCATGTACAAAATAACTCTATATTTACACCACTCAACGTTATTCGATCATCATGAAGAAACCTTACTACTCCACGTATGTATTTACTCTACTACTATGCACGATCGCAAGCTTTGCGGCACGTTCGCAGGGCATAAACCAGTTTTGGGGCGTCGCGTTCGGCGGCGGCACGGAACTGCTGGGCAACATCTTCAATGCTTCGCCCGACGGCACCCTGCCAACCTCACAATTCAATTTCTACATCGCGAGAAAAGCCCTTGCTATCGGGCAGTTTGTGGAATACAATGGTGAGTTGTATGCTACGGCACGGACAGAGTCCGGCCTGAATGTCGAATTCTCGGGAAACCTCTTTAAATGGAACCCTGCTACGGACGAATACACGCTCCTCCACAACTTCCGGCGCGAGACGGGCGCCAGGCCGCACGAAGTGATGGTACTGATGGGCAGCAAGCTTTACGGCATCACCATGGAAGGCGGGACGAATGCGCAGGGCGTAATATTCGAATACGATCTGACGACGAATACCTATGCCAAACGGGCCGATTTCGCCAGTCTCGCCAACGACCGCGAACTTTGGCCCAGCACGGCCCTTTCGCAAATGAACGGCAAGCTGTACGGCATTGCCCGGACGAATTTCGGCGAACTCGACGATGCACTTTACGAATGGGACCCGGCCACTGCTCAATTCACCCAAGTACGGGACGTGTTCGGTCCGTACCAGCCCGGCCTTCATGCGCCCGACACCCCGTGGGAAGGCCTGAACGGCAAATTATACGCGACGACCAAACTGGCAGGCACCAGCTTCGGCGACCTGGTGGAATGGGACCCCGAGGCAGGCACTTATGTTTCCAAAGCTGCCTTCTCTCGGGAGGCGGGCTACAATTGTCTGACCAAGATGACCCCGAAAGACGGTAAGCTCTACGGCGCCACGACCGCCGGGGGCGCGGAGTCGAGCGGTACACTGTTCGAATTTACGCCGGAGGCTGGTACCATTACCAAAAAAATCGACCTTGCTGCGGGTGCCAATGCGCCATTCAACGGATTTGCGCCGGTATTGCTGGGCGACAAGTTTTATGGGGTTACCCAGGGCGGAAAAACCATGCGGGGACGCGTATACGAATGGAACCCGGCGACAAACACCTTCTCGCTCCGCTTCGGACTACCCGATTATACCAACGGCCTGCTTTCGGGGGCATTCACGCCCTGGCAGGGCAAATTGTATTCGGCCATCGGCCGGCCACAACCCAATAACGGGCGCATAGTTGCCGAAGTCTTCAACTGGGACCCGGCGACGAACCAGTACACGACCGGGTTCATTTCACAGGAGTCTGTCGGTGCGCACCCCAGGGGCGGTGTCACATTAGCAGGCGGCAAATTCTATGGCGCGACTACCTACGGTGGAAAACTTAACATGGGGGTGATTTTCGAGTTTGATCCCAAAACAAAAGCCTATAAGATCCTGAAAGAACTGGACGAAACAACCGGGCAGGAACCTTATGGCAAACTGACCTTGCTCAACGGAAAACTCTATGGTATAACCTCCACCGGCGGAAGGGTGGGCTTTGGGGCAATATTTGAAGTAGATTATCAGAATTCTACGGTCACCAAGAAACGGGATTTTGAAGTCGCCACCGGCAGGACGTCGTACGGGAGCCTGATTGCAAAAGATGGTAAGCTTTTCGGGATGACCATGGCCGGCGGGAACAACAACAGGGGTACGATTTTCGAATGGGACCCGGTTACCAATTCGTTTACGGTCCGGTACCATTTCGATAAGGCGAACGGCGGATCACCGCGCGCGGACCTTTGCCTGAAAGATGGTCTGTTTTATGGCATGACTTACAACGGCGGCACGAGCGACGTGGGCGTCATATTCCGATGGGACCCGGCAACGGATACTTACACGAAGATCCGGGACCTTCGGGCGGGCGTGGGTGTGAACCCGGTCGGTTCATTTGTCGAGTACAACGAGAAATTGTACGGGCTTACCCCCAACTCGCTGCTGGAATTGGACCCGGCGACGCTCAAATCGGGTGTGCTCGCCACATTTGATGGGACAGCGGGAGGCAAGATCACCGTCGGGAACGAAAAATTCTATTTTCTTACCACCAGCTACTCGGGCACGCTTTACGAATGGAATACGAAAACGAAAGTGCTGAAAAAATCGCCCGGCTACGGCAATGGAACCGATTTCACCCTTTCCGGCATGACATTCGAGCCGCTCCCTGCGCCGGTTTCGGACGGCACGCCCGGAAACTGCCTCCCCCTTCCCCCTGCGACCGTGGACGGCAACAACTGGACCGAATGGCTCCCGGTCATCGACGCTTCCAAAAATGCGGTAGCGGAGATCAGAGCCAATAAAAACAACCTCGGGACGGTTACCCCTTCCCTGTTCACGCATACGGGCAATATCAGAAAAGTGAATGGCCGGTATTTTCTGGGTAGAGACCTTACCCTCACGACTTCGGGCGCCATAGCGAGCGGAACGCCGGTAGATGTGCGGATTTATGTCAAACAGGAGGAATATGACGCGCTCGTAGCTGCTAACAATGCCGATCCCAAAGCGGAACCGATCACAAACGCATCACAAATCGGCGTGTTTGCAACGGCAGCCAACGATTGCAATGGAAATATTTCCGGGGCAACGCGCGCGATACAGGCCACATCCGAGCCCTGGGCGGGCGGCGGTTATGTGTTTAGTTTTAAAACCGAATCCTTTTCGACCTTTTACCTGGCCAATGCGAACGCGCCTTTCCCCGTTAAACTCGTCGATTTCAATGCACGTTTGGAAGAGCACAACGCGGTACTTAGCTGGCAAACAGCCGCGGAAATTAATTTTTCGCATTTCGAACTCGAACGCAGCACGGATGCGCGGAATTTCGGCAAGATCGGGCGCATTAACCCGTCGGAATCCGGGCGGCCGGGGCATTATGCTTTCCTGGACATGCATTTAAATGAAGTTCAGGCGCCAAATGCCTACTACCGCCTCAAAATGATCGACGCGGACGGCACTTACGCCTATTCGGTGATCCGGCAGGTGGCGGTGCCAGGTATGGAAGCCATGCTGTACCCCAACCCGGCAAGCGATGTAATAGAGGTGAAGCAGGCTCCGGCATCCGCGCCATGGCAGCTGATCGGCGCGGATGGAAATGCGGTCCTGAACGGCCGGTCCGAAGGTGGAAATTTCAGGCTGGACGTGCGCAGCCTTCGACCGGGCACCTATTTGCTGCGGTTCTCCACCGGGCAGGACATTCGAACGTTCCGGATGGTGAAGCAGTAATTGAAGTAGAATCCAGCCCCATTTTTCGCGGGAGGTGGGTCCATTTCCGTGAACAAAATGCCTCGTTTGCATTATCTTTACCAAAAATCCCTCAAACCACCGTGCACCGATTACTGGCAACATTCTTACTGGGTTTGTTGACATACAACATGATAGGCTACTCGATTACCTATCTTTTGGAGCGGTCTGCACGTACGTCATCCGAAGAAATGATCGGCGAGGATATTAATTCCCCAAACATCATTATCAAAGTACCGCTCACCTCCCCTGACCGGTCGCATTGGTCTTCATCCGGCCCCATCGACGACCATATCGAGGGCAATGGTCAATTTTACCAGATCACGGCGCAGCAGATTGTAAACGACACGCTTTTCGTCTACTGCCAGTACGACCAGCGTGCCAGGGAGCATTTTGCCGACCTTGTTTCAAAAATCCAGCTTGCCGCCAGCACGGATACAAGCACGCCAGCCGGCGACAGCCATTCCAGGTTGCTCAAAGGTTTTTTGAAAGACTATCTGAGTACCCATCGTCAACACGTCTTTTTTGTCCTCGAATGGGCGCCTGACGAACTGGCCGCACGTTCAACGAATGCCCCATTCCACGCCGGTATCAAGCCGGCGGTAGCACTACCCCCACCTGATTTCGCTTAGCTCCCCTATTTCTTGACAACCAGTGCTACCGGGAAAACTGCCCTTTCCGGAGCATGCGGCTATATGTCAGCATTCATCAAGTTCGCCCACGACGCGTTTGCCCCGGAGGCATGATGTCGGAGCGGGACTTATACCCTATCATTTCTGCATAGCGAAATATGAAACTACTGTATCTTCTTACATTACTGACAATCCTCTCCACCGGCGCCCGCCACGCGGTGGCACAAAACGGCAAACCGGAAAAAGAAAAGGTCGAAAAAGTGTTCGACCTGAACGAAGTCACCGTCGGCGAGCGTAAAAATGTGATCCACACCGAACGGCTTCCCGACGTCCATAACACGTACATTACCGCGGGTAAGAAAAGTGAAGTGGTCCAAATGGAAGGCGTAAACGGAAACATCGCCGAGAAAACTGGCCGCCAGATCTTCGCCAAAATACCAGGCGTGTTCGTATATGACATGGACGGAAGCGGCAACCAGGTCAACATTTCGACGAGAGGACTGGACCCGCACCGTTCGTGGGAATACAACATCCGGCAAAATGGCATCATTACCAACTCGGATATGTACGGCTACCCGGCCAGCCATTACAGCCCCGCGATGGAATCGATCCAGCGCGTGGAGCTGGTGCGCGGGACGTCATCGCTGCAATACGGCGCACAATTCGGCGGAATGATCAACTACGTGACCAAAGGCCCCGATACGTCCAAAGCATTCTCTTTCGAAACGATCAATTCGGTGGGTTCTTTCGGGCTTTTCAGCTCCTATAATGCCATCGGCGGGAAAGTGGGCAAGCTGACGTACCAGGCCTATTACCAGAAACGCCATTCGGACGGTTACCGCAAGAATGCCAGATCCGATGCGCAATCGCAGTTCGTGAGCCTGACGTACGAGTTCAGCAATTCGCTGCGTGTGAAGGCAGAGCTGGGCCGCTCCGAATATGTATACCAAATCCCCGGGCCGCTCACCGACGCCATGTTCGCGCAGGACCCGCGGCAGTCGACGCGCTCGCGCAACTATTTCAATCCGGACATTTACGTGCCGTCGATCGTGCTGGACTGGAAAATCAGTCCCGATACCCAGCTGAAACTGACCACCTCGGGTGTATACGGCGCGCGTAACAGCGTGATGTTCGACGCATTTGCCAACGTACCAGACACGATCAGCCGCGTCACCAATGCCTACCGTGCCCGGCAGGTGGATATCGACAATTTCAAAAGCTTCACTACCGAACTGCGCCTGATGCACCAGTATCATTTTATGGGCTTGCGCAATGTGGTTTCGGGCGGCGTACAGTATATGCACAACAAGCTCCGCCGCCGCCAGCTCGGCAAAGGCACCACCGGCAGCGATTTCGACCTGACCGTTACCGACGCGCAATTCGGCCGCGATATGTACATGACGACCGACAACGTGGCATTGTTTGTCGAAAACCTCATTTTCATCACCACGCGACTGAGCTTCTCGCCCGGCGTGCGCGTGGAGAAAGGCAGCACCGATATGACCGGCAAGATCACCTACTACGACCCGCAGAACCTGCCGAATACGATCAGGCACAGCTTCCCGCTGTTCGGTATCAGTTCGCAGTACCGCATCGGCGAGAGCAGTCGCGCCTACGCAGGCTTCTCCCAGGCCTACCGGCCCGTCGTTTTCAAGGACATCATTCCAGGCTCGGTATTGGAAAGGGTGGATAAGAACCTCAAAGACGCCTATGGCTATAACCTCGAAGCCGGTATCAGCGGTCATGTGCGCGACAGGCTGCGTTACGACATCGGCCTTTTCCAGGTGATGATCAACCACCGAATGGGCACTGTGGCCATGAAGGACGACGCCGGCACGGCCTACCTCTACCGCACCACCACCGGAGATAGCCGCACCAGGGGCGTAGAGGCTTACATCGAGTACAGCCTTTTCAAGACCTACGAGCAATCGGTACCGGCCACGGAGCTTTCCTTTTTTACTTCTACCTCCTATTTCGATGCGAAATATGTGCGCGGGACGGCTGTCTTCAATGGTGAAAACCGGGTCATAGACGGCAACCGGGTGGAAGGCGTGCCGACCTGGATTTCGCGCAATGGCGTTCAGTTGCTGTATAAAAAACTATCTGTAACTGCGCAGTACAGCTACGTGAGCTCGAACTACGCCAACCCGCTCAACACGGTGGAGCCGTCGGCCAACGGCACGATCGGGAAAGTCCCCGGCTATGGCCTGCTCGACTTTAACGCGACGCTGCGATTAGGAAAAGCCTACACGCTGCGCGCAGGCGTGAACAATATCACCGACAAGCAATATTTCACCAAAAGGCCGACCATGTACCCGGGCGCAGGCATATGGTCTTCCGACGGCCGGAGTTTTGGGATTTCGTTTGGGATAAAAATCTGATAATAAAGAAAAGAGGCCGCCTCAAATCAATTTGAGGCGGCCTCTTCGTTCTTTGTGATCCCGTTGTGATTCGAACACAAGACCTACTGCTTAGAAGGCAGTTGCTCTATCCAGCTGAGCTACGGGACCTGGAATTTGAAAAAACCTACTGCTTAGAAGCGGATCTCCGCACGGGCAGTTTGGGCCATTTAAGGTCATAAAAAAAGGCAGTCAGCAGTGCAGTTATACTGCATACGGCTTACTGCCTTTTTGCTTTTTGTCGGGGAGACAGGATTCGAACCTGCGACCCTCTGGTCCCAAACCAGATGCGCTACCGGACTGCGCCACTCCCCGATAATTTTTCTCTTCTACTTTAAGAAGAGCACTTTGGCGAACGTTGAAAACCGCGTGGAGGAAGCGGGATTCGAACCCGCGGTACCCTTGCGAGTACGGCAGTTTAGCAAACTACTGGTTTCAGCCACTCACCCATCCCTCCGTTCTTCCGTCGTTCGGGAGTGCAAATATAGCAGGTCTATTTTCAGAAAAGCAAACATTTCAAGAAAAAAAACTTCACCAGAAGCCTTAAATGCCTATTTTTGCCCAAGTTTAAATTACACAATTCGTTCATTATGAACTGGAATTACCCCTTTGAAAGCACTGAATATTTTTTTATATTTTTTTTCATTTTCGCTTACACAGCCTACATTATCCGTACTGTTCGCATTGCCCGGCAGCTGCAAACCACTGCCCGTACCCTTATCATCAAACTCTTTTTACGCAGTATTACCTTCTCGCTTCTGATCATTAGCCTGCTCGGGCCGTCGTTCGGCGAGGCGGAGCGCGACATTCAGGCGAAGGGTAAGGATATATTCATGGTCGTGGACTTGTCGAAGTCGATGGACGCGGCGGACGTGACGCCCTCGCGGCTCGAAAAAGTGAAGTTCGAGCTCAACCGCTTCATCGAAAACGAGCGCGCCAACCGGATCGGCATTATCATCTTCTCCAACGACGCCTACATACACGTGCCGCTCACGTACGACGCGGCCGCGCTCGAACTGTTCATCCAGTCCCTGCAAACCGACCTGCTGCCGACGAATGGTACCAATGTGTGCGGCGCCATTGAAATGGCCTATAACAAACTGATGAATGCCGCCGATCCGACGAGCCGTGCGAAAATGATGGTACTGTTTACCGATGGTGAGAACAGCAGCACCTGCACCAACGCATTGTTCAATAACCTGCGCCGCTTCGGTATCGGGGTGTATTCGGTGGCGGTGGGCACGAAAGTGGGCATCAGCATCCAGCAGAACGGGAAGCCTTTAATGGATAAAAACGACAAGCTCGTGATCAGCAAGCTCGACGAG
Organism: Dyadobacter beijingensis DSM 21582; assembly: GCF_000382205.1. Classification (GTDB taxonomy): domain Bacteria; phylum Bacteroidota; class Bacteroidia; order Cytophagales; family Spirosomataceae; genus Dyadobacter; species Dyadobacter beijingensis. Next base: position 1,120,095 of record NZ_KB907789.1, read on the forward strand.
AATTTCCTGCGCGGCATCGCCGGTTCCGCGCGCGGCAGCTATTACGAACTGAATAATTCGAAGAACGACATTCAAAAGCTGATCAGCGATATTAACCAGGCCGAGGGAGCGCTGATCGACTCCCGCACGATCACCGTCGTTTCCAACAAATACTACTATTTCCTCGGCGCGGCGCTGATATTGATCCTGCTCGATGTACTAATTACCATCGGAACGTTTCGACTGTAAGCAGCAATTCCCTATTTTTGCACGCAAATGTGAACCGATATGACGTCTCTGATCCTCTATGTCCTGCTCTGGCTTTGGGATAACCGGACCTTCGATTCCATTACCAAGGCGAACCAGCGAAAGCTCGATGCGGAACAGGCGTTCCAGAAAAAGGAATTTACACGGTCTGCCGAGCTGTACCACCAGATTACCTACGGCTCACTCTTTTCAGATCCCGCTGCGCGACTGAACCTTGCGCATTCGCTATATAAAATGGGCGACTATAAACAGGCATTGAAACATTACCGGCTGCTGAGTGATATCGGTAACAGCGGTATCGCGTCGGTGGCCAATGCGCAGATCGCCCTGATCCTCGTCAACAGAAAAGATACCGCCACCGCGCTGACCAGCCTGCGGACCGCATTGCGGCTCGAACCGGGCAACACGCTGGCCCGTAACAATTACATTATCCTGAAAAAGAGCTTCTCGGGCGTGGATGAACAGTCGGACATCAGGACCCGGAAACGGAAGTCGAACCAGCAGCAGCCGAACCAGGTCCAGCCGGCACCGCCGCCTGCCCCGCCGCAGGAAATACGCGAGGTGAGCGAGGATTTAAAAAAAGAGGAATTACTGAAAAGCCTCAAAGCGATGAACATGAGCGAAGAGCAGGCCAGGGCCATTCTCGATGCCATGAAATCGAACGAATCGCAATATATTTACCAGCTCCGCCGGAAGCAGTACAACCAGAAACCGGCGCAAAAGAGCGAAATCGAATGGTGATTTTATCCATAATCTAATGAACAGCATACCAGCAACCAACTTCCAGTTCCCCGGCCAGACGGCATTTTACAAAGGGAAAGTCCGCGACGTGTACTCTTTCGACAAGCGTCTGGTGATGATCGCTACCGACCGCATTTCGGCATTCGATGTGATCCTGCCCCGCGCTATACCCTACAAAGGCCAGGTTTTGAACCAGATCGCCGCCCACTTCCTGAACGCCACCTCCGACATCGTGCCCAACTGGCTCGAAGAAGTGCCCGACGCGAATGTGAGCATCGGTATCAAATGCCAGGCTTACCCGGTGGAAATGGTAGTACGCGGTTACCTCGCCGGCCACGCATGGCGCGAGTACAAATCCGGCAAGCGCGAAGTATGCGGTGTGGCATTGCCCGAGGGTTTGAAGGAAAACGACAAACTCCCCCAGCCTATCATCACACCTACGACGAAGGCGCACGAAGGCCACGATGAGGACATTTCGAGGGAGCAAATCCTCGCGCAGGGGCTCGTAAGCGAAGACGAATATGAGCATCTGGAACGCTACACGCTCGCATTGTTCGCGAAAGGGACTGAAATGGCGGCCGATCAGGGATTGATATTGGTGGATACCAAATATGAATTCGGCCAGCTGGATGGCACGATTTATTTGATTGACGAAATCCATACGCCCGACTCTTCAAGGTACTTCTATAAAGATACTTATGAGGAAAATCAGCGCGCCGGAATAGCCCAAAAGCAGCTTAGCAAGGAATTTGTAAGAGAATGGCTGATCGAAAACGGCTTCCAGGGTAAAGACGGCCAGAAAGTGCCTGAAATGACCGACGAAAAAGTGACGTCCATCTCAGAGCGCTACATCGAGCTGTTCGAAAAAGTGACCGGTATGAAGTTCCAGAAAAACAACCTGGACCACCCGCTGGAGAGAATTGAAAAAGCAGTGCTCCGCGCACTGGCCTGAGCCGAACTACCGCTTAACAAAATATTTGTTCGACAAAACGACAACCGAAATGGATTTTAAACTGGAAAAGAAAGAACAATACGTGTATATCGAAACGGATGCGACCGCTTTTGCGGACGATGTGCCCGCAGCCTTCGAAGAAACGGCCCGCTCACTCTTCCGGGAGGGCTACCACAGCCTGATCGTCAACATGCAGACCGTGAAGTCGCTGGACGCTACGGGGATTACCACATTAAAGAAGGTGAATTACCTCTGTGCGAACGACCTTGGGATGCTCGCGATCGTTACCCGCGATGACGATTTCATAGACCTCCTGGAAGACCTGCGCATTCCCGACCTGACGGTTTTACCTACCAAAGAAGAAGCGATCGACGCCATTTTCATGCACAGCCTGGAAAACGAGTTCGGTGCCGGCGACGACGACTATGACGATGAAGACTACGAGGGCGTGAGCGAATCGAAAGAGCCCTGATATTTGAATAGTATAATTTTCAGCCACTTACACGAACGTCCCGCCGAAGCCCGGCGGGACGTTTTTCTTACGTCATTCTAACACTTTTTATATTTTTCGCAGGCGCTTTTTGTAATCCTCCAAGTCACCTCAAAAAGCCTTCCAGCGTGTGCCAAATGGCAATAAATCCCTCGATTCATTGCACATTTATCAATATTCTGATAATAATTGTAATTAATCGGCCAAATCCATATTGGTGATATAAAATTTTGCCATTCCCATAATAAGCCAAATATTTTTTATGGGTATATTGCGTGGCTTTACCCAAAACATCACACACTGGCGTTTTCGCTTTCCTTTTAAAGTGCTTATTTAAACAGATTCTAATTACGAATTTGTTAATTACCTACAATTCGATAAATGTCGCAAATGTCTGAACAAATGGTAGAAAATCAGGGACTGTACCGCCCGGAATTTGAGCATGATGCATGTGGAATCGGTTTCCGGGCTAACATCAAGGGTCGTAAGTCGCACCAGATCGTGGCTGATGCCATTCATATGCTCGAAAGGATGGAGCATAGGGGTGCTACTGGTTTTGACCCTAACACCGGTGACGGTGCTGGTATTTTAATTCAGATCCCTCACGAGTTCTTTGTAGAAGAATCTACCAAGTTGGGCTTTCACTTGCCGCCGGCAGGTGAGTATGGTGTAGGGATGATCTTTTTCCCCGGCAGCGAGCTTGCCAGGGAAGAAAGCAGGGATATTCTGAACCGAAAGATCAAGAAGCTGGGCCTTCAACTGCTCGGCTACCGCAAGGTTCCTACATTGAACAATACCCTGGGTGAAGGCTCTCTCTCCGTTGAACCGGTAGTAGAGCAGGTTTTCATTAAACGTCCGGACGACATTACGGACGATATGGCGTTTGAACGCAAGCTGTTCATTCTCCGCCAGGTTGCTGCACGATTGATTAAAGACACGGTCAAAGGCGCGAAAAATTTCTATTTCTCCTCGCTTTCAAGCCGTACTATCTCATACAAAGGGCAACTTACGACTGCCCAGCTGAAATATTACTTCCCGGACCTGGAAAACGAGTCGGTGGTATCTGCATTGGCAGTAGTACACTCGCGTTTCTCGACCAACACCTTCCCTTCATGGGAGCTGGCCCAGCCGTTCCGCTACATCGCGCACAATGGCGAGATCAACACCGTGAAAGGTAATGTGAACTGGATCCGCGCCGGGGAAAAATCATTCGAGTCCAAATTCTTCTCGAAAGAAGAAATGGATATGCTCCTGCCCATTTGCGACAGGAACCAGTCCGACTCCGCCAACCTCGACAATGCGATCGAACTGCTGCACCTTTCGGGCCGCTCATTGCCGCACGTCATGATGATGCTTATCCCCGAAGCATGGGACGGCAACGAGCAAATGGACCCTGAGCGCAAGGCATTCTACGAATACCACGCGGCCATTATGGAGCCTTGGGACGGTCCTGCATCGATCTCATTCACCGACGGCAAAATGGTAGGCGCTACGCTCGACCGCAACGGTCTGCGCCCGTCACGCTACTGGGTACTCGACGACGATACCATCATCATGGGCTCGGAAGCGGGTGTATTGGAAGTGGACCAGGCGCGCGTCGTAACCAAAGGCCGCCTGCAACCCGGACGTATGTTCGTGGTGGATATGGAGCAGGGCCGCATTGTTCCCGATGAAGAAATCAAATCGCAAATCTGCACCGCGCAGCCTTACCAGCAGTGGCTGGACGAGAACAAGCTGCACGTGGACGCGCTCGATCACCCGATCCGCACGTACCGCGCATACGACGAGAATGCATTGCTGAAACGTCAGGTTGCATTCGGTTATACTTCGGAGGATTTGCGCATGATCCTCGGGCCAATGGCTCAGACGGGCATGGAAGCGATCGGTTCGATGGGTACCGACTCGCCGCTGGCCGTTCTTTCGGACCAGTCACAGCATTTGTCTACCTATTTCAAACAGCTCTTTGCACAGGTTACCAACCCGCCGATCGACTCGATCCGCGAGCGTGCGATCATGTCTTTGATCTCTTTCGTAGGCAGCACCGAGAACATTCTCACTGAAACGCCAAAACATTGCCGCCAGATCGCATTGCCGCACCCGATCCTTTCGGTGCAGGAATTCGACAAGCTGCGTTTTGTAGATAAAGACGGCTTCCAGGCCAAAACCATCAATACGTATTTCCGTGCCGACGAAGGCGGAAAAGCATTGGAAAGAGCATTGGACAGAATCTGCCGTTACGCGGTAGACGCGATCGAAGACGGATTTGAGATCCTTATCCTCTCCGACCGCGCCATCGACTCCGACCACGCGCCGATCCCTTCACTGCTCGCAACGGCAACCATCCACCACCACCTGATCCGCGAGGGATTGCGTGGTAAAGTGGGCTTGCTCGTAGAAGCGGGAGACGTTTGGGAAACCCACCACGTAGCGACGCTGATCGGCTACGGTGCAGCGGGTATCTGCCCTTACATGGCGTTCGAAACGCTTTCGTACATGAACCGCAAAGGCATGATCGAAGGCGAGTTCACCGACGAAAAACTGCATTACAACTACATCAAGGCCGTTAACAAGGAGCTTTTGAAGATATTCTCCAAGATGGGAATCTCGACCCTGCAATCTTACCAGGGTGCGCAGATCTTCGAATGCGTGGGCTTGAACAAGGACGTAATCGACAAATATTTCACAGGAACCATCTCGCGTATCAGCGGTATGGGTATTCCTGAGATTGCCCGTGAAATCCTCGTACGTCACAAAGTGGCTTACCACGAAAGCGCGGAGCAAAAGCCAAGACTGGAAGTAGGTGGTGTTTACCAATGGAAACAACGTGGTGAAGCACACATCTTCAACCCGCAGTCGGTGCATTTGCTGCAACAATCTACCCGCAATGCGAGCTACGAACAGTTCAAGAAATACTCTAAACTGATCGACGAACAGAGCCACAAAGCGCTGACGTTGCGCGGCTTGCTGAAATTCAAAAAAGGCAATGCGATTCCTCTGAGTGAGGTAGAGCCGGTTGAAAATATTTTCAAACGCTTCGCGACAGGTGCCATGTCTTTCGGATCGATTTCATGGGAAGCGCATACGACGCTGGCGATTGCGATGAACCGCATCGGCGGTAAATCCAACTCCGGTGAAGGTGGCGAGGACGAGCTGCGTTACAACAAGCTGCCGAACGGCGACAGCATGAATTCGCAGATCAAACAAGTTGCTTCGGGCCGTTTTGGTGTAACAAGCCACTACCTGAGCAATGCGGGCGAGCTGCAAATCAAAACTGCCCAAGGTGCAAAACCGGGCGAAGGTGGTCAGCTTCCGGGCTTTAAGGTGGACGACTGGATCGGCCGTACCCGTCACTCGACGCCGGGCGTGGGCTTGATCTCCCCTCCTCCTCATCACGATATTTACTCGATCGAGGATTTGGCGCAGCTGATCTTCGACCTTAAAAATGCCAACCGTGCTGCACGTATCAGCGTGAAGCTGGTATCCGAAGCCGGTGTAGGAACCGTAGCATCCGGTGTAGCGAAAGCACACGCCGACCACATCCTTATCTCGGGTTACGACGGTGGTACCGGTGCCTCTCCATTGAGCTCGATCCGCCACGCGGGTCTGCCATGGGAACTTGGCTTGGCTGAAACGCACCAGACTTTGGTAAGAAACAAACTGCGCGGACGGGTAACCGTTCAGGCCGACGGACAGCTCCGTACCGGCCGCGACCTCGCGATCGCCGCATTGCTTGGTGCCGAAGAATGGGGTGTAGCAACGGCAGCATTGGTAGCAGCCGGCTGTATCATGATGCGTAAATGCCACCTGAACACCTGCCCGGTAGGTGTAGCTACGCAGCGTAAGGAACTCCGCGCATTGTTCTCGGGCAAGCCTGAGCACGTGGTGAACATGTTTACCTACATGGCGGAAGAGCTGCGCGAGATCATGGCCCAGCTTGGTTTCAGAACCGTAAATGAAATGGTTGGTCAGGCCCAGTACCTCGAACTGCGCAATGATATCAAACATTGGAAATACAAAAACCTGAACTTCGACGCGATCCTGTACAAAGAGGGCGACCTTTCGGTAGCCCAATTCAAGCAGGAAGAGCAGGACCACGGTATCGACGCCATTCTCGACCTCGACCTGATCCGTTCGGCGCAGCCCGCATTGGAGAAGAAAGACGAGATTTATGCAGAATTTCCGATCAACAACCTGAACCGGTCGGTGGGAACGATGCTTTCGAACGAAATCTCGAAGAAATACGGCGGCTCAGGCTTGCCAAACGGCAATATCCACTTCAAATTCCGCGGTACTGCGGGCCAGAGCTTCGGTGCATTCAATACCTTGGGTGTACGCCTCGAACTGGAAGGTGACGCGAACGACTACTTCGGAAAAGGCCTCTGCGGCGCCGAACTGATCGTGTACCCCGACCGCGACGCGAAATTCAAGCCGGAAGAGAACATCATCATCGGTAACGTGGCATTCTACGGTGCTACTTCGGGTGACGCCTACATCCGCGGAACGGCGGGCGAGCGCTTCTGCGTACGTAACTCGGGCGCGAAAGTGGTTGTGGAAGGTGTCGGCGACCACGGTCTCGAATACATGACGGGCGGGTTGGCGATCATCCTCGGCGAAACAGGCCGCAACTTCGCGGCGGGTATGTCGGGCGGTGTGGCTTACGTCCTCGACAAGAACGGAACCTTCGAAGAGAAAGTAAATAAAGAAATGGTGTCGCTCGAAGCATTGAATGAAGAAGACAAAACGATTCTTCGCGAGTATCTGGATAAACATTTCCAGTACACGACCAGCAACATCGCTTTCCAACTGATCCAGAACTGGGAAGAATCTGTGAAGCAATTTGTGAAAGTAATGCCATCCGACTTCCGCAAAGCGCTGGAAGGACGCGGTATCACGCTCGCACAGCAGATTGCAGACAAGAACGTGGTGTACAAAGACATCGTCGTAGACGTGGTACACCAGTAATTTTCAGTTTCAAGATCAACTATCAGAATTTTTTAAATCAGTAATAAGAATGGGAAAACCAACCGGATTTTTAGAGTTTGAAAGGGAGTTGCCGAAAAAAAGAAGCGTAGACGAGCGCTTGAAAGACTACCGTGAGATTGAAACCGCACCAACCGACTCTAATTCCAAACAGCAGGCAGCCCGTTGTATGGACTGCGGAATTCCTTTTTGCCATAATGGTTGTCCGCTGGGCAACATCATCCCCGAGTTCAACGACGCGGTGTATGATGAAAACTGGGGACTGGCCTACGAAATATTAGCGTCTACCAACAACTTCCCTGAATTCACAGGCCGCATTTGCCCCGCTCCTTGCGAAGCATCCTGCGTACTGGGTATCAACAAGCCGCCGGTAGCGATCGAGTACATCGAGAAATCGATCATCGAAAAAGCATTTGAACTAGGTTTGGTGAAACCACGCATCCCGAAAACCCGCACCGGTAAAAGAGTGGCGGTGGTAGGTTCGGGGCCTGCGGGTATGGCAGCTGCTTACCAGCTCAACCAGGCCGGTCACTCGGTAGTGTTGCTGGAAAGAGCAGATAAAATCGGTGGTTTGGTACGTTACGGTATCCCCGATTTCAAACTTGACAAAGGCATTATCGACCGTCGTATGGCGGTGATGGAAGCCGAAGGCGTGGAGTTCCGTACCGGCGTAAATGTAGGTGTGGATATCAAAGCGGACGAGCTGCAGAATGAATTCGACGCCGTGCTGCTGACGATGGGATCGACCGTTCCGCGCGATGTGAAAATCGCGGGCCGTCAGTTCAAAGGCGTACACTTTGCGATGGAATTCCTGAGCCAGCAGAACAAACGCGTTGCCGGTATCGACCGCGTGATGGATCACCGCGGCGTGGCTTACCCGAATGGCGAAATCCTTGCGACCGACAAGCACGTGGTGGTAATCGGTGGCGGTGATACGGGTTCCGACTGCGTGGGTACTTCGGGCCGTCACGGTGCGAAATCCGTTACGCAAATCGAACTCATGCCGATTCCTCCGAAAGACCGCGACGCCAGCACCCCTTGGCCGAACTGGCCGATGATGCTCCGCACATCGACCTCACACGAGGAAGGTTGCGACAGACACTGGTCCATCAATACCAAGGAATTCATCGGTGACGAAAACGGTAACCTGACCGCATTGAAGATCGTAGACCTCGACTGGCAGAAAGACCCTGAAACGGGCCGTATGCAAATGAAAGAGGTAGAAGGCAGCGAGCGTACCATTCCTTGCGACCTGGCCTTTTTGGCAGCCGGCTTCCTGCACCCGCAGCAAGAAGGCCTGTTGAACGACCTCGAGCTGGAATTCGACGAGCGCGGCAACATCAAAACCAACGGATACCAGTCGACTTCCAACGAGAAGATCTTCGCAGCGGGCGACTGCCGCCGCGGACAATCGCTCGTGGTATGGGCGATCAGCGAAGGCCGCGAAGCGGCACGTTCGGTGGACGAGTACCTGATGGGTGAGTCATTCCTCGAAGCCAAGGCTGTATCGATGCTGAATCCTGTATTTGCACATGCATAATCAAGACAGGATTTAAGCCAGCCTCTATATCATGTATCACAAGAAAGCTGCCCTACCCGGCAGCTTCTTGTTTTATATCCCTTTATATTTGGCTTCAAAATATCATCACGCTATATGTTTTTGCATTATTCGCCATTCTGGCTGAAAGCATTTTTCCCGGGCTTTATCTGGCACATCCCCACGAAGGAAAAGGCCATATACCTCACTTTCGACGACGGCCCTATCCCGGATATTACCGAGCAGGTGCTGGAAATATTGGCCCGGTACAATGCAAAAGCGACATTTTTCAGCATCGGCGCGAATGTCCGGAAACATCCGGACATATATGAAATGGTGCAAAACGGCGGACACGCCATAGGCAACCACACATTCAACCACATGAACGGCTGGAAAACTGAGGACGCCGTTTACCTCGAAAACATTCAGCAATGCAAGGAACAGCTGGGCCTCGAAACGAAGCTTTTCCGTCCGCCTTACGGACGCATCCGGAAGAGCCAGTCGAGCGTGGTTTTGCGGGACAAGCAGATCATTATGTGGGACGTTCTCAGCGGCGACTTCTCCGCAGAAATCACCCCTGAAATTTGTTTAAAAAAATCCATCCAACACACCCGGCCCGGCTCCATCGTGCTGTTCCACGACAGTATCAAAGCCGCTAAAAACATGCTTTATACGTTGCCTCGCTACCTCGAACATTTTAACGAGAAGGGTTACCGTTTTGTAGCATTACCCATGTAAATATGATTGAAACCCACGCCCACATATACAGCGACGATTACGCCGAAGACCGTACCGAAATGCTCGACCGCGCCTGGAATGCAGGAATTGAGCAAATATGGATGCCTAACTGCGACCATGAAACGATCGACGGCATGCTCGAACTCGCTGAAAAGTATCCCGGCAAATGCCTCCCGATGATCGGCCTGCACCCTACTTATGTGAAGGAAGATTTTGAAAAGGAGTTGCAGATCATGGAAGAATGGCTCGGCAAATATGCGTTTATAGCCATTGGCGAGATCGGCATGGACCTTTTCTGGGACGTTACATTTAAAGCGCAGCAGGAAAAGGCATTCCTGTACCAATGCGGCCTCGCGCGCAAGCATAACCTCTGGATCGACATTCACAGCCGGAGCGCATTCCGGGAAACTGTAAAACTCATCGAAGACTTTGCCGATCCCGCATTAACCGGCATTTTCCATTGCTTTACGGGCACATTGGACGAAGCGCAGAAAGCGATTGAGCTCGGTTTCAAGCTCGGTATCGGCGGCGTGGCCACATTCAAGAATGGCGGCCTGGACAAAGTGATACCGCACGTCGGGATCGAGCATTTGGTACTGGAAACCGACGCACCCTACCTGGCCCCCGTCCCCTACCGCGGCAAACGTAACGAAGTCGCCTACATCGATATCGTAGCCCAGCGCATAGCCGATCTGAAAGAAATGACCAAAACCGACGTCATCGCTGCCACCACGGCGAATGCTAAAAGCATGCTGCGGCAGGCGAGAAGTGAGTAATAGCAAACATGCCTGGCACTTGCATAAATCAGTAATTCAATGAGTTATACCAAAATACATATTAACCCCATTTCCCCGGAGCCCACTACCGGTTCGGTCCTTGTGATCTACACCGGGGGAACGCTGGGCATGGTGTACGAAACGAAGGGCAAGCAGCTTGTCCCGTTCGACTTCCAGCAGATTATTGAAAAGGTCCCCGAGATCAGCCGGCTGGATTTCGACATTACCTTTCTCTCCCTCCCTGAGCCGATCGATTCGTCGAACATGAACCCGGCGATCTGGGTGGAGCTCGCGACCATTATCGAGGCGCATTACGAGCAGTTCGACAGCTTTGTGATCCTGCATGGCACGGATACGATGGCTTACACGGCTTCGGCTTTAAGCTATTTGCTCGAAAACCTCAACAAGCCCGTCATCCTCACGGGCGCGCAGCTGCCCATCGGCGTGGCGCGTTCGGACGCGCGTGAGAACGTGATCACCGCATTGGAACTGGCGGCCGCCAAGAATGCGGAAGGGCATCCGATTATCACCGAGGTTTGCATTTATTTCAATTCCAACCTGCTGCGCGGTAACCGTTCCAAAAAGCAGGAAAGCTCGGATTTCAACGCATTCCATTCCGAAAACTATCCGGCGCTGGCAAATGCGGGCGTCAATATCGAATACAACTTTCCATACATCAAACCGTACAAACCGGGCTTGAAACTGAACGTCCACAAAAGCTTCGATAGCAACGTCGCATTCCTGAAAATGTTCCCGGGCATCAGCCGGCAAGTGGTGGAATCGATTTTGAATATCGAAGGGCTTAGGGGCATTGTGCTGGAAACCTACGGTGCCGGCAATGCCACTACCGAGCCGTGGTTTTTGAATGCAGTCAGCAATGCGATCGAAAAGGATATCGTCATATTCAATGTCTCCCAATGTGATGGTGGCCGTGTATCGCAGGGCCAGTACCAGACGAGCAAGTTCCTCCAACAGATCGGCGTGATCAGCGGCTCGGACATTACCGCCGAAGCGGCGATCACCAAAATGATGTACGTTTTCGCCTGCGAACGCCCCGGCGGCGCATGCGTGGACCTGCTCGGCAAGCCTCTCCGCGGAGAAATGAGCATTTGATTTTGGCTACTGCATTTGGAAACAACAATCTCTTCCTTATATTTGCACCCCGATAGAGAGGTGCCCGAGTGGTTGAAGGGGCTACCCTGGAAAGGTAGTATGTGGGTAACTGCATCGAGAGTTCGAATCTCTTCCTCTCTGCTGATAATAGTAACAAAAAGCATCAAAAGCCTGTAAATGAATCATTTACAGGCTTTTTCATTTTCACAGGTTAGTCAAAGCGTGCGTGCGAACTAATTCTTTAATAAATTGACGGGGATTCAAAACCTTACACGCCGGAAATATCCCCATGATGTCCTTTGATCTGAAAAATTTTTGGTTGAATAACAGGTATTTAAATATAGCCAAGCATCTGACATTCTGTTGGTTATACTGGATCTACATCCTCTCCGACTTTTCCGTCACATTGGGCCGCACCGGGGACGAGGAGTGGAATCGCATTCTGTCGAACTGCATTTTTGCCCTGATTATATTGTCGATATACTCGCTGATTTATGCGCTGCAGAAAAGCCTTCCGGATAAGTTCTACATATTTGTCTTTGTAGCGGTCTTCATTTATTTCCTCAATTCCTACGTCATTTATTATTCTTTTAAATTTATCGCTTCCACTCCCAATCCTTCCAAATTCGTGTCTTTTGGCTGGCAGAGAATGAAATCTGAAGCATTTTGGAGGATTCCCTTCAACCGGTTCATGGACCTCTACATCTGGGCGCTTACCGGTAACTACATTGTAATCCCGATTGCCATCATTGGAATCAGCAATACCTTTTCGTATTTCAACCGGATTTTAAAACTCCAGCGGAACAATCTGAGTCTGGAACTGGATTTTCTCAGGTCTCAGCTAAACCCTCATTTTCTGTTCAACAGTCTGAACAACATCTATTCCATGGTGGAAGAAACCAATGAACTGGCTGGCAATACGATCCTCAAACTAGCCGATCTCATGCGTTACTCCCTCTATGAATCCAGCTCGGAAAACGTGCTTCTTTCGCGAGAGATCCTGTTTTTAAAAGATTATATAGAATTGGAAAAAATCCGGCACACACCCGACACACTCATCAGCTTTAAGGCCGAAGGCAATTTCGACGGTCATCGGATTCCGCCTTTTCTGCTTATCCCATTTGTTGAAAATGCTTTTAAACATGGCCTGAATACCGTTGGAAAAAAATGGGTGGAAATAGTTGTACGCCTCGTTGATGGCAAACTGGCTTTTCAGGTAAGAAATAGCAAGCCCTCCATGCAAACCGAACCGCTGCAAAAAGGAGGAATCGGATTAGTAAACCTCAAGAAAAGATTGGATATTTATTACCCAAACCGTTATGAGTTAAAAGTTAACAACTCTGCCGCAGAGTATGACGTCTTCCTGCATATCAGCCTAAAATGAAGAAAGAAATCACGTGTATTATTGTAGACGATGAGCCGTTTGCACAGAATCTCTTGTGCCGGTTTGCGGAGCGATTGACCTACCTGAAGTTGCTTGGTGTCTATCCCAATGCATTGGAAGCGCTGGAAGCTGTCCGTAACCTCAATCCCGATGTGCTTTTCCTGGACATCTCGATGCCGGAAGTGACTGGTCTGGAAATGGTTAAAATACTGGGCGGCTCCCGTCCTTACATTATTTTCACGACCGCATATTCCAATCATGCTGCCGAGAGTTACGATTTCGAAGTAACCGATTACCTGGTCAAGCCCATCTCATTTGAACGTTTTGTAAGATCCGTCAACAAGGTCTCGGAGCAAATAAGCCTAAAAAGCAACACGTGGGGAGGAAACCCGGACAGCGATCCGGAGTCGTCCAAATCCGGCCATGCGGGGGACGACTTCTTCATGGTAAAAAGTAACAAAAAGCTGATCAAGGTGAATATCGGTGAAATCGTCCTTGTGGAAGGCATGAAGGACTATTTGAAAATTCATCTGACCGACTCTATGGTGATCATTCACATGACGATCGGGAAGATGGAGGAACTCCTTAAAAAACACCGGTTTATCAGGATCAACAAATCCTTCATCGTCAACATCAGAGAGATCAAAGCGATCGACGGCAATGAAATGGAGCTTTCCAACAAGCAGAAAGTCACCATCGGGGCGACTTTCCGGGATGTCGTCCTGAGTAATCTTCAAGGTAAAATCATATAGGTTTGTCTAAGGATTGCATCGTTTGATCTAAAATATTTTTTTGTTAGCGTCCTGTACAGTTTGTTTACGCCATACTTAAACAAAATAACTTATATCATGATGTCAGACAACTACCTAACTGTTAAGCTCGTACGAAAAAGGATCCTTACACTTAAGGCCAAAAAACCCATCAAGTCCGGTAACAAAAATTCTACCGACAGCACTACCATCACCGAGACTACCGGGTTCACATTAAGGTAGCCCGGAACCAGCGAAGCCCATTATTTTTTACGAAGTTCAAAATCAGAGCATGCGTGTAAAAAATCAAGCTGAATTTACTTCTTTCGATTTTTTCCTTGTCAGAAGACCTGCTTTACCTGTCGATTTCTTTTGCGGCCTTTATGAACTTTATAAAAAAGACGAACCGTCTTTTTCACAATCATTCAAGCGGCTTGTCGGCACCGATGAACACTTCCTGGAAGCCCTGTATGTAGCCTCGCCCGTCCTTCACGAGCGAACAACACAGTGGCTTTCAGGAACTTTCATTTCGGAAGAAACCAAACTCGTCAAAACCCTCTACAAGTACTGGGGAAGATTGTGCAGCCGCGCAACGCCTTTCGGCTTATTCTCCGGTGTTTCCCTCGGGCATTGGGGGAACCATACCAGCATCGTACCCTCCCGGTCCGGGGACCGGATTTTCATCGAACCGGACATACTGCTGTTAAACCAGATCAAAGACGTTGCATTAGCTACTTCGGATTTACAGGAAAAGTCGTTATTCTATCCTAACAACAGCATCTACAAGGTTGGAAATGATGTCCGGTATGTGGAATACGCCCAGGAGCAAAGGGAACGAAGCTATTTTATTTCTTCCATCAAAAACAGTGAAGCACTTCAAAGTGCCATTTCCCTGGCCAACGACGGGTGCTACCTGTCTGACATCAGAAACCATCTTTCGGCACACGGCCTTTCGGAGGCCAATGCTGCGGAGTTCGTCGACGATCTCGTGCAATACCAACTGCTGGTCTGTGATTTGTCCCCACGGATTACCACCACGAGCGGACTGCATGACTTTATCGATAAGCTGGGGCGGATGCAGGCTGACAGCCCCTTATTGCCGGTACTGACGCAAATCTCCGAAATGCTGGATTCGGACAAGGGCCGTATCAACGTTTACACGGACCTGCAAAACCTGATTGCGCAAAATTTCGAAGGAGTGACAGCCGATAACCTCGTTCAGATTACGTTGCAACAGGCTTACGAGAACCTATCGGTCGCACAATCATTCAGGGAACAAATTGAGCTTGATCTCTTAGAAATACAGCGTTTGTCGCAAAACAGGCCGAGTGTGAACCTCCTTCATTTCACCCGGGAGTTTTATAGCAAATATGGTAGCGCAGAAATTCCCCTGGCGCTTGCATTGGACGGAGAACTCGGGATCGACTATGGCCATGCATCCCGGCTAAGCAGCATTTCCGTTCTGGACGGGATAGACCTAACACCGAAGGAGAAGGTTACTGCCGAATTTACAGAATGGGATAATTTTCTACTTCGCCTATACCTGGATTACACCGAAAATCAGTCGGAGGAAATTAATCTTACCGCAGCGGATATCAGTGCGTTTACGTCTATGCCCAGGGTAAATCCGGGCTTTTACGCTTTTGGAAATATCATCGATGCGTCGGGTGGCGACGGGAAGGACCTGAAATTTTCCCTCGGTTACCTCGGAGGACAATCGGCGGCGGCATTATTGGCCCGGTTTTCCAATTCCAATCCAGCGCTGAAAGCGAAGCTGTTAGAAACGACAGCACATGAGCAGCGCTGTTTTCCCGATTCGGTGCTGGCAGAAATTGTCTTTTTGCCTGAGACGAAAACCGGAAATGTGCTGTCGCACCCGCCCTTGTACGCGTACGAGATTCCATACATTACGCTGTCCTCGGGAGAAGCGCAAAATCAATTGCCTGTCGATGATCTGCTTGTGTCTGTGACTGCCGGTGGCAGCGTCACGGTGCGTTCGAAAAAGTTGGGCAAGAAAGTGATACCCAGGCTGTCCAATGCACACAACTACGGGTCTGAGCTGCCGGTTTACCAGTTTCTTTGTGATATTCAAAATGAAACAGACGCGATTAGTTTCAGTTGGCGATGGTCCATGCTGAGCGGGCGGCCGGTCCTGCCCAGGGTGACCTACAATCACCTGATCCTGAGTAGAAAAACCTGGAATATCGAAAAATCCGGCTCCCTCGACCTGGACTGGTTTATCCGGCAGTACCGTGTCCCCAGATATGTTCAGTTGATTGAAGGTGACAATGAGATGCTGCTCGACTTACATTTACCGCTGGCCAAATCCATTTTGAGGGAGGAAGTCGAAAAAAAGGGCAAGGCACAGTTGAAAGAATTTCTGTCGGTGCCGTCGCAATGCATTATTCAAGATCAGAATGGCTCCTATTCGAATGAAGTGGTCATTCCATTAAAATCGGTGAACCATGTCCCGAATCCTTCGCAAACGGGGTCTTGTTCCATACCGGACGTTCAAAGGAAATTCAGCTTCGGCGATCCCTGGCTTTACGTGCAGATTTACACGGGTACTGCCATCGCAGATAGGATTCTTACGGAGATTATAAGGCCTTTCTGCGATCATTTATTGGAAGAAGGCCGGATTGAAAAGTGGTTTTTTATTCGCTACCAGGACCCACTCCCCCATCTCCGGTTGCGGTTTTTCAGTAGTTCGGACGCATTCAATCCTACGGAAATTGTGATGCATTTGAAGAAAAACCTGGCGCCATTTACCGATCAAAACCTGATCGACAAATCTGTGATCGGCACATACGACCGGGAGTTGGAGCGGTATGGGGCCGAAAATATTGAATTGGCCGAGACGATTTTTTTCATCGATAGTCACTGGGTTGCTTGTTCGATTGAGAAGATCGTCGAACATGAAGCGGACGAATACCGGTGGTTATATGCCTGCAAACTCATCGACGCCACATTGAATTCATTTGGATTTAAGCCGGAGGAAAAGGCTCTGCTCACCAGGCAGTTTATGGTGAACTTCCTGGGCGACTATGCGAATGGCGACAAGGTTGAAATTCAACTAAACGAAAAATTCAGGGCATTACGGCCGCAGGTAGTAACCGTTATGGAAACGGACGACGACCATACGGAAGGCCAGATAGGTGAACTATGCACCCAACTTTCGGCTAACCTGAAAGATGTGCTGATTAACCCCTCATTTTCGCCGGAGCAGATCGGATCATTGGTCCACATGACCTGTAACAGATTACTGATTTCAGAATCGCGTGAACAGGAATTGCTGATTTATCATTTTCTTCACAAATACTACAAAGGCAAAATCGCGCAGGAGCAAGCCTCGCGCAGGAAGTCGTAAAATTGGGCAGGTATGTCGAAAACAGCGGTTGGGTTGTCGAATAAATTTATGGCTCCGGATTTAATTTTCCACATTTGAAGCATCTGTTAGCCAGAACGAATTCCTCAGCCTTCGGCGCATGAAGTCCGGTATGGATCGTGCGCGCCGGCTGCATCACCATCTCCAAAAACTTTACACATGTCCAGCGAGCATAATCGAATAACCTGTGTAATTGTCGAAGACGAGCCACTCGCCCAAAACATTTATCACCGCTACCTGGGAAAGTTACCCGACATCGAACTGATAGCAACCTGCAACAATGCCGTGGAGGCCATTTCGGTGATACAAACCAAAAAGCCCGACTTTATTTTGCTGGACATCAACATGCCCGAAATGTCTGGGTTTGAAATGCTCAATGTACTCCGCCTGCACAGGCCCCTCGTCATTTTCTCGACAGCCTATGTCGAGCATGCGCTCAAAAGCTACGATTTTGATGCCCTGGACTACCTTCTGAAACCTGTTTCATTTGAGAAATTCATCCGGAGCATTGAAAAAGTAAAGGAGATGAAAAGCATGAAGGACGGCGTACGGGGCGGAACTGGGTGGCTGAGCGTACCACAGGAAGTCCAGGAAGAAAATGACTCCGCATTCGTCAAGTTTGACAAGAAAAATATGCGGCTGTTTTTTAACAATATCTCGGTCATCCAGGCGATGGAAGATTACCTCAAGATATTCCTGAAAGAACCCATCAATACATCGGGATATATTGTGATCCGGATGACGATGAAGGAGATAGAAGCGAAACTACCGGAACAAGCATTCCTTCGCATCAGCAGGTCCTTCATCGTGAACTTCCAGGACGTAATGGCCCTGGAGGGCAACGAAATCAAGCTGAAAGACGCGAGAAGGCTTCAAATCGGGCGGACTTTCAGGGATGATGTCCGGAAGAAAATAGAAGGCATCACGATCTGATTCCGTCAAACCGGTCGTTCACCGCAAAAAACATACCGTTTGTCGCTTTTCACAGCTGGCTATCTCAATTTTTTGACGTTCGAATCCATTTGATGTTGTTTTGTTCAGCTCACATAAATCCTGATACATATGAGACTTTCTATCGATGAACTTATGGTCAAATCCTTGCAGAATGACACCACCAATCCGCAAAGGCTCGAAATCCTTGAATCTCAGGACGCGTCTGTATTGAGAGGTGGTGACAGAGAACCCACGCGGCCTGTTTATGAATTTGAATACACCACTATCTGGCAAAAAGCGAGTATGTTATTAGACAACCTAAAATAA
This sequence comes from Dyadobacter beijingensis DSM 21582, assembly GCF_000382205.1. Taxonomy (GTDB): domain Bacteria; phylum Bacteroidota; class Bacteroidia; order Cytophagales; family Spirosomataceae; genus Dyadobacter; species Dyadobacter beijingensis. Next base: position 1,138,446 of record NZ_KB907789.1, read on the forward strand.
TACGATCATGGGAAAAGACGACAAAAAACTGTTTGGTAAAAAAAAGGGAGCTAAAAAAGCCCTGGATGAAATTAGCAAGGGAGCCAACAAAATCATTGGTGAAAATATTCACGGCGGCTGGGTAGAGATAATGAGTGAAAGACTCGATGATGAAAAAAACTAGGCGATGAATGGGCATTTACTGAAAGGGTTAATTTTAAAAATTAGCAGTAGGTGTAATCTGGATTGCACCTATTGCTATATGTACAGCCATGGAGATCTGAGTTTTTTAAAACAACCCAAGTTCATGGATGAATCAACCATTAATGAGTTGATTGCCAGGCTCAAAATTTACTTCTCTCAGCATTCCGTTCCTAACTTTCAGCTGATCCTTCACGGGGGTGAGCCAACGCTCATGCCCGTTTCGAAATTTGACGAACTACTCACACACATTTCTGCGGAAATCGGAAACGCAACCCATATCCATTACGCCATTCAGAGCAATGGAATATTGCTCAATGATGCGTGGATTAACGTCTTCCGCAAGCATAAAGTATCACTGGGGATCAGCATTGACGGCCCCGAAAAAATCAACGACCTGCACAGGAAAGACCACAAGGGAAGAGGAAGCTTCCTGGCCGTAATGAATGGCCTGGAAATTTGCTGGAAAAACAATTATCCCTTTGCGCTGCTCGGCGTTCAGAACCCCGAAACCGACCCCGAAGAGATTTATTCATTCATTAAAAGCACCAGGGCTTCCAATATCGACTTTCTCCTCCCACATCACCACCACAGCAACAAACCCAGGCAGAAAGGATATGCCGAATGGTGGATAAAACTATTTGATACCTGGTTTTACGACGTCGACGAATCGAAGCCCAATATACGTTTCCTCACCCAGATCATTGTAAACTGTCTCGGCCTGGGCCAGGGATTTGACATGCTGGGCCAGGAAACCAACGACTATCTCGTGATCGAAACGGACGGAAGCATAGAAACCGTCGACGCGATGAAGATATGCGGCGATGCTTTTACCAAAGAAAGTTACCACCTGAAAACGCATTCCTTCGGACAGGCACTTGGTTCGCCGTTAATGAACCTGTACCATCAAAGCCATCAACGGCTTGCCCCCGAATGCCGGAAATGCCCGGTAGCCTATGTCTGCGGTGGTGGCTTTCTGCCTCATCGGTACAGCGTTGCCCGACACTTTAACAACCCTTCGGTATACTGCGAAGACCTGAAAAAAATCATCGTGCACGTACAGCATGCCATCATGGATGAGCTATCCGACGAAACAATACTGGAAGCCGGGCTGGAAAAACTTTGAGGAATGCAGCATTCATTGAGACGACGCATTAAAACGGTACCGAATATGAAATTACTATCCTGCCTGATCATATTTCTGCTGAACACGGCCGTTTTGCTTGCACAAAGGCCGGAGGAAATTAAACGCCCATTGGCCTTTTTCCCAAAGCAACGGGCCAAGGTGCTCATCGCCGGATCGTTTCATTTCGATTACCCTAACAAGGACATGGCCAAAGTGCAAAAGAGCGATCAGATTGATGTATTGACTGAGCCAAAGAAATCGGAAGTTACCGAACTGGTCAACTATATCAAGAAATTCAAACCTACAAAAATTGCCATTGAAGCATTTCCCGAATGGGAAGCTACCAGGAAACTGAATAGCTATAAGAAAGGGGAATTTTCAGATCAAAGGGACGAAAGGTATCAGCTGGCTATGCGGATCGCCAGTGAACTCAACCTGGATACATTGTACAGCATTGATTCCGAATCTTTTGACAAAGATTTGGTAAAGATCGATTCTGCATATTTTCAGGCATTTTTTGAAGAATACAATGTAAAAACCAATGACGAGTTCGTAACCATGTACCAGAACTGGTACAGCTATGATGATAAACTGGCCGCAAAGCTCACCCTTCTGGATTATTTCAAATATATGAATTCAGAAGAAGTCCATAAGCTGGGGTTCGGCAGTTATCTGATCGGTAATTTCAAACTGGAAGACCATCGGGGTGCGGATATTCTTTCCATTTGGTGGTATAACAGGAACCTCCGCATTTTCAGGAAATTACAGCAGATCACCCAGAGCAATGAGGATCGGATACTGGTGATATTTGGAAACGGGCATGCATCTGTTTTAAGACAATTGGTTGAAAGCTCCCCCGCCTACGAATTCGTTGAGTTTAGCAAGTTGTAACCACTGCTATGGCTTGACCGGGCTCATGAGCAGAAGCCAATTATAAATGGAAGTCTTATGAAACAGTTGATAGTTGTTGCTTTCGTCCTGGTAAGCAACTTTTCATTTTCGCAGATCACTGCGTCTAAAACATTAGCAAAGCCATTGGCAAAAGCGGAAGACGATCAAGAGTTTGATAGCGGCTCGACGCTCACCCGGGAACAGTTGCAGAAAATCCCGGGCAACGAGCTGGCCGAACTCGGTAAAATCTGGGGTTTTTTAAAGTACCACCACCCCGCCGTAGCCAGAGGTCAATATAACTGGGATTATGAACTGTTCAGGATACTGATCAAATATCGGGAAGCAGGCAGCAAGCCGGCAAAACAAGCATTGCTGTTGTCCTGGATCGACAGCCTGGGCCCTTTCGAAGAACAAAAATATACTGAGACACAACGCGGTCAAATTGCACTTCATCCTGATTTAAACTGGATTCAGTCTTCCGGTTTTCATGACAAACTAAAATCCCGGCTAACGGCCGTTAAAAACGCCGAAAGGACCGGGGAGCACTACTACATTGGAAACACGGAGGAGGAAAATCCGGAATTTAAAAACGAAAACCCTTACGAAGCAATGCACTACCCGGACGCCGGGTTTCGTTTGCTGGCCCTGTTCCGTTACTGGAATACGATCCAGTATTATTTTCCATACAGAAACCTGATAGACGGAAACTGGAACGATGTCCTACCCGAATTTATCCCCAAGTTCCTCAATGCCCCCGATGAGATACAGTACAAACTAACCGCATTGAAACTCATTGCGCGGATCAACGACACGCATGCGGATATGCAGGGCGACCCGGTGCTGAACAACTATTTCGGTGATAGAAATGCAGCGGTCGATGTTTCATTCGTAGAAAATGAAGCCGTTGTGACGGGATATTACCATAAAGTACTGGGTGCGAAGTCGGGGCTGAAAAAGGGGGATATACTCCAAAAAATCAACGGAACGGCGGTTACGGAAATTATCCGCGGGTCTCTTCCGGTGACGCCGGCTTCCAACTATCCTACACAGCTGCGTAAAATCGCCGCCAGGCTTTTGCGGACCAACGATTCCCTGATTGTCGTCGATTACCAACGCGGCCACGAAACCGGGAGACTGACGCTCAAAAGTTATGACCTGAAAACCATGCCGGTGCCGCGGAAAAATCAACGGAAAGACACTTGCTTCCGAATGATCCGGCCGGACATTTCCTATCTGTATCCGGGCTCATTCAAGAACCGCTACCTGCCGAAAATCACGCCGGAAATCCTTAAATCCAGGGGTTTGATCATCGATCTCAGGTGCTACCCCAGTGACGATCTGGTGGATACATTCTCAAATTCTTTACTTCCCGCTCCCCGGAAATTTGTAAAGTATTCCGTTGCGAAACTGACCGAGCCCGGCCTTTTTGAATTCGCAAGCCCCATTGAGATCGGCGCGGATAACGCGGATTATTTCAAGGGACAGGTTGTGATTTTGATCAATGAACTCACCCAGAGCGCTGCCGAATATACCGCCATGGCATTCCGGACCGCTCCGAAAGTCAAAGTGATCGGAAGTACCACTGCCGGCGCGGATGGCAACACGTCCCCTATCTATTTCCCGGGTAATCTGATGACCTATATCAGTGCTGTCGGGGTATTTTATCCCGATGGCCGGCAAACGCAGCGCGTCGGCATCATTCCCGACATCCGGATCACTCCTACCATTCAAGGTATCACGGAAGATCGTGACGAGTTAATGGAAAAGGCTATTGAAATTATCGACGGGAGCCGATAATTTCAATAGCCTTCTACCGGCTCAGGTTTCCGTCAGCTACGCGTCAAACAGTCCTCCAAAAATCCGGTTCAGTATGCTTTTTTCGTCTAATATGATCTCTGCTTTTCCTACAAATGTCGGCTGCTTTTCCAGTTTGTAGCCCGTATTGGTGACAAGTCCGTTGACCAGCTCGACATTCACACGGTACTGGCCTTCTATTTTCACCGGCAGTACTGAAACGATCTTCCCGACAATAAAGCCGAATTCGTTCTGCGAAAACTCGTCGAGGCTTATCTTTACCTCCTGCCCTACCTTGACCTTCCCTGAATTCTTAACAGGAATCTTGACCAGAACTTCGTAGTTTTTGATATCGGGAACAACCCATATCGTCCGCTTATCGGCATTTTCCTTGTAACCCTGGGAGAATGAGACGGTACCGGCGATCGTCGACCGAAAATAGGTTCTTTTCAAAGACCCTTTCTCCACTACCAGGCTGTCGCCGGCCTTCACTTGCTGCCCTTCCTTCACCAGGGGCGAATAGTCGTCGCCGGGGTTGGATACAAACCAGCTGACCCTGCGCGGCTTCTCTTTGGCCTGCAACTGGCTTTCTCCGATGATAATGTCAGGAAAGGAAATGTTGGCCGCTATGATGAGAATGACGATCACGACACCAAACAGCGCAGAGATGCCCCACCGGACAATCCACGGCGGTATCTGGCCGATGATGTCCTGAATTTCGTCACTCACTCTTTCGTATTCCGAGTTTGTATCTTTTGTTTCCATAGTTTTAGGCAGCTCCGAGCTCCAATTGATTTTTAACTAGTTCAAAATAATATCCCTTTTTGGCAGTCAGCTCCTGGTGTGTTCCCACTTCACGGATTTCACCGTTATGCAGCACCACAATCTGATCGGCGTTTTTCACGGTACTTAACCTGTGTGCAATCACCACAACTGTTTTTCCTTTGAAAAATTCATCCAGGTTCTCCATAATGACCTTTTCGTTGTTGGCATCCAGCGCGCTGGTTGCTTCATCGAAAAACATGTATTTCGGATCTTTGTAAACTGCCCGTGCTATAAACAGCCGTTGACGCTGGCCACCGCTGATCCCTGCGCCCGTGTTACCGATCCTCGTGGTAAATCCAAGTGGAAGCTTTTTGATGTAATCCTGCAAATTCGCTACGTGGATCGCTCTTTTCATTCTTGACTCCAAAATACGCTGGCCGTCGACAGCGATATTCCTGGCAATGGTGTCCGAGAAAATAAACCCGTCCTGCATCACGGTACCGCACTCTTTCCGCCACGCTTTGGCAGAGATCTGGTCGAGGTCCTCTCCATCCACCGTGATCTGCCCGGACGACAGTGGGTAGAACCTCAGGAGCAATTTCAGCAATGTTGTTTTCCCGCTGCCGCTGGAACCCACGATCGCCGTCACTTTTCCCTTGGGAATATGCATCGAAACATTTTTCAGAATCAGGGGGGAAGTACTGCTTCCATACCTGAATGAGACGTCGTTCAGCACAATGCCTTTGGTATCACTTTCCAAACTGTTCAGTTTCAGGATATCCAGGTCCTCTGCATCGTCCATATGGCCTCCCTGCATATGGTACTCCTCGTCCAATTCCTCATTCGGCTTGTTGTGTATTTCACCCAGGCGGTCCAAGCTGATTTTTGCATCCTGCACTTTCTTGACGAAGTTCATGATCTGGTTCAGCGGACCGTTCATTTGCCCGATGATGTAGGAGATACTCAGCATGGCTCCCAGGGTAATCTGCTGTTCCATCACCAATTTGGCAGCCAGGTACGAGATCAGGATATTCTTGATCTGCGTAATACAGTTGGCGCCTATTTCCTGGTATTGTTCCAATGAAAGGCTTTCGACACTTATTTTAAACAACTTGGCCTGAATCCTTTCCCATTCCCATCTCCGGGCCTGTTCGCAGTTGTTGAGCTTGATCTCCTGCATTCCGGTAATCAGTTCGTAAATGCTGTTCTGATTTTCCCGCAGCCGTTGGAACCGCATATAGTCCAGGTTTTTCCGGCGGTTCAGAAAAACAAAAACCCAGCTCACCGATATGATACTCCCGATAAAAAAGATTCCCAGAAGTGAAATGTTATAGGTCGAAAGCACCACCGAGAACACGAGCAGGTTGACCATCGAGAACAGCGTATTTAAAGTCGAACCCGTCAGGAACTCCTCTATCCGATGGTGGTCATTGATGCGCTGCGATATGTCCCCGACGTTTTTCGATTCGAAAAAATTAATGGGCAGCTTCATGAGCTTCGTCAGGAAGTTGGAAATAATCGAAACACTGAGCCGGGTATTGACGTGCAGCAAAATCCAGTTTCGAATCATATCGACCCCGATATTTCCTAAAAAGAGCAATAGCTGGGAAAACAATACCAGGTGGATAAAATTATAGTTTTGCAGCTGTATGCCGTAGTCGACCAGGCTTTGTGTCAAAAACGGGAACAATACGCTGATCAGGCTGCCCAGCAACATGCCCAGAAATATCTGCACGAGATATCGTTTGTAGGGCCTGAGATATTGAAAGAGGAATTTGAACCCGATCGGCGTTTGCTTGTGCTCCTCGGCGCGATCATAAAATTCCGGTGTGGGTTCCAGTAAAAGCGCCACGCCTTTTTCATCGTGGGAACTCGCCCAGCTCCGCATAAAGACCTTTTTATCCACCTTCACCAGCCCGTGGCCCGGGTCCGCAACGATCAGGACGCTTTCTTTGCGGAATAAGTTCTTTTCCTTCACATCATATAAAACAACATAATGCTCCTGGTTCCAGTGAAGTATACATGGCAGCGGCACCTCCGTGGCCAGCTGTTCGTAGCTCAGCTTGACGGGCAGCGTTTTGATACCGATTTTCTCCGCAGCCTGGCAGAGGCCGTTCAGGCTTACGCCGTTCTTCCCGATGTGCGCATTGGCCCTGAAAAAATCGAGGGAATAGTCTTTGCCATAAAATGCAGTAACCATCCTCAGACAAGTTGGCCCACAATCCATGTAGTCCAGTTGGCGAAAAAATTTATATTTGTTTTTCATATGCTTTTGGAGTAAGTGGCTAAATGAATGCAGGCTGATTGCTTTGTTTTAAGTAAGGAAACTCTTTGTATATCAGTAGAATAAGGAATCGTTCGGAAGGCTGAGGATGCAGGTGAAAGGATATGTAATCGTCTACTTTTTCACAAACCCGCCGAAGGCTTTCCCCTTTCATGTTTTTCCGGGCAAGATCCAGATAGTTGGCGATCACGGCCAGTTTTAACAGGTCAAAACAGGTATCCATAGGCAATACCAGGAACTCATTCAGTTTGGATAAGAATGCGTCGTGCGCCTGCGCGAAGAATGACCGTTTCAGGGAAATAAATCTTCCGATTACTTCAAGATGGTCGTTCGAAATTTCAAAATGACCTATATCCCTGAAAATGACTTCATACAAGGCCCGTTCTTCTGCTCTTTGGGAATGTGCCAAAATCGTTTTAGTCGTATTCAGCATGACATCGTCGATACCCCGCTGCCTGGAATAACCATCGTGATCAAACATGCCAGTTTGCCACTTTCCGGGCAGGGAGGTATAGTCGTTGTAAACCAGCGCTTTCAAAATTCCGTTGTGCAGTTCAAGCGCCTGGCAGACCCGACCGTCCTGCAAGTGAATTTTAGCCAGATTAGGAATCTGATCCAATATTCTCCTGAATGCCAGGAAAGCGGCTCCCTGATTTTCGAGGCGTTCGGATAGTTCCAGACCTTGGTTCAGATGCGCTACCGCTTTGGCATATACGCCTTTTGAATAATAGAAAAAAGACCAGCCCGAATGGTAAAACAGCCTCGCGTATAAATGTGCATTTCCCGTGAGCAATGCCAGCCCCGCATCCGCCCGTTCGAAATAGCCCAGCGAAAACTTCCACGACTTCGTTCGGGCCACGTTCACTGCCTCGGAATACCTGTCAACGACCTCCACCGCCATTCTTCCGGGCTCTTCTCCCAGAAACCGGTAAATTTCGTTCTTGTCAAGGCGATTAATGCGCGTTTTTCTTTCGAATTCCAGCAGCTCGCTTTGCTCGCCGGAGACAAAAGATCCCGCCAGTTTTTCCGAAAGACCGATGATGCCGCTTGCTTCCATGGTTCAGTTAAATCTCTTTTGGATTTGTTCCAGACTTTTCATTCTGTCTGAATGCGAGGTCAACAGGTCCGTAAATATGAATTCATCTACTCCGAAAGTTTCCTGATAATTGGCTATTACATCATAAAACCGATCGGGGCAGCCCATGTGACAGTGCTCCGGATGCTCCTTTTCACTGAACTGATCATTCCTGCCAGGCTTATATCCTTCCAGGCACACGCCTGAAATGGCCAGATTAATTTTGGGGGCATATCCGAATGAAGCCTGATACCGCTCTTTGAATGCCTGCATCAGCTCTTTATGCGGTTCCAGGTCGGCTCCCTTGTGAAATAACGAGCGGGAGAAATTCATTTCTTTCCGCAGCGTACGGTCTAACCCGTTCAATGAACCGCTCATTCCCCACAATTCCGGCACGGCAGCTTTATAGGGAGGCAAAACGATTCCGTCGCCATCATCAAAGAGCTCATCCTCATTTCTCAAAAAAAACAGTAACTCGTCCAGGGACTTATCGAAACCTGCTTTGATATCTTTTGAACTGTCTTCCAGCGCATACGCCTTCACTTTGTCACTGACACGCCCGTTTACCACGCCGAGATCGATCCGGTTGCTGAACAGGCTGTTGAGCAACTTGAACCGCGCAGCGATATGAAAGGGCTGATGGATAGACAGTAAAATACCGGCCGTCCCTATCCGGATGTTTTTGGTGGCGGAGGCAAGCACACCAATGAGCGGTTCGGGGGTAGTCCAGGCGTGTGTTTTATGACCGTAGTAATGCTCGGCGAGCCATATTCTTGCAAAACCCAATTGATCCGCATGCTGAGCGTACTCCACCAAATCGCTGAGTATTTGCAGGCTATTGGTGGTGCCGCCCCGCAAGCCAAAGTCCAGGAGTCCTAACCTTACGTTTTTCATAGCTCAATACAGTAACATGATTTTTTGCCACTCGTTATATTGAGGATCTTCCAGCGCAAACCGCGCCAGCGCGATACCCGACAAACCACTCAAAAAGGATACATCCGTCGCTGCGTCGTCGTGAAGTATCTTGTCCTGATATTTCTCAGTCTCATTCTCCCAAAAAGCGACACCACCCTCGTAGCCTGCATACATCTCATGATCAAACTGTTTCAGATGCTGAAATATCAGCGCAAGGCTGCTGGATCCGTGACATAAATGCGGGTTGTCTACCCATGTCTCAGTCTGCGTTTTTCTCTTTAAGCACCTGCTTCCCAACCTGCCGGCTATCGAAATCCAGCCGGGATTGCCGAGCACACTGCCTGCGCGGTAAAGCAACATGACCTGATTCAGATCTCCATAGCACCATCCCATTCTGTATGTATAAAACCCCACATTCTGAGGGTCTTCCGCCGGTAACGACAGCATTTGATTGGTAGGAAAAATGCTCTTGTCAAGGTCCTCCTCATTTTCGAATTTCGCCAGGGAGAGCATGTAACCCACACCCCGCTCAACGGCATCGCGGATTTCGTTTTGGAGCAACCCCTTTTCGTACACGCCCAGCAACCCTAGCAAAATGCCCGGAAGCCCGTGGACGAGACCAAAATTCAGATCATCTTCGACAGTGAATTTGAGCTTTCGGTAGATGTATTCGTTTTTGATATAATCTATCCCGGCTGGTCTGCTGCTTAACAGTCCCTGCGCCAGGGCAGTAATATGCTCCCTTACGGTTTGGTTTGCGACGTCACCCTCGCACAGATAAGTCAGCGCGCCTAACGCACCATGCATGTAGTCAAAGTTGTGATGACCAATTTCCAGCAAAGCCCTTTTGTAGATCCGCTCGTCCAGCTCTGTCTTAAAATCGTCGTACTCGGCGCCGATCAATTCGTATTTTTTTAGCAGGAACAGCACCCAGCCCAGCCCCGTAAACCCGGCTGATAAAGAAATGGAACCTGTCAGCCCCGAAGGTGTTCCTATTCTTTCAATGACTTCGTTCAGTTTCTTTAAGGCTTTGTTTTTAAATTTCACATCGCCTTCCAGAAGGAATGCATGCAGGTAAAACAATACGATACCCAGCTCGCCGGCATAAAGTCCGTCACCTTTTGTCGCATTTAAACCGATTTTATGATCGACCAGATGAATCAATTCGGTCGAGGAATATGCTTCTGTTTTTGCAATTGGGTCCAAGATCATGTTATTGTCTTTTAAAGTTTTCCTAAATGAGCATGGTCGGTAGTGGCAAGTCTTTGTCCAAAAAACACATCAAACCGATCCCTATTCCTGCAATTCCTTCATGAAAAGCAATGTTGGTGGATAGGTAGCCTTGATTGTACCTGGCCATAAACCCGGCCGTTTCGTTGTCGAATTTTCTCTGCCGGATAGATTCCGCATACCAAAAATCCGCGGTGCTTCGCAGTTTCTCCTCCCCTGTTGCGGTGTACAGCCAATCAAATCGAAGCGCCAGTCCGGTAGTGCCATATAAAATACTGGCATCGCTTACCCCACAATCGTCAAGCATATGCCTGATGCAGCAAAGATCCAAAGTCCGGTCGACGGCATTCTTTACATCTTCCCTTTTTGTAACCTTCCAGGCATTCCATAAGCCGCATGCAACGGACAAATCTCCGTCCAGCAGCGCATTAGCCTTGTCCATGCTTCCTGCCTTTGCCGGAAAATAGCCCGGATCCGGCTTTTGTTCATGGTGAAGGAGGAAGTCCGTTGCCTGGTCGATGATATGGTGACAGTCGCCCGGACGGATATTGTTCTCATAAATCGCCGATAACAATGTGATCACCCTTGATGAACCGCAAACCATTCCCAGATAAATTCCATCTCTCTTTGCAAACGGCCATTTCCAGGAGTACCCTTTTTCATCTTTGATCGCAAACTTTTCAAATGCATCTACCAGGTCTGTTAAATGATCGGCCGTCTGCGGATTCACTTGTACTCTCGTTAGGAAATACTCCCCGGCGAACATCGCACCAAAGTGATTCAATTCTCCCTCCTGTATTTTCACCCGCATGAAAACACCAATCTGCTTGTCCAGCTTGTCTAATATCGCTGCATCGATCCGCGTGAGCAAGCCTTCATTTTTAACAAACTGAACAAATAAGCCTATTTCAATAATCTCTCTGAAGTAGAATATTTTATCATCGTATAATTTCAATGAAATCGCGTTAATACTTTTTTCAACATATTCGATCGCGAGCGACGCATACTTTTCATCATTCCTGAATTTGGAATAGTAGGAATAGAATAATGCGACACTCAGCAACCCGCTGCCATAACCCGCATATTTTAAATGGAATGCATTCCGATCAAGGGCGGTGCGGATGTCGTCGATCACCTCACTAGTACATTCTGCCTCTCTGATCTTCATTGCCCATTGATTTTTCTTTGATTTTCTTCACTGTTTGCTTCCCGAAATTGTAGCTGAACGAGAGCTGTACCCGGCGGGTGTCATAGAAATTATTGACCGTCATATTTACATTTCCGTAATGCGACGTTCCTCTCCACCTTCTTTGGCGGAAAACATCGGAAACACTCAGCTTGATATTGCCATGCTGATTGAAAATCTGTCTGCCGATACCAAAATCAAGGCTCGAAGTACTTTTCAGTCTGTCGATGCCTTCGAGCCTCGGCGTTTGATAGTAAAACAAAACCTCTCCTTTCCAATGGTTCGGCAAGCTGATCGTGTTGATCATCTGCCCGTAGCCACTCCATGCGGCGTTGTTGAAAGCCACGTTTTGGTTCAATCCGGCATCGTTCAAAACCGTGTAGCCGCCATACAATGTCACGCTGCTGTTCACTTGCTTTAAAGGATGGAAAGGGAATACCAGGGAGATCGAGTACTGGTCCTGGCTATCCATATTCTGGTACAAAAACGTAGTCACCTTCGTCTCGTCATTAATCTTGGGAATGTCGAACATCGCATTTTTAACATGCGTGTATCCCAGGATGACGTTCAGCTGCTTAAAGGTCTGCGTGAATTCCAGGTTGTTGTTATACTGCGGTGTAAGCGCAGGATTGCCCTGCCGGATGGCATACTTTCCGGAATAGGCCACAAATGGGATCAGGATAGAAAATGCGGGACGATTGATTTTTCTGCTGAAAGAAAGGGCCCATTGATAATTATCCGACGGTTTGCTATGGATCAAAAATGAGGGAAAGAAATTCAGAAAGTCCCTTTTTCCCACATGCTGAACATCCGATTTGGTCTGCTCCGCACGGATCCCGCCGTTAAGCTTTATTTTTCCGATTTCCTGCGAAAAGGCAAGGTATCCGGCCAAAATCGTTTCCTCATATCCCGATCGCGCAAACGGATTTTCTATCGGTGCCTCCACACCATTCTGGATCTGGAACTGGTCGATCGAATTGTCGGAACGGGTATACATCCCTTTCACGCCTACTTCCAGTGAGGTTTTATCACTTATATCGTAATTGTAATCCAGCTGAGAAACCAGGAGTTTGATATCCGCGCCATTCGCAGTGTTGATGCGGGTGTCGCTGTCTTCAAGCCTGGCACGATTGGCGTCAAAGTCGTAGTAAAAAATGTCGGACAGGCTTGAACTGTTGTATTTGCTGAATGTGCCGATAAAATTCAAACTGCTTTTGCTGTACTTCCCTTCGTAGTAGCCGCTGTAATTGTAGAGGTGATTTTTACTTTCCCCCAGCGTTTTACTCACAGTACCGTTCAGCAGCGGGCTGGCTTCGTTTACCAGGAAAAACTCCGCGGTCTCGCCGATATTGTCGGTCCGCTTGTCATGGGTATTGTCGAATGTAAAGCCTACCGTATTGGCCTTGTTTAAATTATAGGAAACTCCTGCGCTTACCGGCACCGTATTTCTCTTGTAATTATGGATACCGTCGTTCTTAAATAACTGGTTATCCGACCGGTACAAATTCGTCAGATGCTGGTTGTTTTTTCCATCGTAATAGCTGTAACCCAGGTTCACGAACATCGAAAATTTGTCGTACCGGTATCCCAGGTTCAGCCGTGGGCTCCACCGAAGCCTTTCACCCTGAGAAACCCGGCCGTCGAACTGCCCGGTAAATCCGTTTTGTGTTGCTTTTCTTGTAATAATGTTGATCACCCCGCCGGAAGCTGCCGCATCGTACTTGGCCGACGGGTTTGTGTTCACCTCTATTTTGACGACATCTTCCGATTTCATATTCGAAAGCATCATGGTCAATGTTTCGCCATAATAGGGCTTGTTGTCTATCAATACCAGCACATTGGTCTTACCACGCACGGAAATTCCGCCGCTCATGCCTACGTTAACCAGCGGCACCACGCCCAGCAGCTCTGTTCCGCTCCGGCCTTTTGACAGGATGCTGTTTTCGAGATTCACGACAATTCCGTTCGGTTTTTGCTCTACCAGTGGCCTGGCACCCTTGACGACAACTTCGCTAAGCAATTTCTGATCGGTAGTCATAGTCACATTCCCCAAATCGGCCACTGCGTGTTCCGCGTCCACCTGAATGGGCCCTCTGAATACCTTCTGATATTCGATGGAGGTAACGGTGATGATATATACGCCGGACTTCACGTTGGCAATTTCGAAATAGCCCGAGGTATCTGTCAGCGTTCCCTGCACCAGGCTGGTGTCTCCGGAAGTGTAAAGTGTAACAGAAGCAAACTCCACAGGAGCTTGACGGCTCCCGTCGATAGCGTGACCTTTGATCGATCCGGTCTGCGCATTTACAGACAATGCGTTTACCAGAAACGCAGCGATGAAAACCAAATATCTTCCCATACCGCTCTTCATTTTAGTTATTAAGTCAAAAACAACATAGCAATTCTACCTGCTATACGCGACCATATCAATTTTAAGCGATTAACGTCCTCTTTTTTGCGACGAACGGCAATTCGTTCATGTATTGCCGTTCGTCGCAAAAATTTTCCTAACCGGTGGCTGGACATTTAGTTTGCAAACATGATTTACGACGCAAATACAATGGTCTGTTGGTCTAGCGGTAGGACGTTTCATTTTCGATGAAAAAACAGAGGTTCGAATCCTTTACAGATTACAAACATTTAAAAAAGATTACACCGGCTTTAAATGTGATTCCTAACTTTTCAAACAAAACTTTTTCAATCATGAAAGACGAAAATCAAAAACCAGCAGAAGAAACAACTAAGAAATTGATCGAAGTTGCAAAAGAAAAAATCACCGAACTGGATGACGACCAATTGGAGAAACTTGCAGGAGGAGCCGTCGATCTCGAAGCTGGAACCGGTCAGGGAGCTTGTTCCTGCCAAAATCACTCATGCTAATCAAAAGCACTACTTTCATTGGTTACCTGCATCGTAAAATATGTAGGTAACCAATAAAGTTTCAGGAACATGTATCAGTCAAAAAATAAATTGCTTCGATCATGAAAGATAAAAATCAAAACCTGCCGGAAGAATCAAAAATCAAGTCGATCGAAATAGCAAAGGAAAGGCTTGCCGAGCTGGACGACGATCAGCTGGAAAAACTTTCGGGAGGTGCTAATGACAATGAACAAACGACCATGAGTGCCTGCTCTTGTCAAACGGTTTGTCAGACAATATAAATTTATTCGGATTGCGGAACAATAACCCGTTCGTCTAGTGGAAAGGCATTCATTACCATGAAAAACAAAGGTTCGATTCCTTTACAGGCTGCAAACATTTTTTTAAACATAAACTATTCAGGATCATGAAAGACGAGAATTTAAACCAATCGGGAAATCCGGAAGAAGACAAAGACAAAATTATTGAAGTAGCCAAGGAAAGGCTGAGTGAACTGGATGACGAACAGCTCGAAAAGCTATCGGGTGGTAGCGTCGACGTAGAAGATGGCAGCTGGGTTGGATGTAGCTGCGACCGCCACTCCTGCAACTAATAGCCTAATGAATTTCATTTAAATACATATCTAACTTTAACACTTTAACTTTTACGATCATGAAAGACGAAAACGCAAATCCATCGGAAAACGCAGACGAAACAAGAAAAAAAATCATTGATGTTGCGAAAGAAAAACTCAATGAACTGGATGAAGATCAACTGGAAAACCTGGCCGGAGGATCTGTCGATCTGGAAGCCGGAACCGGTCAGGGTGCCTGTTCCTGCCAGAATCACTCCTGTTAATCCACATTCGAGCCAGGTGCCGCTTACAGCACCTGGCTCGATTCGTAATGCACGACCGTGTACGCCATTTAAAGTCCGGCTGAAATTCTTTTTCTGGTGAGATTACCTAAACAATAGTTCTGTTCGCAATGACTGGCATCGATTTCAAAGACCGCTTTCTTCTGAGAAAACCCCTCCTTTCCATTGACCAGCTGATGGCTTCACAAAACCTGGTGCAAGAGAAAGGGCATAACTACCTCATCCCTTTTATGAGGGAGACATTCTCCGCACCATTGTTCCAGGAAGCCATCTACACGGCATCCACCGACCTTTACCAGGAACTCGTCAAATGGCTAAAACTGCCTGAATCGCAGACGGATAATGATATCAAGCTGGCGACAAGCCTGTACAAATACTATACACGCATGTGTATGCGAAGCACACCCTACGGCCTCTTTTCGGGTTGCTCGATGGGATCGTTCCACGATTTGGAACACACCAGCTTTCGCGTCAACAATGAAAATATCCGCAAGCGCTCTCGCCTGGACATGAACTACCTGGCCGAGATAGCTATATTTATTGCTCAGGATGAGGAGATTAGGCCATATCTGATTTACAAACCGAATAGCAGCATGTACAGGCTTGGCGAAAACCTTCGTCTGGTGGAATACAGGCTTAAAAATAAAAAGAGGAACTACTCCTCCTGCCGGATAAAGAAAAATTACCTGATCGATCTGGTGGTCGAGCGGGCTACCGGTGGCGCATTCATATCTGAGCTGGCCGCTTGCATGGACAATGAACTAGATTCAATTACAGCAACCCAGTTTATCAATAACCTAATCGATAGCCAGATCCTGGTCAGTGATCTGGAACCTACGCTTACAGGTCAATCCTTTTTTAACTATTTGCTGGAAAGGCTCGCAAAAATCCCTGCCGCGGAAAAGTACCTTGCCTTCCTCAACGATATTAACGACACACTGGACAATGACAAACGGTCGGTATCTCATTACGTTGAACTGCATCACAAAATCATCAAGTCATTTCCTAATACATCCGGAAAGGATTTGGTTCAGACCGACCTTTTTTTCGACGACACGAACCTTAAAATAAGTGCGAAAATTAAAGAAACACTCTCAGCGCAGGTTTTGGAATTATTGAAGGTTAATTTCAAAGCAAAAAACGAAGATCTCGACACATTCATTACCAATTTCACGGCCCGCTATGAGGGCGAAGAAATCCCGCTGGCGATTGCCCTGGATAATGAATCCGGAATCGGATATGGTATTAGTTCAAGAAGAATATCAAACCATATGCCCTTACTGGATAATCTGAGCCTGCCCGAGAGGAAAAAAACACCATCCATGGACTGGTCGGACAGGAATAGATTTATTTATCAGAAAATTCAGCACGCGAAAAAAAGCAAAGAATCAGTCATATTGATCAATGATAGTGATTTGCAATCATTGGTAGAAAAAGACAGCAATCCCTTGAATTTTCCGCCAAGTATGCAGGCATTTGGC
Organism: Dyadobacter beijingensis DSM 21582; assembly: GCF_000382205.1. Taxonomy (GTDB): domain Bacteria; phylum Bacteroidota; class Bacteroidia; order Cytophagales; family Spirosomataceae; genus Dyadobacter; species Dyadobacter beijingensis. The sequence goes on from NZ_KB907789.1 coordinate 1,155,108, forward strand.
ACGCTCCTGACAAGCAATGGCGAGTCGCTGGATGAAAATAATTTCGTATTCGACCTCACTGTGCTGGGTGGTAAATCATCCAATAATATCCTGGCAAGGTTTGGGCTTGATTCCGAAAGTATATCCGATGAATTGAGCAGCACCTGCCGCTATGAAGAAAATTCGACTCATAAGATTATTGCAGAGATTGTTCACCTGCCGCAATCCAGGATCGGCAATATTTTAATGAGACCACATACATTCAAATATGAAATTCCATATCTGGGCCAGTCTTCTGTTGCAGAAGAATTTCAAATACCAATCAGCGATTTAATGGTTTCCGTGTCGGGAGACCGAGTTGTATTGAGAAGCAAAAAATTAAATCAAGAAGTTCTGCCTGCACTTACCAATGCGCACAATTTTGCGAAAGGGCTGCCTGTGTACAAATTTCTTTGTGATTTACAATTTCAGCAATTAACCCAGCCATTTGCCTGGGCATCCGCTATTGATCAGGAAGAAATATATATTCCCCGCATTCAATATAAAAACATTATTCTGAGGAAGTCTCAATGGACTTTAAAAAAGGAACATTTTGATGTATCAGGGGATATATTTAAAGCATTCAAGAAATTTAAGGACGAGTACAATGTCCCCAGGTTTGTGCTGCTGGCACAAGGTGACAATCAGCTTTTAATTGATACTGAGTCTGAAAATGCATTGGCTGTTTTAAAAGGATATCTGTCAAAAGGTGATATTAAATTGGTTGAATTTTTGCAAACACCTGAAAACTGCATTTTAAAAGACAATCATGGCAACAGGTACTGCAATGAAATCATCTTTTCCATACTCACACGGAAAGAAAAAACGTCGGCACCAGGCATTCAAAAAAATCCGGTAATCGGGGGAAAAAGAAAATACACCATTGGAAGTGAGTGGTTATACGTAAAGATTTACGCCGGCACCAAAACAGCGGATAAAATCCTTACTTCCCTGATCCGGCCCTTGTGTAAGGAGCTCATTGAAAACGAAACAATCGACAAATGGTTTTTCCTTCGTTACGCCGATCCGGAGGACCATATCAGGATCAGGTTTCATAGTAAAAAGGCGAATTTCTGGCCGGAAATTCTCATGAGACTGAATCAGGCATTGCAGGTTTCCATTGAAAACCGGGAAGTGCACAAATTTCAGGTAGATACTTATAACCAGGAAATAGAGCGGTATGGTGCAGAAACGATGGAAATGAGCGAATTGCTCTTCTATCACGACAGTCTCGCAGCCATCAACTTTCTCAATCTGATTGAGGGCGAGGAAGGTGAAAAGTATCGCTGGCTCTTTACCCTGCGCAGCATCGACATGCTATTTTCGGATTTCTCGCTCGATTTAAAAGAGCGGCATGACGTAATGCTGTTCATGTCCCAAAACTACTTCAAAGAGTTTTCCGGGAACGACAAACTAAAACATAACCTGAACCAGAAATACAGGGAAAACAGGCATTTAATCGAAAATATTCTGAACCCGGAAAAGGATCAGCCTGTGGTGAAGCACGCTGCCACATATTTCCAAACCCGGTCCGGCATGAACAGGGCTGTTCTGGACAACCTGCATTTGCCCCTCGCCCAAAAGGAGCGCCTGCTTTACAGCCATATTCATATGACTTCGATCAGACTGCTCATTGCCGAGCCAAGAATGCAGGAGCTGGTGATCTATCATTATTTGTCCAAATATTACGAGTCGCAACTTGCCCGCGCCAAAAGCGTGAAACACTATGCTGCTGAAATAGTTTAAAGTGCGTGAAAGCATGAAGCATATGAGGAAAAATCTACTCTTGGGGCTGCTTTTGGCATGCTCATGCTGGCCTGGGGCATCGGCTCAGCAAAGAAAGATTACCGGCAAAGTAACAGCGGCCGACGATGGGGGCGACCTTGCGGGTGTTTCCGTGGTGGTCAAAGGCACCGGCGCGGGCACCAACACCGGCTCGGACGGCACTTATTCCATCGGCATCCCGGCAGGTGCTGCTACGCTGGTATTTAGCTTCGTGGGAACAGCCACGCAGGAAATCGAGGTCGGCAACCGGAATGTAATTACGGTTGCGCTGCTGCCTGACGACAGGAATCTAGAAGAAGTGATCGTCACCGCGCAGGGGATTGCCCGGGAAAAACGGGCATTGGGCTATGCCGTCACCACGATTGACCAGAAGGCGATACAAGACCGGCCGCAAGCGGACATCGGAAGGATATTGCAGGGTAAGGTCGCGGGATTGAATATTACCTCCGTATCGGGCGTTTCCGGCACAGGCACCAATATGACGATCAGGGGCTACTCTTCCATCACCGGCTCCAATCAACCATTGTTCGTAGTCGACGGCATACCATTTAATTCCAGCACCAATTCCCGGGGCGGGTTCACCGGCGGAGGACAGTCGGCATCGAGCCGGTTCCTGGATATTGATCCCAACAATGTCGAGAAAGTCACTGTTCTGAAGGGGCTGGCGGCCACCGTTACCTACGGAGATCAGGGCAGGAACGGGGTCATACTGGTCACGACGAAAAACGGCAGCAAAAAAGCCCGTCCTGCCGAATACGCCATTACGCAATCCGTATTCGCCAACAAAGCACATCTTCCGCGGTACCAGAACGACTATGTGGGCGGATTTCAGCAAAACCTCGGCTATTTTTTAAGTAACTGGGGCCCATCCCTGCAAGAGGCCGCTACCTATCCTTCGCAAAACGCCAATCCGGCACTGACCACCCATCCTTACGCGTTCCTTACCACCTCGGGAGGACTGCGGGATGCGATGGCCGCCTACGTGGCTTCGGTAAGTCCCTATCAAATGCAGGTATTTCCCGATAACGTGAAGGATTTTTTCCGGACAGGAAAAATCTCCAATACCTCGCTGAATATATCGGCTGGGGGAGAGAAAGCAGGCTTCAACATGTCAGCCGGTTATAACACCGAGCAGGGATACATACCGGAAAACGGGCTGAAACGGCTTAATCTGGGGCTCGGGCTAAATGCACAGCTGAGCAAAAAGCTTCATGTGATCAGCTCTTTTAATTTTGTCAATACAGACCAATACGCACCTCCGTTAAGCGGCGGCGACGGAAACAATGCCCTCGATTTCCCTTCCGTCATGGCCAATGTCCTGTTCACGCCGAGGCAAGTCGACCTGATGGGCTGGCCGTTCGAAAATCCGGTAACCGGGGGAACGGTATATTTCCGCAGCAACAACGACGTTCCAAACCCGCGGTGGGTTTTAAAAAACTACAAGACGACCAGCGTGATTAACCGCGTCTTTGCTTCCACGCTGTTTAACTACCAGCTTGCGACGGACTTTAACCTGATCTACAAGGTCGGGATGGACACTTATACCGAAAATCAACGGTATATGCTCAACAAAGGCGGGGTAACTTTCGTCAACGGCTTTTACTCCACTTTTGACATCAGTAACAGAATTTGGGATAACAGCCTGATCCTGACCTACGCCAAAACCATCAGCGATAACCTTTCCTTTTCGGTCAAGGCAGGTGCAAACATGCGAAATGACCTGCATGAAGGCAAAGTTACCACCAGCCAAAACCAGCTCGCCAGAAGCCTTTTCCGGCACGATAACTTTATCGACAATTCGGCTTCCGATTCGGAATGGGAGGAAACGCGGATGGGTATTTTCGGAGAAGTCACGGCAGATTTCGGAAATGTGATCTTCCTGAATGTCGCGGGACGAAACGACTGGACATCGACGGTGGAAATCGCCAACCGGAGGATTTTTTATCCCTCGGCCAGCTTATCGTTCGTTCCAACTTCTGCCTACAAGGTGATGGAATCCGATTTTCTCAATTTCCTGAAATTAAGGATCGGTGTGGGTACGTCTGCGGGCTTTCCTTCACCTTATAGCACCAGGAATACGCTGGACCAAAATGCCAGGGCGTTTCTCAGCAGCAGCAGGGCTTCCATTCAGACCCATTCCGTTAATAATTACCTGGGCAACCCCAATCTCAGGCCGGAACTGCATACCGAATACGAGGCTGGCATGGAAGGCAGGATGTTTCACAACAGTTTGTCTTTCGACCTGACGGTATTCCGCAGAAATACGAGGAATCTGATAACCAATTCTCCGCTCGATGCATCCAGCGGCTTTACTTCCACGACCATCAACATCGGCAAGATCCGCAACGAAGGAATAGAACTCAGCCTGAGCGCGACCCCTGTCAAACGCGGGGCATTCTCCTGGGACCTGAACCTCGTATACGCACGTATCCTCCCGAAGGTCCTCGACCTGGGCCAGACATTGGAAGAGGTGCAGATTGCAGGCATCGGGGCAGGGCTTGGTAACTATGCCATGAAAGGAAAACCATTCAACGTGATCAAGGGCACCGGTTTCCGACGTGACGAAAATGGCCGGCTACTCATCGGAAGCAACGGCTATGTTCAGGCCACGACAACACCGGTTATCCTGGGGGATCCCAACCCTGCATTCACCACCAGCCTGGCGAATACCCTGACATTTAAGGGAATAAGCCTGGATGTCATGGTATCCTACCGGCATGGCGGCGCGATCTACTCGTCTGCGGCCGGCGTGCTGATGGGACGCGGCCTGCTGACAGATACCGGGCTCAAAAATGGTTACGACCGTGCTCAGACCTTTATCATTCCCGGCGTAAAGGCAGACGGCGCACCGAACAACTCCCAGGTTACGGCTTCGGATGTCGCCTTTAACAACATTTATTTTTCCGCGGACGAGGGCCGGATTTATGATGGCACGACGATCCGGTTGCAGGAACTTTCCCTATCCTACCAATTGCCGGCAACCATCGTAAGCAAGCTTAGAATAAAGAGAGCCTCTGTTTCCCTCACCGGAAACAACCTTTGGTACAAGGCGGTCCATTTCCCCGACGGCCTCCATTTCGACACCGATAATCTGGGACTGGGCGTCGGCAATGGCCTGGGTTTCGAATACCTGACGGGACCCAGCGCAAGGCGGTATGGCGCCACCCTCAGGCTTAGCTTTTAAGCATACGAACGGGTCTTCGCCGCTTGGTCCAGCGAAATCTGTTCCAAAACATGACACTATATGTTACGTACCACAAAAACATGCTTGCTGGCCGTACTGTCGCTTCTTGCAAGCTCATGCTCACTGGATTTGCTGGACAACCCCAATGCGGTCAATGTCAGCAATACAGACATGCATTATCTTCTCAACCGGATCGAATTGGACTATGCTTCGCATTTCAACCAGATGGGTGATTCGGGAATGCGCCTGACGCGAATGCTCAACCAGGGGACGGCTTTTTATGACAATGCAGTGTCCCCCGGAACATTTGACATCGCCTGGACGAATGCCTACGCCAACATCATGACCGATGTTAAAACACTGATCCCGATCGCCGAAACGTCCGGATTCTTTATCCATGCCGGCATTGCCCGTACCATCAAAGCCTCGGTCCTGCTGAACCTGGTCGACGGCTTCGGCGACATTCCTTACAGCGAGGCGCTTGATATAGTCAATTTTAACCCCAGGACCGACCCGGGGGCATCGGTGTACGAAGCGGCTTTAACGATACTGGACGAGGCGATCGCCAACTTTGAGATGACGCCGCGGTCTGGCGCGCCCGGGGACCTGTACTATGCCGGTAATGCGGCAAACTGGATCTCTGCTGCCAATTCACTGAAACTAAAAGCATTGCTGAACTTAAGACTGACTAACAAAGCGAAGGCTACGGCGGGTATCGCCGGTTTAATAGCGGATGGCCGATTGATTGCCGCCAGTGGCCAAAACTTCCAATTCAAATTTGGTTCGAACCTGACCAACCCGGATACCCGTCACCCACGCTACGCCGACCAGTATTCGCCAAGTGGCGGTGGCGACTATCAGGCCAACCATTATATGGCGGCGCTATACGCGTCCAAGAGTTTTCCTGATCCGCGGATCCGCTACTATTTTTACCGGCAAACGATTGCCAATCCAACGGACGTCAACGCATTAAGATGTATAAACGACCGGAAACCGGCACATTATTCCGCTTCTGATGTCTATTGCCTGCCTACCCCCGTCGGTTATTGGGGCCGCGATCACTTAAATGACGAAAGTATGCCACCGGACGGGTTACTCAGGACTGCCTGGGGGCTGTATCCCGCTGGCGGGCTGTACGACAATGATGCCGGGCGGGCAGTTTCGCTGGGCGCCGGCGCCGGAGGGGCAGGGATCCACCCGATCATGCTGCGGTCGTACGTCGATTTCATGCTGGCCGAGGCGGCGCTTACACTGGGTACCGGCGGCATCCCACGCGAATTGTTGAAAAGTGCGATCGAAAAGTCGATGGCCGACATACGGAGCTTTGCCCTGGCTACCATTGAAAATGCGAAAATCGCAGAATTTGAAACAGCGAAACAAATTGTGTGGGCCGATGAGGTGACCAGTTATATTAATCTGGTACTGAAAGCGTACGACGCGGCCGCGACGGACCATGCCCGGCTGAACATCATCGCAACGGAATACTGGCTGGCGCTATACGGCAATGGCGTTGAAGCGTACAACCTTTATCGAAGAACAGGAATGCCTTCCAACATGCAACCCGCCCTGCAGGTTAATCCGGGCGGCTTTGCCAGATCGTTCTACTACCCGACTTCCTTTGTAACCCGGAATGCCAACGCGGTGCAGAAATCCAATGCTGCACAGGCAGTTTTCTGGGATAATAATCCTGCTCAAATTTTCAAATAATCATGACAACACATACACCGAACCCCAGACAATGCGGGCTGTCGCTGAACATCAAAGGCATCCTGCATTCGCTACTCATTTTCGGCCTGATGATGCTGATAGGCGGCTGCGACTCTCCGCTCGAAAACGACCGGATCGATGAATTCGCGCTTGAATCGGGAGGGTATATGCGCATTGTCTCACCCTACCCGGTGACCGCATCCAGCTTTTCGTTCAGCGTCGGCAATATGAAGGGAACAAAAATGGAATGCCTCCATGAAGCTGTTACGCAAAATAAGGGTTCCTTATTTGAGTCCTATCGGCTTGTGATCAGTTTTGTCGACAATACGCCTGATAACGGCGTCAATCCGGTATCCGGCAAGGCCTTTCGGTCTATCCCGGCTTCGTCCTACGCTTTGGATGCCTCGACCGGCTATCCAAGGGCGACCATGATTATCACCGGGCAGGAAGCATTGGAAGCCGTGGGGTTGGATTTGACGAAGATTGCGGCCGGGGACCGTTTCGAAATAACAGGAACGATGATACTAACCGACGGCAAATCCTTTTCAGCCGCCAACACCGCGATCGATATTACGGGCGGAGCGTTTTACAGTTCCCCGTTTTTCTACCGTATTGCGGTCAAACCATGAAGTCCTGCGCAGCAGATTTATGCAATTCTTCTATTTTCCCCGCTGAATACCTTTGCGCAGCCTCACCAAAGGCGACCATACGTTCGATACGAAAGGCTTTTGGGCACCGCAAATGTTCGGGGATAAAGGCACTTATTGACTTACACGGCCGATGAGCAAACCGTCCTGGCAGGGTCGAAATCGCTGCTGGGGCCGTACAGGCAAAAAGGTATCGAGTCCCTGGGTAAAGTATGCGGGTAACCCCATCATCCACCGCTCTATCGTGGGCGAGAATGGGTCCGGGCATGGTCGGCCCTAGCAGGTCGCGCATTGTGGCGATTGTGAAGCAGTGGAACGAAAAAGCGGGCGTTTACACGTTCAGCGTGAAAGGAAATGAGGTGATTGTGCCGGTAATGCGTGAAAAATGATCGCTGGATAGTTCAAAAGGATCCGAAGGCGTACGTTGCTTTGGCAAATCCAGCAATATTTGTATCTTGCTGACTACAAATCAGTTACTACTTCACATTGGATACACTTTCACCATGCACAAATTTTCCGCTATCCGCTTTTTTTCCGCTGTTGCGCTGTTTGCGCTCGCCTTGGTGATGTCCTGCACCGAAGACCATGTTGTGCCCGATCCGGAACCGTCCGCTAACTGTAACCGCCTCAACGGGCAACCGCGTGCATTTCCGTGCGAGTTTGAAATGCGGAAGCTTGAGTTCATGTCAGGCAGTTCCAATACCGTCGCGTTCGCGACGCTCACGCCTGCTGACTCGCTTTTCAGGATTACCGGCCCCTATTATTCGTGGAACAAGACGGGCACCGAGGATTGGGTTGTCCGATACAAAGTGCGGCTGACTTTCAAGCGGATCGCGGATGGGCCACAGGGAAAAGACAACAAATATTATCTGTACATGACGGTAGGCGGGATCGATACGGAAGACTTTTTGAACTGGGGTTCCGACATCAACACGGAAGGCATGGCCGTGGGTGAAGAACGCTCCCAATTCTTCCTGATGGAATATAATCTGAACCCCTGGACTTCCATCACTGCCTACATGCGCCTTTTGGCGCTTATTAACCAGGATACTTACGAAACACTGAAAAAAGCGCCCTACAACTACCAGGCAGTAAGGGACCGTGCCGAATCATGGATCCGGTTCAAGGCAATCGATTAGGGAGAAGTCTTTTACATGCAGGTTACCACCAGAGTTTTTCCTCCTTCATGAACCCCGTAGCCGTCAGCAGCTGCATGAGCATGCTGGTGACGAGCATGGCGCGTACCACGATGAAGGCCGCGCGATAATCCGCCTGGGGTTCCAGAACGATCACAAAATAGTAGAGGGAAATGTTGGTCGCCACGAGCAACACGAATAGTAAAATCTTGTTCAGCATCTTCTTCTGTCTTCTTCTTCGGATTTCTAACACGAAGATAATAAAGCCGTTGCATTTCTCCCGCGCCTTCGAATGGGTGCGGGATTTTTTTAACGGAAAGATAACAACCAACCTCACCGACCGTTCCCAGACGAACGGGGAGTGTCCGCTACCGGACGCCGAGGCGTCTCATATTTTTAACAAATACCTGATTATAAGAACATTAATTATCTGGCAGGCTATTTGAATGAACGAATGTCCGATAGCAACTACTAAACGGACCATGCTTAAAAACTATCTCAAAATCGCATTCAGGAACCTGCTTCGGAATAAGGCATTCTCGGCGATCAATATTCTAGGTCTATCGGTGGGTATGGCGAGCGCGTTGCTGATCCTGTTCTGGATGTACAACGAAATCAGTTACGACCGCTTCCACAAGAACAAAGATTACCTGTACGAAGCCTGGAACCGGGGAACTTTCGATGGCAAGCTGCAATGCTGGAACTCCACGCCGCAGGTGCTTGGTCCGGCGCTGAAACTCGAATACCCGGAAGTAGCCGCCATCTCGCGCCAGTACGGGCGGTGGTTTGTCACGCGCGTAGGCGACAAGAAGATTTCCAGCGAAGCGCTCTTAACCGATCCGGCTTTCCTCACCATGTTCGACTTTCCGCTGGTGCAGGGAAGCCCGCAAAGCGCCTTGAATACGCTCAATTCGACGGTGGTTACGCAAAAAATGGCCATTAAAATGTTCGGAACCGAAGACGCGATCGGAAAAGTGATCTCCATTGATCAGGATAACTTCACGGTGACGGGCGTCATGCGCGACCTGCCGCCCAACACGGCGTTCAGGTTTGAGTATATCCTGCCTATCGACTACCTGAAAAAAATAGGATCGGCCTACGAAGACTGGTCGACGAATTCCGTAAAAACCTACGTACAACTGAAACCGGGCAGCAATCCCGAGGCGCTCGCCGGGAAAATACGGGACATTACGATCCGGCATTCCAACAAAACGGAGGAGCACGAGGTTTTCCTGCATCCCATCACGCAATGGCATTTGTATTCCAATTTCGAAAACGGGAAAGTGGCCGGCGGACGGATCGCCATTGTGCGCTTGTTCGGCATTATTGCGGTATTCATTCTGCTGATTGCCTGCATCAACTTTATGAACCTCAGCACGGCCCGGAGTGAAAAGCGCGCGAAAGAAGTGGGTATCCGCAAGACAGCCGGCGCCAACAAGGGGCTGCTCGTAGGCCAGTTCCTCGGTGAGTCGATCCTGATCGCGATCATCGCAGGCTCCATCGCGCTCATGGCGGTATACCTTACATTGCCTGCATTCAATTTACTGATTGGCAAACAGTTGGAGGTTCCGGTGAGCAATCCGGCATTCTGGGCCGGGGCGGTTGCATTCATATTATTTACCGGGATTGTCGCGGGCAGTTACCCGGCATTCTACCTGTCGTCTTTCAAGCCGATCGGCGTGTTGAAAGGCACTTTTAAGAAAACGCATTCGGCATTCAGCCCGCGAAAAGTGCTGGTAGTGGTTCAATTCAGTTTTGCCATCGCCCTGATCATCTCGACACTCATCGTAGTAGAGCAAATCCGCCACGCCCAGAACCGCGACCCGGGCTACGACCGTGGACAGGTGGTGTATCACTGGATCACCGGCGACTTGGACAAACATTATCCGCAGGTCAAGCAGGAACTGCTCAGCGCCGGCATTGCCACTTCCATTACCAAAACCGCATCGCCGCTCAGCAGTGTCAGCAGCGACACCTGGAGTATTGACTGGGCGGGTAAGAACCAGGCTGAAAAGATCGATTTCGATATTTTTACGGAAGACGAGGACCTGGTCAAAACAGCCGGGTTGCAGCTCATCCAGGGCCGCGATATGGATCTGACGAAATACCCCTCCGATTCTTCAGCGGTGATACTGAATGAGTCGGCGGCAAAGATTATGGGTTTCAAAAACCCCGTCGGCCAGATTATCAAAGACAACGGTACGCCGTACGAGGTAGTTGGCTTGGTGAAGGATTTTGTCATCCGCTCACCTTACGACCGTGCTAGCCCGCTGGTGATCGAAGGTGCGAAAAGCTATTTCAATGTCATCCACATGAAACTGAATGCGGACAAACCGGCCGCCGAACTCATGCCCGCAGTAGAAGCCATATTCCGTCGCTACAATCCCGAATACCCGTTTGAATACCATTTTGTGGACGAAGATTATGCATTGAAATTCGAAGATACCCGTCGCATCGCCACATTGACGGGCCTTTTCGCCGGACTAACGATCTTCATTTCCTGCCTGGGGCTCTTTGGATTGGCTGCCTACATGGCCGAAAACCGCATCAAGGAAATCGGTGTACGCAAGGTGCTCGGCGCGTCGGTCATGAGCATTGCTGCATTGCTTTCAAGCGAATTTATGGCGCTGGTCCTTGTATCGATCGTCATCGCGATCCCCGTCGCGTGGTACGTTATGAACCTCTGGCTCAACGACTTCGAATACCGGATCGGCATGCAATGGTGGATATTCGCGGTATCGGGCCTGCTCGCCGTGGCAGTATCCCTGGCGACGGTCAGCTACCAGGCGATACGCGCCGCATTGCTTAACCCGGTGAAGACGCTGCGGAGCGAATAGGGACCATTATTTGAAATACATCAGTCGGAGCTGATCTTTTCCTGTAAGGCGAGGATCAGCTCCTGCTGTGTCTGGATGAGCTGGTGCAGCACCTGGTTATCTGCCAGTGGATGATGCATTTGTGAGAAGCGCACCTTATGCAGGCTAACCAGCGTCTCAATATCAGTTTCCAGGATCACCGCAATCTCCGAAAGCCGCCCGATCGTAATGGACTGCTGCTCCTCATTTTCCAGCTGCCGGTAACGCTGCTTTGAAATCCCGAGCCTTCCGGCCACATACTCCTGCGAATACCCGAGCCGGCTGCGCGCAATACGTATATTGTTCCCAATAGGAATTTTGGTCTCCTTCATAGTGTGCCGCTGATAGATTTATCCTACCGCCATAAGCACATTTCCGCAGTTTACTCCCCACCCGATTTTCAAGCGGCAACCGTCCGATTATCGAATGTAACCGAAGCCCTTTTTCGGCGTAAAAAAACTAGTCAAATGTATCATGTGGCTAGTCTTAAACTACCGCCAAAATAATGCGAATGCGGTGATTTTTGCGGGAATTTGTAATTGTATTTAGTACAAAAATCACACATGCTATGAGGAAAAATCTACTGGTCGCTACCTGCATATCGATTGGCTTGTTACTAGGCATTTCCAATGCTGAATCTCAGAACATTTACAACCAGCATAATGTTACGCAGGATGTGTTCACCTGGCATTATACAGACTCGCAGCCCTTGCGGGTGATGGAATATTCGACCGACCCGGCAGGCACGATGATCGAACGACGGATCGAAGTACTACCGGAAAATAATTTACCATCGATGAGGGTACGAGTCATTGATGACAAATTTGAAGAAGTCCCGTTCATTAACCTTCCTCCATTCAATGGAATTTTCGAAGATGGTGCTTTCGGCCTGAAGTATTCGGCAGATGCAGCTACGCTTCTTTTCGGTACGGAAGTTGCGTTCCAGGTCATCAAGGACAAATTCGGCTGGCTGGGCATTGATAACCAGGCAGTAAATAGCAAGGAAGTTATTTGGACCATCCTAAATCCCTCCAAACCCAAATTTATCGTCTTCCCCGCTTACGGACTTACAACGAAAGATTTCATCTACGCTTCGGACGGCACCGAGCCTGAAAAAATAACCATGATTGATGCTGTAACGCATGAGATTGTGCACGCCATCATCGACGCCAAAGGAAATGCAGTAATGCCGGAAGACGTAAGCCCTTGCAGTGAACGCCGCGTTCTGGAAGAGGCTCTTTGCGACATTATCGGTTTGTACGTCCGCAACGAATACGAGCAAAATTCACCTGCGCTTTATTCGTGGACCCTGGCAAAAGGCGGATTGTATCCGGGAAGATCATTCGACGATCCGAATGCGTTGCAGCAGCCGGATACTTATTATGGTAATTATTACTCCAATCAGTGCCCCGAAGATGGCGGTTTCATTGTTCACCAAAACGCAACCGTAATCGATCACTGGTATTATCTGCTGGCAAACGGCACAATCGGCACGGAAACCAACGACCTGGGCTATTCCTATCACTTCAACGGAATCGGCGTCAACAAAGCAATTCAAATCGTCTGGAACTGCCTCGATCATCTCGGTAAATACACGGATTTCAACGGCCTCAAAAAGGCTTCGCTTACGGTTACAGAACAACTCTACGGCCTGCATTCCACCGAATACCTCGCAGTCATGGACGCATGGTGTGCGGTAGGCATTTGCGATAACAACCTTGGCGTGTTCTCCATGTCACCCGCACATGGCGCCACAGGCGTGGAGCCCTGGCCAGGCGTGAAGGTAAATGTCATTTGGGAAGGAAAGCCGGCTTCCAAATGGGAGGTGCAAATGGATACCGACATTGCATTCTCCAATCCTCAGACAATCGAAATCAAGAATTTCACAACCGTCGTCAACCCGAACGGCGGCGCCTCTTATTCCGGCTTCGCCACCGGGTATTTCCAACCGGGAGCGCGCGTATATGCACGTGCGCGGATCATCGAGGCAGACCCTGATTTCTGCAAAGGATTTAATCCGCTTTGCGTACTATACCAGCAATTCGGGCCTGCACATGCCTTTGAGCTCGACGATAAAAAAGCTAAATTCTGGCACCCCTTGCCCGTCAAACACTGGGTGGCCAATCCCTGGAACAACCCCGTGATTGAATGGAAATCTGTCCCGAATGCGCAGCAATATACCTTCGAGGTGGCCGAGGATGACGCATTTACCAAAATCGTTCATGCGGGGACCGTCCCGTCCAGCGGCAATTTCACCGAA
>NZ_KB907789.1:1170659-1171964 GCF_000382205.1 Dyadobacter beijingensis DSM 21582
CATTTTCGATCCGCTGCTCTATTATCCGTTCGATCAGCCGTGGTTCTCCGTATCGCTCAATGGGCAGACCGTTGTCAGCAAACACATCATTACCGACGACTTCGTCGATCCGTCTTCGCCATTTAACGAGTGGAAGGTAGGGTTTCAGTTCACGGATATTGAGCTGGATGTGAAGTAAGCACTACCGAACACTTGTTTGCAGCTATTTATCATTGTGTATATCACAAAAGTCACACATACTATGAGAAGATATTTAAACATGCTTTTAGGCTGTATTTCTTGGTTAGCAACGACATTCGTTGCAGTCCAGGGTCAGCAGATTTATAATCAGCATAATGTCACGCAGGACGTCCTGACTGAATATTATGATATTCCTGTTCCGGTCAAGGTGATGGAATACTCAACCGATCTCGCCGGGACAATAATTGAGCGGCGCCTTGAAACTCTCCCGGAAGACGGGTTGCCATCAGTTCTGGTCAGATCAATCAATCAAAATTCAGAAGAAATACAATTTGTAAACCAACCACCATTTAACGCCGAATTCGACAACGGGCTTTTCGGCAGCAAGTATTGTGTTGACGCTGCAACGCTTCTTTTCGGGACTGAAATCACGCTCAAAATCATAAAGGAAAAGTTTGGATGGGCAGGTATCGATAACAACGGAATAAATGGAAAGCAGGTCGTATGGAATATACTGGCACCTGCAAAGCCGTCTTACATAGCTGCGGTGAAATACAATCCCATACTAAAGGAATTTATATTTCCTACTAATGGCACCGAAGATAAAGTAAACCATATTGACGTTGTCGCGCACGAACTCGTTCATGCAATCATTGATTTCAAGGCAGTCAGTCCCAACGCACAAAATCTTAATCTTTGTAATGAAAGACGAGTCCTGGAAGAATCTCTATGCGATATCATCGGGTTATATGTCCTAAACGAACACGAGCAAAACTCCCCCGCCCTTTACAAGTGGACCTTAGGGAAGACAGTCCTGTGGGAAGGCAGGCCATTCGACAACCCACATTTAGTGCAGATGCCAGACACGTATTGTGGCAATCATTACGCAAACGTATGTCCGGGAGACGGCAGTTTTATAGAGCACCAAAACGCAACCGTAATCGATCACTGGTACTATCTGCTGGCAAACGGCACAATCGGCACGGAAACCAACGACCTGGGCTATTCCTATCACTTCAACGGAATCGGTGTCAACAAAGCAATTCAAATCGTCTGGAACTGCCTCGATCATCTCGGTAAATACACGGATTTCAACGGCCTCAAAAAGGCTTCGCTTACGGTTAC
>NZ_KB907790.1 GCF_000382205.1 Dyadobacter beijingensis DSM 21582
CCGGGTTTCCCCGGGCTATCCCCCAGTGATAGGTAGGTTGCATACGCGTTACGCACCCGTACGACAGTGACATTGCTGCCCCTTCGCCTTGCATGTATTAAGCCTGCCGCTAGCGTTCATCCTGAGCCAGGATCAAACTCTCCATTGTAAATTTTGTTGATGTGATCTCCGAAAAGATCCATCGAATGTTTCTAACGAACCTATCTTTTTGCTCTCTTCATCATGTCAAAGAACGTTGCTCTGGCTTTCCAGAACTCGTGGCAGTGATCGTTTTCAGTGCCGTTGTTCCCGATTGGGAGTGCAAAAGTGGGGGGTTAATTTTTAAGATGCAAGAGCCAACATCAAATATTTTTAAAGTTTTTTCGGGACATTTCAATAACCGGTTGATAACCAGAAATAACCGACCGATAATTTTTTCAAAGATTTTTGAAGTATTCGATCACATGCATCTTCAAAAGCGCTTCCTGCTTCAAAAGATCGCCCGGAGGCAGCGCTCTTTCCAGTTTGTAATGCGGCCAGCCGTCCTTATCCACGTGTTCAAGGCTATAATAGGATGACAGACTTAGTGCTTTACATATCCCTATATGCATCAGGTCCTGCTTTTGCTCTTTCGTAAATCGCTTCGCGCCCTGGCCCAGTTCCTGCACACCTATCAGGAACAGCACGCCGTTCAGATCGCCCGGGCGCTTGCCTACCCATTCTTCGAGCTGGCCCAGTAAATGCTCCCATTGTACTTCCAGAGGCTGGTCTTCTATATCTGTTAGATTCATTGCTACGATTGTATACGACCATCGGCCGCCTTATATATATGATGAAACTTGCATTTGTTGCTATTTAACCAACAATGCCTCCCTTATGTTCTGATAGGGAGTAATATTTATGGCGTGATGCCTGCCGGCAAGCCCGCAGATTACAGAATGCTTTTGACGGTTTTTCCTAACTTTGGCTTTTGCTATATATTATAAGTAATTGGAAAAGCATACAACTTTGAACCACAACGATTATCTATCGACCTTGAATGAGCCCCAACGGGAGGCTGTGCTGCACGGAAATGGCCCTTTGATGATCATTGCGGGCGCGGGTTCAGGGAAAACCAGGGTGCTGACCTTCCGCATTGCGCGGCTGATCGAGACAGGCGTCGACCCTTTCCGTATTTTGTCCCTGACATTTACCAATAAAGC
Source organism: Dyadobacter beijingensis DSM 21582 (assembly GCF_000382205.1). Taxonomy (GTDB): domain Bacteria; phylum Bacteroidota; class Bacteroidia; order Cytophagales; family Spirosomataceae; genus Dyadobacter; species Dyadobacter beijingensis. The sequence goes on from NZ_KB907790.1 coordinate 1,182, forward strand.
AGCCGGCGAAATGCGCAGCCGGATCGAAGGCGCCGTCGGTACCGAGGCCCGGAACATCTGGATGGGTACTTTTCACTCCGTTTTTGCCAAAATACTCCGCATCGAAGCGCGCTACCTGGGCTATACCAGCGATTTCTCCATATATGATACCGACGATTCGAAGTCATTATTAAGGAGTATCATCAAAGAATACAACCTCGACGACAAGGTTTATAAGGCCAACGTAGTTTTCAACCGGATCTCCGGAGCGAAAAACCGGCTCATTTCCGCCGACGATTATGTCAACAATGCGGTAATCCAGGCGGACGACGAAGCCGCTAAGATGAAAGAGATCGGCAGGCTGTACAAAACTTACGTAACCCGTTGCTTCCAGGCCAATGCGATGGATTTCGACGACCTGCTTTTCAATACCAATGTCCTTTTCCGTGACTTTCCCGACGTATTATATAAGTACCAGCACAAGTTTCAGCACGTAATGGTGGATGAGTTCCAGGATACGAACGTTTCCCAGTACCTCATTACCAGGAAGTTATCTGCCGTACATCGTAATATTGTTGTCGTGGGTGACGATGCGCAGAGTATTTATGCATTCCGCGGCGCGAACATTGAGAATATCCTCAATTTCGAAAAGGACTTCCCGGACGTACGCGTGATCAAGCTGGAACAGAACTACCGGTCGACAAACACGATCGTGGAAGCGGCTAACTCGGTAATTGCCCGCAACAAGGCGCAGCTCGAAAAGAAGACTTTTACTTCCAACGAAGAAGGCTCACTGATCGACGTCATCAAGGCGAGCTCGGACAATGAGGAAGGCCGCCTCGTAGCGACGGCGATTTTCGAAGAGAAAATGCAGAAATCGCTGCGGAACGAGAATTTTGCCATTCTCTACCGCACCAATGCACAGTCCCGCTCATTTGAAGAAGCCCTGCGGAAGCTCGGGATCAAGTACCGTATTATCGGTGGCCAGTCCTTTTATCAAAGGAAAGAAATCAAGGATCTGCTCGCTTACCTGCGGTTTACAGTGAACCAGCGGGACGAAGAAGCTTTCAAACGTATCATTAATTTGCCCAAAAGGGGCATTGGCGATACGACCGTAGCCAAAATCGCGGTAACGGCTTCTGAAAACAATGTGGCGATCTGGGACGTCGTGGCGAATATCAGCCAATTCGGTACCGGGCGGACCATTGCGCCCATCGAAGGCTTTGGAACGCTGATCAAGAGTTTCAAAATTTTGGTGGAAGAAGGAAAGGATGCCTATGAAATTTCTTCCCACATTGCCAAAGCATCGGGCATTCTGCGCGAATTGTATGAAGACAAGACCGTGGAAGGCCTCTCGCGCTACGAAAACGTGCAGGAATTGCTGAACGGTATCAAGGAATTCGTCGATAGCGAAGAAAATGAGGATAAAACGCTGAGCGCATTCCTGCAATCGGTGTCGCTGCTGACGAATGCCGACGAGCCGGACGATAACAACGACCACGACCGTGTGACGATGATGACCATTCACTCAGCTAAGGGTCTGGAATTCAGGAATGTATTTATTGTGGGATTGGAAGAAGACCTTTTCCCGAGCCAGATGATGCTGGAAAGCCGGCAGGATTTGGAGGAAGAAAGAAGGCTTTTCTACGTGGCGATCACGCGTGCGGAAAAGAAATTGTCATTCTCCTACGCCGAGAGCCGATACCAGTGGGGCCGACTGAAAATGTGCGAGCCGAGCCGGTTTCTGCTGGAAGTGGATCAGCGGTACCTGAATGTTAACAAGATGGTGCAGAGCGCATTGGAACGTGATACTACACCACCCGTGACGACATTTGCGCGAAATCTCGTGCAGCGTAAAACCGAAGCGAGGCCGGCGGCAACCTCCCCGGCAACAAGCCACGTACCGTCCGCCGATTTCGTGCCGACCGACACGTTCGATCTGGCAGAAGGCGACAAGGTGGAGCATCTGAAGTTCGGTTTCGGGGTTGTGACGAAAATGGATGTGAACGGCACGGACCGTAAAGCGACCGTCAAGTTCGACTTGGTAGGCGAAAAGACGCTGTTGCTCAGTTTCGCGAAGTTGCGGGTGCTGAAATAAATCCGCAAGGATGGTGAAAGTATGTCAATTCAAAGCTTTTTTTGTAATAAATCTTACCCTAAACTTCACTGATTAAAACCACATATTATGTTTATTGAAAAAGATATTCAACAAATAAAGGAAAGAGGAAGCGATCTAAGCGTCGTTGAAGAGCAAGTACGTTATTTCGAGAAAGGGTTCCCGTTTTTACAACTTTCAAAGGCGGCTACGGTCGGTGATGGCATCATCAGGCTGACCGACGAAGAGATCGCACAAGTGATCAGTGAGTTCGATAAGAGTGCCGCCGATGGCGAAATCGCACTTTTGAAGTTTGTCCCGGCTTCCGGCGCAGCTACCCGGATGTTCAAGTCGCTTTTCGGTTTTTTGCAGGAGGATAAAAAGGACAAGTCGGTAGACGAATTCTTTACCAAACTGAAAGACTTCGCGTTTTATGAGGACCTAAAAACATCGCTCGCGGCGGACGGATACGATATCGAATCAGCCGATGAAAAGACTATCACTTCTTACTTCCTCACAGCCAAGGGGCTAGGCTACGGCGAATTGCCCAAAGGCCTTTTGAAATTCCACAACTACCCCGACCGTTCCCGCACGCCGCTCGAAGAGCATTTGGTAGAAGGCGCGAAATATGCGAACGCGGGCAGCAATGTCCAGATCCATTTCACGGTTTCGCCCGAGCACCGCGATAAGTTTGAAAAACTCGTCGTAGAAGTGCTGCCAAGCTACCAGACGCAGTACGGCGTTCGCTATATCGTATCGTTTTCAGAACAAAAAAGCGCTACCGACACCATTGCGGTGAACCTCGACAATACGCCTTTCCGCGAGAAAGACGAGTCGCTGCTGTTCCGCCCGGCAGGCCACGGCGCACTGCTGGAAAACCTCGGACAGCTTGATGCGGACATTATTTTCATTAAAAATATCGACAATGTCGTGCCTGATCGCATTAAGGGTGAGACGATTACCTATAAAAAGGCGTTGGCGGGAATTGTTTTGAAGTTCCAGAAGCAAATTTTCTCCTATCTCGACAAACTGGCTGGAAGTGCCGACAAGGCATTACTGGCCGAAATCGACGCATTTTTCCGCGATGAACTGTGTGTGATCCCTCCGGCAGCTTTCGGGTCGTGGAGCGATGAGCAGAAGAAAACCTATTTCATCGGTAAGCTCGACCGCCCTTTACGTGCGTGCGGGATGGTGAAAAATCAGGGTGAGCCTGGTGGCGGACCATTCTGGGCCGAGAATGCGGATGGATCATCGTCGTTGCAAATCGTGGAATCGGCGCAGGTAGATGTCGATAATGCGGATCAAAACAGCATTTTCAAGAACTCGACGCACTTCAATCCGGTGGACCTGGTGTGTGCGGTGAAGAATAAAAAGGGCGAATTGTACGACCTGAAAAAATTCCGGGACCCGCTCACCGGCTTCATTACAGGCAAGTCGAAAGACGGTAAGGAACTGAAAGCGCAGGAGCTTCCCGGATTGTGGAATGGCTCGATGGCCGACTGGAACACGCTTTTCGTGGAAGTTCCGCTGATCACTTTCAACCCTGTGAAAACCGTGAACGACCTGCTTCGCGAGCAGCATCAATAGTTTTGGATAGATGGCAAATAAAAAATGGTCGGAATCACTTCCGACCATTTTTTATTTTATGAGTTTAAAGTTCAAAGTTTAAAATTAAGGTCAGCTTTCGACTATAAACTCATAGACCTTAAACTCATAAGCTCTTACATCATGGTATCGGTAATACTTTGCTTTCTTTAAAGGTCGAGAGGATTACCATCGTTTGTGTGCTGGCAACTTCTTCGATCTCATTGATCTTTTCGAGCATCAGTTTCTGATACGTGCTGATGTCTTTGGAAATAACGCGGAGGAGGAAGTCGCCCGTGCCGGTAATGTGGTGACACTCAATAACTTCCGGGATCGCGTGAATTTTTTCAACAAATGACTCCGTAACAGCTTTGCGGTGACCAACCAGCGAAATCTGAACAAAAGTGCTCACGCCCAAACCTACCTTTTCGGGTTCCAGCTGCGCGTGGTAGCTTTTGATGATCCCCGACTGCTCCAATTTCTTCACGCGTTCGAGCGTGGGAGCAGGCGAAAGTCCTATTTCTTTGGATAATTGAGCGTTGGTTATCTTCGCGTTGGTTTGTAAAATCTCCAGTACTTTGCGGTCTATCTGATCTAACTTAATAATGGCCGACATTTCTCTATGACTAAGGTTTATATGACGTGTCCATCGGGGCACGCTGCAAAACTAATTAGTTTCCCGAAGATTCTTGTAATATTATACTGAAATTTTGTCTAAAAAAAGAATTATCGTAGGTAAAATATGATTTTAGTATTGAATTATTAGGCCATGCTTTTTGTAACCCGTTGTTGTGATTTGGGTTACACGGCATAAGTTTCAATTTTTTCGAGGAAATCCTGGTAAGTTTTAGTGATTCCTTCTTCCAGGTCGATGGTGTGTTTCCAGCCCAATGCATGCAGCTTGCTTACGTCCATCAATTTGCGCGGCGTCCCGTCCGGTTTGTCGGTGTTCCAATGGATTTCGCCCTCGTAGCCTACCACTTTCTGGATCATTTCGGCCAGGTGCTTAATCGTCACGTCGGAGCCAACGCCGATATTCAGGAAGCCTTCTTCATTGTAATTCTGCATCAGGAAGTAACACGCGGCAGCGAGGTCGTCGGCGTGCAGGAACTCGCGCAATGGCGATCCCGTACCCCACAATTCCACGAACGGCTTACCTTCTTCCTTGGCCTCGTGAAACTTGCGGATCATGGCCGGCAGCACGTGCGATTTGTTCAGGTCGTAATTATCGTTCGGTCCGTATAAATTGGTAGGCATCACCGAAATGAAGTTGCAGCCATATTGCGAACGGTAAGCTTCGCACATTTTAATACCGGCGATTTTGGCAATGGCGTAAGGCTCATTGGTCGGTTCGAGCAAGCCGGTCAGGAGCGAATCTTCCTGCAATGGCTGCGGCGCCATTTTGGGGTAAATGCAGCTTGAGCCGAGGAACATCAGCTTCTTCGCATCGGTACGGTAAGCGCTGTCAATGACGTTGTTTTGAATTAACAGGTTGTCATTCAGGAACTCTGCGCGGTAAATATTGTTTGCCATAATGCCGCCGACTTTGGCCGCGGCGAGGAAAATATATTCAGGACGTTCTGCCTCGAAGAAGGCCCGGACATCCGCCTGGTTGCGCAGGTCGAGCTCGGACGACGTTCTGGTGATGATATTGTTGAATCCCTCTTCTTCGAGTTTCCGGAGAATGGCTGAACCAACCATTCCGCGGTGTCCGGCAATATAAATTTTAGCGCTTTTTTCCACGGTGTTTATTTAAATTTGTATTGGAAATCAATATAGAAAAAACCAATTCGTTACAAAAGTAACAATCTTGCTCTTAAGAAAAATCCTATATTCATGCAAAGAGTAGCTCTGTTCTGCGGCTTTTTCACCATCTGTCTCTCGGCTTCCGTTGTCGCCCAGCAAAACCAGGCGGAAACATCCACACCTTCGTGGCTGCCGAAAGAGCACGTCAAAAAGGATACCGCTGCGCGTTCCAACGACCTGAAATCCTTCGTTTCCGGTCTGGACCCGGTGGTGGGGGCCTCGGCACCGGGCGGTAAGGGCAAGTCCACCAATCTCTCCACATTGTTCGGCGAAACGATCCCTGACCTGGGCCTCCGGGTGAAGGAATATAAGAGCCAGAAAAAAGACCGAAAGGCTAAAAAGGAAAAAGCCCGTCTCGCAAAAGTACAATATGACGGCGTCGCCATGCAGAGCATGTCCGTCAAGTACGGCAGCGGCGACCGGGCCACGGTAGAGAACTTCCATGTTTTAAAAGAATATAAGCCGATCGATCAGTATGCACGGGCGACGGAAACGCGCTGGTATGATAAAAAAAGCCGAAAACTAAGCTCATCCGTGATCAAGGACAAGTCGCAGGCATTGCCGTTGCACGGTTCTTACAAAAAATACAGCGGCGAAAACCTGATCGAAGAAGGCTACTATTATATGGGTGTGAAGGATGGCCGATGGGTCAAATACGACACCAAATACAACCTGATCGACAAGGCGGTTTGGAACCGCGGTTTTCCGGCCGAGTCGCGTATTACCTATTACGATTCGGCACATACGCAAATCAAGGAAGTGATGCCGATCGCATTCGGCGAAGTCGAAGGCGAATACCTGCAATTCTACAAGGAAGGCCAGCTGGCTGTGGACGGCAAATATGACTCCGGTAAAAAAATAGGCCGCTGGGTAGAGTATTACCAGTTCCGCCGCCAACGCAAGAAAGAAATCCAATACCCCAAAACGGCCTGGGAAGACGATTTTGAGCCATTTATCCTTCGCGAATGGGACGATAAGGGCAAGCTTCTTTACGATTATACCAAAGATCCCCGCGCCTCCGCTGAAGAGGAGGAAACCGAAAATTAGGCGGGCGATGGTTGAAAATCACTGCGCACGTGCTTAATTAGCATGCATGTATTCGTCTTTCCTCCGTTTCGTCAGAGAAAAAAGCGGGCTTGCCTGGTTATTGTGCCTGATACCCGTTCTGATCTACATTTGGGTATTCAAAGTCATTGCGCTGAATGTCAATTACGTAGCATTTGACGATATCCTCATTCTCGGCATTATTCCCGAATTTTCGCAGGCCGATCTGGCCGGTAAATGGAAGTTGCTGACTACGCTTTTCCCCGAGCACCGCCTCGTTTTTTCGCGCTCCATTATCTTATTGCTGCATAAAATCTTCGGCACGGTCGATCTGGTATGGCCGATGGTCATCGCCAATATCTGCTGGGCGCTCTGCGCGGTGGTTTTTTACCGCGCATTCCGGCGGCTAAGGGTTTCTGCCTGGTATTTCCTGCCGGTGATGTGGCTCTGGTTCAATATCCAGTCGTTCGAAAATATCTTCTGGGGTGTAAGTTCGCTGTGCAATTTCGGCGTGATCCTTTTCGTGCTCTGCGCATTGTATTTTGCCGCCTACCGGCCCGAAAAGCTCATAATTTCATTGCTTTTCGCCATCGCAGCCACGTTCAGTTACGGCAATGGGCTGATGGTTTTTCCGGTAACAGGCCTTATTTTCCTGCTCGGCGGCTACCGAAAGCAATTTCTGATCACACTAGGCACGGCGCTCACGGTCGCAGTCATTTATTTCATCGATTTTACCCCCATTACCCAAAGCCTCGACCTGTCGAACCCGCAGCAGGTAAAGGAGGGCTTTTTCGGCTTTTTCGGGTTTATCGGCTCCTGGGCCACGTTGACTGCTTACAGCAACCCGCCGGTGAGGCTATACGCAGCAGTAGGGATGGGAATGGCCATGATCCTTGGGCTGCTCATTTTGTACAGGAAACAGTACCTTCCGCTCTGGAATTCGATGTGGCTGAAAGGCCGGTATGCCAACCAAACCGCCCTTTTCGCACTGGCAATCGCTATTTTCACAGGCATTACAGCGCTCGCCCTCACATATAAGCGTATCCCGACGGATACTTTTGAAGGGATGTTCAAAGGGCGTTACAGGATGTATTCTACGCTTTGGTGCATTGCCTTGTATTTCGGATTTCTGGCCATTGCGCAGCATTCGGCAAGGAAAAAGTTTGCGCCCGGGATATTGATTGCGGCAGTCGTCATGAACCTGGTATTGCTGCAAAGCAATTTCGCCGATGCCGTCAACAACCGGCGCGCGGCCATTGCGCAGGAGTTCAATGCGCGCTATAATGCCGATTGGCTCGGTGTGCGCATGTTTTCGATGGATCAGCAGCATTATGAAAAGATCCGCTCTTACTACCGCTCGGCCGATCCGCTTGCCGAAAACTGGAACCCTCGCGCCGATGCCGTGCCTTGCGACAGCATTTACCAGCCCGACGAGGTGGGCGAGCTCGGCGAGCATGTGGTAGTCGGGTTTCACCAGGATTTTTTCAAGCCGAAAAAAGACTACACCGATGGAGCCTATGTCATCCTGAAATCGCCGGAACATGTATACGTTTCGCAGCCAAACCAGGTGGCGGTGCCGCTAAAAACGACGCTGCGCCGTGGTATGTACTTCGCGAAAGGCCTGAATGCAAGTTTTCATAAAGCCAATGTGGAGCCGGGTACTTACAAAATTTACCTTCTGGTGCGCGAGAACGGCCGGAACAGGTTCTATTGTACCGGTAAAACGTGGGACGAGAAAAAGTAATCCTAAAATTTCTCGTGTACGCCGGTGAGAATGCGCTCTACTTCTTTGCGCACATCGGCCGTAGGTTTCGTGAAATTGTTATTCATGAAACTGAATACCAGCACTTTCCCTTTTTTTGTGATTAAATAACCGCTCAGGTTGTAGACGTTGCTCAGGCTGCCTGTCTTGGCAAAGATGAATGGCGGCTCTTCCTTAAACAGGTTTTTCAAAGTCCCGCTCCGGCCTCCCGCCGGCAATATCTTGAAAAGCCTTTCCTGCGGTACCTTCCCGTAAATTTTTTGCAGTAGTGCTACCATCGTCCTCGGAGTGAACAGGTTATAGCGGCTTAGGCCCGATCCGTCGCGCCAAACCGGTTTGTCGGGCAAGTCGGCGAGATGGTGTTCGATCATGTGCGCAATGGCCTTCTCGGTGTTGAGCGGCAGCTTGTTGGCGGTGGCGTAAAGGAGCATCAGTTGCTCGGCGAGCATGTTGTCGCTCACTTGCATCATGCGCGCGTAAAGCGAGTCGGAAGGAATGCTTTTCACCGTTTGCAGCTCGATTTCCAGGGGGATATTGATGAATTTGACCTCCTTTTTCAGCGTATCGCTCAGCAGTTGCAGCATCAGCTGGTCGGTCATATGCACGGGAATGTCCTGTGCGGCGCGCTGGGCGGAGGCCGCTTTCGGATAGTGAAATACATTCTGTAATTCTTCCCGCTCGATACCCGAGACCGCCGTGTCCGGTATCATGGATTTCTGCCAGAAACGCGGATTTGCCTCGTAATGCCCGTTCTTGGCTTGCTTAAAACGGGCGATGTTGCCGTAAACAGGCATTGCCGTCACTTCGGGCTGGTAATAGTCGTTGTAGTCGCTCCACGCCCAGCCCGGACCGAAACGCTTGTTTTCAAAGTGGTAGGGTGTGTAAAAAATCTGGTCTTTGCGGCCTTTCAGAAAATCGAGGACTTTGCTGTGCGGCAGGTCGGGGTGCAGCAGCGAAGGGTCGCCGGTGCCTCTTATGATAAGCAATTCGCCCCATTCGAGGTATTCAAGGCCGGGAATGGAGTCGCCCAATGCCGTTAGGCCTGCGTAGAAGCTGAATAATTTGGTATTGGAGGCAGGAACGAAATATTTATTGTCCTGGTAGGCTGCCAGGGACTTTTTGTCGGTCAGCCGGGCGATGGAAACGCCGGTATGCTGCTGGCTGAGGACCGCCGAGCGGCCGATTTCACGTTTCAGATAATGGGAGGCCGAGCAGCCGGACAATGCAATGATACTGATAAAAAAGAGCAGCGTGCGCATGGAAGCTGGTTAAAATGAACGTCAAACAAAGATAATATTTTAGCCTTACCGGCAAAGTGCACGGAGATGTTACCGGCTGGATATTTTGCAGGAAGTGCTGCCGCCGGTATTCAGCGGTCGGTGTGAATGTCTCTTCGGATAACCAGGAAAAATTTCCCATGCAGCCGTATAAGACTGTCGCGCTTCAAATCGAACGAAGGCAGGCAGGCAGAGTCAGCCAGGACATACCGGGCCGTACCGATTTGCGTCGTAAGCGACAAATGGTGGTAGCGCTGAAAATTGGCATGGATGTCGGCATGCTGGAAAAGATCGTGGCAAATACCGATGGTGGCGGCTGACGGTACCAGTGTACGTAATGCTTTGGCATTGCTCACATGCACATCTGGCCGGATAGTCGCCAGCTTGCGGGATGCGGCGCCCCAGCAGGCCAGTGACCCGACTATGAATGCGATGATCGTCAATCTGTTATTTATAGTCATCAATGCGGATAAACGTCGCACGATTAACAATGCAAATGTGATGGCAATGAACGGTAGTGCAGGCAGCAAATAATGCGGATACTGCTTGATACTCACGAGCATAGGCACAATGCAGGAAGCCGCCACGAATGCGGTGAGGCGTACGCCGTCGCATATTGTTTTGTTCGGAGCAAATCTCCATTTCAAACCCAAGGATAATGCATACAAAGCCGCTGATGCAAACAAATGCGGGTAAAGGCAGCGCAGGAGTTCCGCCAGCAAGGTAAAATGCGCCGTCCAGCCGGTACCGGCTTTTTCACGTTTTTGCAGCAATGCCTGTACTACCTGGCCATTGAAATAGGTTGTGAGAAACTCCCGGGCGGGCGTGTAAGCGAGCAGGCAAGCGAATGCGGCGACGACGACTCCCAGCATGATAACGGTTGGTCTGATCGACAATGATATGCGGCTCTCGCTGCTCGTAAGCGCATAAATCACTGAAAATGCCATCGGGAAAAGCCCAACCGGCCCTTTGGTCAGTAGTGCTAGTACAATGCCAATGCCCGCCAGCACGATCCAGCCGATGTCCCGGGGCATTGCCGGTCGTTTTTTCAGATAAACCAGTTGAAAATAGCAGGATGCCAGGGAGAAAAGCCCCATGGTACTATCCAGAAAATTGTTTGGAATACTATACCACACAATCACCATCCCATGCCAGCAAAGTACAGGCAGCCAGCTGAATGCGCGGAATGCATGGTGGGCATTAAATAACTTTTTCCATATGCTGATAATCAGCGAGATATAGAGTATGAGGATGACCAGATTATAGATATTTTCAACGGCAGGCGTATCCCCCAGCAAGCGGAAAAGCAGCGATTGCAGCCAAAATTGCAGCGGCGGATGCCCGGAAAAATAATCAGCATTGTCATAGGGAAGCCAGAATGAATGGGCGAAAAACGGCCGCCAGAACGAGCCTTGCCCCTCCGCCATATTGCGGGCGATGGCGGCGTAGGTAGTGCCGTCCATAAACATCGCGCCGTCGAGCGAGCGCGGCAGGAAGGTGATCAACAGGAAGCTGAGCGTAAAAAGCCAGGGTAGCCACGGCGGATATTTCGCTGCTTTGCCGGCATTCAAATGGTTCATGCGGAGTGAGATTTGCCGTTAAATAACGTGTTTTCTGCATTCGCTGAATGAATCAGGTATGTTTCTTTTTATCAAACGTGCGATTTCCGGCTTTCTATAACGGCCCTAATGCGATTACTTTGTAAAATCTGATTTACCACACCGCAAAAAACGCCGATGGCTGATATCCGGTCTGTCCTGAAACAATATTGGGGTTATGACGCATTCAGGCCGTTTCAGGAAGAAGCCATACAGGCCGTCCTGAAAGGCATGGATACGCTCGTGCTGCTGCCTACGGGCGGCGGCAAATCCATTTGTTTCCAGGTACCGGTAATGGCGCAGGAAGGCGTTTGCATCGTGGTGACGCCGCTCATCGCATTGATGAAAGACCAGGTGGAGCAGCTGAAACGCAGGTACATACCGGCCGCGGCGATCCACTCGGGTATGAGCAAAACAGAGATCGACATTACGCTGGATAACTGCATTCACGGCAATATCAAGTTCTTGTACGTATCTCCCGAGCGCCTGCGCACGGACATTATGGTCGCCCGCACGAAGCAAATGAAGGTATGCCTGCTGGCGATCGACGAAGCGCACTGTATTTCGGCCTGGGGCTATGATTTCCGCCCCTCCTACCTGCTCATCGCCGAATTCCGTAAGCTTTTGCCGAAGGTGCCCGTGATGGCGCTCACCGCTACGGCCACGGAAGAGGTGCGGGCCGACATTCTCGATAAGCTCGAAATGCGCAATGCGCGGGTGTTTAAGCAGTCGTTTGCGCGGGCGAACCTCTCCTATTCCGCATTTGCCGAGGAAAGCAAGGAGCGCAAACTTTTACAGGTTTTGCGTAACGTGCAGGGAACGGCTATTGTATACGTTCGCACGAGAAAGCGTACCAAAGACCTTGCCGACTGGCTCAACAGGCAGGGTATTCCGGCTACGAGCTACCATGCGGGACTGCTTTTCAAAGACCGCTCCGAGCGGCAGTCGGCCTGGATCCAGAACCGCGTGCGGACCGTCGTGGCCACCAATGCATTCGGGATGGGGATCGACAAGCCGGATGTGCGGGCGGTAATCCATTTCGACCTGCCGGATAACCTCGAAGCCTACTACCAGGAGGCCGGCCGGGCCGGGCGGGACGAGAAAAAGGCCTACGCTGTGGCGCTTTTTAACAAAATCGACCTCGAAGAACTGATCGACAGCATCGAGCGGAAGTACCCGCCGGTGGACATGCTGCGACGCGTGTACCAGGCGCTGGCCAATTACTATAAAATCGCGATCGGCGCCGGCGAGTTGTCGGGCTTCGACTTTGACATCCAGGAATTTGCCGGCATTTTCGGGCTGCCCGTGAATGAGACGCATTATGCATTGAAACTGCTGGAAGAGGAAGGTTTCGTGCAGCTGAGCGAGAATTTCAGTGATGCATCGAAAGTCCATTTCCTCGTCGATAACCGGCAATTGTACGACTTCCAGATACGTTACCAGGAGTTGGATTCGTTTATCAAACTGATCCTGCGAATGTATGGGGGCGAGTTGTTTACCGAGTATGTGCGCATTTCTGAAACGGAGCTGGCGCAGATCCATTTTGCAACTGTCCCCGAAGTTCTGCGGAAACTGAAATTCCTTTCCGAGCGCGACATTATCGATTACGAGCCCCGGAAAGACAAGCCTCAGCTTACATTTCTGACACCGCGTTATGACTCTTCGTTACTGCCGCTGAACGTTTTTGAAATACAGAAGAAAAAAGACCGTGACCTGGAAAAGGCGCAGGCGGTGATCCGATACGCCACCTCCACCAAACGGTGCCGGACTTTGCTCTTGCTGGAATATTTTCACGAATTCGATGCGGAGGAATGCGGTGTGTGCGACATCTGTATCCAGAACCGAAAACAGGAGGCGGCCCGCGATGCCCATCTGGCTTCGCAGATCACCGATTTTTTGAACCGTGAGGGCCCGATGCTGCCCGCGGAACTCGGCTATGCATTTGAAAATGTGCCTGGCGACGATTTCCTGAAAGCATTGCAAGCATTAATCCAGGAGGAAGCCGTCCGCTACGACGAAAGCGGAATGCTGTTCCCGACTAACAAAACTCAACCTTGAAAACCTCATTATTTACCACTGCACTATTCGCTTTAACGGCGCTGCAATGCGCTGTTGCCCAACAGATTCCTGGTCTTCAATTCAGCAACTACGGGGGATTGTACCGCGCCACTTACAACCCGTCGGTCCTCGGCGGTCCGCGCCACAAGTTCCAGGTCAACGTGCTGACGCTCGGGGGAAGCATCAAGTACCGCTATTTCCGTTTTATCGGGGAAAATGCATTTCTCTACCCCATTCTCTCGTCGCATTCCACGAAAGAGCTTTACGGGCGCTCGCGTACAATGGGCTCGCTCACGTACAAGGACCCGATTTTCCTGGCCGGAGAGATCCGCTGGCCGTCGGTGTCGTTTGCATTGGGCAAATACCACGGTATTGCCATTCAGCTGCGCACGCGGGGTTTTGTGCAGGGCCGGAATATCCCGGAGGAGATCGATAACCTGTACATGAAGCGGCTCGATACGGGCAGTACGCCGCCGCTTTCGAATGCAGCCTGGGGCGATTTCAGCCTCGTGCAGCAAAGCTTTTCCGACCTGAGCTTTTCCTGGGGCGGGCAGCTGCTGGATATCGAGGGACACAAACTGCGGGTCGGAGCGACGGTGAAGCGGGTTTTTGGTGCCAGGGTGTCTTATATCAAGGGTAATGCGGACAATTACAGCATTGCCCCTGCCGGCACCGACCCGGACATCAGCCAGCTTGAAATCAACCGGCTTTCGTACGAAACCGGGTACAGCACGCCAAACCGCAAAATGAGCCTCGGTAACCTGTTCGATTCAGGTAAATATGGGTCCGGCTGGGCCTATGACCTGGGCTTTTCCTACGAGCTCGGTTCGGTGTGGAAAGGCCGCAAGGAGACATACAATGATAGCCCCGATTATCTTGTGCGACTCGCGGCGTCGGTGACGGACGTGGGTTCCGTCAAATACAAAACCAAAGATTCGCGGGTGCTGAAAGGTACTCAGAACGACGTGGTGATCGGGCAAACCCAGCTCGAAACGATCAGCGACCGCGGCCCGGAGGGTTTTATGAGCCTTTTTCCGGGAGATAGCAGCGCCGCATTCGCCCAGAGCGTGAAATTGCCGCAGGCCATCCATTTCGAGGCCGACGTGCAGGTTTTCCACGGTTTCTTCCTGAACCTGGCTCAAACGAGCCGCTTCAAAAGCCGCGACGGCCAGCCATTAGATATGTACCAGCCCAATACTTTTATGGTTACGCCGCGTTTTGAAGACGAGGATTCGGGCCTTTCGTTCCCGATCTCCTTCATCCAGGGCAACAACCGGCCGTCCATTGGTCTGGCCGGGCATTTCGGACCCGTTTTCCTGGGTTTCAGCAATGTGAACGGGCTTATGAAAAGCGGCGGCGCGCGCGGGAGCATGATGTACATCGGCTTTACGGCGTGGAAAGCAAACCGGAAAAAAGACAAGGATTGATATGAAAACGACGTGTGCCCTACTCCTTTTCGCAGTATTCCTTCCATTGATGCTGCGTGGGCAGCACGATCAACATGCGCAACATGCCGTGGCGGCTGATGTGTCGCCGCAACCGCTGCTCGCGCAGGCCATGCGCTTGCAGGAAGCGCTTTCGTTTTCGGGTAATGCATTGCAGCCGGCCGATGCCGAAAAGTTGAAAGCATTGGGCCGTAACGCATTGTCGAAGGAAACGGTGGCGGGGGTGCAGGCGATCCTCGATCCCTATTGCCTGCATGTGGTGCATATCAATCCCGAAGGCCGCGTGAAAGTGGATCGCGGGGCAGCCAAAGCCGTATTGGTACAAGGCGGCTGGACGGCATTTCTTGTCAAAATCCATAATGAGGCAGGTATTACCGCCAAATTCGAGGCCGCGAGCCCGAATGCCCTGAAACCGTACCATTCGCCTTCGTTCGAATCGCGGGTCAAGAAAGAGCACGAACTGACGCCCGGACAAGTTGCGAACCGTTTTCTCGACATCCAGATTTACGCGGGCAGGCCGTTGCAGGCTAACTTGTCGGGCTTGAAGCTCGAATATGCCGTGGTGCAGATTTATTCCAAAGATGCGGGCCAACGCGAAGCAGAGATCGCCTATAATGCCGGGCAGGGCTCTCAGGACATTGGTTTCCGCAATTCCACCCATATTTTGTTCGATGTAAAACCGGCGGTGAAAGTGAAGCTGGATGTGCTGGACGACGACGGTAAGCCTGCGATGGCTTCTTTCCTTATCACCGACGGCCAGGAACATGCGTCGGGCAAGTTCAAAGGCATTTACCCGTTGCCCTCGCGCCGTGTGGCTGCGTTCGACGAGTACCCCGATTTTTTCTTCCAACCACAGATCTACCGCCAAAGTGGCGAGCACGTGATGCTTCCGCCCGGTAAATACCAGGTTACGTTCACCCGCGGCCCCGAATATGTGCCTCAAACAAAGGAAATAATGGTTCCCGAAGGCAGGCAGGAAATACAGGCGGGTTTTCGGCTGAAACGATGGATTCAACTCTCGAAAATGGGTTGGTACAGCGCCGACCACCACATTCACGCGGCTGGTTGCAGCCATTATGATAGCCCGACCGAGGGTGTTGATCCGAAAGATATGTTCCGGCAGGTGCTGGGCGAAGATCTGAATATGGCCGCTAACCTCGCCTGGGGACCGAGCTGGTACCATCAGAAAACGTTTTTTACCGGCAAAGACCACCCGTTATCGGGCCGTGGCAATGTGATGCGTAACGATGTGGAGGTTTCGGGCTTTCCGTCGTCGCACGCAGGGCATATTGTACTGCTGCGGATTAAAGAAGACGATTATCCCGGAACCACGACTATCGATCAATGGCCTACCTGGACCGCCCCGGTACTTTCCTGGGCGAAATCGCAGGGCGGCGTGGTGGGCTACGCGCATTCCGGCTGGGGCCTCGAACCGATGGAACCGACGACGTTGCTCCCGAATTACGTCACCCCGAGAATGGACGGCATCGGCGCGAACGAATACATTATGACCGTTACCGACGGCCTGATCGACTTTTTTAGCGCGGGCGATACACCGGCGCCCTGGGAGCTCAATATGTACTACCACACGCTCAATTGCGGGTTTAAAACGCGTCTCAGCGGCGAAACCGACTTCCCTTGCATTACGGACGCACGTGTGGGCCAGGCACGAAGCTATTTCAAACCGAGGAACGCGATGGATTACGACAGCTACGTGGAGGCGCTTAAACTTGGCAGAAGCTATGTTTCGGACGGGAAATCGCATATCATGGATTTCACGGTCAATGGCGTGGAGGCGGGTACGGGCGAGAGTGAACTGTCTCTACAAGCGCCCGGTAATGTGAAGGTTACTGCAAAACTGGCAGCCTATCTGCCCGAAAAACAGGACAGCCTCAGCGAAAAAATAGCCATGTCAGCAATTACCGAGAAACCTTACTGGGATATCGAACGGTCGCGGGTAGGAAAGTCGCGGAAAGTGCGCGCGGAGCTGATATTCAATGGCGTGCCGGTCGAAACGGTGGAAATATTGGCGGATGGCAAGGTAAATGACATTACTTTTTCTCCTAAAATCCCGAAATCGGGCTGGCTGGCCGTGCGGGTGTACCCGAGTTCGCATTCAAACCCGGTATTTGTGAAAATCAATAACCAGCCGATTTTGGAAAAACAAAGCGCGGAATGGTGCCTCGCGGCATTGAACCAATGCTGGAAAATGAAGCAACCGAATATCCGGGCTGAGGAAAAGAGTGCGGCGGCAGCCGGTTACGAAAAGGCCCGCAATGTGTACAAAACACTGATCGACGCCGGGAAATAGGCTAATCGGCCGTGGTTTTAGGTTTTTTGGAGCGAAACAGCCCTCCTATGCGGCTGAACATCCGCTTTTCAAATTCCCAGAAGAAGGTAAATTTCCCGAATATCCAGCCCCAGGCCAGCAGGATGACCTGGTAAAGCGGCAGGATGATGAGAATATTGACCGCCCAGCGAAGCCAGCCGGGCGATTCTTTCGTGAGGCCGATCAGCTCGAACACCCATCTTTTGACATACAAAACCGAAAAACCGGTACAGGCGAAGACGACGAGAATGATGAGCACATCCCACCCGTTCCTGACGTTCCAGCGCTGTTTCAGTTTTTCGATCATGCGGTTTATTCGTGAAAGAAATCCAGGTGCTCGGGCTTGATCACCTCTTTATCCAAAGTTAGGAATTCTTCCCAAAAGGCGTCGTTCGGAACGCCGGCACGACAGATAACCGGCTCTTTTTTAACGGGATGTTCGAAATACAACCGGCGCGCGTGGAGGTTAATGCTCCCGTCGGGGTTGCCTTTGGGATAGCCATACTTCACATCGCCGCGGATCGGACAGTTCATGGATGCCAGCTGCACGCGGATCTGGTGCGGACGACCGGTTACGGGCATTACTTCCAGCAAATGGAATTTATTGATCTCTCCCACCCAACGGTACGACAATTCGGCCCGCTGCGAGCCCGGCACTTCCTGATCGTGGGCCGTAGTGACGTTCCTGGCCTCGTTTTTGGTAAGCCAATGCACCAGTTTCCCCTTCTTTTCCGCGGGCTTGTTCTTCACAACCGCCCAATAGGTTTTCTGGACCTTGCGTTCGCGGAAAATATCGTTCATGCGTTCGAGCGCCTTGGACGTGCGCGCGAACACCACGAGGCCGCTTACCGGGCGGTCCAGGCGGTGAACGGTGCCGAGAAATACCGCTCCCGGCTTGTTGTATTCCTCCTTAATATAGTCTTTGACCATATCGAGCAGGCACGTATCGCCGGTAACATCGGCCTGGACCAGGATACCCGGCTCCTTATTGACGATGATCAGGTGATTATCTTCGTAAACAACCCGAAAAGGTTTTTTAGCCATATTATTAATTTAATACTTTTTAAAAGGTCAATATGATTCCTGTTCGTTCGGGAATGATTTTCCTTTTACGTCTTTGATATAATTGGAAATAGCGTCGGTCATAATACCGTTCAGATCGGCGTAATGGCGAAGAAAACGCGGTTTGAATGCCTTGTTAATGCCCAGCAAGTCGTGGATCACCAGCACCTGGCCGTCGGCATGCGGCCCGGCGCCAATTCCGATTGTCGGGATTTGAATGCTTTCCGAAACCTGCTTGGTTAGTTTGGCGGGGATTTTTTCCAATACAACTGAAAAACAGCCTACTTCTTCCAGCATCTTGGCATCTTCCAGCAATTTCTGCGCCTCGGCTTCGTGCTTTGCGCGAACGGTATAAGTCCCGAATTTGTAAATAGATTGCGGCGTAAGCCCCAAATGCCCCATTACCGGCACGCCGGCACTCAATATGCGCGTGATCGAATCCTTGATTTCCAGGCCGCCTTCCAGCTTCACGGCGTGCGCGCCAGATTCTTTCATAATGCGGATCGCGGAGTTCAATGCCTCGCGGGAATTGCCCTGGTAAGAGCCAAAAGGCAAATCCACCACCACCAACGCCCGCTTCACAGCACGCACCACGGACGACGCGTGATAAATCATCTGGTCGATCGTGATCGGAAGGGTCGTTTCATGGCCGGCCATGACATTGGAAGCGGAGTCGCCCACGAGGATTAGCTCCACGCCGGCGGCGTCCACGATGCCCGCCATGGAATAGTCGTAGGCGGTAAGGCACGATATTTTTTCGCCACGGTTTTTCATTTCCTGAATCACGTGGGTCGTAATGCGCTTAATATCAGCAGTATGTACAGACATGGTGGTTATCGGTATTGGTAATTAAAAATCCGGCCGTCGACATGGTCGGGTATTGTTAAGTGTGGTCAGGTATTGTCGTGTGTGGACAGGTGTTGTTAGTGTGGCCTGGTCGTGTATTGTGAGCAGAAGAACAACTCCTGACTATTCCTGACTCGCCTCCCACTGTTACATACAAGCAGAAACCGTTACCGGTGTATCAGCCAGTTTTCGGGGTTCAGGCGTGAGGTGTTTTTCCAGATCTGGAACTGCAATTCCGAAGTGCCGTCGCTGTCGGTCGCCACGCGCCCGATATTTTCCCGCGCCTTCACTTTTTGTCCCGCGCGCACCGACACGCCGGACATTTTTGCGTAAATCGTCATATAGTTACCATGCTGGATCGCCACCACGCTGCCCATTCCGGGCAACTCGGTTACGTCGAGCACGGTTCCGTCATAAACAGACCGTACCGGCTCCCCGGCGGTCGTTTGAATGTCGACACCGAGGTTATCCACCATTACCCCTTTCAAAACCGCATGCGGCCGCTGGCCGAAATGGCTGGAAACGAAGCCTTTTACCGGCCACGGCAGGCGATTCTGCGATGCCGTGAACGACGATGCCAAGGTAGTTTCTTCTTCGCTCATCCCGCTCGAAACGGCGGGCTCCTCCTCCACTTCCTTCGGAGCTTCCACGGCGGCCTCGCCTTTTTTCTCCCGCTCCGCATTCTCGCGGGCAATGCGCTCGCGCTCGGCCTTGCGGCGTGCTTCGCGCTCTTCCCGCTCGCGACGTTCCCTTTCGAGCCGCTCGCGGCGCTCGCGCTCGGCAATGCGCCGGATGCTGGCTTCCAAAAGGTCGGTAGCGCGCTTATTCTCGGCGATCTGCTTGCGGAGTTCCACTTCTTTTTGCGAAAGCTCCTGGATCACCTCGTTTTGCTTCACTTTCAAGCCTTCCAGTTTGTTATTTTCTGTCACACGGGTGTCGAGGACGTTCTTTTGCTGGTTCTTTTTGGAAGTAATACGCTGGCGTTCGGCCAATACCTGCTTTTGCAGCGCGTCGATTTCCTTTGCCCTTCCCTGGCGCGCCTCGGTATATTGTTTCAGATACTTGTAGCGCAGCACGAACTGGTTGAAAGTACCCGCCGAAAACAGGAAAACAAGCTGATTGAAATAGGCGTTCCGTTTGGAAGCCTCGTAAATCATATGACCGTACTCTTTTTTGAGCACCGCGAGACTGCTATCGAGCGACTGGCGGCGTTTTTCGAGCACTTTTAATTCGCGGTCGAGGATTTCCAGATCGTCGCTGAGCAGGTCGATCTGTTTTTTGTAGGTGTTGATTTGCTGATTAAGCGCTTTGAGCTGGCCGAGGTTGACGTTCTTTTGGGAAGAAGTCTGTTTCAAAATGCTTTGTATTTCCCTGATTTTTCCCTGGTTTTCAGCCTTTTCGCGTTCGAGCTGCTCGCGGGTTTTTTGCGCGAACGCGCCAGCGCATGCACAAAGCACGAATGTAAGCACTAACCAAAAACGACGGCTACCAGGGGTACGAAAGGGCATAATGTTAATACTTGCGGCCAAAAATACATCTCACGGCGGGCAAAGTTAAGCAGACTTTCTGTATTTTACCTTTTACGCTTGTAGCTCGAAGGAACATTGAACGGAAAACCGGGGCTTTGGCTCACCAATTCCACCTTGCTGTGTTTGAGGCGCATGGTCGTTTCCAGCATCTTCTGGTCTTTCGAAAGCACGTTCAGGTTGATGTGGCTCATGAATGGGAATAAAAATGCCCCTACTTCCCTGAAATCCTCATAATCCAGGGTAAAGGTATTCTGCGTAGGCAGTTCCGTCGCTTTCAGGCGCGAGAGCTTCTGATTTTTTTCGGCAATGTAATTATCGACTTCGAGGCGATCGACGAGCTGTTTGAGAATGTAAAAGTCATTCTCTTTCACAAAGCGGCCGTCTTCCTGCATTTCAAAAGGCATATTACCGATGATTACCGATTGCAGCAGCTCGAAATTGAGGTCGAAATTGTATTGTTTGCTCAGCTGCTCGTAGTTGAAAACAAAGTAATCACGGTGGATTTTATCCATAAAAACAATGGAATCCCGCGTGATAATACCTCGCGCCACTTCCAGGCCGACCCCGGTCACCGAGAGCCAGATAATGCTGTCCTTTTTCATCCGGATATTGACATTGGTATTGTCAAAATCCTGCTTCGCACTTTTGAAAGAAAACTTGGATTTCGCCGTCAGATAGTCGAAATCGACTGCATTTACCTTCACCTCAGGCATAGGCTCACCCGCATCGGGCACCACGGCGGTGGATTTGCCTGCACTGTCCGCGGCGGTGGTGTCTTTCGGTACCGGGCCCCTGGTGATCAGGGTTGTATCTGTGGTCGAACTTTGGGAAGTATTGTTGGAAGAACGTGGTTTATGACAAGCTGTGAACCATGTAAGGCACATGGCCAACAACCCGATCGAAATTTTACTGCTCATGTAATGCACCTGTTGCTATTTTTTTGTCAAGAAGTTCGGTGGTCTCTCCCATTCTCTTGGCTTTCTTCCATTGGGCCACCGCATTGTCCCGTTCGCCTAGTTTGAACAGCACATCGCCGTAGTGCTCAACAATTGTGCCACTGACCGAACTGCTGTCCAGCATCGCTTTTTCGAGGAATTCCTTGGCTTTTTTGTAGTCTTTTCGAATATAAAGTACCCAGGCGTAGGTGTCCAGGTAAGTGGGATTGTTCTGGTGCTGCTGCACGAGTTTTTCCGACATTTTGAGCGCCAGGTCCAGCTTTTCCTTTCTCAGGGATAGAAAATAGCTGTAATTGTTCAGAACATGGTCGTTGTCGGGATTGCCTTTGAGCGCCAGTTCGTAAGCCGCATCCGATTTTTCATGATCGCCCATGCCGTTGAATGCGTCGCCGAGCTGGGCGTGTATAATCGGCACCAGCTGGGGATTATCGCCCATCAGTTTCAAACTCTCCTCCAATGCCGAAATGGCCTCTTTAAAATTCTTTTTCATCAGCTGGGCCGTTCCGTTGTAGTACCAGAACATGCCCTGGTTCGGGAACAGCTCCAATGCTTTTTCGGTGTGCACGAGCATGCTGTCGATCTGGTTCAGATCGCCGTCCAGCTGGATAATCGCGCCCCAAACCTGGAATACATTGGGATCGGTCCGCACCGCTTTGAGGTACAGATCGCGCGCTTCGGCCTTTTTGCCCTGGCGCGTCAGCAAATCGGCGTAAATAACCGTGGCTTTGGATTCGTTGGGGTGCGTTTCAGAAAGCTGGCGGGCGAGCGATACGGCCTCATTCACCTCGTTTTCGGTTTTGAGCATCGTCAGATAGCCGGAAAGCACGCGGATTTTAGGATCGGCGTCGAGATTAGGGTTGGCAAATACGAGTTTCAGTTCCTGGTTGCATTTCTGCACATCGCCGTTGCGGCGGTATATATCTGCCAGCAGCACGTGTGCCTGCGCTTCGTCCGGGTTGATTTTCAATGCTTCCTCCAAAGGTGCCACGGCCTCCACGATCCGGTCGTTGGCGATCAGCATTTCGGCCAGTTCCACGCGGTAGCCCACTTCCCCCGGCTCGGCGGCAATGAGTTTTTTAGCTTCTCCCAGGGCTTTTTCCAGGTTATTCTGGCGCAAATAGAGCTGCTGCTTCTGGTGCGTGATCTCTTCCGTCACCCCCATCGATTTTTCCAGCATGTCGTAAGTTTCGATCGCCTTATCGAACTGGTCGTTGAAGACATATACCGCAGCCAGTTCGATGCCGTATTCAATGTTTTCGGGGCTTTTGGCCACGAGGGTTTCGTAAATCTGAGCGGCTTCCGCGTATTTGCGGCGTTTGGCATACAGCTCGCCGAGCTGCTGGGCGTAGAAGATATTGTCCTTATCGAGGTCGAACGCCTTCTTCGAAGCATTAATGGCGTCGTCGTATTTTTCAAGTTTGATGAGCGCAGTGGCAAGCAGGTAATGCGAGGCAGGGTCCTGGGGTTTCATTCCGACGAGCTTTTCAAAAACCGGCAATGCGCGGTCGGCCTCGTCTTTCATCATAAACTTCATCCCCTCGGTCGCCATGCTCTCCGTAGCCAGTCTGGCGGACACGGCGTCCTCTTTTTCTTCCTGTTTTTCACGATCCTTACGGCGCTGCGCATCCGCCGGTGCTGCCAGCCAGGAGGCTGAGACCAGGCAAATCAGAAGGGTGAATTTCAAATATTCGGTCCTCATATAGTAATCATGCGCCATCAGATCGTGGGACTTGACCGGCTATTTCTGTGTAAATAACAAAGTTACCAAATTTTGTGTGTATGCTCTGCCCAAAAATCTACGCAAATAAGTATACTAACGTCGAAATATATATAATCTTATGCCAGGATGGCCGCGATTACCGGCCTAGCGGGCGGTATAAGCCGATTTCCCGAATCCGGGCTGGCCGGCGGCGGTGAGGGCTTCCACCCGCACGTCGGCAGTACCCACGGCGTCGGAATGGTAATAGCTCACGCGGGCCTTGCCGTCGCGGCCGCTGCGCAGCATGGGCACCCAATAAATGGTCGACCGGAAATCCGGCGTGAGATCGGCCGAATCTGGGCCGTGAGCAGGGGAATAAAAGTCGCGCGGGATGTGGAAGCCGGCTATTTTGGTCACCATTACACCCGGCACGATATCCTGCGAATAGTCGTAATTCTCATTTCCACGCTTCGTGAGTACCGAAATCACCCCATTCGCACCCCTGCTGCCGAAAATGGCAGCCGACGCCCCTTTCAGCACGTCGATCGACTCTACATCGAAAACATTCAGCGACGTGATCAGCGATTTGTCGACCGGCATACCATCCAGTACGAAAAGCGGCTCGCCCCTGTTGCCGCGGATTGACACCATTGCATTCATGCCCGAGCCCATCACGGACACACCCGCCACGCGCCCTTGCAGCATATCGAGCACCGACATGTTCCCGGAGGCCATTTGCGGCGTGATTTTCAATGTAGCATCCGCCGAATTATACAGTTTCCGCGAATCGCGCGGCGTTTCTTTTTTCGCCCTGATCGTCACCTCGCGAAGCAGACGTTCGCGGTTTTCGCGGATTTTCCGGGAAATTTCCTGGTCCTGCGCGGCATTTTTGAGGAAGTCGGCCAGCTGCCGGGCGTCTACCGTGACGGGCTTGAACGGAATTTTAACCCATGCAGCACGCGGCGGCATGAATGGGTTAAGGGTGAACGACAGGCTCTGGTTGTTTTTCTTGCTCATACCTTGCAGCCGCACTTGCAGCGTATCGGAAAAAGCGAGGTTATAAATGGTGAAATGCCCGTTTTCGTCCGTTTCGGAAGTCATGAACGTGCTCAGGCTGTCATTACTGAGGAAAAGCGACAATGCCGTTTTTTCGGTCAGTTTCCGGTTATTTCGTTTGACGTCGCCTTCCAGGGTAACGCCTTGCTCCACAAACCGTTTGGCGGGCGGAATGCTATCGGCGAGCACATCTTCCCAGCGGAAGCGCGTCCAGCCGTGCGTCATCATCAGATAATCCATATGGATTTTGCGCTCCGACTTTTCCGGGTCGAAATAATAGGCAGGTTGTTCGATAATGCCTTTTAAATCAGAGGATAGTAGTAAATATGAAACGATATTTTGTTCGAAAGGCTGTTGTAAAACCTGGCCGGCGTCGGTAACGGACAGCGAAAGGTTTGCCTCGACCGGCTTTCCGGCGGAGTCGGTCACCGTTACTTCCAGATCTACCTTCTCGCGGGGCTTGTAGTCGGATTTGGAGGGTTTGACGGCCACCCGCAGGCTTCCCGAATGGTTGATGAATGCGAGGCGCTCGCAAACGGGTCTGTTCTGGTCGTCGAATAGCGTGAGGTGGGTAATGCCGTCGGGCAATTCGGAGGTCGGTAACTGCATCATCAGACCGCGGCTGCCGATTTTTCCTTTCGCTACGAATGCCACAATGCCCCGCGCATGACCGACCACGTGCACGGGGATTTCGCTTTTGCCCGGAATTTTCGCGTACGCGATCACCCTCATTTTGAGTGGATTTGAAAGATTGTCGACGACCATCGTGTAGCCGCTCGCTTCCACTTTCGGGAATGCGACCGGCGTTACATGGCTACCCTCGCCCCGCAGGAATGCCCGGTAAGTCTCTCCTGTTTTTGGTGCAAACTGAAACCGTCCCATACCCAAATGCTCGCTTCTGAACGAGGCTACCGTGTCGCCGCTTTGAGCCAGCACGAAACCGCTCACGTCCTGCCCCAGCCCGTCGGCGTTCACAGCTTTGAATGCGATGCGGGTATTGATATCAGCTACGAGCTGGCTGCCTTCCGGGAAAAATTGCAGGTCAATGGGGCCGGTAGCATTATTTCCAGATGTATTTTCTTGATTATTAAACACATATATATTTTTTTGGAAGAAAAAATCTTCCGGTGCATTGCGCATCCAGTTGGTGTAAGCTCGGACGGTGTATGCCCCGGCGGCGATCGAATCGGTGAGTACAAATTCGCCGTGGCCAATGCCGCCGGTCATTTGAACCCTTCTTAATGCGGCATTTCTTCCGGACCGCTGCTCGATCAGGTCCACATAGAGCAGGTTGCTTGCGCTATCGGCCAGATGCAGTGATCCTTCGGTGAGGTAGGCCTTGAACCAGATGGTATCGCCTGTGGCATAATAGGGTTTATCCAAATGCAGATAGGCCTTTTCAACCGGCAATGTGCTCCGGTAATGCAGTAACTTGTTGGATATGAGCTGGGTAAAATCTTCTTCCGACGATTGGAAGGCCAGGCTCAGCCATGCTAAAATTGCCAGAAACGGCAGGTTGATGAACGTCTTTTTCCACGGCATGTCACTAAGTAGTTTTATTATATATGCAATTTATTTGAAATAAAATTGCAAAAAACTTGCTATCGGTTCAGCTTCCTGACGAGCAGGTAAACCGGGTAACTGATTACTAAAAACAGCAACGCATACTGGCTGCTTGCCAAGTCCTGGACGACGGCGCCGACGAGAAATGCAATCGACAGAATGAGCATGAGTATCGGCAGGAAAGGGTAGGCCGGTACTTTCCACGGTCGCGGGAGCTCGGGTTCTTTCCTGCGCAATGCCAATAGCGAGGCGAAACCGGACGTGTAACCCAGCACGAAGAAGAAAGTAGCAATGTCTGAAAGCTTCTCCGTTGCGTCTTTTCCAATGAGGATCAGTGTGATAGCGACGCCGGAAGTAATGAGCATTGCCACGGCCGGCGTGCCGCCCTGGTTCACCGTCACGCCTGATTTCAGGAACAATCCGTCGCGGCTCATGGAATATAGTACACGAGGATTGAACAGTAGTTGTGCATTTACTATACCTAAAATTGAAATCATCAGGAATAATGTGACGATTTTACCCGAGCCTTCGCCGAAAATCAATGTAATGGCATCGGCGGCAGCTAGTTTTGATTGCGCCAGCTGGGTCATGGGCAGCACGTGGAGAATGGCCAGGTTGCACAGCAGGTATATCGCGATGATCACGAGCACGCCGCCGATCATGGATTTAGGCAGGTTTTTGGAAGGATCGCGGTCTTCTTCGGAAAAATATGCGGCTGTGTGCCAACCGTCGTACGTGTAAAAAATGGCTTGCAGCGAGAAAATGACCGGTGCGATCCACGAGCCGGTTTCGATGATTTTGCTGGTTGTCGTTTCCGCTTCCGCCATAGTCACCTCATTTCCGTACAAATAGCAAACGGCCACGAATGCGAACAGGCCGATGCCTTTTAACAAACTCATCACATTCTGAAAACTGCTCGCCAATGCCAGTCCGATCCAGTGTATCACCGTGAGCGCGAGCAGGATAGCGGCTGCCACATACGGTTCATAACCGGCGAGTTGCGGTAAGAGTAAAGCGAGATATTCACTCATGGTGTAAACGCCGAAACCCAGTGCAGAACAGGTGCCCAGCCAGCTATTGATGCCCACCACAAACCCCGCGTAGTTGCCGAACGCACGCTGCGCATACACATACCATGCGCCCGCACGCGGGACCGATGTGCCTAGTTCGATCGTGCAAAGCGTGCCGAGGAATGCGTAAAGGCTCACCGCCACCCATAATGCCATGATGAGCCCCGGATCGCCGAGCTGGGCGGCAATAGGGCCGGGCTTTCGGAGAATGCCGGTGCCGATGGTGCCGCCGACGGTCACGGCGATGCCAAATCCGACGCCCAGGATCTTGAAAAGTTCGTTTCGGGTTGAGGGCTGCTGCATGGATGGAGTGAAAAATGTGGTTTTCGAAAATAGGAAAGTTTTTCTGAATGTAACTCCTATCTTCGTCATCAAGTACAAGCATAGCAGTTTCTACGCCATCATCACGATGTTTAAGGCTAAGCACCTTTGGATCATTCATTTGCTGGGTTGGGTGTTGTTCATGAGCCTGCCGCTGACGATTGTATCGCGTCAGCCCGGCACGGAATTGCCCCTGCTGGTGCTGCGCTCCTGGTGGTTCTGGCTGTTTTTCTTCATTTACGCGGCCTTGTTTTATGGGAATTTGCTGGTACTAATTCCGAAACTGTATCTGAAACAGCATTATGCCGCATACACAGCCATATTTGTCGGGCTGCTGGTGCTGATTTACGTTTCCCAGCCATTTGAGAAGCTGATATTCAGGAAGTTTCAGCAGGAGCAGCAGGGTGGGGAAGCCCGGCCCGAACCGCCTCATGAAGCGTTCCGGAATGGTCCGCCGGGCCCGCCTCCGGGGGAAGCGCCCCGCCCGATGCCCCGGCGCCAGCCGACACAGGCGAGGGCGGTCGATTTTGTGAGCCTTACGCTTTTTATCGTTGTGTGGGTGGTGGCGATGGCGATCCGCATATCGCGTGAATGGCGGCAGAGCGAGCGGCGGGCGATACTTTCCGAAGCCGAGAAAGCCCATGCCGAGCTATCGTTTTTCAAAGCGCAGATTAATCCGCATTTCCTTTTTAATACACTCAATAACATTTACGCACTCGCCGTCAGCAGCAGCGCACATACCGCGCCGAGCATTCTCAAACTTTCACAGATGATGCGGTACATTACCGAAGAGGCAACGGAGCATTTTGTACCGCTGGAAGATGAGCTTACGTGTCTTGAAAACTACGTGGAATTGCAAAAGCTGCGTTTGAATTCGAAAACCAGCCTGTCGTTCGACGTGAAAGGAGATGCGGAAGGCGTTAAAATAGCGCCGCTCATCCTGATGACTTTTGTCGAAAATGCATTCAAATACGGTGTGAGCAACCACCGCGATTCTCTGATCCGCATTGAAGTGGAGATTGCGAAGAAGGATATCCGGTTTTTCTGCGAAAACCGCATTATCGAACGCCAAAAGGACGAAGAGCGGAAGGGTGTGGGGATTTTGAATACCCAAAAACGCCTCGACTTGCTCTACGCAGGCGCCTACGACCTCGATATCCGCAACGACGGAGCGATTTTTACCGTGAATTTAAAGCTAAAAGGCCAATGAAATGCGTGATCATCGATGACGAGCCGCTGGCTTTGCGTGTTTTGGAAAATTATATCGCTGCGTTTCCGGTGCTGGAATTGGCAGGCCGGTTCGACGATGCCGTGGAAGGCGCGCGTTTTTTGAAACATAACCCGGTCGATCTGCTCTTGATCGACATTAATATGCCTGATATCACGGGTTTGGAGTTGGTGGCGCGGCTGGAAGTGCGGCCGATGGTCATTTTCACAACGGCACATAAAAAGTTCGCGTACGAGGGTTTCGAGCTGGAAGCGGTAGATTATCTGCTGAAACCGATCACGATCGAACGTTTCGAAAAGGCGGTACAGAAGGCTGCGGAACGTTTTGAGCTGAAAAAACCGAAGCAGGCGGAGGAATCCATCGTCGTGCGTTCGGAATATAAGGCGATCAAAATCGTGCTGAGCGACATTGCTTACATCGAGGGGATGGAGGATTATATTAAAATCCATTTGCTGAGTTCGCGGCATCCGGTGATGACGCTCATGTCGTTGAAGGGTATTCTGGAAATTTTGCCGGAAAATGCTTTCAGCCGCATTCACCGGAGCTACATTGTGCCGAATGTTCAGGTCAAATCCATTCAGAACAAGAAGGTTACGCTACTATCCGGCGCAGCGTTGCCGGTGAGCGATAGTTATGTCGAGTTTATCGAACGTTGGAAAAACCAGCAGGCGTGAAAAGCCGTCCGGCTGATTCACCGGTAAAATCTGGCTGTTGACCGACACATCCGTGTTATTCCGCAACAAAGGGTGAAACGAATACGATAATGTATTTAAACTCACAGAACTGTTGCACATATGGAACGCAAGGAATTTTTAAAAAGGGGATTTTCGGCATTGGGCCTGGCCGCGATTATCCCGGTGATCAGCTGCTCGAACGACACGGTCGATCCCACTGAAACTGCCACCGAAACCGGAAGTACTTCCGGCTCAACGTCGGGCTCGACCTCGGGCAGCTGCACGATTACTGCTTCCGAAACCGAAGGACCTTTCCCGACCAAATCACCTTCCAGCCTCGTTTCCAACGACATTACTTCGGATCGCCAGGGAACCAAGCTGACTGTGAAGATTACAATTCAAAACAAAAACAATAGCTGCGAAGGCCTCGAAGGCGCTTTGGTGGACATCTGGCATTGCGACGCGGCCGGCAATTACTCGGAATATGGCGGGAGCGGCATGCAATCGACGAATTACACAAGCGTACACTTCCTCCGGGGCCGTCAGACTACCGATGCGAACGGATTAGTGACTTTTACGAGCATTTACCCGGGCTGGTACTCGGGCCGTGCGGTGCACATTCACGTGCACGTGTATAATGCGAGCGGGAAATCGCTGTTGGTGACGCAAATTGCATTCCCGGAAGAGATCAGCAAGGTCGTGTTTGCGCAAGGCGTGTATGCGAGCCACGGGCAGGCAGATACGACGAATGCGCGCGACAACGTTTTTGGTGACGGCGTAAGTACCGAAATGTCCACCGTTACCGGCAGTGCTTCGGCAGGATACGAGCTGACGCACGCGATTGTCGTGAGTGCTTGATGACTGCTGACCACCGCTGGCCGACCGCCGACCACTGTTTGGTAAAAACGTACGGCCGTCAGCGGTCCTTGTAAACCCCAAAATTCGATCATGATGTTGACCCAGACAGCCGCTCAAATATACCTGGAAAGCCTTCGCGGGCAGTTTCAAACGGATGGCTTTCGGAGTTCCAGGACATTCAACTTTGCAGAATATCGCGCCGCGGACCGGGAAGCGTTCGGAACGCTGGAAGTGCTGAACGACGAGGTATTGATGCCCGAATGCAGCCAGTTGCTGTGTGTTGAGCGGTTCTGTCAGGTGATTTTGCTTCCGCTGGTCGGGGCGATAGAGTTTGGAGAGAAGGGTAGGGAGGCGAGGTTTGTCAATTCGGGCGAAGCATTGTTCGTATTGGCGTCGCCGGAAAAGAGTTACACGATTACCAATCCATATCCTGATGAGGCGGTCAACTATTTGCAGATTAGGATTGATGATGAACAATTTTTAAGCACCCCGATGTCATTATCCGGCATCACCACGCAGTTTGATTTGAGTGAAAAGAATGTCCTTCTCCCGGTCCGGGGCTACAACGGAAGCTCCGCTCATCTGTTCATCGGCCAATACGACGGCCGGGCAGAAGGCCTTTTCACGAGCTGGAACGCCGGCCGCAGCGCATTTGTGTTCGTTATAGAAGGCGCATTTGAAGTACAAAATCGCCTCCTCGAACGCCGAGACGGTCTGGCGTTACGGAATGTGGAAGAAATTGATTTTGAAGCGCTTTCGAGCGGGGCGATTTTGTTGGTGATTGATTTAGGGAATCAGGGTTGATAGAATATAAAAATCAGCTCTTTGACCCGATCAAAATGGTCGTCTGTGGATAGGAGGGGAACGCCCAGGAAAATGGAAGTTGCTGCGATGATGGCGTCGGGAAGTTTCAGATTGTACTGACGCCGAACGTAGGTGGTGATTTCTTTAACGCCGGGGTTGATATCGATGATACAGCATTGTTCCAGAAACATTTCTACCCAGACTTCTTCTTCAATGCTGATGCCGTGATAACCTAACAGTTCTAGCTCAGCTACAAACGATACGTAGGCCTCGCGGCCCTGCAAAAGATTGGCAAGGCGCTCATCGCCTTTAAAAAGGTTGATAGCAATATTGGTATCAATCAGGATCTTGGTTCCACTCATTACGCATGCGGCGCTGGATGTCCAACGCATCGTCGGTTATTTTGATTACTCCAACAAATTTTCGAGCGTCGAGTTTTTTACTTTTCAAGGATGATCCGGCTGCGGGGAAAATCTTTTTCTGTGCCGCGGTCGGAAAAACGTCTTCAAGCATTTGTCCTTCTCTTAACACGAATTTCATGGTATGCTGCGGTTGGTTGATACATAAATATAACAAGAAAAGCCCTAAAGAGTTGAACCCAGTGAGCGAACTACGGTGATTAGTTATTCCAAGGATATTAAAACAAAAAACGGATGCCATTTGCACAGCATCCGTTTTTTGCAATTAATCTGTTTCTTATAGAACTGCTTCGGCGAGAACCAATACCTTGTTGTTCAGCACTTCGACAACACCTCCGTCGATGACAAAATGCTGTTTCGCAGCGCCGGTATCGACTACCACATCACCTTTGCCCAGCGTGCTGACCAGCGGCGCGTGACGGTTCAGAACCTGAAACTGTCCTTCGGTACCCGGCAATGTAACGGCATTCGCCTCGCCGGCAAATACCTTTTTATCTGGGGTAATGATTTCTAAATGCATAATAGTCTATGAGTTTAAAGTTCATGAGGTTAAAGTTCATGAGTGAGAAACTCTTAGACTTTAAACTCATAAACTCATGAACTTTATAACTTACTTGCCTGCTTCCGCCAGCATTTTTTCTCCTTTCGCCTGAGCGTCTTCGATGGTTCCCACGAGGTTGAAAGCCATTTCAGGAAGGTGATCGTATGCACCGTCCATGATAAGGTTGAAGCCTTTGATGGTATCGTTGATATCCACCAATGTTCCTTTCAAACCGGTGAACTGCTCAGCAACGAAGAATGGCTGCGACAGGAAGCGTTCTACGCGACGTGCACGTGATACAACCAGTTTGTCCTCTTCGGAAAGTTCTTCCATACCAAGGATCGCGATGATATCCTGCAATTCCTTGTAACGCTGAAGAATGTTTTTCACACGCTGTGCGCAATCGTAGTGTGCTGCACCCAGGGTTTCTGCATTCAAAATACGCGAAGCGGAGTCAAGCGGGTCCACAGCAGGGTAGATGCCTTTCTCAGATACTTTACGGCTCAATACGGTCGTAGCGTCCAAGTGGGCAAATGTCGTTGCCGGAGCCGGGTCAGTCAAGTCATCCGCAGGTACGTAAACCGCTTGTACGGAAGTGATTGAACCACGTTTGGTAGAGGTGATACGCTCCTGCATCTGGCCCATTTCAGTAGCCAGCGTAGGCTGGTAGCCTACCGCAGATGGCATACGTCCCAAAAGAGCGGATACCTCAGAACCTGCCTGGGTGAAACGGAAAATGTTATCGATAAAGAAAAGGATATCGCGGCCCTGACCTTCGCCATCTCCGTCACGGAAATACTCAGCCATTGTGAGACCTGACAATGCCACGCGAGCACGTGCGCCAGGAGGTTCGTTCATCTGGCCGAACACGAATGTGGCCTGCGAATCTTTCAGTGTATTGTAATCAACTTTGGAGATATCCCAGCCGCCTTCTTCCATGCTGTGCTTGAATTCCTCGCCGTATTTGATGATACCCGCTTCGATCATCTCACGCATCAGGTCATTACCTTCACGTGTACGCTCACCCACACCGGCGAATACCGATAGACCGGCATATGCTTTCGCGATGTTGTTGATCAGCTCCTGGATCAATACGGTTTTACCTACACCCGCACCACCGAACAAACCGATCTTACCACCTTTTACATAAGGAGCAAGCAGGTCGATTACTTTGATACCTGTGAAAAGTACCTCGGTAGCGGTTGCCAGCTCTTCGAATTTCGGAGCTGCACGGTGAATAGAGATACCGTTTGAAGAATCGAGCGGAGTAAGACCGTCGATCGCTTCACCGATTACGTTGAAGAGACGTCCTTTGATACCTTCGCCGATCGGCATTTTGATAGGTGCACCCAATGGTACAACCTGCATGCCACGTTGCATACCTTCTGTACTATCCATCGCGATAGTACGGATACGGTCTTCACCAAGGTGCTGCTGGCACTCGAGAACTACTTTCTGACCGTTTGGTTTGATGACTTCCAACGCATCAAGGATCGCGGGGATACGTCCGCTATCCTCAAATGATACGTCTACAACCGGGCCAATTACCTGCGTAATTTTTCCTACGTTTGCTGCGTTTGCCATTATATAATTTTGATTATCTCGGATGAGGTTTTTTTCAGACCGCAAAAGTAGGAGATAATTTGGTCAGTACCAATAGCTGACAAAGTGAATTATTGGATATTTTTTAGAAAATCACCCGTTTTTTCCGAAAACTGTGTTCAATATTTCCGGAAAGTGGGTTTGGCAGGGTAGCAGCGGGAACTTTTTGAGCGGTCGCCGAACCCCGCCAACGTTTGAGATAGTTATCAAAATCGCCTAAATTTGATTTGAACATCATCAAAAATGCAGATGAACACGCCGCTTCTGGAACGTATCACTTTCAATCCGAAACAATGCGGGGGAAAGCCCTGCATCCGGAGTATGCGTATCCGGGTGACCGACGTGATCGAACTGCTCGCTGCGGGGCTCACTCCTGACCAGATCGTGACCGAAGAGTTGCCTGACCTGGAATTGGAAGATGTTACCGCGTGCCTGCTTTACGCTGCAGCCAAACGGAATCACCCCGTACTGCAAGCGGCCTGATGATCATTCTGGACGCCCAATTGCCGCCGTCGTTAGCCGTTTGGATCACGGAAACTTTCAAACTTCCCTGTTTTTCTGCCCAGCTTCTTGTTCTTTGCGATGCCGAGAAATTTGCGATTTCAAAGGCAAAAAATGCCATTGTTATTACAAAAGATGACGACTTCGTATCATTTCGGAAGCCCGCCAATGGTGATTTGGCTAACTTGCGGCAATACGTCGAAGAGGAGATTAAAGGAAATTTTAGCAGAAAATCTTAATTCGGCCCGAAACTGCTGGAACAAACAATCTCGTGGAGATTCCCGGATTACGACCGGATGCCGATTTAACTAATACAATATGAGCGATTTAATTTTCTGGAAGGTGTGGTCGCCGTCTGAACGGCGGATGGCGGTCGGTGCTTTCCTGGTGCTGGTTTTGGGGATTGGGTTTTTGGTGTGGCAGTTTGCCGATCCGCTCGGGAATGTCGTGCGGTGGAATGTGGTGAGCGAACTGTCGGAAACCAGTGCGGTAGTGGATGTGCTGCAACTTGGACAATGGCAATACGGCGTTTCGACGCCGACGCAACTGGTGACTGAAAGCTTTATGGCTTCGGTGATGGAAATCAATGCGGTGACAGTTTACGTGTTTTGGGCCGGCGCGCTGATCGGCCTTTCGCTGCTGCTCGCAGCACTCACTACCATGTCGCGCTTCTGGTACCTGGCGGGGATGATCCTTTTCATCCTCTTCCTTGCGTTTTCGAGATTGGAGGTTTTAGGCGTTTTCGGCGCGGAAAATCGGTTTCTGTTTCTCCTGGCGACGGTTTTATATGGCGGTATTACCTACTATTTCCATGCATTCCGGCCGGATCTGGGCATGGGCATTCGCATTGCGGGACTGGCGGCCGTGTCGCTGGTCCTCGGTGCATTGGTGGCATTCGGTTCGGCGTCGCCTGTGCCTGCATTGACGGCCGCGGTGTATTCTTTTCCATTCTGGCTGGCTGTTACGATCCTTTTCCTGCTCGTTTCGGCCACTGAGATCATGGCCGGCCTCGTGTGGCTGAGCACAAGCGGGCAGGCGGGCAAAGGCCGGTCGGGCCTCGTACAGTTTATCGTGATCAGCGTGCTCTATTTGCTGCTTTTATTATTGATTTACCTCCAAAATACCCGTCAGATCGACTGGAATGTGACTTTGATCAATCCGTTCTACCTTGCTTTGGCGTCAGGGATATTGGGGATCTGGGGTTTCAGAAGGCGCGCCGATTCGACCCAGGGCGTGTTGCCGTTCCGCAGCGCGGGCTTCTGGCTGTATATGGGACTGTTCATCAGCGCGGTCTCTTTTGGAGGATTAACGGCCGGGATGGCGAATGATCCGGTACTCGAAACATTAGAAGACGTGACTGTTCAGGGCCAGCTGGCGATGGGGCTTCTATTCCTGTTTTATATCCTGGTCAATTTTTATGAGGTATTTCAGCAAAAGCTGGCTGTTTACAAGGTGCTGTACAAACCGCTCCGCTTTGGTCTCACGCAGACGCGCCTGTTCGGGTTTGCGGGCGTGGTGGTGCTGTTTTCCATGCAAAGGCTTCTGCCGGTGAACCAGGCGATTGCAGGCTATTTCAATGGATTGGGCGATCTGCATACGAAAACGGAGGAATTTACCCTCGCCGAGCAGTACTACAAGCTGGCATTGCAGCAGGAATTTCAAAATCATAAGTCGAACTACGCGCTGGCGTCGATCGCGTTGAAGCAGGGCGACCGGAATGCGGGCGCTTACTATTTCAGGCAGGCATTGCTGAAAAACCCGTCGCCGCAGGCGTATGCGGGGCTGAGCGGGATTTTGATGCAGGAAAGCCTCTTTTTCGATGCCGTATACAGTTTACAGGAAGGTATCCGCCGCTTTCCGGCCAATGGCGAACTGCTGAACAACCTCGGTATGCTGTATTCCAAAACCAATGTGGCCGACTCGGCATACTACTACCTCGACCTGGCGAAAAACAATGCAATCCGCCCCGAGATCCCGGCGACGAACCTGCTCGCTATCCTCGCGAAAAGCACAGATTCGGGGTTACTGGATTCATTAGCAGAAGCTTCCGAGAAACGGGATTACCTTTCCTGGCAGGCCAACTGGCTTGCAGTGCAGAACCTGCGGCAGCGGTTTTCCAAAGAGGCATTTAACCCCCAGGCTGTACCGAAAGATTCGCTGCTGAGCGTATCGTCGTTGGCATATCTGCTCAATTACGCCACGAATCAAGCGCGTTTCGACACTTTACCGGCCGCATTGCTGCCAAAACTGGCGGCGAAAAACCCGGTATTGTCGCAAGACTTGTCGCTGGCCGCATTATACCCCGAGTTTTATAGCGGCAGCAAGCTGAAAGCCCTTGAAGTCCTGACGGGTTGGGCGGCTGAGGAAGGGGAAAAAAGTGATTTGTACCACAAAATATTGGGACACTGGCTATTGCAGCTCGGGCTGTACGATAAGGCCATCGAGTCGCTGTCGGTCGTGGAGGGCATTGAAGGGACGATCGGGATGGCGGTGGCTAATGCATTAGCGGGTAAAAAGGAGGTGGCCGTGATTTTGCTCGATAAAATCCAGGATCAGGAAAAAAGCCCGGCTTTGGAGCAGTTGAAACAGACATTGTTCTCCGGCGCTAAGCCAAAATCAGTGTCGGATTCCCTTTTCGCGGTGTTGTCAAAATCCCCGTCCGCTGCTAATTTTGATAAGGCGGTAAAAACCAACCCCTTCGATGCGCGCATTGTAGCGGCGACATCGGAGTTTTACAGGGGCAAAAAGCAGGTAAAAGAGGCGTATCAGCTGGTGCTCGATGCCCTGCGTTACAACGAATATGCGACAGAACTTTGGGAACAATATGCCTACCTGAGCCTCGAACAGGGCTTGCTGGGGCAGGCTGCAGAGGGCGAAGAGAAGGTCCGGCAGTATGCATTGCCAGCCGGTTATCAGCGTTTTTTGGCGCGCTATCAGCCGATGCGGGCACTTATCGAAAAACAAAGAGCTGCATTTTAATGATTTGATATTTTAGCCATCTCAAAAATTACACTTCACCAATGACGGCCTTGTCCTGGAAATCCAATTTCAATGAAACGGAATGCCGGATTTTCCGGGGCAAAGTCATAGCCGGCATCCTTAAAACATCCCCCTGGAAATACGATGGCCGCGGCGAGCTGGACGGCTACATGCTCACATTCAAAACCACAGGATTTTTCCAGCGGCACACCGAAATCCGCGATATCGACGGCAGCCGCAAATTAGGAGAAATCGAATATAATTTGCTCGGAAGCTCGGCCCGGATTACCTACGACGGAATGCATTACAAATGGAAATTCGACTCGTGGACGCGCCGCAAATGGCAGGTGAGCGATGGCGAATGGACGGCGCGTTTCGAAGCCGCCGGGTTCTGGAAGAGGGAGGGGCATGTGACCAACGACGATATTCCGCCGCCCGTTGTATTGGCGTCTTTCTTTGTACAAGCATATTTTCGTAAAATTTCCGCCGCATCGTGACAGTCCAACTTCTCAACTGAAAAGTCATTTACATGAAAATCATTGAAACCAGCGAGATCGCCAAGCGCTATGTAATGGGCAGCGAAATCATCCAGGCGCTTAAATCCGTTACGATTTCGGTTAACAAGGGGGAATATGTGGCGTTTATGGGGCCGTCTGGCTCTGGTAAATCGACTTTGATGAACATTATCGGGTGCCTCGACACGCCTACGACCGGTAAATACATCCTGAACAGCAAGGACGTCAGCGACATGACCGAAAGCGAGCTGGCCGAGATCCGCAACAAGGAAATCGGGTTTGTGTTCCAGACGTTTAACCTGCTTCCAAGAATGTCGTCGCTGGACAATGTGGCTTTGCCGCTCATTTACGCGGGACTGAGCAAAGCCGACCGGACCGAAAAGGCCATGCTGTCGCTGAAAAACGTTGGTCTTGAAAACCGGGCCGGTCACAAACCTAATGAACTTTCCGGCGGCCAGCGCCAGCGCGTTGCCATCGCCCGTGCGCTCGTGAACGATCCCAGCATCCTGCTCGCCGACGAACCGACTGGTAACCTCGATACTAAAACGTCCTACGAAATCATGGATCTTTTCGACCAGCTTTACAGCAAGGGCAACACGATCGTCATGGTAACGCACGAAGAGGACATCGCCCATTACGCCCACCGCATCGTCCGCCTCCGCGACGGCCTCGTCGAATCAGACACGATCAACCCGAACCCGACCAAGGTGAGTGCGTTGGTTTGAGAACCGCAAAGAAGTTTACAGAAACAAATAGTATAGTTATCTTTGCAGCGGATACGGGCCTGTGGCCGAAAGAATCCGGATGAATGGCCGAAAATGGGGCGCATCATCCGGATTATTTTTATAGAAACATTATGAAAATCAATTTCAAAGACATCATATTATTTGAGGACGAGGACTTTCTGGTGGTCAACAAACCGCCGCACCTGGCAACGCTCGACGAGCGTACGGCCGACCGCGGCGGAAGCGTGCTGAGACTTGCCAAAGAGTATAACCCCGAGTTGCAGGCGGCGCACCGGCTCGATAAAGAGACCTCGGGTGCATTGGCATTCGCCAAAAATCCGGCAGCCTACCGGCATCTGGCGATGCAGTTCGAGCACCGCGAGGTAACCAAACGGTACCACGCTGTCGTGAACGGCATTCATGATCTGGAAAACATTTCCGTATACCTCCCCATTCTGCCACTTAAAAATGGTACAGCTGTTAAAATCGACAGGGCTGCGGGGAAAGAGGCCGAGACTATTTTCAATACATTGCAGGTTTACCGCGGGTACACTTTAGTGGAATGTATCCCCATTACAGGGCGCATGCACCAGATCCGCGTGCATTTGTCGTGCCTGAAAGCGCCGATCGTCTGTGACCCGCAATATGGTGGCGAGCAGATTTTCCTTTCTAGCCTGAAACGCAAGTTCAATTTGAAAAAAGATACGGAGGAACAGCCTCTTATTCAGCGTGTTGCGTTGCATGCGCGGTCACTGTCTTTTGCGATTATGAACGGAGAGGATATACGCGTAGAAGCGCCTTACCCGAAGGATTTCGATGTGTTGGTGAAGCAATTGAATAAGTTCGGCATGTGATAGCATGGTTTTTGTTGAATGCTGAAAAGTTGTGTACGTTTAAAACACATTTTCCATTCAAAACACCTAAAACTATGCGGGCACACACATTACCTAAAGTCATTTTATTGTCACAAATATTGCTGGCAGCATTGCTATGCCAGAACGCTTTTGCGCAGGAAGGCCGCAAGAACGACGTGATCGTCAAACGCGACAGTTCACGCATTCAGGCGTTGATTACGCAGATGAGCTACGAAAAGATCAACTACCGTGACCTTGGCAAAGCCGACAGCGCGGCGACGTATATCTATCTCGATCAGGTAGCGCGGGTGTTGCTGAAAAACGGTAAAATCATCAATGTAAAGGATTCCATTCCACCGGGTCGTATCCCACCCGACAGCGTGGGCCAGTACGCGGACATGAACAATCTGCCCACTGATCCGTTTGAGAAAAGTGTCGTGATGGCTAACTCAGACCAGCTGCGGGATAAATATGAATACCATCATAACCGCGCGATCGACGGCAAACAAGGCGCCATAGTGTTTACGTCCGTGGCCGTCGCGACGCTGGTATCCGGCATTATCGTCGCCAGCACCGGCGACAGCCCCGACAATAAAACAATCGGAACTTCGCTCGCGATAGCCGGCCCTGCGGTAGGGGTTGTGTTTGGGTTAATAGGATATAAAAACTTCAAAATACATAGCCGAAAGGCCGAAAAAATCAAGACCGAGCTGGAACGCCGTAACCAGCCTTTGACCACGCTGAGGATTACGCCGGCGATCGATCCGTTCACTAAGTCGGCGCGGTTGGGGCTAAGGTTGTCGTTCTGATTGGAGAAAAATGGTTACTTTCATAGAGTTAAATCATTCTGTACAACTCGTTTCAAATGAAAGTAATTCTACCCAAGCTGAAAAGCCAGCTTTTAGCCATGTTGATGCTGCTATTGGTCGCGCAGGCGTACGCGCAAACGCCCCGCAAGGCGGATGTAATCATCCTGCGTGACGAGTCCAGACTGGAAGTACTGATCCAGGAGGTGGATAATGAAATCGTAAAATACAAAAAACTGAGCGACCCGGAAGGGCCGCTTTTTTCCGTTAAAAAGAGTGAAATCGCATCGATCCGTTACGGGAACGGTGAAGTGGAAACGTTCGAAGCGACGCTGGAAGTCCAGAGCTATTATTCGCCTACAAAGCCCGAAGCGCCACAGCGCGAAGAACCGAAACCCGTGCGGAGAGCGCCTGTCGGACCGGTAAAACCATCCGTACAGTTCGCGGACGACGTACGCAGTTCTTCGCCGGAACACCTTCGCAGCATGTACAAATATTACAAATCACATTCGAAAACGGGCATGATCATGGGCATTGTGGGCACTTCTGTGGGCATTGTGGTTGCGGGGATCGGTACGGGGATCGTTGCCAGTGCCGTGGATGATAATGGCAATTTCAAAAGTTACCAGGACGAGCTGCGTGCGCGCAAGGGCGCTTATATGATGGTGGGAGGCTTTGCGGGTGCCGCCACATTCGGCACGGTGGGTTTTATCAAGGCAGGTAAAAACGGGTCGAAAGCCAGCCGCATCCGCCGCGAACTGATCCGCCGCGGGGAGCCGCTCACATTTGGTATCAGGCCGTCGTTCAATCCGATGCTACGGACTGGAAACGTGACGTTTGCAGTGAATTTCTAATTAGCAGGAACATAAAAAAGCGGGCTCTGATCATTCAGAGCCCGCTTTTTTATGCTTTTGGAATTTCTTAGAATTTGAATGCGATACCTGCTTTCAGAGGGGATGCATTGTAACCAACTTCAGCGAATACGCCCATATTCGGCTTGAAATAGTAACGCGCGCCGGCAAATACACCGAAGAATACGCCGCTGCCGTAGCCATCGTCGTAGAAGCCCGAGTAGCCATCAGGATCGCTGAACGAAGAGATACGGTAACCCAATGAAGGACCTGCGTACAGATCGAGGTTGTCCAGTTTCAGAAAGTGCTTTCCGTAGTGGTAAGAACCACGCGCAGCTACCGTGAAGAAGTTATATCTCCATTTGTAACCAATGTAACCGTAGTTCCACGTAACGAAGTCGGCCTGAGCACCTACGCTGATAAAATCATGCACGCCGCCTTCGAATGAAGCACCTACTCCGACGCCACCGCCGCCGTAGGTACCGCCAAGGTTGATACCTGCATTCAATAGTTTATCTCCTTTTTCAAATTGGGCGAACGCCTTTTCGGAAGCTGCGCTGAAAAGGGCTGCAACTACCAGCATGAATAGAGTCTTTTTCATCGTAATAGATTAGTTATTGTTAAATAATAATGGCACAAATTAAAGCCTTTATTTCAATGCTTCAAAACTTGTGCCATTTATAGTTATTAACCGGAGATTCCAACTTTATAAGCGGTACCGGCTTCTTTATTTAATCCAAAATCAGATGTGCTTACGGAGCTTGTCCTTAAACACCTTTTTGAATTTGTCCAGTTTTGGGGCAATCACAAAGGCGCAATAGCCCTGCTCCGGATTGTTGGCAAAATAATTCTGGTGGTAGTCTTCTGCCGGGTAAAACTTCTGGAATTTCGTGATCTCGGTTACAATCGGATTCGCATATGCGCCCGATTTGTCCAGTTCAACCTTCGCCGTTTCCGCCAGCTGCTTCTGCGCGTCGTTGTGGTAAAAAATGACTGAACGGTATTGGGTACCGACGTCATTTCCCTGACGGTTCAGTGTGGTAGGATCGTGGCTCCGGAAGAACGCTTCCAGCAGGTCGGCGTAGCTGATCACCTTGGGATCGTAGGTCACCTCCACGCATTCGGCGTGACCGGTATTGCCCGTGCATACGGCCTTATAAGTGGGGTTGGGGTCGTGCCCGCCCGAGTAACCCGAAACCACCTTCTTTACGCCATCAAGTGATTCCATTACGGCCTCGGTACACCAGAAACACCCTGTCCCAAATGTGGCGATTTCAGTATTCGCGGTATCGACGTTGGTTTCGTCCAGTGCGGCTGAGGCTGTTTCTTTGTCCATTTTGCTCTTGTGTTTTTTGTCCGATTGCGCGCACGACACCAGGGCCATGCAGCACAAAAATATAAACGTGAAAATCGGGATGGTGGTTCTCATCATAACAATACGGGTTATTGACTTTTCGGTAACGATTACTTGCACAATAAAGTTTTATCAGCGTAATCGTATAATATTTACGAAATTTGACGGCCGAAAGATCGGGATCGCGTAATATCCCGTCGGAATCAAATCTCCGGTAGTTTATGACCTATCTTCATTTCAAAGCGCTCCATATCATATTCGTAGTCAGCTGGTTTGCAGGGCTCTTTTACATGCCGCGACTATTTGTATACCACACAGAGGCCAACGACAAGCCGAGCCCGGAGCGCGAAATCCTTTTTGCACAATTTACCAAAATGGAGAAGTTGCTCTTCAACGCGATCATGACGCCTGCCTGCTGGCTTGCATTGCTTTGCGGCACGGCCATGCTGTACATTACCCCCGCCTGGCTCGATCAGGGCTGGATGAAGCTGAAACTCGTCTTCGTCCTCGGATTGCTCGCTTATCATTCTGTTACGCGTAAAATCCTGTTGGAACTGCGCGCCGGCAAATTCCGCTTTTCGTCATTCCAGTTGCGGCTTTTTAATGAATTAGCGACGATATTCCTCTTTTCCATCGTCTTTTTGGTAGTATTGAAAAACACGGTCGACTGGCTTTGGGGCGTTTTGGGACTTATTGCATTTGCCATCGTGATCAT
Source organism: Dyadobacter beijingensis DSM 21582 (assembly GCF_000382205.1). GTDB lineage: Bacteria > Bacteroidota > Bacteroidia > Cytophagales > Spirosomataceae > Dyadobacter > Dyadobacter beijingensis. The sequence goes on from NZ_KB907790.1 coordinate 43,687, forward strand.
GACTGCCGTGAGGATCGTGAAGCGGATGCGGGAGAAAAAGACGAATGCAGGCTAATGCTTTTAAGTTTGAACAATGCAGCTGCCGGAAACCTGCCATTTCCGGGGCATTGTCGCGCGACAGGGCAAAACTACTTCCGGCAGGGAGGTTCCGTTCAGGGTTTTTCAGGATAGTAGGAGTCGATAAGCTGCTTTAATTCACTCACTTCTTCGGGTTTCAGGGCTTTTTCTTCCATGATAAACGACACGACGTTTTTGGGAGAACCCTGGAAATAGTGCTTCATAAGGTCAGAAAACGAGTTGCGTGCAAACTGCTCGCGCGAGATGGCAGGGAAGTAGACGTGCGTTTTTCCATAGGCCTTGTGATCGACGAACCCTTTCTTTTCCAGCAGCCTTACGATAGACGACACGGTCGTGTAGGGCGGTTTAGGTTCGGGCAATTTTTCAATGATATCATGCACAACGCCTTCTTTCAACTGCCAGAGAATGCGCATGATGTTTTCTTCGGAGTGACTAATCGGTTGCATGCTCCAAAGGTATAACTGAAATTTAGTTGCCCAACTTTCTCTTCGTTAGAAAGTTGGGCAAGAGTGGAGTTAGGGTCGAAATAGGGGGATGGAGGATTAAAATGTGAAGCCCAGGGCCACTCTGGCCGAGATTCGGCGATTGGCGTTGTATTCATAGGGGACCTCATCTGTAAATCCATTCACGCTGATGGAAGTATCGACATAGATGTTCCTGAAAAGTCGCTGCTGGAACCCGCCGGAGATCGAGGCGCCCCAATATTGCCTGTTGAAACTCCACGCAGCAGTACGTTTGGTCATGAAATTGGCGATTTCCAATGCGGTGTAGAATCCGGAAAGGTTATTACCGGATTTACCTCGGCGAATATGCTTTTGCTGCAAAAAATAATAACGTCCCTGCAAGCCGAGTTTCACCCAGTAACCCTTCATACGGGCAATTTCCGTATCGTAAAATTCGGCATTGGCATTTAAATCAATGGAGAACGGGCTAGTTGCGAACTTGGCTTCCCGGGCTATACCAAACCGTAGAGAGCGCTGTCCCAAGCCAAGACTGGCCTCTGGAAAACGCAGTTTCCATTGATTTTGGATCTCTTCATCACAAAGAAGGACATCGCAAACCGGCGTAGGCATTTTGCGCTTCCAGTCACCAATCAGGATCCTGGTCCAAATAATAGGCACCAAGCGAAATGTCGACGTGCCCGTGGGTTCCGCGTCGGCACGCGCGTCATGAACACATTGTCATAACGGTCGATAAACTTCTGCCGTAAGGTAATCGTATCAGGCTCTTCGCTAAATGTAATGCGAAGAGAATCCTGCGCGGCGACGGGCAATGCATTTAAAAGCAGCAAGAAGGCGGGTAAAAGGTATTTCATAAAAGAAACGGCAACGGGCGACCAGGTAAAGAGGTTCGCGGACGGCCGAAAGGTTGTATGAAGCGTCGCTTCGCTGCGAAAATAGCTGAATGTCAAATTGTTAAAAATCCTTAAATGGGCATCAACAGCGGGTTTGCTAAGCTATTTTAGCGAAGTAATCTGATTTCCGGATGAAAACAAAACTGCATCTATTAGCCATTTTTTACCGCTCTTTCGGACTTTATTTATGGGTTGTGGCGATCGGCGCCTGGTATTTGCTGGGCCGGCCGACCGGCCGCGACCTGGGCGTGGTCATACCCGCATTGGTCTTGTTCAAATTTTTTCTGCAAGCGATCACGGTCCGCATTCTTCGTAGCCGGTATGCCCACGTGTTCTTCTTTTATGCCAATGCAAGCCTCTCCCAGCGCAGCCTTTTCGCGGCAGCCTTTACGGCCGACCTTGTATTCTTCTTTTTATCAATGGGTACGATCCAGCTAGCAAGTGAATGGATGTAGCAACGCACCATACCCTCGAAGCCGATAGCATCTGGCTCGCCTATCAGGAGCAGAAAATCCTGCAAAATATTTATATCAAACTCGAAACAGGCCACATTACCGGATTGCTCGGTCGCAATGGTACGGGTAAATCTTGTCTGATGCGAATGATCTTCGGGACTTTGCGCGGGGAAAGCCAGTCGGTCCGGGTGAATGGTGACTATATTTCACATCCCTATTTGCAAGCGGGCCTGATCAGCTATCTGCCGCAACACAACTTTTTGCCGAAACAGCTGCGCGTCAAGGAGGTTTGCCAGCTTTACCATGTAGATTTTGAAGCCGTCTGCGAACATTTCGAAGCGCTGCAACAGTACCGGAATACGCGCATCGGCGATTTATCGACGGGTAATGTGCGGCTGATCGGGACATTGCTGGTGGTGCTGCTGCCTGTTTCGTTCACCTTGCTCGATGAGCCTTTTGCCGCACTATCGCCGCTGGCGGTGGAGCAAATGCGGAAGGTTATCCTTGGTCAGAAACCGCACAAAGGCATTCTCATTTCCGACCATTCCTATGAGGACGTAGTCGCAATGGCCGATGAAACATACCTGCTGGTGCCGGTGGGCCGTAGCATCAGACTGAAAAATGTCCATTCCGAATTAGCCGAATTTGGCTACATCTGAATGAGGATCAACCTGTGACTAACCATCTATTTTTCAAAAACCAATGCATCCGCACTGGCGCCGAGCTCTTCCAATGCTTTGAGAATCGATTCGGTGAATGCGTCCGGACCGCAGACGTAGAATGGCTGGTCGAAATCGGTAATGTGATTTTGCAGGAAATCCTTGTCGATGCGGCCGTGGTAGTAGCCTTCCGGATTTTCACCGGAGATAAGATTGAATAAATGGTCGCCGAGCATTGCCTCCAATTCTTCCCGCAGGATGATGTCGGCAGTGGTGCGGTTGGAGAAGAAAAGCCGGTTGTTCCCAATTTGTCCCTGCGTGTACAAATCCCTGAAAATGGCCAGAAACGGTGTGATACCTGCTCCTCCCGCGAGGAAAACGCCTTCGCCCTTGTATTCGATGGCGCCCCAGGCATCGCTGATTTCGACACTGTCGCCGGGTTGCACCGTCCTTAATGCGTTGGTTACACCATCGTGGTCGGTATATGATTTGATGGTAAATTCCAGCGTATCGGCAGCCGGTAACGAGGTGAAAGTAAACGGCCGTTTTTCCGCGACCCAATCGTCTTTCGCTATCGAGAAATCGGTTGCCTGGCCGGGCGTGTAGGTAAAACCTGCCGGCTTTTCGATGGTGTACGAATTTACATTGTACGTAACAGGTGTTCTAGCGAGCAGTTTTACGATATGATCGGCCATGACGAGTGATTTTTAGGAATGGAATTGAACCGTTTTCAGGCACCGGCTGAATGTCGCGGGCGTGGTACCGAGGTAGGTAGCAATATAATGATCGGGAATGCGACGAAAAAGCGACGACGGCTGCCCGACATAGTGCGCAATGCGCTCTTCTACTGATAAGTACTTGAAAACCTTTATTTTATCCGTAAAATTGATCAGGTGTTGTTCCAGCAGTTTCAATGCGAGCTTGCTCATATAGGCATCTTCTTCTACCATTTTGCGGTACGACTCGTATGAAATCGCGTAAACAGTCGTATCCTCCAACGTTTCCAGCACCTCGCTGGAAGGTTTTTGCATTAAAAAACTCTCGGCAATGCAAACGATATCACCTTCCGAAACGAGCAGTGAGGTAATGTCCTCCGTCCCGCGCGAATAGTACGTGCGCATGACGCCCTTTTCAATAAAATACAGCGACGGGCTCACCTGCCCGAAACCCACCAGCATGCGCCCTTTCGGGATGACAAACCTTTTCAGATTAGCCTGGAACTTCTCCTTAATTTCTTCCGAAATCATAAATTTCGACGCTTCCAGAAGATGCTGCAAAGGTTTTATTTCTTCGGAAAGTTGCATAGTCTGAATGGATAGAGGATGGCGAAAATTGTCGTAGCGCAACGCAAAATCTTGTTGTACGACAACGGGAACTAATGTCTTTTGACAAGATAAATAAATATAGCGGTGAAGTTATTTTGAATGTAACAAAATACTACCCGCTATGAAATTCTCACTACTAAAAATCGCCTTCATGCTGGCGCTTATATGCATGCCGGCAGGTGTCCGTGCGCAGGACAAAGGCAAGAGCGAACTGAGCTTCGGCGCAGGAATGATGGCGTCCGAAAATGCCGCGTCGGACGCCGGAACTTTGTGGATCAGCGCAATATTCAATCAGCCAAAAGACGTACGGATCGTGAGCGCGGCGTGGTCGGTGGCGTACAAGTATCACGTCTCCGAGAGGCTGGCCATCGGGGGGACGACAGTCTATAATCCCGTGTCGGACAGGTGGATACCGGATATGTTCGGCAGCGACCGCTGGAAACGACGCTCCCTCACCACCGCCGGTGAGGCCACATTGTATTGGGTAAAAAGCCGCGACTTTCAGTTTTACGGAACGGCCGGTGTCGGATTTTTCGTCAAACGGAGCAGCTTTTACGACACGCAATTCGAAACCGATCTCGGGGGCACATTCCAGGTATCGCCCGTGGGTTTGCGCATCGGCAACAAAGTCGGCGTATTTATGGAACTCGGGTTTGGCTACCGCGGTGTATTCAATGGCGGTCTGAGCTGGCGTTTTTAAAGTTTTCCAGCAGTTCGGAAACCAATACGCCGTCGATCGTCAATCCTTCGATATTGCAATTGGAGATCTCCACGCCACTCAAATCGCAGCTGGTAAACGCGCTTTTGTGCAAATCACAGTCTTCGAAATGCAGCGGTCGCTGTTCCGCGTTCGGGTCGAACATCGGGTGGTCGGCCGGCGGCATGCCAATGTTCGTAAACACGGCGCCGCCGAGCTGCGCGCCTTCGACGCGGAGGTCGCTCAGATTGGCATCCGTAATGGATACATTGCTCATATTCACGTCGTTGAACGTCGAATCGGACAGCATGACGTCTTGCGCGGTAATGACTACGCATTCGCTGTCGAGGGAGATTGTTCTGATTTCCATAATGCTTTTCGGGAATATTTGCATGTAAAATTAGCTCCCAAAAAATCGTTCGGAAAGGGTGAAAAGCGACGAAATAGGTAGGTGATCGCGCCAACGATCTCATCGTTCTGCTAAGATCTCGGTGTCCAGTCGCGGGCGGATGAGTAGCAGCATAAATAACGCGATCCCAACGAAATACGCCCCGAAAATCCCGGCCAGTTCGCCTCCATAATGCGAATCGACGGGCGTTTTCCTGGGTTGCAGGATCACGAAATCGCTATTAACCGGCTTTCGCAATGCATATTGAACGGCTATCCTGAAATTCTCCCGGTCGGTTGAAGCCGGCTTATGCTCGAACTGATCGAGGGTGTAAAAGTCGTAATGCTGCATTTTGCCCACGCAATCGTCAAAAAACGCTTTAAAACGCCGCTGCTTGGTCGCCTCACTGCTGAGGTTGCTGATCTGCTTGTGAAATGCGACGGCGTACCAGTACAGGGGAGTCATCGAAATCACCTGCCTTTTATGCGTCAGGATCGGGTGGACGAAGTAAATGTTGATATCGAGATTTTGATTGAACCGCCCGCTTTTCCGCGACGTATAATGTACCCCGCCAATAAACGGGTGTACCGCAAATTCCCTGATCCGGTAGTATCGCGCCGGCTCATGCTTCGGGATTTCCTTTACATTCTTGATTTCTAGTATTTTACCCGTTGAATAACTTAGCAGCATTTGCGAAATCATGAGCATGACCATGATCGAAATCCACGAAACACCCTGCATTTGCCAGCTTCCCTTATCCTTTCCGGCCTTGTATTCCAGCTGGTCAAACCGCGGTTTGAGCAAGAAATAAATCGGCACCCACGGTAAAATGGCGGCAACCCAAAACTGCCATGTATCTTCGCTCACTTCCATTACGGGCACTTTTCCCATGAACAGCCACCACCGAATCGCCGCCGCCGCCAACACCGTACCCCACGCGACAATTGTGAATGGAATGAGGATGAATTTGAGTTTGGAAATGTAATGCGGATTAATGTACATGACGCAAAAGATTAAGGCTGGCAATATAATAGCCCCGCGCCCGCCGGCGAAATGTGCCTGTTTAAATGGTAATATAAATGGAAAAGCGGCAGTAATCTTAATTGAAATAATCAAATTCAATTACACCCAGGAATAACCCCTCAATTTTTGAGGGGTTTCCGTTGCTTGATAATTCATCACTGCCGTTCGGACATTCATGCATTTTCTACTACAAATAACCGTTTTTTAGTTCTATATATTTCCTTATGTTTCAAATTAAACATCGGCGAAATATGAAAAATAGAACCATTTACAATGCTGTTTTTACATGCCTGTTATGCGCAATGGCAGCGACCGGCTGCATGACGGATGTTGACACCGACCCGAATAATCTGGTAGGCCGCTGGCGAATGGTGAAGGTGATTGACCAGGGAAAGGCGTACACGAAACCGGATTCGAAGAATTGGCAGCATAAAGATGTCGAAATCGAATTTATGGAGGATGGGAATATTGAGGGCACATTGTCTTACGACACATTTACGGGTGATTACAAAACGGTAGAGGATTCGATTGCATTCAATTACTGGTCAGGCAACAAAGCGGGCGATAGTCAGTGGGGCTATTTATTTTATCATTTCATTCGCTCTGTCAATAGATTCACGCTCAGGAAGAATGCTATTGGCTTTAAGTATAAGGAATTAAAATTGATTTATGGAGATGGAGAATTGATTTTTGATAGAGTTAAATAACATACACACACTTAAAATCAGATCATCATGAAAAATGTAATCACCATCATTACCCTTTTTATTTTTATAGGACAACAATGCTTAGGTCAAATCAGCATTGAAAATAGAGGACGCGTTTTACAAAGTTCAAAACAAGGATTTTATATTAACGACCACTTTGCGGCGGTTTACAAATCAGAAATTCCAGACCGACAGAAAATCGAAGCGCTTCTTCGGGAAGACTCCCTGGATATGGGGTCCAAGACTTATCGCTTTGCAACGGCGACGAAAATGAATGTAGACTTTGCTGCATCCGCCCATTGGGTAACGAGAGGGGCGATGACCTATGGCAGGCTATTGATCATAGCGCCCGGTGCAAAGTCGCTAAGCCTGAATTTCAATGCATTTGCGATCCCTGAATTCGGCGAGCTAACAATTTACAATACAGGCGGTACCACAGCGGGCCCGATTACGCCCAAAGAAAATAACGATAGCCAGACCTGGGCCACTCCGGTTTTCAATGGGGATTCGATCTGGATCGAGGCAAAGCTGCTGACAAAACGGAAAGGAGACCTTAAACTTGGAATCTCTGCACTTGCTTATGGGTACCGGGATTTTGACCTTAGTAAGGTAGGAGGATTTGGTGCTTCCGGCAGTTGCTTTGCGAGTAACAATGTGGTGTGTTTTGGGAATGGCTGGGAAATTGAGCGTAATGCGGTTTGCCTGCTTTTAGGTGCGAGTGGGGAGCGATTTTGTTCAGGTTCGATGATCAACAACTCGTGTAATAATAATATTCCATACATATTGTCAGCCAATCATTGCTTACCGGATGGGGGCCCTGTTAGCCAATGGCGGTTTATGTTTCAGTATTGGAGTCCTGTGTGCAATCCTACGCAGGATGATCCAAATTATATCCAGTTTTATGGTTCAACGCTACTTGCAAATGCAGACCCATCCGATTTCGTGCTGTTGCAATTAAATCAAATGCCGGATCCAAACTCCGGCATCACTTATCTGGGCTGGGATAGGACCGTCAATGCCGCGAGTAGCGGTGCAACCATTCACCATCCTAGTTGCGATGTCATGAAAATCTCCACATTTAATAGTGCCCCTCAAAGACAGGATAATTACCTGTTTGTCAATGGGAAAAAGCCTGCCGGAACATTACATTGGATCGTTTCATGGAATAATGGCGTCACAGAACACGGTTCATCAGGTGCACCGCTCCTCAACCAATCGAAGAAAATCGTTGGCCAATTGTCCGGCGGGCCATCTTATTGCAATGCTCCGAGCGGTTTGCTCAAAGATGCGTTCGGTCGCTTCGATAACTCCTGGACGGGGCTGGGTAGCAACGCGACGAGGCTGAGCAATTGGTTGGACCCATCCGGTTTTGGCAACACCTCGACCGCAAGCATTAATATGTCTCTGATTTCCGGGAGCAACTTTGTTTGTACAACCAATTCCTATTCCGTGGCCAATTTGCAGCCAGGGACGTCGGTAGTCTCGTGGAGTTCGAGCAATTCTTCGCTATTGACGATCAATGCTGCCGGGACGGCCAGTCGCGTTGGAAACGGAAATGGGCAGGTGACGATTACGGCCACGCTGAACAATGGCTGCGGTAATTTCACGAGAACGAAAACGGTACATGTGGGTAAGCCAATCGTAACGGGCATTAGCGTTGACTCCGATGTTTGTACGGGGCAGGGACAGGATGTGGTCGCTAACCTTCTCGGGTCGAGCAGTGCGAGCTGGTCCATTACGAGCGGTAATGCTTTTAATGCCACGCTGATGGACAATGGAAATGGTATCACCTATTTTAATAGCAACGTCCAGGATTGTTACGGACTTCAAATCAACGTTTCAAACGCCTGCGGTTCTGTCGTCGACGGCACGACGATTTGTGTGAATGGCTGTTTCGGGCAGCTCGTAGCTTATCCTAACCCTGCGAAAGACGTTGTGACGCTTGATTTTTCAAGTTTCAGCTGCAACGAATTGCCTGAGGAGATCCTGGTATTCGACGAAAAGTCAGCATTACCGAAGCGCTCAATTAACGTACAAGCCAGTTTAAATGCCGAACAGAAAATTCAGATGGATACCCACGACTGGGCCCGCGGCACATACTATTTGCACTTGATGACGAATGCTGGCGGCAGGCAGGATACCGCGAAAGTCAGGATCGTTTTGGAGTGAGGTGTGGTGAATGGGAATCGCTTTAAAGAATTTTAAATACAACTATTATTTCAGGTTATATTCTTAACATTACATTCTGTATGGCAGGTATTTACGTCGATCATCAAATGAATCTGGGGATTTCGGGATATAGGTGGTTTTTTGACATGGCTCTGGGCCTATCGGCTCATGCGCCTGGGTTTGTACGTGCGCTGCCTTCCGTCTTGTTGAAAAGAATGGCGAGATTTTATTCGAAGGCCGCGATTAGCCTGGTCGAAGAACAGGAGGAAATTCTTGATTTGGGATATGAGGATGCTTTAAAAGAAAGAAAGCGATACACACAGGGATTGCAGCTGCTTGGTTCAATCAAACCCAATTTGGAAAGTGTAAAGCCAGCTGAAAGGGAACTGTTTGTAGCGGTTCTCGAAGTGGTAAAAAGATTCCGCGAAAATATCTTTTTAGTAAACCTCCGGCTCAATCATGAAATTGGGCCGGAGGATATGGTCACCGATCTGCTTGAAGATTATTACGACGGCCTCTTGGTGGAGCAACGGAAGAATGAAGTGCACATTCCCTGGGATGAAGTTAAAGCCAGGTTGGACGCCAAACACAAGCTGAGTTGAGTTACCAGGTTGTATTGAGCCGCAGTGCAGATAAATTTCTCAGCGGCCTAACCGGCAAAGACTATTGCCTCGTCTCTGCCGCTGTTTCTTCTCTTCAAGACGATCCCTATCAGCCGGGATGCAGAAAACTTAAAGGTCGTCAACGTACATTTCGCATAAGAGCGGGAAATTATCGGATCATCTACGAAATAGACGATTGCAAACTTCTGGTAGAAATTGAGGAGATCGGAAATCGGAGAGACATTTATGATTAAAAGCAAAAACGCCGTTCCTGATAACAGAAACAGCGTTTTGTGCCGAAGGCGGGACTCGAATAGTACAATTTTCGTTACTCTTGCTATTTGACAAAATGGTCAGAAATGTATCAATAAGTTGATAAAAGGCGCTTTTTTAAAATTTGGTCGATTAAGGTAGTATTGGATAAATTCAAATTAATTAAGCAATTTCTCCCCCGTTTTCTCTCCCGTTAATCTTGAATATTGTAGCTTTGAACCATCGTTCATCAGTTACAATTTATGGCCCGAAAATCTATCAGCCATGCCACTTTTTGGCTGCGTGACGCCAAAGCAACCAAGGCGACGCCTATTCACTGCCTTGTTGCGTTTGACGGTGATCGCGTCAAAGTTTCTACTCCTTTCAAGTGCTTACGCTCGCATTGGAATCAGGACAAGTATCGCGTAAGAAACGTCGCCGATGCGCTGGATAAAGACCAAATCAATACTTACCTCTCGAACTTGAAAAAAGCAGTGATCGGAATACTTGCCGATTTGTGGTCAGAGTGTATGGCACTCACTCGGGATTCAGTATGTAGCCGGGTAGATGCTTACATTAATCCGGTGCCAGAGATGAGCAAGCCGAAAGACTTACTAGCTTTTGTGAGATGGTATATTGATACTTGTCCTACACGACTCATAAGAGGTTCGAAGGCGAGAGCGGGTCGTTTTATATCGCACGATACCATTCGACGCTACAAGACGACATTGAACGGATTAGAAGCGTTTGCCAAGGTCTATCCGAGAAATCTAGATTTCGACAATATAGACGCCGGTTTCTACAAGTCCTTTACAGCTTGGCTAACGGCGCGTGACTACGCTACGAACAACGTAAGCAAATACGTGGAAAATGTTAAAGGTTTTATGAGTGCCGCCGTGGACGAAGGTTTCACTTCAAACATGGCCTTTCGAAAATTTGCAAACCTGAGAGAGGAAGCCGAAAACGTCTACCTGACTGAGACGGAGTTAGCCAAGATTTACGAGTTGGATTTGAGCAATTGCACAAGTGGACTTAATACCGTACGCGACCTATTCATTTTCGCAGCCTGGACAGGACTAAGATTCTCCGATTTTTCAACGCTGCAGCCCGAACACTTGAAAAAGGACGAAAATAATAACATGTACCTGGAATTACGCCAGCGTAAAATGGGTGGCCGCGTTCAAATTCCCGTCATTCACGAGGTAGTTACAACTCTATTGGCAAAGTATGATAATTGCCTGCCCTCCGGATTGTCAAACCAGCGTACAAACGACTATCTGAAGGAAATTTGTCAAAGGGTAGGCATTACCGATCGCATACTGAAACACGTTACAAAAGGTGGGAAATCCGTCGTTAAAACGTCCAAAGGTTATAGCACCGGTATTTCCGCTGGGGTTGAAAAATGGGAGCTTGTAACGAGCCATACGGCCCGTCGATCATTTGCTACGAACATGTTTAAGCGTGGTATGCCGACGCTACTGATTATGAAGCTGACCGGACATAAGAAGGAATAATCTATATATTCGCCTATGGGCAGTTAGGCGCTGTCACCAAGGTGAATGTGATGCCTAAATGCAGAACGTTCGATATTAGTTATAAATTGGTTCCTAGCATTCTCTAAGCTTTCATAATAAGTCCTAAACGGTTCCGAGAACGATATCGCAGTCTCTGTGTCGACAGCTACAGGAATTATAATTTCTAACATTCGTTTACCAACATCTTCCCTATTAGTCTGCATAAAAACAATCCTATCCCACTGTTTACGGACAGCTGACAGAGATAGAGCCCACATTAAGTAAAATTGATTAAACGGCGCATTTGTGGTTGCGCGGACCACTATAACTTCTTTTGTTAGCACAACGTTTTGTTGGCCCGGCATAAGAACGCAAAATTCGCCGATATTTTTTGATGCTCGTTCTGGAGAAATTAAATCATACGCCCGTAGACCCGATTCATTTCCTCTCCAAAATTGATGTGCAAGGGATATTGGAATCATATTAGTCGGATTGATGTTAACGGAGCCAGCCCTCAAATCCGATACCTTAATATAAGGAATTTCGCCTAAACGTTGGTCGGAGCTAGGACTGCCATGCCCGTTTGTAACCTCAATAAAGCCTAGATCAACTAATTCTCCCAATGATTTTGGGGTGAGATATTGATGCTCCTGAATCAAGTTTTCAATTTCAGCATTGATAGACCTGTCGTGATACTTAGGAACAAATATATCCTTTTCTATAGCATCTAACTCCGGGTAAAAACCCATATCCGGCCGCTGGTAGTCACCCGCTCTTATTTGCTCACAAGCTTCCGCGAGACTATCGTTTATAGTATCGTTAGATCTGACACCTGTCGCAGGGTCAACTATATATTGCTCGTGACCATCTTTGTTAATACCGCATGTTGCCGAATTAACTATCAGTATTTTTCCGTTCTGGTACCAACTTGGCTTATACATCACTATGATTTTTTTTCAAGGATATAAAAATTCGTTTTTGCTCTGCAGAAGCCTTGAAATGCTTCCATGGGAATATTAAGTATCGCTCTAAACGTAAATCTTTCTTTAAGCCATTGACGCAGCCAAGCGTAAGAGGGTGAAAACATGTAGGTTTCAGGCAGTATAATGCCTAAGCGACCGCCCAGCACCAATAGTTCATGGCACCTTTCGAGAAAGAGAATCCCAAGTTCACGTTCTTCGTATTTTGTTGGATGAAATGAAAAGCCACCATCTGAACCCTTCAAACTTTTTTTTGCAATTTCAATCCGAGCGGCTTTTGCGTCAACGGCACTCATCTTTAAATTTTGACCGAAAGGCGGGTTGGTAACAATACAAGTAAATGTATTAGGAGCCAGAGAGGCCTGAAGCTCATGGAAAGTGGTATTCCAAAGGTGTTTTCTCAGCGAATCTCCTAAATATGTATGGGTAGAACCATCGCCGATAGTGAGCATCATCGCCTTAGTTAACTTAACATTTATGCGGTCCTTGTCCACCCCGTAAAGATGTCGTTGTGCCCAACCTTTCGCATCTCCGTCGTCCATTGAGGGAAAAGATTCCCTTAGCTGCCGGTAGCATTCCAATAAAAAGCCCCCTGTGCCACAGGCAGGATCTATCACTTTATCGCTGGGATGTATTTCCATCAGCTTAACTACACTACGAATGACAGGATAAGGTGTATAGTATTGACCTTCTGCTGATTTAAGACTGGCAGTTCGAAATACTTGGAAAGCCTCAGACACGGCATTGAGGGAAGCATCCCGTAATCTAAACTTTGACAACTCATAAACGGCTAGACTTATAGTATGATCGTCAAGATTTATATCGTTATCCGAGTCATTTAAGAAAATGTCACCATGAGCAATCTTCATTCCTTGAAACAGTTGCCTTACCTTTTGTGAAGTTTCCGATTCAGTATCCCACACTTGAAATTCGATAGCGGCGTCGGGGTTGAACTTGGATATTTTATCGCCTTCAAGTTTTGCGAGAATTACATTGCAAAGATTATTTAATTGATCATCTCTTCTCGTGCTCCGGCTATCCTGAGACACAACCACGTTCAAGAGTCTTGTAAAGCACTTTTTTAAATCGCTCGTGGTGGGTGAGATCAGGTCGTTCCATTTCAGCTTATTTGTACCTGACTTGATAAGTGAATCGCCTGGTCTGGGTATCGTCCCGTTTCTCTCAACGTAGTAGCCGCCCTGAGACGTCCTATATACCAGACAGCAACTAGTGCCATTACTCCAAATGCCAAGCAATGTATGAGGTTCTAAGCTCATATAAATTTTGAGCTGGTTAATTCCTTCTTCTACGTTTGGAGCTTTGGTTTCAACTATTATTTGGATGTTTTCGTAGTTTCCTAGGTTCGAAGGGTTATCAAAAATAGCAATGTCGACCGGAAATCCTTGAAAGCTCATTGCCGCTTCTCGTTTTGAAGCTTCGCTTGGTGATCTTGGGACCTTCCATTCAGGTAAATATTGTATTTGATTCTTATCCCAGCCAAGCCTTTCAAACTCTCGTAGTAATGGAAGTCGTACTTCTATATGCTCACTCATCCGTAAATAATATCTAGGTAACAAAGTTGACTTTAGCTGCTTTTAGAGAATTCCTTCCCCGTTTTCTCCCCCACGTTAAAACAAAAAAGCCCCAACTTGCTGTATGTCAGCTCATTGAGGCATTGATGCTGTGCCGAAGGCGGGACTCGAACCCGCACAGGATTGCTCCCTCACGCCCCTGAAACGTGCGTGTCTACCAGTTTCACCACTTCGGCTTGAAATTCGGTGCGCAAAGATAGCAATCTTGTTTTGGACTTTACAAGCGTTCCTTGGTTTGAAAGGCGAAAAAATCTGAAAAATTTTAAATTTTTACCCCTTCATACAGCGCCGGAATGTGGATTTTGGGGTATCCGGCCTTTTCCAGCTTCAATTTGAAGGCGATTTGCGTCTCATATTCGCCATGGACGAGGAACACTTCCTTCACCCGCCCGGGCGTTTGGCAGGACAGAAATTCCAGCATTTCATTGTAATCACCGTGGCCGGAGAAAGAATCCATCGTCTCGACGCGGCATTTCACCTCGAAGCGCTCGCCGAAAATGTTCACCTGCTTGTCGCCGCGCTTCAATGCGCCCGCGAGGGTATTGGCGGACGCGTAACCCACGAGCAGGATCGTCGAGTTTGGGTCGCCGATGTTGTTTTTGATATGATGTTTGATACGACCGGCTTCGGCCATTCCCGAGGCCGATATAATAATGCAGGGCTCGTGCCGGTCGTTGAGGGCGATCGATTCCTGTACGTCCGAAATGTAATTGAGATAAGGAAACGCGAACGCGTCGCCGTCTTTTTCGATGTAATCGAGGATTTCGGGGTTGAAACATTCGTCGTGCTCCTTCATGATGGCCGTGGCGCGGATCGCGAGCGGGCTGTCGATGTACACCGGTATCTGCGGGAGCTGGCCGGAGCTCGAAAGCTGGTCGAGGGCATAGATGAGCTCCTGCGTGCGGTCGATCGCGAAGGCGGGGATAATGAGCTTGCCGCGGCGGTGAATGCACGTTTCCTGCACAATGCGCAGCAAATGGGCATGCATATCGATCTCCTTTTCATGCAGCCGATCGCCGTAGGTTGACTCGCAGATGATATAATCGGCCTGCGGAAATTCCTCAGGCTTGCGGAGAATGCGGTCTTCCGGGCGGCCTATATCGCCGGTGAAGGTAACCTGCTTGAATGTACCGCCGTCCGGAATACTCAAATGCACGGCAGCGCTGCCCAGCAAATGCGCGGCGTCGGTCAGGATCACGGAAATTTCGTTTTCTTCCCCCAAAAAGAATGTCTGCCCGTAACGCACCGTTTTGAAAAGAGTCAGGGCGTGCGCGGCGTCTTCGGCATTATACAGTTCTTCCAGGAGCGGGCGGCCTTGCTTTTTGCGGCGATGATTAATGCGTTCGAGGTCTTTTTCCTGGATATGGGCGCTGTCGAGCAGCATCACGCGGCAAAGGTCTGCCGTGGCGGCTGTGCAGTAGATCGGTCCTTTGAACCCCTTGCGCACGAGGCGCGGGAGCAGGCCCGAGTGGTCGATGTGCGCGTGCGAGAGGATCACATAGTCGACGTCGGCGGGTTTGAAACCGAATTCCTGGTTGAACTCGTCGGTTTGAATACCCTGAAAAAGCCCGCAATCGAGTAATATTTTCGTTCCTTTTTCGGTGGTAATGAGGTGCTTGCTTCCGGTAACGGTGCGTGCGGCGCCAAAAAATTGGATAAGCATAAAGGTCTGGAATTTAGAACGTTGGTAATAAAGAGGGAGTTAGGCCAGGACGTAAATCGCGTCGAGGTTGCGCCCGATGCCGTCGTAGTCCAGCCCATAGCCGACCACGAATTGGTTGGCGATCTCGAAGCCTACGTAGCGCATAGCCACCGGTGTTTTCAATGCTTCCGGTTTGTGCAGTAAAGTAGCAATTTCAACGGATTTGGGCGACATTCCCTTCACTTTTGCGACAAGCTGCGACATCGTCAGCCCCGTATCCACAATGTCCTCGATAATGATCACATCGCGCCCCGCAATGCTCGCGTCCATGCCGATAATCTCTCTTACGGAGCCCGTGGAGGCGGTTTGGGCATACGACGAAAGCCTGATGAAGTTGATCTCGCAAGCCAGCGAAATGTTTTTGACCAGCTCGCTTGCGAATAGGAATGCCCCGTTCAGCACGATGATGAATACCGGGCAGGACTCCGCATAATCGGAATTAATGCCGGCAGCTAACTCTGCAATGCGTTTTTCGATCGTTTCCCGCGAAATGAAAGGGACAAATGTTTTATCCAGAATGTTAATCATAATTTTGAAGTGCGGATCAAGTTCCGGAAGACAATTAAGCGGCCTTTCGGAGACAGCAAATACTCTGAGGATCAATATTAACTCTTTTTTTAAAAACCGGGCCGCTGACAAACGCAAAATATAAATCGCACGTTAATAGGAGAGATTTACCCCTGCTATGAGAAAATCAGTTGTTAATACAATCATATTCTGCTGTTTAACTGTTATCACCAATCAATTTGCCGTCGCTCAATTGTATTCTTCGGCGGAGCTAGACAAGAATTACGCCATGGTCCTCCAAAATCCTGGCGTGCAGATAGAATCCAGCGAGGCGATCAACAAATTGTACAATTACCAGTTTTACGAAGCGGATGCCGAGTTCCGGTGGCTCAAATACCGGTACCCTAAACATCCCATGCCCCATTTTCTGATGGGTCTCGCAGAGTGGTGGAAAATTGTACCAAACACAGAGAACGAAAACTACGACAAGGCTTTTCTCGCACAGATGGACTCGACCATTACCCTCGCGGAGGAATTGTACGATAAGCAGGAAAGCAAAATAGAACCGGCATTCTTCCTCGCCGCCGCATATGCATTTAAAGGCAGGCTGTACGCCGAGCGCGAAAGCTGGGCGAAAGCAGCATTTGCAGGTAAAAAGTCATTGAAATATTTCGAACAATGCAAGGGGAACGGCGACCTTTCGCCGGAATTGCTGTTCGGCGACGGTCTGTACAACTACTATGCCGAATGGGTCCCCAAAGAATACCCGATCCTGAAACCAATCCTAGCTCTTTTTCCGAAAGGCAATAAAAAGCTCGGCGAACAGCAGCTGGAAAAGGTGGGGAACAATGCATTTTACACCCGCGTGGAGGCCCGGTATTTCCTGTTGCAGATTTACAGCATGGAAAACGAGTACAGCAAGGCATACGAAATGGCCAAATATATGTGGCAGACGTTCCCAAATAACCCGTATTTCGAGCGGTACTTCTGCCGCACGGCATTCGTGACGGGCAAAATGGCGGAAGCCGAGCAGGCCGCGACGAATATTATCAGTAAGATCAACCAGGGTATGCCTGGTTATGAGGGGGTTAGTGGAAGGAATGCCGCTTATGTGCTGGCCTACTACAATATGAATTACCACCGCAACTACGACGCGGCCGCCGATTTTTACAAAAAGGCCATCGACTATTCCACGCAGACCAATTCGCTGAATGCGGGTTATTACGTTTCGTCGCTGCTTGGTTTAGGTAAAATCGCCGAGCATAAAAAAGATTACGACGAGGCGCTGCGCTACTACAAACTCGCCGACGATCGTGCCGATAAAAAGTCCAGCCAGGATAAAGAAGCAAAAGCAGCGATCGCGAATTTGAAAAAGATGAAACGCGAGCAGCGGAGAAAGCGATAGGCAAGCATTGTTGCACGATGCTTCGACTCCGCTCAGCATGACATAATATTGTCTCGCTAAGCGAAGTCGAAGGGCTTTGTAGATGGCACCTTATCGTTTCAACTCCGCGTAATGTTTAAAAAACAGCGGGATCGTCTCAATTCCCTTGTAATAATTAAACAATCCATAGCTCTCGTTCGGCGAATGCAGGGCGTCGATATCCAGCCCGAAGCCCATCAGGATGCTTTTGCAGCCAAGTTCCTGCTCGAACAGCGCCACAATAGGAATGCTGCCGCCGCCGCGGGTAGGGATGGGTTTTTTACCGAATGATTCTTCCATTGCCAGTTCCGCCGCGCGGTATTCTACTGAATCCGTGGGTGTCACATAAGGCAGGCCGCCATGGTGGGGCACGACTTTCACTTTCACGGACGCCGGCGCGATGGATTCGAAATGTTTTGTGAAAAGTGCGCAGATCTCGTCGTCGGTCTGATGTGGTACGAGGCGCATGGAAATTTTGGCATTGGCTTTGGACGGAAGCACCGTCTTGGCGCCTTCGCCGATGTATCCGCCCCAGATGCCGTTAACATCCAGTGTAGGCCGCACCGAGGTCCTTTCAATGGTAGTGTAGCCGCGCTCGCCGGCCACGTCTTCGATGTTCAGGTCTTTTCGATATTCTTCCAAATCAAAAGGCGCGGCATTCAATGCGGCGCGTTCGGCGGCCGTCAGTTCCTCCACTTTATCATAGAAGCCTGGAATGGTAATGTGGCCGTCCTCGTCTTTCAGCGAAGCGATCATTTCACAAAGAACATTGATGGGGTTCGCTACGCCGCCGCCATACACGCCCGAATGAAGGTCGCGATTAGCGCCTACCACTTCCACTTCGACGTATGTTAGTCCACGCAGACCGGTTTCAATAGACGGTACATCGTTCGCGATGATGCTCGTATCGGAAATAAGGATCGTGTCGCAATGCAGCATTTCCTTATATTTTCGGACAAATGTCCCTAGATTCGACGACCCGATTTCTTCTTCTCCCTCGATCATCACCTTCACGTTACACGCAAGCGTACCCGTCGCGAGCATGATTTCGAGGGCTTTGATATGCATATAAAACTGCCCCTTGTCGTCGCAGGCGCCACGGGCATAAATACGGTCGTTTTTGATGACCGGCTCGAACGGGGGAGAGTTCCAGAGCTCGTAAGGGTCTGCCGGCTGCACGTCGTAATGGCCGTAAATGAGCACGGTAGGCAAGGCAGGATCGATGATTTTTTCGCCGTACACAACAGGGTGCCCTTCGGTTTCGAAGATTTCGGCCCGGTCGGCGCCGGCTTCGGCAATGCGGTCGCGCACATATTCCGCCGCTTTGAGCATATCGGGTTTGAATTTCGAATCGGCGCTAACCGACGGGATGCGGAGCAGGTCGAGCAATTCGTTCAGAAACCGGTCGCGGTTCTTCTCAATATATTCTTGCATTGAATGGTTGTTTTTAGTCTTAACTGAATCGGCCGTCAAGTTAAAAAAATAACCCCTAAGGTTGTGCCTCAGGGGTTCGGATTAACAGGGTTAGATTGGGTGTAATCAGCTTCTCGCTTTGGATTTCGCGAAGATGTTCACGCGGTTCTCATTGCCGTTGAGCAGGCGTACAATGTTTTTCTGGTGTGTGAAAACAACGAGAATAAACATCGTAAAACCGAAAACGACGAGTAACGGCTCGGGGTGCCCGAATGCACCTGTCCACGAAAGTACCGGGAACGCCAGCGTAGCGAGGATCGAGCTCAGCGATACGTATTGAGAGGCAATTAGTGTCAGAATGAATATAGTGATGCAAACAGACGCCAGCTCAGGGTGAATGGCGAGTACCATTCCGAGCAGTGTGGCAATGCCTTTACCGCCTTTGAAATTCACAAAAACGGGGAAAATGTGGCCGATTATGGCGATGATACCGAAGATGATCTTGTACATCAGCAGCTCGGTTTCGCCTATTTCGTTCATATAAAAAAGCATGGAAGCAAGGCACGTGGCCGTCCAGCCTTTCAGCACGTCGATGAGCATTACAACTGTCCCAGCGCGTTTGCCTAATACCCGGAATGTGTTGGTGGCACCCGCGTTACCGCTGCCGTGTTTCCTGACATCTATTCCAAAATACCCAATGCCGTACCAGACTGAACTTGGGATGGAACCCAGCAAATAAGCAGCAACAATCGCAACTATTAATAAGGCAACACTCATTTTGTACTATTCAAAGATAAATTTAAATTACAAACAGTTTTTCTCAAAAATACGATAGTTGGAGGATTTTACAAGCAAAACTGATGCAAAACTATCATTATGCATACGATTTTTCAAAAATTAGCAGAAACTATTGTAAATGCTGCTAATAGCCCTAGAATCCCTCGGTAGGTTCCGCTTTTTTCTTCTTTTCTTCGGTTTGGGAGGCAGCCGTTTTCTTCTTCGCAGTTTTCACGAGCTTCGCTTTCTTCAATGCCGGCTGATAGAAATCGTCGAATCGGTTAACAAACATATCCTTCTCTTCAGTTCCAATGCTCACGAGCGTCATGTCCTTGGATTTCACATTCTTAGACTTCGCCACGATCTCGTCGTTGAAATCCAGCATCGACGAAACGACGCCCAGCTCGCCCTGTTTCAGGTCAAAATAATACCAGACGTCCGGGGAAGCTTCAAGGTATAAGCTAAATTCATCGCCTTCCACGCCCCGGCGCAATTCGAGTACGCCGGTCATTTGCGCATTGATATTGTTACGCCCGAAATGCGACACACCGATAGGGCCCTGCGAGTAGTAGGCGTTATGCACGGGCGACCAATGCAGGTTCACATTCGAGAGCACCATCGGTATATCCAGCGACGGGGATGCTTCGAAAATAGGCTTGTAACCCCCAGCTGTCAGTTTCATGTAGGCATCGACCCCTTTCGGGCCAATCAATGCGGACAATTTGCGGTTCAGCTGATCGGGATCGTCGTCGGCCGCGGTGCTGTTGGACTCGGCGAGGTTGGTTTCCACAATTTTCGCGGTAAGCGTCGGCACGATCGGTGTCAATGCAGGCGCATTGAAGAGTAGCATCGTGTTGAAGCGGAATTTCAAGCTATCCACCTGCACTTCGGCACTGCCTACGGTTTGAAGCCAGTTGGCCTGCATGAGTTTAAATGGCCCTGCGAACGTTGCCAGGCCGGTTTTATCGTCAAATGTCAACGCATTACCCTCGTCGATCAGACCGTCGGCACCCGGCGGCGGGTTCACGCGGAACGCTTTTTTATCCTCATCGTAGCTAAGGTTGCCCTGTGCCTGGTAAATGTCCTCGTCGCCGTCCGAATCCTTCGGCGAAAGGAAGCTCATGTACATTCCCTTGGCCTCATTGTAATGCAAACCCACCGAAAGTGGGATTTCGTGTTCGTTTTTGAGGTCTTTATTGATTTTTATCGAAACCGATTCGCCCGGCGAATCCTGGTACACGATCCATGAGCTCTGGAAATCCTTCCGGAACTTGATCACCGGCTTCACAAAGCCGTCCAGTTTCAGCGAAGGTTCATATGCGACGAGGTTGATAGCGCCCTTATATTGAATGCGGGGAGATAGGAAGAGATTCTCTGCCTCCTTAATGTCGGCGCGGGCCGTGGTGTAATACTTGATGCCCGGCGTAGCGGCTTTATCCTTCGGCTTGCGCTTGCCTTCCTCGCCGGCACCCACTTCCACGAGTTCGAAATTCTGCATTTTGATATTAAATGTGTCCTTCCGCGCCGTAATGTACTCGTAAGTCGCAGAGCCCTCGAAGTGGTTGCGCGAATCGATGCGGATATCGGCATCGCGCATGTGATGCGACACGTTCAGCGTGTCGATTTCAATGCGGGCCTTTTTCAGGGGCACGATTTTACCCTTCGCATCGACAGCCACCATGCCGCCGTTCGGGATGATTTTCACGTCGGCAGTTTGGATAAAAGGCACACCTTTGATGTTCAGGGTTACTTTTTCAATGTCGTAGGTCGCTTCCGAGCCGTTGAATGTCAGCCCTTCCTGATCGGGATCGGTAGAGGTGTACGACGATGTTTCACCCAGACCTTTCATCAGGATCGTTTTTTTCGTCATGTCCCATTTCGCGCTGCCGATAAGCGTTTGGTAAGAGGCCGTCGGGATCTGCATACCGGAAGAATCGCTGCCGAAACCCGATTCGTCGGTAACGAAGTTCGCGATGCCGGTTTTGAAGTTGAAATCCACATTGACATTATTCCCGGTTAGCAGCTTTTTGGTCGACTTTACATCTGTACTATTGATCGCAAATGCCGATTTATTAGCCAGAAACCCATCCTTATTGAACTTGATGTCCGGCGAAGTCAGCTCGGAATCCGCGCGTTTCAGTTTACCATTTCCATACAAGCCCGTCGAGCGCAGGAGCAAACTCCCTTCCAGGTTGGTCGTGCCCTGGTGAAATGCGAACGATTTGCCCGTGGTGCTGATAAACATGCTGTCTGCATTGGGATACCATTTCAATGCATAATCTTTCAGCGCTACGGCCGGGAAATAACCTTTGCCGATGGTCGCTTCCTTAATGCTGGCTGTTTCTCCGGTAGCCATCAATGAGTCGGCGGTTAGCAGGACATTTTTAGCGGGCATAGTAGCCGAGAGGTATTTTAAAATGGCTTTCGAATGCAAGCCGCTGTTGTCCATGGTGAGCGTGTCCGTGAACTTGGCCAGAGCTTTTCCTTCGTAAAGCTTCATATCCGTTACCGGCGGCTTGTAATCGAAGCCCAGCGAGTTGTCGGGCATGCTTTTCAGGATCGTTTGCAGGGGCGGAAGAATGCCGTTGGAATTGAATGTTCCTTCAAAAATCACGTCACGCTGGTCGAGGCCGTCCATATCGATCTTCGGGATCTTGAAAAATACCTCGCGCGGGTAGAGTACCGTCCCTCGCTCCGGCTGGTCAAAATAGACGATCATACCGTCCGGTACCACCAGTCGCGGCGACTTTTTAATACCTTTCTGGATACCTGATTTGTTTTTCGGATCGCTGAGGTAGAACGTACCGCCTTTTTCATACTTCACGTGCCCACCGACCTCGCCTTTCTGGCCTTTCGCAAATTTATCACGCGGCGTAAAGGTGATCGAATCCGACGGTGCCACATTCACGAAGAACTGGTTGTAATCGAACTTGATATTCTGCCCGCGAAACTGGTAGTTCGAAGCGACCATCTGTCCATTCAACGTGAAATTGCGGTTTTTACCGATAATCACCTTCTTATCCGACGGTACCGCGTAGATTTTCAATGAGTCGCTGACGATAAACCTGGAAACCCCGAGCACGGTGAGCATGGTGTCAGGCAGGTAGATCGTCGCATTGGCCAACTCGTCGTTCGCCGCGAACTGGCCGCTTACCTGGAAATTGTCGTAGTCGGCCTTGTCCATATTCGCGAGCACGTACATGGCGCCTTTTTTGCTCAATGCGTATTCGTCCGTGGCTTTGTTGTAAGTGAAATAGTCGTCGAGCGCGAGCCGCTGCAATGCATTGCGGATGATGACCGGTTTCTGGTTGAATTTTGCTGCCAGTTCTTCCGGTAAAAACGACGTTTTTTTCGTCTGCTGGGCATAGCTCGCCGCCATGATCAGCGGCTGAAAGCCATATTCCTTCGCAATCTCCCGGAACCTTTCCTTTTTGAAATAATCGATCGATTCCAGGCGCACGGGCACTTCGGTTTTACCATTAATGCGCAAAAATTCCACTTTATCGGTCGGGAAACGCCAGCGCATCGCCTGCGACCAGATGTTCATTTTGTGATAGGAATCCTTGTAGGGGAGCGGACCATAGTCGGTTTTATCCATCCGGCCCAACCGCACCAGGCCTTCATCGTCATTATATTTAAAAGTCACGCCCGGATGCACGAGCGAATCCGCGCCCAGGGGCATGGAATACAATGCCCAATTGGCTGTAAAAACAGAGTCCTTCAACGCGAAACGCTTGCTGCGTACGCTGAATGCCGGTTTTTCCTGGTATTTGACTTTGATCGTCGAATACTTGTCATTCAAAGCCGAGCTGTACCGGTCGAGGCCGATCAGCGAATAGCCGCCTTTATAGTCGATATTTTTCCGCACCTCTTTCAGTTTCGCATCGATATCGTTCGAAACAAACCGCGGGTATTGTGCCGGCTGTCCTTTGATGCGCTTAATGCCCCGGTACTCCACCGTTCCTTTCACGGGCGCCGCCAGGTAGTTGTCGGAATGCAGCGTGCTGTTTTCGGCTAGTAATCGCGGGTGATTGATGTTGAAAGAATAGGCGTCGAGGTCGGCGTAAATGCTCGAATCACCCGCCGTCTGCCAGGTAAACTTGCCGTTTTTACCGACGAATACCCCATCGCGCAGCGAAACGCTACCACTGGCCGGCCCGAAAACGACCGAGTCGCCACCTGCTACCATCGCGAAAGTCGCGTTTTCGAGATCCATTAACGGTCCGGCGATAATGGGCAATGGGTTGGATTTCGGGGCTATTACGTAGTTGGTATCTATCGGCGTGTCCCAGCCGTCGTTCGCCGTCGCCGTTTCTTTGGCGACCGTCGAATCGGCTTTGGTGTCGAATCGGTATTTGAAATCCCCGCCCAGTAAATAGAGCGTGTTGTAGTTGCTGCCGTAAAGCTTGTTGCTTTCGGTGATCGGCAGGGCTGTTTGCAGTACTTTCTGGAAAGTTTTGGCGTCGTATTTTTCGCCTGCTTTAGTGGCTACGTCGAGGAAGCCGTCCAGCTTATCCGGTGCTTTTTTGGCCAGAGCATGTGTGTTGCGGATCAGCAATGCGAGCAGCGGCCCGCCTTTTTGCCCTTTGGCCACCTGCGTTTTCACAATGCCGATGAATTTCGCCTGCTGCTGCGGGTTGATGCCCGACATCCAGACGCTGTCCAGCTGGACGGTCGAGCGGATATATTGCGGGTTCCGGCTACCATCCATCAGTTTGCGGAGCTGCGGCATGAATTGTGCCGGGTCGTCGGCCAGTTTGAGGTTCTGGGCGGCCGCGTTTTTTCCGATAAATGTCAGCAGGTAAAGCAGTAAGGCAAGGCGAAATAGCTTCATGGTTTACAGTCTATTTGATCTTTTCAAAAACAACGGTTGCCCATTGGTTGCGGGTATTCGACCTGAGTTTTTTCAAGCCGTTTTCCGCGGCGCATTTTTCAATATCGGCCTGGTCGGTTTCATAAAACCCGCTGGTAACGAGCCAGCCGCCCGGTTCCAGGTGTTGTACGTATGTTGGAATTTCAGCCAGGAGGATATTCCGGTTGATATTCGCGAGCACCCCGCCGAAAATTTTCGCTTCCGGCACATCCTGGATCGTTCCCTGAAATACTTCCGAATCCGCCGGCAGATCATTCATTGCGAAATTCTCGCGGGTATTTTCCACAGCCCATTCGTCGATATCGAAGCCCAGCAGGTGCGCAGCGCCCAGTTTGTACGCCAGGATCGCCAGAATCCCCGTTCCGCAACCCACATCCATGATCGAAAGTCGTTCGTGGGGGAGGTTAAGTTGCTCGTTCATGACGAGCCAGGTCGTTTCGTGGTGCCCGGTGCCGAACGACATTTTCGGCTGGATCAGCAAATCATAGGTAAAAGAGGGATCGGGCTCATGAAACGTCGCCCGCACGCGCACCTGGTCACCCACCTCGATCGGCTCGTAGCTTTTTTCCCACTCCTCGTTCCAGTTTCTTCTTTCTAACGATTTCCAGGTTGCGGCTATTGTCGTTAAATCCAGGTATTTGGCCGTTAAATCAGCGATGGCCTCCTCCCTGAAATCTTCCTCCTGAATGTACGCGAGCAGCCCTTCGTCGGTCTCCACAAACGACTCATACCCGGCCTCGCCGAGCTCCGCCATCAATATCTCCGAAAACTCGGGGTCCACTTTCAAATCCAGTTCGATGTAATTCATTGTAATAGTTATTGGTAAAAATTGCGTGGTGAAGGTGTTGAAAATTTTCAGGAATGCAATAAAAAGGCCCATTAACATCGGTCAATGGGCCTAAAATCAATGCTTAGCTATCACGGCTTCCGTCTCTTCGCTGCCAGATCGTGCGCGGTGTCATAATAGGACCGCAAATTCATCCAGTCGAAAACATCCGAGATATTTTCTACGCGGTTGCGCTGCATAATGCGGTCGCGGCGCTGCATGCGCACGAATTTGAAGAGAATGTCGGCGAGCTGGTCTGCTGCCTGGGAAAAGGTCTGCGATTTGCGGTTGATGACGTAAATGCCCCGGTTTTCGTAGTCGCGCATGATTTGCATGATGTAATCGCCGAAGCCGGAAAGGTCGCTGGTAACGGTGGGTACGCCGCGGACAACGCATTCCAATGGCGTGTAGCCCCACGGCTCGTAATAGCTCGGAAACACACCCAAATGGCAGCCGCGTACGAACTGGCCGTAATCGAGGCCGAACAGCGGGTTCGTCGACGCGATGAAATCGGGGTGGTAGACGATCTTCACACGGTCGCGCTCGTTGTTGACCAGGTTCGCGCGCTTGCAGAAATCGGTAATGCCGTCTTCCTGTTTCAGGTCGTGGGTAACGAATGCCGGCAGCTTATCCGTTTTCCAGCTCTGGATGGTCCTGCGCAGACGCAAACGCCAGTATTCGTCAACAAAATCGTTCAGATCGGGCATTTTGTGGTCGGTGCCGGATGCCGTAGCGAGAAAAAGTTTTTCTCCTACTTCCTTCTCGATGGCGGTACAGGTTTCCTGCAACTCGTTCAGCACGGCCCGCGATTGCAGTACGTCCGGGTTCACCGACATGTAAGGCTGTTTGGTGACGATAAACATCACCACGGTCATATCCATATTGGCCTGCACCATCTTCCAGTTCAGGCGCGCGAGGGCTTCCAGCGTGAGGTCGTAACCCTTATTGGAATACTCATAACGGCCCGACGTGAAAAAGTAGAGCGTTTTGTCCAGATCAAACGAATAGCTGGGAAAGAAATGCCCCATGACGAATTCGTGGATGCGTTCCTTATGCTTCAGGTGCAGATTCTGAAATTCGTGCACAGCCTGGAACCGCACAACGTTCAGGCCATTCGGGGTCACGAGATCGGGCATGCGGCCGAGGAACACCTCGCATTCGCGGGCGGTCACGTCGCTTACCGTCGTGAGCACGTGTGCATTCAGCGCGGCCTGGCGCTCGACGGCGCATTGCGCCATGATGCCGTAGTTTTTAGCTTCCTGTTCCCAGTCGAAGAAAGGAAGTTTGTTATAAAAACCCGACACATTTTGCGCCAGATAGCGCCCGAGCATGGTCGCGTGGGTAGTGAACGTCGTCGCGATCTTGACATTCTCGCGTTTCAACTCCGGCAGCCCGCTGCTCGCCATCCATTCGTGGAACTGGGCGAAGATTTCCTCGCGTTTCGCATTCTCGTCCGCGTATTCTTTCAGGAATATACGTACCAGTTCGCCGAAGCAAAGTGTTTGGTTGACAAGGTGTTCGACGTTGATCGTCGGGATGCGGTTCTTTTCCCAAAGGTTAAATTTGATCGCATCGAGCTGGCCCATGATGCTGTCGAGATCGAACAGCACCACACGAGGCTTACCGGTAACAAGCCAGTAGCCGTAATATACCGAGAAACCCATTTCCCGCATTCGCTTCACGATACGCCCGGCCGGTGAATCGTCCAGGTCGTGAATCTGCTCAAATTCGGAAGACGCCTTTTTTTCGAAATAAGGTCCCAGCAAGAAGTAGTTATCCTCCCACTTTTCAACCATGGCAGGTACTTTGGTCCTTATGACAGTGTATATCCCTCCAACTTGATTACAAACCTCCCATGCAACTTCGAACAGGACGTTTTTCTTAGTGGTTTTGACAAATGGTTCCAATTAGGGTACAGTTTTAAGCGTTACTAGGGTATTTAAAAGGGGACTATGCTTCCGTTTATGTCACAAAAATCCTTGTTATTACACAATAAATATGCAGAAAAATAATTCAGAATAACAACAATCGGATGGTTGTTAACGCAGCCGTAAAGGCGGTTTAAAACATCATTCCAGCGTTAAAATATAATTAAGTCAAGAAAAGCCTGTCGGCAGCGATTTTCTTATGCCGCTCCAAATCGGACTGTTATTGCTCGAAATTAAGACGGTTGTCGGCTAACTTTGTTCCAAAATACGTTACTTTGGTCGGATTAACATTTTGCATTGGTCAGATAGTGAAAAAAATTAAAATTGTTGCGCTTTCCTTTGCCGTGATGATGTTTCTGCTGGAAGGTTGCATGGCTCAGAGCGCGGACACGGAGAGTAACCTGCCCCCGAAAAGAGAATTTAGAGCGGTCTGGATTGCCACTGTCGACAATATTGATTGGCCAAGCAGCAAAAACCTTCTCCCGGAAGAGCAGCAGGAAGAATTCTCGGAACTGCTCGATTTTCATAAACGAGTGGGTATGAATGCGGTGTTCGTGCAGGTGCGCGCCGCGGGGGATGCCTTCTATGCCAAAAGCCCGGAACCCTGGTCCGAATGGCTTACCGGCGTGCAGGGCCGCAAACCCAACCCGATGTGGGACCCGCTCGACTTCATGATCGCCGAGGCGCACAAGCGCGGCCTCGAATTCCACGCATGGCTGAACCTCAACCGCCTTGTCCATAAATCTTCGAAAAGCGTCTCCGCCGAAAACATCAGCCGGCTCCATCCGGAATGGATCCTGAGCTACGACGGCTATAAATTGTTCGATTTCGGCATTCCCGAGGTGCGGAAATTCATTACCGATATGACCGTGAACGTAGCCCGGAATTACGACGTCGACGGTATCCATTTCGACGATTACTTCTACCCTTATGCCGCGCCCGGCCAGGTGATCCAGGACGACGCGACGTTCCGAAAATATTCCGACGGCTACACCAACAAGGCCGACTGGCGCCGCCATAATGTGGATTTATTGGTAAAACAGATCCACGAGGCGCTTGAAGCATTGAACCCGAAGCTCAAATTCGGTATCAGCCCGTTCGGCGTGTGGCGCAACAAGGACCGCGACGCCGAAGGCTCCAAGACTTTCGGCGCATTGGCTTCCTACGACGACCTTTTCGCCGATAGCCGCCGCTGGGTAAAAGAAGGATGGATCGACTACATTGCCCCGCAGGTGTATTTTTCCTCCGGTTTCAACCGGGTACCGTATAAGAACCTGGTCGACTGGTGGAACGAGAACCGGTTCGACCGTCATTTATATATAGGTATGGGCGCCTACCGCGTCGGATACAAGGATAGGGACACGCATTGGTCGAATCCTGCCGAGATACCCAACCAGGTCCGTTATTTCCGGGAAGCGGAGGCCGACGGGTCTATCTTTTTCAGTTCGAGGTCGCTGCGGGCCAACAGCCTGGGCTTTGTGGATTCATTGAGGAGGGATCTTTTCAAATATCCCGCGTTGATCCCTACCATGCCCTGGAAGGACCGCGTGCCGCCATTGTCTCCCAAAAGCCTGAAAGCTACATTGTTATCGCGGGGCATCGAGCTTACCTGGGAGCGGCCCGATGCCGCGGCGGATGGCGATAAGGCCTGGTATTACGTGATTTACCGCTTTCCGCCGGAAGAAAAAGCGAGCGCCCACGACCCGCGCCGCATTCTCGGAATGTGTTATGAGGGAGAAAAATTCGTGGATATGACGGCGGAATCGGGCAAAAGATATGTTTATTATGTTACGGCTGTGGATCGGCTGCACAACGAAGGCCGGCCGATCGGCCCGCTGCGCGTGGAAGTACACGACCAGAAGCTAGTCAGGTTTTAGGTATGAGCAATTCTATCCAATACGAATATAAACCCGAGCATTTTGTGGCCT
Source organism: Dyadobacter beijingensis DSM 21582 (assembly GCF_000382205.1). Taxonomy (GTDB): domain Bacteria; phylum Bacteroidota; class Bacteroidia; order Cytophagales; family Spirosomataceae; genus Dyadobacter; species Dyadobacter beijingensis. The sequence continues at coordinate 72,859 of NZ_KB907790.1, forward strand.
CGGTGCCCACGAAATACAATTCGGCCAACCTGCGTACCGAGGAAATGGTGCTCAATATGGGCCCGCAGCACCCGTCGACGCACGGCGTATTGCGCCTTGAAGTGGTGACGGACGGCGAGGTGGTAATCGACGTAGTGCCGCATTTGGGCTACCTGCACCGCTGTTTCGAAAAACATGCCGAGGCATTGCCGTTCAACCAGATCATCCCGTATGTAGACCGCATGGATTACGTGGCTGCGATGAATACCGAACACGCCTATGCCATGGGTGTGGAGCGAATGCTCGGCATTGAAAACGACATTCCCAAACGCATTGAATACATCCGCGTCGTGGTGGCCGAATTGAACCGGCTGGCTTCCCACTTCGTCGCATTAGGCACCTACGCGATGGACATCGGCGCGTACACGCCGTTCCTGTGGATGATGCGCGACCGCGAACAGATCCTGCGCCTGCTCGAATGGACGTGCGGCGCGCGGATGCTCTACAATTATATATGGATAGGCGGGCTGTTCTACGATTTGCCGGTTGGTTTCGAAGAGCGCTGCTCGGAGTTCATCAAATATTTAAAACCCAAGCTGATCGAATTGCAGCAGCTGGTGGTGGATAACAAGATATTTATCCAGAGAACAGCGAATGTGGGCGTGCTGCCTTTGGAGGTGGCCATTAATTACGGCTGCACCGGCCCAATGCTGCGCGGCTCCGGTTTAAGATATGATTTAAGAAAAGTGGATGGTTACTCCGTGTATCCCGAGCTGGACTTTGAAATACCCATTGGCGAAGGAAAGCTGGGCAAGGTAGGCGACTGCTGGGACCGCACCTGGGTACGCGTGAAGGAATGCTGGGAGTCGGTGAAAATCATCGAACAAAGTCTCGTGCAGTTGCGGGGGGATTACAAAAGAACCCGCGATTTCGATCCGCAAGCTGTTGTTCCAAAGAAAATCCGGCCGAAGGCGATGGATTTCTATGTTCGCGCGGAGAATCCGAAAGGGGAGCTGGGCTTCTATTTCCGCACCGACGGCCGCGCTGATATCCCGGTCCGCTGCAAGGCGCGGGCTTGTTCATTCAATAACCTTTCGGTAATCGGGGAAATTTCAAAAGGCGCACTGCTCGCGGACCTCGTTGCTGTCATCGGGTCGATCGATGTGGTAATGGGGGAGGTCGACAGATAATTATAAATGAAAAGAGCCGCGTCGCGGCTCTTTTCATTTATAATTATCATGCTTCCGCAGCTACACCAACTAAATCGTGTTTCGCAAGGAACTCAGCGATTTGAACTGCATTGGTAGCAGCGCCTTTGCGCAGGTTGTCGGCTACGATCCACAAATTCAGCGTTTTAGGCTGAGACTCGTCGCGACGGATACGGCCTACGAAAGTTTCGTCTTTGCCGTGGGCAGTCAAAGGCATCGGGTACAATGCATTTTTCGGATCGTCCTGCACGATGACGCCTTCGGTTTCAGCCAGGATCTGGCGTACTTCGTCCAGGTCATATTCGTTTTCGAACTCGATGTTAACAGCCTCGGAGTGACCGCCGATCGTCGGGATACGAACAGTGGTTGCGGTTACCGCAATGCTGTCGTCGCTCATGATCTTTTTCGTTTCATTGGTCATCTTCATTTCCTCTTTGGTATAACCGTTGTCAAGGAACACGTCGATGTGCGGCAACACGTTAAGGTCGATCTGATGCGGGTACACTTTGCCTTTGCTGTGATCGCCGGCACGCTCCGAGAACAATTGATCTACGGCAGCTTTACCGGTTCCTGTTACCGATTGGTAAGTCGAAACTACCACACGCTTAATTTTATATTTTTTGTGCAACGGGTTCAGCACGACTACCATTTGGATGGTCGAGCAGTTCGGGTTGGCGATAATTTTATCTTCTTTGGTCAATTCGCCCGCATTGATCTCGGGAACCACCAGTTTTTTGGTCGGATCCATACGCCATGCCGAAGAGTTGTCCACCACGGTAATGCCTGCTTCCGCGAACTTCGGTGCAAGGGCCAATGAAGTGCCACCGCCGGCCGAGAAGATCGCGATCTCCGGTTTGGCAGCAATCGCATCCTCGAAGCCGATCACCTTTATCTGTTTACCCTTGAATGTAACTTCCTTACCAACAGACCTTTCAGATGCGACGGCCAATAGCTCCGTCACCGGGAAATTACGCTCTTCGAGCACTTTGAGGATTTCGCCGCCCACCAGACCGGTAGCGCCTACTACTGCGATTTTCATTCTTGCATTAAGATTAAAAATGGATAGAATATGATTTACTCCTTGCGAAAGACATACGCCGCCCTCGCGAAAAGTGCCGCAAATTTACGCAGTTTTTTAAAATGATACCGGAAAATCAACCATTAATGCATTAAAATTCAGGAAGGAACGCCTAAGACCCACATTTCAGACCAGTTTACTAGGCTTTTCAACTTTTGAAATCATACAGTCTTTCAGGAGTGATGCAGGCGTCCAGCGGAATGTCGTATTCATCAATATCCGCTATTTTATCTACTTCCTCAAAGAGTGAAAGGCCCATTTTAATGCAGTCAGGGCGGGTTTGGGGCAGAAAACGGTCGTAGTAACCACCGCCGTAACCGACACGGTAACCCTGGCGGTCAAACGCGAGCAGCGGGACGAGGACAATGTCGATTTTTTCGGGAAGTATGCGCTCGGAAGTCAATGGTTCAGGCTCGGGAATGCGCCATTGATTTGTGATCAGATGTGTAAAGGGCGTCACGAGAAAATGCTCCATATCACGCGTTCCGGGAATGATATACGGCGCTGTAATGCGCAAGGTGGGGAATGCGATGCGGAAGGATGCGATGATGAAAAACGTGTTGACTTCCCGCGAACCCAGCTGCGGCAGAAAGGTATGGAGCGTTTTGAAATGATTCCCTTGAATATATTTTTCAAGATTCTGCGCAATGAGGGCGTTTTTTTCGATCAGCCAGCGTTCGTCCGCGTCCTTTCTTTTCTGTAAAAACTCCTTGCGCAATGCAGCCTTTCTCATCGGGTACTGTCGTCTTTTTGGGGATGTAATCGGAGGAAATTTCGCCTTTTTATTCTATTGTTCGTACTTTCACGGTCTGATTTCAAAATCTTTAACTATTGTATAGAATTTAAGACATGAGCAAAATTAAAGTTGACAATCCCGTCGTAGAACTGGATGGCGATGAAATGACCCGCATCATCTGGAAATTTATCAAGGAAAAACTGATCCTCCCTTACATCGACGTAGATATCAAATACTACGATCTGGGTATCGAGTACCGCGACGAGACCAACGACCAGGTGACTATCGACGCCGCTAACGCGATCAAAGAGTACGGCGTGGGTATCAAATGCGCAACAATCACTCCTGATGAAGACCGCGTAAAAGAATTCAACCTGAAACAAATGTGGAAATCGCCTAACGGAACCATCCGTAACATCCTCGATGGTACTGTGTTCCGTGAGCCGATCGTCATGCAGAATGTGCCTCGCCTGGTTACCAACTGGACGGCGCCGATTATCGTAGGACGCCACGCATTCGGTGACCAATACCGCGCTACCGACTTCGTTGTTCCAGGAAAAGGTAAACTGACGATCAAATTCGAAGGCGAAGACGGACAAGTGATCGAGCACGAAGTGTACCAATACAAAGGTGCCGGTGTAGCGATGGCTATGTACAACATCGACGAGTCGATCCGCGGTTTTGCACGCTCGTGCTTCAACGTCGCTTTGGACAAAGGATGGCCGCTGTACCTGTCTACGAAAAACACGATCCTTAAAAAATACGACGGCCGCTTCAAGGATATCTTCCAGGAAGTGTACGAAACGGAATACAAAGGAAAAGTACATTACGAGCACCGTCTGATCGACGACATGGTGGCTTCTGCATTGAAATGGGAAGGTAACTTCGTATGGGCTTGTAAAAACTACGACGGTGACGTTCAGTCGGATACCGTTGCGCAAGGTTTCGGTTCACTGGGTCTGATGACTTCAACTTTGGTTACGCCGGATGGCAAGGTAATGGAAGCTGAGGCAGCACACGGAACAGTAACCCGTCACTACCGCGAGCACCAGAAGGGCAAGCCAACTTCCACTAACCCGATCGCTTCCATTTTCGCATGGACACGCGGACTGGCGTTCCGTGGCAAGCTGGACAACAACCAGCCGCTGATCGATTTCGCTAACGCCCTGGAAAAAGTGTGTATCGAAACTGTGGAAGGTGGACAAATGACCAAGGATTTGGCTATCGGCCTCCACGGAAACGATGTGAAGCACGGCGAGCATTACCTCTACACAGAGGAGTTCCTGGAAGCTATCGACACTAATTTGAAGGCTGCATTAGCATAAAAGCCATATTTAGTGGTACAAAGCCATCGGTTTCGCGAGAAGCCGGTGGCTTTTTTTGTGGCGGGTACTATTTTAATATATATTACTAGGAATGTGCTTAACAAACCCGACCTGGTAATGAAACTTTTCTACATAGCGACCGCGCTTATTCTGCTGACCGTGAACGGTTTGCAGGCCGGAAGCTATGCAGCTATCAGGCAGGTAACGCGGCCCGATACGATCGCCTCAGCCGATTCCGCCCAAAAAGTGATGCAAAAAGACCTGATCGACGTGCTCAGGAAGTGGAAATCAAAGGACAAGTCGGATTCGGTGCGCGTTCCCAAAATTAAATCGGGCAAGCCGATCTTCTCGCTTGTGCCCGCGGGCGGGTACACGCTGTCGTCAGGCCTCACGGGATCGCTCAATGCGAATATCGCATTCTATACAAGCAGCCCCAAAACGACCAACATTTCGAGTATTACCACCAATTTCATTTACACGGAATACAAACAAATGACGATTCCTGTCCAGGCGAACATCTGGACGCGGAACAACGACTATAATTTCGTCGTCGACTGGCGATTTTTCAAATATCCGCAAGACACGTATGGTTTGGGTATGGATTCCAAAATCAGGGATGCCACAAATCTGAAATACAAGCATTTAAGGCTCCACCAGACGGTATTGAAGAGAATCGGCAAGTCATTTTTTGTGGGACTGGGTTTTGCCTATGACAAACGCTGGCAAATTATGCAGTCGGACAAGGAAGAGAAGCTGAACCAGGACATTAAGGATTATGGATTGGGGAACAAATCCTCGTCCGTAGGCCCGCTGGTGACGGTAGCCTACGACAGCCGCACGAACTCGATCAACCCGCTGAAAGGCTTTTACAGCAACGTACAGTTCCGCCCGAACATGACGGCCCTCGGCAGTACAAACAACTGGCAGTCGATCGTGATCGACGTCCGCCGCTACTTCAATTTCCCGCAAGGCAGCCAAAACACCCTGGCATTCTGGAATTACAACTGGCTCACGATCGGCAAACCCCCTTACCTCGACCTGCCCGCTACGGGCTGGGACCCGACGACGAACCTGGGCCGCGGCTACATTCAAGGCCGTTTCCGCAGTCCTAACCTGCTTTACCTCGAAACTGAATACCGCTTCGCATTGACCAAAAACGGCCTTTTCGGAGGCGTACTTTTCGCCAACGCACAAAGCGTATCCGACTGGCCTTCCAAAAGCTTCCGCCGCATTGCCCCCGCGGGAGGGTTAGGCATTCGGATCAAGGTAAATAAAACTTCGGGCGCTAATATCGCGATTGACTATGGCTTTGGAATGGATGGGTCGCGGGGGTTGTTTGTGAATTTGGGGGAGGTGTTTTAAATAGAGGAATGAACCTACATGCACAAATTATAGAAGAGGACGGCAAGCCGAAATTCGCGGTTTTGCCTATCGGCGAGTACGAGACGTTAATTAACGAACTTTCTGAATTCGACAGCCTGGAAGACGTAAAAGCTCAGCTGGGGATAGACTAGCGACTAATCCTCCCGTCCCTCTTTCCGATTCGCATCCGCCATCCGCACAATCTTAGGCGAGAACTTCGCGAGCACGTGTACAAGCTCGGATTGCGCGGCGATCACATCTTCAATATTCTTGTATACCATCGGCGATTCGTCCAGGTCTCCGCCAATGAGCTGAATACCATTGTCTTGCAAAATTTTATTCATCTGGCTGCGCGTGGTGGTGGTGAATGCCTTCGTGCGGGACATGACACGGCCGGCGCCGTGGGAGGCGGAGTTGAGGGATTCGGGGTTGGCTTTGCCGCGGATCACGTAGCCGGGTTGGCTCATCGAGCCGGGGATAATGCCGAGTTCGTCGGAACCGGCGGGCGTGGCGCCTTTTCGGTGGACGATCACTTCGCGACCGTCGTCAAGTTTTTCCTTCCAGGCGAAATTGTGGTGGTTTTCGATGATTTTTAATGGCTTCTCTCCCAGTGATTTGGCCATTTTGTTATGGATTTCGTGGTGATTGGCAGAGGCGTAATCGCCGGCGAGGTTCATCGCAATCCAGTAGGCCTGGCCTTCTTCGGTATCGAGGTCGAGCCAGGCGAGGTGGGCTGCCTGTTTGGGCAGGGCCGTCCGCTGCATGGCCAGTTTGGAATAATAATTGGCTACACTGCCGCCGAAGCCGCGCGAGCCGGAATGCGAGAGCAGCGACAGGTATTCGCCTTTGGGTAAATTCAAAAGCGGATCGTTTTCAAATACTTCCACAATGCCCCATTCTACGAAATGGTTGCCGGTACCCGACGTGCCGAGCTGCCTGTATGCCTTGTCTTTCAACGAGCGGATCACCTTGGTGGCTTCCCATTCGGGCTGGTCCATGACGCTTTCGTCGTATTTTCGCGCTGTTTCACCACCCATGCCGAATTTGGTATTTTCGGTCAGTATCTTTTTCAGGAAGTGCGGCTCGCGTTTGAGGTAGTCGGTCGGCATGTCGAAGACCGACATGCACATGCGGCAGGCAATGTCGACGCCTACGGCGTAAGGGATCACCTTGTCGGGTTCGGTGGCAAGGACGCCGCCGATGGGTAATCCGTAACCCTGGTGCGCGTCTGGCATTAATGCGCCAGCGACAGAAATGGGTAAACTAACGGCAGTCTCCATTTGCGCCAATGCGCCTTCCTCAATATGTTCTTTCCCGAAAACTGCGTAGTCCAGCTTGTTTTCCCGAAGACTGAAAGCAGTCCTGGCTTGTGCCGTTTTTTCCTCCGGCACGGGTACCGCTTCCTCGCTTTTCAATACTTCTTTACCGGCTTCTGTCAGCGCAATTTCAGTACCGGCTTTTCGCAGATCATAAACCGTTTTGGCCAGGTTAGTGACCTTTTTCTTCGAAAAAGCATACTTTTTAGGGTCGCTCAGCATTTTGGCGAGCATCAGAAAGACCTTCTCTTTCGGATATTTCGCCCGCTCGTGCAGGCCGTTCGCGACGCGCAGGAAAGCGGTATGCAGGTTCTCCGGCACATTGGCCAGCAAAACGATTTCTTCTATGGTAATGGGTGTGTCCATGAACAAATATCGCTGAATGTGCCGCTATTTCAAGCAGATCGGGTTTGCCGCCTGCTCATTGGTATAGCTCCATTAAATCTTTCTTGACATAATACAATGCAACTGTTAAAAAAGCAGTACCTTTGCGGGCAATTTGTTGATACAGTTCGCAGTACCTTCTTTAACTAAATTAAAACGTTGCAATGTCCGCAGTAGCAGAGCAAACTCAATTGGCCGACCGCATCAACGCCCTCGAAGAATCTTCGACGCTGGCGATGACCAAAATGGCCCGTGAACTGGCCGCACAAGGCCACAAAGTAATCAGTCTGAGCGTTGGAGAGCCAGACTTCAAGACGCCCGCACACATTTGCGAGGCCGCTAAAAAAGCCATTGACGATGGTTTTCATGGTTACTCACCCGTAGCAGGTTACCCTGATCTGCGAAAGGCTATTGCTGACAAGTTAAAGCGCGACAATAATATAGATTGGAAACCCGAAAATATCGTGGTTTCGACCGGTGCCAAGCATTCACTGGCAAACGTGATCCAGGTCCTGGTAAATCCGGGCGACGAGGTGGTGATTTTCGCGCCTTACTGGGTGAGCTATTCCGAAATGGTGAAACTCGCCGAAGGAAAATCCGTAGTGATCGATGGCGCATTCGATAACGACTTTAAAGTAACTGCCGAGCAACTTGAAGCGGCCATTACGCCACGTACCAAAGTGGTCATGTACGCTTCGCCTAACAACCCGACAGGCGCTGTTTATTCAGAAAAAGAACTGAGAGAAATCGCTGCGGTACTCGAAAAACACGAAGGTGTTTATGTGCTGGCCGACGAGATCTATGAATACATCAACTTTACCGAAGAAGGCCATTTCAGCATCGGTTCTATCCCCGCATTGAAAGACCGCGTGATTACCGTGAATGGCGTGGCGAAAGGCTATGCTATGACAGGCTGGCGGATCGGTTTCATCGCAGCGGCCAAATGGATCGCCGACGGCGTTGAAAAATTGCAAGGCCAGGTAACTTCGGGAACCAATTCGATCGCTCAGAAGGCGGCCACCGCTGCATTCAACGGCCCGAAAGAGCCTTCGATCGAAATGGCGAAAGCATACCACCGTCGTCGCGACCTCGTGGTAGGTTTGCTGAAAGACATTCCCGGTTTCAAAGTGAATGTACCGCAAGGCGCATTCTATGCTTTCCCGGATGTGAGCTATTATTTCGGAAAATCGGACGGTGAAACGACGATCAACAATTCCGACGATTTCGCTAACTGGATTTTGAACAAATCTTACGTTTCAACCGTAGCAGGATCAGGTTTCGGCGCTCCTAACTGCATCCGTATCTCGACCGCCGCTGCCGACGAAGCATTGGAAGAGGCAGTAAAACGCATCAAAGACGCCGTAGCGACTTTGAAATAATCTTAAAATGAAATCATAAAAGCCTCATGGGTGTTACCTGTGAGGCTTTTGTTTGTTTTTAAAACAGCAGAGAGCCTATCGCTTAAAGCTTACAGCCCACAATGAGCAAATATTATTTCTTAAAAGTCAAGGAAGTAGAGAAGGAGACCGAGGAGGCTGCGACCATTCATTTCTGGCACCCGATCAACGAAGTAGTGCAATACCGTCCGGGGCAGTTTCTCACCTTGCTGCTGCCTTTTGAAGATAAAAAGATCAGAAGGTCGTATTCGATGTCGAGCTCTCCTTACACGGATGTGTCGCTGGCGATCACGATCAAGCGCGTACCGGGCGGCTATGCCTCCAACCTGCTGCTCGATACCCTGAAAGAAGGCGATGTGCTGGAAACTTTGGAACCGATGGGCCATTTCTTTCCCAAGCAGGCAGACGACCAGACACGCCAGGCCGTGTTCATCGGTGCCGGAAGCGGCATTACGCCATTATTCTCCATTCTGAAATCTATTCTGATGGTCGAGCCGGAAAGCGAGGTTTTCCTCATTTATGGCAGCCGGAAAGAGGATACCGTTATTTTCCGCGACAAAATCGCAGCGCTGGAAGAGAAATACGGCAAGCGGCTGACCGTCGTGCATACATTAAGCCAACCCGAAGAAGGCTGGAAGGGCGAAACAGGCAGGTTGAACAAAACGCATTTGCTCAAAATCATTGAAAAACTGCCTAACCTGGACAAAAAGGAAGCTGAATACTTCATTTGCGGGCCGGAGGATATGATGGAGGAATCGCATCGTGCATTATCCATTCTGGCGGTTCCTGAGCATAAAATCCGGAAGGAGAGCTTCATTACAGCCACATCGGCCAAGCCAGGCGAGGTGGCTGTGGAGCCGGAAGCGGAAGACGACGATTCGCCCAAAACACACGAGATCACGCTGTTTTATGAAGGTACCGAATATAAAGTGCCTGTCAAACCGCACGAAACGGTGCTGGAAGCGGCATTGAATATGGACATCGATTTGCCCTACTCGTGCCAGGCGGGCATGTGTACCGCATGTATGGGCCGGTGCACGTCGGGTAAGGTGATGATGGACGAAATGGATGCATTGTCGGAAGCGGAAGTGAATGAAGGGTTCATCCTAACCTGCGTGACACACCCGACTACCGACGATGTCGTGATTGAAGTGGAGTAATCATAACGAGGTATATCAATGAAAACGGCAGCGACTCAATCGCTGCCGTTTTTGCTTACTTGTCTTTGGGATCTTTCTTGGGCGGAAGCGGCGGTTTGGGCGCCGGGGCCGGTTTTGCAGGGAGAGCAGGAACGACTTTCGCAGGCGCGGCTACCGGGGCCGGGGGTGGGGGAGGAGGCGTTCCGGCGCGCCGTACGCGTCCGTTCCGCGCTACCCGCGGCGCATGTGGAGGCTCCTCGATACCCTGCATTTTCCGGTAGCTCAACGTTTCAAGGCCAATATTTTTGCCGAGCTCGTTGATTTTAAAATGCACTTCCTCGATCTCTCTTTGCAGCTTTTGCTCAGGTTCGGATGCTTTATAAGCTTCCTTCGTCGCATTGGAAATCTGATTGTTATACTCTGAAATGGCTTGCTCCTGAGCTTTGATCTGCTGCTCGAAATCAGCGAGTTGCTTATCCAGTTCCGCGTCGCTGAGCTTCGATTCCTTGCCGTCCTGGTTGAACAGTACCGATCTTTTTTCCATCAAATCGGACCTCAATTCCTCGGCGCGATGCTTTTTCCATTCGATCTTCTCGACTTCGCGTTCGAAGCGCTCGGTTTCAAACCTGTATTTTTCCCTCTCGCGGTACAGGTCCTGCAATTTGGCGTGGTAGGGCTTCAATTCCTCGCTCATCGCGCGGATCTTTCGGTTCAGCTCCCACATCTTCCGTTCCAGCGTATCATTGCCGGTGGTTTGTCCGAGATCCATCTCCGGTGCGTCGACATCGACATCCACTTGTGCCAGCTCCGCCTCTATACTTTCGTGCATACGCTCTTCGATAGCCACTTCCGCCATTTCCTCTATTTCACGTTCCTGCCGGGCTTCTGTTTTCACAGGTTTCCGCTTTTTTATGGCCAGATGTCTAGCTGCTTTCTTTTCCTTATCCTTTTCAACTTTCTGCGCTACGGCATAGGCGGAAATGCCGAGCACCAATCCTACTGCGAAAATCATCGCCGGCAAGCTTGAAAACGTGCGCACGGGTTTCGGGTTCAGGCCCAGAACGCGCTGTACGCGGTGTAGTAACAGCGGTTTTTTGGAGGCGAACGCCATCGCCAGGCCGGGAGTCGCCTGCCATTCCGCTACTTTCACCAAGGCGTGCGCCAGCGACATTTTATCGCCGCAAACTGCCAGTGCAATGTCGTCGCAGCAATGCTCGCGTTCCGCACGGACCTTTTCGGAAAGCCACCAAATGGCCGGATGGAAGAAAAATATCACTTCCACGAACGATTGGAGCATATTCACCAGGTAATCGTTCCGGCGGATGTGCGCCAGCTCGTGGGCGAGGATTGCCTCGACCTGCGCCGTGGAGAACCCGGAAAGAAGACCGATCGGGATCAGTACCACCGGACTGAATGCGCCTATCACCATGGGTGTGAGCACTTTGGCAGTTTCACGGAATTCGACCGCCTTCGAGATATTCATTTTGGCAATGATTACCCCGAAACGTGCCCGCCATTCCTTATCCATCACCACCTGCGCATTCATGCGGAGCCTTTCGGTGAATATCCAGCTGCCCGCGAAACGTAGCAGCAGAATACCCGAGCCGATGAGCCAGCAGATCACGAGTTCATCTAAATGGGCCGTGAGCCACATTTGGATTTTAAAAGTAATGGGAAGGTCCCGGGAAACTTCCGCCCACGTGCGGGAAGCGGATAATGCGGTGTAGTGCGCCAGTGCTTTGGTACTGGAAATACCGCTGGTGGTTTTAGGATAGTAGTAAATAAATGTCGCTACGGAGGCGAGCACCTGGGAGAAGAGGAAGCCGACACCCGCGAGATAGCGTGTATTGGCCGACTTTTTCCTCAAAAAATAAAAGGCAGCGACGCCGATCAACATCAGCAGGGTGCCCTGCCAGATGGAGTGGATGAGTGTCCAGCCGAATGCGGAAACGGCTGGACCGGGTAAAAGGTTTGAGAAGAATTTCATGGCTAACGATTGTTTTCAAGGTTATTTAATAACTCACGAATTTCGTCCAGTTCTTCCTTGGAGGTAGTGTGATTCCCCAATGCCTGCATGACCATTTGGGCCGCAGAGCCCTGAAAGAGTGTCTCGACCATTTTGCCTACCAGGTTTTGCTGCGTTTCCTCTTTGCCGAGGAGCGCGACGTAAATGTGCGACCGTCCCTGCTCCGTGCGGTAGAGCAGCCCTTTGTCATGCATGATCTGCATGAGTTTCAAGGTGGTGGTGTAACCCACATCTTTGGTTTCTGAAAGGGCATCATGCACGGCGCGAACGGTACTGGGTCCTGCCTGCCAGAGGTAGTTCAGGATTTCAAGTTCGGAGTCGGTTGGCTTGATGTACATGGTGTTTTTAATTACGATAATCTTCGTACCAAATGTCTACGAAAAAAATCGTACATGCAAGCGTTTACTACGATTTTTTTCGTAGTAAGAAAATTTCCAACTCTAATACATTGATAGATAGGCGGTTAAATGAAAAAGCCCGGTCGCTAGCGACCGGGCTTTCGTATGCTCAAAGGATTAAGTCCTAAACGTAAGTGTTCAGCATGACCGGCATGACGAGCATCAGGATGTCCTCGTTTTCTTCCTGATCCACCGGGATAATAAGTCCGGCACGGTTCGGAGCGGACAGTTCGAATGTGACGGTCTTGCTGGACAGGTTACCCAAAACTTCGATCAGGAATTTGGCGTTGAAACCAATTTCCATATCGTCGCCATTGTACTCGCACATCAGGCGCTCGTTCGCTTCGTTCGAATAGTCGAGGTCTTCCGCAGAGATGACCAGGTCATTCAGCGCCATTTTCATGCGCACCTGGTGTGTGGTGCGGTTAGAATAAATGGAAATACGTCTCAGGGAGCTGAGGATCTCCATTCTGTTGATGGTCAATGTATTCGGGTTATTGGTCGGGATCGCGTTTTCGTAATCCGGGAAACGTTCGTCTATCAACCGGCAGATCATGCGGATGTTACCGAAGCTGAAAAATGCATTGGACGAAGTGAATTCCGCCTTAACGGGCACATCTTCCGACGGCAGACAGCTTTTGAGCAGGTTCAATGCCTTCCGCTGAATGATCATCGAAGTGTCGATGTCCGATTTAATGTCGGTACGGCGGTAGCGCACGAGGCGGTGACCGTCGGTGGCTACGAATGTCGCGCTTTCAGCACCCATTTGAACGAAAACCCCTGTCATAGCCGGGCGTAGATCGTCGGTGCTGGTTGCAAACAATGTGTTGGAAATAGCCGAACCCAATGCCGAAGATGAGAAATCCACGGACTGGCCGCGGTTCACCGCCGGTGTTTTCGGGAAATCGATCGGATTTTCGCCCGACAGTTTATAGCGGCCGTTATCGGAAATAATTTCGGTACCGAAAGTTTCGGCATTTACCTGCAAAGTAATCGGTTGCTCGGGCAGGCCGCGAAGGGTGTCGAGCAGCAGCTTTGCTGGAATGGCAATAGCTCCTTTTTCGGACGATTCCACTTCAATTTCCGTGATCATGACGGTTTGAAGGTCGGATGCAGTTACGGTCAGAGAATTTCCGTCGAGCGTGAGCAGGAAATTTTCGAGAATTGGCACAATTGGGTTCGTTGAAACGACACCGTTTATAGCAGACAGCTGTTTGAGTAGAACTGATGACGAAACGACAAACTTCATAATTCGTGACGTAAGTGTTTAGTTGATAGATTTATATGTGGAAGATTCCGAAAAATCATTTTGTAGGGAACAAAAGTATGAAAAATTACGGAAGCGCCACCGGGGTTACGACGCAAATTTTCGAATGCGGAGATAATACCTGATCGCCCCAAAAACGCCAATTAGTACTACGGGCAGTAAGAGATTTAATGCCTGCCAGAACTTCCGGTTTTCCCTGATCTCTATTTTATCCAAAGCGCGGATCGCGATTTGTTTGCCTCTGGCATTGATCAGTCCGTTGGCGTCCGTCATGTAATCCAATGCGTGCAGCACGAAATCCTTATTTCCGAATGTCTGCTTCGTCACGCGGTCGTAACCGAGCGGTAACGGGGCATTCCTTTTATAATCATAATCATTCACGATCAGGTCGCCGTCGGAGCAGATGATCACCTTACCCCTGTTACCATTGGCCTTAAACTTCGCCGCCCTCGGATCATCGGGCAGAATCCGGTTTTGAAAGAGCGATGTGAATGATCCTTCGAGCAGCACGCCCGCCAGCTTGCTGCCAGAGCGGTACTCTGCGGGATCGGGGTCCTTTCGCGCCTCGTTATAACCCACGAACGCGGGCGCATTCACGAGCTGCGTGTAAGGCGAGGTCATCAGCAGCGGCGTTTTGGCAATGCCGTTTGCTCCGCCGACGGTGTCGATCGAGCTCAGGAAGCGGCTGTAAACGGCATTCAGGTTGCGGGTAATGGTATGTTTTCCAAAGTTGTTGAGGAGCGGGAAGAACCGCCACGGCACAGGACGGATATCGGCATTATCGCCTACATTGCCCACGTTCAGCAGGATTTGGGCGCAATTCAGATCTTTGACCAGATTGGTATTCATTCGGATACCCCATTTGAAAAACAAGTCGCCCAGGTTCAGATCGAGCGGTTGCGCGTAACTGCCGTCGAGGCTCACGCTATCCACACGGGCGCCATCCACGAAGAACAATGCTTTTCCTCCACCTACTACATATTGGTCCAGCTTGTATTTTTCTTGCTCCGAAAACGCGCTGTCCGGTTTCATTACAATCAGTGCATCAAGGCCTTCGTAGGATTCTGGATTGTTCATGTCCAGGAAAACATCATAGCTCTGCTGGATCGTCGCGATGAGGTCGCTCAGGCGTGCGGGGGAAATTTTGGTATGACTAACGACAAACCCGACCTTTTTGCGCTCGGGATTGGCGAGCACGCGAATGGCCGAAGCCAGTTCGAACTCGACGCCCTCGTAAGACTGGTTCAATTGCTCCTCGGGTGAGCTCGCCTTATTGCCTTTTAATAACTGAACCGGCACCGACAGCGTATCAGCCTGCACGATCACGCCGGGGAAAATGATTTTCTCGGTGCGTTTGCCGTCCTCGTTCGCGAAAACGTTGGTCGGGTTCAGTCCGCGGTCGATCAGGCTCATGTATTGTTTCTGACGCTGCTCTTCGCTTGTCGCGTCGGAAGGGTCGGAGTAGTTGACGATCAGGTGGCCGTTGGCGTAGGTTTTAAATTCTTCCAGCGTCTCGCGGGTAGCGCTTTCGAGGCGTTCGAAGCCGGCAGGGAAGTCGCCGGAGAGGTATACATTCACGATGACATCCTTTTCAAGGTTACCCAGGAGTTGTTTGGTCGCATTCGAAATGCTGTAACGTTTATCCTCGCTAAGATCCCACCGGAAAAAGAACGAGGTGGCCAGCCAGTTGACCCCGGCCAGGACAACCACGAGCAGTACGAACCGGGTAATGGTATTTTTCATTCGCGCAAAGGCTGATTTACAAACAGAAAATGGACGATTCAGACGAACCGTCCATTCTTGCAAAAATATAAAAAACCGAAAATCAATCGGGTTTTATTGCCCGGTTGGCCAAGGTTATTTCTTTTTATACGTGCAGGCAGCGTTATCGGCCGCCACGTAATACGACTTGTAGTTCGTCGCTTTCGGGTCCATGCAGCCTTTCAGATTCAGCAGTTCGATATTCCGGAAGTCGATGGGATGGCTTTCGGCTTGCAATGCAATGTAGCCGCTGCCGAGCTTCGTGCCGTCTTTCCTGACCCATTCGGCCTCATTGCCTACTTTGCCGTCCTTGAACGTATGGTTTTTGCCGACATAGCCGCCGCCGATGCGCGGATTGGTGTAAACAAGCACCGTATCGCCGCCGATCATATGGTAAATGATCGAATCGCCCAGCACGATCGCCTCTGCATCTACCCACTGGTCGCCATTGTAAGTTTTGGAAGAGGAATTAATGCAATGCGCTTCGGCCAGTTTGCCGTCGATATCGACGATCGTTCCCGGTGTGCAAAGGTTACCGGTGTTGCGTTCGCCGGCATTCAACCCGCCGAGATACTGCATTTCCAGTGAAATCGGGAAATCCTGGTCGAGTCCGAGGCTCGCCGCCGACTGCGAATGCAGCATAATACCGCTATTCCGCACATTCCACGACGCTCCGCCCGGCACCTGGTTACCCGTAAAGCGGTATTGCAGCCTGATCTTGTAATGCGAGTAAGGTTTGTTGTAATACATATGGCCGTACTCCGTCGTGAACTTGTCGTATTCCTTATAGTTCACCCGGATCATGTTATCCTCTACCAGGAAGGTGTTTTTGTAATTGTCATTCACCTTATGGCCTGCGATCTTGACGTCCCAGCCGGTCAGGTCCTTGCCGTTGAAGAGGGATTGCCATTCTTCTTTGTCTTTCTGCGCTAACGCGGTAAGTGTAATGGATAATGTGATTGATAGGCAGATTAGTTTTCGGATCATCTTGGGCTTTGTTTATTTTGGAGCCACGAAGGCACGAATTTTCACAAAGAGCTTCGTGTCAATTCGTGCCTTCGTGGCATTAATTAAAGAAGAAGCCGCTTGTATTCTAACTTCCCGCGCCCAAAATTCACCAACAGCCCCAGCTTATTTCCTGAAACTTTCAGATAATTCAAAGTCTGGGCAACATGCTCGTCAGTAAGGCAAGAGACGCACTTGACTTCAAGAATAATCTTGTCAAAGACAACGAAGTCCGCGAAAAATTTATGCGGGAGCAAAATCCCTCTGAAAAACACAGGGTACTCTTTTTCACGCTCGTAAAACATGCATTTTTGCCGGAAAAGTATTTCCAATGCATCCTTGTAAACAATTTCAAGAAAGCCATGACCAAGCTCTCTGTGCAC
Organism: Dyadobacter beijingensis DSM 21582; assembly: GCF_000382205.1. GTDB lineage: Bacteria > Bacteroidota > Bacteroidia > Cytophagales > Spirosomataceae > Dyadobacter > Dyadobacter beijingensis. The sequence continues at coordinate 89,623 of NZ_KB907790.1, forward strand.
CTCGATGCATTTGCCTATAACAGCGTAAGATTCCTCTTTATAAACGATTTCCATCTTGAACAGGATTAATGATCCTGTTTAGACGTAAGAAATTAAAAAAGGTAACGAACTACCGCCTCCGCCGCTTAGGCTTCGCCGAGCTGCCCCCTCCGGTACCTCCGCCCCCGCGCTTCACGCGCCCGGAACCGCGCGGTTCCTTTGGCTTGCGCTCGCGTGGTCGGCGATCACCATCCCGGTTAAAGTCGGGTCGGCTGAATTCGCTGCGGCGGCCGGGTTTGGTGCCGGCCAGGTAGAGGTCCATACTCCGGCGGGCGAGGTTGGTTTCCTTCACTTTCACCTTTACGCCGTCGCCAAATGCATATATTTTCTTCGTGCGCTGCCCGATAATGCGGTAATTTTCCTTGTCCAGCTCATAAAAATCGTCGCCGAGGTCGGTCATGCGGATGAGGCCTTCGGAAGCCGTTTCCGTGATCTCCACGAAAATACCGAACTCCGTCACGCCGGTGATAATACCGTCGAACTCCTTCTCCGGGTCCATCATTCCCATAAACTCGACCTGCTTATATTTGATCGACGCCCTTTCGGCCTCGGAAGCCAGCCTTTCCCGGTCAGACGAATGCTTGGAAGCCAGTTCGTAAGGCTCGCTATCGACATTCTTCCCGCCGTCGAGGTAGTGCTGCAACAGCCTGTGCGCCAGTACGTCGGGGTAGCGGCGGATGGGCGAGGTGAAGTGTGAGTAGCGCCGGAATGCGAGACCGAAGTGGCCGAGGTCGGCAGTGCTGTAACGGGCCTTCGCCATCGTGCGCACCGCGAGCGATTCGATCAGGTTTTGCTCAGGCTTGCCTTCTACTTTTGCCAGCATGGCATTCATGGATTTGGCGATCTTGCTTTCTTCTTCCACTTCCAGTTTCAGGCCCAGTTTGGCCACAAAATTGGCAAATGTCTGCAAGCGATCAGGATCAGGTGCCTCGTGGATACGGTACACCATCGTGTTTTTGTCCTCGCCTTTTGACAGCGAATAAACATATTCGGCCACGCGCTTGTTGGCGAGCAGCATAAATTCCTCGATCAGCTTGTTTGAATCGTGGCGTTCCTTCGTGTAAATCCCCAACGGCTTTCCTTCCGCGTCGAGCCGGAAGCGCACTTCCGGCGTTTCGAAGTTGATAGCACCTTTTTTGAAGCGTTCTTTCCTGAAAATCTTCGCAAGCTTGTTCAGCGTGTCCAGTTCTCTCGGGAAATCGCCTTCGCCGGTATCGAGTACCGCCTGGGCTTCTTCGTAGCTAAATCGGCGATCGGAGTGGATGACCGTTCTGCCAAACCATTCTTTCAACAATTTACCTTTGGAAGTAATCTCAAAAATCGCCGAAAACGCCAGCCTGTCCTCATTCGGGCGCAGCGAGCAAAGATTGTTCGACAATTTTTCAGGCAGCATCGGCACGGTCCGGTCTACGAGGTAAACCGATGTCGCGCGGCGGAACGCCTCTTTTTCCAACTCCGTACCAGGCACCACATAATGCGAAACGTCGGCGATATGCACGCCTACTTCCACCACGTCCTCGTCGAGGTACCTTACCGACAATGCGTCGTCAAAGTCCTTGGCATCCACCGGGTCGATGGTGAATGTGAGCACATCGCGGATGTCGCGGCGTTTGGCGATATCTTTTTTGGCAATCTTGTCCGGTATTTTCTGAGCTTCGGCTTCCACTTCCTCGGGGAAATGGTAGGGTAGCCCAAATTCGGCCAGGATCGCGTGCATTTCCACGTCGTTGGTTCCGGCTTTGCCCAGCACGGCTACGATTTGTCCCTCGGCCTGGCTCCTGCGTGTGGGCCATTCGGTCACTTTCACGATCACTTTATCGCCGTGACGTGCCTCGCCTACTTCGTCCGGTTCCAGGAAAATAGGGTCGTATAGCCTTTTACTGTCCGGCTGCACCACCGCGAAACGGGGGTTAATTTCGATGATACCCACGATTTCCGCATTCGAACGCTCCACAATGTCGGTCACGCGCCCTTCGGTACGGTTCCGCCCGGAATCGCCGCGCGATTTGGAACGAATATTCCTCGAAAGCGGCTGTACCTGCACGATATCGCCATCCCAGGCGCCATTCAGGAGTTCGAGATCGACATAAATATCGTCCTCGCGCCCCTCGATCACGACGAATGCGAAACCTTTGTTCACACGCTCTACGCGACCGGTAAGGCCCGTTTGCTTCGTTTTGAGCGGAGCCGCGTGGTATGTACCGTTTTTGTTATAAACCAATCTGCCGTCCTGTTCCAGTTCGTGCAGGATTTCGTTAAAAAGGAGCCGTACTTTTTTGTCGTGCACCCCGAAATGATCGTGAACATCGAACGGGCGAAATGCGTGTTCGGCATTCAGATCGAAAAAAGCGGCGATATCCGCCTTCAGATTATCAATGGAAGAAACGATGTGATGAGGCGCCGAGGCCTCCCGCCTTTCGGGCTGGTGTTTCTTTTTACTATTCTTATCTCTCATGTATTCAATTAATATAAAATGTGCCGCCGCCGCGGTTATTCCACCCGTACGATATTTTGTTCCGGCACCTGGCTCATGCAATGCAGCCGCAAATACAATTGCGCCAGCACGACCACGTCCTCTCTGCAATATCGGGAAATTTTAGCCAGATCATTTTCCTCGTAGTAAACCTTTGTGACCTGGTCGCCGCTCATTTCGTTTTTGCTTCCGGGAATATCAAAAACGGCAGCCAGCAGGTCGAGAGAGGTGTAGCTTTTGTAATCGCCGAATTTCCAAAGGTCCATCGTGTCCTGGTGGAGAAGTTCCCAGGGTTTCTTACCGGTGATCTGTAATGCTTTGGGGATTTCAATACAGTGGATCAGCATTCGCCGGCAAATGAACGGAAAGTCGAATTCCTTGCCGTTATGGGCGCAGAGGATCAGCTGTTCGGGTGGGTACTTTTCGATCAACGCCTTGAATTGCAGCAGCAACTGAACTTCATCGTCACCGGCGAAGCTACTCACTTTAAACGCAATCTCCTCTTTTTCGTTCCAATAGTATGCGCCGAATGCAATGCAGATGATCTTGCCGAACTCCGCGTAGATCGCGCCACGGTCGTAAAAGTAGTCGGCATTGGCGATGGTATCGTCGCCTTTTTTAAGGGTAAGCGCCTTTTTGTCCCAGAGCTTTTGCATGCGCTCGGGCAACTGCGTGTAATGCGCGTGCGAACACACGGTCTCGATGTCGAGGAGGAGCAGGTTTTTGGTGCGGCGTTTAAAATCTTCTGTCATAGTGTGTAGGTTTGAAAGTGTGTAGTTTAAACGATGGTCTTTATTCGTGCAAAACGCCTTCCAGCCCCGGTGGATCGATCGTCATCATGTTGTCCTCGACGATGCTGTCCGGCACGAAAATGAATTTCTTGTCGTAAATCTGGCTGCCGATAAAGTAGCTGACCCAGAACTCGTTATTGAGGTGAAAAACATCCGGCATAATCGGCTCCACCACCACGTGGCCGCCGGCCGGTATTTCAGGGAAAAAATGCCTTAACGTAGATGTCCGCTGGTCGGTATTCGTGCCCGATTCACTGTTACTGTAACCCTTTGAAGTCACGAAAACGCTCGTTACCGCCTCGTCGTTGCGGTTGATCACCACCACGTTCCATTCTTCGGCATTCAGCTCATTGACACTGCGCACGATCGCGACCTGTATTCCCTTCACGGGATGAAAAACAATATCCTTCTTCATTATCCTACCTGCAATTCCATGCTGAACAACTGCGCCAGATGGTTTTTCAATTTATAAGAAACTTCTTCCAAATCCACTTCCCGGCCCAATTCCGCCGAAAGCGACGTCACCGCCTTGTCGTCTATCCCGCACGGCACGATGTTTCCAAAATACGACAAATCCGTATTCACATTCAATGCAAACCCGTGCATGGTCACCCAGCGACTGGCTTTTACGCCGAGTGCGCAGATCTTGCGCGGATTATTCTGTGCTTCAAAGTCGATCCATACTCCCGTTAATCCACTGATACGGCCCGCTTGCACATTATAATCTGCCAATGTCAGAATAATCGCCTCTTCCAGCGTACGCATGTACACATGGATATCCGTGAAGAAATTATCCAGGTCGAGGATCGGGTACCCGACAATTTGCCCCGGCCCGTGATAGGTAATATCCCCTCCCCGGTTGATTTTGTAATATTTCGCCTGCTTGGCGGCCAGGTCGTCCTCGCTGACGAGCAAATGGTCGGGCTTGCCGCTTTTGCCCAGCGTATATACATGCGGGTGCTGGCAGAAAAGCAGGAAGTTCGGCGTCAATTGCTGATTTTCCGCATCCAGCCCGCGGTTCTGCGTCTTCACCGCGATCGTTTCTGCAAAAATCTTTTCCTGGTACGTCCACGCGTCCTGGTAATCGATCAGGCCCAGGTCCTGGAAATATACTTTTTTATTGATCAGGGCATTCATTTTAAATATTTCAAAAAATTTGGGGGGTGATAAAGTTACCAATTTCAAGATGTGACGTCTAAATGTTCAGACCGGAGGCCCCGGCTAATGAAACATATTGTACACACATGTCCCGGTTTCACAACGCTAATTTATTAGCTAAATGTTCGTTAAATTTGTTAGTACAACTAAATTAGGTGGTTATGAAGATTTTACTGGATGTGAAGACTGAAAAAGCGGAGCTCTTGATGAAGATGCTTCGAAAACTTCCTTACGTCAAATTCAAGCCACTTTTGCCGATCCATTTCAAAATTTTGGACGAGGCAATCGAGATTGTTGACGAAATCGAGCTAATCGAACAGGGAAAATTGGAAACCAGGGAAGCAAAAGAGTTCCTGGATGAATTACTCTGTCAGAACGACGCAAAAGTTTGAAATTGAGCTCAAACGACTCTCAAAGAAGCATATCTCTTTGCCAAACGAGGTTTTGAAGTTGATACTCTTTCTTGAATCGAACCCTACGCATGGCACTCCCTTGGGTTTGGGCTGTTACAAGATAAGGCTTGCAATTAAATCCAAAGGGAAAGGCAAGTCGGGTGGAGCGCGTGTCATCACATATGTTCACGTTACAAATAAATCGGTGCAGCTTTTGTCAATCTATGATAAAAGCGATCGATTAAAATGACCAAGCTGAGAGAACTTGTTTCAAAGCTTGATCAGGGTTAGCATTCACACGTTAGTACACACACATCATGGCAGCACATAACGACCTCGGCCATTGGGGCGAAGCCTCCGCGGCATCCTTTCTTTTGGAAAAAGGCTTCAAAATCATTGCGAAAAATTACCGTAACTGGCAGTCGGAGATCGATCTGATCGTCGCCAAAGATGATATGCTCGTTTTTGTCGAAGTAAAAACGCGCAGCGGGACGGCATTCGGCATGCCGGAAGAATTCGTGAATGCAACCAAGGCAAAACTGGTCATGCGGGCGGCAGAACAGTACATTTTCGACGTCGATTGGGAAAACGACGTCCGGTTCGATATTGTTTCCGTCCTCATTTTGCCTGACGGCAGTACCGAAATCCGTCATATCGAAGACGCATTCAGCCGGTAACGTTACCCGCGGCGATAAGTAGAAAGGAAATGCCCGCAGATTTTGAAGATGTTTTGTAAGTATTTCAAAATCTGTCAGTCCATGAAAGAAACGCAGCTGCTCAACCGCCGGGAAATGATCAAAAGCAGTGCATTGCTGCTGGCATCTGCTGCCTGGAACGCCGATAATTCCCATGCACCCCGGTTTCAGATTGGCGCCTGCGACTGGTCGGTGGGCCGGCAGCTGAGCCCCGAGGCATTTGAGCGGGCGAAGCAAATCGGCCTGCATGGCATTCAGGTGAGCTATAATACCGGCAAGGACGAAAAGGGTCTCTCGGACCCGGCCACATTGCAGGGCATCCACGATGCCGCGGCGCGTACGGGCGTGAAGGTGTCAAGCCTGGCGATCGGCGAGCTCAACCGCGTACCTTATAAATCCCAGCCGAAAACGGAAGAATGGGTCTGGAACAGCGTCGACGCAGCGAAAGCGCTGGGCGTGAAAGTGATTTTGCTGGCATTCTTTTCAGACGGGGACTTGCGGAATGACGATGCCGGTAAAAAAGTGGTAATAAGCCGTCTGGAAAAGGTGGCGCCGCATGCCGAGAAGCAAGGCATTACTTTGGGTATCGAGTCATGGCTGAGCGCGCAGGAGCATTTGGACATCATCAATGCAGTCGGTTCCAGGGCGGTGAAAGTCTATTACGATTTCCGCAATTCCACCGACGCCGGTCATGATATTTTCAAGGAAATACCCATGCTCGGCAAAGATATGATCTGCGAAATCCACATGAAAGAGAATGGCCAGCGTCTCGGAGAAGGCCCGCTCGACTGGCCGCGGGTAGCCAGGGCGGTCAAGGACATCGGCTACGAAGGCTGGATGCAGATCGAAGGTGCAACCCCGCAAGGCGCCGAAATCATCCCAGCCTATCAGCATAACCTCAATTACCTGAAAGGACTATTTCTAACCTAGATATAAGAAGGAAAAAAGGGAGGAAGGAGGAAAGGGACGAAGAAAGATTCCCTCCTCCCTTTTTTCCTTCAAAAATTGACCATGAACATAACCAATACATTACCGCTCCGCAGAACCGGTATTTTGGCCGGAAGCGTGCTATTGGCTGCCGCTTTCAGCATGATTTCCATTCAAAATGGCCCGGAGATGCCGAAACAGTCTTCCGTACCAATGGCAATGGCCGACGATTCCTCGCGCCTGTATGTGCCCGACGACCTCGAAGCCACCTTATGGGCCGAAGCGCCGATGTTTTTTAACCCGACCAATATGGATATCGACGCCAATGGCCGGGTGTGGATTACGGAAGCCGTCAACTATCGCGATTTCAATACCAAACCCGCCGAGCGCCTCAGCCACAAGCAGAAAGGCGACCGTGTAATGATCCTCGAAGACCGGGACGGCGACGGCAAAGCGGAATCTTCCAAAGTATATGTGGAGGATTCGCTGCTGACCGCGCCACTCGGTATTGCCGTGATCGGTAACAAAACCATCGTTTCATGTGCGCCTAAACTGCTCATTTACACCGATACAAATGGCGATGATAAGCCGGACAAACGGGAGGTTTTCCTCACCGGCTTCGGCGGCTTCGATCACGACCATTCATTGCATTCGCTCATCGTGGGGCCGGATGGCAAGTATTATTTTAATACGGGCAATGCCGGTCCGCACAAGGTTACCGATAAAAGCGGCTGGACATTGCGGAGCGGCAGCCTATACACCGGCGGCACGCCTTATAACAAAACCAACGAAGGCAATCAGAAGTCGGACGACGGCCGCATTTGGGTCGGCGGCCTCGCATTGCGCATTAACCCCGACGGCACGGGCCTGAAAGTGCTCGGTCACAATTTCCGCAACAGCTACGAAGTATGCCTCGACAGCTACGGCAATATGTGGCAGAACGACAACGACGACCAGGTGATCACCTGCCGCGTGTCTTTTTTGCAGGAAAATGGCAATGCAGGCTATTTCTCGGCTGACGGTACCCGTTACTGGCAAGCCGACCGTCGCCCCGGCCAGGACATTTTCAGCACGCATTGGCACCAGGAAGACCCGGGCGTGATGCCGGCAGGAGACAATTCGGGCGCAGGTTCGCCCACAGGCATCGTGTTTTATGAGGGAGATGAATTGGGTAAAAACTATCGGGGTACATTGCTCAGCTGCGAAGCGGGCCGCAATGTGCTGTTTGCCTACCAGCCCAAACCGCTGGGCGCCGGTTTCGTGTTGAACCGCCGTGACCTGATCAGCTCATTTCCAAAGGTTTCGGAGCGTTACGAATGGTACGAAACCGATCAGGATTACCGCAAATGGTTCCGGCCGTCGGATGTGGCAGTGGGCCCGGATGGAGCCATTTACATTGCCGACTGGTACGATCCGGTCGTTGGCGGGCATGCGATGAAGGACAAAAAGGGCTACGGCCGCATTTACCGCATTACGCCGAAAGGCAAAAAACTGACGACCCCGCAGCTGGATTTTACGACGACGGCCGGGCTGATCAATGCCTTGAAGAACCCCGCTATTAATGTCCGTGCTTTGGGTTTTGAAGGGTTGAGGGCAAAAGGGCCAGCGGTTATACCGGATGTTAAACAATTACTGACGGTTGAAAATCCATATCACCAGGCGAGGGCGATCTGGCTGCTGGCGCAGCTGGGCGAGCAGGGTAATGCCGAGGTGGTCAAACTGCTTTCTTCGGGCAATGCCACCCACCGGTTGGCGGCATTCCGTGCATTGAAATCGACGGGTAACGCAAATGCATATTTGGCGCAAATGTCGAAGGATCCGGATGCCGCAGTAAGAAGGGAAGTAGGCATCGCATTGCGAGATGTACCTTATGATCAGGCATTTGTGAGTATTTCAAATCTGATCAGAAACTATGACGGTAGGGACCCGTGGATGCTGGAAGCGATCGGGACGGCGTCGGACGGGAAGGAGGAAAAGGTGTACGCCTATGTGCGGGAAGCATTCAAGGGCGATCCGGCGAACTGGAAGCCGCAGCGCGCGGGCCTGGCCTGGCGCCTGCATCCCGTAAGCGCGGTGGAAGAGTTGAAAATCAGGGCTGGATCTGCGAGGGTTTCGGAGCCGGAGCGGCGTAAAGCACTGACGGCCATCGGTTTTATCAAAGACAAAAAGGCGGCTGGGGCGATGATCGCATTATCGAAATCGACCTTGCCGGATGTTTCTTCGAATGCCTCCTACTGGATCAATTTCCGCAAAAGCAACGACTGGGCCGACCTTATGAACTGGGAAGAAGCCACGGCGCAGGTGATGACGCCCGCGTACAAGCGCATGCTCGATCTCAAAAAGACCGTAGCCGATAAAACGCAGCCCGTGTCGCAGCGCATTGAAACAGCGAAACAAATGGCTTCCGACGCGAATGGCGGCAATATTCTCGTGGACATGCGCGTGCAAGGCCAGCTGCCGGATACGATTGCGAAGTCGGTCAGTGATATTATTTTCAAAAACCCCGACCAGAATGTCCGCGTCGTCGCCAGCCAGTTTTTCCCGAGAAACGGCAAGGTGTTGAAAACCGATTTCATTTCGAGAATGAATGCCGATCCGGCGCACGGAAAACAGATTTTTGCCAACACTTGCGCCGCTTGCCATAAACACGGACAGTCCGGTGCCGAGATAGGCCCTGATTTGACAACTATTCATAAGAAGTTCGATAAGGCGGCATTGCTGGACGCGATCGTGAATCCCTCGGCGAGCATGGTTTTCGGCTATGAAAGCTACACGATCGTCTCCAAAAAGGGCGACACTTATTTCGGGTTCTTGCTGAGCGACGGCGCGAATGTGGTCTTGAAAGACGCTGCCGGCCAGCAGCACACGATCAAAGCAGTGGAGATTAAAAGCCGCGAAAAAATGCCGTCATCGCTCATGCCGGAACCCACCGCACTGGGCCTGAACGAGCAGGATCTGGCCGATTTGACAGGTTACTTGCTAAATTTCAAGTAGAAGTACAATGCCGGATTTGGAAAGTGATAGCGTTGTTTTCTGGATAATAAAAACAATTAATATAACTTTGTCGCAATCCTATTCCCGAAATCAACGAAACCCAAGCTGTAATGGTGGATAACGACAAAGCCGGCCACCTGCTTCTCGCATTGCAAAATGGGGATGCGGAAGCATTTACGGCGATTTACAAGGCGTATTGGTACGACATGTTTCTCGTGGCATACCGCAAGCTCCGTAACAAGGAGGCGGCCGAAGAGATCGTGCAGGACATCTTCCTGCGGCTATGGCGGGAGCGGGATTCGCTGCGGGTGCAAAATTTGAATTACTACCTTTTCGCTGCGGTTCGCTACGAGGTCATCGATCACATCCGCACCCAGGGCCCGACGGTCGAATACCTCGATTACTACGAACTTTCCAACGGCATTCAGGATGCGGGCACGGAAAACCAGCTCGCGCTGGACGATTTGCTGCGCGTCATCGACGAATGCCTGCATATCCTGCCCGAAAAAACGCGGGAAATTTTCCGCCTGCATAAGCTGGAATACTGGCCCATCGCCCGAATCGCCGCGCGTTTCGGCCTGTCGGAAAAGGCCGTCGAATACCACCTCACCAAGTCCGTTCGCCTCGTCCGTACACATTTAAAAGAGGTAATGGTGCTGCTGCTAGCCACCTCCGGCCTGCTATAAGCCCGCTAACCGCCTACACTTCCTCCATCCTCCTTCTACTCCCTCTCCCCCAATTATCTTTTTCAAAGAACTTTCTCTTCTGCAACCTTTTAAAATAGTATTATTCAAATATTTTCTAAATCTATTTAGGGAGTATGAGCATTTTTTCGGCTTGTATTCAGATAGCCGGCATTTATCCTGATCAGCCATTACACATCAATGAACAATAAGGAATGGCAGGCCCTGCTCCTGAAATACCGGGAGGGGAACTGCACCAAAGAGGAAATATTGAAAATCCATTTGTGGTACGAAAACCTCAGTCCAGATGGGCTTGCTACGCTCGGCGAGCAGGAAAAGCGCGATATGGAGCACCGGATGCTGGGCCGACTGGCAGCGGAGACTTCGGAAGCGGTTTACACCGAGCCGATGGTGATTCGTCCCTGGTGGAGTAGGGCGTCGGTTTACCTATCGGCGGCGGCGGCTGTGCTGCTGGTCGTCAGTTTCTGGGTATTCTTCGGAAACCGGGGCGGCAGGCGTGGTGTGATGCGGGAAAAAATGTTTGTAGAAGCGCCAAACGGCCGTCTGATCACCGAAGAAAACAATACCAATATGCCTAAGCGGCTGACATTGAGCGACCGAAGTACGGTAATCCTCGAACCGGGTGCGCGCATTGTTTTTCCTGCGGCATTTACAGGCGATAAGCGTACCGTGCAGCTAACGGGTAATGCGTTTTTTGAAATAACCCGTAACCCCGACCAGCCTTTCCTCGTTTACAGCGGCAAAATCATCACCCGCGTGCTCGGGACGAGTTTCCGGATCAAAACCAATGCGAGGGATAAGGCGCTGGAAGTGGAGGTCGTGACGGGCAAGGTTTCCGTTTTTGAAAACCGCGAAGCATTCAGCGAAAGTGATTCTATTGATAATCAGGATAATGGTGTGGTGCTGACGCCGAACCAGCGGGTAACCTATTTCTCCGAAAGCCGCCATTTGATGACCGGCCTGGTACCGGAGCCGGTGAAAGCGACGCCTGCGACCGTGGAGGCAAAACTGGTTTTCAACGATGAAAAACTCGCAAAAATCGCACAGGCATTGCAGGAAACATACGGCATCGAAATCGTATTCGCGAACGACCGCATTGCGCAGTGCACATTCACCGGCGACCTCAGCGACATGCAGCTTTACGATAAGCTGGCGCTCGTTTGCAAATCCAACGGCGCCGATTACGAAGTGAAAGGAACACGCATCCTGATCAACGGACACGGCTGCGACTGATTTTTTGACACCCTAAACCCTTAACTATGGCGCTATAAACTACCTCACCGGCCCAAAAACAAAGAAACCGATAGTGTACCACCACTACCGGCTTCGAGAAAGCCTGCTCGCATGATCCTGGACAGACGGCAAGCAGGCGGATGTCCTGTTTTTCACAAATAGAACCTTCAAAAATATGCAAAAAACCCAACAGTTAAAATGGTGTGCATCACTGTGCATGGTCATGAAAATAACATTTGCCCAAATCCTTTTTGCAGTGGTCTTCACGACGCTCACCCACGCCGCGAGCGAGGGCAGGGCGCAGGAGATCATGGAGAGAATGGTGACGATCCATGCACAGAATGCGGAGCTGCGAAATGTCCTGCGCGATATCGAAGAGCAGGCCGACGTGAAGTTTGCGTACAGCCAGAAAAACATCCGTGCCGAACGTACGGTGGACGTACATATCAACCGGCAGAAGCTTTCCGCAGCATTGAGCTCACTGCTCGACCCGCTGCACATTGCCTATGAACTAACGGCAGGCCGAATTTTGCTAACGGCGGAAACGGGCGCTGTTACCGAACCACAGCAAATGGAGCCCGCCGAAGCACCAACCGCCCCGGCATTGGCGCTCATCAAAGGGAAGGTAATCGATGAAAACAATGCGGGCCTGCCCGGCGTGAGCGTGATCGTAAAAGGCACGCAAAAAGGCACGACGACGGATCAGGACGGGGCATTCGCGCTGGATGTGCCCGAGCAGGCCAGCGCCGTGCTGGTATTCAGTTTTGTGGGTTACAAACCGCAGGAAATAGCTGTGGGAAGCCAGACCAACATTTCGGTTACCATGCAGCCGGATAACCAATCGCTCGAAGAAGTGGTGGTGGTTGGTTATGGATCGGTTAGGAAGAGCGATTTAACGGGCTCCGTAGCGAGCATTAAAGGCGATGCGATCCGCGAAATGCCGGTCACTTCGGTGGACCAGGCGATCCAGTCGCGGGCGCCGGGCGTACAGGTAACGCAGACGTCGGGTGCGCCGGGCGGTGGCATTTCCATCCGCGTGCGCGGTGCCAACTCTATCAACAGCGGCAGCGAGCCGTTGTACGTCATCGACGGCTTCCCGATTTATCCCGACAATGGCGCGCTGGGTACCAGCGGCAACCGCCAGCCGACCAATGCGATGGCGACCATTAACCCGAACGAAATCGAATCCATTGAAATTCTGAAAGATGCCTCCGCGACCTCCATTTACGGTTCCCGCGGCGCGAACGGGGTGATCCTCATTACGACCAAACGCGGCAAAGAAGGCCAGAGCCGCGTCGATTACGACGGTTCCTACTCGTTCCAAACCATTGCGAAGCAAGTGGATGTGCTCAACGGCGCCGACTATGCCCGATACATTAACATGCTGGAACGCAGCCAGGGTGGTAATCCGCGGTATTCCGACGCGCAGATCTCGCAAATCGGCAAGGGTACCGATTGGTGGGACGTGATCTCGCGTACAGGCGCGCTATCCAACCATCAGCTGTCGTTTACAGGTGGTAATAAAGGAATGCGGTATGCTTTCGTGGGGAACTATCTGGATAACAAGGGTATAATTAAAAATACGGATTTCAACCGCTACGGTTTCCGGATGAACCTGGACAACGATTTCCTGAAAGGCAAGGCGACGCTGACCAACAGCTGGTCTTTCAACCGGTCGAGCAGCAGCAATGTGCCTACCGACCGCGGCGGGCCGGGCGGGATCGTGATCTCGGCATTGGGCCTCGACCCTACCGGGCCGGTTTACGACCAGAATGGCGCTTATCAATACGCGAGTTACGACCAGCGCTTCCTGACCAACCCGCTCGCGGAGGCGACCGAAGGCTATGACCGGGATTATACCAACCGTCTTTTCGGTACTTCGGCATTGACTGTCAATATCTTGCAAGGATTAAAATTCCGCACCAGCCTCGGCCTCGACATCGTGAATGCGCGCCGCACTACTTTTTATAACAACTACACCTACATCGGCCGCCAGAATGGCCGGGAGTTGCAGAAAGCGAATCGAAATTCAAACAACGTCCTGAATGAGAATATTTTAACTTACAATAAGGAAATTGCCAAAGGGCATTATCTCGACGTTACGCTCGGCTACACCTATCAGAAAGAAATCAATTATTTCGAGGCGACGACGACCCGCGGGCTGCCTTCCGACGATGTGGATGCCGTGAATATGCAAAACGGCAGCCGGCCATTGGTGCCTACTTCGGGCCGTGTGGAATGGGAGCTGATGTCGATGCTGGGGCGGATCAATTACAATTTGAAAGACCGCTACCTGCTCACGGTGACGCTTCGCCGCGACGGTTCTTCGAAATTCGGTCCTAACAACAAATGGGCGACATTCCCGTCCGCGGCGGTGGGCTGGCGCGTGGTGAATGAGGAATTTTTCAAAAATTCGGCGCTGGGCAATGTGTTCGACGACTTCAAGATCCGCGCGAGCTACGGACTTACCGGTAATTCGCAAATCCCGGTCTACCGTTCGGTAGCTGGTCTGGTACCTTACAACTATGTTTTCGGAGCCACGCCTTCACTGGTTTCGGGTTATGCGCCCAACCGCATCCCGAACTCCGATCTGAAATGGGAGAGCACTTCGATGCTCAATGTCGGGCTGGATTTTGCCTTGATCAACAGCCGCCTGAACCTGACGATCGACGCATTCCAGAACAAAACGACCGACCTGCTGCTGGACGTTTCGATCCCGCAAAGCACCGGTTTCAGCACGATTATGCTCAATTCCGGCTCGCTGAGCAATAAGGGGCTAGAATTCTCGGCGAATTATAAGTTGATCAGTAACAATACATTGACCTGGGATGTCAGCGGTAATGTGTCTATTCTGCGTAATAAAATCCTCGACCTCGGCATGAGTACGCCGTTTTTCTCAGAGACCACGAGCGGCCACCTCGGCGTGCTTGGCAGCTGGGTGCAGGCCGGGAATGCGATCGGCGTGTGGAGTGGATATAAATACGTGGGGCTGTTTCAATCCGATGAAGAAGGCAAAAGCTACTCAGCGAAGGCTGGTTATCCCAAATATGAGGACGTGAACGGCGACGGCAAATACACGACCGACGATTTCAAGATCATCGGCGATCCGAACCCGAAACTCACCTGGGGCTTCAATACCAGCCTGAAATACAAGGGGTTCGACCTTTCGGTATTCTTCCGCGGCGTGCACGGCAACAAAATCCGCAACCTGCAACAGTCTGAAATGGGTGACGGCGTGCAGAAGATCAACCAGATCGCCAATATCCTGACCGATTCGTGGACGCCGGAGAACACCAGCGCTTCCCGCCCGGTAATTGATGGCCGCCGCGACTTCATTTCTTTCCGCCGGTCGTCATTCTTCATCCAGGATGGTTCGTTCGTGCGCTTGCAGAACCTTTCGCTCGGGTATACACTCCCGGTCAAGAGCGCCTACATCCGTAATGCGCGCGTGTACGTGAGCGGGCAAAACCTCTTCCTCATCACCAAGTACAAAGGTTTCGATCCCGAAGTGAACAACCGGGGCCAGAACAACCTGAACCGCGGCGACGATTACGATGCTTATCCGCGGGCCCGCATGTTCACATTGGGCGTGAATCTTGGTATTTAATATTTCAAATTGAAAATCAGTTTGTTATGAAAAAATCTTTTTTATATAAAATCAGATTGACGGGTCTTTCTGCATGGATGCTGGCAGTAGCAGGCTGCTCGGATTTGAAGGAAAAGCCCGATTTTATCAATCCCGATACCTTCTATAAATCGGCGGCGGAGCTGACGCTGGGTGTAAATGCCGTGTACGACGATCTTAATTCGCAATACTCCGGCTACTTCTATGATCGTTATGTATTTGAATGTCTGATAGGTTACCAGGTGGGATGGGAGAAAGGGCCGCTGCAATACAACCTGGGCAATGTGAACCCGGCCGACGAATACATCGAGGCTTACTGGGGAATCTGCTACCGCTCGATCAACCGGGCGAATGCGATCATTGAAACCGCCGATGCGATGAAAGATCCGGGCAACGAGGCGCTGATCCAGCGGGTGAAAGGCGAGGCGCTGTTTTTGCGCGCATTCTACTATTACAGCCTGCTGAGCTACTTCGATAATGTGCCGCTGACGACGAAATCGACGCAGAACATTTCCGAACTGCCGTCGAACAGCGGCGGAAAGGCGGCCGTGATCGACCAGATTTATGCCGATACCAAGGCTGCCGCAGAACTGCTGCCGGCCAGCTACACCGGTGCGGACCTTGGCCGGGCGACGAAATGGGCCGCGAAATCGATTTTGATGAAAACCCAGCTGTGGGATGAGAAATGGGCGGAGGCGAAGGCGACGGGCGAGGACATTATCAACAATAGCGGCCTGACATTGTTTGCCGATTTTTCCCACAATTTTGACCTCAGCCATGAAAATCAGGGCGAACGGATTTTCGAAGCGCAGGTTTCGGCTACCGCGAACCCGAACGAATTCAATGTGCATTCGATGCACTTCAACCCGGAGGATTTTCCAAGCGAGCTGGGCGGATCGGGATGGAGCTGGATAAGTGCCACCCAGGAATTCCGTGCAAGCTATGATCCCAAGGACAAGCGCATTGCAGGAACGTTCATTGAGAGTTATCCAACGGGCCGTTTCGGCAAAATCAACGGGGCTTACCCGATCGTGCATTGGAGCGAAAAGGCCGATTATAATCTCTCCCGTTTTGGCGGCGTGGTCAAATCGGACGCGAACCCGAACGATCCGGCACAAATGATTTTCGGGAAAGCATGGGCTGCGAAAATCGTCGAACTGGACAAAAGCAATGCGGCGACGGAGAAAAACACAATTTATATCCGCCTGGCCGATATTCTGCTCGGGCACGCGGAGGCCTGCAACGAAAGCGGCCAGGGTGACGCTTACGCGTCGATCAACAAGGTACGGGCCCGCGCCGGCCTGACACCGCTGAAAGGACTCACGCAGGCGACCCTCCGCGACGCCATCATTCATGAACGCATGCAGGAGTTTGTATTCGAGCAGGTAATGTACCCCGAGCTGCGCCGGAAAAGCAAGCTGGGCGGGCCTGTGGATTACCTCGGAAAGGAAATCAGGCATTTTGCCGAGAAATACAGCCTCGACCGCGCACCCAAAGCCCGGGATTATGTGCTGCCGCTGCCGCAGAAAGAGCTGATGGGTAACCCGAATGTCCGCCAGAACCAGATTTGGGAATAGCCGCCGCGGAGCAATCGAATAAGTAACATGGCGCTTGCGGCGTCGAATTGGGTATTTTTCACTAAATTGATTCTTTTAGCCAGAGTAACAGCAGGATAACTGCCGCCGGCTTTTGATTCAATGGGAAAGTTCAGCGACGCCGCAGCGCTGTATATTGAGAAGGTAAATAGCAAATTCATTTATATCTGATTGAAGTAATGCAGACCAGATTTTTGATCGGTTTAGTGGTGGTGGCGGTGCCGGTAATGTATTTTTCCTGGAATGGCCTGCCGTGGGACAAGAAGGTGGATTACAATGCCGATGTAAAACCGATCCTCAACAAACATTGTATGGGCTGCCACGGCGGGGTCAAGAAGGCCGGCGACGTGAGCTTCCTGTTCGAGCACGAAATGCTGGAACCCGGCAAATCGGGCAAGATTCCCGTAGTACGCGGCGACGCCGATGCAAGCGAAATGATCCGCCGCATCCTGTCCGACGATCCCGACGAGAAGATGCCGAAAAACGGTACTCCGCTGAACGACAAGGAGATCGGTATTCTCAAACAATGGATTAATGAAGGTGCGAAATGGGAAACGCATTGGGCTTACAAAAAGGTCGAGAAGCCGGATGTGCCTTCGCTCAACAGTTTCAGTAACCTTTTCGGTCTGCTCAATACAGGTGATAAGGGCTGGGCTAAAAATGAAATCGACCATTTCGTCGCAAAAAAACTCGAAGAAGAAGGACTGAAAACCTCGCCCGAAGCCGACCGCGCGACTTTATTGCGCCGGGTTAGCCTCGACATTACCGGCCTGCCGCCGACCGAAAAGGAAGTGCAGGATTTTGTAAACGACCAATCACCGGATGCGTACGAAAAGGTCGTGGATAAGCTGCTGAAATCGCCCGCATACGGCGAAAGATGGACGTCGATGTGGATGGACCTCGCCCGCTACGCCGATACCAAAGGCTACGAGAGCGACGGCGGTCGTACCATGTGGCGCTACCGCGATTATGTCGTCAAATCTTTCAATGACGACAAGCCTTTCGACCGCTTTACCATTGAACAGCTGGCCGGTGATCTGCTGCCGGAAAAGCGAAATGGTTTCCCCAAAGAGGAAAACGTCATAGCCACTGGTTTTCACCGGAATACAATGACCAACAACGAGGGCGGTACCGACGACGAAGAGTTTCGTACAGCCGCATTGATCGACCGCGTGAATACGACCTGGGAGGTTTGGCAGGGCACTACTTTTGCCTGCATCCAATGCCATAGCCACCCTTACGATCCCATTCCGCACGATGATTATTACAAGTATGCCGCATTCTTCAACAACTCCCGCGACGAAGATGTGTGGGACGAATGGCCGAAGCTAAGGTTCTATAAAGGCGAGGATTCCGCCCGTTTCGAGCGTGTAAAGCAGTGGGTGCAAAAGTATGATCCCAAAGAGTTTGAGGCGAAAACGCAGTTCATGAAAGTGGTGGAGCCGAAGATCAATGCGCACAACTTCGTGAAAGGCGACCAGTCTACCGTGCTCGTGATTTCCTATTATGGCGTGAAAGATAAGGGTAATGCCCGCATTCCGCAGGTAAACCTCACGGGTGCCGATAATGTGGTAATGAACATCGGTACCAAAGCCGAAAATGCCGTTTTGACCCTGCACCTGGATAAACTCGACGGGCCTGTGCTTTCAACGATCAAAGTCCCGACGCGCGACACGGTGCTCATTGCGCCGATCACCAAAACCACGGGCAAACACGACATTTACCTCTCATTAACCAGCCCGAAAGCGCCGGAAGAATGGGTACGTATTACATGGGCGGCGTTCCAATCGGCATTGCCGGGAGCGATGGAGGCCGGTTATCCGCAAATTGTGGCCGATTACGCAACCGTACTGACCCGTCCGACAGAAAGTATGCCGGTGTTGTGGGAAGGAAAGGGTGATTTTGCCCGAAAAACCAATGTATTCGTCCGCGGAAACTGGATGGTGAAAGGACCCGAGGTAAAACCTGACGTGCCTAAACTGCTTGCGCCGCTGCCATCGGGATCGTCCCGCGACAGGCTCGGCCTGGCCAAATGGATCGTAAGCCGCGACAATGCATTGACCGGCCGCGTGATCGTGAACCGCTTCTGGGAGCAGCTTTTCGGCAGGGGAATCGTGGAAACGGTGGAAGATTTCGGCTCCCAGGGCGCGGAACCTTCGCATCCCGAATTGCTCGACTGGCTGGCGGTGTCGTTCATGGACGACTACCAATGGAGTGTAAAAAAACTGCTCAAAACGATTGTGATGTCGGCCACGTACCGGCAGGATTCGCGCTCGGACAATACGCGTAAAGAGAAAGACCCGTTCAATGTATGGCTTTCGCGCGGGCCTCGCGTGCGCCTGAGCGCCGAGCAGGTACGCGACCAGGCGCTGGCATGCAGTGGCCTCATTTCCAACAAAATGTACGGCCCGAGCGTGATGCCGCCGCAGCCCGACAAGATCTGGCAGTCGCCGTATAGCGGCGAGAGCTGGGTGGTAAGCGCCGGGGAGGACAAGTACCGCCGGGGCGTGTATACATATTGGAAACGGACGGCACCATACCCGTCGATGACGACATTCGACGCGCCGAGCCGGGAGTTTTGCCAGTCGCGAAGGATCATTACCAACACGCCTTTGCAGGCATTGGTCACGCTGAACGACCCGGTATACCTTGAAGCCGCCGAGAAGCTGGCCTCCAAAATGAAAACACGGGGCAAAACGCCCGAGCAGCAATTGAAAGAGGGGTATCGGCTACTTACATTCAAGCCGATCGAACAAAAAAGCCTGAACGTGCTGATGAAAATTTACCAGGATGCACTGAAAGAATACCGGCAAAAACCGTCGGAAGTGGATAGCATTCTGGTGTATGGAAAAGATAAATCGCCGGAACTGGCGGCGCTCACCGTATCGGCGAACGTGTTATTAAATCTTGACAACGTTGTCACGAAGGAATAATGGAGAAATTATTAAGAGAATTACAACACGCCGACGTATTGCGCCAGACGCGCAGGCATTTTCTGCAATCGGCCGGTTTCGGGCTGGGCACATTAGGGCTCGGCTCCTTACTGGGTTCGTGCGGCCCGTCGGCAGCGGGTGACGCTGCGGGCGCCGGCGATCCGCTGGCTTCGGCCGGAATCCCGCAATTTGCCCCGAAAGCGAAAAGGGTCATTTATATCCATATGGCCGGCGCACCTTCGCAGCTCGAACTGTTCGACTACAAGCCTGAGCTCGAAAAATACCACGGCAAGGATTGTCCGGCAGAGTTTTTGGAAGGTAAGAAGTTCGCATTCATCCAGGGCGTGCCCAAAATGCTGGGACCGCAGGGGAAATTTGCGCGATACGGGCAGTCAGGCGCGTGGCTGTCGGATTACCTGCCTCATTTACAGACCGTGGCCGACGAAATCACTTTCTTAAAAGCCATGCACACCGACCAGTTCAACCACGCGCCGGCGCAGCTGCTCCTGCATACGGGTAGTGCGCGCCTGGGACGCCCGAGCCTGGGCGCATGGGCCGTGTACGGACTAGGCTCCGAAAACCGCAATTTGCCGGGTTTCATCGTGCTCGCTTCCGGCGGCCGCCAGCCCGATGCGGGTAAAAGCGTGTACGGCGCGGGCTTCCTGCCTTCGGTGTACCAGGGCGTGCAATGCCGTACGGGCGGCGACCCGGTGCTTTACGTGACCGACCCGAAAGGGATGAACCGCAATATCCGCAAGCAGACGATCGAGGCGATCAATGAAATTAACCGCCAGACCTACGAGGAGGTGCGCGATCCCGAGATACTGACCCGCATCAGCCAGTATGAAATGGCTTTCCGAATGCAAATGTCGGTGCCGGAGGTAATGGATGTTTCGAAGGAACCTCAATTTATTCTCGATATGTATGGAGTAAAACCGGGCGAAGGGAGCTTTGGTATGAACTGTCTGCTGGCAAGAAAACTGGTCGAAAACGATGTGCGGTTCGTGCAGCTGTTCGACTGGGGCTGGGATGGCCACGGTACCAATGCCACCGACAACGTGGAAGGCGGCCTGCGATCCAAATGCGAGATTTCGGACCGACCCATTGCCGCATTGATCAAGGATTTGAAGATGCGCGGGTTGCTGGAAGAGACGCTGGTCGTATTCGGGGCGGAATTCGGCCGGACGCCGATGCAGGAGAACCGAAATGGCGTGGTAATGCCCTACATGGGCCGCGACCATCACCTCGAAGCCTATACGATGTGGATGGCCGGTGGCGGCGTGAAACAAGGCCACAGCCACGGCGAAACCGACGAGCTCGGTTATTATGGGGTAAAAGATCGCGTCCACGTGCACGATTTGCAGGCTACGATCCTGCATTTGATGGGCTTCGACCACGAGAAATTTACCTACCCGTTCCAGGGCCGGAATTTCAGGCTCACGGACACCGAAGGAAAAGTAGTGAAACAAGTTATCGCATAATTCATGGCGCAGGGAACAGTAAAGGCATTCCGGATGCAATTGAAACCCGGATTCGAAGCGGAATACAAAAAGAGGCATGACGAAATATGGCCGGAACTGAGCCAGCTGCTCAAAGAGGCCGGGGTTACGGAATACTACATTTTCCTCGACGAGGCCACGCTTGCGCTTTTTGCATTTCAAAAACTGGCCCCTGGCGAAACGACCGCCAGCCTTCCTGCGCTGCCGATCATGAAAAAGTGGTGGGACCATATGGCCGACATGATGGACGTGAACCCCGACAATTCGCCCATAGCCATTCCGTGTCCGGAAGTTTTCAGATTATAATGCATTGATATTTAAATACATCCTAACCCATAACATTTGATTCCCGGTATGCTCGTTCCTCTTCTTGATGCCTCGCCCTGGGCCCTTTTTATCGGGCGGTTTCACCCGGTGCTGGTGCATTTACCCATTGGTTTTCTGTTAATCGCGGCTTTGATAGAACTCGGTCGGCGTACGGGCAAGATCGCCGTTAGCGAATCGACGGTGGTGTTTGTGCTGTTCTGGTCGGCGGTGAGCGCGACTTTCGCCTGCGTGGCGGGGTATTTGCTTTCGCTGGGCGGCGGTTATGATGAAGACCTGCTCGGCGCGCATATGTGGAAAGGCATTGGCGTGGCAGTATTTGCCTGGGTGGCTTGGCTCGTGAAATCCGATCGCATCGGCAGCAAAATAGCTTTTGGAAAAGCGGTTTACCTGCCCGCATTCGCGGCAGCGGTGGTGCTGACCATGACAGCCGGCCACGACGGGGGCTCGCTCACGCACGGCGACGGTTATCTCACCCAATATACCCCCGAACCATTCCGATCACTGGCTGGAATGGACCCGATCGAAGAAAAAGCAAAAGAAGTAAAACCCATTACCGACATTCAACAGGCAGTTGTATACAAGGATATTGTGCAGCCGATCCTGGAAGCGCGGTGTACGCAATGCCATAATGCGAGTAAGAAAAAAGGTGATCTGCGGATGGACGAACTCGCATTATTAATGAAAGGCGGCGAAAATGGCCCGGCACTCGTGCCAGGTAAAGGCGCGGAAAGCGACATGATCAAACGCTGCCTGCTCGACGAGAGCGACGATAACCACATGCCGCCCAAAGGTAAGCCGCAATTAAGCACGGAGCAGATCGCATTGCTCGCGTGGTGGATCGATCAGGGTGCGCCGGCGGATAAAAAGGTGTCCGAACTGACCGTGCCCGATCCGGTAAAACCGGCATTGGCTTCGCTGGGAGGCGGTTCGGCAAGCGGCGGCTCAGGTGCTGCGAAACAGAAAGAATCAGCCATTGCTACCTTGAAAGTATCGCCTGCGAAAGAAGCCGACATTCAGGCATTGCGCAAGGCGGGGTTGATCGTGAATACATTATCCCAGGATCAGAACCTGCTGGAAGTAAGCGCGGTGAATGCGCCGAATTTCACGGATAAGGATATTGCATTGCTGATCCCGCTGGCCGAGCAGATAACCTGGCTCAAACTGGGCGGCACGCAGATCACCGACGGCGCTTTGAAGGATGTCGCGAAGCTCAAAAACCTGACGAAACTACATTTGGAACACACCGCCGTGACCGACAACGGTCTGGCGGAAATCAAGGCATTGCCGCATTTGGAATACCTGAACCTGATCGATACCAAAGTGGGCGACGCGGGTTTGAAGAACATCGCGGCTTCGAAAACACTGCGGTCGGTTTACATCTGGCAATCGGCCGTAACGGATAGCGCCGTGGCCCAGACAGGCCGCCAAAATCCTGCCTTACAAATCGTGAACGGTTTCAGCCAGGCGGAAGTAGCGCAGTTCCTGAAAGCGGGCGACAGCACCGCCACCAAACCGGTAGCGTCCAAAAAATAGTCAGGTGTTGTCATTGATTGTCAGGTATTGTCGCAGCGCTGCATAAACTAATCCTGAACAGACCTGACCAGCATCAGCCATTCAATCATTCAGCCATTCAATCATTCAACATTAAAATGACCCGCCGGGATTTCATGAACACTGCCACCGCGGCTGGTGTGCTAACCACCTTTGAGTCTATCGCCGACGCCAACAAAGCCGCCGTGCAGTTCGACAATAAACTTTCCCTGAAAGTGCTCGGTACGAACTGGGGCTTCAAGGGCACGACCGACCAGTTTTGCGAAGCCGTAAAAAAGGAAGGTTACGACGGCATCGAAATGTGGTGGCAAGGCTCGAAGGACAAGCAAAAGGAGCTTTTCGACGCATTGAAAAGGCATAACCTCGAAGTGGGCTTCCTGTGCGGGTCCGGCGAGAAGGATTACCGGACGCATTTGAATGCATTCAAATCGCAGATCGATGCCGCCACTACGCAATGGCCCGTGAAGCCGCTTTACATCAACTGCCACAGCGGCCGTGACCATTTTACCTACGAACAAAACAAGGCATTCATCGACCATACCACCGAAGCGAGCACCAAAAGCGGTATTCCCATTTACCATGAAACCCACCGCGGCCGCATGCTTTTCGCTGCGCATATTGCCCGGAATTTTATCGAGAAAAACCCCGCGTTAAGGCTCACGCTCGACATTTCGCATTGGTGCAATGTGCACGAAAGCCTGTTGCAGGACCAGGAAGAAACTGTTCAGCTTGCGCTCGCTCGGGTAGGGCATATCCACTCGCGCGTAGGGCACGAGGAGGGCCCGCAGGTGAACGACCCACGGGCGCCGGAATGGGAAGCGGCCGTGAAGGCACATTTGGCCTGGTGGGACAAAGTGGTGGAATACAAGGTAAAAAGCGGTGAAACATTGACCGTCCTGACGGAATTCGGCCCGCCGAATTATCAGCCAACCGTGCCGTTCACACATCAGCCGCTGTCGGATCAGTGGGGCATCAATGTGCATATGATGCATTTGTTAAGAAAGCGGTATTTGAAATAAAACACGGGCCGGGGGTTGGACTTCCACGTCCATTTTTCCCTAATTTGCAGTGTTTTAAAATCAACGACTCTATGAAAAACACACACTTCCTGCTGGCCCGGGAAGAATCCGATGTCCGTAAAACGTTCCTGGGCGCATTTGTGGCCCATATCGATGGGAATAAGGCAACGTCTGTGAAGGATTTCCACGAGACCATCGCCGCCGCCATGCATTTCCCCGATTACTCCGGCAAAAACCTGGATGCGCTCGACGAAATGCTCAACGACCTCGAATGGATCGAAGAGCGGAAGGTCATTATCTATATCGGCAACTCCGCCGACTGGCTTTCCAAAGAGAAATCCGAAGAGAAACTGCTGACGATCATCGACATTTTCGACGCGACCGCCGAAGACTGGAAATGGCTCGACGAGGAAGAAGAAGGCGTTGAAAAAAAGGAATTACAAATCGTTTTTCAGGATTCGCCGCGCATCCGCACGCTGCTCGAAGATCAGGAAATCCCGTTCGATACGCTGGACTGAGCGGTGGCGCTTAATCGCGACGTCCGGTATTTGGTCATGTACGGTCAGGAATGCCTGACAACATCCCTTCGCCACTGAACAAACCCAATCGCTGCCAGTACGAGGAACACCGCGTATAAAATGGCGGTGAGATGCAGGTCTTTGTAAAAATACATGACCACATAAGCCGCGTCGGCAACGAGCCAGATGATCCAGTTTTCGAGGTATTTGCGGGCCATCATCCATTGCCCGATCAGGCTGGCGATGGTCAGCGCGGAATCGGCGTAGGTAAGGCTCGCATTGGTGAAACGGCCGAGCAGGAAGCCCCACGACAGGGTTACGGCCATAAATATCAGCCCGAAAACCGGGTATAGCTTCGCGGGTGTATGTGTGACGCGCACGCCATCGTGATTCTGGCCGCCGAATTTCCACATCCACCAGCCATAAATGCTCGTCAGGAAGTAGTAGCCCTGCAAACCCATGTCGGCATACAGCTGCACCTGCCAGAACACCACCCCATACAGCACCGCATTGATGATCCCGAAAAACCAGCCGAGCACATTCTGGCGGGTGTTGAGGTAAACGCAGATTGCGCCCGTCACGAAGCCGAGGATTTCGAGCACCGTAGTGGGCAGGCCTGCGAGGGAAATGGGTTGGTTGAGCCAGTCGGTCATCAGGGGCGGATAATATGAAAGGTAAAAATAAAATGATATTCCGGATTTTTGAGACGCGGCATTTCAGGCTATTTTTGCATTTCAAACAACGTAGCAACAAATTTGGTACGACTGTTGTTATCAATTTTGGCCGGTCGGGAAATTCCCCGAAACGGCTTTTTGCGTTTACATTCACTGCGGCCCGGGCTGCATAGCATTTGATATAATTGGAAGTTAAAGACTTATTAACACTATACGGAGGCGACAGCTACCTGGATGTGCTGAGCACGCAGATCGCCTCCAAGGATGCTGAGGCAGCGCATGTGCAGATCAGGGGACTGGTCGGAAGTCTCGATGCCGTGGTAGCGGCCTCATTGCAGCACAAAAAGAAGTCGCCGGCACTGTATATCCTCAGCGACCGCGAGGAAGCGGCCTATTTCCAGAACGACCTGCAAAACCTGCTGGGCTCGACGGAGGTGCTTTTTTATCCCACATCTTACAAACGGCCTTATCACTACGAGGAGGTGGACAATGCGAATGTGCTCATGCGCGGCGAGATTTTGAACAAACTCAGCGCCGGCCGCAGCACGCCTGTCCAGATCGTGACTTACCCGGAGGCATTGTTTGAAAAAGTTATTAACAAGCGCTCGCTGCGGGCGAACACGTTTTCGGTCAAAGTAGGTGAAAAGCTCGATCCTGCATTCCTGACGGAGTTTTTGAACAGCTACGGCTTCGAAATTACCGATTTCGTATTCGAGGCCGGCCAGTTTTCCGTGCGCGGAGGTATTCTCGATGTGTTTTCGTTTGCCAACGAACACCCGTTCCGCATCGAACTTTTCGGCGACGAGGTGGAAAGCATCCGCTCGTTCGACCCGGATACGCAGCTTTCTATCGATAGCGCGAAACAGATCAATATCGTACCGGATATTCAGCAAAAGCTCTCGCACGAAACGCGGGAATCGTTCCTGAGCTTCTTCGGCGACGAAACGTCCATCTGGTTCAAAGATGCCGAACTGACCTTGGAAGTCATTGAAAAATGCTTCGAAAGGGCTGAAAAGGCATTGGAAGAAGTGACCGGCGGCGGCGTGCAGATCGTTTCGAACCCGAATGAGCTCTTTGAAACCCGGCGCGGGTTCCTGAACCAGGTGAAGAAGTTCAAAACGGTAGAATTTGGTAAAAAGTCCTATTTCAAAACGGAAATAAAGCTGCCCTATGGTTCAAAGCCGCAGCCTTCATTTAATAAGGATTTTAAACGGCTTTTGGACGATCTGTCTGAAAATCAGAACAAAGGATACGTCAATATCATCGTCGCCGAGCAACCCAAGCAGCTCGACCGGCTGGAAAGGATCTTCGAAGACCTCGATCCGTTCGTAAAATTCCGGCCAATGCACATTTCGTTGCGGGAAGGTTTTGTGGACGATAATATGAAGGTAGCCTGCTACACCGACCACCAGATTTTCGCGCGTTTTCACAAATACCGGTTGAAAGAAAAATTCAGCAAATCCAAGGCGATGACCTTGAAAGAGCTGAAATCCTTACAGGTAGGCGATTTCGTGACGCATGTCGATTACGGGATCGGACGTTTTGCCGGGATGGAGCGGAAGGATGTGAACGGGAAAGAGCAGGAAGCGGTGCGGCTCATTTACCGGGATAATGATTTGCTGTATGTGAGCGTGCATAACCTGCACAAAATCGCCAAGTATACCGGCAAGGAAGGCACGCCGCCCGCCATGAGCAAGCTCGGCTCGGGTGAATGGGAAGCCAAAAAGTCGAAGGTTAAGAAGCAGCTGAAAGACATTGCGCACGAGCTGATCGCATTGTACGCCAAACGTCGCCAGGCACCGGGGTTCCCCTTCTCGAAAGACAATTACCTGCAAGTGGAGCTCGAATCGTCGTTTATATATGAGGACACGCCCGACCAGGCAACCGCTACGGCCAATGTGAAGGACGATATGGAGAAAGGCCACCCGATGGACCGCCTCGTGTGCGGTGATGTAGGTTTTGGTAAAACCGAAATCGCGATCCGGGCGGCATTCAAGGCCGTTTGCGACAGCAAGCAGGTGGCGGTACTCGTACCGACGACCATTCTGGCTATGCAGCATTTCAAGACATTCAGCGACCGCCTCGCCGATTTCCCGGCGCGGGTGGGATATATCAACCGTTTCAAATCGGCGAAGGAAATCAAGCAGACCCTGAAGGACGCCGAGGAAGGTAAAATCGATATTCTGATCGGTACGCACCGCATTTTGAACAAAGATGTGAAATTCAGGGACCTCGGCTTGCTGATCGTGGACGAGGAACAGAAGTTTGGAGTGAAAGCCAAAGACCGGCTGAAAGAGATGCGCGTCAACGTGGATGTGCTCACACTGACGGCAACGCCGATCCCGCGTACGCTGCATTTCTCACTCATGGGCGCGCGCGACCTTTCGGTAATCGCCACGCCGCCGCCGAACCGCCAGCCTGTGACGACGGAAGTGCATACGTTCAGCGAGGAGTTCATTCGTGACGCGGTCAGTTTCGAGGTACAGCGCGGGGGACAGGTGTTTTTTGTCCATAATCGCGTGAACGATATCGAATCCATTGCCAATATTATCCTCCGCCTCGTGCCCGACGTACGCATAGGTGTCGCGCACGGGCAAATGGACGGCGATAAGCTGGAAAAAGTGATGATGAACTTCATCGAAGGCGAGTACGACATTCTCGTTTCGACCAATATCATTGAATCCGGGATCGATATAGCCAATGCGAATACGATCATCATCAATTCTGCGCATATGTTCGGGCTCTCGGACCTGCACCAGATGCGCGGCCGCGTGGGGCGCTCGAACCGGAAGGCATTCTGCTACCTGCTCACGCCCTCGGCATCGACGCTGGCGAGCGATTCGCGCAAACGTTTACAGACCCTGGAAGAGTTTTCCGACCTCGGCGACGGTTTCAAGGTGGCCATGCGCGACCTTGACATTCGTGGTGCGGGTAACCTGCTCGGTGCGGAACAAAGTGGTTTTGTGAATGACCTGGGATACGAGCTGTACCACAAAATGCTCGACGAGGCCGTTCAGGAGCTGAAAAGCAACGAATTTAAGGACCTGTTCGAAGGCGTATTCAGCCTGCCGAAAAACCTGGTGCCGGACACGCAGATCGAGACCGATTTCGCGACGCTGATCCCGGACGATTATGTCAAAAATATTTCGGAAAGGTTGTCGTTATATACCCGCCTCGATAATATTGCGACAGAGGAGGAGCTCGGGAAGTTTGAAAAGGAAATTCTCGACCGTTTCGGTCCGGTGCCGCACGAGGTGCAGGATTTGCTTAAAACGGTCCGTTTGCGCTGGGAAGCAGAGGCTTTGCAGTTTGAAAAACTGACTTTGAAGAGCAATACGATGAAAGGCTACTTCGTTACTTCGCAGAATGACGATTTCTTTCAGTCGGCTAAGTTTGGGCAGGTGATCGATTACATTAAAAAACACCCGAAACAAATTTCGCTTAAAGATCAGAAAGGCAAGCTGATACTGATCTGCGAAGATGTGAAAAGCATCGATCAGGCGCGCCAGGTGCTCATGGAAATGACGCGGTAGCTAAATGGCACGATGTACCTGATAATTGATTTTTAAAAATAATACCGATTGATTTCATACATTTGCGGTTTCGCATACTATAAAATACCAAACACTTAAGTCACTTTAAAGCAATGATTTGCATGCAAAAGATGGGTACCCGGTCGATCGCGTTGATTCTGATTGTGTTATTAGCGGCAACTGCGTGTAGTAAGAAGAAGCCAACCAGCTTGAAACCTGGCAAGACCAGCTCGAAAACAGGCTTGGCTTACAACGGTAAAGACGGGTTTGAGGTAAAGCAATACAAAGCTTTGCCAGCCGGTCCGGACCTTGTGTACATCGAAGGTGGCCGTTTTACGATGGGTTCACTGGAAGAGGATGTGATGACGCGCCGGGACAACCCGAAACGCACCGTCAGTATCCAGTCGTTCTATATGGACCAGACGGAAGTGGCGAACGTTCACTACCTCGAATATCTGAATGCAGTTCAGCGGGATTCTTCGGAAGAATTCTATTCAAAAGCGCTTCCGGATACAAACGTTTGGTTTAACGAATTGTCATTCAATGACTCTTATGTAACAATGTACCTTCGTCACCCGGGCTTCCGCTTGTACCCGGTGGTAGGCGTCTCGTGGGTACAGGCCAACGACTACTGTGCATGGCGTACAGCAGCCGTGAGCCAGGCTAACAACCAGAAAGGTGCAGCCGCCGCAGGTGGTAAGAAGAAAAAAGGATTTTCTTTCGGCAAGAAGAAGAAAGCAGCAGAAGGCGAAGCCGTTGCAGCTGCTGACGCTCCGGCACCACAGCTCCGCATCGAAAGCGGCTACGTAATGCCTCCATACCGCCTTCCGACAGAAGCTGAATTCGAATATGCGGCGATGGCGATGATCGGAACACAATATTCCGACGAGAACCAGGCCAATTCAAGAATTTATCCTTGGGACGGTTCGACCATGCGTAACCCACGCGGCCGTAAGCAGGGAACGATGCTTGCCAACTTCAAACGCGGACCTGGTGACTACGCCGGTATAGCAGGTAAGTCTAACGACGGCGCGATCATTACCCAGGAAATCCGTTCATATCCTGCTAACGACAACGGCTTGTACGACATGGCTGGTAACGTAAGCGAATGGGTGTACGACGTGTACCGCCCGCTTTCCAACTCCGACGTGAACGACCTCAACTCTTTCCGTCGCGACGGATACCAGGATGAGGCGAAAAACTACGATACCAAGAACAGCAACTCGATGGTTGATGACAAGCTGAGAGTTTACAAAGGCGGTTCGTGGTCCGACGTGGCATACTGGTTGTCGCCAGGAACCCGCCGCTACATGGATCAGGACTCGGCTACTGCGATGGTAGGCTTCCGTTGCGCGATGATCGCCACCGGAACGCACAAGGAGTAGTTTCAAATAACATTAATCAAAATGCCGCTGTTCTCCGAACGGCGGCATTTTGCATTTAGTGCTGTGCCAATGCAATGGTCAGGATATGAAACTCCCGGCAGCCGGCTGCCAGCAATGTGCGAGCGCATTCTTCCAGTGTTGCACCGGTCGTGAGCACATCGTCGATCAGGATCACGCTTTTGGGACAAAGCCCTGGTTTCACAGAAAACACGCCCTGCACATTATCCCTTCTTTCCAGTTTGCTTTTGCCCGTTTGCGTGGCCGTGTAGCGCGTTCGTTCGAGCACATCGGCCGACCAGGGAATGCCCGTTGCTTTGGAAAAACCTTCGGCGAGCAGGTCGCTTTGATTATAGCCGCGCTGTTTGCGCTTTTTGGCATGCAGCGGAATGCTGAGGACGATCGCGGCATCTGGTAAATGCCCGGCGGCTCTGAGCTCCTGCCCGAACATCTGCCCCAGCAGGATACCCAATTCCTTGTCGCCTTTGTATTTGAGCGCATGCAGCAGCTTTTGTACTTTGCTCCTTTTGGTAAAAATCAGAAATGAGTAGGCGGACGCTACTTCCGGAAGGTTCACAAATTTGAACCGCAATGTTTGGCTATGCAGCCCCCCGATGCCCACGCGCGGCAGGGAAATGCGGCATAATGTGCAAATGCAGGCTTCGTTGCCTTGTAACGGCTGGTCGCAGGCCTGGCAGCAGCGTGGAAATAGCAGATCGATGAAATCGAGTAAGAGTTGTTTCAGGTTCATTTTTCCAATTTTTCACGGTGAATTTCAACCTGTCTGAATACCTTTGCACGACAAACACCAATCGCCGCTCATGACAACGCTGATCGTAAATGCACAGGTCGTAAATGAAAACCAGGTTCAGTATTTAGACGTAGTAATTGAAAATGGTCACATTAAAAAAATAGGAAAGGACTTGCAGCACACGGTGGCCGACCGGGTAATCGACGCGAAAGGACTTTACCTCATGCCGGGCGTGATCGACGACCAGGTGCATTTCCGGGAGCCAGGGCTTACGCACAAGGCGAACATTTACACAGAATCCAAAGCAGCGGTGGCCGGCGGCGTCACTTCCTTCATGGAAATGCCGAACACCGTGCCGAATACCCTCACGCAGGAACTGCTGGAAGACAAGTACCAGATCGGAGCTAACACCTCGCTGGCGAACTACTCGTTCTTCATGGGCGCCTCGAACGACAACTACGACGAGGTAATGCGCACCGACCCGACCCAGGTATGCGGAATCAAGATATTCATGGGATCGTCGACGGGAAACATGCTCGTAGACGCACCGGAAGTGCTGGAAAAGCTCTTTGCCAATGCGCCGTGCATCATCGCGACGCATTGCGAAGACGAGCCGACGGTAAAGGCCAGAATGGCCTATTTCAAGGAAAAATACGGCGATGACGTGCCTTACGACATTCACGCATTGATCCGTAATGAAGAAGCCTGCCTTAAATCTTCCACTTTCGCGAGCTCGCTTGCGCACAAGCACGGCACGCGACTACATATTCTGCACATTTCCACCGGCGACGAAGTGCATTTGTTTGAAGTAGGGAACAGATCAAACGGCAAGATCCTGCTAGCAAACGGCCAGCCGAAACTGGTTACCGCAGAAGCCTGCGTGCACCATTTGTGGTTTGACGCCGAAGATTACCGGAGATTGGGTAACGACATCAAATGCAACCCGGCCATTAAGGCGCCGCATCACAAAGAAGCGATCCTGCAAGCCGTGCTGGATAACCGTATCGACGTCATCGCGACGGATCATGCGCCGCATACCATCGAAGAAAAAGCCCAGCACTACTGGCAGGCGCCGTCGGGCTTGCCGCTGGTACAGCATACGCTGAATGTCATGCTCGAATTGAGCAGGGCAGGCAAGATTACCATTGATCGCGTGGCGGAGAAAATGAGCCATGCCGTAGCCGATTTGTTCAATATCGACCGTCGCGGGTATATCCGGGAAGGTTATTGGGCGGATTTGATCCTCGTGGATACAAATGCAACCACGCAGGTTGAGAAGGCTAATATTTATTCCAAATGCGGCTGGTCGCCGTTTGAAGGCACGGAGTTCCATTCACGCATTACGCATACGTTCGTGTCGGGGCACCTGGTGCAGGAGAATGGGAAGTTTGATGAAACGGTGAAAGGAAAGCGGTTAAAATTTAGCCGCTAGGTAATCGTAGTAATTCTGGATCACGTTCAGATCGGCCTCCGTCCAGTCGAGGGAAGGCAGGTCGTCCGGGTGCACCCAAAGGATCTGCTCGTGCTCCGTCAGCACAAAATCGGTGCTGTCAACCCTGCAAATAAACGGTACGAGCACGATTTCGCGCCAGCCCTGGTCTTTGGACGTCTCAGGGAGCTTGTCGACGATTTCAACAGCTACGCTAAGCTCTTCCATGATTTCACGGAATAATGCCTGCTCGTCTGTTTCGCCTTTTTCGAGTTTTCCGCCGGGGAATTCCCATTGGAGGGGGAAGGATAGTGCCGCGCTTCGCTGCCCGGCGAGTACTTTTCCATCATGTTCTATCACAGCACAAGGCACTCTCACTACCAACTTTTCGGAAACCAGTACTTCGATCATAGGAGGCGGTTACGCTAATTCACCGCAAAATTACAATTTTAAGGTTTATGTTGTATGTTAATGTTAAAACTTCTTAAAAAGTTAACGCTCAGAACAATTCACCCGAGCGATGGCGCGGCAGAATACCGAGATGCCTGAATGCCTTTTCCGTTACTTCGCGTCCTCTTGAAGTGCGTTTGATATAACCTTCCTGAATGAGGAACGGCTCGTATACTTCCTCAATCGTGTCCGCCTCTTCGCCGCAAGCCGTCGCGATGGTGGATAACCCTACCGGTCCGCCTTTGAACTTCTGGATAATGGTGCTCAGAATACGGTTGTCCATTTCATCGAGCCCGTTTTGATCTACATCCAATGCTTGCAAAGCCATCTCGGCAATAGCCACCGTAATGCGTCCATTACCTTTTACCTGGGCAAAATCACGCGTCCGGCGCAGCAAATTATTGGCGATACGCGGCGTACCACGGCTTCGGCGGGCGATTTCGAAAGCGGCGTCCGCTTCCAGCGGCGTGCCCAGGATCGAAGCGGAACGTCTCAGAATTGACGAAAGCAGCTGCGCATCGTAGTATTCGAGCCGTGCGTTAATCCCGAACCGCGCACGCAGGGGCGATGTGAGCATACCCGCACGCGTAGTAGCGCCTATGAGCGTGAAAGGGTTCAGGCCGATCTGAATGCTGCGGGCATTCGGGCCGCTGTCGAGCATAATGTCGATTTTATAATCCTCCATCGCCGAATACAGGTACTCTTCCACGACCGGGTTGAGGCGGTGGATTTCGTCGATGAACAGCACGTCGTGTTCCTGCAAATTGGTAAGGAGGCCGGCAAGGTCACTGGGCTTGTCGAGTACCGGGCCGGAGGTAATTTTAATCCCCGAACCGAGCTCATTGGCAATGATGTTCGACAAGGTCGTTTTGCCCAAACCCGGAGGGCCGTGGAGTAATACGTGGTCGAGGGCGTCGCCGCGCTGGCGGGCTGCCAGCACGAATATTTTCAGGTTTTCAAGAATCTTGTCCTGCCCGGTAAAATCCTCGAAAGACAGCGGACGCAATGCGCGCTCGATCTCTTTGTCGGTATTGGAAAGGTTTTCGTTATCTCCGGACAGATAATCCTGGCGCATAGTCGGTTGAATAGACAGTGAAAACCAGCCTTCCGATCGCACGGAGGCTGGTTTGATATTATTAAATCAAAAATAACGGTTTTAATCTGCAAAAGGAAGGCTTAGCGGATCACCATCACCGCCCCGCGCTTCACGATCGGATTGCGTTCAGGGAAGTATTGCGCTTCGTAGGACATGACGTACGGATAGCTTCCGGGCTGCACTTTCACGCCCTTGTAGGTACCGTCCCATTCCGCTTCGATGCTGTTGGTCGCATATATCACCTCGCCCCAGCGATTATAGATCCGCATCGTGAAGTTGGTGTAATAAGCGCCAAACACTTTCAGGCTTTCATTGCGGCCTTCGCCGTCCGGCGTAAATGCATCGGGGATGAATACCCGCGGTTCGCATTGGTCCACGACTTCGGTGGCTTGCTCGGTAACGCAGCCTTCCTGGTTGGTGGCGCGGACAATGTAGCGGCCTTCCTGGTTGACTGTAATGGTACGCGTCGTATCGCCCGAATGCGGCCATAAATACGAGTACGGGCCCTGTCCGGCAGCATCCAGGATTACCGACTGGCCGTCGGGGATACAAATGTAGTTTTCAGGCGCCAGACCGAGGATCGGCGAGGGCAGCTCGCCTACCTGAATGGTGTCGGAGTTGTAGCAATCATTTCTGTCTTTTACTACGACACTATACTGGCCCGGCTGGCCGATCGTCACCTTGCGGGTGTCTTCTCCCGTGCTCCACTTGTATTCAATCCACCGCTCGCTTTCTACACGCAGCACAATGGAGCTGTCACGGCATAATGTAGTATCAGGGCCGATGGAGAATGCCGGTGGCTTGCGCAATGTGATTTCGATGGTATCGGCAGCGTAGCAATCGCCTTGCGGGCCGTTGAATGCGATAGCAATGTAGCGGCCGGTGGAAGTGGCATTGTAGGTACGGCCGCGGCCCACTACCCGTCCCCGGTTGATCCACGCGTACACTTCCGCATTCACCTTCATATCCAGCGGCACGTAAGCCCCGCAAGTGTCTTTGTCAGGCCCCAGGTCGATGTTGGAAGGCGTTTCATAAATGGTTATTTCCTGCACGATGGTCGTGTCGGTACATTTGTTCGTAGCGCGCATGGCCACCATGTATTTGCCGGGCTGCGTATAGGTATAAGTGGCTTGCTGCTGCTTGGAAGGCGCGGTGAATGAGCCATTGCCGAGAAAATCCCACGAATACATATCCTCGATCGGGTCGCACATCGGGCTGGCCTGGAATGTCGTGGGCTCATTGGTACAGAAGCCGTCGGCCTCAAACCCCGGCCCGGACGATTCCTGCGTGAAATCCTGGACCATATTCGGCAGACCGAGCTGGCTTTTTTTGCCGCCGAGGTTTACGCCGTCGCGTTCGTAGTCTACGCCCGTTAGCGAGTTGCCTTCCGGTTCTCCGATCACGGCCAGGTATTCACTGCCTTCAATGGCCATGTAAATGCGGCCATCCGGCCCGAATTGTAATGCGCCGTATTTCTGCGTGGCGGAACTGTCGATGGTAATGGCCGTTTCAATGACCAGGCTGTCGGGCAGCGAGAGGTCATATTGTTTCAAAAGGGATTTCGTACCGTTTTCACCCTGGAAAGACACATACATTTTCTCTCCGCTTGGTGAGAATTCGATTCCGTAAGCAATGGGCGGCGCGGGGCCGAGATCCATTGTTTTTTTGTAGGTCAATGTGCCCGTAGAATCATTGAAAGTGAACAATTCCACATAGTTGCGGGCCGGACCGGGGATTACCACGGCCAATTGCCGCTCACCGGTAGTGCTGTCGGGCGAGGAGAATTTCATGTAACCTTCGGCCTTGTTCGTGCTGTCGTGCGCCATGCCCAGTTCGGGAGCGCTTACTTCGACAAGCCCGCCGGTGGTAGCGTGGAAAATGCGGAATTTATTGGTGCCGTAATCGTGCGAAACGACCCAGTAAGTGCTGTCCCGGTCGTTGCGCACGGAGGCAATGCGCTCGGTGGTAGGCTGTTGCAACGTTGTATTTTGCTCAATAATCTGACCCAAACCATTATTGCGGCGCATGTCTACAACGCTCACGGTCAACAGCTTTTCGCCGTTGATGTCGGTAGTGGTAAACACATTATATAAGTACTCGCAGCCGCGGCAAGTGGGCTGTGGCACAATGAGCACCGATTGCGTGGAATTCGGGCTACCCTTCATGGGCGCGCACGGCCCGAACGTGCACGTCATTTCGTCCCCGTTCTTGTTCCAAACCTTTATACCATCCGAATAGAAGAGCAGTTGGCCTTTGGAATTGGCGATGGACGATGTTCCCTCGGGCGTGTTGAGCTTTCCGTCGGTTAATGGGGTTGGGGGTGTGTTGGAAAAATCCAGCCCTGCATTGCCGCCGAAGTACCATTTGGACCCTTCCTGCGCTTGCGGCTCCATACAGATCTTGACATTGATCCTGTTTTGAATCTTACAACCGTTCGGCATGATGACCTCCACGGAGTAACAGCCGGAGCTATCCACTTTCAAAGTTTGTGTCGTGTCGCCTTTGGGATACCAGATATATTTGGCACCGGCGGGTGCGCCATTGGGGTAAGGATCGAGGATCAGCGTGTCGCCTTTACAGATGGTCGTGTCGATTTTCCAGCCCTGAAATTCCGGCGGCAACTCCCCGATGTTGACGGATTGTGTCACGGTTTGGGTAGCGCCGCCTCTCAGTGTCCTGACCAGCGTTACCGTGTAAGTGCCAGGTGACAGGTATGAGTGCTGCGGATTGCGGCGCGTATCGGTCGCTCCGGCTTCTCCGAAGCTCCATCGCCACGCGGTGGCAGTGGAGACCGTATCCCTGAAAGAAGTTGAATCCGCTTCGCAGTCAGGGTTTTGCATGCATTGTCCCTGCACGAGAAAGGGCGTCTGTGCCCACGTACTCGCGGCGGAGAGCAGCATGAGCAGGCAGAGGACATAAAAAAAGTGCTGGTACCTATTATAAAATCGCCCCATGTTTCGTTACTTGTTCAAACACCCCTAGCCGTCTCATAGAATATTCAAGTTACCCGACATTACTAACGAAAATAAAATGTTAAAATTTTGTGCGGTAATGTCGTAAAAACCACTCTAATTTGAATATTAATACGCAATTTGGAGATATTTTGTGAAATTAATCAGGTAAATTTTTTGTGCCCGGAAAGGGTCCGTTTTTAAGGAAGCGGCAAGCTGATAAATCTATGACCAAGCGTTTACTTCTTCTCTTCATACTGACACTGCTTTGCCTTAAAGGTTGGAGCCAGGACCCGCAATTTTCGCAGTTCTATGCAAACCCTCTTTACCTGAACCCGGCATTGGCCGGAGGAGCGCTGGCACCGCGTGCAACCATCAATTACCGTAACCAATGGCCTTCCTTGTCGGCCAACTTTGTCACCACTTCCTTCGGTGCCGATATGTTTTTACCCAATGTCAACAGCGGCGTGGGCGTACTCGTGACAATGGACAGCCAGGGACTGGGTAACCTTAAATCGACAGAGGCTGCATTGCAATATTCTTATCAGATTCAGTTTAACGAACTGACTTCCCTTCGCCTGGGCATCCAGGGCGGTATCGCTTCCCGTACGCTGGACTATTTCGGATTGACTTTCGGAGATCAATACAATAATGGCGGACTTACCGGTCAGCCATCCGAAGATCCGTTCGCGAAAGGCGGTCCTAATGTGTTCTATGCCGATTTCGGTGCCGGGGCGATGCTCTACTCGGACTGGTACTGGGCTGGTATTTCCGCCCACCACCTTAACCGCCCGAACCAGGCATTTTCGGACCTCACGCAGGCGCGGCTCCCGGTAAAAGCAAGTTTGCAGGCCGGTTTGCGTATTCCTTTTGCGGGCTATACATTCCTGGGCGACGAAATCGACAAGGAGAAAACCATTTCTCCCGCTATTATGTACAAAAAGCAGGGCAAATACGACCAGTTCGATGCCGGGATGTATGTGACCATCGAGCCGTTGGTGCTCGGGGCCTGGTACCGCGGTATTCCATTTAAAAAATACGAGCAGAATATCAATAACCACGAATCGCTGATATTCCTGGCCGGTTTTCGCCAGGACAAATTTTCGATCGGTTACAGCTACGACCTCACCATTTCTACATTGGGCGCAGGCAGCGGCGGCGCGCACGAAATCTCGCTGTCCTACGTTTTCGCCCCGCTCGATTCGAAGCCGAAACGTCCGAAAGCACGTAAGCGCCAGTTATCTTGTCCGAAGTTCTGAGAAGCCGGCACCGCACGGCTGTGCTAAGAATTAAATTAGCGGGTTTTGCGATAGGGTAAACCTGCCATTCACGAGTCTTTTCGGGTAGTTATCAAATTTAACCGATTACTACCCCATGCTCCGACAGCCGAAACAGAAATTTGCGTTCTTCATGCTGCTTCTGACAGCAGCATTACATGCCGTTGCCGCACCTCCGAAACGCGAATTTTACGAAATCAAAATTTATCATCTTAAAAACACGGATCAGGAGGCCCGCGTGGAAGCCTTCCTCAAAGACGCATACGTGCCTGCCGCGCACCGCGCGGGTATCAAGAACGTTGGCGTTTTCAAGCCTGTTCCCACCGATACCATGGCCGGTAAGCTCATTTACGTGCTCACGCCGCTGAAATCGCTCGATCAGTTGCTCACATTGCCTAAAACGCTAGATAAAGACGCGGCATACGCATCGGCGGGAACCGATTATATCGATGCCAATTACAAAACGCCTCCCTACGCGCGCTTTGAATCGATCGTTCTGCAAGCTTTTACGGATGCGCCCATGCACATGAAGCCCAACCTGACCGGTCCGAAAAGCCAGCGCGTGTATGAGCTGCGCAGCTACGAAGGGCATACCGAGAAAATTTACCGGAACAAGGTGAAAATGTTCAATGCAGGAGGGGAAGTGCCGCTTTTCAAACGCCTTGGCTTCAATGCGGTATTCTACGGCGAGGTGATCGCCGGC
Organism: Dyadobacter beijingensis DSM 21582; assembly: GCF_000382205.1. Taxonomy (GTDB): domain Bacteria; phylum Bacteroidota; class Bacteroidia; order Cytophagales; family Spirosomataceae; genus Dyadobacter; species Dyadobacter beijingensis. The sequence continues at coordinate 128,342 of NZ_KB907790.1, forward strand.
AGCCATATGCCGAACCTGATGTACATGACCACGTTCGAGGACAAAGCTTCGCGTGACGCGCATTGGAAATCGTTCACCGAGGACTCGGAATGGCTCAAACTGAAAGCAAACCCAGAGTACCAGAACAACGTGTCAAAAAACACCAGCTTCTATTTGTATCCCACCGAATATTCGGATATATAGCATCTGAAACGGTTCCAATCATTTGAAATGATGAACAAGGGCAGGTTCCGTTTCGGACAGGCCGGTTCATCATTTTTTGTTTAAACCCCAACATTATGAAAGCCGCTATTTTAAAAAGTCTTCATGAGCCGCTGGTGATTGAAGAAACGCAAAAGCCAAACCCCGGCCCGGGAGAGGTGATCGTGGAGGTGAAGGCCGCGTCGCTGAACCACCGCGATGTGTGGATACAGAAAGGACTTTACCCCCGAATTACAACACCCATCATCCCCGGCTCCGACGGCGCAGGCATTGTGACCGAAGTGGGTGATGGTGTAGCCAAAAGCTGGATCGGGAAGGAAGTGATCATTAACCCGTCCCAGAACTGGGGCGATAATCCCGATTTTTACAGTGAAGACCATAAAATCCTCGGCCTGCCGGATAACGGCACATTTGCCGGATATGTGAAAACGGAAGCGAAGTACCTGGCCGAAAAGCCGGCGCATTTATCATTCGAAGAAGCTGCGGCCGTGCCGATGGGCGGGCTTACGGCCTGGCGGTCGCTCATCACGCGCTGCCGGTTCAAAGAAGGGGATCGTGTGCTCGTAACGGGTGCGGGCGGCGGCGTGGCGCTTTTTGCGATCCAGTTCGCCATTGCGGCGGGCGCGGAAGTATGGGTAACCTCGGGTTCCGACCAGAAAATACAGCGGGCGATCGAAATGGGTGCGAAAGGAGGTATTAACTATAAAAACCCGACGTGGTTCCGCGATCTGCTCGTGAAAGCGCGCGGTCCGAAGACGGGATATTTCAATGTGATTATCGACAGCGCGGGAGGTCCGGGTTTTGCCAAACTGATCGACATTGCCGCGCCGGGAGCGCGCATTTGTTTCTACGGCGGCGGTACGGGCAACATTACCGACATTGTGCCCGCCAAAGTGTTTTTCAAACAATTGAACATCCTCGGCAGCACAATGGGTACCGAGGCAGAATTTGCCGACATGGTGCAATTCATCAGCGAAAAGCAGATCGTGCCGGTGATCGACCGGGTCTTCCCGCTGGAAGAAGCCGAGCAGGCACTCCGCTACATGGATGCCGGGCAGCAGTTCGGTAAAATCGTGCTCTCGTTGTAATGCTATTTGCGGACGGCCTCGATGGCCGCGCGCACGCTTCCGTGCTCGTCGAGCAGTGATTGCGCTTCATCCGGCGCGATATTCAGCTCGTCAATGATCATACGCAACGCCCTGTTGACCAGTTTTTCGTTGGTGAGCTGCATATCGACCATCTTGTTACCTTTCACCTTGCCCAGGCGGATCATGACCGAAGTCGAAATCATGTTCAGCGCCAGTTTCTGGGCCGTGCCGGATTTCATACGCGTGCTACCGGTGAGAAATTCAGGACCGACGACTATTTCAACGGGATATTCGGCTGCTTTGGCTACTGCCGAGCCGTCGTTGCAAACCACGCAGCCCGTGAGCAAGCCCGCATTGCGCGCTTCGTTCAAGCCGCCGATCACATAAGGCGTGCGGCCGGAAGCGGCAATACCTACCAATGTATCGTTTTCATTGGGCGCGAATGCTGCCAGGTCTTTCCACGCCTGGTTCCAGTCGTCTTCCGCGTTTTCCACCGCTTTCCGGATAGCGGTATCGCCGCCGGCGATGATTCCTACCACGAGATCGAAAGGTACGCCGAATGTCGGCGGGCATTCCGACGCATCCACTACGCCTAATCTTCCGCTGGTGCCTGCCCCGATATAGAAGAGCCGGCCGCCCTTTTTCATCCTCGGCACGATCTGCTCCACCAATGCTTCGATCTGCGGGATCGATTTCTGAACGGCATGAGGTACGGTCTGGTCCTCGCGGTTAATGGAGGTCAGGATTTCGTTAACACTCATTTTTTCGAGGTCATTATAGTAGGAAGATGATTCGGTCGTCAGCATTGTGGTTCGTGGTTTTTGGAATTCAAAATTAAATCTTTTCCGATAACGATCCCGCACCGGGAAGAAATTTGGTATTTATCATAGATTAATAACAAAAAATCCTTCCAATGTTTGGAAAATAAAAAGATTGGCTCCTAATTTGTAACACCAAGTCAAAAACAGCGAAATTTCGCTAGACTTAAATGTTACGCTAAAATGAAATCGACAATCATCGTCCCGGTCCTACTTATCGTCACGCAATAGCGTGAGTGGGATGATAGCACATAACTGGCACCTCACTCACACAACCGAGTGGGGTGTTTTTATTTAAATACAATCATTCACTATGGCGACAGAATTAAACAGATTTTCGAAGACCCTTACCCAGGAAGTTACTAACCCCGCAGCGCAGGCCATGCTTTACGGCATTGGTCTGAAGGAAGAAGATTTCGTGAAACCGCAGATCGGTATTGCCAGCACCGGTTATGAGGGGAATCCTTGCAACATGCACCTGAACGGCTTGTCGGTGTACGTGAAACAGGGTGTGAATGCGAATGATATGGTCGGCCTGATCTTCAACACGATCGGTGTGTCGGACGGTATGACCAACGGGAACGACGGTATGCGCTACTCGCTGCCGAGTCGCGACATTATTGCGGATTCGATCGAAACGGTCGTGGCGGCGCAATGGTACGATGGCGTGATCGCGGTGGTAGGTTGTGACAAAAACATGCCGGGTGCCATTATGGCGATGGCGCGTCTGGACCGTCCTTCGATCATGGTGTACGGCGGAACGATCCGTTCGGGACATTATAAAGGACAAAAACTGGACATCGTTTCGGCATTCGAAGCGTTGGGTAAGAAGTTTGCGAACAATATATCTGACGAAGATTACAAAGGTGTAATTCAAAATTCGATCCCTGGCCAGGGTGCTTGCGGCGGTATGTATACGGCCAACACGATGGCGTCGTCGATCGAGGCAATGGGATTGAGCCTGCCGTTCAGCAGCTCCTACCCGGCCACGCACGAAGGCAAGCAGGAAGAATGCAAGAAGATCGGTGCGGCGATGAAGAAATTGCTCGAACTGAACATTACGCCGAAAGACATTATTACTAAAAAGTCGCTTGAAAACGCACTGACCGTCGTAATGGCGCTCGGCGGATCTACCAACGCGGCATTGCATTACCTGGCGATTGCTCGTGCGGCAGACATTCCTTTGACATTGGACGACATTCAGGCGATCTCGGACCGCACGCCGTTCATCGCGGATTTGAAGCCTAGCGGTAAATACTTCATGGAAGATATCCTGGAAATCGGCGGTGTTCCTGCGGTGACCAAGTATTTGTATTCGGTAGGACTCATTCACGGAGATTGCATTACGGTTACAGGCAAGACTGTCGCTGAAAACCTCGCAGAGGCGCCGGATTTGAATTTTGAAACACAAAAAATGGTGTTCCCGATCGAAACACCGATCAAGCCTTCGGGCCACATTCAGGTGCTTTACGGTAACCTGGCGCCAAGCGGAGCAGTTGCGAAAATCACCGGCAAGGAAGGTCTGACGTTCGATGGCGAAGCCAAAGTGTGCGAGCACGAATCGGAGATTATCGACATGCTGTCGAAAGGAGAAATCAAGGCCGGCCACGTGGTAGTAATCCGTAATGCAGGCCCGAAAGGCGGTCCGGGTATGTCGGAAATGCTGAAACCTACTTCCGCGGTAATGGGAGCGGGCCTGGGCGACAAGATCGCATTGATCACCGACGGTCGTTTCTCAGGCGGTACGCACGGTTTCGTGGTAGGCCACATTACTCCGGAAGCATTCGAAGGCGGGCCGATCGCGCTCGTGAAAGACGGCGACCGGATCAGCATCGATGCCAACACCCGCGTCCTGACGCTGCACATTTCCGACGAAGAAATGGCAGCCCGCAAAGCCGCCTGGGTACAACCCGCGCCGCGCTTTACAAAAGGTATGCTGGGAAGATATATCAGAACCGTGAAGTCGGCCAGCGAAGGCTGCGTGACTGACGAAGCGTAAAATTCACGATAGAAATTCATCCGACTAAACAATACAGAGGTCATGGGATTTAATGAAAATCAAACTGCAACAATTCAGGGCTCGGAACCGGCGGTTTCGGTGGCGAAGCCGGAGCTGATCAATGGCTCGCATGCGGTCATCCAGTCGCTGATCGCCGAAGGTGTTAAAACCATTTTCGGGTATCCGGGCGGGGCGATTATGCCGGTGTATGATGCGATCTATGACTATCAGGACCAGATCAATCACATCCTGGTGCGCCACGAGCAAGGTGCTGCGCACGCCGCGGAAGGCTTTGCGCGCATTTCGGGCGAGGTAGGCGTGTGCCTTGTAACTTCCGGACCTGGCGCTACCAACCTCGTGACGGGTATCGCCGACGCGATCATCGATTCTACGCCGATGGTCTGCATTATCGGCCAGGTGGCGTCACATTTGCTGGGCACCGACGCATTTCAGGAAACCGACGTGATGGGTATCACCATTCCGATCACGAAATGGAACTACCAGGTGACCAACGCCGACGAAATCCCTGAAATCATCGCGAAAGCATTTTACATCGCGAAATCAGGTCGTCCGGGGCCTGTGCTGATCGACATCACGAAAGATGCGCAGCAAAAGCTGATGACGAAGCCTTTCGTACATAAGAAAACCGAGAAACTGCTTAGCTACCACCCGCGCCTTGCTCCGAAAGATGAGCAGCTGGCAGCGGCGGCGAAGCTGATCAACCAGGCGAAACGTCCGTTCCTGTTCGTAGGCCATGGCGTACAGATTTCCGGTGCAGAGCAGGAATTGATCCGGTTCATTGAAAAAACCGATATTCCGGCTGCTTCGACATTGCTCGGGCTTTCGTCCATACCGGTAGACCACCCGAATTATGTGGGCTGGCTGGGTATGCACGGTAACTACGGTACCAACGTGCTCACCAACCAATGCGACCTCATTATCGCTGTCGGAATGCGTTTCGACGACCGGGTGACAGGCGATTTAAGCCGTTATGCGAAGCAGGCGAAGGTTGTTCACATTGAAATCGACCCGGCGGAGATCGACAAAATTGTGAAAGCCGATGCGCCGGTGGTAGGTGATGCCAAAAAAGCATTGGAATTACTGCTTCCACTGGTGAACGAGAATAACCACGAAGCCTGGAAAGCGGAATTTAAGAAATACGACGCAATTGAGGACGAGAAAATCACGCAGCCTGAACTGGCCCCCACGACCGAGAAGATCAAAATGGCGGAAGTGATCCGCACGCTTTCGGATAAAACCAAAGGTGAAGCGGTGATCGTGGCGGACGTGGGCCAGCACCAGATGATGACTGCGCGCTATTACCAGTTCAAAAAGCCCAGCTCTTTCATTACATCGGGCGGTTTGGGAACAATGGGTTACGCGTTGCCGGCCTCATTCGGAGCGAAAGTAGGCGCGCCCGACCGCGAAGTTGTGGCGATGATCGGTGACGGATGTTTCCAGATGACGATTCAGGAGCTTGGTACGATTGCGCAAAGCGGCTTGCCGGTTAAGATTATTATTCTTAACAACAACTTCCTCGGAATGGTACGTCAGTGGCAACAGCTTTTCCACCAGAAACGCTATTCGTTCGTGGAGCTGCAAAACCCCGATTTCATCACGATCGCCAAAGGTTTCGGCATTGATGGCCATACCTGCGCGAAACGCGAGGATTTGCACGCATCGCTCGACAAAATGCTGGCTTCCGACAAGCCTTACCTGCTGGAAGTGCTGGTGGAGAAAGAAGAAAACGTGTTCCCGATGGTGCCAACGGGCGCTTGTGTAGCCGATATCCGTTTGGAATAATATAAAAGAGGAAGAATCATGACATCATACACCATTTGTGTTTTCACCGAGAACTCCATTGGTATTCTCAACAAGATCACGACGATTTTCACGCGGAGAAGGATCAACATCGAAAGCCTGACCGTTTCTGAAACCGAGCGTAAGGGTATTTCCCGCTTCACGATCGTCATCCGTAGCGAGTCGCGCGAGACGGTGGAAAAGCTCGTCCGCCAGATCCGCAAGATCATCGAAGTGCTGGCCGTGTTCGGGTATCTCAATGAAGACATCGCGTACAACGAGATCGCATTGTTCAAGGTTTCGACGCCGATCGGCGCCAAACCGCTCGATATCGAGACGATCAACAAGACTTACAAGGCCTGGGTCGTTTACTGGCACCTCACGTATGTGATCATCCAGAAGACGGGTACCGAAGAGGAGATCTTTGAATTTTTCGACTATATCAAACCCCACGAAATCCTCGAATTCGTTCGCTCGGGCCGTGTGGCGGTAAGCAAATCGCCTCAGACACTGGTAGATTATCTGCCGGAAGCGGAATGGGAGTATTACCAATAGTCTATAAAGTTTTAGTAGTATTGCTTTTAAATTCGTAGTAAATCAATAATCCAATCAATAATCAATGGCAAAATTAAATTTCGGCGGGGTCGAAGAAGAAGTAGTAACCCGTGAAGAATTTCCACTTGAAAAAGCACGTGAAGTACTTTCTACTGAAACTATCGCTGTAATTGGTTACGGCGTACAAGGCCCAGGCCAAAGCTTGAACATGCGTGACAACGGATTCAATGTAATCGTTGGTCAGCGTAAAGGTGGTAAGTCCTGGGACAAAGCCGTTGCTGACGGATGGGTACCAGGCGAAACGCTTTTCGACATCGAAGAGGCGCTTGCAAAAGGAACCATCATTTGCTACTTGCTTTCTGACGCAGCTCAGATCGAACTTTGGCCAACTGTTAAAAAACACCTTACTGCCGGTAAATCATTGTATTTCTCACACGGCTTCGGTGTAACTTATAAGGATCAGACCGGCATCGTTCCTCCTGCTGACGTGGACGTATACCTGGTTGCTCCAAAAGGATCAGGAACTTCATTGCGCCGTCTGTTCGTAGAAGGAAAAGGCTTGAACTCTTCTTTCGCGGTATTCCAGGATGCTACCGGCAAAGCGCGTGAAAAATGTATCGCAATGGGTATCGGCGTAGGTTCAGGTTACCTGTTCGAAACCGATTTCTACCGTGAAGTAACTTCCGACCTTACCGGCGAGCGTGGTACTTTGATGGGTGCTATCCAGGGTATTTTCGCTGCACAATACGAAGTGTTGCGTTCAAATGGCCATACGCCATCGGAAGCATTCAACGAAACAGTGGAAGAATTGACCCAATCATTGATGCCATTGGTGGCTGAAAATGGTATGGACTGGATGTACGCTAACTGCTCTACTACTGCACAGCGTGGTGCTTTGGATTGGTGGAAGCCTTTCCGTGACGCTACGAAGCCTGTTTTCGAGCAACTTTACAACTCTGTAAAGAGCGGCGAGCAAGCTACTATCTCGATCACCCGCAACTCACAGCCTGACTACCGTGTGAAACTGGAAGAAGAACTGGCTGAGCTGCGCGAATCAGAAATGTGGCAGGCAGGTACAACTGTACGCGGATTGCGCCCAGAAAGAAACTAATTGTTTCAGAATAATTTATTGCAGTTGACTTAGGTCAACTGCAAAAGATAAAAATGGAGCTTTGCTTTTTGCAAAGCTCTTTTCATTGAATCCTATGAGCACTTCACATTCCGTTCCGACTCTCGATAACATATTCCTCGCCGCCGAACGCCTGCGCGGGGTGATTAACCACACACCGATATTTTACAATGCACATCTTTCGGAGCAGTATGGGGCTAATATTTACCTCAAAAGAGAAGATCTGCAGACGGTCCGCTCCTACAAAATCCGGGGCGCCTATAACAAAATGGCCAGCCTCACGCCCGAGGCCCTCGCGGGCGGGATCGTGTGTGCGAGCGCTGGCAACCACGCGCAAGGCGTAGCGTACGCGTGTAGGAAAATGGAGGTAAAAGGCGCGATTTTCATGCCTACCACCACCCCGGCGCAGAAGGTGAAGCAAGTGCGGTTGTTTGGCCAGGAATGGATTGAAATCCATTTGGTAGGTGATACCTATGACGATGCCTATCACGCATCTATGGCCTACCGTGACAGCACCAATGCCGTTTTTGTGCACCCTTTCGACGATTTACAGGTGATAGAAGGCCAGGGAACAGTAGGGCTGGAAATATTCAAAGACGCCGATTTCAAAATAGATTATCTGCTGATGGCGATTGGCGGAGGCGGATTAGCGTCAGGTATTTCAACTGTTTTCAAACAGCTTTCGCCCAAAACCCAGCTGATCGGCGTAGAACCGGAAGGCTCCCCGACGATGCATAAATCCATCCAGGAAGGACATGTGGTGACCCTGGATAATATCGACAAGTTCGTGGACGGCGCCGCGGTAAAGCGTGCCGGCGACATTACATTCGATATTTGCAGCAAGAGCCTGAACCAGATCCTTCTCGTACCGGAAGGAAAGGTATGCTCGTCGATTTTGCAGCTTTACAATGAAGAAGCCATCGTAGCCGAACCCGCCGGCGCATTGACAGTGGCTGCATTGGACCTGATCAAAGAGGATATTACGGGTAAAAATGTAGTAGTGCTGATCAGTGGAGGGAATAATGACATTACACGAACGGAAGAAATTAAGGAGCGCTCGTTGCTCTATGAAGGCTTGAAGCATTATTTCATCATCCGTTTCCCGCAGCGCTCGGGTGCATTCCGGGAATTTTTGAATGTCCTCGGGCCGAATGATGATATTGCCCGTTTCGAATACGTGAAAAAGACGAACCGCGAGCAGGGGCCTGCGTTGGTGGGTATTGAATTGAAAAGTCGCGAAGACTTCGCCCCGCTCATCGAACGAATGGATTCGAATAGAGTGGTTTATGAATATCTGAATGATCAGCCGGATTTGTTTCAGTTTATGGTGTAACATTTAGCCGATAACAACTTGCTCCGCGTACCATCCGATATCAGCTCCCAGGAATTTGAGTCCCTGAAAATTCAGGATATGACCTTCGTGGCCTATCGGAATGAGGTGTATCCTTCCAAATACGATGTGTTTTTCGAGGAACATGCGGTGATTGTCGTGCTGGAAGGCGAGAAGAAATTCACCAGCCCGACCCAGGAAGTGCATGTAGAAAAAGGGGATATTCTGTTCATTCAGAGGGGTTTTTACCTCATGTCGGAATCCATTCATGAGGCTTACAAGAGTCTGGTTTTCTTTTTTGATGAAAAGCTGCTGAAAGAGTTCGTAGGGCTGCATCCGGAGCTTTTCGACGCGCAAAAAGATGCAGAAACTGTCGAATACCCGATTCTGTTGTTGAAGTCGGATGATAATTTCGAGAAATTTATCCAATCCGTGTTTCCCTACTTCCGGTCTAGAACGGAGTTGAAGAACCACTTTCTGCGATTGAAATTTCAGGAGTTGCTGCTGCATTTAATGGAATTGGATAATTCAAACCAGCTGCGGGGTATTTTGTACAGCTTGTATAAGGGAGAGAAAGTCGACCTTTCGTTTTTAATGAACAGCTATTACCTGAAACCGCTTACACTCAATGAGCTGGCGCGTTTGTCGGGTAGGAGCTTGTCTGCATTCAAAAGGGATTTTCAGGACGAATTCAATACCTCGCCGGCACTATGGCTGAAAAACAAGCGGCTCGACTACGCGGATTTCCTGTTGAGGAACAGCACCAAAAACGTTTCCGAGATCAGTACGGAGATCGGCTACGAGAGCGTTTCGCATTTTATCAAGACTTATAAAGAGAAGTACGGGACTACGCCGAAGCGGCAGGGGTGAATTGTTAATTTCAAATCCATAGGTTATGAAGTTACCGGATAGAATATTGAAGGGAATCAATGAAGGTAGGGAGGAAATTGCCGAAGGGCGCTTCATAACATTGAGCCAATTCGAGGACAGGATGCGAAACCGTACGCTAACAAGAATTTTAGACTGTCTACATAAGCATAAACTCAGCCTGTTTGCCAAGTATCCAATAAGATCACTTGCACTCTTCGGTTCCTATGCACGGAACGAGGCTCGCGAGGAAAGCGACGTGGATATTTTGGTCGAATTTTCTCAGCCTGTTGGCTTCGAATTTATTGACTTAGCGGGAGAGCTTGAAGAACTATTGCAGCAGAAAGTAGATCTGGTAAGTAAGAATGGGGTCAAACCGAATGTTTGGCCATTTATAGAGAAGGATCTGATTTATATCTAAGTTCGGAGACGCGATACAAATAAAGATTTCCGCTCAAACCATCTCCCCAAACCAAAATCACTATTTTTTGAACCTTTACCGTTATACATATTCCTTTAATTATACGGTAATTTGTAATGTCGGTTCTCCTTTTGAGAAAGGCGTTGATTATCAGCTCTTTCTTGGAAGCCTGAACGACGAGGCGAAATTCTAATTTTAATCAAAATGAGTAATCAAGCGAGTACCCTTTTCGACAAAGTGTGGGATGCCCACGTTGTCCGTAAAATCGAGGATGGTCCGGATGTGTTTTTCATCGACCGCCATTTTATCCACGAAGTAACAAGCCCTGTTGCTTTCCTTGGACTCGAAAACAGAGGCATTGGTGTGATGTACCCCGAGCGCACTTTCGCGACGGCCGATCACAACACCCCGACCATCAACCAGCACCTTCCTGTGGCTGACCCGCTTTCGGCTAACCAGCTGAAAGCCCTCGAATCGAATGCTGCGAAATACGGCATCTCACACTGGGGACTGGGCCACGCTCGCAACGGGATTGTACACGTGGTAGGGCCTGAAAACGGTATTACGCTGCCGGGCATGACCATCGTTTGCGGTGATTCCCACACTTCTACCCACGGAGCATTCGGCGCGATCGCGTTCGGTATCGGTACTTCGGAGGTAGAAATGGTGCTTTCTTCGCAATGCATTATGCAGCCTAAGCCTAAGAAAATGCGTGTAAACGTGAATGGCCAGCTGGGCAAAGGGGTTACTCCGAAAGACGTGACGCTTTATATTATCTCGAAACTGACCACTGCCGGCGCGACGGGCTATTTTGTTGAATATGCAGGTGATGTGTTTGAAAACATGTCGATGGAAGGCCGTATGACCGTCTGCAACATGAGCATCGAAATGGGTGCCCGCGGCGGTATGATCGCTCCCGACGAAACGACTTTTGCGTACATCAACGGCCGCGAGCAAGCTCCGAAAGGAGAGAAGTGGGACAAAGCATTGGCTTACTGGAAAACTTTGAAAACAGACGAAGGCGCTGCTTTTGATAAGGAATATAATTTCGACGCGGCCGACATCGAGCCGATGATCACTTACGGTACCAACCCCGGAATGGGACAAGGTATTACAAGGGCGATCCCTACTTCCGACAAAGTGGAAGGTGGTAAGGCTACTTATGACAAGTCGCTGAATTACATGGGCTTCCATGAGAACGAGAATATGCTGGGCAAGAAAATCGACTACGTTTTCATTGGTAGCTGTACCAATGGCCGTATCGAGGACTTCCGTGCATTCGCGTCGATCGTGAAAGGCCGTAAGAAGGCCGACAATGTGACGGCGTGGATCGTTCCGGGCTCGCATATTGTAGAAGCGCAGATTAAAGAAGAGGGTATTCTGGACATTCTGACCGAAGCTGGTTTCGAGCTGCGCCAGCCTGGATGCTCGGCTTGTCTCGCGATGAACGACGACAAGATTCCTGCCGGCAAATATGCCGTAAGTACTTCTAACCGTAACTTCGAAGGTCGCCAGGGTCCCGGCGCACGTACGTTGCTCGCAAGCCCGCTCGTTGCCGCCGCAGCAGCTGTTACCGGCGTAGTTACAGATCCAAGAACACTTCTTTAATCCGCATTAACACAATGGCTTACGATAAATTCACCATACTGAAAAGCTCGGCCGTGCCTTTGCCGATCGAAAACGTCGATACAGACCAGATTATCCCTGCACGCTTCCTGAAAGCGACCAAACGCGAAGGATTCGGCGACAACCTCTTCCGCGACTGGCGGTATAACGGCGACGATACGCCGAAGCAGGACTTCGTCTTGAACAACCCTATTTACTCCGGAAAAATACTCGTAGGAGGCCACAACTTCGGCAGCGGTTCCAGCCGCGAGCACGCTGCGTGGGCGATCTACGACTACGGTTTCCGCTGCGTTGTTTCCAGCTTCTTTGCGGATATTTTCAAGGGTAACTCATTGAATATCGGTATCTTGCCGGTGCAGGTGAGCCCTGAATTCCTCAACAAAATTTTCGAAGCGATCGAGGCCGATCCGAATACGGAACTGGAAGTGAACCTGCCAGAACAAAGCATTACCATCCTGGCAACCGGAGAGAAAGAGTCTTTCGACATCAATGGTTATAAAAAACACAACCTGACGAACGGCTTCGACGATATCGATTATCTGCAAGCTATGAAGGGAGAGATCAAGGAGTTTGAAGCTGAAAGAATATTTTAATGGGCTGTCGGCGATCGGCAGTCGGCTGTCGAACTTGATTTTCTGACCGCCGACTGCTGACCGCCGACGGCTGACTACCTATGAACAGCCGCTACATAGAAATAATGGACACGACACTTCGCGATGGTGAGCAAACCAGCGGGGTGTCGTTTTCCGCATCAGAAAAACTGACCATTGCCCAAATCCTTTTGCAGGAAGTGAAGGTAGATCGCATTGAAGTAGCCTCGGCACGCGTGTCGGAGGGGGAGTTTCAGGCGGTTAAAAAAATCACCGATTGGGCTGGTAAGAATGGTTTTCTGGATAAAATTGAAGTACTCACGTTCGTCGACGGCGACGCGTCCATTAACTGGATGGTGCAGGCCGGCGCGAAAGTGATGAACCTCCTCACCAAAGGGTCTCTCAACCATTTGACCCATCAACTCAAAAAATCGCCGGAAGCGCATTTCGAGGACATTCGCAATGTGGTCGAGCTGGCGGAAACGAAGGGCATTCAATGCAATGTGTACCTGGAAGATTGGAGCAACGGTATGCGTAGTTCCAAAGAATATGTGTTCCAATCGCTCGATTTCCTGACCACGCTGCCCGTCAAGCGCATTCTCCTGCCCGACACTCTCGGCATTCTGACGCCTTTTGAATCCTATACGTTTATCAAGGAGATCGTCGATCGTTATCCGAACCATCATTTCGAATTTCATGGCCATAACGATTATGACCTGGGTGTGGCGAATGTCATGGAAGCGCTTCGCGCGGGCGTGCAAGGCTTGCACCTGACCGTGAACGGCATGGGCGAGCGCACGGGTAATGCGCCGCTCGCGAGCACGATTGCCGTGATCAACGACCTCATGCCTGAATGCACGACGGCGGTCAATGAGAAGTCGCTGTACTCGATCAGCAAGCTGGTGGAGACGTTTTCGGGTATCCGCATTCCGGCCAACAAGCCGATTGTCGGCGAAAGCGTGTTCACCCAAACGGCAGGCATCCATGCAGATGGCGATAAAAAGAACAACCTGTATTTCAGCAAGCTGATGCCCGAGCGTTTCGGCCGTCAGCGGTTGTATGCATTGGGTAAAACTTCCGGAAAGGCGAATATCGAGAACAATCTGCGGGATCTGGGCATCACACTGTCGGACGCCGATTTGAAGAAGGTAACGCAACGCATTATCGAGCTCGGCGACCGCAAAGAGGCTGTGACGCCTGAGGATTTGCCTTACATTATCTCCGATATCCTCGATAGCGACGCCATTGAAGAAAAGGTGGTCATCACCAATTATGTGCTTACGCATTCCAAAAATCTGAAACCGTCCGCCACATTGCAGATATCTTTCGGCGAGGAGGTTTTTGAGGAGAATGCACAGGGCGACGGTCAGTACGATGCATTTATGAATGCATTGAAAAAGATTTATGCCAAAAAGGGGATCGACCTGCCGATGCTGAGTGACTACACCGTTCGCATTCCGCCTGGCGGTAAAACGGACGCATTGTGCGAAACGATCATTACCTGGGAAATCAACGGGAAGGAGGTTAAAACGCGCGGTCTGGATTCGGACCAGACGTTCTCGGCGATCAAGGCTACGCAGAAAATGCTGAACCTGATCGGCGTGCCTGAAAGCAAGATTGCAGCCGAACCCATCATTACTTTATAATTTATTGATTATCAATTAAAACTCTTAATGAAAAAGCATATCCTTATCGTTCCGGGCGACGGAATCGGACAAGAAGTTACAGAGGTAGGAAAGGCAGTGTTGGTAAAAATCGCCGAGAAATTCGGTCATGAATTCACTTACGACGAAGCATTGATGGGCCATGTGGCCATCGAAGCGACCGGCAATCCGCTTCCGGACGAGACCCTCGAAAAGATGCGTAACTCCGATGCGATCCTGTTCGGCGCCGTAGGTCACCCGAAATATGACAACGATCCTACTGCCAAAGTTCGCCCTGAGCAAGGCTTGCTTAAAATGCGCAAGGAGCTCGGTTTGTATGCTAACCTTCGTCCGATCAAGCTGTTCGACGAACTGTTAGGCGCCTCTTCCATCCGTCCTGAAATCCTGAAGGGTTCGGATATCCTTTTCTTCCGTGAGCTGACCGGCGATATTTATTTCGGAGAAAAAGGCCGCAAAAACGATAACAATACCGCTTACGACATCGCGGAATACAGCCGTTATGAAGTAGAGCGCATTGCACGCAAAGCATTTGAAGCTGCTCGTACGCGTGGAAAACGTCTTTGTTCGGTAGATAAGGCTAACGTTTTGGAGACCAGCCGTCTGTGGCGTGAAGTAGTTCAGGCGTTGGCTCCTGAATATCCGGACATTACCGTTGAGCACCAGTTTGTGGATGCAGCAGCGATGATGCTGATCAAAGATCCTAAGCGTTTCGACGTGGTTGTGACCGCGAACCTGTTCGGGGATATCCTTACCGACGAGGCCAGCCAGATTGCGGGATCAATGGGTATGCTCGCTTCGGCATCGGTTGGCGACAGCACAGGTGTTTACGAACCGATCCACGGCTCGGCGCACGACATTACAGGCAAAGGTGTTGCAAACCCCTTGGCATCAGTACTTTCGGCTGCATTGCTCCTCGATATTTCATTTGGTTTGAAAGAAGAATCGGAAGCGATTATTTCGGCGGTTGACAAGTTGCTGAAAGATGGTTTCAGAACGCGAGATATTGCCGATGCAACCACCCCGGCAGACAAGGTGTTGAATACCCAGCAGGCAGGCGAAGAGCTTTTGAAAAGAATTTAAAAAATTTCAAAGTTTTGCCAAACAATATTTGTTGCATTCAAAACTTGTGCTTTCTTTGCAGAAGAAACTCGCGGTTAGCGAAATTTCGCCGCATGAATATGAGCCAGCAGAATAACCTCAATCTCATTCTCCAACAACAACCGTGAGTCCGGGAAAGGTTATGTTTTGATATGTTCCAAACCCTTTCCCGTGACAAGGAAAGGGTTTTATATTGCTTGAAATATTGTTAAATTCGTGTCCCATAAAAAAATTAATACCCACCAATGAGTAATCGAGTTCAGATCTTCGACACTACTTTACGAGACGGCGAGCAAGTGCCGGGCAGCCAATTGACCACAGAAGAAAAAATTGTTGTTGCCACACAACTCGAAAAACTGGGGGTAGACATTATCGAAGCCGGTTTCCCGGTTTCAAGTCCCGGGGATTTTCGTTCCGTGGTTGAAATCTCCAAAGCAGTACGCGAGCCGATCATCTGTGCGCTTTCTCGTGCGGTGCAGGGCGATATTGACGCAGCAGCAGAAGCATTGCAATATGCACAGCGGGCTCGGATTCACACCGGTATCGGGTCGTCGGACATTCACATCCAGCATAAATTCAACACTACCCGTGAAAAAATCATCGAGAGGGCGATCGCGGCTACGAAATATGCTAAGAGCAAAGTAGAAGACGTAGAATTCTATTGCGAAGACGCCGGTCGCGCAGACCTGGTTTTCCTTTCCCAACTGGTAGAAGCGGTGATCGGCGCAGGTGCAACCGTGGTAAATATCCCTGACACGACAGGGTACTGCCTGCCCGACGAGTATGGTAATAAGATCAAATACATCTTCGAACACGTTTCGAACATCCATAAGGCAACCATTTCCATCCACTGCCACAACGACCTCGGCCTTGCAACGGCGAATTCCATCGCGGGTATCAATGCAGGAGCACGCCAGGTAGAGGTGACGATCAACGGGATCGGCGAGCGCGCCGGTAACACGTCGCTCGAAGAGGTGGTGATGGCGTTAAAAGTACATCAGGAACTGGGCCTGGAAACAGGTATCAACACGCAACACATTTACCCGACCAGCCAATTGGTGTCGAAAATGATGCGCATGCCGGTGCAGGCCAACAAGGCGATCGTTGGGCGTAATGCGTTCGCGCACTCGTCGGGGATTCACCAGGACGGCTTCCTGAAAAACAACCTGAACTACGAGATCATGAACCCGCAGGATGTGGGTGTGGATAAGTCGGATATCGTGCTGACTGCCCGCAGCGGTCGTCATGCGTTGAAGCACCGTCTGGAATTGCTGGGTTTCAGCTTTGAAAAACCAGTGCTGGATGAGTTGTATACCCGCTTCCTGGAAGTGGCCGACGTGAAGAAAGAAGTGAACGACGGAGACCTGGTTGAGCTGGTGCGTACAGCCGAAGCAGTTTAATTAGAATATCCTTAGAATTAGTTAACAGCTTGAATCTGAATTTGATGTTTTAAAGAAATTTTTGTAAGATTACATATTCAATAACATCCATCAGATTGCAAAAAGCCCTCGGTGATTCTGACTAAGGGCTTTTTCTTTGTTTTACAGGATGATGGTGCGGTTGTTATGGATAAAAACCCGGTCGTTAAATACCAGTTTTAGCGCCTTTGACAACACCGCTTTCTCCGTAACCTTTCCCAATGTTGCCATATCCGAAGCGGTTAGTTTGTGATCGACTTCTTTTACATCCTGCGCGATGATCGGGCCTTCGTCGAGGTCGTTGTTCACAAAGTGCGCGGTAGCTCCGATGATTTTCACACCTCTTTCGTAAGCCTGCCGGTACGGGTTTGCCCCGATGAATGCAGGTAGAAATGAATGGTGGATATTTACGATGCGGTTCGGATAACGGTCGACAAAACCAGGTGTGATAATACGCATATATTTGGCCAGCACTACATAATCGGGGCGGTAGATGTCGAGCGTCCGCAAGATCGCACTTTCGTGTTCCTCACGCGTTTTGTTTTCGTGGGAAATAAAATGAAAAGGGATTCCAAACTTGCTCACGAGCGGCTGCAATGCATTGTAATTGCTGATAACTGCCAGAATAGTCGCGTCGAGTTCATTGAATGCATAGCGGATCAGCAGCTCCCCCAGGCAGTGATGTTCCTTGGTCACCATGAGCACAATATCCTTGTTCTTTTTAGGATTAATGCGGAGGTTAAGCCCGGCCGGCAGTTCCGATTGCAGTGCGCTTAATAGTGCGGGGATATCCGCTTCGCCTTCAAATTCGGTACGCATAAAGAAATACCGTGAAGGACTTACGTATTCGTCGTTGCTGATGATATTTTGATTGTGGGCAAAAAGAATGCGGGTAACATGGTAGATCAGCCCCTTGTGATCGGGACCGTCCATTAATAATATATGTCTTTGACTCATCGGCGGGTTTTGCATTAAATCGAACTTCAAATATAGCATTCGCCGTTCTTAACTGCTCAATTTGAATGCATTTTAGCGTGAATCTGTAACTATTCAAATGGCATCCGTGTTAACCAGTAATCATAATGCATTTCAATGATGGCAGAGACATTATTTATACCCACAGATACAAATAGAGAAGCGGTTTACACGGCACTTTTTCCACAAATAGAAGCATTGATTGCCGATGAAGGTGACCTTATTGCCAACCTTGCGAATATAACCGCGGTTATTAAGGAGGCATTCGGCTTTTTCTGGATTGGATTTTACCTGGTAAAAGAAGGACAGCTGGTGCTCGGCCCATTCCAGGGACCCATTGCGTGTACGCGCATACCGTTCCACAAAGGCGTGTGCGGGGCAAGTTATTCCCGCGCCGAAACGATCATCGTGCCGGACGTGGAGGCATTTTCCGGCCATATCGCATGCAGTTCGGCATCCCGTTCGGAGATCGTAGTGCCTGTGTTTCACCGGAATGGAACGGTTGCAATGGTGCTGGACGTAGATAGCGACCAGCTCGATGATTTTAGCGAAACCGATCGCGCGCATCTGGAAAAAATCGCGTCGCTGATCACACGTAAGCTTTGATTTGAAGAAAAATAAGAAAGCCTCTTCCTGAATGGAGGAGGCCGGCGTTGCGGGCGATAACGCCCTGCCACGAAAAGTCTTTAAATGGGTGTCAGTTTAATGAAAACATGGGCAACCGGAGGGCCACCACATTGTTGAACATCAGCTTGGTTATCTTGGGGTCCATATAATCGATTAGTGGGAATTCCGAAACGAGCGACATTACTTCAAATTCACTTTCCGCTCTTACTACGCACCAGAGTCGGGAATAATCATCGGACAAAGCATAGGACATTAGCCTTCCCTGCTCCATCAGTTCATTAATCTTTTTTCTCTGAGCGGGTATTTTTGCTGTGAAATCTTCCGACATGACAGCCGGAAGCTGGATTTCAACCATATATTGGCTCATGGGCGATAGATTTTAGGTTGTAATTGTTAAAGGATAAGCGCCCCGGATTAGTTCCTTCATAGAAAGTACCAGCCATTTGGCAATAGTTTTTCAAAGTGTTCCAACCATTTTGATTATGAGCGTGTCAACTCACTTACGACGGCCTGAAAAAAGGAGGCCGGATCATAACGCAACAGTAATCGGCTATCTTATGGGTAGAGGTGCTGAATTTATTTACAAACCGAACGAAGCACCCCTAACCTTCGGATGACGTTTAACGAACAGGAATTGGTGAAAGGCTGCAAGCAGCGCAACCGGATCGCCCAGAAACAGCTATATGATGTTTATGGGGGTAAGTTGTTCGCTATATGCCTGCGCTACACGAAGAACCGCGCCGACGCGGAGGACGTGTTGCAGGATGCCTTCATCAAAATTTACGAAAACATTGATTCATTCAGGGCGGACAGCCCGCTGGAATACTGGCTCAGGTCTGTGGTAGTAAATACCGCGCTGAACCATTTGCGGCAGCAGAAGTATCTGAAAGAGCTGGATGATATCGATATACACCACAATGGTGTGGCCGACCGGGAGTTTACGCTGGGGAATTTCCAGATGCAGCAGTTGCAGGGAATGATCCAGGAACTTCCGCCGGGGTGTCAGACGATCTTCAATTTGTATGCAATTGAAGGTTATCAACACAATGAGATTGCCCAGATGCTGGGTATCTCCGAAGGGACTTCCAAATCGCAGTACTCGCGGGCGAGGAGTTTACTTCAACAAAAATTGAACAAAGAAAAAAGATTTGATGATGGATCCGTCCAACATAAACAGTTTTGAAGATCAGTGGAGGAAGGCCTTGCAGGAGGCTTCTGAGACGCCCCCGCCGTCGGTGTGGGCGGGTATAGAAGCGCGCCTGGACAAGGATGAGGAGAAGGTGATCCCGCTCTGGTGGCAATCGCCGAAAATGTGGTATGCCGCTGCGTCGATCGTAGCATTGATGCTCGTCGGTGGCGGGCTGTGGTATTCGGGTATCGAAAAAACCGGCGTACAAGTGGCTGTGAGCACAAAGCCGGTTGAAAAGCCAGCTGTCCCTGCGGGTAAAGCTGCACCTGTCGAAACCGCTGCGCCAGGATTGAACAAACCAGAAACGGCCAGGCCGGCTGATGACAATACCGCGATTGCTGCTCGGCGTAGCGGCAATGCTGCTGCCCGGAAACCGGAAAATGTACTGGGCAAAGTTCACGAACCAGCTGCGGAACCTGCCACCGTTGCAACAGCTACCGTTCCTCAAAATGCGGCTGCAAAAGGCACGTCGAATAGTTTGATTGCAGAAACAGGCGTTCCAACTACATTGCCGGCGGAAATCGCATCTTCCAAAATTGCCGGGACTAGCAATGCAGCAGCGGATGAAAATCAGCCGATTTCCGCGCAGCTACTGGCTTCGTTGCCATACAGCAACCTGGACGTTTACATGCAGAAACGCATTGTCTTCTTCCGTCCCGAAGTGCGTAATGAAGAGCCTGTAAAGGTTTCGAAACCTAAGGAATACTATGCGGGCGTAGGCATTATGCCAGCGTCGTTTAATCCGGATGTACAGTTAAAAGAAGCCCCGATGGCGTTTTCAGCCCAATCGGTGAGCCAGAAACGTGCCGTAACCGGTTCCAGCCAGGCGCGGGCGTCCTATGCCGTGCAAACGCAGGGTGGCGTGCGGCTTTCGAAGCACTGGTCGGTGGAAACGGGCGTGAGCTACCTCCGTGGAAATTCGGCTTACGAAGGCGGCGGTTATATGCTGAATGCCTACAACAGCATGGCGGCCAATGTACTTGAAAATGCACTGGCCGGGATGCCAGCCGCAGCAGCGAACAGCGATAAATCAGCCAATTTCGACAATGGCGCATTGTATATCGATGTGGCTAAAAAAGTGAGCAACAATTACCAGTATCTGCAATTGCCGGTTCAGGCGGGTTTTACATTGAACCCGGAGAAGAAGTTCAGCTACTCGGTGCTCGGCGGGATGATGGCGAATTTCTTTTTGGCCAATGAACTGGAATCCGCGTCGGGCGACATTATCCGGACCACCGCCAGCGACGAGATTTACCGCGGCATGAACTGGGCGGCTACGACCGGTTTGCGATTGAATTATAAACTTTCTGCAAACTGGGGCGCCAATCTGACAGGTTCTTATCAACGAGCGGTTTCGTCCGGTTTTAAATCCAATCAGAGCCTGGATTCGCACCCGTATTTGTACGGCGTTTCGTGGTCGGTTCGCTATTCTTTTTGAGAATATTGAAAAAAGTTTCCAACCATTACCGGTTGGTTTGAATCTTCGATTTGTGGGTTGATTGTGGAGAAGTAAAAAGTTCTTGCATCTGTTAGCCATGAAAATTTTAATGAAATCGATCACTGTCACGATGCTCGCGGCGGCCACGTTACTCGGCTGTTCCGATGACGGCGTTAATTCAAACAACGAGGTGAACCCGGTGGTCATACCGGCTGCCGTTTCGACCGGAACTACGTCGTTCGCATTTGATTTCATTCATGCATTACAGAAAACACAGCCCACCAGCGAAAACTTGTTCGTTTCGCCGCTAAGCCTGCATATGGCTTTGGGAATGCTTTTGAATGGCGCCGAAAATGAAACGGCCGCCGAAATTCAAAAGACATTGAAAATGGACGCCATTGCATTATCCGAATTGAATGCGGCCTATAAAACATTGATTCAAGACTTGCCCGTCGCCGATTCGAAAGTAAGTTTGGGATTAGCCAATTCGGTTTGGTACCGGAATGATTTTACCGTTGAAAATGAATTTCAATACACATTAAAAGATTCGTTTGAATCGGAAGTGACAAGTTTGCCATTTGACAATGCCGCGAAAGAACGCATTAACAAATGGGCCAGTGATAAGACGAACGGGAAGATCAAACAAGTAATCGATCAGATCCAGCCCGATCACGTCATGTTCCTTTTGAATGCATTGTATTTCAAAGGAGACTGGAAAACGAAATTCGATGCCAATAAAACAAAAGACACGCCATTCCAGCTGGCAAACGGGCAGAGCAAAACGGTGAAAATGATGTACGCTTCATCCGATTTCAAGGTGGGCGGCGGAAACAATTACGCAGCCGTGCAGCTCCCTTATGCGAATGGCCAGTTTACTATGACATTGCTTATTCCGAGAGGACAGGCGAATATTAACCAGGTGCTGAACGAAATCACCGGCGAGAGTTGGACGCAGCTGACCGGAAGAATGGTCGAGCAGGGTGTAACGGTAGGATTGCCGAAGTTCACGCTCGATTATTCGGCGCAATTGAAAACGACATTGCAGGGAATGGGCATCGATAGGGTGTTCAAATCCGGCGCGGAACTTGGGAAAATCAATAAATCGGGCAGGCTTATGGTCGATTTTGTGAAGCAGGATGCTTACCTGGGCATTGATGAGCAAGGTACGGAAGCAGCGGCAGTCACTTCGATCGGCATTGTAGCCACGTCGGCAGGACCTGAGCCACCGAGTTATATTTGCGACCGCCCGTTCGGACTAGTGATCAGTGAAAGTACTTCCAATACCATTCTTTTTATGGGAAGGATAAATAATCCGGAATCGAAATAGGGCCGAAAGGCTATTAAAAATATCAAAGATAAAAAATACCGGTCCGCCGGTATTTTCGGGGTGCGTTATCGTCCGAAGGCATTGCTTTCGGACGATTTTGTTTTGTATTCCAACTAATTGCAAAAAAAGGTTGTCATGCACTTACCGAAGTAATAATATCATTTTTACTAGCCTCTAAAACCTGTCCTATGAATCCTAAACTTCTACTATTGTGTGTCGTGGCATGGCTGTGCTGGTCGTGTAACGATCAATGCAAAGAGACGCGCGTTGTACGCCGTTTCAGCAATGTAACGCATTCCCTGATGGAATTGCGGACGATGGTAAAAGCCGAATCGCCGCGCACGCTCCAACAACCGGGAAAGATGTATGTAAAGGGGAAGTATTTATATGTGAATGAAATTAAAAAAGGCATTCATATCATCGACAATGGTAATCCCGCCAGCCCCAAATTCGTCACGTTTATCAATATCCCCGGTAATGGCGATATCGCGGTTCGAGATAATATTCTTTATGCCGACAGCTTCTCGGACCTCGTATCCATCGACATCACCGACCCCGCAGCTCCGAAAGAGGTGGGCAGGGTGAAAAATGTATTCAAAACCGGCCTTTTCGATGGCGGTAGCTGGGCATTGAATGAGACGGTAGGTGCCATTAACGACCAGAGCGTGGAATGGGTCGAGGAAACGGTAACCGTAAACTGCGAGGATAATATATCGCCTAACTGGTGGTGGGGCGGCATGCTCGTATTCGCCGACCGCGCGTTTCTGAGCAACTCTTCTTCTGCCTCGCCGCAATCGTCGGGCGGGACCAGCGGCCAGGCGGGTTCCATGGCGCGTTTCGCATTGGACCGTAACTTTTTATATGCTGTCGGTCAGAACCAGCTGCACCTTTTCAATATCTCAAAAGCGGCGCAGCCGGTCGATTTCGCGACGGTAAACCTCGGGTGGGGAATTGAAACGATCTTTCCATATGACAATAAGCTGTTCATAGGCTCGTCGACGGGCATGTTCATCTACGACAATACCAATCCCGCCGAACCCAAGCAGCTTTCCACATTCCAGCACGGCCGCGCGTGTGATCCGGTGGTCGTGAGCGGGGACATTGCGTATGTGACCCTGCGTACGGGTACCGCATGCGGGGGCGGACAAAACCAGCTTGATCTTGTGGATGTGAGCAATCCGTCGTCTCCGCAGCTGATCAAAAGCTATCAGATGGAAAACCCGCACGGCCTGAGCATCGACTTTCCGAATTTGTTCCTGTGCGAAGGCGAGCATGGCTTGAAGGTATTCGATGTATCCGACAAGTTTTCTGTGGATAAACACCAGCTGGCACATTTCAAGGATATGCACGCCTATGATGTGATTTCGCTCGGCAAAACATTGCTGCTCATTGGCGACGACGGTTTCTACCAATATGACGCCTCGAACCCGAAAGATTTAAGATTGCTGAGCAAAATTCCGGTTGGAAAAGCGATTTGATATGAAAGGGATCGTCATACTGATACTCATTCTTGTTGCGGGAACTGCAAATGCGCAGACGGCCAACAAAATGAAATTCGTCAATCACACAGAGTTTGGCGGGTTGTTCGGGCGGGTGAAATTTCAAAACCCGTATTCCAATAACGAGCAAATTGTGGACAGTAAAACCAGCCTTACGGTGCAGACATTCAACGGCATTCAGCTCAACCGAAGGCTATCGGCCGGCGTCACATTGGGAATGGATTGGTACAAAGCCGCGTTGCTGAACCCGATAGCGGCAGGTTTGCGGTACGACCTGTGCGGCCGTAAAAATGTGCAATTGTACGGCTCGGTCGATGCAGGTTATGCATTCACCTGGTTCCACGACGACTCCGAGGGCTTCGACACCGACGGCGGACTGATGCTCAATCCGGGCATCGGAATGAAGGTAGGGAAGCCCGGTGCTGCCGCATTTACGATTTCTCTAACCTATAAAAGACAGGAAGCGCACGTGACCAAAACGCCGCTGTGGGACCAGCGGGAACGGTATGAAGACAGGGTTTATAACCGGCTCGCGTTGAGATTAGGGATCAGTTTTTAATCAGTTAGCCATGAAAAAAGTTATTTCTGCCGCCGCGTTAGGCCTGTTTTTTCTTTCCACCGCATTCGAATGCGGCCGCGAGGTCGATTGCTGCGTGCCGCCTCCCTGCACGGAAAATGCATCGCTGGACGGCACCTGGAAGCTGGAACAATTTCAGAATATATCGACCGGCACCAGCGATCCCGATCCGAATGTCGAGGGAAAGAGCGTGATCTACACTTTTGACGACGATCAGAGGGAAGGCAGCATTACAGGCCACACTTTTGTGAACACCGTCATGGGCAGTTATACGCTCGGTGCGGGCTGTACGATTAAAGTGAATGGCTTCGGTGGAAGCAAGGTCGGTGAGCCCGAATGGAGCCGTAAAGCGTGGTTCCCGTCCGATTCGGCGGCGTTGGGTAACTATTCGGTGGTGAAAGACAAGCTGGTCATCCGGTTCGGGCAGAGTCCCGAACAATTGGTTTTCAAGAAGCAAAAATGAATCGCCGGGCGGGAAATGTCAGATCTCCGACTGCATTTTCCGCCTGATTTCAATGGATTTTTCGAAATCCGCAACTTCCCGCACAAACATTTCCTGCCCGCGCAGGTACCAGTTCCTGAACTTCTCCGACTGGTCGATATGTTTCGGTAGATAATCGAAAATCACGGATAGGTCGAAAGACCTGGACATTACCCCAGCGCCTGAGATCACGCCGTCGATCGCATTGCATTCCTGTTCGAAATGGTTGGGCACAGGCACCATCATCACGGGCTTGCCCAGGTACATCGCCTCACATACCGATTCGAAACCAGCCGTCGTAACTAACGCCCGGCAGGTTGCGAGCATGCGGAGGTACTTTTCGCTGTTGATCTGGTGGAATGTCAGCGTATTGTCGAAAACAAATTCTTCCGAAGCCTCCGCGTTGTCCCAGAAGCAATGCAGCTGCACGTCCGGGTGTTTCAAGTGCCAGTCGATCACCTGTTTGCTCAGGCTGTGATGCGTCATGTACACGAGGATAAACGAGCCTTTTTGCGGTATAAGGCGTGTTACTTCCTTGCGCAGCAGCGGTGGTACAACGGTAATATTCATCTTTTGCGCCGAATGCATTTCGCGGAACGATAATGCAAGCCGCTTAGCCGACATCCAGGACGTGGACCGTGAATTGAGGTTGATCAGAAATTGGTTAACCCGGCTTTTTTCCGGGAAAATAAACTTCGGATGCAGCAGCAGATACTGGTGCGCAATGCACACCATCGGTATGTTGGAGCGGTAAATCAGGTTATAAAGCCCGCCGTATGTGTCATAAAAGCTGATGATCAGATCGGGGTTGATCTGCTTCACGGTCTGGTGAATGCTATGCAGGCTTTTGAGGTATTTGGGTAAATGCGCCAGGTGCGTGGCGATCGTGCGGCCGACGTTCATACCGCCGCCATGTGCTTTGTAAATGATATTAGGCGCGGCAAAATGATGTACCGGCGCGAAAATCTGCTCCTGAAAAAATGAAGGGATATTCCGGCCAGGCGACGTTCCTACCATCGCGCCCACCACCTTGTGCCCTGCACCGCGCAGGATCTGGCCGAGCGAAATGGCTTGCGTCAGATGCCCCCGGCCCTCTCCCTGAACAAGAAAAAGGATTCTCATAGCTATAAGTAGTGCTGATTCCGTCCCGTTAAAAAACCAGTGAATGCCACTTGCTTTTCAATGCCGGGGAAGTTCTCAACGACTTTTTTGGTGCTTGTTTTTTTTACAGGCTTTTCGGTAATCGTCTGCTGATCGTAATACAGCAGGCTCCAGTTGCCGTCGAAATCCTCTACCAATGCGCTCAGCGTTTCCACCCAGTCGCCGGAATTCATGTATTTGATGCCGTCGATCTCGCGGATGGCCGGATGGTGAATGTGGCCGCAGATCACACCGTCGCAGTCGCGCGAGCGGGCGAGTTCGGTCAGTTTTTCCTCGAAGTCGGTCATGTAGTTGACGGCCATTTTCACCGATTGCTTCACGCGTTGCGACAAAGAGTAATAGGAGAGGCCGCGCCACGCACGGTACTTGTTATAAAATTTATTGACCCAGAGCAGGAACGTATAACCAATGTCGCCCAGGTAGGCGAGCCATTTCAAATGCGTGGTAATGGAGTCGAAAACGTCGCCGTGGGTGACGTAAAACCGCTGCGCTCCCGAGGTAAGGATATAATCCTTCCGGATTTGAAAATGCTTGCCGAGACGGAGTGGGATGATCTGGTCGAGGAAATCGTCGTGATTTCCGCGGATGTAAATCACTTTCGTCTTATTTTCCTCGATCATTTTCAGCACGCGTTTGAAGAATAAGGTGTGTTTGCGTTTCCACACACCGTATTTTTTCAGTTGCCACGCGTCGATAATGTCGCCATTCAGGATCAGCTTTTTGCAGGTGTAGCTTTTCAGAAAATTGGTGACTTCTTCCGCCTTCGATCCCCCTGCTCCGAGGTGGACGTCCGAAATGATGATAGTCCGAAAGTGAGTTGTATCTCCCATGATACAAATTTTCTCATTTAATATTACCTGCATATTATTCGCAGGTTATCAGTAGGTTAACTTTTGGGTAGAAATTAGTTCTACAAGCCATTTTTGAAATATTTGCCGAGTAACTATGAGTTTCTTTAAAAGAAAGTAACCATTTTTACTGTTACGTAACTCATCAGCTTTCATGAAAAAACTACTCACCCTGGTATTGCTTTTCAGTGCCCCTGCGTTCGCGCAGAAAGTGTATTTGCCGCATGAAGTTGAGAAACAGGCCGAACCTGCCGGAGGGCTGGTCGCGTTGAACCAGTTTGTCGCTTCCAATCTCCGTATTCCGCTAAAAAGCGCCGCAAAGGGTGTAAACGGCCGGGTTTACCTCAAAGGCGTCGTGCAGCCGGATGGCAGCATCGACCAGGTCGAGGTAACGCGGGGCATCGACACGCTCTGCAACGCGGAGGCCGTGCGGGTATTCAAAATGTACCGCGCCTGGAAACCGGCAACGCTCGCGGGCGAACGGGTACGCCAGACGGTCTTTATGCCCGTCACCTTCAAAGCCAGCACAGGCCCCGGCTATGATTCGCTCAACCGCGTGTTTATTGATTATTTCGATGACCGGTTCGTCGCCGTCGATTCGGCAACGGCCAAATACCGCCGGCTCCTGCCCGTCGACAGCATGGGATTTGTGGCCGGAAATGTAGCCTATGAGGAAGCCAAAGGCAAAAAATGGAAGAAGCTGGGCGAAGCGAAGTTTGCCCGGACGCCGATTCGCTACAAATCGCGTTTCGTGAACCCCGAATCCGATTCCATCACCGCCTACCGCATTTCCGCAAGGGATTACAATGAGGCCAGTCACGCCACCGAGGCCACATTCCAGCCCGACGGCCGCCTGCTTTCGTACGTCGAGTACGGGGTAGACGGAAAAGAATCGCTCATTAAGGATTACGACCTCAAAGGCATGGTGCGCCGCCAGCAAATCATCGGCGATTCGATGGTGACGGATGTGTACTGGGACCCGAACGGGCAAATCCGGGCGCACCGCGATTTCCCCGTTAATCAAATGGGTGTCAAAGGCGACCCGTTCCTGATGAATGCATGGGGGCCGGATGGTGCTCAGTATGTAAGCAACGGCGACGGTTACTGGCGCGGCGTAACCGAAACGCCGTATGGCAAATGGCTTCTGGAAGAAGGTAAGGTCGTGAATGGCGTGAAAGACGGCAAATGGACCGGCAAGCTGGCCGACAGCACACAGTATTATGAGGAAATATATGATTTGGGTCAATTCAAAAGCGGCGTCTCGTGGCTAAACGGTGAGAAAACAGCCTATACCAAACCACAGGTCAACCCGGAATTCAAAGGAGGGATCAAGGAGTTTTATAAATTTCTGGCATCGAATATGCGCTATCCGCCCGATGCCGCACGCCGGGGCGCTTCCGGGCGCGTGATGCTCTCGTTCGTTGTGTGCGAGGATGGCTCGGTATGCGATTACAAGGTCGAACGAAGGGTCGGCTATGGGCTGGACGAAGAGGCGCTGCGCGTGGTGAAGCTCATGAGCGGAAGCTGGGAGCCGGGCGTGCAGCGCGGGCAGAAGGTCAGGGTTAAATACAATGTGCCCATCAATTTTCAGCTCGAATCCCGTACCGAAGTGCGGTTCATCCGATAACATGGTCTGACTTACGTATTTATACCACTCATCCATTCCCGGCGCCGATTACAGGCCCCGGGAATTTTTTATCCCAAATCCACTAGGAAGTTGAGGCGGTTTTGATAATATTGTGATATCAATTTAATATCAAACTGAACCAACTATGATCGAAAAGGAATTACGCTCCATGTCTGGCTATCTGCTGTTTGTGATTGGCCTGTTGCTGCTTTTCGGCGGCTTTGTGAGTATCGTCTCGGGCGGTAACCCGATCACCGGCGGGCTGATCAGCGCGGCCGGGTTTATCGTTCTTATCGGGTTGACGGTGATTAACCCGAACGAGGCCGTGGTAACAACGTTTTTCGGCGATTATATGGGTACGATGAAGCAAAACGGCCTGCGCTGGGTGAACCCGCTTTTCCGCAGGAAGAAAATCAGCCTCCGCGCCCGTAACCTGAACGGCCAGAAACTGAAAGTGAACGACAAGCTCGGTAATCCGATCGAAATCGCGGCTGTCGTGGTGTGGCGCGTCGGCGATACGGCCAAGGCGTCGTTTGAGGTGGATGATTATGTAAAATATGTGGAAATCCAGTCGGAAGCGGCGGTCCGGCATTTAGCGGGCATTTACGCTTACGATTCAATGGAAGACGAGGAGGTAGGCACGCAGGAAGTGACATTGCGCGACGGTAGCGGGAAGATCAATGAAATGCTCGAAGCCGAGCTCACCGAGCGTCTGAGCCGGGCCGGTATCGACGTGCTGGAAGCGCGGATCAGCCACCTTGCCTATGCGCCGGAGATCGCGGGCGCCATGCTGCAGCGCCAGCAGGCTTCGGCGGTGGTGGCGGCGCGCCGGCAGATCGTGAATGGCGCAGTGGGAATGGTGGATATGGCCCTGGCCATGCTGTCGGAGAAGCAGATCGTCGAGCTCGACGAGGAGCGCAAGGCAGCGATGGTGAGTAATTTGCTGGTAGTTTTATGCGGTGAGAAAGCGGCGACCCCAATCCTGAACGCCGGTACTTTGTATCCTTGATATGGCGGAGAAAAAAGCATTTGTTTTGCGGATCAATCCTGATATGCTGCGGGAACTCGAAACCTGGGCACAGCAGGATTTTCGCAGTTTGAACGGGCAGATCGAGTTTTTGCTGAGCGAAGCATTGAAAAAACAAAGGCGCTCAAAATCAAAGGGAAGCGGCGACGAGGGTGTAAAAGATTAATTAAAATGTTAAAATTGCATTCATATAGTTGTCGTACTAATTTTTAAAAGCTCACATGAAGCGAATATTCAGGACACTTTCATTAACACTCTTATCCTTTCAGCTCTTTGCGCAAATTCCCGACACATTTCAGTGGCTCCCCGATGGCAGCGGTTTCCGCGACGCCGGCGATAGCCAGATTGTGGAAGTAACACTGCCCGGTAACCAGGAAAAAGTCATCGTTTCGGAAGCACAGCTGACACCGCAGGGAGGCAAGCCGCTCACGATCAGAAGCTATGCCATCAGTAAGGCGGGCGACAAGGTACTAGTTTATACCAATTCAAAACGCGTTTGGCGGTACGATACCCGCGGTGATTACTGGGTGTATGACATCACGGCTAAAACGTTGAAACAGCTCGGAAAAAACCTGCCCGAATCGTCGCTGATGTTTGCGAAATTCTCGCCCGACGGCAAGCACGTCGCCTATGTGAGCAACCATAATGTGTACGTGGAAGACCTGGCCGGCCATGCCGTGAAGCAGCTTACCACCGACGGTACCGACCGCGTGATCAACGGCACATTCGATTGGGCCTATGAAGAGGAATTCGACTGCCGCGACGGTTTCCGGTGGAGCGACGACAGCAAATCCATCGCCTACTGGCAGCTAGACGCCCGCAAGATCCGCAACTTCCTGATGATCAATACGACGGATTCCATTTACTCATTCAATGTGCCGGTGGAATATCCCAAAGTAGGTGAAACGCCCTCGCCGTATAAAATCGGCGTGGTGGATATTGCTTCGGCGCAAACCAAATGGATGAATATTCCCGGCGACCCGCAGAACACCTATGTGCCGCGCATGGAATGGTCGGGGATGCCCAACGAGCTCGTGATCCAGCAGCTTAACCGCAAGCAGAACGAGAGCACATTGTTTTACATTAATACGACCGACGGCAGCGCGAAGCCTTTTTACAATGAAAAGGACGAAGCATGGATCGATATCAAGAGCCGCTGGGACAACGACCCCGTGGGTTGGGACTGGATCAATGGCGGAAAGGAATTTTTGTGGGTAAGTGAAAAAGACGGCTGGCGCCACACCTACCGCGTAAGCCGCGACGGCAAGAAGGAAACGCTTATTACCGCCGGAAACTTTGATATGATCAGCCCGGTGCGCATCGACGAGAAGAACAATGCCTATTACTTCATGGCCTCGCCGGATAATGCCACGCAAAGCTACTTGTACAAAACCACGCTCGACGGAAAAGGCACGCCCGTGCGCATGACGCCCGCGGACCAGGCGGGAACGCACAGCTACGACATTTCGCCGCTGGCCAAATTTGGAAGACATCAGTTTTCGAATGCTAAAACTTCCCCGCTCGTAGAATGGATTTCATTGCCTAAACACGCGGCGATAGACCCGGCGAACTCCATTGCGCAGTCGAAAAGCAAGATCAATTCGGCGAATACGAACATCGAATTCTTCAAAGTTAAAACCGAGGAAGGCGTGGAAATGGACGCGTGGATGGTAAAACCGACGAATTTCGACGCAACAAAAAAATACCCGATCGTATTCATGGTTTACGGCGAAGCGGCGGGAAGCACCGTGAAGGACGTTTGGGGAACCGGCCGCAACCGTTTGTACGCCGGCAGCATGGCCGACGACGGCTACATTTACGCTTCGATGGACAACCGCGGCACACCGTCGCCCAAAGGTGCCAAATGGCGCAAGGCGATTTACCGCAATATTGGCCGCATTAATATCAAGGACATGGATGGCGCTGCTACGGCGATGTTCAAACAATTCGCATTCATCGATACCAGCCGCGTCGCCGTGCATGGTTGGAGCGGGGGCGGTTCGTCTACGCTGAACCTGTTGTTCCAATATCCGCAGCATTTCAAAACAGGTATCGCGGTGGCAGCCGTGGCCAACCAGCTTACCTACGACAATATTTACCAGGAACGTTACATGGGCATTCCACAGGAAAACCGTGAGGATTTCGTAAAGGGATCGCCCATTACCTATGCCAAAAACCTGCGCGGTAACCTGCTCTACATTCACGGTACCGGCGACGACAATGTGCATTACCAGAATGCCGAAATGCTTGTCAACGAGCTGATCAAGGCGAATAAGGTATTCCAGTTTATGCCTTATCCCAACCGCTCGCACAGCATTTCGGAAGGCGCGGGCACATCGCGGCACTTGCAGTCGCTCTTTACCGATTACCTGAAAAAGAACTGTCCTCCGGGAGCGAAATGATATTGAAAAGGATTTTATGCATGATGGGCCTGGCGGCAGGGTTGCCGCTCGGCTCCTTCGCACAGATAAGCGAGGGTACCAAGGTCGGAATTAATACCGGGACGGGATTGAATGCGCCGAGATCGGGCGTTTTCTGGACCTCA
Organism: Dyadobacter beijingensis DSM 21582; assembly: GCF_000382205.1. Taxonomy (GTDB): domain Bacteria; phylum Bacteroidota; class Bacteroidia; order Cytophagales; family Spirosomataceae; genus Dyadobacter; species Dyadobacter beijingensis. The sequence continues at coordinate 160,267 of NZ_KB907790.1, forward strand.
CCGACTGCGCAGACCGGTGTCATCGGCGACTTTTACATCGATTCGCTCTGGCGGAAAGGCGATGTGAAACTGGCCAAACCCGTGGCGCAGATCGGCGGCCTGGAATCGGACAGCATTGCGGGCATCGACATTCGTTATAATGTACTGAACGACGAGCTCGAAGTACTGGCCGATCCGGTGAAGAAAGACATCCGGGTAATCCGCGGCAACCAGTTGAAAAGCTTCAAAAGCAACAGCGGCTTCGGAATGGTGGAATACGTTAACCTGGCCGAACGCGATCCGAAAGGCGAGCTGAAAGGCTTCGGTGCTGTGCTCGCTTCGGGGAAAGTCACGCTGGTGAAGGCTTACAAGCCCAAAATTACCAAGCCTAACTATAATCCCGGATTCGGCACGGGAGAGAAAAACACGATCGTGCGCCTCACATCGGACTATTACCTGTTCACTGGTGCGGGTGTGGAAAAGGTGAGTTTAAGTAAAAAAAGCCTACTCCCGCTCATGGCCGACAAAAAGGCCGAGGTGGAACAATATGCCAAAGAGCACAACCTCGATTTCAAGGATGAAACGCAGGTTGCCGGACTTTTGCGATTTTATAATTCCAAATAACAAAAATGCCTCCCAATCACTTCGGAGGCATTTTTTTGTGAAATTCAAAAGCATTACTTGCCGTATAACTTCTTTGCGGCAGGCTCGTATTTGTCGCCGGCGCTCCATTGCGGGGCGGTTTTGCGGTCGGCGATGAGACGTGTGGCGTAAGTATAAGCCTGGCTGAATTTTAACAGGTAGTTGAAATCGATCGTCTCGGGATTGTCGGTCACCTGGTGGTAGTTTTTCATGATATCCCCATTGAATTCCTTGAAACCGGGTGTGAACGTCGGCGCGGGGACGCCTTCTTTGGCAAAGCTCACATTATCCGAACGGTCGAATAGCCCCTGCTCCGGCGACGGATCGGCGAATACACCGAGGCCGAATGCTTTGCAAGCCGTCTCGATCTCCGCCCGAGCGCCCGTGCGGTCGAGGCCCATCACCGACACGATGGTGGTATCATTATAGCCCGCGCCATCGGAATTCATATTGAAAATGCATTTGTTCAAAGGCAGAATCGGGTGAGCGGCGTAGTATTTGCTGCCCAGCAGGCCCACTTCCTCACCGGTAAGCGCCACGATCACGATCGAGCGTTTCGGCGGGTTTTTGGCCAATGCTTCGGCGGCGGTCAGCAATGCGGTCGTACCAAATGCATTGTCGCGGGCGCCGTTGAAAATACTGTCTTCGGGGGTGTAGGTCTGTCCGCCCTGCTTGCCCACGCCCACGTGGTCGTAATGCGCGGAAAGGAGTACATATTCTTCTTTCAATTTCGGATCGGTACCGGGAATGTAGCCCGCCACATTGTAGCTGTAAATCGGTTTCGCCATTCTCCCCGAAGTTCTGAAAGTAACCTCTTTCACGGCGCGCAATGCACGGGCATATTTGGCTTCCTTGCCATTCACCCAGGCATGCGGGATCGATTTGGCATCACCGCCCTCGGCCAGTGAAATTTTTTCTCCGGAAAAAAACTTACTCACGACATTCCACGGCACAGGCGCATTGAAAAGCTCAATTACGGCAATCGCGCCCTTATCCATCGCTGTTTTGCGTTTCTCTGCCGAAGCAGCGAATATTTCCGAAGGCGTCTGGGTTTCGGGTGAACCGCTTTCCAGTAAGACGATCTTGCCTTTCACGTCTAGCCCTTTGTAATCGTCCCAGCTTTTGGCCGCATTTTCCAGCCCGTAACTGGCATATACAAGCGGCGCCTTCAAATCCACGGCGTCTCCGGCCATTAAGATCCAGTCGGTGCCGCTTTTCATGATTTCGGCGTCAGCGGCGATCTCTCCCGTGCCATTAGCGCCCATTTTTTCGAACGGAACACGCTGAAAGTAGCTCGATGTACCGGTTTCGGTGTTGCCGGGAACAGGTACCACGCCCAGTTTGCGGAATTGCTCGGCAATGTAGCGTGCCGCCACAAAGTTGCCCTGCTCGCCCGTGCGCCGGCCCATAAGCTCATCGCCCGCGAGAAAGCGGATATGCGCCTCGGTTTCCGACTTTTTAATCTGAAATTCGGGTAATGCAGCTGTCTTTTTCTGCGCGTCGGCGGGAAAGGTGAGGGCCAAACCGAGCGGCAACAGTAGTAATGGTAGTTTCATGACTGTTTGTAAATGATTCCAAAAGAAAATGTGAAGACGTAAGTTAGCCAGACATCTTCACATTTAAAGGCGGTGATAATGGGAAATCGCTACCGTTTATTCAATAATACGGCCGCTTCTTTCGCGAAATAGGTCAGAATGCATTTGGCACCGGCGCGGCGTATGCTCGTGAGCACTTCCATCATGGCGCGCTCGCCGTCGAGCCAGCCGTTTTGCGCGGCCGCTTTCACCATCGCATATTCGCCGGACACATTGTAGGCGGCAATAGGAATGTCGAAATTCTCGTCGAGCAGACGGATAATGTCCAGGTACGACAAGGCCGGTTTCACCATCAGCATGTCCGCACCTTCCTCGAAATCGAGCTGCGCTTCGAGCAATGCCTCGCGCTTGTTGGCGGGGTTCATTTGGTAGGTCTTCTTATCGCCAAACTTCGGTGCCGATTCCAATGCATCGCGGAACGGGCCGTAGAATGCGCTGGCGTATTTGGCCGAGTAGGACATAATGCTTACATCGGTGAAGCCGTGGGTATCGAGGTGCCGGCGGATGTAGCCGACGCGGCCGTCCATCATATCGCTCGGGCCGAGAATGTCGGCACCGGCTTTGGCCTGCGCCAATGACATATTGCCAAGGATTTCGAGGGTTGCGTCGTTGAGGATCTTGCCGTTTTCGACAAGGCCGTCGTGGCCGTCGGAGCTGTACGGGTCCATTGCCACGTCGGTCATGATCACGAGCTCGGGGAATTTCTCCTTCACGGCCGTAATGGCTTTCAGGTAAAAAGTGTCCTCGTGGTAGCTTTCCGACGCGAAACGGTCCTTTTTGCTTTCGGGATAATTAGGAAAAAGATCGATGGCTTTGATACCCAGGTCGGTCACCTCTTTGAGCTCTTCGAGCAGGTTATCCACCGAGTAGCGGTAAATGCCGGGCATCGATTTTACCTCCGATTTCTGCCGGGTGCCGTCCACGACGAACATCGGGAAAATGAAATCGGATACCTGCAGATTGGTTTCCTGCACGAGGTCTCTCACACCGGCAGATTTTCTATTGCGTCGCGGGCGACGGGATAATTGGATCATGATATGGCAGTCGGCGACCGGCTTTCGCCGTCGGCTTTTACTTAAAGCAATGGAACATTAAAAAGAAAACGACACAAAGAAACGCAGAGTTTCCCAAACAGCCCCTTTTTCCTCCCATTCTCCCAGGCCTCCATTCGCCTTCCTAACCGACCATCAACTTGAAACCTTCTCCATGCAAATTCATGATCTGGATCGCAGGGTCTTCGCGGAGGTATTTGCGGAGTTTGGTAATGTACACATCCATGCTGCGCGCATTGAAGTAGGAATCGTCGCCCCAGATGGTTTTGAGCGCGAAACTGCGGCTAATGGGCTGGTTGAGGTTCTGGCAAAATAATCTGAGCAGCTCCGACTCCTTGCTCGTAAGCCGCGCCGAATTGTCGCCGATCGCTAAATGTTGGTGGTCGTAATCGAAGGTGTATTGTCCGATGCGGAATACTTTGGTGTCTTCCGGCTGGTCGGCCTGGCGGTTGTAGCGCCTCAGAATGGCCTGAATGCGCATTAGAAGTTCTTCGCGATCGAAAGGTTTCGTCACATAATCATCGGCGCCGACGCGGAAGCCCTGCATGGTGTCTTCCTTCATCGATTTTGCCGTTAAAAAAATGATAGGGACATCTCGTCCACTCATCCTGACCTCTTTGGCGAGCGAAAATCCGTCTTTTTTAGGCATCATCACGTCGAAAATGCACAGATCGTACGCCTTATCGACAAAATGCTGCCAGCCCTTCTGCCCATCAGTAGCAAGGTCGGTAGGAAAGCCTTTATCGGTCAGATATTCCTGAAGAAGCATTCCCAGGTTGGCATCATCTTCGACGAGTAGGAGATTGGGCATTGGAAAAGCGGATAAATCGGTTAGGTATCGCAAGATACTGCATCCCGGCGCACGATGCATTGGCCAGGGAATAACAGAATTTGCTGAATGGTTACATGATGCGTAAATTAACCCGATAAAACTAGCGACTTTCGCATTCTGTGAAACCTTCTTAACTCATAAAAAATGTTAAAATTCATCCTCTGGGTCGCCGCGATCCTCGTGATCCTTGGTGTCGTTTACCTATCCGGGCCCAAAGTGCCGGAAGCCAAGCTGACGCCCGTTTTACCTACCATTACCAGCGACCTGGCGCAGTTGGAAGCGGAAGTGAACCGGAAGGAAAAGGCCACGCCGCTGCTGAAACCCGATAATGAAGCGCGCATTGTATGGGCGAACGACAGCTTGAAGCAGAAAACGACATACAGCATCGTGTACATCCACGGTTTCGGTGCCAGCTGGGCCGAGGGCGATCCGGTCCATAAGGACCTCGCGAAGAGATACGGCGCGAATCTCTACCTCTCGCGTATGCACGATGCCGGTATCGCCGATACCAATGCATTCGACGACCTCACGCCTGCCAACTTCCTCGCGGGCGCAAAGCGGGCACTCGCGATCGGTAAGGTACTGGGCGACAGCGTGATCGTGATCGGTACGTCCGCCGGAGGTTTATTGTCCGTTTACCTGGCGGCGACACACCCGGAAATCAAGGGGCTGGTGCTATACTCGCCCTGTATGGCCATCGCGAACCCTGCCGTGAAGCTCATTACCGGGCCGTGGGGGCAGCAAATCCTCCATAAGGTGATGGGAACGCACAATATGGGCAAGGATTCCATTCCGGAGCAGGCGCAATTTTGGTTGCAGGGCTACCATACCAACGGGCTTACCACTTTGCAGCAGATGGTGAATGCCATTGCGCGGCCGGAAGTATACAAAGAGGTCAAAATGCCCGTGTTCGTAGGGTATTACTATAAAAACGAGGAGGAGCAGGATAAGGTCGTGTCCGTGAAAGCGATCCGCAAAATGTTCGAAGGGCTGGGTACGCCTCCCGGTTTGAAAGAGGAAAAGGCATTTCCCGAAAGCGGCGACCACGTGATCGCGTCGCGGTTGCGGTCGAAGGATGTAAAAGGCGTGTATGAAGCCACGGACCGGTTTTTTCAGGAAAAGCTGCATATGAAACCAGTAGAATCGCCTGTCGCTCAGCCTTGAACGGATATACAAACGGCATCTGAACCGTGTTTAATGTGGTTAAACCCGTTAAAAATGCTTTACTTTGCCGCTTTGAACGGACATCCGAATTAATCAACAATAAAAGGAAACATGGCTTACGGTTTATTAAAAGGAAAAAGAGGAATCATATCGGGGGCATTGGACGAAAACTCCATTGCCTGGAAAGTAGCGCTGAAAGCAAAGGAAGAAGGTGCCACGTTTGTACTGACCAACGCGCCTATCGCCATGCGTATGGGTGCCATCAACGACCTCGCGAAGCAATGCGACGCCGAGATCATCCCTGCCGATGCTACCTCCCTGGAAGATATCGAAAACCTTTTTACCAAATCGACCGAGATCCTTGGCGGCAAGATCGACTTCGTATTGCACTCGATCGGGATGTCGCTCAACGTGCGCAAAGGCAAATCCTACGGCGACCTGAACTACGAGTGGTTCCAGAAAGGCGTGGACATTTCGGCGCTTTCGCTGCACAAATTCCTGCAAGTGGCCGAGAAGCTCGACGCGATCAACGACTGGGGATCGGTTGTGGCATTATCCTACATTGCGGCCCAAAGGACCTACTCTTTTTACAATGATATGGCCGAAGCCAAGGCCATGCTCGAGAGCATCGCGCGCAGCTACGGCTACCGTTACGGAAAAGCCAAGAATGTGCGCGTGAACACGATCTCCCAGTCGCCTACCAAAACCAAGGCCGGCTCAGGTATCGAAGGTTTCGATGCATTCTATGATTTTGCTGAAAAAATGAGCCCGCTGGGCAATGCTTCGGCAGATGATTGCGCGAATTACGCTATTACCTTGTTCTCTGACCTTACCCGTTTCGTGACGATGCAGAACCTCTACCACGACGGCGGTTACTCATCGACGGGTATTTCTGAAGAACTCGTGACGATGATCCAGCAACAGGCACAGGCGCAGCAATAAGCATTCATATAATACCTAGGAAAACCCTTCAAGGCACGCGTTTTGAAGGGTTTTCTTTTTGTATTAAAATAAATGCGTATACACACCGTTTCGCGTTGTGTATAATTTGTGAACCAATTAGTTTAGCCAAATAAAATCGATTTATGAATCAGCAGACCCATCACCCCTTTTTCAGCAAACTCGGGGCGCAGGCCAGTCGCCTGTTGCTCGCAGCCATGTTCCTGACGATTATTTCCTGCGGCAGCGAAAAGGAAACCACCCAGGCCGTGCCCGACGCGCCGGTGTACACGCTCGTATTTCTGGACAAAACCCAGAGCGTGCATGTGGATAAGCGCTACGTCAACGACAAGTACCGCCAGGCGCTGACCGACATTATCGAGCAGAATATGAAAAACAAGGGGGATAAACTGGAAGTATATTTTATCCACGAAAACACCTCGAAAGCGCGGGCATTGTCGCTTACCGTCCGCAGCGAACGCGATAACCTCGAAGGCGCCAACGCCACCGACCGTGAAGGCATTGAAACGTCCTTCCAACTGGCATTGCAGAAAGAAAAGGGCATTTACCTGCGCCAGCTGCTCGCCAAGCTCAACCAGCAAAATACCGGCTCATCCAATCTCTCGACCGACATTTGGGCGAGCTTACCCGTGATCGCGAAGGCGGGTGAAAGCGGTTCGGAAGTGAAAGTGTATTATTTCAGCGATATGGTCGAAAGCGTAAAAGGCGCTGATCGCCGCGATTTCCATACCAATCCGCCGAAAAGCGACGCGGAAGCTGAAACGGACGCCAAAGAAGATACCAAAAAACTGGAACGTTATGCTATCGGAGCGCCGCAGGTAACAATTGTATCGCCATTTGAACCGACGGCTTCCAGCAAGGAAAACAATCCGCACGTGACGCATTACTGGGCAACACTTTTCCAGGAGCTGGGCGGGGTAAGTGTAGAGGAACTTTGAGTAGTTGAGTATTATAGATTTTGAATGGCTTTCAGATTCTCGGCGTCGTCGAAAATAGCGCGGATAGGGATCTGGAAGCCATCAATTACAAAGCTTTTGACGTCACAGGTTTGGGCTTTTAATATAAGCTCATATGTACCGTTGATCAGATGATATTGTTCAAGCGTTCGTTTTCGAGGATCGACAATCCAATATTCTTCGACTCCATGTGCTTGATAATCCCTGAATTTCACTCCGCGATCACGATGTTCCGTTGCTTCTGAAATAACTTCAATAGCGAGATCTGGTGCTGGAAATAGCGTTTGCTCGTCTGTAAACTCACAAGACTTTTCTTCACCGAAAAAACAAATGTCGGGTTCGTAATCGTTGCGGGTAAGCGCGACAATCGTTCTTCGGAATCCGACGAACGTCTTGGGCATATGCTTGATCGTGTAATATCCCAGTAGTGCCAGCAGACGTCCGGAAGCCCTGCCGGTCTGTAAGTCTACATGAGGTTGAATAATCACTTCGCCGTTGATAAACTCGATCTTGTCGTGGTCGTCGAAGTCGAAATAAAATTTATGCCGGCGGACCTTTTCTTCTTCAAGCGCGGCATTTACCTTATCCAACACCAGATATGCATCGGGCGTTGCAAGGATTTTCGAAACAAGTGATTCATTCATAGCGTATTAATGTTTAGTTTTTGCTTTCACCCAGCCCAGTTCTCCCGGTCCAGGCTGCGGTACTGAATCGCTTCGGCGAGGTGTTCTACTTTGATATCGTCGCTATCGGCGAGGTCGGCGATAGTGCGGGAAACTTTGAGGATGCGGTCGTAGGCGCGGGCGGAGAGCCCGAGGCGTTCCATGGCTTTGCGCAGGAGCATTTTGCCGGATTCTTCGATAATGCAGATTTGCTTCACCATTTCAGGCGTCATCATCGCATTGGAATACGTCTCTTTATGGTTTTTAAATCGCTCGGTCTGGCGCTGGCGGGCATTGATCACGCGCTCACGGATTTGCTCGCTGCTTTCGGATTTGCGGGTGGAGGAGATCTGGTCGAAGGACACAGGCGTTACTTCGACGTGTAGGTCGATGCGGTCGAGGAGCGGGCCGCTGATTTTGTTAAGGTATTTCTGAACGACGCCCGGGCCGCAAACGCAGTCTTTTTCCGGGTGATTATAATAGCCGCAAGGGCAGGGATTCATGCTGGCGATAAGCATGAAGTTGGCCGGATATTCCACCGCCATTTTCGCCCTCGAAATGCTCACCCGCCGTTCTTCCAGCGGCTGCCGCATGACTTCCAGCACGGACCTTTTAAATTCCGGCAGCTCGTCGAGAAAAAGCACGCCGTTGTGCGCCAGCGATATTTCCCCCGGCTGCGGATAGCTCCCGCCGCCTACCAGTGCGACGTCGCTGATGGAATGGTGCGGCGAGCGGAACGGCCGGCGCGAAACCAGCGTGGCCTGCTTGCCCAACCGGCCTGCTACCGAATGGATTTTAGTCGTTTCAAGCGCTTCCGGCAAGGTTAATGGCGGCAAAATGCTGGGAATGCGCTTGGCAAGCATCGTTTTTCCCGCTCCCGGCGGACCGATCATGATCGCGTTGTGGCCGCCTGCCGCCGTGATTTCCAACGCGCGTTTGATATTCTCCTGCCCTTGCACGTGCTCGAAATCAGCTTCGTATTCGTTTTGAGATGTGAAAAAAAGGTCGCGGGTGTCGACACGGAGCGGATCGATGTCCTGCGTGCCTTTGAAGAAGCCGATGGCGTCAGCGAGTGTTTCGACGGGGATCACATCGAGGTTGTTGACGATCGCGGCTTCATAAGCGTTCTCGGCCGGGAGCACAATGCCTTTGAAACCCTGCTTACGCGCCTCGATGGCAATGGGGAGTACGCCTTTGATGGGCCGGAGAATGCCATCAAGGGAGAGTTCGCCGAGGATGATGTAGTCTTCGGTGCTATTGGCGCAAACTAATTGGTCGGAGCATTGTAATGTGCAGATCGCGATGGGCAGGTCGTAGGCAGAGCCCTCTTTGCGGATGTCGGCGGGAGCGAGGTTTACAACGAGTTTTTGGCGGGGCATTTTGTAGCCGAAGTGTTTCAGCGAGGCTTCCACACGCTGCTGGCTCTCTTTGACGGCACTGTCGGCCAGGCCTACCAAATAGAATCCCAGTCCCTGGCCAACATTTACTTCGATGGTGATGACGGTGGCATCAACGCCGAACACGGCGCTTCCGTAGGTTTTGGCAAGCATAAGTGTGTGCTTTTGGTAAATAGAAAGATTTTTGGCAAAAATAAGAGGAAAAGGGATAATGCAGGTAAACCGTAGATAAGGCTTGCGTAACCGGCTGATCATTCCTAATTTATCAATCCAATACAATCCATCCGCATGAACCGCATTCTCCTGACCCTGTTAATTCTCGTTGGCATTACCTCCCTGACCTTCGCGCAATCGCGGCGAAAACCACTGAAAGGCAAGACCATCTGCATCGATCCCGGCCACGGCGGTACCGCAGCGACAGATAGCTACCGGGTAGGTCCCGGCGGCGAGCGGGAAGAATGGATTAACTTGCGGGTAGGGCTGTTGTTGCAGAAAATGCTGGAAAAGAAGGGCGCCAAGGTTGTGATGACGCGAATGGAGGACGTCCAGGTGCCGCTACCCGACCGCGCCAGGCTTGCCAAGGACCGCAAGGCCGACCTTTTTATTTCTATACACCACAATGCAACCGCCGACTCGGCAGTGAATTTCCCGATCATCTATTTCCACGGAAACCAATCGGAAAATGCAGCCAGCGTGGATTTTGGGAAAGAACTCGCGGCCAGGCTGCTCAAATACCTCCATAAACCCAACACGCCCGTCTCGCTGGTATCGGATTTTACCATATTTGCCGACGCCGGGGCGTCTGTTCTCCGAAATTCCTACGGCATACCCGGTGTGCTGGCGGAGGCTTCGTTTTTTACTAATCCATCCGAAGAGCAGCGGTTGAAACAACCGGAGCACAATCGGCAGGAAGCACTCGGATACACAGAGGCGATTATCGCATTCTTCGCCAAACCGCTCGCGCCGATCGTGGCCAGGAACTCAAAGATCCCGGCCATTCCCGCATTCAAGGTTTTTCAGGAAGCCGAGCGCATGACGCCCATCGCCAGGCGCTGGAAGCAGGATTTCGAAGAAGGAAAGGTTTTTATGACCAAAAAGGACACCGCATTGCTCCGCGAATCCTACGAACTCTTCACCCGCTCCGCCCGCTCATTCCCCGATTCGCCCGTGGCCGGCCAATGCCACCAAAACCGCGCGGTACTGCTCCGAAAACTGGGCAAAGCCGTCGAGGCCGGCCAGGAGGACCAGCGTTTCAGGGAATATTATGTGCCGGTAAAGTAATAGCTTTTGGTTATTCCACAACAGCCGACACGCAAATGTAAGTCGGGATAATGCCCGTCGCGCGTATACGCACCTCCGCGTCCTCGGCCTGCGTGTTGCCCGTGAGCACGAGCGCGGTGTCGAGGCCGAATTTGTTGCCGCCGAGAATGTCCGTTTGCAAGGTGTCCCCTACCATGAGAATCTGCTTTTTGCTCACATTAGGGTAGTTTTTAATGTGCTGGTAAGCAAAAATGAACATCTGCGGATCGGGTTTGCCGAAGCGGATAAACTGCCGCCCGATCGTGTCTTCGATCATCTTCGCCAATGCGCCGATCGCGAATGAGACGCGGCTGCGCGATGCCGGGTAGGTTTTGTCGGTGTTGGCGACGATCACCGGGATATTACGTTTACGCAGCAGGTTGAGCGTTTTGGTGAGGTCGGTGTTCCAGTCGAAACCTTCGTCGTCGAGGAACACCAATGCATTGATGTCGTTCACATTGGCCAGGTCCAGCTGGCGAATGGAAAGCGTGCGCAGGTCGGAAGTTTCAATGTAATGCGCCGAATTTTCCGTGCCGAGGTAGGCAACAACCCCCTGCCGCACTTTCAGGTCCAGGTACTCGCGTGCGAGCATGCCCGACGAAATGATCCGGTCCGGTGTGACATCGTTCACACCGAGGTTCACATAACTTTGGGCGAGCTGTTCGGGGCTGCGGGAAGCGTCATTGGTAACTACATAAAAGTCCTTTTCATGCTCGCGCAGGTAGGAGAATGTGTTTTCAATGCCGGGAATCAGCCCGTTGTAGGTTTTAAGCACGCCAAATGCGTCAAAGAAAATTACGTCGTACTTCGAAATGACGGATTTAAAGTTATCGAGGATCATACAGTCGGTGTCTTGGAGCGAAATGGGTGGATAGGGCCGCGTCAGATTTTCAGTGCGCGCAGTATTTTGTCGGCATCGAAGCCGTCGATCGACGGGAAATACAGGTCGTAAGCCTCCCGTTGCAGCTTGGTGCAGTACGAGCGGTGGAAAAAGTATTTACCGTATTTGATCACGTAATTCAATATAAAAAAGCGGTAAGCTTCCTTCATAAAGCGTACCTCGTTCTCGGTCAGCGGGTACACTTTATGGTATTCCTGTAAAAACATAATGAACCGTTCTTCCATCAGCGGCCCGATGAGGTAGCTGAACACCGTGCGGTCGCCGACATTGGAACACACCCGGCTGAAGAAATAGAAGTCCATCACGCGCGACGATACCCGGAACCAGTCGTAATCCCAGCGGGAAAACAGCTTCAAATCGTCGGTAACCGAGAAATTTCCGATGTTCCAGTCCACAAAAACGGGCATCAGGTCGAACGAACTGACATTGAGCCGCTGGATATTTTTCATGAAAATATCGCATTGCTTTTGCAGGATGTTAATATACCCGCGATGCTCGTATTTGCCCGTGTCCGTTTCCAGGATTTCCAGCAAATGATGAATGTCCGTCCGGAGGTTTTTGGACGATTTCGGGATCGATCGGCTGGCCCGGAAGCATGCCTGGTGAAATTTGGCTGTTTCGGTGCCAAGCTTGCGGATATGCTCTTCGTCCAGGCGCCGCGGCAGGCGGTTCATGGCGCGGATCGGGTTGTAAAAAACCACCCAGGTATCGACAAAATCCTCCTGATAGCGGTAGGTATATACCTGGTTATTCTTCACCAGCGACTTTGCCAGTACGTTTTCGAATGGGTACAGCAGGTTATTGGAAAGGGCCTGGATGATCCGGTGGTCTTCCTTGAAATGTTCGTATTTTCCAAAATAGGAAAGTTTCGCCACCACCTTATCGTCGTTGTCGAGCGTGACGCGGAACACGTGGTTGGTCGAAACCTTGGCACTGATATCTTCTACAAATTTGACCCCGATTGAATTATCGAACCCTGCCCAGGCTTTCCGGATAATTTGGGGATAGTCTTTTAAACGCATTCCTGATCTCGCATTAGGCTTTACAGGGCGTCAATAACCAAATATTCACCTAATTTTGCAAAAAACTTATTTCAGAAGCTTTGTTTTACTATTTCTCGCGTTTCCTGGTCCGTCTGGCATTGCCCATATATCTGCGGAAGCTTTGCGTAGCCAATTTCGATCAATTACCCAAAGGAGCGCCCCTGCTCCTCGCATCCAACCACCCCGATTCGTTTTTCGACGCCGTGGTGATCGGTTCCGTCCTGGAACAGCCCATTCACACGCTCACGCGGGGCGATGTTTTCCGCAAAAAAGCGGCCGCATTCTGGCTGCGGCAGATCAATCTGATCCCGGTTTTCCGCGGTTCGGAAGGAAGGCAATATGTTAAAAACCATGATGTTACGGCACAGGAAAGTCACGATGCATTGAAAAAGGGCGATGCGGTAGTCGTGTTTTCTGAAGGGATTTGTGTCAATGAATGGCGCCTGCGCCCGCTGGGCAAAGGTACCGCCCGGATGGCGTACAAAATCTGGTACGGCGAAGATGCCCTGCAAAGCATGAAAGTCATTCCGACCGGCCTGAACTACGAAAATTTTCGCGGCCCGGGCAAGCGCGTATCATTGAATTTCGGCGAAGCCATCGCCGCGGAAGACATTCAAACCAGCCCGCAGGAATACGAAAAATGGCTCCGGGAATTCAACGAAATCCTCGACCGCAAAATGAACGCCGAAATCCTCACCATTCCCGCGGATGCGCCCAAAGCCGAGCAGCAACGTCAACTAAATGCGTTCTTCGATAAATGCGCGGCACCGAAAGCGAAAAGCAGTCCATTACTGGGTGCAATAGGCTGGGCCGGCCGCATGATCCACCTGCCGCTGTATTCCTTCTTCGAGAAAAAAGCCGCGAAACTGACCGCAAGATCGGTTTTCTATGATTCTGTTTTGTTTGGGATGCTGCTGTACCTGTATCCGGTGATTGTTGGATTGCTAGCGATCATTGTGGCCGCATTTGCGGGCTGGCAGGTTGGGCTGGGGCTGTTTGTAGCGCTGCCGTTACTGGCCTGGGTGGGAAGCAAGTACTAAGTTATTCCGCAATTAGTTTAAGTGTTCTCAAATGCCCGATCAGCTCGTGGATGTTGCAATGCACCCATTGCGGACGTACGGCAACATTGCCGCCGTTTGGCGTCACTACATAATTGTTTTTTGTTTTCAAATCCGCAACCGACTCGGTTGAGCCTCTTTTCAGCGCTGGTGCCAGCGATAGTTTTATTTCAATAGAAACTACCGGCGTAATGCCGTCTACCAGCACCAGATCCATTTCAGCTCCATTGGAAGTCCGATAGAAATACGGCCGGATCGCCGGATCGAGCAATGGAATGACTTGTTCGATTACGTAACCTTCCCAGGATGCACCTGCGATAGGATGTGTTATCAGATCTTCATAATGGCGAATGTTACTGAGGAAATGCAGATTCCCCGAATCGCGAATGTAGATTTTTGGGCTTTTGACGATCCTTTTGCTTACGTTAACAAACCACGGTTCCAGCCTCCTTATCAAATAGGCTTGTTCGAGAATTTCAACATATCGCTTTACGGTAGCGTTAGCCATTCCCAGCGAATTACTTAATGTCGAGTAGTTAAGTAACGAGCCGTGGAGATGCGATATCATTCGCAGAAAGTTATTGAGCAAGGGGATAGTGGTTGAAATCCCCATGGCAGACAAATCCTGTTCCACGTAAGTTTTAATAAAATTCTGCTGCCATTGGTACCAGTATCCACTATCGGGCGCGAGCAGCGCATCCGGGAAACCTCCACGGTGCCAATGCGTCGGCTGAGGGATAAATGCGGATTCCGCTTCTGATTTTAAAATGGGGGAAAGCTCGTGATAAGCAATCCTGCCGGCCAGTGACTCGGAACTTTTTTGTAAGAAATCCGGCGATGCTGAGCCCAGTAATATGAACCGCCCGGCCTCCCGCTTGCGGTCGATCAATGCGCGTAGTTGGGGGAATAATGGCAGATAACGCTGTACTTCATCTATTACAATCGTTTTATCGATACTATTTTCGAGAACCCAGGTGGCGTTTTGGGAAAGCGTCTCGAAATCTTCGACGAGTTCCAAATCATAATAGATAGCAGGTTTGCTTAGTCCATCAATCAGCTTCCTCGCCAAAGTTGTTTTTCCAACCTGACGCGGGCCGAGGATACCGACTGCGGGAAAGAAGTTTAGCGATCTTAGAACGCTTTGCTCAATGACTCGATTTATCATTAACCATGTAAATTTGAACTTGACTTGCAAATTTACATGGTTAATTTCGAATAACTGTATTTAACAAAGATAAAATTAGTACTATTTGTCTTTCACCTTCCCCAGTCCCATTGCCTTTAACATCCAGTTCGGCAAGGGCTTTCTCAGCCCGCGTTTTTGCAAATCCATAAACCAGCCAAGCTTTTTCAGAATAGGTACCTTATGTGTCTCCACGAGCTCGATCAAGGTTCCGTCCGGATCTTCGAGGTAGGCGAAGCGGCCGGCGGCGTTTTCCATGCCGAAGGAGCTTTCGCTGTCGATCGTGAAGGGGTAGCCCTGGGCCTGGAGTTTTGTTTTCAATGTGTCCATATCCAGCGTGTCGAAGCACAGGTGAATGTAGCCACAATCGCCCCAGTAGCGGTTTTCGAAGATCTTTTTCGGGGTGCGGTCAAGGGCCTGGACGAGTTCGATCTGCACGTCGCCGAGTAGGCGGCTGAATGCGCCGTCGGGCGTGAATTTCTTGCGGAGCAGCGCCCGGCGGAAGCGCTGGCCGGGGATCGACGTCGGCAGGTCTTCGAAAACGCCGGTTTTATCGTATACCAGTTCCAGCGGTTGCAGCAGGTTCTGGTAAAAAACAATCGATTTATCCACATCAGATACGCCTACTACTACACCCGCTACACCGCCGACATGCTTGCCTTTGGTCTGGAACCAGGTAGCGTCGCTGGTGATCTGGAAAGTATTGCCGTAAGGGTCCGTGCCCCAGAATCCTTCGCCCTCGGGGAGTTTCACAAGCGGACCGGTGGCTTCTCTGGAATGACTTTTCACCCATTCGTGTGCCTTTTTTACGTCGGGTGCTTTAAAACGGATCGCGTTAATGCCCAGGTCGCCGATTTCCACTTTGAAATTCGCAGGTTGTGACACGCGGCTCGTGAACGACCAGATTTCCAACCCGCCGCCGCCGGCCATATTGATTGCCAGTGCCGCCTGCCGCGAATGCACTTTGCCGCCCGTGTAAGGCGTCATCAGCGGCGCGTCCGCTTTTTCGTCGAATACGGGCACATCGAAACCCAGCACCTGCCGGTACCATTTCCAGGTTTCGGGGACATTCTGACAACCAATTCCTACCTGTTGAATTCCAGAGATCAGCGGAGCACTCATTTTGTTGAGATTGTATGAGGATAACGGTGGATAATCTTTAATGAAGCGGCAATTTTACGAAATAAAAAGCAAACGAGCCGTGGCACAGGCATTTGAACTGAGATTGCTACCTGTGGAAAAATTTCTCGGGATACAAAAAGTAAATGTTTATTTGATAAGCATAATAATTGCTATCTTTAAAATGGTTTTCCAAAATTTTATTTTAAAAAGCTGGAAATCAACGCATCCATTTGGTTGCACTCATCGTATGTGTGATGAGCCCGTCTCAATGATAGTTTAGAATGAACCAGTCAGTAGTAATTGCACCGATAGGCGAGAGTCTACCGGATTTTTTGAGTTCAAAACAGTATTCAAAAATTGTAGTAATAGCCGATAACAACACCAAAAGGCATTGTTATCCCTTTTTGAAGGCGGTTTTGCCGAAACATAGTGTAGTGACCGTTCCGGGCGGCGAGGCGCACAAGACATTGGCGACTTGCGAGAAGATCTGGGAGGCCATGACGAAAGAGGAACTCGACCGGCATGCATTGGTCATCAATGTGGGCGGCGGGGTGATCGGCGACATGGGTGGCTTTTGCGCCGCGGTGTATAAACGTGGAATAGATTTTATCCAGGTTCCGACGACCCTGCTGTCGCAGGTGGATGCGAGCGTGGGAGGAAAGTTGGGGATTGATTTTCAGGGTTTCAAAAACCATTTGGGCGTTTTCAACATCCCGAAAAGCGTGCTCATCGACCCGGTGTTTCTTAAAACATTGCCCGAGCGTGAAATACGGTCCGGGTTTGCCGAGATAATCAAGCATTGCCTGATCGCCGACGCGACGAAATGGGAGGAGATCAGAGGGAAGGATTTCGAAGAACAAAAATGGCCCGACCTGATTGCGCATTCGGTGAAGATCAAGCAGCAGGTGGTGGACCAGGACCCGACGGAGAAAGGCTTGCGGAAGATCCTGAATTTCGGACATACGCTCGGCCACGCGGTGGAGACCTGCTTTTTGAACAAGTCTCCCAAAGAGCGGCTTTTCCACGGGGAAGCCATCGCGGTGGGGATGATCATGGAAGCGTACCTGTCGTTCGAGCGTAAGATGATCGACCAGCAGACGCTGACGGATATCGAGGAATTCCTGTTCGCGACGTACGGTAAAGTGAAGATCAAGCCGGAGGACATTGAAGAAATTATCGCCCTGACGCGTCAGGACAAGAAGAATAGAGGAAAGGAAATCAGGTTTTCATTGCTGAAAGGGGCCGGGCAATGTGCCTTTGATATCGTAGTAACGGCAGCTGAAATGCGGAAATCAATAGCTTATTATTTGGGGTAGATTTAGAGGATCGGCATAAGCTATTGGCAGTGTAAGGGAGTATCGAAATACATTCTTGATATATTTTAATTCACAACCTGACAAATTTAAATGCTTATGCTGAGGTCTATTACTATTTATGCCGCTTTACTGCTCGTAGTCGTGATTGCAGGGTGTTCCAGTGGCCGGAAAGTGTTTGTGGAGCATGATTACAGCTACGAGACCAATTTTAAAGATTACTCTTCTTATACGTTTCTGGAATGTGAGAGGGATACCAACAATCTTTGCACCGAAATTTACGAGGCGATCCGTCGCCAGATGCAGGTAAGAGGCTACAAGCTCACTGCCGAAAAACCCACACTGCTGGTCAACTACGGGATTTTCTATGATAACCTGCGTTATCAGGGCTATATGCAGCCGGTGATCAAGAACTGGGTGGATACGGAGAACGAAGGCTTCCGGTACGAGCCGATCAAATACGCGCTCGACAAAGGCACGCTGATCGTTTCGCTCATCGATGCCGAGAGTGATCAGGTTGTTTGGAGAGGATATGCTTCGGGGATATTTAAAGGAACTGAAAGTTCCAATAACCATTACCGGAGCGTTGTAAGGCGTATTTTTGACCAGTATCCGCTGTTCGCGAAGGGGTATGACCCACGGCGTTACAGCGAGCAGGTTGGACGATAAGTAATTTTATGTGAAAAGCCTGGTTCACGTGCTCTGTCAGGGACACGCGAACCAGGCTTTTTTATGTTACAGGGCCAGGCCGGCATCGTCGGAAGCGCCTAGTGCCAATGCTCCCCAGTCGAGGTTCTCACGGCCTTTGGCGAGGCCGGAAATAAAGCGGTTTTTGATAATGTCTGCAAATGGCATGGGCGCATTCACATTCGAGGCGGTTTGGAGTGTGAGGTTAATGTCCTTCAAGCCCAGCGGGAAGCGGAATGCAACCGGTTCGTACGCGTGCTGCGCGACGATTTTTCCGTAATTCTGGAAAATAGGGGCCGCAAACAGCGTCGAAGTGAGCATTTCGTAAATGCTTTGTCTTGAAATACCATTCTTTTCGGCCATAGTGAATGCTTCGCCCATCATTTCGAGGCTGCACGCGATCATGAAATTGCCGGCGAGCTTGATCACATTCGCCGCGCCCGGGTCGTCTCCGAAATCAAAAACGCCTTTCACGAAACTCTGTACAATAGGCTTAATGCGCTCTTTGGCGGCTGCATTGCCCGAAAGGCAGATGTTACCCACTTTTGCGCGCACCGCTTCCGGCCGGGCGAATATGGGCGCGGCCACGTAATGCGCGCCATACCACTCGTGCACCTGCGCAAGCTGGCGCGAGGTTTCCGGTGAAATGGTGCTCATCGAAATGTGCACGCCGTCCTTGCCCAGCGTTTCCACCAGTTCCATTGAAAATAGTTCTTCTACGGCATTATCGTCGGCCAGGACGGAGAATACCAGCCCGCCAGGGGTAATGGCATCGATGGCGTCCTCTACCACCGTGGCGCCAAGTTTGATCAATGGTTCTGCTTTGGCGGTTGTTCTGTTCCAGACAACCAGTTCGTAACCCGCTTCGAGCAGGCTTTCAGCGATAGGAGTACCGAGGTTCCCGAGTCCGAGGAACGCTATTTTTTCAGACATAATTGACAGGTTTAGATAGTATTCAAAATTAAACTTGGATTACACCCACATTGAATGGCTTCTCGATGGGTGCCTGATTGGCGGCTTCGATGCCGGCGGAAATGATGCGCCGCGTTTCCACGGGATCGATAATGCCGTCTACCCAAAGACGCGCGGCAGCGTAGTAGGGCGACAGTTCTTCGTTATAACGGTCGGTAATCTGTTTCAAAAGCTCCTTTTCCGCTTCCGGCGTGATGGTTTCGCCTTTGGCTTTCAGCGTGGCCGTTTGCACTTGCAACAATGTGCGCGCAGCCGTAGCACCGCTCATCACGGCCATTTGGGCTGTCGGCCAGGCGAATATCAGCCGCGGATCGTAAGCTTTGCCGCACATGGCGTAATTCCCGGCGCCGTAGGAGTTGCCGATAATAAATGTAAACTTCGGTACCACCGAATTAGCGACGGCATTCACCATTTTGGCGCCGTCCTTGATAATGCCGCCCTGCTCCGCGCGGCTGCCGACCATAAAGCCGGTGACGTCATGGAAAAACACGAGCGGGATTTTCTTCTGATTACAGTTCATAATGAAGCGCGCAGCCTTGTCGGCGGCTTCGGCGTAGATGACCCCGCCCATTTGCATTTCCCCTTTGCCCGATTTCACCATTTTGCGCTGGTTGGCCACGATGCCTACCGCCCAGCCGTCCACGCGTGCGTAGGCGCATATGAGGGTTTTGCCGTAATCGGGCTTGTATTCATCGAGCTCCGAGCCGTCCACCATGCATTCGAGGATGGGCAGCACGTCATAGGGTTTCAGGCGGTCGGTGGGGAGCAGTTGATAGATTTCCCCGGGCTCGCGTGCGGGATTTTGGGATGGCCTGCGATCGTAGCCGGCGGATAAGGGCCTGCCTATTTTATCAATGTGCCGCTTAATGGCGTCGAGGCAGGATTTATCGTCGGGGAACTTGTTGTCCGTCACGCCGGATATTTCGCAATGCATGGTAGCGCCGCCGAGCGATTCCGCGTCGATATCTTCTCCGATGGATGATTTTACCAAATACGGCCCCGCCAGGAAAACGGAGCCTGTGCCTTCGACAATGAATGCCTCGTCGGACATAATGGGCAAATACGCCCCGCCCGCCACACAGGCACCCATAATGGCCGAAATCTGTACGATGCCCATTGCCGACATCTGCGCATTATTCCTGAAAATGCGGCCGAAATGCTCCTTGTCCGCGAATACCTCCGCCTGCATGGGCAGGTACACGCCCGCGCTGTCGACGAGGTAGATCACCGGCAGCCGGTTTTCCATCGCGATCTCCTGCGCGCGCAGGTTTTTTTTGGCCGCGATCGGGAACCAGGCACCGGCTTTCACGGTAGCGTCGTTGGCGACGATCATGCATTGTTTTCCCGAAACATAGCCAATGCCCACCACCACGCCGCCGGACGGGCAGCCGCCGTCTTCTTCATACATGCCTTCCCCCACAAATGCGCCGATTTCGAGGAAATGAGAACCATCGTCGGTCAGGTAACCGATCCGTTCGCGGGCCGTGAGCTTGCCTTTCTGGTGTTGCGCGTCGATTTTTTTGGATCCCCCGCCGAGCTTTACCTGCTCGTATTTCCGGTTCAGGATTTCGATAAGGTGCGGGAGGCTTTCCTGGCTGGTCATGATGATGAAGAATGGTGTGAATAATGCAAATGGGCTTATTTCAAATGTAAAAAGTCGTTTACCGGTAAGCAAACGACTTTCACATTTATTTGAAAAATGACGGGTTCTATCTGACGGTCGTAGCCGTGTCGAGCGGCGATTCGGCAGGTCCTTTGTCTTTTTTACCAAAAACCGACACATTGATGTAGCGCTTCGGATGCTCGCGGAAATTGGTGAGCAGCTTGTTCATGCTGATCATCGTGCGGTTGAGGTTGTTATACAATGTCTCGTCCTTCACGAGCTTGCCCGCCGTGCCCTTGCCTGCTTCCACGCTGGCGAGCAATGTGTGCAGCTCTTCAATGGTCTTTCTGGCACTGGTAACGGTTTCCCCAAGCCGCAGTGCATTCAGCGAATCGGCCAGGGTGCCGGTTTTGGCCAGCAGTGGTTTCAGCTCTTTCTCGGTTTCCAGGAGTGAAGTAGTGAGTTTATTCAGGTTTGATGTCATGGTGAGCAGGTTCGAGCGGTTTTCAGCCAGTAAACCCTGCAGGCTGGTGCCGGTCTGGTTATAGTTCCTCAAAACCTGGTTCAGGATCAAACCGGTTTCCTGGAAACCGCCTACCACGAGGTCGAGGTTTTTGATGAGTGAATCGGCATGGGAAACAAGCGGCAATGCTTTTTCCTGCAAAACAGCCGAAATACCTGACTCTTTGCGCGCTACGAGCGTATCGCCGTCCTTCATCGCCGCGCCGGTGCCCATCGCAAGGTGGATTACCTTGCCGCCGAGCAGCCCGCCGTCGGCCAGTATAGCACCTGTTCCCTGCGGCACCGAAATGCCCTTTTGTACATCCACCGTTACCAGCAGCTGGTTGCCGCGGTTTTGGAGCAGCTTGATCTCCTGCACACGGCCGACATTCAAACCATTCAATAACACGGGATTGGAGACGGTCAGGCCATCGATATTGTCGTAAACGATGTGGTATTTGTAAGTTCTGGAAAAAACGTCGGAGCCTTTGAGGATATGGAAGCCGAAATACAGCATGACAATGGCGAAGAGCGCCATGATTCCGACTTTTGCTTCTCTTGATATTTTCATGGACTATTAGTTTGTTTTGACAAATTAAGGCAATATGTCACTGGTTCACTACCGGTCCATATCTTTTTTATATGCCATAAATGCCGCGTGAATGCATTTGGCTACCTCTTCCTGTCCGGCGTCGGAGCTCAGGTATTCTTCTTCGTCGGGTGAGGAAAGGAAACCTGTTTCGATCAATACGCTGGGCATGGCGCAGCGCCATAGCACGAGGAACCCGGCTTGTTTGACGCCGCGGCTGTCGCGCTCGGAAATCGACTGGAATTTCTTTTCGATCAGATCGGCGAGTTTTACGCTGCTGGAAATGAACGCGCTTTGATAGTTAGCGAGCATAATGTGCGCCAGCGGAGACTCCGGGTCGAAACCCTTGTATTTCTGCTTGTAATTGGTTTCCTGCAAGATTACGGAGTTCTCCCGTTTCGCGACTTCCAGGTTACCCTCGGTTTTGTGCAAACCCATTACGAAGGTTTCGGTACCTCGCACCGTACGGGAGCGCGGCGTGGCGTTGCAGTGGATCGAGATGAACAGGTCGGCATTGTTGCGGTTGGCGAATGCGGAGCGTTCGCCGAGTTCGATGAATACGTCCGTGGACCGCGTGAAAAGCACTTTCACATCCGGCGTTTCCGCTTTGATCTTCTTGCCGAGCTCCAATGCGACGGCCAGTGCTACGTCTTTTTCCTTGGTGTATTTGCCCCTGGTGCCGGGGTCTTTGCCGCCGTGGCCGGCGTCGATGACTACTGTATTTACCCTGCTGCCCGATTTCTCAGTAACCGGTTCTTGCTGAAAAACAAAGGCAACGCTCGCCAGCAGAAAACATGCTACAATTACTAATTTAAGAAGTTTTAACATTATTTTTTGGTTGGGGCCTTACGCGAAAGAGCTTTCTGTGCTTAATTTTGAAATTCGATATGCAAAAATACGCTAATTGTTAGAACTGAAAAGAAAGGCGATTATTATATCGTCGGTAGTTGTGGCGTTTCTCCTGTTCAGCACTGTGGCATGTGTGCAGCAACGCTCCAAGGGTTCCGGGAAAAATCAGGGTAAGCTAAAAAGTTCGACTTCTGCAAAGCAATCAGCGGATTCCCTTCTTACAGTGCAAAAGCAAGCAGGTACGGATACTTCCCGTGCCGGCCAACCTGCTACGTCCGTTCCGAGAGGTAGCGTAAACGCAGATAGTACGCTCGCTAACAATGGTTTACCAGCCGATTCCACAGTTGCCGATACGCTGAAAAACCCCGATGACCTCGAAAATACGGTCGAATACCATTCTGAGGATTCTACGATTATGGACGCTGTTTTGAAGCAGGTTCATTTGTACGGCAATGCGGAAGTCAACTACGGGACCATTAACCTCAAAGCCAATTACATCCGCCTGAACTGGATCACCAACGAGGTGTACGCCGTCGGGACTTATGATTCAACGGCAAAGAAAATGGCCGGCGAGCCGATCTTCCAGGATGGTCCGGAGACGTACAATACCAAGGAAATCCGCTATAATTTCAAATCTAAAAAGGCGCTTATTCAGGGTATTGTTACCCAGGAGGGCGATGGTAATATCCGTGGGGAAAAGGTGAAGAAGGACACGGAGGGCAATTTTTACATACGGCATTCCATTTATACCACCTGTAACCTTACCCACCCGCATTACTTCATCAATGCGCCGAAAATCAAGATGGTGAACAAGAAGCAGGTGATTTCGGGGCCGTTCAACCTCGTTATCAGCGATGTACCGCTGCCCATTGCATTGCCATTCGGGTTTTTCCCTTTTCCCAAAAAGAAGGAAAACGGTACGAGCGGCGTCATCTTCCCGACCTACGGGGAAGAGCCTAACGGCCGCGGGTTTTACCTGCGCGACGGGGGTTACTATTTTGCGATCAGCGAGTACATTAATGCGGAGGTAACCGGGCAGATTTATTCCAATGGCAGCTGGGGGTTGCGGCTCCAATCGACCTATATCGAGCGTTACAAGTATTCGGGTAATTTTTCTCTCGCATTCAATAAAAACAAATCCAGCGACGAGCTTCAGAGGCTGCTGGGAACCGGCGGTACCAACGATTTCAGCGTCGTATGGTCGCACGCGCCCAAGGCGAGGGGGAATTCTACGTTTTCGGCGAACGTGAACGTGAGCAGCAATACCTATAACCAGCAGCAGTCGTTCGATGTGAACCGATATACGTCCAACGTGGCCAGTTCCTCGGTACAATACAACCGCACATTCGGGCAATACATGCGCGGCGCGGCGTCCCTGCGCGTGAACCAGAACTTCGGGCAGATCAACCCGACGACGCAGCGACGCGAGGGCGGCAAGACGAACGTTTCGTCCGATTTCAGCTTCGGTGTGAACCAGATCGCGCCTTTCGCATTGAAAGGCGGCAGCGGTCGCTGGTACGAAAGCTTCCGTCTCGGCCTCGATTTCAGCGGAAATTACGCATTGACGAACTCCCTTACGGCCGTCGATACTTCTTACAGCCGCCTGGGCTTTGTCGTGAGCGATGCGAAGATCGATACGAGTCGCCTGAACAAAACGAAGGTGGTTTCATTTAACCTGAACAACCTTCCCGACATGTTGAAGGACGCGCAGTTTACCGGCCGTTACAGCCTGCCGATTTCACTGCCGAACTTCAAGGTGCTGCGTTTTGTGAACATTACCCCAAGCATGTCGCTGTCCGGCGAGGTATTTACAAAACAATACCGCTACACGAAAACAGGCCGTGATTCGATCCGTATCGATACTTTGAAAAAGGTTGGGACTGAGTATTCCTACAACTTCGGGGCGGGTATGAACACGCGTTTTTACGGGACATTCTTCTTCGGCGGCAAGCGGCTGGAAGCCATCCGGCACACGGTAATTCCTTCGGTATCATTCACTTATACGCCAGATTTTACCGGCGACGCTTTCGGGTTCTACGAGCGCATCCAGGTAACCGACCGGAAGGGCGAGGTGCGCGAACTGTCGCTTTCGAAATTCCGCGGGGTCGGGTCGGGTGTGGCGAACGGGCGGGCGTCGAGTGTGATCTCTTTCAGTTTGAATAACTCGTTCGAAATGAAGCTGAAAAGCAAGAGCGACACGGCGGCGCAGCAGTTCGAAAAAGTGTCGCTGCTGGATAACCTGAGCTTGGGCGGAAGCTACAACCTGCTGGCCGACTCCCTGAATTTATCCAATATCACCATTAATGCGAATGCGCGGATCGGGCGTAACCTGAACCTGAACTTCAACATGAACCTGGACCCGTACACGTACGTGGCAAACCCGAATATTACTGGTAATCAGATTGGTACAAAAATTAATAAGTACGCCATTACTTCGGGGCAAGGATTGGCCAACCTCCAAAACCTTGGTTTTACATTAGGAACCAGCTTCTCCCCGAAAAGCACTTCTAACAATAATACCAATACCAACAATAACCAGACCAACCCGAACGACCCGAATGCACAGGCCAAGAAAGAGGCAATGGAGTATGTCCGGCAGAACCCCGATTTGTACGTCGATTTCAATATCCCCTGGAATATCTCCCTGAACTACAACTTCGGGTTGACGAAAACCGGTCTTTCCAGAGCCACCATTATCCAGGCGGTACAGGCTACGGGTGATTTAAGTCTGTCCAAAAACCTCAAAGTGACCCTCAGCACCGGGTTCGACTTCGTAGCATTTCAGCCGACGATCACGCAGATCGGTCTCGCGCGCGACCTGCATTGCTGGGATATGAGTTTCAACTGGACGCCGTTTGCGGGCAGCGCCGCCCGGGCGAGCAACTACAACTTTACGTTGAAAGTGAAGTCGGCCATCCTGCAAGATCTGAAAGTGACCCGCCGCCGGTCATTCTACGACAGATCGGCCTATTAATCAGTTAGTAACCAAACAAAAATGGCCGTCCCACTGGAACGGCCACTGCAAAAATCTTTGCTGAAAGTTTATTTGGAAGACGGTTTCGCCGCTGCTTTGGGAACCACTTCTCCATTAAGGTAAAGGGTAATTGAACCACCTTCTGTGTTGCTGAAAACGGTTACAGGCTTGTTGAAAGGACCTGCTGCTGCTGCATTGAATGTCGCTTTTACGGAACCGGTTTTACCAGGAAGTACAGGATCTTTGGACCATACCGGTGTAGTACATCCGCAAGAAACGGTTACGTTTGAAAGGATCACGGGATCAGAGCCTGTGTTGGTGAATACAAACTCGTGCGTAACGGGTGTTCCTTGTGGTACTTTGCCGAATTTGTGTGTTTCTTCTTTGAATTTCAGCACACCTTTCTGTGCAAAACTTACGGTGGTCAGCCCGAGGATCAATACCAGCGCTGAAAAGAATACTTTCATAGTTGTAACTATACTTTAAGTGGTGAAAAACTTATTGTTAAACAAGATTAATGCTTAAAAAGTTAAATATAATAATCGTTAACCAATATTAACAATGCCCCAAAAGTACGCGCTGCGGTGTAGTGTTTATTATTTTCCTGCCTAATTTTGGCTTGCATTCAAAAAAACGTAATTTAACTAACGGATTAAAACCCGTGATTTTTGCTTATGCTTCAAAATGATAGTTTGACCGGTTCCAGTGTTTTGAATAAGGAAGAGATTATCGACGATTACCGCCTCGCATGCGAGAGTCGTCAGGTAAGTTTGCTGGGGAGGAAGGATACTATGGGCGGTCGTTCTAAATTTGGAATTTTCGGAGACGGCAAGGAGGTTGCACAGATTGCACTTTCCAAAGTTTTTCAACCCGGTGATTTTCGCTCGGGATATTACAGGGACCAAACCATCGAAGCGGCTGTCGGGAATCTCACCTGGCAGCAATTTTTTGCCCAAATGTACGCCCATGCCGATCTGGAACACGAACCGAACACGGGCGGCCGGTCGATGAACGGCCACTTTTCCACGCGTTGGGTAGATGAGAATGGTCAGTGGCTGGATCAAACGAAATTGTACAATTCCGTTTGCGATATATCTTCTACGGCAGGCCAGATACCACGCTCTGTGGGCCTCGGATACGCTTCCAAATTATACCGCGAAAATTCTGAATTGCATGATATGACCACATTTTCCCGGGAGGGAAACGAAGTGGTGTTCTCGACTATCGGCGATGCCTCCACTTCCCAGGGAATGTTCTGGGAGGCGATGAATGCGGCCGGCGTGTTGCAGATCCCGCTGATCGCTTCCGTGTGGGATGATGGTTATGGTATTTCGGTACCTGTTGAATATCAGACAACTAAGGGCAGTATTTCGAAGGCATTGGCCGGCTTGCAGCGCAATGAAGACGGCGACGGCATCGAGATCATGGCCGTGAGTGGTTGGGATTATCCTGCGCTGGTTGAAACTTATCAAAAGGCGGCCAAATTAGCCCGCGAAAATCACATACCGGTGCTCGTACACGTCACCGAACTGACGCAGCCGCAAGGGCATTCCACCTCTGGCTCGCATGAGCGTTACAAGTCGAAACAGCGGCTGAACTGGGAACGTGAGCGCGACTGCAACGTCCGTTTCCGGGACTGGATATTGAAAAACGGCTACGCTACCGACGACGAGCTGGAAGAGATCGAGCGGGAGGCCAAGGAAAAGGCGCTGAACGAGCGCAATGCGGCCTGGCAGGCTTACCGGAAGGAGCTGGACGCGGAGTACAACGAAACGATCCAGCTTTTGCAGGACGCAGCACGCGCCAGCACACTGACGACCGAGATCAACGGCGCCATTCTCGATCTGCAAAAGACCTATCTGCCCGTCCGCCGGGATATGATCGCCGCCGTGCGCCGCGTTCTACGGATCATCGGCAGGGAGGAAAACGCGGAAAAGCAAGCATTACAGCTGTTTTTGAAGGATAACCTGAAAGCGAACAAAGCGCGTTTCAACACGCATTTATACAGCGAAACGCCCGAGTCTCCGATGCTCGTTGAGCCGATCAGCCCGGTATTTTCTGAGCATAGCCCGGTTGTCGACGGGCGGGAAGTGATACGGTCTTATTTCGACGCACTTTTTGCGAAAGACCCGCGTGTGGTGGCATTGGGGGAAGACATCGGCTTTATCGGCGATGTGAACCAGGGCTTCGCGGGTTTGCAGGAAAAATACGGCGAAATCCGCATTACCGACACCGGAATCCGTGAAACGACGATCATCGGCCAGGGGATCGGTATGGCGATGCGCGGCCTGCGCCCTATTGTTGAAATCCAATATTTCGATTACATCTACTACGCGTTGGCGACGCTCACGGACGACCTGGCATCACTTCGTTACCGGACGGCCGGAGGCCAGAAAGCCCCGCTGATCATTCGTACGCGCGGGCACCGGCTGGAAGGGATCTGGCATTCGGGCTCGCCGATGGGTACAATGCTGAGCAGCCTTCGCGGCCTGCACGTGGTTGTTCCGCGCAACTTTACCCAGGCGGCCGGTTTTTACAATACATTAATGCAAGGCGACGATCCTGCGTTGATCGTGGAACCGCTGAATTCCTATCGCCAGAAAGAAACTTTGCCCGATAATGTCGGCGAATACTGCATTCCATTGGGGCAACCCGAAATTTTACGGGAAGGAAGTGATATCACCATTGTTACCTATGGCTCAATGTGTCGTATAGTAATGGAGGCCGCTTCTCAATTGCAGCATTCAGGCATTGAAGTTGAAGTCATCGATGTGCAGACACTCCTGCCGTTCGACGTCGACAACAGGATAGTGGAGTCCATTAAGAAGACAAACCGGGTCATTTTCGCCGATGAGGACCTGCCCGGGAGTGCATCGGGTTTTATGATGCAACAGGTTTTGGAAGGGCAGCATGCTTACCGTTGGCTGGATTCGGCTCCGGTAACGATTGCTGCGAAAGATCACCGCCCGCCTTACGGCTCTGACGGCGATTATTTCTCGAAGCCCAATATGGACGACATTTTTGAAACTGTTTACGAAATCATGCGAGAAGCGGCCCCAGATAAATATCCGGAGCTGTTTAACGTATGACATCATGTATCTTTCAAGAGGAAAAAGGATCTCAGACATTTTTCTGGCGGCAACGGGGTTGATTACCTCGTTGCCGTTTTTTGTTGTATTGCCGCCGCTTTTATGGGTGTATTTCAAAGGCAGCCCGTTTTTCGTGCAGCAAAGGCCGGGCTTGCACGGGCAGTTGTTCCTGATCTACAAATTCAGGACCATGCAATGTGCCAGTCGGCCTATTCCCCGGCTAGGGAGGATTATCCGGCGGTTGTCATTGGACGAACTGCCGCAGTTCTGGAACGTGCTTCGGGGAGATATGAGCATCGTCGGCCCGCGGCCGCTGCTGGCGGAATATCTGCCGCTTTACAATGCGGAGCAGCATTTGCGCCACGCTGTGAAGCCGGGTATGACCGGTTTGGCACAAATCAACGGCCGGAATAACCTTGGCTGGGAGGAGAAATTGGAATATGATGCGGCGTACGTCAGCAATGTCACATGGCAGATGGATATGCTGATCATTTACAAAACAGCACTCCAAATGCTGCGAGTTTACCGCGGCAGCGATAATGCGGCAGCCGCTCCCTCCGAAGGAAACGCCGCATGCTGATCCACGGCGCAGGCGGCCATGCGAAGGTCGTGGTAAGCATTCTCTCAGCCTGCGGAGAACGGGTTACAGGTGTTTTCGACGACAATAGGATCGGGCTATGGCAGCCTGGCGCGCACGTTATACGCCCGTATACGCCTGATTTCAAGGGATCGGAAAAGCTCATCATCGCAATAGGCAACAATCAGGATCGCAAGCGCATAGCTGACTCTGTGTGCCATGCTTTTGGAAAAGCCATTCATCCCGCGGCGATTGTGGATAACACGGTCGTAATCGGTGAGGGGACGGTCATTGTGCATGGCGCGATCGTTCAGGCGGGGAGTTGCATCGGCGATCATGTAATCGTCAATACCGGAGCTATTGTCGATCACGATTGTCTGATCAGCGATTTCGTTCACATTGCATCGGCCGCTACGCTGTGCGGGAGCGTACGTGTGGGAGAATGCACGCTCGTCGGTGCGGGAAGCGTGGTGGCGCCGGGGATTGCTATCGGTAAAGAGTGCGTGATCGGGGCGGGCGCAGTGGTAGTGCGCGATGTGCCTGATTATGCAAAGGTTGTTGGAAATCCAGCGAGGGTTATCATTTAAACGAAACACACTATGCAATACAAAATCCATCTTTCGCCCCCGCATATGAGCGGGCGGGAAATGAAGTACGTTCAACAGGCATTTGATACGAACTGGATTGCACCGGTCGGGCCGAATATCGATGCATTCGAGGAAGGGTTATGCCGCTATACAGGCAGCAGGCATGCATTAGCAGTATCGTCGGGGACTGCGGCCATTCATCTGGCATTGCTGGCGCTTGGCATCGGCAAAGGCGATATCGTGCTTTGCCAGTCGCTCACCTTCGTCGCTACGGCCAATCCGATCATGTACGTAGGCGCGACGCCGGTATTCATCGACAGTGAGCCGGTAACCTGGAATATGTGCCCGAATGCGTTGGAGGACGCTATTTTGCATTACGCACACCTTGGGCAGAAGCCCAAAGCCGTGATCGTCGTGCATTTGTATGGAATGCCGGCGATGCTGGACGAAACTGTGTATTTGTGTAAAAAACACGAAGTCCCATTGATCGAGGACGCCGCGGAAGCGCTCGGTTCGGAATACCGTGGCCGGAAAGCCGGGACCTTTGGCGATATCGGGGTATTGTCTTTTAATGGTAACAAAATTATCACCACTTCCGGCGGGGGAGCAATGCTGTCGGATCATGCGCATTACATCGAAAAGGCCCGCTTTCTCGCGACCCAGGCACGCGAGCCGGTGGGGCATTACGAGCATCGGGAAATAGGTTACAGCTACGGGATGAGTAATGTATGTGCGGGCATCGGGCGGGGGCAGTTGGAGGTCATCGATATGCGGGTAAGGCAGCGTCGGGCCAATTTTTTTACTTACCAAAATGCATTGTCCCGCATCGAAAGTATTCATTTTCAGACAGGTAATGCTGATATGTCATCCAACCGGTGGTTAAGCGCCTTGCAAATTAAGCGTGAACACCTGTCGCCGGAAGACATTCTAATGGCACTGGCGTCGGAAGGTATCGAGTGCCGGCGAACGTGGAAGCCCATGCATTGCCAGCCGATATACAAAACGCTGCCCCATTTCGGAGGCAGCGTTTCAGAAAGTTTGTTTGAAAGAGGAATTTGCCTTCCCTCCGGCTCAGATTTGACTTATGCGCGACTGGCCGACATTATCTCAAAACTGGCCGCGGTCATAAGAAACAAGCACCGGCTTCAATGAGGCCGGCGCTTGCGATGTTATCAATATTATGGCAAGATCTCGATTTCGAACTGCAGTGGTGAATATCTCGGGATCACGCCATCGGAGCTTCCGAGATCTTTGTAACCCAATGCAGACGGGAATACGACGATGGCTTTTTCAGTTTTGCGCATCTTGCGGATAGCCTTGTCAAAACCTGCGATGGTGCCGCTTGTTCCGGTTGTATGGTTAAATGTTCCTTCGCCGAATTTCTTGTCGTTCAGGAACTTACCAACATATTTCACAGAAACGGACTTGCCTACGCCCAATGTGTCTCCCGTTACTGTATTAGTGCGAATGATCACCAGGTCGTCGCTTGTGCGTTCATACTTAGGGAAGCCTTTGGCTTTCAGGTAGTCGTCGATCTGCTCCTTTTCTGTGCGGGTTTTGATGAATTCCACTTCAAGCCGGATCACAGAATAGGCGGGAACATTCGTTCGGTCGATGTTTCCGAACGCCAGGTAGAAAGGCAGCAGGAACGTTGCTTTTTCTCCGGTTTTCATGAGAAAAATAGCTCTTTCCAGTCCCGGGAAGCCGGTTGAGTAGCCCAGAACCGGGAAGCTCAGCGAAGAATCCTTTTCGATCGACAATACCTTGGTGCCGTCGAGCAGGTAGCCATTCAGTTTAACAGTGGCTGCCTGGCCTGCTTTCGCGTATACGCCCTGGGGATTGGATTTGCGGATAATATAGTACAAGCCGCTGCTGTCTCTCGCCGCGGTGCCGCCCTGGCTATCCGATTGTATAAATGCCTGGATTTGAGTTTCATTCTCAGCGATTTTCTCCTCATCCTTGTTGTCATCCTTCATACAGGACGACAGCCCGACCACGATTGTCAATAATAGACACCAAACCAAATTGATACGCTTCATTGCTTTTTTAAGTAATTAATGGGATTGTTTTAGTTTGAGGGTAGACCCCCGCATTGCGAAATTGGTTGTAATCAGGAATGAAAAACGTCGATTTTTACATTTTTTTCAAAGTATTTGCAAAAAGGCGACAGCGGGCACTGGAAGCATTGCGGGTTGCGCGCTGTGCACACGTATCGTCCATGCAGGATGAGCCAGTGATGCGCTTTGTGGATCAGGCTTTTCGGGATGTGCGCTACCAGCTCGCGTTCCACAGCCAGCGGCGTTTTGGCCGTCACAGGCACCAGCCCAAGCCGCCGCGACACTCTGAAAACGTGCGTATCTACCGCCATGGCCGGCATGCTGAAAACCACCGATGCAATGACATTAGCCGTTTTCCGACCTACGCCGGGCATTTTTTGCAGTTCTTCCACCGTGGAAGGTACTTCGGAATTGAATTGCTCCACCAGCATGCGGGCCATGCCTACCAGGTGCTTGGCCTTGTTGTTGGGATACGAAATGGAGCGGATATAGGTAAAAACTTCTTCCGCATTGGAAGCTGCGAGCGATTCCGGATCGGGAAAGCGCTCGAATAGCTGAGGCGTAACCATATTGACCCGCTTGTCCGTGCATTGTGCCGACAGGATCACCGCTACCAGTAGCTCGTAGGGATTGCCGTAATGCAGTTCGGTTTCAGGTTCCGGGAAGTTCTGGGTAAAATAGTCCAGGAAATGTTTATAGCGTTCTTTTTTTTGCATAATAGGTTCATGGTCCTGCGAAGGGTGGAGGTCCGACACAGAAATATTGTAAAACCGGCAAGCCAGCAGCCGGCCGGGTCAGTCTTAAGGGTAATGACAATTTCCAGCTACCGTGTCGATAGCTGGAAACAAAAAACCTGCCGACTCGCCCTAGTAAAGGAGTGCAGCAGGTCTTTTAGAAGAGAATTGTCGCGAATATCTGAAAACTTCTGAGATCACATTGTCGGATGGGGTCCGTGTGATTTTGTTCATCTGACTCTGAATTTCCAGCGAGTCGAGATAAAAGTTCATCAAGTTGTCGTCAAGTGCGAGCGCCTCAACAATCTGTGCGTTTTCATTCTCAGTTGTTTCGGCATATAGATACCTTACAACATCATCGTAAGTAAAGGTTTTTGTCATACTGTGGGGCACGTTGGTTAAATTGCTTACGCAGGTTTATCAACGCGTAACGCATTCTCCCCAATGCCGTATTAATACTCACACCCGTGGCGTCGGCAATTTCCTGAAAACTCATGTCCTCGTAATGGCGCATGATCAGAACCTGCTTCTGCACATCCGGCAGCCGTTGGATCATCTCCCGCAGCTGTTCATGTGTTTCCTGACGAATCTGGATCGACTCAACGGAATCTTCCGAAAAATCCAGCGTGTTGAAAACACTGCTCCCATCTTCGAACACTACATTGGGGTAGCGTTTATCGCGTCTGAAATAATCAATGGCGAGGTTGTGTGCGATACGTATAATCCAAGGCAGGAATTTACCTTCGTCGTTATATCTCCCACCTTTAATCGTGTCAACGGCTTTGATAAATGTATCCTGTAATAGATCTTCGGCTACATATTGATCCTTGACAATCAGATAAATAGTGGTGTATATTCTCGACTTATGGCGCTGAACAAGCTTTTCGAAAGCCTTCTCATTGCCCCGGATATACAATGTTACCAACTCACTGTCGCTAACCTGGACTTTCTCCATTTTACTATTCGATTTAGTTAACGTAGAGCGGTTCGTCGATATTGTTTCTCCTTTCTGGTTAGGTGAAAATTAGATGTGATTTTTCGGCATTTCGAATTATACGAATCAAAGAAATGGATTTGGAAAATAATTTGCAAATGTTTCAGTTCCTTTTTGCAGAAAAATTATTTGCCGTTAACAGATGTTAACAACTTGTGCATCTTTTTGATACGGTAAGTTCGTTGCCCGCGCAATCTAGGGATATTAAAATAAATAATTGAATTTAACGAATAACTTACGATATCGGCGCCGAATTAGATCGAATTCCGAAGAGGTGGATCAAAATTTGTCAGACGAGAATTGTAATTTCACTTTTTTAATAAAAATTGAATTTTTCTTAGATATGAAATACAGACATATCTTCTTCGATCTCGACCATACCCTTTGGGATTTTGAAAGAAATTCTTCCGAGTCGCTGGAAGAAATTTTCCACCATCAAGAGCTTACAAAGTACGGCATCTCGTCCTGCGAGGCTTTTGTGTGTTCTTTCCTTAAAATCAACACTGCACTTTGGGACGCATTCGACAAGGGCCAGTTGCACCATAGCTATATACGTGAGAATCGTTTTAAGATGGTTTTCGCTGAATTGGGCGTAGAATGCCCGCCGCACCACGGCGAAATCGGCGAATTATACCTGACCTCGCTGCCCACCAAAAAGCATTTACTGGAAGGCGCGCTCGACTTGCTCAATTATGTGGCGGAAGCCGGGTATGGCATGCACATTATCACCAACGGTTTCAACGAAATCCAGGCGCGGAAAATAGCCAGTTCGGAAATCGGGCATTTCTTCGAAAATGTCGTGACGTTCGAGACGGCCAATGCCAAGAAGCCCGACCGGCGCATTTTCGAGTTTGCATTGGAAATCGCGGGAACTACCGCTTCTGAAAGCCTCATGGTGGGCGATAACTGGATCGCCGACATCCTGGGAGCGAAGCAGGTGGGAATGGACACGGTGTACCTCAACCCGGCCGGATTGGAATTCGACGAGGAGCCTACCTACAATATCAAACGGTTGGAAGAGCTGCTGCTCGTGTTGTAACGGCTGGTCAGGATGGATCGGCTTCGTAAAATTTGATATGTTTTTCTTTCAGGAATTGCTTGATCACATCCACATGCACGCATTGCCCGACGTTCAGGAATGGGTAGTTGGAGACTTTTTTGCGGTGCCCGTCAATCGTCACCTCGCGGTTCACCTGGTCGAAACCGAGGTGCAAATGCCGGGTAGAGCTCTGCATGCCGTAAATGAGGCCGTTCGGATCGAATAGCGGTCCGCCGCTTTGCCCGCGCAGACCGGGCGTGCTCATTTCGATGCCTACTACCTCGTTGTTATTATCGCCGATATGCCGTGTTACGATGCCATCGATGGGGAAACTCGGCGTTTTCACTTTGCCTTCTGCCGTCCATTCGATGTCGCCGGTGTTCTTATTGAACCGGTAATTCGTGAATTCCGGAAATGGATAACCCAGCCGGCACAGGTACCGACCCTGCTTCACCAGCCGAGAATCTTTCAGGAACTGCGCATGCGACTGGTATTGCGTCGATTCGAAATTGCGGAACTGGATAATGGCCAGGTCCTGCGTGGGATGCAGGTGAATGGTAAGCCCCTTATACGCCGATACGCAATGTATAAAGTTGAAAAGAATGCGTATCGGGCTGTCAGGCGCGATTTTGTATTGGGTTTCGAGCAGGCTACGCTGCGTGGCAAGGCCGGGGTCTTTTTCGAATTTGCGCAGCTCACCCTTGAATTTCAGGTAGTTTTCGTAAATGCTGTTGGCATACAAAATCTGTCGCGCCACATGCCTGCACGTGACTGCGAAACCATCTTCATTGACAAAAAATAGGGTAGCCGTACCGGGGACGATGTCGCTTCCGGCATAGTAGCGGATAATAAAGTGAACCGGACGGGTAAACTGATCTATTTTTTCAATAGCATCAACAAACATAATACTGGCGTAAGCCGTGAAATGCTAAGGGTGGGTAAAAGGAACGAGCGCTTCGGTCTGGTCCCAGCTCAGGACCATATTCACGCCATTGGGAATGGGTTCAAAGTAAATATGGAACAATTCCTGCACCGAAGGCCGGATTCGGATCGGTACTTCTACATTCATGACGTTTTTGCCGTCGTTGTATTCCGTACCCCATTGTCCTGTTTCAGAATTCAGGATGATTTTCCAGCTGCTTTGGCCGGGTACCGAAAAGAGCGAGTAGGTTCCCGCCTTCACCGGCTTGCCGCCCATGATCACATCTTCCGGAAATTCAATTAAGGTGGCTTCGTTGGCGCCGGTACGCCATACTTTGCCATAAGGAAGCAATGCCTTGTCCTGCTCGCGGCCGAAGATCATCCGGCCTTTTTTGCCCGGCTGGCTGTAAGTGACGTGGACTTTGACCCCGTTTTCAGTCGTTTCGGCAACCGCCTCCGGGCTGAATGATTTTGTGTATTTTCTGACTCCCCAAAAGCCCGCCGACGCAACTGCAACCAAGGCGAAAACAATGAGTAGAACTTTTCTCATAAATCAAGGACAGAAGATTTTGTAGAAGGTATAGGTGACCGAAAGACGGACGTAAAAATAGGTATCTTTTACAGAAGGATCGCCCTGCTGGAATTTATCCGTGGAAGTTGGGTCGCCGCCGAGATTGTCCAGGTAATCGGTAAATGTCTTTCTCGTACCATATTCGAGGCCAATGTTCCAGGGGCGGCGGATCTGGTATTTAATGCCTACGCCATAAGGCAGCACGAGGCATGAGGTTTTGTAGGAACTGGTCTGAATATTCGGGTTAAACTTGTTGAAACCGAGGCCGCCGAACACATAAGGGCTCCAATTGACGGCAAACCGGCGGTCCTGGTAGTTAAGAAAGTTGTATTCAGCCACGGCACTGCCTTCGAAGATCGTCGTTCGGAAAGACATATTCCTGGCCTGCTGGAAAGGATCGTCGCTCTGCTTGTCGTCGGCACCGATGAACCCGCCCGCCACCTCCGCACGGAGCGATAATGCCTGGTTGGGGTTATACCGGAAGAAAAGGCTCCCGGCCGGTTTAAAAAAGCGGAACCGGAAAGTAGGAGAAATATCGCCCCGGTAGTTGAAGCCCCCGATGCCCGCGCCGATCTCGACGCGCTGCGCCCGCACTTGTGCGATGGTCAGGAAAAAACAAATACCTGCCAGCATGATAGCAGGCAAGTATTTGATATTTAAATGTTTAGAATAATACTTCAACGGGGTAAGCAATTATTTCAGTGGCGGACATTTGATCTGTGAAGGCAGCATGTAATGAATGTGGATCATACCGAAAAGGTATGCGTCCTTCTGGGTAGGACTGTTGCCACGCGCCGTGCCCGGTGCTGCGAAACCCGTTGTAGGAAGGGTTTCCAGCGGGTTAGGCACATTGTCCATGCCCTGGTAATTGGCTTGGAGGAACCTTCTCACGCCATCGGTACGGTCTACGCCTTTGCGTACCGCAATTTGTTCGGCCGAGCGGTTGGCCATATGTGCTGCCAGGGGATCATCCGCAAACAATGCCGGATCGGCGTAGTTGCCGTGGGCATCGTCGAGGTAGTCCGTAAATGTTTTGCGGTATCCAAGTTCTGCCGAAATGTCAAATTTGGAATTGATTTTGTAGCGAACCCCAATACCCATCGGAATCGCGAACTGGACGAGCGAATAAGGTTTTTCATAACCTTCATTACCCTGGCCCTCGGTACCCAGCGGCTGCAATTTCACCCAGTCGCCTTTCAGTGAATCCAGTGCTTTGGGATTGTGTGCGGTGAGCGCTACCCCCGCAAACAGGTACCAGCCCAGCTGAGGGCGGCGGTCGTAGCTGCGGTTATCGGGCGTGAGTTTGTAGATACCCTGCACCGAGAATTCTTTCAGATCGTTACGGAAATGCAGGTTCCGCGCGTAGAAAATGCTCGTTTCATGTTTCGAGTCGCGGTTCATAATGTAATCATCCCCGGCAATGCGCGCATAGATGAAGCTCGCGCGTGCGGCGATACGTGGTGTAAAGTGGCGTGTGTAGTTTCCGCCTACACTCCAGCGGGCCATTTTGAAGGTAGAGGCCAACGGACGGCGATAAGGTGCGAGGTCGCCGTAGTAAGATGAAGTACCAATACCAAAACCTGCGGTAGAATACGGAACGAAGAAGCCCCGGCTCTGCGCTTTTACCTCTCTGGATGATAGTAAAAGCCCGAAAACGAGGGTCATAGCTAACGCTCCGGATACTCTTCTCAAGTCGAAATTTCTACGCATTTTCAGATCGATTTTTTTGCAAAAATAGAATAGTTGTTGGTTTTCTTCAGGATGCAACACCATTTCAACGATTTTAACAATGTTTTATTTGTACTGACCTTGTTTTTTCAAAACCAGCGCGCATTCGAATGTAACGGCACCGTGCAGAATGCGCCGAAAACCGTACATAAGCAAACGTTTTGACTGGAAACGAGGCAAAACTTCGTTATCATTGCGTACGCAAACAGCCCACAAGACGATGATTTCGAGTAATCAGCTCAGATTTTCCTATTCCACCCAGAAGAAATTCACGTTCCCCGATATCCATTGTAATGATCAAGAAACGCTGCTCATTCTCGGGCAGTCGGGGCGGGGCAAAACGACCCTGCTGCATTTGCTGGCCCTGCTCCTGAAACCGGAATCCGGGGACATCGTGATCGCGGGCAAATCCATTAAAAACCTCACGCCGCAGGAAGTTACGGCCACGCGCGCGAAGCATATCGGGATCATTTACCAGCGCCCGCATTTCGTGAGCTCGCTGTCGGTCATGGACAATATATTGCTTTCCAACTACCTCGCCAATCAGAAGGAAGACCGCCGGAAAGCCCGGGAGCTGGCAGAACAGCTCGGTTTTGCGGACCATTTATCCAAAAAAACGAACCAGCTGAGCCAGGGAGAGCAGCAGCGCGTGAGCATTGCCCGCTCGCTGATGAACAATCCGAACATTATCCTCGCCGACGAGCCCACATCGAACCTCGACGACGACAACTGCCAGCGCGTGATCCAGCTTCTGAAAAAACAATCCGCGCAGATCGGCGCGAGCCTGGTAGTGGTCACGCACGACCAGCGGCTGAAAGACGAGTTCTCCAACCAGGTATTTCTGTAAAACAGGTATTTCAAACATATAACCGGCCTGCGCCGCGTTTCAGACCTAATCCATATCCGAATGAACCTCTTCAAGATCAGCATGGCCAATCTCCGGGAGAAAAAGCTCAACAGCTTTCTGAGCGCATTGCTGCTCACCCTCGGTATCGGTATGATCTCCCTGCTTCTGCTGCTCAACAAGCAGCTCGACGAGCAATTCAAACGCAATCTCAAAGGCATCGATATGGTGGTTGGCGCCAAAGGCAGTCCTTTGCAGGTGATCCTTTCCAGCATTTACCAGATCGACGCGCCCACGGGCAACATTCCGCTCGCCGAGGTGAATGCATTACGCAAAAATCCATTTGTGAAGACGGTCATCCCACTCTCGATCGGCGATAATTACCAGGGATTCCGCATTCTGGGCACCACGCCGAAGTACATCGAGCATTTCAATGTAAAATTGGCCGAAGGACATTTATATAACGCGTCGATGGAAGTGACCATCGGCAGTAAGGTGGCACGGGACTCGAAGCTGAAAATCGGCGACCAGTTTTCCGGCTCGCACGGCCTGGATTCGGAGGGGGAGAAGCACGAGGACAAGAAATATAAGGTAGTAGGCATTTTCAAATCCAGCGGTACCGTCGTGGACCAGCTTATTGTTACGCGACTTTCGAGCGTTTGGGACATTCACGAGCATTCGGAAGGCGGCAAAACGCCCGAAGTTGCGGAGGTGGAGCATAGCGACGGCCCATCACACGTGGACCCGGAACCGGACGAAGAAGGCAAGGATGTGACCAGCGCATTGATCCAGTTCCGCAATCCGATGGGCCTCATTACCATTCCGCGGCAGATCAACGACAACACCTCGATGCAGGCCGCATTGCCCAGTATCGAAATAAACCGTCTGTTTTCCCTGCTCGGCGTGGGGATCGAAACGCTGCGGACGCTCGCATTGATCATTATTTCGATCGCCGGCGTGAGCGTGTTCATATCACTTTACAATTCATTGAAAGACCGCAAATA
Source organism: Dyadobacter beijingensis DSM 21582 (assembly GCF_000382205.1). GTDB lineage: Bacteria > Bacteroidota > Bacteroidia > Cytophagales > Spirosomataceae > Dyadobacter > Dyadobacter beijingensis. The sequence goes on from NZ_KB907790.1 coordinate 199,745, forward strand.
CGAAATGGCGTTGATGCTGTCCATGGGCGCCACGCGCACGAGGCTGTTCCTGATGCTGCTGATCGAGGGGCTTTCGCTCGCCGTGATCGGCTTTTTTGCGGGCATTATCGCGAGCCGGGTGGGGTTATGGGTGTTTTCCAATGCGGCGGAAGATGATTTCCACTATTCGCTGGGCCAATTTGCATTGCAGCCCGAGGAAATCTACCTTTTTTTCGGCGCTATCGCGATCGGCATCGTGGCGGCGGCATTGCCTTCGCTCGGTATTTACCGGTTGAATATCTCCCGGACGCTGGCGGAGGAATAATAATGTGTGTAAATTTGTTAACCCGGTACAAATCATTGTAATACAAAATTGGAATACTGATGAAATCTGTCAAAATCAGCATATTATTCTTCTGCATGGTCTCATTGTTCGCTTTCAAACCGGCCGTTGAACCGGTGAAACTGACCTGGGAAACGCTGCGGGATGTGACTTTTAAAAAGAAATGGTATGCCGAAGAATCGATCTACATGCTTCACCCGACATTCGGCCCGAGCGTGCAGAAATTGAAAAACCAGCCGGTTTCGATCACAGGTTACATCCTTCCGGTTGATCTGGAAGCAAATTTGTACGTGCTTTCCGCATTTCCGTTCAGCGCCTGCTTTTTCTGCGGCGGAGCCGGCCCGGAAACGGTCATGACCCTGAATTTCAAGAAAAAGGACGGAAGGAAATTCAAAACCGACGAGCGGCTGACCTTTACCGGCACGTTGAAGCTCAATGCCGACGATATTTACCAGATGAACTACATTCTGGACGGCGCCGAGATCGCGAAATGATCAGACGCCTATCAGGCGCCAAACGCCTGAAATGAAGAATAATACAAGTCCCACGGGCGTGAGGACTTTCCAGCCGAGGTACATGAGCTGGTCTACACGCAGGCGGGGGAGCGTCCATCGCGCCCACATCTGGATGAGGATGCCGAACAAGGCTTTGCCCAGCAGCCAGAAAATACCGGTCACATAGCCATAGAATGTACCGGGCGCACCGCTGGTCCAGTCGGCGAGTTTAACCGGGCCGATATTCGGCAGCGGCGTGTTCCAGCTTCCCAGGAACAGGATCGCGCCCAGCAGCGATACCAGCAGCATCATCCCGTATTCCGAAAGCATAAATAATGCCCAGCGCATACCCGAATACTCGGTATGGAAGCCGGCCACGAGCTCAGATTCTCCTTCGGGAAGGTCAAACGGAGCTCGGTTGCATTCAGCGAGCGTGGCGATAAAGAATACCACGTAAGCAATCAGCAGGAACGGGTTACGGATGATATTCCAGGTGAGAAACCCGCCTACCTCACTTACATTGATCCCCAGTTCACGCATTCCGAAAAGATAAATGGTTTCGGGCGCGTAAATGCCCTGCTGATAGCTGATTACCTGCAAATCCAGCGTTTGCGTGAGCATGATCACACACAGTATGGAAAGGCCTAGGGGTATTTCGTAAGACACGATCTGCGCCACGGCACGCATGGCGCCGTACAGGGCAAATTTGTTATTGGAACCCCAGCCGGCCATCAGCAGGCCGATTACATCCACTGAAACGATCGTCAGCAGGAAAAATACGCCCACGGCAGCGCCCGAGCCCGCCAGTTCCGGCGCCAGGGGTACCACGGCGAAACCTGCGAAAACCGATATGAAAATGACGAACGGGGCAATCAGGAACAGTCGCCGGTCGGCGGCTTTGGGTACGATATCTTCTTTTTGAAGTAGTTTGAGCAAATCGGCAAAAAGCTGCAAAAGGCCCCATTTACCTACCTCCATCGGCCCCAGACGGTCCTGGATAAAGGCCGAAACCTTCCGTTCCAGGTATACGCCGATCACTACAAAACCGGGGACAAGCAGGAGGAGAATGATGAGCGTCAAAGGCATTTAAATGCGGTCTGGACAATGGTTTGACGCAAAAGTAAGTAAAAAACTTACTCGTCTTCGTCTGTTTGCCCCTTATATCCCGATTCCTGCAAAATTCGGGCGGCATTGTCGATCTCCATCAGCTCGGTAAGCGTGACAGCAGGGTTTTCGGCCATAAACCGGCTCACGATCCGCCAGCCTACCCAGCGGCCGATCGCACCCGGCACCTTGTTCCCGATCTCGGTCGTGAACGGCCGGTCTTCGATGAACTTGCGTTTTTTCAGGTCGCTTTTTTCGTAGAGCAGCTTGCTGGAAATGAAATAAGCCCAAATATCCGTCTGGCTGTTATAAGTTTTCCTGAGGTCGTCGGCCGAGTAGCCGATAATGAGGCTGTCGGGTGTTTGGGGCATGATTTGTCTCACAAATTCATAACCTTTGCCGTAGCCGATCATATCTGAAAGTAAGGTCTGGTCGTTCGCGCCGGTGCGGTTATATTTGTTGGATTCGAAGAAAACGATCGAGGGTACAATGTACTCGCGCTGGTAACGGCGAAGCTGGTAATCGTATACATTGGGCCTGAAACGCGCCGCAGGGCCACCGAAGTAGTCGAGGCCGATGACGATCAGCGAGTCGGAGATATACAGGTCGTTGCCGGTGAAGCCGGTGATCATAAACTGGATTTCCGGGATTGGAAAACCAGGGTAATGTGCCTTAATGCGCTTGAATGCATCAGTGAGCGGATTGACTATTCGGACTTTGCGGTCGCCGATAATGGAATCCAGCTGCGCGCGGAAGGCCCGCAAATCGGGGCTTTGCAGGATTGTGAACAAGTGCGAAGCCAATTTGGCCGGTTCTACGGGCGCGTCGGTGAAGTAACCTTTGACCAGCGCGGGGTGGCTATCGAGGAACTTTTGCACGTCTTCAACGGATTTGCAAGAGAATAGCTCTTCGTCGAGATTTTTGGAAACCAGTTCAAAGCGGATATTGCTGATGTCGGCTTCCTTGCGCTGATCGGTTTTGCACGAAAATTGAATGAGCGCGATGAACAGAACGAATAGAAGGGACCTGAAATAAACCATTCGGTGGAAACGAGAATAATATGTCGAAAGAAGTTTCAAAAGTAGGAAAAAAACGCGTTAGCATCCTGGGTTGCGGCTGGCTCGGGTTTGCATTAGCTAAACGGTTACTTGGCAGCGGTATTACATCGGAAGTAAAAGGCAGTACCACTTCCGCGGATAAACTGGACAAATTCGCTGCTGCGGGCATCCGGGGTTTCGTGATACCGCTCAACCCGGATACCGGCCTCGATGCCGACATTACCGGGCCGTTTTTCGATTCGGACGTCATTGTGATCGCCATTCCGCCGCGAATGTCGCAGAATGTGGCCGGCAACTATTCCGCACAGATGCGCATGGTCGCCGACGCGATACGCCAATCGCCGGCCACGGAGGTGATTTTTGTTAGCTCCACCGGCGTGTACCGCGATTTGAGCCAAACCGCATTCGAAAGCGATGTGCAGCTGCCGGAGCATTCGGCCCAGCCCGAAATGGTGGCGGCCGAGCATGCAATCGCCGCATTAAGGCCGGAAAAAACGGTCAGCATTCTTCGCATGAGCGGATTACTGGGCTATAACCGCATTCCGGGTAAATATGTGCAGGGCCAAAAGGATATGACAACCGGCGATATTCCCGTCAACTACATTCACCGCGACGATGCGGCGGCGATCATCAAAGCGGTGATTACCCAGGGCGTTCAGAATGAAACATTCAATATTACCGCACCTTTTCACCCTACCCGTAGCGAGGTGTATGTCGATTCCTGCGCGCAGTTCGGCTGGGAGGCGCCCACGTTCAAAACGCCTGAAACGCCGCCCGCATTCAAAATGATTTCGGGGGACAAGTTTTTCAAAACCTATTCCTACGAATTCAAATACGCCGATCCGTTACAGTTTCATTACCAGCTGGAAGACCTTTAACGCAAAAAATCCGCAGGATCAACTCTGCGGATTTTATTATTTATAAACCAAAAAGTGAATTATTGGGCACCCAGCAGTTCGGTGAGCTTGGTTTCAAGCGCCGCGCCGCGGAGGTTTTTGGCAATGATCTTGCCTTCTTTATCGATCAGGAATGTGGCCGGGATTGCGTTTACGCCGTAAGATTGCGCCACGCCCGAGTTCCATTTCTTCAATTCCGAGCCGTGCAGCCAGGTCAGTTTATCGCGTTCGATGGCCGTTTTCCAGGCTTTTTCGTTATCGTCGAGCGATACGCCGTAAATGTCGAAGCCTTTGTCCTTGAACTTGCCGTACATGCGCACCACATTCGGGTTTTCCATACGGCAGGGACCACACCACGAGGCCCAGAAGTCGATTAATATGTATTTGCCACGCAGCGACGACAGTGCGATCGGCTTACCTTCCGGGCTGTTCAGCGTAAAGTCGGGTGCCTGTTCGCCGACAGCCACACCAGCCATTCTTTTAACGGAGCCGATGAAGCCCTGCGCGAGCGTAGGCACGGGGTTGACTTTGGAATAATCGTCGGCCAGTTTTTTCAGCACGTCCAGGTCGGCTTCGGGCGTCAGGAAGTTGTTGGCGGTGAAAAGCGCGATGAGCGACGTTCCCATTTCCGGGATCATCTGCCGTAAAGCGGTTACCCTTTCCTTATCCGCCGCCTGGTAGGCCTGCTGTATTTCCTGAATTTTTTTGGCGTCCTTTTTCTCTTCGGCGGTAGCATACTGCTCGTTCCAGCCCGTCACTTTGGCGGCGAATGCCTGCATCAGCTGGTCGACTTTGGCATAATACTCCATGTTTTTGGAGCCGGTAATGCTCACTTTTCCGCCATTGCCTTTATCATCCCGAGGAGTACCGTCGGCTGTTACATTGAATGTCTCGCCGCCTTCCACGAGCAAAGGGAATTTTTGCCTGTCGGCGATATTGAGGGTGAAAAAGCTTCCGCGGTCCTTTTCGGTGCCTTTGAGGCTGAAACTGCCGTCGGCGCCGAGCTGAGCAGAGTCTACTTTTACAGAAGATCCGGCGGCGGTGGATTGCGACAGGATCACTTTTTCGCCTTTGGAGCCGCTTTTTACCTTGCCATTAATGGTAAAGCCTTTCGGTTCGATCTGGGCCATGACCTGGAAGGTCAGCAACGCGCTGCCCAAGACCAATGCACTCCGTTTGAATAACTCCTTCATCATCTTCTGTTTATGATTTGCAATGTGTGGTTCACAACTTTTGCGCCAGCAGCTGGTTCACAAGCTTCGGATCGGCGGCTCCGTTGGATTTCTTCATCACCTCTCCAACGAATAGGCCCATGAGCCCCTTTTTTCCTTTTCTGTAAGCCGCTACCTTGTCGGGCATGGCATTAATAACCTCATCTACCAACGTTTCAAGCTCGTTTGTATTGCTGTTTTGCAGCCAGTTATTTGCCGATGCGACCTCCGATGGCTGGCGGTTCGGCTCCGTCAAAAGCACGGGGAAAATCTTTTGCGCCGCCACCGAATGGCTCACAGCGCCCGACTCGTTGAGTTCGATCAGGTCGGCCAGGGTTTGCGCGGAGATAGGCAAATGCTGAATATCGCCGTCGTGGTCGTTGAGGTACGATTTCACGGGCCCCATCAGCCAGTTGGATACTGCTTTATAATGGCTGGTTTTGGCACAAACTGCCTCGAAATATTCGGCCAGTTCACGGGTATCGGTCAGCACCGACGCATCGTAAGCAGGTATACCATATTGATTGATAAATTTGTCACGCAATTCCTGCGGCAATGCGGGCATGGACTCTTTGATGCTCGCCAGCCATTCGTCCGAAACCACTACCGGGCTCAGGTCGGGATCGGGGAAATAGCGGTAGTCGTTCATCGTTTCCTTTACGCGCATGCCATAAGTCTGCCCGGTTTCCACGTCGAACATCCGCGTTTCCTGCTGGATCGCCTCGCCGTTTTCGATCATGGCCACCTGCCGTTTTTCTTCAAAAGCGATGGCACGCATCATATTGCGGATCGAGTTCATGTTTTTGATCTCGACTTTGGTACCGTATTGTTCGGCGCCTCTCCTGCGTATGGACACGTTCACGTCCGTGCGCAGGGAGCCTTCTTCCATATTACCGTCGCTGATACCCAGGTAGCGTACCAGGCGGCGGATTTCCGTCACGAATGCGCCGGTTTCCTCCGCGGAACGCAAATCCGGCTCGGATACCATCTCCACGAGCGGTGTACCGGCGCGGTTATAGTCGAGCATGGTTTCGGTGTGGCTGCCGTCGTGCACGGATTTGCCCGCGTCTTCTTCCAAATGGATATGGTGGAAGCGGATCACCTTTTCCTGCAACTTGCCGTCATGCTTGAACGAGATGGTCACGCCACCCTGTTCGCAGATCGGTTTTTTGTCCTGCGAGATCTGGTAACCCTTCGGAAGATCGGGGTAAAAATAATTTTTGCGGTCGAAAATAGTCCTGTTGCTGATGGAGCAGCCACAGGCAATGCCGAGCCGGATGGCGTATTCGATCGCTTTTTTATTGACTTTGGGCAAAGTCCCGGGCAATGCGATCGTCAACGGACCGATATTGGTGTTGGGCTCGGTGCCGAAAATATTGAAATCGCGGGTAAACAGCTTGGATTCCGTCAGAAGCTGACAATGCACTTCCAGACCGATTACGGTTTCATAAGCGGCCAAAAGTTCATCAGTAACGTCAGCGGGGTGAAGTGCGGATTGACTCATATTAGATTACAAATGCTTTCGCAAAGATACAAATACGGGCCGTCCATAGCATGAACGACCCGTATTTTATGGAATATAGCAGGTATTCGCTGTAATTAAAGCGAGTTGATCCAGTTAGCGATCACGACGATGTCCGCTTTCGGAACGTGCGCCAGCGGTGCCATCGGAGGGTAGCCAGGCCAGTGCTCAGGTTTCGGGTTATGAACCAGCTCTACGATCTGGTCGGCCGTATATTTTTTCTTCGCTACTTCTGAATAAGCCGGTCCGATCACCTTGTCGTAAGCCTGGTGGCATGCGAAACAGGTGTGTTTGTTCAGCAATGCAGAAACTTCGGCAGGAACAGGTTTGCGTTTCGGCGCCGCGTCTGCTGCGGGTGCTGCTGCGCTGTCACCGGCAGCAGCTGGTGTTGCCGCAGGGGTTGCGGGTTTGGCCGCTGCTTCCGCCTCTGCTTTTTCAATGGCTGTTTTTCTATCGTTTTGGAGCTTCACGAGGGCTGCTTCCTCCCTTGCCTTGCTGCCTGAACCATACCATTGGTCGTACTTGTCACGGTTTTCCTTGGACGAGCAACCGATGAAGAAAGAGACTGCCAGGGCCATCAGGGCCAAAGAAGCGCTTTTTTTGAGTGTCATTGTTTTAATTTTTAAGAATTTCCGCCAGATTAAGGTTGCGATGTCAAATCGACCACGAAGAAAGCAAGTTTGCGTTAGATTTCCGTCATGAACCGCACAGAAATTCGGGTAAATCACCAAAAAGGCGGAATGTATCGACTTGTACGACAACCCGTTACTAGGGTGCCGCTTTGAAAAATTTACGCAAATTTTCCTGTTTATTTAGCTGTAATTGTTGCGATTAATTATAAAACGCTTTACTTTTGCACTCCTATTTGTAAAACGATGTAAAGCAATGGCTAAGAAAGGTAATAGAGTACAGGTCATATTGGAATGCACAGAACAAAAAGAAAGCGGTGTTCCAGGCATGTCACGTTATGTGACCACAAAAAATCGGAAGAATACGCCAGGCCGTATGGAATTGAAGAAATTCAACTCTTTCCTGAGACGTTACACAGTCCACAAAGAAATTAAGTAAGTTCGTTTGTTACCCGTTAACTGTCACGTGAAGCTGATCAATAACCGGGTAAGCGCGCAACAGTTAATCTAACATTATAACTTCTAACTGATATACAGACATGGCAAAGAAAGTAGTTGCTACCCTGAAAAAAGAAGGCGGTAAGGCATTTGCAAAAGTGATCAAGGCCGTTAAATCTCCTAAAACAGGAGCTTATACCTTCAAAGAAGAAATCGTTCCCCTGGACGGTGTACAGGGCGCATTGAAAAACTAGTCTTCGACTTCGCTCAGACTGACAGCCAGTGTCACCCTGAGCACAGCCGAAGGGCGAGATTTTGATATTGAGTTTATAAAAAGTCCCTTTCCGGGACTTTTTTGTTTTATTTTTGAGCCATTAATGTAATCAGCACTATGGGTTTATTTGGCTTTTTTTCAAAGGAGAAAAAAGAAACACTAGACAAGGGCCTCGAAAAAACCAAAGACAGCTTCTTTGGCAAGCTTTCGCGCGCGATCGTCGGTAAAACGACGATCGATGAGGAAGTCCTCGATGAACTGGAAGATATACTGGTAAGCTCCGACGTGGGCGTGGAAACGACCGTGAAGGTCATCAAACGTATCGAAGAGCGCGTAGCCAGGGACAAATATGCATCGGCAGCCGAGCTCGACATTATCCTGCGGGAGGAAATCGCGGCATTGCTGACCGAAAACAAGTCGGTTGACATTACCGACAGCTTCGAAACCGAGCATTTGCCCAAACCTTACGTGATAATGGTGGTAGGGGTGAATGGTGTGGGGAAAACAACGACCATCGGAAAGCTGGCGCACCAGTTTCACCAGCGCGGCCACAAAGTGGTGCTCGGCGCGGCGGATACTTTCAGGGCAGCGGCGGTAGACCAGCTGAAGCTCTGGGGCCAGCGCGTGAATGTGCCCGTGATCGACCACGGGATGAACACCGATCCGTCGGCAGTTGCGTACGACGCGATCAAAAAAGGCGTCGAATCCAATGCGGATGTGATCATCATCGACACCGCGGGCCGTTTGCATACGAAAGTGAACCTGATGAACGAGCTCTCGAAGATCAAGCGCGTCATGCAGAAGATCCTTCCCGAAGCGCCGCACGAGGTATTGCTCGTCCTCGACGGCAGCACCGGCCAGAACGCCGTCATCCAGGCGCGCGAGTTCACGAAAGTGACCGACATTACGGCATTAGCCATTACCAAACTGGACGGAACGGCCAAAGGCGGTGTCGTGATCGGTATTTCGGACGAATTCAAAATCCCCGTCAAATACATCGGCGTAGGCGAGAAAATGGATGATCTGCAAGTATTCGACCGCTCGGAGTTTGTGGATTCGTTGTTTAAGAAAATAGGATAACAGCCGCTGATCGTGTTTTGTAACCGTTTGGGACGCTGTTGTTTCGGAACATATTTGAAAGAGGTATCTTGAAGTGAAATGCTTTGAGACACCTCTTTTTGCTATGGAAACACTGATTATCTTTTTGGGCGTATTTCTGCCAGTAGCCTGGGGTATATGGCGATTGGTTCAGTATACAAAGGACACCATCGGTACAAATTCACCGGTGAAGGTAAAGCGAACATATCGCGCGAAATCCTGGACTTACTTCGCCACCTTCGACAATGTTATGTTATATCTGGTGGGCATGATAGGATTCTTTCTGGTACGGGGGACATTCACATTTCATTTCGTTCCCGAAAACAATGCATTCATCGGTAGAATTTTTGTTTTCACGGTTGGGGCATTACTGGTGGGTGGCAGTTTGTGCATGCTGCTGATTGACCTGAATCATTGGAAATACGCAAGGGGTGTGGTCATCGAAACGTTTCCCGAAAGACATGAACTGGAAATAACCTTCGAAGATGCCAAACTCAGGTTAAAAGAAGGTGATATTGTGCGCATTCTGGTTACCGGGCAAATAACCAAAATGCATATCACCTACACTACGTTTCACCTAGATAATGGCCATCACTTTATTCTTCCCTATAAAATGCCTGGAATTTGGGTCATTCAGGAGTATTTTAAAAAAATCCCGACGGAATTTCGGCATAAGCGATTTCCTTTCATTCCATAGTGCTTCCTGTCTGATTTTTCACGAACTTTGCACCCCATTTCGCCGTTCATTATCAGTCACTTTGACGCAGAATGGCGGTTAATCAATTTCAAAGCATACAGCTTATGGCTTAAAGCCTACGGCCAATATCAATGAAAACCAAAGGAATAGTTAAGAATAAAGTCAATATCGTGACGCTGGGTTGCTCCAAAAATCTGGTCGACTCGGAGGTACTTTACACCCAGCTCAAAGGCAATGGGTTCGCCGTGGACCACGAGTCGAAAAAGGATGATTCGCAGATCGTCGTGATCAATACCTGCGGGTTTATCGACAATGCGAAAGAGGAATCAATCAACACCATTTTGCGCTATGCCGATGCGAAAGCGGCCGGTATGGTGGATAAGGTGTACGTTACAGGCTGCCTGTCGCACCGGTACAAGGACGAACTTTCGGTTGAAATACCTACTGTCGACGCCTGGTTCGGTACCAACGAACTCCCGCGCCTGCTTAAAACACTGAAAGCCGATTACAAGCACGAGCTCGTAGGCGAGCGCCTGCTCACCACGCCCGCGCATTACGCATACCTGAAAATCGCCGAAGGCTGCGACCGTCCTTGCTCGTTCTGCGCAATCCCGCTCATGCGTGGGAGCCACGTTTCCCGGCCGATCGACGAGCTGGTAAAAGAAGCTAAATCCCTTGCAAAGCGCGGTACGAAGGAGCTGATCCTCATCGCCCAGGATTTGACTTATTACGGTCTCGATATTTACAAAAAACGCAATCTTTCCGACCTGCTCCGTAACCTGTCCGACGTGGAGGGCATCGACTGGATCCGCCTGCAATATGCCTATCCGGCCGGTTTCCCGATGGACGTGCTGGACGTGATGAACGAGCGCAGCAACATCGCCAGGTACCTCGATATGCCGCTGCAATCGGGTTCGACGGAAATGCTGAAACTCATGCGCCGCGGCATTACCCGCGAAAAAACGGAAGCATTGATCCACTCGATCCGCGACAAAGTGCCCGATATCGCATTACGCACGACGCTGATCGTCGGCCACCCCGGCGAGACGGAAGCATTGTTTGATGAGACTTACGAGTTTGTTGAAAAAATGCGTTTCGACCGGCTGGGGGCATTCCAGTATTCCCACGAGGACAATACGCATTCGTTCACGATGGAAGACGATATCGACCCGGAAGTGAAACAGGAACGTGCGGACGCCATTATGGAGTTGCAGCAGGGTATTTCGGCCGAGCTGAACCAGCAGAAGATCGACAAGACATTTAAAGTGCTTTTCGACCGCAAGGAAGGCGGCTATTTTATCGGCCGCACCGAGTTCGACTCGCCGGAAGTTGATAATGAAGTGCTTGTACCCGCGAGCCAGTACGTGCGCCTGGGCGATTTTGCGCATGTAAAAGTGACTTCCGCCGAGGAATTCGACCTGTACGGCGAGGTGATTTCGTAATGCATTTCCGGCAAATGGCTGCATTGCCTACATTTGCCCCAATATTTGAAAAGAACAATTTAAAAAAGCATGTTACAACGTATTCAAACCATCTTCCTGGCTATGGTGATCATCGGAATGGGCATTTTCCTGGCCTTCCCGATCTGGTCGAAAGTAGCGGTTGCGGGAGGGCAAAGTGTCGATCTGACGGCCCTTCGCCTGCATCATCAGATCAACGAAGTGCAATCCAATGACAAGCCGGTATATTATTTCGTGGTGCTGGCCATTCTTACGGCCGGTGTGGCTGCTTACGCGATTTTACAGTTCAAAAACCGTGTGCTGCAATCGGCATTATGTGCCGTGAACTCGATTCTGATGACGGTAACGATGGGTCTGGTGATCTACTTCACTTTTTACCAAACCTCAAAACTATTCGATCCGGAACTCGCCGGCAAATACGATATCGGCTTTTTCGGGCTGGTAGGGGCCATGCTCTCGAACGTTTTCGCCAACCGCTTCATCCGCAAGGACGAGCGCGAGGTGCAGCAGTCCAAGAGATTCAGATAATCAGCAAAAAAGGCAGGTCGTCATACCTGCCTTTTTTTATACCAGTCCCTCCCGCAGCAAGTCGTGCAAATGCACAAAACCCAGCGCTTTCCCTTCCTCGACTACCACCACCTGCGTAATGCTTTTGGACTGCATTACTTCCAGCGCGTTTACGGCATATTCATCAGGAGAAACGGTAATCGGCGATTGCGTCATAATATCCCTTGCATGTAGATCGAGGAGCCCTGCGGCTCCGTAGGTTTTCAGCATCCGGCGCAGGTCGCCGTCGGTGATAATGCCGGCCATCAGCCCGTTTGCATCGATTACGGCCGTTGCTCCGAGGCGTTTGGAGGTCATTTCGAGAATAACTTCCTGCAAAGTGGCCTGTTCGCTCACGGTAGGCAATGCGTTGTGGGGGTAAAGGTCGCATACTTTGAGGTAGAGGCGCTTGCCCAGCGAGCCGCCGGGATGGTACCGGGCGAAATCGTCGTGCGTGAAGCCGCGCGCTTCGAGCAGGCAAATGGCCAATGCGTCGCCGAGCGCCATCGTAACGGACGTGCTCGTCGTAGGCGCGAGGTTGAGCGGGTCGGCCTCCGCAGGGGCGTGCGCGTGAAGCGTGAGAATGCAGTTTTTCGCTAAGTACGAGTCCCTGTTGCTCACCATCGCGATCATTTGTACGCCGGTGCGTTTGAGCAGCGGCACGAGCACCTTGATCTCCGGCGTGTCACCACTTTTGGAGATCACGATCACGACGTCGTTCTCCTGGATCATGCCTAAATCCCCATGAATCGCGTCGGCCGCGTGCATAAAAAGCGCTGGCGTCCCGGTGGAGTTCAGGGTAGCCACAATCTTCTGACCTACAATAGCACTTTTACCTACACCAGAGACTACAACGCGTCCTCCGGAATGTAAAATGGCATATACGCATTTTTCAAATTCATCATCAATCAATTCAATCAGATTGCGTACTGCTTCCGCCTCCTGACGTAATACTTCTTTTGCGATTGACTGAATATTTTTTATTAATTTCAAATCTGAAACACAGTTTAGAGCGACAAAAACGTCATAATTTATTTCAAAGCGCAAAGATAGGGAAGTTTGGAATAACCATTTTGTGAACAGAGTATGGTACAGCAGGTTGATAAAGTCATTGAAGACACATTAAAAGGGAAGCTTAAAGAAATATTTGGATACAGTCAATTCCGCGGAGATCAGGAAGTTATCATACAAAATATCCTTTTAGGTAAAAATACATTCGTGATCATGCCCACGGGCGCAGGCAAGTCTCTCTGCTACCAGCTTCCTGCCCTAGTCAGCGACGGACTGACCATCGTTATTTCTCCGCTGATCGCTTTGATGAAAAACCAGGTCGACCAGCTTACCGCGTTCGGTATCAACGCCCAATTCCTGAATTCCACGCTGACCAAGGCTGAAATGACGCGCGTCAAAACCGACGCGCTCGACGGAACCCTGAAACTGCTCTATATCGCGCCCGAATCGCTCACGAAAGAAGACAACCTCGACTTTCTGAAAAGGGTCAAAATCTCGTTCGTCGCCATCGACGAAGCGCATTGTATTTCCGAATGGGGCCACGACTTCCGGCCTGAATACCGTCGTATCCACGGAATTATCGAGAATATCGGTAACCTGCCCATTATCGCGCTTACAGCTACCGCCACGCCGAAAGTGCAGCAGGATATCCGTAAAAACCTGCAAATGGAGGAAGCGGAGACGTTCAAATCCTCGTTTAACCGCAAAAACCTCTACTACGAAATCCGCCCCAAAAAGGACGTCAAAAAGCAGCTCATCCGCTATATCCGCAACAACAAAGGCAAGTCGGGCATTGTATACTGCCTGAGCCGGAAGACGGTGGAGGAGGTAGCCGAGCTTTTGAATGTCAACGACGTACGGGCATTACCGTACCATGCGGGCCTTGACGCCGGCACGCGGATGGCCAACCAGGACGCGTTCCTGAACGAGGAATGCGACGTGATCGTGGCGACGATCGCATTCGGGATGGGGATCGACAAGCCGGATGTCCGCTTTGTGATCCATTACGACGTGCCCAAATCGCTCGAAGGCTACTACCAGGAGACCGGCCGCGCGGGCCGCGACGGACTGGAAGGCAACTGCCTGATGTTTTACAGCTACGAAGACATTCAGAAGCTCGAAAAGTTCAATAAGGACAAAACCGTTACGGAACGCGACAATGCGCGGCATTTGCTGAACGAAATGGTCGCCTATTCGACGCTGGGCGTTTGCCGGCGGCGGCAGCTGCTGAGCTACTTCGGGGAATACCTCGAAAAAGATTGCGGCTACTGCGACAATTGCAACAAACATACCGACAAAATCAAGGTGCAGGACGACGTGATCCTGATCCTGAAATCGGTACTGCTCACCGAACAGCGATTCGATGCCGATCACATTGCCGATCTCCTTACTTCAACCGATAACCAGTACGTCAAAAGTTACGAACACGACCAGCTCGAGGTATTCGGCAAGGGTCTGGAACTGAACGAGTCACGCGATTACTGGGTTTCGGCGATCCGCCAGCTGGTGATTTTTAACTACCTGGAAAAAGACATCGAAAACTACGGTGTCATCCGATTGGGAGAGAAAGGCGCCAACTATCTGAACGACCCTTACCCTGTAACGCTCCACAAGGACCACAACTTCGACGAAGAAGATGTGAAATCCGACGAGGACGACAAGGAATCGCTGAATGGAAGCGGCAGCGCACACGCCTACGACGAGGCATTGCTGGGTATGCTCAAAGCATTGCGTAAGAAGGTCGCGAAAGAAAAGAACCTGCCGCCTTACGTGATCTTCCAGGACCCTTCGATGGAAGAAATGGCCACCACTTACCCCACGACCCAGCAGGAAATGGCGCAGATCAACGGCGTGGGAATGGGGAAAGTCCAGAAATTCGGAAGGCCGTTTATCGAATTGATTTCAAGATACGTGGAGGAAAACGAGATCGAAACGGCGAAAGACGTTGTGATCAAATCCACGGTCAATAAATCCAAAATCAAGATTTTTATCATCCAGCAGGTCGATCGCAAGATCAGTCTCGACGAAATCGCCGAGGTGAAAGACCTCGCGCTGGCCGATGTGATCGAAGAAGTGGAGCACATTTGCTACTCCGGCACGAAACTGAACCTGGATTACTATATCAACCAGGTGATCGACCGCGAGCGGCAGAAGGATATTTATGATTATTTTATGACCGCCGAGACCGACAACATTGCGACCGCACTCAACGAGTTCGACGGAGAGGAGGTCAGCGAAGAAGAACTACGGCTGATGCGGATCAAGTTTTTGTCGGAACTCGCCAACTAACAGCGCCCCGGGAATACCGCCGGAACATCAGTATTATTCGAATTTTTAAAACCTGTTATGAACATACTCATCTTGGGATCTGGCGGAAGAGAGCACGCTTTCGCCTGGAAAATAGCCCAAAGCCCTCTTTGCGACAGCTTGTTTATGGCCCCGGGAAATGCCGGAACAGCAAGTGTGGCAACGAACCTATCTATTTCTTACAACGATTTTGACTCCATTGCCAACGCGGTAATTGAAAATAGTATCGAACTCGTCATCGTAGGCCCCGAAGAACCGTTGGTTAATGGGGTAGTCGATTACTTCAATGGCCGTGACGACCTGGCCAAAGTACGCATCATCGGGCCCGACAAAGCCGGTGCGCAGCTCGAAGGCAGCAAGGACTTTTCGAAGCAGTTTATGCAGAAATACAGCATTCCAACCGCCGCTTCGCAGACCTTCACCGCCGACGACCTCGAAATCGGTTTGGAATATCTTGAAAATCACTCCTTACCGATCGTACTCAAAGCCGACGGGCTGGCGGCAGGCAAGGGCGTGATCATCGCCGAAAAGCATGCTGATGCCACGCAGGCATTCCGCGAAATGCTGCTGGACGGCAAATTCGGCAAGGCGGGTAATAAAGTTGTGGTAGAACAATTCCTGAAAGGGATAGAATTGTCTGTTTTTGTACTTACTGATGGTGAGCACTACAAAATTCTGCCCGAAGCGAAGGATTACAAGCGTATCGGCGAGAACGATACGGGCCTGAACACGGGCGGGATGGGCGCTGTCTCGCCGGTGACGTTCGCGGATGCGAATTTTATCAGAAAAGTAGAAGAGAAGGTCGTAAAACCTACATTGCATGGGCTGCAAAGCGAAGGCATTAAATATGTAGGCTTTATATTCATCGGATTGATGAATATTAAAGGCGAGCCTTATGTGATTGAATACAACGTCCGGATGGGCGATCCTGAAACCGAAGTCGTAATTCCACGTATCCAGTCGGATTTCGCCATGCTCATGGCCGCGACTGCGAAAGGTACCCTGCAAGATTTTGAATTGCAGATCTCGCCGCAAGTGGCCGTTACCACGGTAGTGGTATCGGGCGGTTACCCGGAAGATTACGAAAAAGGAAAAGTGATTTCGGGAACAGAAAAAGTGGAAGAAGTGCATGTATTCCATGCAGGGACCACTTTTAATGCAAACGCCGAAGTCGTGACCAACGGAGGGCGGGTAATGGCGCTGACAGGCCTGGCCAATTCCCTCGAAAATGCTGTACACAAGTCGCAGCGGGCTGCACAAGTGGTGCAATACGAAGGGAAATACTTCCGGCACGATATTGGCGTGGATTTAATTCGTTATAACGATTGATGAAGCGGAGTAATTATGGGATGTGGATCATGTTCATCCGGAGGCTGCGGTACTAGCGGTACGGCTGTCGCCGGATGTGGAAGTAAAGGAAGCTGCGGAACGGGCGGATGCAACAAAATGAATGTTTTCGACTGGCTGAGCCATATGGACGTGCCGTCGGGACAGCGTTTTGATGTAGTCGAAGTCAAGTTCAAAGGAGGCAGAAAGGAATATTTCCGGAATATAAATCAGCTGGAATTTATTACAGGCGATTTTGTCGTGTGTGAAATGGCATCCGGCCAGCATATTGGAACGGTATCGTTGCAGGGGGAACTCGTGCGCCTGCAAATGAAGCGCAAGAGCATCCAGATGAACGACGACCTGCACGTGATTTATCGTGTGGCGAGCGAGAAGGACCTCGATAAGTTCACACAGGCGATGGCACGCGAAATGCCCACGCTCTACCGCACACGGGAGATCATCCGCGATATGAAGCTCAATATGAAGCTTTCGGACGTGGAATACCAGGCCGATAATACCAAAACGACCTTCTACTATTCGTCGGAAGAGCGTGTGGATTTCCGGGAATTGATCAAATCGCTGGCGTCGGAGTTTAAGGTGCGCATTGAAATGCGGCAGATCAGCCTGCGACAGGAAGCGAGCCGTCTCGGCGGACTGGGTTCCTGCGGGCGTGAACTGTGCTGCTCCACCTGGCTTACCGATTTCAAGAATATTTCAACGGCTGCGGCGCGTTACCAGAACCTCTCGCTAAACCCGGCCAAGCTGTCGGGCCAATGCGGAAGACTGAAATGCTGCCTCAACTACGAGCTGGAAACGTACATCGATGCATTGCGGGATATCCCGACGGTGGATGCGCCTTTGAAAACTAAAAAAGGCGTCGCGACACTGCAAAAGACGGATATTTTCAAAAAGATCATGTGGTTCGGCTTCGATAAGGACACCAACTGGTATCCTGTGCCCATCGATAAAGTACTGGAAATCATTGAGCTGAACAAAAAGGACATTATCCCTGAATCGCTGGAAATCCTGACACCGGAACCGGAAAAGGGCCTGGATAAAGTGCCCGGCAAGCTCAATAGTGATCTGGAAAACCTCGACAAGAAGTACAGCGACGAGCAAAAGAAAAAGAAAAAGAAGAAAAGCCGGTCCGGTAAAAATCGGGGTAACGGCCCCGAAAATAGCGCGGGCGATAATGCAGGCGGCGAATCCGGGAACATTAATCCGGGTAGTAATGCCGGCAACGCACCTTCGAACAAGGGTAATAACCAAAACCAGGGTCAGCGTAACCGTGGTAACAACCAGGGCGAAGGACCGAGAAACCGGGGTAATAACAACGGCGACGAGCCCCGCGAAAAGGGAAATAACCCGAACGAAGGCCAGCGTAACCGTGGTAACAACCAGGGTAACGAGCCGAGAAACAAAGGCAATAACAATCCCGGCGGTGAGCCCCGCAACAAGGGCAACAATACCCCTGAGGGCGGAAACCGAAATCCGGAAGGTGGAAACAGAAACCCCGAAGGCAACAGAAACAACCGGAACCGCAACAGGGGGCAGCAAAAGCCAGCCGGCGGCCCGCCGCCTCCGCCCCAGGAGCGCAGCGAAGGTTAATACAGTTTCAAACGAATCCAAACGGGCCAGCTCATTCCAAGACTGGCCCGTTTTTTAGCATTACCATCTGTGAAAGAACACGTTGAAAAGCTTTATGCGCTGAGCAGCAAACCTGTGCGCAGGATTGTCGGCCTCATGTCCGGTACCTCGCTCGATGGGCTGGATGTGGCACTTTGCCGCGTAGAGGGAAGCGGTCCGGGCACGTCGTTGCAGGTGGAACATTTCAAAACGGTGCCTTATGAAGCGCGTTTCAGGAACGAGGTGCGGGAGATTTTCGCCAAACGGCAGATCGACTTCCAGCATTTGGTACTGCTTAACCCACTCATCGGCCTGCAACACGGACAAATGATCCTCGACTGCCTCACCGAATGGGGAATAGAAGCAAGTGACGTAGATTTGATCGCCAGCCACGGGCAAACCGTTTTCCACGCGCCCCAAAAGCAGCATGGACTGCCCGGTTTCCCGAATGCGACCCTGCAAATCGGCGATGGCGACCATATCGCCGTAAAAACCGGCATTATCACCCTCAGCGATTTCAGGCAGAAACACATTGCGGCAGGTGGAGAAGGCGCACCATTGGCCGTGTACGGCGATTATTTTTTGTTTTCCCAAAAGAATGAGAACCGCATACTGCTCAATATGGGCGGCATTGCCAACTTCACGTTCCTTCCCGGTAACCTCGATGCTTCACTCGTTTTCACCACCGATACCGGGCCGGGCAATACATTGATCGACGCATTGACGCGTCAACTATACGGGAAGCCTTTCGATGAAAACGGCAGCATCGCCACCAGCGGCAATATCGACGGCGCACTGCTGAACGCATTGAAGGATGCGTCTTTCTTTGAACAGCCCTTCCCGAAAACAACGGGCCCGGAGGTTTTCAGCCTCGGTTACGTGGAGGATGCGCAAAAGCGTTCCAATCGCGAAGGTATCGCACCTGCGGACCTGATCGCGACGCTCACGCAGTTCAGTGCCGAAACCATTTCGGAGGCGATCCGCAATGCAATGCCGGAGGGTGAGATATTTGAAGTTTACGCCAGCGGTGGCGGCGCGCACAACCCGGTGCTTATGCAGGCGATAGGAGCATTGTTGGGTATTCAAATCCGCAGAATCGACGAACTTGGTGTGGCAGGCGATGCGAAGGAGGCGGTGTTGTTCGCAGTTCTGGCCAATGAGGCCGTGGCGGGTGAGGCGACGTATTTTGGGGAAAAACAAGGCGTGCCCGGCGTTTCGATGGGGAAAATATCCTTCCCCGGTTAAGTAAGGAAAAAGTAAGTAAATATATGTACGACATTACCATCATAGGCGGCGGCATCGTAGGCCTCGCAACAGCCCTCCGCATCAAAGAGCAACGGCCCGCATTGAAAGTGCTTCTGCTTGAAAAAGAAAACGAAGTGGCCAAACACCAGACCGGCCACAACAGCGGCGTGATACACTCCGGGCTATATTATAAACCCGGAAGCCTCAAAGCAACGAACTGCATCCGTGGCTACCGCATGCTTATTGATTTCTGCGAGAGGGAAGGCGTTGCCTATGATTTGTGTGGAAAAATAGTGGTAGCCACTACCGAAGCGCAGCGCCCATTGCTTCGTAACCTCTTCGACCGTGGTAACCAGAACGGCCTGACCGACAACCGGATGATCTCGGAAGGGGAAATGAAGGAAATCGAGCCGCATGTGAAGGGCCTGGAAGGCATTTGGGTGCCTTATACCGGCATTATCGACTATAAAACCGTTTGTGAAAAATACGCCGACAATTTCCGGAAGCTCGACGGCGAATTGCGCTTCAATGAGAAAGTGACGGACGTAAAAAACCGCAACACGCATTCGGAAGTGGTGACGGCTACCGGGAAGGTGTTTGAAACGAAACTCGTCGTGAACTGCGCCGGGCTGTATTCCGACAAAGTGGCCCAGCTGACGCAGCCGGAGAATATCAATGTGCGCATTATCCCGTTCCGCGGCGAATATTACAAGATCCGTCCCGAAAAGCATTACCTGGTTAAAAATCTCATTTACCCCGTGCCTGACCCGAATTTCCCGTTCCTGGGCGTGCATTTCACGCGCATGATCGAAGGCGGCATCGAAGCAGGGCCTAATGCGGTATTTGCATTTAAAAGGGAAGGATACAGTAAACTGGATATTCATGTGCCCGAAATGCTCGAATCGCTCACGTGGCCGGGTTTCCGGAAGGTAGCGATGAAGTACTGGCGCACGGGCATGGGCGAATATTACCGCTCATTTTCCAAAGCCGCATTTACGAAAGCATTGCAGGGCCTTATTCCTGAAATTCAGAGCGAAGACCTCATTCCCGGCGGCTCGGGCGTACGCGCACAGGCCTGCGATTACGACGGGGGCCTGCTCGACGATTTTTCCATTATCGAAAATAAAACGGCGATTAATGTGTGCAATGCACCTTCGCCGGCCGCGACGTCGTCATTGTCCATCGGGCAAACGGTTTCCGAAAAAGTACTTTCAAGATTTTAGAATTGCTTTTTGTACAAATAAAAACCGGCCACCCCTTCACGGAATGGCCGGTTTTCGTTGACAGGCTTTCGTAATTACGCTTTCTTCGCTTGCGCCATCCCGAACATAATGATGTGGATCAGGGCAAAAACCATCGAGAAATAATAGATTCCCGTGTCGGCACCGTCGGTTTGCAGGTGGTGGAAGTAAGCGATCACGCCCAGCAATACTGCCAGCACGATGCCCACCAGACCTACCGTTTTGCTACCGGCGGCAATCGCTGCCGGCAATCTGTTCGACAGGAAGCTGTTTTTGATTCCATAATACAAATACACGTCGAAACCGATGATCATCCATACGAACAGACGGATCCAGGTATCGAGCGGCAGGAACGCCATCATGAAGAAGCAGGTGAAGACCCCCAGGATCGGAACCAATGGAACGAGCGGCGTTTTGAATGCACGCGGCGCATTCGGCATTTGCTTGCGCATCACGATGATACCGATACAAACGAGGATGAATGCGAACAATGTACCGATACTCGTCATTTCACCCACGACACGCGCCGGCACGAATGCCGCGAAAAGGCTCACAAACACAAGAAACATGGTATTGTTTTTAACCGGCGTCTGGAATTTCGGGTGAACCGCAGAGAATACGCGGGGGAGCAGGCCGTCTTTGCTCATACTGAAAAATACGCGGCTCTGGCCCAAAAGCATTACCAGGATCACAGAAGCATAACCGGCAAGGATTGCGACGATGATCGCGCGGTTCAGCCACGGATAGTCGGGGTGAATGGCGCCGCTGGCGTCGGTAGTACCCATATTTTCGATGGCCACAGCTACCGGTGCGATACCGTCCTGGCCTTTGAATGCGGTATAGTTAGTTACGCCCGTCATCACGTGCGCAAAAAGGATATAAAGGATGGTACAGATCACCAGTGAACCCAGGATACCGATCGGCATGTCTTTTCTTGGGTTTTTGGCTTCCTGCGCCGCGGTACTTACGGCATCGAAACCGATATAGGCAAAGAATACGATCGCCGCGGCCCGTATGATCCCGCTGAAACCGTATTCCCCGAATGTGCCCGTGTTATCGGGAATGTATGGTACATAGTTCGATTCGTTGATATACTTCCAGCCGAGGATGATGAAGATGATCACAACGGCAACTTTCAGGCCTACGATAATGCCGTTGACCAATGCGCTTTCCTGTGTGCCTTTCATGAGGAGCAGGCTCATCAGGATCACGATGAAAATAGCGGGGAGATTGATCACACCGCCGTCCCACGGGCCTACCGTCAGGGCCGTGGGTAAATGCACGTCAAACCCCTCGCAGAACTTGACTAAATACCGGCTCCAGCTGATACTTACCGTGGCGGCACCTACCGCGTATTCGAGTACAAGATCCCAGCCGATAATCCACGCGATGAACTCGCCCATGGTGGCGTAGGAATAGGTGTAGGCGCTACCTGCAACCGGGATCATGGACGCAAATTCGGCATAGCAAAGGCCTGCGAATGCACAGCCCAATGCGGCTACGATAAAGGAGATGGTGATCGCGGGACCCGCCTGGTTGGCTGCGGCCCCCCCGGTAATCGAGAAAAGACCCGCGCCGATAATGGCACCAATCCCCAGGGCGACGAGGCTTCCTGGGCCCAGCGTCCGTTTTAGTTGGTTACCTTCACCGGAGGATTCCTGTAAAAGTTTTTCAAGTGGTTTCTTAATCCAGAGTTGACTTGCCATATATTGGGTTTGTTGTTGTAGAAATGATGGTGTGTTAAAGCTAAAATAAAATTTGCTAACTGCGTGCGGGCACCAAAGAAAAAGAGGGTAAGTACAAAACTTACCCTCTTTTATTCTTTTATTTTTAAGCTTTTACTTTTTTGGTAGCCGCTGCCGCCGTCGCGTCTGCAACTGCCGCCGGTGCCGGTTCGCTCTTCTGTGAACGTTGCAGCAGGTCGACCACGATTGGTGCCGCTACGAAGAGTGAAGAATACGTACCTACGATTACCCCGAGGAGCATACAGAATGTAAACCCGCGGATTACCGCACCACCGAAGATCATCAGAACGATCAACACGAGGATTACCGAAATACCGGTTACGGCCGTACGGCTCAAGGTGCTGTTCAAGGCATTGTTGATAACGGTCGACAAGCTTTGGCCACGCGATTTGTCGTCGGCGAGGTAGTCGCGGATACGGTCATAAATTACGACGGTATCGTTCATGGAGTAACCGATCATCGTCAGGATCGCACCGATGAATGCCTGGTCGATATCCAGTGACCAGGGCAGCCAGCCGTTGAAGAGCGAGAAGATCGCGAGAATGATCACCACGTCGTGCGCGAGTGACATAACCGCACCGTAAGAGAACGCCACGCGTTTGAAACGGATGAAGATGTACACGAAGTTGGCCGCCAGTGCAAGCAATACTGCGTAAACCGCGCTCCACAACGTGTCTTTCGCCATAGTAGGTCCTACTTTGTTAGAGCTTACGATGGTTGCCTTGTTGTTTGCGATTTTTTTAGTGCCTTCCAGGATTTTGGTTTCCGCTTTCTGGTCAGCTTCCGGCGTTACGTCTTCGATCAGGTAAGGAGTCGTGATTTTCACCTGGTCCTGTCCGCCGAATGTTTTTACTTCCGTTGTCGAGCCGAGCACTTCGTCCATGCTGGTACGCAGTTCGTCCGCATCTACATTGTTTTCAAAACGAACCACATACGAGCGGCCGCCTTTGAAATCGATACCTAGTCCAAATCCTTTGAAAATGAACGATCCCACACCGATCGCGATGATGATCGACGAAATGATGTAGAAACGACGGCGTTGCGATACGAAATCGAAGTGGTTGTCCTGGAACCAGTTTTTGGTCAGGTTAGTCGCGAATGCGAAAGTCTTACCGTTTTTGATTTTTTGTTCCAACAGCAAACGTGTAATGAAGATCGCGCTGAACAAAGAAGTCAAAAGGCCGAGTACGAGTGTCGTTGCAAAGCCCAGTACCAGACCGGTACCGAATGTGTACAGGATGATACCCGTCAAAAGCGTTGTCACGTTGGAGTCGATGATGGCGGTCAATGAATGCTTGAAACCGTCACGGATCGACTGCCCGAATGCCTTACCGGTAGCGAGTTCTGCTTTAATACCTTCGTAAATCAGTACGTTGGCATCTACCGCCATACCGATCGAAAGCACAATACCTGCAATACCCGAGAGGGTCAATACCGCCCCAAGGGAGGCCATGACACCCAACAGGAAGAACAAGTTGATCAAAAGCGCGATGTCCGCGATCCAGCCGGCCTGGTTGTAATACGCAATCATGAACACGAGTACGATCAGAAGACCTACCGCCGATGACAGCAAACCATCATTGATCGCTTCCGCACCCAGCGAAGAACCTACTACGGCCTCTTCCACGATATGCGTCGGCGCAGGCAGCTTACCCGCTTTCAATACGTTCGACATATCCTTTGTCTCTTCCACGGTGAAGCTACCGGTGATCGACGAGTTACCGTTAGGGATCTCGCCTTGTACGGTTGGAGCCGTGTAAACGAGGTTATCGATGATGATCGCTACCGGGCGGCCTACGCTGCGGGCGGTAAGTGAGCGCCATTTGCGGGCACCTTCGCCGTTCATACGCATGGTCACTTCCGGACGGCCGCGGTCGTCATAGTCGTGGGTAGCATCTACGATCACGTCACCTTCCATGGCTGCTTCGCCATTGGATTTCTTGATGAAATACAAAGGCAGGATCAGCTGGTTGCCGCCGGCTTCGGTGCCTTTGCGGTCCCACATAAATACGAGGTCGGCAGGGAAAAGCGAGCGTACTTCCGGGCGGCGCAGGATTTCGCTGGCGCGCGCGGTGTCTTTCAGGTACACGCCCAATCCTTGCGGCATCGGCACGAAAAGGCTCGTCAATGCAGCACTTTGGGCTGCGATTGCAGCCGAGTCGGTAGCAGTAGAATCTGCTTTTTTCTCCAACTGGGCAGCCAGGCCGCCTTCTGTCGACTTTTTAGTAGTATCGGTAGAAACGGCAGCGGCAGGTGCAGCGCCTTTCTTGGCAGCTTTTTCGAGCTCAGCCTGCTGGGTCAGGTAGCGGCCGAGGCCTTCGAGGCCGGCACCCAGCTCCTGGGTCAGGTATACTTCTGCAAATTCCAGTTTCGCAGCACCTGAAAGCAGGCGGCGAACACGTTCAGGGTTATCCACACCGGGAAGCTCTACCAATACGCGGTTCTGGCCTGGCAGACGCTGGATGTTCGGGTTGGTAACACCGAATTTGTCGATACGCGCCTGGGTGATCTGGAATGCGCGGTCGATAGAACCGTCGATTTCCGTTTTCAGCATTTTGATCACGTCCGAATCCGACGAGTTGCTGTTGATCTTACCGCGGTTGGCGCTGGTAGCGAATACCGAAGCGAGGCTGGTATTCGGCGCAGCTTCTTTATAAGCGCTTACAAAACGGTTGATAAACGTGCTGTTGTTGGCCGATTTGTCTTCGCCCGCTTTTTTCAATGCATTCTGGAATGCCGCACTGCGTGCATTACCGCCCGCCATTCCTTTCAGAATGTCAGCAGGAGCTACTTCCAATACCACGTGCATACCGCCCTGAAGGTCGAGGCCGAGGTTGAGCTCGCGCTCCATTACTTCCTGCAAAGTATGGCCCAGGTACACATCCTCACGCCACAGCGAGTCGATGTAATGTTGTTTTTTGGTCATATCCACCTCGCCTTTCGCATCGGTTGCATAGGCTACCGCCTTGCTTTTGATGTTGCGCGACACAAAAGTGAAGGAGAGATAATAGACGCTAATAAGGGCGATGACGATCGTCAACGCGATTATCCCGTTCTTGTTGGTCATTTTGAAATGAAAAATTTAATTGAAATTCCTGAAATACAATGAGAAACGGCCGGGCCGTGAGGCACAGGCGGTGGTAACGCGGCATGTCATAAGGACGAGCCGCGCCTGCGAAGCGCGCTAGGGAGCGTTGGTGACTATAAACCGGCCGAATATCCGCTGAAAATGCGAAACCAGGAATACCGGCTCGACGAACGCCGTGCGGGCAACGAATTTCCGGGCAACGAAATGCCAGACGGGCTGCGGTAAAAAGTATAGGTATTGGTAAAAATCGAAGGAAATGGCGGGCGTAATGACCGCATTCAGGCTGAGAGCGCTTACCTCGGGCTGGTCACCCTGCCTCGAAGGCGCATCGGCATGCTTGCTGAGCCCTTTGGAGATTGCTTCCGTTTTAACACTTTTGAAAGATCCGTTCTCCGCGTGATCCGACCATGACCGTGCCCCTGCCACCATCAATAGCATGATGGCTAGCATTAAGCTGATGGCCTGGTTAAATACGCGTACAGTCTTCACTTTCAGATTCGGGATTTCAATGAAACCGCAAATTTGATTGTAAAAAACCAGAATCGCAAAATAAATTTCAAGGGTATTTGTATTACTATTTTGTTAATAACTTGTGTTTTCTTCGTTTTCGAGCTCAAAACACGATTTCAGAACCAGTTTTCTAAGCGAATGGAAATCAGGAAAATACGAGTGGGATTGCAAACGACCATTGCCGGCTAGCTTGCGGCGAGCGTGGCATAGCCAAGCGGAACGGCATCAGCATCGGCCGCTTGGATCGTGAATACCGATGCGGCGGGAGCGAGATCAAGGGACACTTCAAAGTCATATTCGACGGGGATGAACCAACCCAGAAGCCAGTTGACCATCGTTTCGAAACTTTTGCTTTGCAAACAATCATTCAATTGGCGGGGCGTACCGACCTCTATTTGCACGCGGATTTGCGGCAGGCCGGTATCCAGCTCACCACCCAGCGAAGTATCGGTGCCCAGCCTTGAATCGCCCATGCCGGTAACGGCCTCACAATGGTGTTTTAATCCAAAAACCTCTCCGATCCGCACCGGCATTTGCAGGGCAGCCGCCATTATTTCCTCCGCTTTATCAAGGTCGCCGCAGTGTACCGACATCAGCGGCAGATGGGGCAGCAATTTTACAAACACTTTTTCATCCACCGACACCGGCGCTTGCCAGAATGTTTTCAGCTCGCCCAGCAGCAGCGAGTCCACCGCCAACTCCCAGGCCGACTGTTCAAGCAATGTCAGGTTCAGGCGGTTAAGAAAGAATTCCTGTTCCAAAGGCAGAAAAAAAAGACGCGACTGCTGTTCCTTTTCTCGTTGCAGCCGGATTTCCTCTACCTTCTTTTTGGTCGTGTTGATGCCGGCCGAGGACGGCAGGTGAAACAGCTGTTCGGGCAAATGGTCATAAATGCCGCTTCGGTTGGAGTCGATCACATGGCCTTTGAAATGGCCGAGTTCCAGCTCGCGGGTAGCCTCCACGTCGCGGTGGCCGCGGCGTTTGAAATCGCCCAGCGGGCGCAGCAGGATTTGCGCTACCGGAATGCCGCAGGCAAGCCAGGTGCTGGCGATAAACTCGGCTTTGAGGTCGGGGCGGGGTTCCATGGAGGGCAGTTATGGTCAGGAGTTTTCAGGCTTGATTGGGAATGGTGACTACCTGAATGGGGTACATACCGGTGGAAAGGCGCGTTACTTTTAGCTGTAATGCCTCGCATTCGCGGGCCCAGTCTTCGCTGCGGCCTGCCTGCGGCGTTGGGGTGAGACCTATTTGGAGGCAGCGTACGAAGCCCTGTCCCGGCATTGTACCAGGCATGAAGTGCGGTTTGACCTGAATTTTACGCAAATGACCGCCTATTTCGGCGGTACAGAACGCCCGGATGTCTTCCAGGGTCACGAGCCGGTTGCGGGTGACGATATTTTTTCGCAGCTGGTTCACATATTCCGTTTCATCGGGCTTCCCGCGCCCGCCCGTAGCCCGCGTAAGCATGACCGTGTCGCCTGCACTTACGCCCGAGGCCGCGTACGATTGCAGGCGCGTACCGGCGGGAATGCCGTTGGCCTGGTCGGCGAGGGTGCTCCAATAGGCGATGAACAGCACGTCCGCATGCTTATCGCCCCGCATAACGAGAAATGGCTGTGCAGCCGTTTCACTGGCCTTCTTAATGCCGAGCTTTTGCTCTATCCGTGCCATATTCTGCGCGATTTCACGGAGAATGGAAGCCAGGAAATCCTCGCCGACCGCATTGAATGCCGTCACCTCGTCGCGCAGAAGCTCGACCAGCTGATAAAGGACCGTCCGTGCATCGCGCTGGTCAAACCGGCCGATGCCCTGCTGCCGGAGCGTATAGGTGCGCGTGGCTTGCCCGTCGTCGGTGTACAGGTTCTTTTCGGAAGGCGCGTAAGATTGCCCTTTTTGGTTAATCACACTTTGAATGCCCATGAAAGCGTCGCCGGTGGGCAATGCAACGCCATTCAGACCGGGTTGGAGCCGGTAGGTAATCTTGTTGAGCTGTTTGTTCTGAACCGGAAATGCATTCAGCGCGACATTCATTTCTTCAAATCCGGCGGCAGGAAATATGGCCGGCCAGGTTACCTGTACCCACACAAGCGGCCGTTTAAGCGACTGCAAGGTGCGGCTATCGAACATTTCTTCAAATGCTGCCGGGTAGGGTTCAGTCTTCAACTTTCCTTTTTCCCAGGAATCGTCGCTGGCGATGCGGATGAAGCTGTTATTATAAATGAGTATGGAATCGTCGGGCTCGTCGTCCTGCAAGCCGGGCATTGCCGGCAGGTTTTTTTCATTGCCCTGCCAGCGGGTAGCGGGCAGGAATTCCCGGTATTGATATTCACCCGGGGCCGCCCAATCGAAATAGAAACGAAACCCGTCCCAGGACGTAATGCCCGTATCCACATCCAGGCCCAGCCAGATACTCTGCTCACCGCCGGGCTGGGGAAGTGTTTTGGTAATCAATGTTTTAATGCCTTTTTCGATCGAAAAAAGCGCTAGCGGCGTTGCGTAGTGCACAATAGCCGCATTCACGATCGGGTAACGGCCGGTCGGTGCAAAGTGTATATCGCTGCTTTCACCCTTCCGTGCATTGGTACGCTTGCCTGAAAGCTGGTTTTCCGGCTCGACCCAGCCGGTGGGTTCCTGCGAGCGTGCCTGGGCGATGGCCGTGGCCGGCAGCGGTCCGTTATGCGTTTCGGGGGCCAGGATCTCGGCCAGGCGGGTCATAAGCCGGAGCTCGGTATGCTGTATTTCCTGCCCTACCTTCTCAAATTCCACCGAACAGGCTTCCACAAGCAGCCTCACCAGCGGGTCAAATTGGTCGGCATGGGCGTCGTCGATGCCCCAGAGCTCGGCGCAGCGTTTGATGAGCCGGCGCGAGATGTTTTCCTTGGTATAGCTCAGCGTTTCAGGCATATTATTCGATGGATAAGGGCGATATGAAAATGCGTTCGAAGAAAACGAACGGCTCGTTGGTGCGGCGGATCATCGCTTTGACCTCCACGCCCACGCGCTTGCGGACGTAGTTGTTGGTTTTGGTCAAAATTTCAAATTCCTCCATTTCGATCCTGATTTTGACGTTCGTCAGCCGCCGCTCGTAAGTGCTTACGGCCTCTTCCAGCGATTCGCGGATGAGGTCTTTCCATTTGATCTGGGACAATACTGAAAAATCATAGTCCCAGAGCGCGCAGCCATAGCGACTGTCGAAACGGTTTTCGTCGAAGTGGGTGACCATCAGCAGGTATAAATGCTGGTGGATCGCCTCCCTGTCGGGGCAGCGCGGATGCGGCTGGCCGGCCACGATACGGTCGAGCGAGAGCGGCAGGGAATAGTTTTGATCTTCCATCCGGCGTTTACTAATTTGTGGTTGTATTAATGAAAGTCTCGCTTATTTTTGTCTGATCACCATTCTTCCAGCTTCCCGATGAACCTTCCGTTTGCCAAAACTGTCACGCAACGCCTTCAAATCCTGTATGCAGTTGTTATGATAGCCTTATTGACTTTGGTAGGAGCGCTGGGTTTCCGGGTGATCGATTACCGCGACGCTTACCCGATGGCGATGTCGTTTTTTCTCGTGCTGGGCATCCTGCACGTTTACCTGCTTTCGCAATGGTTTGGCCGCCTTTTTGAAAGCCGCTCGGCCCGCGCGGTCGGTTTTACGTTGCTGATCACGCTGGTTACCGCGCTGGTAATCCTTTTGCTGTACCATAAAATTGCCCGGGAATTGTTGAAAGGCCTGGGGATGGCCACGGCGCTGGTGGGTTTTCTATTCCCGGTTTTTGTAGCGCGGGTCTACCAAAGCTATCTCGAAATACCGCTTAAAGAATATAAAAAGTGGTATTACCCCGTGGGCCAGCCGCTGCCCGACATGGACCTGCTCGACCTTTCCCGTGTGCTGGTAATCCAGTTTGAATTCACCAAGCGTGCCGATGAGCCCGCATTCACCAATTTCCGCGCCAAAGCGCCGCATTCGATGCTTTTCGGCGAGCTCTTTTTCATCTTCCTGAACGACTACAACGACCGCAATCCAGCAAGCCCGGTGGAATACCTGGCGCCCGACGGCACGCCGTACGGCTGGTTGTTTTACAAAAAACAGCCCTGGTACAAGCGCCGCGTTTACATGGACCCGGACCTGACATTCCAGGCCAACCACATTGTCGATAATGAAACCGTCGTGGCGGTCAGGGCCTGATGTATTCGATTTAGGAAAGAGGCGGGAACATCTCCCGCCTCTGCCGTTTTACCAGCGATTGGTATGCGGGGTGCCGAATAGTTTGATTTCCCGTGCCGAAAGCGTGATGCTCGTCGTCATCGGCATAGAGCCGGTTTCCACGAAGCTTTCCGAGTATTGAACACAATAGACGTCGGTCAATTCGAGCTCCTTCTGGGTTTGCTCCTCGTCTACATTCTTGAAAGTGACCTTGGCAGAAGCTTTCTTGCCGTCCGGGTCTACCATCCACTCCCAGAGGCTCTGGCTGTCGCTGGCGCTGGAAGAATCGACTTGTATGAAAACGTTTCCTCCATAAACTTTTGAAGAAACACGTCCTTTATCGTCAGTGGATTGGGATAATGAATAGCTGCATGATATCACGGCGATACCGTCTCCGGAAGGACCGCCATCCCAGGTGAAATACGCATCAAAACTTGAAGCTGGCATAATTGTAAGTGTTTAAAAGTGAATGGATTGATTATGGATATATTGACTTAGTTGAGCATGACGAGCGATCCCCGCACGACGGTATTGCCACTGCTGGTAAGTTCGGCCATGGCGTCGCCTTCCACATTGACCTGCGCCCCTTTCAGCTTGGCGCCAGCGGTACCTTCGGCTTTCAGTTCGGTGCCGGCTTTGATTTCGATGTCGGTACCGCTTTCGATTTTAATATTCTGATCAGCCTTGATGGAGATTTCGCCGGCATGCAGATCGAACTTGCCGCCGGCAGTCACGGTAATGTCCTCGGTGGCCTCGATCGTGAGTTCTTTGGATTTGACTTCGACGAGCCCGTTCTCGACATGCAGGCGAATACGGCCGTCGTCTTTGAATGCGAATTCCAGGAATGTATCGGTCTTGTTCCGGTTGCTGATCTGGATTTTGGCATCGCCTTCCTGATCGATGTAGACGATCATATTCCCCGACCGCGTGGCGATGACTTTGATGTCGTTATGATCGGAGGTGTAACTGATGTCTTCTTCCGGTTTGGGGTATAAACTGTTCATAACGAAAGGGTTTTCAGCCAGGTTGCCTTCATATCCCACCATCACCACCGCCCCGACTTCCGGCACGAAGTTGATGCCCCGGCCGGCGGAGCTATGTAGGGTCCCGACCCGCATCCAGATCGATTCCTGGTCCTGCTGGCGGCTTTGGCCCCAGAAGAATTTCACTCTTACCCGGCCCAGCTCCTCCTCGTCGTCGTTGGCGATCACCTCGGCCTGCTCGGTTTCGCCCAGCGGGTTGCGCACGTAAGGGTTATTCGGCGGGTGCTGTGCCGATTCGGGCACCGCATTAAAGGTATTCTGGTAGCTGCCGGCTGTATTCACCTCGTGGCGGATGTGTACGACGCGGTATTTGCCGAAATTCTCTTCATAAGCCTCGCCGCGCTCGTTCAGCCGCTGGCCTTTTACAGCGAGTACCGTCCCTACGCTCATTGTAGGCGTTTCGCCGGCGCCTTTAAAATCCACCATTGAGGTTACCCGGGCCGAGCGTTCCATTTTGGTGAGCTCGTCGAGCTCCCGCTGCGTTCCGATGATTTCCGGCGCGGGCAGCAGGGACGTTTGTGCAAACAGGGCATCCGACTGATCCAGCGCAAATTCGCTCAGCGTCGTGAGCCCGTCGACATGCTGGGAGGACGATTGGCCCGTAAATGCCTCGGGAATGGTGTAGTTATATCCTTCAAAACTAAATGCGGCCGGTTGAAGTCTGAGCGCCACGTCGAAATTCTGTAAGCCATCTACGAGAAAATCAACTTCCTGCGAGCCGTTGTTGCCCAGCACCAGCTCACGGCCATTATAATAAAACCATTCACAGCAGCGGTCGGCTACGCGGCAGAGGAATTTGTAATTACTTTCATTGTACTGGGTAAACGGAACCTGTCTACCGCCATTTTCGGGGCTTAGCTGCTTCCTCAACAGATTTTGCGGGTACGGCTGCAACACCGTATTGAACAGATCCTGCACCGAGCTGCGGAGGAACGACCGCCGCTGCACCGAATCTTCGAGCACAATGGTGGGGCTGTATCCTTTCAATACGAATGCGCTGCTCATGTCGCTCAGGCTGCGCAGCCGGATTTCGGTTACAATGCCTTGAAACACAAAGTCGAAAGAGTCGGAGCCGAGGCGGGGGCTGAACGAGAAGGTGATTTTCTTGCCCATCACCGCCCGGTGCGAGCGGTTGAAGAAATGCTCGCCCTCGTCTTCCAGCTGGTCGAAAGGTACCAGCAGCTCGAACCAGTGGTGGGCGAACAAATCCTGCTCGATCACCAGCCCGAGGTGCCGGGTGATTTGCGTACCGCCTTCGATTTCAATGCTCGTATTAACCTGTCGTGCCATTTAGCTGCTTATTTCAACCTGACCGATTTTGACTTTCTGGGGTAAAATCACCAGTTCATACACCAATGCGAGACTGCTGTCTCGCAGGAAATAATCCTTGCCGCGATGCTGGGGCAAATAGTTCTTCGTGTCCGGCACGTGCGCCTGCTTATGACCGCGGATGGTCGACTGCCTGGCGCGGAACGATTCGCGGAAACCCACGCAATAGGCATCTTCAAACTCCATTTTGCGGAGGAGCTGCGAGTCGTTGTCGTATTTGAATTCGACTTGCCCGCCGAGCTGCCGGTCGTTTTTGAATGCCCAATCGTAGAGTAATGCGAAATCGTCGTTCTGCGCCGGCGCGATCGTCATGCGGATAAGCCGCGCTTTGGGCGAATCCGTCGGGCTGCCGCGCTCGTCGGCATTGCGGTTGCAGCCGTACGACAGTTTTTTGACCTTAAACTCTTTTCCGTCCAGCGTAAGGTGTGCCTCCACGCCGATACTCGCATCCTGATCCGCCATCGATTAGAAGTTTTCCAGTTTCGCTTCGTTGATCTCCACATTCCCCGCCGTGACCGTAATGCAGGTGATAAAATTCTGTAAACGGCTCGTGAGCGCCTTGTCGAGGTCGTCGGTGCCGTCGTCGAACATCTCTACGAATTCAATGCAGACGGCATCTTTAAATGCCAGCGTTTTGAAAGAGCCGTTTTCGCCGAATTGCTCCACCGCGAGGTCGTATTTCTGCGAAGGCTTGTTGGCCCATTCAATCATAAAATCGTCGAGGACCATTTCGAGCTCCATGTACAAATGCGCCCATTGGATGGGCGAGGTGATCGACATGGCATCGTCCACCGTTTGGTGCAGCTCGAATTCCATGAACATCACGCTGTATTCGTGATCGCCGTCGATTTTTAGCGTGCTGCTGTAGGGCATCGTTCGGTGTTGAGTTTATGAGTTTATAAGCTTAGGGTCTGTGAGTAACAAGAGTATGAATGCTTGACTCATGGACTCACAATCACTGTTGCGCATATTCCGCCGCCCAGGCCGCCGCGTCCAGATCGTCGCCTTTCTGGCCGGTGAGGGCGATCATGAAGTTTTTGGCCGGGAAATAGGGTACCATATGGATGTCGAGGTAGACTTTGTCCTTCTGGTTTTTGTCCTGCTCGAATCGCATGACGCTGAACTTCTCGATGAGCTTGCCGGGGCCGGTGACGCTGTCGAGGAACTTGATGATCTGCTTTTTCAGGTCGTTTTTTGTGTTATAATCGAAGTTTTCGAATGCGCGGCGGTTCAGGAAGTCGATCAGCACTTTGGTGATGTAGTCGAATACCCGCACGACGGAGTAGGTTTGCAAACCCACATTATCGCCATTGAAAAGCGTTTTTGCGGAGAATGCCATTACCTTGCTGTACTCGTTCACCATCGGGATGAGCCCCATTTTTTCCAGGTCGGCGATCTCCGATTTTTTGAGCGGAAACCGTACGCCGTCCACTTCGCTGAGCGTTCCGTGCTTTTTACCGGCTGCTACCTGCGACATGAGCGTTTTGTACACATTACCGGCCAATGCGGTGGATGGCGGGATGAAAAGGTCGTCTTCCTCGCCCAGGTCGTCGTGTTTCGCGCGGCCTACCAGCCAGTTGCAGGTCATCATCACATTCGACAAATGCGCTGCGCCGCCCGTCAGGTTTGCAGATTCGAAAAGCTCCATTACGTCCTCGGGCGCGTCCAGGTGCATGAAGTCCGTGACGAGCATAACCTTGTTTTTATGCGCCATTTTCGCCCATTTATCCACTACTTTCCCCGAACCCAGGTAGCCCGGTACATTCAGGATCGAATAGTTTTCGCGCAGATCGAGGCGGTCGTATTTGGAGGCGAGCTCCTCGCCGACGGAATCGATGAATGTCGTCACGTCGAGGTCTTGCAGCTGGTCGGGAGCCGCATTCAGGAATGTGATGTTCTTGACCTTATCCTGTTCCGTGTTTTTGAAAAACATCGCTACCGAGCGGTAGGATTGTTCGAGCGGCCGGATTTGCTCCACCGCTTTTCCGAGGTTTTCTTTCAGTAATTCAAATGCCGAGTCGGCCTGCTTCTGACCTGCCTCGATCATTTCTGGTACCGATTCCGCGCTACTCAGCAGCTCCGACCACAGTTCAAGCCGTTTTTTGAGCTGCTGGCGTTCCTTCTTCTTGTCGGCTTCGGTGAGGAAGATTTTTTTCCGGGCCTTCTTTTCCGGGTTGATGTTTGCCGCGCCTTCGATGATCGTCTCAACAAGGTCGTAGCTGCCATATTTGGCCAGCTGCGGCAGGCCGGTTTCCAGCGGAACGGCAACGCGTTCGCGGAGGGGTGCGGCGGAATCTGGGGATGTTTTTGTATCGTTTGCCATGCTCATGACTGAATGATTGAATGAGTGAATGATTGAATATGCTAGCCGGCTTCTTCCAGCTCGTTGATCAGCGTCTGGAACACGCCCAGTAACGCGGCTTTGGCTTCGGGTTTTTCGAGGGCGGCTTTCAGGATTTTGTTCACTTTGAGATGCCTTACTACCTGCTGGTAGGCTTCGTTGCGTGCGTCGAGGTCTTGAAGGAATGCGCTTTGTGCGATGATCCCTTTTTTACCAAAATCGCCCAGGTTTTTGAACCGCAGGTTTTCATTGATAAAACTGCCGTCGGAAGTGATGAACTCCACCTCGGCCTCGGGCTGGTAATGCGCGAATACTTCCTCGGTCGTTTTCAGGTCGTACACCATCTCCGGGCGCGGGGCCGGGTCTCCGGTGAGCTGCGTGGCGAAAAGGGTCCGGTTTTGGGGAATATCCGCAATCCCTTCACTGGATTGGTCAATCTTGCGTTCGTTACCGCCTATTCCGTAGTTGAACATAGTTGTATGGGATTAGAGTAAATACTGTTGTTACTAGCCGATCAGTACCGTGGGGCAGCCGGCTACAATGCTGCCGCCATGCGCCGTGGTGTCGCCCATGCGTGCCGCCGGTTTTCCGCCGATGAGCACGGTGGCGGAGCCCATGACAATGCTGTCGGGAGGGCCCGTACACACGCACATATCACCGGTACAGGCGGCCGGCTGCCCGCCTATGAGCACAGTGGGGGTGCCTGGGGGCAGCACGGGCCCGCCCACATGAGGTACGGGAGGCGTGCCCGGGGTTACCATCGGGCAAACATGCATATCGCCTATTCTAGCAGCTGGTTGTGGCATAAGTTCAAGATTTATAGGTTTCGGCGGTCAGCAGTCAGCGCTCAGCGGTCGGCTGTCGGCTGTCAGCGGTCAACGGTCAATCTGCCGGATGTTGCCAATCTGTTGGACGCCCCTGCATTACTGCGACAGCTGCCTGGCCCGCTTGAAATCGAACAGCGATGTGAGCGAAACGCCCAGCCCTACCGCCGCTGCGCCTACCGAGACGTAGATGCCCGGTTTGGCGTAGCTCGTCAGTCCTTCGGGATTGTCGATCCGGTTTTTGTAATCCTTGTAATCCTTGTTGAGCATGCTGTACGTCACCGCGCCGAATGCGAGAGCGGCCACGCCTGCACCGAGCTTGATCGCGCCCCATTTGCGGGCATTGGCCGCCGCGGCGGCATTGGGTTTGTTGAGTTCCTTGAAAACCCTTTCGCCTTCTTTCGCATCGGCCGGTGTGGCAACCGGCTTGCGGTCGGAGGCCTGGCTTACGACGGGCTCTTTCTTGCGTTGCAGGGAGTCGTAGGTAGCCGATGGCCTGGGCGTAACCGGTACCGATTTGGCATTTTCTGTCGAATTGAATGCGACGCGGGTCAGGAATACGATCCAGTCGTTCCCGGATTTGTCGGCGCGGAGCTCAGCCACGCGGGCAATGGGCTGGTAGGGCGTGTTGTCCTTATTGCTTTTCCCTTTGAAATGCTGGGTATAGAAAACCTTTACAAAAGGATATTTATCCACTTTCACGTCCGACACCACGAGGCTGGTAAATTCGATGGTATTGGTTTCGGATTTGACGTAAAACAGGTCAAAGTTGCTCAGGTACTTTTCAATGGGCGTGTCGAGGCCTGGCGCGCTTGCCTTGTGTTTTGGGTCGATGTCGTCTTCTACGATCACACCGTCGTTGATAAAAATCTGGTCGTTACTGGGCATATAGCTGTTCATCATCAGGTATCGACGCTCGTAGTTGCTTAGGTCCTCATTGGTGATCGCATTGAGCAGATCGTTCAGGCCTTTCACTTTTTCCCGCGCCAGCACGCGTATCTCGTCGGCGTCCTTGCGCGAGAGCGCTTGTGCATTGGCCTGGAAAGTGGCACCCAGCATGCCCGCGAGCAGCAGGGCCGCACGCCATTTGAAACCGGTAAAATTTTTCATCCGCGTATTCATTTTTCAATTGCTTTTTGAGTCTAAATCAATGATCTGCACCTCCACGCGCCGGTTCAGGCGACGGTTTTCCTCGCTGTCGTTCGGGCGCACAGGGTACTTGCTCCCTACGCCCGCCGCCGCGATCACGCCCTCGGGCACGCCTCTGCCGATGAGGTACCGCGATATCACCCGCACCCGGTATTCCGACAGCGTCACATTGAGGCTCGGGTTGCCTACATTATCGGTATGGCCCGTGATGCGGAGGCCCTTGTCTTTGTTTTCGAGAATGTACGCGGCCACTGAGTCGAGGTAAGTCCTCGACTGCACAGGCAGCTTGTAATCGCTTCTCGGGAAATAGAGGGTTTTGCCGGAGGCCACGGCGCCTTTGAGCGCGTCCGCATTCCTGACGATCGCAACAGGCTGCGGGGCAATGGGTTGTCCTTTGATATTGATCGTTTGTTGCCGGCTAAGTTTGATGATGTAAGTCCGCGGCTCTTCGTCCGTCTTGTCCAGGATAAGATTGCCGTTGTAGGCCTGGTAACCGACGGACTTGACTTCAACTGCTACAATGTCTTTCTCCGTGAAAACGATTTCGGCACGGGGCCGGTCGGTCGTCAATGCAAAGCAGTCCTTTTTTTGTTTTTGGGTATAATAAAGGCAGATATCCGCTCCTAAACGCTGGTCGGACAATGCGTCGCGTACCTCGATGCGACGGACAATGGAGACTGCTTTCAGCGAATCTTTCAATTCAAAATGCTTTTGTTCCGACTGTGCATACGGTTCGTCGCTGGTTTGTTTGCCGAGGGGCATCATGGCTAATGAGATGGAAAACGTGCCTTCGGGCCTGCCGTTGATATTCACCGGGATATGCTGGGTCTGAAACTGCGGGCATTCGATGATGAGCTCGGTCAGCTGGCAGGGCATTTCCACTTTAAATACCCCGAGGCTGTCGGACTTGCCCAGGCGGAGCTTTCCCTGGTCGGTTTTGGCCGACAGGCTGGCCACCAGCGGATTGGCGCCCGAAAGATCGGTGACTTTGCCCGCCAGGTAGCCGCATTGTGCACATAGCCGCGGCGCGGCAGCCAGCAACAGAAACAGGAGAATGTATACCCTGGTTTTCATTGTCCCTCATTGGTTTCGACCCCTATATTTCCCAATAAAACCTCCCAGTTAACCGTATCCTTGCCTTCGATGGTTTTCTGATACGATTCCAGTTTCACGCGGATATTCTTGCGGGTAATATCCCCGTAGGCAACCTTTCCATTGGCCGAATAGCCTTCAAAAACCTGCTGACCGGCGATAATGCCATAATAGTTGCCGTCGGCCTCCTGTTTCAGTTCACTCACGTATTTCACCTCGTTCCAGGTGATGTTGATCTTCGCGTATGGCAGCAATTTGAGGCGGTTCAGGTATTCTTTTACCGGGTATTTCTTCACGCCTTTTCCCGAACTGACTGCCACCGTGGCCTGCGGCTCGAACAGGCTCAGCGCCTGCTGTACCGCCTTGTTTTTTTCTTCCGATTTCTGCGTTTTATCGCCGATAATGCGGAGGTAGGAGGTAAATTCATCCACGCGGCGAATGCCTTTCGCACTGTATTCCTTGTATTCGGCGTCGGTCAGCACGGGTTTGACGGGTTCTTTCGGCGGCGGCGGAACGTCCTTTTTCGCAACAGGCTGACTTTGCGGTTTTTCCTGTTCCTTCCGCACGATTTCCCGCTCTTTTTTTTCTATTTCCTTATGTGCCAGTGCCAGGAGCGGGGCCACATCCACTACGTCGCGGAGGATCTCGTGGCGGCCGTCGCGGTAAATGACCGTCGCTACTTCTTCTTTGTTGATCGACGCCGCGTTGCCTTCGCTGGTGAGGTAGTTGATCACGTCGTCGCTTTCGTAGGAAATGTTGCCGGCAATCACCGTCAGCGGGACGCTTTTGACGATAATGTCCTGGGTCACGTTCCGTGGCGGCGCTTTATAAAATGCCTCGATCTGCGATTGGGCCTTGTTCGGGCTTTCGTTCAGCTCGGAAATAACCATGAACTGTCCCGCCGACCCGAATACCACGAGGAAGCGTTTCCGGTGATAAACCCGCGCAATACCGTCGGACGCGATCCATTCGAGCTTGCTGTCCATGGCGCGGCTGAGTTTGGCCTGCACGGGATTGCCGTTATCGAGCCAGATCCGGTCCTGGGCGAGCGCCTGCACGGCGAGTAGCGTCATCCAAAATGTAAAGAGTCTTTTCATCACACATTAATTATCGTACGTGACCAGGCTGATCGTCAGCTCGTTTGCGGCGGCGGCTTCGATCCGCCATTTTCCAATTCGTCCTTCGCCCGTTTTAAATGCGATCACCGTATTCGCCGTCTGCGCATTGACGAGGTAGCCGATATTCGCCGTGCTCAGGTCGGTCATGAGCGCCAAATCGAGGTAGGCAAGTTTACCGTAGTCGATCACGCCGAGGTTTTTCATCTGCAGCTTACCCGTCGGCGCGATGCTGAGCGTGGTTCCCCGGCCGGTGATCGTAAACAAGTCCATCGTCACATCGGCCTTCGGGTCGCTGGCGGCTACCACATTACCGGCGTCCAGGTCGTAGCCCGAGCCGCCGCTACCCGTGATTTTCACGGAGGTACGCGTAACGGAAATGGCGGGCGAAACGGTCGTTTTTACTTCCACGGTTTCGCTGTAAGCCATTCCGCCGCCCTCGTTCCGGGCGTACAGGGCCACGAAATAGCGGGTATCGGCGGCCAGGCTGCCGATCTTTTGATTTTGAATGGAAATGGGCGTTTGCGCGGGAGTCTCGCCGAGCTTGATCACCTTGTCCTTCTGGACATCCAGCGCGGGCGCGGTGCCATATACCAGTCCGTACTCGCGGATGTTCCCGCTCTTCTTTTCCTGCCGGTCGTTTTTACTATCGGGGTTGCTGATCGTCCCGCTCACGGTGATCTCGTTTCGCTTGATATCGATCACTTCCAGCTTCGAAAATGCCGGGGGAAGCGGGTCCACGGCCGTGAACATTCCGCAACCCTGCACCAGCATTGCCGGAAGGATCAGTCCATATATGAACAACCGCTTTTTCATGTTTTCGATCAATTAAATAACTTACGGGTATCTATATACGATTACTGCTTGTCGTAGGTCAGAATGGTCACCTGCATATCGCCTCCATTGGCCGCCCCGGGCTTCCTGTCCTCGCCGTGCGCGTCGACAATCATCTTGCCATACCGGCCCTGGTTGGTAATGAATGCGACCACGGTGCCGTTTTCGAGCTGGTTGGCTTTGGTATCGGTGTAGCTGCCGTTGATGAAATTGGTGCTGAGGTTAGCACTCGTGAGATCGGCATATTTGACCTGATCGAAATTCACTTTGCCCAAAACCGCGAACCGGGCGCCGTTTTTGGGGTAAATGCCGGGCTTATCATTGTAAGGATACCACCACATATCGTCGGCGCCGTTTTGCGAAACCAGCTCGCCCGCATCGAGGTCGTAAGGATTGGAGTACGACATGGTAAATGATTTTTTCGGGGTAAACACGGCAGGCTCGCCGAGGGTGAATGCCGTGGTAGCGTCACTGTAAATGATCCCGCCCAAGGTGGTCGCGAATGCGCGTGCGAAATAGGTGATACCGGGCGCTAGTCCGCTTACATTCACTGTAAAGCTACCTTTTGCCGCTTTGCCGGTGGCCGTCGCCTTGCTGTCTTTGGTCGTCGGCTCCTTGTTGGTAGAAGAGTAGCAGACGCCGAATGACGAGATTTCCGCATTACCCAGCGAGAGAATATTCACCACCACATCCGCTGACGCCTTGGAAGTAGTCGTAACCTTGCCGACGGAGAGTTCCGCGAAAACGTAATCATCGGTTTTGAACGTCGCCACGGGCCCGTAACCTACGCCGCCGCCTTCGTTGCGGGCATATGTGCGGATGTAGTAAGTGGTAAGCACAGTCAGCGGGCTGATTTCCCTTTCAAATTCAAATGGGGTCGGCGGGTTGTCTTCACCCACTTTCAGCACTGTTCCGGCTTCCAGCGTCGGCTGGTTTTGGGTGGCCCAAACGAATCCATATTCGAGGATTTTACCGCTTTTTTTCTCCTGACGGTCGTTTTTGGGATCGAGGTTGTCGATTTTCCCCCGCACGACCGCACCGGACGTCCATACCTGCACGACACTCACTTCCGACACGGCGGGCGTCAGCGGATCCACCGCCGTGAACATGCCGCAGGAGGTCAGTAGCAAGCTTGTTGCTGCGATGAGCAGGAAAGTGATTGACTTTTGCATAGCTGTGGCGCATGGAAGCGCATTAGGTCTTTTCAAAATGTTCAGGAAGCCGGTGTCGTAGCCGGGCGCCAGTCGTTATCCCAATATTCGATCAACTGAGGGCTCGCCACCCTTGCGCGGAACGAGACGGTGGTGTCGTAATGCGTTTGCGGTACCAGGTGGTTACGCAGGCGCGTGATCCAGGGGCGTGCGTGACGCGGCGTCAGCAACCCGCCCATGCCCATCTGGTTTTCGCGTTCGGATAATGTCACACCGTAATGACTGTCGGAGTTTCCGGTACCGTTGACGTGTTCGAGCCCGAGCGTATGGCCGAATTCATGATTGACGGTCGTTTGCAGGAAGGAAACGCTGTGCGTTTCCGAGCCGATGCGGGTCTGCCGGTCGTTCCAATGCGATTCCAGGTCGAGGTGGGTGAATAAGCCGGTACGGCCCGGCTCATCTACGTAAGACCGGAAATTGGTTTCCTGCGGGTGAATAATCCGGAACGTCTGGTGGGCCTGCGCCGCACTATCGACGAGCTGGATCGATAATCCGCATTGAATGGTGGCGGCATTGCGCGCTTCATCACGGCGCGGCGGGTACCAGGGTTTGTTGGGATCGAGGATAAATTTGTCGCTCCAATGCCTTTGTACCACCGACACGAAATCGCGCTTGTAATCCTCCCATTCGGTGTTCGCCCAGCGATCGAGGTTGAACCGGCCGTAGGTATCGTGCAGAATGCCATTGCCTGTCGCATAGGT
This sequence comes from Dyadobacter beijingensis DSM 21582, assembly GCF_000382205.1. Lineage (GTDB taxonomy): Bacteria > Bacteroidota > Bacteroidia > Cytophagales > Spirosomataceae > Dyadobacter > Dyadobacter beijingensis. Next base: position 241,433 of record NZ_KB907790.1, read on the forward strand.
TTCCCCCATGAAGAACCTCGTATTCGGTTCCACACGCACGAGATGTACTTTGAATTGCAGGATCATGCCGAACGTCGTGTCGTCGATTGGAATCAGGCACGAATCCCAGCGCCGTGCATTACGGAATAGATGAATGTGCATCATGTTTCAAATTGTAGGCAATGGCCGGGACCGGTGCCTGGATGGATAACTGGGTTGCGGATATAGGTAAAATAGGTGCTATTCGAGTATTCCTTCCGCCTGGTGGACATGCCAGGCGATGTTGCCGTCGCCGTCTGTGCTGATGTCTATTACCGAGCCTTTCCCCGCTTCGCCCGAGATGATCATCCGGCTTACGGGCCGCCGCAGCAGATTGCGGATCACGCCTTTCAATGGCCGCACGCCGTATCTGGGCGTAAATCCCTGCATGGCAATGCTTTTGCGTGCTTCGGACGAGAGGTTTAAGGTAATGCCTTGTTTTTCAAGCAAATCGGTCAGGCTGCGCAAATGGATATTGAATATTTTGACGACATTTTCCTCGGAGATCGGCGCAAACGGGACGATTTCCGTCAGGCGCGCCAGAAACTCGGGCCGGAAATATTTGGCCATGATTTCCATCAGGTCCGCCGATTGCGGTATACCGCCTTTGTTAAATTCCTGTATAATGTGCTCCTGGCCAATGTTGGAGGTAAAAAGGATGACCGCGTTGGAGAAATCACCCTCCTTGCCGAGCCGGTCGTGGAGCTTGCCTTCGTCGAGGATTTGCAGGAAAAGGTCGAAAACCGAGGGATGCGCTTTTTCTATTTCATCAAAAAGAACGACGGAATACGGCTTCTGGCGGATTTTATTCACGAGCAACCCGCCTTCCTCATAGCCTACATATCCCGGAGGGGCGCCGTATAGCAATGCCGCCGAATGCTCTTCCTTGAACTCTGACATGTCGAAGCGGATCAGGAACGATTCGTCATTGAACAGAAAATCGGCCAATGCTTTCGCGATTTCGGTTTTACCCGTACCCGTCGGCCCGAGCAAAAAGAACGATCCGATGGGCTGCCCGGCTTTGATCAGCCCCGAGCGGGATTCGAGGATAGCTTCGCTCAATGCTTTCACCGCCTGGTCCTGGCCTACCACCCGTTTTTTCAATACCTCGTCGATGCCCAGCAGTTTGTCGCGCTCCGAACTTTGCAGCTTACCCAGCGGGATGCCGGTTTTATGGGAGATAATGGCGGCTATATCGTTTTTGCCGATACTATCCGAGCGGTGCGCGGCGAGTTCACGCAGCGAGGTTAGTTTGGTATTCAATTGATTGTGAATGCCTTCTGGTGTTTCAAAATCAACTTCCTCGCCTGCATCCAGCTGGCCGGTCAGCAATGGGCTGAGGCGGTTGGAGAGTTGGCGGGCAAACCATTTGAGTTCATGAAGCCGCTCGCCCTCGTCGATGGCCATTAATGCGTCCAGATCGTTTTGTAATGCAGCCAGCTCATTTTCGGAAACTTCGTCCATGAGTTTCATGGCGGCCATCGTTCTATCCAGTAAATCGAGCGCGACGTCGGGCAGGCGGCGGTCTTTGATGTACCGCTTGGCGAGCTTTACGGCTTCGCCGGTGGTTCCTTCGGATACCTTCATGCCGTGGTGCGCTTCGTAGACAGGCAGCATATGCTCGATCATGCGCGTGGCCGTGGCTTCGTCGGGCTCTTCCACGCGCAGCACTTCGAACCTGCGCGAAAATGCTTCGTCTTTTTCAATGTATTTGCGGTATTCTTCCGGCGTCGTCGCGCCGATCAATGTTAGTTCACCGCGCGCGAGTTCGGGTTTCAGCAATTGCGCCACGCCTGCGCCCACAGAACCTTTCGGGTCTAGCAGTACGTGGATCTCGTCGATGAACAGGATGGCCTTATCAAATGCTTTCAGCTCATTCAAAATCCCTTTGAGCCGTTCCTCGATCTCGCCTTTGTAGGAAGCCCCCGCTACCAATGCGCCGGTGTCGAGTTCCAATAAACGGGCATTTTGAAGGATTTGGGGCACTTTCTTCTCTGCAATCAGTTTGGAAAAACCTTCTACCAGTGCGGATTTTCCTACGCCTGGCTCGCCGGTCAGAATCACATTGGGTTTGCTTCTCCGGCCGAGTATTTCCGCCATTTGTCTCACCTCCCGGTCACGACCGATGATCGTGTCGGTTTTGCCTTCTTCGGCGCGACGGGTTTTGTCGGTCGTATATTTTTCTAAAAAGCCAGCGCCCTGGGCGGCCGGTTTCGCGGTTTTGGGCTGGGTATTCGTGGTTTCGGTGTCGTTGGGAGCAGGCTGCCCATGCATTGCAAGTACTTCTTTCTGATTAATGGGAAGGGATTTCAGCTGGTCGGCCGAAAATCCCACCCCCGGTTTGAGTAAAGCGGCTAATGCGCAAAGCGGGTCGGTGTCCGTATTAAGTTGTAATGCAATAAGGTCCGCGAGTTCCAGTACCGCCGAGGCTTCCCTATCGGCCTGGGGTGCTTCCGGTACCCGGACCGCCTTAGGGCATTCTTCGAGACGAACCTCGGACCAGTCGCGCAGGTAAGGCAGGTCTTTGCCGGCCATAACGAGCTCGGAGGCGAGTCCCACGTCGTTATGCAGCAAGCCCGTGAGCAGGTGGGCCGGGCCAAACCGCTCCTGCCGGTATTCGCGCGCAAGCGACTGTGCGACCGTGATCGCGTATCTGAGTGCTTCGGTTTGCATAGGAACAGGTTATTTGGGTTTTGGGAACGCTTCTCAGGGTTGATTTTTCTGCAATGCCAGCAATCGCTCGGTCGCTTTGGCCTTCATTTCCTTGCTGGCGGTCGACACTTGCAGGCCGTCGAAAATCTGCTTGGCCTGGTCGTAATATATCTTCCGATCATTTTTCCGAAGGTTGCCCTGGGTTAGCAGCTGGTAATAGCCTTCGGCTTCGGAGTAGCGCAGCCATTCACGGTAGGTAACAGCCGTCCCGTTTTTGGCGGAGAGGCATTCGTCGAGCTGCTTTTGAATGGCCGCAATGTCGCTACCACCCGATTTTGAGCTCCGGCAATTGTCAAGGTCGCGCTGCAAAGATGCCAGTTTGGCTTGCAACTCCTTGTCTGGCCCGCCGCCCGCGCCCCCGCCGCCGCCACCCCCGCCACCGGCGGCAGCGGTTAGTAACTGGCGTTCCATACCTTTGATTTCCAGGTCTTTCATATTGATCTGGTTCCGCAGGTCATTCACCATTTGCATATCAATGCCCTTGCTATCGAGCGTCCGGCGCAGCTCGCCGATCGTCTGGCGGTAGGTTACCAATGCCTCTGTCAGTTTGGCGATGCCGGTCGAGAGCCGTTTGTTCTGCTCGTGGGCCGCGGAGACTGCCAGGTTGTTGAAATGGCTCATAATACCGTTCACGCGGCTTTCGATATCGACCAGTTGCGTGCGTGCCGTGGCTTTGGCCATTTCGTCGGTGGCGCTGCTATACAGGCCGTCGAGCTGGATGAGGCGCCGGGAAATCTGGCTCAGCGTATCGGTATCGACCAGCATCGGGTCCTGTTCCTCCACAATCTGGCGGTAGCGTTTCGTTTCGGACGCTTCCACGGAACCGGGTACGCGCATGAGCAGGTACACGGCCGCTACCGGGAATGTAAGGGAGAGCATATACATACCCACAAACTTCCCGATCGCTGTCTTTCGCTGATTTTTGTTCTGTGGCTCCATAGGATATTAAAGAGGACTCCACCTCGATTTCGTTTTTTCAGGCTGCACGGGCGGCTCGTGGACGGGGCTTTCGATGATGAAAACCTGCTGGCCTTTTCGTTTGCCGATAAATTCAAGCTGGCTCAGTTTCAGGAACAGGGCCGTCCACATGCTGTAAAATCCGTCGATAATGCGCAGGCAGGGTAGTAGGTCGTTGTGGTTGTAAGGTGCCTGTATTACCGCAATAAGTTGTTTTTCAATGCTCCCGGGAGAGTCGTCGGCCCATTCGCCGAGGTATCCCAGCAATTCCTCCTTTTCCCGGTCGGTGAGGCATTCAAGCGATGTCCGGATCGCCTGGGCCGTCTGGATCATGGCGGTTACCATTTGAACGGGTGGTTCGAAAGGTATAATGCGCTGAAAGCTGATGCCGACCATCGTCATTGTGCCGACGAGCCGCTCCACCATGAGCTGAACGCTGTCCGAAAGCGTGCTTTTCTGGCTTTTTGTTTTGATTTTTTGCAAAATCCTGAACGAATACATTTCGATATCATTCAAATAGCCCATCCACCGGCTGTGCCATTCTCGCAGGTTTTTGTGGCTGCGCACCGCCCGGCTTGCGGGTATGAAATCGTGTATGACGCGTAATTCCGAATTATTGTAGGTTAATTTTCCAATGATCACGGCCGGTCCACCCCATTGCTCTACATTAATAATCTCCGCAGGCACCAGGCTCACGCGGTAAAGCGGTGCCGTGTAGGGATGCCTAAGCGGTATTTCCGACTCCGACGGTGTGCCGGCGGGCTGCCGTTCGAATAACCCGACGCTGACAACCATATAAATATCGATGCTTTGCGTCATTGGGAGTCGGTATTGTTCGAGAATGCCGGCGAGCGAAGTATCTAGTTTCAGGCCATCGGTTTCTTGCACATCCAGCAGGCTGCCGTCCGGGGCGATGGCCTGGCAACGGGCCACATTCACGCGGATCTGATGGCCGGCATCTCCCAAAACCTGCACATCCAATGCGTCTGCCCCGTCCTGGGGAAGCAGCAGGCCGTAGTTCAGCGAGGTAAGCGCGGCGGCCCCGGCTCGTCGGACCTGATCGGTGTGGTAATGATCGGTTTCGATGAAATGTTGCCGCGAGATTTTCATCCCGTCCACCCAGTTGACGGCCATGCGACGGATATCTGCCATACCAATTTGCAATTACAAGTGCTACATTTTCATGGCTGCCTTTACCAGCCCTATCACCGAGCGAACACCGAATTTTCGGAACAGACTTCTCCGGTAGCCTTCCACTGTGGAAATGCTGACTTCCAGCCTTTCGGCGATCTCCTTGGAGCTCATTTCGTCCATGATCAGGTCCAGGATTTCCTTTTCGCGCTTTGTCAGTTCCATAATTAAAATACTTAGACAAAGTTGTCGCGGCGCGGGCGCTATTTCAATCGGCGGATACCCTGAATTTTCCGGATTTTTACCCTGATTTTTCTAATGGTTTTGGAAGGTTTTCCTAAGGGTTTTCCACGACGAAAACCGGCAAAAAACTACACTACGCCCATACGGACGGCTATTTTGGTAAGACCCACCGAGTTTCGGACACCCAGTTTCTGAAAGAGGTTACGGCGATGTGTTTCGACCGTCTTATCACTAATGCAAAGCTCGCTGGCGATCTTGTTGGTAGAGTATTCGCTCGCCACGAGCCGGAGAACTTCCACTTCTCTTTTGCTCAGGAAATCGCGGGTCGAGGGAATGGGTTCCTGGATAAATTTATCCATGGACGACTCGGCGAGTTTGAGCATCACTTCCTGGCCGTAATAGACTTTTCCCTCCGAAACTGCCCGAATAGCACGTTCCCACTCGTCGAGTTCGGCTTCGAATACAATGTAGCCGCTCACGCCGGAGCGAACCACCTCACGGACCGAATCGGCCGAGGGGCTGGGGGCTAGCAGGAGAAATTTTAGTTTGGGGTAGAGTTTTCTGATCTTTAAAATCTGGTCCGCCGTCTTCTCGGCATGATGCGCGAATACTACTACAATATCGATGTCTTTCAGGTACGGTAACTGTGTAATCTGATCCAAATTGCTGCACTTACCGACCAGCTCAATGTAAGACCTCCTCCTCAGCCATTCCGCAACTGCTTCGCATTCCAGGGGGTGGGGATGGACGAGGCACGCGTGTGTAATAGAATGTTCCATACTTTTCGGGGTTGAGTACTAGAATTTACACGTCAAAATTAATCCTAACCGGCAGGTCCGGCAATACGGGAAAGTACAGGAAAAACCGGGTAAGATTACCCGGTTTCGTAAAGGGTTGAAAATTAGGCTTTTTTGACTAAATACCTAACTAATTGTTTGCATTAGCGTCATTATAAGGGATTCCCCTACGGGTATTCACTGACTGTTTGGTATATACGTTGAAGCATTTCTCAGGTTACTCCTTGATACGCCCGTACTTACGCATGATTTCAAGCACTTTGTCTTTGGGCAGCTCTTCTACGCGATGCCCCTGGGTGCCTTCCGATGTTTTGGCCATAAAAAGCGAGTTGATAATGGCCTCTTCCGTGGCTTCGATGGCGGCCATGAAGAGCGGAGAAACATAGTCATTGTGGAGAAATGCCGAGCTGAAAACGGCCTCCGATGTTTCGTGCAGTACCTTGTTGGCAGTAGAGAATGCGATTACGAAATCGCCGCTGCCATTGGAAGCGATACCGCCCGTTTGCGCCATGCCGAGCATGACACGTTTGGCCAACCGTTCCAGGTTGCGGGCGTCGAGCGGCGCGTCCGTGGCGATCACCATCATGCAGGAGCCGTCCGACGATTTGTCGAGCGCTTCCTTGAAGGCATATTTGCCCAGCTCCTGGCCCACAGGCACACCATTGACCTTTAATATGCCGCCGAAATTCGTTTGCACCAGCACACCCACCGTGAAGTTGCCGAGCTTTTCGGGCAGCTTCCGTGATGCCGTACCGATACCGCCTTTCCATCCGAAACAAACGGTGCCGGTTCCCGCACCCACGTTACCTTCGGCCACCGGCCCGTTTTCTGCCTGTGCCAATGCATTCAGTACGTGGTCTTTACGGACGTGGCGTCCGCGTATGTCGTTCAGCAAGCCGTCGTTAGTTTCGCCGATGACCGGGTTCACAGACCTTATATTCTCATTGCCTTTCATACTCAGCGTCCAGTCGATGACCGCTTCGGCTGCGGTGGGTACGCTCAATGTGTTGGTCAAAACAATGGGCGATTCGATAGTACCGAGCTCCTCTACTTGTGCATAGCCCGTCATTTTACCAAAACCATTACCGATGTACATCGCCGCCTGGACTTTCTGCTGGAAGATGTTGCCATCGTGCGGGAGAATGGCCGTCACGCCCGTGCGCACGTCGGCGCCTTCGCTGATCGTCACCTGGCCTACCTTGACGCCCGCCACATCGGTGATGGCATTCAATGCACCGGCAGGCATTACGCCGATTTTAATGCCGAGGTCTCGGGGACGTTTCTGGGCGGTGAGGGTGAGCGGCAACAGGAGCAGGAGTGTCAGGAGGTTCTTCATAGGTCGAGTGATTCAGGTTGAAATATAACAAAAAATCCACTGGGAACCGGGGTCCGCCAGTGGATACATTCGCTGTTGAAGTGTAATCTTAATCGTTGTCGGGACGGGCCTTTTCGGGGTCGATCACCGTTTCTTTGCGGCTTACGGCCGAGGTACTGAAAAATCCGAGGGCCTTCGGGCCGCCTGGATTACTGTTGACGACATTCGACCGCACATTGGCGATCGGCGTGGCAAATAAGCCGCCGTTGGCCGCCTGCTCGCTTACCTGTTTCAGGAATTCGAATGCTTCATAGGTAATGCTGTGCAATTCCACGCCTACTTCCGCCCCGGCCGAGTACAATGAATCGGTGGTGATGGATTCGCGCAATGGAAGGATGAATATCAGTCCGTCGGAAGGAGCTCCGGCACCGAATGCGGCGTCATAAGCAATGGAAATGTTTACGGCCTTGTCCACCACAGCCTTGCCGCGGATCACGGGTTTGATCCAGTACGTATCGCCGACGCCTTCGGGGTCGCGGGCGTAGAATGAGGCTACGAATCCTTCGCGAGGGCCCTTATCCGGCTCGAAAGGCCATTTTTCATGCCGGTATACCACCGAATCAACGGTCGGAACGCGTTTCAGTTCGGATTGGGCCGTGAATGTATCGGCACCGTTCACGACTTTGAGCGAATACGTGCGCCCTACATGCCCGAGCGTGTCGGCATTGGTTTTGCCCCAGGTGTATCTGCCGTCGCCATCGGCGTCCTCGAATTTGTACACTTTGCCCTTGTCGTCGGTCACGGTTACCGTCGCACCGGTTACCGGTTTGGGGGCGCTGTTATCGAAGTACGCTGCCGACCAGGTGAGTGTAATGGCCTGCTCGCCGGGTTGGTTGGTCAGCCAGCCGTCTACCACGAGTTGGGAAGGTGCATTGGCCGTATCGAGGTCGATCACATCCTCGCAGCTTGTAAGCGTAGCGAGCGCAAGGGCGAACAATGCGGGGTATTTGATATATTTTAATGTTTTCATCATTGCTGTTTTCAGGCGTGATTTCCGTTGGTTGACGTCAGAATTTGAAATTGTAGGTAATGGAAGGAATGAAATTCCCGATCACCGAATAGCGCACCGCTTCTGTTTTGAGCGGATTATCCTCATTCACCCGCGTGTACACCGAGAACGGGTTGCGGCGGTTATACACATTATATACCGAGAACACCCATTCGCCTTCGCCCACTTTGAACAGCTTCCGCTTCGATTTCAAAGTCGCGGCCAAATCCAGGCGGTGGTAAGCCGGAATGCGGCTGTTGTTGCGCAGGCCATTGTAATTATTGCCGATCACAAAGCCGCCGGAAGTGTAGCGGTTGGTCGGGAAAGTGGCCGGGGTGCCGCTCTGGATCGTGAAGTTCGACGACAGCGACAGGCGCTTTGTCAGCTCGTAAATCGCGACGGCCGTAATGTTATGCGGCTTGTCGAAGCGCGCCGGGAACCAGTCGTCATTGTTGATCGATTCTACCAGACGCTCCGTTCTGGACAATGTGTAGCTCAGCCAGCCGGTAAGCCTTCCTTTGTTTTTCTTCAGATAAAACTCCGCTCCATAAGCGCGGCCTTTGCCGAATAGCAGGTCGCCGACAAAGTACTCGTTCAGCAGCAGGTCGGAGGCCGGCACGTAGTCGATCTGGTTGTACATTTTTTTGTAATACAATTCCACCGAAGCCTCATAGGTATTGTCCTGGAAGTTCTGGAACCAGCCTAATGCCACCTGATCGGCTTTTTCGGGCTTGATATGGATGCCGCTCAATGTCCACACGTCGAGCGGGGAGCTGGCTGCCGTGTTGGAAAGCAAATGCAGGTATTGCGAGGTGCGGTTATAGCTGGCCTTGATGGACGCATTGCTCGTGATGCCGATATTCAATGCGGCGCGCGGTTCCAGGTTCCCGTAGCTCTTGATCACATCGCCGCGTTTGTACTCGGTCCCCGGAAAAACGGGGTCCTTACGCTTGCCCTTCTCGGTACCTGCGTATTCGTATTCGGTGGCCGGGCCGAGGCTGCGGAAATAAGAGTAACGTACGCCGTATTGCAGTGAAATGCGGTCGCCGAATTTCAGTTCGTTGCCTACATATAATGCGGATTCATCGGCATAACGCGGTTCGAGGCTGATATCCTGCATGTCGCCTTCCGAAACGAAGGTCGCTTTGCCGGGGCGTGTATCATAGTAAATGTACTGGCCGCCGAACGTCAGCTGGTTGTTAGGGGTGATGTAATAGGTAAAATCAGGTTTGATGCTCGTGCTGATGATCTTCGATTTCCAGTCGAACTTATCCTTGGCATCGGGCTTGTTCTGGTTCTGGCCGAGGTTATAGTCGTAATTGCTGTAATAGCCGGTCAGGTTCATGAACAGCTTGTTGGAAAAAATGTGGTTCCAGCGCGCTGTGGCCGTAGCATTACCCCAGCCGAAGCCGAAATCGCCGCCGCCGAACACATCTTTTCCGAAATAACCCGATGCGTAGAAGGTATCCTTGTTACCCAATTGATAATTCACCTTCGCCGTCAGATCATAGAAATAGAATTTCGAATCCTTCAAATCCGAGTTCAGGAAAGGTTTGGCCAGAATATCAATGTACGAACGACGTCCTGCCACGATGAACGACCCTTTTCCCTTAGCAAACGGCTGCTCATAGGTCAAACGGGAGAATATCGAACCGATACCGCCGTTGATCTCCCGTTTTTTGGCATTACCTTCTTTCATACGTACGTCGAGAATAGAAGAAATCCGACCGCCGTATTGTGAAGGAATACCGCCTTTGATCAGCTTCACATCTTTCACGGCATCCGGATTGAAGACCGAGAAGAAGCCGAACAGGTGGGACGAGTTGTAAACCGGCGCTTCATCGAGGAGTACCAGGTTTTGCGAAACATCGCCCCCGCGCACGTTGAAGCCCGACGCGCCCTCACCGACGGTCGTTACGCCGGGAAGCAGCTGAATGCTGCGGATCAGGTCCACCTCGCCGAGCAATGCGGGCATTTTGCGGATGGTTTTCATTTCCACCTTGTTCACCGACATTTCGATGCTGCGCACATTCTCGTCCTCTTTCTGCGTCGAAATCGTTACCTCGGAAAGTTGGTTGCTTTCGTCGGACATTTCAATGCTGACGGTCTTGTCGCCGTCGAGCACCACTTCGCGGGTCACTTTCTGGTAACCGATGTAGGTAAACACGAGCGTGTACTTGCCATCGGGAAGGGTGAGCGAGTAGAAACCGTAGGGGTTGGTCACGACGCCGGTTTCGGCTTCACGCACGTAGACCGACACGCCGATGAGGCCTTCCCCATTCGAGTTGTCTTTCACGTACCCGCTCACCGAATGCCGGTTTTGTGCAAGGGCCGGCAGGCTGATCAAGGCTAATAGAAGGCATTTGAGTATGCTGTTTTTCATGGACTGGATTGGTTACTTCAAATTGGTTTATGTTGGTGTGGACGAAAAGCCATGCAATGTATCAGACGTACAAATTGAATTTTTCCTTTTCTCCGAGACAACTTAGTGTGGATATACCCCCTGCACATTTGAAAAAAATATTTCAGCAATGGTTACAAAGGCGGACAAAGCACGTGTTAATCAGCCTAAAATGACAGCAAAAAATGATGAACTGGTAAAAAACCTGAATAAATGGCGGGAAGGGTCAAGTGAAACCGCAAATGGGGCAATAGTACTATTTTAGGATATTTTTGATACTTCGGAGGTGTCGGGGCATTGCTCCAGCAATTGGGCGGAGGTTTTCTGTAAAAGCGGGTGAATAAAATCCGGCGCGATTTCGGCGAGCGGCGCCAGTACGAAACGGCGGTCCTGGATGCGAGGGTGCGGTAATGTCAGTCGAGCGCTGTCCATGACGGTAGCACTGAAATAAAGGATGTCGATGTCGATCACCCGTGCGCCCCAGCGCTCGTAACGTACGCGCCCGAGGTCGTGCTCGATGTTGAGGATAATCCTGAGCAAATCCTCAGGCAGGAGGGAGGTAGCGATTTCGAGTACCTGGTTGAGGAATGCGGGCTGGTCGGTGATGCCCCACGGCTCGGTTTCGTAAATGGCCGATTGCGCGGTAATGCTGCCAGCCTGCTGTGCAATGGCCTCCCGCGCGGCCGCGAGTACCTGCGGGCGATCTCCGAGATTAGAGCCTAACAACAGAAAGACCTGGCCGGTTGCTGCCATCACGAAATAGGTTTGGAATACAATTCACGAAAAAAAGGACTTCCCGATGGAGGAAAGTCCTTTTCCAATAAATTCGTAAAATTCCTTTTAGAACGTAAGCGTTCCTTTGTCGTATGCTTTTTGTATAGTTGCTTCGATACCGTTCTTGTTGATGGTACGAAGAGCAGAAGCTGCTACTTTCAACGTAACCCACTCTCCTGATGAAGGAAGGAAGAAACGTTTCTTTTGCAAATTCGGATAGAATTTACGTTTTGTTTTATTGTTAGCGTGAGAAACGTTATTTCCGACGCGAGTTCTTTTACCTGTTATTTGACAAACCTTAGCCATGACTTACAATTTTTCCAAATGAGGGTGCAAAGATGCGTAATTAATTTTTTTTGAGCAAGTAACGACAAAATAAATTTTCAGAAAACTGCATTTTACCACCTCATTCTGAACCCGACACCGTGCACATTGTCGATGCGGATGTCGGGGTCGCCGGAGAGATATTTGCGTAGCCGCGAAATGAAAACATCGAGGCTTCGGCCCATAAAATAGTCGTCGTCGCCCCATATGGCCTTCAAAAGTTCGTCGCGGCGGATCACCTGTTCGGTGCGCTCGGCCATGAATTTGAGCACCTCGGCTTCGCGGAAAGTGAGGCTCTGCGATTTGCCGTCGAGGGTTAATGTCAGTTTTTGAAAATCGAATACATATTTTCCTATCTGCTTGCTGCCCGGTTTGACCACCAATATCGAATCAGCTTTGCTGCGGCGCAGAAACACGTCGATGCGCAGTTTGAGCTCTTCGATGCTGAATGGCTTGGTAATATAGTCGTCCGCGCCCAGTTTGAGGCCTTTGATCTTGTCTTCCTGCATCGAGCGCGCGGAAAGGAAGAGAATGGGCACCTGGCTGTCGGAAGCGCGGATTTTTTCGGCTAACGTGAAACCGTCCATTTTCGGCAGCATAATGTCGAGCACGCAGATGTCGAAGTGTTCCTTACCAAAGAAATCGAGCGCTTCGGCGCCGTCTGTGGCGTGCACTACTTCATAATCGTATTCTTCGAGATTGTCTTTGGTGGCAAATGCAAGATTGGGGTCGTCTTCGACGTACAGGATTCTCTTTTTCATCAAGCGTGTTTCTGCGGAATAGTGATTTTGAACGTACTGCCTTTGCCCAGGGCGCTTTCCAGGCCGAGGTGCCAGTGATGGGCACGCACGATCTGTTTGACATAACTCAGCCCGATCCCGAAGCCTTTCACATTGTGCACATCACCGTACGGAATGCGGAAAAACTGGTTGAAAACCTTCTTCTGGTACTCGGGCGCGATGCCGATGCCCTGGTCTCTGACTGCAATAACGAGGTTTTTGCCCTTATTGTATGTCTCCACGACCACATCCGGCACGTCGTCGGAGTATTTCAATGCATTATCGACGAGGTTGCTGATCAGGCAGCGCAAATGGAACGGGTCGGCGTCGATGAGGTGATCCGCCGCGTTGGCCTGAAACCTTACTTTACTTTCATAAGGTAATAGGATGCTTTCGATCATTTGCCGGGCGTCGAGCCTTTCTTTTTGCAGGGTCAATGCATTCCGTTCAGCCTTGGCCATCGAGAGCACCATTTCCACCTGGCCCTGCAAGCGAAGGATTTCGTCCTGTACAATCTGTACGTAGCGTTTATGGCGCGTGGGCTGCGTCACGATATTGTCGGAATTGAGCACATCGGCCGCAATGCGGATGGTAGAAATAGGCGTTTGCAGCTCGTGGGTCATGTTATTAACAAAATCGCGCTGCACCTCCGAAAGCTGTTTCTGCCTTAAAATCACAAACAATGCATAAGCGAAGAACGATACCGCCACGAGCACCAGCCCCGAAGACCAGATGGCCCCGCTGATGCTTCCGGCGAAATAGGTTTCCTGCTGTGGAAAGCGCACGCCGAAGTAGTAGGGGTATTTTTCGGTTTTAATCCAATTGGTGGTCTTGGTGGGCGCTTTGTCGTTGTTCTTCGTGCTCAGCGACATGCCGTACCGGATGCGGTTGGTGGTACAATCGTAAATACCTATCTCGAAATCCGCGATCAGGTTATGTTTCTGGAAACTGTCCTTGATGAAATGTTCCAGCACTTCGGGCTGGGTGGTGGCATTGGTGTTAACGAGGAAATACTCGGGCGAAAGCTGCTCCACGGGGTTCGTCGTCTGCATGACGCCGCAAACATGCGCCAGCTTTCCGGCTACGTCCTGCAAGGCCACATGTGCATTCTGATTAAACTGCCGGTGCCGAAGGTCCAGGGCCTGTTTTACCCAGTAAATCTGCGTGATAACGACGCCGATAATGAGCAGGGCCGAAAAAACCGTGAGGGATTGAATGGTACGTCTTGACATAACTTACTCGAAATGACCATTAAATATAAGGTCATTCATCCAATTAAACAGCCGTGCCAGCCGTAACATGACCGGCGGGGCGGTGTTTAACATTTCATTAACTTTTTATATCTCAATATCCGCCAGGTGGTAGCCGATCAGTCCTTCCAAGGGCGATTTTAAAATGCGGCCCGTGCGCAGGCCGTTGCTTTCTACCACTTCGCGGAGAATGTCCTGGTAATAATAGGCAATGGAGCCGGTGAAATGCACGGGATAGTCGGCCGCGTTCGCATGTTTCAGCACATATTTATTTACAAATGCCCCGAACGCATTTTTCAAAAGTACCTGCATGAATTCGTGCGCCCGGTGCGCTGCGATAAATTTGGAAAACGACGCGAAATACCGGTTAGGATAAGGCTTTTTATAGGCATGATCGAGCACCGTGAGGCGGTCCAGGCCGGGATAATCCTGGATAAAAAGCGCGTGCAGTTCCTGCGGCAGCTCGTTTTGCAGGTAATGTACGACCAATGTTTTGCCCAAATAAGACCCGCTCCCTTCGTCACCCAGCCAGAAACCCAGCGAACCGATGGAATGCGTCACGCGGCGACCGTCGAAGAACGCATTGTTCGCGCCCGTGCCTAATATGCACGCAAGCCCGGCCTCGTGCCCGCACAGCCCGCGCGCGGCCCCGAGCATGTCCGAAGCCACCTCCACGACCGACGCGGAAGGGAAGCAATGCTTCAATGCATTGGTAACCGGCATGCTGGATTTCTCGTCGGCACAGCCTGCGCCGTAGAAATGTATTTCCCGGATATCGGCTCCGATGTGGGGCAATACCTGGCTTTGCAGCACGGGGATGATCTCTTCGGTGGTCTGGTAGAATGGGTTAATGCCCGCCGACTGGACCGTTAAATAATTGCCGCTTTGCTGCGTGTCGATGCAGGCCCAGTCTGTTTTGGTGGAACCGCTGTCGGCGATGAGGATGTATCGGGAAGCCATGAAGGATGTTTCGGCGTAATGTGAAAGGGTTATTCGGGCAGTTGCAGCTTGCCGATGATATTGAAACGCTCGAAAACGCGTTCGGTATGGGGGGCGTCGCCGAGCTCTTTGGTGAGGTCCTGGCCCGCCCAGTGCTCATAATGATGGCCATTGCGCCAGAGCCGAGAAGCGCTCACGTCGTAAATCATTCCTTTATAGGCACACCAGATTTCCTCCCTGTCCTGTCCGTTCCGAAGCGCCAGTTGTGCCCTGGTATATACTTTCATTCGTTTGGTTTTAGCGCGCAATTTAGCGATAAGGGTATTCCGTTGGAAAATTAAGAAGCGATCTGCAATGATTATTTTGATTATAAGACTAAAAAGTAAGAACTTGGCGTTCTGAAAAGAGATTCACGAAAAATAAAATATGAGAAAAAGTTACGCTCTTCTTTGGTGCTCAATGATGATGCTGGGGCTGCTAGCCGCGGGCTGCAAAAAGAAAGTTGCACCGGTCTCCGAGAGAATCGCAAAGGCCTGGACGGCTGAATCTGTGAAGCATGGCGCTACGGTAGTTTATACCCGCGGAGGCTCCGGCAATATCGAAGCCGCCTATTCGGGTTTCCGTTTGACACTGACCAACAGCGGCGGTACCAAAACCGTGAGCCTGACCGATGTGGACGGTAAAACGTTTACCGGAAACTGGGACCTGGAAGGCGATACCAAGCTGGTATTGACCAACCTCACCCCGCCGCCGACCGGCACGGGAGGTAAAATCGAGTTCACGATCAGCGGTCTCGACGATGCCAAAGTGGTGCTCACCCGCCTCACGGCCAGCCCTAAAACTGGCGGCACGATTAATGAATACACATTGACCAACCCATAAGCGGAAGTCGATCATCAATATCAAAAGCGAAGCCATTTCCAATGCGGGAATGGCTTCGCTTTTTTTAGCTAATTTTGCAGCATGGAAACAAGAACTGAAATCAGCAGCCTGGGTGAATTCGGGCTGATTCAAAGAATAAATAAAAGCATTAAAACGACACTTCCCGATACCGTAAGAGGCATCGGCGACGACGCGGCGGTGATCGATATGGGCGAGGAGTTCGGGTTGCTGACCACCGACATGTTCCTCGAGGGCATCCATTTCGATTTGACTTTTTTCCCGCTCAAGCATTTGGGCTACAAGGTCATTTCCGCCGGTGTTTCCGACATCGCGGCGATGAACGGCATTCCCCGGCAGGTGACGGTGAGCATTGCATTGAGCAACCGGTTTTCCGTGGAAGCGGTGGAAGAACTTTACACCGGTATGCAACTGGCGTGCAAGGATTTCAATGTAGATCTCGTAGGCGGTGATACCACGTCTTCCCGTTCGGGCCTTATCATTTCGATCAGCGTTTTTGGAAAGGTAAAGAAGGACAAAATCGCCTATCGTAACACTGCGAAGCCCAACGACCTGCTGTGTATTACAGGCGATATCGGCGGCGCTTACCTGGGGTTGCAATTGCTCGAAAGGGAGAAACAGGTATTCCTGGCAAATCCGAATATGCAGCCAGAACTGGATGGCAAGGATTACGTGATCCAGCGCCAGCTGCGCCCGGAAGCGCGGATGGACGTCGTGTACGAACTCGATGAAGCCGGCGTGACCCCCACGGCGATGATCGACGTATCGGACGGCCTGGCTTCCGACCTCCTGCATATATGCGCGCAATCGGGTGTGGGTGCCGTGATTTTCGAAGAACGCCTGCCGATAGATGGGCAGACCATGCTGGCGGCATCGGAGCTTAATATCGGCCCGGCAACGGCGGCGTTGAACGGGGGTGAAGACTATGAACTGCTGTTTACCGTTTCACAGTCGGCCTACGAGCAGATCAAAGACAATCCCAAGATCACATTCATCGGCTACATCACCGACCAGCGCGGCGCGGTGGAGCTGCAAACCACAGGCGACAGCCGGGTGCCGCTCACGGCGCAGGGCTGGAATGCGTAGGTATTTTTAAGAATGCAATATCCGAAGCATAACCATCGCGGTTATGCTTTTTTTGTTTTGATCCATACACGCAACCATCGGAAAGATTTGGTCGTAATCGAGACGAATCCAATTCATCTCTAACAAATCATAATTAAATCCGATGAAAATCTTTTCAACTTCCAAAATGCTGGTTGCATTGGGATTGTTAATGGCCGTCAGCCTGTCCTGCTCGGACGATGACGACAGCGATCCTACGCCTACACCCGCCAACGATGTTCAATTGAAAGACAATGCGACACTGGGCAAGATCCTGACCGACAAAGACGGCAAAACGCTTTATTATTTTTCAAGAGATGCATCCGGCGCTTCCGCTTGCTCAGGAGGTTGCTTAACCACCTGGCCAATCTACTCGGCAGGTGATTTGTCGGCCATCAAGCTGGATGCCGGTCTTGACAAAGCCGATTTCGGTACGATTACCACAGACGGAAAGCCGCAAACCACCTACAAAGGCTGGCCTCTTTACTATTACAAAGACGATGCCGCTGCGGGAGATGTGAAAGGAGAGAATGTAGGTACCGTATGGTTTGTAGCGAAAACGGATTACACGATCATGATTGCCAGCGGGCAGCTGGTGGGTAACGACGGAAAATCCTACAAATCGGATTACACCGAGGGTACCGGCGCCACGCAGTTCTTCACGGATGGCAAAGGCCGCACTTTGTACGCATTCGCCAACGACAAAAACAACAAGAACAATTACACCAAGTCGGATTTCTCGAACGATGCTACCTGGCCCATTTACACCGCCGACCTGAAATCGTTGCCGTCGACGGTCGATAAGACGTTGTTCAGTACAATCGATGTTTTTGGTAAAAAACAGCTGACCTACAAAGGCTGGCCGCTCTACTACTTCGGCCCCGACGGCGCTGGGAGAGGTGCTACGAAAGGCGTGAGCGTGCCTAAACCGGGTGTCTGGCCGATCGTCAATATTCAATCACCGAATGCGCCTAACTAAATAAGTGCTTATTACCATAGTGTAGTTGAAAAGTGGCTTTCTTTAAAAGATCGCCACTTTTTTGTTTTATTTCCCCCAGCGCGCGACGAGCTCTTCGAACTGGTGTTGCAGCTGTAAAGTGCGCTTGCCGGCGGCACCATTACCCACAGGCTGCTCGCCGATCTGCACGACGGGCATTACCCATTTGGTAGTGCTGGTGGTGAACACCTCGTCGGCAGTGATGACTTCCTTATAAGTAATGGGCCTGATCTCCACGTCGAAATCCGCCTTCGCCAGCCCGATCACGACGCGGCGGGTAATGCCGTTGAGGATATTGCGGTCGGACGTGATGAGTTTATCACCATGAAATGCAAACAGGTTGCTGCGCGTAAGCTCGCTTACCTCGCCGTCTTTGTGAAAAAGCAGGTCGGCGGCATTCTGGCGTTTCAGTTCGTCGGCCATGAGTACCATATGTACATAATTGGTGGTCTTGATTTCAGGTAAATCACGGACATATTCGTACGGCAGCACTTTAATACCTTTTAATCGACCGGCCGGATTATCCTGCGGCAATGCTTCCGTGCGGATGAGCAGGTTGGGCTGCACCACATGCACGCTGTCGGGCGCATAACCGCCTGTGAGCACAAACCGGAATGCTACATCCGCCTCGCCGGACATAGCATGCAAATCGGCCAGGATTTTCTCCGCTTCCGCCTGATTCACCGGCAACGGCAGCTTCAATAGCCTGGCAGAATTCTCGAAACGCTGCCAGTAATCGTTCCAGCGAAAAGGAACGCCATTATAAGTCCTGAAATAATCGAACAGACCGTAGCCGCGCAGGATACCGAGGTCGTTGGTCTGGAAAACCGGCTGGTCGAGCGGGACGATTTCGCCGTTAAAAAACTGGTAAAAGGGCATGGAAAGCTGGATTTGTTGATTGGGGTAAAGTTATTGATAAAGGCGGGGCAAATACTCCTTTTGTAGATGTAAATGCCGATTTTTAGGTTTTATCTTTGCACCTCACATAACCCGTCAGGCCAGCCATGGGCCTGCAACATCCTGCTTCGCATGATTAACCCCACAACATTACTTGAAAAAATCCAGGCGGAATTTGACCGGCACTCTTACGGAGAAGCTCCTGCGGAGCTTTACGAACCGATTACCTACATTATGTCGCTGGGCGGGAAGCGCTTCCGGCCGCTGCTGACTTTGCTTGCCGCCTCTATTTTTGATACAGACCTCGAAAAAGCGATCAAACCGGCCATGGCGGTAGAGGTTTTCCACAATTTCACCCTCATGCACGACGACATCATGGACCGCGCACCCCTGCGCAGGGGCATGCCTACCGTGCACGAGAAATGGAATGCGAATACGGCTATCCTTTCCGGCGACGTGATGCTGATCCGTGCCTACGACCTGCTGCTGGATATTCAGAGAGAACAATTGCGTGCCGTTTTGAACCGTTTCAACCAGACAGCCGCGGAAGTGTGCGAAGGTCAGCAGCTGGATATGAACTTCGAAACGCGCTGGGACGTGACGGAGGAAGAATACATTGGTATGATCCGCCTGAAAACATCGGTACTGCTCGGTTTTGCATTGGAACTAGGCGGGATGATCGCCGGGGCGGACGATGAAACGGTGAAGCTGCTGTACGCCGCAGGTGAAAATATGGGCATCGGCTTCCAGCTCAAAGACGACCTGCTCGATGTGTTCGGAGATCCCGAGAAATTCGGCAAGCAGGTAGGAGGCGATATCATCGCTAATAAAAAGACATTCCTGCTCATCGAAGCATTATCGAAAGCAGAAGGCCAGTTAAAGACGGAGCTCGACCAATGGCTAAGTCTCGATACATTCGACAGCGCCGAAAAAGTGCGTGCAGTGACTGAAATCTACGATAAGCTGGAAATACGGGCATTTACCGAACATAAAATAAATGAATATTTCTCGCGCGGAATAGCTAGTTTACAGCAACTACGCACGGACAGTGTTCAGAAAGAAGTGCTTTTGCAGTTTGTAGAGCAGCTCGTAGCGCGGGAGAAGTAATTTTATCAACAAATAACCCATTATATGTCGATTACCCTCATTTTAGTGATCATCACCTCGGGGATCAGCTACTATGCCTTCAATAATTACAGTTTGATGGACAAGCTGATCCTGAACCCTTACCGGGTTACCAAGCGTAACGAATACTACCGGTTTATCACCTCGGGCTTTATTCACGCGGATTTCGGCCACCTTATCTTCAATATGCTGAGCTTATGGTTTGTGGGCGAGAGTATCGAGCGGCTATTTGCGATGCTGTTCGGGCCGAGCGGCACATTCTATTATTTGTTTTTGTACCTCGTGGGCATTATCGTTTCTGATATTCCCACTTTTTTGAAGCACCGCAACAACTCGAACTATAACTCGCTGGGCGCTTCGGGCGGGGTATCGGCCATTCTTTTTGCGGCGATATTGTACGCACCGCTGATGGAAGTCGCGCTATACTTCTTCATCCGGATGCCGGGTTTCATATTCGGTATCCTGTTTCTGGGCTACTCGTTCTATGAGGCACGCCGTGGGACCAGCTATGTGAACCACAGCGCGCATATGTACGGCGCCATTTTCGGAATGGTGTTTATGGCTGTCGTGTACCCGAGTTCGGTACCGGCGTTTTTCCAGCAGATAATGGGATGGTTATTTTAATTTAGCCAGAACAGTCACGCTGCCGACCGTCTTATCTTGCAGATTGACATTGACTTCGGCGTCCAGGGGAATGAAGATATCGACTCTGGACCCGAATTTGATAAAGCCCATTTCGGTGCTTTGCTCCACTTTATCGCCCTCCTTCACATACCAGCGTATACGACGCGCAGCTGCGCCCGCGATTTGGCGGAATAGCACATCCACACCCTGCGTATTACGGATAACCACCGTCGTACGCTCGTTTTCAGTACTCGATTTCGGGTGCCATGCCACGAGGTACAAGCCCGGATGATATTTGAAATACTGGATCACGCCGCTGATCGGGTTCCAGTTGACATGCACGTTCAATGGCGACATGAAAATGCTGATCTGACGGCGGGGTCCTTTGAAGTACTCCGTTTCCACCACTTCCTCGATCACGACTACCTTGCCATCGCAGGGCGCCACGATTTCGGTATCGCTTTTGCGGACAACGCGGCTGGGGACACGGAAAAACTGCACGACAAGGAAGAAAACGACAATGCTCGCGATCAGCGTCAGGCGCGGAATCCAGTAGCCGTCGGGAAGGAGATAGTTGATCCCTAAGTTGATAATGATCAGTATAATGGCCGTTATAGCCATGATAGTATATCCTTCTTTATGCAGTTTCATGCAGGTTTATTTTTGTTAATGATCGTCTCCGACTGCAAATATCGTATAAATCCTGATTTTTCCGGCAACGAAAAAGCCCCGGCGGCAGCGCTGGGGCTTTTCAGTGACGTTTCTAGGCAAGTATGGCCAGGTATTGTCAAGCGTGGTCGGGTATTGTCAGGAGTGGTCAGGTGTTGTTAGTGATGGTCATTACAGTTTGGAGAAAGATTCACTCTTTTCCTATCTTCTATAAATGACTGCTAATGACAATACCTGACTAAAAATGGCCGCACCTGACAGCCTTGCGGCTATTCTTCATGCACGTCAACCACGACGCAGTCGCCGTTCTTGACCTCGTGTTCCACTTTCTTGAATTTCACATCACGGACAATGCGGCCGTCGCGGTACTGAACCGAAACTTTCTGGTTACGGTCTGCGATCTTGATCGTCCGCACCGGCTGCGCTTTGGTAGCCGGCTCCTGTGAATGGAACGTGTCGGTATCGACGTCGTAATCTTCCTCGCGGTTGGTATGCAGCTCGGGCGCAGGCTCCGGGCGTCGCACCTGCTGTGGCACGGCGGTCGGCGGCGCAGCTTCTTCCTGCGGAATGTCGGCCTTCATGAGGAAGGAGATCATATCAAAATTCACTTTGCTCAGGAAGCGTTTGAACAGCTCCACCGATTCGAATTTGTAGATCAGCAACGGATCTTTCTGCTCGAATACCGCATTCTGAACGGATTGTTTCAGATCGTCCATTTCACGCAAATGCTCTTTCCATTCCTGGTCGATGAGCGAAAGTACGATCGCCTTCTCCATTTCGCGGGTAATGTCCTTGCCTTCGCTTTGAATGGCTTTTTCGAGGCCTACCACCACGCCAGCCTGACGGATACCGTCGGTGAACGGGATCATGATCTCGGAAATCATCGGGCCGCGGTCTGCGTGGATCGAGCGGAGTACCGGCAATGCTTTGCCGGAGATCGCGTCGTTTTTGTCCTGGTATTGTTTTTCGGCCGCGTCATACAGCTTCTGCGAGCGGTCGGATGGTTTCAATGCAATGTATTCGTTCTCGGTGAAAGGCACTTCCATTCCCAATGTGGTAATGGCTGCCAGTTCGAGCTCGGCGTAGCTTCCCGCGGTCGTCGCGATTTCGTCGCACACATCGAACAACGTGTTGGCAATATCCACCGCCAGACGATCCCCGAACAATGCATTGCGGCGGCGTGTGTAGATCGCGTCGCGCTGATAGTTCATTACGTCGTCGTATTCGAGCAGGCGTTTCCGCATACCGAAGTTGTTCTCTTCCACTTTCTTCTGCGCACGCTCGATCGATTTCGTAATCATGCTGCTCTGGATCACTTCGCCTTCTTCGAGGCCCATACGGTCCATTACCTTCGCCATCCGGTCGGAACCGAAGAGGCGCATAAGGTTATCTTCGAGGGAAACGAAGAATTGGGACGAACCCGGGTCACCCTGGCGTCCCGAACGACCACGCAGCTGGCGGTCGACGCGACGGCTTTCGTGGCGTTCCGTACCAATGATGGCCAGACCGCCCGACGCTTTCGCCTCAGGGGTTAGCTTAATGTCGGTACCACGACCGGCCATGTTGGTCGCGATCGTTACAGTGCCTGGTTTACCTGCTTCCGCAACCACTTCCGCTTCACGCTGGTGTTGCTTCGCGTTCAATACCTGGTGGGGGATCTTGCGGAGCGTGAGCATCCGGCTGATGATCTCGGAGTTTTCAACCGAAGTCGTACCCACGAGCACCGGGCGGCCTGCTTCCACGAGTTCCACGATTTCATCGGTTACCGCATTGTATTTCTCGCGAACCGAGCGGTATACTTTATCTTCCTGGTCTTTACGGACAATTCCGCGGTTGGTAGGGATCGTAACGACGTCGAGTTTGTAGATTTCCCAGAACTCGCCCGCTTCCGTTTCCGCGGTACCGGTCATACCGGCCAGCTTGTGGTACATACGGAAGTAGTTTTGCAGGGTAACGGTGGCGTAGGTCTGCGTTGCGTCTTCCACGCGCACGCTTTCTTTCGCTTCAATCGCCTGGTGCAAGCCGTCGGAATAACGGCGGCCTTCCATGATACGGCCGGTCTGCTCGTCGACAATCTTCACCTTTCCGTCCATGATCACGTATTCCACGTCTTTTTCAAACAATGTAAATGCTTTCAAAAGCTGGTTAACCGTGTGGATACGGGCTGTTTTCACGGAGTAATCGCGGATCAGTGCTTCTTTCGCGATCACGCGGTCGTGCTCGTTGAGCGACGGGTCTTTTTCGATCGCATCGAGGTCAACGGCAATATCCGGAAGGATGAAGAAGTTGGTTTCTTCCGATTCGCCGGTGAGGAAGTCGATCCCCTTTTCGGTGAGTTCGATGCTGTTATGGCGCTCGTCGATCGTGAAGTAAAGCGGAGCGTCGGCTTGCGGCATCAGTTTCTGGTTTTCAGCCAGGTAAATAGACTCCGATTCCTGCATAATGGCTTTCACGCCGCCCTCGCTGAGGTATTTGATCAATGGCTTGTATTTCGGCATACCGCGGTGAGCGCGGAACAATGCCAAACCGCCTTCTTTTTTGTCGCCGGCCTGGATTTTCTTTTTCGCGTCGTTCAGGAATTCCATGGCGAGGCGTTTTTGAGCTTCAACGATCCTCGAAACGCGCGGTTTCAGTTCCAAAAACTCCTGCTCGTCGCCGCGTGGTACCGGACCGCTGATGATCAATGGCGTACGCGCGTCGTCGATCAACACGGAGTCAACCTCATCGACCATCGCGAAATGGTGCTTGCGCTGCACAAGCTCTTCCGGCGTCCGTGACATATTGTCACGCAGGTAATCGAAACCGAATTCGTTGTTGGTACCGTAAGTAAGGTCTGCTTTGTAGGCATTGCGTCGTGCAATGGTATTCGGCTGGTGGCGGTCGATACAGTCGACGCTCAGTCCGTGGAATTCGAAAAGCGGTGCATTCCACTCGGCGTCACGTTTTGCGAGATAGTCGTTCACGGTCACGATGTGGACGCCTTGTCCGGCCAATGCATTCAGGAAGGAAGGCAGGGTAGCCACGAGGGTTTTACCTTCACCCGTTGCCATTTCGGAGATTTTACCCTGGTGCAACACCACACCACCGATCAGCTGCACGTCGTAATGGACCATGTTCCACTTGATAGGCTGGCCGATCACGTCCCAGGTCGTATTCCAAAACGCCTTATCTCCGCTAATGGTCACATTCGACTTTTTCGTAGAGATTTCACGGTCGAACGGATTTGCGGTTACTTCCAGTTTATCGTTTTCTGTAAAACGGCGCGCCGTATCCTTCACGATCGCGAATGCTTTCGGAAGAATGTCGAGCAACACCTTTTCCAGTTCTTTATTTCTTTCCAGTTCGAGCGCGTCGATTTTCTTGAAGATCGCTTCCTTGCTGTCCACATTCGGTTCATCGGCCGCCTGCTGCTTTAATGCACCGATCTGCTCGTCGACAGATTTGAGAGAATCGGCAATATGTTCTTTCAGGTTCGCGGATTGTGCGCGCAGCTCGTCATTCGAAAGGGAGGCCAGGAGTGCATATTCGGCATTGACTTTATCAACGTACGGGGTCAATTCTTTAAGGTCCCGCTCTGATTTCGTGCCAAACAGCTTGGAAAATATTTTAAACATGATGTGTTGTATGTTTTTTAACCGGTTTTATCCTTGAAAAATATTGAGCCTGCACAAAAACGCGTGTCACATTGTCAGCAAAACTCCTATTTCGCAGCCCAAAGGTAATTCATTGCCAATACTATTACGCAACAACTGGCATAATCCTAATGCATATCTAATGTTTTATTATCATTAAAAATCACCCGTGCTACCGGCTGGGCACCGTCCGTACAGAAATACAACCACTACTGGGTAATGCATAGTACCTTTGAATCATCCAAACGACATAAACAGATTTAGCCATGAACCACAATAGATTGTTCCGTAACACCAGCAACAAAATGATCGGCGGCGTTGCCTCAGGATTGGCCGACTATTTCGAAATCGACGTGACGATCGTCCGCGTATTGTTCGTACTCGCCGTATTCATCCCGGTTACTTTCCCGGTCATTTTGTTTTACATCATCCTCTGGATCGTCATGCCCGATAGCGCAAAACGACCCAAAGAGCTGGAACCTGGGCACATCCCTTCCTAGATTTTAAAAACTCCATCAGCAAAGACTTCGTAGTTGCAAACCGCCGGAAAACAAACTCCGGCGGTTTGTTGTTTTAGGATTAATACCTATTTTTACCAATGGTATGCAGGCATACTAAATGTGAAATGCCTGCTTAAATCGATCAAAACCACATTCAATATGAACGCATACATTGTTGCGGGTTATCGCACCGCGGTGGGTAAGGCGCCGAGAGGCGGGTTCCGGTTTACACGTCCCGACGATCTGGGCGCGACGGTGATCAAACATCTGCTGGAACAAACCCCGCAGCTCGACCCAACCCGTGTGGACGATGTGATCGTGGGCAATGCCGTGCCGGAAGCCGAGCAGGGAATGCAGATGGGCCGTTATGTGGCATTGCTTTCGTTGCCGAAAAACGTTTCTGGGATCACCATCAACCGCTATTGCGGATCCGGTGTGGAGGCGATCGCGATGGCTTCGGCTAAAATCCATGCCGGAATGGCCGAATGCATTATCGCCGGCGGCACCGAATCGATGTCGCTCGTGCCGACGATGGGCTGGAAAACCGCATTGAACTACGAAATAGCACATACCAATCCCGACTATTACCTGAGCATGGGCCTCACCGCGGAGCAGGTAGCGAAAGATTTTAGTATCAGTCGCGAGGCGCAGGATGAATTTTCATTCCAATCACATCAGAAAGCGTTGCGTGCGCAGAAAGAAGGCTGGTTCGCCGACGGCATTGTGCCGGTAACGGTGAAGGAAACCTATTTCGACCAGGTTTCGGGCAAGAAAAAAACGAAGGAAACGGTCATCAGCCAGGATGAAGGCCCCCGCGCCGACACGACGCTCGAAGCATTGAACAAACTGAAACCCGTTTTCGCGGCAGGCGGGTCGGTAACGGCCGGGAACTCTTCCCAAACTTCGGACGGTGCCGCTTTTGTGCTGGTGATGTCGGAAAAATTGGTGAACGAGCTGGGCCTGAAACCCATCGCGCGCATGCTCTCGTACGCGACGGCGGGTGTGGATCCGCGCATTATGGGCATCGGCCCGGTAGCCGCGGTGCCGCTCGCATTGAAGCAGGCCGGTTTGAAACTGAATGATATCCAGCAGGTGGAGCTCAATGAGGCATTTGCCGCACAGTCGCTGGCGGTGATCCAGGAGCTCGGTATCGATCCCGCCATCGTGAACCCGAACGGCGGCGCGATCGCTTTGGGACATGCATTAGGCTCCACGGGCGCGAGGCTTTCGGTGCAGCTTTTCAACGAAATGAAGCGCCGTGACCAGAAATACGGCATGGTAACTGCCTGTGTGGGCGGCGGCCAGGGCGTGGCGGGCATCTACGAGCGCCTCAATTAGGCCGCAGGCTAACATTCGAAGTGATTTTCAAGGTCTCCCCGGAAGTGTTACTCATCTTCCGGGGAGATTTTCTATTTTTGCCCTTTCAACATGCACGCCTTTTTTTCATGGATGTATCCATTGTTATCATCAATTACAGGACGCCTCAGCTCATTATCAATTGTTTAGATTCTATCAATCGGTTTACGTCCGGGGTAAGTTACGAGGTGATTGTTGTCGACAACGACCCTGAAAATGGCGGCGGCGCTTTGGTGAGGGCGGCCCATCCCGACGTGCGGTGGATCGATATGGAATACAATGCGGGTTTCGGCATTGCCAACAACCGTGGCATGGAAATCGCGACGGGCAAATATCTCCTGCTGCTCAATGCGGATACCCTGCTGACCGACAATGTGATCGGCCGCTGCTTCGGGCGGATGAACCAACGGACCGATGTGATAGCTTGCGGTGCATTACAATATTATCCGGACGGTTCGCCGATGCCGTTTTACCGCAGCTTCAACGAATTCCGCCGGACCTTCTTCATCCTCCCGCCGAGCGGCCTGGTAGATAAGATCGTCCACAAACTTTATCCCGAACCGGCCTACACCGATCCCGACCAGCACGACTGGCTCGTGGGCGCATTTATGTTTATCCGCAGGGAGGGTTTTGAAAAAACAGGCGGTTTCAGCAAGGACTTTTTCATGTACGGCGAAGACGTGGAATGGTCGGGCCGGTTGGGAAAGCTCGGCAAGCTGTGCTATTTTCAGGATTGCACTTTTATCCATTTGGAAAACAACAACCCGTTCCGACGGACGCATATTTCGTGGATCAACCGGTTCAGCACCCAGATGCAGGTTTCGAATTTTCTGTGGGTACGGAAGCAGTACGGCATTTTTCAATACATTTTGCTGATCCTGCATTACATTTTCATGGTACCGGTGGTGTATGGCTGGAAAATGCTTTTTAACCTGAGAAAAAACGGTAATCCGTTCTCGGAACTTCGCACACAACATATATATGTAAGGAAGACGCGCGTTCTGTTAAAATATTTCTGGAAAACGCTGTTCCTCCGCCAGGGGCTTTACAAAATCAAGCCTCAGGAGAACATCGACCTTTTAACTGCCTCTGCATGAATCAATCCAAAAAAAGAATCCTCTTTTTTACGCCCTATGCCACACGGACAGGATCTGAAATGATGCTGTTGTACATTTTGAAAAAAATAGACCGCTCCCGTTTTGACGTCGGTATCGTCAGTTTTGCGAACGGGGAGCTGCTGGCCGAGTTTCCCGCCGATATTCCCGTCCACATTGCCCCGCGTAAGTTCAATATCCTCGAAAAAGTTTCATTCCACCTGGGCATTAACCCCACGCTCCGCGCATTGCGCAAGCTCGCGAAAAGTTTCAATGCGGATTTCTGGTATGTGAATACGACGATGATCCCCGAGACGATCGTCGTGGCGAAGGAATTCGGTATTAAGGTCATCACCCATTTTCACGAGATGCCGCTCACGTACGCATACCTGAGCGCCCCGGATTTTCAAAGTATTGTGGATTATTCCGAGCTGCTGATCGGCTGCTCGCAAACTACCTGTGATGCGATCAAAGACGCCGGTGGAAAAAATGTGGGGCTGCTTTATTCATTTATAGACCCCTCATTGGTCAAAAAAGATGACGCACGGTCTGCCGAACTCCGGCAGAAACTAGGCATTCCGGCCGATGCATTCGTATGGATATTGTCGGGAATGACCTCCGAGCGCAAGGGGTTCGACATGCTGCCCGACATTGCCGACGAGCTCAATGACCCGCGGGCACATTTGGTGTGGGTCGGTGCAACGATCGACGATGGATTGGTGTATTATACCGAGCAACGATGCGCCAAAAACAGGTCGGCGACCAAAATTCACCTCGCAGGCAAGCAAAAAGAAGATTATTATAGTTACCTTAATATGGGAAACGGTTTTCTGCTCACATCCCGGCAGGACCCTTTTCCGCTGGTGATGATAGAAGCTGCGCTGCTGGGTAAACCCATCGTCGCTTTCCCCTCGGGAGGCGTTTCAGAATTTGTCAAAGATGGAATGGGCGTTGTTACCGACGATCTGAGCGTCAGGCAGCTGGTTTCTGCCATGCGGTCGGTGATGAGCGGCGAAACCAGCACGGACAGTGCCGTTAGTGTGCAGGTTGCCAGCCGGTTCAATGTCGAGAACGGATATAATGAATGGATTGAATTAATTGACAAAACACGCTAGTATGCTCAATTCTACGTACGTATTCAAGTTTTTGACCCGCATTGCGCTTGTATCCGCCGTTTTCTTCACGGCGGGGCGGGCAGTAGGGCAAAGCCCGCAAAGAACGACGGAAATTGATACGCAGCGCTACATGGCGCTGATGCTCTTGAACCTCACCGATCCCGACGATATCGGCCCGGAGCCGGACCTGATCCGCTCGGCCAGCCAGTTCGGGCTCAATGCAGTTTACATCACCATCCCCTGGGACAAGGTTTATTTCAGTTCGCCCACCGAAACCCCGCAGTGGGCCAAGTACGATCAGCAGATCAAGATCGCGACGGACCTGGGCATGAAAGTGGCGCTCCGCATTCACCTGGGCCGGCACAGCACGCGCATCAAGGGCTTCTGGGAGCCGTCCGACAGCCAGTTCAGCCATTCCAACAAACCCTTGCTGAGCGGTTACCAGGATACATTTTTCGGGTTTGATAATCAGCCTATTCTCGACAAAGGCGTTGCTTTTGTGAAGGAAGTAATGAACCGCTACAAATCTCTGCAAACGCAGAAAAAGCTCCTGTATGTGTCCGTTACCTGCACGGGGACGCAGGAAGGCGAGTACGCGGGAGGCCTGATTGAAAATGGCCGGGAAAATGCGGCGGTTTACGACTACTCGCCGTCGATGGTGAAGGGTTTTAAGGATTTTGTAAAAGAGAAATATAAAAAAATCGAGCGGATCAATTTCCTGTGGGGGATGACTTTCAAGTCGTTCGACGAGGCTAATCCGCCCGCTACCGCCTGGGAGCCCAATCTTTCCTTCCGCCAGCGTTATGGCAAGGACTGGTACATTTACCGGCATATGATGCTTAAAAGGTTTACCGAGCAAATGGTAACCGCCATCAAAGGCATCGATCCTACCATTAAATACGTATCCGACTACGGCTCGGTGTTCGACGGCCAGTCTGCCACACGGGGAACGCTGGGTTTTGTGAATCTGAATGAAAAAACCGACGGTATCAAGATCAACGACAATCCCGCCGTGCATGATCACCGGTGGTCGGTGGATATCCTGAAAAGTAACGCGCCTCCGGGTTTTATCACGGCTAATGAGCTGTTTGTGAGCTCATACCTGGACAATAATGCCCACATGAAGCAGATCAACGAAAACTTCGAACACGGCGCGAATGTGGTGGCCGTGGTGATCTCTCAAAAAGAACAGATGGCACGGGCGGAAGGATTTTTGCGGCAGGGTGTGGTGACGTGGCTGAACAGCCCGATGAAGCCGATCGTGTATGCCGATTCAGTTTCCTTCCGGCTGTCGGCGGCTACGGAAAAAGGTGGTGCACAAGGGGTTATCTACGACGAATGGGCTCGCCGCGCTTATGCCGATCCGGCCCACCCCAAACCGGTGCGCGTTCGCCTGATCGAAGATATTTTGTACCCGAGTTACTGGGAGGATGCTTCCAATTATCCGCCGTACGTGTTCCGGCCGGTGCCGATGCAGATTATTCCTGTGAACAAGGATTTCGAATACCGGCTGCCGATAGACACATTTTCGGATGTTGATGGCAGGATCGTGCGCGTGGAAGTGGGCGCATTACCCGCCTGGCTGCGTTATGAAAACGGCGTTTTGCGCGGCCGGCCTACCGCCCTGGGCGATTCCCGCATTTCGGTGAAGGGTATCGATGATGAAGGCGGCGTTGCGGAAGCGTTTTTCACGATCCGTGTCGATACGCGCGAAAATGCGAATAAGCCACCGACCGTGGACGCGAACTTCTCTAACCAGATGGTGGCCGTGGACAAGCCATTTACCATTACCATCCCGAAAACGGCATTTACCGACCCCGACGGGCAGATTACCAGGGTAGAGGCGTCCGAACTGCCCTCGTGGCTTACATTTTCAAACGGAGTGCTGAGCGGAACGCCTGCGAAACTCGGCGATTACCGCATTATCCTCAAAGCCTACGACGATCTGAATGCATTTGTGGAAACCTACTTCACGGTGAAAGTGGTAGAACCGCAGTTCCTCAATGCGCCGCCATTCGCGACGACGACGCTGCCGGTTAAATATGCGCAGATCAATATGCCGTTCAATTACATTCTGCCGGCAAACATTTTCGGCGATCCGGACGGCTACATTTCTTCGATTACCGTGCAAAACCGGCCTTCCTGGCTCAATTTTGCCTTGAATGTGTTTTCAGGAACACCTACCGAAGAAGGCGAATACCGACTGATCATCCGCGCGTACGACAACGCGGGAGCCTATGTGGAAATTCCGCTGGTATTGCTCGTGCAAATACCGGAAATCCGCTTCGAGCTCGTGCAGGCGGGCAGCAAGGTAGACCAGCGTGTGATCCGCAAGCTGTCGGGCGACGATGTGATCCCGTACGATTCACTGCCGCCATTGCTGAACATGTACGCCTACGGAAACTTCGAATACGACAAGGTGTCGTTCGATCTCAATGGCCCTTACCGCCGCAAAGCGACGACGGCCATTTTCCCATACGCGTTATATGAAAACGCCTCCGGTTTCGCGCCGTATGTGGGCCGGTACACGCTAACGGTGACGGCATTCAAGGAAGATTCGGCCGTTGTGACGAACTCGATTGAATTTGGTATTTCGGCGGGTGAAAATAAGGTGAATATCACGGAGGACATGGCCGAATGGGCGTTCTATCCGAATCCCGTGGAGAGCATTATCAATATCAAACTGCCAGAATACCAGCCCGGCGACAATTTGTCTTGGGAAATCATCAATGTGGCCGGCAAGCGCTACCCGATTCCGGGCGGCATGGTGAGCGTTTCCGACGAGCTCGCTAATCTGGACCTCGACGCGCTCGGGTTATCATCCGGTATTTACTTCATACGGGTCGAGAACAATGGTGAGCTTTTAAAGCAATTCAAAATTTTCAAGAAATAGTCCCGATTATAGCAATGCACCTCCTGAATCAGTAGCCGGTAAGCGCGACTTTTCAGGAGGTGCGTTTTATTTATTTTGACAATAGTATGCTTGCATAATAATCTTTATGATTTATATTTGCAATCACCAGAAATGGTATGCAAGCATACTCCACGTTCCTGACAAAACCCGCATTCAGCTATGTCCGTTGCCGCAGAAAACCAGACATCCATCAAAGGAGGTGAGTTCCTGATCAAGGAAACCTCTGCCAGCCAGATTTTTATTCCGGAAGAATTCAATGAAGAGCAGCGGATGATCGCCGACACCTGTCGCGATTTCCTGGCGAAGGAAGTATGGCCTCGGCTCGATGAGATCGACCAGGCGAAAAGTCCTGCACTGATTTCGGGGTTAATGGACAAAGCAGGTGAGCTCGGGCTGCTAGGCACGGCGGTACCGGAGGAATTCGGCGGTTTCGGCATGAATTTCAACACCTCCATGCTGGTAGCGGAGGCAACGGGTGCAGGCAACTCGTTCTCGGTGGCACTTTCCGCGCATACCGGCATTGGCACGTTACCCATTTTGTATTATGGGAATGAGGCGCAAAAAACTCAGTACCTGCCTAAACTGGCCTCTGGCGAGTGGAAAGCGGCGTACTGTCTGACGGAACCGGATTCCGGTTCGGACGCCAATTCCGGCAAAACGAAAGCGGTATTGAGTGCCGACGGAAAGCATTATGTGATCAACGGCCAGAAAATGTGGATCACAAACGGCGGTTTTGCCGATGTGTTCATTGTTTTTGCCAAAATCGAGGAGAATGGTCAGGTTGACAAGAACCTGACGGCATTTATCATCGAAAAGTCGTTTGGAGGCATTACCATGAACGAGCCCGAGCACAAAATGGGTATCAAAGGATCGGATACGCGGCAGCTGTTTTTCAACGATTGCCAGGTACCGGTCGAAAATATGCTTTCGGAGCGAGGCAACGGATTTAAAATCGCCGTGAATATCCTCAATATCGGTCGCATTAAGCTCGCTGCGGCTGCATTGGGCGGCGCGAAGCGGGTGGCTTCCCAGGCGATCCAATATGCGAACGAACGCAGGCAGTTCGGTACGGCGATCGCGAATTTCGGCGCTATCAAGCACAAACTGGCCGAAATGGCGGTGCAGATGTTTGCGACGGAATCGGCGGCGTACCGCGTGGGACAAAATATAGATGATTTAATCCAGGCCTTCAAGGAGAAGGGTATGAGCGACGCGGAAGCGAAATTGAAGGCGCTGGAGGAATTTGCGATTGAGTGCGCGATCATGAAAGTGCACGGCTCGGAAGTGCTGGATTTTGTGGTGGACGAAGGTGTGCAGGTGTATGGAGGGATGGGTTTCTCGGCCGATGCACCCATGGATCGCGCCTATCGCGATAGCCGGATTAACCGGATTTTTGAAGGGACCAATGAAATAAACCGCCTGCTGGTGGTGGATATGATCCTCAAACGCGCGCTGAAAGGCCAGCTGGATCTCATGGGCCCGGCAACGGCGGTAGGCAAGGAAATTCTGTCGATTCCCGATTTCAGTATGGAGGAGGACGAAATCCTTTTCGCCGCCGAGAAAAAGGTGATCAAAAACCTGAAAAAGGCTGCATTGATGATCGCCGGCGCAGCAGTGCAGAAGTTTATGATGAAATTGTCTGACGAACAGGAGATTATCATGAACCTGGCCGATATGGTGATTGAAATTTATGTGGCCGAATCGGTGTTATTGCGTGTAGAGAAGCGGATCGGGATACAGGGCGAAGGGGCCAATGCATGGCAGAAGGACATGGCGCTCATTTACCTGCACCGCGCCGTTGAAAAAGTGAACAATGCCGGAAGATCAGCCATAACCAGTTTTGCCGAGAGCGACGAGCTGCGTGTGATGCTGATGGGCCTGAAACGGTTTACCAAAATAGAGCCTGCGAACCTGAAAGACGCCCGCCGCCGCATCGCCGACGAGCTGATCGCGAAAAGCGACTACGTCTTTTAAGAAATTATAAATATCTCAGGTGAATAACCTGCTACAACTGAAAACCAAAATGTACGTTGAAAGCCGTATCCTGCCTCAGGTGCGGCTTTTTTGTTTCCTGGTAAAAGGTTTTCGATTATCGGCCAAATTGCGCAAATTTGGGAAACCAAAATCGGCGCCTTTCTCGTTAGGTAGTAGGTTTCTTTTTGATTCAAATAGCAAAAATAATACGTTGGATTCTCTACTAGTTACTGAAAAACCACCTTTCATGACCTTGCATTCCGTGGATCTGCGTACCACAGGCCAGTTTCCCGCATTACTGCTCGATTACCTGGATCAGAAACCGACGCTGGAAGACTTTTACAGCATCTTCCCCACGTTGGAGAATGCGGAGAAGGCTATTTTGAACAAAAAAGGATTCGACCCGGAAAAACGGAAAACGCTGGTAGATGTGCTCACAAAGCAATACCGCGGCCTTCCTTACCTCCCCGATTTTTCGGTTTTATTGCAGGAAAATACATTCACCGTCACAACGGGCCACCAGCTGAACATTTTCACAGGGCCGCTGTATATTATCTATAAGATCGTCACGATCATCAAGCTGTCCGAAGCATTGAAAGCGAAGTACCCCGAGTACGATTTCGTACCTGTGTACTGGATGGCGACCGAAGATCATGATTTTGAAGAAATCGCTACTTTTCACCTGTTCGGGCAGACGCACAAATGGACGGGCGAGCACAAAGGGGCCGTAGGAAAGCTGAACCCCAAGGAATTGGCGGGTATTTTGAAACAACTGCCCGATAAGCCGCTGCTTTTTGCCAAGGCTTACCTCGAAAACAACACGCTGGCCGACGCCGTGCGATGTTATATGCACGAACTTTTCGGGAAGTACGGGCTGGTTAGCCTCGACGCCGACAATGCCGACCTGAAACGTCATTTCCTACCCGTCATCCGGGAGGAACTCACCGACTCCATTTCGGAGAAAATCGTAACCGAAACCACCTCGCGTCTGAACGCGCTCGGTTACCATACCCCGCTCCATGCGCGGGAAATCAACTTCTTCTATCTCGACGACAACCTGCGCGAACGTATCGTGCGCGAGGGCGAGGTGTTCAAAGTGCTGAATACCGAACTGGAATTTACGACGGCAGAGCTGCTTGCATTGGCGGAAACCAATCCCGAACGGTTCAGTCCCAACGTGATCCTGCGGCCATTGTATGAAGAAGTGATTTTGCCAAACCTTGCGTATATTGGAGGACCGTCAGAGGTGCCTTACTGGATGCAGTTGAAAGGTGTTTTCGACCATTTCGGCGTGCCTTATCCAATGCTGATGCCGCGAAACTTCGCATTATATATGAATGCGCACCAGGGCAAAAAGGCGCAAAAGCTGAAAATCGATTACAAAGACCTGTTCCTGGACGAGGTTGCATTGCGCAAGACATTCATCGAGCGGAATACCGAGCACGAGCTCAACCTCAACGAGCAGAAAGAGGCATTCAATGCCATTTTTGACCAGATCCTCGCCAAAGCGACCGAAGTGGACCAAACGATGCACGGAGCCGTGAAAGCGGAGCAGACGCGCCTGCTGAATTCGTTAAAACACCTCGAAAAGCGCATTATCCGGGCCGAAGAGCGGAATCACGAATCGGAGATAGAGCAATTGCTCACCCTTAAAAACAAACTGTTCCCGAACGGAATCGCCCAGGAACGGTATGATAACTTGCTGAATTTCTACATCAACGATCCACAATTCATCCAGAAGCTTTACAATGCCTTTGATCCGCTGGATTTCAGGTATAATGTGCTGCTGGAAGAGTAGGGGAGGGATTATTCCTTCAATCGTACATCGCCAAATACCGACGTCACCGTGATCTTCGTGCCGCCGCCGGAGCCGATCTTGCCTTGATAATGCTTCATTTTGTCGGGCCGACCGTCCTTATCGGGCTGCATGGAGAAATTGACATTTTCTGTCGGGTAACTGAACTTGCCATACGTCACGCTGACATTGAACTGGTTGGCCTCGGCCGGCAGTACTACGGACGAATAGGAAGCCTGAATATCCACATTCTGCGCCGAATGCGTCAGTTCTTCGATTTTGAAATTACCTGAATAATTGAGCTTGATCTTACCCGTGCCGCTGATCTTCCCGATTTTCGCGCCTGAGTAGTCGATTGCGGCATCCAGGTTCACGACATCACCGATCATTAGTTCGCCGAATTTGTTGCTCAGCCACACTTTTTTAGCCTGGTCGAGTTTCACATTGGCATACTGGCAATCGAGCTTTCCGCCGTCCATTTTACCGATTCGGGCACTACCGAACTGCACGTCGATCACATTATCGGGGTTTTCTAGCAGGGTAGCCACGAAATTGCCGTGTTTGGAGTCGACGGTGAGCGGCGCATAGAAAGAAGGAATGTCGGTATTGCCGAATTTGTTGCGCACGGTCAGCGAGTTTTCTTTGGGCATATAGACCGTGTAATCGATCTGGATGAAGTTCTTGTCGCCCTTGCTTTTGTTCCAGCCATTGTTGCCAAACTGGTTGCGATCGATGCGTGTAGTAAGGCTGATGACGTTTTTAACGCGTTTTTCGTCGATATTCACCGAACTGAGGTATTCCGCGGCGCGGCTGTCGGACGGTGCATTGGCCGTCACCACGATTTCGATCTTGATCTCTTCCTTAGCCCAGAGATTCACTTTTACCAGGCCAAACTGGTTGTCTACTTCAAGCGCGTCGCTCTTTTTGACGTCAAATATCTTCACAATGTTCCTTCGCTTCTCTACCAGTCCGTTTTGTTCGGATTCGTCGGGATTGAGGGCTGCGCTGGCTACCTGGGGCAGTGCGATCACACTAAATAACAGGAGCGTCGCTATTTTCTTTATCGTTGTCATTTTTCACTTTGTTGATACGTTGCAAAATTTCCAGTTGTTGGTTCAGCAAATCCACCTGTAATTGCAGATTCTGAACCATTGCTTCAAGCAGTGCTTCCTGGTTAGGGGCGTTCGACAAGTTGGAGCGCAGGTTTTTATAGCTGCCTTCCAGACTTTCCAAATCAGCGGAGAAATCTTTGTAAAGCTCCGGGTTGTTCCGGGCCAGTTTGATGATCTCCTCCCTTTTTTGGTCTATTGCAACATTGTATTGATTGAATTCGCGGGCATATGCGGGTACCTTCAGGGCTACGCGCGGATCACGGGTGATGCCATATTCGTTATTGAGGTAAGCCAGAAACCCGATCCCGAGCGCCAGGAACACCCCCGCGGCGATACGCCAGTCGAAATAGGGGTTACTCAGACGCCTGATTTTTTTTTTCGAGCTCTCGGGTACTAACGGAATCTCGTTATGTAGTTGGCTCTCAATCTGGCTCCATAAAGAATCCTGCGGTAAGAAAGTATCAAATCCATCCCTGTTATCTCGCACAAACCGCTCCAATCGATCCTTTTTATCAGAAGAATTTTTCATAGATTAATTAACTTGTCAAGTGTAAATAATAGTCTCAAATCCGTAATAGTTTAAGGTCAATATCTTTTTACTCCTGGTGCTTACTTGTTGTTTTTTGTCATTTTTGTCAAGTATTGTCACTTGTAGTCATGTTTTGTTTTTTGTCAAGTATTGTCATTCGTTATCAGGAGTTGTCATTGTTGTTTTCTCCCATTTAACTACTTCCTGACCACACTTGACCATTTCTGACTACTCCTGACTACACATGACCATTTCCTGACTACACCTGACCATTTCCGACTGTTCCGCTACCGTACCAGCATTTCGGTCAATTTACGCTTCGCCCTCATATATTGCGTCCGGGAGGTCGTTTCGCTGATCCCCAGCACTTCGCCGATTTCCTCATGGTCGTAGCCTTCGAACAAATACAGGCTCAACACCACCCGGTAACCATCCGGCAATTTCTGTACCGCGTTGCGGACCCTTTCTATTTCGAGCGTCGTGTCGCTCTCATCCAGTCCGAAAGAATCGTCATTCCGGTCGCTCTGCTCTAATGTTTCGTGGAATTCTTCGATTTCCACCCATTTTACCTTCCTGCCCCGCATGTGGTTGATCGCCTTGTTGACCACGATTTGTTTCAACCACGCCCCGAACGTCGATTGCTGGCGGAACTGGTGCAGGTTCGTGAATGCATCCACGAAAGCCTCCTGCAAAGCATCCTCTGCCTCTCCCAAATGGTTCAGTATCCGCATGCAGATGTTGAACATGGCTTTTGAGTAATGCTTGTAAAGTTCGTACTGCGCTTTACGCTCTCCGAGTTTACAACGCTCTACCAGTTCGACGTGCGGGTCGGGGTAAATTTGTGTTTTCAAGCAGAAGGTTTATATTTTGAACGTTCTGGATCAAAGACAAGCGATTCTTCGGCATGTTGCATTCATTTTAAAAATTTTTTCAAAATGGCACATACCGAACAAAGGGGCATACCGTGTTGTTGTTAGGGAAGGCGGGGTTATCTTTGTACCGCCTGATGCAATCTACCGATTTTAGTAGTACATGAAAACTTTCAATATCCCTGATTTTTACCGGAGCCGCATTATCACGCCTATCAAGGAATTCCGCCGTAAAAACGACAAGCTGAAAAGGGATTATTCGCCCACTTTGCTCGATTTCGGGCCGGTGCAATTCCTCATTGCGCGGCATTTCGGATTCTGTTACGGGGTGGAGAATGCGATCGACATTGCCTACAAGGCCATTGCCGAAAATCCGGGTAAAAGGATCTTTTTACTCAGCGAAATGATCCATAATCCCGATGTGAACCGCGACCTCATGGAGCGGGGCGTTCAGTTTATCATGGATACCAAAGGCAGGCAGCTGATCGCCTGGGAGCAGATTTCGGCCCAGGATATCGTGATCGTCCCGGCATTCGGTACCACGGTGGAAAACCAGCAGCGAATCTCCGAACTCGGCGCGGGCGAATATATTTACGACACCACCTGCCCGTTCGTGGAAAAGGTATGGAACCGTGCGGCGCAGATCGGCGAGAAGGATTATACGATTGTCGTGCACGGCAAGCCCAATCATGAGGAAACGCGTGCTACCTTCTCGCACAGCAAGGAAAATGCACCGACCGTCGTGGTCGAAAATATGAAACAGGCGCAGGTCCTGGCCGAATATGTGACGGGTAGCCGGCCGGCAGCACAGTTTTTTGAGGATTTTAAAAATCAGTATTCCGAAGGCTTCGATCCTGAAAAGGACTTGCAGCGGATCGGTGTTGTGAACCAGACCACCATGCTGGCTTCCGACACGCAAGGCATTGCCGATTATCTCAAAAACGTGATGATACGCCATTACAGCCTTCGTCCGGAGCAGGTCGAGGACCGTTTTGCGAACACGCGCGACACGTTATGCTACGCCACGAACGACAACCAGGATGCCACCTACGCATTGCTCACGCACGACGCCGACCTGGTCGTGGTGGCGGGTGGTTATAACAGTTCCAATACTTCGCATTTGGTCGAATTATGCGAGCAGAAATTCCCGACTTTTTTCATCGAGTCGGTCAACAAGATCCTCGACAGGCAGCTGATCCGCCATTTTGATTTGCATAAAAAAGAAGAAATGGTGACGGAAAATTACCTGCCGGAGAAATCTCCCGTGCGCATTATGCTCACCTGCGGCGCGTCCTGCCCGGACGCGGTCGTGGAAGGGATTCTCGTGCGGTTGCTCTCGTTTTTTGAAGGCGCCAGGCCGATCGAGGAAGTGATGAAGGCATTCTGACCCGGCATCTACCGTTAAATCTCGCGGAAGTGCCGTTGAATCATTTGAAAGGGGTTATTTAAAGCGAATTAACTTTATATAGGCTAATTTAGGCGGATGGTTTTGTGCATAAAAATCATCCGTTTTTTATATCTTCTTTCCCATGAAAAAGACCGCCATCCTGAGTTCTTTTTACTTCCTTTTTTTTGTCTGGTTTTTTAGCAATTGTTCTTCCTTCAACGAAATCCGCATCGCCGGGACCAACTTCACGGAAGAAGTAGGGCAATCGCAAAACCTGGTATTCACCTTCAATAAAGACCTCGTTTCGAAGGCCGAGCTGAACAATTGGGACTCGACGCAGTATGTCACATTCGAACCGGCCGTGCGCGGCAAATTCAAATGGACCGCGCCGAACGAACTCGTTTTTTCGCCCGTCGCCGGGTTCGGAGCCGCTACGTCCTACAAGGCGCAGCTAACCGATTTGCTGACGGAGAAAACAGAAAAAGACGACAAATGCAAGGTATCGAAAGACCCGATCACCTTCCACACGCCATACCTGCAACTGATTGAGACGGAAAGCTGGTGGACATTATCGCCGGAATCGGGGCGCCAGGAAGCGCGGCTGCGGCTGAATTTCAACTACCCGGTGAATGGCCAGAACGTGGCTGAAAAATTGAAGCTAAAGTCCGGAAATCAGGCGTTGGAATACCGCATTTTGCCTTCGCAGAATGAATCGTCGGTGACGCTCGCACTGAGCAATACCGGGAAGGTGGATAACAATGAAATCCCCGTCAGCATCGCGATTGAAAAAGGCGTAAAAGTACAGAATACGACTTACAGCAGCCAGGAGGCGTTGGCGCGGACGGTGAGCATTCCATCGCCGTTGCATTTGGAAGTCGTGGATATCAAAACGGGTTTTGAAAATAATGAAGGCTACGCGCGGATCTTTACCACGCAGGAGCTGGACAAAGAAAGCATTGCAAAGAGTTTTACGGTCAACCCCGAAGCGGCGGTGCAGACCGAACCGACGGAAAACGGCTTCATCGTACGCGGTGCATTCAACGAAACGGATACCTACGTTTTACAGCTGAACCAGACCCTGAAAGGCATTCTTGGCCAGACGCTCGAAGAAGAAACCTCGCGTGACCTGTTTTTCGGCAAGATGCCTGCGGCGATCTCATTTGCAAATAAAAAGGGGCTTTACTTATCTACTAAAAGCTCCCGGAACATTGGCGTGAATATCGTGAATGTCCCGAAGGTACAGGTGCGTATCTCGAAATTGTATGCCAATAATATCCTGCATTATATTCATAACAACCGCTGGAACGACTACGCTTACGTAGGCGACGACTGGCAGCCGACCGGCAATTTCAATTACAGCGACGACCGCGAAAGCCAGTTGAGCGATGTGATTGTGGATAAGATTGTGGAAACACAAAACCTGTCAAAAAGCAAGGGCATTTCAGCATTGAATGTGGCGCTTCCGGATGATAACAAGCGGCAAGGCGTGTATTTGGTAGCGGTCAATTCAGAAGAGGAAGCCTACCTGGGTGCTACCAAGCTGGTTTCCATTTCCGATATCGGGCTGATTGCCAAGCAAGGCAAGGACGAGATCTGGATTTTTGCCAATTCCATTAAAACCAACGAGCCTGTCAAGGACCTCGAATTGACGCTGGTCAGCTCCAACAACCAGGCCGTCCATACATTCAAAACGGACGGCGACGGCATTGCGCATGTGGACCAGCTGGGCGAAAAAGCACCGGGTTTCAAAATCGCGATGGTGACGGCGGCTACCGATGACGATTTCAACTTTTTGCTGCTGGAAGATTCGCAGGTGCTGACATCCCGTTTCGATGTAGAAGGTGCCCGCGATAATGCGTCGGGTTACCAGGTATTTATTTACGGGCAACGCGACATTTATCGTCCGGGCGAAACAATGCATTT
The DNA here is from genome assembly GCF_000382205.1 of Dyadobacter beijingensis DSM 21582. Taxonomy (GTDB): domain Bacteria; phylum Bacteroidota; class Bacteroidia; order Cytophagales; family Spirosomataceae; genus Dyadobacter; species Dyadobacter beijingensis. Next base: position 282,637 of record NZ_KB907790.1, read on the forward strand.
CAATACCGTACTCAGGACGCAAGACTGGAAAACAGCGGACAAAGTACCATTGAAACTGCGCCTGCTGACGCCCAATGGCCGGGAATTCAGGACCTGGCGGAAAACGACGAACGACCAGGGAGCTGTGGAATCTGAAATCCCCCTCGACGCCGGCGTGCTTACCGGTACCTATGTGCTCGAGGTGTATAATGCCAACGAGGTGCTGCTCGGTTCGCAAGCCGTGAGTGTGGAGGAGTTCATGCCCGACCGCATCAGGGTGGATTTGAGCGGCGCCGCGAAGGATTATGTTTCAGGACAAAAAGTTGCGCTTACCGCCACGGCCACAAACCTGTTCGGCCCGCCCGCCGGCAACCGCACCTACCAGATGGATTTCCAGTTGCAGCGAAAAGGCTTTTCGGCAAAGGCATTTCCTGAATATACCTTTGATATACCGGCCGAAACTACATTTGAACGCGACAGCCGCCAGGGCACGACCAATGAGCAGGGACAGGCTAACGAGCAATTTACGCTCGCTGCGGGCTTGCAGGATATCGGCGCGTTGGAAGGAAAGATCTACGTGACCGTATTTGATGAAAACGGTCGGCCGGTCAACAGGCTGCAACGCTTCGACGTGTATACCCAGCCGGTATTTTACGGCATCCGCCTGCCCGACTCCTACGTGGGCACCAATGCGCCTGTTCCGGTTGATATTGTGGGTGTTACAAAGGAAGGTGCATTGAAATCCGGGGCATTGGCCGGTATCGAAGTGGTACGCCTGGAATATCAGACGGTAGTTGAGAAAAAATATGACCGTTTGCAATACACGTCACGGAAAAGCGAGAAGCTGGTGTATTCCAATAAGCTGACGCTCGCCGGCGGGAAAGGCACATTCCGATACGTGCCGACGGTTTCGGGTGAGTATGAGGTACGCGTGCGGCGTCCGGGTGCGGCACATTATACGCTCGCACATTTCTACGCATATGGCTATGGTTATACCCAATACTCGTCCTTCGAGGTAAGTAACGAAGGCCGGGTGCTCATGGAAACCGATAAGGATAAATACCGGACCGGCGAATCGGCGAAGGTTTTGTTTAAAACACCTTTTGACGGAAGGTTATTGGTGACCGTCGAACGCAACCAGGTCGTAGAGCAGCACATTCTGACCACCGAGAAGAAGGCGGCCGAGCTGACGTTCAAAATCAAGGAGGAGCATTTGCCCAATGTATTCGTGACGGCGACGCTCATCCGTCCGCTCGACGCGTCGGATATGCCGCTCACGGTGGCACATGGTTTCCAGCCGATCGTCGTGGAAGATCCCGGCCGGCAATTGCCAGTCAGCATTGTGGCTGTGGAAAAGTCGCGGTCGAAGATGAAGCAGCGGATTAAAATCAAAACGGAGCCTAATGCGGAGGTAACCCTTGCGGTGGTCGACGAGGGGATTTTGCAGATCAAAAATTCCAAAACGCCCGACATTCATGGCCATTTTTACCAGAAAAGGGCATTGGAAGTAACCAGCTTCGATCTCTACTCGCAGCTTTTTCCCGAACTGACGATTTCGGGTACATCCAGCTCGGGTGGTGACGGTTATGACCTGGAAAGAAGGATTAACCCGCTCAGCAATGGCCGTACCGAGCTTGTGTCGTTTTGGAGCGGACAGCTCAAAGCGAATGGCAGCGGCGATGTGGCATTCGAGGTGAATATCCCGCAATTTAGCGGCGACTTGCGCATTATGGCTGTGGCCTATAAGGATAATGCATTCGGCTCGGCGACCAAAAATATGAAAGTGGCCGACCCGATCGTGATCAGCGCCGGTCTGCCGCGCTTCCTGAGCCCCGGCGACGAGCTGGTACTGCCCGTCAATATCAGTAACACCGAAGCCAAAGCGACTACCGCAACGGTTTCCGTGCAGCTGACCGGGCCCTTAGTGGCAGGCACGACGCCGCTTACCCAAAATGTGACGGTACCGGCCGGGAAAGAGAGCCGGGCGGTGTTTGCCCTGAAAGCGCAGACGGCGATCGGCGTCGGTAAGGTAGTCGTGAAAGTCAATGCATTTAAGGAGACATTCGTCAACCAGACGGAAATTTCAGTCCGGCCGGCGTCCCCGCTGTTGAAAACCAGCGCGTCAGGGCTGATAGCAAGCGATAAGCAGGGCGCGATCGACTTGAAATCATCATTTATCCCTGCTACGAGCAGTGCGCAGGTGGTATTCAGCCGTTCGCCGCTGGTGCAGGGCGGAGGCAAAGCGTTGAATGCATTGCTGGGCTATCCCTACGGTTGCCTGGAACAAACGGTTTCGAAGGCATTCCCGCAGATTTATTTCGCGGACCTTACCAAAGCGATGGCGGCGCCGGTATACACGGTACGCAGTGGAGAAAGCGATTTCAATCCGATGACTAATGTGCAGCAGGCGATCCGCAAAGTGGAATCGCAGCAGCTGTTCAACGGCGGAATGGGCATGTGGCCAGGCGCGCAGTTGGAAGACTGGTGGGCTACCGCCTACGCCGTCCATTTCCTGGAAGAAGCCCGTCGGGCAGGTTTTGAGGTTAATGCCAAAACGCTCAGCCGTGCCGTGGAATTTCTTACTGCGCAGAGCGGTACGACCGCGAACCGGGAGGTGATGATCGCAAGTACGAACAATGGCCTCGCATATGAAGGACAGCCTACCGGAAAGCAAACGAAAAAAACCGTTGCGCGCCGTGAAGCCATCTATTCATTGTATGTACTGGCATTGAACGGCCATCCCAACCGCGCTTCGATGAATTATTACAAACAAAACCCGCATTTGCTCACGCAGGACGCGCAATACCTGCTCGCAGGCGCATTCCAGCTCGCGGGCGACGCGCGAAGCTTCAATGCTTTGCTGCCGAAAAAATATGTGGCGGAGAATGCAGGGCATTATTATGATAACAGCTACGCCTCGCCGTTGCGGAACATGTCGCTGGTTTTGAATACATTGATTGAATCAGATCCTTCCAATGTGCAGATCCCAGTGCTCGGCCGCCAGCTGTCGCAGGCAATCCAATCGGCTTCGTACCTGAATACGCAGGAGGCTGCCTTTGCCGTGCTGGCATTGGGCAAACTGGCTAAAAAGACCGCCAATTCAACCGTAACAGCTTCGGTAACCGCCAACGGCAAGGCGCTGGGGCAGTTTACAGGGAAGGAATTGAAGATTTCAAAAGGCATTGTCAACCAGAAACTGCTCGTCAAAACACAAGGTAAGGGCGATTTGTACTGGTTTGCCCAAACAGACGGTATGTCGGCTACGGGCAATTACGTGGAGGAAGACCAGGGGATCAGTATCCGCCGCCAGTTCCTGACGCGGGATGGTGCGCCTGTGCAGACATTTCACCAAAACGACCTGATCGTCGTGAAACTGACCCTCGACAGTCAAAATGGCTTGCCGGTGGAAGATGTCGTGGTGACAGATCTGTTACCGGCGGGCTTCGAGATCGAAAACCCGCGCATTACCGAACCGCGCGATATGCCTTGGATTAAAAATGCCGCCATTCCTGAGTATTACGACATGCGCGACGACCGCATTCACTTTTTCACCAATGCCGACGGCCAGCCGAGGACATTCTACTACCAGGTGCGGATCGTTTCCAAAGGTACATTTACGGTAGGCCCGGCGGCGGCAGACGCCATGTACCGGGGTGAATACCGAAGCTATTCGGGCGGCGGCAAAATTACCGTCGAGTAAAAGACCGATTACATAGAGAAACCACGCAGAATCAACGCACCGATGATGGCTCCCGCAATGGGGGCCGCCACGGGTATCCAGCCATAGCCCCAGTCGGAGCTGCCTTTGTTGGGAATGGGCAGAATGGCGTGAGCAATGCGCGGCCCGAGGTCACGGACGGGGTTAATGGCGTAGCCGGTCGTGCCGCCAAGCGACAAGCCGATACTCCAAACCAACATGCCGACCAGGTAAGGCGTCACGCCGGACGGTATCCCGCCTTTTTCAGGGTCGGAAGTACCTGCGTAGCCAATGGCCACAATGCCGACGATCAGGATGATCGTCGAGATAAATTCACTTAAAAAATTAGCTCCTGTGCTTCGGATGGCAGGGTCCGTCGAAAAGCAGGCCAGTTTGGCGCCGCCGTCTTCGGTGGCTTTCCAGTGCGGAAGGTATTGCAGCCATACGAGCACCGCGCCGAGAAATGCGCCGATCAGCTGCGCCGGAAGGAACGTCGCCACGAGGCTGTAATCGTTTTGGAGCACCGCGAAACCGACCGTTACGGCCGGATTAAGGTGTGCCGCCGCGCTACCGAATGCGTTGGCCGTAAAAACCCCGAACATGACCGCAAATGCCCATCCCGCCGTGATCACGATCCAGCCGGCACTTTCGCCCTTCGTTTTTTTCAGTACGACATTGGCGACGACGCCATTGCCCAGTAATATCAGGACCATTGTTCCGACTAATTCTCCGATGAAAGGCGAAGGCTGCATGTGTTTGTTATAATCAAGGTTAGTGGGCGAATATGCGAATAGTTTTATAAAATCTATTTCCAATCCCAAAAAGAATTTTTCGTTCCTGTTTTACCATTTTAGGACGCTGAATTCTGCTAACTTTGCCTGATAATCAATTTTTGTATTGAAAATCATGTCATTAAATCAGCTTACGGCGATCTCTCCCGTGGATGGCCGTTATTACAAACAAGTATCTGAACTTTCGGCCTATTTTTCGGAGTATGCCCTGATTTACTACCGGGTGTATGTGGAAGTCGAATACTTCATTGCACTTTGCGAAATTCCCCTTCCACAGCTGTCAGAATTTGATAAGAAGAAATACGCGTCGCTGCGAAAGATCTATGAAGATTTCAGCGAAGCCGACGCGCTGCACATAAAGGACATCGAAAAGGTGACCAATCACGATGTAAAAGCGGTAGAATACTTCATTAAGGAGCAGTTCGAAAAGCTGGGCATCGAATCTTTCCAGGAATTTATCCATTTCGGCCTTACTTCGCAAGATATTAACAATACAGCCATTCCGCTTTCCCTGAAAGACGCGCTGGAACGTAATATCAAGCCATTGTTCCGCCAGGTGCTTTTTGTGCTGAAAAGAATGTCGATCGAATGGAAAAACGTGCCGATGCTCGCGCATACGCACGGGCAGCCCGCTTCACCTACGCGCGTGGGCAAAGAGTTCCTGGTGTTCGTAGAACGTCTGGAACGCCAGCTGGAAATGCTCGACAAGATCCCGCATTCCGCCAAGTTCGGCGGCGCGACCGGTAACTTCAATGCACACCACGTAGCCTATCCGAAACAGGACTGGATGGCTTTCGGTAACCATTTCGTAGAGGGGCTGGGGCTGAAAAGAAGCCGCCATACGACCCAGATCGAGCATTACGATAACCTTGCCGCCACTTTCGACTGCCTGAAACGCCTGAATACGATCCTTACCGATCTCAACCGCGATATGTGGACGTACATTTCAATGGGTTATTTCAAACAGAAGATCAAGGCAGGTGAAGTAGGCTCATCGGCGATGCCGCACAAGGTGAACCCGATCGATTTCGAAAACTCGGAAGGTAACCTTGGCCTGGCTTCGGCATTGTTTGAGCATTTCGCTGCGAAACTGCCTGTTTCGCGCCTGCAACGCGACCTTACCGACTCGACGGTGCTGCGTAACATCGGTGTGCCGATCGCACATTTGGCCATTGCGCTGAACTCGTTGCTCAAAGGACTTGGCAAAGTGGAACTGAACGGCGAAAGGCTGAAATCCGATCTGGAAGAGAACTGGGCTGTGGTTTCTGAGGCAATTCAGACGATCCTGCGCCGCGAGAGCTATCCGAAGCCTTACGAGGCGCTGAAAGAGCTCACGCGTACCAACGAAAAAATCACGCACGATTCGATCTCGCGATTCATCGAGACATTGGACGTGTCGGAAAAAATACGCGAAGAACTCCGCGCATTGACGCCCTACAACTACCTTGGCGTTGTAGAAGACACCTTCTAAAAAAGACGAAACGTTCCGGGTCGGAAGGCCCGGAACATTTTACACGCCCAGATCTTCCCTGATCTTCTCCTGCCACTCGCGGGGGAGCATATCCATCAAACTTACATCGCAGAGCGTCGCAATGCGGCAGTAATGTTCCATTTCGATGCCCATGGAGCCGGTTTCCCATTTGTGGTAGCCCGCCTGAGAAATGCCGAGCAATGCGGCCATTTGTTTCTGTGAAAGTGCATTTTGCATCCGGTACCGGAGCAAGATTTGTGAAATAAGCATAACGTCGGTCCAAAACAGGTTAGTTTTGATCCGAGGCCGGGAGGTAAGGGGAGAGTATGTCGAGTAGTATTAATTTTGAATGAATGACTGAATGAATAGTTTTTATTCGCTCAGTCATTCATTCACTCATTCAATCATTGCATCATCCGCATTTCGACGAGCCGCAATCCTTGCACGTCAGGCATCCTTCCTGGTATAGCAGATTCGTTGATCCGCAGTTCTGGCATTTTTGCTTCGCCGCTTCGGTGCCGTCGGGAATGTAGCGCTTTAATGCACGGGCCACACCGGCTTTCCAGGTGTTGATCGCCTCGTCGAGTTGCAGGCTGCTGATCAGGTCCACTACTTTTTCAATCGGCATTCCGTGGCGTAATGTGCTGGAAATCAGCTTGGCGTAATTCCAGTATTCAGGATTGAATTTGTGCGACAATCCTTCGATGGTCGTTTTATAGCCGCGCGTGTTTTTGTACTGAAAATCATAGCGCGAACTGCCGTCAGCTTCCCGGTTCTTGATAATAAACCCTTCATTGACCCATCTTGGCAGCAGAATACCGTCGTCGTCGTCCGCGAATCCCGTAAATATCTCGTAAGGACGGCCATCGATAAGCCCGATAAATGCGATCCATTTATCTTTTTTATTCTGAAAACGAACCACATCCGCTTCGAGCGTTTGCGGGCGCTCGGTCGGAAACGGGGTCGGGGCGCCTTCGACGGCCTCTTCTTTTTTCTCGGTATTGGCAATCAATACGCCCGAACGCGAGCCGTCGCGATACACGGTCACACCCTTACAACCCGCTTTCCAGGCCTCCATGTAGCATTCGCCCACGAGTTCTTCCGTCACGTCATTTGGCATGTTGATCGTCACGCTGATCGAATGGTCGACCCACTGCTGGATCGCGCCCTGCATTTTCACCTTTTTGAGATAATCCACATCGTTGGAAGTCGCTTTATAATAAGGCGATTTCTTCACGAGCTCGTCGAGGTCCTTTTGGGCGTAATTTTTATTTGTGTCAAATCCGTTGACCTCCATCCATTGTTTAAAGCGGTGGTGGAAAACGACATATTCTTCCCACGAATCGCCTACTTCGTCCACAAAATCTACGCGGACGTCCTTGTCGTTCGGGTTTACTTTCCGGCGTCTTTTATAAACGGGCAGGAACACCGGCTCGATGCCGGACGTCGTTTGCGACATCAGGCTGGTGGTACCAGTCGGCGCGATGGTCAGCAACGCAATATTACGGCGGCCGTATTCCAGCATTTCATAGTAAAGTTGGGCATCGGCCTCTTTCAGGCGCAGAATGAACGGGTTGTTAGCCTCTCTCTCAGAACTGAAAATCGCGAACGGGCCGCGTTCCTTCGCCGTGTGAACGGATGCCCGGTAAGCTTCCAGCGCCACCGTTTTGTGGATTTCGACGGCGAATGCATTGCCCTCGTCGCTTCCGTAGCGCAGGCCCAATGCAGCGAGCATGTCGCCTTCGGCGGTAATACCGATGCCCGTCCGGCGGCCTTCCTGGGCTTTGGTCTGGATATTGAGCCAGAGGTTGCGCTCCACGCGCTTCACTTCGGCATCTTCCGGGTCTTCATCGATTTTTTGCAGGATCGCATCGATCTTTTCCAGTTCCAGGTCGATAATGTCGTCCATCATACGCTGTGCCGCGGCAATATGCTTTTTGAACAGCTCCCAGTTGAACTTCGCTTTGCCGGTGAAGGCGTCTTCCACATAGGAAAACAGGTTAATGGCCAGCAAACGGCACGAGTCGTACGCGCAGAGCGGGATTTCGCCGCATGGATTGGTCGAGATAGTCTGATACCCGAGGTCGGCGTAGCAATCAGGCACCGACTCGCGGGTGATCGTATCCCAGAAGAGGATGCCCGGCTCCGCGGATTGCCATGCATTATGCACGATTTTTTTCCAAAGTGCCGTCGCGTCAATGTCCTTGATATGCGTCGGGGCGTCGCTTTTGATCGGGTACTGCTGGCGGTAACTCGTACCGGCACCCACCGCTTGCATAAACTCATCGTCGATCCGCACCGACACATTGGCGCCGGTCACCTTGCCCTGCTCCATTTTAGCGTCGATAAAGCTCTCTGAATCAGGGTGTTTGATAGACACAGAAAGCATTAATGCACCTCTGCGGCCATCCTGCGCCACTTCGCGGGTGGAGTTGGAGAAGCGCTCCATGAACGGCACAATGCCGGTCGACGTCAACGCCGAATTCTTCACCGGTGAGCCTTTCGGCCGGATGTGCGAGAGGTCGTGGCCCACGCCTCCGCGTCGTTTCATGAGCTGTACCTGCTCCTGGTCGATTTTCATAATGCCGCCATACGAGTCGGAAGCGCCATTGTTGCCGATCACGAAACAGTTCGAAAGCGAAGCGATCTGGTAAGGATTGCCAATGCCGGTCATCGGGCTTCCCTGAGGGATAATGTATTTAAAATCCCGGATCAGGTCGAAAATCTCCGTTTCGCTCAACGGGTTCGGATAACGTTGTTCGATGCGCGCGATCTCGGAAGCGATGCGGCGGTGCATGTCGTTCGGCGTCGCTTCGTAGATCGCCCCGAAAGAATCTTTCAGTGCATATTTATTCACCCACACGCGTGCCGCGAGGTCGTCGCCTTTAAAATATTCCAATGATGCCTGGTAGGCTTCGTCACTGGTATAGGTTCGTTCTGATTGTGAAGATTTTATGGTTTCCATTAGCTGGTATCAGAGTATTTTCGAAGAAATTGAGAATATCAAATATACAATTTAAAGAAGTTATATAAAAATGATTTTTATAAAAAGTTTACAAATTGATTTTTATAAAATGTTGTATTTCAATATGTTAAAATTTTAAACTGCTAAAAAAGTTTACAATTTTTGTTTGTTTGGGAAAACTATTTTTAGAATTGATTACAAAAAAAAACCGGCTCATGACGAGGCCGGCAATTTTTAATTACTATGGCGAAATTTAATTTTTATTGTGGCGCATTTGAAGCTGCGGAATCGCGCTCAGGGCCTTCACTTCTGAATACGAGACCTCCGAACAAAATACATCCTACAATTTGACCGAATGCTGCTCGATCAGCGCCGGCCATTCGGCCAATTCGGGAATGCCGGGTTTGCGTTTGCCGAAGAACTGGTTGAACATCACGCCGTCCTTATCAATGAGCTCGATGCCGGTCACAATGCCGTCTTCGGTAGGCTTCCGCACCACCCATGCCTCGTCGATGGCATCTTCCCGCAAATGCAGGTTGAATTCCGGGTCCATTACATTCAGCCATGGACCCATGACGAAGATCTTTTTGATCGGTCCGGTGTGGATTTGAATGCAGTTGGGATTGGATACAAAAACCATGACCGGCAATCCGGCGTCCGAAATCGCGTCGAAGAGTAGTTTCATACTTTCCGGTTTAATGCGGTGTGCATAGCCTTCGGGCGCATTGCGCAATGCCTGTTTGCGCGTGAGGTTATGCTTGCGGAGCAGGGTGAAAAAGTCGTGGGTATCTTTCAATGCGAGCCATTCCTGCTGGAATGCGGCCTTATCGAGGTCGGCAGCCTCTTCCGCTTCCGGTGCTTTCTCCTTTTTCTCACTCACAAACAAGTTCACCTCCTGATCGGCCGCCAGGTATTTGGCTACCAATGCGTCATAAGCTTCCTTATTGCTCTTTTCGGTCAGGTAAATCTTATGCGCGGCCTCGCCGAAGCTATTGAAAAATTGCAGACTGAAACGGTCGTTTTCCGATACGGCAAAGCCGAATTTCCAGTCGCCCAGAAACAGGCGGAGGTCAATATCCTCGCCGAGCACCAGACCGACGTGGTTGTTGAACGAAATTCGCTCATATATCCCCTTGCGCTCGTGCACGACGTGGTCGTTGCGCGTGAGGGCCATCACGTGCCCCAGCGCACCCATTTCCTTGATCAGCTCCCTGAAATCGCCGTCGAGCAGCTGCACGTTTTCTCCAATGCCGGTGGCCAGCAGTTCGGCCTCCGAGGTGCCGAGCGCCTTGGCGGCGTCGCGGATGCGGGTTTTCGGGTTGGCGAGCTTGTACTCCGCCCAGCGGTCTTTCAATTCAGTTCTGTCTGGTGATAGGGTCGATTTCATTTCTTCTATTTTTTGATATTGGTAAATTCAGGGTATGTTAAAAGAGGGGGCCACGTGGGGTACGATCACCGGGTAGGGCGTCAGGTCGTGCTGGATAATCTGTACCGGCAGCCCGAATGCTTCGTGAATGGATTGCTCCGTGAGGACATTTTCCGGTGTCCCGATGGCATGCGTGCGGCCGCTTTTCAGCATAAGCACATGGTCGGCGTACTGCAGCGCCTGGTTCAGGTCGTGGATGACGGCTATTACGGCGAAATTCTTGCGGGAAAGCTCTTTGGCCAGCCGGAAGGTCTCGTATTGGTGCAGAAGGTCCATTCCGGTAGTCGGCTCGTCAAGCAGCAGCAGGCCGTTTTCGATCTCCCACGCCTGCGCGAGCGCCCGTGCGAGCTGTACGCGCTGTTGCTCGCCGCCGGACAGGGTCGGGTACAAACGACTTTTTAAATGGCCGATACCGACTTTTTTAAGGCACAGATCAACAATCGCCAGGTCCCGTTGCGTAGGATCGGACTCGTAGAACGGGTAGCGGCCCATCAGCACGATTTCCTGCGAGGTAAATGATAGCGTGATATTGTTCTGCTGCGAGAGCACGGCCCGTTTTTTTGCCAGCTCCTTCAATTTATATTTCCGCAAATCGCGGCCGTGGAAATGCACCGAGCCGGAAGTAAGGGCCTGTTCGGCCGAAAGCAGCTTGATGAGTGTCGATTTGCCGGCCCCGTTCGCGCCTATGATCGCCCAGAACTCGCCCGGATGGACGGAAAAGCTGACATTATCGACCAGTTTCCGGCCACGTATCTCAAAACCTGCGTTCCTTACCTCGATCATAGCCGTTTCCTTTTTTGTTCCCACAAAATATAAATGAAGAACGGCGTGCCGAGCATGGCCGTGAGAATGCCGATCGGCAGTTCCGACGGCGCTACGATGGTGCGCGAAAGGGTATCGGCCAATGTGAGGACGATGGCACCTGAAAGTGCCGAGCCGATGATCAGCGTCCGGTGGTTGGGACCGAACAACGTGCGTACCATGTGCGGGACGACCAGCCCTACAAATCCGATGGTGCCCGCTACGGCCACGGAAGCGCCTACGCCCATGGTCGCGAGGATAATCACTTTTCGTTTCAGCGATTTCATATTCACACCCAAGCTGGCCGCCTGGCTTTCGCCGAGCACGAGCAGGTTCAATGCTTTGGAAAGATAGGGCATGAAGAGAATGGAAATCGCTACGAATGGCCCTACGGCCATGACGGACGTCCAGTTGGCACCGCCGAGGCTGCCGAGGTTCCAGAAGGTAATGTTGCGGAGCTGCGCATCGTCGGCCAGGTAAGTCATGAGCCCGGTCATCGCGCCTACGAATGCGTTGATCGCGATGCCGCAGAGTAGCAGCGTGGCAATGCCGCCTTCACCGGTAACCTTGGAAAGCTGGTACACGAGGAATGTCGTGCACGCAGCACCGAGGAAAGCGACAAACGAAATGCCGTAAGTGCCCGCGAGCTCGCTGAGCATTCCGAAATATTTAACGTTGAGCATAATGACGAATACGGCAAATAGCGACGCGCCGGAAGTGACGCCGATCAGCGTCGCGTCGGCGATCGGGTTGCGGAAAAGCCCTTGGAGCGATGCGCCGGCAATGCCCAGCGCAGCGCCGATCAGTACGGCCAGGCACACGCGCGGCAGCCGGATGATCCAGAACACGATGGATTTTTGCTCTTCGACGTGCGTTTCCGGGATCCAGCCCAGCTTGAACGCGATGATCTCCCAGAGCTCGCGCACGGAAATCGATAATGCGCCGGTACAGGCCGAGAAAACGATGCAAGCGAAGAGGACAGAGCCCAGTATCCAGGCCATTTTGCCCGTAGTGGAAGGCAAAAAGTGCCTCTGGAAGGTTTCCTTCGCCGTTGTTTCCCGCTCGTTTACCGTTTCTGTCAGCATCGCCTCTTATTTTACTTTTTGGGAAAGTTCAGTAGCCGCCTTGCCGAGCCGCGGTCCGAAGCCGGTCAGGAACTGGCCGTCCATCGTGATGACCTTCCGGTTTTTGCCCGCATTGGTATTGGCAATGCCGGGTATTTTGAGCAGTCCGTCGATGCCTTCGAGGCTTTCGAGCCCGCTGGAAAACAGTACGAGCACATCCGGGTTGGCCGTGATCAGCGACTCGGCCGTAAGCGGCTTGAAATCCGCGAAACCGGTGACCGCATTCCTGTGTCCGGCCAATGTAAACATCTTATCCAGTGAAGTGCCTGTACCGGAGACCATTAACGTGCCGGTGCCTCTCGCGTAGATGAACAGCAGCTTTTTGGGGTTAGCGGGTGCGGGGATTTTGGTAAGGTCGGCTTGCAGTACCCTGACCATCTTTTCCGCCTGTCCCTGGGCATTAAAGTAGGCGCCTACCTCGCGGATGAGCCTGATCGCCCCGTCTTTGGAATACTCATGCCTGAACAGGACGAGCTTTTTCCCGCTGCTGTTGAGCTGCTTCACGACGGCCGGCGGGATCATGCTCTGGTCGGTGTAAAGGATCACGTCCGGATTCAATGTGAGTATGCCCTCGGCCGCAATGGTGCGGTTATGGCCGATTTTCGTGATTTTTTCGAGGGAAGCAGGGTAGGTACTGGTGATGTCCACGCCCACAATCTGCTTTTCCAGCCCCAGTCCTACGAGTATTTCGCTCAATGTGCCATTGGTCGAAACGATCCGTTGCGCCGGCGCGCCATACGTGCCGATGGCCGTAAGGAGGGTTAGGAATAGCCAATAGATGGTTCTAGAAACTAGCTGCATTTCAGGGTTTTACTTTTTATAGGAAAATATTTTATCCACTTCCAAAACCAGCAGCGCTTCCTGGAACATCGTACGGATTTCCTCCAACTCGACGTCGTCGAAGGAGAGCATGAAGTTCGGGATGGGCGATGGCAGCAAATGCGTCTTGCCGTGCGGAAGCGGCTCGCCGATGCTCTGCAGGTGGCATTCATCGTACAATATCGACTGGAAACCCCTCAGGCCGTCCTCCGTGAAGACAAAGAGCACATTACCGTATGCAAAATTGAAATGCGTGCAGCAATGGCATTGCCCGATGTAGCCTTGGGCCGTTTGGCTCAAAATCCGTAATGAATTGTATGAATGCGAATCGTCTTGCATAGCCTGCTTATGATCATCGATTTGAATGCTTTCCTGAATTTCGCCATTTGTCTGGTGGCAAATATATGTTATTAATTTAGACCAAGTATAAATAGATGATAAAAATTTCGCCCGGCGTTCCCGGAATCGTCTGGCAGACTTCTTATTATTGTAAATTGATCAGTTGCCCGACTTTTTTCATTCCTATACCTTATCGCTGTTGAAAAAGCTAGTTACCAACCTGACCTTCTGGGTCCTGACCGCCATTACCTCCGGGGCATTGCTCGGCCATTACCTGCCCGACAAGGCGGTGGAAATGAAATTTCTCGGCGAAGGGTTCATTTCGGTGGTGAAGCTGTTCATCAACCCCATCATTTTCCTCACGATCACGCTGGGGATCGTCGGGATGGGCGATTTGAAAAAGGTGGGAAAGGTAGGCGCGAAGGCATTGCTCTATTTCGAAGTGGTGACGACGCTCGCGCTCGTGGTGGGCATTATCGTGGCCAACATCATCCGTCCCGGCGACGGCGTCGTGACTTCATCGCTGGAAAAGGGGGATATCTCCAAATATGCCGGCAAAGCGCACGATTTCAGCTGGCTGCAATTTTTTCTCGACAATGTGACCTTGCAGGTGCTGTTGTTCGCGCTCGTGTTCGGCTCGGTACTGAGCAGGATCGAGGCCAAGCAGCGCGTGATCGACGGGCTGAATTTTATCTCCAAATACGTTTTCAAGGCATTGCACCTCGTGATGATTTTCGCGCCGATCGGGGCATTCGGCGGGATGGCATTCACGATCGGTAAATATGGTATCGATACGCTGCTGCCGCTCGCGAAGCTCATGGGTACCGTGTATGCGACGATGGCGGTGTTCATTTTCGGGGTGCTGGGATTGATTTTAAGGACTTACAAAATAAGCCTCTGGCGTTTCCTGAAATACATTCGGGAAGAGCTGCTGATCGTGCTCGGTACGTCGTCGTCCGAAGCCGGTCTGCCATCCCTCATGGCTAAACTGGAACGGATGGGCTGTTCGAAACCGGTGGTCGGGCTGGTGGTGCCGGCGGGCTATTCGTTCAACCTCGATGGTACGACCATTTACCTTTCCATGGCGACGATCTTCCTGGCGCAGGTTTTCAATGTGCATTTGAATATCGGGCAGATACTCTCGCTGATCGGCATCCTGATGGTTACGTCCAAGGGCGCGGCGGGCGTTACCGGAAGCGGGTTCGTCGTATTAGCGTCTACATTGACGGCCATCAAAGTGATTCCCGTCGAAGGTCTGGCACTTCTCCTCGGCGTTGACCGTTTCATGTCAGAGGCCCGTGCGATCACGAACTTCATCGGCAACGGCGTGGCTACGATCTGGCTTGCCAACAACGAAAAGGAATTCGACCGCACCAAAATGGAATACGCGTTCAATAATATCCAGGAAACGGAAAATGTGGTTACGGATAATCTGAGCGACATGACCCAGCCGGAGGGGACGAAGTTGTAATAAAATTTGAATTTTTAAACAAAGTACCTTTTATATGTCCAATCAGGAAACACTTCATATACCAACCCGCGCGAAGCGGCCTTTTATTGGGGAAGAATTTGATTTGAAGAAATGGGACGACGTGCAGCCGTTCTTCGAAAATCTGAAAAACAGGGAGATTAATTCGCTGGAAGAATTGAAACAATGGTTCTCCGACCGCAGCGAAATCGAATCTTACCTTTCCGAGAACTTTGCATGGCGTTACATCCGTCAGACCTGCGATACGGCCAATACCGGCCTCATCAATGCATTGCAGTTTTTTATCACCGAAATCCAGCCGAAACTGGCCGAATACGGTAACGCGCTCGATAAGAAAGTGGTGGATAACCCATTCCTCGGCGAGCTCACGGAGCCCGGCTTCGCGATCACCTTGCGGGGCATGAAGAAGGCGATCGAGATTTTCCGCGACGAAAATATCCCGCTCATCACTGAAATGCAGACCGAAGAGCGGAAATACGGCGCCATCGCCGGTGCGATGACCGTGACGCTGGACGGCGAAGAAATGACGCTGCAACGCGCCGCCGACCGCCTGCAATCGACCGACCGGAATGTGCGGGAAGAGGCGTGGCGCGCCATCAGCGGACGCCGTTACGACGACCACGCGAAGCTGGACGAGCTGCTGAACAAACTGGTAAGCCTGCGCAACCAGGTGGGCGTGAATGCGGGTTTCAGCAATTACAGGGATTATATGTTCGCGGCAATGGGCCGTTTCGACTATACGCCGCAGGACTGTTTCAATTTCCATGCTTCCGTGAAAAAGGCGGTGGTGCCGATTTTGAACGAGATGGCCGCCGAGCGCAAGGCTGCATTGCAGGTAGAAGCGCTTCGCCCATGGGATACGAAAGTCGATCCGAAAGGTTTGCCGCCATTGAAGCCGTTTGAAACAGGCGAAGAGCTTTTGGACAAAACGATCCGGGCGTTCTCGCGCCTCGACCCGTTTCTCGGCGATTGCCTGCGCATCATGAAAACCATGAAGCACCTCGACCTCGAATCGCGGAAGGGCAAGGCGCCGGGCGGCTATAACTATCCGCTCGACGAGATCGGGGTGCCTTTCATTTTCATGAATGCGACCTCGAACCTGCGCGACATGGTCACGCTCCTGCACGAGGGCGGGCACGCGGTGCATTCGCTCGTGACGCGCGACCTGGCGCTGAATTCGTTCAAACACACGCCGTCGGAAGTGGCCGAGCTGGCATCGATGTCGATGGAGCTGATCACGATGGATTTCTGGGACGAGTTCTTTGAAAACGAGGAAGACCTCAAACGCGCGAAAATCACGCATCTCGAATCGATTATCGAGACATTGCCGTGGGTGGCGACGGTGGACAAGTTCCAGCACTGGATGTACGAGCACCCGCAGCACACGCCGGAGCAGCGTACCGACGCGTGGAAGGGCATTTACGAAGAGTTTACCGATTCGGTGATGGACTGGTCGGGATTGGAAAACTTCAAAAAGTATTTGTGGCAGCGCCAGCTGCACATTTACGAAGTGCCGTTCTATTACATCGAATACGGAATTGCGCAGCTGGGCGCGATCGGCGTTTGGAAAAACTACCGGGAGAACCGCGAGAAGGGCCTGAAAGGTTACCTGGACGCGTTGAAGCTCGGCTACACGGCCACGATCGGGGAAATTTACCAGGCAGCCAACATTCCGTTCGATTTCTCGGAGCGGCATATTGCCGAACTGATGCAGTTTGTACGCGACGAACTGGCCGTGTTAAAAAAATAATATTTCAGTAACCCGTAATTTGGTGGTTATGAAATTGGCGGTTATTTTTGCGCACAATACTATGAACGATCAAAGAAATGAAATTCAATAAAATAGTTGCTTTTGTTGCGTGTGTGGTGCTTCTCTCTTCCTGCGATTACCAAAAATATAACCGCAAGGAGCAGAAGGATGTAAATGCCGGTAATGAGTGGGTATACGGTGTAAGCCCCGATTCACTGCCACGTCAGATGTCATTCAAGTATGATGCGAAGCCTGAACTGGATGCACGCGTGAACGACATTCGTGCGAAGCTCTACGGTGGTAAAATTCCTAGCTCGCTGGTGAAAGAATAGCAGCCATTCATTGAGAAAATATAGGAGATATCCCCACCAAATGGGGATATCTTTTTTTTGGACCGATTTTCCGGGTATTGAACAATTTTAATATTGCATCCCGCGTATTATCCTTCTGGCATACGCCCATTGACTAAGTGAAGTTGTGACAATTGAACATTTTTAATTTACTTTACGTACTCGAGGCAGGGCGAAGCCGAAATTTTAGAAAGAAATAAGCGATTAAAAAGTATTCAAAACATGAACATAGCTTTGGTCACCGGCTCCGCCGGACTAATTGGAAGTGAATCGGTTGCTTTTTTGGCTGACAAGTTTGATCTGGTCATCGGAATCGATAATAACCTGCGTCAATACTTCTTCGGGGCGGATGGTAACACCGAGTGGAACCGGAACAGGATCGAGGAGGCATTCGGCAACTACAAGCATTATGCGGCCGATATCCGCGAGGTAAGCCAGCTCGAACCGATCTTCAAAGAGTACGGAACGGATATTAAAATGATCATCCACGCCGCAGCGCAGCCAAGCCACGACTGGGCAGCACGCGAGCCTTTCACCGATTTCGGTGTGAATGCCGTGGGTACGTTGAATATGCTGGAAATGACGCGTCTGCACGCGCCAGAGGCGGTATTTATCTTCACTTCTACCAACAAGGTGTACGGCGACAACCCGAACTACCTGCCATTGGTAGAGCTGGAAACCCGCTGGGAGATCGACGAAAACCACCCGTATTTCACGAACGGCATCGACGAAAACCATAGCATCGACCATACGAAACACTCGATCTTCGGCGCTTCCAAAGTGGCTGCGGACATTATGGTACAGGAATACGGCCGCTATTTCGGCATGAAAACCGGCGTTTTCCGCGGCGGATGCCTTACCGGCCCCAACCACTCCGGCGCGCAGCTGCACGGCTTCCTGGCTTACCTCATGAAATGTGCCATTACCGGAACGCATTACACGATTTTTGGTTACAAAGGCAAGCAGGTACGCGACAATATCCACAGCCACGACCTGGTGAATATGTTCTGGCATTTCTATCAGAACCCGCGTCCCGGCGAAGTGTATAACGCCGGCGGCGGCCGTTTTGCCAACTGCTCCATGCTCGAAGCGATCGCTTTGTGCGAGCAGATTACCGGAAACAAACTTTCCTATTCATACTCGGAAACGAACCGTATCGGCGACCATATCTGGTACGTGAGCGACCTTTCGAAGTTCAAATCGCATTACCCGGATTGGAACTGGGAGTACGGTCTGACGGAAACACTTACGCAGATCCATGACGGAATCGCTTCCCGACTGGGCGTAAAAACGGTTTAAATCACACTCAGAGCCTCCGGAATCCCTTTCCGGAGGCTTTCGTAACTCTCTCCCATGCCAGAAAATTACGTCATTATTATTCCCCAATTCAATGACTGGGAGGCGCTGAATCTGCTGATTCAAAAGATTAATGCGGATTTAAATACTCCAATCCTTCAAAATACGACGCTGCTTGTTGTCGACGATTGCTCTTCGCGCGGACGCACAGAGCCTTTTGCCGCATTCGGGGGAAAGGAAATAAAACTACTCCGCCTCTACCGTAACCTGGGCCATCAGAAGGCTATCGCCATCGGGCTTTCATGGGTAGCCGAGCATTTACCGGCCGATAAGGTGATCGTCATGGACGCCGATGGTGAAGACGCGCCCGGCGATATCAACAAGCTGGTAGCGAGATCGGTAGAAGTGCCCGAAAAAATCATTTTCGCCGAGCGCAACAAGCGCACGGAAGGGTTTCTTTTCCGGTTCTTTTATGTGATTTACAAATATGTGTTCAAACTGCTCACAGGCAAGGTGATCACCTTCGGAAATTTCAGTCTGGTACCGCAGGGGCGTTTGCAAAACCTCGTACGCGTTTCGGAAATCTGGAACAACTACCCCGGCGGCATCATCAAATCCCGCATTCCCTACGATTCGGTGCTCACCAACCGCGCCACACGGCTGGCAGGCGAAAGTAAAATGAACTTCGTATCCCTGGTACTGCACGGGTTGAGCGCCATTTCAGTGATGGTAGACACCACGGCGGTCCGCATACTGATCTTCTCGATCTTCATGTCGGGCATTGCCATTGCCTTTATTTTCTTTATTCTTTTCCTGAAACTGATCGGAAATGCCACGCCGGGATGGGCTTCCACACTGGGCAGCACGCTCATGATCCTCATGCTGCAATCATTCCTGATTTCTCTTTTCCTCGTGTTTATGGTGCTGCAATACCGTTCGCAGCAGCATTTCATTCCCGCTGTACACTACCGCGATTTCGTCGAAAAAGTAGAGTCATTCAGCTAGTCGTATGTTTAGTTTCGACAATTCCCCAACGGTTTACTGGTTCATCGGCTACCTGCTGGCGGGATTTGTCATTTTCGCTTCCCAATACGAGTCGGTTCCGAAGCGGGCATATCTGGCGGCAGGTATTATCCTGCTGATTTTCATGCGCATTCCGGTAGTTGTTTTCAACCGGGAGCTCAATGTTGACGAGAGCCAGATGCTCAGCCATGCGATTACGCTCTTTCAGGACCCGGTGTACTGGCGCTCGGTGGATGGCACGACAATCGGTCCGCTGGATAACTACCTGCTCGTCGTTCCAAAATTGCTGGGCTTCCGGATCGACTACACGTCCGGCCGTTTCATGGGCCTGCTGTGTGTCGCGGGCGCGTGGCTTTTGTTATGTGCTGCCCTAAAAAACTGGTTCGGAACCACCGCCGCGCGACGCATTTCCATCGTCCCGCTGCTTTTCCTCGCATTCACGCAGGAAGTCGATTTCATCCATTATTCGAGCGAGCAGCTGCCGGTTTTCCTGCTGGCATTTTGCGTTTTCCAGCTTTCACGCCTCGACCCTAAAACGGCTCCCACGGCATCCGGCCTGTACTGGCTCGGATTGGCGGCCGGTGCAGTACCGTTCGGCAAGTTGCAGGCGGCGCCATTGGCCATTGTGCTGGTGCTGGGCGCGTTTGCCGGGTTATTCCAGAGATTTAAAAGGTATGGTGAATTAAAATCGGTACTCGCGCTGGTTTTGGGCGGGTTGACCGTGCCGCTATTTTTTCTCGCATTCACCCTGTCTTTTGGTGTGTTCGACGACCTGATCGATTTCTACATCCTCGGCAACGCGATTTACGCCGGTGGGGCGACGTTCGCCGATATACCCGCGCAGTTTTACAAGATCGTAGCGCTTTCTACCGACTTCCAGCTATTTACACTCGCATTGATCATCCCGATGCTGATCGGACTCGTGCGCATTGTGCGCCTCAATCTGCCGGGGAAGATGAATTTCCACGTGCCGTTTACGATCCTTTTTCTGCTCCTGGCGAGCATTTACGCGGTAACCAAGTCGGGTAATGCATTTATCCATTATCTCAATTTCTGCATTATCCCGTGGACATTGCTGGCCGCTTACGGCCTTTCGGCAGTTGGGGGCTGGTCGCTGGTGTTCCCGGCGGTGATGGTGCTGTGGTTTGGCGGGAATGATGCACTGCATTTCATGAAGGAGCGCCGCCTGAATGCATTCGATTCGGTGGAGAAAACGGCATTGCGTGAAAGCCCCGTCGTGACCGAGATTTTGAAGCGGCGCGAAGAGGGCGATTATATGATCGTCTGGGGCTGGAACTGTTCCTATTATGTGGAAGCGCAACTGGCGGAAGGAACTGCGGAAAACCATTCGGAACGCTCGATTTTCGCACATCCAATGCGCGAAGTTTACCGGAAACGCTACATGTCGGACCTTGAACGGACAAAGCCGGCATTCGTCGCCGACGCGGTGGGCAGGAACAGCCTCTGGGTGCAGGACAAAAAAACTCAGGGCATCGAAAGCTACCCTGAGTTAAATCAATATATCCGTAATCACTACACTTTACTCGGCGAATATGACGATGTGCGGCTGTATGTCCGCAACGACCGCGTCGCCCGGCATTAGGACAGAATATCGGTCGCAGCCGTATTTTCCGCCTGCAACAGGTCGCTTAGCGTCGTCTTGTCCAATACCGCGAGGTTGGCGTCACGCCATCTTTCCAGTACCGTCCGCAGGCTGCATGTTTCCTCGTCTTTGCAGTCATCGCATTTCCCGTAAAAGAACATGGAAACGCACAATGCCGGCGCAATGGGGCCGTCGATGATCCGCAGTACCTTCGAGAAATTCACTTCGCCGGGCGGCACACGGAGCAGGTAGCCGCCGCCTTTGCCTTTCTGGCTTTGCAGCACGCCGTTGTTCCGAAGATCGAGCAGGATCGCTTCCAGGAATTTTTTCGGAATCTTCTCTTTTTCAGCAATATAAGAGATCAATACCGGTCCCTTTCCATATTGTTCTGCCAGAACTTTGAGGGCTTTCAGCGCGTATTTAGCTTTTTTCGAAATCATTGTTGATCAAATGTACTTTTGGGGTCAGCAAGCGTAAAGATGAAACATAAATTGGTTAAACAATAATTCCATTGTCAGTTTCTCGGTGGTTTTCCGCCATTCAGCAGCCCCTGCATGCGTTCCAGCGTTTTCTTCTCGCCGCAAAGCGACAGGAATGCCTCCCTTTCCAGGTCGATCAGGTATTGTTCCGAAACCAGCTGCGGGTAACTCAGGTCGCCGCCGTTGATCACGTAGGCCAGCTTACCGGCGATCTTGGCGTCGTGGTCGGAAATGTAGTTTGCGAGGCGCATTTGGCTGATACCCGCGAGGAACAATGCGATGCCGGTCTTGCCCTGCACTTTAATGTCGTTACGCGGCTTCGGCTGGGTGTAACCATTGTCGGCCAGGTCTATCGCCGCCTGTTTCGCTTCGGCGATCAGCCGCGAGCGGTTGAGCACGATCTGGTCTTTGTCCTGCAGGTAATTCATCGCCTTCGCCTCGTGTGCGGAGGTGGATACTTTCGCCTGGGCGATGTTCATGAATGCATTCTGAAGAATATTCAGCTCCGGGTCGCCGGCCTGGTACAGGTCCGAGCAGCGTAATGCCATTTCCTTGGTACCGCCGCCTGCCGGGATCAGCCCCACGCCGAATTCCACGAGTCCGATGTATGTTTCCGCATGTGCTACCACCTTGTCCGCGTGCAGCGTGAGCTCGCAGCCGCCGCCGAGCGCCAGCGTATGAGGCGCCACTACGACTGGGATCGAGGAATAGCGCGCCCGCATCATTGTTTGCTGGAACTGCGAGATCACCATATTGATCTCATCGAACTCCTGCTCGATCGCGAACATGAACAGCATGGCCAGGTTAGCCCCGGCCGAAAATGCCTCCACGGCCTCATTACCCACTACCAGCCCGCGGAAATCCTTTTCCGCAATGCTGATCCCTTTTTGAATGCCCTCGATCACCTCCGAACCCATTGTATTCATTTTGGATTTGAATTCGAGGTTCAGGATGCCGTCGCCGATATCGTACAGGTTCGCGCCCGCATTTTTCCACACGATATTGTCTGAAAGATTGCTGAGGTAAATGAAGCTTTCCTGGCCTGGGATCTTTTTGTAGGATTTGGAAGGAATATCGTAGTACAGCTTTTTGCCGTTTTCGACCTTGTAAAACGACTCGTTGCCGCCCGCCAGCATGTCGTACACCCATTCGGCCGGTTTCATGCCGAGCGATTCCATGATGCCGAGCATGTTTTTCACCCCGATGGCGTCCCAAGTCTCAAAAAGACCATATTGCCAGCCGAAACCGGTGGTAATGGCCTGGTCGATGCGGAATATTTCTTCCGAGATTTCAGGAATGCGGAATGTGGCGTATTTGAAAATGTCTGCGAAGGTCTTGCGGTAAAAGTCGCCTGCATTGTCTTTACCCGCTACCAATGCCGGAAACCGCTTGTACACATCGGTAATGGCCTTGGTGCCTTCCAGTGTATCGAATTTCACTTTGCCCGAAGGCACGTATTCCAAAGTCTTGAAATCGAGCGCGAGGATCACCGACTTGCCTTTGTCGTCTTTGATTTTCTTGTAAAAACCCTGGCCCGTCTTATCGCCCAGCCATTTGTTATCCGAAAGCTTCTGCATGATTTCGGGCAGGATAAATGCATCCCGCGACTCGTCCGTGCCTTCCCCGGAAGCATAAAGGTTGTTTGCGACATGTACCGTCGTGTCAAGGCCTACCACGTCCGAAAGACGATAAGTGCCGGACTTAGGCCGTCCGGCAACCGGGCCGGTGAGTTTGTCCACTTCATCCACGGTCAGGCCCATTTCTTCGGCCACTCGGATGGTTTGTATCAATGCATAAATACCCAGGCGGTTGGCGATGAAGCCGGGCGTGTCTTTACATAGCACCGTCGTTTTACCCAGGAAAAGATCGCCGTAATGCATCAGGAAGTCTATCACGGCCGGATCGGTGTCGGCGGTCGGGATGATTTCGAGCAGGCGGAGGTAGCGCGGCGGGTTAAAAAAGTGCGTCCCTGCGAAGTGCCTGCGGAAATCCTCGCTCCGGCCCTCGGCCATTAAATGGATCGGGATGCCCGAGGTATTTGAGGTCACGAGCGTGCCTGGCTTGCGGAGCGCGTCCACTTTTTCGTAAAGGCTTTTCTTGATATCCAGCCGCTCTACCACCACTTCAATCACCCAGTCGTAGTTTTTGATATCGCCCAGGTTGTCGTCGAAGTTACCGAGCTTGATCCGCGACGCGAATGCCGGGCTGTACAGCGAGGCCGGCGTGGCTTTCAATGTCGCCTGGAAAGAATCATTCACGATCCTGTTGCGGAATGCGGGGTGATCGGTGGTAATGCCTTTTGCCTTTTCGGCGTCGGTGAGGTCTTTCGGCACAATGTCGAGCAGGAGTACTTCCACACCTATATTGGCAAAATGGCACGCAATGCGCGAGCCCATAATGCCCGAACCAAGAACAGCTACTTTACGAATGGAACGATTCATTTTTACTAAGGTTGGTTTTCAGGATTGGATTGATGGCGGTCAGAAATCTTCCGTGATCTCGCCGGCTTTCAGTTTCTGGTTCTCTTCTTCCACCAATCGGTTAATATCTTTGATCACATCAAAAAAAACGACCAGCTTGTCGAGAGGAATCTTGTCGCGGATCATCGTATTGAACGAAATCACGCCCTCGCGCGCCAGTTCGCGCTTTTCCTTGCCGAGCTCGGTGAGTACGATGCGCACGAAGCGTTTGTCGTTTTTACTCACTTCGCGGCGGATAAGCCCCTTTTCTTCGAGGTTTTTGAGCATCCGAACGAGGCTCCGCGGCTCCATACCAAGCAATGGCGCGATCTTCGTGGCGGGCGTGCCGTGCTCGATGTCGATGTTCAGCAGGACATACCCGACAGCCATGGTGGTGTCAAAACGGGCGGCATAGGCATTGTACATCCGCGATATGGAATGCCAGGCCCATTTGATCTGGAAATCGATTGTTTTTTCCTTGCGCATCGTTTCAAAAAGCTATTGGTATCAGGTAATGCCCTTATCACAAATGTAAGCAATGTGCTTACTATTATGCAAGCATACTAATTTGTGCCCAATAAAAAACACACCGCCCCGAAAATAGGACGGTGTGCCGTTATTGCTCTCTCCCGACTACTTCTCGCTGATCAGCTTGTCCATCAGGGTATTGAAATCGGCCACGAACTCGTCGTAATACTGGCCGGTGCCCGGACCGTTAAATCCGGTGTGGATCTCGCGTACCTTGCCTTTTTTGTCGATAAAAATGGTGGTCGGGTACGACATCACCTTGTTCAGCATGGGCAATGCTTTCGCCGTCGAAGCGTCGGAGCTCGTTCCGGCGAGTACCACCGGGTAATCGATGCCGAAGCGGGTTACCATGCGGTCGATCTTCGGGTTGGCTACTTCCGGCTTGTCGGAGCGCTCGAACGAGAGGCCGATGATCTCCACGCCGCGCTTTTTGTTCTTTTTGTACCAGGGTGCGAGGTAATTGGTTTCATCCATACAGTTGGGGCACCACGAGCCCATGATCTGGATAATGACCGGTTTCCCTGCGAATCGCGGGTCTTTCAAGGTCCAGGTTTTGCCTTTGGTGTCGGCCAAAGAGAAGTCCACGCCTTCGAAACCCGGTTTCAGGAATGTCATTTTCGTCGCATCGGGCAGCTTGGCCTGCGGATCGGGCTTGGCGGTCCAGGTCTTGAATGCCTTCACGCCCGACCATTGGCTGCCTTTCAGCGAGCCGTCGGGCTGGAAGCCGGCTTTGAAAAGCATCGCAAACGAGCCGTCGAATGTGGATAGGTAAAGGCTGTCGCCGTTCACGCTGCCGGTCAGGTAGCGGTAGTCGCCCGTGGGCGTCAGGAAAGATCCCGCCACGTCGGTGCCTTGCTGCGTGAAGTTTCCTACGGCTACGGTTTCGTCGCCGGTAGTCGGGTTTTTCAGGATAGTAGCCCATTTGCCGCTCACATTTCGGGTGCTTTTGGCTTCGCCTTTCCTGAAAAACTTATAATTTTCGCCCTGCTCGGCATGGAATGGCAATGAACCGGCGATGGCGCCGTTGGCATAGCGGTAATAGGTGCCTTTGAGCTCGTCGCCCGTCGATTTGGCGATGATTTTCGCATCGAACATCATCATCGGGATCACAAGCGAATCGTTCTGGAAGTAGGCGCTATCCATTTTCAGCTTTTCGGTGCCGTTGAG
This sequence comes from Dyadobacter beijingensis DSM 21582, assembly GCF_000382205.1. Classification (GTDB taxonomy): domain Bacteria; phylum Bacteroidota; class Bacteroidia; order Cytophagales; family Spirosomataceae; genus Dyadobacter; species Dyadobacter beijingensis. The sequence continues at coordinate 308,193 of NZ_KB907790.1, forward strand.
GACGCTTACGGTGTAGGTTTTACCGTCGTTGTTTTTGGAAATATCGAGGATAACCGGCAGTTTCTGATCGTCGCGGCTCAATGTGGCGCGCCAGATGCCGGTTTGCGGCGGGATTACCGGCGAGGGCCGGAAAGCTGCGATTGCCGCGAAAAATGAAAGAATTCCAAACGATAACAGGAGTCTCATATTCAATTTACTGGTGTTGAAAGACATTAGTGGTGTCAAAATTAATTCCCAGGACCGGCGTGATTCCTACGCCTGAAAATTGCTAAGTTTGTAACTGCCGCTTTGCCGGAAATAGTTCCTTAGTACATTGCTTTTAACAAATGGATTCACCTAGTACCTACCACGTTCCCGTCATGTTGTCCGAGTGTCTGGAAGGCCTTCAAATACAGCCCGATGGCATTTATGTCGATGTTACTTTCGGCGGTGGCGGGCATTCCCGGGCCATTCTGGAAAAGCTCACGACGGGCCGGCTGCTGGTGTTCGATCAGGACCCCGACGCGGTTGCCAATGCATTGGAATTTAAAGACGATCCGCGGTTTACATTTATCCCGGCCAATTTCAGGCATCTCAAGCGCTATCTGAAACTGAACAAGGCGCCGCAGGTGAATGGTATCCTGGCCGATCTAGGCGTTTCGAGCCACCAGATCAATACGCCCGAACGGGGGTTTTCTACCCGTTTTGACGCCGACCTGGACATGCGGATGAACCCGAATGTCGAAAAAACAGCCCGCGAAGTGCTCAAAACACGCTCGGCAGGGGAATTGCAACGTATTCTGGGCATGTACGGAGAGGTTACCAATGCCCGCACGGCGGCGGAGGCCATTCTCGCCGCCCGTTACAATTCGCCGATCGAAACGGTGAACGACCTGAAAAGCATTCTCATGCGCTATGCGCCCAAGCACCGCGAAAACAAGTATTTCGCCCAGGTGTTCCAGGCGCTGCGGATCGAGGTGAACGACGAGCTGGCCGTGCTGGAAGAGTTCCTCACGCAGGTACCCGAAGCGCTGGCGCCCGACGGCGGCAGGCTGGTGGTGATGTCGTACCATTCGCTGGAAGACAGGCTGGTTAAAAATTACATTCAGAAAGGGAAGTTTTACGGAGAAGTCGAAAAGGACTTTTATGGGAACGAGATCAAGCCGCTCAAAGGCGTGACGCGCAAGCCCATCGAAGCGACTGCGGAAGAAGTAGCCGTGAACCCGCGCGCCCGGAGCGCCAAGTTGCGGATCGCGGAAAAGGCGTAATTTGAAACACCCCTAAAAATGGCTGAGAACAGAAAACGACCCAAAGTTACGCCACCAAAGCCGCCCAAGCGGAAGCGGGAATACTCCCTGTTCAACTGGCTGAACAAGTTTTTGCCGCTGGATAAGGTATTTGGCGAAAAGCTGCCGGGACAGGAAGAGCGTTTGCCGGTGAAGTACTTCTATTATTTCGGCTGGGTGATCGTGCTGCTCGTCGCTTACGAGCGCATCGGGTTTCAGTCAGAGGAATATGTGCGGAAGACCATCAAGCTCAAAAAGGAGGTCGACGACCTGAAAGCGGAGTATACCTCCATTCATGCGGAATACGAGCGCGCCGGCAAGCAGTCGGTGGTGGTGGAAAAAGTGCAGGCCGAAGGGTTAGTGGAAAATCTGACCCCGCCGAAAAAGATCATTTTGAAAGAAGAAGACCAAGAATAGCCGCGCCCTTATGAAAAACGAAGTCGAAAGCGGTCAGAACAATAAAAAAGCGCTGATCAACCGGGCCCGGCTGGTGGGCTGGATGCTGTTCGTGCTGGCGATCCTCGTGTTCGCCAAGCTCATCCGCGTGCAATATTACGATACCTTTAAAGGGAAAACCTGGGCCGAATATTCAGAAAAGAACGACCTGAAACTGGACACGATCCCGGCCATGCGCGGTAACATTTACGCGAGCGACAACAGCCTGCTCGCGACTTCGCTGCCGTATTATTATGTAGGTTTTGATACAAAAGTCGCCGACTCGGCCTATTTCTATAACCATATCGACGAACTGGCTTCGCTTTTGGCCAAAAACTTTAAAGAGAATACGGCGGAAGGCTACAAAAGCAAGATCATGCGCTACCGTGTGAGCAAAAGCAAACGGTACCTGCGCCTGAAAAGCAAGGAAATCACCCATTTGGAGCGCGAGCGGCTTAAAAAATGGCCGTTTTTTGCCAAAGACCGCAAAGGCGGCGGCGGGAAGTTCGAAACGATTTACAAGCGTTACAAACCATTCAGCCCGATGGCCGACCGCACCATCGGCGGCATCGATCCCAAGAGCGGGCGCGGCTACATTGGCCTGGAAGCGAGTTTTGACAAACAGCTGGAAGGCCGGCCGGGCATCGGCTGGGTAGAGAAGGTGGAAGGCGGGCTCAAAATACCGGTAGGCGACGCATTCAACGTACAGCCGGAGGCCGGCCGCGACATTTATACGACGCTCGACATGAATTACCAGGAGCGTACCGAGATCGCCTTGCGCCGGAAACTGCTCGAAATGGATGCCGATTTCGGTTCGGTGATCATTATGGAAGTGGCCACGGGGGAAATCAAAGCGATGGCGAACCTGACCAAGCGCGGGCCGGGTAAATATGAAGAGGTATTCAACTACGCATTGGCGGGCAGCAACGACCCGGGCTCGACGTTCAAGCTCGCGACGATGATGGCGCTTTTGGAAGAAACGCATATGGACCCCGACCAGGTGACCGTCAACACGGGCGACGGGGCCATGAGATTCCGTAACCACATTATCCGCGATGCGCACCGCGGCGGATTCGGTACCATTACCGCTTCGCAGGTTTTGGAAAAATCGTCGAACATCGGCATTGTGCAGCTGATGCAGCGCTATTTTGCCAACAAGCCGGATAAATATTTGGGTTACCTTAAACAATTCCACCTGAATCAGCCGACCGGTATTCATATGAAGGGTGAAAAGCCGCCATTGGTACGCGACCGCAAGTCGAAGCAGTGGAGCAGCTATTCGATGTACTTCATGGCGCATGGCTATGAAATGCAGATGACACCTTTGCAGACGCTGGCATTCTATAATGCGGTGGCGAATAATGGTTACTGGGTGCGTCCGATGATCGTCCGGGAGATCCGCAATGCGGAAGAAATCGAGGACAAAATTCCGCCGTACGTCGAAGAAAAGCCGATAGCCTCGCCGGAAACCATCCGGAAAGTGAAGAAAATGCTCGAAGGCGTCGTGAATGCCGGCTTGGCCAAACACATTAAAAGCGATTTGTACCAGATCGCCGGGAAAACCGGGACCGCCCGCAAGCTCATCAACGGCGTGTATACCGAAGGCAAGAACTACACGTCTTTCGCGGGTTACTTCCCGGCCGATAAACCGAAATACAGCTGCATTGTCATCATCGATAACCCGAAAAGTACCGGCGCCGACTACACCCGGTATGCGGGCAGCGTGGCCGCGCCGGTGTTCAAGGAAGTGGCCGACCGCATTTACGCCTACGACGTCGCCATTCAGAAGCCGGTGAAGGATTCGATCCCCGAAACATCGCAGGATGTGAAATGGACGGGCATTACCAACGACCTGAATGTGATCAGCAAGTCGCTGAACATGACGCCGGTGGCCGAGGAGAGCGAATATGCAGCGGCGTCTCTTTTCAAGAAAGGCAAAACCAAATGGAGCCCGCGCGATGTGGAATCGCGCGATGTGCCCAACCTGCAAGGGATGTCGATGCGCGACGCGCTGTACGTGATGGAGAACAAGGGTTTCAGGGTAACATTCAAGGGTTCCGGGAAGGTAATCGAACAATCACTGCCTCCGGGCACCAATAAAACAGGCAGCAAGACCATCCTGCTTACATTACAATAATCCTTCATGGAAAACGATCCGATTTTGAGCAGCCTGCTCGGCGAAGTAAAAGGGGCCATTATTCATGGCTACGCCGATGTCAAGGTCAAGAATATTATCCTGGATTCCAGAAAAGTGCTGCCGGGAAGCCTGTTCGTCGCATTGCGCGGCACGCAGGTAGACGGCCATCAGTTTATCAACACCGCCACCGAGCTCGGCGCGACCGCCATTTTGTGCGAAGAACTGCCCGAAAGCGTGCGGGAAGACATTACTTACATTCAGGTGGACGGCTCCGCGGCGGCAATGGGCCTTGTTGCGGCCGCATTTTACGGGCATCCTTCCAAAAAAGTGAAACTGGTGGGTGTAACAGGCACCAATGGTAAAACGTCTGTGGCGACGTTCCTTTTCCAGCTTTTCCGGGCATTGGGCTACCGCTCGGGCCTGCTATCGACGGTGCAAAACCAGATCGAAGACGAGGTAATCCCGTCGACGCACACCACGCCCGACGCCGTGGCCCTGAATGCATTGCTCGCCCAAATGGCGGCCAGCAATTGCAGTCACGTGTTTATGGAGGTAAGCTCGCATTCCGTGACCCAGCACCGCATTACCGGCCTGCATTTCGCAGGAGGCATTTTTACCAATATCACCCACGACCACCTCGATTTCCACAAGACATTCGATAACTATATCAAGGCCAAAAAAGGGTTTTTCGATGCATTACCGAAGAGCGCATTCGCCTTGGTGAATATCGACGACCGCCGCGGTACCGTGATGGTGCAGAACACGAAGGCGCGCATCGAAACCTATTCATTGCAAACGCTGGCGAGTTTCAAGGGGAAGATCATTTCGGACACGCTCGCGGGGATGCATATGGACATAAACAACCAGGAAGTGTGGTTCCGTGTGATCGGCCGGTTCAATGCCTATAACCTGCTTGCGGTATATGGTGCAGCGGTGCTTCTGGGTGAAAAGGAAGAGGCTGTTTTGACTGAACTTTCCAATCTGAAAAGCCCTCCGGGACGCTTCGAACAATTCCATTCCGCGGACCATATCGTGGGCATTGTGGACTACGCGCACACGCCCGATGCGCTCGAAAACGTGCTCGAAACGATCACGCATTTGCGGCAGGGCAATGAGCAGGTAGTCACGGTAGTAGGCTGCGGAGGCAACCGCGATGCCGAAAAACGGCCGAAAATGGCAGAAATAGCCTGCCGGTACAGCAACCGCGTGATCCTGACATCGGATAACCCGCGTTTTGAGGACCCGATGGACATTCTCGATCAGATGCGGAAGGGCGTGCCGCCATTGGATTACAAAAAAACAACGGTGATCGAAGACCGCCACGAGGCGATTCTCAAAGCGGGCATCGAAGCGGAACCGGGCGATATTATCCTGATCGCCGGCAAAGGACACGAGAACTACCAGGATGTGAAAGGCGTCAAACACCATTTTGACGACAAGGAAGTGCTGATGGAAGTATTCGCAAAGCGGGCAGGGAATTAAAATCCAGCATGCTTTTGGCGTAGTCTATTAAAAAAACCAATTTTGCAGCCGTCATCCCAATAAGCTTCTTCATGCTCTATTATCTCTTCGATTATTTAGACAAACATTTCAACATTCCCGGGGCCGGGGTATTCCAATATATCTCGTTCAGGGCGCTCGGCGCGACGGTATTGTCGCTTTTCATCGCCGCCACCTGGGGAAAGTCTATCATTAATCTGCTGCGGAGAAAGCAAATGGGCGAGTCGATCCGCGACCTTGGGTTGGCGGGGCAGCTGGAAAAAGCCGGGACGCCTACGATGGGCGGTTTCATCATCCTGGCGTCGCTGCTGATCCCGGTGCTGCTGTTTGCGAAACTGAGCAATGTCTACATCGTTTTGCTGATCATCACGGCCATCTGGACGGGCGGGATCGGCTTTCTCGATGACTATCTCAAGAAATTCAAGAACAACAAGGACGGGTTGGCCGGACGCTTCAAGATCGTAGGCCAGGTGGGTTTGGGCCTCATTGTGGGGATTACGCTTTCCTTTAATGATAATGTCAAAATCCGCGTGTACGACCAGCCGCTCCTGAGCTCGAACCTGGGCGAAGTGCAGCGTTACCACGATATTATCCACCCGACGATCACGACCATTCCCTTCATCAAAAACAATGAATTCGACTACAAAACATTGCTTTTCGGATGGCTGCCCGAGGAATATACCTGGGTGATCTACACCATTATCGCGATTTTTATCATCACCGCCATTTCCAACGGCGCTAATATTACCGACGGGATCGACGGCCTTGCGGCGGGTGTATCGGGCATTATCGCGCTCACGCTCGGCGTGCTGGCGTATCTGTCGGGTAACACCAAATTTTCGCAATACCTGAACATCATGTATATCCCCAACTCAGGCGAGCTCGTGATATTCTGTGCGGCGTTCATAGGGGCCTGTGTCGGGTTTTTATGGTATAATGCATATCCTGCCCAGGTTTTCATGGGCGATACGGGCAGCCTGATGCTCGGTGGGGTGATTGCCGTGGTAGCACTGGCGATCCGGAAAGAATGGCTTATCCCCGTGATGTGCGGGATATTCATTGTCGAGAATGCGTCGGTGATATTACAAGTCAGCTATTTTAAATACACCAAAAGGAAATACGGCGAAGGGCGAAGGATATTCCTGATGTCGCCGCTGCACCACCATTACCAGAAAAAAGGCATTCACGAAGCCAAAATCGTAACGCGCTTCTGGATCGTCGGAATTATCCTCGCGATTTTGACGCTGGCGACATTGAAACTACGGTAGAGATATCCAAATGTCAGTCTCACATTCTTCAAGCCAAAAAGCCCCGGTTCATAATGAATCGGGGCTTTTTGGTGGTTTTTAGTCTGATGATATCGGGGTAATTTATTCTCTTAGTTCCATGAGCATTTCATCGGTGATTTTGTTTTTGTCTTTGAAATCGGCGACGGTTTCCGTGAACGTATTTTGCAGATTCTCCACATTCTGAAGGTTCTTATAAACACCGTCGTAGATCTCGTTCAATGACTTGTCGAGGTTCTGGACGTTGACATTCATGTTCTCAGTTTCAATCTGACCAATCTTCTTGATCACGGCAGTTTCACTGTTTTTCAAATCCTCGATTTCGCGCAGGATCTTCTCCATGGTCTTAAACTTTTCGATCTTATCCATAAGTCTTTTTCAAGATTGTTTTCGAGGGTGATGTTTAAAATATCATACCAAAGCGGATGTGCCTGCCGGTAAAACCACTGTGAAAGCTGCTTTTACATGCTATGAAAACGACAAGATTCGCATTGCTCCTGCTGGCGGTATTTGCATGGCCGGCGACCCATATTTCAGCCCAGATCACCGAAAAAACGACTTCCTGGAAAGGTTTTGAAAAAGTAGAATTTACGTTTCAGGACCGCAATGCGTGGTTTGTAAAACCGCCAAAAGCGATACCAGGAAACCCCTGGGTGTGGCGGGCACATTTCCCCACCTGGCATACCGATATGGACAGCATTTTGCTCACACGGGGTTTCCACGTGGCGTATGTGAACACCAACGACATGTTTGCGCACCCGAAAGCCATGCAGGTTTGGGATGATTTTTACGATTACCTCGTGAAGGAAAGGCATTTTGCCCCGAAAGTAGCGCTCGAAGGCGTGAGTCGCGGCGGCCTGTACGTGTACGGCTGGGCGAAGCGCAACCCCGACAAGGTAAGCTGCATTTACGCCGAAGCACCCGTGGCCGACCCGAAAAGCTGGCCCGGCGGCAAGGGCAAGGGCAAAGGCTCGCCCAAGGACTGGGAAGCGTGGAAGAAGCTATTTAACCTGACGGAAGAGCAGGCGGTGAATTTTACGGATATTCCATTAAACGACCTGGCCGGGCTGGCGGCATTTAAAGTACCCATTGTCCACATTGTAGGTTTGAAGGACGAGCACGCGCCCGTCGCGGAAAACACCGATCTGCTGGTGAAAAACTACCTCGCATTGGGCGGGCCCGTGAGTGTATACCCGATGACGCGGGGTGAGCAGACGCTCGAAGGGCACCATTTCCCGATCGAGCACCCCGAATTTTTTGCCAATTTTATCGAACAGAACAGCGTACCGGTGCAGAAGCCGCTGCCGCATACGCCCTACATTACATGGAACAAGGGCCTCGGCAATGCGTTCGATCAATTCCGCACGGCCAAGAAGGGTACCGTCGCATTTCTGGGCGGCTCCATTACCCACAATCCCGGCTGGCGTGACAAAACCGCGCGGTACTTGCAGGAGCATTTCCCCGACACCGAATTTACCTTTATCGCTGCCGGCATCCCGTCCCTAGGCAGCACGCCGCATTCGATGCGTTTCGGGCGCGACGTACTCGCGAAAGGCATGCCAGACCTGCTTTTTGTGGAAGCGGCTGTGAATGATAGGGGTAACGGATTTAGTGAAAAGGCGCAAATCAGGGCGTTGGATGGTATTTTAAGACAAATGTATACGGCTAATCCCAAAGCGGGCGTGGTCATGATGGCGTTCGCGGAGCCTAAGAAGAACGATGATTACGAAGCCGGCAAGGAGCCTGTCGAAGTGGGTGTGCACGAGCGTGTGGCGAAGCATTACGGCGCAGTTTACATCAACCTCGCCAAAGAAGTGTACGACCGCATCAAAGCCGGGGAATTCTCCTGGAAATACGATTTTAAAGACCTGCACCCGTCGCCATATGGCCAGGAGGTGTACGCGCAAACGATCAAGGAAATGCTGAAAACGGAATCCGCGGCCACGGGAGCAATCAAACTTCCGGCCCCGATGGACCGTTTTACCTACGACAAAGGCAGCTATCACCAACTGGAAGAAGCCAAAAACCTGAAAGGCTTCACGCTCGACCCCGACTGGAAGCCGAAAGTGAAATTTTCCACCCGCGAAGGCTTCGTAAATGTGCCCATGCTCGTGAGTGAAGCAGCAGGCTCGTCACTGGATTTCGAATTCAAAGGCCGTGGCGTCGGTATCGCGATCATTTCAGGCCCCGACGCCGGAAAAATCACCTACACGATCGATGGCAAGAATCCCAAAACACTCGACACTTACACGCCGTGGAGTAATCAGCTGCATTTGCCCTGGTACCTGATGCTGGCCGATGAGCTGCCGGCCGGGAAGCACAAGCTGCATTTGACCGTTTCAGTCGAAAAGAATGAAAAGAGTGAAGGGAATGCGCTGCGGGTTGTGCATTTGCTTGTGAATGAGTAGCACGCCTAGCGCCCCGTCTGCGTCGTATAGGTACTCTCAAAAATCTTATCCGCATTACCTGCTTCGAAACCGTCCCGGCGGTGCCTCCGTTTGACTTCGGCTGCCGGTACATTCGTAAACCATGGCAAGACCTTCCGCTCGGCAAATTCCACATATGAACCGGAAATACGCAGCTTTTCGCCGTTGGCAAATTCTGCATCCAGCATTTCGGCCACGGTAGCGCTTTGTAACAAGCCGCCGTCGGGGCTGATTTTGATTTTTCCGCCGGAGGTGTTCAGCTTAATGCCGTGTTTTTCGAGGAATTCGTTGAATGTGGCGACGGTATTGTAGCCGTCGGGCAGGTTGTGGACGCTGATCGTGAAATGGTTGAGGTAATAGCGGTTGTAGATCACCCAGGCTGCATATTCGCTTTCTTTAAGCAGCGACTGGTAGTCGGCCACGGTGGGCGTGCGCCATAATGGCTGGTGCAGGAATGCATCCACGGCTTCGCCATTGTCCAGGTCGAGGGAATCAGCGGGGTCGGTAAGGACTTCGTCGGTGTAACTGCGGATGATACGCTGGCTTTCTTCCGAAAGGTCGCCTACGCGGAGCTCGCTTACGAATATGCGGGGGTCGGTTTCGCGGGGAGGGGCGTACCACCACGCGTCGAGCTTTTTGCTTTCGAAAAAGTAATGGTCACGCTTTTCGTAGCCGTAATGCAGGAATATCTTCTCAAACGACTGCACGCCGAGCTGCGGCACGCCCATCGTACGGAATGCGATGTGGTCGTTTTCGATGTGGTCGGCGCTGGGCACAATGCCGTCGCTTACCATCGCACCGAGGATAATGCCCACGTCGGGCACGCGCTCCTTGTAGCGGCGCATTAGTCCGTTCAATACAATATCCAGGGTGGCGAGTTTGCCGGCTGACGTTCCCATACTTTTTCGAAGTTTGATGATTATCCTTTCGACAATTCCGCCGACCGCACTTGCGCGGCGAAAATGCCCTTTTCAAGCGTCTTGTCCAGTTCTCCGGCTTCAAACTGCCGCAATGCCGCCTCGGTAGTGCCGCCTTTGGACGCTACGGCTTTGATGAGGTCGTCGAGCGACTTATCGGCTGTATTAATGAGGTGATAGGAGCCCAGCATCGTTTGCTTTACGAGCAATGCGGCCACATTTTCTTCGAAACCCATTTGCTTGCCCGCCTCGATCATCGCCTTCACCACGTAAAAGAAATAAGCCGGTCCGCTGCCGCTCAGCGCAGTTACCGCATTCAGCTGCGCCTCGTCTTCGAGGAACACCGAGCGGCCGGTAGCATTAATCAGGTTCTCTATTTTCCGTAATTGATTGATATCCACCTCGGGAGACGCCGAATAAGCCGTAATGCCCATGCCGAGCATCGCCGGCGTGTTAGGCATCGCGCGGATCACCGGTTTATGCGCCAATGCATGCTGAATGCCTTCGATCGTCACGCCGGCCATGATCGACAGTACCACCTGGCTGGGCTTGATAACTTCTTTAAGCGCACCGGCTACCGAAAGAAAGTCCTGCGGCTTCACCGAAAGGATGATCAGGTCGTACTCGCCGATTTGCGGGCCGATCACACCCGTGATCACACCCGGCTGGAAACTGGTGAGGCTTTCCAGGCGGTCGGTACTTTTTTCAACCAGTAAAAAGTCCTGGTTTTTGACGAGGTCAAATTTCAGGAAGGCGCGGGCGAAGGCCATACCCATGTTGCCGCAGCCGATAATAGCGATTTTCATTTTAAACTAAACTAATGGTCAGGATTTTGGCGAATTACGTAACTTTTAAGGAATAATCAGTCCTGGCGCACGGGCAGAATAATTCCCGGCAATTGAATCGGCGGGCTGGCATGTTCTTTCAATAGGTTGGTTAGCTTCGTGGCGGATTAGTACCGCAGGATAACCGCTGCCGGAAATGTGTTAGAATAAAATTTTGCTTTCCTGTTTTGAAATGATTATATATTTTGAAAAACAACCATAAAGCGTTTGTTTAGATTCTGATATTCTCCTGTTTGCCAAATTATTGAATTTTATTGTAATACTCCTATTATGGCTATAAAAGTTGCTATTTCGCACAAGACAAGATATAAGTTCGATCGGAGTGTTTCACTTTCTCCGCATATTTTCAGGTTACGCCCCGCCCCGCATTCGCGTACGCCCATTGAAGGCTATTCCCTGAAAATTACCCCGGAGAACCATTTTATCAACTGGCAACAGGACCCGTTCGGCAACTATCAGGCCAGGGTCGTTTTTCCGGAAAAAACCACGGAGCTGAGCATCGACGTGGAAGTAATCGCCAAAATGCAGGTGATCAACCCTTTCGATTTTTTTGTGGAGGATTATGCGGATAAATATCCTTTCAAATATGAACCGACACTTGAAAAGGAGCTGGGACCTTACCTCGAACCGCGCGAGGCCGGCCCGCTGCTGACGGATTTTATTCAAAACCTGCAAATCCAGCCGGGTATCAAGATTGTCGATTTCCTCGTATACCTCAATCAGGAGCTTTACAAGGCTATTCATTACAACATCCGCATGGAAGCGGGCGTGCAGACCTGCGAGCAGACGCTGACGATACGCAGCGGCTCATGCCGTGATTCGGCCTGGCTGCTCGTACAGATTTTGCGGCATCTGGGCATTGCGGCACGGTTCGTGTCGGGCTACCTGGTGCAGCTTACTTCCGATATCAAGTCGCTCGACGGGCCTTCCGGGCCGGAAGAGGATTTCACGGACCTGCACGCATGGACGGAGGCATACGTGCCCGGCGCGGGCTGGATCGGCCTGGACCCGACCTCGGGGCTTTTTGCGAGCGAGGGGCATATTCCGCTCTGCTGCACACCCGATTATGCCAGCGCGGCACCGGTGACGGGCGCTACCGACATTGCAGAAGTGACTTTTGAGTTCGATAACAAGGTTTTCCGCATTCACGAGGACCCGCGCGTGACCAAGCCTTACTCCGAAGAGCAATGGGCGCAGGTAATGCAGGTGGGTTATGATGTGGAAAGGGATTTGCAGGAAAACGACGTCCGCCTCACGATGGGCGGCGAGCCTACATTCATCTCCATCGACGATTACGAATCGCCCGAATGGAACACGGCGGCTGACGGGCCGTTGAAGCGGCAGCTGGCTTATGACCTTTCGTTGCGGCTTAAAAACCGCTTTGCATACGGCGGGCTGCTGCATTTCGGCCAGGGTAAATGGTATCCCGGCGAATTGTTTCCGCGCTGGCAATATGCATTGTACTGGCGCACCGACGGTGTTCCGATGTGGAAAAACGACGAGTTGATCACGAAGGAAGGCCAGACGAAATACACGTTCCGCGACGCGGAGCTTTTTACCGGTGAACTGACCAAATACCTCGGGATCGATACCAATAACATCACTCCCGCTTACGAGGACCCGATTTACTGGGCGATGGAAGAGGGTAAGCTGCCGGTGAATGTCGATCCGCTGAAAGTGAACCTCAAAGATTCGGTAGAACGGCGGACGCTTGCGAAGTTGTTGGAAAAAGGCCTGAACAACCCCGCCGGTTTTGTGTTGCCGGTGAAATGGGAGGAAGGAAAAAAGCATTGGACGAGCAGCGCCTGGCAGTTCCGCAGGGGCAATTGCTTCCTCATTCCGGGAAACTCGGCGATGGGTTACCGGTTACCATTGACCTCGCTGCCTGAAATCGCGAAAGAACACCGCGAGCAGCCCGTCGAGCGCAGCCCGTTCGAGGATTTACCCGCATTGGCTGACTATCAGCCCATTGTGCAGGCGCGTTACGGCTCCGTGGCGCCCCCGTACGAGCTGCCGCTGAATGTGGAGCCGGTGGATGACGAAGAGGATTTAAAGAAAAAGAAGGAAGAAGCGCCCCAGAATAACCTGCTGTTTGATATACCTGTTATAAAAACGGCCATTTGCGTGGAGGAGCGCGACGGCATTATTTACATTTTCCTGCCGCCGACCGATTACCTCGAACATTACCTCGACCTGATGGCGTCCATCGAAGCCACAGCCGAAAAGCTGCAAATGCCGGTACGCATCGAAGGATATCCGGCGCCTTCGGATTATCGGGTGCAAAAACTGATCGTGACGCCCGATCCGGGGGTGATCGAGGTGAATATCCATCCGGCCAAAAACTGGACGGAGCTGGTGGACAACATCAGCGCATTGTACGAGGAAGCATTCTTCTCACGGCTCGGGACGGACAAATTTATGGTCGATGGCCGCCATACCGGCACCGGCGGCGGCAACCACGTCACCATCGGCGGCGCCAAACCGGCCGATAGCCCGATACTGCGCCGCCCCGACCTGCTGCGAAGCCTTTTGACCTACTGGCAGCACCACCCGGCATTGAGTTACCTCTTTGCCGGGCCGTTTATCGGCCCTACGAGCCAGGCACCGCGCATCGACGAGGGCCGCGACGAGCGATTGTACGAAGTAGAAATTGCATTTGAACAAATTCCGGAAGACGGCGAAGTGCCGTTCTGGATGGTGGACCGCATTTTCAGGAACCTGCTTGTGGACATTACCGGGAATACGCACCGTTCGGAATTTTGTATGGATAAGCTGTATTCGCCCGATTCGTCGAGCGGACGGCTCGGTATCCTCGAATTCCGCGCGTTCGATATGCCGCCGCACAAGCATATGAACCTCGTGCAGACGCTGCTCATCCGCGCGCTCATCGCGAAGTTCTGGAAAGAACCTTACAAGCATAAACTGATCCGCTGGGGTACCGAACTGCACGATCGCTTCCTGCTGCCGCATTTCGCTTACCTGGATATGGTGGACGTCGTGAACGACCTGAAAGCGGCGGGCTACCACTTCGATATTTCGTGGTTTGACCCATTCTTTGAATTCCGCTTCCCGCATTATGGCGGTATTACGGTGGATAATATTCAGTTGGAACTTCGCCTGGGTATCGAGCCGTGGCATGTTTTGGGGGAAGAATTGTCGAATGCGGGCACGGCCCGGTTTGTGGATTCTTCACTGGAAAGGTTGCAGGTAAAAGTGAGCGGATTCGTGGAAGGCAGGCATATTCTTGTCTGCAATGGCTGCCGCGTGCCGCTTCGGAGCGCTGGTATCAAAGGGGATTACGTGGCAGGTATCCGGTACAAAGCCTGGAACCCGCCGTCGGCATTACACCCGACCATCGGGGCCGACGCGCCGCTGACGTTCGATATTGTCGATACCTGGAATAACCGTATATTGGGCGGTTGTACCTATTTCGTTTCGCATCCCGGCGGGCGTAGTTTCGATACTTATCCCGTGAATGCATTCGAGGCCGAATCGCGCAAGATCAGCCTTTTCCAGGGCTTCGGGCATACGCCATCGGCCACGCGCGAGGTGCCGGTGATCGAGAAAACCGAATCTGGCGTGTCGCGGTTTGTGGCGGAAACAAAGAAGGAAATGAAGGGCGACACACCCATTGAACTGATTAATCCCGAGTATCCCAATACTTTGGATTTACGCAAATTCTGGAAATCGCGGTAGATTTACAGGAATAACCCTACTTGTTGAATATGCTTACCGAGGCTTCCGTGAACCTGCTACAATCTTACCAAAGCGGCCTGACGTCCTACGACGAGGTACTGGATACAAACGGAAAATTGAAGCCGCACTGGCAGGCGCTTTTCGGTACCCTGGAAAAACTGGGTATTGGAGAACTGAAAGCACGTAACCAGGAAATTATCAGTAAGTTGCGTGAAAATGGGGTGACTTACAACGTCTACGGCAGCCCCGACGGCATGAACCGTCCCTGGCAGCTCGACCCTATTCCCTTTCTGATCGAACAAAAGGAGTGGAACGGGATTTCGAAGGGTTTGCAGCAGCGCGCAATGCTGCTGGACCTCATCCTGAAAGATTTGTACGGTCCGCGCCACCTCGTGAGGGACGCCATAATCCCCGCCGAGCTGGTTTTTGAAAATTCCGGGTTCTTTCGCCCGTGTATCGATATCAAAGTCCCGGGACCGAGGCAGCTTACTCTGCTTGCCGCCGACATGGCCCGCGGGCCCGACGGGCAAATGTGGATCGTCGACCACCGCACCCAGGCGCCGTCCGGCTCCGGATATACGCTCGAAAACCGCATTGTCATGAGCAAGCTCCTGCCCGAGCTGGCCGACGGCATGTATGTGAGCAAGCTCTCGCCGTTTTTCAATAGTATTCAAAATACCGTTCTGCGGCTGTCCGACAAGCGCCGCGATGCCCCGAACATCGTATATCTCACACCCGGACCGGGCAACGAGGCCTATTTCGAGCACGCTTACCTCGCTTCGTACCTGGGCTACACGCTTGCGCAGGGCGATGACCTGCTCGTGCGCAACGGCAGCGTCTGGCTGAAATCCATCGACGGCTTGCAAAAAGTGGACGTGATCGTCCGCCGTGTGGACGACGAATGGTGCGATCCCCTCGAAATGCGGGAGGACTCGCGCCTGGGCGTGCCGGGATTATTGCAGGCGATCCGGCTCGGTCATGTGCAGGTCATGAACCCGCCGGGATCAAGTGTGCTGGAAAATCACGCATTCCTGGCGTTTATGGAGAATATCTGCCAGTATTTTTTAGGAGAAAAGCTCGTTATGCCCAACGTCGCTACCTGGTGGTGCGGGCATCAGAAAGAACTCAATTACGTGCTCGACAATATCGATGAGCTCATTATCAAGAAAGCCAACCGGAAGTCGAAATTCAGCTCTATTTACGGGCGGACATTGAGTGCGGCGGAAAAGGTTAACCTGAAAGCGATGATCGCCCAGCGGCCGCACGATTTCATCGCGCAGCAGGAAGTGAGCCTTTCCACGACGCCTTCCCTGATCGACGGGGTGATCGAGCCGCGGTATGCGGCGTTGCGGGCATTCATGGTGGCCGACGAACACGGTTACCACGTAATGCAGGGCGGCCTTACCCGCAGCTCTGCGGTGAAAGACCGCTTTGTGATCTCCAACCAGCAGGGCGGGTTTTCGAAAGACACCTGGATCGTTTCGGACAAATCCGACGAGCCGCAGGAACGCATTGTGCTGAACACGCCGGTAGCGGTGAACAAGCACATTTCGCTGCCGAGCCGGAGTGCCGAGAACCTGTTTTGGGTGGGGCGCTACTGCGAGCGGACGATGGCCGTCATCAAGTTCATGAATATCACGATCAACGTGCTTAACCTCGACCGCAATTTCGGCGGATCGGCCAAGCAGGAGCATATAAAAGTACTTTTACAGTCGCTGACGCACGTTTCTTCAACCTATCCCGGCTTTTTGGAAGGGGATGAAAAGCTGAATGATCCTTATAAAGAGATCATTGCATTGATTTCCGATCACTACCGCGCAGGTAGCGTCGCGTCCAATATCGGGGCATTTCTGAATGCCGTGGGTGCGGTGCGTAACCAATGGGAGCTGGAAATCTGGCGGATCGTGGATCTGATCGACAATGGCTACCACGAGATCAGGAATGCATCGCATATGAACAGCACGAATATTCAGCGGACGCTGGATGGGTTGTTCAACAATATGTTCACATTCCTGGGCGTGATCGCCGAAAGTATGCCGCGGGACAACAGCTATCTGCTCCTGGAAACGGGCAAGCTGATCGAACGGATATTGTCACGGATCAGCGTGATCCAATCGAATTTCGGGGTAGGCAGGCCGGGAACGGTGGAAAACGAGCTGATCGAAGCGACGCTGATCAACCACCATATGCTGGTGAACTACCGGCAGATCTACAAGTCGCACCTGAGTGTGGAGGCGATGCTGGATATGATTTTGCTGGAAACACGCCTGCCGTATTCGCTGGCTTACATGCTCGATGAATTGGGTAAAAACCTGGCGGAACTGCCTGCTACAACCCGGGGCGAGCGATTGAACGAGGCCGAAAAGCTCGCATTACGCGCTTCGACGCTCATTAAGCTTTCGAATATTCCGGACCTGGCCAAATGCAATGCGCACGATGAGCGGGAGGAGCTTTTCAATTTGCTTGCGGAAGTGGCGCGGCTGGCAAGTTCGGTATCGACGTACCTGACCAACCAATATTTCAGTCACACATTGATACACCACTCTTTCGAACCGATGGACTACGATACGGATGAAGTATAAGCTGATCCATAAAACGGAATACAAATACGCCGAGGCCGTGAACAATTATCACAGCCTGCTGTGCCTCACGCCGCGTACATTACCCGACCAGCTTTGCCAGGATTTTAGTATTAAAATTACCCCGGAACCCGCACAGGTGAGCGAACGGGTTGATTTTTACGGCAACACAACGCACTATTTTTCCCTGCACTCCCCTCATAAAACGCTGACGGTGCTGACGACCGCCATTGTGGAAAGGTTGATGGAGCGTACGGGCTCGCTGTTCATTCCGTCGTCGGTAACGAGCGGGGAGGCGCGTGAGCGGCTTACGAACGACCGTGCGACGAAGATTTCCGTTTTGGAATACACATTACCGAGCCCGCTCGTGAAGTGGGATGCCGAGGTAAGGGCATTTGCAAGCGACTGTTTCGACGACAACGCGCCTTTATATGAATGCGTTGCGAAGCTTTGCCGGAAGATCTTTACCGAATTTCAGTTTGTACCTGACTTCACAACGGTGAACACACCCATTAAAGAGGTATTGGCTGCTAAAAAGGGCGTTTGTCAGGATTTTTCGCACCTGGCCATTGCCTGTATCCGCAGTTTCGGGTTTGCGGCACGCTACGTAAGCGGGTATCTGGAAACATTGCCGCCGCCGGGAAAACCGAAGTTGCAGGGTTCCGACGCATCGCATGCCTGGATCTCGGTTTTTATTCCAGACTACGGCTGGTGCGATTTCGACCCGACGAACAATATTGTGCCCGGAGAGCGGCACATCGTGACGGCCTGGGGCCGTGATTACAGCGATGTACCGCCACTGAAAGGCATTATTTTCAGTTACGGAAAACACACGCTTTCAGTAGAAGTAGATGTGATCCCGGTGTAATAGCAGATTGAAGCGCATTTAAGGTGCTTTTTAACAGAATGGTTCCGGGAAAGAATTTGAGAATTGGCCGGTGTTGCCTAATTTTACCAGACCATTTTGAAATAAGTATACAGAACCTCTTTTAATGTAACCGCGCGAGTCGGTCTGTTTAAGATGAAATGATTATGCGGTGGTTTCTTCTAAGAATTAATAATTATCAGAATTACGAATGAAAGAAATAGCATTTAGAGATGCCATTCGCGACGCTATGTCGGAAGAGATGCGCCTTGACAAGAGTATTTTTTTGATGGGTGAGGAGGTTGCGGAATACAACGGTGCTTATAAGGCGAGTCAGGGAATGCTCGATGAGTTCGGTCCCGACCGCGTGATCGATACGCCTATCGCGGAGCTCGGCTTTGCGGGGATCGCGGTGGGTGCTGCCGGAAACGGCCTGCGTCCGATCGTCGAGTTCATGACATTCAACTTCTCGCTCGTGGCGATCGACCAGATCATCAACAGTGCGGCGAAAATTCTTTCGATGTCAGGCGGCCAGTACGGCTGTCCGATCGTGTTCCGCGGACCGACCGGTAATGCAGGTCAGCTGGGGGCGCAGCACTCGCAGAACTTCGAAAACTGGTTTGCGAATACGCCGGGCCTCAAAGTGGTCGTTCCTTCGAACCCTTACGACGCGAAAGGCTTGCTGAAATCGTCTATCCGTGACAACAACCCCGTGATCTTCATGGAATCGGAGCTGATGTACGGGGATAAAATGGCTGTTCCCGAGGAAGAATACCTCATCCCGCTGGGCAAAGCCGATATCAAACGCCAGGGCAAAGACGTAACGATCGTTTCTTTCGGTAAAATGATCCCCCGCGTGGTGATGCCGGCGGTGCTTCAACTGGAAAAAGAGGGCATCGACGTAGAAGTAATCGATTTGCGCACCGTTCGCCCGATCGACTATCCTGCTGTGATTGAATCAGTTAAGAAAACCAACCGCTGTGTGGTGGTAGAAGAAGCCTGGCCTCTGGCTTCTATTTCTTCGGAAATCGCTTACCACATTCAGCGCCACGCATTTGATTATATGGACGCACCGGTGATCCGCGTGACGAGCCGCGATGTACCTCTTCCATACGCGCCGACGCTGATCGAGGAGATCCTGCCGAACGTGAAGCGGACGGTGGACGCCGTGAAATCGGTCCTTTACAAGTAATCCTCAGAGATTCATAGCAAAGCCATTACCGAACCAGGTTTTGGCTTTGTTGGTTATATTCCCTGATGTCAGTGTTAGTAAGTTTCTCATTTGAAAGTGGTTATTAATTAAATACTATTCCGAAATAGGCAGAATACTAGTACTTTTGTGCTTTGAACGCTCCTTGATGTAGACTAACAAATCAATTCAGATTATGCAAGAAGAACGAACAAGATACTCAGAGGAAGAATTAAAGGAGTTTGAAGAGCTGATCCGTGGGAAGCTGGAAGCGACAAGAAGTGAGCTCGAATACATTAAAACAGGACTTAGCAAGAAAAACGATAGCGGCACGGACGTAACTGCGGGCGCTGCCAAATTAGTGGAAGACGGTGCTGACGCCAGTGAGCGCGAAAATTTGAGCCAGTTGGCCGCACGCCTTCAGAAATATTCGGTACAGCTCGAAAACGCGCTGATCCGCATTAAAAACGGTACCTATGGCGTCTGCATCGATACGGGGAAACTGATCCCGAAAGAGCGTCTGCGCATCGTACCGCATACACAGCAAACCATTGAGGCAAAGCTTAGAAGAGCTAGCTGATTTCATCAAAACCAAATAGGACGGAGAGCGGGTTATTCCAAAAGGGGTAGCCCGCTTTTTTATGTTTTGAGAGTTGATACAAAATGAGCGAGTGCGAGGCCACGGAGTGGCCTACTGGTTATAGCGAAAGGCAGAACGTCACGCGATGTGCGGCCACAGAGTGGCCCCTGTTTGTAGCAAAGGTGCGTTACGGGATAATGTGGTCTCCGCTAGGAGACTCCTAACGTCTATAAACAGGTTGCTCCTCCGGAGCTTTTATTCCGCTTCGCTGCCGAGCACTTCCCGAAAGACCTCCATTAAGCCTTCTGACGGCTCCTGGCCTTTGTTTTTAGATTTGAAATACTCCTGAAACAGCTTCTCCATACTCAGCGACAAATCCACTTCCGACGAAGTATCCGCCACTTCGCTTCGCTTGATCTGCGGAATAATCTGCACAATGCCCGAATGCGCTTCCATGACCCGCTTTTTGTCTGAGGCTTCAAGATAATTGTCCGAAATGATAGTAAGCTCGATCAGATCCTCCGGGTGCTCGCCGAGCCATTCAATGGCCTCGTCGATGCTGTGAAAACTCTTGCGGCGGAGCTTCTTGCCTTTTAACAATTCAATGGGCGTATAACCGACGAGCTTGCCGGCTTCCGCTTCGATCAGGATCACGTATTTCGTTTGATTGGACTCCGAAAAGCTGTACGCCAGCGGGCTGCTGGAATATACGGCGGGTGCGGGTACCTTATCTACCTGGTGAAAGCGGTGCAAATGGCCCAATGCGATATAATGGACCTGCTTGGGGAAGTTTTCCGTGTAAATGGCCTGCGCGCCGCCGATATGCAGGATCGGGCGCTCGTCGTCGGGTTCCTCGGGCATCGGGCCGCCTTTCTGCATGACGAACAAATGCGTTGCTAAAAGGTTGAAGCCGTTGTTGTCCAGGTATTCGTCGGCAAGTTGCTGCCAATGCTCCTGCAAGTGCACGCGTAATGCTTCTTCCGATTCCTCGACCCCGAGGAATGTCTTCAAACGTTGCTCGTTCGCGTAGGGCGTGTGCAGTATGCGCAAGGGGAACGGAGCATTGGGCAACTTGATTTCTATAAACCCGGGTGCGGTTTTGATAATTTCCACTTTTCCCTGCGTACAAAATGGCTTGATTTCCGTGTTGGGGAAGCCCACAAACAGAATGCCGCAAACCTTGGCGAGGGCGTCGGGTACCTGTATGCGCTCGGGGGAATCGTGGTTGCCCGCAATGGCGATGACTGCGCGGGTGCCGTTGGCGGACAGGCGGTATAATGTGCTGTACAAAAGCTCGGTTGCTTCCGACGATGGGTTGAAGTTATCGAACAAATCGCCGGCGATGACGACCGCGTCTACGGCTTCGCGCTCGGCGATCTCGCAGATTTCTTCCAGTACGAGGCGTTGCTCTTCGAGGCGGGAAAAGTTATCGAGCTTTTTGCCGATATGCCAGTCGGCGGTGTGCAGTATTTTCATCCGTGTCATTAATTTAGCGAAAATAACAGATCATTTCCGAAGTTTTGAAATACATTAAAATCGCTTCCAATGCATTGAACGGATTGCGCGGGCTGCTGCTAGTAGCAATAACCGGGGCGTTCTTTGGCTGTGGAAGCCCATCCGGACAGTCCGGCGCGGGCGGCATCGCCATTTCATTTGACGATCATTTTATCAAGGAGTGGTACGAGCTCAGGCCGTTATTCCAGAAATATAATGCCAAAGCGACATTCTTCATCACCTGTCCCGACAGCCTGAATGCCGAAGAGGTGGCCATGCTGAAACAGCTTGAAAAAGAAGGCCACGAAATCGGGTTCCACGGCACCGTCCACGCGAAATCCACGGAGCTCATGGATGCAGGCGGTCCGAAGGGGTACATTGAGACAGAAATAGAACCCGGTTTGCGGCATATGCACGCGGCCGGTTTCAAACCGACTTCCTACGCGCATCCGGGTGGGAACCACAACGATCGCGTCGATTCGGTACTTTTGGCCCAAGGCTTTACGACGTTGCGGGATGTGGCCATTTCAAGAAGGAAATTCAAAGGATTCCAGCTCTACGCATGGCCGCCCCGCTGGATGAGTGCGGTTTATTACACATTCAATGGAGAGCAAAAAGTGGATGCCTTGATGATCGATTACGACGAGGTTACCGAAGAGGAAATCGCCGAGGCTATCCTGGAAGCGAAAGAAAATGGCACTGCGTTGATGGTTTTCGGGCATGAACCGTTGTACAGCGCTCCTCAGAATGGCAGATATGGTTTTAATGTAAGCTTTCTGGCTGCGGTTTTACGTGAAGCCGATAAGCAGCGATTGAAATTCTACACGATGTCGGAGCTCCCGGAAGTGAAATAACTAGCGACCGAACTTGCGGTCCTTGTATGCGAGGAGCGGTTTTTCAATATAATTAAAAGAAAAAGTAGCCACCGCGACCGAACCGACGAAGCTTAACACGTATAGAATAGCCTGATAGCTCATATCACGCCAGCCCGGCGCGTATGTTTCGAAGAGATTGATAATTACCACAATCACAGCTACGTGGTAAATGTACAAGCCATATGAAATCTTCCCTAAATGATCCATCACCGGGTGTCCTAAATGCACGATTGTGTTCGGATTGCAGGACACATTGAGCACGAAAAATGCGAAGAAGAGCGCGTACACTTCCAGGAACCCAAAGAAATGCACGCCGGAGAAGAACAATGCGAGCAGCATCACGTAGGCGACAATCTGCACGTCCTTTCTAAATATAAAGTTCAGAAACTTCGCTTTGCCATGGTAAACCAGCCACGCGCACAAGCCGCCCAGCGCCATCGTCTGGATACGGAACTGGCCAAGGAACGTCGTGATCATCGACTTGCGGGTTTCTTCCGAAGGATCAACCATTTCAAGCCCCAGGTAGAGCAGGCCTGCTGTTAGCAAAAGGAAGAAGAGGAAAATCGGCACCCGTTTTTTGGGATATTTGATCAGCCACGGCCACAGGTAATAAAATTGCTCCTCCACGCCGATAGACCACGTCTGCGCGCACCAGTAGGGCAGATCGTAGAGGACAAATGCGAAGTTTGGCAGAACCAGTAACAACAATGTCAGCCGCTCGGGCAGGTTTACCGTTAGTTTTTCTTCCACGCCGGGGTAGTCGAAAATAGGGATATGCGGAAAAACGAAGAAGGATAACCCGATGATGATGAAGTAAACCGGCCAGATCCTGAATACGCGGCGCAGGTAGAATTTTTTTGTGTCGACATCGCCAAAGCGACCCCGTTCTTCCAGGAGCAAATAGGTGATCAGAAAACCGCTCAATACAAAGAATAGTCCCACGCCAAGCCTTCCGGCGTGCTGGATAATGGGCACATCATATATATTGGCGATACCCAGCGCATGCTTGGCTTGTTCGAGGTGGTGAAATACCACCAGTGTCGCCGCAATGGCACGGATACCGTTCAGGTTCGGGAAATAGCGCTTTTTGTTGTCCACCACCAAGCTTTTTATTCAAACCAGGCCATCCATTTCCCTTGCACTTTCAAGACCTGCTCGATCAGGTCGCGGACGGCGCCGCGGCCGCCGTTCTTTGGGGAAATATAATCGGCAATGGCGAGGATCTCGTCGGCGGAGTCGGCCGGGCAGGCGCCCATGACGCTCGTGCGCATGACCTCGTAATCGGGCAGGTCATCGCCCATGAACACGATCTCGTCTTCGGTAAGGCCGGTTTCCGCGAGGTATTTTTTGAAAACGGGGAGCTTCCCGTCGGGCGAGGTACCGATGAAAATGTCCGTTACGCCCAGGTATTCGAGCCGTTTGCGGACGCCTACCTGGCTTTGCGCAGAGATGATCGCCACGCGGTAGCCCATTTTGATCGCCCGGTTTATACCATAGCCGTCGCGAACATTGAAAATGCGGGGCTGCTCGCCGGTTTCGAGGGCGATGACACTGCCGTCGGTCATGACGCCGTCGATATCAAAAATAAAGGTGGTAATGCGCTTGAAACGTTCCGTTAGAGTCGAATTCATGAATAGCCGAATTGTGAATCCCGCAAATATAGCCGAACTTTTTTCGTGACGGTGCGGCTACTTATTATTTTGAAATGTAGAGGTTGCGGATTTTGTCGGTCAGCAGGCGATAGATTTCTGTGTAGTCCTCATTCGTTTCCTGTAAATATTCGAGATGGCGGGCGGTCGTTTTCCAGTCGCCGCGCCGTGCGGGCCCGGTTTGGCCGATAGCGGGGTCGTCGGATAACATGGCTTTGTAAATCGTCGTCTGAATGAGCGGTTTCAAGAGATCGAAGCTAAGCTGCTCGCGTTCGAGGAGGTCATGCGAGATCGTGAGCATGTAATTGGTGAAATTGCTCGCGAAAACAGCGGCCACATGCAAAATAAAGCGCTCGTCGGAATCCATACGCGTCACATTGTCGCTCACGCTCGAAGCGAGCTGCATGAGCTTACCTTCGATCAGCTCGTTCCGTGACTCGATGCAGAACGGGAGTTCGCTGTAATCCATCTCGATGCCTTTTGTAAACGTCTGCAAAGGATAGAACACGCCCGTGTGGACATATACGTCGCTATAAATTTCCACAAGTTTCTGAAATTCAGCCAGCGAGCGCGTGCCCGATGTATGGACGAGGATCACGCCTTCGGGCAGGACAATGCGCTGGATAACGCTCTCGATGGCATCGTCCGTCACGGCGATCACGATTATTTCGGCTTCGCTTTCCGAGAAATTGAGGTCGGGCTGGATGTTGGTATCATACAAGGAAGAGGCCAGCTGACGCGCTTTTTGCGTGTCGCGGCTATACACCTCGCAAATCCAGTGCCCGGCGTCCTCGAACGCCTGCGCCAGATGCCAGGCCACATTCCCGGCACCGATGAAGGAGATTTTCAATTATCTATCCAGTTTTCCAGCCGAATACCAGCCAGGTGTATAAAATCTTTTGTGTTTCGGGTTACGAGAGTAAGGTTGTAGCGTAGTGAGGTAGCGCCAATTAATAAGTCAAAGTCACCGACATTCCGACCGCTTTTTCTCAATCTCGCTTTTTCTCTGGCATAAAGTGAAAAGCCTGTAATAGTGGGCAAGGTTTGGGAGGAAAAGGCCAATTCAAACCCGCGTACTCTTTTTAGGTTCTCCTCATACCTGGCGGGTGAGCTATTTTCAACACCATATAATAGTTCTGCAATGGTGATCTCGGAGATGTAGCAATTAATGCGACCAATTTGATGGACTTTCTTTTTCAAGTCAAAGTGTCCTTTCAGATAGTGTATGCAAATATTGGTGTCTAGTAGATATTGATTCATAGTTCAACGTCCCGTGGTGAATCATTACGACTTGAATAAATCATCTTTACAAGTTCTTCCGCACTTTCCTCACCTTCCCAACTGCCAAATAAGCTGTCTAGAAGAGCATCTTTATACTCATTGCTCTCCGCAATATCTTCCACCACGATCTTCAATTTTCTGTTGCCAAAAATATCCTGAACCGACTTTATAAAACGGTTATCAAGGTCGGATGCGTTTACCTGAAATGTTTGCTGCATGACGTTTTCAGTTGGTAATTCATGCTAATATAATATTTTTCCTCAATCCACCACCGGCGCCACCTGCTCCGGCGTGGTAATGCCGCCCGGCAGCTCCATGATCCGCATATTCCGGAAATGGATCTCGGCGCCTTCGGCTTCGAGGCAGATGTAGCCTTTCTTGCGTTCGGAGGCGCGGAGGCCGTTCACGAATTTGCCGTTGACGGATAGCTTCACCGTACCGTCCACGGCCACGACCACATATTTGTTCCATTCGCCTTTGCCTTTGCAGCGCTTTTCGAGGGATTTGCTGCGGATGCCGCGCGGGTTGTCGGGAATGGCCGTCATGCCCATGGTCGGGAAGAGCTCGCCGTGGACGTAATCTTCCGTCGCGTTGTGCTGGGGAGCATATTCGAGTTCCAACATTTGTACTTCGATCGCCTTCGTGAGCGGATCGTGTTCCTGGGGAGTGCCTTCGCTCCATATGAATACCCCCGAATTGCCGCCGGCTTCCATATGCTTCCATTCCACTTCGAGGATGAAGTTTTCGTATTGCTTATCGGAACGCATCACGCCGATCGGCTTGCCGGAGCAGATGAGGGTGCCGTCTTTGACTTTCCAGGTTTCCTTGGAGGTATTCACATCCACCCAGCCTTTCAGGTCCTTACCGTTAAAGAGCGGGACAAATTTCAGGTGATCGCTGAGCTGGGCATACAAATGGGTGTTCGGCAGCGCCAAAAACAGCAATATGACCGCTTGCGAACGGTTATCGCGCAATTTCTTGGCGGCAACAGCTATTATTGTAAAAAAGATGGCATTCATTCTTTGATCGATTAACATACATTTTTTCAAACCACGGGTTCGCACTATGAAAATTTTAAAAGTACTGGTCGTCATTTTAATACTGAAATCTACCGTCACACACGCACAGTACGCTTCCGCGATTTCGGGCGGGGTCGATGTAGGCGCGGCATTCGGGAGCAACACGCTGGCGCCTTCGATCATGTACCACGAGGAAATCGGCCCGAACAGGCTGCCATGGCTGCGGCTGGGGCTGGGCTTCCGGACATGGGGATATTATGGCGGCAGGGCGAACCTTTACACCAAAAGCGTCGCCGGTACGCAGGATTTCCTGGAATACCGCAACACGTCCTTGAACGGCCTGAGCGTTCTGGCCGGCATTACCCTCGTATTCGGCAAGTTCGATATCGGTGTGGATACCGACCTGGCGGCCATTACCTACGGCGGCAAACGACGCGGCTTCTACGAAAAGACTTCTGCAAACCCCGGTACCGGCGGGGCACATTACGAAACCTGGCTGGCTACACGGCCCACGATTGCCAATGCATTGCCGCTGCTGCTGCGCCGTAACAGCGGACAGTCGGAAGCATTCGTGCGGTTCCGTGCCTGGCGGACGGTCGGGGTGAAGGTCGGGTACACCTATGGAAGGGTTGCTTACCGGACCACCCGGGCGGACGGTTTCCATGTTTACCTCGATAACAACCAGCGACATGTGTCCGACGTTTACGGTCTTCCCTACGTGGCATTGGCCTTTGCAATAGGGAATTGACAAATGAATTTCTCAAACATACTTGTAATTCAATTTGTTAAACTCTATATTTGCACTCCCATTTTGCGATGGACTGTCTTGTTACAGTGTAAATAATTGAAAATCAATTTAATTTTTTTGTTAATCGTGGATACGTTAAGCTACAAAACCATCTCGGCGAACAAAAACACAGTAAACAAGGAGTGGATTGTTGTGGATGCTGAGAATGCAGTTCTAGGTCGTTTGGCCAGTGAAGTTGCGAAAATTATCAGAGGCAAACACAAAGCAAGCTACACTCCTCATGTGGATTGTGGAGATAACGTAATTGTTATCAACGCCGACAAAATCAAGTTGACAGGTAAGAAAATGACGGACAAAGTTTATGTTCGCCACACAGGTTACCCAGGAGGTCAACGCTTCCAGACTCCCCGTGAGTTGCTCGAAAAACACCCTGAGCGTGTGATCGAGAAAGCCGTAAAAGGTATGCTTCCAAAGAACCGTTTGGGACGTCGTTTATTTACAAACCTGTTTGTTTACGCTGCCGCAGAACACCCGCACAGCGCACAGCAACCAAAGCAAATCCAATTGTAATTCATGGAAGTGATCAACACAATAGGTAGAAGAAAAACAGCTGTGGCACGTATTTACATGGTGCCAGGCAAAGGAGATATCAAAGTAAACGGCCGCGATTACAAAGAATATTTTCCATTTGAAGTACACCAGATCGTTCTGCAACAGCCTTTCGCTACGATCTCAGGTGGAAATGGTTATGACATCAAAGTAAACGTAAGAGGCGGTGGAATTTCAGGCCAGGCGGAAGCAATCCGTATGGCGGTTTCACGCGCACTGGTTGAATACAATGCTGAGAACCGCGGACCATTGAAGAAAGAAGGATTCCTTACCCGCGACCCACGTATGGTTGAGCGTAAGAAATACGGACGCCGGAAAGCTCGCAGAAGATTCCAGTTCTCGAAACGTTAATAAATGGTCATGTGTGGTCAGAAATGGTCACGCAGTGGTCAGAAGAGTCAAGTGTAGTCAGGAGTGGTCATGAAGAGTCATTTATGTTTTTCTCAATTAAAACAACACATGACTATCAATGACAATACCTGACAACAAATGACAAAAAATTGTCCAGACGTCGCTTATCGTGCCCGATGCTTCGTGCTGCGTAACAAGTCTAAAAATATTTTTAATCAAATTTGGCAATGGCACAAATAGAATATAAAGAACTATTGGATGCAGGTGTCCACTTTGGTCACCTTACCCGCAAGTGGGATCCCCGGATGGCTCCATATATCTTCATGGAGAAGAACGGTATCCACATCATTGACCTGAACAAAACTTTGAGCTGCATCAATGAGGCTGAGGCTGCATTGAAACAGATCGTTCGTTCAGGACGTAAGATCATGTTTGTTGCTACTAAAAAACAAGCGCAGGAAATCGTAACGGAAGAGGCAAAACGCCTTAAAATGCCTTACGTGACCGATCGCTGGTTGGGTGGTATGCTTACAAACTTCGGCACGATTCGCAAGTCTTTGAAAAAAATGCAGACTCTTGAGAAGATGCTCAAAGACGAATCCACGGTTAGCAATATTGCGAAAAGAGAACGCCTGATGCTTACACGTGAAAAGGAGAAACTGGAAAGAGTATTGGGTGGTGTAGCAGACCTTACTCGCCTTCCGGCAGCACTTTTCATCGTTGATGTAAAACGCGAGCACATTGCGGTAGCAGAAGCGAAAAGATTGAACATCCCTATTTTTGCGATCTGCGATACCAACTCAAACCCTGAATTGGTTGACTTCCCGATCCCTTCAAACGATGACGCTTACAAAGCGATCTCTTTGATTACCCTCGCGATCGGTAAGGCTATCGAAGAAGGTTTGATGGAACGCAAACAAGATAAGGACGATCAGCGCCTGGTAGAGGAAGAAGAAGCAAAACGCGCAGCTGACAAAGGCGAAGAGGCAGCCCCTCGCGCCGAAGTAGCCGCAGAAGCTGAGGTTGCTGAATCCGACGAAGAGTAAAAAGGGCAATATGGTGTAGTTTTCAAATGCCGCACCATACTTGACATATACCGTAGCCCATGGCCTCTTGCTATGGGCTACATTTTTTTAAAGTTCACGAGTCGGGATTCCTTAACCATTTCATAATCGGCGGTTAACGGGTCCCGCGCCACAAAACATTAATACATAATATTTATCACGATCATGGCAATTACCGCACAAGATGTAAACAAACTCCGCCAGATGACCGGCGCAGGCATGATGGATTGTAAAAAAGCCCTGCAGGAAGCAGATGGCGATTTCGACAAAGCCGTTGATATTCTCCGTAAACAAGGACAAAAAGTAGCCGCAAAACGTGCCGACAACGCTGTATCGGAAGGAACTGTACTGATCAACATCAGCGCTGACGGTTCTAACGGTAAACTCGTTGCCCTCGCTTGCGAAACTGAGCCCGTATCGAACGTAGAAGATTTCAAAAACCTTGCGCAGTCTATCCTTGACAAAGCAGTAGCGGATAACATCGCCGACAAAGATGCCCTTTTGGCAGCAACTTTGGCTGATGGCCGTCCGGTAAGCGAGCATATGGTGGAGCTGACAGGTAAACTGGGCGAGAAACTGGAAATCAGCGCTTACGAAAACGTATCGGCTGAGCAGGTTGTCCCTTACATCCACTCAAACGGTAAGTTGGGCGTGTTGGTAGCATTCACCGGTGTGAACGGTGCGGACGTGGCTGATCTGGGCAAAGATGTGGCGATGCAGATCGCTGCAATGAAGCCGGTTGCCCTCGACAAAGACGGCATCGACGCTGCTACCATCGAGCGCGAAATCGAAGTAGGTAAAGAGCAGGCTCGCGCGGAAGGCAAGCCTGAGGCAATGCTTGAGAAAATCGCTCAGGGTAAATTGCAGAAGTTCTACAAAGACAGCACCCTGCTGAACCAGGAGTTCGTAAAAGATTCGTCATTGACGATCCGTCAGCTGCTGGAAAAAACTGCCAAAGGTTTGACAGTTTCTACATTCAAACGTGTATCGATCGGCGGCTAAGCCAGTTTCATACATAAAATATATTGACAACGCCTGGTATCTAATTTGTATACCAGGCGTTTTTTTTCATATTTACAAAAAGATAAATGCAATTTAGTTTACAGCACACGCTATCCGCGGCTTTTCATCAGTCAAAATGGTTGAAATTTGGAAGAATTTCTGTCCGGAGTATCGGTCTACGGACGAAGAACTAGTTAGACTTTTCCTCGAATCAAGGGATAACCGTTATTTCAGAGAGCTATACGAACGGTATGCCCTCAAAGTTTACCAGAAATGTTTCTCGCTCACCCGCAACGAAGAACGCGCCGAAGACATTATGCAGGACGTGTTTGTCAAGCTCGTCAACAAAATGGGCACCTTCAAAACCGGTGCCAAATTCTCCACCTGGCTTTTTACTATTACCCATAACCATTGCCTCGACGTCGCTCGCATAAGCGGGCGCAAGGGAATCATCGTCACCGGCGAAGTGCCCGCCATTGAGCAGGGCGAAAGTCCGGTGCTGTCCGCACTGGGCGACGACGAGTTCGACCTGCCGGCACTAAAGGCAGCCCTGAACCGGCTCCGCGTCGAAGACAAGGCTGTGATCTACCTCCGGTACCTCGACGACCGGAGTATCCGCGACATCGCACGGTTTTGCGAAGCGACAGAAAGTGCGACCAAAATGCGGCTTTTACGGTCGCGCAGGAAGCTCCGTAAGTGGTATCAGAAACTTTCAGGAGGCATGGATTTCTTTTGAATGCTTCGAAAATTACTTTACTTTGAGCGCTGCCTCCTCATTTACTAGTCTGAAAAACGATGAAAAATCAATGAGTATGGTCCACTAAACACATTAACAATGAACGAAAAACATCAACGCACATCCTTTATTGCTCTAACTTTACTCGCATTCCTCAGCATTCCGGCTTTCGCTCAAAATAAAGTCGATCTCAGTAATTCCATCAACTCGGGCAAGCTGAAAACCGCCAACGACACGGCCTGGCATAAAATCGAATTCGGTGCCAATCTCAACCAGGGATCATTCAGCTCCAACTGGACGGGCGGGGGCGTGAACTCGATCGCATTAGGCCTTTTCCTGAATGCATTGAACGAGCAAAAAAAAGGTAAAAACTCGTGGCGGAACGACTTCCAGGGCCAGTATGGTATCGTCCGCAACAAAGGCCAGCAAAGCCGCAAGAATGTCGACAGGCTGTTTTTTGACACGAAATATAACCGCGAGCTGACCGCCAAATGGAGCCTTTTCGCGAATGTCAACTTCCTCTCGCAGTTCGGCAACGGTTATGAATATTCCTCCAATCCCGATTCGATCAATGTCAAGAAAAAGGTGTCCGGCATTCTGGCGCCTGCTTACCTCACCGAGGCGATCGGTATCGAATACCGGCCGGTTCCCTACTTCTTCATCGATCTCGCGCCGGGTGCATTGCGCCAGACGATCGTGATCGACGAGGATTTGTATGTGAACACGCCCGATCAGAAGAACTATGGCGTACCTATCGGGAAAAGGGTCCGTAACGAAGCGGCATTGATCCAGCTGGTAGCCAACTTCGACAAAGACATCGCCAAAGATGTGAACCTGAAATTCCGTTATCTGCTGTTTTCCAGCTTCAAGCATCCATTGAATATCGATAACCGCCTCGACGCTCAGCTGACGGCCAAAATCAATAAATATGTCAATGTGAACCTGGGTGCCATTATGGTGTACGACGAAGATCAGAGCAATAAGATCCAATTTGCTCAGGCCCTCAGCATAGGCTTTTTGTTTGCCTTTTAATTCAATCAACTAACCTCAACTTGTTATGCTTCAGGAATTCAAAACGTTTATCGCAAAGGGCAATGTGCTCGACCTCGCTGTCGGTGTGGTAATTGGTGCCGCATTCGGAAAAATCACTACCTCATTGGTGGAAGACATTATCAACCCGATCCTTGGCCTGGTCATCGGCGGCGTTGACTTTACGCAGCTCAAAATCGTATTGAAGGAAGCTGTGGGCGAAACGCCTGAGGTGGCGATCAAGTACGGTAACTTCATCCAGACATTGATCCAGTTCCTGATCATCGCGTGGGTGATATTCCTGATCGTGAAACTGGCCAACCGCCTGCGTTTGTCGGAATCATTGAAAAAGGAAGAGTAGAACTAGTTAAATGTTCATAATTGACGAAAAAGAGGCATATTTCCTGTGCCTCTTTTTTTATCCGAGTTATTGGTAAGGCATTAAAAGAAGTTTTCGCCAAAAGATTTACCTTCGTGGTTAAGGCAGTTTGTTCAACGTTCTTAAATCAATTCTTGTGCAAAAAAAGGTGACTATTCTGGGTGGCGGAGAAAGCGGCGCAGGTGCCGCGATTCTTGCGAAATCCAAAGGGTTTGAAGTTTTTTTATCGGATAAGGGCCAGTTGCATCAGAAGTACGCGGACATTCTGAACAGTGAAAATATTCCATTCGAACAAGGGCAGCATTCGGAAGAACGCATTCTCGGAAGCGACCTCGTGATCAAAAGTCCGGGTATCCCCGACAAGGTGCCGCTGATTGTCGCATTGAAGGAAAAAGGTATTCCGGTGATTTCGGAAATCGAATTCGCCTCGCGCTATACCGATGCCAAACTGATCGCCATTACGGGCAGTAACGGCAAGACAACCACCACATTACTGACTTATCATTTACTCAAAACCGCCGGCCTGAACGTGGGCCTGGCCGGTAATATCGGCGACAGCTTCGCATGGGCGGTCGCGGAAAAGCAGTTTGATTATTATGTATTGGAAATCAGCAGTTTTCAGCTGGATAACATTGTGGATTTCCACCCCTATATTT
The DNA here is from genome assembly GCF_000382205.1 of Dyadobacter beijingensis DSM 21582. Taxonomy (GTDB): domain Bacteria; phylum Bacteroidota; class Bacteroidia; order Cytophagales; family Spirosomataceae; genus Dyadobacter; species Dyadobacter beijingensis. Next base: position 340,805 of record NZ_KB907790.1, read on the forward strand.
CCGTTCTGCTGAATATCACTCCCGATCACCTCGATCGTTATGGGTATGATTTCCAGAATTATGTCGATTCCAAATTCAACATTATCCGTAACCAGACCGCCGCGGATTATTTCATTTATTACAAAGAAAGCGAGGTAATCCAAAATGAGCTTGGAAAACGGAAACCTGCCGTCGGAAAAGTAGAGGTTTCACTGGATAATGCATTGGCATCGGGCTCGTACCTCGAAAACGGGGAATTGATTTCGAATATCAACGGCCATGCGTTCGCACAGGCATTGGGTGAACTGCCGATCAAAGGGCCGCATAATGCGATCAATGCATTGTCGGCGATCTCGGTGGCGCAACTGCTGGGGATCGATGCGGGCAAAATCAGCGATGGGTTGAAATCATTTACCAACGCGCCGCACCGGTTGGAGCAGGTAGAAGTGATCGGCGGTGTGACTTACATTAATGATTCGAAAGCGACCAATGTGGATTCCGTTTTCTACGCGTTGGGCAGTTTCGAGCAGCCGGTTATCCTCATTGCCGGTGGCGTGGATAAAGGAAACGACTATTCGCAGATTGAGGAACTGGTTAGGAATAAAGTGAAAGGACTTATCGTGCTGGGCAAAGACCCGGCCAAGCTGGAAAATTACTTTTCAGGCAAAGTCCCGCAAATATATGCCACCGAGGATGTCCAGGACGCCGTTAACAAAGGACGGGAATGGGGCGTGCCGGGGGATATCGTTCTGCTTTCACCCGCCTGCGCGAGTTTTGATTTGTTCAAAAACTACGAGGACCGGGGGGATCAATTCAAAGCGGCTGTCAGAACTCTCATCCAGTAAGCATCCCTGACAACACCTGACTATACCCGACAATACCTGACAACAAATTCTTAGCCGCCAGACAATATGGATTTCCTGAACAAAACAAGGGAGGATACCCAGGCATGGTTTAGCAAAAACCTCAAAGGCGACCCCTGGATTTGGGGAATATGCATTATCATGCTCATGTGGAGCATCGTGGTCGTGTACAGCGCGTCCGTCAAGGATGCATACAGCCAGATGGACGGTAATACCGAATATTACCTTTACAAGCATGCATTACTGTGCGTGCTTTCGCTGGGCGTGATGTATTTCGTACACCGGGTGCCATACATCAAGTTCGTGTACGTCACGCGGCTCGCGGTGTGGAGTTCCATTCTCCTGCTGATCTTCACGATGTTCTTCGGCCGGTCGGTGAACGACGCGGCGCGGTGGATCGAAATTCCCGTGATCGGGCAGCGCTTTCAACCGTCCGAATGGGCCAAGGTGGCATTGGTGGCACATTTGTCGCTGATCCTGGCGAGGCATATCAAAGGGGGCTGGAATACCCGGGAACTGTTTATGGAGCCGCTCGCGCTCGTGGGCGTCGTGTGCGGGCTGATTTTCGTGAGTAATGTGTCCACGGCGGTAATGCTGGCGGGCATTTGCTTTTTGCTGATGTTCGTAGGAAAGGTGCCACTGCATTACCTGGCTTTCACGGCGCTGGGACTGGTATTCTTCGCGACAATCGCCATTTTGCTCAATTCCACCCAGCGATCCGGGACGGCGCAGAGCCGGATTTCCACTTTCTTCGATAAAGACGTGGTCGTGTACCAATCTCAGCAATCCTATATGGCCATGGCCCGCGGTGGGCTGTATGGCGAGGGTGTTGCCAAAAGCCGGCAGCGCCGCTTTTTGCCCGAGCCGCAGAAGGACTTCATTTTCGCCGTAGCCGTGGAGGAATACGGCACATTGGGCGGTACCGCATTGATTATCCTGTATTTGATTTTACTATACCGCGGCCTCAAAGCGATCGAAGCCACGAAGCGGCCGTTCGGCGGGCTGCTGTCGGCCGGGCTTACATTCATTGTCGTGAGCCAGGCGTTCTCGGCGATGGCCGTGACGGTCGGGCTGGTGCCGGTGACGGGGCAGACGCTGCCTTTTTTCAGTCAGGGCGGAACGTCGCTGCTGTTTACGGGCATCGCCATGGGCATGATCCTGAGCGTAAGCCGGGGCGAGATCGTCGAGGAAAAGCGTATTTGATATGGCTAGAAGAATTATCATCAGCGGAGGAGGGACCGGCGGGCATATTTACCCGGCGATTGCCATTGCCAATGCATTGCAGCACCGTGAGCCGGATACCGAAATCCTGTTCGTAGGAGCTTTGGGCAAAATGGAAATGGAGAAGGTACCCCGCGCAGGTTACCAGATCGTAGGGCTGCCAATTGCGGGCATCAAGAGAAGCCTGTCGATCGAAAACCTTACGCTGCCTTTTAAAATGCTCCGAAGCCTGCGGAAAGCCAGGGAGGTGATCAGGGATTTCAGGCCCGACGTGGCCGTGGGCGTAGGCGGTTTCGCCAGCGGGCCATTGCTGATGATGGCCTCCATGGCAGGTATCCCGACATTGATCCAGGAACAAAACTCTTACGCGGGCATTACCAATAAACTGCTCGCCAAAAGGGCTCAGAAGATATGCGTGGCCTACCCCGGTATGGAGGCATTTTTCCCGAAAGAGAAAATTACGATGCTCGGCAACCCGGTGCGAAGCGATATTACTTACGTGCATTTGAAAAGGGCGGCAGCTTTGGAGCATTTCGGGCTGGACGAGCGCCTGAAAACATTGTTCGTAATGGGCGGCAGCCTGGGTGCGCGCTCGATCAACGAAAGTATTACCGCCGGTCTCGACCAGCTCGTGGAGGGAGGTTACCAGGTATTGTGGCAGACGGGCAAAAACGATATCGATAAAGCCAAAGCGGCCATTGACAAGCTGGGAACAGACCGGGTGAAGGCATTTGACTTCATCTACACGATGGACCTGGCCTATGCCGTGGCCGATGTGGTGGTTTCGCGCGCGGGGGCATTGTCGGTGTCGGAGCTGTGCCTTGCAGCGAAACCGTCCATTCTTGTGCCATTTCCGTATGCGTCGGAAGATCACCAGACGAAGAATGCGATGAACCTCGTGGATAGCAATGCGGCTATTCTCGTGAAGGACTCGGATGCGCGTGAAAAGCTGGTGGACCAGGCCCTGGCGTTGCTCGACGACGTGACCCGCCAGCGCGAGTTACAGACGAATATCAACAAGCTGGCCCGCCCGAGCGCGGCCGACGATATTGCCGCGGAAGTATTAAAATTGATTCAGTAACCCAAGATTTGAATATGATGTCATCCTCTGTGACAAACTGGAAATACATCTTTTTTGTAGGAATAGGCGGGATCGGAATGAGCGCGCTCGCCCGGTGGTTCAAGGCCAATGGTTTTGAAGTGGCGGGCTATGATAAGACCATGACGCCGCTGGTGGCTAAGCTCATAGAGGAAGGCATTCCGGTGACCCTGGAAGATGAAATATCCACGATCCCGGTGGAATTTAAAGCGGATTCACAGCAGACGCTCGTCGTTTACACCCCCGCCGTGCCCGTGCAGCACAAGCAAATGCATTATTTCCGGGATGAAAATTTCATGATCCTGAAACGCTCCCAGGTACTGGGGATACTGACCCAAAACCTGCGGACGATCGGCGTTGCGGGTACACACGGGAAAACCACCACGTCGTCGCTCGTCGCGCACATCCTGCGGCACGCGCATGTGAACAGCACGGCGTTTCTGGGCGGTATTACGCAGAACTACGGCACCAACCTGCTCCTGAACGAACCTACCGACAAGCTGGAAGAGGTATTCTGCGTGGTGGAAGCCGACGAGTTCGACCGCTCGTTCCTGACATTATTCCCTGAGATTGCTATTGTAACATCTACGGACGCCGATCACCTCGACATTTACGGCAAACACGAGGCCGTGCTCGAATCTTTCCGCGATTACGTGAGTCAGATCGATGAAAATGGCGCATTGTTTATGCGCGAGGGGCTGGAAATAGCGGATAGCAGCAAAGCGAAGGTATTTACCTACTCGCTGAACAGTGGGCCTTACCATTCGGAAAACATACATATTGAAAATGCCCGCTTCGTTTTCGACCTGGTATATCCCGGTGGCGTAATCGAGCGGATTGCAATGAAAATTCCGGGCTACCACAATATCGAAAATTCCGTTGCGGCGAGCGCGGTGGCACTGTATATCGGCGTGGAGCCGGCGAAGATCAAGGACGCGCTGGAAAGCTACGGAGGCGTAAAACGCCGCTTCGAATACCAGGTGGAAGAGGAAGGAAATGTGTACATAGACGATTATGCGCACCATCCTACGGAAATCGAGGCGTTCCTGACGTCGGTGAAGGGTTTGTACCCCGGCCGCCATGTGACGGCGATCTTTCAGCCGCACCTCTTTACGCGTACCCGCGATTTTGCGGATGGTTTTGCAGAAAGTTTGTCATTGGCCGACCGCCTGTTGCTGCTCGACATTTACCCTGCACGCGAGCTGCCGATCGAGGGTGTGGATTCGAAAATGATCCTGGACAAAGTGACCACCGCCGACAAACAACTGGTTGCAAAAGAAGAAGTTTTACAACTTTTAAAAGAATTAAATACGGATATTGTGGTTACAATCGGCGCCGGCGACATCGATACTTTGGTAGGCCCGATCCGCGAAATGCTGCAAAATCCAGTTGCGAATAATTAGTCAAAGCATTTTTAATATTACTAAGATGTTACGTAAATTTGACTATTCATGGCTTTTGTTGAAACGTAGTTTGTGGCTTATTTTGCCAATCGCCGGCATCGGTATGGCAGAAAGCAAGCTTGGTCAGCAGCGTTGTACAAATCTCGTAATATCAATCCAGGGCGATTCGGGTACACGATTCCTGAACCAAATGGATGTACGAATGCTGCTGACGGAGAACGGCGGCGATCCGTTGATCGGGGCCAGGCTCAGCGATGTAGCCCTGCACGATCTCGAAAACCGTGTCAGACGTAACAAACTGATCAAGAAATGTCAGGTTTTTCGTGACCTCAAGGGCAACATAGTAGTCGAAGTAGAGCAGGAGAAACCGCTCGCGCGCTGGATCAACACGTCGGAAAATGGGGAAATGCGGAACACATCGGGATACTATATCAACCACGAGGGCGTTTTTTTTCCTCTATCAGAAAGTTATTCAGCAAGAACGTTACTGGTTTCAGGGGCGTATTTCTACAACCCTCAAAAGCTGAGGTCCGAAAAGGGCGCTCAGGTTTTGGAGTTATTGCGTTTTCTGAACACCGACCCGTTCTGGAAAGCGCAGGTGACGCAGCTGAATGTAGATAAGGACGGTGAGATTGACCTGACGACATTGCTCGGCGATCAGCGGATCGAGCTGGGTATGGCGGAAGGTTTCGAATCCAAGTTCAAAAAGCTCCGCATCTTTTATGATAAGGTGCTCAGCAAGGATTGGAGCCGGTATAAAAGGGTAAGTGTAAAGTTTCAAGATCAAATAGTTTGTGAATAATAATTCACCATCAGCATGGCACACGATAAGATTGTAGTTGGGGTAGATATTGGAAGTACTAAAATAACGGTGGTCGCTGCACAGGGATCGGCGAACCGTCGGAACAATATCGAAATTCTGGGCTTCAGCGAAGTCCCGGTGCCGGCGGGAGCGGTAGTGAATGGCTCTGTTGAGAACATCAAGCAGGTCGGCAGCGCCATTAAGGAAGCATTGGCAGAAGCCGGTTCAAGGTCCGATCTCGATATCGGGATCGTGAACGTGAGTTTCAGCGGCACGCATGTAAAGGTAAGCTCGCAAAGCGACGGTGTGATCCGTCCTTCCGCATCGTCGGGTGAGGAGGTAACGCAGCGCGACGTGGATCAGCTGGTCGACGACATGTACCGCGCGAAAATCGAGCCGAATTTCGACGTGCTGCATGTGTTGCCGATGGATTTCATCGTCGACAATTCCATAGGCGTACGAGAGCCGGTAGGCCGGACGGGTATCAAGCTCGGGGGGAATTTCCTCGTGGTTTCCGCGAACAGCCAGTCCATTTTGCGTACTAAAAAGAGCCTTGCAGACGCTGACCAGGCATTGAGATGCGATAAACTCGTACTGGCGCCCCTGGCGACGAGCCTTGCGGTATTGACGGACAATGAAATAAAGGCGGGCATTGCGATGGTCGATATCGGCGATCACACTACCGATGTGATCATTTATCACGACCGCATTGTGCGCCATATTGCTTCGTTCCCGATCGGTGGCCGCCACATTACCGCCGACCTGGAAGTAGGCTGCGGTATCCAGTTCGAGAATGCGGAACAATTGAAGAAAGAATACGGCGTGGCGGTTTCGGCCGACGTGCCTTTGAATATCGAAATCCTGATCAATTACCTCGCAGGCCGCCAGCCGAAGCAGGTGTTGAAAAAGAATGTAGCGCTGATCATCGAAGAGCGTTTGAAGGAAATCGCGGCGATGGTATATGCGGAGATCATCAAGTCGGGCTTTGCCGACCGGCTGATCGGCGGGCTGGTGCTGACAGGCGGCTCGGCCAACATTCCGGAAATCGAAGTTTTGTTCGAAAAAATCACCGATATGTCGGTGCGGGTAGGCTATCCCGAAAATCTGGAACGCACGGCCAAGGCCGACGCGGTGAGTAACTCGTCGTTCAGCACGGCCATCGGTCTTGCATGGGCGGGACTGAAATCGGTTGACCCGCGCGTGAAATCGGTATGCAAGCCGGCGAGTGCATTCAATACGGGTAATGTGGTGCAGAAGGAGCCTGTGAAGGAAGTAAAAGAGCAGCCGAAACGGAACGGTACGTTTTGGGACAATATTACAGGCATTATCGGAAAGAAAGACGATAGTCTGGGAGACTATTAAGCAATATCACGCATACTCAACCCCGGAAAGAATATGAACAAAAGCTTATTGCACGCATTAGATCAGGACTATATCGTGAACGAAATCATCAAAGACCAGCCAAACGGAGAGGGCAGCGGCGACCCGGCTATCATCAAGGTGATTGGTGTCGGCGGGGGCGGTAGCAATGCGGTAAACTACATGTTTAAGAAAAAAATTAAAGATGTAGAATTCGCGGTTTGTAATACGGACAGGCAGGCTTTGGCCAACAGCCCGGTTCCGGCGAAAATCCAGCTGGGTGCAACGCTTACGCAGGGGCTGGGGGCCGGTACCGATGCGACGAAAGGAAAGGAAGCGGCGCTGGAAACCATTGAAGAGATCAAGGGCCTGCTCGGCGGATCTACGCAGATGGTGTTCATTACCGCCGGTATGGGTGGCGGGACCGGTACGGGCGCTGCACCGGTGATCGCACAGCTGGCCAAGGAAATGGGCAAGCTGACCGTCGCAGTCGTAACTGCACCTTACACCTGGGAAGGACTTGACAAGAAAGAACAGGCGCTCGAAGGGATCGAGCAGCTGAAAGAATACAGCGACACCGTACTGGTGGTGTTGAACGACAAGCTGGAAGAGCTTTACGAGGATATGACATTGACCCAGGCATTTGCCGAGGCCGACGATATCCTTTTGAATGCAGTAAAGAGTATTTCCGAAATCATTACCACAAACGGAAATATCAACACCGACTTCAAGGATGTGGAGAAAGTGTTGAAAAGTGCCGGCCAGTCGGTAATGGGAACTTCCGAGTCGACCGGGCCGGAACGTGCCCAGCGGGCTATCAAGGAAGCGCTGGATTCACCATTGCTCAACGACCGCGATATCCGTGGTGCAAAACGCATTCTCGTAACCCTGGCGACCAGCAAGAAGAAGGAAGCTACCATGAAGGAGCAGCGGGAGATCTGGCAATATGTGCTCTCGCAGGTGGGCGGCGAAGCCCGGATGTTCAAGCTGGGTACGATCACCGACGATTCGCTGGACGACAAGCTCCGCGTAACGATCGTAGCGGCAGGTTTCGACAGTATCGAATCGCCGATTCCCGGCATTCAGCTCAAAGGAATTAAAAACAAGCCGGACGAGAAGCCGGTAGTAGTGGAAGAGCCGAAGGAGGAACTTCCCGAGCCGGAACCCGTATTGGTCGAGGAAGGATTAATATTGACAGGTGAGGTGGCAGAAAACACGCCGACAGGGTCTATCGACCTCGTATTGGAAGATGAAACCGTCACGCATGGTTTCGAGCCGATCAATATTTCACTCACCGAAATCGAGCCGCAGGACGATTGGACCGATGAGGATGCATTGAAAATGGAAATGATGGTGAAATCTTTCAAAGACGGGCTCGTGAAATATTCCGATCTCGAAGGGCCTGCATTCAGAAGAAGCAGGGTGGAGCTTTGGAAACGGCCTGCCATTCCCGCACACGAAATGGAGCAGCATTGGCTGAAATAGGATTGAAAAGGGAGCTTCGGGCTCCCTTTTTCATGTTTCAGAAATGGATGATCTGCCCTGCCTGTATTTCCAGCAGTTCCTTATACAATGCGTTGGAAATCACATTGTCGGCATAATGCGAGCGTATCTGCGCCAGCTTCACGCGTAATGCGAGGGTGTTCATGCCCAGGTAGCTGAATACGTCGTTCAGATGGCTCAATGCAATGGCGGCGCCCTGCATATTGGACGACAGCCCTACCAATGCGGCCTTTTTATTGGAAAAACTGTTCGGGTAAGGCAGGCCGTCGATGAATGCCTTCAATACGCCGGGATAGGAGCCATTGTACTCGGGCACGATGAACACGAATTTGTCGGTCTGTTCGAGCAGCGATTTGAGGTTGTTGAATGCTTCATTCTTGCCGGTATTCGCATATAATGCCGATACGGTGAAATCGTCCGGCAGGTTTACGAGGTCGAGGATAATGCTTGTAGCGCCGAGCTGTTGAAGAATGCCCTGATAGTAATCTGCAATTTTCCGGGACATCGAGTTAGGCCGGTTGGTGCCGACTATTATGACGATGGGCGATGTGGATGAACTCATTGGAAAACCCTGAATGAATGGCTCATTGCGCTGGGCCGGTTAATGTTAGTTGTCCTAAGTAACAAATTATGGTCAAAATTGTTCGGAACGGACCGTTATCGCCGGCAAAACTAACCGCCAAACCGACACGTTACCAGGGCAGTTTTCACGATGCATGACATTTATTGTTATATTTGAGCCCATTATTCAGTATGAAACTTCAATAATTGTCTGATTTTCAGATTATTATATATAAATCAACCCACATAAAAATATGTCCTGGTTTATTCGGAAAGAAAAAGGTATCAATACACCGACGGAAATGAAGCGCGAAGCGCCGGACGGTTTGTGGTATCAATGTCCTAATTGCAAAAAAATTACACCTACCAGGGAACATAAGCAGAACGCTTTCACCTGCCCGCATTGCAACTACCACGAGAAAGTCGGGTCGGATGTTTATTTCAACCTGCTTTTCGACGACAATGAATTCATCGAGCTCGACGCCAACCTCATTTCCGGCGATCCGCTGGGATTCGTGGATACAAAGGCTTATCCCGATCGCATTAAGTCGACGATGAAGAAAACCGGGCTGAAAGATGCCGTCCGCACCGGCCACGGTAAAATGAACGGACTGGACCTCGTGATCGCCTGTATGGATTTCAGCTTCATCGGCGGATCGATGGGCTCGGTGGTAGGAGAGAAAATCGCCCGCGCGATTTCTTACTCGCTCGAAAAGAAGATCCCGTTCCTGATGATTTCAAAATCGGGAGGTGCACGGATGATGGAGGCAGGATTTTCGCTGATGCAGATGGCTAAGACCTCGGCGCGCCTCGCGCAATTGTCAGAGGCCAAAGTGCCTTATATTTCGCTATTAACCGACCCTACGACGGGCGGTGTAACAGCATCTTATGCCATGCTTGGCGACTTTAATATTTCAGAGCCCGAAGCTTTGATCGGGTTTGCCGGTCCGCGGGTAATTCGTGAGACGATCGGGAAAGATCTGCCGAAGGGATTCCAGAGCGCGGAATTCGTGTTGGAACACGGCTTCCTCGACTTCATCGTCGACCGCAAGGATTTGAAAGATAAATTGACAAGCTTGCTGAGTATGCTCAAATAGGCGATACTATTTAGGAAAGCGGCCCGTCAGGTTATCTGGCGGGCCGCTTTGCATTTATAATATCAAATGCATTCGGGATGCTGAGCGATTGGTCAAGGGCAGGCATCTTTGCGACGGGTATCGGTAATATCGTTGATCTTCCAGCCGGTGCTTGTTTTGATCAGGTTAAATACATTCACGCCGCAGTGCGAGAAGGTGTCGCCGAGGTGGAACTTGTAAGGAGCCCATACGACGGCCACCGGCCCGTCGATCCAGACTTTGACGTCGTAAATGCGTTCGTCCCATTTGTCCTTATGCGGCGTACCTACCGCTTTAACGAAGCCATCTACGCTGCCTTTATGCGTAACCGTGGAATCGGATGCGTTTTTGGAGATGGAGGTTAATGCGGCGGTTTTGGTAAATACGCTTCTCACTGCGGTGGAATCGCCGTTACGCATGCCGTCGAAGAGCTTATCTACCGTCGCGCGGGCGGCCGCGGCGTCGGCCTGTGCGAGCGCGCGATTGGCGGCTGATGTGGTAATCGTAGCGAGCAATGCAAGTGTCAGGAAATGGCTAATACGTTTCATTGGTATAGTTTTAACAAAAACTTAATTTTGAGCCCCTTTGTAAAATTTTGGGAATCGATATGTCGGAAAAAATAGTTAAAAAAGTAGATATAAAGAATAAGCGGGCTTCATTCGAATACTTCTTCCTCGAAGAGTTCACAACCGGTATGGTGCTCACAGGCACCGAGATCAAGTCGATCAGACAGGGAAAGGTCAATTTTCAGGACGCTTACTGCCTGTTTATGGATGGAGAGCTGTTTATACGCAGCCTGCACATTTCGCCTTATACCGAAGGCACGCATTATAACCACGAGCCGATGCGCGACCGCAAGTTGCTCATTACCAAACGCGAGCGGAGGAAGTTGATCGAAGGATTGAAGGATGTCGGCCTGACCATTATACCTGTCCGGTTGTTTACCAGCGACCGTGGGTTAGCCAAGCTGCACATTGCGTTGGCAAAGGGGAAGAAGCTATACGACAAACGGGAGACGATTAAGGAGCGCGACGTGAAGCGCGAGAACGACCGGGCGGGTTACTGAGCCATCGGCGGGTTTGGCATTCAAAATGTGCTAATCCGGTGATCCTCGGGACTTTCTGTGAGATTCTTTCAACAATATTTGAAAAAGCCGGAGCGTTTTTTCTGGTGAAATATTCTTATATTGTGGGAATTAACTACCACAGGGCTCATGGGTAAAGTACTGGTTCTGAATCAAGATTATAGCGCACTAAGTGTTTGCACAGTTCCGAAAGCGTTTCTGCTGGTTTACATGAAAAAAGCGGAGATGCTGGCGGAGTCTCAGCTGGAACATCTGCGGACCGTGAACGACAGGTACCCCATGCCGGTCGTGATACGTCTCCATCGCTACATACACATACCATACAGAGGCGTAGTCATGACCAGGCAAAACCTCTTCAAGCGGGACGGCAACAGGTGCCAGTATTGCGGAACCCACGATAATCTGACCCTGGACCATGTAATGCCGAAAAGCAGGGGAGGGAAAACCACCTGGGACAATTTGGCCACCGCATGTAAAAGATGCAACTCCCGCAAAGGAGACCATACGCCGGAAGAGGTTGACATGCCGTTGAAGCAGCGACCGTTCCGGCCTTCTTTTTTAATGTTCATCCGGGATTTTTCCGGTATGGCCGATGATGAGTGGCTGCCTTACCTCGGATCAAAGGAACGATCGTGCTGATCGCATCTTCTTCGCATATTGTCATGCATTGTCAGGAGAGGTCATTTGTTGTTTTAGTCAATTATACCTACTGAAAACCTGACCATTTCCTGACCACTTCCTGACTATTTCCTGACTTTTTCGCCCCCCAACGGCGCCTATCTCCCTCATTGCCAAATTAAATTCGCCAACCCTTCGGATTTTCGCAGGGATTGCGTAATTTTGCGTCCTAATTTTCCAAAAATACTTGTTGAACTAATTTTCAGCCGTTTAGCCCGGCGGCTGATGTATCGAAGGGCCATAATTCCTATTTATGTCTAAGGAAAAACAAAATCAACCGCTTCCCGAATTCGATTGGGATAAAGCATCAGACAAAGGTTTCGGAACTGCTTATTCATCTGCCGACCGTGCCCGTCTGGAAGAAATGTATGAAACTACCCTTTCTCCTGTATCGGAAAAAGAAGTAGTTAAAGGTATTGTAGTAGGTATTACAGACCGCGAGGTGATCCTGAACATCGGTTTCAAATCTGATGGTATCGTTTCATCCAATGAATTCCGCGACCTGCCAGGTTTGAAAATCGGCGACGAAGTGGAAGTTTACGTAGAGAACCAGGAAGACGCACAAGGTCAGCTGGTGCTTTCACGCAAAAAAGCGAAAGTTATCACTGCATGGGATAACATCCAGAAATCATTCGACGAGGATGTGGTGATCGATGCAAATGTGAAGAGAAGAACCAAAGGTGGTTTGATCGTTGATATTTTCGGTATTGAGGCATTCTTGCCAGGTTCACAAATCGATGTGAAGCCAATCCGCGACTTCGACGTTTTCGTTGGAAAGCGTATGGAAGTAAAAGTTGTGAAAATCAACTACGCGAACGACAACGTAGTAGTATCTCACAAAATCCTGATTGAAAAAGATCTCGAAGCACAACGTCAGCAAATCCTGAACAACCTTGAAAAAGGTCAGGTACTGGAAGGCGTGATCAAAAACATGACCAACTTCGGTGTGTTCATCGATTTGGGTGGTGTGGACGGCCTGTTGCACATTACTGATATCTCATGGGGCCGTATCAACCACCCGTCTGACCTCCTTTCACTGGATCAGAAACTGAACGTGGTTGTTCTCGACTTCGACGAAGAGAAAAAGCGTATTTCTCTGGGTCTGAAACAACTTCAGTCACACCCTTGGGATTCGCTGGACGAGTCAATCCAGGTTGGATCGAAAGTTACCGGCCGCATTGTTAATGTTGCTGATTACGGTGCTTTCCTTGAAATCAAACCAGGCGTTGAAGGTTTGATCCACGTTTCTGAAATGTCATGGTCTCAGCACCTGCGCAATCCACAGGAGTTCATGAACGTGAACGACGAGATCAGCGCGGTTGTATTGACCCTCGACCGTCAGGAGCGCAAAATGTCTCTCGGTATCAAACAATTGACCGAAGATCCTTGGACTCAAGGCTCATTGAAAGAGAAATATGCGATCGGTACCCGTCATAAAGGTGTTGTTCGTAACCTGACCAACTTCGGTCTCTTCATCGAACTCGAAGAAGGTATCGACGGTCTGGTACACGTTTCTGACCTTTCATGGACTAAGAAAATCAAGCATCCTTCCGACTTCGTAAAAGTAAACGACGAGCTGGAAGTAGTTGTGTTGGAACTCGACGCAGACAACCGTCGTCTTGCTCTGGGCCACAAGCAGCTTGAAGAGAACCCATGGGATACTTTCGAGAGCATTTTCGAAGTAGGTTCAGTACACAAATCTACGATCGTTGCGAAAGGTGATAAATTCGCTACACTCGAACTTCCTTACGGAATCGAAGGTGTTGCTTCTATCAAAAACCTGGCGAAAGAAGACGGAACATTTGCAGAAGTAGGTGAGAGCCTCGACTTCACTGTTCTTGAATTCCTGAAAGACGATAAGAAAATCGTTCTGACCCACTCTAAAGTGAAAGGCGTTCCTGCCGAAGAGAAGAAAGAAGCTAAGGCAGCGAAAGCTCCTGCGGCTGAATCAGTGAACAAAGAGGTTGAGAAATCAACTTTCGGCGACCTGAGCGTTCTGTCGGCATTGAAAGAGCAGCTTGAAGAGAGCGAGAAGAAAGGAAAAAAGTAAAATAAAATGTGGTGCGGAAGAATTTTTTAATACTTTTGCACCCGGATTAGCTGCCAGCCCTGTGCGGGCAGCTAATCTTTTCAAAACGGTTCCGTGGCCGAGTGGCTAGGCAGAGGTCTGCAAAACCTCGTACAGCGGTTCGAATCCGCTCGGAACCTCCCCTTAAATTGTGGCCTTTTTCCCCGGATTTGGGGCACAATAAAATGCCTGAAAAATACCATTTGGACACCGCTTTTTTCACGAGCTCCAAATGGTATTTTTTTTGGTATTTTGCTGAAAATCAGCTCCTAAAAATTTTGTAACCTTCGTTAAATTAACTCGATAAATTAGACAAATTATAAATAAGATGGTGGGGTAAAATATCCCTTAAATACTTTTGTGGATAAAAAATCGTGAGCTAGTTTTGTCTGTTGAAGAATAATGAATAGTTGATTATGAATATACCATTCCGAATGGACGCTAAGTTTTGTTCCTTCTTTAATTACTCAAAAACCTTTGTAGCTATCCTCTTAGCTATCTTATTAAGCGTACCTGCATTAGTATCTGCGCAGGATAGCACTGCTGCAGCCGGAGCTGCTGCTGCACCTGCCGGCGGAGGCGACGCTGCCAAAGGTGAGTCGATCTTCAAAAACAATTGCGCCCAGTGTCACGCACCCACCGAGGAGCGAGTAGTTGGCCCTGGTTTGAAAGGTGCAAGCTCCCGTCACGATTTTGCCTGGCTTACCAAATGGGTACGTAACTCTTCGGCAATGATTGCTTCCGGAGATCCTTACGCGGTAAAAATTTACAACGAATATTCGAAAGCTCAGATGACGAGCTTCCCGAACCTTTCGGACGACGATATCAAAGCGATTTTCGCTTATGTGGACCAGGCTTCTGCTGCTCCTGCCGCTGCTGCGGGTGGTGCCGCTCCTGCCGGAGGTGCTGCTGCGGGTGACGCGAAAGGCGGTGCTCCTTCCGACCTGTTCGTGATCGTTCTCGTTGCGCTGGTGGTTGTAATGGTGCTGGTACTTGGCGTTCTGCTCGTAATCGTATCGCTGCTTTCGAAAGCGGTGAAAGGCGGAGGCGCTGAAACTGAGGCTCCTGGGGGGGAAGGTTTCGGTGGGCTTCTGAAAAGAATCGCAGTAGACCCGGCTATCCGTTCCGCAACGCTCTGGATCTTCGTATTGCTCGTTTTGAAATCTACTTTGGACGGAGCGTTTAGTGTAGGCGTTCAGCAGGGATATGCTCCCAAGCAGCCTATTTCATTCTCTCACAAACTGCACGCAGGCGAATATAAAATCGACTGTAACTACTGCCACACCGGCGTTAACCGCGGTAAGTCGGCGCACATCCCTTCTGCGAACATCTGTATGAACTGCCACGGTGTGATCAAGAAGGAATCTCCTGAAATTCAAAAGATTTATACTTCCATCGAGAACAACCAGCCTATCGAATGGGTGCGCGTTCACAACCTGCCTGACCTGGCCTACTTCAACCACGCACAGCACGTAAACGTGGGTGGTCTGGAATGCCAGAACTGCCACGGCGAGGTGGAAAAAATGGAAGTAATACAGCAACGTTCGTCACTGACGATGGGATGGTGTATTGATTGTCACCGTAAAACGGAGGTAAATACCAAAGACAATCAGTACTACGACAAGCTGGTACAGTTGCACGCTTCCGAAAGCAAAGAGGCTTTGAAAGTAGCGGATATTGGTGGTCTGGAATGTTCTAAGTGCCACTACTAATCAAGAAAATAATACCGGATACAACTCATTGTATTGAATAGTTTTATGGAAAATTCTAATAAAAGATACTGGCGGGGACTTGAAGAGCTGAGGAATGACGAGAAGTTTGTTAAAGATGCGAGTTCAGAGTTCCCAAGTGCACCGACCGAAAGTCAGTATGAAAGTCTGGTAGATGGCGTAGGAACCCATCGTCGCGATTTCCTTAAAGTATTAGGCTTTGGAATGGCGGCGGTATCATTGGCTGCCTGCGAAACACCGGTCAAAAAGGCCATCCCGTACGTTAACAAGCCGGAAGGCGAATTCCCGACTATATCTAACTGGTATGCATCCACTTACGCAGAAGGTGGTGACTACGCAAGTATCCTGGTCAAAACCCGCGAGGGCCGGCCAATCAAAATAGAAAGCAACTCCCTTTCAAAAGTTTCTTACGGCGTAAGCTCACGGGCACACGCTTCGCTGCTCGGCCTGTACGACAACGAGAAATTGAAAGGTCCTAAAAAAGGAGAAGATACCAAAGTAAGCTGGGAAGCGGTTGATAAGGAAATCGCGGACCAACTCGGACAAATCGCTGCGAAAGGCGGCGCGATCCGGATCCTTACTTCCACTGTAATGAGCCCGTCCACCAAGGCGGTAATCGCAGACTTCACTGCAAAGTATCCAACCACTACCCACGTGGTTTACGATGCCAACTCTTCTTACGCAATTGTGAAAGGTAATGAGTTGTCATTCGGCAAGGCCGTTATCCCTTCTTACGATTTCAGCAAAGCGAAAGTAATCGTAGGCATTGACGGCGACTTCCTCGGAACATGGCTTGCACCTGACACATTCTCGAAGCAATTCGCCGACACACGTCGCGTAAGCAGCGGGCATGATGGCAACAAGCAAATGTCCCGTTTATACCAATTCGAATCGACGCTATCACTGACCGGCGCCAATGCGGATTACCGCACGGCTGTAAAACCTTCACAGGTTGGTCTTGTGGCAGCTGCCCTATATAATAAGGTAGCTGCGAAACTGGGCGGTGCTCCCGCTGCAACAGCTGCATTGAATGTAGATCACCTGGACAAAGCGGCGGCGGATCTCGTTGCGGCCAAAGGACAGGCATTGGTTGTTTCAGGCGTCAACGATCCTTCGGTACAAGTAGTAGTAAATGCGCTGAACAGCCTGCTGGGCAGCTACGGTTCTACTATCAATTTGGACAAACCTGCAAACTACCGCCAGGGTAACGACATCGCTACCAACCAATTGATCGACGAGATCAAAGGAGGCAAAGTTTCTGCGTTGATTTTGTGGGGGGCTAACCCGGTTTATGATCACCCACGTGGTGCTGAACTGGCATCTGCATTGCCACAGGTTTCATTGAGCGTGTCCTTCAACGACCGCGCTGATGAAACGTCTTCACTTTTGAAATACATCCTTCCTGCACCGCACTACCTCGAATCATGGGGTGATGCAGAGCCTATTGCAGGATCATACAGCCTTGTTCAGCCGGCGATCAGCTTGATTTTCAGTACGCGCCAGGCACAATCTACGCTTTTGAAATGGGCAGGAGCTTCGGCTGACTACCATGAATATGTAAAAGCATACTGGAGAAAGAACATTTATCCGCAAGCGGGTGGTGGCGACTTCGAGAAATTCTGGATTAAGTCCCTGCACGACGGTGTGTTCGACGTAGCGTCAGCTGCGACGGGTGCCGGTGCAACATTCTCCGGAAACCTCGCTGCGGCGGCTGCCGGTATTGCAAAAAGATACAAAGCGTCGTCATCAGGCCTGGAACTGGCGATTTTCGAAAACGTAGGTATGGGCACCGGTTTCGCTGCAAACAACCCATGGTTGCAGGAAAATCCAGATCCTATTACCAAAGCTACCTGGGATAACCACGCAAATCTTTCACAAAAGACAGCCACCGAGCTTGGCGTAGCGCAAGGTGACGTGGTAAAACTGGATATCAAAGGCAAATCGGTAGAATTGCCGGTGATCATTCAGCCAGGTCTGGCGCAAGGCACTGTTGCGGTGGCGGTAGGTTACGGCCGTGAGAAGGCTGGTAAATCGGCCAATGGCGTAGGTAAAAACGTATTCCCGTTTGCTACTTTCACCGAAGGCTTCCTGAACTTCACACCAGGAGAAGTAACCCTGTCGAAAACAGGTGATACCCGTGAAATCGCTCAGACCCAGACGCACAATACAGTAATGAACCGTAAGTCGGTTCTTCAGGAAACTGTACTTTCTCACTTCCAGAAGGATCCGATGGCCGGACGTTTCGTTCCGAAAATCCAGACTTCCGAAGGCGAGGTGGATGCAACAGACCTGTCGCTCTGGAACGGCCATAAATATAAGAACCACTCATGGGGTATGGTGATCGACCTGAACACCTGCTTCGGTTGCGGATCTTGCGTGATCAGCTGCCAGAACGAGAACAACATCCCGGTGGTAGGTCGTCAGGAAATCATCAATGCACGTGAAATGCACTGGCTGCGTATCGACCGCTATTACAGCAGCGACGCGGAGGTAGAAGATCTTCGCGGATTGGAAATCGCTTCCGAAAATCCGGAAGTTACCTTCCAGCCAATGCTTTGCCAGCATTGTAACAATGCTCCTTGCGAAACGGTATGTCCGGTATTGGCGACTACCCACAGCTCCGAGGGCTTGAACCAAATGGCATATAACCGTTGCGTGGGTACGAGATATTGTGCAAACAACTGCCCTTATAAAGTACGTCGCTTCAACTGGTTCAAATATTTTGATAACGACAACTTCGATTATAACTTCAATAATGACCTCGGTAAAATGGTCATTAACCCTGACGTAACCGTACGTTCAAGAGGGGTAATCGAGAAGTGCTCGATGTGTGTTCACAGAATCCAGGAAGCGAAGCTGACTGCGAAGAAAGAAAGAAGACGCATTGTTGACGGTGAAGTAAATGTGGCCTGTGCCTCTTCATGCCCAACCGACGCGATTACTTTCGGTGACATGAACGATCCGGAAAGTCGCATTTCGAAATTGCTTGAAGTGGAAAGAGAAGGACGCGCATTCCATATGCTGGAAGAAATCAACGTTCGTCCGCAAATTTCTTACCTCACAAAGGTCCGTAACAAGGATGCTGCTGCAAAAGCGGAAAAAGCTGAGAAAGAGCACGCTTAATTTTTGAAAGTTTAGAATAACAGACGATCCAATCATTATAAATAAATAGTAGTATGCATGTTACTTCACCTGTAAGAGAACCGCTGATTCAAGGTGGGAAAACGTACGCGGACGTAACGGAAGACATATGCCGCCACGTGGAGGCGACTCCAACGAAAGAATGGAAGATTGCTTTCGGACTTTCGCTGATCGTTCTGGCATATGGATCTGTGTGTCTCGCATGGACCTGGTGGGAAGGCCTCGGAGTTTGGGGTTTGAATAAAACAGTAGGTTGGGCCTGGGACATCACCAACTTCGTATGGTGGGTGGGTATCGGTCACGCGGGAACGCTGATCTCCGCGATCCTCTTGCTCTTCCGCCAGAAATGGAGAACTTCCATCAACCGCGCAGCGGAAGCGATGACGATCTTCGCCGTTATTTGTGCTGCTTCGTTTATTTTGATGCACATGGGTCGTCCGTGGATGGCTTACTGGGCGCTTCCATTACCCAATGCATTCGGTTCATTGTGGGTTAACTTTAACTCGCCACTCGTTTGGGACGTATTCGCGATCAGTACTTACTTCTCCGTATCATTGGTTTTCTGGTACATCGGTCTGATCCCTGACCTTGCTACCATCCGCGACCGCGCTACAAGCAAAGTTTCGAAATTCATGTACGGAACATTTGCAATGGGCTGGGACGGTTCGGCTAAAACCTGGGCACGTTACGAATACATTTCATTGATCCTCGCAGGTCTGTCTACGCCACTTGTACTTTCGGTACACACCATTGTAAGTATGGACTTTGCTACCTCGGTAATCCCGGGATGGCACACGACGATCTTCCCTCCGTACTTCGTTGCGGGTGCGATCTTCTCGGGCTTCGCGATGGTGCAAAACCTGATGCTGATCACACGTGTAGTTTACAAACTGGAAGACTACATTACATTGGAACACATCGAGACGATGAACAAGGTAATCACACTGACCGGTTCGGTTGTAGGTGTGGCTTACATTACCGAGTTCTTTATCGCATGGTACGGTGGTGTCGAATATGAATACTACGCATTCTTCAACCGTATGACCGGTCCTTACTGGTGGGCATACTGGGCGATGATGACCTGTAACGTAATCTCTCCACAGCTTTTCTGGTCAAGAAAACTGCGTCGTAGCATCTCGTTTACATTCTTCATCTCAGTGATTGTAAACATCGGTATGTGGTTCGAGCGTTTCGTAATTATCGTGACCTCCCTGCACCGTGACTACGTACCTTCAAGCTGGACGATGTTCTCGCCAACACGGTACGATATCGGGGATTACATTTTCTCCTTCGGTTTGTTCTTCACATTGTTCCTCCTGTTCTCGAAATACCTGCCGGTAGTAAACATGGCGGAAGTAAAAGCGGTACTGCGTTCAACTTCTGCGCAGCTGCCTGCCAAGATCGCCGGCGTGGCGAAAGTAAGACAGCGCGGGGCTGCTGAACCCGCTTACAATAAGGATCAGGAATAAAAGCATTGCGTAAAAGCGAATTGTAGAGATTATAATTAAGTAATAGTATGGCAGAATTATCTGGTAAATATTTGGTCGGAGTTTACGACGATGACGATACTGTTCTTCACGCGGTTCCCAAGCTGAGAAAAGCCGGTGTGAAAATTAAAGAAGTATATTCTCCTTTCCCTATCCACGGGCTGGACGAAGCATTGGGACACCCAAGAACCCGCATCGGTATCGCTGCCTTTATGTTTGGTGTGACAGGGTGCTGCTGCGTGCTGACGCTCATGATCTGGACAATGGGCTATGACTGGCCGATGATCATTGGTGGTAAGGACCCGCTCTCGATTCCTAACTATATCCCCATTACATTCGAAGGAACAGTACTTTTTACTGCGTTCGGTATGGTGATCACCTTTTTGATTTCAAATGGACTCGGACCCGGTACCCATTTCCACCCACGGTTTGATGTTCGTGCGACAGACAACAAGTTTATAATGGCTATCGAGATGAGCAGAAATTCAATGACCGAAGAAGAAATATCGAGAGCATTGAAAGACAGCGGCGCGGAAGAAGTCAACATTAAGCAATTCTAATGGAGTTTAAAGCAATGAAATTGAAAAGTTTATATAGAAACCTATTGGTTGTTGCCGTATTGCTTACTGCTGCTGCTGGTTGTAAGAAGGACCCTAACAACCCCGGAAAGGAATATGCTCCAAACATGTACCTGCCAGTAGGTTACGAGCCATACAAACAGGAGAAAGCGAACCCTATCAACCCGCAAGGCCTTACCATGCGCCTGCCGGTAGCCGGTACGGTGGCACGTCGTAACTACCATACCAGCTTCGGATCTTCGGATTCAGCGGTAGTGGACCTGATGGTGTACAACATTCCTGCCGACAGCATCGAGATCGCTGAGAAAGTATTGAAGAACCCGGTTCCTTTGAACGAGAAGACACTTGCGGAAGGAAAGGTATTGTACGACAGATATTGCCAGCACTGCCACGGCGCAACCGGAGCAGGAGACGGAAAAGTGGGAGCGATGTACAAAGGTGTTCCCAACTATGCGAGCGACGCTTACAAAAACCTGAACGAAGGACATATTTTCCACGTGATCACGCACGGTAAGGCGCGCATGTGGCCTCACGGCTCCCAGATCAACCCGGAGGAACGCTGGAAGATCGTACACTACGTACAGAAATTGCAGAAAGGGGCCTAAGTACAATTTTGAAAACAGAGAAATAATTTAAATAATGGCATCAGCACATTCGATTCCTTCTATTGAAGAACGGTTTGAATTTACATCAGGAGCTAAGAAAAGTTTGCTCATTGGTGGCGGTGTAGGACTGGCTCTTGTACTATTAGGAGCATACCTCGCAGCCAATGGCGGTGGTGGTCACGAAGTGGCTGCGCATGGGGCAGAGCACGCTGCGGCGGCTGGCCACGCGGCTGCTGAGCACGGAGCGGCTGCGGCTGCCGGACATGGTGCAGACGCACACGGCGCTGCTGCCGAGGGTCACCATGCAAAAAGCTGGGTTGCGCGCATTTGGGCGAACCTCTGGGTAAACGGTGTATATTTTACCGGAATGTCCGTTGTGGGGATGTTCTTCCTTTCTTATAACTACCTGGCACAGGCTGGCTGGTCGGCGGTATTCAAAAGAGTTCCTGAGGCACTGCCTGCATTCCTGCCTGTAACAGGTGCAGTATTGATCATTACCTTCCTTCTGGGCGGTCACGATCTTTTCCACTGGACGCATGAAGGTTTGTACGAAGTAGGCGGTCCTGAATATGACAAGATCATCGCTGGCAAGCACGGATATCTGAATACGCCTTTCTTCCTGGGACGCCTCGTTATTTACTTCGTGGTTTGGTACCTGATGTGGAAAAAGCTGCGCAGCCTTTCATTGCAGGAAGATGAAATCGGCGGAACTGAATTTTACGAGAAGTCGATCCGTCTGGGAACTGCATTCCTCGTGGTGTTCGGTGTAACATCATCTACTTCCGCATGGGATTTCGTAATGTCGATCGATACTCACTGGTTCAGCACCATGTTCGGCTGGTATACATTGGCTAGCTGGCACGTGGCCGGTCTGGCTGTTATTACCCTCACGATCGTGACATTGCGTGAAAAGGGTTACCTGAGAGCGGTAAATTCAAGCCACCTGCGCGACCTTGGTAAGTTTGTATTCGCATTCAGCATTTTCTGGACTTACGTGTGGTTCGCGCAATTCCTTTTGATCTACTATGCTAACCTTCCGGAAGAAACGATCTATTTCATCGAGCGTTTCCGCGGACACGGTGGATTTTTCAAGGCGCCATTCTTTATTACTTTGTTCTTGAACTTCTTCTTCCCATTCCTGGTATTGATGACCCGCGATGCGAAGTTTACACATTCGATCCTGAAAGTGGCGTGCTGGAGTGTGATCGTCGGACACTGGTTCGATTTCTACACGAACATTATGCCGGGAACGGTTGGTGCAAGTGCTGAACTTGGTCCGTTGGAGTGGGGCTTTTTCCTGATCTTCCTTAGCGCATTTGCATATTCGATCGCAAATCAATTGACGAAGGCAAATCTGATCCCGAGAAATCACCCGATGTTGGAGGAATCACTGCATCACGATATCGCCTAATTGCAAAACCAGTAAATCATCATGTATATTATTATCGCATTAGTTGCTCTTGTATTCATTGTCCTCACCGGGGTGGTTATATCCAGGCTGCAGGGTGTTTTGAAGAGTATCAACAAGACTGATTCAGACGAGATTGAAACATCTGGTAATAAATTCAACGGTGCCATGTTTATCGTGACATTGTTGCTGGGTGCCGTGACAATTACCTGGTCATATCTGCATGCACGCGAATTCTTCCTTCCCGAGGCATCGTCTGTTCACGGTAGAAGAACCGACGACCTGTTCTGGTTCTCGATGGGGATTCTGACCATTCCGTTCATTCTCGTTAACTTCCTCGTGTTCTTCTTTGCCTGGAAATACCAGCACAAGAAAAACCACCGCGCGACATTCTATCCTGAAAACCATAAGCTCGAATTGATCTGGACGATCATCCCGGCTATCGTAATGGCATTGCTCGTATTCACCGGCTGGAAAGCATGGTCGGATATCACGGCAGAAGCACCACGCGATGCGGAGGTAATCGAGATCACCGGTAAGCAGTTCAACTGGATCGCCCGTTACGGCGGTGTCGATAACAACAAGCTGGGTGATTACAACTATAAATTGATTGATGCGCAAAACGAAGTGGGTATCGACTTGTCCGACGAAAATTCATTCGACGACTTTACCAACCCTTCTGAAATGCACATTCCGGTGGGCCGTCCGGTATTGCTGAAAATCCGCGCCCGCGACGTATTGCACAGCGTATTCATTCCGCACATGCGGGTGAAAATGGATGCGGTGCCAGGTATGCCGACCAAATTCTGGTTCGTACCGGACAAGACAACTGCGGATATGCGCGCCGAAACCGGTAACCCGAAATTTGACTACGAGATTGCTTGTACGGAGGTATGTGGACAAGGTCACTTTTCAATGAAAATGAGATTGATCGTAGACGACGAGGCTACATACAAGAAATGGGTTTCAGAACAGGCAACATTCCTGTCGACTTACCCAGAGTATCTTGCGAAAGTTCCTGAGAACCTGAAAGCGAAGGCCATGAAATATGTGCCAGCCGAAGCAGCAGCACCTAAGGCCGACAGCTCAGCAACAGCTGCTGGCGGTGCCGGAGCAAGTTCTAGTCTACGATAATTCTATTAATTAAAATACAATAAAAGTATATGTCAGCTATTGAAGGATTGGAAACAGCTCACCACCACGCAGACGAGCATGACCACCACCATGAAGCACAAAGCTTTTGGCAGAAATATGTATTTTGTGAAGACCACAAAGTAATTGCCAAGCAGTATCTGATCACAGGTATTTTGTGGGCTGTTATCGGTATTACCATGTCGGTGATCTTCCGTATCCAGCTCGGTTTGCCCGATTCTAACCTTTCCTGGTTGAAGCCTGTGCTGGGTGGATGGATCAGCGACGCGGGTAAGCTCGACCCTAACTTTTACCTCGCTTTGGTTACAATGCACGGTACCATCATGGTATTCTTTGTATTGACAGCAGGTTTGAGCGGCACTTTCAGTAACTTCCTGATCCCGCTTCAAGTGGGAGCGCGCGATATGGCGTCGGGTTTCATGAACATGCTTTCTTACTGGTTCTTCTTCCTGGCCAGCGTGATCATGTTCGCTTCTTTGTTCCTGCAACAAGGACCTGCTGCCGGTGGCTGGGTAATTTACCCTCCATTGAGCGCATTGCCGCAGGCACACCCCGGCTCAGGCATGGGTATGACTTTGTGGTTGGCTAGTATGGCATTCTTCATCGTTTCGCAGCTGTTGGGTGGTATCAACTACATTACTACCGTTATCAACCTGCGTACAAGAGGTATGTCTTTCGACCGTCTGCCTCTGACGATCTGGTCATTCCTGATCACGGCGGTACTGGGTCTGATCTCTTTCCCTGTATTGCTTTCGTCTGTATTGCTGCTGATCTTCGACCGTCACTTCGGTACCAGCTTCTATCTTTCCGACATTTACATCAATGGTGAAGCGCTGCCAAACGTGGGTGGTAGCCCGATCCTGTTCCAGCACTTGTTCTGGTTCCTCGGCCACCCTGAGGTATACATCGTACTCCTGCCGGCTTTGGGTATTACATCCGAAGTAATCGCGACGAACTCACGCAAACCGATCTTCGGTTACCGCGCGATGATCGCATCCATGCTCGGTATCGCATTCCTTGCATTTATCGTATGGGCGCACCACATGTTTGTAACAGGTATGAACCCATTCCTCGGATCGGTCTTCATGTTCCTGACGCTGATTATCGCGGTACCTTCTGCGGTGAAAGGTTTTAACTACATTACAACACTCTGGAAAGGTAACATCGTGTTCACCCCAGGTATGTTGTTCTCGATCGGTCTGGTATCCCTGTTCGTATCGGGTGGTTTGACCGGTATCATCCTTGGTAACAGTGCATTGGATATTCAATTGCACGATACTTACTTCGTAGTAGCCCACTTCCACCTGGTAATGGGTGCTGCATCGGCCTTCGGTCTGTTTGCAGGGGTATACCACTGGTTCCCTAAGATGTTCGGCCGCATGATGAACACGTCACTGGGCCAGGCGCACTTCTGGATGACGTTCCTTGGAATTTACATGGTATTCATCCCAATGCACTATGTAGGTATCGCGGGCTTCCCTCGCCGTTACTACCAGTTCACCAGCTACGACTTTACGCATAAGTTTATGGACATGAACATGTTTATCTCTATTGCAGCGATATTCACGTTCCTGGCACAGTTCATCTTCCTCTGGAACTTCTTTTACAGCATTTTCAAAGGTAGAAAGGCACCACAAAATCCATGGCGTTCCAACACGCTCGAATGGACAGCCCCTATTGTTCCGGGTCACGGAAACTGGGAAGGCGAGATTCCTGCGGTGTATCGTTGGTCATATGATTACAGCAAACCGGGTGCCAAAGAGGATTTCATCCCTCAGAACATCCCGTATTCTCAAACACCGGAATCCAACTTCCCTCATGAAAATGAGCTGATCGCGACGGAGAAGGTGATTGAGTCCCAAAACTTTAATGACCAGTTCAAAACACATCATTGATCTTAAAGCGAATCGCCGGTTCCGGCGATTCGCTTTAAATACGCTCATTTCGCTCTACCTGGTAGTGATAGCAGGGGGCATCGTGAGAAGCACAGGCTCAGGAATGGGCTGTCCCGACTGGCCTAAATGCTTCGGCAGATGGGTCCCTCCTACCGAAGCATCACAACTTCCTGCCAATTACAAGGAGATTTACGGTGCGAAGCTGAAAGGAGAAGTCGAGTTTAATGCGACGAAAACCTGGACTGAGTACGTAAACAGGCTTGTAGGAGCGCTTACAGGCATCATCATTTTTCTGATGCTGCTCGCCTCCATTCCTTTTCTTAAATCCGGAAACAAGCAAGTATTCTTTTGGAGCCTCGGGGCATTTCTGCTGACGGGTTTCCAGGGTTGGCTCGGTGCGAAAGTGGTTTCTTTCGAATTGCACCCGCTGATTGTCACAGTGCACATGCTGCTCGCCATAGTGATTATTTTCATCGTGCTTTACGTGTTTACGTGGGCCGGCTATGTCGAAAAGGTGCTCACATTACGAGAAGGCAGTGAGAAGCTGCTGAGCGGAATAGGGATCGCGGTAATGGCGTTGTCGCTATTCCAGATCCTGCTCGGAACGCAGGTGCGCGAGGCGATGGACGTGGTGATAGCAAGGCTCGGTTACGGGGCGCGGTCGGAATGGATCGATGAGCTCGGGGCCAACTTTTACATACACCGCTCGTTTTCGATACTGGTCTTTGTTGTGAATGCAATCTGGATCAATAAGGTATTGAAATCGGGAAACCGGGGAACGGTAGCAGGCAAAATTGCCATCGCCTGCCTCTTGATCCTCATCGCGGAGATCGCAACGGGTGTGATTATGGCGTATCTGGGGGTTCCCGCATTTGCGCAGCCGATACACCTCACATTCGCGGTACTGCTGATCGGTCTGCAATTCATTGTCTGGCTGGTCGTCAACGGCAAGAAATATTTGAAGTATCAAGGCGTGGCCGCGACGGCTGGTAGCCAGTCATAATTTTCAATTTCTGTAAAAATGATTTCAGTAGAGGAAAGCGTAAGTGGGGTTGGGAAGATCAGAGAGAGATTAGGAGTTCTGTTTGAATTATTGAAGTTCCGGTTGGCGTCGTTGATTGCCTTCTCCGGTGCGATGGGGTATTGCCTCGGTGCGAAAGAAGTGAAAACGTCCGATATGGTACTTTTCATCCTCGCATCGATCGGTATCACCGGCGCAGCGAACATTATCAACCAGATCCTCGAAAAGGACCTGGATAAAATGATGAAAAGAACGGCTTCACGGCCGTTACCAAGCGGAAGAATTACCGTAGAACAAGCGGCTGTCTGGGCAGTGATCCTAGGGGTAGCATCGCTGGCAATATTTGTAACGGTTTTCAACCTGACGACAGGCCTCATTTCATTGCTGTCGCTGGTATTGTACGGGTTCGTTTACACGCCATTGAAGCGCGTCGGCCCGATTGCCGTGTTCGTAGGCGCATTCCCCGGCGCATTTCCTCCGATGATCGGATGGGTGGCCGCGACGAACCATTTCGGTCTGGAACCCGGCATTCTGTTTGCGATCCAGTTCTTCTGGCAATTCCCGCATTTCTGGGCCATTGCTTGGGTACTGGATGAAGATTACAAAAGAGCAGGTTTCAAATTGCTTCCCGCCAACGGTTTGAAAGACGCTGATACGACTTTGCAGATCATGATCTATACGTTGTTCCTGCTTCCGATCGGCTGGCTGCCGTACGAACTGGGAATGACAGGCATCAACTCCGCGTTCATCGCGACGATTTTCGGGGTGTTGTTCCTCGCGCAGACGTTCCATCTCATGCGCACCTGCACGGACAAGACCGCGAAGCAGCTGATGTTCGGATCGTTCATTTACCTGCCTATCGTTCAGATTGCTTTTTTGTTGGATAAATTGTGATATAGCATCGAGAGAAAATGGAAAACGTTCAGCAAATTAAATTGGAAAGAGAGCCGCAGGAGACGCTCTCGATGGACCCGAAGAAGTTCATTCTTTGGTTGTTCCTCGTGACGATCATCATGCTTTTTGCCTCGCAAAGCAGCGCTTACCTCGTGCGCCGTGCAGAAGGCAACTGGCTGGAATTTGAAATGCCGCAGATATTCTGGTACAGCACGGTGGTGCTGATAATGAGCAGTGTGGCGATGCAATGGGCCTATTTTTCGGCAAAAAAAGATCAGTTCCAACAATTGAAAATAGCAATTTCTATTACTTTTGTACTCGGCCTGATCTTCCTTTATATGCAGTTTCAAGGCTGGAAAGAGCTGGTGGCGATGAATGTCTATTTTGTTGGAAACCCGTCCGGTTCGTTCTTTTACGTGTTCACAGGGCTTCATGGTTTCCACATCATTACCGGCCTGATTGTTTTGGTATTCGCATTGACTTCGGCATTTAAGCTGAACGTGCATTCCAAAAATCTGAGAAGAATTCAGATCAGCGCCACTTACTGGCACTTTTTGGATATACTCTGGTTATACCTTTTTGTTTTTTTATTGACCTTTAATTAATAATTTCTTTTATCAATGGCGGCACATGTAACAACACCCGGCGCGGTAGAACCCAAAATGTGGTTGGGGGGTATTGAGCCTATGAAAGCAAGTTACGGTAAACTGATGATGTGGTTCTTCCTCATCTCGGATACCTTTACTTTCTCTGCCTTGCTGGTGGCATATGGTACAGCCCGGTTTAGTTTCCCCGCTTTCTCCGGAAAACACGAAGATTTTACATTCTCCAACATGTACTGGCCCGTACCTGAGAGGGTATACGAAGCCGTACCGTTCCTGCACGGCGTATCATTGCCGCTGGTATTTGTTGGTATCATGACATTCATCCTTATCGCTAGCTCCGTTACAATGGTACTTGCAGTGGAGGCCGGTCACCGCATGGACCGCGCGAATGTGGAAAAATATATGCTTTGGACTATCCTGGGTGGTTTTACCTTCCTTGGTTGCCAGGCTTGGGAATGGACCCACTTTATCCACGGAACCGACGCTGGTACCGTGATGAAAGTGATCGAAAACGGAACCTGGATTGAGAAGACCATCCACGGCGCTAACCTGACCGAAAACCAATACGGTCCTCCTGCGTTTGCGGATTTCTTCTTCTTCATCACCGGTTTCCATGGAACACACGTATTCTCGGGTGTGATCCTGAACATCCTCATCTTCTTCCGCGCGGCCACCGGCTTGTACGACAGGAGAGGCAGCTACGAAATGGTGGAGAAAGTAGGTCTCTACTGGCACTTTGTGGATCTGGTTTGGGTGTTTGTATTTACATTCTTCTACCTGGTTTAAATTATAGGACAATATTAAAATTGAAGTAAAATGGCGGAAGTACATCATCACCACGTACACAACCAGGATCCCGAAGCGGGAGCCGAGCAGCGTAAAGCGATCTGGAAGACCTTTTGGATTCTTCTGTTCATTACCGCCGGCGAATTTGCGATCGCATTTACAATTCCTCACGGAGTTTTTAAAATATCGATCTTCATCGTTCTCACCATCGTGAAGGCATTCTATATCGTGGGGGAATTCATGCACTTGAAACATGAAACAAAGACGCTGATCTGGTCGATACTCGTTCCGGTGATATTCGTAGCCTGGTTGATCCTGGCGCTCCTGCTGGAAGGCGATGCAATTTTCCAGGCGATCTTTAAGTAATATATAAATGAAGAAATTTCCCAAAGCCGGGTTACTGATTATCACATTAGTAATTCCGGCTTTGATTTTTGCATTACTGAAACTGTTCGGAACGAACCATTACGACCTGCCTTATTTCGTGGCGGAGAAGGACGGCAGCGGATCGGCGGTGGTTCAAAACGGTGATACGCTGTTTCACCAGGTTTCAAATGATTGTGGCTTGTTTGCAGCTGTAAAACTGGACGGGCATTTGACAGTGGTAAGCCGGATACCGGCAAACTGCGGCGAACCCTGCGAACGGGGGGCGGACGAACTGGAAAGGCTGGCTGCCTTGAAAGCCTCGATACCCGAATTGCAAATAGTCGCTGTATCGACAGGTTCCGTCAGAAACGGCAGTTGGCAATCGGTGAAGGCCGATAGCATAGCGATAGCAAGCTGTTTTGAAAAGGAATTGACGGACAATGAGAAAGGCAGTGAAGCATTGAATGGACCGGCCGGACAAATCGTGCTGATCGACCGGGAAAGACATGTGAGGGGCTTTTACAAGGCCGGAGACGCGGAGGAAACCGACCGGCTGATGGCCGAGATCAAGATCCTCGATTATGAAAAGAAGAATGAGCAATAAGTGAGTATGGCAACATTAGTAATTGAAAAAAAACCAAAATACGAACGTATTATCAATGTTTTGGCCATTGCCATTCCGGTAGTGGTGGCATTGCTGCTGGGAATCCGGCAGAAAATCGATCTGGGCGAGTGGACGAAAGTATTGCCGCATGTGATCGGGGTGATCAATACCCTCACATCCATGCTACTGATCATGGGTTTCTATTTTATCAAGCAGAAGAACATTGCGGCTCACCGCCAGATTATGACCGGGGCATTCTTGCTCGGCGCGGTGTTTCTCGTTTGTTATGTGCTTTACCACATTTCCAACGAAGCCACACCATTCGGCGGAACGGGTTTCATCCGGCCGGTTTACTACTTTTTGCTCATCTCGCATATCGTGTTATCGATCGGGGTCGTTTGGTTTGTATTGCGTGCGGTGTATTTCGGTTATACCAACCAGATTGCGCAGCATCGGAAGGCAGTTAAATGGGCTATGCCGATCTGGCTGTATGTAAGTGTTACCGGTGTAATCGTATATTTGATGATTAGTCCTTATTACGTATGAAAAAATTCTTAGTGATATCCGGCCTGGTGATCCTGTTCCTGATGAACAGCGCGGGGGCATTTGCGCAATGCGCGATGTGCCGCGGATCGGTAGAAAGTTCAATGGGCAATGGCCGTAACAATGTAGGTGTAGGTTTAAACACCGGCATTATGTTCCTGTTTGTAATGCCCTATCTGCTCGTGGCGGCGATCGGGTACTTCTGGTACCGCAATTCCAAGAGAGCACAGGCGGAGCGGCAATTCGTGGCAGCGCGGGTGCGGTCGGCCTACGAGAATTGATCCGAAATACAAGATATTAGAGGGCGGAGCCAATGCGGTTCCGCCTTTTTGTTTTAATAAAATAGTCCTCCGTAATGGCGTAGATAATGCGTTGCGCGTCTTTAAAACAAAAACACATTCCCCGCCATGCGTCGTCTTAATCTCTGCTTTGCATTCCTGTTATTCCAATTTGTCAGTGCCCATGCGCAAAGCATTTCCACGGCCAAACCCTGGACTTACTGGTGGTGGATGGGCAGCGCCGTGAACAAGGCCGACATCACGGCCCAGCTGGAATATTTCAGCAAATCGGGCGTCGGCGGCGTGCATATCATTCCGATTTACGGCGTAAAGGGTTACGAGAAGCAAAACATTTCGTTTCTGAGCCCGCAATGGCTGGAAGTAATGCAGCATACCATTCGCGAGGGTAAGCGGCTGGGATTGGGCGTGGATATGACGACAGGTACCGGCTGGCCTTTCGGCGGCCCGAATGTAAGCCCCGCGATGGCGGCGCAAAGCATGACGGTTACGGACGGGAAGCCGGTTGTGAAGCCGACCGGACAGAAAGTGAAGCGCCCGGCACCCGGCGGGGACGGGTTTGTCCTCGACCCGTTCAATGCGACGGGGATGCAGCAATACCTCGTACGCTTCGATTCCGCATTTGCCCGATCCCCGGAAAAGCCGCGATCGATGTACAACGACTCCTATGAAGCATATGGCGCTAACTGGACGGCGGATTTCGCAGAGCAATTCCAGTCGAGGCGAAAATATGATCTGTTGGAAAAGTTGCATTTGCTGAACGACTCGACGGGCAACCCGGAGGCGACATTGGTCAAAATCGATTATCACCAGACGCTCGCGGAGCTGCTTTTGGAAAGGTATGCGAAACCCTGGACCGATTGGAGCCGTCAGCACGGCTTTCTGACGCGCTACCAGGCGCACGGCTCGCCCGGTAACCTGCTCGATTTGTACGAGGCGGCGGACATTCCGGAGACGGAGTCATTCGGCACGAGCCGTTTCAGCATGCCCGGTCTGCGCATCGACCCCGATTATTCGATCGATCAGTTCGGAACTCCGAACCCGCTGGCGATGAAATTCGCGTCGTCGGCAGCAAATTTGTCCGGCAAAAAACTGGTCAGTTCTGAAACCGGTACCTGGCTCGCGAACCACTTCAAGGTGTCGCTTTCGCAGGTAAAACCGCAGATCGACGAGCTCTTCACGGCCGGTATCAACCATATTTTCTACCACGGCTCTACCTATTCTCCCGAAAAGGAAGGCTTCCCCGGCTGGCTCTTTTATGCATCGACGAATTTTGGCAAAACAGCCCATTTCTCGGAGCATTTTCCGTTGCTGAACCAATATGTGGAGTGGTGCCAGAAATTGTTGCAGGATAGTAAGCCTGACAACGACGTGCTTGTCTATTTCCCGATCCACGATCTGTGGGCCACCAGGGCGAAGTCGGGCGGTGGCGTACATTTGCTGGAAGTACATCATGTAGACCGCTGGTTGTTGGATTTGCCTTTTGGAAAGTTGTCGGAAAGGCTGTGGCGGGAAGGTTATGCATTCGATTTTGTGTCGGATTTGCAGTTGAAAAAGTTTACCGTCGGTTCTAATGGCGTTTTGAATTCGGGTAATGCAACTTACAAGACTTTGGTAATCCCGTCGGCGACTTATCTACCGGAGGAAACATTGAAGGAGCTGCAACGGCTGGCTAATGCGGGCGCGAAAATTGTTTTTGATCAAAAATTGCCTTCCAAGGTTACCGGAAATGCCGGGCATGAAGAGCGGCAACAAGCATTTGATGAAGCAGTCAAAAAGGTATCAAGTCTCCAAAATGTGAAGGTTTCGATGAACCTGAATGCAGACCTGGCAGGTAATGGGGTGGTTAGGGAACAATTGGCGGAAAAGGGGCTGACATTTATCCGTAAGAAATCATCGGGCGGGATGTCCTTGTATTTTGTGGCTAACCTTGGTAACACATTTCAAGGCGGATGGGTACGCATCGGAAATGGGAAGACAATGTCGCGAAATACGCCGATGCGCGGAGAATCGCTTTTGCATACTCGGACGGTTGCCGGGCATGAAGAAATATTCCTGGATCTGTCGCCCGGGGAATCGTGTTTTCTGGAAAGCGCCGCAGATGGTTCCGATATCCCGTTTGTAAGCGGTGTATCAAAAGAATGGGAGATAAAAGGTGAATGGGAAGTGTCATTTCTCAATGGGAAGCCTTCACTGCCAGCTCCCGCGAAACTTACCACATTGAAATCCTGGACAACGCTGCCGGATTCTGTTGAATATTTTTCAGGAAAGGCACGCTACCGAATTACTTTCGATCTGAAAGGGCCACTGAAGCAATATGAGGACGCAGGTATTAGCCTGGGCGATGTACGCGAAGTGGCCAGCGTTAAATTGAATGGCAAAGACCTGGGTACCGCCTGGCATATTCCGTTTCAGGTTTATGCCGGTCATGCCTTGAAACAAAAAGGCAATGTCCTCGAAATAGAGGTAACAAACCTTTCGGCCAACTACATGCGCCTGCGCGACCAGCAGCAGCCCGACTGGAAGAAATTTTACGACATCAATATCGTGGATATCACTTATAAAAAGTTCGATGCGACGCGCTGGCAGCCAATGCCGTCGGGATTACTCGGTCCCGTGAAACTGATTTACTAATGCGGGTTGCGGCCATGCATTATTCCCAAAGTGGGTAATGTTCCAGCTGAATTTGCCGGCCGAAGAATATATTCGTCGACTGTTCGAATGATAACGTGTAATCTGAAACATAGAACTGCCGCCTGCCTTCGCCTTTTTCGTTGATCAGGTAATGCTGTTCGAGCCAGGCCTTCAACGAGCGCGCCACGATTTCGGACGTATCGAGCGTCTCGATCGCTTCGCCGTAGAATTTGCGGATCTGCGTTTTGATCAGCGGGTAATGCGTGCAGCCCAATATCAATGCTTCGATGCCATTTAGTGACGAGTCCGACAGGTAATTGGCGATTACGCTCTCGCTGATATTGTTGTCGAAAAAGCCTTCTTCGATCATTGGCGCCAGCAACGGCGTGGCCAGTGATTTCAAATGGATGTTACGGTCCAGCGCATCGACTTTCTTTTTATACACATTCGAAAGGACCGTCTGCTTGGTACCAATGAGGCCGATCGTTTTGCCCTCATAATGCTCCTTCACATAGTCCACGACCGGATCGATCACATTCAACACCTTCGCCTTGCTTCCCACGTACTCGCGCACGAGCTCGTATGCGGCCGCGGATGCGGAGTTGCAGGCGATGAGGATCAGCTTGCAGTTTTGCTGCAACAGCATATTGCAAATCTTGATCGAATAGGCCTGAATGGCTGCTGTGGATTTGTCGCCATAAGGTAAATGCGCCGTGTCGCCGAAATAAATGGTGTTTTCCTGGGGAAGCAATTTGGTAACGGCGCTGGCGACGGTCATACCGCCGATTCCGCTGTCGAAAATACCGATGGGCGCAGAGGAGTCGAGCATTAGGGAAGTCCTTTTGATGGTCAATGAATGATATTCGCATCAAAGCTAAAAAAATATCAAAAAACTTTTCCGGCACATGCAACCTGACGCAGCGGAATGCGCATCTTGCTGTCGAAACCACCAATTAGAATGGGTCGAATTTTAGCATTATTTAGCCAGGAAGCACAGCTCGTCAAAGCCCTCAGGAAGGAAGATCCGAAAGCGCAGCGGCAGCTCTACGACAAATACAGCCATCGAATGCTGGCTTTGTGCTTTCGCTATGTATGCGACGAAATGGCGGCCGAGGATGTGATGGTGGAAGGGTTTCTAAGGGTTTTTGAAAAAATAAGCCAGTTCAACAGCGAAGGGAGCTTCGAAGGGTGGATCAGGAGGATTATGGTGAACGAGTCGCTGGGCTATTTGCGGAAGAAAAAGCGGATTTTGGAAGACAACATTTCGGACGAAGCCAACAATATTCCAGACTATACCCACGCCGACCAGAACCTGGAAACGGAGGAGTTAATGGCGCTGATCGAATCTTTGCCGGTCGGTTACCGGACAGTTTTTAACCTGTACGCTATCGAAGGCTACGCACATATTGAAATTGCCCAAATGCTGGGCATTACTGAAAGTACATCGAAATCACAATTGCATCGCGCCCGGGCATTGTTGCAGAAAATGGTCGTGGAATGGCAGCATGATTATAAAAAAAAAGTAGACTATGAAAAAGCATCCTGTTGATGATCTTTTCAAACGCAGGCTCGAAGGATTGGAAAGAACGCCTTCGGAAAATGCGTGGCTGAAAATTCAGGAAAAGCAACCTGTACGGCATCGTAAGGTTGTGTGGGGTTGGTATGCGGCGGCCGGAGTGGCTGCGGCGGTGATGGGCGGATACCTGGTTTGGCAAAATCAGCAGGGCGTTTCGCCGCATAGCATTCAATCGGAGCGGACCATCGCGGCAGCCAGGCCGATGCGGAATGACTCGGCGGTTTCTCCGGTAAACAATGCAAAGCAGCCGGTTGAGCAAATAGTTTCTGTTGAGAAAACAGGTAACGGGCCGTCGGACAATGCATTGGCAGGTTCGGGCAAAAATGACAACCGAGAGAAATTGCCTGCGGCACAAATAGCGAAAGCGCCGGTTAAAACACAGGATATGAAAACTCCGGCCACAGCGCCTGCACCTGTTCAAGGAGTTCAGGAATTTGCGATCAATGAAAAACCATCGGTTTCGGTGAATGCAATTCAGCCGGAGCCTTTAAATATGCCTGTTGCGCAGGATATCAAGACTTTACCCGATGAGCCAGCTGTTAGTCGGGTGAACAAGCCGGAGGCGGAACCGACAAGAACAATTGTCGTGGCCGTGGAGACCGGTACGAATGAAGTGGAAGAAAAACCACGTAACACCCGGTTTGCAAGGGTTTTCCGTCAGCTCAAAAATGCAAGGGCGGGCGAGAAGGTCGACTGGGACGAAGTGGGTTTTAATCCGAAAAACCTTGTGGCACGTGTGGACGATCGCCTGCGTAGCAAGGATGACAAAAAAGATCACCCTAAAGAGAAGACAAAACTGTAATCTATTGTGCCATGAAAAGTAAAATATATGCAATGGTAGTGCTGTTCGTATTGGCAGCCATTGGCACGCGTGCCGGTTCATTGAGATTAGCCGATGAGAAACGCTGGCGCCCCTCAGCGCAGGATAAGGACTCGATCATCGTAACATTCGGGGATAAAACGAGGCTGATCATTTACGGCGAAAACCGGCAGGAGCTCGAAAAGATCATGAGGTATGACTTGAACGCGCTTTTGAAAGATCTGAAAATACGCCTGGACAGTACCGCTGGGGACACGACATTGTTGCGGGAGGAATTCAACGGGAACAAATACCTGAAAAACCCCGGTGACCAGGAGGAAAAGGATTACGTCAGGATCGGTCTGCGGGGTATTCACATCAAGGACGGCGATACGCGGGTGTCGATCGACAACAGCGGGGTGAAAGTGAAGGACGGTGACGAGGTAGTGGCTTCGGATTCCACGTACCGGCGGGTAGGCAAGCATTTCCGCAGGACTTCGTGGGGCGGATCGAGCCCGCGGAAGGGATTCAATATCGCATTGGGCCTCAATACCTACGGTACCAACGAGGCGACGGCCGGTTTCAATAAAGACGACTACGATTTAAAACCATTCGGGTCGCGGTATGTGAGCCTGGGGTACGTGGCAAGCGCGAATGTCGTTCGCGGCAAAAACGCCCGCCTGCACCTGGACTTCGGGGTCGATTTCTCCTGGTACAATATGATGTATGATGGAAACAATACTATTGCCAAAACGGATGACGGTGTGGAGTTCAGGGAAGTGGTCAATGATCAGGGGCAACCCGTAGAGGTGCGGAAGTCGAAGCTCGTGGTACCGTATGTAAATTTGGCGATCATGCCTACGCTCAGTTTCTCGCGGTCGTTCATATCGTACATCAGCGCCGGAGTTTATGGCGGTTACCGTATCGGCAGCTACACGAAGGTGCGGAAGGTAGGGACGAAGGACGTAGACCACGACAGACGTAATTTTTATATCGAAGATTTGCGCTACGGCCTGGCGGCCGAGATAGGTATCCGTAACTTTCCTGACTTCTTTGTGAACTATGATTTGAACAATCTTTACGAAGCCAACCGCGGTCCGTCGGTACGGATGCTCAGTTTCGGGGTTCGGTTGTTCTAAGTCAAAAAGTGCCCATATGGCCTGGAATCGGCGTTTTCGCTTCCGGGCCATATTTTTTTTGAAAAATTTTTCAAAAGAATTTGAGAATCTAAAAAATGGATATAATTTTGCGACTCCAAAATGTGAAACAAACGGTTTTCACGCTTGTGTTGAAATGTTGTTCGGGGGTGTACCAGAGTGGCCAAATGGGGCAGACTGTAAATCTGCTGACTTATGTCTTCGGTGGTTCGAATCCATCCGCCCCCACAGTTTGAGTCTGAAAAAGTGCTTCAAATAATACCAGTTTTTGAAGCGGAGACGATGACAAATGCGGAAGTAGCTCAGCTGGTAGAGCGATAGCCTTCCAAGCTATAGGTCGCGAGTTCGAACCTCGTCTTCCGCTCCAAGAAGCA
Organism: Dyadobacter beijingensis DSM 21582; assembly: GCF_000382205.1. Classification (GTDB taxonomy): domain Bacteria; phylum Bacteroidota; class Bacteroidia; order Cytophagales; family Spirosomataceae; genus Dyadobacter; species Dyadobacter beijingensis. Next base: position 378,191 of record NZ_KB907790.1, read on the forward strand.
CCATCGAAGCGATTAGCGAAAACTTTCAATAGATACTTTTTCGCTAATCGCTTTTTGGGTTCTAAACAACGATTAGTAAGTACAATTGCTTTTGTAGCTCAGGGCGGTCCGCCGATGCGGTAGAGCACTTCCTTGGGAAGAAAAGAAAAGAAGTAACAACGCTTTTGTAGCTCAGGGGTAGAGCACTTCCTTGGTAAGGAAGAGGTCAGGGGTTCAAATCCCCTCAAAAGCTCGGAAAGTTCTGAATACGTATGATTCAGAAAAGGCAGGTTCGCCTGCGATGGCTTGATCCTGGTTTGGTTAACGATTGCGGTGTTTGATTGCAGTAAAGCCAGCAGGATCAATTAGTAGTGTATAATAAATTCGTAATAACTTTTAATTTTAAGCGTACTTAAGTCATGGCAAAAGAGACGTTTGACCGCTCGAAACCCCACGTAAATATTGGTACTATCGGGCACGTTGACCACGGTAAAACTACCCTTACAGCGGCGATTACAACTGTGTTGGCTGATAAAGGTTTTGCACAGAAACGCGACTTCTCATCAATCGACAATGCTCCTGAAGAGAAAGAGCGCGGTATCACAATCAACACTTCTCACGTAGAATACCAGACAGCCAACCGTCACTATGCGCACGTTGACTGCCCAGGTCACGCTGACTACGTGAAGAACATGGTAACTGGTGCTGCTCAGATGGACGGCGCAATCATCGTGGTTGCTGCTACTGACGGTCCAATGCCACAAACTCGTGAGCACATCCTTCTCGCTCGTCAGGTAGGTGTTCCTCAGCTTGTTGTGTTCATGAACAAAGTGGACATGGTTGATGATCCGGAACTTCTTGAACTCGTTGAGATGGAAATCCGTGAGCTTCTTAGCTTCTACGAATTCGATGGTGACAACATTCCAGTTGTACAAGGCTCTGCTTTGGGTGGTCTTAACGGCGATCCGAAATGGGTTAAAACTATCGAAGATCTGATGGAGGCTGTTGATACCTGGATTCCAATTCCTCCACGTATGACAGATCTTCCATTCTTGATGCCTGTTGAAGACGTATTCTCGATCACTGGTCGTGGTACTGTTGCAACTGGTCGTATCGAGCGTGGTGTGATCAACTCTGGTGATCCTGTTGATATCCTCGGTATGGGTGCAGAAGGTCTTAAATCTACCGTAACTGGTGTTGAGATGTTCCGTAAGATCCTTGACCGCGGTGAAGCTGGTGACAACGTAGGTTTGTTGCTTCGCGGTATCGACAAAGAAGATATCCGTCGTGGTATGGTAATCTGTAAGCCAGGTTCAGTTAAACCTCACCTGCACTTCAAAGGTGAAGTTTACGTACTGTCGAAAGAAGAAGGTGGACGTCACACTCCATTCTTCAACAAATACCGTCCTCAGTTCTACTTCCGTACCACTGACGTGACAGGTGAAATCTCACTTCCAGCAGGTGTTGAAATGGTTATGCCAGGTGACAACATCACGATCGAAGTGAAACTGATCAACAAAATCGCTATGGAAAAAGGTCTTCGTTTCGCGATCCGTGAAGGTGGACGTACCGTAGGTGCTGGTCAGGTAACTGAAATTCTTGACTAATCAAGATAGCAATATTAAAACAAGTGCATTTCTTTTGGAATGCACTTGTTTTTTGTAAAGAATATCGTATCTTTGCAGCCCCAATGAGTGAGTTGCGCGATAAACGGGTGTAGTTCAAGGGTAGAATAGCGGTCTCCAAAACCGTTGATGGGAGTTCGAATCTCTCCACCCGTGCATAAATCGAAAAGGTGAAATGGAAAAATTTACTTCTTTTTTGAAAGCGTCCTGGGAAGAAATGACCCAGCATGTAACATGGCCGCCTTTCAACGAGCTGCAAGCCAATACCACTCTGGTGCTTGTAGGTTCCCTCATTTTTGCCTTTGTGGTCGGTGTGATGGATTTAGTTTTTGAAAACGCACTGAGATTATTTTATCAGTCTTTCTAAGGCTATTTTTTTGAAGAGATAACCCCTGAAAGGTATGAGTAGTCTAAATTGGTTTGTATTACGGGCAGTGTCGGGACAAGAGAAAAAAATCAAGTCTTACATTGAAAATGAAATCACACGCCAGAAACTGAATGAATTCGTTCCGCAAATCCTGATCCCTTCCGAGAAGATCTATGAAATGCGTAACGGTAAAAAGCGTGTTCGGGAAAAGAACTTCTTCCCGGGTTACATTATCATTTCAGCCGATCTGTCCAAAGGGGAGGTACTCCACATCATTACAAGCATTCCCGGCGTAATCGGTTTCCTCGGCAATGCCGAAGGAAATTCCAAAGTGCCCATTCCGCTCCGCCAGTCGGAGATCAACCGTATCCTCGGTAAGGTCGACGAAGCAGAGCAGCACGAAGAAGCGCCAAGCATGTCTTTCATCAAAGGCGAGACTGTGAAAGTCGTAGATGGTCCGTTCAGCGGATTTATCGGTTTGGTGGAAGAAGTATTCGACGAGAAGAAAAAACTCAATGTAGTTGTAAAAATATTCGGGCGTAATACACCCGTGGAACTCAGTTACGCACAAGTAGAAAAGGATAGTTGAGCGAATAGCGGGCAGGTAGGCTTCCAACTGCATGTGAGCCGCTAGTCAATCGATGAACCGACAAATTCCAAAACAATGGCAAAAGAAATAGGTGGATACGTCAAACTGCAGGTGAAAGGTGGCCAAGCCAACCCATCACCTCCGATTGGTCCTGCATTAGGATCGAAGGGTTTGAATATCATGGAGTTTTGCAAGCAATTCAATGGCCGTACCCAGGATAAAATGGGTGTGGTATTGCCGGTAGTTATTACATACTACAAAGACAAGTCTTTCGACTTCGTCATCAAAACCCCCCCGGCCGCTATTCTTCTTCTGGAAGCCTCAAAAGTGAAAACAGGTTCGGCACAACCGAACCGTATTAAGGTAGGATCAGTTTCATGGGATCAGGTTAAAACGATCGCTGAAACTAAAATGCCCGACCTGAACTGCTTCACCGTAGAGTCTGCTATGAAAATGATCGCGGGAACGGCTCGTAGTATGGGTATCACCGTGGCTGGCAAGGCCCCATGGGAAGAAAACAACTGAGCGTAGATTTATAGATACGCCAAAGAAACAAAGAACATGGGAAAATTGACCAAAAAGCAAAAAGAAGCTCTTTCAAAATACGACGCAACCCAGGCTTATACCCTGGAAGCAGCTGCGGATGTTCTGAAAACGATTTCCTATACCAAATTTGATGCTTCCGTAGATATCGACGTTCGTTTGGGCGTAGATCCTCGTAAAGCTGACCAGATGGTACGTGGCGTGGTAACATTGCCACACGGAACCGGAAAAGAAGTTCGTGTATTGGTGCTGTGTACTCCCGACAAGGAGGCAGAAGCGAAAGAGGCAGGAGCGGATTATGTTGGTCTTGACGAATACATTACGAAAATCGAGCAAGGCTGGACAGACATCGACGTGATTATTACAATGCCGAGTGTAATGGCAAAAGTAGGTAGACTTGGTAAAGTGTTGGGTCCTCGCGGTCTGATGCCAAACCCTAAGTCGGGAACTGTAACTCCGGACGTAGCAAAAGCTGTTAAGGAAGTGAAGGCTGGTAAAATCGACTTCAAAGTTGACAAAACCGGTATCATCCACACCAGCATCGGAAAGGTATCTTTCGGAACTGACCAGCTTGCACAAAACGCAACTGAAGTTATCAATACCTTGGTTCGCCTTAAGCCTTCATCGGCAAAAGGTACTTACGTAAAGAGCATTCACTTGTCTAGTACGATGAGCCCGGGTGTTATTATTGACAAAAACACGATTCCAGGATTGTAATATGACACGGGAAGAAAAAGCAGTAATTATTGACGAGTTAAGTCAGAAATTCGCTAGCACGCCATATTTCTACATCACCAACGCAACCGGCATGACCGTGAGCGAGGTGAACCAACTGAGAAGCCTTTGCTTCGAACGCGGTGTGGAATATCGTGTTGTGAAGAATACATTGATTAAAAAAGCGCTCGAAACATTAGATACGGACTATACTTCTTTCGACGAAGTGTTGAAAGGATTTTCCGGAGTAATGTTTCACCCGGAGTCAGGTAAAGTTCCTGCACAACTGATCAAGGATTTCAAAAAGAAATCAGGCAGCGACAAATTGAAGTTCAAAGGAGCTTCTGTTGATACTGCCCTTTTCGTTGGAGAAAGCCAGCTGGACGTTCTGATTTCACTGAAATCGAAACAAGAACTGATCGGCGAAGTGATCGGATTGTTGCAATCGCCTGCCAAAAATGTTATCGGCGCTCTTACAAGCGGCGGACAGAACCTGGCTGGTATCTTGAAAACTTTGTCTGAAAAAGAGGACTAATTTGAATAACCAGGTTTAGCTCTCCGGGTTAAAATAAAATAGAGCTTTTTTAAATCATCTTATTGTATAATCAAAAAAATCAAAATAGAAATGGCAGATTTGAAAGCATTCGCAGAACAGCTTGTTAACCTTACGGTTAAAGAAGTGAACGAATTGGCTACAATTCTTAAAGACGAGTACGGCATTGAGCCAGCAGCTGCTGGTGCAGTAGTGGTAGCAGGTCCTGCTGGTGGTGGCAGCGATGCTCCCGCAGTTGAAGAGAAAACATCTTTCGATGTGATCTTGAAATCAGCTGGTGCTGGTAAATTGGCTGTTGTGAAATTGGTTAAAGACCTGACTGGTCTTGGCCTGAAAGAAGCGAAAGAACTCGTTGACGGCGCTCCAAAACCTGTAAAAGAAGGTGTTGCTAAAGACGAAGCTGACGCGCTGAAAAAGCAACTTGAAGAAGCTGGTGCAGAAGTTGAAGTGAAGTAATTTGCTCCACAGCATTAGAAAATAAATTCTTAGGAATAGGCCTGACAGTCGTCAGGTCTTTTCCTGTTTTTTATAAAGACCAAACGAAAATTACTTTTTTATCGTTCTGGTTAGAGGCGGTGACGAGATCGCTGCCCAAAATCTCCTTCCGGCTAACTTTGTCCGAAACACTTCCCTACTCGTAGAAGGGAAGAACAGGGACGGTTAACCTTTCTCTACGAGGCAATAGATTAGGTTAAAACTAATTAGTTTTTCTGCTAACCCAAATCACACATAGCCTTGGCTACTATTAATCCAAAAACACCAAGAAAGAACTTCTCAAGGATCAATCAGATTATCGATTATCCGGATCTTCTGGGAATCCAGGTACAATCGTTCCGAGATTTCTTTAGTCTGGATACATCGGTTGAAGACCGTTCCGGAGAAGGATTGTACAAAGTTTTCGCTGAGAACTTCCCCATCGCCGACTCTCGTGAGAATTTCGTTCTCGAGTTCATCGATTACCTCCTTGAACCACCGAAATATTCTGTCGACGAATCCATCGATCGCGGTCTGACTTACGCAGTACCTTTGAAGGCGAAACTGCGGCTGATCTGTAACGACGCCGATCATGAAGAATTTGAAACCATTGAGCAGGAAGTGTTCCTCGGAAACATTCCTTACATGACCGAGCGCGGTTCGTTCGTGATCAATGGTGCTGAGCGCGTAATCGTGTCTCAGCTTCACCGTTCACCGGGCGTGTTCTTCTCGATGAGCAAGCACACCAACGGTTCCAAACTATATTCTGCGCGGATTATTCCATTCAAAGGTTCCTGGATCGAATTCTCTACGGACGTGAACAATGTGATGTACGCGTACATCGACCGTAAGAAGAAGTTCCCTGTAACTACCCTTTTGAGAGCGATCGGTTTCGGATCTGATAAAGATATCCTCGACCTGTTCGGCCTTTCGGAGGAAATCAGCGCAACACCTGCTAACCTGAAAAAGGCGGTAGGTCGCCGGTTGGCGGCAAGGGTTCTCCGTACATGGACTGAGGACTTTGTGGATGAGGATACCGGCGAGGTAGTTTCAATCCAGCGTAACGAAGTGTTGCTGGAACGTGACTCTACTATTTCAGCAGATGATATCGATGTAATCCTGGAATCAGGTCAGAAATCGATCATCATGCATAAAGAGGATATGAACGTAGCGGATTATAACATCATTTATAACACGCTTCAAAAAGATAGCTCAAACTCCGATAAGGAGGCTGTTGAGCAGATTTACCGCCAGTTGCGTAATGCAGAAGCTCCTGATGAGCAAACTGCGCGTGACGTGATCCAGAGCTTGTTCTTCTCGGACAAGCGTTACGACCTGGGTGATGTAGGCCGTTACCGTATCAACAAAAAATTGGGATCGGATACCAGCCTCGACGTTCGCGTGTTGACTACCGGCGATATCGTTTCCATCGTGAAATACCTGATCGGTCTGATCAATGCGAAAGCGGTAGTCGATGATATCGACCACTTGTCGAACCGTCGTGTACGTACCGTGGGCGAGCAGCTTTACGCGCAGTTCGGCGTAGGTTTGGCACGTATGGCTCGTACCATCAAGGAGCGTATGAATGTACGTGATAACGAAGATTTCAAACCGGTTGACCTGATCAATGCGAGAACATTGTCATCGGTAATCAACTCGTTCTTCGGTACCAACCAGCTTTCTCAGTTCATGGACCAAACAAACCCACTGGCTGAGATTACGCACAAGCGTCGTATGTCGGCACTGGGACCTGGCGGTCTTTCCCGTGAAAGAGCAGGTTTCGAGGTTCGTGACGTTCACTACACCCACTACGGGCGTCTGTGTACGATCGAAACGCCGGAAGGCCCGAACATCGGTCTGATCTCGTCACTTTGCGTATTCGCGAAAGTGAACGGCATGGGCTTTATCGAAACGCCTTACCGCGTGATCGATAGCGCCGGTAAGCTGACCGACGAGCTGATCTACATGACAGCGGAAGAAGAAGATTCCAAATATATCGCACAGGCTAATGCCTCTGTGGACAAAGAAGGAAACTTCACCGTTGAGAAAATCAAAACACGTTTCGAAGGTGACTTCCCGATGGTAGATCCTTCGCAGGCATCCTATATGGACGTTGCTGCCAACCAGATCGTATCTGTTGCGGCTTCGCTGATTCCGTTCCTTGAGCACGATGATGCGAACCGTGCTTTGATGGGATCGAACATGCAGCGCCAGGGTGTGCCTTTGTTGCGCCCTCAGGCTCCGATCGTAGGAACTGGTCTGGAACGCCGCGTGGCAATGGACTCACGTGCATTGGTAGTAGCGGAAGGCGACGGTGAAATCGAATTCGTTGATTCGAAGAAAATCGTTGTGAAATACGACCGTACCGACGAAGATCGCCTCGTGAGCTTCATCGACGATAGCGTATCTTACGACCTCGTGAAATTCCGTCGTACCAACCAGGACACTTGCTTGAACCTGCAACCAATGGTGTTGAAAGGTCAGAAAGTGAAAAAAGGCGAACCGCTTTGCCAGGGTTATGGTACCGAAGGTGGTGAACTCGCATTGGGCCGTAACCTTTTGGTTGCATTCATGCCTTGGCAGGGATACAACTTCGAGGATGCGATCGTAATCTCCGAAAAAGTAGTACGCGACGATATCTTTACTTCGATCCACATCGAAGAATTCGAACTCGAAGTGCGTGATACGAAACGCGGAGAAGAAGAATTGACCGCTGAGATCCCGAACGTAAGCGAGGAAACAGTTAAAAACCTCGACGAAAATGGTATCGTACAAGTAGGTACAGAAGTAAAAGAAGGCGATATTCTGATCGGTAAGATCACTCCAAAAGGAGAATCTGATCCTACTCCGGAAGAAAAACTTCTTCGTGCGATCTTCGGCGATAAGGCTGGTGATGTGAAGGATGCTTCGAAAAAAGCGCCACCATCGATGAAAGGTGTGGTAATCGATACCAAGCTGTTCTCCCGCCCAACCAAAGAAGAGCGTGCAAAACATAAAGACGAGCTTCGTCTGTTAATGAAAAAATACAGCCGTGACCTGACTGCATTGCGTGGTCGCGTGATCGACAAGCTGGTAACATTGACAGATGGAAAAACCAGCTCAGGTGTGAAGCACAAATTCGGTGACGAGCTGATCAGCAAAGGAATGAAGTTCAACGTGAGAAATATCTCCGAGAACCTGTTCCCTGCCAACAACCCGTATCGCGACGAAAGCCAATACGCAGTTCCGGAAGAGGTTAACCTCATCGGAGACGTATTGACCGATTCATGGACAGAAGATGCTGACACCAACCGTCAGATCTCACTGGTTTTGAAAAACTACCTCAATGCCCGCAGCGAAGTAATGGGCCGCTTCAAACGTGATCGTTTCGCATTGGAAGTAGGTGATGAATTGCCTGCTGGTATCGTGAAACTGGCGAAAGTATATATCGCCAAGAAACGTAAACTGAAAGTAGGGGATAAAATGGCGGGTCGCCACGGTAACAAAGGGGTTGTTGCCCGTATCGTTCGTGACGAAGATATGCCATTCCTCGAAGACGGAACGCCGGTTAACATCGTGTTGAACCCACTCGGGGTACCTTCACGTATGAACATCGGTCAGATTTACGAAACCATCCTCGCATGGGCTGGTCTGAAACTCGGCCGCCGCTACGCCACACCGATCTTTGACGGTGCTACCGAAGCGGAAGTTGCTGCCGAGCTGAAAGAAGCAGGTTTGCCGGATTGGGGACGTACCTATCTGTACAATGGTTTGACTGGCGAGCAGTTCGACCAGCCGGTAACTGTCGGTTTGATGTACATGATGAAACTGGGCCACTTGGTTGACGATAAAATGCACGCGCGTTCTATCGGACCCTACTCGCTCATTACCCAGCAACCATTGGGTGGTAAAGCGCAGTTCGGTGGACAGCGTTTCGGTGAAATGGAAGTGTGGGCGCTTGAAGCGTTCGGTGCATCGCACATTCTTCAGGAGATCCTTACGGTGAAATCTGATGATGTGGTAGGCCGTGCCAAAGCGTACGAAGCGATCGTGAAAGGTGAAAACCTTCCGAAACCAAATATCCCAGAGTCATTCAACGTACTTGTTCACGAGCTTCGCGGACTAGCATTGGAGATTACACTGGACTAATTTTTAGTCGTAAGCGGCGCATTGCAAAATGCGCTGCTTAACAAAGCAATCATTTAGTTTCGACTAACAGACAAACGACTCTTTATTATGTCTTTCAAAAAGAATAAAAAATTAAACAGCGACTTTTCCAGAATGACGATCAGTCTGGCGTCACCGGAGTCTATCCTAGAAAGCTCCTTCGGTGAAGTAACCCAGCCTGAAACCATCAACTACCGGACCTACAAGCCGGAGATGGGCGGTTTGTTCTGCGAGCGCATTTTCGGTCCTGTAAAAGACTGGGAATGTCACTGCGGTAAATACAAGCGCATTCGCTATAAAGGAATCATCTGCGACCGTTGTGGTGTAGAGGTAACCGAGAAAAAGGTTCGCCGCGAGCGCATGGGTCACATTGAACTCGTGGTTCCTGTTGCACATATCTGGTACTTCCGCAGCTTGCCGAACAAAATCGGTTACCTGTTGGGTCTTTCTACCAAGAAACTCGACCAGATCATTTATTACGAACGGTACGCGGTTGTTCAGCCAGGTATCAAAGAAGAGGACGGCGTTGGCTACCTCGACTTCCTGACTGAAGACGAATACCTCGATATCATCGACAAGCTGCCACGCGAGAACCAGTTGCTTCCTGACACGGATCCCAACAAATTCATCGCGAAAATGGGTGCCGATGCATTGGAAATGCTGTTGAGCCGCATTAAGCTCGACGAACTTTCTTACGAGCTCCGTCACCAGGCTGCTACCGACACTTCTCAGCAACGTAAAGCGGAAGCTTTGAAACGTCTGAAAGTGGTTGAAGCATTCCGTGATGCGAATACCCGTATCGAAAACCGCCCTGAATGGATGGTGATCAAAATGGTACCGGTTATTCCACCAGAATTGCGTCCGCTTGTACCTCTGGATGGTGGTCGCTTCGCGACTTCGGATTTGAACGACCTTTACCGTCGTGTGATCATCCGTAACAACCGTCTGAAACGCCTCATCGAAATCAAGGCGCCTGAGGTGATCTTGCGTAACGAAAAACGGATGTTGCAGGAAGCGGTTGACTCCCTTTTCGATAACAGCCGTAAAGTGAATGCGGTACGTTCGGAAGGTAACCGTGCCTTGAAATCACTTTCAGATATGCTGAAAGGAAAGCAAGGCCGTTTCCGTCAAAACTTGCTCGGTAAGCGTGTCGACTATTCTGGTCGTTCGGTTATCGTGGTAGGTCCTGAGCTGAAACTGCACGAGTGCGGTTTGCCGAAAGATATGGCGGCTGAGCTTTTCAAGCCGTTCATTATCCGTAAGCTCATCGAGCGTGGTATTGTTAAAACTGTAAAATCAGCTAAGAAGATCGTAGACCGCAAGGATCCTGTGATCTGGGATATTCTTGAAAACGTACTGAAAGGTCACCCGGTATTGCTTAACCGTGCTCCGACACTTCACCGTTTGGGTATCCAGGCATTCCAGCCTAAACTGATCGAAGGTAAGGCGATCCAGCTTCACCCATTGGTTTGTACGGCATTCAACGCCGACTTTGATGGTGACCAGATGGCGGTACACGTACCACTGGGTCAGGAAGCCGTTTTGGAAGCTTCCATGCTGATGCTTTCTTCGCATAACATCCTGAACCCTGCCAACGGTGCGCCGATCACGGTACCATCTCAGGACATGGTTTTGGGTCTGTATTATGTGACCAAAGGTCGCGTGAGCACCGAACAATATCCGATCATCGGTGAAGGCAAAATCTTCTACGGTCCTGATGAAGTTATCATCGCGATCAACGAAGGCAAGCTTTCAAAACATGCAAATATCAAATGCCGCGTCCGCGTACGTAACGAGGACGGAACATTCGAGATCAAACTGATCGACACCGTTGCAGGTCGTCTCCTGTTCAACCAGGCTGTTCCTGAGGAAGTGGGTTATATCAACGAATTGTTGACTAAAAAGAAACTTCAGCAGATCATCGGTTTGGTATTCAAACAGGCTGGTGTGGCCCGTACGGCACAATTCCTTGACGAAATCAAAGAATTGGGTTTCCAGATGGCCTTCAAAGGCGGTTTGTCGATGGGATTGGACGATGTAATGGTTCCAAGTGAAAAAGAAAAACTCATTGAGCAGGCGAAGGGCGATGTAGAAAACGTCTGGAACAACTACCTGATGGGTCTGATCACGGAGAACGAACGTTACAACCAGGTAATCGATATCTGGACGCGCGTTAACTCACGCATTACAGAAACGTTGATGAAGCAGCTGGAAACAGACAAAGGCGGATTCAACTCCATCTATATGATGATGCACTCCGGAGCCCGCGGTTCACGCGAGCAGATCCGTCAGCTGGGTGGTATGAGGGGTTTGATGGCCAAACCTCAGAAAAACATCGCTGGTGGTGCGGGTGAAATTATCGAAAACCCGATTCTTTCTAACTTTAAGGAAGGTCTCGACGTTTTGGAATACTTTATTTCTACCCACGGTGCGCGTAAAGGTTTGGCCGATACGGCATTGAAAACTGCGGATGCGGGTTACCTGACCCGTCGTTTGCACGACGTTGCACAAGACGTGGTAGTAGTGGAAGAAGACTGCGGTTCACTCCGTGGTATCGCGATCTCGGCGTTGAAAGACAACGAGGATATCGTAGAGCCATTGTCAGAGCGTATCCTCGGTCGTGTAAGCGTACATGATGTATTCGATCCGTTGACCAACGAATTGATCCTTACATCAGGCCAGGAAATCACAGAGGAAATTGCGTCTTACATTGATGAGACAGCGATCGAAACTGTTGAAATCCGTTCGGTACTGACTTGCGAAACCCGTGACGGTGTTTGTGCGAAGTGCTACGGACGCAGCCTGGCATCTGCTCAGATGGTGAACATCGGTGAGGCGGTTGGTGTAATCGCTTCCCAGTCAATCGGTGAGCCGGGTACACAGCTGACACTCCGTACATTCCACGTGGGTGGTACGGCTTCCAACATCTCTGTTGAAGCCAATATCAAAGCGAAATTCGACGGTTTGATCCAATTCGAAGATCTTCGTCTGGTACAATCTGTTAACTCAGAGGGCGACGAAGTAACAGTAGTAATGGGCCGTTCAGGTGAGGTGAAAATCGTTCACCCTGAAACGAAACAATTGCTGATCTCGAACAACGTGCCTTACGGTGCGCATTTGCAGGTGAAAGAAGGCGACAGCGTATTCAAAGGACAGGAACTTTGTACCTGGGACCCTTACCACGCAGTAATCCTTTCGGAATTCACAGGAACGGTATCTTTCGACGCGATCGAAGAAGGTATTACATTCCGTGAAGAGTTTGACGAACAAACAGGCTTCCAGGAGTCGGTAATCATTGAGACACGTGATAAAACCAAAAACCCGGCAATCGTGGTGAAAGGTAAGTCTACGTTGTTGAAAGAGCAGACTGAAAAAGGCTATAACCTTCCTGTTGGGGCACGTCTGGTTGTGAAGGCAGGTGCAGCGATCAAAGCTGGTCAGCCGCTGGCGAAAATCCCACGTGTCGTTGGTAAAACACGCGATATCACGGGAGGTCTGCCACGTGTGACCGAATTGTTCGAAGCGCGTAACCCGTCTAACCCGGCAACGGTTTCAGAAATCGACGGTGTGGTATCTTACGGCGGCGTGAAACGCGGTAACCGTGAAATCCATATCGAATCGAAAGACGGAACACAGCGTCGTTACATGGTGCCATTGTCGAAACACATCCTCGTTCAGGACGGTGACTTCGTACGTGCCGGCGACCCGCTTTCCGATGGTGCCATTACTCCTGCGGACATCCTTTCTATCAAAGGACCAACCGCGGTTCAGGAGTACCTAGTGAACGAGATTCAGGAAGTATACCGTCTGCAGGGTGTTAAGATCAACGATAAGCATATCGAATGTATCGTACGCCAGATGATGCAGAAAGTAGAGATCCTGGATGCCGGTGATACCAACTTCCTTGAAATGCAGGCTGTCGACCGCGTGGTATTCCGCGAGGAGAATGACAAGATCCTGGATATGAAAGTGGTGGAAGATGCAGGCAGCTCCGAAACATTGAAGCCGGGTATGATCGTATCGGTACGTCGTTTGCGCGATGAAAATTCGAGCCTGAAACGCCGTGACCTGAAACTGGTTACTGCCCGTGATGCACAGCCGGCGGTTGCGAAACCGACCCTGATGGGTATCACACAAGCTTCTTTGGGTACTGAAAGCTTCGTTTCCGCGGCGTCGTTCCAGGAAACAACCAAAGTACTGAGCGAAGCGGCGGTTCGTGGTAAACGCGACGAGCTGAAAGGCTTGAAGGAGAACGTGATCGTTGGTCACCTGATCCCTGCCGGAACAGGTATGCGTACTTACGAAAACCTGATCGTTGGATCGAAAGAAGAATTCGATGCGCTGACAGATTCTCGCGAGAGACAATCCCGCAAGAAAAAAGAGTTGGCGTAATCCAGCTGAATATGAGTAAACAAAGGGCCGGCCTGCATTAGCGGGACCGGCCCTTTGCTTTTTCCAACCCGGTATTTTTAGTAATTTCCCCAATAGAAATTAATTTCCGATCCAATAGCGTAGCTATTTAAGAACCAGCAATGAAAGAAGACAAGGAAAACGAACAACAGATCAATGTAGAACTGTCGGAGGAAATGGCAGAGGGTGTTTATTCCAACCTGGCCATGATCGCCCATTCCAACAGCGAATTTATTCTTGACTTTATCCGCCTCATGCCCGGTGTCCCGCGCGCAAAGGTGAAAGCACGCATTATCGTTACGCCCGAGCACGCCAAGCGCCTCGTGGCTGCATTGCGCGACAATATCCAGAAGTACGAAGACCAGTACGGGCCTATTCAAAGCTCGCAGGATAGCGAGCCTACATTCAACTTCCCGATCAGCTTCGGAGGGCCGGGGGGCGAAGCGTAAGAGCGGCTATATCGCTCTCAATCAGGTACTTCGAGAATAAGTAGTTTTGCCCGTTGGATGATTTTTTAGTAACTTGGTTTACTAGACTCTTATTCACCATGGCATTATTCAAACTCACCATCAATAACCGCGCGTACAGCGCTGACGTAGAGGGGGATACTCCCCTCCTCTGGGTTCTTCGGGATAACCTGGGCCTGGTAGGCACCAAATATGGCTGCGGGATCGCGCAATGCGGCGCCTGCACGGTCCACCTCGACGGTAAGGCCACGCGCTCCTGCGTACTTCCCGTATCGGCGGTTGGCAAAGCGAAAGTGACCACCATCGAAGGATTGTCCGAAAAGGGCGATCACCCCGTGCAGAAAGCATGGGACGAGGTGGATGTAGCACAATGCGGCTATTGCCAGGCGGGCCAGATCATGACGGCCGCTGCATTCCTCAAAGAAAAACCCAAGCCTACCGACGAAGAAATCGTAGGTGCTATGAGCGGCAACCTCTGCCGTTGCGGAACCTACCACCGCATTCGCGAAGCAGTGAAAGTTGCAGCCTCTAAAACCAACTGACCATGAACACAATCAATCAGACATCGCGTCGCGACTTCATGAAGATCGCGGCTGCGGCCGGAGGCGGTTTGTTCCTGGGGTTCAACTGGTCGGACTCGACGGCGGCACCGGTGGTCGTGGACGCAAAGCATATTGCGGCCGGATCGGTCAAATTTAATAGCTACCTGTCGATCGGCGCCGATAACAGCATTACCATTGTTTCGCCCAACCCGGAAATCGGGCAAGGTATTAAAACGGCATTCCCGATGGTTGTGGCCGAAGAGCTCGACGCGGACTGGAAAGCGGTCAAGACGGTGCAAGGCAACCTGGATAATACGCAATTCGAGCGCCAGGTAACGGGCGGCAGTGGCGCCGTTCCGCATTCGTGGGAACGCCTGCGCAAGGCCGGCGCCACGGCCAGGCATTTGCTCATCCAGGCTGCCGCATCGAAATGGGGTGTCCCTGCTTCCGAAATCACGACCGCGGACAGCAAATTGTTTCATAAAGCGTCGGGTAAATCGGCGAGTTACGGCGAATTTGCAGAGGCCGCCGGTAAACTGACCGCCCCGGCGGATATTAAGCTGAAAGATGAGAAAGCATTCAAACTGATCGGACAGTCGGTCAGGAATGTGGATAACAAAAATATTGCTACCGGAAAGCCGCTTTTCGGCCTGGACTTTTACCGGGAAGGAATGCTTTTCGCGATCATCCAGCGGCCCAAGGCATTTGGTTTTAAACTCAAATCCATAGACGCCGCAGCCGCCAAAGCGATGCCCGGCATTGTGGACGTAGTCACATTTGAAAACAGCGTGGCCGTGGTCGGTAAATCTACCTGGCAATGCAAAAAGGCACGCGAAGTACTCAAAATAGAATACGAGAAAGCGGCCGATCTCGAAAGTTCCGAAGACCACAACCGCATTTTCTCCAACCTCATGGACAATGGAGAAGCCACCGTGCGCCGGAAAAACGGCGATGTGGAAGCCGCATTCAAAAGTGCCGCGAAGGTTATCAAAGCAGAATACCAATGCCCGTTCCTGCCGCACAGCCCATTGGAACCGATGAACTTCTTCGCGCACGTACGCGAGGACGGCGTAGAACTGGTAGGCCCGACGCAGACACCGGACCGTGCGCGCGGCGAAGCAGCGAAAATCACCGGCTTGCCGCCAGAGAAAATTACGGTCGAGATCACCCGCCAGGGCGGTGGCTTCGGGCGCCGGCTTTCGGCAGATTTTGCCATCGAGGCGGTGCATGTTTCCAAACTGGTGAAAGCGCCCGTGAAAGTGATCTGGACACGCGAAGATGATATGACCGGCGGTACTTACCGCCCGGCCGTACGCTACCGTTTCGAGGCTGCATTGGATAAAAACGGGGAAATGATCGGCTATAAGCTGCGCGGCGTGGGTATCAACTCCGGTAATCCGACCCGCGAAGACAACTTCCCATCCGGATCGGTGGCTAATCTGCTGATCGACTCCGTGGAACACAAATCGGCCATTACGACCGGTCCGTGGCGTGCACCGATTACCAACTTCCTGGCCTATGCCGAGCAATCGTTTATCGACGAGGTAGCTGAGGCGGCGGGCAAAGATCCGGTAGAATTCCGGCTTGCATTATTGGAAAAAGCCAAAAAATCACCGGCCGGTGAAGTGAAATATGACGTCGACCGGATGATCGCCGTGATCAAGCTGGCGGCGGAGAAGAGCAACTGGGGCAAGAAAAAGGGTGTTTACCAGGGCTTTTCGGTTTATTTCTCGCACCGCTCGTACGTAGCGCAGGTAGGAGAAGTAGTAGTGGAAAAAGGCAAGCCTGCATTGAAAAACATCATCGCGGCAGTGGATTGCGGCATTGTGATCAATAAAAGCGGCTCGTTGCAGCAAGTTCGCGGCGGTGTTGTGGACGGTATCGGTCATGCCATGTTCGGTAATATGACTTTCAAAGCGGGCGCGCCCGATCAGAGCAACTTCAACGGCTTCCGGCTGATACGGATGAACGAAATTCCGGAAGTGGATGTGCATTTCGTGGACAACGGCATTTCGCCGACCGGGTTGGGAGAACCCGCGTTGCCCCCTGCCGGCGGTGCCGTGGCGAATGCATTCTATAAGGCGACGAAGCAACGTCTTAGAAATCAGCCATTTATTAATGAAGATGCATTCAAAGGCATTTCGTAAGTATTAAATCGATACAAATAGTAGAACAGTAAGGTGAAAATGTGATACCGCATTTTTATCTTACTGTTTTTATTTTCTATTCTTCCTAAACCATTGAAAAACATCATGAAAAAGGTCGTCACACTCTTTGCCGCATTGCTATGCCTGGCTATCGCCGCATTTACGCTGGCCGAATTCCCAGGCACCGAGATTTCCAATGGCATGATCAAAGCCAAATTGTACCTGCCCGATGCCAATGAGGGCTATTACCGCGGCGTGCGGTTCGACTGGGCCGGGGTGATTCCCAGCCTGGAATACAAGGGCCACACCTATTTCGGCGCGTGGAACCAGGCACCGTACGATCCCAAACTGCACGACGCCATCATGGGCCCCGTTGAGGAATTTACGCCATTGAATTTCGATGAAGCCAAGCCCGGCGAACAGTTTGTGAAGATCGGCGTGGGCGTGCTCACGAAGCCGGACGACAAAAAGTATTCGTTCGCGACGAATTATGCGGTGAAAAATCCCGGAAAATGGTCGGTAACGAAAGGGAAGGACCAGGTAGCATTCGCGCATGAGCTGAAAGACGAAACGGGGTATGGCTACGATTACCACAAGACATTGAAACTCGTAAAAGGCAAGCCGCAGCTCGTTTTGGAACACACATTGAAAAACACAGGCTCCAAACCGATCATGGCAAGCACTTATAATCATAATTTTTTCATGATCGACAATGAGCCGTCGAATGAAAATATCCGCATTGTCTTTCCTTTCGAAGTGAAAGGAGAGGGCAGGGGCTTCGGGTCGATTATCAATGCGAACGGCAAAATGTTGAATTATTCCCGCGAGGTGGTGAAGGGCGACCAGGTTTTCAGCGCTGGTTTGCAGGGCTTCGGACCCACCGCGAAAGATTATGATATTCGCATTGAAAACACCAAAACCAAGGCCGGCGTAAGGATTACCTGTGATCAGCCGCTGGAAAAGCTGGTATACTGGGCTTGCCCGACCACGTCTTGCCCGGAGCCTTACATTAAAATAGCTGCTCAGCCGGGACAGGAAATCAAATGGAAGGTCACGTACGAGTTTTACACCTTTTAGCATTCTGACGGCGGATTTTGATAAATTCGCACCGCATTTTCAACAAACTAGTCAATGGGTTCGCACAAACACCTGGACAAAGCTTCGGCTGCCGGACTTTTGGTCGCATTAGGTATCATTTACGGGGATATCGGGACATCGCCCCTGTACGTAATGCAGGCCATTATAGGAACAAATAAAATTACAGACGATGTCGTCTACGGCGCGGTTTCCTGCATTTTCTGGACACTTACCCTGCAAACGACGATCAAATACGTGATCCTGATCCTCCGGGCGGATAACAAGGGTGAAGGCGGTATTCTCGCGCTGTTCGCATTGGTACGCAGGCGTGCGGCGTGGCTCACGGTACCGGCGATCATCGGGGCGAGTACGCTGCTGGCAGATGGCATTATCACACCGCCGATCTCCGTTTCGTCGGCCGTGGAAGGCTTGCGTATTCTCTACCCCGACATCCAGACGATCCCGATCGTGATCGGCATCCTGACGCTCCTGTTCATCATCCAGGTTTTCGGTACCACCATCGTTGGCCGGGCATTCGGGCCGGTGATGATGATCTGGTTCCTCATGCTGGCCGTACTCGGCGTTGCGCAGGTGGTGGATCATCCCGAAATCATGAAATCGCTTAGCCCGTATTATGCTTATCAGCTGCTGACCAACCATCCCGGCGGCTTCTGGCTGCTGGGCGCGGTGTTCCTTTGTACGACGGGCGCCGAGGCATTATACAGCGATCTCGGGCATTGCGGGCGGGGCAACATCCGCATTAGCTGGGTTTTTGTCAAAACTTGCCTGATCCTCAATTATTTCGGGCAGGGTGCCTGGCTGATCGTGCATTCGGGCGATCTGCTCAATGGCAGAAAGCCGTTCTACGAAATCATGCCCGACTGGTGGCTGCTGCCGGGGATCGGGATTGCCACCATGGCCGCGATCATTGCCAGCCAGGCATTGATAACGGGTTCATTTACATTGATTTCCGAAGCGATCCGCCTCAATTTCTGGCCCAAAGTACGCCTTGTATACCCCAGCGACCAGAAAGGTCAGCTTTATGTACCGAGCGTGAACTGGCTGCTATGGGCGGGATGTATCGGCATTGTGCTGTATTTCAAGGAGTCGTCGCATATGGAAGCCGCGTACGGGCTCGCGATCACGCTCACGATGATCATGACGACGATCCTGATGTCGGTTTACTTATATGTAAAAAGGGTCAGCAAATCGATTATCGCCGTATTTCTCATCGTTTACCTGGCTATCGAAGGCTCGTTCCTGGCTGCTAACCTGCTGAAATTTACCCACGGCGGCTGGGTTTCGCTCGTGCTGGCGACTGTAATCGGGCTGGTGATCACGGTTTGGCTGAAAGCTTACTATATCAAGCTCCGTCTGACGGAATTCGAAAGTCTCGAAAAGTACATCGGCCCGCTTAAAGAGCTCAGTAACGACATTAGTATTCCCAAATATTCCACGCATTTGATCTTCATGTCCAATGCGTCGCGGGAGAGCGAGATCGAGAACAAAATTATCTACTCGATCTTCTACAAACGCCCGAAACGTGCCGATATCTACTGGTTTGTGCACGTGGAAACGACCGACGAGCCGTATACCATGGATTACCACGTGAATATCCTGGCCGAGGATGATGTGATCAAGGTAACGTTCCGCCTGGGTTTCCGGATCGAGCAACGCATTAACCTCTTCTTCCGGAAGGTGGTGGAAGATATGGTACTCAACAAGGAAGTGGATATTACAAGCCGTTACGAATCGCTGAACCGCCAGAACATCACGGGCGACTTCCGTTTCATCGTGCTTGAACGCTATTTGTCCATCGAAAACAACCTGCCTTTTATGGAAGAAATGATCATGAAGATCTACTTCGCAATTAAAAGCATTACTACATCGGAAGACAAGTGGTTTGGCTTGGACAGCAGTTCGGTGAAGGTGGAGAAAGTACCTTTGGTGCTGACACCGAGCGAGAAAATCCGCATGAAAAGGGTTTATAGCTGACCAAAATGGCTGCGAATTATTTCGTAATATTATGTAAGGATAATTAAAGTTACATAGCGTTCGGCTTATCGGCATTTTGGGTATATCGCTACGCATTTTGTGGATAGTTGGTTTGGCAAATCAAGGCACCGGCCTGGCTGCCTCTGGAACGGTTTTAGTGCGAAGGGCGCCATAGTACGGTCACTTTTTTTCACATAATCAGCATGGACCATGAAATACGTTGCATGCATATTCACAATGCTCCTTGGAATAGCGGGAGCATTCGCACAGAACCCGGTAACGCCGGAACAGTCTGTGCCACAGCCAGTACCGCAAACCAGTCCCGTGCCTGCCACGGGACCTGAAACGAAGCCCGAATTCAACGCGCCCCAGTCGCCCGCGCGACCAGCCCAGATACCTTCGGAAGATACGCTTATCAAAGGACAGAAGAGCTCGGGTGCCGTGATCCACGATACCCTTATGCCGACCGACGATAAACGGAAAGAGCGTGCAGAACGCCGTAAAAGTCGTAAAGGAACAGCGGAAATGGATGATACCACCTCGGTGAAGCCGCAATCGGACCCTGCAAGAAAGCCTTGACGGCACGGAAAACCTGATAAAACGAAAAGCCCGGAATTAACTCCGGGCTTTTCGTTTTTAGTGCGGTGAAAGAAAACAGGCGCTAATGAATTTGCTGGATTAAAGGCTAATGTGTGTGATTGACAGATGCGTAAGTAGCGTAGTTGTTCTGCTGATAGGTGGCGGGTTCCAGGTCTTCTTCCCAAAACGGCTGTGTGATAACCGCCTTGTTTCCGTTGACCCAGGTACACCAAACCTTCCCGCTGAACGCGCGCCTCGTAATGGGTCCCGACGTGGTACCGTTTCGGTGAACCACGACGTCGACGATCTGGTATTCGTCGACCTGCATAAGCTGATCGCCGCCTTTCTCCTTCACCCAATCGTCCTTCATAAACTTAAAAGTATCCATTGGTCTTGTGTTGTTTTTGATGCCGACAGGTGGAACTCAAATCCTATGCCACTAATTATACATTTTCAAGAATGCAACCAGTTGAACGCCGACTAACAAAATAAATAGTAGAAATATTTCAACAAAACTGTTACAACATAGAAACGCCGTTTTCTACCGGTAAGTAATGCATACTGTTCGCCTGGTAGAAGGAAAGCGTCCGAACCGTCCCGGGATGCTTTATTGAGATTTAAAAACATCATCGGATTTATGAAGCACTTCCTGACGGCAGCGGCATTTGTGATTTTTTTGTTGACCGGTATCACCTCGCAGGCACAATGGGGCGCGCCATATGCGAACAGCTGGATCGACTACGGGAAACCTTATGTGAAAATCGGCATCACAAAAAAGGGTTTGCACAAAATCGCATTTTCGTCATTACCTGAAAATTTCCCTACCGGCGATCCGGCCCGGTTCCAGCTATGGCGGCGCGGCAAAAAGGTGTCGATCATCAGTACCGCCAACGAAGAAATCCTGTTTTACGCATTACCGAACGACGGCGCGAGTGATTCGCTGCTGTACCGCCCGATGAGCGCCCGCATGAACCCCTATTTCAGCATGTATTCCGACGAAGGCGCTTACTTCCTGACAATCGCCGATGGCCAGGGAACCAGGGCAAAGGTTCTCGAACAGCCCGCCGATGCAAATGTGCCTCTGTTGGCACACCACCGCGAGCTCGCCACGACGGTTTTCAGGAAGGACTATTCACTGGGTACCAAATACTCCGTGAAGCCGGAGCTGCTGAACAGTTACTTTGAAATAGGCGCCAGCTGGACGGGCGATACCTGCAAGGAAGGGAGCCAGCTGTTGTTCAATTTGAAGCTGGATAACTTTATCAACACCCCTGAAAAGCCGACGATAAAGCTGATGGTGCACGGCCGAAGCAATAATGCACGGAAAATCGAGATTTATATTGGTAAAAATAAGAATACAATGCGGCTTGTGAAGTCGCTCGATAACGCAGGTTTCGCGGGTACCGAATATAGTTTTCCAATCGGTGCCGATGACCTGGACGCGACGCAAAATGGCTTTTTGAAGCTCCGGTCCGTCAGCGGAGAGCGATTAGAGCGGTTTTCCATTGCCTATTATTGCATCGATTACCCGCAGTCCATTCAAATAGATGCCCAGGCATCGAAAGAACTTCGCCTTGTGTCGACGAACGACAAATGGAGCAGGATTTCCTTAAAAGGCGTATCGTCCCAACTCAATTTCGTGGACATTTCGGACGCGCATAACCCGGTGGTGTTAAAACCTGCCGGGGAGAACCTGATGGTGCCGCGGCAGTCGGGTATAAGGCAAGTGCTGCTGGCAACGAGCGAAATTACCGCCGTCGCGCCGGCGAAAGTGAAGGAAGCGCCCTTCACGGCATTTGACCCGAAAGCGGCGAACTACATCATTATTACCACCGAAGAGCTCCGGCCGGGTGCGGCCTTGTACGCCGGATACCGCTCATCGGCGGCCGGCGGCGGCTACAAACCGGTGATAGCGGGCATTCAGGACATTTATAACCAGTTCAATTACGGCGAGCCGAGCCCGGTGGCGATCCGGAAATTCATGTGCTACATGCTGTCAGACGGCAATCGGGAGAAATACCTTTTGCTCATTGGAAAGTCTATCACGCAAAACGAGAAAATGGTGCGGGAGCTGCCGGGTGAGGTGCCCACGGTCGGTTTCCCCGGCTCGGACCTAATGCTCGTCGAAGGCATAGCAGGTGCCGCAGTGAACCATCCGGCCATTCCCGTCGGCCGCATTTCCGCGGTGACCAACCAGAACATGACCGATTACCTGCAAAAGGTGAAAGCATACGAAGCGAATCGATCGGGCGACTATGGCTGGCGCAAGCGGGTGCTGCATCTGAGCGGTGGTAAAACGACCAGTGAAATTGTACAGCTGCGCGATTACCTGCGCGGTGTGGAAAACAAGGTGCTGAAAACCAGTTTCGGCGGCACGTTGAAGCATTATGTCAAGCGGCA
The DNA here is from genome assembly GCF_000382205.1 of Dyadobacter beijingensis DSM 21582. Classification (GTDB taxonomy): domain Bacteria; phylum Bacteroidota; class Bacteroidia; order Cytophagales; family Spirosomataceae; genus Dyadobacter; species Dyadobacter beijingensis. The sequence continues at coordinate 400,798 of NZ_KB907790.1, forward strand.
GGCAATGCAGGAGGTAGAGCCGGTGAACATTACCGAAGAAGTGAATGAGGGGTTGGGCATGATCACCTTTCTGGGCCACGGGAATACGATCCATTCCGACCCGGACATCGGTCACGCACGCGACGCCTCGCGCGGCTATGCGAACCTGAACAAGTATCCGGTCATGTATTTTACCGGCTGCGGCGTGGGCAACGTGTTCAGTAACCGCTTCAACCCCAATCCTAAAAACCCGGACGCCAACGACCGCATTACTCTTTCCCTGGATTGGCTCGTTGCGCCCGACCGCGGCGCGATCGCCGTCATTGCGAGTACGTACGAGAGCTACGTGAGCCCAGGCGTGACGTACCTGGAATCGCTCTACCACCATATGTTCGAAAACGAGGCTACCGGCCGCCTGCCGATCGGGAAGATCCAGCTCGCCGTGGCCGCTGATATTCTTGCAAAGTACAGCGACAGGTTCAACGTTGCCTACGTGCACCAGTCGCTGTTGCAGGGAGACCCCGCGCTGAGGCTGGTGACCGTCGATAAGCCCGATTACGCGATCGCGCAGGAGGAAGGCATCAAGCTGCTGGCCGAGGCGGGAAAGAGCACCATCGGGGCGTCGGATTCGGTGCGCGTGCGCCTGAATGTGGCTAACTTCGGTAAGTTTGTGAGCGACCAAACGGTTCCGGTGAAAGTGAGTCTGGTCGGAAAGAATGGGGAAGTGAACAGGGTGACCCATTTGAAAGCGTTCCCTTCCTTGCAGGAAACGGACATGAAGTTCAGGAATGAAACAGGTTTGAAATCCATCCGCGTGGAAATCGATCCGGACCGCACATTGTCTGAACTTGACCGGAAGAACAATGTTTCAGAATTGTATATCGATTGGGACATTGTAAAAGACGAGCCCGTGTTCACGGACAAAAGCTTGAAAGACATCGTCCCGCCGGTCCTAACCCTGAAAATCGACGACCGTCTGCCCAGACAGGGCGAGCTCTTGCGTCCCGAGCCGCGCATGCAAATCACGTTGACCGACGACCGCCCACTTGCGGCCGACACTTCGCTCATCGATCTTTTCATCAAACCCTGCGTGAATGACGATTGCGATTTTAAAAAGATCAGCTACGCAAAAAGTAGAATCCACGTAAATGCCTCAGCCCGCGAGCTCCTGCTCGACTACCCGACCAGCCTCCCGCCGGGCCAGTATGAATTACTGATCAATGCCAAAGACCAGGCCGGCAATGCACTTTCCCAATCCTACCGCATGATTTTTGAAATAGCCAAACCGGAGGAAATGCGGCACGAACTCATCGTGAGCCCCAACCCTGCCACGTCCTATCTGCGTTTCGAACTGAAAGCCGCCAGCTCACTCCCGCTGAAATCGATCCGTTACCTGATCCACGACCAGCGCGGCATTTTGATGGAAGACAAGACGATCGCGGTTATAGGCCTGTCGTCTGTGCTTGAATGGTATTGGTTACGGCCGGATATAGGTGCCGGGGTGTACAATTACAAGGTGATCATGTCCGGCGAAAACGACGACGTATTGGACACACGTTCTGGCAAAGTGGTGCTTGTGAGATAAATGTTCATTCAAATATTCTGAAAAAGATATATTTGCGAATATTTGATTGCGAAACAGACAATCCTCTATGTTTTTGAAATGGGTAAAAATAGCGCTTGTCATTTTGATGGCGGCGGGAACGACGGGACTTATGATCCGCTATCTGGACATGACTTCGGGCGTATTCAGTTTTGGGATCAACTTTTTGCTCATGTTCTGGTTTACCGTATTTGAATCCCAGCTCAAACCGCCCCTCGATTCGGAGTATTTCAATGCGCAGCCTTTTGAAAGAAATGGGAAGCTGTACCAGCTGTTCGGCGTAGAATGGTACAGGGCCATTCTGGTTAAAAGCGGCTGGGAGAAAATGCGGCAGCAACAAACGCCTATTCGGAAAAGCCTGGCCGATTTTCGTGCGTACGAGCGCGCATCCCGCGTTGCCGAAGCGGGCCATATCGTGATCGGACTCGTCGTTTTGCTTATTACCGGTTACGTTATATTCGCTTACTCTTTCTTCGCCGCCCGGTGGCTGATTATTACGAACATTTTCCTGAATGTTTATCCGGTTCTGTTACAGCGCTACACACGCCCAAGGCTGCAAAGGGTGATTGACAAAATGGGGTAGTACGTTTTTGTTTTAAAAATTAAACCCAAAATGCAACCCCGGCTGCCCGTAGAAAAATCTTGACCATCTATCATCGACCTGTTTAAACGAATCGGGCATTTCTGATTGGTAGGGACGATGGGTTATTGCGATGGAAGGTTGTATAAAAAACCTGTCTTTGAAAAGCTTGATGTGATAACCAATGGAATAAGTGTTAAAGATTTGAAAGCCTTTGTCATTCCTGTTGCCTTCATCATTTACAAAAGTTTGCCAGGCAGGCATTACGTCAATCTGCGTAAAAAGACCTTTCCATAAATACCTGTAATAAGAAACTGAAAACCCATATTCACGAATATATCCCGGAAAACCTTCTCCTTCTGCTTCAAATGATTTTCCATAGGGAATGCCAATTGGCCAGCCGTATTTCCAGGTTTTTAATTCAAGTGAAATTGCATCCTTTCCCGTAATGCGGTAACCTAAGTTCACATAAACCATCTTAGGCGGATTATTATCAGGAATAAGATTAGCCAGCATAAACAAGGTGCTGCCTACAAAAAACTTTTTATAAGTAGTGTCTTGTTTGGCATATTGCGCTTCCACTTGCAGCGTTCCAGCCGCCATTAAAATAAAGCTAAACCATAGAATTTTCTTTTGCATATCTTTTCTTATTAAATGATACTGCAAAAGTAGGCTGGCAGGTAGCCTGAATACGTTCACTTAAGTTAAGAAATGCTCCTTAACCTTTGTCTTTTTCCAAAATCCGTCCTCTTAATCTGCTTAGCGATTGCGGCTTGATACCCAGGTAGCTAGCCAGCTGGTGCTGCGGGACACGTTGTACCAGGTCAGGTCTCTTTTGCAGCAGGTTCAGATACCGTTGCTCGGGGGAAGAAGTCTTGAACTCATCGAAATTAATTTGTTGTTTAGCCAGAATTTCTTCTGCCAATATTCTGCAAAGGGTTTCAAACTTTGGAAACTTGTTAAACATTTCAGCTTCCATATCGGGGTTTGAGAGAATGAGAATGGTATCCTCAACGCAAGATATATAGTAGTCGGAAGGTGCTTTATTGATGACGCAATGCGGTGTCACGGCTTCCATTTCGGTGTAGAAGGCGGTTGTTTTTTCATCTCCGCCTATCACGTAATATACCCGGATGCAACCCTTGAGAACAAAATAGCCGTCATTGGATTTTTGCCCTTCTTTAAGTAAAGTGGTTCCTTTCTTGAAAGAACGAAACACATCGAAGGAGACGATGGCATTCTTTTCATCATCTGTAAGGGAAACGTATTTCGATATAAAATCGAATAGTAAGTCTTGCATTGTTTCGTGTTAGTTGCCGTCGTTTGTTGGACTCGTCTGCAGCGTTTTCTGGTCACCAGAACTTGAATTTCAGGTGCCTGCGAAATTGTTGGCTATTTGACAATCAGTAAGTTACAATATTTTCTGATGAAAATGTACTGAAATGAAAAGCCGCTCACGACACGATGTTGTAAGTGGCTGATTGTCAATGTCGGGATGATAAGATTCGAACGGCGCGGCCGCCGCTTGCGAGCTGAAACTGACACCATTATAAACGCTGCAAGGGGTATGAAAAGGAGACAATTTATTGGGTCGGCGGAAATACGTACATCAGGAATGGACAGCAATTTACAGGGTAGAAAGGCGATTGATGCTCAACGATAAGACCCAAAGTTTTGCCTATTCAACCGCAGAGGATAAAAGAAAAACCAGAAAACGCCCGTTCCGTTCGGATAAGAGTGGATTTATGTTAAATGAAGACACATAGTACAAGGGGAATATATAAATTGCGGTGGATTCTTTGAGAAATACAAGACTGAACCTATATGATCCGTTCGGGAGGTGCCCAGGCCGGCGACGAATCAGCTGCTAGCCGGCGCGTTGGCTCTTGTGGGCGCATTACTTTGGAGTTGGCAGTATTTTAGACATTAAGTAGGCTATGGAGCAAGCTAAGAAAGAAGAGCTGCAACAGGACTTGTGGCGTTTTATCATTATCGGAAGTTTCTTGTATTCGATGTTTTATACTACGTTGGAAAACATTGTTGCATCTGACAGGCTACCATTCCGATATTTCGTTATAGCGGGCGTAGCAGCTTTCGTGGTCGAAGCCGTGCTTTATTTTTGGATCCGGAGCTGGCCAGGACGCTGGAAGACTGCGATGGTCTGGCTGACCGGAGTTCTATGGGTAGGGGTTTGTTTATTTGTTGGCCGATAAATTACATATGAACTGGATATTAGCATCGGTAGGCATTTTATTGGTTCTGCTGGGTATGGCTATCTGGCATTTCAAACTGGTTGGTTGGCTGAGCAATGTTCCTGAAAGAGGTGAAATAAAAGCGGCCGAAAGCATTAACATCCGGAGATGAGATTTCATTTTTGGAATATCGTTTACAGTAATCGTTATGATCGGGACCGTGGTAACGCTTTCCGGAATGTCCAGATATTATAGATTTTAGAGTGCTGCAAAAAAGCCCGGTTAATGCGACTTAAGACCAATAAACTATAATGCACTTATTCATTTTCGGATTTAAACACAATATTTCCACCCTTCAACACGAGCCGAACTTGAAATAGGGATTTTGCGAAACCTTGCTCCAAATTTCCGTCAAATACACAGATATCCGCTTGTGCCCCCTTTTTTAGAGTGCCTATCACACCTTGCCTATTCAGAATTTGAGAGGAATTGTAAGTTGCAAACCGAAGGACATCTGCCACACTTGCCCCTGCTTCTCTAAGAGCGACCAAAACATCTTTTGCCTGATCTCCGATAGGTTGACCAGTATCATTATAACTATCAGAACCGACTACAATTTTGACACCCTTTTTCATGGCTGACTGAATTGCAGCCTTGTTCGGTTGTACAAATTCGTTAACGATCGCTTCTGCATCCTTGCCGGTTAATCCACTTTGCCGCTTTACGCGCATCATTCCCTCCTGAAATGAAACGGGTGTCGGCACCCAGTAAACGTTTCTTTGCGCCATTAGGGTTAGTGAAGAATCTGAAATTCCATAACCATGCTCGATCCCATCAACGCCAGCCAAAATCGCGTTTTGAATAGATTTATCAAATGTGGCATGTGCCGTTACCTTTTTACCATATTGGTGCGCAGTTTCAGTAATTGCCTTTATTTCTTCAATGGTCAATAAAAAAATATTAGGAGAATTGTCTGAACAGATTTTGATGACATCTGCACCCGAATTAAGATGTTCCATCACCGCCTGCCTGGCATCATCTACCCCTTTGATGATCCTGTACTCCTTGCCTGGCAGGTGGCTTAAATGATGCGACAGTTTTTCAAATTGCCCACCCACGGCACTCAGTATTGGCCCGGATACAAACATCCTTGGTCCTTCAATATAACCTTTTTCAATGGCGTTCTTCAAAGTTACATCCAGGAACATTCCTGAGTTGCCTAAATCGCGCACGGTTGTAAAACCAGCATTCAGGTAAGTTTTTGCAATAGCTGCTCCTCGAAGGACGCGCTCAGTTCCGGAGTGAACCAGCGGATCCACCACCATCGGATCTGGGCCTGCGTTGTAAGGTAATGATAGCAACAAATGCGTATGGGCATCTACCAGTCCGGGAGTGACTGTATTCTTGCTCATGTCGATGATCTTCGTACCAGCGGTGGTAGAAACTTTCGATCCAATGTCCGCAATTTTTCCATCGACTATTAATATTTCCTGGTTTTTTTCAAAGGAGTTCTTTTCACTGTTGTAAACGAATCCCGCTCGAATCAACACTGCTTTTTTCGGCGGATCTTGCGCATTTACGTAACCTAAAATCAAAAAAACAAGGAAAATGGAAGACCACTTAGTCATTATACAAGGATGGAATGAATGAATAGACTACCCGTAAAGCGTACATGGGTTACATATCTACTAAATATCTGCGATAGCAAATAACGTCGGTTTTACGACACAGTGATTTCCAGTTACGCTGGATTAAATTTGATACGTCTCCTACTAAGAGAATAGCTCAACTGATTTCCCATATCTAAAAAATATTAAGATCGTATAAAAACGCTACTAAGTTGTCGTTTTTTGAAAAGGTAAATTTGAAGTATTTATTGAGGAGCGTTTCCTAAAAATTGCAAGACCATTCACGAAGTACTAAGAAAAAGTCAATGAATGTATTGAAAATGTTCGACCTAACAAAAAAGCCACTCACAACATGAAGCTGTAAGTGGCTGGTAATCAATGTCGGGATGACAAGATTCGAACTTGCGACCCCTAGCACCCCATGCTAGTGCGCTACCGGGCTGCGCTACATCCCGAACTTTTGCAGGTGGTTAGTCTGCCATATTTGAACGAAACAGATTGCTCTCGCTCCGTTCTTTGGGGTTGCAAATCTAAGAATGTTTTGGATTATTGTCCATTTCGGGCCGAAAAAAAATGTTTTTACCCGAAATGGACAATGAATGTGCTGTTTATCAGATCGTTTCGTTCTGCCAGTTGGGGTTCACTACCTCAGGCTGGCCCTTGCGGAACCATTTGTCGCGTACGCGCTCGTTCACGTAATACATACACGGCACCATCACGAGCGTGAGTATCGTCGAGAACGTCAAACCGAAAATGATCGTCCAGGCGAGGATGTTCCAGAACACCGAGCTTGGACCACCCACGATCAGGTGCGGTTGCAAGTCGCGGAAAAGTCCCACGAAGTCGACCGTGATACCTAATGCGAGGGGTACCAGACCGAGTACGGCCGCGGAGGCAGTGAGCAATACGGGTGTCAGACGAATCGCGCCGCCTTCGATAATGGCTTCGCGCATGGGGTACCCGCGCCCGCGGAGCTCTTCGATAAACTCGATGAGCAGGATGCCGTTTTTCACCACAATACCGGCCAATGCAATGATACCTACGCCGGACATGATGATCGAGAAGTCCTTGTTGAAGATCACGAAACCGAGCAATACGCCGATCAGCGAGAGTACGATGGTGAAGAAGATAATGAATGGCTTGATCACCGAGTTGAACTGCGTCGCGAGGATCAGGTAAATGAGCATGATCGCCGCTCCGAATGCGGTCCCGAGGAACGACATCGATTCGGCCTGCTCTTCCTGCTCACCGCCCATTTTAATGATATAGCCGTTCGGTACTTCCATTTCCTGGATCACATTCTGGATCTGCGCCACGATTTCGTTCGCGTTGTAGCCCGGCAATACATCGGAGCCCAGCGTAACGATCCGGCGCTGGTCCTGGCGGTTGATCTGGCTGAATGTGGTTGAATAATGGATATTCGCTACCGAGGTGATCGGCACCTGGCGCAATGCACCGCCCATATTCATGTCGCGGTACACGACATTGAGGCTCAATAGCTTCTCGATCTGCTCGCGGTCGTCTTTTTCGAGGCGTACCATAATCGGGTATTCGTCCTTGTCGTCGCGGAATTTGGACACTTCCAAACCGAACAATGCGGTACGAACGGCCAATGCGATCTGCTGGGAACTGATACCTTCGCGTTGTGCCTTCTCGCGGTCGATGTCGATCACGATTTCGGGCTTGTTCGTCACGAGGTCGGAACGGAGCTGGTCGATGCCTTCGATACCCGAATCCTGTACTTTTTTGAGCACATCTTTTTCCAGTTTTTGCAGTACTTCAAACTCGTCACCGGAAATTTCGATCGAAATAGGCTTACCGGTAGGAGGCCCTACGGCTTCGCGTTCTACGGAAATTTCAGCACCCGGAATACCTGCAACCGCCTCGCGGATCTTGCGCAGAATAGCCTCCGACGACCTTCCGCCACGCTCCGTACCATACACGAATGCCACCGTTACTTTCGACTTGTGCGGCGTGGCCGAGCGGTCGGGGTTGTACGGGTCGCCGGCGTTTTTACCTACGTTGGCGATCACGGAGTTGACCATATCCATCGCTTTTTCCTTTTCCAGCACATCAAAAACACGTTTTTCGATGATCTTGGTCACGGAGTCGGTCACTCGGGCATCGGTACCGATCGGGAGTTTGTTATACACATACACATAATCCGGGTCACCGCTTGGGAAGAACAGTACTTTGGGCTGTGCAATGCCGGTGATGACGAATGTCGCGATCAAAAGCAGGAACACGGCGACGATTGCAAATACCGGTCTCCAACCTCTCAGTAGCCAGTCGATCAGCTTGCGATAGCCATTTTTCAATGCGGGAAGCAGGTTGTCCTGGAAAGGGACAAGGATTCTCGGTGTAAGGATATAGTGGTTGAAAATCCAGAGTATCAATATGAATACAAAGAAATTACCCACACCGCGGTCGATCAGGTAGCCTATTGCCGCTGCCACCACGAGGATGATCACCGGTCGGCGGATCGCCTTAAAGCTCGTGTCGTGCGCTTCTTTCTCGTCGTCATGACGGCCCATGAACGACACCGCGAACACGGGGTTCATTACATAAGCCACAAACAATGACGCGCCCAGCGTGATAATGAGCGTCAGCGGCATGAACTTCATGAATTCCCCGACTATACCCGACCAGAACAACAGCGGGAAGAACGGCGCGATGGTCGTTAATGTACCGGAAAGTACCGGAATGAATACCTCGCCTGCCGCCGCTTTTACCGCCTGCTGGATCGTCCAGTCCTTATGCTGGTTGAAAAGCCGGTGCGTGTTCTCAATTACCACAATGGCATCATCCACCACGAGACCGATCCCGAGCAGGAATGCGAAGAGTACGATGGTGTTCAGGGTAAATTCCGTCCCGACCATCGGACCGATGATCGGCATCATCACAAATGCTACCAAGGCGGACAATGGCACCGAGAGCCCTACGAAAATCGCGTCGCGCACGCCCATGAAGAACATCAGTACCATTACCACGAAAATAAAGCCGAGTACAACGGTGTTGATCAGATCGTGCAGGTCGGCGCGGGTCTGGATGGACGAGTCGGCCGTGATATTGATGTCCAGTCCGGATGGAAAACGGTTTTCGCGGTAATCGGCGATCACGTCCTCGATCTTGTCGGCGGCATCCACGAGGTTTTCGCCGGAACGTTTGATGACGTTCAACGTAATGACCGTTTTACCGGCCAAACGTGCGAAATCCTGCTGTTCTTCGAAGCTGTCGGCTACTTCGGCAATGTCGCCAAGGCGGATGGTAGCGCCCGTGGCCGTGCGGATGCGGATATTCGCCATGTCGCGCACATCGGTATACTCGCCTTTCACGCGCAATGTCCGGCGCACGCCTTCGACATTCAGCTCGCCGCCTGAGACGTTGATGTTTTCGCTCTGGATCGCCGTTTGTACATCATAGAATGTCAAACCGGTCGACTTCATGCGGTCGAGGTTTACGTTAATCTGGATCTCGCGGTTCAATGCGCCGAGAATATCCACGCGGGTGATTTCCGGCAATGCTTCGATCCCGTCCTGCAAATCTTCCGCATATTGTTTCAGTTGTTTCAAAGAATAGTTACCGGCGATGTTAACGTTCATGATCGGGAACTCCGAGAAGTTCACGTCCTGCGCCGTCGGACCCGAATCGAGGTTTTGGGGTAAATCGGTTTTGGCCTTATCCACCGCATCCCTGACTCTTTGCAGTGCAACTTCCACGGCCACGTCGGGCGTAAACTCGACCAGGATTACCGAAACGTCCTGCAATGCATTGGATTTGATCTTTTTAACACCGTTGAGCGATTTCAGCTGCTTTTCGATCGGTTTGTTGATCGTGTTCTCGATATCGGCCGGCGCCGTTCCGAAATACACCGTGTTGATGTAAATCTGCGGGATCTTGATGTCGGGAAACTGCTCTTTCGGCAGGTTATTGTACACCATGAACCCCGCCAGCGTAATGATGAACGTAAAGATGTAGATCGTCGTCCTGTTCTCTACGCACCAGTTGGTGAAGCTTAGGGTTTTGTATTCGCTAAATTTCATAATGTTGAATGAATGAATGACTGAATAGGGGATTGTGCATTCTTGACAATCCCTGACAACTCCTGACTACAACTGACCTATGACGGTCGTCATTCTTCTCGTTAGTAGCTGATCGGCTGACCGTCGGACACTTCCTGGTAGCCCAGTGTGATCAGCTGGTCGCCGGCCGTCAGGCCCGACAGGATTTCCACCTTGCCATTGTAGCTCAGCCCCGTCTTCACTTCTTTCGCCTTGGCTACTTTCTTATTGCCCTCGGTGACGGCTACGTAAACCACATTGCCTTTTTCGGTACTCTGCACGTAGTTCTGGTCGATCGCCAGTGCATTTTTGCTGGTAGCGTCGTTGATCTGCACCTGCGCCATCATATTAGGTTTAATATCGCGGTCGGAAGGGAGGTTAGCCTCGATCGTGAATGTTCTTGACAAAGGATCTACCGCCGTGCTCACAAATGTTACGCGGGCTTTGTATTCCTTTTTCAGGTCAGGGAATTTGACAATCACCTCGTCGCCCTTTTTCACGCTGGCCGCATACACGTCCGATACTTTCGCCGAAACTTTCAGGTTGCTCAAATTCACTACCCGCACGACGCCTACGCCCGGGGAAGCGGTTTCGCCTACTTTAATGTTTACCTGGTCGACAACACCGGACATGGGCGACACGATATTCGTCTGCGCGATCTGCGTATTCAAAGTAGCCAGCTTTCTTTCCAGTGACTCTTTGTTGTTTTTCGCTTGCAGGTATTGCAGCTCAGTGCCGATTTTCTGGTCCCAAAGGTTTTTCTGCTTTTCGTAAAGGGTATTAGCCAGGCTCAGTGAAGTTTTCAGCTCTTCAATGGATTCGGTGAGGATGCTGTTGTCGATCTTGCCGATCACGCTGCCCGCTTTCACCGCGTCGCCTTCCTTCACGTACATGGCCACAATGGCACCGCCGGTTTTAGGGGTCACGAGGACATTGTTTTTTGCGTCAACCGTGCCTTGGAGTTCCACATAATGCTTGAAAGTCTCCGAATTCAAGGTAGCGATCGATACCGGTTTCACTTTGGCTTCCGTCGTTTTCTTCGGGTCCAGTTTACCGATCTCGATTTCCAATGCCTTTATTTTCTTATCATTTTCAGCCTGCTGGGCTTTCAGCTGAGCAAGCTCTTCTTTTTTGCCTTCGAGCCCTTCTTTTTTGGCAGAGCAGGCAGCCAGCAACGTGGCAAAGGCGGTTATGATGAGAATATTCCTTTTCATGATATAAGTAAGTAGCTGTTTCAAATTTTGTTAAGTGTTAATGCGTCATTCGGAATAAAGCTCGCCCTTGGCCTTGCTCAGATCCACTTTGGCGATCATCAGGTCGTACAATGCGGTGAAGTAGTTGGTCTGCGCCTCTTTCAAGGACGATTCGGCATTGATTACTTCGATATTCGAGCCTACCCCTTCCTTGTATTTGATTTTTGAAACGCGCACGATCTCTTCGGCGAGTGTGAGGTTGCGTTTCTGGGTTTCCAGCGTGGCGAATGCATTTTTGATATTAATGGCGGCCTGGTTGTTTTCCAGATCGATCGATTGTTTGAGCAGGTTCTGGTTGTTCTTCACCTTGTCGATCGCGATCTTTTTCTGATTGATCTGGTATTTTTTCTGGAATCCGTCGAAAATCGGGATGTTCAGGTTTACGGACAATACCATGTTGTTGAACCATTGCTGGGTAAAAAGCTGTGAGAACTTGTCCATACCCGCATTATACCCGTATCCCAGCGATGCCGAAACACTCGGCAGGTAGCCCGCCCGCACATTGCGCAGGTCGAGGAAGGCGAGTTTTTCCTGCGTGTTGAGCAACGAATACTCGATCCGTTTTTCATAGCTCACATCCAGGTTCCCCGATTCCGACCGCAGCTCTTCCACATTCACTGCATTGATATCGTCCGTCAGTTTAACGGGCTCATTGGCCGGCATACCCATCTGGAACCGCAGCAATGCATAGCTCAGCTCGATCAGGTTTTGCACTTTCTGGCGCTCGGTTTGCAGGTTGTTGATCTGCACTTCCAGCCGGTTTACATCCAGCAGCTCCACGAAACCGCTTGCGTTCATCGCTTTCGTCTCGCGCATGGACGAGTCTACGCGGGCGATGTTCAGGTCGAGCAGCTTGGCGCGCTCTTCCGCGACCTGCGCCGAGTAGTAAGCTTTCGTCACCGCTTCCGCTACCGACACTTTGGATGAAGTGGTGGTTTTCTGCGCCAGCTCCCGGTAAGTCGCCGCAGCTTTCAGGCCAATGAAATACGATCCATTGAAAATCAGCTGGTTCAAGGTCGCCGAAGCGGAGCCCTGCCACGGGATACCGAATTCCACGGCGGTGGGCGGCGCATCCGCGGGTGCCGTAGGATCGAAGGTACTGGCCGGCAGGAAGAACCTGGGTATAATAATGTTGTTGGTCAGCGACACGGCGCCCGTCACCTGGGGCAAGCCTGTGGCGCGGATTTCACCAATGCGGGCCTCCGCGGAAACGGCATCGAGCTGTGCATTTTTGACGTTGAGATTGTGCTTGATCGCGTAATCGACGGCCTCTTTGAGTGAATAACCGGTTTGTGCATGTAATGGTACAAAAGTGATCAGTGCCGCGAGCAGCATCAAAGTGCTACGTATTGTTTTGGCATTTTTCATGGATATTGAGTTCAGTTGCTGGTTTATCTTTTATGGTGTTGTAGTATTCAAATCCTTTTTCCGAAAGTATCCCCCTCAAAAAATGTCCGAGAAACTGGGTTTGGACATGCATCATGCTGAACTTCTTGGCAGGATATACCGTCGGGTCGAAAGCGAGCACGATCTGTTCCACGCGCAGGAGGGAGAGCACATCCACGTCGATATCCGGGCGGTAGACGCCTGCTTGAATGCCTTTCAGCAGGTTGTCGCGGATGTTTCGGATAATGTACTCGTGCTTGTAGTTCTGGAAAAGCTCCCAGGCGTTGGGATAGTATTTTTTCAGATCGTACAAAAGCGTCGGGTTCATGGTGGCGAGCGTCTCCTGCATTTGCACCGTGGCGTACATCACTTCCTCGATCGGGTTTTCGGCGAGTTCTTCCAGCTTCTTCATTTCACATTTCTGCGTCCGGATCTCCTCCTGGATCACGAGGGCGAGAATGGCCTCCTTATCGGAGTAATGCTGGTAAATGGTACGCTTCGAAATTCCCAGGTCGCGGGCAATGTCGTCCATCGTGACGCTGCGGATGCCGTAGCGCCAAAACAGGTTCAATGCCGATTTGATAATTCGCTCTTTCACAGCGACAAATTTGAAATTTTCGAATGACAAAAACCAAGAAAACTTTGAGAATGTTTAAAGTTTTCTGTGCTTTAGTAATCGGTTATCGGCAAAGAAGGCACATAGCCAGCGTACAAATGCGGTTAAATGCTGTGGATTAGTGGGATTGGCGACTTTTTGGCCTCTTTTCGGGCGTCGCCGTTTTGAGCAGGATCATAGGGAAATGGTTTTTAGTTGTTGAGAAATGTATAAATCTTGAATAGGACTATATTTAGAATAAATAGGCTGCAAAAAGAGTGGTCGTGCTGACGTTTGGATGCTTTCGTGTGAGGCCGCATTCAAATTTCCGGCCTGAAAATAGGCAGCGGTGAACCGGTTGGTCAATTAAAAAATTATTAAGCGGGTATTTTCGGGTATGAACTTGGCAAATAGCGAGATAAATTGCTTTCGAATGGGAATGATTTGACAACGATCCGTGTTTGGAAATGACACATATTCTGACCAATTTTCGGGTCATTTTCGTTCCTATTTTTTAACACCCAATTCACTAATTGCCATCGCGACAAACAAATCAATGAAAAGCTACATTGACCTGATTCAGCAAACGTTCGAGTTTCCGACCATGGAGTTCAACGTTGATAATAATGAGTTGCTGTTCAACAATGTACCTCTGATGGATATCATCAAGGAACATGGTACGCCGTTAAAAATCAATTATCTGCCCAAGATCGGAGAGCATATCGAGAATGCGAATATGTTTTTCCGCAATGCCTTCAAAAGACATAATTACAAAGGCACCTATACCTATTGCTATTGCACGAAATCGTCGCATTTCAGCTTTGTGCTCGAAGAGGCGTTGAAGCATAATATCCATATCGAAACGTCTTCGGCCTTCGATATTCCCATTATCCGGGAGCTTTACCGCCGCGGAAAGGTCAACAAAAGCACTTACATTCTCGCGAACGGCTACAAGCTGCCGCGCTATACGCAATACCTGAGCGAGCTGATCAACGAGGGTTTCAACGTGGTGCCCATTCTCGATAATCTCAAAGAAATTGAGTCGTACGAGCAGCAGGTAACGGCGGATTCCGTGCATTTCGGAATGCGCATCGCGACGGACGAGGAGCCGAATTTTGCATTCTATACCTCGCGTTTGGGTATCCGTTATAATGATGTTCAGCAGTTATACAAAGAGAAGATCGAGCCGAATCCTCGTTTCAAGCTCAAAATGCTGCACTTTTTCATCAATACCGGTATCAAGGACAGCGCCTATTATTGGAGTGAACTGACCCGCTTTATGTTCAAGTATTGCGAGATGAAGAAACTTTGCCCGGATCTCGATTCGATCGATATCGGCGGCGGGCTTCCGATCCAGACTTCGCTGCAATCGGGCTACGACTACCAGCAGATGATCGACGAGATCATTGAAAATATCCAGTGGATCTGCAATAAGAACAACGTGCCCGTTCCGCATATCTTCACGGAATTCGGAAGCTATACCGTTGGCGAAAGCGGCGCGGTGATCTATGAAATTATCGACAAGAAGCTGCAAAATGACAAGGAGCTTTGGTACATGATCAACGGCTCGTTCATTACCCAGCTGCCCGATTCGTGGGGGATGAACCAGAAGTACATCATGCTGCCGATCAATAACTGGGATAATCCTTATCAGAAGGTGAACCTTGGCGGACTGACTTGCGATTCGCAGGATTTCTATAACAGCGAAATGCACAGCGCCGACCTGTACATGCCGATTTTCGAAGATAACGAGCCGCAATACATCGGTTTCTTCCACACCGGCGCCTACCAGGAGTCGCTCGGAGGTTACGGCGGCATTCAGCATTGCCTAATCCCGGCACCGAAGCACGTGCTCGTTGACCGCGACGAAGAAGGCCGCATTACCACACGCGTATTCGCCGACGAGCAAAACAGCGACTCGATGCTGCGCATTCTGGGTTTCAAGGAAGAGCCTTATGGTGCTCAGGATGGAAAACCGGCCGTTGAAAAGAAGCGTGAGAAGCCGGTACAGGAATTGGAAGAAACAAAAATCTGATCGCCGTATATAAAGTTCTTTGAATGAGTTCGTTATTAGTCAGGCTAAAACGCTCGTTCAAAGAACTTAATTTTATATTTTTGTAGTGACAAAATCTTATACGAACTGGAAAATGAAAAAGATCTTACTTCTCGTAGCTGTTTGCGGAACATTGGCGGTGGCATCATCCTGCACCAAACACGCCTGCCCTGCTTACGGTTCTGTGCAGAAAACACAGCCTGCACCAGCGGTAAAAGCTTAATATTTACCGCTCCAAAATAATTTTAGCGGCTTCCAGCAAATTTACAGCGGTATAATCTCCCGTCGATTCTTCTGCATTCGGGATAATATGCACCGTTTTTAATCCTACATTTTTACCCGCATCCATATCCCGGTCACGATCACCGACCATCCATGACTGGTCAGGATCGATATCGTATTTGGCCATTGCCTTTTCAATCAGCAACGAGCCCGGTTTCCGCGACAACGAGTTGCCCGAATAAGCCGGGTGATAAGGCGAGAAATACAGATCGTCCAACGCATTGTCCGAGACCTTTTGCATGGCCTCATGGATCGCGTACACATGATCAGCCGTGTAAAGTCCTTTCGCGATACCCGCCTGGTTGGTAATGACAATCAGCAGATAACCAGCCTGTTTTAGCATTTGCAATGCCTCGGTAACTCCTTCGGGAATCTCCAGTTCTTCCAGCTTGTATAAATAATCCGGGCAATCCTCGTTCAGTACTCCGTCGCGGTCGAGGAATACGCATTTGTTCTGACCAGCCATATTTACAGGGAAGAATATTCTTTAACGGCCTCGATGAAGCACCGCACCTTGTCGGGATCGGTGTCGGGATAGACGCCGTGGCCGAGGTTGGCAATGTACCGCTGCGTGCCGAACTGGCCGACCATTTTCTTCACTTCCGCGCGGATCTGGTCGTATGACGAATAGAGCACGCAAGGGTCGAGGTTGCCCTGCAAGGTCTTATCCGGGATCAGTGCGCGCGATTCGGCGATGTCCATATTCCAGTCGAGTCCCACTACCGAGCAGCTCAGCTCACCAATTTCCTTCCGCGCGAAGAATGCGCCTTTGGCAAAGACAGTGACCGGTACTTCGGTAATGGCATCGCAAATCTGTTTGATATAAGGCAAAGAGAAAATGCGGTACTGTTCCGGCGAGAGAATGCCCGCCCAGGAGTCGAAAAGTTGTACTATGTCGGCACCTGCGGCGATCTGCGCTTTGAGGTAGGCGATCGTGCTGTCGGTGATTTGCTGTAATAATGTATGCGAAAACCCGGGATCGGCGTACAGGTGTTTTTTGGCGACCGAGAACGTTTTGGAGCCTTTGCCTTCCGTCATGTAACAAAAGATGGTGAACGGTGCGCCCGCGAAACCGATCAGCGGCACGCGGCCAGCGAGGCCTTCTTTCGTGATTTTAATGGCGTCCAATACATATTTCAGGTCTGTTTCCGGCTCCGCGATATGCAGTTTTTGAAGATCTTCCAACGTGTGCACCGTGCTTGGGAAAACGGGTCCGCGCTGCTCGACCATCTCGTAAGGCAGCCCCATTGCTTCGGGGATCACCAGGATGTCGGAAAATATAATGGCAGCATCCACGCCCAGCAAGTCAACGGGTTGCAGGGTCACTTCTGCTGCCATTTCAGGTGTAGTAGCAAGTTTGATAAAGCTTCCGGCTTTCTCGCGAACGGCGCGGTATTCTGCAAGTATGCGCCCTGCCTGGCGCATCATCCAAACAGGCGTGCGTTCGGTTTTCTCCCCCCGCGCCGCCCGAAGCAAAAGGTCATTTTTCAGATTCATGCGGCAAAGGTAGGGAGAAAGTGGTTATCAAAACCTGAAATTAACCCCGATCAAAAAATTCCTTCCTGCTTGTGGAAAGTAGAAATTCTCCTGCGTGAGCGCGCCGCCGGCGATGTATCCGTACGTGTAGCCGTTCGATTCGTACTTTTCGTCGAGGACGTTGTTCACGAGCAGGTTGAATGCAATTTCTTTCGTCCAGGACGGTTTGATGGTCCATGACAAGCGGATATCGTTCGTCAGATAGGCGTCGAGCTTGCGGGCTTCGGTCGAGGTGTTGTCCAGGTATTGTTTGCCCACATATTTGGTCAGCAAGGCCAGTTCGAGGTTTTTGCGCAATGAATACGTGAACTGGCTCCCGGCGATGACGTTTGGCGAAAAGGAAATGTCCGATTTGCCGTGATCAACCGTTTGATAACCGCCGTTATCATAGTCGACGATGTATTCGGTAAAGTTTTTGATTTTGTTCTGGCTGAAAGTAGCATTTGCATTCCATTTGAGGTGGCTGTTGAACACCACGGCGCCTTCCAGTTCGATACCCGTGCGGTAACTCTCAGGCACATTCACGCGCACCGAGCCGCCTACGTCGTTGATCTGGCCGGTGAGGACCAGCTGGTTTTTATAGCTCATCAGGTAATAATTCGCAGCGAACGCCCATTTGCCTTGCTGCGTGCGGAAGCCTGCTTCCACATTTTGCAGACGTTCGCTTTTTGGGAAAAGATTGGCGGTAGAGGACGTGAAATCATCCCGGTTTGGCTCACGGTTGCCAATGCTGTAAGAGGCGTAAACGGAACTTTGTTCGGCCAATTGATAAGTCAAGCCAGCCTTTGGATTAAAAAATGAATACGACTGATCGAATGCCAGGTTCACGAGGTCATTGTCCGTCCCGTGGATAGCGTGGCTCACACGACGGTATTGCAGGTCGGCAAATGCGGTAAGCTGATCCGTGAATGCATAATACAGTTTTCCATACAGGTTGAAATCCTTCTTTTTACCCGTACTGAAATAGTATTGGTGCTCATTCTCGATGTTTCCTGCATTACGTGCCCAGATAATCTGCCCGTAATGGTCGCCGTCGTACTGGTTCCAGCCGCCGCCGAAGCTGGCGGTCAGCTTTTTGAAATTGTTGTAATCGAATGAGAATGTGGTTCCGTAAAAATAATTGTCGAGCCAGCGGCGGCGGATCAGGTCTGTGCCCGTGAGCGTGTCGGTGCCCGCAACGACGTTGGGCAAATTGTAGTTGCTATAACTGTCATCCGCCCGGTATTGCTCGTAATAACCCAGTCCGCGTACAAGAAATGCATTTAAATTGAACGTCAGTTTATTACTCAGGTTATGAGAAGAAACAATCTGGTAATGGTCCTGACGGTAGTTATCAACTTCGTTTTTGTAGGTATAGGAATTATAAGTACGGTTATCGGAATTGAGCAGGTTTTGCGCGTCTTGTTCTCCTAAGTAATTTCTATCGATGTAAGCCAGAATGCCCTCGCGATCACCGCGGAGCTTAGCCTCCGGCACACCGTTCCACGACTGGTAGGTGCGCTCTTTTCCCGAAAATACATTTACCCGTACGAAACTCTTCTTGCCAAAATACCCTCCCGACAAATAATAGGAATGCAGTTCCGAAGAAGCGCGGTCCACAAAGCCATCCGAAGACACCCGCGACAGCCGCGCATCGAAAGTGAACTTATCCTTGATGAGCCCCGAACCTACTTTGAGCGTGTTTTTGAAGGTATTGAAAGAGCCGTAAGAATTGTTCAGTTCTGCGTATGCCTCTTCTCGGAATGCATTGGTATTGATATTCACCGACGCGCCGAACGCCCCCGCACCGTTGGTGGAAGTTCCCACCCCGCGCTGGATCTGGATGCTGCTCACAGAAGATGCAAAATCAGGCATATTGACCCAGAAAACGCCCTGGCTTTCCGCGTCGTTGTAAGGAATGCCGTTCACAGTGACGTTAATGCGCGTGGCGTCGGAGCCCCGGATGCGGATGCCCGTGTAGCCCACGCCTCCGCCCGCGTCGCTCGTGCTCACGAGGGAGGGCGAGAAATTGAGGAGCACAGGCAGGTCCTGGCCGAGATTCTGCTTCTCGATCTGCGCGGCTGTGACATTGGTGTAGGCCATACCCGTTTTGTCGTTCACGCGGGTGGCGTTGATAATGACCTCATCGGCCTGGTAAGTGCTTTTATTGAGCTTAATTTCGACATTTTCCGTACTGCCGAGCGCTATTTTCGCCGTTTGGTAGCCGATATAGGACACGTCCAGTGCTTCGATGTTCCCGGAGATATTTTTCAATACAAAATGGCCGTCCTTATCGGTGCTGGCACCGCGGATTTCGCCCGCTTTGACGGTTGCGCCGGGAAGCGGTTTGCCGTCTTCGGCGTCGGTCACACGGCCTGAAATGGTCAGTTGCGCTTTTTGGGCGTGAGAGAGGAGTGAGGCAGCGCTGAGCGCCAGCACGAGCAGATAGGTAGTAATTTTTCGCATTGCGATATATCATTACAACAGGCAGGGGCCACCTATCAGAAAGTTCGATAAAATGTAAATCAGAAAACAGCCGGTTCCGGCTTTCTCTCCCTACGCCGGCATTACCCGGATCAGGTTAAATGGGTATGATCTCAGCCCGTTCGGTAGGGCACCCCTTGAGATTATGGTGCAAAATTAATACGCTTTTCCGTACTTTTACATATTTCAATGCGAACTTATTAACTGCCTGACTAACAATGCCAAACTATACAGACACGACCGATATAAGCGCTTCCCGGCATGCGATGGAGCTGGAATACCGGTATGGAGCGCATAACTATAAACCGATGCCGGTAGTGATCGAGCGGGGCGAGGGAATTTTTTTGTGGGATGTGGAAGGGAAGCGGTATTTTGATTTCCTTTCGGCGTATAGTGCCGTGAGCCAGGGACATTGCCATCCGAAAATCGTGCAGGCGATGGTAGACCAGGCGCAGAAGCTCACGCTTACGTCCCGGGCATTTTACAATAACCGCCTCGGTGAATGCGAACGTTTCCTCTGTAATTATTTCGGTTACGACAAGGTACTCATGATGAATTCCGGTGTCGAAGGCGGCGAAACGGCTTTGAAACTCACCCGTAAATGGGCCTATAAGGTGAAAGGTATCGAGCCCGGAAAGGCCAAGACGGTTTACGCAGACGGCAACTTCTGGGGACGCACGCTGGCTGCCATTTCGTCTTCCACCGATCCGTCTTCGACCAATGACTACGGCCCGTTCCTGCCTGGCTACGAGATCATTCCTTATAATGACCTCGCCGCACTTGAAAATCTCCTGAAAAATGACCCCCATATCGCAGGTTTCATGGTAGAACCCATCCAGGGCGAGGCGGGGGTAGTGGTGCCGCACGAAGGTTATCTGAAAGGCGTGCGTGATTTGTGTACGCATTACAATGTCCTGTTTATCGCCGACGAGGTGCAAACCGGCATCGGTCGCACGGGCAAGCGGCTGGCGTGTGACTGGGAAGGTGTAAAACCAGACATTCTCGTGCTTGGAAAAGCATTATCGGGCGGTACCATGCCCGTTTCGGCCGCTTTTGCCGACGACGAGGTCATGCTCACGATCGCACCCGGCGAGCACGGCTCTACGTATGGCGGTAACCCGCTGGCCTGTGCGGTGACGATTGCCGCATTACAGGTGGTGGAGGAAGAAAACCTCGCAGGAAATGCCCGGGAAATGGGTGAAATGTTCCGCAGTAGAATGCAGGAACTGCAACAACAATGTTCTCTGATCGAAAGCGTTAGAGGGAAGGGGCTGCTCAATGCGATCGTGATCAACGACTCCGAGGACAGCAGCACGGCAATGGACCTTTGCTACAAAATGATGGAAAAAGGGCTTCTGTGCAAACCTACCCACGGCAACAAAATCCGTTTCGCGCCGCCGCTCGTCATCAGCGGGGAACAAATGGACGAAGCCTGCCGCATAATCGAAGAGGTATTTTTAGAAATGAACGGAAATCTATGAAACTGAGACTTTTCCTGCCTATCGCATTCCTGGCCGCATTCGTTTTTTCGTGTAAGGAAAAAAACGCCGACCCGAAAAATGACACCGAAACCAACCAGTGGATCTATTCCAATATGAAATACTGGTATTACTGGACAGATCACATCACAGCCTCGCCCGATTACAACAAAACACCCAGTGACTTCTTCAATTCCCTGTTATACAAGTACGACGCGACCGCACGGCCCGACGGCGACCGGTTTTCATGGATGCAGGAAAGCGCCAAAGAACTCGAAGCGTCATTGGGCGGCGAATCCAAGACGACGGGAATGGAGTACAAGCTCGTGTATTTCCCGGCCAACACCAGCAACGTCGTGGGCATTGTGCTGTACGTGATCCCCGGCTCGCCGGCTGCCCAGGCGGGTTTCATGCGCGGCGATATGTTCAGCAGCGTGAATGGCCAGAAAATGACGGATTCCAATTACGCCAAACTGCTCAATACACAGGAAAAGGCAACCTACACATTGGCGGACATTAAGGATGGCACCCTGAAAGAGACCACCACGACGCGCGACGTGACGCCCATCGTTTTGCAGGAAGACCCCGTCTTTTTCGATACGACTTACACGATCGGCGCGAGCAAAATCGGTTATGTCGTTTATCACCAGTTCATTCCCGAGCCCTTTCAGGGAAATAACGGTGCGTACGACAAAAAGCTGGATGCAATTTTTGCCAGGTTCAAAAGCAGCAATGTGAATGCATTGGTACTTGACTTACGGTATAATCCGGGCGGGTATGTAAGCTCGGCGACTAACCTGTCAAGCCTCATCGGCAAGGTTACGGCCAATGATATTTTTTATTACAAAGAATACAACAAGCAGGTGACGGAAACGAGCCTGAAAAAATACGGAGAATCCTATTTCTACGACAAGTTCAAGGCCAAGAGCGAGAATATCGGGGCCAACCTGAAAAACCTCGTGGTACTGGTGTCGTCGCGCACGGCGTCGGCGAGCGAGTTGCTCATTAATGGTTTGAAGCCTTTCATGACTGTGACGCTGGTCGGCGGTAAGACGGTGGGCAAGAATGTAGGCTCGGTGACGTTGAGCGACGAGAAGAACGGTATCGAAGTGGGATTGCAGCCCATTGTTTCCAAATCTTTGAATAAGGATAAAAAATCAGACTACCATGTTGGTTTCGAGCCGGATGTGAAAGTGAGCGAGGGAAATATCCTGTACCCGTACGGCGATCCGCGCGATCCGTTGCTGGGCGAGGCGCTGTTTCAGATCACGGGCACGCACGTGACACGCCAGGGCCGCAGTGCGCGTGTGTTGCAGGAAGAAGAGCGCGCGGAACTGTCGTCGACGGTGAGCCACAAGGCCGGGGGCAGCAATATGTTTTTCGACAGATAGCGACCGGATAATAAGTTTCGGGGAATGGTGAGAGAACGGTGTTGAACTGTTCTCTCACCATTTTTTATTGCTATTTTTACAAACTTGCATTTGCGTATTTCTAACTAATTGACCTTCTATGAAGCTGGTAAATGATATGACTGTCTGGTTTTTGAAGCGGCGCTTCGAACGGATCGAACAGTTTATGAAGTACCCCATCGAGACCCAGCAGCGCATATTTTCGGAACTGATCGAAACCGCCCGTTACACCGAGTGGGGCAGCCGCTATAATTACGGGCAGATCAGGACTGTGAAGGATTTTCAGGAACAGGTGCCCATTTCGGCGTACGAGCAGCTTTATCCCTACATCGAGCGGGTCTTGAAAGGCGAGCCGAATGTGCTCTGGCCTTCGCCGATCGAATGGTTTTCCAAATCGTCGGGTACCACCAATGCAAGGAGCAAGTACCTGCCCGTATCGCCCGAAGCGCTCGAAGAATGCCATTATGAAGGCGGTAAGGACATGATGACCCTGCTGATCAATAACCGGCCCGACACGCGGGTTTTTGACGGAAAAGGACTGTCGATCGGCGGGACATTACACGCCAATCCATTTGACGACTACACGCAAATCGGCGACGTGTCGGCGGTGATTATGCAGAATTTGCCCTCCTGGGCCGAATTTATGCGCACGCCGCCGCTGGATGTAGCCCTGATGGACCATTGGGAAAGCAAGCTGGACAAAATGGCGTCCATATGCTCGCAGGAGAACGTCACGAGCATTCTCGGCGTACCTACCTGGACGATCGTGCTGCTCGACCAGATCCTCGAACGCACGGGCAAAAAAAATATGCTCGAAGTGTGGCCTGACTTTGAGGTGTTTGTGCACGGCGCGGTTTCTTTTGAGCCGTACCGCGATTTGTTCATGAACAAATATTTCCCGTCGGACCAGGTGCTGTACCTCGAAACGTACAGTGCTTCCGAAGGTTTTTTCGCGATTCAGGACGACATCAGCCGGGTGGGCGAAATGCTGCTCATGCTCGATTACGGGATATTTTATGAATTTATACCCATCGAAGAGCTCGGTAACGACCATCCCAGGGCATTACTGCTGAACGAAGTGGAGGTAGGGAGAAACTACGCAATGGTGATTTCAACCAACGCAGGCCTGTGGCGTTATCTCATCGGCGATACCGTGAAATTTACTTCCACGTACCCGTTCCGCATGAAAGTGAGCGGACGCACGAAGCATTTCATCAATGCTTTCGGCGAGGAAGTGATTGTCGAGAATGCGGACCATGCCGTTAAAGTGGCCTCGCACCAGACGGGTGCATCGGTAGCGAACTATACGGCCGGTCCCGTGTACATGGGCGACGGCTCGCGTGGCTGCCACGAGTGGGTGATCGAATTCACGACGGAGCCGGACGACCGCGAGGCGTTCATTCTGGCGTTGGATAATGCGTTACGCGAAGTGAATTCCGACTATGACGCCAAACGTTACAAGGACATGGCGCTTACCCGCCCGATCGTCCATTTCGCCCCGGCGGGCACATTCTACGCCTGGCTCGGCAAGCAGCACAAGCTCGGCGGCCAGAACAAGGTGCCGCGGCTCAGCAATTCACGGGAATACCTGGATGATTTGCTGGCTGCGTTATAGGTTTCGTTTGGATGTTTGACGGCCGATGTTGACCGCTGACCGCCGACCGCCGATTCTTAATTGCGACAGCGCTTCTATTAAATGAATTAAAATTAAGTAAACATAAAAATAATCAGCGGTCGGTGGTCGAACATCGGTGGTCGGTGGTCGGCCGTCGGTGGTCATGATTCCCCGCCATCATATACCGCAAGCCGTACCAATGATCCCCAAGCGATTAAAAATCAAAGGATTATATTCTTACCAGACTGAACAGGAAATCGACTTCGACCCGTTGACGGACGCTTCGCTGTTCGGGATTTTCGGAGCGGTGGGCAGCGGGAAATCGTCCATTCTCGAAGCGATCACATTTGCATTGTACGGCGATACCGAACGGCTGAACAAGTCGGGCGACGACCGTACCTACAATATGATGAACCTGCGGTCGGATGACCTGCTCATTGATTTTGAATGCATTGCAGGCAGAAACGGCGATCGCTACCGGTTTACGGTACGCGGGCGGCGGAACAGCAAGAATTTTAAGGACGTCAAAACATTCGACCGGAAAGGTTACGTCTGGCAGAACAACGACTGGGTTCCTCTCGCCGAAAATGAATCGACTGAAAGCATTATCGGGCTTAGTTATGATAATTTTCGCCGGACGATCATCATTCCGCAAGGCCGTTTTCAGGAGTTTATCGAACTGAAAGATGCCGAGCGCACGCGGATGATGAAAGAGCTTTTTCAGCTCGAAAAATACGATTTAAGCCGCAATGTAGGCGCACTCAGCAACCGCAATAACCTCACATTGTCCAATCTGGAAGGTCAGTTGCTGGGATTGGGCGAAGTAACGCAGGAAATGCTGACGGAAGGTGAGCAACTGCTGGAAGCGTTGCGGCAGCAGATTGTGCAGACTACCACCGAGCTGGCCGTTCAAACGGAAGCGGACAATGCATTTCAGAAACTCAAACTGGCGGCCGAAAAGCTACAAGCCCTGCAGGCGAAGCTCCAAAGCCTGGAAGCGCAGCGTGGGGCCATGCAGGAACGCGAAAATGCATTAAAGACATTTGAAACCTGCTCCCTGCATTTCAAATCCATTTTTGACCAAAAAAACAACTTGCTGACGGCCATCAACCGCGATCAGCGCATTGCAGCGGGCAATCAGGAAAGGCTTACAACGCTGGCAGGTTTACTCGAAAAACAGCAGGAAACTTTACTGTTATTAAAGCCGCGCTACGACCAGCGCGAGGAGCTGCTCGCCACCGCCGAGGAACTGGAAAAGGTAATGACGATTATCGAGCATTCACAGTCGGTTATCAAACGGAAGGAAGCGTTGGTAAGGGGCGAGGAGCAGTTAGTGGCGAAGGAAAAAGCCATTGAAGTTTTAAAACAACAAAAACAGGAGCTGGAAACGGAGAACGAGCAGCGTAAGGCCAACCTCGGAGATGTGTTGGAAATGGGTTTGGTAAAATCCTGGTTCACCACCGCTGATGCATTGACCGAGAACCGTCAGGCCGTGAAAGCGGAGGCGGAAGCGCTCGCGTTGGAAATCAAGACATTAACCGACGGTCTGGAACTGCGTTTGCAGGAAATTACGGCCGATTTTACCATCGCATTTGGTGAAGAAAAGTCAGTAGAGGCGTTTCAAAGAGGCATTGCTGCTTACCTGGAAGCGGGCGAAGCCGGGCGGAAGGAACTGAACAGGCAGTTGCTGCACAGTAACACGCGGGTAGCGCTGCACCAGTTTGCAGGCAACCTTGAAGACGGCGCGCCCTGCCCGTTATGCGGCTCGGTACACCACCCGGAAGTACTCACGGCCGACAGTGCGCTTTCCGGCGAAATAACTGCCATCGAAAAGCAGCTGGCGGCGTTGGAGGAAAAGGAAAGGGTGCTAAGAAAACTGCAATCGCCCGTTGAGCGCATTTTTAACCAGATCGAAAACCTGGAAAAGCAGAAAACTTCGATCAAGCAGCGTTTCGCGGAGGCTAAATCGAAGCTGGAATCGCATGACGAAGCATTTAAATGGACGACATTCAGTAAGGCGGATCGGGAAGGTTTTGAAATACGGTTTGTCGAAAGCAGTCGCGTGCAGGCGGAAATCAGGGCCGCGGAGGTTTCGCTGAAAGCTTTGACGGAACAGATCGATTTAGCAGGAAAGGAAAAGACCGAAAAGATCGAAAAGCCGCTGCAAGCATTGCGGGACGAGATTTTGCGGCTGGATAATACGGCCCAGACATTGGCCGGCCAGCTGTCGAGGGTGACGCTGGCGGATTTTGAAACAGCAGAAAAAAGCACTGTTCTGGAAAAAATAAAGGCGCTGAAAACCGATTATCAGCAACTGACGGCGGCATTTACGGAAGCGGAAAAGCAAATCGATATGCTTGAAAAAGAGCGGAATACATTGCTGGGCAGCCAGGCCGCATTGCACGCTTCGCTGGAAAGCAACCAGCGCGACCTGGCAGGCGTGCAGGAGCAAATCGCGGGGCAGCTGGCGGCATATGCATTCGAATCAGAAGCGCAGGTGGCTGAAATTTTGGAAAAGCCCATTCATATTGAAAACGAACGTCAGGCGATCGGTGCGTATAAAATGGCGCTCGAAACGACGGGAGTAGAGCTGAAAAACGTCCTCGAAGACCATGCCGGGGAGCAATACGACGCAGCGAAGCATGAGGTGGTTACCTCATTGAAAAACACATTGACCGAAACGCTGAATGCGCAGCGCAAAGAGGAAGGGAACATTGGCGGCCGTCTCAAACAAATGGCCGACGACCTCGCGAGAAAAGCGTCACTACTGAAAGAGAAGAGCCGGCTTGTGCTTCGGAAAGAGCATCTGGACGATCTGGCGAAGCTCTTCCGGTCGAGCGGTTTTGTGGATTATGCGTCGAGTATCTATCTCCAGAACCTCATTCACGCAGCCAATCATCGTTTTCACCAGATGACCCACCAGCAGCTGCACCTCGAACTGGGCGAAGGCAACAGTTTCTGGGTGCGCGATTTGCTCAACGGCGGGCATATGCGGCTGTTGAAAACCCTTTCGGGCGGGCAGAAATTTCAGGCGGCATTGTCGCTGGCACTAGCCCTTGCAGACCATATTCACGTAAGAAATGAGTCAAAACACAACTTTTTCTTCCTCGACGAAGGCTTCGGCTCGCTGGATAAAAATGCCTTGCAAACCGTTTTTGAAACGCTGAAATCGCTGCGGAAAGAGAACCGGATCGTGGGCATTATCAGTCACGTCGAGGAATTGCAGCAGGAGATCCAAACCTATCTGCGCATTACCGAAAGTGAAGAAGGCAGCCGGATCGTACCGAGCTGGAAATGAGTATCACACATTAAAATGTATATTTGGGCCTATTTGCCCATGCCACCCTATGCTTTTGGAAAACTTTTACGGGTCGTCGATACTTTGGATTGAAACACACTTGTCGGGAAAAAACTGGATGTGGAAGCTCACCCTGTTTGCCGTTGCGCTCTCGCTTTTTCTCGCATTTCCTCCCTATGCGCTGCTTTTTAACCACCTGACAGGCAATGGGGTAAGTCTCGACGCATGGGTTTTTATCCAGAACCAGGCCCAGGACATTCTCCACCCGCAAGACATGGATTACGACATCCGTCGCGAGAACATGATTTTCCGCTGGACATTGCCGTTGCTATCTTTCCTGACGGGCCATAATGTGCTGCTGATCCTCATTATCCAGGCGGTTTTGGGCGTGCTTTTTCTGTACAAAGTAGCGGGCTATATCTATTCTATTTCGGGCGACAAGGTCATTACGGCCCTTTTCGTGACGGCGCTGGCCAACATTTTCGTAAGCGTGTGGGCATTCGCGGACGTGCACGGGTATGGAGATGAATATGCGTTTTTTTTCATGCTGCTCGCATTGCTAAGCAGAAATCCGCTGGTGATATTCCTCTCGCTGCAAGTGGCATTTTTCACCGACGAGCGGGCGGTCATCGCGGGAGGTTATCTGCTGTTGTGGTGGATGGGGACCAAAGCTTACAAAAACAACGATTTCAGCTTGCTGTCGTTGCTGCGCTGGGCATTTACAGGCGAAAGTCTGGTGGTATGGGTGGCATGGGCCATTTACTTTACGATCCGGGAATATGTGCAAATGACGTATTTCCCGCATCACAGCTATTCCACTATCGGCACGCCGGTGTTGCTGGCCAATGCGCATCGCAATGGCCTCGGAAGCAGCATTTGGGGCGCATTTGAAGGGACGTGGCTGATTTTGGCCGCCGCGTTTGTCGTGCTGTGCCTTACCAAACGTTACTGGCTGCTGCTGGCGTTGCTGGCGGGTTTCGCGGTGCTGCTGGCGACGGGCATTTATGTGCACGATATCGACAGGGCGCTGTCATACGGCTTCCCGTTCATCCTGCTGGCCATTTTTATTCTCATTAACACGGCCTCTACGACTTCCGTACGGCTGATCCTCTTCTTCACGGCGATCATCTGCGTCACCCATCCGCAAGTCTTCTACATGGGTTACAACAAAATCCTCTGGCTGGAACCGCTCCCGATCAAACTATTCATGCTGATAGATCACCGGCTGCACTGGGGACTATTTAGCTAGGCCCGCCCGGTAGGGGTGTTGTCGAATATTTTCGTCATTTCCCAACCAAAGCCGGAATAGAAGGGTCAATGTCTCGCAGGTAATGTGCGTTAAAAGATTATTAAGCTCTGCCTCTGAGTAATCGATTTTTTTATCTGGGCGGTATTTTTGTATTTTGAACAAAAAATGTCTGACATTTACTATACGGTTACTTTCGAAGAGATAGCCGCATAGCTGAAAGCGATCGGGCACACCCTAACAACTAAGATTTCCTTATGCCGCTATTAGTAGAGCTGGATACATTTAACACCGGATCGGGTAACCTCACAGTATTTGAAAAAATAATGCCCGGAACGATCAAGCGCGTTTTTTACATTTACGGCGCAGGAGAAACGCAGAGAGGCGGCCACAGGCATCACAAAACCTGGAATGCGCTCATTTGCATTCACGGCAGCTGCCGAATCTACTCCAACGACGGTGAAAAGGAGGAAATCTTCACCCTGAACAGCCCCGTTTCCTGCCTGGTCCTCGAACCGAAGGACTGGCATATCATGGACACTTTCTCGGAAGATGCAATCCTGCTGGTGCTGTCGAATGAATATTACGACAAGGCCGACTACATCGATGAGCCTTATCCGTTGAATCAGCTGAATCAGACTGTATCTCAATGATCCCATTTCTGGATTTGAACCAGGTAAATGCCCCTTACCTGCAAGCCATCGAGGATGCCGCCGTCCGCGTGGTGCGCTCGGGCTGGTACATCCTGGGCAATGAGTTGAAAACCTTCGAAAAATCATTCGCGGAATATTGCGACGCGGCGCATTGCATCGGCGTGGCCAACGGCCTGGATGCCATTACGCTCATTTTGCTCGCGCTCGACCTGCCGAAGGACAGCGAAATCATCGTTCCAGCCAATACTTACATTGCTTCGGTACTGCCGGTTAGCTACCTGCACCTCACACCCGTATTCGTGGAGCCCGATCCGCGCACGATGCTCATCGATCCCGCGCGCATTGAGCAGGCGATCACGCCGCGCACCAAGGCCATCGTAACGGTGGATTTGTACGGAAGAAGCTGCGAAATAGCGCCCATTATCGACCTGGCGCGCATGCACGGCCTGAAAGTAATTACCGACGCCGCACAGGCGCATGGCGCTACCTATGAAGGTGAAAAGGTGGGCACCTGGGCGGATGCGACGGCTTTCAGTTTTTATCCTACCAAAAACCTGGGTGCATTGGGCGACGCCGGGGCCATTACGACCAACGACGCCGCATTGGCCGAAAAGATCCGCTATTTGCGCAATTACGGTTCCGTAATCCGCTACCAGAACGAGTACCAGGGCGTAAACAGCCGCCTGGACGAAATGCAGGCCGCGGTCCTGAGCGTGAAGCTGCCGTACCTGGACGGTGAAAACGTCCGCCGCCGTGAAATCGCGGGCCGGTACCTGCGCGAACTGCAATGCAGGGAACTTACATTGCCCCCCGCCGACCGGATAAACGAAGACGCCTGGCACCTTTTTGTGGTCCGGCACCCGCGCCGTGCCGAGCTCGTTGCTTACCTGGAAAAGCACGGCGTGCAAACGAACGTTCATTATCCGCAGCCTATTCATAAACAATTGGCTTACAAAGAATATAAAGATTTACATTTGCCTTTGACAGAGCAAATACACGAGCAGGTGATCAGTTTGCCCCTTAACCCCGTCCTGACCGACGATCAGGTGGCATACATCATCCAAACCCTCAATCAATTCGATCATCAATGAAGTTATCGGTCATCATCCCGGTTTACAACAGCGAAAAAACTATCCGGCCGCTCATCGAAAAGCTGCAAGCGACATTGTCGCAGATATCGTTTGAAATCGTGATGGTGAATGACGGCAGCCGCGACCGCTCGGAAGCCGTTTGCAGGGAGTTGTCTGATATTTATTCCAATGTGCGCTTCATTTCGCTCCGGCGCAATTACGGAGAGTTCAATGCCGTCATGTGCGGCCTCAACTGGGCTTACGGCACCTACTGCGTCATGATCGACGACGATTTTCAAAACCCGCCCGAAGAAATTCTGAAACTCGTCGACGCCGCCGAAGCGGGCGATTACGACGTCGTTTACACCTATTATGCCAAAAAACAGCATTCGGTAGGCAGAAACCTGGGCAGCCGGTTTGTGAACTGGATGACGAGCTATCTTTTGAACAAACCAAAAGACCTGTACCTTTCGAGCTTTAAGCTCATCCGCCAGGAAGTTGTGCAGGAAATCATCAAATACCACGGGCCTTACCCGTACATCGATGGACTCATTTTCCGTATCACGCGCAACATAGGCACCGTGCAGGTAGCGCACCAGAAGCGGGAAGAAGGCGCTTCGAATTACACATTGCACAAGCTCGTCTCGCTTTTTTTGAATATCCTGTTCTGCTATTCCTCGCTGCCGATCCGGTTTTTTGTACCGATCGGCGTCGGGTTGTTCAGCCTCGGGTTCTGCCTTTTGCTATTTCTTACGGTCCAATGGATAATCGGTCCTGACCCCAAGGGGTGGCAGGTAGTGACGGCCACGCTGATCTTCATCGGGGGCATTCAATGCATGCTGCTGAGTGTTTTGGGGGAATATATCGGCAAAAGTTTCATGGCACAAAGCGGCCAGCCGCAATACGTGATCAAATACAATAGCTCCGAAACCGTATGATCGAAAACCGGCTCGAATACCAGCGCATGTACGAAACCGAGCGGAAGCTCTGGTGGTACCAGGTGCTCCACGGCAAGGTTTTGAGCCAGATCCGCAAGCATTTCAAGGCATTGGACCCCGATCTGAAAATCCTCGACGCAGCGTGCGGCACGGGCGGCCTGTTGTCTTTCCTGAAGGAAAAGGGATATTCCAACCTCCGCGGCTTCGATTATTCACAACATGCCATCGATTTCTCGAAAGAGCGCGGACTGAATGTCGTCTTCGGCGACCTCCGCAAAGTGGACGCCTTCGAACCGGGCGAAACCTTCGACATCATTACCTGTAACGATGCGCTTTACTTTTTGACAGACGAGGAAATCGTCCGTGCATTGAATGCATTCAAAACGCGCCTTAACCGAAATGGGTTGATTATCATCAATATACATGCATTCGAAGCATTCTCCGGCACGCACGACCTCGCGGTAGGAAGTTCGCGGCGATTCAAACTGGACCAGTTTCAGGCATTTGCAAAGGCGGCCGGCCTCCGGATCAACCACAATACTTACTGGCCGTTCGCGCTGTCGTTGCCGATCCTGGCCGTGCGCCAATGGCAGAATTACCGCATCCGAAACAAAAAAGTGAATGTGGAAGCGCTGGATTCGGACGTTGAATATCCCGGTGACGCGGTTAATGCAGTTCTCAAAGCCATTACTAACACCGAATCCGCGATCCTCGGTAATGCACCGTTCGGCAGCTCGCTGTTTATGACCATGCAGCCAGCCTGACGGCCACCTATTTGCTTTTGGAATAGCCCGATGCACTCACGGCATCGAACAATGCCTTCGTTTTAGCCACACCGCTTTCGCCATTTACCGCGAAATACCAGAATGCTTCCAGGTCGCCGCGATGCATGGCCGAGTTCATATCGCCGCTCTGCGATTTGTGGGCCGCCTTCACCCAGTCGGCCACGATCATGTAGCTGTGTTTTTGATCTTCCCCAAAACTATACGACCGGTCGAACTCGAATACCGGGGCACTTTTCAGGATATTGGTTTCGGGATAGCCGTTCAGTCCGGCAAACTGGAAGGTATATCCCTTGTTCTGCGATTGCCCGCCGAGTACCACCGGTTTTTTAGCGCCTTTGAAACGCTGCGCCGCGCGGATCGCACTGATGGACGCCGTTTTGTGGTGCGCGTGCTGGCCCTCGTGCGGAAGAAGGCAGAAAATGAAGTCGTACCGGCCGCTGGCGAGAATGGCGTCGAGTTTCCGCTCTACATAAGCAATATCCCAGTTTTTACCTTGTAAATAGGGCTTTTCGTCGCGGTTGTAGTAATCGTCGAGCTGGTCGAGGAAGAAGAAATTACCGATGCCCAGGACCTCGCCGGAAGCCATGAGTTCCTTCTTACGGATCAGCGGCAAATGCTTCCTGCCGGTAGCCGAGTCGACAAGGTTCAATCCATAATAGCTCGAAGCGACTAATCCGTTGTAGCCACCGGACGCGTCGGTGATGAGCGCCAGGTCGGCGGAGCCTTTCAGTTCATGGGTAATCTTGAAAACCGTGACCGGGAACATCGTTTCGTCGTCGGGGTGGGCGGTAACGATCAGTACACGTGGGCCTTGGGCGCGGGCGCTCAGTGCAAGGAGAATTAGTAACAAAAGATAAATGTGTCTCATGCGATGATTTTGTGTAGTCGGTTGTTATAAAATTATGGAATCCCGGGAGCATTCCAAGAGCGCCGGGACCTGCCTGTTCCAAATTTCATTACACTCTTATTCTCAAACTTTTATGGATTTACAACTCCACGGAAAAACCGCGTTTGTCAGCGGTTCCACGCAGGGTATCGGCTTTGCCATCGCGCAAAGTCTCTTAAAAGAAGGCGCCAATGTCATTATCAATGGCCGTTCGGAAAGCAAACTGGCCGAAGCCGTTCAAAGATTGCAGGAATCGGCAGCGTCAGGCGCATCGGTAAGTGGTGTAGCCGCCGATTTTTCCAAAGCCGATGAAGTGAATGCGCTGCTGGCCAAGCTGCCGGACATCGACATTCTTGTAAACAATGCGGGTATTTTCGAACCCAAAGCATTTACCGACATTTCCGACGAGGAATGGTTCCGCTTTTTCGAAGTGAATGTGCTGAGCGGCGTACGGCTCGCAAGGCATTTCTTCCCGAAAATGATCGCGAAAGACTGGGGTCGCATTATCTTCATTTCCAGCGAATCGGGCGTGAATATCCCCGAAGAAATGATCCATTACGGCACCACCAAAACCGCCCAGCTGGCCGTGAGCCGCGGATTGGCTGAGCTTACCAAAGGCACCAATGTAACGGTCAATACGGTTATGCCGGGCCCTACCAAATCGGAAGGCGTTGCGGATTTTGTGAAACAGCTCGGTGAGGCCAACAACATGTCGGCCGAACAGGCGGAGAAAGATTTCTTCAAAAACGCACGGCCAACGTCGCTCTTGCAGCGTTTCGCCTCGGTGGAGGAAATCGCTAACCTGGTCACGTATGTGGCTAGTCCATTGTCTTCCGGTACCAATGGTTCCGCCTTGAAAGTGGACGGCGGTGTAGCGAAGTTTATCATCTGATCGCTTCGTAAATGCCCCCGCGGAAACGGCGTTTGCAAATATTACTTCATTTTGGAACGTTCGTTCTGAAATAATTGTCTGATAGCCATGGCACGTAACAAAGCATTCGAACCGGAAGAGAAACTGGAAATGGCAAAATGCCTTTTCTGGGAGAAAGGCTATAACGCCACTTCCATTCAGGACCTCGTGGAAACGATGGGCCTGAACCGCGGCAGCATTTACGACACTTACGGCGATAAGCACAGCTTGTTCCTGCAATGCCTCCGGAGCTATTCCGAAAGCACTTTTGAAGAATATAAAAAGTTGGCCGAGGAATCGAAATCGCCCATTAAGGCGGTGGAAAAGATCATCAGGAAATCGGCGCAGCGGACGGTAGCAGAGGGGAGGACATGCCTTGGCGTGAAATCGACGTTCGAGCTGGCTTCGGTGGATGAAGAGGTGCATGCCATTTTAAAGGAAAATACGACGAAGCTGGTGGCGGTGCTGAAAGAACTGCTCAAAAAGGCGCAGAAGGCCGAAGAAATCGGCAGCAAGCGCGATCCGGCCATGCTGGCGAATTTCATCGTAGCGAATTTTACCGGCTTCTGGCAGTTCTACCTCGTTTACGGCGATGCGGAACTGGTGGACCAGCAAGCTGAATTTTTAATCAAGTCTATCAAAAAATAATGCGGCGCCGGGAGGGCGCGGGCATTTTACGGTCATGTCAGGTTTAATCACAGAAATAGATAAAAAATCAGGTATAGTAAAACTCTACAAGCAAGGAGCGCCCTCGGTACTGGGGTTTGAAAGAGAAACCACGCAGGAACCGGGCGCGGGACAAGTGCGCGTGAAGCAGGAGGCGATCGGGCTCAATTTTGTAGATACCTATTACCGCGACGGCAAGTTTCCCGTCAGGTCATTCCCCTATACCCCGGGCGTCGAGGCGGCCGGGATCATTGAGGCGGTGGGTCCGTGGGTGACCGAATTCAAGGTCGGCGACCGTGTAGGTTACCATTTCATCCCCGGCGCTTACGCCGAAAATCGCGTTGTATCAACCCAGCAGCTGGTTCACATTCCGGACGGCATTACGTCGGAAGAAGCGGCGGCGGTGATGGTCAAAGGCTTCACGGCGCGCATGCTGCTGAAAGTGATACACCCGATCAAACCTGGTGAAGTGGTGCTCGTGCATGCAGCTGCGGGCGGCGTAGGTACGCTCGTGACCAAATGGGCCAAAGCATTGGGTGCGACGGTGATCGGTACGACCGGCTCCGAGGAGAAAAAGGAGATCATATTGGCCAATGGCGCCGACTACGCCTTTCTGGCCGAATGCAGCGATTTCTTCCATTCAGTGCTGGACATTACGGGTGGAAAAGGCGTGGATGTGGTATTCGATGGCGTGGGCCGGGATACATTCTCTCATTCACTGGACCTGATCCGCAAAGGCGGTGAAATCGTCCTGTACGGTTCGTCGTCCGGCCAGCCGGAGCATATCGATCATGCATTGCTCCGTGAGAAGGAGATCGTGATGGCCACGCCGACATTGAGCGCCTACATTCCTGATCGCGACGCGCTGGAAGCTTATGCGGCGGATACTTTCGAGGCATTACTGGCAGGTACATTCGGACAAATGGCCATTACCCGTTACCCATTGTCGCAGGCAGGCCAGGCGCAGGCTGATCTTGAAGCGAGAAAAACGATCGGTTCCGTGATCCTGGTTCCGTAAATTTTTGCTCTCATCTTAACGAACTTTTCCAACTAATTGCCTTCCGGCTATGCAACAGACATTCTTTTTCCAGGCGATGATTTACCTGGCGGCGGCCGTCGTGATGGTGCCCATTGCGAAGCGGCTTGGGCTGGGGTCGGTTTTGGGTTACCTCGTGGCGGGGGTGGCGATCGGTCCGGCGGGGCTGAAATTCATCGGTATGGAAGGGCAGGACATTATGCATTTCGCTGAGTTCGGGGTGGTGATGATGCTCTTCGTGATCGGCCTTGAACTCGAACCGTCGCGATTGTGGCGTATGCGGAAAAGCATTGCCGGGCTCGGCGGCCTGCAGGTAGCGGTGACGACGCTGATCGTAGCGGGCATCGCGATGCTGTTCGGCGTGAGCTGGCGGGAGGCGTTGGCATTGGGAATGATCGCAGCCATGTCATCGACGGCGATCGTCATGCAGACACTGAATGAAAAAGGGTGGCTCAAAACGGTGGCCGGGCAGAGCTCCTTTGCCGTGCTGCTTTTCCAGGACCTGGCCATTATCCCCATGCTGGCGATTTTTCCATTGCTGGCCGAACACGCGGGTACCGCAGATGTGCACGGGGCCGGGAGCGCGTCGCTCGTGAGCGCATTGCCCGCCTGGCAGCAGGCGCTGGTGGTACTGGCATCGGTAACCGCGATTGTATTGACCGGCAAATACCTGTTGAGGCCCGTTTTCAGGATGATGGCGCGCACGGCACTGCGCGAAATGTTTACCGCCACGGCATTACTGCTCGTGGTGGGGATTGCCGTGCTGATGACGTCCGTGGGCCTGAGCCCCGCGTTGGGCGCATTCGTGGCAGGCGTGGTGCTGGCCAACAGCGAATACCGCCACGAACTGGAAAGCTCTATCGACCCGTTCAAGGGGTTGCTGCTCGGGCTGTTCTTCATTTCCGTGGGTTCTTCCATCGATTTTTCGCTGGTGGTTTCCAAACCGTGGGCCATTGCGGGCCTGGTAGCAGGATTGATGCTCCTCAAAATGGCCATTCTGTTTGTGTTAGGTAAAATATTCGAAGTGCGGACTGCGCAGAACTTCATTTTCAGCATCGGGCTGAGCCAGATTGGCGAGTTCGCTTTTGTGCTGCTGAGTTTCTCGACGCAGGAGGGTGTTCTGGGTAAAGAGCTTACCGACACGATGATGGCCGTTGTCGCGATCAGTATGGCGGTGACGCCGCTTGCCATGGTGGTGAACGATAAATGGATACTGACGCGCTTTTGCCTTGTGAGCGCAGGGTTACAGGTCGCCAGGCCGAGCGATATCGAAGAGCAGGATAATCCCGTGATCATAGCCGGCTACGGGCATTTCGGCAATACAATCGGCCGGTTCCTGAAAGCGAACGGCGTGGAAGCTACCGTGCTCGATAATGACAGCGATAATGTCGATTTTCTGCGAAGGATAGGACATAAGGTATATTTCGGCGATGCGACGCGCTATGAGCTGCTCGACATCGCCGGGGCCGGCAAAGCGCAGATGATCATCATCGCGATCAGCGACGAAGAGAAGCGGCTCGAAATGATCGAAACCGTGAAAAAACATTTTCCCAACCTGCATATGCTCGTCCGCTCGACTAACCGGAACGACGCATACGACCTCATGAATGCGGGTATGATGCATATTTACCGGGAAACCTTCGATACAAGCCTGCGGCTGGGCGTAGATGCACTGAAACTGCTCGGGCACCGTGCGCACGAGGCTACGCGCATGGCGAAGACATTCTTTATGCACGACGAGCGTACATTGAAACATTTATCGAGCATCCGGAACGACGAAGAATATATCCACGCCGCAAGGCAGCATATGGAAGAACTCGAAATAATAATGCAGGCCGACCGGAATGCGATCCAGCTGAGCGCACCGGCCAACTGGGGCAGAAAGGCGGAAGCTGAAACGGCCTGATTGTCAGGGAGCTAGCCGCGGGCCAGTTGCTTTCTCCCAAACCAGCCCGGCTGCCATGCCCAGAAAGCTCGCTAGCAGGCCGTATACCAGCGCGGGATATTCCGTTTCTATGTATACGCAGAGAAGCCACACCGCCAGTCCGACGACCATCGACAGGATGCAGCCGAGCGCATTGCTCGCTTTCCAGTAAAGTCCCGCCGCGAGCGGCACAAACAACGATACCAGGCTGAATGCGGAAGATTCCGCGACGAGGTCGAAAATGCTCTCGCGCGTAGCGGCCATGAAAATGCAGACAGCCGTAATGACGACAATCCCGATACGGATGATCCGCAGCAGCTGCGCATCGGCGAGGCCGGGTTTGAAGAATTTAAAAATATTCTCCCCTAAAACTACCGCTGGGGCCATAATGGCGCTGCTCGTGGTGCTAAGAATGGCCGATACCAATGCGCCGAAGAACAGAATTTGAAGCGGCAGGCTCATATGTTTCAGCACCATATTCGGAATGATCATTTGCCCGTCCTTTTCCTCGCCGGGGTACAAATGATGCCCGCAAAGCCCGATAAACAGCGGCAGCAATGCGATGGTCAGGTACATGAGCGAAGAAAGTAAAGTAGACTGAACCGAGACCCGCGCCGATTTGGCCGACATAACCCTTTGAAATACATCTTGCTGCGGGATGGAACCGAGCCCGATGGTAATCCAGGCGGCGAAATATTCCAGATGTCCTTTCAGGGTATTTTCGGGAAAAAAACGAAAGAAACCTTTCGGCGCGGCGTCGATCAGCGGCTGGAAACCGCCTACCTCGTCGTACAGGACGGCGGCGACGATGAACAGGCCGGCGATGATCATCAATGTCTGCACGAAATCCGTGATCGAGATCGACCACATGCCGCCCCATATCGTGTACAATATCACGACGAACGAGCTCACGAGGATGCATACCAGCAGCGACCAGCCTAGTACCACTTGCAAAACGATGCCCATCGCAAGTAGCTGGGCGGCTATCCAGCTGAAATAGGAAGGGATGATCAGGATCGCCGACAGCAGCTCAGCATTACGGCCGTAACGGAGCCTGAAAAAGTCACAAAATGTAATAATATTCATTTTGTAAAACCTCCTGGCGAAGAAGAGGCCGACCAGGAAAAGGCATAAAGATGCCCCGAAAGGGTCCTCGATGATCCCCAGCACGCCGTGCTCGATAAATTCCTTGGGAGCGCCCATGACCGTCTCCGATCCGAACCACGTGGCAAAGGTGGCGGAAGCGGCCAGCATAAGGGGCAACTGGCGACCGGCTAATACGAAATCCTGCGTGGAGGCTATTCTTTTGGAAGCCCAAAGGCCTATTCCCAGGTTTGCGAGCAGATAGGCCAGGATCGAAAACGCCAGCATGGCCTTACACTTCCTGGTTTTCTACGATCCATTGCGTTGTGGCATTGATAGTACCCATTTCCCAGAAAATGGATGGGCTTAGCTCTACGCCGAGCCATTCCTGCAACTCGGTGGTAATGTCGACCATGAGGAGGGAATCCAGACGGTAATCGATGATTTCGGCGTCGAGATCTACTTCGGAAGGGGCGATTTCCGCGTGGTGAGCAATGCGCTCAACGATCCATTCGGAAATTTCGGTAGATGTTCTATTCATTTAGTTGATGTTTGTGGCGAGCACTGAATGCTACGGTGAAAATAGTACTTTTACAGGTTTTTTAAAAGTAAATGTCCTATTAAGTAACCGCCATTAGTCTTCGACGGTCTTTTTGGCAAAAATCTCCCGTGCTTTCAGTCGCTGGATTTTGCCGCTCGACGTTTTGGGCAACTTTCCCGGCGCGATCAGTACGATGTCGTGCGGAATAAGCCCGAAAGCCAGGCCCA
Organism: Dyadobacter beijingensis DSM 21582; assembly: GCF_000382205.1. Classification (GTDB taxonomy): domain Bacteria; phylum Bacteroidota; class Bacteroidia; order Cytophagales; family Spirosomataceae; genus Dyadobacter; species Dyadobacter beijingensis. The sequence continues at coordinate 440,174 of NZ_KB907790.1, forward strand.
CGCTCTGTGCCATTTTCGTTTTGATCACCTTTTCATCGTCCGGCGTTTCCGAAACGCGTTTCACTTCGCTCACGATCATCAGCGCCTCGCCCTGCTCCGTCTCGACTGAGAATGCGGCCGCAGCATTGGGCTGAATATCGGGATGGCTCCCGCTCACCACTTCTTCAATATCCTGCGGGTAATAGTTGACGCCCCTGATGATGATCAGCTCCTTGGTGCGCCCGGTAATAAAAAGCAAGCCATTTTGCATAAACCCGAGGTCGCCCGTGCGCAGGTAAGGGCCTTTGCCGTCGCTGGTATACGCCTGGAATGTCGCTTTGGATACTTCGGGTTTTTCCCAATAGCCGGCGGCGATTCCCTTGTTTTTAACCCAAATTTCACCCTCCTCGCCATCCGCTAAACATGCGCCGTTCGCCGGATTCACGATTGATACTTCCGTAAATTCTACCGGCGGCCCGCATGCGACCGTTTCTTTGCCCGTACTCAGCTTTTGGTAAGTCAGATCATCGCCATTCAGATGCAGGCTTACGGCGAGCGTGGCTTCGGCAAGGCCGTAGGCCGGTACCAGGCTGTTTTTCCTGAAACCACTTGCCTGTGTGGCAGCGGCAAACCTTTCGAGTGTGGCGATGCGGATTGGCTCGGCGCCAACATATAGTACCCGCAACGAGCTGAGATCGAGTTCCCGGATTTGCTCCTCGGGAATGCGGGCAAGGCAATGGTCGAGGCCGAAGCCCGGGCCGCCGCATACGGCCGCCTGGTACGTACTGATCGTTTGCAGCAGCAATGCCGGCTTGGTAATGAAAAGTAAAGGTGAGATGACAAACCCGGTGCCGCCGGTAAACAGGGGCGATAAAAGCCCGTCCACCAGCCCCATATCGTGGTAATGCGGCAGCCAGGTTACCGAGGTATCGTCCGCCGTTCGGCCGAAACAGTTGTTGATCGCGCGGAGGTTGGCGGTCAGGTTTACATGACTGATCATCACGCCCTTGGGTTGGCTCGTGGAGCCGGAAGTATATTGCAGATAGGCCGTCTCGACCGACTCTTTATGCCTTTTTATGGCTCCCGGAGCGGCGGGTGCATTGTTAAGCTCATCGGTGAAGAACCATTCGATATCATATTCCTGTAATGCCGAGGAAGCATCGTTCTTCCTCTGAAACAGCATCTTATAGGTTTTCTGATTGGTAATGATCCCCGCCGCGTTGCAATCGCGCATAATACTCAGAATGCGATTGATGCCCGGCTCCGAATAGCTGATGGGCGTCGGCACGGCGATCAGGCCCGCGTGGAGCGAGCCGAGGAAAGAACAAATGAACGCGGCCTCCGCCGGCAGCAGTAGGATGACCCTTGCATTAACGGGAAATTTGGCGCTTAGCAACTGCGATACCGCCAGTACATGCTGATGAAGTTCATTGTAACGTAGTTGCTCGGTGAGCTCCCCCTCCTTGCCGACGTACCCGTAAGCAAGTTTCTCTGGATGAAGACCGGCATTGGTTTTCAGTACATCGAGTATATCCATAAACTGCAAAATAAAAAGAAAAGGCCAGATAAAAGTGGCTTTGTGCACAGTATCCGGCCTTTTTATCCAAAGGTGTACTAATTATCGTCTGTGTCCGCGGTGACGGCCGTTGTTTCCGTAGTGGTCGTTACGGCGATATTGCTTGCGGTATACGCGGTCGTCATGCCGGCGGTAATGGTGACGGTCGGCATATATGACCCGCCCTGGGACTGGTTTTACCACCACAACGCGCGGTGGAGGCGGGGGGGCGTGGTAGTGCCGGTATCCATGCCGGTAGCCGTAGTCATAGCCCGGATCGTAGGAGCGGTAGGTGCAGGAAGTTATGGTTAACGCTGAGATCATCACCATGATGAACGACAGCAGGATTCTGTTTCTGTTCACGGTTTCTAATTCGTTTTGTACTAATATAAAAACGAACTGAATGCCGGAATAGTGCCGCCGACGGACGGGATTTGCCCTCGCCGATCAAGTTATCCACACTGTGGATTAACGAAAAATAAGCCTTAACTGGCTGAAAATGTATGTTTTTTCAAGTTGTTAACAAGTTATGCACATTTGAGGTGTGGATAACTTGTTAACAAATATTAGGCTTTACGCTTCCACGTCGTAGATCACCACGCGCTCCCAGAGATGTGCGCATTCTTCCACGAATTTTTTGTGCAGCGGGTGTACCTGGTATACGTCATGCGCGGCCTCGTCCTTGAATACGAGAATTTCGGCGTAGTCGTACGTCGCGTCGATTACCGGGCGGCGGGTAGCTGCCGGCGGACCGATGTAGGCCGATTCGATCGATTCGATCGCTTCCAATGATTTGATTCCTGCGAGAAGAGCCTGTTTTGCTTCTTCGTTGTCCTTCTCTTTAAGCCAGAAGAATACGTTGTGGATAAACATGAATGATGGTTTATGGTGTTAGAAATTGATTTTAGGGATTCGAGTGAACTTCCTCTGCCTTGGCTTCCTGCACGGGGTGCGGATACGCCTTTTCGAGCTTGAAAGAAAACGTGGTACCCTTGTCCGGCTTGGACATCACGGCAATTTTGGTGTCGTGGGCGTTCAATATATGTTTTACAATGGCAAGTCCCAAACCCGTACCACCGATTTCTTTGCTGCGGCTCTTGTCGATCCGGTAAAAGCGCTCGAAAATGCGGTTCAAATGCTCATGCGGAATGCCAGGGCCATTGTCGCGGACTTCCACTTCGATGTATTTTTTGCCCTCGCTGAAATGCACGACGACCTTCCCACCCTCATTGCCGTACTTGATGGCATTCTCGATGAGGTTCAGCATGACTTGTTCAATCCGGTCGGAATCGGCTTTGATCCACACTTCCGGCATGTCGTCCGGCTTGACTTTCAATGTCACATTCCGATTTTTGGCGATGTGTTCGAGGCGGCTGAAAATACTGATGGTCAGCTGGCGGATGTCCATCGGCAGGATATTCATTTTGATATCGCCGGTTTCCATTTGTGAAAGCACGAGCAGGTCTTTCACGAGCACGTCCAGGCTGTCGAGGTTGTTGGCGGCTTTGCGTAAAAAGCGTTCGCGGACGTTTTCATCCTCCATCGCGCCGTCGAGCAAGGTGTGGATAAATCCCTGCGCGGCAAAAATGGGCGTCTTGAACTCGTGCGACACGTCGGCCAGGAATTCGCGACGGAAGAGTTCGAGCTTTTTCAGCTCGTCGATCTCCTTTTGCTTCTTGGTTACGTATACGAAGATCTCGTCGTTGATGGTCTTCAACGGATTCGACTCCCGGATGAGCCTTTTCCGCGGAGCCATATTGAAGTCCTTCATTTTCAGCTTGTGGATGGTCCGGTACATCTTGTTCACCTCGCGGAAAACGAGAATATCGACGGCATACAGCACGAGGAAAAACGAGGAAATAAAGGAAGAAATGGCCGAGACAAAGAGCATCCCTTTTGAAACCCCATCCACGAACGCCAGAAAAGTGGTGGTAATAAGGGAAATGAGGAATGCGAGAATAACGGCAATAAAACGGGGACTGAGCGACATGTTACTTTAAAGCTTGCTGCACGCCGGCTATCTGATGCCGGCGTGCAGCGAATCTGTGAAAATTTAGCCTTAAAGTTAACACTTTGAAACCGGTTTAGATTCGGTTTCGCCTCCGAAGTGACTTGTTAAGAAATTGTTAAGCTTAAAATCCGCCACGATACTTATAGGTACTTGCCACCTTGTCGATCGCGACAATGTACGCCGCGATGCGCAGTGATACCCGGTATTTCAGCGAGGTTTCATACACTTTATCAAAAGCGTCCTTCATAATGCGGTCGGTGCGGCGGTTAATGCGTTCGAGCGTCCATTTGTAGCCGATGCGGTTTTGCACCCATTCGAAATAGGACACCGTTACGCCGCCGGCGTTCGCGAGGATGTCGGGTACGACCATGATGCCCTTGTCATTGATAATGTCGTCGGCTTTGGCGGAAGTGGGGCCATTGGCACCCTCTACGATCATCCGTGCCTGGATACTGGCTACATTCTTGCGGGTAATCACATCTTCCTTTGCGGCGGGTACCAGTACGTCCACGGGTAATGTAAACAGGTCGTCGCCGGAAATCAACTCCGCTTTGGCATAACCTTCCAGCGAACCCTTATTGGAATCGCGGTAGGCAACGGCGTCGGCTACGTCGATTCCCTTATCGTTGTAATAGGCCCCTGAAATGTCGCTGATCGCGTGGATGGACACGCCGCGCTCGCGCAGAAGCATAGCCGCGTGAGAGCCTACATTTCCAAAGCCCTGCACGACCGCCGTCGCACGATAAGGATTAATGCGAAGCTTCTCCATACCGGCCAATGCCGATACCATTACACCACGGCCCGTCGCTTCGGTACGCCCAAGCGAGCCGCCGAGTACGAGCGGTTTGCCGGTGACTACGGCGGGGACCGTCATACCTTTGGATTTGGAGTATTCGTCCATCAGCCACGCCATTTCGCGCGGGCCGGTACCCATGTCAGGCGCGGGAATATCCTGGTCGGGGCCGAACACGTCGAGTAATGCTGTCGTGTACGCCCGCATGAGGCGCTCGATCTCGCCCGGTGACATTTCGCGCGGGTTGCATGCTACGCCGCCTTTGGCGCCGCCGTAGGGAATGTCCACGACGGCACATTTCCACGTCATCCATGCGGCGAGCGCGCGTACCTCGTCGAGGTTCACGTCGGGGTCGAAGCGGATGCCGCCTTTGCTGGGGCCGAGAATAGTGGAGTGGATCACGCGGTAGCCTTCGAAGGTCCGGATTTCGCCGGAATCCATGGTGACGGGCAGTCCGACGGTTACCTGTTTACGGGGCACTTTGAGGATATAATACATTTCTTCGGAAATCCCGAGGAGGTCTACGGCCTTATCGAATCGCTGCATCATTGACTCCAACGGATTGTCTTTATCCTTGATCGGAGCCGGTTCTATGTAAGACATTATTTGATTTATAAAATGTTGATAATAAATAGATTAGCTCAGCGTCTCCGAGCCTCTGATACAAACTACGCTATTTGTTATTATAAAAACAAAAAACTAGTTTTTCTTGAAATAGTAATAAAAACTGTTCGAAGTAGAATGTTTCAGGTGAGTGGCAAACACTAAAATTATACCAACGATTTTGGTGATTCTTCCAAATTTTCTGGCAGGATCGGGGCGAATTTTGAAATGCGTAAAAAATAAAAAAAGGAGGCAAATTTTTTGCCTCCTTTCGGGTTTGGAATGTCGGGCTTGGATTAAGCCATTTCCATTTTGGATGCGTAGCGCTTGCGCTCGTTCTCATCCAGGTATATTTTCCGCATACGCATGTTTTGCGGGGTAACTTCGAGGTATTCGTCTTTCTGGATGTATTCCATCGATTCTTCCAGCGAGAAGTTGATTTTCGGAGCGATACGCAGGCCGTCATCCGAGCCGGAAGCGCGCATGTTGGTCAGTTTTTTCGCTTCTTGCAGGTTTACCACAATGTCGTTTGGACGATTGTGCTCGCCTACTACTTGTCCGCCGTAGATTTCATCGCCCGGATCAACGAAGAAACGTCCGCGATCTTGCAATTTGTCAAGCGTATAACCCGTGGCAGGGCCAGTGTTTTTCGAAATGATCGATCCGTTCTGACGGCCGGGGATCGGGCCACGGAATGGCTCGAAGCTTTTGAAACGGTGGGTCATAACGGCCTCGCCCTGTGTTGCGGTGAGTACGTTCGAACGCAGACCAATCAAGCCACGTGAAGGGATTTCAAATTCAAGGTGCTGCAGATCGCCTTTCGGTTCCATGATCAGCAGCTCGCCTTTGCGCTGCGTTGCCAATTCGATCACTTTTCCGGCAGTTTCTTCCGGTACGTCCACTACCAATGTCTCGATCGGTTCGAGGCGCTGGCCGTTTTCGTCTTCTTTATAGAGTACCTGCGGCTGACCTACCTGTAATTCGTAACCTTCGCGACGCATCGTTTCGATCAATACCGACAAGTGGAGGATACCGCGGCCATACACGAGGAATTTGTCCTCCGTATCTGTGTTTTCCACGCGCAATGCGAGGTTTTTCTCAGTTTCTTTCAACAACCTGTCGCGGATGTGGCGGGAGGTAACGAATTTACCTTCCTTACCGAAGAACGGCGAGTTATTGATGGTGAAGAGCATATTCATGGTAGGCTCATCCACAGCGATACGCGGCAATGCTTCCGGGTTTTCGGCATCAGCGATCGTGTCGCCGATTTCGAAATCTTCGATACCCGTTACTGCGCAAATATCACCTGCACCTACTTCGGTCACTTTGGTCTTACCCAAACCTTCGAATACCTGCACTTCTTTGATTTTCACTTTCTTATTCACACCGCCGGCTTTGCAAAGCGTCACGGTAGATCCTTCCTTGATGGTACCGCGCTTCACGCGACCGATTGCGATACGGCCAACGAATGCGTTGTAGTCAAGTGAGGTGATCTGCATTTGCAGGTTACCTTCCGGGATAACCGGCGCAGGGATCTGCTCGATGATCGTGTCGAGAAGGAACGTAATATCTTCGGTTGGTTTCTGCCAGTCCGGGCCCATCCAGCCTTGTTTCGACGAACCGTAAACGGTCACGAAGTCGAGCTGGTCTTCGGTTGCGCCGAGGTTGAACATCAGGTCAAACACGTTTTCCTGAACCTCTTCGGGGCGGCAGTTTTCCTTATCTACTTTATTGACAACGACGATTGGTTTCAAACCCAGACCGATGGCTTTGCCCAATACAAAGCGGGTTTGCGGCATCGGGCCTTCAAATGCATCGACCAGCAACAATACGCCATCCGCCATTTTGAGTACGCGTTCCACCTCACCACCGAAGTCTGCGTGACCTGGTGTGTCAATTACATTGATTTTAACGTCTTTGTAACGCACCGATACGTTTTTGGAAACAATTGTAATCCCACGCTCACGTTCCAGATCGTTGTTGTCGAGGATCAGGTCGTCGAACTCCTGATTGTCGCGAAACAGCTTTGACGCGTGGATGATTTTGTCAACCAAAGTGGTTTTACCGTGGTCAACGTGCGCAATAATTGCGATGTTACGAATGGCTTGCATTGTTTTATGGATCAGTTGTTTACGGTGCTGTAACGAAACGGACGATTTACGTGCAGCAGCCGATTTGGCTTTTGTCTGGATGGAATTTCGCCAAACAGGGTGCAAATGTACGCACTTTTTACCTGAATAACAGTATTTTACAATTAATTTATTGTTATCCCGTGAAAAACAGCCTTTAAACTAAAAGAAGTGCAAAAAGTACACGAAAATGTCAGAAGGTTACAATTTCGGTTTCTGACATTCGGTAGAGATTGTCAGGATCGAAATCAACGCCATTATCCCAGGTCAGCGTTCCGTAGGAGTTGAGAGCGAAGTGCCCCGTTTTGCATTCGCCCCTGCGTTTCGTTAATTTGTAAGTATTGAATGACCATTAAACCTCATGATGAACAAACACATTCTGGCTGGATTATTCCTGTCTATCAACACATTGGCATTAGCTCAGGATCCCCCGCCGCAGGACGATGCAGCCAAGTACGCGGCGAGCATTACACCTTCCGATCTCAAAAAGCACCTGGTCATTATTGCTTCCGACAGTCTTGAAGGCCGCGATACCGGCTCGCCGGGGCAGAAAAAGGCGGCCGAATATGTCTCCAGATATTATAAACAATATGGTTACCAGCCCATTGCGGCCGACGCCGACGGTTCAAAGAGCTATTTACAGAAATACAAGCTCTACAAGCGCAGCTGGGGTGAAGTGTATGTCAAAGCCGGGGATAAGACGTATGAATTCAATAAGGATTTCTATCTCAATGGCCTGCTCGACATTCCCGAGGAAGTTAGTACGAGCCTCGTTACAGCCGGGTACGGCATCGAGGAAGGCAGTTACAGTGACTACGCCGATCTCGACGTAAAAGGAAAGTCGGTAGTAATTTTCGACGGCGAACCGAAATCGTCAGGAGGCAAATATCTGCTGACCGGAACGACAGAAAAAGGCAAATGGAGCGGCCCGGCGGCCTGGCAGTTGAAAGCCAAGCTGGCACAGGAAAAAGGTGCGAAATATGTGTTCATTATTACGGACAAAACCGGCGAAGACCTTGATAAGGAGATTCGTCAGCGTGCGGTAATGGCCCGGCGTTTCAGTGCACCGACGTTGAAACCGGTTCAGGAAAATCCGGCGGGAACGGCGGCATTCGTGATGGCGGCAAGCACTGCCGCGGAAATGCTGGGGACATCAGCGTCGAAACTGGCGAAATTGAAGTCGGAGATCGATAAGTCTGGTAAACCGGCAGCGCGTGACTTTACGGGTAAGGTTGCATTGAAAGCCACGCGCGTGAGTGAGACGATCGATACCGAAAATGTGGCGGCATTCATGGAGGGTACCGATAAGAAAGACGAAGTGCTCGTTATCAGCGCGCATTTGGACCACATCGGCATCTCGCCCAACGGGGAAATTAACAACGGTGCCGACGACGACGGCTCGGGAACGGTATCATTGCTCGAACTGGCCGAGGCATTCAGCAAAGCCAAGGCGGACGGTAAGGGACCGCGCCGCAGCATCCTGTTTTTAAATGTGACGGGCGAAGAGAAGGGCCTGTTTGGCTCGGAATATTACTCGGAGCATCCGCTGCTGCCCTTGAAAAACACGATCGCTGATTTGAATATCGACATGATCGGCCGGGTGGACGAGGCGCACAAGAATGACCACAAATACGTGTACCTGATCGGCTCCGACAAGCTTTCTTCCAAGCTGCACGAGATCAGCGAGGAGGCGAACAAGAAGTATGTCAATTTCAAACTCGATTACACTTTCAACGATCCCAAAGATCCCAACCGGTTCTACTACCGCTCGGACCACTATAATTTTGCCAAAATGGGCGTTCCGGTGATCTTTTACTTCACCGGCGTGCACGAGGATTACCACCGCCCCGGCGACGATGTTGAAAAAATCCTGTTCGACAAGCAATCGGAGATCGTGAAACTGGTGTTTTACACCGCTTGGGAGCTCGTGAACCGCGAAGAGCGCATTGTTGTGGATAGTCATAAGGAGTGATTTTGGAGGAGGAAAGGGAAGAGGGAGGAATGGGAGGACGAAAGAAATTCGTAGATGAGTGATTCTGGTTTAAATATTTGAATATGAGGAAGATATTTTTGGTGATAATGTTGTGTTTATTCTGTGCGATTGCCCGGGCGCAGGTGCCGACGGAAAATTCATTGCTTTGGGAGATTACCGGGCCGGGGCTTTCGAAGCCTTCCTACCTGTTCGGCACTATTCACCTCATTTGCCCGACCGACTTTTCCCTGAGCGATTCCCTCAAAAGCACGCTCTCCCGCACGCAGCAGGTGGCATTGGAAATGGATATGGACGATCCGGGCATGATGGCCGGGATGATGAAAACGATGAATATGGCGGCCGGTAACGAGTTGAAAAAGCTCGTTACCGAGCAGGAATATCAGCGCCTCGACCGGTTTTTCAAAGATTCGGTGCATGTAGGACTGGCAATGTTCGAACGGGCCAAGCCATTTGTATTGATGGGGCCGCTGTTTAGTTCCGTACTTGACTGCCAGCCGGAGTCCTACGAAATGAGGCTCGTCGAAATGGCGGGCAAGCAAAAATCCGAGGTGATCGGCATCGAAACATTGGAAGAACAAATGGCCATCTTCGACACGATCCCTTATAAAGACCAGGCGAAAATGCTGCTCACCCTCATCGACTCGCTGCCTTCCGCACGGAAGGAGTTCAAGACGTTGGTCGCGCTATACAAAGCCCAGAATATCAATGAACTCTATCGTATGACGCTGAAAAGCGAGTTCGGAATGGAAGGCAACGAAGAAGTAATGCTCTTCGCGCGAAACCGCAAATGGGTACCGCGCATCGGCAGGATCGCCACGGAAAAACCCACATTTTTCGCAGTAGGTGCGGCCCATTTAGGCGGAGAAAAGGGCGTTATCGCTTTGTTGAGGAAGGAAGGGTATCGCGTGCGGGCGATGAAGTGACCAAAACTTGTCAACAGCACCCGTCTGATCGAACAGCTCCGTAACCAAGCTTCACGGGACTAATCCCTCAAAACGCCGAAATCCATCGCGTCAGCCATTCCGGGCTGAAAAATAGCATGAGTAATGCCACCAGAAACATGCCGGCGACCAGCTTGCCGGAAGCGCTGTTGTTGGTGCTTACTGCCTCCGCTCTCACGGTTTTGAAAAACAATAAATAGGGCAGCCGCATGTAGTAGGCCAGCGAAATGGCGGCGTTCAGGATGCCGCCGATGAGCAGCCAGAGCATCCAGGTGAGCTCCTGGTCGTGGTAGCTTTCCCAGAGGGCGGAGAAGACGAGAAATTTGGAAGTAAAACCTCCCGTTGGCGGTAGTCCGGCCAGCGCGACCATCACGACCGTGAGAATACCGGAAATCCAGATGTAGTTGCGGCCAAGGCCCTCGTAATCTTTGAGTTGTGTTTCCTGGCGCGGTTGCAACAGGTCTACGAGGAAGAATGCGGCCAGGTTGATGACCAGGTACGCGGCGGTGTAAAATACCGCGGCTTCGAAACCGAAGCGGCTGTATGCTGCAATGCCCACCAACAGATAACCTGCCTGTGCAATAGACGAATAGGCCAGCAGGCGGCGCGCATTGCTTTGCCAAAGCGCTGCCACATTGCCGATCGTCATGCTGATGAGCGCTATTCCTCCCAGAACCGGGAAATATTGGGCTGGTAATATGCCCGCAAGGCGCATCAGGACGAGTATCACGGCTGCTTTCGGTGCTACGGAAAGAAACGATACCAACGGCGTGGGCGCGGCTTCGTACACGTCGGGCGTCCAGATGTGGAAAGGCACCAGCGAGAGTTTGAAAAGCAGTCCGGCGAGGGTCAGTACAATGGTGACCGTTACCACAAGGTCTGAATTGCTGCTGAGCGCGACCGTCATGGCGTCGCTGGTGATGTCGAGCGTGCCGCTGAGGCCGTAAATAAGCGAAATGCCATACAGCATTACGGCTGAACTGGCCGTTCCGAAAAGCAGGTATTTAATGCCGCCCTCGGCTGCCTTCCGGTAGGGCGACAGTGCCACAAGCAGGTAGGAGCTGATCGAAATGAGTTCAAGCGATAGGTATATCGACAGCAGATGTGTGGACATTGTCAGCAAATGCATGCCCGCAACGGCGGCGATCAGCAACGCGTGGTATTCGGCGGGGAAATCGTATTTTAGAATGCGTACATGCAGCAGCGTGAAAATCCAGGCAAGCGTGATCAGGATTTTGAAAAAAACAGCCTGCCTGTCGAGGAACAGCAGGGGCTGGAACCGGAACGACGGCTCGGTATTCCATTGACCTGCAATCAATAACATGGTGATCAGGCTACCGGCGAGCGCCAGGGTCAGCAAATAGGAATGGGCTTTTTCCTTGCCGAAGCGTTTTACGAAAATCAGTTCGGCGAGCAGGAACAGGCAGAAGAACACGGCCAGAAATATTTCCGGGATAATGCCGCCCAGGCTCTGGCGTATATGGATGAGCTGATCGTTAATGTCCAAAACAGCAGGTACAATTTTTTATGCAAAAGTAGGGAAACAATCCACCTTTCGGCTTCCAAACCTCGAACTTATCAAATTAACCAACTTGAATTATGAAATATCTGCTAAGAATTTTTACGCTGACTTGCTGTTTTGCAGGCGTGCAGGCATACGGCCAGGACTCGACCGGCCTGGCGGGAACGCCGTACCAGGAAACGCAACCGGCAGCGGGCGAAAAATCACCCTACTTATTGAAAGAATGGTATTCGGGCGCGGTCCGTACGAGCGACGATCGCGTTCATGACGGCATTCCGCTTCGCTACGATTTTGTAAAAGACGAAGTGGAATACAAGGCCGGTTCAGGCCTTTACCGCGTTTCCTCCGGCGTTTCCGAGTTTTCCATTCCGAGCGGTGTGGAGCTGTACACATTCAGGAGCGGTTATCCTGCGGTAGGTGAGTTGACCGAAAAGAGCTTCTACCGCGTGCTTTACGACGGGAATACCAAGCTTTTGAAAAAATACACCAGCCCCATTAAAGTAGAAAAAGCCAGCGCCACACGTGAAATGGACGCCGGCGCGAAGCTTTTCCTGTTGAAAGACGATAAAATGAATCCTGTGCAGCTCGGTAACCGGAACAGTTTTATGAAACTGCTGACCGACGAGCGAAACAAGCTGAACTACGTGATCAAAGAGCAGCAGCTGGATTTTGCCGGCGAGGACGACCTCATTCGCTTGCTTGAAGAATACGATTCCTACAAGGCCGGACGAGGCGGGAACTAGCCTACTTTTCCACAATCCAGCGATTTGCGCTGTTGTATTTGCCTTCCAGAACAATCTTGAAAAAGCCGGACGGGTATTTCGAAATATCCAGTTCGGCTTTTTCATTGGCTACGTCCACCTCGTCCATGAGGTAGTACAAATCGCGGCCGCCTGTTTCGAAATGGTTGGTGGTCGTGAGCCAGATTTTTACCTTTCCTTCTTTTTCTGCGGCTTTCCAGGAGACATTAACCTTGCCCGCCGATTTCTGCACCACCGGAGAAAGGACCGACAATTTGCCTGTAAATGCCACGCCATCCACTTCAAATGCCTGTTCTTTCGGAATGTGAATGTCCATATGCCGCGTTACAGTCGGGAAAATGTCGACAATGCCGGGTGTGGATTTGAAATTCGCATTCAGATCTTTTGCATTGGTCACGATCCACGTGCTGCGCTCGCGGTCGCTCTGGCCGCCGTGGCCGTGGCCGGTTTTGGCGTCGCGGCCGTGGTCGGTGGTGACTACCATCAGCCAGTCTTCATTGTAAGTTTTCTCGCGGTAGGTTACGGCTTTCCAAATGCGGCCCATCTGGTCGTCCATCATCTGGATCGCTTTGGTAAATTGCTCGCTGTCACCGTATTTGTGGCCCATATCGTCGGTATATTCGAGGTATACCCATGACATATCCGGCGCATTGTCGTGAATATAGGCGGCGGCTTCATCCACTACCTTTTCATCGATCCGGTGAATGTATTCGCTCTGCTTGTCGTGCCTGAAATGCACGGTATCCAGCTCGAAGCCGTCGAAAGAATAGTCGATCTGCAGCTTATCGGTCTGCGGCAGGTTGGTACCTACGAGTTTGGTGCGGTTGTCGAGCCAGGTCGAGAAAACAGCCGTCTTTTTCTGGGGATATTGTTCTTCCATAAAGCGGAAAAGCGTCCAGTAGTGGTAGTTCGGGTCTTTAATATCGTTATCCCAAACATTATGCTTGTTCACCCACGTGCCGGTGAGCAGGCTATTGTAACCTACGGCCGAGATCGTGGGGGTCTGCGAATAGGTGCCCTTGCCACCTCCTACGTGTGCGCGGGTGTAGCCACCCGCTTTCGCGATCGCGTCCAGGTGCGGGGTCGCGATTTTCTCCTTGCTGTCGCTGGAAATACCGTCCACGATCACGAAGACGACCTTTTTGGTTTTGACGTTCTGAGCGAGTACATGGCAACCGGTAAAAACGGCCAGCACGACGCCCGCCAGCAGGTAAAATCGCTTTTTCATAAATTGAATGACTGTTTAATAAAAAATCCCTCAAATAAACGGCTAATTCGCCGAATTTGAGGGATTTTAAAGCTAAGAAATTATTACTATCTTAAAATTTTCAAGTCATTTTTTATGGATTGACCGGTTGTTCCGGCGCAGCGTCCGTTTTTTTCTTTTTGCCGAATGCATATACAATGCCGAAATGGCTTTTGAGCACCCCGCTGTCGAATTTGTCCTTCACATACGGGTTCAGTTCCAAAGCGAGCATAATGCGGCGGTTCATCGGGAGCGGCGCTACGCGTACGCCGAAGTTGACCGAGTAGCCATCTACCGTAATCAGGTCGGCATCGGGGTCGGCGATGCGGTAGAGCGGGTTGAGCCGGAGCCCGCCGCCGAGGTACCATTGCGCCACTTCGCCCCGTTTGAGGTTGATCATCGGCAAGATGTCGATGCTCAGGCTGCTGAACAGCGAGTTGGTCTGCATGCGGGTATCGAGCCAGATCACTTTTTTTGCATTCGTGCTGACGGTCAGCAGGCTGCTCCAGGGATAGTATCCGACCGACGCCTGCGCGCGCAGTTTTTCCTGGCCCAGCAGGAGCATTAGCGTCAGAACCAAAAGAACTCGTTTCATCAAGGAGTGATTATTAGCGGCGCATGGCTTTGCCCAGCTTGCCTGCCGCCTGCATAGTGTTCATTTTCTTCATCATTTTCCGCATTTCGTCAAACTGTTTGATCAGGTTGTTGACTTGCAGAAGGGTGGTGCCGCTACCCGCCGCAATGCGTTTTTTCCGGCTGCCGTCGATGATATCAGGATTTTCGCGCTCCTTTTTGGTCATCGACTGGATGATCGCCTCGATAGGCTTGAACGATTCGTTGTCGATGTCGAGGTTTTTGATGGCGCTGCCCATTCCTGGGATCATGCCGATGAGGTCTTTGACATTACCCATCTTCTTGATCTGCTGTAACTGGCCGAGGAAGTCGTCGAAATCGAATTTGTTCTGACGCATTTTGGCATTAATGCGCTTCGCTTCGTCTTCGTCGAATGCCTGCTGGGCGCGCTCCACGAGGGAGATCACATCACCCATGCCAAGGATACGGCTCGCCATACGATCGGGGTAGAAGGAGTCGAGCGCCTCCATTTTTTCCCCGGTACTGATGTATTTGATCGGTTTTTCAACGACCTGGCGGATCGAAAGCGCCGCTCCACCGCGGGCATCACCGTCGAGTTTCGTCAAAACGACCCCGTCGAAATCGAGTCTTTCGTTAAATGTTTTGGCCGTATTCACCGCGTCCTGGCCGGTCATCGAGTCGACCACGAAGAGGATTTCGGAAGGTTTTACGGAAGATTTAATGTCTTCCACCTCTTTCATCATCACTTCGTCCACCGCTAGACGGCCTGCCGTATCGACGATCACGATTTTCTTGCCGGATTTCTTCGCGTGTGCGACCGCATTGGTTGCGATGCTCACCGCATTTTTGTTCTCGGGCTCCGAATACACTTCCACGCCGATCTGCTCGCCGAGCACTTTCAGCTGGTCGATCGCCGCGGGACGGTACACGTCGCAGGCGGTGAGCAACACCTGGCGGCCTTGTTTTTTGAGCAACGAGGCCAGTTTACCGGAAAATGTGGTTTTACCGGAACCCTGCAGACCGGCGATGAGGATTACCGCGGGGTCGCCTTTGATATTAATCCCCTCGGCCTGACCGCCCATGAGTTCGGTCAGCTCTTCCTGCACGATTTTGACGAACATCTGGCCCGGCTCGACAGAGATAAGGATTTTCCTGTCGATGGCTTTTTCGCGGATGCGGTCGGTAATTTCTTTGGCTACCTTAAAGTTAACATCGGCGTCGACCAATGCTTTACGGACTTCCTTGGTAGTGGCGGCAACATTTATATCGGATATGCGGTCCTTTCCTTTTAGTGTGCGAAAGGCGTTATTAAGCTTGTCCTGTAAGTTTTCAAACATGGAATAATATCTATGAATCTGAACCTGAATTTGAAATAATTCACAAAGGTATAAATAAAATGAGGAGTACAGGAGAGTTACCCCCTGTACTCCTCAATATTCGCTGGTTCGAAGCTCCGCTTCGGTGCTGTCACTGTTTCAATGCAACGCTCACTTCGGCCGGTTTCGGTGCCTGAATGCCATCCAGCGCAAACTGCCGGCTGATGCCTTCGTGGACATTGTAATAGGTATCCCAAAACGTAGCGCTGGGCGTCCACACGCGCACATCGAAAAAGATTGCGTTCTCCGTGAGCTTCGTCACCAGGATGTCGTGCGGAACGTCTTTCAATGCGGTCGGACAGGCGTCGACCACCTTTTGCACCGATTGGCGGATCTTATCCACGCCGTTCTGGCTCCCGGCCGCAAATACCATATCGACGCGGATCTTGCCTTTGCCGGAAATGTTGGTAATGGGCGAGGTTGATAATGAGCCGTTTGGAAGGATAATCGTCTTGTTGTCGGGTGTGACGAGAATGGTGTTGAAAATCTGCACGCCCTCGACCGTTCCCGTGAACCCCTGTGCGCTGATAAGGTCGCCCACGCGGTAGGGTTTGAAAATAAGGATCAGCACGCCGCCCGCGAAGTTGGCCAGGCTGCCCTGTAACGCCAGGCCGACGGCCAGACCCGCCGCGCCGAGCACGGCAACAAACGAGGAAGTTTCAATGCCGATAATGCCTGCGATACTAAGCAGCAGCATCACGTTGAGCAAAACTACAATCAGCGAACTGAGGAAAGGCTGCACGTCGCGGTCGACCTTGCGCTTTTCCATGACGTTACTCAGCATCGAGCTGATTTTACCTACAATAAACCGGCCGATGATAAAGGCGAGGATTGCGAGCAGGACTTTGCCGCCGTAGAGCGTGGCCAATGTCCAGATCTGTGCTTTGATAATGTCAAAGTTCATCTGTGGTAGAGATTTTGTTGATCTGATGGAGTTATGTGAAACTGGTGCACGTATATAGTGTATCCGGCTGCAAAGTCACTCATTCCCTTGACATTAACAAAATAGGTGAAGGAATTTTTAAGTAGAAATTATTCTATCTCTAATAGTCCAATTACGAAAAAAGGGTGGCAAATGGCTGTCTGCCAGTTGCGCACCCTTTCGGATATACTCTAATGCTTCGCTTATTTTTTGAACTTGGCGGCTATCCAGCGGAACATTTTCTTTTCCTTTTCCCAAAAGAAAGAAAACTGTCCCAGCAAAAACCCGTAAAGCAGCAGCAGGCTCTGGTAAGTCGGGAAAATAAAGAGGATGTAGGTGATCGTTTTCAACCACATCGGCGTGGTATCGTCGTAGCCGAGCAGGTAAAACAGCCCTTTACGGAGCCACACCACCGACGAGCCCGACAAGCTGAATACTGCGAGTACCAACAAAACCTGCCTGGTTGTTTCCAATCCCCATTTTTCCTGCATTTTGCCCAACCAGGGCTGCGCATTCTTCTCTCCGCTTTGCATATATGTGCTATTGATTGCTTCTGAAATCCGGTGCAAAGTAACAACGCGAATCGCAAAAATCCTTGGTTTTAATAAAGGTTTAATGGCTGAGTTCGTGAAAGGACGACCCGTCATTTGATCTTCAAAAACACGAGCAACCCCAGCACGCTCACGATTAGCACACTCGCCGCAGCGGCCGTCATGACGCCGTCGCGGGCGTTTTTGCCGAGAAAATCCAGGCCGCTGTATTTGTGCAGGAACGCGAAGCTGAAACCCTCGCGCCGGTTGCGGTCCTCGACTTTAGTGGACAGCCGGCTCGTGGTGGTTTCGATGTAATACGTCGTGTGGTCCGGCGTGTCGTAGGCCAGTTTGACTACGGGCAGACGCTTGTTCACGAAGCCATATTCTCCGGCGAAACTGGTTACGAGCGACGCTTTTTCCACTTCCGCATCGGAGATAGGCGAGGAAATCTGCGCTTCCATGAGGTCGCAGCAGCTTTCCGCATTGCGCTCTTCCTGCGCGGCAAACTTGCGTGCAAGGTACTTGGCGAAACGGATATTGCCGTCTTCCAGCTTTTTGCCGTCGCGGATGTTGGTGTAGTCGATCACGGTTTTGTCGGTTTCCCAATCCTTGCGCACCGTTTGCCAGAAGATGTTCTCGCCCCATTTGATCAAACCGATGTTGGAAACGCCTTTCAGGTCGACGATCGATGCCTGGGCGAGTTCCTCGGTTTTGATCACCGGGTCGTACACATATTTCTGCCGCTGGTCGGGATCGAGCTTCTGCAATGCATGGTAAGCGCCCGAAAATGCGAATGTAAACGTGAAAATGCTGCACCAGATCCCGATCGAACGGTGGTATTTCCGGAGAATGCCCCGCTGATTGCCCGATCGCCCGGTTTTGAATTTCTTCCACATTAACCCATACACCAGCACGCCGGCCACCGCCGAGAGGATAATGAGGCTTAGGAACGTGACCATTACCGCAATGCGAATGGTATTATTCGTGATCAGATCCATAAATCCCCAGTTATGGAACATGCTGAACACCCAGATAAACGCTTTACGGCCCTTGTCGTTAAATGTAGCGAAGCGGCTCTGTCCGGTTTCCACGTAAATGTCCATCGCGCGGTCGTCGGCGAAACTGATTTTCCAGACGGGCAAAAAGCGGTTCACATATTTATACTGATCCGTGAATTCGGTCAGTAATGTGCTGGAAGCGATTTTCGATTGCTGGTCGCCCAGCATGTAGCGGGCCATGTGTTCGGCATACCGGCGGTCGCCGTCGGGCAGTTCGGCGCCGCCCGCCGCATTGAAATACCGCAGCTTGTCGTCGATGCCCTTGATCTGGTACCAGGTATTGCCATTAAACTTTACCAGCCGGAAATTCTTGAATTCCGCGACTTTGTTTTGGGCCAAAACCTGTCCGGGCTGCAATCTGACATCGGAAGGTGCTACTGGCTCAGCCTGGTAAAATTCATGCGCGATGGTTGTTTTGAACCAGTGCGACATGAACGGGTGCATCACGCCTGAGGCGGTCCAGAAAATAGTAGGAATCAGCGCCAGCAAGCCCAGCATGCGGTGCCAGCGGTAAATGTTCCTGCGGACGAGTTTTTCGGTCTTTGCTTTAAAAGACTCCCTGGATTGAATGGCAATTTCTTCGATCATAATCTCTTATTTTTTGCCGGTGAATGTGTACTGGATGCCAAAAACGAATGTTCTCGGAGCGGCCGCATTGTAAGTCGTGCGATCGGTGGCGTTGTTGCCGCGCGTCGCGTTGGTAGCGTAGAGCACGTCGGTGAGGTTGAGCACGTTCGTAAACAGCTCGATACCTTTCCAGTTGTAGCCCAGCCGCAGGTTAAGTATGTCGTAACCTTCATATTTGACGGTATTGACCTGATTTTGATAATAGGAAGCGACGTGCTGCCATTCCACGGCCGACCGGAAATTCGGGAACCATTTGGGGTAATAGCTGACCTCGGTATTCCACAACCAGCGCGGTGACGACGGCATATCCTTTCCATTCACATTCCTGATCGCGTCGGATTCGCGGTTGCTCAGCGTAAATTCCTCGTAGCGGTGAATTGCCGTGGTGCCGCCGAAACGGAAGAAAAGCTCCTTCGAGGGTTTGTAAGTGACCCCGAATTCCGCACCGCGGTGCAGTGTTTTTCCAGCCGATTGATAATCGTAGGAGTTATCCGGCAGCCGGACGTTGAGAAGCTCGTTGCGGCCGTTCATTTGGTAGAACGCCAGGTCGATATACACCTTATTGTTCAGCACGGAAGCCCATCCACCGATTTCGGCATTGTTGAATTCCGCAGGTTTGAGGTTATAATAAAAAAGGTCGCCATTATCCAGCGGCACGGTGCGCTTCCGGAACACCGATGTCAGGCCCGGCGGTGAAAATCCTCTCGAATAGTTGGCATAAATCCCTTTTCCTTTGCCCAGGTCATAGGTAGCGCCGATTTTCGGGGTAACCTTGCTGTACGACTTGCTGCCGGTGGTATTGTCGAGGAAATTGGTGTAGGAAAACGACATCCGGTCGTAGCGAAGCCCGGCCGATACGCGTAGTTTGGGCAACAGCTCGAAATCGTATTGCGTGTAGGCAGCCGTGTTTTTGATATCGGCGTCATAATCCGCATTACGAACGTCGGGGCGCTCCTGCACGATCGTGTATTTTTCAACAGATTTGCCATCCGCACGCAGCTGGGCCGCCAGGTCGATTTGGTACGACCAGTAATTGGAAGGTGAAAAATCAAAAACCGCTCCGGTGATCAGTTTGGAATTCAGGAAGTTGAAGCGCTGGCTGTGCTGGGCAAGAATGCCGAGACTTTTGAAGTCGCTTGAATTGATCTCGCCCCTGGCGGTCGTCTGGCCCGTCGTCCAGCGAATGCCGTAGTTCGGGTTTTGCCCGTGCTCATTCTTGCGTGCAAATGCCGTTAAGAATGTCTGCGAACCGTTTTTCCAGTCTTTTTCAAGCGTCAGCCTGCTTCGGAGCGAGCTCACTTTGCGGTAGGTGAAATCCGTGGTGCTCACATATTGGCGCGAGTAAAAAGCTACGCTATCCACGCTGCCGCTTGTCTGCGAATCGTATTTGCTGTAAGCTAATGTGTAAATGAGCCGGGTAGAAGGCGTGAAATGGTATTCCAGTCGTGCATTTACTGCGTTTTTATCGTAATCGGAGCTTTTCATCCAACTGTCGCGCTGGTTGGCCACGAAGCCGCCCACGTACACGCCGAACTTCCCGATCATTCCGCCGGCGCCGTATTGAATGCGCTTGTAGCCCCATTGGTCGGCTTGTACGCCGATTTTCGCGGTAGGCAGGATCGTGGGCCGCTGGGTGATGAAGTTGATCGCACCACCCACTGCTTCCGGGCCGTAAATGGACGACACGGGTCCTTTTACCACTTCCACCGAGCTGATTGCGAACTGGTTGAATTCCAGGATCGAGTTGTGGTTGAACACGCCCATCGGACGGATCGGTACGCCGTCTTCCATGTAGAGGAAGTACGCATTGGTCGTAAACGGCTGCCGGATGGCCATCGAATGCTGCTCGTTGCCGAGGTTCACCATCATCACACCCGGCACCTTGTTCACGATCTCGTACATGGCCGTAGGTTTGGCCTCGTCGATCATTCGCGGGGTGAGTTTGGAAATGGCGATGGGGCTTTCCGTGCGCAATGTGGCTTCCCGGTTCCCGGTGACAACGACCGATTGCAGGTTTTCGGCCGCTGCGTCGAGCCCGATTTTAATGCGCTTGCCGTCGATCAGTACCTCCCGTGCGGCAAACCCGACGCTGGAAATGCGTAATGTCGCATTGGAAACACCGTCTGCAAACGCGAAATGGCCGTTATTGTCGGTGATAGTGCCGAGGTTGGCGGACACGATCTGTACGGTTGCGCCGGGGATAGGTTCTTTGGTTTGGGAATCGAAAACGTCGCCTTCGATGCCCTGCGCGACGGCCGCGTGCGCGCATACATACAGGAATAGTGCCTGTAAAAATATTTTCAGGTTCATTATGAGGATATAAGAGATTAAAATTCAGTTAGTTAAAGCGAATTTTATCTCTTGGGCGGCCGCAGCAATTTGCCCACCGGGGCGGAATAGAAAAGCAATTGGTGGAAAAAACGAACCGGCTCGCGGAACACGACGGCTTCCGGTTCAAAGCGGTAAGTGTAGGATTGAGGTGTAAATAGTTGGATAACAGGTGTATTTTGTACTTTTTGAGAAGTCTCCTTATCCTGCTTTTCCTGTTGTTGTTTGAGTTTTTTTGCGAGATAACATTTACCGTCGCAACGCAGCTCGGGCCGTTTGCGGTTTTCGCACAGCACCTTGGCAATGTATTCGCGGTTCAGTTTGAAATACGCGATCGTTCCCCACGGGCTGAGCGTGGGTAGCATAATGGCTATGAGCAATATGTATGCGATGATCGAACGCATTTAAAAAGATGTCCCTACGCCGGGATCGGAAAACCGTTTGTCTTTGATAAAATCATCATCACTCAATGTTTTCAGAAAAGCGATAACCGATTGCTTTTCGGCCGCGGTGAGGCTGATCCCACGTTTCTGGCCAGCCACATTCAGCAGCGGGTCGAGGGTAGGCGATACGTAAATGCTGTCCTTATTCCCGGGTTTGTCGTTGCTGTAATGGTCAAGCACTTGTTCCAAACTCGTAAAACGGCCGTCGTGCATGTAAGGCGCCGTCAGGCCCACATTGCGCAGGCTCGGTACTTTGAATTTCAGACGGTCGTTCTCGTTCAATGTAATCAAGTACCGGCCCTGGTCGTTGATACGGTTTGGCGTGAGGCCGTTGTTGCGGAATTGCTGGTCGGTAAAAAGCTCGCCCGTGTGGCAGGAAGCACATTTCTGTCTGAAAACAGTGAGACCGTCCTTTTCCTGGGCCGTCAATGCGGTAACATCGCCCCGCATGTAATAATCGTATTTCGAAGTGGCCGAAACGAGCGTCATCATAAACTGCGACAGCGCCAGCATCATCCGATCGGCGGTAATGCTATCGCTGCCGAAAGCCGCTTTGAACATTTTGGGATAATCCACTTGTTTGGTAGCACCGGCGACGGGCGTTTTTCTCAGCTTTTCGATCACGTTGGCCACCTTTTCGTCCATTTCCACCTTGTTCTGGATCGGGACGGGCGGTACCATATCAAGGGCATGCACACCGCCATCCCAGAAAAACGAAGTGCTCCAAGCCATATTCTGCACCGCAGGGGTATTCCGCGTACCGATTCTATCGTCCACGCCGTGGCTCAGGTCATGCCCGTGGTGGGTGAATGCCGACAGCTGCTGGTGGCAGGTGCCGCAGCCGATATTGTCTGTGCGGGAGAGGATACCGTCGTAAAAGAGGAATTTGCCCAATTCGACGCCTTCCACGGTGAGCGGATTTTTGGATAAATCATAAACCGGATCGGGGAAATAGGAAGGTTTCGTCCACTGCAGGGGCGTAGGCTCATTGTCCGTCGGCGCAACGGGCCCGGGGTTGTCGGATTTCTTGCCGCAAGAAACCGCCAACGCCACCAGTGCCGCCGTGAAGATCAATATGCCTGAAACTTTCCTCATTACCTGTCCGTAAATGCGCTATCTAATTGATTTTAATCTCTTTTACACTAAACATACCGGCATAGTTGTCGGCCACGTATTTCGTCGAGTCGGTAAACATCAGCGATGGATTCTGTTTAATGCGCAACTGCGTCGGGCCGTTGAAAATTTTCAGAATATCAGCCTTGATGAGCACGTTGGAAACAATGTTCGTCGTGACGATCGCCTTTTGGCCAGGGAAATTCAGTTTGACAGTTCGGAGATTGTTGAGGGTTCTTTCCGTTCTGCCCCCGAAGAAGCCGATATGGTAATAATATTTGCCATTGGCTGTTGTGGACGAATCCGAAGAGCCTTCGAGTTTCAAAAATATGTAGCCCGGGTTCCAGGTCCAGTACATTTCCTCTTCGTTGGTGGGTCCGGCATAGATGTCGAGAATACCCTTCCGCCCGGGCGAATCCGGCTCCATGACGCTGCGGGTGCTGTCCACGCCTACCATGAACTCGATGCCGGTATAATCCCCCGTCAGTACATTCCGTATCGTCAGTTTCTGGGATGCGGCGTTGGCTTCCCGGATCATAAAATAGCTCGAATCCTGCGGCACGGTGAAGATACTGCCGTCCATTCTCGTGAGTTTGATATTCGAAATATAGTAGTTCAGCTTGCTGACGGTGAAATCCTCGCCGGCTGCATTTACATACCGCGTACTGTCGAGCCGCAGGTCCTGGTCGCCCACGATATTATCGAATTGCAGTTCTATCGTCCCGGTTTCAATGGGATCGGTCTCTTCCTCCTCGTCGGGAAACCGGCATGATGTTACCCATAGCCCCGACGCCATCGCCAGTGCACACAGCAATGAAATTGTACTTTTCATGGTATTGTGTTTAATGAAAATATCGACCACACCCTTTCTGTGGGCATAGTTTAAGCCTGCAAAGATGTAAAGAGATTTTGTACCAACTGTTGATACAACTGCAAACGGGGGCGTTTTATGCTAAATCAGGTGAGCGGGGGATGAAAAATATCGTCCACCGCCATGCGGGGCGTGAAGGATGGTGCCACGGAAAAAGCAGTCCTGGCCGGCAATTCGGCTACGACCGCTGTTTGTGCAAAGGAAAATACCGCACGCTGGTCCATTACCTGGTCTATCAGCCGCGACATATAGCTTTTTTCGGCCTGGCGTTTTTCCTGCTCGTCGAGCGAGGCGATGCGTTTGGCGAGGTAGCATTTGCCGTCGCAATGCATTTGCGGCCTGTTTTTATTTTTGCAAAGGTTCGCGACGATGTATTCCCTTCTGATCTCGAAATCCAGGTACAACAGCGGAATCACCCATACTTTGATCAGCATGAGGCTCAGCAGGCTGAGGGAGATCCATTGTTTGGCAGAATTTCTCACAATTTCATAAACGAACAAACCGGTAGAAATGGTGTCGCGGCGGCAAAGGTAATGACGAACAGGCAGAAATTGGAGGCCACCACAGGATAATCGCCATTTTTTAGCCAGTTAGAATACAGGTATTAGGGTTATATTTGAGAAAAAACACACTATTTATGGCAGCATCCGCATTGGCACTTTTACAACCGATCATGTATTCAGAAGAGGAATATCTCCGGATTGAAAACGACGCTTTCGAAAAGAGCGAATATTTTCAGGGGCAGATTATCAGCATGGCGGGAGCAACTCCGAATCATAACCGGGTTAAAGAAAATGTAGCAGTAGAGGTTGGGATTGTACTGAAACAGAACAAATCCTGCCGAAGCTCTTCCAGTGACCAGCGTATTCACATTCCGGCCAACTCGCTCTATACTTATCCCGATATTGTTATCGTTTGCGGACCGAACAAATTTTCGCCGCTGGATCGTATCACAATCACAAACCCGTCGGTCATTATCGAAGTGCTTTCCTCGTCCACGGAAGAGTACGATCGCGGCTACAAATTCAAATTGTACCGCGACATTGAAACCTTGCAGGAATATGTGACAATAGATTCCCGCAAGCCCTACGCGCAGGTTTTCCGCCGGACAGCCGATAATCAATGGATACTGGCCGATGACGCATTCTCACTTACCGATAACATTACCATTCAGACCATCGGCGCTACGTTGCAAATGGCCGATCTTTATGATGGTACGGAGAATGTAAGCAGTCTCTTACCCCCGGCTAAAGAGTAATTTTCCTATATTTGCCCTTTGAACAATAAGGGGCTTTTTGCTCCGTTTATGTTCAAAATTGTTTTTTGCTAGAATCGACCTCTGTTTCATTCGCTTAACCATTCACTTTTTATTTCTGATATGATGCTTCTGCAAGCACTTACTGACTCTACTGCGGCTGCACCCGTCGCTGAGCAGGGCCTTTCCGTAATCGATCTGCTCGCCAAAGGGGGGTGGGTAATGTTGCCGCTCGGATTGCTTTTCCTGGCAACCTTGTTCCTCATTATCGAACGTTTCCTGGGTATCGGCGCTAACGGCAAGATCGAGCCGCAATTTGTGGATAACGTGAAAGATTTTATCCAGCAGGGGAACCTCAAATCCGCCGAGTCGCTTTGCAGAAACCAGCGTAATGCCGCGGGCCGCATTCTCGAACGAGCCATCGGTCGCATCGGCTACCCTATCAAGGACATTGAAACCACCATCGAAAACGCCAGCCAGATCGAGATCCAGCGCATGGAAGGTAACCTGCCTTACCTCGGGGTAATCGCCGGTATCGCGCCCATGCTCGGTTTCGTCGGTACGATTTCCGGTATTATCCGTATTTTCTACGATATTTCGATCTCCAACGACTTCAATATCAGCACCATCGCCGGTGGTATGTATGAAAAAATGATCACTTCCGGTTCCGGTCTGATCATCGGTTTGATCGCTTACGCGGGCTACCACTTGCTGAACATGAAGATCGACCGTTTCGCATTGCGCCTGCAAATGGCGGCGTCCGATTTCCTCGACGTGCTTTCGAAGCCGGTTGCTGCAAAATAAGATATTGATAATCAGGCACCTTTTAGAGGTGCCCGGTTTAAAACCTCATTGTATATATGAAAATACGTCGGAAGAGCCGGTTTGCCCCGGAGGTGTTTACGCACTCGCTCAACGATATCATGTTCTTCCTGCTGTTGTTCTTTTTGATCATCTCTACGATGTCCAATCCGAACGTGATCAAACTGATGCTGCCCAAGGCGTCGGCAACGCAGCAGATGTATAAAAAGCAGATTACGCTTTCGGTTGACGAGAACAAGGCTTACTTTATAGACAAAGAGCCGATTCCTTTTGAAAATCTGGAAGCGCAGCTGCAAACGATCTTCGCCAATGTAGAAGAGCGCACGGTGGTGCTGCGTGTGGATAAGAACCTGGCAGTTCAGGACCTCGTGGATGTACTCGAAATCGGGGCCAAGAACGATATCAAAATGGTAATGGCTACGGCTAAATAGATTTTCTGGGAAGAAGGAAGAGGGAGAAAGGAGCATGAAAAGGGCTTGGAGATTTGATCTTCAAGCCCTTTTTCCTGACTACTTATTTGCAGCGCTTTGGTAAATCTGCTCTACAATGGATTGCAGCACGGCACCTTGTGCGGCGTCGCAGATATTGGCCGGCTTACCTTCGCACAAATCGAGGAATGCAATGGTGTTTTCAAGCTGAATATCGACATCGCCCAAATGCGGAAAACGAATGTCCGCCAGCTCGCCCGCTATTTCCGTATGCACGGACAGCGGATATAGTTTCGCTCCGCCCTTCGTGCCGAATACTTCCAGGTTAACCACATCTTCCTCTTCCATATTCAGCGCAAACGACGTGGAAAGCATCATGCTTACATTGCCGGGGAACGACAGGTAGGCAAAGCACGCATCCTCTACTTCGAACGATTCGGGGTTCCAGGAGCCTTTCAACCCCTTCCCGCCCGCTTTGCCGATGAAGTCGTACGTGTTCGCGACCACGCGTGCAGGGAGCTGGTAGCCCGTCAAACCCAGCGCGAGGTCGAGGATATGCACGCCGAGGTCGATCATCGCGCCGCCGCCCTGGATGGCTTTGTTGGTGAAATTGCCCCAGCCGGGAATGCCACGGCGGCGCAGGTAATGCGCTTTGATGTGGTAAACCTCGCCCAGCTTGCCCAGCGAATGGTAGTTTTTCAATGCGGTGTATTCCGGGGAATGTCTTCGCTGGAAATTGTAGGCTAGAATTAAGCCTTTTTGTCGGGCCAGGTCCGCCATCTCGTTTGCTTGGGCGGCGTTCATGGCCGGTGGCTTTTCGCAAAAGACATGACAACCGTTTTCCAATGCCTGCGTCGTGAACGGGTAATGCAGGTTATTGGCCGTGCAGTTGATCACAATGTCGGGCCGGCCCTCAGCCTGGTACATTTCATCCGCTTTGTCGTAGGCGAATGGAATGCCGTGCTTGTCGGCCAGCGCACGGGCCTTGTTAATATCGCGGCTGCATATGGATACGACCTGGACGCGCTCAGGGAGTTTGGCTAATGCGGGCAGGTGGTTTTGGTCGGCAATGTGCCCGCCGCCGATGATGGCCGCTTTCAGGATTGACATGAAAAGGAAGAATGGGTTGGTGTTAATTCTTCCAAATATCCATTATTTGTGCTCTATTTTCCGCCATTTCAGCGGCGGATTTTTGATGTACTGACCTCCATAGTTGACAAACCGGTATTTCCCCTTTTCATTTTCCATGTAGTCGATCACCGCACTGTTCGAGACTGTGTAGCCCATTGACCAGTACGTAACCTCAGGCGCCTTTCCGGCGGCCAGTACATTCGGGGAGTCATTGAAAAGCTGGCCTATCTTCTCCATAGCCGGTGAGACGGTATTGAAATTCAGGAATCCCTGCCGCTTGTCCTGGCTATCTTTTTCCAGTTTAAAGTTGACTTCCAGCGTGTATTCCATTTCAACCGGTTTGCCGTTTTGCACCGCAGGGTTCCATTTCGGCATTTCATTCACAACGCGCAATGCTTCCTTGTCAATACCGTAGCCAATGTTTTTCAGGCTTTTCGCATTGCGGATATCGCCATTTTTATCCACGGTAAATGCGACCAGCGCAATGGCCTCCACGTTAATTTTGCGTGCCGTTTCGGGGTATTGCAGGTTTTGCATTAAATATCGCATCAATGCGTCCCTGCCGCCCGGAAATTCGGGCTGCTGCTCGACTACCTTCATATCGGTGTTTTCGACCCGGGCAGGTAAGGCCATTGCCGCAGTAGTACCGGGCGTCACCGGCTTGCCCACGACGACAGCGCCGGTGATCTGGTTAACTGCTTTTTTCATCACGAGCAAAAGCTCCGCCGGACTGTTGCCGACTTTCCATTCCAGCGTTTGGTAGGCAACATGCGTGATCACCAGTTGGGCATCGGCAGGAACATTGTCCAACTCAAACCAGCCGTTCCGATCGGTAGTGGTGCCGCGCGTGGTGCCCGCAATGATCACGATGGCATCCGCTACCGGAGCTTTGTTTTCATCGGTGATGTTTCCTTTTACTTTAATGTCCTGTTCGGTAACCGCACTCATCTGCGTGATCGAATGGAGCGGGGCCTTCGACGCCGTAATGGCCAGCGAGCAGCCGACTACCGGCAAAATGAACAGATAGCGCGTGAGGAGCCAACGGGAACTACGTTTTTTGTACATCATTTTGATCCGGCTTTTGAGTAAAGACCCATTGAAAAAATGATTGGCGAGCGAAATGTCGGGACTGCGTAATGCATAGGCGACGAGAAACGAGGCATAGTCGGGCCGGTGTGCAACAGGCTGGTCGGCCAGGTATTCGTGCACCGTTTCGATAGACCGTTTGTAGAGCCATAGCACCGGGTTACACCAGCATGCGATTTTTAATATTTCAATCACGAGGATGTCCGCCGTGTGCCATTGCCGGATATGTTCGTATTCATGCCGGATGACCGTGTCGGGATTGTGGCGGTAGTCCGGCGCGCTCAAAAACAGCCAGCGGAAGAATGAGAACGAGCTCACCGACCGGCTTGGACCATTGTCGGGAAGCAAAAGCAGTGTGTAATGCTCCATATCGATCCGCTCGCTGTGTGCCGCTGCTTTCAGGAGCCGGTAAATGCCGAGGCAAAACCTGCCCAAAAACGCGGATACGACGGCGATATACAATCCAATGAGCCACGCCCCGACGTTCGCTTGCGGGTCCTGGGCATGATTGGCCACTACGGCTACGGAAATCGTCGCTTTGTGGTACAAGTTAGCCGGAACGTGGATGGTCGTGACCGGCTCGGCCAGGCGCACGGCAGGCAATGCAAATGCGATCAGCAACGATCCCAGCAGGTAAATGCGGTTCCATTGGAAGAAGGTATGTTTCCGCAGCAAAAGCCAGTAGCAGGCGTAGAAAAGTACCCAGTACAGATTGACTTTTGCGAGATAAAGGAACGTTTCCATGCCGTAAGTGGGTCGGGAGTGGCTACTTGTTGTTTTTGGTCAGGATGGAAATGACGCCATTCGCACCTCTCTCACCATAGATCTTAGTGGCGCTTTCTCCTTTCAGCACATTCATGCTTGAAATGATATTCGGGTCCATGGTTTTGATCAGCAAAGGATCCTCCACGATTTCTCCATTCAGTACGTACAACGGCTGATTGCTCGCTGTAAACGGCCCGGACGACTTGCGGATGGTAATTTTAGTGGCGAGATTTTGGTCTGCGTCATGGAGCGGCTGTGCCTGGAAAG
The DNA here is from genome assembly GCF_000382205.1 of Dyadobacter beijingensis DSM 21582. Classification (GTDB taxonomy): domain Bacteria; phylum Bacteroidota; class Bacteroidia; order Cytophagales; family Spirosomataceae; genus Dyadobacter; species Dyadobacter beijingensis. The sequence goes on from NZ_KB907790.1 coordinate 469,326, forward strand.
TTTCCCCGGGGATGGGTGTATCTTTTCTGACTTTTTCCGAAACCGGTTTGGCAATTTTCTTATACCCCACCACGGTCGTTTCTTTGGGATCTTTGACCGTCGTGTCTTCACCTTCTTCGGCGAGCTGGAACATGATCGGTACAGTGTATTTTACATTAACAGCTTTTCCATTCTGCCGGCCGGGCGTCCATTTGGGGAAATCGGAGATCACGCGAACAGCTTCTTCGTCGCAGCCAAAGCCAATGCCCTTCAAAACTTTGACGTCCTGAATGTCGCCGTCGGTGGTCACGACGAAGTTGACGAAAACCTTGCCTGATACATCGGCCCGGGAAGCGGAGGAGGGATATTTGATATTGCGGGCGAGAAAATGGTACATGGCCTCGTTACCGCCCGGATATTCGGGTTGCTGCTCCACGATCGTGAATACCGGGCCTCCACCTGTTGAGGGAGCTTCCGATTTTTCAGATCCATTTTCCTTTGAAACCTGGTTCTCACAGCCTGCGACGAACAATGCGCTGGTTCCGATCAGTGTTGCGGCGACCACGTAGGTGCCCAGCATCCATTTGGATGTGCGGTTTTTGTAGATCATCTGGATACGGTTTTTAATTTGAGATGGTTTGAAAAAATGATTGGTAAGCGACGCGACAGGCGCATTCAGCGCATAGGCAACGAGGAAGCGGGCATAATGCTCGCGGTTAGGCGCCTGGGCGTCGGCCAGGTATTCGTGGATTTCCTGCAAAGAGCGTTTGTACAGCAGCAGCACCGGATTGAACCAGAAAATCGCCCGTAGTACCTCCACCAGCAGAATGTCCAGGCTGTGGCGCTGTTGCGTATGGACCATTTCGTGCCGCAGGATCGCGTCGAAATGATGCTCGTAGTCGCTACGGTTGATGACGATCCATTTCAGGAATGAAAACGATCCTACCTGATTGGAATCGATCAGGACGATGGTGCAATCTTCCAGCTCGATCACCTCGCCGGATCGTAAATACCGGATCAGCCGGGCTATTTCACGGATCAAATGCGAAAGTGCGATCAGCAATCCCAATGCGTACACGCCTGCCAGGGCATGCGTCCATGTCCATCCGGTCGTTTCCGTTTTCGCCGCCGATACCGTGAAAGTTTCGGCGCTCACCTGGTACATTACCGGCAGCTCAGGCGCTGATTCGGGATAAATGATCTGGGGTAGGAAAAGTGCCGCCAGGAGCGACGTGATCAGGTATGTCCTGTTTCCCTGGAAGAAGGTATGCTTGCGCAGCATCAGCCAGTAGCAGGCGTAAAGCAGCACCCAATACAGACTTACCTTGCCGATGTAGATGATAGTTTCCATGGCTAACAGACGGGTTATTTGTCCTTTTTTTGTTGGTCGATCAGCCGCATGATCTCATCCAGGTCTTTGGTGTTCAGATCATTATCCTTCACGAAAAAGGAAACGAGGTTAGGCAGCGAATTATCGAAGTAGTTGACCATCAGCTGTTTCATCTCATGGCGTTTATATTCTTCCTCGGAAATCATGGGAAAGTACTCGTGTGTCTTGCCATAGGCATTGTATCCCACCACTTCCTTTTTTTCGAGGATGCGGATTATGGTCGATACGGTGTTGTAGGCGGGCTTGGGCTCCGGCATTTCGGCCAGGATGTCTTTGACAAACGCCTTCTTCAACTGCCAGAGGATTCTCATGACCTCTTCCTCAGCCCTCGTCAGGTTACGGATTTCCATATTGTTCATTCTTTAAAATGGGTTATCATTAATGATTAATTCAAATGTATGACTATTTTATTAGTTTCAAAACTATTTTATTAGTTATTTTAAAAATACAAAAACCGCCGGGTGGAGTCCAGCGGTTTAGGCACTAACTATCAACATTTTACCTGCTTTTTTTATGCAAATCGGGAGCCTTTGCTTCGAAGGTATTGCCCAACGTTACACAGCGCACCCGGCATAAGTGCCACTTCGTGGTCCCAGTCGAAGGTTGACCAGCTACCCGGTGTCGCGATCATCACTTTCCTGGTTTCTGTGAAGAACCAAACCGCCTTCTCCGCCCCGAATTCGAGTAGTTTCATCGTTTTTAGCGTCACATACGCGCTTTCTGTGGTATCTTCCAGTTCAACCTGCGTGTCTACTTCGATGCATATAGTCGGTGGTACCTGTGCATAGTGAAGGTCGATCTTATCTATTGTAAGCACATCCTTATCAAAGATCATGATATCGGAAGCCAAGTTATTTTTTGTATTGATATGTAACCCTGGTTCATTTGTAGCAATAAGATATTTTGCCCGATTGATCTGGTCATAGCATATTCCGATGAGATAACTAATAATGTAAGTTTGCAACGTACTGCACCCCATAATGCCTTCTTCGTCTGTCATGCCGGCAAGCACTTCCCGGTAACCTTTGTAGTAGTAAGGTTTGCCATCCATGATCTCGCGGATCAGTGAAGTAGGAATGCTTTCTTCCAATGCATTTTCAGGAATGTCGAAGCCTGGTTTTGGTGAAGCTATCATGGTTGTTCTCGTTTAGCCCATAATCCAATGTACAAAAATTATTGTTTGATACTCAACCTAATGTGTAACGTGAAGGCCTCAATGAATTATCGGTAAAAAACAAGGGCGACGGAATCAAATTCCGCCGCCCTTGCCGTAATTATCGCGAGTCGTGATTACTCCACCACGCTCAATTTTACCGTATTCGTTTTGCGCTGTCTCGAAACCGGCATGCTCAATGTGTTGATGAACACGTCGCCTTTTTGCAGCTCGCCTTTTTCAACGAGGAATGTCTTGATGTCCTCGATCAGGTCGTCGGTCGATACGCCCTGGTCACGGTCGTAGTAGAACACCTTGGTGCCCCAGTACAACGCCAGCTGGTTCATCAGCATTCTGTTCGACGTGAAGATCAGCAGATTGGCTTTCGGACGGTGGTGCGACAGGCGGAACGACGTGTAACCGGAGCGCGTGATACCGATGATTGCCGCGGCTTGCGTGTCGCGTGCGAGGCGGGCGGCACTCATTACCACGTTGTCATTCAGTTTGTATGCACCCGGCGTGTCGTTCACGGCCGCGTGGTGTCTGAAATAAATGGTTTTGCTCGAAGCTTCCACCTTCAGGATCGTGTTGGTCATGCTTTCAACGGCCAGGATAGGGTATTTGCCGGAAGCAGTTTCTGCCGAAAGCATTACCGCGTCGGCACCGTCGAGTACCGAGTTCGCCACGTCGTTCAGCTCCGCGCGGGTTGCGCGGGGGCTTTCGATCATCGATTCCAGCATTTGCGTAGCCACGATGACAGGCTTTCCGGCACGGTTACATTTGTCGACGATCATTTTCTGGATCATCGGAACCTCTTCGGCGGGAAGCTCTACCCCGAGGTCGCCGCGCGCTACCATGATCGCGTCGGTTGCTTCGATGATCTCGTCGATATTGAGGATCGCCTCAGGTTTCTCGATTTTCGCAACAACGCGGGCCAGTTTGCCTTTGTTGGCGATGTATTCCTTCACTTTCAAGATTTCCTCCGCAGTACGCACGAACGACAATGCGATCCATTCAACATTGTTTTCCAGGCCAAAATCCAGGTCTTCCCAGTCTTTCGGTGTTACCGAAGGCATAGAAACCTTCGTATTGGGCAGGTTAACGCCTTTTTTGGATTTCAGATAGCCACCGTAGATAACCTCCGTAATCACATCACTACCGTCGATACCGGTTACCAGCACTTCCAGCTTACCATCATCCATCAACACGCGGTCACCGATCTTCACATCATTATACATCCCGTCGTAAGGCGTGCTTACTTTCTCAGCAGTACCCAGCACTTCGGTGTTCGAAAGGATCAGTTTTTTACCTGCTTCGATCAGAACGCCGTCTTTTTCCGCTACAAGGCCGATACGGATTTTCGGTCCCTGCAAATCTTGAAGGATAGCCAGGTTCAGGCCGTGCTCTTCGTTGATTTCGCGGATATTGGTGAGTCTTTGCAGGTGGTCGGCGTGGGTGCCGTGCGAGAAGTTCAAACGGAATACGTTAACCCCTGCTTTGGCCAATGCATATAATGTTTCTTTGGATTCCGAGGCAGGGCCTACGGTTGCAACAATTCTGGTTTTTTTGGAAGACATAAAGTTAATGTGCAGTAAAAATGATGTTTTTATAAACAATCCACGTCGATTATTACCTGGATGCTTTTTAGCGTCTTGTCAGTCAGAGTGTCAATTACTTTTTCCTGTATAAATGACTTTGCCGCCTTAAAATTAATCTTTTCTCGTTCAAGTTTGATGAGAATATCGAACAAAAACTGATTTCTTACTCTTTCGACCAGCGGCGGTTGCGGTCCCAAAACCCTGCTGGCACCCAAATGGGCCGTCAATTTTTCGGCCAGCACTTTCGCCGCGCGATGAGCAGTTCCCTCGTCGATATGCTTCACGGTAACTTTGATGAGCCGGGTAAACGGCGGGTAGCTGAACTTCTCCCGCTCCGCGATTTCGGCCTCGTACATGCCCTCGTAGTCGTTGTTGACGATCTTTTCGAGCAGCGGTTGTGACGGATTTGCCGTTTGGATCAAAACCTTTCCGGGCTTTTCCGCACGCCGGCCCGCGCGCCCGCTCACCTGTGTAAGCATCTGGAACGCCCGCTCGGAGGCGCGAAACTCGGGGAAATGGATAATACGGTCGGCATCGAAAATACCCACGACACTCACATTATCGAAATCCAGTCCCTTACTCACCATTTGGGTCCCTACCAGAATGTCGATCCCGCCTTCTTCGAAATCCGAAATGATCTGCTGATAGGCATTCTTCGCACGCGTCGTGTCAAGGTCCATGCGCTGCACGCGTGCTTCCGGGTACATGACGTTGATCTCCTCTTCGATCTTCTCCGTACCGTAACCCATCGTTTTCACCTTCGGCGAGCCGCAATGCGGGCAGGTGCGCGGCACTTCTTCCTTATGTCCGCAATAGTGGCAGCGCAGTTCGCGTGCCTTCATGTGGTAGGTAAGGCTCACGTCGCAGTTGGCGCATTCCGAAATCCAGTTGCATTCCTCGCACTGCAGGTAAGGAGAGTAGCCGCGGCGGTTCTGGAACAGAATGGTCTGCTCTTTATTTTTAAGATTGTATTCCAAATGGCTGAGCAGTACCGAAGAAAACTCGTTCTTCATCTGTTTCTGCCGCTTCTCTTTTTTGGTGTCGATCAGCTCGAAGCGCGGTAATGCGGCATTGCCGTAGCGCTGTTTCATCTGAACAAACCCATACCGACCGCTTTGCGCATGAAAATAGCTTTCCAATGAAGGCGTCGCCGAACCAAGCAGGGTTTTGCCCTTGTGCATGTACGACATGATCACGGCCACGTCTCGTGCATTGTACCGCGGGGCCGGATCGTGCTGCTTGTAGGAAGTTTCGTGTTCCTCGTCGACGATAATTAAACCCAGGTTATCAAAAGGCAGGAAAATAGCCGAGCGTACCCCGACGACAAATTGAAACTTCCCATCCAATATGCCTTTCCAAACCTCCACACGCTCATTATCGGAGAATTTGGAATGGTAAATGCCCATTACGTCACCAAAAACCTTCCTGAGCCGCACGACTATTTGCGTTGTCAATGCAATTTCCGGAAGCAGGAAAAGCACCTGTGTGCCGCTTTCCAGCGCTTGTTTGATCAGTTCAATATAAACTTCCGTTTTACCTGAACCGGTAATGCCGTGCAGCAGTACCACTTCTTTTTCGGCAAACAGTTCATGGATTTGCCGCGAAGCTTCCATTTGGGTCTCCGTGAGCGTAATCGTGCCCATATTGCCCGTCGGAATATCGTCGAAGCGGGAGACAAAGATTTCAAACTGTTCGAAAATGCCTTTTTTAATGAGGGTATTCAAAGATGCGTCCGAAATGTGCTCGTCCTGGCTAAAAATGGATTTATCCAAACCCTTGTAATTCAAATCCGGATTGTTGTAAACGGGAATGAAACTGAGGTATTTCAATAGAATTTCCTGCTGCCTGGGCGTCTTGTCGAGGTCGGCGGCGAGTTTGGAAAGTGCCTCGTTCGTCGTGTAAACGGCCGTTAACCTGATTTTCTTCGCCACTTTCGGCTTGTAGCGTTCCTTAACTTCTTCATATAATATCACCGCCCGCTTACCCACCAGCGACTTGATAATCGAAGTTATATTCGATTTCTGCAAAAGCCTTTCCACTTCTTCATAGGAAAGCGTCTGGTGCTTTTTAATTTCTTCCACCACCAGATGTTCCTGGTCGGTCAGCAAGTCGTCATGTTCAAATTCGGGGTTTAGCTGAATGCGCGACTGGCTGGTGATTTTCAAACCTGCCGGTAATGCCACATTCATTACCTCGCCGATATTGCAGAGGTAATATTCGGCCACCCAGGCAAACAGTTCTAACTGCTTCTGGGTGACGATCGGCTGCTCGTCAAGCAATTCGAGAATGTATTTGGCCTGATATTTCGCCGGCGGATTTGAATGCAGCTGCGCCACGACGGCCGTAATGACCCGCTTCTGCCCAAACTGCACGATTACCCGCGCCCCGACCTTGATCAGCGACGCCATTTCCCGCGGTACCCGGTAAGTAAACAGGTTCGGGATCGGTACAGGCAGGATCAGATCGGCAAAAAGCGTGATTTCTTCCTCGAATAAGGAGGTCATGGATTCAATTCGTTAATTCGGCGGCAAGTTCGGAATTTGTGGTCAAGCAATCAAAGATACGTCGAGCGTAGCCGCATGCGCCCAGTCGACCATCGCGTTGAAAAGCCGTATCTGGCTGAATGCGCCGATGTCGCTTTCGCGTATTTCGGCTGTTTGGATAATGCCCTCGTCGAGCAGGTACGCGCGTTGCGTGCCCGGCAGGAGCGGGCTCGCGGGTGTAAGCCATTGATTTCCAAGTCGGAATGCCACGTTGCAATAATTGGAATCGGTGACCAGGCCGTTTTTGATGATCAGGATTTCGTCCGCGTCCCCGCGCTGCGCGAAAAGCTTGTTCAGCGCGTCGCGGTTGTCGTATTTATATTGGTAGTCGATTTCATCATGGTAAACCCGCCGGATTTTCCGGATCTCCCGCCGCGAATAGGGTTCCCATTGAATGTTATCGACCTCCTGCGCGTACGCTACCCGGCATTTGTGCATGCCTGCATGGACCCGCTCCGGGACTTCGAGTAGTGCATTTAAATCCCACTCATCGGTATATCCCCATAGCTCCCGGCGGGTTTTGTTCAGGCGTGCTTCGTGGTACGACAGGTTTTTCAGCTGCCGGTTTTCGACACAAATGGTTTCAAAGCACAGCATGCGGGACGTAGCTAAATGGGAGATAAACTTTATCGATCACTTCCTGGTATTCACTTTTTGCATTGCTCAATGCCGTAATCCCGCCCCCGCTTTTAAATACCAAACCATGATCCTGCCGCTCGATGAAGCGGATCATGACGGCACTTTCAAAGTTTTCGCCATCGAAATAGCCCATAACGCCTGTGTAATAACCACGGTTATATTGCTCGGCCTCCTCGATGATTTCCAGCGTGCGCGGTTTGGGCGCTCCGGTAATGGACCCTGCGGGCAACAGTTTGTTCAAAAGATCGCCGTATTGACCATTAAAAGTATCCGGTAATAGTCCCGCTATTTCAGAACTGACTTGCAAAAGCGCCTTATCATAAGTCTGAATGCGATCGATATAACGGTAGCGCTCCACCCACACTTTTTCCGCCACCATACTTAAATCGTTTCTGATAAGATCTACGATGGTAGCATGTTCGGCGGCTTCCTTGTAGTCCGACAGAATCACCTGTTCGGCGTTCGGTACCGAAGCGTCGATCGTGCCTTTCATCGGGAAGGATGCAATGCGGTTGCCCCGGATGCGGACAAATATTTCGGGAGAAAAACAAACGAACCGGTCTTTGAAAAATAGCCGGTAAGGCGCTTCGCTGTGCTGGTATATTTGGGTTAATGAGAGGTTGGTACTGATCGGCGTCGGCACCGACAGGTTGACCAGAAACGAATTGCCCGCATTCAAATGCTGTAAAACGCATTCGAATTTTGGCCGGTAGGTTTCGAATGGCGGTGGATATTTGTCAAAACGAATGGGATCGGGTAGCTCCCCGGGCAGGGGCGTGTGATCGTTGGTAAAGCCATTCAGATTGAAAAGGATTTCGTTCGGGTCGATGTCCGTGAGCTTCCAGGCCTGCGGCTTTTGGAACTGGTAGTCCACCAAAAAAAAGAACGGGGTTTTCGCTTTGCCCCATTCGTTCAGCTTCTCCGTAAATTCCCCGGCCGCGTTTTCCAAGCTAAAAAGTAGTATTATCAGACTTTCTGAACAGTTAGCTAATTTACAAAGTTCAGAAACCAATAGCTAAATTAGAGGGTTAAAAGACTAAGGGCGGCCGTGATCAAAGGGTCGTCGGCTCATACAATGCACATTTACCACGCGATCATTATCGGAGGCGGCCCATGTGGCCTCGCAATGGGTGTCGAGCTGGCCAAAAGCGGCCTCGATTACCTGATTCTCGAAAAGGGAAACCTCACCGAGTCGATCCGCCGCTATCCGCGACGGATGAAATTTTTCTCCACTGCCGAAAATATCGAGATCGGCGGTATCCCGTTCGCGATCTCGGACGTGAAGGCGAACCGTAACGAGGCGCTCCAATATTACCGGAAGGTAGCAGGTTACTACCATTTGAATTTCAAGCTCTTCGTGGATGTAGACCGGACGGAAAAGCAGCCGGATGGTACCTTTCTGACCTATTCCAATGACGGTCAGGTGTTTCAGTCTAAAAATGTGATCCTGGCAACGGGCTATTTCGATGTGCCGCGTATGCTGAATGTGCCCGGAGAGAACCTCCCGCATGTTTCGCATTACTATGACGAGCCATTTAAATACTCGTATACTAATGTAGTGCTCGTAGGCGGTTCCAACTCGTCGGTGGAAGCCGCTTTGGAACTATACCGGCATGATGCGAAAGTGACGATCGTGCATAAAGAGGCTGATTTCCGCACCAAAGTGAAGTACTGGCTCGTACCCGACGTCAAAAACCGGGTGAAAGAAGGCAAGATCCATACGCGCTTCAACGCCGTCACGCGTGCGATCGAACCTGGCCGAATGCTGATCGAAAACCTGGAAACGGGCGAACAGGAATGGCTGGCGGCAGATTTCGTTTTTCTACTGGTAGGTTACCTGCCCGACGAGCATTTGCTCGCGCGCTGCGGCGTAACGCTCGATCCCGTGACGAAAGTGCCGGAATATGACGCGGATACCTTCGAAACCAATGTGCCGGGATTGTATTTGTGCGGCACCGTTATGGCCGGGGTATTTACAGAAAAGGTATTTATTGAAAACGGTCGTGAGCATGCGGCTGCTATTGCCGATCATTTGGCTGGCCGTGAGATCAGGAAAGTGAAAGAATTAATCGACCGGATTTAAGGTCACGAAAACAGATTACGGCGGTCCGGTCAAATGCCGGACCGTGCATTTAAGCGCCACTACTGCTCTACCAGCACCAATTTGCGCTTTTTCTTTTTGCTCGAAATTTTCTCGATTTTACCGATTAAACCGTTCGCCCCCACGCCATAACCGACATTTCCGGCAAAGCTCAGCGAATGGAAACCTTCCGTACCCAACGAAATCCAGCTCTTGCCTCTGTCCAGCGAAACGCTGCTGCCGGATGGGCCGGAAGCGACCAGTGCGTAATTGTCGGAGCGGATTTGCGTGTCGCCGTTCCAGGTCGCGTTGGTTTTGTGGTAAACGGCGACCGATTCTTTCAGGCCGGCGGGTTTGGTCATCCCGGCCAGTGCCCAGGTCAGGCCGCCGTCGTTGGTGAGCAGCACATTCTGCGTCGAATCGGTGGTTTTTTTGTAGTCGCCGCCCACGGCAATTCCATTGTTTTTGGACCAGAACCTCAACCCGAAAATACCGCTGGTAGGGCCGGCAGGCAATGGGGTGGCTGCTACCGTCCACGAACGACCATAATCTTCGGATTTGAAAACCCGCGCCATTTTGCTGCCGCCGGTACCGATGAATGCTGTGCCCTTTCCATTCACGAGAATGGACGTGCCGCTGGCGGCGAAACAGGCCTCTCCCGGTTCGGCCGTCGGACGGCGGTCGAGGGGGAGTTCCTGCCAGGAGTTGCCGCCGTCATCGGTGGTGAGAATGAAGAGTTTGCCTTGCGTCGGGTCGCCGAGGCAAATGCCTTTGTTTTTATCCCAAAAGTCGATTCCATCCAGAAAAACCCCATTCTGTGTAGTTTGGTACACAAGCTTCCAGCTCTCTCCGCCGTCTTCGGTTTTGTAAATTTTGGCCTTGTCTTTCTCCGATTCGCCGGCGCTCATGGCAATGGCTACCTGCTTGTCGAATGCGTGGATGTCGCGGAAGTCAAGGGAGTCGGCGCCGGATACTTTGTAGGTCGTCCAGGTGTGCCCGCCGTTAGTAGTCTTCAAAACAGTGCCCCGCGTGCCCCCGATCCAGCAGATTGTTGGCGTTACCGCGTGTACTGCGCGCATATGGATCTTCGTTTTGATATCGATGACCTTCCATTGCGCCCGGGTTTCGGCTATGGTAAAGAAAACGAACAATGGCGTTAGTACAGCAAAAAGGCCATTCAAGTAAAATCGGGACGCTTGCTTGCGAAGTGGCACAGTATTTTGTTATTTTTCAGTTCTAATGTTTTTATTAACACAAAATAGGGAATTCATATGAACAAGAACCAAAAATTTTTGATTGGCTCGATCGGAGCTTTGTTGACAGGCATCGCGATTGGCCTTTTGGTAGCTCCCAAAGACGGAAAAGAGACTCGCAAATTGATCAAAAATAAGGCGAATGACCTCGGTGGAACTGCCAAGGACAAGTATGAAAAAAGCCTCGAAGAACTTTCCCAACTGGCCGACAAGCTGAAAGAAGGCTTCAATAAAAACCTCGCTACCGCGAAAGATAAAGCCAATGGCGTCGCCGACAACGTAAGCGAAAAAGTTCGCGGCGTCGTTAACAACAATGCTTAGTAACTCCGATATTCACGACATTGAAAGGGTTGTTTCTAACAGAGAAGCGACCCTTTTTTCATGCCTGGTCAGGGGATTTTGGCCACTACTCCGGCAATTACCTGATTGATATCTTCCGTAAAATTCTTCGTTTTTTCGGGGATTATGCCGCTCGCACCGCCCTGCCACACCATCCGGTTGTTGGCCGCGTCCACGAGGTCTATCACGATCGTGCCTTCGCGGTATTTGCCGGTTACTACTTCCTCGCTTTTCCACGAATACCGGCGCTGGCCCATGTAGCGAGGCAGACCGTCGGTGCGGAAATCGGTCTGGCGGGTCTGGAGTTGTTCCTGCACATTCAATGCGATATTGATTTTCAGGGCCGGGTCGCGGGCTTCGTCGAGGCCGCGGGTTTGCAGGTTTTTGGCAATGGCGTCTTTGATAATGTTTACGTTTTTCTCAAAATTTTTGGAAACGGTGTCGCCTTTCGCCTCGATGTCGTAAAAACCGTAGGTTGGGTAGTCGGAGAGCTTGAATGTCGCTTCCTTCTTCGTTTTTAATAACTGATAGGACGGGTTGCAGGCAGCCAACAGAACGGCCAGGCACAGAAGGGCCATTGCATTTTTCATAACGGGTCAATGTTTAGGTTAAACTATCCGATTACGCTCCCCAATTCCTTGGCGGCCGCCATGCTGATGCCTTTGTAAAACATGAACTCCGTCATGATGGCATGCTGCTCTTCCTCCGTTTGCGCGGTGGCTGCCTGTTGGAGGCAAACTTTCATTTTCTCTTCAATGAATGCCTTTTTCAGCCTCAGGATATTGTTAAACGCCGTCCGGTCGAGCACGTCGGTCTCGAACGGCACATAAATCTCGTATTTCTCCTTCCACAATTCGCTGAGCTCGTGCTTCTGCGTGAGCCATTCGATCGTCATGCTCCGGATGTCCGCCTCGTGGTGGTTCAGGAAATAATCGGTCGGGAGCACCTGGTTGCGGTTGTAATTTTCCCGGAAAAGTGTCAGCAAATGGTTGTAAACCGGGTCTCGTAGCTCGATGCCCTCGATCTGCCCTAGCACATATTGGCACACGGTAATGGTCGGTTCGAGCTCGCGCGCACCATGCACGACGAGCAGGCGCACGAATGCTTCCTCCTGGTAATGCAGCTTGGAGCGCTGAATAGGTTCGGCGGGCGGTTCCGGGGAAAATGCGCCCGCGTCGGGTTCACCGGCAAATGGACCAAACCCATCGCTGAATATCGCATCCAGGTCATTGGGCCCGTCCGGTACGCCTGTCCCCGGGCCGGAAAATCCGGAACCTGCATTGTTTTGACGTGCCGGGCGCTCGGCAGGTTTGGCGGTCTGCTGTTTGCGCAGCAGCTTATTCCCCTCGGTAATCAGCATTTGCTCATCCACACGCATCATTTCCGATGTGCGATGGAAGAAAACCTGCCGTTTGATCGCGTCGGGGATCTTGACAATGCTGTTGACGACCTCCTGGATCACCGCCGCGAGCCGGAAAGGGTCATTGCCGGCATCCTGCAAAAGGATTTCGGTTTTAAAGGTGATAAAATCCTTCGACGCCTTTTTCAAATGTGCCTTAAATGCCTCAGCACCCACCCGCCTCACATAGCTGTCGGGGTCCTCATTGTCCGGGAAGAGGACTACATTCACATTTAATCCTTCTTCCAGAACCAGGTCCAGACCGCGCAATGCCGCTTTGATGCCCGCCATATCACCATCATACAAAATGGTGACGTTCGGGGTAAAGCGACCGATCAGCCTGATCTGCTCGACCGTCAGCGAAGTACCCGACGACGCGACGACGTTTTCGATCCCCGCCTGATGCAGCGAAATCACGTCGGTATAGCCTTCCACGAGGTAGCAATGTTCGAGTTGCCGGATCGCGTTTTTGGCCTGGTAAATGCCGTAGAGGACTTCGCTTTTGTGGTAAACCTCCGTTTCAGGCGAGTTGAGGTATTTTGGCTGGTTTTTGTCGGATTTCAGTATCCGTGCGCCGAATGCGATCGTTTTGCCCGCGATGTTATGGATCGGGAAAATCACGCGGCCGCGAAAGCGGTCGTAACCGGCCGACTGGCTGCCTTCCTTGTGTATGAGCAGACCGGCTTTTTCAAGAATTTCGGCCGAATAACCCTTTTCCAGCGCCTCTTTGGTAAATGCATCCCAGACGTCGAGGCTGTAACCGAGCTCAAACTTCCTGCGGATCTCATTGGTAAATCCGCGCTCGCGGAAGTAGCTCAGACCGATAGCCTGGCCCTCCTCGCTGTCGTGCAGCTGATGCTGATAGTAGTTTTTGGCAAAATTGAGGATGATATACAAGCTCTCCCGCGCATTCTGACGAATGGTTTCCTCGTCGGTAAGCTCTTCTTCCTCGATCTCGATATTATACTTGCCGGCCAGATACCGCAATGCTTCGCCGTAGCCAATGCCGTCGATATCCATCACGAACTTGATGGAATCGCCCGCAGCGCCGCAACCGAAGCATTTGTAAATCTGCCTCACCGGGTTGACGTTGAAAGACGGCGTTTTTTCGTTGTGAAAAGGGCAGCAAGCCGAGTAATTGGCCCCTTTTTTCTTCAAGGACACAAAATCCCCTACCACTTCCACAATATCGGCGGCGTGCTTGATCCTCTCTACGGTTTCGGGGTTAATGCGCATAGTATTTGGTTTTTCAGCTCACTCGGTCGCGCAGCTTCACCGGATTCTTGGTTTTCTTGTCCAGGCGCATATTCAGCAACTCCACGAAAAACGAGAATGCCATAGCAAAATAGGCATAACCTTTCGGGATTTCGTAGTGGAATGCTTCGGCGACGAGCAGCGTACCAATCATCAACAAAAATGACAGCGCCAAAATTTTGATGGACGGGTGATTATTTACAAAATCCCCGATTTTGCCCGCAAAAGCAATCATAATGAAGGTAGAAAGCACGACCGCAACGATCATAATCGGCACTTCTTTCACCAATCCGACTGCCGTGAGCACGGAGTCGAAGGAGAAAATGATGTTCAGCAACGCGATTTGCACGAGCGCCGCGCCGAACGTCATCGATTTTTTGTTGGAAATATCGCCCGACGGCAGGTCCTCCGGCTCGCCTTCCAGCTTGTGGTGTATTTCTTTGGTGGTACTGTAAAGCAGGAACAATCCACCACCGAGAAGGATCAGGTCCCGGCCGCTGAAACCATGCCCGAATAGGTTCAAAAGGTCTTGTTTGAGGCCAATAACCCAGGAAATGGCAAACAGTAGGGCTATACGCAGCACGAGTGCGATGAGCAAGCCGTTGTTTTGCGCCTTTTTTCTCTGTTCGACAGGTAGTTTCCCGGAAACAATTGTGATAAAAATTACGTTGTCAATGCCAAGGACGACTTCCAGCAGGGTCAGTGTAAGCAGGCTGATGAGTGCGTCGGTGGTCAGAAGTGATTCCATGAAAGAGAGGGTGAGTGTTAGTTGCACGAAAGTAATCAGGGCGAGCAGTTTGAGCAATAATTAGGCTAATTTTCGGCAATTTCGATGGGTTGAACGGCGCGTAGAAAATTTTTTAGGGAAATGTCCATTATTTTCTCATTAGAATTTAGAAATTCGCGTCCTAAAGTTTTTTTCTGATTACTTTAGTTTGTTATTTTGCGGTATTGAAATTCAAGTTGAAATTTATCTGAGCGATATATAGATATTAAAAATATAGTGTGTGTATAGTGTGAAACAGGGCATGGAAATTTTTCTATGCCTTTGTTTTTTATATACTGACTATGAATTGATTAGCCTATCTGACCCGCTATTTCACGATACAAATCGATCACTTCCGCGACGGTGTCGGGAAGCATCTTCACCAGGCTGATCCGCTGCCGCGCGTCTTCCAAATGCGCATCCAAATCGACCGTTAGAAAATTCTCAAAAACGCTGCAAAATGAAGGCCTTTCCACGGCAGCCGAAGCCAGAACGGGTATTTGCAATGCCCACGCTTCGTGAATGGACAGTGAGACACCGTCCGTAGTGGTGTTGCGAATGAATGCATTCGAAAGCAAAAGGATGTTTCTGAAATCGTGTAAAGTGCTGATAAAAAGTATGTTATCGGGAATTTGTCTCGTTCCTTTAATGTGCCTCTGATAGTTTCCGGAAGGATCTGAAATAAGCAGCTGATATTGCGGAAATTGTGCAAAATGGCTCACCAGATCAGAGATACCATAGATTTCCCGCCCATCTCGATCGAATGCGACATTCCATGCATTGGTGCAAAACGTGGCTTCGTATTTAGTGTAACGTACTGTAATGCAATCGAGTAGTGCCTGCGGCAGTGGTTGAATGGCGCCTCCCGGAATGTAGGTAGAGATTAAACGCGCCCTGGGATTACACTTTAAAGCGAGGGAAAAACTCGCGCGATCCTGCACGATAAGCGCGTACGCGAGGCCGGCACCTAGTTCTACAAGCCAATTTTTCCACCAGCCGTAACGGCCCCACTTTCCGTGGTAAGTAATGATCAGTTTCTTCCCGATCAACCGGCAACAGATTGCGAAAAGCAGCTGAACCGAAGGACTGGAAAAATGAACATGGATAATCCGATGCGTGGCTATCTGGAAAATAATACGAACAAAGCTGTCTTTTTGCAGGTCACAAAAACGAAAATCGCAGCCCCGGTCCCGCAAATGATAAACCAGCCTCGCGATATGGACGGTAACCCCGCCGATGGGCGGCGGAATTTTGCCGATGATGAGCACCTTCGCCATGCTTACCTGCTGCTAATCCGAATTAACCGATTGAGAATAGTGGTACATACATATAAGCAGTATCGGTGCGATACAATTAATAGTCAGGCTTTTGGCAGGAATAATGACGAAAACTGAACCGACCGAATGCACAAATACCAGGTATGCCGCCAGCGAAAGCAGCAGCAGCCAACTCCCGCTATCAAACCTTGCCTTTTGGAACATGCCGTATCCCAATGCCACAAAAAGCCCGTACAGGTAACACGTGCCGGCTAGTCCCTGCTCGGCGAGCGATGTAAACAATAGCGAATGGGCCTCCCGGTAGCCTGGTCCCAATACTTCAAAACTCGCGATCCCGTGCCCGTAAAGCGGACTTTTCAGGAACAGTTGCCACGCCACCCGGTGAATGTCCAGTCGGCCGCTCGCCTCCTGCCATTTCTCCCACGCCGGCCCGACAGAATGCAACTCGCCAAATCGCAATTGCCAGGGATAGGCGACATCGACATTTGCCAGACTGACCAGCTCATCGAGAAAGAAGCACAGCATTCCGCCCAGCATAGCCAGCCAAATTAGCCGAACCTTCCCATTCCCGATGAATAACGAAGCAGCCAGGTAAGGGGCCACAATAAAGACCGCCCCGCGGGAAAACGAGAGGATGACGACCGCCGCAAACAGCATTACCATCAGGATTGTCAGCAACAAAGGATTGCCCCTTCGTTTCAGGTAAAGCAATACAAACGGCCACAGCAGGATGAAATAGGCCATGGTGACGTTCGTATCGGAAATGTTGCGCGTAACCAGCAGGTTGTCGGCATCCTTGTACCGCATTCCCGCGAACACCAGTCCGAAAGTACCGAGCGCGAGGATGACGAATAGGATGAAAAGGCATTTTTCAAGTTCCGCTCTGAATGCTGGCGCATGAGAAAGAATGCTCAATGCTGCAAAATACGCGGGTAATGTGATTAGAAATAGCAGGAATGCACCACCGATCGTCGCCGCCAGATTGGGCGAAATGCCGATAAACAGCACATGCAGTACAATCCATGATACGAACACACATTGTTCCGCGATGGATAATCGGATGCGAAATTGCGCAAGCAGTATCAGCAGATGCATATCGACGAGGACGAACGGCAGCAGCCGCCAGAGGGAATTGGCACCGGCGGGGAAATCGTATTTCTGGTACAAATGCAGGAATTGCGAGAACACGGGAATGCTGATCAAATGAAACAACCGGTGACCCGCAGGGGCCACTAGCACGATGATGCAATACAAGTAGAAGCTTAGCACGACGATCGTTTGGAGCCTGTTTTCGCCAAAAATCAGCAGGGGGTCGAACAGTGCAGTTAGCATTCCGGCGACCGCCATGGAGCATAATGCTTTGACGCCGGTATCGGTTAAGCGTCTAGCCATTCCTGAATGCATTGTGCCGTTGTGCGTGCGGGCTCCGGCGTGGAGAGGTTCATGACGGTTTTGAGCACCGATTGCCACTTCGGGGCCTGCCAACCGTTTTCCGCGAGCGCATCCAGTTTTGCAAACAATGCGGTACGGTCATGGACTATATTCTCCTTCAACAATAGGCGAAGCGGCTGATAGTGCGCATAATCATAAAATCGCCGCACGGAAGCACGGTAAGGCACCTGCGGATGTGCGTCATAGGCAATGCTGATGACGGGCTTGTCGCAGGCAGCGGCGTCCAGCAGCATGGTGGATGCTATCTGAATGCAAACCTGGCTTGCCGCGAGCTGTATTTGAAGTGTTTCCAGAAAATCGCTTGGAGGAATGTCTTCCTTGCATTGCCTGAACGACGGCAAAAAGCGGAGGTTTTTATATCCGCTGAACCGCTCGTATTTGCCGGGTTCATCGCCCGGATGGCACCTGACCATGATCACTACCTCCGGCCTGGTACGCGCATATTCCAGCAGATCTTCAATAACGTAGTCCTGACAAACATGATGCTTGACAGCGCCGGTCGAGAAAAGAATGACGCAGGCCCGCGGCACGATTCCCAGTTTTCCGCGAAAGACAGCCACTTTCAGCGGATCGGGTGGCTTGGCATAAATGCCGAACCGCGGAACGCCGGTCATGCGTAGCGCCCCCACATTTCCGAACAGCGAATAGAGCTGTTCGTATTCGTCGGCCATCAGCTTGTTCCAGACCAGCACCAGATCGGGCGCAGCATTGATAATCCCCTTCGAAGTCAGGTTATCCCAGCTGATAATCATCGCAATGCAGCGCGTCCCGCGGGTTTTGAGTGCATTGACAATGCGGTTCTCCCGCAAATCGAGCGGGGATGTGGAAATTACGGCCGCAAAACAATGTGCGCCCGGCAAACGGGCGCGGGACCTGCTGGTCCGGTTAATCAGCCGATGCCTGAGCCAAATGAGTAGCCAGCCGCTGCATGCGCGGAGTGCCGGGCTGTTGCCCGTCATTCTGAAAAGCCATGCCAATATCCGATGGCGTTCCGCGAGTTTGATCCGGAAGGTTTCCAATCGGAAGAAATGTGCGAACAACGCCGCCTGAAACGCCCGCAGCCATTTTAGGTACCTTGAAATGCGCGGAATGGGGCATTTCAGCAGCCGCATATGCAGTTGAAAATGAGCGTTCAAATGTGCCACGTCCGCTTCGCTCAGCAAATTAGACATGACTGAAACACGATAGGTCCTGCCCAGTTCCCGCATTAGCCCGGAGTGAACGACATTCAGCATGGCGAAAGGATTGGTAATGAGGATGAGGATGTGTTGGGTGTGTGTTTTTTCCATGTTTGAAGAAGGTTTTCGGCTCTTGCCCAGTCTGCCATTGTATCGATATTGACCCAATGATCGGTTTCATTGAACCACGGGATGATTTTTCCACCCATGATCTGCCCGTTGCGAATCAGGGACGCGCGCGTGATGTAAATGGCCCCGTCGCGGTGGTACGCGCAGGGGAGTTGCTGTCGGCAGGGAATCGGGGCGTGTTCCGCACTTGAAATGGTCTTTACCAACTGATCGTCGGCGAGATGATATGCCCAATGCGGATTAAAGGCATCGGGGATTTTTCGAACGGTAACCAGGCTGTCCGCATTCGTGGAAAGTAAATGCCGGATAGCATTATCGATCAAACCGGGCGCGCGGAACGGGCAGGTCGGTTGCAGGAGTACAACCCATTCGAATCTTCCCCACGCGCACTCCGCGTATGTGAGCGCGTGCCGGGCTACGTCCGCCATGCACGTGTCGTCCGTCGCCAGGTGCGGCGGGCGCAGGAACGGCACGGATATGCCTTCAAAATGGCTTGCGAAAATTGCTGTTTCAGGGCTGTCTGTTGAAACGAGGACCTTGTCAAACATTTTGGAATGTAATGCGGCCTCTATCGTGTATTGAATGAGCGGTATGCCGCCCAGCGGGGTGCCGCCCAGCGGAGTGCCGCCCAGCGGTATGCCGCCCAACCACTTCATGTTTTTGCCGGGGGCGCCTTTGGAACCTGCTCGGGCGGGAATGAGGGCAAGGATTTTGGGAAAATGGCTCATTATGCGGGTAGTATGTGTTTTTTGAGAATGAATGGAATGGCGGCCAGCTGGTCGGCGATCTGCTTGCCGGCGTCGCCGTGGCCGTAAAGCGCTGTGGGCGGGTAGGGCCCGTGGGCGAGTTGTTGCCGGGCCGCTCCTATGATTGCCGCCGTGTCGGGAATGCAGTCCAGCACATTAGGGCCCCGCTCCCGGCCCCGCTGGCGGCTTCCGATATTCACCGCCGGGATGCCCAACGCGCTGCATTCACGAATCCCGACACTGGAATTGCCCACGAAACACGCACAGTTTTTAAGCAACTGAATGAAATGCCGCGATTCCATATGTTTGAAAAAATGGAACGGTAACCCGGCATTTTGCTCGCGAAATGCCCTGATACCATGCGCTGTCCCCGTCGTGCCGGGGTCGGCATTGGGCCAGAACCAGAGGACGGGCATACCGAGTGCCGCCAGGGCGTGCAAAGTGTTCTCAACCTGCCATTTGGAATGGCTTATCTCAGTCGTTACCGGATGTTGCAGTACGACCAGGTACGGCATATGCAGATCCGGCCGCCTCCCGACCCCGCCGTAAACTTCGTATGGATCGAAGCCGGCGATGTTACGCTCGTATAGCAGATCAATGGACGGACAGCCGGTACAGTAAATTTTTATGGGTGAAAGGCCCATGCGGACGAGCCGGTTGCGTGCACCCGCGGTCGCCACAAAATGCAGGTCGGCAAGCTGGGAAATGCTGTTCCTGATCCGATCGTCGATATTGCCCGTCACCTCGCCTCCCTGAATGTGCGCGAGCGGAATATTCATGTTCACGGCCGCAATGGCCGTCGCGATCGTTTCGAAACGATCGGCAACGGTCACCACCACATCGGGCTGATGGTTGACGAAGAACGTAGCCAGCTCGATCACCGAGAGTGCCGTCGTTTTCGCCGAAGCGGTAGGATTGTCCGCATCGAGCAGGTTCGGGATGACAGCCGAAACAGGCAGATTATCGGCTGTCAGATCCGGCAGGATGTTCCCAAATTTATCGATCAGCGCGCTGCCGGTCACTACTATTTGCAGCAGCAGTCGCGGATGAGCGTGAATGGCGAGCAATGCGGTTTTGATCCGGCTATAACTGGCCCTGGCGGTGATAACAACGCAGATTTTACGCATGGCTGACGTGGTTTTCGGTGAGAAATTCCCATTGTGCGATATCCCGCGTCAACGTTTTGCCCAACACCTCCTGGTAGCGCGCCGGCGGCAGCCCGAACCCGGCCGGTTTCTTCGTTTCCAGGTCGCTGTACTGGATTCGTTCGCCTTTACGGAGGTCGCGGTTCACGGCCAGCGATTTGCCGAACATGCTTTTGAGCCGCGAAAAAGTAGCGTTCGCGTCTTTGTCGACTGGGCAGCTCAATGCTGTTTCAATGCGGCGGACACCCGAAACGAGGATAGTGGCCTGCCGGATATTGAGCGACGACGAAGCGTCGGGGTTGTTCATCCGCTTGTCGAAAGTGATATGGAATTCCAGAATGCGTGCGCCGAGTGTGACGGCTGCTAGAGACGCGAAGATGTCACCCGAATGATCGGAGAAGCCGACGGGTACCGGGTACCGCCGGCACATTTCGTGCAGGACATTCAGGCCCCATTGCTGCGGGCGGGCGGGGTAGGCGGTCGTGCATTGCAGGAGCGAAACGGTGATTCCCCGTGCGTGCAGGGTCGCGATGGCGTGGTCGAGCTCCTTCCACGAACTCATTCCCGAGGAAAGGATCACCGGCTTGCCGATCGCCGCGATTTTATCGAGCATCGGCGCATTGTCCACTTCCCCCGACCCGATTTTGAATGCGCAAACATCGATTTCATCCAGCAAATCCACCGCTGCCAGAGAGAAAGGGCTTGCCAGGAAATCCAGCCCGACACGTTCGCAATGCTTTTTAAGTCCGGCCCATTCTTCGCGGGAAAACTCCATGCGTTTCCAGTAATCGAACCGGTTACCAGTCTGATAGGGCATTTTGACGCGGAAATCCTCGTACATGCTGCTCTCCGCCTCGGCAATGTGCACCTGAAATTTGGCTGCATTCGCGCCTATGCCCGCAAGCATATCGATGTACGCGTGCGCGAGCGCAATGCTGCCCTCGTGCGCCTGCCCGATTTCGCCAATCAAGTAAGTGTGCTGTTTCATCCGTGTGTTGGTTTAAGTAAAAATTCAATAGTAATTGTATTGGTAATTGTGCAACTCGCGGGTCCCGTTCAGGACGATATAGATATCGGGGAGCTGTGATTCCTCGCGCCATCGCCGGATATTTTCCAGCTGGTGTTTGAATGTAAAATGCTGTCTTACAATGCATAGCGTCATGTCCGCAAGGCGTCCGAGCAGGCGTGCGTCGGCCACGAGGCCAGCGGGCGGGCTGTCGAGCAGCACATAGTCGTAGCGGGTTTTGAGTGTAGAAACCAGTTCGCCGACTTTGGGAGAAAGCAGGAGCTCGCCCGCGCCGGGATGCAGTTGCCCCGCTGCTAGGAAGTCGTATCGATGTGGGTTGCCGAGTGGGTGAATCCGCGGCTCGGTACCGAATACGATCGCTTCGGTGACACCTTCGGGAGGCTGGTTCAATGCATGGGCCAGGGTAGGTTTGCGGAGATCGAAATCGATAAGCAGTATTTTTTTGCCGGTGAGCGCCAGGGATTGCGCCAGATGCGTCGCTACGAACGATTTTCCCTCATTCGCCATTGCCGAAGTAAGCAGTATGACCTGGTTGGTATGCATTCCGGTAATGAACTGGATATTAGTCCGCAGCGTCCGGCATTGTTCACGGACGAGGCTCCGGTTGTCCCGCTTCATCAGCCGCGCCGAACCTGTTTCTTCGCTGATTTCGCCGATAATAGGAATGTCGCATTCCAGTAAAATGTCTTCCCTGGATGTAATCCGGTTATTAAAAATCTGCCGGACGTACAGTGTAGCGAGCGGTGCGAGAATACCGGAAAACAGTGCGATCAGGAATGTGAGCTGGCGGTTAGGGAATCCAGGCAGAGCGCTGGCTTTGGGCGCATCGATCACGCGTGCGTTCGCCACATTTGCCGAGCGTGAAATCGCCGTTTCCATCCGTTTTTTTAGCAAAAACAGGTAGAGATCCTGTTGAATACCCTGCTCCCGCGACTGCGATAAGAACTGCCGTTCGTCGCCAGGGATTGCCGCCGTTTTGAGATCGAATTCCCTCGCATATGCATGCGCCTGCGCGAGACTGAATGCCAGTTCCCGTTTTTGGTAGGCAATCGCATTGAAGAGATTGTTTCTGACAATTGTAATCTGATTATCAATGGATTCTATTTCCGGATGGCCAATCGCCAGGGAAGCCGATGCCCTGGCTTTGCGGAGTTGCATGTCATTGTAATGTGCCACGAGATCGGAGAAATGGCGGTCCTGCGGATACAACGATGTCGGGATAGCCGCCGACGCGTTTTCGCGCAAATGCGCTTCCAGCATCCCGATGACCTTTAAATGAATGGCCAGCTCTTTCTCTTTGGCCCCGTTGTCCAACATTTTCTGAATGGCGAGCCGGCCGCTCTCCGCCATGTTGATGACCTTATGCTGCCTGCGGAACCGCTCGATTCCTGCTTCTACGGCGAGCAGTTCTGCGGATACCTTTCCGAGATTGTGGTTGATAAATGCAATGGTATTATCTGCAACTTTGTTCTGGTCGTCGATATTGGCTTGCTGATATCTGTGAATGAGTTGTTTTAAAAATGCCTCGCCGCGGCGCGGAAGCACATCCTGCACGGAGATATTCACGAGGCTGGCCGTTTTGTTCGGTGCCTGGACGCTCAATATTGTTGCATATTGTTCGAGTAAAACATCACTTCCTGCAACGGAGAATGCATATTGATCGTCCGGGGCGGGTTTGAAACGCGTCGTATCGATGACCGCAAGGCCTTGGGGCAATGCAACGCGCTTGCCGAATGTCCCGTTAATTTTCCCGTTCGCTGTGTGGACGGTGAATGCATTCTTTCCCCGCCAGGTAATATGGCAGGTTGCCGGCCGGGTTAGGGCGCGGTTCAAAAATTTGACTTTAAATGGCGCTTTTTCATACAACTCGGCGGTTTTCAACCGGCCGGAGGCGAAGTATTGCGTAGTCAGGTTGAGGTCAGCGATAACCTGCGCGATGAGCGTTCTGCTTTTTAGTATTTCAATTTCGTTTTCGACACTGCTCGACACATCAGGCAGACCGAGCTCTTCGAGCAGGGCCGTCTCCCGGAAATTGCCTCCGCGCGAATCATCGCGGATGAGGAGGGAGGCATTAATGCTGTAACGCGGGGTTTTGTAGCGCAGGAAGAGCTGCGCGAGCAATGCGAAAGCCAGCGGGGACAGGACAAACCAGTACCAGCGAAAACGGACCGCTTTCCAAAGCGGGTGCGCCGACCAGTCCTGCGGCGGCGCGAATGCGGATAATGGAAGGTTGTTCGCCGGCATCTGAAACGGTTTATGCTTTTACCGTTTAGACGTAGACTTGTAATTTTGGTAACGAAACTGCTGCTAAACTTTTTTCAAATTTTTTCCTCAAAAACAAAAATCCCCGCTCCAATGCATGGAAACGGGGATTTTGGCTTGAAAAAAAATTTCAGGAGTCGAAGTGCACCTTCACTTTTTTCAATGCCGATGCTACCACCTGGTGCATATCGTAATAGCGGTATTCGGCCAGGCGTCCGCCAAAGATTACGTGCTGCTCTTCGGCAGCAAGTGCTTTGTACTGGTTGAACACCGCCGTGTTTTTATCGTCGTTGACCGGGTAGTAGGGCTCGGCGCCTTTCACCCATTCCTGCGGGTACTCGTGCGTGATCACCGTTTTAGGCTGTGTCCCGAACTCGAAATGCTTGTGTTCGATAATGCGGGTATACTGCGTTTCGCCGTCGGTGTAGTTGACCACGGCATTACCCTGGTAATTTTCTGTGTCGAGCAACTGGTTTTCGAAGCGCAGGCTGCGGTATTCGAGCTGGCCGAAGCGGAAATCGAAATACTCGTCGATAGGGCCGGTATACACGATCGTTTCCGCCAATGCCGCGAGTGCTTCGCGGTCTTTGAAGAAATCGACGCCCAGACGCACGTCCACGTCTTTGAGCAGGGCTTCGGTGAGCTTGTTATAACCGCCGATCGGGATGCCCTGGTGTCGGTCGTTGAAATAGTTATTGTCGAACGTAAACCTGACAGGGAGCCGTTTGATAATGAATGCGGGCAGTTCGGTAGCTTTTCTTCCCCACTGTTTTTCCGTGTAGGCCTTAATCAGCTTCTCGTAAATGTCGGTTCCGACGAGGGAAATCGCCTGTTCTTCCAGGTTTTGCGGGTCTTTAATGCCTGCTTCTTCCACCTGCTGACGGATTTTTTCCTTTGCTTCTTCGGGCGTGCGCACTTTCCATAGCTGGTAGAAAGTGTTCATGTTAAATGGAAGGTTGTACAGCTCGCCGTAGTAATTGGCGACGGGCGAGTTGGTGTACCGGTTGAACTCCACGAATGAGTTGACGTAATCCCAGATATCCTTGTCGTTCGTGTGGAAGATGTGGGCGCCGTACTTGTGCACATTAATGCCCTCCACATTTTCGCAATAGACGTTACCGCCGATATGGTCGCGGCGATCGATAACCAGGCATTTTTTGCCGCGTTTGGTTGCTTCATGAGCAAATACCGACCCCCACAATCCTGCACCTACTACCAGATAATCATATTGTTTCATTAATTCCCCTGTTGCGTTGTTATGATGTGGCTAATTGTTTTCCCTAATGGGTGCGTGAATATATTAAAAAGAGAAAGGCTCCCGACGGGAGCCTTTCTCTTTTAGTCGTTTATGAAACTATTAAGGAAGCAGTTTCAATTCTACGCGACGGTTTTTCTGCAATCCTGTGCGGGTTGCGCTGTCTGCGATAGGTTTGAATGATCCGAAGTAGTCTACGATCACTTTGCTTGGGTCTTGCAGACCAGCTTCGTTGATCAGGTAGTTTTTCACTGCATCTACGCGGCGTTTTGAAAGCGCGACGTTGTAACGGTCTGATGCACGACGGTCGGTGTGACCAGCCAGTTGCAGGCGGCATCCGTTTTTGTTCATCAATGCTGCTACGTTTTTCAGCAATTCCTGGAATTCAGGTTTCAATACGTTTTTGTCGGTATCGAATGTTACGTTAGCAAAGATCTCGGAGCAAGCTGCGCCTGTTGCCAATGCATTTTTCACGTAAGAATCGAAGTCGAGTACACGACCGGCACCGTCAACAATGCTTCCAGCCGGTGAGTTAGGCTCTTTATCGAAGAAGTCGGATACACCGTCACCGTCGGTATCAAGCAACAAACGTGGGTCGATATCTTTAGGACGGTTTGCTTTTGCAACTGAGTCCATTTCTTCGAGTGTAAGGATTTTCGGTGGTTTAACCAGTACACGTGGGTCTGTGTAACGCAGGTGGTAGTAACCGCCTTCTTCCGGTTTGTAATCCCATTTGCCATCCACTTTTGCAACTTTCAGGGCTTTTTTGCCGAGTTTGTAAGTTACCTGGATTGCACCGTATCCGTAGCTGTCGAGTTCAGAATTTCCTTTGCGGGAAGTTTTGTACTGATCTTTGATCTCTACTGTGTTAGGTGTTCTGTCGTAGTCGCCGCCATAAGTTGCGTCGAGGTAGTCAGAGTTGGTGTGGGTCAAACGGAAGTCAAGACCGATATCGATTCTTGGGGTAACTTCGTAGTTAATGTTCAAACCGGTCGGAACGATCCAATCGTTCATTTTACCTGTTTCGCGAAGCTTAACACCGCCTGTCAGGTCGTATGCAGTCGCATCGTAAAACACCTGACCGATACCTGCATACGCATCGATTTTCCAGCGCTTCATTTTGTTGGGACCCATCAGAAGTCCTTTCAAGTTCACCGTTCCGGAAAGCGAAACATCGAAATAATTTCCTTCAAAGTAGCGGTTATAGCTGCGACGTTTCATACCTCTGAGGCTACCCAGGGACGCGTCCAGACGGGCGCCGAAAAGATATGAAAGTTGTTTGTTCAGTGTGAGGCCTCCTTGAAAAGTTCCGGATTCCTTGTGGCTGTCAGAATTGGTTTTGGTAACAGGCCAGAAGTCATATTCTCTCAAATCGCCAAAGAACAGCGTCGGGCCAAAGTGTGCGGAAATTGACCAAGTGTTCAATTTGTAGGGGCCATCGTACGTCGCTTTTGGATTGTAATCCGGAGAATTCGGTTGCACCAGCGGTTGTGCGAATGAAGGCAGCGCCATCATTGCTCCCAAGGCAAACGAACCAATCAACTGGGATACTTTTTTCATACTATTCAAGTTAGCGTTATTAAGATTAACTAGGATTGATCTATATCCAATTTTATGAGTAAAGTTATATATTTATTTCACGGCTAATCGCAACATTAACCAAATGCCTAGTGCGCACAAAAATAGGTTAACAATATCACTTAATCAACCGCAAGTTGATACAAATGGAAAAGTTTCCTGATATTTCATTTAAATTTTACCCGAAAGAAACCTCCTTTTTTGAACTTTCAAAGCCGTTGATTCAATTTTTTTTCCATTTCCCGCTTCCAGGAAGCGAAAGTTCCGTCGATAATTTTCTCTCTCGCGCTGTTAACCAGCCACAAATAGAACGTCAGGTTATGGATGCTGGCGATCTGTGCGCCGAGCATTTCGCCCGATTTTACCAGATGCCGTAAGTACGCCTTACTATAAAATGTACTAACGTGGCCTCCCAGGCCTGAGTCTATCGGTGACAAATCATCTTTCCACTTTTCATTGCGGATATTGATTATTCCTTCCGTTGTAAAAATCATGCCATTGCGTGCATTGCGCGTCGGCATTACGCAATCGAACATGTCCACACCCAGCGAAATGCATTCCAGTATGTTCGCAGGCGTGCCCACGCCCATGAGGTAGCGGGGCTTGTCCCTGGGCAAAATGTCGCATACGACCTCCGTAAGCTCGTACATGATCTCCGCCGGCTCGCCCACCGAAAGCCCGCCGATCGCATTGCCTTCGCGGTTGGCGGAAGCGATGAATTCGGCCGACTGTTTGCGCAGGTCTTTGTACACACTTCCCTGAACGATAGGGAACAACGTCTGGCTGTGACCATAGCGTGGTTCGGTTTCGTCGAATCTCCGGCAGCAACGGGTTAACCACCGGTGGGTCATCTCCATCGATTTGCGCGCGTAGGTGAAATCGCATGGGTAGGGTGTGCATTCGTCGAATGCCATGATAATGTCCGCGCCGATCGTCCGCTGGATGTCCATTACGTTTTCCGGCGTGAATGTGTGTACGCCACCGTCAATGTGTGACTTAAATACCACACCCTCTTCGTTGATCTTCCGGCCGGTCCCGGCTAGCGAATAAACCTGATAACCGCCGCTGTCGGTCAGGATAGGGCGGTCCCAGCCATTGAACCCGTGCAGCCCGCCTGCCCTTTCGAGAATGTCGAGACCGGGGCGGAGATATAAATGATAGGTATTACCTAAAATGATCTGTGCTTTGACATCTTCCTTCAATTCGCGCTGGTGAACGGCTTTCACCGTACCCGCGGTACCCACAGGCATGAAGATGGGCGTCTGGATTACCCCATGATCCGTCTCGATCAACCCGGCTCTCGCTTTCGAATGGGGGTCCTCAACTTGTAGTGTGAACTTCATTAAAAGGTTTTAAATTGCTGATGTGCAAAAATAGAAGGAACGTCTCGAACATTCCTGTCAATGACAGTATATTTGCACCAATATGGTAAAATTTTACATCTCTCTTCTGTTGTGGCCGATTCTTTACTCTATGCGCTAGGAGCGTTCGTAGTTGTCCAGTTATTCTATTATCTCTTCTTTTTTACGAGGCTGGCATTTTACGGAAAGGGCGCGAACTACGGCAATGCCATGCCCGGAGTAACCGTCTTGGTGTGCGCCTGGAACGAAAGGGAGAACCTGACGGAGCTCATTCCGCTCCTGGACGCGCAGGAGTACCCCGAATATGAGGTGATCCTGCTCGACGACCGGTCGGACGACGGGAGTGAGGAATACATCCGCGAAAATATCAATGGCTGGAAAAATATACGGTATATCCGCATCAATGACCAGTTCGACCACGTCACGCCCAAGAAATACGCATTGACCGTCGGTATGAAGCAGGCGAAATACCCGATCGCGCTCATGACCGACGCCGATTGCCGCCCTTCGTCCAACCACTGGATCACCGCCATGACCTCCCGGGTAACGGAGGATAAGGATATCGTCCTCGGTTTTTCACCTTATTTCAAACAACGGGGCTTGCTCAACTGGTTTATCCGCTGTGAAACATTCTATGCGGCCGTTCAATACCTGTCGTTCACGCTCGCGGGCATGACCTACATGGGCGTCGGCCGCAACATATTATATAAGCGCTCGGTATTCTTCGCCAATAAGGGCTTTTATACACATAAACATGTATTCGGCGGCGACGACGATATTTTTCTGAACGAAGTGTCGACGAGCTCGAACACCACGATATCCATCGAGGAAGATTCATTTGTTTATTCCCTTCCTAAAACGACCTGGAAAGACTGGTTCCGGCAGAAGCGCCGGCATATTTCTGTGAGCCGCTACTACAAACCCCGGAATAAAATACTGCTCGGCATGCTCTCGGGCGCGCACATAGCCACCTGGCTGCTTGCGCTGGCCACGCTGGCGTGGGGGCTGATTACGAAAGACCATTTGTTGCTGCAATACCTCGGCATCGTGTTTGGTGTGCGCTGGGCCATCCAATGGTTCCTGCTCATCATTATTAATGTGAAGCTGGATAAGACCGTGGAGTGGTTCAGCTTTTTACTGATGGATTTTGCGCTATTTGTTTATTACCTCGTTTTCGGATTTTTGACCATGACGAGCAGAAAACCCCGTAAATCATGGAATTGATCGATCAATACTTCCCCAACCTGACAGCCGACCAGCGCGACAAATTCGGGCAAATGGGTGAGTTGTACGAATATTGGAATGCGCGGGTGAACGTGATTTCGCGGCAGGACATTGATACATTATATGAACGTCACGTGCTGCATTCGCTCGGCATCGCGAAAGTGCAGGAATTCCGCCCCGGGACGACCATTCTCGATGTGGGCACAGGCGGCGGTTTCCCCGGCGTGCCGCTGGCCATTATGTTCCCTGAAGCGCAGTTTCACCTCGTTGACAGCATCGGCAAGAAAATCCGCGTGGTGCAGGAGGTGGTGAATGCATTGAAACTGGATAACGTGCGCGCCGAGCAGGTACGCGCGGAAAGGCTCAGTGAAAGCTACGAGTTCGTGGTGAGCCGGGCGGTGACGCGCATGGCGCCGTTTGTGGGGTGGGTAAAAAAGAATATCAGCCGCAACTCGTTCCACGACCGCAGGAACGGAATTTTATATCTCAAAGGGGGCGACCTGGATGAAGAGCTTTCGGAGATCCGGGAAAAGCCGCAGATTTACGCGCTTTCGGACTTTTTCGCCGAAGAATTCTTTGAAACTAAGAAAGTGGTATACGTACCTTTGTAACGCATTTATTTAATAACCTATCCATATGAACGAACGATTTAGCGCCAGTGGGCTCATGAACCCGTTTTTCCCCGACGAGGTCACTTTCGGCGAAAAGGGCGTAACCTTTAAAGTCAGGAAGCTTTTCAGAAGCAACGACAACTTCGTGTTCTATTCTGACATCTCAGGGGTCGAAATCGACAGCGGCATGTTTTTTTCGACGATCCGGATCATCCCGCGGATGCGTCCTGAAATTATTATCAATAATTTTACAAAGGGGGATGCTAAGAAAGTCAAGGAGTTAATCCTCGCGAAAGTGCAGGCGTAACATTTTTTTAGTCGCGGCACTTGCGCTGTATAACTTGAATTACTAGATTTGCACCACAATTCGAGTACAACAACCGGATAATGATTCCCGAATAGCTCAGCCGGTTAGAGCATCTGACTGTTAATCAGAGGGTCGCTGGTTCGAGCCCAGCTTCGGGAGCTTGAAAATGAAGCGCTTAGCAAGAAATTGTTAAGCGCTTTTTCGTGTTTGGACATAAATATCCCGATAGCACGAAATCGGCGGCAGGAAGCAATCTACGGGACGTAATTTGTCAATGTCGAATAGTAGCCGTTAATGAATGCCGCATTCATGATACTTCCATCTGTCGCATCCACACCGCCGTCCATCGAAACATCGGTAGGAAGGTATTGATCAAAGAGACCGCTCATAAAGTCATTCGTAGCGATTGTCATATCCGTAGCATCGACGCTCAGATCGTTATTGACATCGCCCGCCCACATATACCATTTTCCATTGATGACACCCATTTGGGCGGCATCGCCCGGGAGCTGGCTGGCCTTATTAAGTGCTGTGGTGAAGTCGTAAATGGTCGTGCCGGCATTGAATGCGGCAATCGGGTTGCTTAGGATGGCAACATGGTTTCTGTGAAATATGGCCAGCCGTACCGGTGCGCTTTGCCCAACAAATTTCGGGAGCGTGCCATCTATGTCGACGATACTTCCGTTAGGTTTCAGTAGAAGGCTTTTCGATTGAAGTTTCACCGCCGGATTTGCGGCATCGCGGATTTCGATCTTAATCCAATCTACCACGGGGCCGGCCACTCCCGCCGGGTTGCCGATATTGTTGTAGCCGACATTCCCGCCATAGGGATCAGTAGCAGGCAAAAGCCCCGAATTGGCGCTGAAATAGGTTTGCAGGTCGGTGGCCATGTTCGCCTGTCCAGTGCGGTAAGCCCCACGAAGCAGGACTTTGGTGTCCACCAGAACAATGCTGCCATTAAGCTCCCTTTTGGTTCGGTTTCCGGCGTTGTCATAGGTAAATTTGATCTGCGCATGAATGACGCCCGGGAAGGCCACCATGATGGCTAACAACACAGTTTTAATAAGTTGTGTGTTCATATGGTTTATAGTGTGATGTGCTTTTGTATTGATTTAAAAACAATCCTTCTCCCCGTTGGCGATCGATCTATCCAATGTGCCTTCTTTACCCGCCTGAATGGGGTAGAAGCATCCACTTTTTGTCTGAAATACCTCCGATCCGCTCCCGCATACGATAGCGCACGCGCGGCCCTCGACAATGTGCTTGTTCGCCAGCATATCGTCCACGCGCATTTTGTATCGGAATGCTCCCTTATACCGCGTTCCGTCGGGCCGTAACCCATCCCAGCCATATTCCTGCACGGGCATTCGGGAATTAAAATAGGGCTTTTGATAAAGCATCGTATCTCCCTCAATACTGTATACGGCAAATCCCCAAACGTCCGTAACAACATCATTTACGGTGGGGAAAAAGTAGTCATTCACGCCGTCTTTGTTGGGCGTAAAAACATTGGGTACATAAATCCGCTTCTTTTCGTAGGAGAATTCGACGGGCTGGGTGCCGCAGCAGGATTCGTATTCCTGGCTGAATGCCTTCGGGTCGCCTTGCGAAGAGCACGTCGTGGCGCTGGAAATCAGGAGTAGAGTGAAGAGTGTAAGTGTGTTTTTCATTGGAACTACATTAAATAATGTTTAATAATTAATACGCTGACTTTCAGTTATATTGTTAGGCTATGATTGCGAAAAATAATATGATAAAATTACAAGGAGGAAAATTGTATTGACCCGTGAAAAGCATTATCAAATAGAAGAAATAGTAGTGATTAGGAAAAACGAATAAATTAAAGGCGCTTGTAAATGATCTATCGGAATATTTGCATTTACCACTAGGTTTTTTTTCTCATTTCACAAATAGTTTTTGCTCAGAACAACTCAGCAAGCATATGAGTAATAGATCGGATTGATAAACTACATTCAGATCATTAATTTCATGTACTATCGATAATGCAATATCTACACCTGTTCTTTCAAGTCTATCAATTGTTTGATATCGGGTAGGGCCATCAAAATTCACTTTTTCATATTCATCCATCCACGTTCTGATATGCTGAATGAGCGAATCGCTAATAGGCAAGCTTTCAAGGCCTATGATTTTTCCAGAATGGTAACATCTAAAACAAATTCCATCCGCTGAGGCATCGATCGTTATTTGCTTCATATCGCTTATGGTTCATGGCAATAACAGAAGGTATTAAAATTTATCTTTCTCATTTTTATAGCCGTTTATTAGATGTAAATTATTTGATCATCTATGCATTTGATCGCGGCATAACCATTTTTTAATTCTACACTTTCAAAATAGTTTGGAAGTGCGTATGTTTTAAGAATTTTTAAATTTTCGGCATTAATTGAAATAATTTCGAGTTCCGTAATTACATAAATCACTTCATTGTAAATTCTTATATCGTAGAGAAAATAATATAAAGAGATCTTGTGTTTTATTTTTCCTGTTAAAATATTAAAAATAATAAATATTTGATCTACGCCAACTATACAAATATCGGCGTTTGTCAGTAAGATAATTGGATCTATTTTGTCACTTTGTCAAGCTATTTTATATCGGTGTATTCCAAATGAAAAAACTCCGAAAGCTCGGCTTGCTGATCCATCTTCGAACAAATTTGGAATATCTAGTTTTCTGAAATTAGGTTTTGAAATCCTTTTTATTTGTAAATGCATTTTATTAAATATTTTGCGAATTATTTATGAAACCGCTGGTGTCGCGTTCATATGATTCGGCGGATAGAGGAATTATAGATTTCTACTTGCCAAGTTCCATCCGGTGCCTCTGCATCGACCAGCTCACTTTTAATTTTTCTGCAATTTTCTTTGCCTTCTGCGTCTATCCTATCAATTTCAGAACTGTCATTGAATCCTTGACGGCGTTTGATGTCATATCTTGCTAGCCAAGACTTGATACTATCAATGAAATCGGTTGTTAATTGTAGTTGTGTTACGTGTAGATAGCCTCCGTTGTACTGATCTCTTATTCCTGTACCATTAAATGAAGCGTCAACTATAAGGTATTTCATGTTTCCTTGTGCAAGAATTTATCTAGAATAAGCGCGAATTTTATACTTAACGTTTTGTATGGATTGCGGTAAATTTATAGCTGTAATTTGGGTGAGGAGCTTAGATATAGCGTAATGAATTCTGAAAATGAATCGGCGATTTTTTTGTACCTGTCGCCGCATATAACGTATACTTCAATTTTTTTTGATGGCAAGCAATTCAACCTAATTGCGTAAGCAAATAGATGGAAATTGGTGTTAGCGAATACATATAGGTCATCGACATCTTTGACATCTTGGAGATCTTGGTAATTTGGAATTCCTTTCCAGTCTTTATATGCATCGTTAACTGGTTGTATTTTATGGATTGAATAGAATTCAAATAGATCGTCCGTGCAATCGCCATCTGTTCCGTTCAATGATTGAAAATACTCCACTAGATCGCTAGGTAAAATGACATTGTGTTTTTCTTGGAAAATCTTTATATCGACCTTTGTAGCTACCGGAGGGTGGCCAACTTTCTCGATCCGCCATTTTGTTTCTAGTTCTGCTATGTGTTTCATGTTATTTTTGGATTTTTAGCTTGGAATCCATTTTGTTTTCTTGCGTGTTTTAATTGTTTACAAGACGACTTTATTCATTTGACGCAATGAAGTTAAGCCGGCTACTAACGGCTCCGCGAGTCTGAAAATAGCTTCTCATTTTAAGTCTTATCGTTCGGTTTGAAGCTGCCCTGAGTCACGGAAGTCTAATCCGCCTGCGTTTTTTTGAAAAAGGTGATACTAGTAAGATTTTGGAAATGCAATTAGCTTACTAAAATCTGTCTTCCAAATATCGAGTTCCAGTAGATTTCCATTGGTGTCCACATATAAGGAGGCAAGGACTTCAACGTTGTCTTGATCAATAAATTGAATTTCGCTTATTTGTTTTCCCATCGTTCTGCCAAGTCTTACCTCGCCATTTGGAAATAGATGTAGGCTACCCATTCCACCATCATCCATCGAGCAAACCAGTAAACCGTCACGCCAGTCTTTGGATATTACTTCGGATGATTTACTGATGAGGAGTTCAAGGAGACTTTCTTCCTGACTCGTAGCTTTTCTAGGGGATTCCATGTATCCTACCAATATTAAAAATACCGTTAGGAAGTTTGAATGCAGTGTATTGAATTTTTTGTCCGCCTGTCTCTATAATATGATTGAAAGTTATACATTCGAAATATGACATAAAAATTCTTTGTATAAGTGGATTTATTTTTGTTAGCGGGCTTTTGAAATTATTGTTAACAACAAAATAGTGACATTGACAACAATTTTATTTAAGCTGCTGATTTTTCTAATTTTTTAGTAAGTAAATAAACTTCTTTAGTGCTTTTTCTTTTTCATTGTATTCATGCGGCTCTAATAAAACATTTAATAATAGTTCTTCTTTTTCATAGTCATATAGGTCGATGCCCAGCCATCCAAATTCCCAGAAGTCGATGCCGCCTCCTTTTTTAGTTGAATTAATTACAACTTGATTTAGCGTTCCGAAATCTCCGTTTTCGAAAAATCTGTATTCTATAT
This sequence comes from Dyadobacter beijingensis DSM 21582, assembly GCF_000382205.1. Classification (GTDB taxonomy): domain Bacteria; phylum Bacteroidota; class Bacteroidia; order Cytophagales; family Spirosomataceae; genus Dyadobacter; species Dyadobacter beijingensis. Next base: position 503,906 of record NZ_KB907790.1, read on the forward strand.
CATAATCGTGGAGTGTTGGTTCGATCTCAATTTTGAACCAAGTTTGGTCTTTCATAATATCCATGATTATTTTATTCGCAGAATCTGTGTTAAGTTTGATATTTGAGGCAATATCGCTCCACCTTGTTTGCATTAATAAATGCAGTTGGTTCTTCCTGGCACTTGGTTCTAACACTTTAAACCAAGATTTTTATCCAGTACTTTATAATATTTGACTCTTGAAAGAGATATAATACTATATGAGATTTAGCAGTTCTTTAAAAATTTTTTCTGTTTCTTTATTTTGATTTGGCGACAAGAATGCATTGATTAGTTCTTCACCGAGAACATAGTCTACAAAATGGATGTTGATGTAACCGCTGCTCCAAAAATCAATTTCTCCTCCTTTTGTTGTAGAGTTGAATGCGACTTGGTCCAAGTTTCCAAAGTCTCCATTTACGAAAGACTTATATTCGATTTCATATTCGGTTAGATGTCGTTCGACGTTCTGTTTAAACCAATCGACAGTCTTCATGTTTAGTAAGATTTGGGAAACGCAATCAGCTTGCTAAAATCTGCCTTCCATATATCGAGTTCCAGTAGATGTCCATTGGTGTCCACATATAAGGAGGTAAGGACTTCGACGCTGTCTTGATCAACAAATTGAATTTTGCTCATTTGTTTTTCCATCGTTCTACCAAGTCTTACCTCCCGTGTGGAAATAGATGTAGGCTGCCCATGCCACCATCATCCATCGAGCAAACCAGTAAACCGTCACGCCATTCTTTGGATATAACTTGCATTGATTTACTGATGAGGAATTCAAGGAGACTTTCTTCCTGACTCGTAGCTTTTCTAGGGGATTTCATGTATTCTACCAATGTTAAAAACGCGGTTTAGGAGTTTCAAGGCAGTTTATGAGTTAACATGCCTGTAACGAACAGGGTTATTTTGACCAGTTTTTTAGAAAGGTCTTTCATTGTCGCGGATCATTGAATCGTTGCTTCGCTTCAAGTCATAACAGAGGGGCTTATAGTTAATCAATATTTTGTTTTTTGTTGGTATTGAGACGCAATCATTGAAGCTGATAGCGGGCTGAAATTTTGTCGGTTATTTATGAATTTTTTAATTTATGGTGATAAGCTTTGTAGAATTCAGATTCTGCTAATATTTCGTGATATTCAGTCGCAGAATGAATTCAACTTTCCAAGTGCCAGATTCCTAATGGTTTCAACCGAGCATCTTTTTTTAATGTACTCATCTGGATCATAGAATAATTTATCCTGGGGGCTGTATATTTTTACTTCTTTTTTTTCTATGAGCCAAACGGCATCTCTGAAATATTGAACTTTGAACAGTAGCGTGTATTTTCTATTTTTAATGGCGTTAAAGATTTTTTTTTCTTCATAATTGTGATGATGGTCTTTGTCTTCTTGTGAATCATTGTAGTTGCACGGCTTACAGTCGGTATAATAAGCGATGTTGATGCAATCGAGCGTTGCGTGGAATTTTTTCTTTTTTAAAAACATTACAGATTGAAATGGAAACATATCGTTGGGCTTCAAATAGTCTACTATCTTTTTCGTGGAGTCATATTCGAGTGCTTGCTCACTAACCTCATATGACAGGATCGGTATTGGTTTAAGTATCTTGATTAGAGAGTAAATTTCAAATTTTGACAATATATTTTCTTGTATAAGCGATCTTCTAAGTTCTCTACGTATTATTTTTTTTGAAACTTTGATATTTTGTTTTCCTTGGCCGATTGGTATCTGAGCGATTGTGCTCGTAAAAACAATTGCAAGGAGCAGAGCTGCTAGGTACGTTTTCATGTGAATATTATTTTAATTCTAAGATTATTTAAAAGAACAAGTCGAATGTTTGTGTCGCTCCTATTGACTTTCGCTTACTGATATAGCTTATAGGTTGTGATTTTGCAATTTTCTTTACATACAATAGCTTTTATCCCTCCGCCGAGAGCTGTCGAATCCTTAGGCTGATATTCGACTATGTAACAACAAGGCACTTCTCTGATTGTCTTTCGATACTCGTAATTAGCCTTGTGTTTTTTTGCCAGCTCATCAACATTTCGATATATTAAGTCAATCGAGCATTTTGGGGCATTCCAGGCGCTTAGCCGTAATGCGAAAGTGAGATACAGAAAATAGTTCATCCTGTTATCGATTTAATGGATATGAGTAGAATGGATACGGATTCAATATCGAGTTGCTATATAGCAGTGTTGGGTTCTGATTCGGGACATGCCAGAAAATGTTTTGCCTGCCCACGACTGTCGAAGGGAGCCTCGATATGTTATTATTGAAGTAAATGTCCGCTGAGCTATGAGTTTCTTGCCAAGTGACACCTAGGTTTGGGTGAGTGTGGAAAGATGCGGTTGCGTTGTTTGGTTTGTCCTGAGGAAAGATCCTGTCTTTACCTCCGGTTGGGAACATTTCGACACTCCCGTCATCAAGAAGCCAGCCGCCAAATTCGCGACCTCTTGTAAACGACCTTTGCGCGGCAACACTAACTGCCTCAAATTGCTTTCTGCTCATCGTGCCACTAGAGTTCGCGTACTTATGATAATTGACAGCTAATTGCAATTGATATGCTCCGAACGCTACGCCTCCGCCAACGAGAGCAGAAATTCCTATACCTTGTAGGTCTTCGCCATTTAGTGCTGCTCCCGTGGCGCTTCCAGTTGCACCGCCGGCGAGGGCACCGGCGCTTCCTCCTATATAAGCACCTACGACCCCGCCAGTAAATCCGCTTAATGCGCCTTTCCAAGCGGCATTGCCTATATTGCCACCACTGATTGTCGCGAATCCCACACCGCTTGCGGCTCCTGCGGTAGCCCCTCCGATAGCGGCGCTGATCAAGCCGCCATAGCTAACTGTGATTGATGAGCCCACGGTCGCAGCCACTGTCGAGCCTATTCCAGCGGAAACTGTACCAACAGCCGCACCTCCCAACGCATGAAAAAATAGTGACCATCCGGTGGCACCCTTAGCTTTGCCTATGCGATACCCAGAAAATCCCCCAACGACTGCTCCAATTACAAAATTTATCCACTCTCCGTCAGGATCGTTGTATACCAGGGGATTGTTTCTCGCATAGGAATACCGATTGAAATCTTGTGTACTAAACGGATTCTGCACATAATTATCAACACTCAGCACCCGCCCCACAACCGGATCATACATCCGCCCATTCATATTGATCAAATTAAAATTCGTCAAATGCTCATGTCCGGTAAATCCGCGGTACAAATAGCTGGTCGGAGCCGGTACGTTGGTGTAATCCCAGTTGGCAGGATGACGCAGCCGTCCCCAGGCGTCGAAGTTTTGGTCGAGAATGACGGTGCCGTTGAGTGCGGTCAAGGTCAGTAGTGAGCCCAGGTGGTCGGTGTAGGTGTAGTAGTATTGGTCGGTGCCGTTCTCGCGGATGACGATGGCGGAGAGGCCTGCGGGCGTGTGGATGTAATGCAGGTGCTTGTCCGCTACGCCGGCGGTGATGTCTTTTTCGTAGCTTCCGAAATAGTAATGCGTGTTGATCAATGCGCCGTTCTTTTTCATGACACCCTTGATTCGCTGATAACCGGCATCGTAGGTATAAGTGAGCTCGTAGGGCTGGCCGGAACCGTTTTCGGTGATTTTTTCGGGCTGGTTGAACGCCGTATAGGTAATGTCCTGCGTGAGCATGGGTAGCGCGGTGGTGGGCGCAATGATGCCCGCGAGCGCGTTGAGTTTGGCAGGATGGTAGCTGAATTGCTGCCCGGCATCGGTTTTCGAGGCGATGTTGCCCGAAGGTTCGTAGGTGAGCACCTGTGCGGGCTTGCCTGCTACCGTAGCCGTGAGCAGGCGGCTTAGGTTGTCGTAAGTGAAGCTTTCTTCCTTGTTTTTAATGTAATCCTTGCGTTTAGTCAGGTTGCCTTTGGGATAATCCCAAGTCAGTTCCAGGTTTTGCACGCCGGCGGTGGAAAACAGTTTCGGAATGCCATAATCGTAATTGATCACCGACGATTTCCCATTGCCGAGCGTGTATGCCGTGTTCTGGCCCAGGCCATTCATGCCGGTGTTGGTGTAAAGGGTTACCGAACTGTTGGTGTTTTTGACGGTCGTCGGGTAGCCATTTGCATCATAGGCATGGTTCGTGCCGAATCCGGAAGGGTACAGCACCGAAGCAATGTCCCCGTAATTATTGTAAGTATAGGTAGTTGTGTAGGCGCTGCCATCAATCGTTTCCGTAATGGTTGCTAACCGGTCGTAGGCATCGTAAGTGTAATCTGTCACGTTTCCGGCAAAACCGGTTATTTTTTCGATCTGATTGATGCCATTGCCCGACGCCCGGTATTGGTAAATCGTCGCCGGCTCTCCTGCTTTTGTTCTGGTGGCAATTCTTCCGGCGATGTCGTAGGTTAGTGTGTAGGTGGCTCCATTGGCATTGGTCTGGCTCACCAATTCTCCCAGCGAATTGTAATCGTACAGCGTGGTGCCGGCATTGGGGTCGGTCAGCTGGGTTTGGCGACCATAGGCGTCATACTGGTTACCGGCGAGTGTAACGGCACCGTTTTTAATATCCTTTACTCCTCCGTGACTAAAATGGGTGTACGCCAAGATTCCACCATCGTCCGTCGAGCTGATGACCTTTCCACTGGCATCGGTCTTTTGCGAAGTGGTACCGGTAGGAGTGGTAGTGGTGGTGGTAAGGTCGCCTGCGGCGTAGGCGTAGCCGATCGTTTTCGTGCCTAACGCGCCGCTGTTGATATTGAACGGGCGGTTATATTCATCGAACTGCGTCGTCGTCGTAATGTATATTTCGCCTGCCTTGTAGGGCTGGGTGCTGGTAATGACATTACCCCTTGCGTCATATGTTTGAACCTGCGTGACGGGCTGGTTGCCAAAGCCTTCCGTTTCTTTTTTGATCTCGCGCCCCAGCAAGTCATACCATATTTTGACGTTCGGCCTACCGGGATGGGAAACCTGGCTGTACCACACCGCGCCGTTGGCCAGGTCCCATCCGTAGCTTTGGGTCATGTTGTAAGCAGCCGGTGCAGGAATTGTCGTAACGGTCGGCCTTCCGAATACGTCATATTGGTAAGTGGTGGTTAGCCCCTCGACGCTCGTTGAGGTCATTGGTTCGCCCCATTTAGGATCATAGGTCGCGGTAGAGGTCTGGCCCAGTTCGTTCACACTCGATTCGGCATAGCGGCCTTTGGGATCGTAGACGGCTGATGTATTTCGTGGCAGTGATGCAGCCGGGCCGTTCGGAGTGATGGTCGTCTTTTTGAGGTTTCCTAACGGGAAGTATTCGTAGGTGGTGACCACGTTTTTAGGAAGACCGGAGAAATCCGTTTTCGAAGTAAGCTGGCCAATGCCATTGTAAGCGTACCCCGTTGCAACTGTGAATGCTGGTTGGCCCGTCCGGGTCGTTGTAACAGTCACTGACGTCGGCTTGTTGGGCACCCCGGCCGGATAGGCTCCGTAAATGATGTCAGTGAAAGCAGTTTCCACGCCATTATTGATGCTACTTTGCTTGACGTTGCCAAAATCGTCATATACATTTACCGTAGTGCTCGTTCTGCCTTCGAATGCCTTGTTTTCCAAAACATTGGTTGTCTTTATCCAGAAGCGCTTGGCGGCCGGAGAAACGGCCACATTGGTATTGGTTGTCTGGCTCAGGAGGGCACTCGTTGACGCCAGATAGATAGAGGTCCGGTAGGGAATCGGGGTGTAATAGGTAGTGTTGAATTCGTTTTCAGCCACTGTTTTGATCCCCGTTGCCAGGTTGTTGGCCGTTATTTTACCAAAGCCGAGAAAGCCCTTGCCTGCCCGGTGCAGCTTACAGGCTTCATAGGTGTATTGAATGGTATTGTAGCCGCCAATGCCGTTTTGCAATTTGAAATCCGAAACAGCATATAGCGCAGGTTGTATCGCATTGAATGGGTAGGCGGTGAGATTTCCCCGGATGTAAAAGCCATTTTCATCCGTCAGTTTTTTGTAAACCCATTCAGTTACGTGATTAAAGCCGTTTTTTACTTTTTCAAGCAGATTTTCCCTGCCTTCCTTTTTGAAATAGAAGACATCCATCGGGTTGAGGACATTCTTGAAATTGATAATGTCGGCCCGGCGGTCGCCGTTGAAATCGCCGATCATGGGAGGCGGTGCCCCCAGGTTTACGGCGTACGTGCTGTTGATGCGATAAAAGTTGGCCCCGGTACTTGAATAGCCCTTTCCGTAGTAGACATCGAAATTCGAAGGTGCCGCAGTCTGCCACCCGTGATAAATGTCCGATTTTCCATCCCCGTTAATGTCCGCGATGCCCAGCTGGTCGCCCGTGAAAGGATCGGTATCAGGCGTTGTGTTAAATGTGAAGGGTGATTCGTAGAAGGCAATACCATTAGAAACCACCACTTTCCACGCGCCCGAAGTGGTTAATTTGGCAAGAATGTCCGTTTTGCCGTCACCATTGAAATCACCAAAATAGCTGAGGTGGTCTTTGGTTAAATAATTGGTGGAGTAATGAATGCGGCGTGCCGTCCAGCCATCGAATGTAAAGACCTCGCAATTCATACCCTTGATCAGCATGATATCGCTTTTGCCGTCGCCGTTGAAATCGACGACGTGCACTTTGTCAGCGGTCGGCCATTCGCTGACCGCTAGTGCAAAGACGCCGGAGATTACAATGGACCCGAAATCGGGCTGGACTTTTCCGTTGTACAGGTGGCAATTGTAATTGACGGCATTGCTTCCCAGCATGGTCAGAATGTCCTGAATACCATCCCCATCATAGTCGCCCGGGAAAATGAAGTGCCCGCTGGGATGGATTTTGGAGTAACCGGTGTACGGGGATATGGTCAGCGGATCGAACTGAATGGCCGATTGTCCATTGGTTTGCCAGTCGTAATTCTGAACGGTACGATAAATGCGGAGGCTGGTCAGCGTACGATTTTGGCCCGAACCTGCAATGTTGGTCATCAAAACGTCATCTGCTCCGTCGCCTGTAAAATCATAGGCCAGGAAATCGAACGAATTGGGAATGCTTTGCTTCTTTACCACCGAGTAGGTAACAGGCGCGTCCGTCACGTTGCCGACATAGAAATCGTTCGGTTTTGCATTGTAGGCAGGATACTTGGCGTAAACGATCATCCTGTATACGGCAGGATTCGGAATGAGACTGGCTTCCAGAAAATCGGTTAAGCCATCGGCATTGAAATCTCCTGTGATGGTGGTCGACGAAGGGTAATCATATCCATCCGTAGTGACGGTGCTGAAATCAGCAGGCGGGTTGCCGTATTTGAAAATGGTAGCATTAAGTTGCGTGCCGTCGGTGCCTGCCTCGATGACCTCTTTTAAATAGGAATTGATGTTGTCATGGCCGTAGCTGAATTGATAGGTCTTAACGATTGATCCTTCCGCTTTCGTGGTAATCTTGTCGAGCAAGTATTTACTTTCAACACGCGTTTCATGCTCGAAACCGGCATTTTCATCGATCGTGCGGATCTTATAGTCAAATTTGACCTGATTATAGGGCGCTAATCCTTGCGCGGCATTGCCGGTGTAATTGATCTCATCGATCAGTAGTGCGAAACTGGCGTTGGTGTTGTATTTGAAGGTAATGTAATTCCCATCGGCATACAGGATGCGGGAGAGTGCCCACGTAAGCACGGTAGCAAACTGGCCGGTAAGCCTGGAATCCGGGGTGTTGCCGTACTCCATTTTCACCCCGTCCTTTCTAGTTACCTCAAACCATTGCGGCCCGTTCCCCTGTGTGCTTTTGGAAGTGATGGTTGCGAAATTCTCACTTTCAGTGCCGTAAGTTGTGTTGGGTTCTCCGTAGTTGCCCGCTTTGGCAATCAGCCGCACGCCGTCCAGCACGAACCTGTCGCTGTTGGTCATCACAACAGGATTTGTCTCATTGTCAAAATACATATTCCGCGTGGAGCGAGTGATTTTCGATAATCCGCCAATGTCCCAGCCCTGCCCCAGCACGCCGTTTCCTGCCATCGAATGGTAATTGATCGAAACAGCCGGGCTGATGCCATTTGTACCGGGCGGCATCGAAACCGCCATCGCGTAGGTTGCGCCTCCTGACGCGACATTGCCGGTGCCCGTTATACTGCCAACCGGCGAGCCCTGGTTTATGGCCCGACCGTCGAAGGTCGCACCCGTGGAAAGGGCTTGGTAAGTGATATTCTGAGCGGCTGCGTAAAAACTGGAAAAAGCCAGCAGGCTCCAAAAGAGCATGCAAATACGATTGGTAGTTGTTGGTAAAAGGGGTTTTTGTGTGTAATGTTTTCTCATGTGCCAAGGGTTTTAAAACCTGGATAGTGGTGAATGAAGACGCGCAGGGCCATCGCTCATTTCAGATCTCTGAAATGATTGAAGGCCTTATTCAAGAAATGCTGTTTGTGTCACAGAGCAGCCGCTGCCGGCGGTGCGCAGTGCTGTCCTATTCCGGCGGGGTGCCGCAAATTGAGTGATAATGGAAGTTGAGTATGGAATTGCAGGGCATTAAGGTTACGCCGCGTTACAACCCGGACAAACGTATATATTTTATTTAATGCGATTTGTAGAACGCAACGGGGATTTATTTATCGGGAAAATAAATGGCTGGTAATCAGAGTATTGAAGGTTTGTTGCCTTTAAATAAATGGTGAATGGAATACTTCATCTGAATATCTGGTGTCGAGTCTACTACAAATCCTGTACTTTTATTACAACACGTCTGTTTAAACTTCGGTTATGTTCATTATCGTTCGGTGCGAGGGGCAATAGTGATCCTAGAATGCGACATTGGATTCTGCTTTCTAATATGTTATTACCAGCGAGATGTTTTTTTATTTTGATAGCTCGCTCTTCGGCTAACTTGAAGTTTTTTTTCGGATCGCCGACATTATCTGTGTGACTTTCTAATATTATTTTTACAGACCGATTTTCAGACAAACTATTAAGTACTTTATTTAAATTACTTATCGATGATTCTAATAAATTGGAACTAGTCTTTTCAAATTGAAGTGATGTCGAGATGAGATAGCTGATTGCATACTTGGAGTTATACAATGATAGGGGTTCTTCTTTTTTAATATTTTTAATGTTACTCCTGAATTTTTTTTCATCATCGATTTGAATAGAGCTGTTTTGAAATAATATAAAACTTCCGGGGACACAGTATTCATTAGTATAGCGATTGTCATAATACGTTGTGTAGCCGGTATAGGTCCCTGAAATCTCCTTAATCAGGCCTGACTTATCTACGTGAAATTTGCCTTCAAAACTCTTTAAGCACCAGACGTGATTTGGATATGAATCCTCGATAACTTCATTTTCGCTGATGATAATGTTATTTCCGGAAACGGTGCCCTGAAACTTCATAATGGCATATTTCCCCTCATAGGTGATCTTTACTCTACCGCTGATCAGACTATCTTTTTGTGTTGCAGAAACTTCGATAGGATATTCCCTCCCGTTATAGCCGGGTATCGTGATGCTGCCCAACCAACGACCGGAAATATTTTGGCATTGTGCATCACTCTCAACACAAAATATTAAGAGTGTTAGGCTTATAATGATATTCAATAGATTTATCATCATAATTAGTTCACGTATTTTAGGTTGATGTAATTGCCCGTAACCCAGAAACTATGATTGCGAATCGACAACTCATTTATCTTAATTCCAGAAATAGTGTTGCGTAAGAAGAGATAGTAAAGAATGAAAAGTCAGGCAAACGCATTTTCTAAGGCTTTGAAAATGCGTTGCATTGTAACTTCGGTAAACCTAAATATTTAATTTTTAGGAAGCGTGTAAAACATTAGGGATTTATTTGTCGGAAAATTAATTTGTTGATTTTCAATTATTTGAAAAAATACTACCTTTAAATAAATGCTTTTGCTCTATTAATAACTATGGCTATGTACTTTCTCTCCTGGAATGGAATTTCTATCACGCTAGCACCTTCACTCTCCGCCACCTACCGCCCAATCGCAATCTTCCTCACAACCCCACCTGCGCTGATCGTATAAAGCCCCGGTGCGATACCCGCGGTCGTCAGCGGCTTACCCGGTTCGCCCATTTGTGTGCTGATGATTTTTCCTTCCTGGTTGCGGATCACGATTTTACCTTTCTCTTTCAGGTTCTTGAGGTAAAAATGGTCCGTGGCCGGATTGGGGTATGTGACGATATCCGAATGCTGGTTTTTGATTGAAATAACCCTTGAAAAAGAGTATGTGCCATCGAAATCGAGTTGTTTGAGGCGGTAGTAGGTTTTGAATAGGGGGCTTTTGTCGATAAATGAGTATGTCGCGCCCTCGTGCGTGTCGCCGTGGCCTGGTACGAAACCAACTTTTTCAAAATCGGTGCCGTTCCAGCTTCTCTGGATGTCGAACCCCTGGCTGTTGGTTTCGAGGCTGGTTCTCCATGTCAGCAGGTTCTGATCGCCTTCATTGCTGCCTGAAAACGACACCAGCGTTACCGGCAGCGACGTTACCACCTCATTTTGCGTCGTGAGGGTCAGGTTCGGTACGGCGCTGTTTGTGACTTTTGCGTAGTAGGTGCCGTCTTCGGTCACATTGTAATTTTTATTACCGACTATCGTGGTTATAAGGATATTGTTACGATACCAGGTATACGTATTGTTGGCGATCGTTCCCCCGGCCTCGGCAGTAAGGGTTTTTGTCCCGACATTGTAGTTAATATCAATTTTTGACTGGTTGGAATAAAAATCTATCCGGCTGATATTCAAATCCAATCCTTCAAAATTAAATGAGTTGCTGCTGATATCGACAGTGGCTGTCGCAGGAATACCTGTCAGGGTGGGAATAGGGCCTGTCAATGTTCCGTAGGGTTGCGCACCCGGGTCGCCTAAATGGGCAATTCCCAGCTCTTTAAGATTGATCAGGTTATTAAACGAGGCCGGAATGGTGCCGGTGAATTGGTTGGCACCGCTCAGGATCAGGAATTCCAGTTTCGTAAGATTGCCAAGTTCAGGTGGTATGGGGCCTGAAAAACGCTGGTTGCCCAGGTTCAGGTATTTCAGGTCGACCAGATTGCCCAGAGAGCTGGGAATGGGACCATCGAGCTCTCCATAAAATTTCATATCCTTCAGCATGCAGCCCAGGTTGAGGTAAGTGAGTTTCGTCAAGTTGCCAAGACTCTCGGGCAGCGGGCCGGGCAATGGCAGGCCGCCATAAATGTCGTAGTTGATGCCGTTGTCACCGCTCAGATCGAGATGTTCGAGGTTGGTCAGATTGCCGATCTCCGTGGGAATGGGTAAATAGGGCGGGTTATAAGCTGTGCGGGCGTCGGTGAAAACGGTCCAACCGAGGATAAGGGTTTTCAGCTGATCGAGGTTTCCGATTGCCGGGGGAATGCTGCCGTCGAGGCCGCTTTGCAGCAAGTTTAGCCCGGTAACCCGCCCGCCTTCGCAAGTCACGCCGTACCAGCCGCACGGACTGTCGCCGGGATTCCCATTCGGATTCCAGCCTGCTTTTTCGTACCATTCGGGGCCATTGGTGGCATTATACAATGCAATCAATGCCAGCCGGTCCGATTCCAGCGAGCCTTGTCCGAAACTTGCGAGAAACGATAGAAGTAGAATTGGTAAAATCAGTTTTTTCATAGCAGATGTCGAAGCGTTGGAGAAAGGTTTAAACGTGTAAGGCAAGAGTGACAAATTTGAAAAGATCACGGACAATTCGCAAGTAAATATTTCAAAATCAATACCATATCACCGCAATCCTATTATACCATGTCGCAGCTCAGAAAAGAAGACATTAAGCAGGAGGTATTCGACCTTTACGACGATTATGCCCACGACCGCATCGATCGCCGCAATTTTGTGCAAAGCCTGTCGGCCTACGCGGTCGGGGGCGTCACGGTGGCATCGCTGATGGGTTTTCTCATGCCCGATTATGCAGGGGCGATACAGGTGCATGCGGGCGATCCGCGTTTGCAGTCCGATTATGTGAATTATAACTCGCCCAAGGGCGGCAAGACGATCAAGGCATTGCTGTCGAAGCCTGCGGATGCGAAAGGGAAGCTGGGGGGTATTGTGGTGGTGCACGAAAACCGGGGCCTGAACCCGCATATCGAAGATGTGGCACGCCGGGCAGCACTGGCCGGTTTCATTTCCATCGCGCCGGACGCACTTTCGCCGTTGGGCGGCTACCCCGGCAACGACGATGCCGGCCGCGAAATGCAAAGCAAACGTGACCGCAATGAAATGAACGAGGACTTCATCGCCGCCTACGAATACCTGAAAAACCACAAGGACTGCAACGGCAAGATCGGCGTGGTAGGCTTCTGCTTCGGCGGCGGCGTGGCCAATATGATGGCCGTGCGCATTCCGGACCTGGCGGCTTCCGTGCCTTTCTACGGCGGCCAGCCGGCTACCGCCGACGTTCCCAGGATCAAGGCGCCATTGCTGCTGCATTACGCGAGCCTGGATACGCGCGTGAACGAAGGCTGGCCCGCATACGAAAAAGCATTGAAGGATAATAACAAGGAATACACAGCCTACATGTACGAAAATGCCAACCACGGCTTTCACAACGACACCACGCCGCGCTACGACAAGGCCGCGGCCGAACTGGCCTGGAAACGTACGGTCGATTTCTTCAAGGAAAAACTGGCTTAGTGTGTATAGTGCGGCGGCAAACGCCGGAAATGACGATCGCCCTGTGAAGCCGCATTCACAGGACGATCGTCGTTATGGTCTTTGTTTGTTGAGATATTCGGTGTGGTATTGCCGCAGCTTCTGGTCGAGCTGGTAGCCGGTGCGGTACCGCTCGCCGATGCGGAAGCCGCGGGTGTAGCTATATTCCCACCGGAATTCCTCGCCCGTCCGGAACCGCACTTTCTTGCCCTGCGCAATTTTGCCCGGTGGGATCGGTATCGCGAAGTTGAACCCGGCAGTCGTGCCATTGTTCGTTTTCATCACATATAATCCCACTTCTGCATTGGTAAACTGCCTGATCAGGTCAAGGCGGGCACCTTCGTCACCGGCCAGGTACCGGCCGCCGGAGAGCTTCACGGTCAGGTCCGGACGCGAAAGGCGGTAGGCGGCGTCGGCGACGAGCAGCAGGTTGTTCATGTTTTCGTAGTAAATGCCGGTTTTGGTATAATAATACAAACCTGTAAGCCCGCCTTCGAAGCCGAATGACCACGGGCCGGAGAGGTCGTGATGGCGATACTGGACATTCACACCGTATTGGTCATTGTAAAAATACCCGGCGGAAGCGCTTACGAAATGCTTGCCGAATGCCAGGAACTGGTTCAGGAAGATGGGCGCCGGCCGGATGATCTTCGGGCGGTTGTCGAGGTCGTTGGTGACCGGGAAAAGTACGCCCGCATTCAGGGCGAGACCTTTCCAAAGGTAGAACTGCGTTTGCAGCAGCAGGCTCGTATTGCTCTGTAACGTCTTCTCGCGATAGCCGAAATTGGCCGCGAAAACCGGTTGCAGCCAGAAATCCAGCTTGTATTTGTTAAGCAAAAAACGGGGCACTTGTACTTCGTCCTTCGCCAGTGTGCGATAGCTGATCTTCTGATCCATCCGGTAAGCGCCGAGCGGCACGCCCTGGAACATCGGTACGTATTCTTTCACGCCGGAATCGCCCGATACGCGCTGCATTTCCAGCATACCGATGTACGGGTTCCGGTAAAGCCGCTGCTCGTAAGCTACTTTTCGGGCGGTGGAATCGACGTGGAGGTTCTCGAAGTTGTTGCGCAATTTTTCCTTTTCAGACGGCGCGGCCGCTTCCATGTTGTTCCCTTTCGGGTCCTGGTAAGCGCGCACCCGGCGCGGGAGCGGGAGCATATTCACGGCATAGGACGTGCCGAATGTCACCTGGTCGAAGTTCAGGACGGCTGCCTGTACCGTCCAGCGTTTGAATAAAGTCGTGTAAATGCCTGCATTGAAATGCTGGCTGTCCCATTCGGCCATAAAGCCGGCCTTGTTGTCGAAACGGACATTGAAACCACCAAAAGGGCCCGAAAGGTACCGGTAGGCGAGGTCCTTTTTATGGATGATTTCAAGGCTGTTGAAAATGTTGTAATTGCTTTTCTCGGATTCGTCGCGCTGAATGTAAATGGGGCTGCCGAATCCAGCGGTGATGTCTGCGTATAGGTTGTTGCCGAGGCGGAACGTCTTGCCCGCCACGAGCGCATTGGTCGCCAACGAGTTGTCGATCCCGAACGGGGCTGAGAGAATAACCGCCAGGGAAGGGCGTTTGGGGGTTTCTTTGAGCAGAAGGTATTTGATATCCAGCTGCCGATCGCCGATACCTTTTTTGCCACGCTGTTTCTCATTGTTGATCCGCAGCAGGTTCACATTGATTTCCAGCCGGGGTAGCAAGGTAAGATTGGCAAAATAGATCCCCTCCGAATTCCTGCGGTTATAGCGGAACCCGTAACGGACCGGGTTGTAGTGGTAGCCGAATTGAAACGCGCCGTCGCCCGTTTGCTGCGCCGACGGAATGTAAATCAGTCCCGGCTTGCCCGAAATATTGGTTTGCGCCTGCCCGGAGAGGCTCATACAAAGAGTAAGCAGAAGGGGAAACAATACATTTCCCCCTCTGCCTCTAACTAATTGAATCATCCGCCTGACGATTAGATACCGCTGCCCTGGTTGTGGCAGTTTTCGATCATTTTGTCTCTCAGTTCGATCGCTTTGGCAAGTGCATCATTGTAGCTTGCTTCCACGGCCGCTGTGTTCGAGTTTTTAACTTCTTCCGCACGCGTTTTTGCGATGGCGGCAATTTCAGTACAAGTACCGATTTTAGCAGCTTCCAGCTGATTTACCTTGTCCAGGTAATCGAGCAACTGGATGTTGATCAGCGCTTTCAGGTATTCGTACTGGCCCGGGCGCAGGAATGGCTTCGCTTTTTCCAATGCAGCCAAAGCTTCGTTCGCGATTTTGATACCTACCTGGCGCAATGCCTCGAAATGCTCCGCGCTGTTTTCGCCGGTACATTGTTCCAGGTTTCGCTGAATGCGTTCCAGGTCCCTGGTATACGCTTCGTTGATTTTTTGCTGCTCCCTGGCTTTGGCTTCGTCCAGGCGCTCTTTGGTTTTGTCAAACTTCTCATTGGCACGGGCGATACAGTCGTCGGTGTTGCCGGCTTCGATCGCCGGGCCTGTTACGGTGCCTTCGGTGGCCGCGCCGGTACGTCCGCCGTCAAGCAGGCCGTTTACCTTGGCCACGGTAAGCAGCGAGAGGTAGCCTTGCAGCTTCACATCGCCGGATGCCTTGCTCAGGATGGCGCGTACCTGCTGGGAGTTGAGCACGGTTTTCGAAGCGCCCGATGGCGAAACTTCGTTCAATGCCTTGATCTCCGCTTCCGAAAGGGTGGTCGACACCTCTTCGGCTGCTTTGGTAACGCTCGCAGGAATGCTTGCCGACGTAACCGACCCCAGTGAGTTGTTCAATTCCAGGGTTTTAGCCGATGGCTCCACTTTGCCGGGCACCAATTTAATGTCCGGTGTTTCTTGCAGTGTGGTAGGGGCCAGTTCGAGCTTGTCGAGCTGGTTGGAAAGCTCGGTGTTGGCCGGTTCGAGTGAATCCGCTTCTTTATCCTTACAGTCATAAAGGAAGAATGTAAGGAAAGTCAGAAGGGTAAGTAACCGCAGTGTACGTGTTTTCATTACGAGTTAGATTTAGTGAAAAGATATTTGGCGGATTATTAATTGGTTTAATAGGTACAGTATTCTCCCGTGTCAGAAAGCTCGCGAAAGCCTGACCAAATGCTGGCTGATTACCGGATGTAAGCAGTCGGGTGTTTCCGTAGGCACAAACATGCCATGCAATGCCCTCTCAGGGCACGCCGCACAAGCGAACGGATACGCCTATATGTTTTCTGTCATGCCATGGTACAACCCGGTTGGTCGTTGTGCATGATCAGCGTCGCACATGCCTTTCCCGCATTCCGAAAGGAATTTCCGCAATTATCAGTAGGAGGAAGATGGTAGGACATTCCCGCAGCGGGCGTCCGTAAAAAAGAATAGCTAACAAGTAGGGTAGGTGTTTTCCGGCGCCCTGAACGGGGCGGCCCGGAGCAAGGCCGTATGGTGCCTTGAGGCGAAAGCCAGAGAAAACGATTTTCCATCATGTTCGTAACGTTGAGTAAGTTATTATCAGACAGAGTTTCCGCTCAAATTTGGAATTCCACCACCATTGTAGATGTTATTTTACTATAAACTACATTCATGTAAAATAAAATCTACAACAAGTTTAAAGCATTTGATTTCAATTTCAAAATAAAAATATCTCTACAAGTGTTTAAGTATCTGTAAATCAATATGATATTTTTGTATTGAGCTGAATATTTAAACTTGTTCTTTTAAAAGTCACATCCCGGCCGGGGTGCAAACCGGCCGCTTTTGGGGTGGTTTTTGTAGTATAAGCTTTACTTCACCGTTGGCGTGTGCCGCTCATCAATATTCGTTGGTATTGGCGTCCGTCGGCGATAGGATCATTGGCAATTCTCGCTTTTTTCAAAATGAGTGACTATATTTTAATGATCGGATGCTTTTTCTGGCAATTCCTGAATACCTAAATCCTAACCAACACCTTATGAACCTTTCTAAATTGCCCAGGCTCGCCTGGTTTACTGTCGCTATGCTGCTTGCACCGGTGTTCGCGGGAATGGCGTACTGCCAGTCGATCGATCTCCTGCTGAAAGGCGGCCACGTGATCGACCCGAAAAACCGCATCGACGGCGTCATGGATGTGGCTGTCACCGCCGGCAAAATCACCCAGGTTGCCGCCAATATTTCTCCTGCGGACGCCAAAAAGGTCGTCGACGCGAAAGGAATGTACGTTTCGCCCGGTTTTATCGACATGCATGCCCATGTTTTCAACGGCACCACGCCCGACGCCTACATTGCCAACGGGAATACCAGCGTGGCGCCCGACGGGTTTACATTCCGCACCGGGGTTACCACGGTAGTAGACGCCGGGTCGTCGGGCTGGCGCAACTTCAAAACATTCAAAGCGCAGACGATCGACCGGGCACAGACACGCGTCCTCGTATTTCTCAACATCGTGGGAACAGGTATGGCGAGCCGCTTCGAAGAGCAGGACCTGGACGATATGAATCCCATCATGACGGCCAACATGATCAAAAGACTGTATCCCAATATCATCGTAGGCATTAAATCAGCGCATTATTGGGGCGATTACAGCCAGGTGCAGCGCGCCGTGGAAGCCGGTAAGCTTGCCGACGTGCCCGTCATCGTCGATTTCGGCGAGCACCGGCCGCCATTGTCCATCGAGAAGCTTTTCCGTGAATACCTACGCCCCGGCGATATCTTTACACACACCTACGCGCACGGTCCCGCCGACCGCGAAACGGTGGTGGACGAGCAGGGCAAGGTGAAGCCGTTCGTGCTCGAAATGCAGAAGAAAGGCATTGTATTCGACGTCGGTCATGGCGGCGGTGCATTCGCGTGGCGCCAGGCAATCCCATCCATCAGGCAGGGATTTTTGGCGAATGTCATCAGCACCGACCTCCATACCGACAGTATGAATGGCGGTATGAAGGGGCTTGATAATGTCATTTCCAAGTTCCTGAATATGGGCGTACCGCTTTCCGACGCCATTTTACGCGTCACCTGGAACCCCGCGCAGGTTATCAAAAGGCCGGAACTGGGTAGCCTGAGCATCGGCTCGGAAGCCGATATTACGGTTTTCTCAGTCCGCAAGGGCGACTTCGGCTTTATCGACGCACGTCGGCTGAAAATGAAAGGGGACAAAAAGCTGGAAGCCGAGCTTACGATCCGCGCCGGCAAGGTGGTGTGGGACCTGAACGGCATCAGCGTGGCCGGGTGGGAGTCTGAAATGCAGGGTAAATAAGTATGGAAAGAATGATGGATTCCCTCCGCATCACTGCGTGGCTGGCATGGGTGGCATGGCTGCTACCAGGCCACATCGCGGCGCAGGATTATGATATGCTGATCAAAAAAGCGCACGTGATCGACCCCGCCAATACATTGAACGGCGTCATGGACGTCGCCGTGAGCCAGGGTAAAATCGCCCGGATAGCACCGGTGATCGACGGTAATGCTACACAGGTGATCGATGCGGACGGCCTTTACCTCACACCCGGCTTCATCGACCCGCATACGCACGTGTTCGTGGGCACGCAGGCGGGGTTGTTCGCCAATGGCGTCAATAGTGTTTCGCCCGACGATTTTACGTTTCGTTCCGGCGTGACGACGGTCGTCGATGCCGGCACTTCGGGCTGGCGGAGTTTTCCGGTGTTCAAAAAGCAGGTGATCGACCAGTCGAAAACACGTATTCTGGCATTTCTGAATATCGCGGGCGGCGGCATGACGGGCGCAGATCACGAGCAGGATTTGCAGGATATGAACGTAGATTCGGCGGTGGCGGTAATGCGGCAGTTCCCCGACGTGATTGCGGGCGTGAAAATCGGACATTATAATGGAAAAGACTGGACGCCGTTCGATCACGCATTGAAAGCAGCCGGGCAGGCAGGCAAGCCGTTGTTTGTAGAGTGTCATTTGCCGGAATATTCACTTGAAGACCAGCTCGCAAAAATGCGTCCCGGCGATATGATTACCCATACTTTTGAAAATATCAAAGAACGGATGCCCATTATCGGGGACGACGGTCGTGTGCGTCCATTTGTGGAAGCGGCCCGCAAGCGCGGCGTCCTGTTCGATCTCGGGCATGGCGGCGCGGGTTTCTGGTTCGATCAGGCGATGCCGGCCGTGAAGCAGGGTTTTTACCCCAACTCTTTCGGTACCGACCTGCACCGGTTCAGCATGAACTCGGCAATGAAGGATATGGCCAATGTCATGTCCAAATTCATGGCCATGGGCATTCCGCTTGAAAGAGTAGTGGAAATAGCCTCATGGAATGCCGCCGGGGCAATCGGCCATCCCGAATTGGGAAATTTGAAAGAAGGTAATGCGGCTGATATTGCGCTCTTCCGGGTGCGCGAAGGCCGGTTCGGTTTTATGGATTCAGCCGGGAGCGGGATCACCGGTACCCGCAAGCTGGAAGTCGAAATGACCCTCCGGCAAGGGAAAGTCGTGTGGGACCTGAACGGCCTGGCGGCAAAGAAAAAAGCTTTTTAAACATACTCACCATGCATCCTCATATGAAATTCAAAAGGTTGGGCATAGGCCTGAGCCTTACCCTGCTCATTCTGGCGCTGATTGGCGCACAGCATTTACACCGCGAAAAACTTCCACCCGGCGATCCCGACAATGGCGGCCTCACGACACCCGAAGGTTTCGAAACGCTCGTCGTGGCCGACAGTACCGGGCTCGCACGACACATTGTGGTCAACGGCAACGGCGATATTTACATTAAGCTACGCTATTTCGGCAAAGGCCAGGGCGGAGGTACCGTCGCTTTGCGCGATACAAATGGCGACGGAAAAGCCGATATCATGCGTAATTTCGGCAGTTACCAGGACCATAGCAGCCTTGCCAACGGCATCACGATCCGCAACGGCTACCTCTATTACAGCTCTTCGCTGGCCGTTTACCGGAGCAAACTCATACCCGGGCAGCTGCTGCCGGACGAAAAAACCGAGCTGATCCTGAAAGACGACCATGAGCACGGTGCCCATTGGCATATCACCAAACCCATGGCCTTCGACGACCAGGGCAATATGTTCGTGCCGTTCGGAGCGCCGTCGGATGCGTGCCAGGACATGGTGAACTCGCCGGGCGGTAAGCCGGGGAGCCCCGGAGTGGATCCTTGCCCCGAACTGGAAAAGCACGGCGGGATCTGGAAATTCAGCGCCGACAAGCCGAACCAAACGCAGTCCGACGGTACATTATATGCTACCGGGCTGAGGAGCATCGTAGGCATGCGCTGGAACCCTGCCGACAAAAACCTGTATGCCGTCGTGCACGGCCGCGACAACCTGCACCGGCTTTTCCCCGAGCTATTCACCTCCTGGCAAAGCGCCGTTCTGCCTGCCGAGGAATTTGTAAAAGTGACGCAAGGCACCCACGTAGGCTGGCCGTACTATTATTTTGACCAGATGAAGGGTAAAAAAATGCTTAACCCCGAATACGGAGGTGACGGTAAAAAAGAAGGCGAAGGTGCGAAATACCAGAAACCGCTTTTCGGTTTTCCGGGGCATTGGGCGCCTAACGACGTGCTTTTTTACCAGGGCAACCAGTTTCCGGCGCGGTATAAAAACGGTGCATTCATCGCATTTCACGGCTCCACCAATCGGGCGCCTTACCCGCAGGCAGGCTATTTCGTGTGCTTCGTGCCCTTCAAGGACGGGAAGCCGACGGGCAATTGGGAGGTGTTCGCGGACGGCTTCGCGGGCGTGGACCCGATCATTAATGTAAGCGACGCGAAATTCAGGCCAATGGGACTTGCCGAGGGCCCGGACGGCTCCCTGTACATAACCGATTCGCGGAAAGGAAAAGTCTGGCGTATGATGTTCAAAGGCGACAGAAACGCTTTTGGGAACAAACAACTTGCCGCGATGGAGCAGCACAAGCAGCTCGCGCACATACGCACGCCCGACGAGGTCGCCGATAATCTGGATGTGAAAACCACGGAACTCGGCCAGCGCGTGTACAATACCTATTGCACGCCCTGCCACCAGCGCAACGGCCTCGGCGACGGCAGCCGGTTCCCGCCACTGGGTGGTTCGGAATGGGTGACGGGCAACAAAAAGCGGCTGATAGAAGTCGTGGCGAAAGGACTCGAAGGCCCGATACAGGTCGCCGGAAAGCCCTATAACGATCTTATGCCCAAGCACGACTTCCTCAAACCCGAGGAAATGGCGCAAGTGCTGACCTACATCCGCAAAAGTTTCGGCAACGACGCCGACGCCATATCGGTAAGCGACATCCAGCGGGTGTTAGGTACAAAATAGAATGCCACAAAAATGGCCGCCAGAGTTGCTCTGGCGGCCATTTGCATTGCGGAGGAGTACATTTCAGGGCATCGCCACTTTCTTCGTGAGCTTACCGCCGTTGCTGCGCTGCAGCGAGAGCAAATACAGGCCCGAAGCCAGGCTATTTTTAGGTTTTATCACAAATTCATTCCCGGAACGACCAAGCGTAAACCGGATCGCTTTTCCCGACAGGTCATAGAGGCTCACATGCGCTGGATCTTCGTTTTTGAGCAGGAAACGGATTTCGCGGTTCGGCACCGGGTTGCCCAGCAGCTCGAATGCGACGCTGCCGGTATGGTTGTCGACGGCGATCACGCGCGAGTACTCGGACGTGCCATCGGCATCCACCATTCGCAGCCGGTAATAGTTATTCCCACCCAAAGGCCGGGTGTCCAGGAAGCGGTACTGCGTGGTCGCCGACGAATTGCCTTTGGCCTGCACGCGGCCCAGCTGCACAAATTCACGCGAATCGACACTTCTTTCAATGTCGAAATGGCTCGCTCCGGCTTCCTCGGCGGTCGTCCAGGAAAGGCTCACGGCGTTGTCGAGCAAAGTGCCGTTGAAGCGCGCCAGGCTGACGGGTAAAATGGTGTTGATACCCTGGAGCGCGCAGTGAACGGGCGGGGTTTTCTTGTCGTTGGATTGCGAAGCCCACACATCGCCCGTAATGTCGGGCAGCGAAGTACAAGCGCCCGGTACCGTAAAACCAATGTTGTCCACCGTTATCCTGAATTTTCCCCCGCCGAGGTCCGTCTGGCTGATCGTCAGCCCCGCGAAGATGGGCGTAACGGTTTCGTCCGGGCCGTAGGTGGTCAAGAGGCTGACAGGATCGTCCGTGCTGATCGCCACGGTAGCCAGCACCGGTCCCAATTCACCTTTGTCAGGGCCATGTTTGTACTCGGGATTGGGGTAACTGCTTGTAAGCCAGAAATGAATGTAGGCGAACTTGTTTCCTTTGTTCTTGTCGAGGGTGAAGGAATACTTCAGGTTGATAATACAATTTTCACCAGAACTTGAAACACTGTTTAGTTCAATTAGCTGATCGCTTAAGGTACAGGCATCACCGAGCGCCACACCTGTGGAGAGACCTATAAAAAGAATCCACTCCAGAAGCAAAAGTTTTTTCATGATAGAGGACGTTTAGTAAGGTATTTGACATACATTAATATACTACCTAAATCTTGAAATAGTTAAAATGTGGATGGTTTGAAATATTAATTTCAAGAGAATGGGGTGTACGCATCTACGGTGTAAAACTACATGGAATAACGGTGTAATAGGTCGCGTGTGAATCTAGAAATAGTTGCTTGGAAAATAATCGGCATTATTTTATAATATTGAATATAAAGCATTTATGTAAAATTGAACTTATTCGTATCGATTTTATGATATTAATAAGACCATTTACAGATAAGGGTTGGTGGCTGATGCCTGGAACGTTCGGGTGAAATGCATATGTTGTAAAAGTTCAATTTTTAAATCGCTTTCTTCTTAGCGGAATACCATTTGTAATTCTTACAGGGATTGCTGCAAAACCTCTCCGTAATGCTGCACTCGTCCGCCGCGCATCACAAGGCCCTGTTACCGAAGGTGAATTGGTTACTGCCGCTTGATTATCGGTTTTGGAACCACAGCTTTCACCGCTCATTTTCAGCTCGTCAAACCGCCTGAGGGCAATCACAATTTTTCGCAGATCAGTCATGATAAAAACCATTTTTATCGGTACCGTGATGGTACTGACTATGTCCATGAGCTTCGCCCAGGCTCCGCAGCAGTTCAGTTTTCAGGGCGTCGCGCGCGGCGCCGACGGCAAGCTGGTGAGCAATGCCAACGTGGGCATACGCATTACCATCCATTCAGAAAGCGTTTCCGGCACTGTCGCCTACCAGGAAACGCACACGGCACAAACGAACGGCGGCGGAATTTTCAATATTCCCATCGGCGGCGGCGCGGTACTGGCCGGAACCTTCGCCAATATCCCGTGGAAAACCTTCGCGCATTTTCTGCAACTGGAAATGGATGCCACCGGCGGCACAACGTATACGGACCTGGGCACGACGCAAATGCTGAGTACACCCTATGCATTGCAGGCGAAAGAGGCTACGAAATGGAGCGATGGATTTCCCGTGGTGCAGAGGATGGAGTTCGGGCCGGATGCTGATCCGAACGACCCGGATGTCTTGAACGATCCCGACCTTCAGAAATACCTGTTACCGGCTATTGGAGAAGGCAACGTACTTATTTGGTATCCATTCCAGGGAGCATTCCGTGCTGGCGGCTCTGTCAATGGAAAATGGGAAAGGGCACAATTAGGGACATACTCTATCGGGTTTGGAAGCGACAATTTGGCAAAGGGCTTGGCAAGTCTTGTCTCTGGTATTGGTTCGTCTGCCGCAGGAGATTTTTCCAATGCAATGGGATTCAATACGACTGCGTCGGGGTACGGAGCTTCATCTTTGGGACTCGAAACGCAGTCGAATTATAAGGGAAGTTTTGTTGCAGGGATGTTTAACTTTCCCCAGGGTATCGGTGGTATCAATTCTCCGTCGGCAGATGATGCCATTTTTCAAATAGGCAATGGTACAGGCAATAATAACCACTCGAATGCGATTTCCATTCTAAGAAATGGGAACACAGGTGTCAAATTGGGTCAGGATTCGCCCGCATTTGCCTTGGATGTGGGCGGACGTATGCGGGTGAGGCACGCCGGATCGACTTCCGGTATTCACTTCAATAATTCTCAAAACGTCGCATATGCTTTTGTGGGGATGAAGACCGACGCACAAGTCGGTTTCTATATTAACAATGATTGGCGCTTTTTTATTGATAATGCCGGAAACGGCACATTAGGCGGCTCACTTTCGCAATCCTCCGACCGCCGCCTGAAACGGGACTTCCTGCCCCTTTCGGCCAGCCTTAGCAAGCTTACCGGCATTCGGGGTTACCATTATTATTGGAAAGACAAAGACCGGGACCAGTCGCTGCAAACGGGGCTGATCGCGCAGGAGGTGGAGAAGTTGTTCCCGGAACTGGTCAAGACGGATGAAAAAGGTTTCAAATCACTCAATTACATGGGCCTGATACCGCATTTGATTGAATCGGTGAAGGAATTGGCGAGACAAAATGCCGGACTGGAAGCGGAAAATGCAGATTTCAGGAACGATAACAAGGCTTTCCTCGAAAAACTGGCAGCGATGGCGGCCAGGTTGGATCGGCTGGAAATGCCAAAGGTAGTGGAGGCGACTAAATAGGTGAGAGACGGTAAGTAAACAAGCGGTATCCGTGTGAATGCCGCTTGTTTTGTTATACAGGTCGGTGGATAACTGATACCTCTTCCGACGCCAGCCCGATCGCCAGCCGAGATTGATCCTTGAAATTGAACACATGGCCATCCCGACGTACTTCGTCGATCAACGCGAAATCGAGGTCGCGGAGCAGCCAGCCTTCCTGCTGGGCGGGCATCGTAGCGATAATGCCTTCTTCGGGCATACCTTTATCGGGCGTCGTGTAGAAGCCGGCAAATCCATAGTTGATATCGACGGCAGGCGACCATAATGCATCGCCCACAGTTTGCGATACGACGGTGAATGCCTGGTTTTCCAGCGCGCGGGCACGGGCACCCACATGTACGCGTGTAGCGCCGCGGATGGTTTCCGTGCAGCTCGGTGCGAGGATCAGCCCGGCACCTGCTTCACACAGTTTCTGCGCGCCGAGTGGAAATTCAACGTCGTAGCAGATCTGAATACCGAATTTCCCCCACGAAGCTTCAAAAACAGTGAGCTGCTTAGGCGCGCTTTCGACGCCCCAACGCTCGTGCTCGAAGCGGGTCATGAAAAATTTGTCCTGGTACCCAGCCAGCCCGTTCGCCGAAAAAACAAACGCCCGGTTCAGCTTTCTGCCTTCTTCAATCACCGGAATGCTCGGCGCGACGATGGTCACGCCGTATTTCCGGGAAAGTACTTCGAATGCTGCGCAAAAATCGGCCTTTAATGCATCCAGCTCATAAACCTGGCGCCGGATGTCGTTGCGGATCTCCTGGCCGAAAATGCTGACGAGCTCCATAGCGCCATATTCCGGGAAAAGCAGCAGTTGCGCGCCCTGGGCCGCGGCATCGGCTATCCATCTTTCGGTATGGCGCTGCCACGAGGCGAAATCGGCGTGTTCGGTAATGGGATATTGCGCGGCGGCAATGGTGACCTGTTGCATGTAATTGTCAGTCGTTGAGCGGTTTGGTCCATAAAGTCATGGTTTTGGGTGTGGAGGACGTTTCTCCGAGATCAGGCCATTCCATGGTACTTTGCAACGCTGGCTCCTTGCGGTAACCGCGCTTGATCCAGAATGCATCGTTCGGCCGGTAATCTGCCGGTTTCAGCGGATGGTTTTCACCCCGGTCGACGGAGCAGAAACAGCTGATCGTGAAGTCGCCAAAACTCCGTGCATATGCTTCCCGTTCGTCGAAAAAGCGGTGGCCCAGGCCCAGGCTGCGGTAGGCGGGCAGGAGAATGCTTTCGCCGAAATAGAAAACAGTAGAAATAACAAAACCGGCGTCCTCGAACGGCTTTCTCACCTCGGCTGTCTCATCGGCCAGTGGAATGCAGGTAGTGGCGCCTACCATCTGCGCACCGTCATATACCGCGAAAAGGAACGACCGCTCCGATTGCAGATAGGTTTGCAAATAGCCTTTTTCATAGTCCACGCTGCCCTCGTACAGGTAAGGATAGTCGCGGAACACGGCAATGCGGAGCTGGGCAAGGTCATCGAAGGCCCCAGCCATGTCCGCGCCGGTTTTGGTTATAAATGTGAGCGGGGTACTCATGGTTTCGACACGAGTTCGATCCAGAGCGGCAGATTGTAATAGGTGGTAACCCGGCTGATTTTACCATCCGTCACTTCCAGGAACGCACCTGCCGGCAGCACATACGACTGCCCGTGTGCCTCGGGAAGGCCTTCTTCTGCCTGTTTGTAAATCCCGTTCACGACAAATTCCACGGCCACGCGCTTGCCTTCCGGTTCGCTGAAAAACACCATTTCCGTGAGCGTTTCCTCGTAGGCTTCATCCATTTTTTGGAGAAATGCCGTGAATTTTTCAAGACCGATGCGTACATCTCCCTGGTTGGCCTCGTGCCTCACCTCGGGGTGGAGCAGGGCGAGCATTCCCTCCCAGTTTTTCGCGTTGAAAGCGGCATAATATTGCTGTACGGTTGCTAGTGCAGTCATTGTTTTGGGTAGTTATATCAAAATAAAAATCGGGGCAAATATAAGGGGCAGGGCCTCAAAAAGGCTTTTTCGTCAGCGAAACCTGTCCGTTCGGGTCCTTTTTATATACCGCCAGCACGTTCGCGGCGAACTTCCTGTCGAAATGCGGCTCGGTGGCTTCGAGGCCGGCCGGGAAAGGTTTCGACGCCGGGAAAAAATAGACGGTCGTGGAGCCGTATTTCGTGTATGGCATCAGTTCACCATATTGGTTGAAATCGCTGGTGAGCGTGTCGGCCACCGTCACGGCGTAGATGCGCACGATGGGGCCGGTGTTGTTCGGGTTGCGGTACATGGCCACTTCCCGGAAACCGCCGGAGAGGTCGTCGACGGTCGGTTGCGAGGTGGAGTCGTACACAATGTAGCCGATGATGGCTGCCAGGACCAGGAGGAGGATGTTTTTCTTACTTTTAAAGAACATATCAAATCATTTGGACGGAACATAGAGCCATTTGCCGTCGGCTTCCCATTGCAGCACATACCGCTGGCCGTGGTAGTCGAATGCCTGGCCGGCCGGTTTTTCGGCAATCACGACATCGGGGCGGAAGGCCGGGTCTTCCCGCACGTGCGACGGATTGGCAACACGTACGTGTGCGAAAGTGCGTCCCGGTTGCCGCAGCAGGTACTGGTAGGCGTAGTCGAAACTGGCTTCTGTAAAATCAAAACCGATTTTTTGCGGATTGCGTGCGTTTACCTGTGCTAAAAATACCTGCATTTCGGGCCAATGTTCGCCCCATAGCAACCGGCCGGGCTCTGCGGACAGGACGCTTTCCTGTTTCAGGTTCAGGTTGGCGGCGTCTATGCGGATATTCAAATGCAATGCGGAGTTGATCGGCGGGAATACTTTCTCGAAGAACCATTTGGTGGACAGCAGCGGGTGCGAGGAGCTGAGCAATGCAAACGGCAGCGCCGCCAGCCAAAGGAAAAGTGTAAGGAATTTGGCACCCCAGGCAGGTAATACCGATCCGAAAACCAATCCTACTAACGGCGCAGCAAGCAGGAAAAAAGCGATATGGAGCCGTGAACCATAGATTTGATAACCGATAAAAAAACAGAAAATAAGGAAGCTCATGAAAGTGAGCGCGCCGTACCACCGGGCTGTTTTGGACAGCCGGGCCGTAAATAGCAGCGGAATGCAGAGGATGATAAGCCAGATGCCGAAAAAGTTGTGGGCAAAGTCCTCGTTGAAATTCAGCTTATTCATTTTAAAAGCCATGCCGGTGCCGGGCGCATTGATATCGACGCCCATGGCTTGGTGCACGTTTTCGAGTTGGCTTTGGAGGAAATTATTATAGCTGTTACCGGGTGAAATGAAGCCCAGATGCAGGAAAAGGTGTTTTAATACATTCGAAACATAATCGCCCGGACCGAAAAACGTTGTTTGGTTCCCCTTGCTGATGGTGCCCACCGGCGTGCCGAACAGCTCATAGGTCCGGTACCAGAACGGCACGTTGAGAACGAGCGTGAGGGTGAGCGACGCCGCTGCGAACCCGGCTATTTGCTTCCGCAGATCCTGCTTTCTGAGCATGCCAATGAGCAGGTAGATACCGAACGGCAAGGCGCAAAAGAGGAATGTCCCTTTGGTCATCATCCCTAGCGCACAGCAAATGGGGATGAGGTACAGGCTCGGCAGACGGTTGTTTTTTAGATAATCGAAGGCAAAAAATGCGGTGGCGACAATGAAAAAAGCTACCACAAGGTCGTTTTGCGTGGTCATCGATTCGAGGACGACGATCGGCAGCGTGGCGGCGAAGCATAATCCGACGCGAAGGGCTATCCTCGAACCGGAAAAATGACAGATAATCATCGAAATCAATGCGAGAATACCTGCCTGGCAAAACCACTGTACGAGCTCGAAATACCGCTCCGAGCCGGAGAGCAGAAAGGTGTGCAAATGGATGTATTCCGAAAACGGGCTGAATGAAATGGAGCGCTCGATGTGCGATGCGTAATGCGCCACATTGCCCTGCTGGACCCAGTAGCCGATCCTGCTCAAATGGTAGCTGAGTGAATCCTGGTTGTTCGGCACGGCAATCACTGCCACCACGAGCGTGATCGCATACAGCAGCACGAGCATCGCGACGGTCCGCAGCCCAAGGGTTTGGCAAAAACTGCGGAGGCCTTTGAGCCAGCTTTGCGCGATGGCTCCAACCGAAGCATTATGCGTTTTTCGAAGCCTGAACCATAGAAAGGATAATGCCGCATTATACAGCACCCAG
The DNA here is from genome assembly GCF_000382205.1 of Dyadobacter beijingensis DSM 21582. GTDB lineage: Bacteria > Bacteroidota > Bacteroidia > Cytophagales > Spirosomataceae > Dyadobacter > Dyadobacter beijingensis. The sequence goes on from NZ_KB907790.1 coordinate 532,250, forward strand.
CTTCCGGTAATGGCCGGCCGGTTAACCTGATTGAATGCACCCAGCAACTCGGTACTGACCGCGATAAACAGGAAAAGCAGAATCGCGCCGGAGAGCAGCGAACGGCGCAGAGGCTGCCCGGAATCCTGGTAAAATGCCAGGTAGCAGTTGGCCGTAGCCAGTAATAGCGCCGTTGGGATCAGTAGCATCATGGGCAAGAAAATAGGTCCTGTTCGGCAATCAGGAGCTTAAAGCTAACTATTTCGCGGCAAAGAAATCCTATTAATTCGGGGTAAGAGGGCTTTAACGGAGTGGAAAAAGCGGGCGGATTTGCCGGATAAGTTCCTGAACGGAAGACACTTTGAATGCCAGGTTTTCAAAGAATATTTCCGCTTCGAAACCGTCCGGCGTGTCGGCAGCGCTGATGCGGCAGGGCGCATCACGGTAGCGGCTGATGCCCAGACCTTCGCGTTCGAGCGCGCGCCTGGCCCAGAAAACCGGCCCTACGGCACCTTCGAGGTAGATTTGGGCGGTGTCTACCGGCCGATGGATAACAAAAGTGCCCGTCGCGCGGTCGAATGAGAAGCCGTTCCGGGCAAAGGTCGTTTCAAACGAGCCATTCAGCACCAGGTCTTCGGGTAACCCGGCCAGCAACGTACCGTCGGCGTGCATGAGCCATACTTCGTCGGCGGTTTGCAGGGCCAGGTCGAGCTCGTGTGTGCTCAGGAGGATCGCCTTGCGCGTGTCGCGTGCGAGCGTGTGCAGGAGGCGCATCATTTCGACCCGGTTGGGCAGATCGAGGTGTGCGGTGGGTTCGTCGAGCAGGATCAGCGGGGTGTCCTGGGCGAGTGCGCGGGCGAGCATCACTTTTTGCCTTTCGCCGTCGCTTAACTGGTGCATATGACGGTCGAGCAGGGGACTAATGCCGGCTTGTTCAATGCTTTGAGCGATTTTCGAATGGTCGTTTTCGCTGAGCGAACCGAGCCAGCCGGTGTAAGGTGTACGGCCGAGGACGACCACCTCACGGGCGGTGAGATTACCGGCGTCGATGCGGTCGGTGAGCACCAGGCTCAGTTTGCGGGCCAGTTCGGCGGGTTTCAATGCGCCGAGCGGCTGCCCGTCGATGATGATTTGGCCGCTTAATGCAGGCTGTAAACCGCCAAGTGTACGCATTAATGTTGATTTTCCCGCGCCGTTGGAACCGAGCAAACAGACAAGATTCCCCGGTTGAAGGCGTACGTCGAGCTGTGCGGCAACCGTCCGCTCATGACCGGACGAGCGGTAGCCGATGGCCAGCGCGCGGGTTTCGAGAATGGCGGCGGGGTTTATCATGAGAATGCGGAACGAAGGTTATTGCGGCGGATAATGATCCAGATCACGACCGGCGCGCCGAGTAGCGAAGTGACGACGTTGATCGGAATGACGGTTTGTGAGCCGGGAAGCTGCGCGATAATGTCGCAAAGCAGCAGCAGTACAGTGCCCGTAAGGCAGGTGGCGGGAATGAGCACGCGGTGGTTGGACGTGCCGAGCAGCGAGCGGGTAATGTGCGGAATGGCAATGCCTACGAAGCCGATCGGGCCGCAGAATGCGGTAATGCTGCCCGTAAGCAGGCTGGTACTGAACATGATCAGCAGCCTGGTGCGGCCCACGGTAAGGCCCATGCTTCTCGCGTAATTTTCACCTAACAATAAGGCATTAAGTGATTTGGAAGAGGCAAATGCCAGTAGCAACCCGGCGATCACGACCGCGGAAAGGACATATAAATGGTAGCCCGTGACGCCGCCAAGCGACCCGAACGTCCACATAATATACTCCTGCAACTGCTCAGGCTGGCTGAAATATTGCCAGATACTGATGATCGAAAGCGTAATGGTGCCGATCATGACGCCTACGATGAGCAGGATCACATTGTCGCGGATGCGCCCGGCGATGAGCAGGATGAGCGACAGCACCGCCGCCGAACCCATCGAAGCCATGCCGATGATGAGCCAGCTCCCCGAAATGCCCAATTGGCTGATCGCGTACATGCTCGCGCTGCTCCCGCCTGCGAGCATGACTGCCGCCACGCCCAGCCCGGCGCCCGCGGTAATGCCTAGCTCCGACGGTCCCGCTAGCGGATTGCGGAACAATGTCTGCATTTGCAACCCACTGACGGATAGTGCACAGCCAGCGAGAATGGCGGTGATGGCTTTGGGTAAACGAATTTTTTCAATGATAAAAAGCCACGCCCGGTTGTCCGATTCGCCGGAGGTGATAATGCGAAATACTTCCTTAAAAGGGATTGCCACGGAGCCCAGCATAATATCGAGGCAGAAGAGCGCCACCGCCAACACGCCAAGAAATACGAACATCGAGCCGCTTCTTTGATCGCCCTGCATCATCTGGGAAGCTGTTTGTAGTAAACAAACCGATGGTTCGGCAGCAGCTCGGGGTGAAAAATCCGGATCATATCGGCCAGCACCTTATGCGGGTTTACGCTGCCCGATTCGAAGAAATCGTTCGAGCCGGTTTCGCTTACGACGCGGTTGTAGCTGTATAGTTTGCCTGTTTTAAATGCCTTGAAATCGCCGTAGCGGGCATCGAGGGCGAGAATGGCCGGCTGGGTGTCGCGGATGTCGAAACCGACATTGAGCCAGAAATCTGCTTTGAGTGCAAATGGGTACACGGATTCGAAACTGAGCGGCAAGCTGCCGGCATCGGGCGTATTGTTCCACGGGTAATAGGCGCCCGCGTCTTTGAAAAAACGGGCCATATAGCTGTTTCCACCGGGTATAAACCATGCATCTTTCGTGTTCAGGCCGGAGAGTACCGACGGTTTGGGCGTTGCATTTGCCGCCAATGCCGTCAGTTTGCCATACTCGGATTCCACTTCGGCAAATTTTTCGTTCACGAGCGCCTCCTTATCCAGCAATGCGGCCATGAGTTTCACCCATTCGGCGCGGGCTAGGGGTGTCCGCTCGACCCATTCGGAATTGATCAGCACGGGAATGCCGGCCTCTTTCAGTAAACGGTAGTGATCCATCTTACCACCCGGGTTACCGATCGTCATCACTACGCCCGGATGCATCTCAATCAGTTTCTCGTCGTTCAGTCCCTGGTCGCGCCCTACTTCCACCACTTTTCCGGCTTTTATCATTTCCACGACTTTGGGCGAATACACATATTGCAGGCTGCCGAGGCCCGTCAGCACATTTTCAGCATCGAGGAAACCAAGTAACCCCACATGCATAGACGACATAGCGGCCAGGCTCTGCACCGGAATTTCGATATGCTGTGCACGCGGGTAACCCTGAGGCGCATTCGCCCCCTTTTTTTGCAGGATATATTGCAAAGTATCCCCCTTCTCACCGAACGGATTGATAATGCTGACGAGTTTGTAATCTTTGAAATACTGAATAGCAAATCCCTTTGCATGGAAAATCTCGGTTTTGACAAACTGCGTAGCCGTATCCGCAGCCGCTGTTTCACTACCATGGTCTCCGCCCGATGACGTGCAGCTGTAAATGAATAATGTCAGGAAAAGGAGCAAGTGGGGAATTTGCGGCATGTTGGTTGAATGTTTGAACGACCGGCGACCGGTCGTTCAAAATTACTCAAAGGCGTGGAAAATTCGAGGTAATGCTAAATGTAGGTCAGCATTTGCCGGACACGGCTCATGCCGTTTTGTATCGTATCCACTGATCTGGTGCCATGGTAGTAGCCCGCCAGATGAAGGTCATCATACACGTTCGCGAGAATGCGAAGTAGTTTTTTGTCATGCTTTGTCAACCGTATCATGTAGTCTTCAATGCTTTTCGGTTTTGTAAAATGAATTCCTTCCCGCTGCCTGAGGTATTCGTCCAAAATCAGCAAAGCCGCCGAATAGGCCGTGCCGGAAGCCATTTTTACATATTTGATGTCTTTGTAGAGTCCATCTTTCTTTCCTGCTTTTTCACTCAGGATCTGACGCGCGTTTTCCAGGTAGCGTTCGGCTTCCTGCGCGGGTGTGAGGGCTGTATTTTGCGCTGAATGTGGCATAGTGTTGTATTTTGGTTAGGTCATATCCCTTGATACGAGCGATGCACAGGAAAGTAACACTCAATTTACCAATAAATTTCCGATGCTTTTCGTAACTGAACCGGCCATAGTTTTTTTGGTGACTTAAATAGCATATAAGTTACATCGCCTCTATCCCGAATGAATCATTTTTATACCAATTTAACATTTGCACGGATGTTTCGCGTGCCGTTCCAGAATTATCCCTACGGCACCCACGCGTTTTTTGACCACGATCAGAAACTGCTCGAAATCGCGCTGGTGCATTTGGCATACTTTTGATAAATTTCAAAATATGCCGAAACAGCCACTTCTTCAATTTACCGGGAAAAGTATATACTGCGCCGTTGCCGACGTCCATATCGACCCCTGGATACCCGTCGGGCGAGCGATCATCACACACGCGCACAGCGACCATGCGCGCTGGGGAAGCCAGCATTACCTCGCCCACAAGGACAGCGAGCCGATCCTGAGGCTGCGGCTGGGGCAGGATATCAACTTGCAGACGGTGGGTTACGGCGAGAAATTCATGATCAACGGCGTGAAGTTTTCACTCCACCCGGCCGGGCATATTATCGGCTCGGCGCAGGTGCGGGTAGAGTATCAGGGTGAAGTGTGGGTGGCCAGCGGCGACTACAAGCTGGAAAACGACAACTTTGCGACGCCTTACGAGCCCGTCAAATGCCACGTTTTTATCACTGAATCCACATTTGGATTACCTATTTACAAGTGGCAGCCGCAGCAGCAGGTCATGTCGGAGATCGACCACTGGTGGGCGCAAAACCGTATGGAAGGTAAAGCAAGCGTGCTGATGGGTTATTCGTTGGGCAAAATGCAGCGGATTTTGAAGAATATTCAGTTGCAGGATACGGTGCTGTATGCGCACGGGGCCATTTATACGGTGAATGAAAGGCTGCGCGAAGCGGGTTTTGACTTGCCCGAGCTGACATTGGTGACCAAAGAAACCGACCGGAAACTTTTCCGCGGCGCATTGGTACTGGCACCGCCCTCGGCAGATGGTACTACGTGGATCAAGAAATTTGCTCCTTACTCTGTGGGCTACTGCTCGGGCTGGATGGCCTTGCGCGGGGCTAAAAACCGCCGTGCCGTAGATCAGGGATTTGTGCTAAGCGACCACGTCGACTGGCCGGACCTGAACCGCGCCGTGAAAGAAACCTGTGCCGAAAAAGTGTTCGTGACGCACGGTTATACGAGCATTTTCTCCCGTTGGCTCAATGAAAATGGCATCGAAGCCGCGGAAGTGACGACGATGTACGGCAATGAGGATGAAAATGAGGAGGAGGAAGTGGTACAGGATGCCGCGGTGGCGACGGCGTCTTACGAGGAGCATAAGCAGGAGCTCGACGGAGAAGCGAAGGACAACGAAAACCGTTTGGAACGATGAAACAGTTTGCAGAACTCTTCATGAACCTCGACCGCACGAACAAGACGAATGCGAAAGTCGATTTGCTGAAAAACTATTTTCTCAGCGCGACCGACGACGATAAATTGTGGGCGCTAACGCTCTTTACCGGGCGCCGGCCGTCATTCAAAGTGAACCGCACGCAGGTGAAGGAATGGGCGGCCGGGGAAGCCGGTATTCCGATGTGGCTTTTCCAGGAAAGCTACCACAGCGTGGGCGACCTGGGCGAAACGATCTCGCTGCTTTTGCCCCGGACGAGCCTTGGCGGGTCGGATAAGTCGCTTTCCGAATGGTTCCGTTACCTCGGCATGCTGCCCGGCATGACCGACGAGGAGAAGCGCGATCACATTATGCAGGCCTGGATGCAGCTTTCGCAGCACGAGACGTTCGTGTTCAACAAGCTGCTGATGGGCAGTTTCCGCATCGGCGTCTCGCAGACGCTCGTCGTGCGGGCGCTCGCGGAAGCCACCGAAACCGATTCCAATGTGATCGCACACCGGGTAATGGGCCAATGGGACCCGCAGGGAACGACTTTCGAGCAGCTGATCCTCGATAAGGGTGAAAATGACAATGCATCACGGCCCTATCCGTTTTTTCTCGCTTACCCGATAGAAGGCGACGTGGCCGATCTCGGTGAGGCGCAGGACTGGTTTGCGGAATGGAAATGGGACGGTATTCGTTCGCAGATTATTTACCGGAACAAAGAGTTGTTTATCTGGACACGCGGCGAGGAACTTTCCACCGAAAAATTCCCCGAACTGCATTTCCTGTCGGACGTGCTGCCGGAAGGTACCGTACTCGACGGGGAGATCGTGACTTATGCCAATGGCCGGCCGATGCCGTTCAATGTGCTGCAAACGCGGATTGGCCGGAAGAATTTGTCCAAAAAAGTGCTCGAAGAAGCACCGGTGGCTTTCCTGGCCTATGATCTGCTGGAAGCTAACGGCGTCGACATTCGCGGTCTCACGCAAGCGCAGCGCCGCACGCAGCTTGAAGCGATCCATGCGAGTGTGCCCGTGCAAAGCCATTTTAACCTGTCGCCATTGATCGCGTTCACGAACTGGCAGCAGCTCCGTGAACTGCACCCGCAATCGCGCGAGAACATTGCCGAAGGGTTCATGATCAAACGAAAAGCGAGCACCTACCAGGTAGGCCGCAAAAAAGGCGACTGGTGGAAATGGAAAATAGATCCGCTCAGTGTGGATGCCGTGCTCATTTACGCCCAAAAAGGTTCCGGCCGCCGCGCGGAGCTCTTCACAGACTACACCTTTGCCGTGTGGGGTGACGACGGCAAGCTGGTACCCTTCGCCAAAGCCTATTCCGGCCTCACCGACGCCGAAATCGGCCAGGTAGATTATTTCATCAAACGTAACGTCCTCGAAAAATTCGGTCCGGTGCGGACGGTAAAGCCTGAGCTGGTTTTCGAAATCGGGTTCGAGGGGATCAACGAATCTTCGCGGCACAAATCGGGCATCGCGGTACGTTTTCCAAGGATTTTAAGGTGGCGGAAGGATAAGAAAGCGGAGGAGGCGGATAGTCTGGAGAGTTTGCGGGATATTCTTTCCAGTTATAAATGATCTGATACCGGTTTGAATATTTCCAATTCTTATTGAACAATTATAATATTGATGTACGGCTTGCATGGTTGTAGACCCCCCGACCGAAGTTAGCATACTCAGAATAGTTGATCTCATTTAAAAAATATAACAAACTTTCCCTTGGCCAAATCCCGCGGACATAGCATTGTTGAGCAATGGTTTAAAGATAAAAAGTGGAAGTGGGCGGCCTTTCAGAAGGAGGCGGCCGCGGCTTATCTGGCGGGGAAAAGCGGCTTGGTAAATGCGCCTACCGGCAGCGGGAAAACATATTCCCTATGGCTGCCGATATTGATCCGTCACATCAATTCTTTGCCCAAAAAGCCCCTGAAAACGAGAAAAGGGCTCCAAGTGCTCTGGATTACGCCGCTGCGCGCGTTGTCGAAAGACCTTTTCCGGAATATGGAAATGGCGGCGCTGGAAATGAACCTCTCGTGGCGCGTAGGCATTCGTACGGGCGACACGGGCACCCGTGAGCGCAACGAGCAAAAGCGCCAGATGCCCGATGCGCTCATTATTACGCCAGAGAGCCTCCACATGCTTTTTACCCAAAAAAACGCATCTGAGTTTTTCAAAAACCTGCACACGGTGGTGGTGGACGAATGGCACGAGCTCATGGGCAGCAAACGTGGCACGCAGACCGAACTCGCATTGGCCCGGCTCCGCACCATTAACCCCGACCTGCAAACCTGGGGCATCTCGGCGACGATCGGGAATCTCGGCGAGGCGCGCCAAGTGCTGCTAGGCATGCGGTTCCCGGAGGAGAATGCGGTGACGATCAAGGCGAATACGGATAAGAAAATTCTGGTCGAAAGTATCATTCCTGACCGCGTGGAGACACTGCCGTGGTCGGGCTTCATGGGGATCAGGCTGGTGGACAAGGTGGTAGAGGTCGTGAACAAGAGCCGTACGACGCTACTTTTTACCAATACCCGCTCGGGCACGGAAATCTGGTACCGCACGATCATTGAAAAGTACCCCGAATTCGCCGGCATCATGGCATTGCACCACGCCTCGCTCGACCGCGAAATCCGCGATTGGGTGGAAGAGGCATTGCACGACGAGCGTCTGAAACTCGTCATTTGCACCGCCAGCCTCGATCTGGGTGTTGATTTCCGGCCTGTGGACACGGTTATCCAGGTAGGAAGCCCCAAAAGTATTGCGCGTTTTGTGCAGCGTGCGGGCCGGAGCGGGCACCAGCCGGGCGTGGATAGCAAGATTTATTTTTGTCCTACCAATGCATTGGAACTGATCGAAGCCGTATCGCTGCGGGAGGGTGTGATTAAAAATATGATCGAAGACCGGCCGCCGGTGGCTCATGCATTCGATGTGCTGGCTCAATGGATGATCACGCTCGCAGTAGGCGAGGGGTTCGACGAGGCGGAGCTTTTCGAGGAAGTGCGCAATGCATATGGTTACCAATATCTCAACCGGCAGGAATGGGAATGGCTCTTGGGCTATATTACTACGGGCAGCTCCTCGCTGACGGTTTATGACGAATACAAGAAAGTAGAACGCGTAAATGGCCGCTATGTGGTGACGAGCCGCCGCATTGCACACCGCCATTTGCTCAGCATGGGTACGATCGTTTCCGAAGTTTCGATGAAAGTTAAGCTGCAAAGCGGGAAATACCTGGGCGCGGTGGAAGAGTCGTTTGTTACATGGATGAAGGCTGGGGACGTTTTTTTCTTCGCAGGCATGAGCGTGGAATTTGTGCGAATCCATGAAATGACCGTGACGGTGAAGAAGGCGGAAGGCAAGAAGGGCTTTCTCGTGCGTTGGGCGGGCGGGCGCATGCCGCTGTCGTCGCAGCTGTCCGCATTTATCCGCGAACGCCTCGCCGATGCCATCGAAAACCCGCATAAAGAGGTGGAGCTGGCCAAAATGCAGCCCTTACTGGAATTGCAGGAGAAGCGGTCCGTGATCCCGAAAACCAACGAGCTGCTCATCGAACAATGCGAAACCCGCGAGGGATATCATATCTTTATATTCCCGTTCGAAGGCCGGCTCGTGCACGAGGGCATGTCGATTTTGCTCGCTTACCGCATCAGCCAGCTGCGGCCGATCACATTCTCGGTAGCGATGAACGATTACGGGTTTGAGTTGTTAAGTGATCAGTATGTCGATATGGCCGAAATACTGGGCGAAACCGATCTATTTTCTACCAAACACCTCGTGGACGACATTTACCAGAGCGTGAATGCGACGGAAATGGCGAAGCGGAAATTCCGGGAAATTGCTGCAATCGCGGGCCTGATGTTTCAGGGTTATCCGGGTAAATATGTCAAAACGAGGCAGTTGCAGGCATCCAGCTCGTTGCTGTTTACGGTAATGAGCAAGTACGAAGACAATAATTTGCTCATCAAGCAGGCATACCAGGAGGTGTTGACTTATCAATTGGAGGAAGTCCGCATGCGGCAGGCGCTCGACCGGATTGAGCATCAGAAAATAGTGATACAAAATACCGACAGGCCGACGCCATTTTCGTTCCCGATCATGGTCGACCGGCTTCGGGAACAATTAACTTCGGAGAAACTGGACGACAGGATCCAGCGAATGATCAAACAGTACGGTAATGCAGATTGAGATCAGAGGCAACCATTTTATATTATTGACGCAGCGGGCGATTTTTTGGGAAGAAACACAAACATTATTGATCGGAGACCTGCATTTGGGCAAAGTGACGCATTTCCGTAAGGAGGGCATCGCGATCCCGAACAATGCCGCCGCCAACAACTTCGAGCGGCTCAACGAAATTGTCCGCCAAACCGGTGCCACGCGCATCATTTTCCTCGGCGACCTTTTCCATAATCAATACAATTCCGAATGGGAAACCTTCCGCGAATGGCGCGCCGACCATCATTACATGGACATGATCATCGTCATGGGCAACCACGACATCCTGCCCGTAAGCCTGCTTCTGGAATGCGAGCTGGAAGTATATGTGAATGATTATGAGGAAAATAACTTCATCTTCACCCACCACCCGAAAGTGGAATTCGACATCACCAAATTCGTCTTCGCCGGCCACGTACACCCGGTTTTCACCTCGTACGGCAAAGGGCGGCAAAGCGTGCGGCTTCCATGCTTTGTGATCGACAAATACCAGGCGATTCTGCCCAGTTTCGGGGTGTTTACGGGGGGATACCAGATGGGGTTGGCCGATGACCGTAAGATCTACATCACGACGGAAACGCGGGTTTTTTCGGTTTGCTAACGTTTGATTTTGAGTGCATTATGTAAAAACCGGAAAATCAGTGCATCATTGTTTTCTATAATCAGGTAATTCCTCGGAATTTGTACCGTGCGAAAATTCGATATGGTGGAAACGTACAAACCGTTGAAGGCAGACAGTTATGAAGAACAATCTAATCAAAAGAATAGCCACTGCCTTCGATGAGCTGAACTGCTTTTTTGTGGTTGTAGGCTTTCATGGTTATACGGCAATTCTTCAACAGACCCCTCACCCAATCACCGCATGCTTATGCGGTACCTTCACTTTCAAATGCTGATTAATAGCCCGGATCAGCTCATCCGCCTTAAACGGCTTCGTGACAAACCCGCTGAAATTGCAGGCCGCAATCTCGGGCGTCGTTTCGGCGAAGGTGTCGGCTGTGAGCGCGATCACCGGCACGTTTTTATGACGCGGATAGGAGCCTTGGATCTTCTTCATGGCCGTTACGCCATCCATGACCGGCATTTGGATGTCCATCAGGATCAGATCGAAGTCGTCGGTTTCCAGTGAATGCAGTACTTCCTTGCCGTTGTTGCAGATCACAAATTCGGCCTCCCATTTGTTAAGCAAATGTTTGAGCAAAATCTGGTTGGCCAGGATGTCTTCTGCGGCCAGGATCCGGTAACCTTTGAGGGACAACGTCAGCGGCGTGTCGGTTTTTTCCTCTCCATACGACGTGCTGCCTTTGCCGAAGCGGAGCACGACGGTGAATGTGCTGCCCTCGCCCAGCCGGCTGCGTGCCGAAATGGTACCGTTCATGAGCTGGGTGATCTTCCGCGTAATGCTCAGTCCCAGGCCGGTACCACCGAAATTCCGCGTCGCATTGTTGGCGTGCGCTTGTGAAAAACTATCGAAAATGACGCTCAGCTTGTCTTCCGAAATGCCTATGCCCGAGTCGGATACATCGATTTTCAGGTCCACCGTCTCGCCGTGGTCCTCGTCGAGGTGTACCGTTACTTTCACAAATCCGCCTTCTTCGGTGAATTTGATGGCATTGCCGATCAGATTCACCATGATCTGGTTGAGCCGGTAAGGGTCGCCCATGACGATCTGCGGCACGTCACGGCCGCAATGGAAGGTGAAGTCGATCGATTTCTCACGGGCGCGGATTTCGAAAGTCTTCATCAAATACCCCAGCTTCTCGCGGAGGTCGAATTCGAAGTTTTCCAAGCCGAACTTGCCTGCTTCAATTTTGGAAAAATCCAGAATATCGTTGAGAATAACCAGCAGATTATCAGCTGAGTATTTAATGGTATTCAAGTATTGCTGCTCCTGCCCGGTAAAGCCGCTGCCGAGCAGCAGGTCCGTAAACCCGATGATCGCATTCATCGGCGTGCGGATTTCGTGGCTCATCGTCGACAAGAAATCCGACTTGATGCGTGTCGCTTCCTCAGCGTCTTTTTTGGCCTGGATCAGCTCCTGTTCGGCAATTTTACGGGAAGTAATGTCGATCGCCGTGCCGAGTACTTCCTGCACCCGCCCCCGCGCATTGCGCTTGAACGGTACCTCGCGCGTGATGATCCAGACCTCCGAGCCGTCCTTATGTTTCAGCCGGAATTCCTTTTCCACCACTTCCGCGTCTTTCACGTGGTAACGCATATGGTTGTAATGCGTCCGGAAAGTATGCTGGTCCTGCTCGTTGATAATCCGCGCCAGGCCTTTTCGTGTGTCGGTTTCCACCTCGTATTCCGAGTAGCCCAATATCTTCCATATTTGTTTGTTATGGAAAATATTGGTCCATTTCTCGATGTCGATCACGTAAATGATGTTTGGTGAAAGCAGCGCGACTTTATTGATAAATTCCTCTTTTTCAGCCAGTTCATTCTCGGCTTCTTCCCGGCCTTTTTCCATTTCGAGCATCTGGCTCATGGTATGGAACGCTTTGGTGAGCTTCTCAGGATTAATCTCCGATTTGGGAAAATAATCCAGCGCGCCGGCCTTCATCATTTCGACGGCAATTCGTTCGTCGCCATGCGAGGTAAGCACGATCACGGGCAAATGCGGGGCGCGCTCCTTCACGGTTTTGAGCAATTCGAGGCCGTTCGTTTTGGGCAGCTGGTAATCGAGAAAAATACAGCCGGGCGTCCACGTGTCGAGCATCTGGAGCGCTTCTTCGGCATATTTGCATATCCGTATCTCCCCTATGTCAACCTGCGCCCTGCTGATCGCACGGCTCAGTTTCATAGCGTCGATATCGTCGTCTTCAACAAGCAGAATGGATAGAGGGGGCATAATGGGGCTTATAGTGGTGGATGGATGCTATTCAGGATATTCGCACAGCGTCCAGTAGCTGTTCAATGTGGAAACCGCTGCGATAAACCGGTCCATCGACAAGGGTTTGAGGATATAACCGGCGACATTCAGGTTAAATGCGTCGATTTTGTCACTGTCTTCATTGGAAGTAGTCATTACAAACACCGAAAGCGAACTCAGCGCGGGGTCTTGTCTGATCTCTTTCAGGAACTCGATACCGCCCATTTTAGGCATATTCAGGTCCAGCAACACGATTTTCGGCTTCGGGTATTCCAAAGTTTCGGAACGGAGCAGCGAAAGTGCCTCAATACCATTGGATGCGATCACAAGCTGATTGGAAATGTTGTTCTTCTTGAACGCCCGCTTGACATTCATCACATCTACTTCATCATCTTCTACCAGGAGTATGGTCATCGGAACAGGATTGGAAAGGGACATTGTGTAAATTTGAATGATAGTTAAAATGGGTTTTTGACATCCTAAATGTCTTTTGCTTCATTTTTTGGCCAGGTAAAAAAGAAGGTCGTGCCTTCGCCCATGACCGAGTCAATTCTGATTTTGCTATGTTTCTCGTCGAGTATTTTTTTCACGATGGCGAGCCCTACGCCGGTACTCTCCACCTCGTCCCGCGCCTGTAATGTCTGGAAAATGATAAATATCCGCTCGTGGAACTCGGGACTGATACCGGGGCCGTTGTCGCCCACGTAAAACTCAAACTGGCCGCCAAGGTCTTTCCATCCGACGGTAATGTCGATTTCGGCCTTGTCGTTGTACTTAATACCGTTGGAGATCAGGTTTTGTAAAATCTGGGTCAATGCGATTTTTTCGGCCTCAATGTCCGTCGCTTTATCGCCTTCAATGGTGAATTTCAAGGGTTTTTTGGTGCTGAAAGATTCGCACAGCTCGTCCACGAACCCGCGGATGTTGAACTTCTCGCGCACTGTTTTCATCCGCCCCGCGCGCGAGTAAGAGAGAATACCGTTGATGAGATTTTCCATCCGGTGCACGCGCCCGCGCAGAAGCCGGAACTGGTCCTTCGTTTCGCCTTCCAGCATGTCGCTGATGTCCTCCTCGATCCATTCCGAAAGGTTGTTGATTGCCCGCAGCGGCGCTTTCAGGTCGTGGCTCACCACATAGGCAAACTGGTCGAGCTCGGCATTGATCCGTTCCAGGTCACGGGTGTAGGATTGAAGCTTCGTCTCGGCCGTCACGCGCGCGGTCACGTCCGCGAGCGTACCTGTAAAGCCAATGTGCCCGCCATTGGAATAATAGGGGCTCAGCGACACGCCAAGCCACTTTTCCTGGCCGTTTGCGGTGATCAGCCGGATGGTTTCGTCTTTTGTATCGGTTCCCGGGGTGAGTATGTCAACCAGTTTGTCACGGGATTCGAGCGTCGGGAAGAAGCCTTTGAAACTTTGGCCCAAACTGGTGCTGACGGGGTAGCCGGTAATGCTTTCCCAGGCCTGGTTGAGGTAGGTAAAGTTCCCTTCCCGGTCCAGCTGCACCAGTACTTCGGAAATACTGCCGACGACTTCTTCCAGCCGTTTGCTCGTGTGCGCAGCCTCTTCGGTTTTCTCCTGGGCAATGCGGCTCAGCTCGCGGTTGGCCTTGAAAAGCTCGCCCGAGCTTTGTTCGAGGATGAGCTCCATGCGGGTGAGGTCGTCCTGGTATTCGGTATAGGCTTGGTTTACAGCCAGTAAGAAATCTTGTATATCAGAATGTTCGGCAAGTTCAGGAGGTAGCGACTTCCTGATCTGCCGTTTTAAAAGCCGGTGATAACTGGTTTCGGTCAGTTCAAGCGTTTGCATGGATCTTATTCACGAAAAGTAGTAATAGTCATCGTTTGGTTATGCAGCTCGCACAGCGAGCCGCGGTTGAATGGTGCCAGTTCTCCATAAGAGTAAAAACCCGTCATCACAGGCCCATCCAGCACTTCCGAAACGCATTCCACTTCCTCTTCCACCATTTGTTTCAGTACCAGCTTACGTCCTACGCAGCTTACGAGAATGGCAAACTCGGGGTTATTGTGCAGGCCCCGCGCTGCTTCCTGGGCGGCTTCTTCGGCGCCATTGATCAGCCGGTCGTTATTGGCTTTCATCAGACGCACAAAAGAGCCTTCCGGAATGTCGCCCGCGAACGTGAGGCTTTTTTCCTCCTCATTAATACCCAATATCGTCCGTACCACCGGCACACGGTCCTCATTGTCGCGCATACTCAGCGGGAACAGCAGCCCGGAGGCCGGCAAATCCTTCGCCTTTTCGCCAAGGAATGATTTATAAAGGTCTAATGCAGGCTGTCCGTCGATTTCGAACAGGATATTGTCTTTGGAACGCGTCACCTGCCGGTCGAGCCCGAAACTGTCCCAGCCACCGCGCGAGCCGTAACCGATCGACAATTTCTCACCATAAAAGCCGATTGCCGCCACACTTTCCGTCGCCACTTTTCCATCGGGCTCTATAATTATTGTACGGGCAAAATGCGAGCCGTCCCCAGCCAGACCGCCGGTAATGGTCACGCCGTCGGACAAGCCTTCCGACATGCCCTTCACGAGGTCGGTGCCATTGACTTTCAGCCCGTCGGAAATCACAAAAACATGTTTCAAACCTTCCAGGGGAAGTTTGGAAACGAGTTGCTTACCGGCCTCGGAGCTGTCGAAGCCGATGTCTTCGAGGCTGATCTTCGAGCTTTGGACCGTTACATGGTCGAATGCAATGCCCGTCACAATCACGGTATGGTCCCGCACCGACTCGTTGGCGATCTCGCCGGCCGTGGAGCATCCCGAGAAAATGGCATCTGGATATTGGGCGGCTAATTGTGCTGAAATACCCGTCGTTTCCAGCAATTCCCTGTCGCCGAAAATGAACAGTAATTGCGGTGAAAACGGGAATGAGATTTCAGACGGCTTATCCGAATAGACAAACTGTTCAATCTGCATATGTACAGGTGGTTGCGGCTATTTAATTCGATCTACAATTTACATAAAAACTTTTGAGAACGAACTATTTTTACGCTTGACGCTATACAGCTACGATGAACGCATTTCTGCTAAGAAATAGATGGGAACGAGATTCCCTTAATTTTTCGGAATAATTCTACCGCGTACAAGTCGGTCATACCCGACACGAAATCGAGGACCGTTTGGATTTTGGAATAGGTATCCGTTCGGGTAGTGATGAATTGTTTAGGGATCAAGTCGACGAGTTTGCGGGTGTAGTGCGAGTTATTGTTCAGATAAGCCGGTACAAATTCTTCCAGCAGCCCGCCCATGACCTTATAACCCGCCACTTCGATCTGTACGACCGAAGAATAGTTGTAAATTTTCTGGATTGAAATGCGTTCGATTTCCTTCATCGCCGAGCGGTGCGGCTCGGGAATGCGATCGGTCAGGCTGGCATTGAAATCACCTTTGAGAATGGTATCCTGCTCATTGATAAATAGTTCCGAACACGCGCCGATAAGGGTACTGATGGATTTCGCACGCAGCAGCCCGATTTTGGCATCATCGTCCTCGATTTCCGCCAGCCGGCCCGGCATCCGTGGATCGTTGCACAGTGCGAGGAGCAAAGCTTCCACTTCCTGGTAAGAGAGGATTTTGAGTCGGTGCGCGTCTTCGAGGTCGATGATATTGTAACAAATATCGTCTGCCGCCTCTACGAGGTATACCAGCGGATGCCTTTTGTAAACTACCGGCGTTTCCGAGACCTGCGCAAGCCCTAGCTCCGTCGCGATCTTTTGAAATCCCGCCTGCTCCGACTGGAAGAAGCCGTATTTTTTGGTATAAATATTCGCTTTCCGATGCCCTGCCAGCGATTCGCACGGGTATTTGGCAATGGCGGCCAGTGTAGAGTAGGTCAATGCGAAACTGCCGTAGCCTTTGCCTGCGTAAGGGTGCGTGAGGATGCGGATCGCATTGGCATTCCCTTCAAAATGCGTCAGATCGGCCCATTGCGCATCGCTAACCTCGTTTCTGTATTTCAAACCTTCGCCATCGGTAAAGTAATGCGAAATCGCCGCCTCTCCCGAATGCCCGAATGCCGGGTTGCCAAGGTCGTGCGCGAGGCATGCGGCGGACACGATGTTACCGATCTCGCTGATGAGCGGCAACGTGTCGTCGACATGCGGGTCGGTGGTTTTCAGGTGATTATAGAACATTCGTCCCAACGACTTGCCTACACTTGCTACTTCGAGGCTGTGCGTGAGCCGGTTATGGACGAAAATGCTGCCGGGTAAGGGAAAAACCTGCGTCTTGTTCTGCAAACGCCGGAATGGCGATGAAAAGATCAGCCGGTCGTAATCGCGCTGGAACTCCGAGCGGGCCTCGGTAGGATCGGAGTTGTACTTGTCTTCACTGCCCCAGCGTTTGGCGGACAGCAATTTTTCCCACTGCATCATATTGTTTCGAAATAAACCGCAAAACTAATGCCTTTCCCGGAAAATATGCGTGAAAGACGCGCGCGGGCGGTTTCAGGTAGAAACGCATGCGGCGGCGGCTTTTAAATGCGTAAAAAACAAGGATTTATTTCAAACCGAAACGATATGAAAAAGTTGCTCTGGTGTTTATCCCTGGCCCTGACGACGGCATTAACGAATGACCTTGCAGCCTTTGCCCGGCCATTGCCCAAGCCCGTTCCGACCCCGATCGACGACCGGCTCGCCCGTGAAATGCAGGCCGCGGTAACGACTTTCCTCAAAACCCTTTCCGCCGAACAGCGGAAGGAAACCGAGCTGCCCTACGCCGACCTCGCCCGTTTCGACTGGAATTTTACGCCCCGCGCCCGGAAAGGCATTACATTTAAAACCATGAACGCCGCCCAGCGCAAAGCGGCGATGGCGATGGTGCACGTCGTGCTCAGCCAGGAGGGTTACAGCAAAGCCGAGCAGATTATCGACCTGGAAAATGTGCTGCGCGTGGTAGAAACGCGCCCCGCCAACGATACTTACCGCGATCCGGAAAACTATGCATTCCTCGTATTCGGCACGCCGGGGAAAGATCCCTGGGGCTGGCGGGTGGAAGGGCACCATTTGTCGCTGCACTTCTCGTCGATCGGTAACCAGGTCACCTACACGCCCAGTTTCATGGGCAGCAACCCCGGCACGGTCATGGCCGAGGTACCGCAAAAAGGCAAGCGAATCCTGAAAGCCGAGCAGGATATGGCGTTTGAACTATTGCACAGCCTCGACGCCTCCCAGCTTTCCAAAGCGAACCTGGGCGACAAGGCCCCGAACGAAATATTCACTTCCAACACCCGGAAGGCCTCGCTGGCCAAAATGGAAGGCATCGCGATGGGTGAATTGAATGCCGCGCAAAAAGCGACGTTCAAAAAGCTCATCATGACCTATCTGCAACGCTACCACGTGACATTAAAGAACCAGCAATGGGCCGAACTGGAAAAGAACGGCCTCGACAAGATCCATTTCGCCTGGCTCGGCGACCAGCAACCCGAAATAGGTACCGGCCACGGGCACTACTACCGCATCCACGGCCCCACCTTCCTCATCGAGTTCGACAACACCCAGAACGGCGGCAACCACATCCATTCCGTCGTCCGCGACCTGACGAGCGATTTCGGGGAAGATTTGTTGCAGGCGCATTACGAAGCGGGGCATAAGAAGTGAGCCCGAAAACTTGTATATTCGGATAATCAAATTAGAAAGCAATGTCTGCAACAGGATTGAAGGAACGGTTGATCGACTGGATCAAAAGGAACAAGTCGAAAGCGTATAGCATCAGGTTGAACCGACTCTTCCAGGAAGCTGCACAAATCGTGTCCGAGCATCCTGGAATCGGGTAACGCACGGATATCGACCATGTTCGCATCAAGATTGTGCGCGACTATTTTGTGATTTACGAGGAAACAGAATCCCAAATCCAGATCCTGACCATTTGGAATAGTCATCAGGATCCGGAAAATTTGGAGTGGGAATTTTAACTACGCATGACTCCGACACCACGCCGCTACTTCATTATCAATAAACCGATCAATATGGTTTCCCAGTTTGTCAGCTCGCATGATGTGCGGTTGCTGGGGGCGCTGGATTTTGAGTTTCCAGAGGGCACGCATGCGGTGGGGCGGCTGGACAGCGCCTCGGAAGGATTGCTGATTCTTACGACCAATAAAAAGGTTACTAATTTGCTCTTTCTGGGCGAGGTGCCGCATAAGCGCACTTACTGGGTGAATGTGGGCCACGTCGTACCGCCAGAAACCGTAGCGTTGTTGCGCACGGGCATTCCGATCCGGATCAAAGGCGGCGGCTATTACACGACGGCACCTTGCGAAGTGGAGATCATCGACCGGCCGGCGATTTTGGAAAAACATCCGAGCGAAGGACATTCCGACGCGCCGAATACCTGGCTCAGCATTACATTGACGGAAGGCAAATACCACCAGGTGCGCAAAATGGTGCGCGAGGCAAACCACCGTTGCAAACGCCTCGTCCGCGCCAGTATCGAGAATTTGGAGCTGGGTGACCTGCCGCCGGGCGGGGTGCGGGAAATCGAAGAGGAAGAATTTTTCAGGCTGCTGAAAATAGATAACTGGAAGTCAGCGATTACGTCCGGTGATTGTGAACTGGCGCCGTCCATCGAAAATCAGGCACATTAGTTGCTGGCGGAATTAGTTTTAACCCGTTAGTCACACCCAAAATGAAAGCGTCATGAACTTTATCGGAAACATTATCTGGCTTATTTTCGGCGGATTCGTCGTTTTTCTCGAATATATGGTCGCCGGGCTTGCCCTTTGCATCACCATTGTCGGCATTCCGTTCGGTATCCAGTGTTTCAAAATCGGGCTGATGACGCTTTTCCCGTTCGGCCAGCATGTGCGCGAAGTTTCGGGGCCGACGGGCTGCCTTTCCACCGTTTTCAACATCATCTGGATCTTCATGGGCGGCATCTGGATCGCGCTGACGCATTTGGTATTCGGCATTCTGCTCGCGATCACCATCATCGGGCTGCCATTTGCGAAGCAGCATTTCAAGCTGATGAGCCTGTCGTTCGCCCCTTTTGGTAAAGAAATTTATTCATGAAAGCCATTGTCATTACCGAACCCGGCGGGCCGGAAGTCCTGCAAATCCGGGAAGTGCCTGCGCCGCAGCCGACTGGTTCGGAAGTACTCATTAAAGTATTCGCGGCAGGCGTGAACCGGCCCGACGTCTTCCAGCGAAAAGGCAACTACCCGCCGCCGCCCGGCGCCCCGCAGGATACTCCGGGCCTGGAAGTAGCCGGTATCATCGAACAAACCGGCCCGGACGTTACCGGATGGAAACCCGGAGACGCCGTATGCGCATTGCTGGCAGGAGGGGGCTATGCGGAATATGCGCTCGCACACGAGGGCCATTGCCTGCCCGTACCCGAAGGGTTCGGCAGCGAAGCATTTATACAGGCTGCTTCCTTGCCCGAAACCATATTTACCGTTTGGCATAATGTATTTCAAAGAGGCCGCCTGCTGGCAGGAGAGCGTTTTCTCGTGCATGGCGGCAGCAGCGGGATCGGCATTACAGCCATTCAAATAGCGAAAGCATTCGGTGCGGAGGTTTTTGCCACAGCCGGTTCGGATGAGAAATGTGCGGCCTGCGATGCATTAGGGGCTGATAGGAGTATCAACTACAAAACTTCCGACTTTGAAGAAGTGCTGAGAAAGCTGGGTGCGGACGTCATTCTCGATATGGTAGGCGGTGACTACATTCCCAAAAACCTGCGTTTGCTGCGCGAGGAAGGCCGGCTTGTTTTTATCAATACCATGAAAGGCGGAAAAGTGAAAGGTGCCGACGAGGTGGATTTCAGCCTGATCATGCGCAAGCGGCTGACGATTACCGGCAGTACATTAAGAAACCGGGGTACGGCATTCAAAGCGGCATTGGCTTCCGAAATCCGGGCGAATGTATGGCCTGTCCTGGAACGCGGGGCATTTAAGCCGGTGATCTTCCGCACATTTCCGCTCGCCGACGCGGCCGCGGCACATGCATTAATGGAAAGCAGCGACCATATCGGCAAAATCATTCTGCTGAATCAATGGACGTAAGCCGGTGGTTGAGGATTTTGGAAATCTGATCGGCTTGTGCATATACCATCAAATGCCCGCCTCCCTCAATGATAATGTCGGGCTTGACAATGACGATCGGGATCAGCTTGTCGGCCGTCCCGTGGATGTGGAACAGGTTATCGATGCGGTCCTTGCGGTCCCAGCCGCTCATGCGTACGAGGGCCCATTTCAAAAACTTCACGTCGGTGTCGTGCAGGATCGCTTTCAGGAGCTTTTTCATCTCGGGCGTTTCAGCGCCGAAATAATTGTAAGTAACGCGGTTGGCCGATTTCAGCAGCGGCGCCGAGAGCGGCGACATCAGTAGAAAACGGATCATTTGCTGGTAAAACCGGGAAAGCGGGACGCCCGTGGACATGCTCGATATGAGCGTAACCTGCTGCGGACATACGACATCGGCGATCTCCGAGGCCACCACGCCGCCGAACGACAAGCCCACCAGTTGAAACGGCTGCGAAGTGTCGATCTGCTTGCTCAAACGGGCCGCATAGTGCTGCAATGTCTCCCTTTTCTGCGGCTTCACCCATTTAATATGCCTGACATTCAGCCGAGGATCGAGTTTCAGTTTAGCGAAAACACGTTCGTCGGCACCAAGGCCGCTGATGAAATAAACATTCATTTTCCGGGCGGAAGGTTCTGCCGGGCTGATGTCTGTTCCGCCGGGTGCCTGTGATGAGGAAAATGCAAGGAATGCCAATAGAAAACAGGAGTTACGTATATTCCAAAACATAAGTGGGTGTATTCACTTTGAATATACGAACTCCTGCAAAAATAATGCCGTGCTATCGGCTGAAATTGAAACGGGCGCCGCCCATCACCCAGCGGCCGGGCATTACGGAACCGAGCACATCGCTGTACTGCTTGTCGAATGCGTTATCAGCCTGTATAAAAATGCCCAGCTGACGGTTCAGGAATGCGTATTCGGCGCGGGCGTTGAGGAGAAAGTAGTTTTTGGAAATAACCGCCTCGATGGCCGACGCTTCCCGTTCTGCCCGCTTCTTGTACAAACCATTCAAACTCAAAGAAAAGCCCGAAACCTGGTAAATGGCTGAGAAATTGGCGAGGAATTTGGCGTGCGACGACAGGTAGAATGACTGGATATTGCTTTTGTTGTCGCTGTCGAGCCAGGTAAGTCCGGCGTTGAAAAGCAGTTTCTGATGGTCGGAAATGGTATTGGCAGATTGAATATCCAGCTCAAAACCCGTGGTATTCACCTCGGCGATGTTCAATGCGAGCCCGAACGTGCCGGTAGGTGAGAGGTTCTCCTTGCGCGGCATTTGTGCATATGGCGTAGTCACGTAGTCGATCAGGTCTTTCTGGCGACGCTGGAAAAAGGTCGCCGATACTTTCAGTTGCGAAGCCGCATTGCTGGTAAGGAACCAGTCGGCACCGGCTTCGTAGCTGAACGAACGCTCCGCTTTCAGGTCGGGATTACCCACGCTGCCGCCCGTAACCAGTGTTTTCGCATAGTTGTTGAAACGCTCGGTGAAATCGGCGTCGCGGATGGTTTTGCCTGCGCTTGCACGAAGCTGCCAGCTAGCTTTTTTGTAGGATAAATTGATCTGGGGAGAAGCCTCTGTACCAATGCTTTCGCGCCAGTCGATACGCACGGAAGGGGTGACTGTGAAATGCTCCCCGATATTCTGTACCACCGACAGGAATGGTGCGAGCTGATTTAAAGTATGGTTGCCGCGGTCGTTGGAAGCGATGTTGCGCTGCTGGAAATTAACGCCTGCGATGAGGTTCGTACGCGCCGCCAATCCTTGCTGCAGGGTCGCAAGCCCCTGCCATAAGCGCGATTTGCTGCTGTTGGCAATGGAATGCGGGTTGAACAGGTAAGTGTCCTGCACCGACTTGTAGCCGCCGTCGATCGAAAACGCCGTTTTGTTCTTTTGATAAGCCACCCGCACCTGGTTCCACGACATTTTGACTTTCTCGCTGGCCGTGTCGGATTTCAGGACGGTGTAAAAGTTCTGCGCGGCAAAATCGCGGTGGTCGTAAGCGCTGCGAAGGGCGATATTCCAGTTTGGCGAGATGGCGTAACTGAGTGACAACGATGCGGTATTGTTGTGAAAATAGCCTTTGATGCCCCGCTGCTGCACGCCGGATGCATTATTGGACAGATACCCGCCCGAAATAGCCAGCTTGTTACGCTGCACGAATGCGCCGACATTGGCATTCAGTAATCCATACTCACCGGCGCTGATGCCGCCGTTCACCTGTGTTTTTTGGACAGGCTCTTCCGCATTGCCCGAAAGCCTTGCAGCGAATGTCTTGGAAATGACATGAATAACCCCGCCCACGGCATCGGAACCGTACAGCGCCGACGAAGCGCCTTTCAACACCTCGATGCGATCAATTTCGGCGGGTGAAATGGGGATATAACTGTTGAAATGACCGGTATTAGGGTCGTTGAGGCGAATGCCGTCGAGGATAACCAGTACCTGCTGGAAGGTGCCGCCGCGCAAAATAATATCGCTCTGCGAACCCTGCGGCCCGCGGGCCTGGATTTCGACACCTGGCACGTAACGCAGCAGATCGTCTATGCTGTGGACGGGGAGCTGCTGGAAATATTCGCCTTTGATCACGGCGATATTGCGGCCGGTTTGCGACGCGCGTTTTTCGACCAGCGAAGAGGTGACGGTAACGGGATCCAGCGATATCTCCTGGGCCGACCCGAGGTGGGCAAGGAGTAACAGCAGGAAGGTGGTTGCGTAATGGTGCTTCATTGTGCTTTTGATGTAACGATTTGTGTTTTTTTGACCGCATACGGCTGATCGTTGACCGCCGATGGCCGACCGCTGACCGCCGACCGCCGACCGTTGACGGCCGGACCGCTGACCGCTGATCGCAGACGGCCGGACCGTTGACCGCCGATGGCCGACCGCTGACCGCTGACCGCTGACGGCCGGGCCGCTGACCGCTGATCGTTGACGGCCGGACCGCTGACCGCTGATGGCCGACCGCTGACCGACGACCGCTGACGGCCGGACCGCTGATAGCCTGTGGCTGACCATAGACCATTGATTTGGCTTTTTGAATTGAAACGGTTTTAATTAATCGTCGGCCGAAGGCCTCTGGCCGTCGGTCAGCGGTCGTCGGTCAGCGGTCAGCGGTCAGCGGTCGTCGGTCGTCGGTCGTCGGTCATTTTTCAACACAAAACTATTATCTTGCCGGACCGTTTATATGCTCCGGTTTGAATCTAATGAGTAGTCCGGTTGGAATTCCTTTTAAAAATGTGATCCTGCTGGACCGTTCGTCCGGCACACCTGTTTATTTGCAAATCGCGCACCAGATGATCAACGCCATCCAGCGCGGCGTGCTCGTAACGGGCGTGCAACTGCCTGGTACCCGGGCGCTTTCGGAAATGCTGGATGTCCACCGCAAAACAGTGGTAGCGGCATACAACGAGCTCGACGCCCAGGGGTGGATCGAAATGCTGCCGAACCGCGGGACGTTTGTGACGCGGAAGAGCCCGGTAGTCCGGGGCAGCGCGTTGCCGGCCAGCGTGAACGATTTGAAACAGTACCCCCGGCAGACCGGCTTCGCATTCGAGGAAAGTATGCTGCTCGATCGCCCGGTGTCACTTTCACGCGTCGACCTGGAATTTACCGACGGCCTGCCGGATGTGCGCCTGGCGCCTATGGACAAGCTCGCAAAGGCCTATTCCAGCGTTTTGAGAAGAAATAATAACCGTAAATACCTCACCTACTCGCATGTGGAGGGTAATATCTGGTTCCGCGAGCGGCTGGCGACTTACCTGAACAATACCCGCGGCCTGCATATCGGTGCGGAGAACATCATCACCACGCGGGGCATTCAAATGGGGATCTACCTCGCTTCTACATTGCTGCTGAAAAAGGGTGACAATGTGGTCGTCGGGGATTTGAGTTACTATGTTGCCAACATGATTTTTCAACAGGCTGGCGCGAATATCCTGTCGGTGCCGGTTGACGACCAGGGTATTTCGGTGGAGGCCGTGCGGCAGCTTTGCGAGCAGCGGCCGATCCGGATGCTGTATATCACCCCTCACCACCATTACCCTACCACCGTCACGCTGAGTGCAGAGCGGCGGGTGGAATTGCTGAATTTGTCGGTGCAGTACGGTTTTATCATTCTCGAAGACGACCACGATTACGATTTTCACTACAACAGCAGTCCGGTACTGCCGCTGGCGAGCGCCGACGGGGCCGGTATGGTCGTGTATGTCGGCTCATTTTGCAAGGCATTGGCGCCGGGACTACGTTCGGGCTATGTGGTAGCGCCGCAAAACCTCATCCGCGAGTTGGGCAAAATGCGGCGGATCATCGACCGGCAAGGCGATCTGATGATGGAACAGGCATTGGCCGAGCTGCTCGACGAGGGTGAAATTCAGCGGCATATCAAGAAGGCGCAGAAAACATACCACCAGCGCCGCGACCTTTTTACCGGAATCCTGGAAACCGATTTCCGGGAATATCTTTCGTTTACCGCCCCGCCGGGCGGTCTGGCGATCTGGACTGAATGGCGGCGCGACATCAACCTTATGCGCGTGAGCAAGGAGTGCCTGCGCGAGAACCTGCATTTGCCGCAGACGCTGCTTTTCCAGACAGGCCGGCTCAGCGCGATGCGCCTGGGCTTCGGTAATCTCGATGAAAAGGAACTCTCCGAAGCGGCGCGCATTCTGAAAACCGCTTTGGAAAAGACGGCCTGAAACGGCAAGTCCGGGTTGGAATGCTGAATTATTCAATTAATTTGGGATAAATTCCTATTCGTGCATTTCAACCTGACTACCGCATGAACAAACGTACTTTCATTAAACTTTCATCCGCATTAATGACGGCTCCATTACTTTCTCCGCTGGCCGGCTGGGCCAATGGCGACAAGCTTCGCAACTGGGCAGGCAACCTGGAATACAGCACCGACAAGCTGGATTTGGGCAAAAATCTTCAGCAAGTCCAGACAATCGTGAAAAAATACCCGAAACTGAAAGTGCTCGGTACGCGGCATTGCTTCAACGACATTGCGGATACGAAAGACCAGTTTGTTACCGTGGTAGGTGCGGAAGAGGTGATTGATTTAGATACCAAAAATAAAACAGTGACCGTAAACGGGGGACTGAAATACGGCCAATTGGCGCCTTTCCTGCATCAAAAAGGCTTCGCATTGCATAACCTGGCCTCGCTGCCGCACATTTCGGTCGCGGGGGCGTGCGCTACGGCCACGCACGGGTCGGGGGAGAAGAATGGCAACCTGGCAACGGCGGTAACGGCGTTTGAGCTGGTGACGGCCGCGGGTGATGTGGTGCATTTCAGCAAAGAAAAGGACGAGGAAAAGTTCAATGCGGCGGTGGTGCATTTAGGTGCATTGGGCGTGGTGACGAAGGTGACGCTGGCCGTTCAGCCGACGTTTATGATGGGTCAATATGTGTATGAAAATGTCCCTCTAAGCCAGTTGAAAGCCCATTTCGATGAAATAGAAGGGAGCGGGGACAGTGTGAGTTTGTTCACCAACTGGGCTACCGACGACATTGCCGAGGTTTGGGTGAAATTTAAAACCAATAGTGAAAAGCCTCTGAAAACCCTACCGAATAAAGAACTCTTCGGCGGAAAACTGGCTACAAAAAACATGCACCCGATCCCGGAACTTTCGGCGGAAAACTGTACCGAGCAAATGGGCGTGCCGGGGCCGTGGTATGAGCGGATGCCGCATTTCAAAATGGGTTTCACACCCAGCAGCGGAAAGGAATTGCAAACGGAATATTTTGTGCCGCGGAAGAACGCCGTGGATGCGATCCTGGCCATTTCCAAAATGGGCGCGCAGATCAGCCCGCATTTGTTTACTTCCGAAGTGCGGACCATTGCAGCAGATAATTTATGGCTGAGCCCGTGTTACAAGCAGGATTCCGTAGCAATTCACTTTACCTGGAAGCAGGACTGGCCGGCTGTAAGTAAGTTGTTGCCCGTAATTGAAAAGGAACTGGCGCCATTCAACCCGCGGCCGCATTGGGGCAAATTGTTCACTGTTTCGCCCGGTTTGCTTGAAAAGCGGTACGAAAAACTGCCGGAATTCCGCGAGCTCGCCGCACAAATGGACCCGAAAGGAAAGTTTCGCAATGCGTTCCTCAATTTGAATGTGTTTTCGAATTAAATCGCCGTGGGAAGCGTTTACCTGAATGAGACTCATCTTCCATAAGTAAACCAATACTTCTGATGGCTACCAAACCGAAGGCATTACCACTTGCGACCGTGGAACTGACTGCCGATAAGATCACCGAGTTATACATGCATTACTGCCTTGAAAACAACAAAAAGCCGGAATCGGTGTATTTGTTTGCCAAGGAGCACGGCTTTACGGAAAAGGAATTTTATAAGTTCTTTACTTCCATTGATTCGCTTGAAAGACGCGTTTTTGTAAGTTTTCATAATCTGGCTGCGACGCTGATCAACCAGAGCGGGGAGATCGACGGCGTGGGTTTCAGGGACAAATTGCTGGCGTATTATTTTACGCTTGTCGAGATACTGACCGCCAACCGCAGCTATGTGGTTTTTGCCTTGAAACAGGACAAGAACAGGCTGAACGGTATTTTGAAACTCAAAGAATTCCGTAACAGTTTCAAGGAATATATCCACGAAATCAGCGACGGTTACCTCAAAGCCAAGAGCGAGCGCATCCGCAAAGCGCAGCAGGATGCGTTGGAAGAAGGCGCGTGGATTCAGCTGCTGCTGACATTGAAATTCTGGATCGACGACGAATCCGTAGGTTTTGAAAAAACGGACCTTTTCATCGAGAAATCCATCCGCGCCACATTTGACCTGATCGACACCACGCCATTGGAGAGCGTGATCGATTTCGGGAAGTTTTTGATTAAAGAAAAATTGAAGTAGGAATGGAGACAATTGACAGCATACCTACTTCCAAAATACGGCGCGCCACCCGGCTCATTTCAACAGGGGTCAAGATTGGGGGAAATTACCTGAAATATTACGGCGAGAAGATCACCAGCCCGGAGACGGCGCGGGATAACCTCAACAGCAACAATGCGGAGGATATTTATGATAGCCTCAAAAGTCTGAAAGGCAGCGCATTGAAGCTGGCGCAGATGCTTAGTATGGAGAAAAACTTCCTGCCGCAGGCTTATGTGGAGAAGTTTTCGCTCTCGCAATTTTCGGTACCGCCGCTATCGGCGCCGCTGGTAGTGAAAACATTCCGCAAATATTTCGGAAAATCGCCCCTCGAACTGTTTGACACTTTTAATCCGAATGCGATCAATGCGGCCAGCATCGGCCAGGTGCATAAGGCCACGCACAACGGCAAAGAGCTCGCGGTGAAAATCCAGTATCCGGGCGTGGCGGAAAGCATTTCGTCGGACCTGGCGCTCGTGCGGCCGATCGCGATGAAGATGTTCAATATCCAGGCGAAGGACTCGGACAAGTATTTCAAGGAAGTGGAAACGAAACTGACCGAGGAAACGAACTACATTCTTGAAATAGCGCAGAGCAGCGAGATCGCCGAAGCATGCAGCCACATCCCGAACCTGCGTTTCTCGAAATACTATCCGGAATTCTCGTCCGAGCGCGTGATCACGATGGACTGGATGAGCGGCAAGCATTGGTCGGAGTTCTGCAAAACGAACCCTGATCAGGCAACGGCTAACAAGATCGGCCAGGCATTGTGGGACTTTTACATGTTCCAGGTGCACCAGCTCCGCAAAGTCCACGCCGACCCGCACCCCGGCAACTTCCTGATCGACGACAACGATAACCTTATTGCCATTGATTTTGGCTGCATCAAAGAAATACCGGAGGATTTTTATTTACCCTATTTCGAGCTGGCCGAACCGGAAAATCTGAACAATCAGGATGTATTCGACGCCAAACTGCGCGAGCTCGAAATCCTGACAGACAAGGATACCGAAGCCGAGACCATTTATTTTTCGAATCTTTTCCGCGAAATCTTCGCATTGCTCACCCAGCCGTTCCAGGCCGAAACGTTCGACTTTTCGGACGAGGAATTTTTCCTGAAACTGGCGGCATTAGGCGAGAAATATGCCAACGACAAGGAGATGCGGAAGATGAACATGAACCGCGGCTCGAAGCATTTTATTTACATCAACCGCACATTCTTCGGGCTGTTCAGCCTGCTGCATGACATTAAAGCGGTGGTGGATACCAAGCAATTTGTAAGCTGACACCAATATAACCGGTCGTGATACTTGTCACGGCTGGTTATCCCCTTCTTCCGAGCCTGGTTTTTTCAGGTTTACAAAACGGAACAGATTGTTATTCGCCTGCTCGGGCGTCTGGTCGCCGAGCAGAATTCCCCACGGTTCCAGTCCTTCGACCCGGTCGAAAATCACCTTCATCATCGCAATGGCCGGAATCGAGAGGAACATTCCCGACAACCCCGCCAGCGCACCGCCTACGAGCACGCCCACGATGGATACCAACGCATTGATCCGCACTTTGGAGCCGACAATGAATGGGACGAGGAAGTTGTTATCAATCACCTGTACTACGACAAAAATCCCCACCACGCCCAGCAGCACGTCTATTTCGGGATGGCTGATGAACGTCACCATGACCGCCAGCGCTGTCGCGACGAGGCCGCCGATGTAAGGCACCAGGTTCAGGATCGCCGCCATCACGCCCAGCAAAATTGCATACTGGACATTCAGAACGAGCAGCCCCGCCGAGTTGAGCACCGCCACGGCCGTCGTTTCCAGCAGCAGACCCACCATATAGCTCTGGATAATGGATTTTATCTGCCCCAATACGTCCAGCACGCGCTGCTTGTGCTCTTCGGCGAAGAGTACCACGGTAAAATGAATAAGCATGGCGCGGTAATAGAGCAGCAAAAACGTATAGATCGGGATCAGGATCAGCGACGTAAGCGGCCCGGTGACGACGCCGAGCGTTTCGGGCCCCTGGAATGTTTCGAGCGTTTTGCTCTGGGCATTTTTCAGGTATTCGGCCTGCTGGCGGTAGCTCACGCTATATTCCCGGCGTATCCAGCGGCGCGCATCGCGGTAAAAATGGTCGATATTCCGTTTGAGCTTCGGCCACTCGTCGGAAAACTCGGCCAGCTGCATGGAAATAAGCACTGTCACCGCCGAAACGACCAATATTGCGATCGTCAATGCCAATGTGATTGAAATCACCTTTGGAATACCCAGCCCGGTGAGCCAGCTTTCCAGCGGCCGCAGCAAAACCGCCAGCAACCCGGCCAACGCCAGCGGCACAATAATATCCTGCCCCAGGTAAATCGCGACCATGATAATGCCGATCGCCAGGAGGGTCAGGGAGGCTTTTTGGTAGAAGGGTTGGGCTGTGTTTTCCACTTGATAATGACGTTTTACCGGCTGATAGAGGACGTTGGATAAATATAAATTTTTCCAGAAATTTTCAAAATAATCACAAGCATATACTGTATCCTTGTTTTATCTTAGAGCAAGTTTAGCACACTATTCCCTTCCCCAAACAAACACTCCGCGATTCTTCCGGGAATTCTCCGAAATGCGGAATGTCGGCGTACCCGAGCTTTCGGTACAGCGCGATTGCTTCCGGCTGGCCGATACCGGTTTCCAGGACGATGCTTTCATAACCCAGTTCGGTCGCCCATTTTTCCAGTTCAGCAACCATGAGCGACGCGATTCCTTTGCCGCGGAATGCGGGTTTGACGAACATTCTTTTAAGTTCAATGGTCCCGGCGTCGTGGGCTTTGAAGCAACCGCAGGCGATAGGGGCACCGTTCTCGTACGCCAGCACGACGGTCGGGAGGCCGGTAATGCGGTTGTATTCTTCATAATCTTCTTTTCTCGTGTTGTAAATGCGGCAGAGTTCGGTATCGAGCTCGTCGGTGAGGGACTGGAAATGAGGATTATCGCTCGTCGTGCGAAGGAATTCGGGCATCGGGAACCGGTTTTATCTTTCAAGACTGCGAAGATAGGTATTTGCATTGCGTATATGCGCTTGCTTCTTTTCTTCGGGCATCTGGTCGAAAGTTTTGAGGAGCATGCCGAGGCGCGGGTTTCGGAGGAAGAATTTGCGGTATTTATCCATAAATCGCCAGAAAAGCCCGTCCCATGTTTCCTGCCATTCCCCTTTCGGGAAGTCGCTCATTTTTAAGAGGTAGTTGCTCGCGCTGATGTACGGTTTGGTGACCATCAGCCCGCCGTCGGAAAACTGGCTCATACCGTACACATTCGGCACCATCACCCAATCGTAAGCGTCGATAAAGAGCTCCATAAACCAGCGGTACGCATCGTCCGGGTCGATTTCGCAGAGCATCATGAAGTTTCCCATCACCATCAGACGCTCGATGTGGTGGCAATAGCCCGTGTCGAGGACTTTCTGAATGGTGATGTCGAGCGGAGCGATGCCTGTGGACGCATTCCAGAAGCTTTCGGGCAGTTTCCGTTTGAATTGCCAGTAGTTGCGCGTCCGTTGCTGGCTACCCTTGATCTGGTACACGCCCCGGACAAACTCCCGCCACCCGATGATCTGCCGGATGAATCCTTCCAGCGAATTGAGCGGTACGTGGTGCTCGTGTGCGTAGGCCAGGGCCTTTTGCACCACCTCCTGAGGGGTAATCAGTCCGGCGTTCAGAATGGGAGACAGTACGCTGTGATGCAGGAAATGCTCGGTCGAGACGATCGCATCCTCGTACGGGCCGAAATGGGAGAAGCGCTTTTCCAGAAACTGGTCGAGCCACGCATGGCTCTGCGCGAAGGAGACCGGGTAGCGGACCTCGTCGGAGATTTGCCCGTAGTTTTCGGCGAAATGCTTGTCCACATATTCCCTCGCTTCCTCCCACGCGTCGGATTTCCGGGGAAAGCAGATCTCCGGCGGCTGCTGCTTTTTGGGGAATTTCAACCGGTTCTGGTCGTCGAAGCTCCATTTTCCACCTGCGGGTTCACCGTTGCGGACAATGAGGATATCTCGTTTTTTGCGCTCTTCGGCATAAAAGTCGGCCATGAAGTAGCGGCGTTTGTTCATGAAGTAATCGTCGAGCTCGTCTTTTGAGAGCAGGAACATCGGGCTGGGATATTCGTTGACGGCCATTCCGGCTTTGGCAGCGGCGCGGCGGAGGCGGGCGGAGAGCCAATCGTCGGTAACGTCGGCGAAATGGATCTCCGAAAATCCTTTTTTGGCTAAGTATGCAGGCAATTTCCGCACATCGGCGTGCTTTTCCTGCGCATCCACATATTCGACCTGAATGTGATGTTCTTCCAGAAAGCCCTTGTAGTTTTGCATGGTTGCGCGGTGGAAGAGCAGTTTTTGTTTATGAAAATAAAACTGCCTGAAAAACAGGGCTTCTTCCACCATCACGACGGGCCGGTCTTTTTCGATCGCCGGGTGCTTCTGGAACAACTGGTGCGGGAAAACGAGCGTGACAGCTTTCATGAATTTTTAGACCCTTTTAAATGAACCTTCGATTAATATTACCAGCCATTCTCCTGCATTTCCTAACCGTCGCGGCCTTCGCACAAAATGGCTTTAAAGTCGTGCCACTGGGCGTGAAGGGCGGTACTGCCGACGGAAATCTTTCCGCGTACATGCTAGCGCCTGCGGGTTCGGATGCGTATGTGTGCCTGGATGCGGGCACGGTGAGCAACGGCATTGCGCAGGCGGTCGCGCGGAAGGCTTTCGATGCCAATGCGGAAACTGTTTTGAAAAAATACATCAAAGGCTACCTCATTTCCCATCCGCACCTCGACCATATTTCCGGGATGATCATCAACTCCGTGGACGATACGGTGAAGCAGGTTTACGCGATGGAGCATTGTATGAATGTCATGAAAATGCATTATTTCAACTGGCAGACCTGGCCGAACCTCGCCAGCGAGGGTAATGCGCCCGCATTGAAAAAATACCAGTACCAACTACTGACCGCCGGCACCGAAACGCCGCTGGCAGGGACTGAAATGACGGTGCGGGCTTTCCCGTTGAGCCATTCAAAACCCTATTCCAGCACAGCTTTCCTCCTCCGCAGCGGCGATGTTTATGCACTGTATTTCGGCGATACCGGACCCGACGAGGTCGAGCAAACGACGCATATGCAGCAGGTATGGGAAGCCGTGGCGCCAATGGTGAAGTCGGGGAAGCTGAAAGGGATCTTTCTGGAAGTGTCCTATCCCAATGCGCAGCCCGACCGGCATTTATACGGCCATCTCACGCCGAAATGGTTTACGAAAGAGCTCCAAACACTGGGTAACCTGGCCGGTAAGGATTATTTGCGCAACCTGAATGTGGTCGTCACGCACATCAAACCTACGGGCAACAACGAGGCGGTTATCCGAAAAGAGCTAGCCGACGCCAATACGCTCGGACTGAGCCTCATTTTTCCGGAACAGGGCGTTCCATTCATTTTGAAATAGTATACCCAAAACAAAGGCGGGTGAAGTGCCCGCCTGTCTGATTATTTGAATAAAGTCACCTGCCCGCTGGCGACCCTCGGGTCGTAAGGCACTTTGAGGTCCATGCCGAGCTCGTTGTTGATCTTTTGGATCAGGTACGACGATAGCAGCGGCGACGCTTCCTCGTGATTTTGGTGCACGAAAAAGTAAATGTTGCGGATCCCTTCCTCAGTCCACAGTTTCAGGCGTTCGAACCAGTCGTCGAGGCGGGTGTAGTCGGAATCGACGTTGGCGCCGTTGTAGCGGATGAATGCCGTGGGCGTAGTCAGGCGCATATGCAGCAGGTCGCGGCGGCCGGCCGAGTCGGTAACGATATGCGTGATGTTTTTCTTTTCGAGCAGGCTGTACAGGTCTTCGGTGTTGAATGTATCGTCGTACCAGCCCGTGTGGCGGAGTTCCAGCGCGAGCGGGAAGCCGGACGGCCATTCTTCGAGGTAATCGCGCAGTGTTTCCCAGTTTTTAGGGCCAAAATTGTCGGGCATTTGCAGGAACAGCATACCAAGCTTATCCTGTAAATGGGCGATGCCGTCGAGGTAAACTTCGGTGGGCTCTTTGGCTTCTTTCAGCCTTTTCCAATGGCTGATGCCCTGGTGAAGTTTCGGGAAGAATTTGAAACCTTCGGGCGTTTTGGTATACCAGGTTTCGATCGTCTCGACCGGAAAGTTGTTATAAAAGGTCGCATTGAGTTCGATGCTGTTGAACTGCGTCGCGTAGTACGCCAATTCGTCTTTGGTGCCTTTCGGATAGAAACCTTTGAGGTCGGTTTTGTTCCATTTGGCGCATCCGATGTAGATTCCGGGCTTTTCGGCCGTTTTGGCCGCATTCAGAAGTGCCTTGTTGGCGGCGGCGTCTTCCGGCAGCTTGAAATCTATGTCATCGGGGTTTTCAACTTTTCCGAATTTCATAACTGGCTAATTTAGGATGAATATAATGCAACTGGCAAGCCGGTATGGCTTGCCAGTCGGTAAGGCGGATTATCTCCCGAAATCGTCCTGCACGCGAACGATATCGTCTTCGTCGGACGGGTTGGAAGGGTCGGTGTGCTGCCAGATCTCGGCTACGAAGCCCCATTCGTTCACACCTACCAGGCGGTGGCGTTCGCCTTTTTTGAGGTTCACCACGGTACCGATGGGTAGTTGCTGCAATTCGGTTTCCTCGTCGGTGTCGCTGATCACGATGCCGGCATTACCGCCGATCACTTTCCAGATTTCGGCGCGGCGGTGATGGTACTGCCACGAAAGGCGTTTGTTAGGCGCTACCACGAGGATCTTGGGGCTCAGCTTTTCATAACCGGCAAAGTCGGCGAGCGACAAATGCGGGAAGAATGTCGAAATGAATTTGGGCGCCTGGCTTTCTTCGAGTACAAAGAAACCGCCCCAGGGACGGGAGTGATCTTTGGCTACGACGGTAAAACCCTGCTCATCTATAAACTGCTGTACTTTTTCGAAAACCTCATTTTTATCGGCATCAGCCGTGAATGATTGTATCATAACCGGGATTAATTAGTGAATCAGGTGAAGTTCAAAATTAGGATAAAAAACAAAAAGATGCCCCAAAATATTCAGGGCACCTTTTGAATTATATCTACTAATTTATACTATTTGTCCCACCATACTTTGGTGGTGAAATCGTCGGGCAGCGTGGCGCCTGTCTGATAATTCGGGTTGCCTGCCACTTCGTTGGTCGGATAGCGGAGTCTTACGGGAATGGTTCCATTGGTTACGTTGCCTGGGTAGTTGGTGGCCGTGAGTTTGGGGAAGCCGGTCCTGCGCCAGTCGCTCCACGCTTCCCACCAGTTGAAGAATTTGTTCACCCACATTTGCTCCCCGATCATTTCCAGCGCCGGCTTGGTGGTGCCGTACGGGTAGGCGGTGAGGTAGGCAGCCACGGCGGCGTCGGAAACAGTCAGCGAGGCGTCGTACGGGGTGTACATCTGCATCGAAGCTTTCACGCCGGCGTCATAATGCGATTTCGCCGTGCCTGCAATGCCGGTGCCGATCTTTCTTTCGATTGCTTCCGCCAGCAAAAATTCTACTTCGCCGTAATTCATAATCATGTAGGGGTCGGAATCCTGCAACATTTTCACATTAATGCGCGAGTAGGTTTTAGCCAGGTTCACGGCCCCGCCTTCCAGCTTGTCGAGCATGGCCTGGTCGTAGCCGTTCGGCATACCTTTCTGTTTCAACGGGTCAACACTGATGGGTGTAAAGCCTGCGGCCGTCCATTCGCCGATACCGCCGCTGAGTATCATCAGGCGCGGATCATCATCGGCCACAGCGCCTTTGTTGGTGCCTTTCAGGAAGTCGATCAGCGTCGCGCTCATGTACGAGGGCTGCCCGCCATCGCCCGGGTCGAATGCGCGGGAAATACCGTTCTGGTTCACCCATTCGCTCGGGCCGTCGGCCATCGCTACCCACACGTTGTCGGCATTGCTGGCAAACACACCGCCGGCAGCCGCTTTGGTTACATAAGTGGCTGCTTTTGCGGCGTCCACGTTGGAAATACGCATCGCCAGGCGTAGCATGAGCGAGTACCCGAACTTCTTCCACTTGGCAATGTCGCCTTTGTAAATGAAGTCGGCCGCGGCGAAGCCTTCGTCGGCATTGCTGGTGCTCAGTGCGGCGGACGCTTCATCGAGTTCTTTCAGCAAATCGGCGTACACCACGTCCTGGGTGTCGTATTTTGGGAAGAAAATGCCTTCGGTGCCTTTGTTGGCTTCGCTATACGGAATGTTGCCGTAAAAGTCGGTCAGGCGCGCAAAACTGAATGCTTTCAGAATGCGGGCCGCATTGCGCATGTTGACATACTTACCTTCCGCAAACCCACCGGGACCCGACTGTTTCAGGATTTCGGCGATGTTTTTCAACTGGTCGTTGTAGGTAAATTCAAACGGCGCGGCATTCGTTTCCGCATTCACGGTGTATTTGTCGCCCGGCGCGATGCCGCCGCCTGCATTGGCGAGCTGCTGGATCGCGTACGAGCACCAGCCGATATTCGTCCGCCAGTCGATGTAGCGGTTATCGCCCGTAGAGCCGTTGGAAGCAATACCCAGCTCCACGGTTGTGAACATCAGGTTGAGGTTCACCTGGTTCAAGGCCTGCGGGTTAATGTTCAATTCATGCAGTTCATCGGTGTCGCACCCCGTCACCAATAGCACCGCCAAACCATATTTGATGTATTTATTGAAATTTTTCATGTCGCGATAATTAGAATGTTGCTCTCAGATTGAAACCGTAACTGCGTGTGGAAGGGAAACCGAAGTAGTCGAAGCCCTGCGAGTTTCCGTTCGAATAGGTCGATTCCGGATCTACGTTATCGATGTTTTTGAACAGGATAGCGAGGTTACGGCCTACGAATGAGATGCTCAGGTTTTGCAGCGGGGTTTTTTCAAGCAATCGTTTCGGGAAGGTATAGCCGATCGTCATTTGTCTCAGTTTGATAAACGACGCGTCGTAGAGGAACATCGGGGTCACTGCGTCCGCCTCGCCGCCTACCGAGTTCCAGTAGTCGAATGCTTCGCGCGGGGTGAGTGTTTTGCTGAAAGGCTTATACTCTGTTCCTTCCTGTACTACACCGGTGACGGTCAATGGTGCTTCGCCTTCTCGGCCTTGCAATGATTGCTTGCTCACGCCCCATTGCGTCAGACGCATGTTGGTGCCGGAGAGAATATCGCCGCCCCATTTGAAGTCAACGAGAAACGAAAGGTCTATGCCTTTGTAGTTGAATGCGTTAGTTAAACCGCCAGTCATTTTGGCAATACCATTACCAATGACTTCATAGCCCGCCGATCCGACAGGACGGCCATCGTTGTAAAATACGGGTTGGCCATCGGGTGACAGTTTCTGCACACGGCCGGTGATCATACCGAACGGTTGGCCGACGATGTTCTTAATGAATGCATTACGTGTCCTCGGCTCTTCCATTACCAGCTCTTTGGTGCCTTCGATGAGCGATTTCACCTTGTTGTTGTTTTTGGCAAGGTTCAAAGTCACATCCCAGGTCAGGCTGTTGCTTTTGAATGGCGTAGCTGTGATAAGGAGCTCGATACCGCGGTTTTGCAGTTTACCCAGGTTCACGGAAGTGCTTCCGAAACCGCTGGCGCGGGAAATGGTAGCATTCAGGATATCGTCGGTCGTCTGCTGATCGTAATATGTGAAATCGACGCCCAGCTTGTTATTGAACACGCGGAAATCGATACCGAACTCT
The DNA here is from genome assembly GCF_000382205.1 of Dyadobacter beijingensis DSM 21582. Lineage (GTDB taxonomy): Bacteria > Bacteroidota > Bacteroidia > Cytophagales > Spirosomataceae > Dyadobacter > Dyadobacter beijingensis. Next base: position 569,412 of record NZ_KB907790.1, read on the forward strand.
TTTTCGGTCACGGTCAGCGGTTTCAGGTTCGGGTTGGGGATGTTACCGCCGTTACCCATTGCCTGCGAGAACGAAGCCATCGGGTAGCCCAAATGCGGGTTGCCGTTCAGCGAATAGGTCAGGTTGGTAGAATACGGGTCGATCGTTGCATTACCCACCTGCGCCCACGAAGCACGGACTTTACCATACGACAGCCAGGACGGCAATCCCTTGAATGCATCCGAGAACACGAAGCTCGCTCCGACAGACGGGTACAGAATGCTGTTAGTCGCCGGGTTCAATACCGAGAACCAGTCGTTACGCGCCGTGGCGTTCAGGAAGAGGTAGCCATCCCACGAAAGTTCGGCCGATCCGAGCAGGGAGTTGATACCGCTTTCGGAGAAGTTATAATCCCAAGATTTACCTTTCACGTTGTTGATCGCCGGGAAGAACTGCACGTTGAAGCCATTTCCGTAGATATTCTGGTACTCGTATTTCCGTCTCATGCGGTTACCGCCGGCAAATGCGTTGATACCGATTTTACCAAATTCCTTGTTGAAGCCAAGGGTGTATTCTAGGTTCAGCTCCTGCACGTCCCACGTACCCATGCTGCGCGCACCACCGCGCTGGTAGCCCGTGCCTTCGGGCGTGAGGGCTTCGCCGCGGCGCTGGTATTTGTCCAGACCGGCCCGGCCCTGGATGTACAGCCAGTCGGTGATCTGGTATTTCAATGCGCCGGAGGTAATGATCCGGTTTTTCTTGTCGGTTTTGATAAACTGGTGGGTTACCCAGTATGGGTTCTGGCCCCAGTTGTTGTTGGCTTGCTGGAACTCCTCACCAACTGTTTTTCCGAAAATACTGAGGCTGTTGGCGTCGGTTCCGGCAGGGATCGCACCCGGTTTGTTCGGATCGCCGTAGTAGTCGAGGACACTGTAATTGCCCGGCGTGCGCCAGAGTGCCTGGATCGCGTTACCGGGCGAGTCGGATACGTTGGGGCGGTTTTTGGCTTTTTCTTCCGAGTAGAGCACTTTCGCATCCAGCGTGATCCGTTTGCCGAACTTGGCATTGGTGGAAAGCGAAATGTTGATCCGGTCGTAACCCGAATTCGGGATGATCGTCGAGCTTTTCAGGTTCGTTACCGACGCGCGGAAGTTCTGGTTTTCATTGCCGCCGGACAGTGCGATGTTGTTGGTAAATGCATGACCGGTTTTGTAGAAACGGCTGAAATTATCGCCCTGGTAGGAGTATGGCCGCATTTTGCCGTCGAAACCGATTACCTGGCTATTGTCGTATTTAGGGCCCCACGAATCGTCGCCCCATTCGTAAGCCTGTTGCTGGGTAGCCGGTTTGGAGGCCACGCCATTCACGTAGGAGCCGCTTCCGTACGAATGCTGCAGGTCGGAGAGGTCGTTCAGTTTTTCAAAAACATAGTTTGAACCGATCTCGATGCCGATGCCTTTCCGCTTGGTACCACGCTTGGTCGTCACGTTGATAACGCCGTTCGCCGCGCGTGAACCGTAAAGTGCCGCCGCATTCGCACCTTTCAGCACCACCACCGATTCGATATCGTCGGGGTTGATGCTCGACAGACCGTCGCCCTCATCGGAACCGCCCCAGAGACCGGCCTGGCCGAAGTTGTTGTTGTCCATCGGGATACCGTCGATCACGTACAATGGCTGGTTGTTGCCTTGCAGCGACTTATTGCCACGGATGATCACGCGCGAGGAACCTGCGGGACCGGAGGCGATTTTGCTCACGTTCACCCCGGCTACACGTCCGGCGAGTGCATTACCGAGGTTGGCTTCGCGGGCGGCGGTCATATTCGCGCCGGCCACTTCGGTAATGGAGTACGCCAGCGAACGTTTTTCACGGCTGATACCCAATGCCGTTACCACCACCTCGTTGAGCGCGGTGGCTTCGGCGGTAAGAGAAATGTTGATGGTGGTGGCATTGGCTACGACCACCTCGCGGCTTACGTAACCGATATAACTGAATGTTAAGGTTTTGCCTTTATCCACGGTGATGTTGTACTCACCTTTGTCATTAGTGGTGGTACCCCTGGTGGTACCTTTTACGACTACGTTGACGCCGGCAATTTCCCCGCCGGCAGCGTCGCTTACTTTCCCGGACACCGTCATTTCCTGCGCGTACCCCCTGAGGGAGAGCACAGTGAACAGTATCAGCATCTTAACTAGTAGATTTTTTTTCATACAGTCCGTACTTCTGATAGGTTAAATTGGATACTTAAATAGAGGTATTGGTAAACAAAAACTCAGGTCAAATATACCGCCGCCAACTCCATAACTGTATAGTGCTTTTTTATCTAAAAATAACACATTTTTAACACTTTTTTAACTTGTATGTTAAAAATATTCTATTGAAAAAGTGGACTATTGTGCGCTATTGTCTGAATATGGGATATTAACTACATGCTCTCGAATAAATTCGAAACAGCATGCTGAACAAAAATTGATCTCTTTGTCCGATCATACATATACGTTATTGATTCCAGGTGCTATTTTCGGGAAGGCTTGCGGCGTGTTGGGACGAAAGAAAACGGAGGTTTTTTTCGATCAGAAGTGACAGCTTATTTCGGGAAGAAGCGGTGGTGAACCCGTCGGGTGCGGTTTGGGTGACGTAATCGAGCAGGCGCTCTACAGAGGTGGCAGCTACGTGCAGGCGCGTGTCCGAAGAGCCGTAGTAGATAAATATAGTGCCGTCGTCATCCATTATCCAGCCGTTTGAAAAAACCACATTGGATACGTCGCCAATGCGCTCGCCGCCTTCAGGTGCCAGAAAATAGCCGGCGGGTTTGAAGGTAACGCGGGATGGATCGCGAAGGTCGGTCACGAAAAGATACAGCACATACCGCAGCCCCGCGGCCGTATGGCGCACGCCATGTGCAAGGTGCAGCCACCCCAGCCGCGTTTTGATCGGCGCCGGGCCCTGGCCGTTTTTGGCTTCATACACGGTATGGTACCGTTTCGGGTCGATGATCGTTTCCGTGGTGATCACCGCACGTTCTATGCAGGGCGACAGTCCGAGCGCGATCCCGCCGCCATTACCGGCTTCGATGAACGAATCCTGCGGGCGGGTATAAAATGCATATTGACCGTCGATGAACTCGGGGTGTAAAACAACGTTCCTTTGCTGGGCTGAACCGGTTTGCAGGTCGGCGAGACGTTCCCAACTCTCCAGATCGCGGGTGCGGGCGATGCCGCATTGCGCAACGGCCTGCGACTCGTTGCCGGGCGCGGCGGCCGGATCCTTGCGTTCGGTGCAGAAGAGGCCGTAAATCCAGCCGTCTTCGTGGGCGGTGAGCCGCATGTCGTACATATTCACGTCGGGGTCGGCGGTGCCGGGCATGATGAGTGGATAAGGCCAGAATTCGAAGCCGTCGATACCGCTGGTGCTTTCTGCGACGGCAAAAAACGATTTTCTGTCGTAACCTTCCACCCGCGCCACGAGCAGGTATTTGCCATCCAGTTTAATGGCTCCCGCATTGAAAACTGCATTGATCCCGAAGCGTTTGGCGAAGAACGGGTTGCTGGCCGGATCGAGATCGTATTCCCAGAAAACCGGCACATGCCCGGCCGTGAGTACGGGGAATTTGTACCGGTCGTAAGTCCCGCTGCCAGGGCCGAGCTTTTCGTTGGGAGTTTCAAAAAGCCGGCGCTTCTCGCTTTGGATGCGCTGGAAACGCTCGTTGAAGATGGTCATGAGATGTCGGGGGAGTTTTGTCCGGTACTTATTCTTGCGGCAGCCTGCGGTACCATGTTTTCCAGAGAATGGCCGAGCAACCGAGGAAAACAATGGTGGCAATGGCCGTTTCGGAGGGTAATTTCAGGATCAGGAACACCGGGGCCACGGTAATGGCCGTCTGCGCGACAATGCCTATCATTACATTGAATAAATCCTGCGAAAACTGCCGGTTCGGCACGAATGATGGCTCATCTTTTTGTACTTCCTCGCGAACAGGCGCCCAGAAACCCCAGGGATTGACTGTGCGGTAGAACTTTTTCAACACTTCCATTTCCGTCGGCTTCGCGGCAAACGACCCCGCAATGGCACCTGCGACGGAAATGCCGAGTATGAGCGGAAAGTAGCGGAGCGGCAGCGTGCCTTCGAACACATGCGGGCATACGAGCGCGCACACGATCCCGGCCAGCATTCCCCAGAAAAACCCGGAGCTGTTGAACCGCCACCAGTACCATTTCAATACGTTCGAGGCAATGTAGCCGCCGTATAATGCCGACACGATCCATTGCAGAATGCTGTTCACGTCCCGCGCCAGCAGGCCGAGCAGGATGCTGACGCAGACGATCACTACGCCGGAAATATAGGTTACACGCGTGATTTCGCGGTTTCCTGCGCCCGGATTGACCGAGCGCAGGTAAATATCATTCACAAAATAGGCCTGCGCCGCATTGAATGTCCCGGCAAAGGTGCCCATGAATGCACCCATTAAGCCTATTAGCACCAAACCCAGCAAGCCCGACGGAATATGATTGTTGAGCACAGCGGGGAGCACCTTTTCGAAGTCGGTATGAACTGCATTGGCGATGCCCGGTTCATTGAAATACAGCAGTGCGAGCACGGCCACGCCGGTAATAAAGAGGTAGCGCGTGGGCAGGAGTACAATGTTGACGATCATGCTCATTAATGCGGCTTCGCGGGGCGAGCGGGTCGACAGGATTTTCTGCATGTCGTAGTTAGGCGCGGGGCCGGCGAGACTTGCGAGAATGCCTTTCGCAGCCATGAGCGCGAAGAAGTAGCCAAAGGGGGTGAAATTGTCCTTTTTCAGCTTTTCGGCGGCAGCGGGAAGCCGTTTTGTCCAGTCGAGATCAAGGTCTTTGCCGAAGAATAAGTCGGTCCAACCGGTGGGAACATGCAAATGACCGGCATCCGGGAGTGCCGAGTAGGCCATCGCGGCGACGGCAATGCACACGATCATCATAATCAGGTAATGCAGCATATCGGCCCAGACAATGCTTTTCATCCCGCCTAGCAAGGCATAGCAGGCCGTAAAAATCGTGAAAAGGACACCATAGCAATGGGCAGTATAACCGGCTGGGACATCGAACGGCACGAATGGCGCGACGACCTGCCAGGGGATGAATATTTCGATGAATTTGCCCAGCCCGATGAAGCCGTAGGCCATAAAACTGAGGCAGCTGAGCAATGCGAACACGATGATGATCTTATGCGAAAGGCCGGCCCCATGCCGGTCGCCGAAACGGAAAAGCATCCATTCCGCGCCGGTAGCCGCATTGGAGCGTCTGAGCCACATCGAGAGATACACCATCATGAATATCTGGTTAAATACCGGCCACAGCCACGGCAGCCAAATGCTTTTTACGCCATATACCACCATTATCGCAACCATCCAGGCCGTGCCGGAGAGGTCGAACATGCCCGACGCATTGGAAATGCCGAGCATCCAGAAAGGCATGGATTTGCCGCCCAGCAGATAATCGTTCTTGCTTTTTGCCGCCTGCCGTTTCAGGTAAAACCCGATCAGCAGGACTGTTGCCAGGTAAAGGAATATGACGAGGAAGTCGATCGCCCGGATGTTCATCGGTTTACCGGGCAATCGATCCGCGTGTGGTACAAACTTATCGACAAATGCGCCGCAGGATATAATACTTTTTTATCCATGATTAGACCAATACTAACAGTTTATAGGATTTTAGGAAGGGTGTCGGATGGAAGAATTAACAATAAATCTCTAAATTGTTACCACAATATAACATCGCCGCGCACAACCTGAAACCTCATTTTTCGATTTAATTTAAAAGATCCCATTTAGCCTATGAGTGAAATTTACCGAGAAATTACGCCATTGACGCAGTACGATTGCTTCACGGTTTTCGACCGACGGAAAATTATCTTCGATTTCCCGCTGCATAGCCATGAAGAGTACGAATTGAACCTCATTTTGTCGGGCAAAGGCGTGAAACGGGTGGTAGGCGACCACACTGAGGTGATCGACGACGCCGAACTGGTGCTGGTTGGCAACAATCTGCCGCACGGGTGGTTAACCCATAGCTACCGGTGGGAAGAAGGTATGCCGGAAATCAACGAAGTGACGGTGCAGTTTCACCGCGACCTGTTCGACGAAAAATTCCTGAAACGCAACCAGTTGTTCTTTGTCCGCTCATTACTGGAAAAATCGGCCAAAGGCATATCTTTTTCCAAAGAAACGATCGAGCGGATCAAGCCGAGGCTGACTACGCTGGCGCAGAAAAGCGGTTTTGATTCGATGCTGGAACTGATGTCGATCCTGCACGACCTGTCTGTTTCGCGAGATATGCGGACGTTGTCCAACAGCACATTCTCCGACGAGAACGTCAACTACAACAGCCGGCGGATCGAGAAAGTGTTCGCATTCATGCGCGACAATTACGATAAGGAAATCAACCTGGCCGATGTGGCGAAGCTGGCGGGTATGTCGGAAGTGTCGTTCAGTCGCTTCATAAAAAAGCGGACGGGAAAGACGTTCGTGGAAAGTTTAAATGAGATCCGTCTGGGGCACGCCTCGCGGTCGCTGATCAATACGACGAACACGATTTCGGAGATCGCTTACAAATGCGGGTTCAATAACCTGTCGTATTTCAACCGGATTTTCAAAAGCAGGAACGGCTGCACGCCGAAAGAATTCCGGGATAATTACTCTGGGACGCGGACTTTTGTGTAGGAATGATTGAATGACCGAATGATTGAATATTCATTCATTCGGTCACTCAATCGTTCGAAATTCATTAAACTTTCAGCATCCAGCCGAAGATATCCTCTTCTTTGCCGGTGCGGAGGTCGGTCAGATAAGCTTTTACTTTGCTTACGAACGAATCTTCCTTGATTTCGGGCAATGCGTAATCTACGCCTTCGTACGCGATGGTCGCGAAAGGAGAGATCACTACGGCAGTACCGGCACCGAATGCGGCTTCGAGCGTTCCGGCTTTCAATGCGTCGATGATTTCTTTCACGCTGATGCGGCGCTCTTCCACGGGGATGCCCCAATGCTCGGCGATTGCTACGATGCTTTTGCGGGTGATACCATCCAATGTGGTTTCAGAAACGTGCGGGGTGAGCAGCTTCCCGTCGAGCATGAACATGATGTTCATTGTTCCTGACTCTTCGATGTAGGCGTGATCGCGGGCGTCTGTCCAGATCAGCTGATCGTAACCTTCCTGCTGGGCGAGTTTGGCCGGGTAGAGCGAACCTGCATAGTTACCTGCGCATTTGGTAGCGCCCACGCCGCCTTCCGCGGCACGGATGAAATGTTGTTCCACTTTCACGCGCGGCGGTTTGGCATAATAAGTGCCTACCGGACTGGTGAAAATGATGAAATAGTATGAATCCGACGCTTTGACACCGATATACGGGTCGGTAGCGAACATATATGGACGAATGTACAGCGAGCAGCCCGGCTGAGAAGGAACCCATCCTGAGTCGAGGCGGAGTAGCTCGGTAAGGCCATTCATGAAAATCTCTTCCGGGATCTGCGGCATACAAAGGCGCTCCGCGGATTTGTTGAGCCGTTTCCAGTTATCGATCGCGCGGAAAAGCAGCACTTCGCCCGCGTCGTTTTTGTAGGCTTTCATTCCCTCGAAAATAGCCTGACCGTAATGTAGCGCGGCGGTAGCAGGGCTTAGCGAGAGGTCGCCGTAAGGGACGATGCGGAGATCCTGCCATTGTCCGTTTTTATATTCGGCGATAAACATATGGTCGGAGATGTTCCGTCCAAAAACGAGGTTGTTGAAGTCAACCTCCTGCAAACGAGACTGGGTGGTTTGCTGAACTTCAATTTGTACTGTGTCGGCTGTCATGATGCCAAAAATTTAATTTTTCAAACGCTTTCCGAAGCTTACGATCAGAAAAAAGGCAGGATTTGGAGACCCCGGCGCATTCTTTCTTAAGTCCCGCAATTTAAAGAATTTAATCTATAAATAACTGATATTTAGTATAACAATTATTTTCCCTTCGCAACCCTCGGCTGCCAGGTAATTTCTTCGATTTTAAGCTCGTATGCCATGGCCCGGCAGAGCATGAACAGGTAATCGGACAGGCGGTTGAGATAGCGGACCACGACGGGTTCCACTTCCTCGCCCTGCTGCAAATGGATCACCGCCCGCTCGGCCCTGCGGCATACCGTGCGCGCCAGGTGCCCGAACGACACGGAAGCGTGCCCGCCCGGCAGGATGAATGCCCGCAGCGGCGGTACCTGCGCGTCGATTATGTCCATTTCCTTTTCGAGCAATGTGATGTCTTCGTCGCGCAGGTCGGGCAGGATTTTCTTCTTCTGATCGGGCTCGGACGCCAGGTGCGAGCCAATGGTAAAAAGCCGGTCCTGGATTTCTTTGAGGAGTTCCTTGCGGCTGTCGTTCACAGGCTGGTCGCGGAGCATTCCGATGTAGCTGTTCAGCTCGTCGACGGTACCATACGCGTCGATACGCACATGCGCCTTGCTCAGGCGCGTCCCGCCGATGAGGGAAGTGGTGCCCTTATCGCCGGTTTTGGTGTAGATTTTCATGAGGGGAATTAAACTTTTGCCTTCTTCGCAGATTCGGATTTAACGAGTTCTTCGATGGTACATTTTACAGTTTCCAAACTCGTAAACTCCCTCTCAATCTCGCGCATTTCCGCTGCGTTATGGCTGTTTCTGATAACGGCGATCTTATTCGCCTTGAATGGTTTCATAATAGTAGCGTGTAGTTTGCTTGTGGGCGGACCAGCTGCTAATCGGCCTGCTATCCAAACTGTGTTGTGGATTATAGCGTGTGTTTGTTAGGAGCCAATTAGGTTTTGGAAGCTTCCCGACCTAATTTTGCACCCTGATTTACTATGGCGAGAAAACCTCTCTAAAAGGTTACCAATTCATGAAAGTTACAACATTTGCAATAAAGATCTGGCGTTGGGCATCTTTATTATTCGTTATCGGAGCGCTGGTCTGGACTTATTCGCTCTTCCCGGAAATGGTCGCGGTGGACTTCGCGGACAGCGGCCTGGCGGAGCGTTATGTCGATAAAGGACACATTTTTTATATCGTGGGAGGCCTTTTCCTCCTGAACAACGTGGTCATTACCAGCATCGCGCGGCATATCCCGAATGTCGATCCTACGCTCCTTCCCATTCTGAAACGCAAGGAATGGGCGCAGCACCGCACCGAACTGAACGAACATCTTACCAACTGGCTGTTTTGCCTTGTGGCCGCTATCAATACCATCATCGGTTTCAGCTTGCTGGCTTTGGCGACTGTCAACAGTTCAAACTTCAAGCTCGACGTATTCGATTTTTCATGGCTTTACTACACCAGCCTCGTGCTTGTTTTGGTCGTGTTCCTGCTGCCGTTGCGCCTGCTCTGGCCGCCGCTGAAAGACGATAAATTATAATCCGGGCAATGATGGAAGCGAATGGTATGGAAGAGGCTGGCAACGCCTCGTGGCGTGAGCAAGCGGAGGCGATCAATCTGGAAAGTTATACTTACGAACTTCCCGACGACCGGATCGCCAAGTACCCGAAGGAGATCCGCGACCAGTCGAAACTGATGGTATACCGCAACGGCGATCTCAGCCATTTGCGGTTTACAGACCTGCCTGCCCAGCTGCCCGCGAATACCCTGCTGGTTTTCAATGATACGAAAGTGATCCCGGCGCGGGCGCATTTCAGGAAAGAGACGGGGGCGGTGATCGAGGTGCTGCTACTGCATCCGGAGCTTCCGACGCGCGTGATCAACGACGCGATGCTCGTCCGCCATTCCTGCGTTTGGGAATGTATGATCGGGAATAAAAAGCGCTGGAAGGCCGGGGATACGCTTACGAATTTGATCGGGGTGAATGGAGTGCCGGTGACTTTGCAGGTTTCTTACCATGATTATGAGCGTAACCTGGTGAGGTTGTCGTGGGATGCGGACGTAACGTTTCTCGAGCTGGTGAAAGCATTGGGCGAAATCCCATTGCCGCCTTACCTGAACCGCGATACCGAAGAGCCCGACAAGGAAACTTACCAGACCGTTTACGCCCACCACGACGGCGCCGTAGCCGCTCCCACGGCCGGGCTGCATTTTACTCCCCGTGTTTTCGAGGAATTGGAAAAGAAGGGCATTCGGCGATCGTTCCTCACGCTGCACGTGGGCGCAGGTACATTCCAACCCATTAAAGTAGAGAAGGTCACCGAGCACCGGATGCATTCGGAGCAGGTGGTATTTACGCGGGCGTTGGTCCAAGACCTGCTGCATTCGGTGGAGCACATTGTGCCCGTGGGCACTACTTCGCTGCGGTCGCTGGAAAGTTTGTATTGGTATGGTGTAAAACTTTTCAAAAAGGAGACGACCGATTTCAACATTGGGAAACTCTATCCCTATCCGTGGAAAGAGGAAGACTTGCCTTCGGCAGCCGAGTCGCTCCAAGCCATTGCCGACCATATGGATGCCTCCGGCGTTCAGGAAGTTGTCGGTGAAACGGAGATTTTCATTTTCCCCGGCTACCGCTTCCGTCTGTGTCGCGGGATAATTACCAATTACCATCAACCGGGCTCCACATTGATCCTCCTCGTGGCCGCATTTGTCGGACATGATTGGAAAAAGATCTATTCCGAAGCATTGGCCAACGATTACCGTTTTTTAAGCTATGGCGATTCTTCGCTGCTCTGGCGCAACGGCATTGATTGAATAAAATGACGCACGCACAACTGGTGAAACCGAAAATGACCGTCGAAGATAGTTCAGCCGGCTATTTCACCGCCACCACCTTGCTTGCTACGGATACCCCATTCTCATTAAAAGCCTCAATAGCAAAATAATACGGCACGCCTACATTCAATGCGCGCAGCTCGAACGTATTCGGCTCGTCGTTCCAGAACTGGTAGGTTTGGTACAGCTTGTCAGGTGCGATCCCCCAGAGTACATTGTAACCGACGGCTCCCGGCACTTTTTCCCATTTCAAATCTGCATTGCGCGTATCCTTCTGGCGGATGGCCGTGAAGGTAGCGGGCGTTTGCGGTGCTTTTCCGAAGCCGTTTCCGAAAATGCGGAATTCGCTGATGGCGAGGATCGGGGAGGCTACGTATATGTGCTCGTAACGTACGTAACGCGCACGCACGGGCGCTGCGAGCTCGATGTAGGCGCATGGGCGGTCGCGTTTGGGCTCGCGGGTAAGGTCGCTGGCAAGGTCCCATTTCTTGCCGTCGCGGGAGGTCCAGATTTTGAATTGCGTGTAAACTTTTTCGGGTTTGTTATCAAAAATGTCGGACTTGTAATCGGTGTAGTTGATTTGTACGGCCTTTACTTCCTGCTCCGTTTGCAGATCGATCGTCAGCGTTTCGCCGGGTTTGTTCTGTTTTGCGGCCCAGAATGTCCGTGGATTTTCGTCGGTGATTTTTTGTGCGGCCATCGTGTCGAGCGTGGAGGATGCCGCGACCGGTTTTTTGTAGGATAGCAGCATCCAGCCGGTAAAAAGCTCGTCGCCCTTGCCGGTCCAGGTTTTGGTAGGGAGTTTGTGCGGGAAATCGCCGAAGCGGGTGTTGGCGAACATTTGGCCGTCTTTGTCGAAACCGGCGGCGTAGCGTACAATGCGTCGTTCCATGGCCCAGTTCAGGCCGATCCACGACGTGCCGGTGTTCCAGTAATTACCGTAATTGTCCTGGAACGTGTTTCCGTGGCCCGCGCCGGTGGCGAAACCGCCGGGTTTATAGGAAACAGGATTGTAAGGTGCATAGGTAAACGGCCCGAGCGGCTGGTCGCTCACATAGGTGCCATTGGCATATACATTATATTCCGTGCCCGGCGCGCCGTATTGCAGGTAATACTTGCCATTATGCTTCGTCATCCACGCGCCTTCGGTAAATGGCTTGAACGGATCGGAATGATTGGGCCCGAAACGCTCCCAGCCGTGTTCATACTGGTTGAGCCAGAACATGGACTGATATTGTCCCTTGAATGCAAGCCGTTTGGAATAATCCAGTTCGGACCCGAAGATGGGGTACACATTGGAAGATCCCCAGTACATATACCATTTGTCGGTATCCGGGTCGTGGAAGAGGGCGGGGTCCCAGGGGCCGATGTCTTTCGGCAGGCGGGGCGTCCAGCGGTTGTAGAACTCCCAAATGCCCTTTTCCGGGGCCACGGAATACAATATCGGCCGCGATTCGAAGGTGGATTGGAACAGAAACAATGTATCCCGGACGGAGACGGCCGCCGGTGCGCACATGTCCTCGAACGGCCAGCGGTTGGCCGTGAGGTATTTCCAGTTCAGCATGTCCCTGGAATGCCAGTAACCGCCCGAAATGGTCACGAAAAGGAAGTATTCGCCCTTGTGGTTGATTATCACCGGATCGGCGCCGGAGCGGTAGCTGATGTTCTCGTTGAGCTGCTCGAAATTGTATTTGTAATCGATATCCATCGGATTACAGTAGGTCGTTTGCGCGGAAACGAAGCGCCCGCCGAGCATTAGCAGAATTCCAAACGATATACCCAGCGCGCGTAACGACATGATTTTGTTGATGATAGGGTGCATAAATATCTTTCAATCATACAAAATTATTCACATTTGAGGGAAAACATCACACATATGTTCAAAACACGGCCATCCACGCAAAGTTTTCAAACCGATAACCTTTACCTTTGCGGTCGATTTTGAAATAAGCAACAGTTTTTTAGAATGGCGATTGATTTTATAGAGGAACTACGCTGGCGGGGCATGCTGCACGACATGATGCCGGGAACACATGAGCAACTTCAGAAGGAGATGACATGCGGCTATATCGGTTTCGACCCGACGGCGCCTTCGCTGCACATCGGTAACCTGGCCACAATTATGCTCCTGGTGCATTTCCAGCGGGCCGGCCACAAGCCGATTGCATTGGTGGGCGGCGCTACCGGTATGATCGGCGACCCTTCCTTTAAGGCGGCGGAACGTTCTTTCCTCGACGAGGATACGCTGCGGATCAACCAGGAAGGTATCCGCAAGCAGCTGGAATCGTTCCTGGATTTCAATGCGGGGGAAAATTCGGCCGAAATGGTCAATAACTATGACTGGTTCAAGGATATCGGCTTTTTGCAATTTCTGCGTGATGCGGGCAAGTATCTGAGTGTCAACTATATGATGTCGAAGGATTCTGTGAAAAAGCGTTTGGAAACTGGTATTTCCTTCACGGAGTTTTCGTACCAGCTTTTGCAGGGCTACGATTTTTATCATTTATATAAAACCAAAAATGTCCGGCTGCAAATGGGCGGTTCGGACCAATGGGGCAACATTACGACGGGGACCGAAATCATCCGCCGCAAGGAAGGAGATGAGGAAGGCTATTTCAAAGCATATGCATTGACCACCCCGCTGGTGACCAAGGCCGACGGCTCCAAATTCGGTAAAAGCGAGGGCGGCAACATCTGGCTCGATCCGGAAAGGACGTCGCCCTACCAGTTTTACCAGTTCTGGCTCAACCAGAGTGACGACGATATGCCGCGCTACCTGCGCGTGTTCTCGCTGAAAGGCCGGGAGGAAATAGAGGCATTGGAGACGAGCCACGCTGCGGAGCCGCATTTGCGCATTATGCAAAAGGCGCTGGCGTCGGAGCTGACGACACGTATCCACTCCGAAAAAGCGTATCAAACGGTGCTGAAAGCTTCGGAAGTTTTATTCGGTAAAGCGACGCTCGAAACTTTGCAAAGTATTGAGGTTGATGAATTCGATACGATTTTCGACGGCGTTCCGCAAACGGAAATCACGCGTGAAGACTGGAATAATGCGGCCAATGTATTGGATCTGGTATCAACTGTTACCAAATCCGAAATCTACCCTTCAAAGGGTGAGGCTCGACGCGCTATCCAGCAGAATGCGGTGAGCGTCAATAAGGTAAAGGTGACTTCGGAGGCGCAGGCATTGAGCGGGTTCGCATTGCTGCAAGACAAGTTTTTGCTGATTTCAAAAGGCAAGAAAAATCACCTGATTAAGGTCGGCTAGAGTTTTGCAGTTCAGCCTGCTCCGTAAGAGCATCCTGCTCATAGCATGATGTTAATGCACTAATAAGGGGGCTCTGCCAGGAGCCTCCTGTTTTTTTGCACGAGTGTCGTTATCTCTTTTATTTGGATGTCAAAGTCATTTAGTTCTATCGAAGAGGCATTTGCCTGGTTTCTGGACAACGTTTATAAAAATTTGCCTGCTGACGAAAAGAAAGGGGAACTGGTCAGCGCCTGGCGGAGCTTTACATTCAATCAGGGAATTTCTCAAAAGAGAATGATCTCGATTTTAGAGCGATATGGATTTGACGTTAAGATTCTAGTGACTTATAAAAAGTAATTTTTTTGCGCTGTATTTGTAAGATTTTCCTACATTTTGTTTTAAAAAACACTCGGAATGAGCACGAGACGATCGTCAGTTGGAAACCGCAATTTTAGCTCTTCCCGCTGAACGTGTTCAAAACCGGCGCGGCGGTTGGGTTGTATTGGTACGATTGCCAGGTGTTATCCTGGTAGATTTCTACGATGCGGTAGCCTTTGTAGGCCGTTCCCCAGTTACCGCCGAAATGCCCGTCGAAGAAGTAGGGCTTTTTGCCGAAGATTTTGGTGCTGTCCTGGTCGTGGTCGTGGCCGTTGAAAATGGCCTTGACGTTGGGCGTGTTTTCGAAAAGATCGGTCACTTCCTTGCATTCGATGCCGTTGACGGTCCATTTGGACGGCGTAATGTGCAGGAACACGAAAATACCCTTCTTGTCTTTGTATTTCGCCAGCTCGTTGCGCAGCCAGGTCGCGTCGGGGCATACGTATTCCCCTTTTTCATTCGAAGTATCGCCGATAACAAACGCATATTCGCCTTTGGCGAAACTGTGGTTGGTCGGGTAACCCCACGTGCTCTGCCATACGTCGAGGCCCACCTTATCGTGGTTGCCGCGGCTCACGTAATAGGGCACGCTCAGGTTGGAGATCGTATTTTTGAAGTCGTATAATAAGGTAGGCTCGTCGTGGATCAGGTCGCCGTTCAGGACGAGGAAATCTACCCCTTTTTGCAATTTTTCGCGGTTTACCCAACTTACCAGATCTGCGTGGAATGCCTTGAACTCCGTACCGGGCTGGCCGTAATGACCGTCCGAAGCGACGATAAACCGCATCGTAATGTTCTCAGCGGGCTGTGCTTTGGCGGGTTCTGACAGGTAGGTGATTCCGGATAGTGCGGGTAGGAGCTTTAAGAAAGACCGGCGCTGAAAAGTCATGTTTTAACGGGTTTGGATAAAGGGAAACAGGCATTCCTTGTAGTTTCAAAAATAGTTATTCATCCGTGATATTTTCGTTAATCTTGCACGGTGTTAAGAATATTTAATAAAAAGTAACCACATGGACCGGCTTATTCTGCAAAAAGCGGCCTCCTATTGTGCCTACCAGGAGCGGACGCAGGACGAGGTGAAACAGCGCCTGAAAAAATGGAATGTCTGGGGCGACGAAGCCGACGAGATCATCGCCGAGCTCATTTCCATGAATTACCTCAGCGAAGAACGTTTTGCCAAGACTTATGCAGGCGGCAAGTTCAGGATCAAAAACTGGGGCAGGATGAAGATCCGGCAGGAGCTCAACCGCCGCGGATTGAGCACTTACAGCATTGAAAAGGGTATGAACGAGATCGCCGATGCGGATTATGTAGCTGGCCTGCGCGAGCTTTTAGCCAAAAAGCGCAGCCTGCTCTCTAAAACGGAAACAGACCCATTTAAACTGAAACATAAACTCGCCCGGTTTGCATTGGGGAAGGGATACGAAAGCGAGCTGGTGTGGAAGGAATTAGGGGAATTATAAATCAAAAAACCCCGATTGCGGGTGCAACCAGGGCTTTTTCTGATATTGAAACCGCTTAGAAATCGGAGTCGAATGAGATCTTGTGAGCGGAATCTTTGTCCTTCACACCACTCATTACGCCCGCTTTCTGGTATTCTCCCACGCGTTTCTCGAAGAAATTGGTCTTGCCCGGAAGCGAGATCAGCTCCATAAAGTCGAATGGGTTGGCCGAGCCGAATTGTTTGGGGCAGCCGAGGCGTTCGAGCCAGAAATCGGCGATGTATTCGATGTATTGTTTCATCAAATCGGCATTCATACCGATCAGCGACACCGGCAACGCCTCGCTCACGAATTCTTTTTCGATTGTTACCGCATCCATCATGATCTCGATTACGCGCTCCTGCGGGAGTTGGTTGAGAATATGCTTGGTGTAGAGCAAACACGCGAATTCGCAGTGTAAACCTTCGTCGCGGGAAATAAGCTCGTTCGAGAATGAAAGTCCGGGCATCAGGCCGCGTTTTTTGAGCCAGAAAATCGAACAGAACGATCCCGAAAAGAAAATACCTTCCACAGCAGCGAATGCGATGATACGCTCCGCGAACACGGGGCTGTTGATCCATTTCAATGCCCAGTCGGCCTTTTTCTGCACGCACGGGATCGTCTCGATCGCGCGCAGGAGTCGGTCTTTTTCAACCGGGTCTTTGATATAGGTATCGATCAGCAGCGAATAGGTTTCGGAGTGGATGTTCTCCATCGCCACCTGGAAGCCGTAGAAGCATTTGGCCTCCGCGTATTGCACTTCACTAAGAAAGTTAACCGCCAGGTTTTCGTTGACGATCCCGTCTGATGCCGCAAAAAACGCCAGTACGTGGGAAATAAAATGCCGCTCACCATCATTGAGATTTTCCCAATCCTTCATATCCTGCGACAAATCGATTTCCTCGGCCGTCCAGAAAGATGCCTCATGACGTTTGTACATTTCCCATATATCGGAATGCTTGATAGGGAACAAAACAAACCGCAAGGGGTCTTCGGTCAACAGGGGTTCCTGTCTGGTAAGTTCTTGTGACATAGTTAAATTGAGTATTTTACGGGGATCTGAATGATATAACGTTAGTACTTGCCGTTGGCTCAGAAAGCCGGGCCGGAAGAAAACAAAGCTACATGCTTTGGGCTAAAATTCAAACAAAGAATCGGAGTTGGTACCGTTAGGAAATCCGCCGCTCCCATTCAAAAAATAGTAACGGCATGGAAATGAGATCACGGGTAAATTCAGCATTCGGTCCCCTTTGGAATCTACCCCGAATTTATTCGATCATCGTTAAAAATCATCCCCTATGCCCGCAACCGGCCTGAGGCGGTACTACCATTTGTTCCGAAACATCGGAAACCCATTTACGTACATGTTCGATAAGACGCGCGACCGTGGCAAGACGCTACACTTTGTCACGCGGCCCCACAGGCTGACCTTCGACGTACCGGCTAGCCTTTTTCAGGTATTCAAGGAAATTTTCATGGCCGACGTATACAACATCGGGGCGGTCTGCCGCGTACTGCCCGATAATCCGGTTGTGATCGATATTGGCGCCAACGCGGGTTTTTTTGATATATTGCTTTTATCTAAAACAAAGAATGCCCAAATTTATGCGTATGAGCCTCTGAGCAGTAATATCGAACGTATGCGTTCCGTTGCCTCCTCGAACCATATGTTTGATAAGTGCGTGACCATCAATCCTTTCGCCGTGACAGGTACACCTTGTGAAATGCTGCGGCTATACGCACAGGATACGGAGGATAATCAGGTGGTCGCTTCTTCGTTAAAGGGATTTAATAATGATAATACAAAAGAGCTGTGGATTCAGGCAATTTCCTTGTCGGAAATCGTTTCAGGAATGCCGGGGACAGCTGTCGATTTATTGAAAATGGATTGTGAAGGTGCGGAGTATGATATTATTTTTAACACGCCGCCGGACATTGTCTGTCAAATAAAAACAATGCTGATAGAAGTGCACGATATTGATAATGAGAACAATGTTGAAAAATTTAGTCAATATCTTGAACGGCTTGGATATGATGTGAATTATAATCCTATCAATGGTTTTTGCTATGCCCTGGAAGCGTACAAAAGATGAATGAGCAATTTATGTTAAAAAGAGTACTGATTGACTGCGAAAGGATGAGGCACCCTCATACCGGTCTTTATCACTATTGCCTTCAATTGGGGAACTCCATTCTTAAAAAGATAGGAGAGGAAAAGGGAAAAATTGCTTTTTATTTACCAACATCCGCCGAGCATGTTTTCGGCGAGAATGCCAATTACATTTCTCAGCATTTTATTCATAAATTATTTTTTCCTGATACCAAATCGGTTGACATCTGGCATTGCACCTATCAGGGCTCCAAATACTTTCCCTTTAACAAAAAGGTTTCAGTTGTACTTACAATACACGATTTGAATTTCCTTTATGACGGAAACAGATCGGACAGCCGAATTAAAAAGTATTTAAATAAACTACAACAGAAGATCGATCGGGCGGATCATATCGTAGCGATCTCACACTATGTACTCGACGATCTGAGAACACATCTCGAATTAGGAAATAAGCCTGCCTCGGTCATTTACAATGGATGTAATATCGATAGTAGCCAGGTTATTGCACCGCCGGCAGAGCCAGTTTCGGAACCGTTTCTTTTTACAATTGGTACAATTGTCGGAAAGAAGAATTTTCACGTCCTTCCGGCGTTGTTGAAGGATAATGCGTTCAAACTGGTGATCGCGGGAATCGACAGTAGCCAGGAGTATAAGAAGAAGATCATCAGGGAAGCGCAAAAGCTGAACGTGCTCGACAGGCTGATATTCACGGGTCCGATCTCGGAAAACGACAAGAAATGGTATCTAAGCAATTGTACCGCATTCGTCTTTCCATCCATTGCCGAGGGCTTCGGGTTACCGGTAATCGAGGCGATGTATTATGGCAAGCCGGTGATCCTGTCGCGATGCACTTCATTGCCGGAGATAGGCGGCGACTGCGCCTATTATTTCGATCATTTCGAACCCGAGCACATGCGTAATGTCTTGAATGCGAGTCTCGAACATTATAACAAAACAAAACCCAGGGAAAAAATCCGCGAAAGGGCGGGATTTTTCTCCTGGGAAAGAGCGGCGTCGGAATACCTTGCCTTATACGAGAGCCTTGCTTAGTTGAGCTTGATCACCTGCTGGTATTTCAGCATCATCCGGAAGTTGTTGATCACATCAATAATGCCGATCTCAGACTGATGCTTTTTCATTTCGCGGTTAAATGCTACTTTCTTCGCTTGCAGGTTGCCGCGGTTTTTAATGAAATCCCAGTATGCCTCCACTTTGTAGAATTGCATGGTCAGGAAGCCGATCAGTACGTCGCAAAGCAGGATTTGTAAATGCCATAATTTGAGATCCATCCCTTGCAAATGCAGGTAATGCACATAGTAACGGTTCCTGAAATGGATTCGCTTGATGGCCTTCTTGTGATTGTGGTTTTTCGTGCTGGCTGATACTTCGTGACGGCAAACGGCATCATGTTCGTAGTAGCATTTCCAGCCCAATCGCCACGCCCGGATCGACAGTTCCTGATCTTCGCCATAATACGGATTGAACATTTCATTAAATCCGTTAATCGCTTTCAGTTTCTGGGTATCCATTAATGCAATAGCACCGGACAAATAAAATGTAGGCGTAAATGCATTGATATTTTGCAGGTGAAAAAAGTCGGAAGATTTAATTTTTCTACCCGAAATTTTCGGTTCTCTGGCCGCTTCGCGAATCAAATCATCATTCATGCCAATCACCCTTCCCATCACACCAAAAGTATCTTCCAATTCAAAATACTTATATAGTTTTTCCATGTAGCCGGGTTCGAGGGTTACATCGGTATTGAGTAAAAAGATCAGATCATTGGTTGCATTCTGAATGCCGATGTTACAAGTATCCGAAAATCCCGAATTGGTTTCTTTGCGGATTAACGTGATTTTATCATTGTAATGTTCTTCTAAATATGCAACAGATTCATCGGTTGATGCATCGTCAATCACAATGATCTGAACATTTGTTTCCAGTTTTTGGAGGACCTTATAGTTATGCTCAAAATATTTTTCGAACAGGTGTTTCCCGTTATAGTTCGGGATTACTACTGATATGCTTTTCATAGATAATCGGTTATCAAGTGAGTTGAGAGTTTTTTAATACCCGATTCTTCATTACTTCCTTCTAACAGGATGGCGTTCATGATCTTCTCCTTTGGTGAAATTATATAGCTCATTTCCATATCCTTAGCGGATATTCTTTGTACAAATATCAAGCCAGCGTTGTCGGAGCTGCGTGGCTAGGATTGATGACTCTATTGTTAGGGAAATGGTTGGAAGAGGGTTGAATGCACCTGGTACAAAACCTGGCCGCCGAAATATAACTTCTATACTAACACTACGACGAATTATTTATTGTATTCTACCACAACATAAAAGACCCTATTAAAGTTATGCCCGTGACGTATAATGGTTAAAAAAATAGCCATTCCAGTGAAAAATCCTGACTAAATCCATTTTTTTCTCCTGAAAAACCAAAGTACGACAAGGGACGAAAACACCATGAGGAATAGCGAAAGCCAGAAGCCCCACGGTTCACCGGTAGTGGGTATGTGCTGGTAATTCATACCGAAAATGCCGGCAATGAGCGTGGGCGGCATGAAGATGATCGTTACCACCGTGAAGATCTTGATCACCTGGCTTTGTTCGAGGTTGATCAGACCCATAAACGTGTTTTGGAGGTATTCGAGCCGCTCGAAATTAAAGGTGGTGTATTCGAGAAGCGAGTTAATGTCTTTGAGGATAATGCGCAGGTGCTCTTTGCGATCTTCGGGAAAATACTGGCTGCGCAGTATGCCCGAGAGTACGCGCTGCTTGTCGATGCTCGTCTCGCGGAGCATCATAGTAATTTCCTGCAAGCCGCTGATGCGGATCAGCGTCTCCTGGCGTGTTTTCTGCTCGTGGGTAAGATCTTTACTGATCGCCGAAATGTCTTTGGAAATGCCTTCTAGCGCATCCGCGTCCGCCTCGATACGGGTTTCGAGGAGAAGCAGCATGAAATCGACGCCGCCCTGGATGCCATCCGGGCTAACCTTCATCTTTTTGACGGTATCCGCAAATGTTTTGGAGTCGCCGCGTCGGTATGTAAACAGTACATTCTGATGCAGGATGAACGAAACCGGGTAGGTTTCGTAGCCTTCCCGCTCTATTTTAAGAAAGTTGGAGTTGGCGTTGATCGTCTCGTTTTGCTCAAAGAAACGCGAGCTGCTTTCGATCTCGACGATTTCCTGGGGCGTTTGAAAACTGATATTACATTTATTTTCAACCCATTCCTCCTCTTCGGCGCTGGGTGACTGCAAATCCACCCAAACCAGGTTCTGGACCTTCCCAAGCTCGCGGATATCGTTTTCACGCTTAATGACTTTACCTTCTTTATAGAATATGCGTACCATGCCTTAAAGTTGGGAAAAAAAGCAATGCGCGTAACCGTTAGTTCATCCGTGCCGAAATAGCTTGCAGCGCGGACCATTTAAAGCTAACTTGTAATTGCTTAATTACACACACTTGTGAAGGAGAAATTTTACCCGTTCAAGGCGTCGGAAGATAAGTCGAAGCAATTTCCGCTCTTTCCCGAAAGTCTAGTATTTTTGCGTGATGCAAAATACAGCTTCTCCCGGGATATTGACGACGCAGTTCTGGTTGCTGGGCCTTAGCTCGTTTCTCTTCTCTTCCAGCTTCAATATGCTGATTCCCGAGCTGCCGGGGTATCTGACGAGTATGGGCGGCGCGGAATATAAAGGCGCAATTATCGGACTATTTACGTTAACAGCCGGTCTTTCCCGGCCATTCAGCGGCAGGCTTACCGACCGTGTCGGACGTGTGCCGGTCATGGCCTTTGGGTCGCTGGTGTGTTTTGTATGCGGATTTCTGTATCCGATCTTCACGACGGTCATGCCCTTTCTGCTGCTCCGATTGGTGCATGGATTCTCCACCGGTTTCAAACCGACGGGCACTGCCGCTTACGTGGCGGACATTGTGCCGGTGAACCGCCGCGGGGAAGCGATGGGTATCCACGGCATGTGTATGAGCGTGGGCTCTGCATTCGGGCCCGCGATCGGCAGTATGATCAGCCAGGCATTTTCGCTGAATGCGCTTTTTTATACTTCATCTCTACTCGCATTCCTTTCCATTGCAATCCTTTTAAATATGAAAGAAACATTGCAGGAGAAGCAAAAACTGTCGTTAAAATCCTTTCAAATCACCTGGCGCGACGTTTTCGAGCCCGACGTGTTCAGTCCGGCGCTCATTACTTTCCTATGCTATTTCGGGTTCGGCGCGGTTTCCACGGTTACGCCCGATTTCAGCGGATACCTTGGCCTGCAAAACCGGGGGTTATACTTCATGATGTTCACCATTTCATCCATTATGGTACGGCTTTTCGCGGGGAAAATCTCCGACCGGCATGGCCGCATGCCTGTGACCATTGTAGGCTGCATTATATTAATCATGGCCATGGTCATCACCGGTTACGCGGAATCCGTCACCGTGTTCCTGACGGGGGCGGCCTTTTTTGGCGTTGCTATGGGTATTTTGTCGCCGGTACTGTCTGCATGGACGGTCGATTTGAGCGGTGAACATAACCGCGGCCGGGCCATTGCCACGATGTTTATTTCCCTGGAAGCGGGCATCGGGCTGGGGGCATTTCTTTCTGCCGAGCTATTCGACAATCAGCGGGAAAACCTGCCGCTGGTGTTCTTCTCGATGGCGGCATTCGCATTGGCGGCGCTGTCCTACACAGTTACAATTTATCAGTTCAAAAAGCGACGAGCCCGTGTTATTTGACGATTCCTACCAGACTGTCGCTGGCCCCGCGGAAGGGTTTTTCAAAGACAAAGGCAGCAAATTCCTGGCGTACGCATTCGCGATTGCGAATGAATCGGAAGCGAAAACGCACCTGGCCGATTTACGCGAATTGCACCCGAAAGCCGTTCACCATTGCTATGCCTACCGCCTTGGCGCCGACAGGATGAGTTACCGTATGAGCGACGACGGTGAGCCATCGGGAACCGCGGGGCGCCCGATCCTCAATACATTATATTCAAGAAATGTCACGAATGTGCTTGTGGTAGTAGTTCGCTATTTCGGCGGGACGTTGCTTGGTGTGCCGGGGTTGATCAATGCTTACAAAACCGCGACCGAGTTGGCGTTGGATGCCTCCGAAATCGTTTCGCGGCATTATTTCAGCATTTACAAACTTTCATTCGAATATCCTCAGATGAACGACGTCATGCGGATCGTGAAGGAAATGGAGCTGCCCGTGCGCGAGCAGTCGTTCGAAATGCAATGTGAGATGGAAGTAGAGGTGCGCTCCACGCTGGTCGAGCGGTTTGTCGCACGTTCGGAAAAAGTGGAAGGGCTTGCTGTGGAGCTGGCCGGCTAATTGTTGTCGCGAAGCATCCGTACAAAATCGTCTTCGTATTCCTTAATCGCTTTCAGGAGTTCTTGCAGTTCCTTTTCTTCCGGAGATCCTTTTTTTGCGTTGAATATTTCGTCGGCCCGTTCCGAGGCATTTTCATATTCGCTTTCGTTCGTGATTTTCATGATGGCGGTTGGTGAAAGTTTTCTCAAAAGTATTTCATTGTTTGCCAATGCACAAAAAAACCGGCACGAAGGCCGGCTCTTTTGTGGGTGCGTTAGTGGGTTAAATGGTATTGTCAATAGCCCGGGTTCTGTGTCAAAGTCGGTTGGCCGTCTTTTTGGCTATTCAGGATCTCGTCCTGTGGCAGCGGGAAGTAGAGGTTTTTCTGGGTAAAAGTTTTTCCAGCCATGTACCCTCTTTTGTTGAAAGCCCGCCCGGATGGTTCTTTGCCTGCCACTGCCTCCTCCTGCGCATATTTGTTGAGCACTTTCTCGGCAATGCCCCAGCGAACCAGGTCGAAGAAGCGGTGTCCTTCCATTGCAAATTCGAGGCGTTGCTCCATGCGTACGGCGTTTCTGGCATATTCAGCACCTTTGGCTGCGAATGTGCCTGCCGGGTAAGGCTCTACTTTGTATGTCACAGTGGGGTCTTGCACCGAACCGGTTTTGGCACGCACGCGGAGCTGGTTCACCAGATCCTGCGCAACAGCCAGATTGCCGAGTTCCACCTCGCATTCGGCCAGCCAAAGCAGCACGTGCGACATTTTGATCAGGCGGTAGTTATTGTTCACGTTCCGTTTGCTGGTCGAGTGGGTGGTGCTGTTTTCTTCCGCCAGGTAGTACATCCATTTTTTACCGGTGAATGGACCTGCATAAGCCTGGTCGCGAATCCATGTCGAGCCGGGCATAGGGCCCCAGTCGAGGAAATTTACGCCGCGGCGGCCTACTGTCCAGTCGAGACGCGGGTCAACGGGGACTGTTTTGTCCAATGTAAATGCGGCGGAAGCTACGATACCCTGGTCATTCGGCAGGTCTACTTTGTTATAGGTATCCAGCGAACCATCCCCGGCTGCACCGATCATCGGAAGGCCGTCTTCGGTTTTGAATGCATTCACGAGGTTATGCGATGGCTGGTAGAAACCGCAGCATCCGCGTCCCGGCGCAGTCGCCGAGTAAGGCCAGTTGAGGTTATCACCGGCATTACCATTGTTACCGTTCGTACCATCGTTCACTGAGAACTGCACTTCGAAAATCGACTCCGCATTGTTGTTGCCCGTTGTACGGTAGTTGTCATGATAATTGGGGACCAGCTTTTTACCTGAGTTTTTCACTATATCGTCCAGCAAAGTTTTGGCCTGCGCCCATTTCTTTTGGAACAAATAAGCCTTAGCCAGATAGGCTTTGGCAGCCCATTGCGTAGCGCGTCCTTTTTGTGCCTGGGTGACGGGAAGGTTATCCGCCGCAAATTTGAAATCAGCCTCGATCTTTGGCCAGATATCATCCGTATTAGGTATTTTGGTAGAATTGGGATCGCCGGCATTGTAAATTTTCTCGTCGATGTACGGCACCTTGTTCCACATTTTCTTTGCTTCGAAATGGTAATGTCCGCGGAGGAAACGGGCTTCTGCCGTTACCTGCAGCTTTTCGGCGTCTGTCATATCCAATACCGCCGCGCTCGCCGCGATCTGGATCACTTCGTTGGCACGGGCCACGCCGTCGTAGGAATGCCACCATTTACCGAGGAAATAGGTGTTGTCCGAAAGCCAGTTGTACTGTTCGATAAACGATTGTTCCGGCTGGTCACCGGCATCGGTACCTTTCACGGCATCGTCGCTGCTGATCCCGCCGAATACGTAGTTGGAGATCGTCGACTGGCGACCGGTGTTACCCGCGCCCACGCCGTCGAGCAGCGAGTAGGCGCCGATGAGCAGGGCGTTTACACCATTTTTGTTGCTGAGCTGTTCCAGCGACGCGCGCCCTTGTGGTTTCAGGTCGAAGAAATCGTCGGAGCAGGAGAAGCTCAAAGCGACGAGCGCACATATTAATAATGACTTTTTCATTGTATGTTCTTTATAATGAAGATCAATGGATGAATTAGAAACTGAAACGCAACCCGCCGAGGAAGGCTTTCGCTACGGGGTAGGAACCTTCATCCACGCCCATGTGCGTATCCTGGTTGTTTTCGCCTGATCTTCTCAGGTTGATATCCGGGTCAAGCCCTGTGTATTTCGTGAATGTGAACAGGTTTTGTCCCTGCACGTAAATCTGCGCCGAGCCCAGTTTCATTCTTTTCAGCCAGTTAGGAGGCAAAGAGAATGTCAGCTGGATGTTTTTCAGGCGGAAGTACGAGCCGTCTTCGAGGAAGTAGGACGATACCTGCTGGCTGGTTGCGTCACCGGAGTTCAGGCGGGGCAGTTTGGCGTTGTCACCTGGTTTTTTCCAGGAGTCGTACAGCATGGTTTTGGAACGGTTGCCCTGGAACACGTTGAAATCCGTCCAGTACTTCACATAATTGAAGATCTGGTTGCCTTGTACGCCCTGGCCGAACAACGTCAGATCAAACCATTTGTAGCCTACCCCCACATTGATACCGTAGTTGAAGTCGGGGTGCGGGTTACCGATAATGGTACGGTCGGCTGCGGTAATGACGCCGTCCCCATTCACGTCGCGGAATTTGAATGTACCTTCACGGGTGTACGATCCGAATTTCGGCGCGGCATCAGCCTCGGCCTGGTCTTTGATCACACCATCCACGAAATATCCGTAGTAGCTTGCGATCGGCAAACCTGCCTTGGTAGCCGACATCGCCGGAAGACGCGTCGTGAAACCGAAAATAGTTGCATTCGGGTCGTTGTTCAGCTTGATCACCTCGTTTTTGTAGTGGCCGAAGTTCACGCCCACCATGTAGTTGAAATCGCCTTTTTTATCCCGGAAATTAATACCCAAATCCACGCCGCGGTTGCGTACTTCACCGATGTTGGTGTAAGGGATCGTACCGGTACCGGCCGTTCTCGGGATCGCGATCTGCGTCAGCATGTCGGAAGTAAGGCGGTTGTACACGTCGAGCACCACTTCCAGTTTGCTGTTGAACAAGGTCGCGTCCAGACCGATGTTGGTTGAAGTATTGGTTTCCCATTTACCGTTGCTGTTACCGAACTGCACGAGGTCGAAGCCGCCTACGATCGAAGTACCTGTACCGTTGATGTCGTAGGCGTTGTTTTGCGGATCTGCTGCGTACAGCGTGTAAGCATTATAAACGTTAGGGATGAGCTGGTTACCGGTTTTACCCCAGCCAAAGCGGATTTTCAAATCGTCGACAAACTTCACCGGCTTCATAAACGCAAGTTCCGTCATACGCAAACCGAGGGAGAACGCCGGGAAAATACCGTAGCGGTTCGATTCCGAGAAGCGGGACGATCCGTCGCGGCGCAATGTGAAGTCGGCCAGGACGAGGTCTTTGAATACGTAGTTGATTTTTCCAAACTGCGAGAACAGCGCACTTTCGGTAGCACCTGCCCCCGAATTGCTCAAACCAGCCGCAGAACCCGCATCGAGGTAGCGGTAGTCGAGGTCGTCGAATGCAAATGCACTACGGCTCGCCTGGAATCCCTGCGCAAAAGTTTTAACGGCTTCCGTTCCCAGCAACACATTGAAATTGTGTACACCGATGGACTTGGCATAATTCAATGTGTTGAACCAGGTGAACGAACGGTCCACGTTGTTGATCACGTTCAAACTGTTCGCGTTTCTGGCTTCGGCTGCTTCGATATCGCGGTGGAAATACTCGGCGCGGTTCGACTGATTGTACTCGATACCCAGGCTGGTGCGTGCGTACAGGCCCGGAAGAATGTCCACCTGTGCGAACACGTTACCGAACGCGTGCGTCCCTTTTGTGAGGTTGTCTTTTTCACGGTACAAACGGGCCAGCGGGTTAGGGGCATTACCGAGGTTACTACCGCGGCTACCGGCAAAACCGTTGTAATCCGACGTATTCGTTCCGCCTAAAGCCTTCGGGCCGCCTGTGATGTCGAACACCGGGATGATCGGGTGTACGCGGATCGCGAACATGATCGGGTTGCTTTCGTCGTTGTTGGTGATGCCCTGGCGCTGGTCGTAAGAGAATGTAAAGTTCTCGCCCACAGTCACAATACCTTTCTTGAACTCGGTATTGGCGCGGATCGAGTACCTTTTATATTTGGTATATTTCATAATACCGTTCTGCGTGAAGTAGTTGGCGGAAAGGGCATATTTAGCTGCCTCCGAGCCGCCCGAAGCGCCGATCTGGAAGTTGGCGATACCGGCCGGGTCGAAAATTTCGTCCTGCCAGTCGGTTCCTTCCTTGTTGGCCTTGGTAATGTTGAATGCGGTCTTACCCAGGTTCGGGTCGGCGATGTCGTTGGTATAAGTGTAGTTGCTGGGGAGTTCGCCGTATACGTTCGGATAAATATAGTCGGCAATGGTCTGCTCGCCGTTCGGTCCGAATTTGTATTGTGCGGAGGGCGATGTTACCGATGGATTTTTACCTGCGCCCAGGTCCGCTTCATACAGGTATTGGCCCAGTTCTCTCGTATTCAGCAGGTCGAGCATTTTGCCCGGGCGCTGCGAGCCCGCGTAAAAGTCGAATGTGATGTTCGGCGCACCGGTTTTACCTTTTTTAGTGGTAATGATAACGACCCCGTTCGCCGCACGCGCACCGTAAATGGACGCCGCGGATGCATCTTTCAGTACCTGCATCGACTCGATGTCGTTCGGGTTGATCTGGTTCAGCGTACCTTGCGTAGGCACGCCGTCGATCACGTAAAGCGGGCTGTTGTTGTTGATCGAACCAAAACCGCGGATACGCACCATCGTGCCGCCGCCTGGTGAATTATCATTACCGACCGTCACCCCGGACGCCCGGCCTTGCAGCATTTGCGTGACGCTCGCAGTGGGTACCGAGGTTAGTTCTTTCGGGTTAATCACGGTTACCGCGCCGGTAATGTCCTTTTTGCGCTGTGCCGCGTAACCGGTCACGACCACTTCGCTCAGGTTTTTAATATCGTCTTCGAGCGTGACATTGATGGTCGTCTGGTTTCCGACATTGACTTCTTTTTTGATCAGACCAATGGAGGAGAAGACCAGGATCGCATCAGCGCCCTTGGCCTCAATGGAATAGGTACCGTCGGCATCGGTGACGGTGCCTACGGCTGTTCCTTTTAGTTGCACGTTTACACCGGGAATGCCGGTGCCATCTGCGGAGGAGGTAACTTTACCCTTGACCGAGCGATCCTGGGCGTGAGCTAGTTGTGCTGTTATTGCGAACAGCATAATCATGACACCCCGGAAAAGCGGGACTAGTAAATGTTTGTTCATAAATTAAGTAGGGATGAGTTAATAATGTATTAATAAATGTCAATATACTGTCAAAAAATGAAACTCAGCTATCAATTTTGGTAATATTTTTATAATTAATATTAATATAATAGAGGTTACAAAATATTTTTTCTTTGAAAAGTCTTATTATGCAATCGTTTGCATTACCGGATCCGGTCTTGGAAAAAATCAATCTCTAAACCGTATACGCAGCGGTTTTCACGGGAAGGATTTTGCAACTCAAAGTGTATTTTTGTGGTTATCAGAATTACAGCTTCATTCTCAAACTATCTCACAAACTACCAACAGGACTTTGGAATATTTAAATGGCCTCGAAGTGGCGGAACAGGACCTCATCGAGGTACAAGGCGCCCGGGAACACAATCTTAAAAACATCGACGTCGCCATACCACGGAACAAGCTCGTGGTTGTGACCGGTATCAGCGGCAGCGGCAAATCGTCGCTCGCTTTCGATACGATCTACGCCGAAGGGCAACGCCGGTATATGGAGAGCTTTTCTTCGTACGCGCGCGGGTTCATCGGTGAAATGGAACGGCCGGATGTCGACAAAATCAGCGGCCTTTCGCCGGTAATCAGCATCGAGCAGAAAACGACCTCGCGCAATCCGCGCTCTACGGTGGGCACGGTGACGGAGATTTACGACTTCCTGCGCCTGCTCTACGCGCGGGCAGGTGAGGCGTATTCGTACGTGACGGGTCGGCGGATGATCAAGCAGTCGCAGGACCAGATCGTAAACCAGCTCATGACGCAGTTCCTCGGGCAGAAAATCATGCTGCTCGCACCGGCGGTGAAAGGCCGGAAAGGGCATTACCGCGAGCTTTTCGTGCAGATAGCGCGGCTGGGCTACACCAAAGTGCGTGTCGACGGCGAGGTGCAGGACATTACACCTAAAATGCAGCTCGACCGCTACAAGGTACATGATATCGAGATCGTGATCGACCGCGTGATCCCTAAAAAGGAGGAGGAAGACGCGCAGTCGCGGTACCGGATGAGCCAGTCCGTGGCGACGGCCATCAAGCAGGGCAAAGGAGCGCTGATCGTGCTGGATGCGAAGGGCGGTACCCATTATTTTTCCCAAAATCTGATGGACCCGGAGTCGGGTATCAGCTACGACGATCCGGCGCCGAATGCGTTTTCGTTCAATTCGCCATACGGCTGGTGCCCTACCTGCCAGGGATTGGGCATTATCGAGGAGATTACCGAGGATTCCATTATGCCTGATAAGTCGCTGAGTATAAGTCGCGGAGGCATTGCGCCGATGGGCGAGTACCGTGAGGCGTGGATTTTCAAGCAGCTGGAAGTTTTGTTGAAACCCTACAAAATCACACTTACCACCCCGCTCGAAAAATTCCCGGAAGAAGTATTGAAACTCGTGCTTTACGGAAGCGAAGAGGCCGTGCCGGTACCGTCTAAAAAATATCCAGGAACCGAATGGGAAACGAAATTCGACGGGATCATCAACTTCCTGAAACGCCAGCAGGAATCGGGTAACGAGAAAATTCAGGATTGGCTGAAAGATTTCATGGTCACCCAAACCTGCCCCGAATGCAAAGGCAAACGCCTGCGGAAGGAGTCATTACATTTTAAAATTGATAAAAAAGATATTGCCGAGCTCGCCGACAGTGACATTCGCGAACTGGCCGAATGGCTCGTAGGCCTCGAAGACCGGCTGGAAGAAAAACAGCGGGTGATCGGCCACGAAGTATTGAAAGAAATCCGCAAGCGCGTCGGGTTCATGCTCGACGTGGGATTGGATTACCTCACACTGAACCGTGCGTTACGGACATTGTCGGGTGGAGAGGCCCAGCGTATCCGCCTCGCGACGCAGATTGGCACGCAGCTGACCGGCGTACTCTACATTATGGACGAGCCGAGCATCGGCCTCCATCAGCGCGACAATGTGCGGCTCATTAACTCCCTCAAAAGCCTCCGCGACCTTGGTAACACGGTGCTCGTGGTGGAGCACGACAAGGATATGATGCTTGCATCCGACTACATTCTCGACATTGGTCCCGGCGCGGGGCGGCATGGCGGAAGCGTCGTAGGCGCGGGTACGCCCGAAAAGTTTCTGCAAAATGGTTCGCTAACGGCCGACTATCTGGCTGGCCGCGAGACGATCCAGGTGCCTAAAAAGCGCCGGAAAGGCAAGGGAGAAGCCATTACATTGAAAGGCTGCACGGGGCATAACCTCAAGAACGTGTCGGTATCGATCCCGCTGGGAACGATGATCTGCGTCACGGGTGTGAGCGGCAGCGGCAAGTCGTCGCTGATCCACGAAACGCTGTTCCCGCTGCTGAACCAACATTTTTACAAGTCGCGAAGGGAGCCGCTTCCTTACAAGTCCATTGAAGGATTGGAGCATATCGATAAGGTAATCGAAGTAGATCAGTCGCCGATCGGCCGTACGCCGCGCTCCAACCCGGCTACCTACACCAACTTGTTTACAGACATTCGCACGCTCTTTGCGGAGTTGCCGGAGGCCAAAATCCGGGGTTACAAGCCGGGCCGTTTTTCATTTAATGTAAAAGGCGGCCGTTGCGAGGATTGCGAAGGCGCAGGGATGAAGAAAATCGAAATGGACTTCCTGCCCGACGTGCACGTGAATTGTGAAACCTGCAAAGGCAAGCGCTTCAACCGGGAGACATTGGAAGTCCGTTTCAAAGGCAAATCCATTGCCGACGTGCTCGATATGACTGTCGAATCAGCATTGGAATTTTTTGAAAATCAACCGCGATTGCTCCGTAAAGTGCAGACATTGAACGACGTAGGCTTGGGCTACATTACATTGGGCCAGCACGCGACGACCTTGTCCGGCGGCGAAGCGCAGCGGGTGAAATTGTCGGAAGAATTGTCCAAAAGAGACACCGGCAAGACATTGTACATTCTCGACGAGCCCACTACCGGGCTGCATTTCCAGGATATTCGCCATTTGCTGAATGTGCTGAACAAGCTGGTCGAGAAAGGGAATACCGTACTCATCATCGAGCATAACCTCGATGTGATCAAAGTAGCGGACTACATTATCGATGTGGGTCCCGAAGGTGGCGCGCAGGGCGGCCGCATTATCGCGGAAGGGACGCCGGAGAAAGTAGCGAAGGTGAAAGGCAGCTTTACCGGTTACTTTTTACAGGAAGAATTGAAGTAATGCATTGAAATACATTCATTTTTTTCACATCCACTTACTCAAAAACTGGTTGAATGCCTCCTTGTACTGATCGCTCACCGGGATCGAAATCGCCCCGATTTGAATGGTGTTCCTGGTTACGGCGCTGATCCGGTCCAGACTGACGATGAATGAACGGTGCACGCGCATGAACCTGGACGCCGGCAGTTTCTCTTCCAGCGCTTTCAGGCTCGTAAGCGACAGAATAGGCTTCGGGTCCGATTTGAGGTGGACTTTGACGTAATCTTTGAGCCCCTCCGTGTACAAAATGTCGTCGTAGGCGATGCGTACGAGCTGATATTCCACTTTCAGGAACAGGTACTCGTCCTTCGGCTCTGCAGAACCGGCCGACGAGGCCTTTTGCACCAGCTCCACATAGGCCTGCGCTTTCGATGCGGCACGGAGGAACTCTTCGTAATTAAAGGGTTTTAGGAGATAGTCAATGGCGTCCACGCGAAACCCGTCTAGCGCGTATTGGTTGAATGCGGTTGTGAAAATGATCCTTGGCGCCTTGTTACCGGCTTTTTCAAGCACTCTTGCGAGTTCGATACCCGTAAGGTCCGGCATTTGAATATCCAGGAAAATCACGTCGATCGGCTTCGTGTTGATCACCTGCAATGCCTCCACGGCGCTCGAATAGCGACCGGCAAGGTTCAGGAAGGGTGTTTTTTCAATAAATGCGCACACCAGGCCGAGCGCGAGGGGCTCGTCGTCCACGGCAATGCATTCCAATGTGATGCTCATGCCGTTTCCAGTTCCAGATGTACTTCAAATTCCTTCCCTTCCTTGTTCTCGTTCACTTCCAGCTGGTATTTGCCGGGGTAAAGGAGATCGAGGCGGCGCTGGGTGTTGGCCAGCCCGATGCCATTGCTTTCATCGAGAATGGCCCGCTTGTCGGTAAAAAGGGTATTTTTCACTTCTACGAAAATCTTGGGGCCTTCCTGGCGGATCTGAATGTCGATCCGGCTCGGCTGAACGGCGCTGACGCCGTGCTTGAATGCATTTTCAATAAAGGGTAGGAATAGCATAGGTGCAATGGAAACGTCATGCAGCGGATTCGGCGGATCGAGGTGCACGGTAACCTTGTCGGTAAGCCGGAGCTGCATAAGCTGAATGTAGTCCTGGGCGAATGCGATCTCCTGGCTTAGCAGTACCGTGCCGTGCTGGGTCTCATACAGCACATAGCGCATCATGCGCGAGAGTTTATGCAATGCCTCCCGCGCAGCCTCCACGTCGATCACAGTGAGTGCATAAATGTTATTCAGGGTATTGAAAAAGAAATGCGGGTTGATCTGCGCTTTCAGGAACGACAGTTCGGAGTTGATCTTCTCCTTTTCGAGGTTCTGGCGGTATTGCTTGTCGAGCTGAGCGGTGCGCACGGCGGCCACGCTGGTACTGAGCCCGATGATCATCAAAGCGGTCATCAGCGAGAAGTAATCGAGGCGGTCGTGGCGCTTTTTATCCCCATTGGCTTCCCGCGCGAGCTTGAATGCACGGTCCATCTGCTCACCGTGGTTGACGGCCACCTTCACCTGTTCGATCACGACGGCCAGCATTACTACCGACACGATATTAAATAGTATGAACCGCAAATACCGGTTTTTGGCCAAGAAATTGGGGAACCAGTAATAGTAGTTCAGATAAAATATCGCGACGAGCAATGTGAACAATACCGCCTGTTTGATCCAGAAACTGACGGGGAATTCAATCTGCCAGCTCAGGGGTTGCCACATCAAGAACAAAGCCAGAAAACTCCATCCAAGCAAGTGGAGGAATAACGGGGGATATTTCCGGGCAGCACGCGTATCCATTTAGCAATTAGTTAGTTTCAATGTGATTTGAACGCAACACATCACTGCAATCTTACGGGGAAAATATGAAATCCCCTATTTCAATCGATCAACGCACCCCGAATACCGACCGGCGACGCCTCGTAATCTATCAACGCTTCAAAGGCCGGGAGCGGTTTTTGTGACATACAACGGTTTTCCCGGAAACGGGCGCTGTTGTGCAATCCGGTGGCCGGATCGTCTGTCGTTTACAGGGATATATCGTCCGAAACGGCCCTTTGATCGGTACATCCGTCCTATCCATCTATTCCTTTTTTTTGCCAGACTTATAGGTTGTTATTTTGAAATTCGAAAAGTACACTTTTAAAACCCAAACCATGAAAATTGTTTTACACCTGACATTCCTGGCTGTGTTCTCAGGACTCACATCAGCGGCATTCGCCCAGTTCCCGGGCGGAGGTGGCGGTGGTGGCGGATTCCGCGGAGGCGGCGGAGATTTCCGTGGAGGCGGCGACAGGCAGCGGCAGACGGTCATCCCGGGAACGGCGGAAGACACTCCTAAGGGCAGCGGCAAAATCACGGGCGTGCTCGTGGATTCTACCACCAAGAAACCCGTAGAATTTGCGGCATTATCACTCGTCGACACCAAAACCAACAATCCCATCGACGGTACCACTACCGACGAAAAGGGCGAATTCACGCTCACCAAAGTTGCTTCCGGCAACTTCAAGATCCTCATCTCCTTTATCGGTTATAAAACCAAGACGATCAATAATATCAAGATCGATCGTAAAACCGAGCTCAATCTCGGCCAGGTCGCGCTTTCCGCCGACGTGGTCCAGCTGAACGAGGTGGAAGTGGTCGGTATGGCGCAAATGGTGGAGGAAAAGGTAGACAGGCTCGTTTACAATGCGGAAAAAGACATTACCAGCAAAGGCGGCGATGCTTCGGACGTTATGAAGAAAGTACCGATGCTGACGGTCGACCTGGACGGTAACGTATCGCTCCGAGGCAGCTCCAACGTCCGCGTTTTGATCAATAACAAACCTTCTACGATCATCGCAACGAGCGTGGCGGACGCATTAAAGCAGATTCCGGCGGATATGATCAAGTCGGTGGAGGTGATCACGTCGCCGTCCGCGCGCTATGATGCGGAAGGTTCGGCGGGTATTATCAATATCATTACTAAAAAGAGTACGATCCAGGGCGGAACGCTCAACCTCGATACGGGTATCGGCAACCGCGGCTCGAACCTCGGCTTGCGTGGTAATTACCGGGTAGGCAAAATGGGTTTCAGCCTGGGTGGTTTTGGGCGTTTCAACTATAATATGCCGGGTAAATCGGAGAATTTGCAGATAGGCAAGCTGAGCGATTTTACTGTACGTCAGACGAGTGATTCCAAAAATAAGATGGCATTCGGGTCTTACAACTTCGGCTGGGACTGGGAAATCGATTCCAAAACATCCTTGTCGGCCGGCGTGCGCTATGGTATGCGTAACAACAAAGTCGATCAGGAGCTTTACACCTATAATACCGTTAACGACACGACAAGGACCAACTTCCGCGATGTGAATACCAAAGACCTATCCGGTACCTGGGATGTGAATGTCGATTATATGAAAACGCTGGCGAAACCCGGCCAGGAACTGAGCATTTCGACCCAATACAGCCGGAATAATCGCACCAATGATTTCGATGCGGACATTTATTCGCTGAACAATTCGCAAATCAGGGAGTTGCTTGGCGCACAGGGCAATAACAACAGCAGCCACAACCAGGAAAGTACCGTTCAGGTCGACTACCAAACGCCGATTAAGGACAACCAGATGCTGGAAGTGGGAGGTAAGGGCATTTTCCGCCAGGTAGTGAGTAATTATGACTATTACAACACCGTGGATACCCCGCAGCCGGCGAGCAACCTGAACTACGATCAGAACGTAGCGGCGGGCTATCTGTCCTACACCTACACGACGAAAAGCCGGTTTACCGTAAAAGCGGGTACGCGCTACGAATACACGAGTATCGATGCGCAACAAGGCGAGGCGGGCGATCTGAAACTGCCTGCCTATGGCAACCTCGTGCCAAGCATTAACCTGTCGCAGACATTCGGCAAAGGGCAGACCATTAAACTGGCCTACAACCGACGTCTCCAACGCCCGGGGATTCAGTTCCTCAACCCGAACAGCAACGCAGCCAACCCGCAGAACATCACGGTGGGTAACCCGAACCTGAAACCGGAACTCACCGACCAGGTGGAATTGGGAACAAGCTTCTTCAAAAACTCGATGTATATCAATGTGTCGACATTCGCGCGCTTCACCGACAGCTCCATCGAAAGTATCCGCACGACCGACGATAAGGGTGTGATCACGACCACTTACGGCAACATCGGTTCCAAAAAGAACTATGGCGCCAACATTTTCGGTAACGTCACATTCTTCAAAAGATGGCAGCTCGGCGGCGGATTCGACTTCTATTACGCCGATTTGTCCAACAACAGCCCTGACCCTGCGTTGCAGAACTCCAACAGCGGCTTTGTATTAAGCGGCCGTTTCCGCACCAGTTTGAACATCAAAAACGGCTGGGGCTTGCAGGCAGGCGGTTTCATGCGCGGCCGCGACGTACAGCTGCAAGGTACGCAGGCGGGCTTCCGCATGTACGACTTCGGTGTCCGCAAGGATTTCGCCAACAAACGCGGAAGCATTGGTTTCGGCATGGAAAACTTCCTTGCGCCTTCGTTCAAAATGAAGACCAGCCTGGAATCGAGAACATTTACCCAAAACAATACCAACTACCTGTTTAACCGCGGTTTCCGCGTGAACTTCTCCTACCGTTTCGGTAAAATGACGTTCGTGGAGCAGAAAACGCGCAGAAGAAAATCAGTGAACAATGACGACCAGAAATCCGACGGTGGTGGTAATATGGATACCGGCGGCGGTGGTGCGCAAGGCGGCGGACAAGCTCCTGCAGTTACACCGGCAGCAGGTGGTCGTGGCGCAGGAGCGGGAGCTCCTGGTCAGGGTATGGGCCGCCCGCAAGGTGCGCGCCCGGCTGCGGACAGCACAGCGCGTCCGGTGCGCCAGGGTACTTTCCCTGCCCAGCCAGGCGTACGCCCGGATTCGACCATGAAGCGCGATTCTACGCAATTCAGACCGGATTCGACCCGCGTTCGTCCCGATAGCAGCGCAGTTCGTCCGGACAGCACGGCACGTCCCGCATTGCCGGCTACGCCGATCAAACAGGATTCGACGGCGGTACCAGCAAAACCCGCTACTCCGGCCGATTCAACGAAGAAAGAATAATAGAGCATCATAAACGGAGAAGCCCGGGCGTATCGTCCGGGCTTCTTTTGTTTTTTGCGTATTTCAATATCTATGCGGTGCCGTTCTGCTGTCTGATATTGGCCAGAATGCGGTCTGCACCCGCTGCAAGGAGTTCTTCGGCCAAAGCCGTTCCCAGTTCCTGCGGGAATGCGTGCGCGCCGCTTTCGGTTTTACGGAGCAGTTCCGCGCCGTCGAGGCTGATAATGCCGCCGGTCATTCGGATTTCTTCGTCGTGCAAGGTGGCCATGCCGAATACCGGTATGCTGCAACCGCCTTGCAGGCGTTTCAGGAATGCCCTTTCGGCCAGGAGGCAGGTTTCGGTAGGTTCGTGGTTGAGCAGCTCGCGGAGCCGGCTTTTCTTTTCGGCGTCCAGGGAAACGGCGCATTCGATTGCCACGCTGCCCTGGCCGACGGCCGGGGTGAATTCATCCAGCATTAAATGCTCGGCAATTTTGTCGTCGTACTCCATGCGGTGCACGCCCGCGTAGGCGAGCAGGAGCGCGTCGCATTGCCCTTCTTCGAGCTTGCGCAGGCGCGTTTGCAGGTTGCCGCGCATATCCACAGTTTTGATATGGGGGTAATAATGCTTCAAAACGGCCACCCGGCGAGTGGACGACGTACCGACCGTAAAGGACTCGCCGCTTTTCAGGGATAATGTAGTATCGTGGCTTACGAGCACATCGTTGGCATGTTCGCGCTCGGTAAATGCAACGATTTCAAATGCATCGTCGAGCTGCGATTGCAGGTCCTTGGCGCTATGCACGGCAATGTCGATCCCGCCGCTGCGGAGCTGGTCTTCCAGTTCTTCCGTAAAAACACCCTTGCTCCCTATCTTAGAAAGCGATCGGTCGAGAATCTTGTCGCCTTTGGTTTCAATGATAACAATCTCCGTCTCAACACCGCCCTGCTGCAACAGCGCCTCGACATAATACGCCTGCCAAAGCGCCAGCTTGCTCCCGCGGGTTCCTATTTTTATATGCATGATGTAATCGTAGGTATCAATTCAAAGGGCGAAGTTATGCCATAACTCGCAAACTGCCGAGAGAATTGTGGTAGTTCCGCTAATTGGCGGGGCAGGATGATTTTAGTGGAATGAGTGAAAAAATGGGTGTAAATTCAGGCAGACAGAACGAGCACCATGGAAAACAGAGGCCTTATCTTCATTCCCGATATCAGCGGTTTTACGCAGTTTATGCATGAAATTGAAATACAGCATGGCCGCCAGATCATTCAGGAACTGCTGGAAACGCTCGTGAATGCGAATCAGATCGGGTTGGAGATTTCCGAGATCGAAGGTGATGCAATCCTTTTCTTCAAATTTGGGGAAGCGCCGGAGCTGGAAACATTATACAAGCAGGTGGAGCGGATGTTTTGTGATTTTCACAAATATCTGATAGCCTACGACAACCGCCGGTTTTGTCAATGCAAATCCTGCATTTCTGCCGTAAACCTTACTTTAAAAGTAGTGGCGCATTATGGCGAGTTTACGACTTATCAGGTCAAGAATTTCAAAAAGCTCATCGGAAAGGACATTATCGTGGCGCATCAGTTGCTTAAAAACGATATTGACCAGCACGAATACTGGCTGGTGACGCAAAACCTGCTCAACGGACAGCGCCCGGATGGGTTTACCGACTGGATGCGATGGTACCCTGGCTCCAAAACGACCGAAAACGAGCAGATCCCGTTTCAATACACGCAAATAGGGCATTTGAAAGAAAGCATCCCGCCATATGAACCGCCGTTGCTGGAACCCAGGGAAAAGGTGAAAATGCTCTCCGTTTCCAGGGAGTATGACGCGGATATCAAAAAAATCTTCTTCACCGCCGGCCATCTCGACTTGCGGCATCTTTGGCAGGATGGCGTGAAATCCATCGAAGAACTCGATCATTTCCTGCCCGCCATAGGCTCGCGTCACAAGCGCATACGCGAAGATGGAGAGGCCGTGCTCTACGCCAGCGGCTTCTCGTACGACCCGGATTCTCGTATTATTTTCAGCGAATCGGACGAAAAGCTTACCAGTACCCTGCATTTCGTTCTGGAAAAACTGGCAGAGAACCGTACGCGCCTCAGTTTGGATTTTTATCTCAAAAGGGATCCGCTGAAACAACTGGCATTCAGATTATTCAAAAAGGAAAAGATGGAAGTCGAATACCGGAGGTCGCTAACCAATCTGGAAAAATTACTCCCTGAAATCACTGTACCGGTCGATTTTTAACCAAGTGCTACACGCCCACCGTATCTCCTTCGTCCGTCACGATTTTATCCTCAATATAAGCGACGATCATCGACGCAATGTCTATGCCGCTCACTTCCTCGATGCCGCGCAGCCCGGGCGATGAATTGACCTCCATGACCAGCGGCCCGCGGGCCGATTGCAGCATATCCACACCGGCGATTTTGACGCCCAATGCCTTCGCAGCCGCAATAGCCGTATGTTCTTCGTCTGGCGTGAGCTCGATCATGCAGCCGGAGCCGCCGCGGTGCAGGTTGGAGCGGAAATCACCCTCTGCGCCCTGCCGTTTCATGGCCGCAACGACCTTATTCCCGATCACAAACGCCCTGATGTCGGCACCTTTGGACTCGGCAATGTATTCCTGGATGAGGAAATTCGCTTTCAGTCCATAGAATGCCTCGATAGTCGATTTGGCGGCTTTGATCGTTTCGGCCAAAACCACGCCTACGCCCTGGGTCCCTTCGAGTAGTTTGATGATGACCGGCGGCCCGCCTACGAGGTGGATCAGTTCATTGACCTGCGCCGGATTTTTGGCGAAAACCGTCTTGGGAATGTCGATACCGGCCTTCGCGAGTACCTGCATGCTGCGCAGCTTGTCGCGCGAGCGCAGGATCGCCTGCGATTTGACGGTGGTAAATATCTTCATCAGCTCGAACTGCCGCACAACGGCGCAGCCGAATGCATTCACCGACGTTCCGATCCGTGGAATAGCAGCGTCGATGCCGGTTACCGGCTTGCCTTTGTAAACAATGGATGGCTTGCCGCCTTCGACCATGACGGAGCATTTGACATGATCGATCACAACCGCTTCGTGTCCCTTTTGTTTGATTGCCTCCACCAGGCGCCTGGTCGAATACAGGTCCGGATTGGTGGATAATACGGCGATTTTCATAAAAATGTTTTTAGAAAAAATGGAGGTTTCCCGGATTTAGGTCTGAGGTATTTTTGGGGAACGAGTTGGTGTCAGCGAAAGCTTTGCCGCGGACAGGTTTTTTTTCGAAACATCTACTATAAACCTGTTTTTGAGCAATTTCCGCCCGAGTAGTATGGGGTAACTCATTTTCTGCCGGTTGGCCAGCGAAAATTCGGTACGTATTTTTCTGCCGAAAAGTCGGATTGGTGTCTTGATCACAAACCGTTTTTCCTCTTTCCCGAAAGAGTTCCGGACCACGGTTTGCTTGAAATCGGTTACGATAAAGAAATGTTGAGGTGCTCCTTTTTTGGCGTCAAGGTAAATGTGGAGCTCTTTTCGCCCGTCTGCTTCCACCAGCTCCACGCGGGAACAGTGAATGGCCGAGGTTGCGGCGCCGGAATCCACCCGGACGGGCACATCGTACCAGCCTAGTTCCGGCAAATCTGCCATATCGGTCGCGCCGATGATTTCCAAAGGACGTTTCATCTGCGCTGGAAAAACTGGGCGACCGTCAGCGACAGGTCCAGGAATACCATTTTGGCCCGCACATTCCGCTCAATGTGGTAATAGGCCGTGTTCACTTCCCCGATCATCCTTTCCAGCGACTCAAAATTGACTGTTTTTGAAAAATTCTGCACGAAAGTAAGCTCTTCCTGCGGAACCCGCAAAAGTTCGCCCGCGCCGTGGCTCCACACCAGCATATCCCTGAATAGCCGCAATGCATATTCCAGCAGGCCTTTCTGCTTTTCCTTGCTCATTACATCGTAGCCGTCCGCAAGTTTGACCAAATGCGCCACATCAAATTTGTAGGACGAACGCATCCAGTCGGCGAACCATGCCGAGCGGTCGTCCTGCTCTTCCTGAGCCAGTTTCAGCGCCTCGGCCATGTTGCCGTCGGACAGGAATGCCACCTGACTGGCTACATGATCGGCTACTTCCTCCTGTTTGAGGTAGGATTTAACCTCCTGGTCGCTGAATGCGGGGATGGTAATGCGCTGCGTCCGGGAAATGATCGTCGTCAGCAATTTATCGGACTGGTCGCTGACGAGAAGGAACAGTGTCTTTTCCGGCGGCTCTTCCAGAATTTTCAAAATCGCATTGGAGGATGCCGCATTCATGATGTCGGGTTTCCAGATCAGCAGGATTTTGTATTCCCCTTCGTAGGCTTTCACCGACAGTTTTCGCAAAATGCCCCGCGCTTCTTCCACCGAAATGTTGCCCTGCTTATTGTCCGCGCCGATATGGTCGAGCCAGTCGGGGAGGACGCGGTAAGGGTTGTCCAGCAAAAATGAGCGCCAGAGGGGCAGAAATGCTTCGCTGGTTTTGCCATCGACCTTTTTGGAAGTGGCAATGGGGAATATAAAATGGAAATCGGGGTGAATGAGCTTGCCCATCTTCGCGCACGACGCGCAGGTGCCGCAAGCGTCTTCCTCGTTCCGGTTTTCGCAATTAATATAGGTAGAGAACGCGAGCGCCATCGCGAGGCCTGCTCCGCCCGTGGGATAATCGAAAAGCTGGGCGTGGGCCAGATGGCTGTTCCGGACCGAGCGCATCAGCGTCGCTTTAATATGTTCAAGTCCCGGAATGTCTCTGAAAAGCACGATTCAAATCAATTAATAAATGTATAAATGCCTACTGGCTGCGCTGGCTTTGGGTATTCTGAAAAACCGTACGCATTATTTCTTCTTCTGTTTCACCGAATGCGACGCCCCGGCGGCTTACCGTGTCCCTGGCTACCGCTACGGCCTTATCGAACCGGTATTCGCAAGATCCTTCCGCCGCACCGCCCCAGGAGAACGAAGGTACGTGCTTCGCCTGAAATCCCGCACCAAATACATTCACACTTACGCCTACAACGGTACCGGTGTTGAACATGGTCGAAATTCCGGCTTTGGAGTAGTCGCCCATCATCAGCCCGCAGAACAATAATCCTGTATCTGCCAATGCATTAGTCTTATAACTATGCAGTTTTACGTTTGTGTGGTCGTTTTTCAAGTTGGAATTATTGGTGTTAGCCCCGAGGTTACACCATTCGCCCAAAACCGAATTGCCCAGGTAACCGTCGTGGCCTTTATTGCTGTAACCCAATACAACACAATTGCTCACTTCACCGCCAAGTTTGGAAAATGGCCCGACCGTCGTATTCGGCCGTATTTTAGTCCCTTGCGCCAACACGCTGTTCTCGCCGATCGCGAATGGCCCCTGTATCGTCGAGCCTTCCTGGATTAATGCATTTTTACCAATATAAATAGGCCCGTTCTCCGCATTCAGGATCGACGCCTTGATGACCGCACCTTCCTCAATAAAGATATTCTCCGGCTTATAGCAATGCGTAAAAGGATCACTGACGCCAACGGATTTTTTAACGGCCACAATGCGTTCATAATCGGCTTTGATCTGCGCGCCGTTCTGACCGAATATATCCCACACGTTGCGGAGCATCGTGAATGGCTCTTCGTAGGTCACAGGCGAAAGTTCGTCGGTCCCGGCCGAAGCATGCCAGGCCGCATGCGTACGCACGGCGAGGATTTCTCCCTGGGGCGAAACGAGCGCGTTGCCGTAGGGTAATCCTTTCACGATACCTGCTAAATGCTCATCGGGGCATAATGCGCCGTTAATGTACAGGTTATCGTCCGAAGTGTGCTGGGGATATTTGGCAGCCAGGTATGCCTCCGTCTGAAACGAAACCGGGGAATGGCACCGGTCGGCCCACTTTTCGGCCAGGGTATGAATGCCGCAGCGGATGCCGGCGACGGGTCTTGTATAGGTAAAAGGTAAAAGCTGTATTCTAAGCGTTGGATCGTCGAACAGGATAATATCGGGCATGTTTTAAAGCGTATGTGCATGCCAAAGTTCGGGCATTTTATTGGTTACGGCAAAAAAAGAAGCAGTCTCCCGAGCATATTTGTCGGGAGACTGCCACTGTATTTTTTCGGTTACCCGCTGTGTTCGACCACGCAGGAAAATGCCGCAAGCGATGCTTATTTTCCGTAACGCTTTCTGAACTTGTCAACGCGACCAGCTGTGTCAACCAGTACGTTTTTACCAGTGTAGAAAGGGTGTGACTGAGACGAAACCTCGACTTTGTACACAGGGTAAGTTTTGCCGTCTTCCCAGGTGATAGTTTCGTTAGTGTCTATGGTTGAGCGAGTAATGAATTTAAAGTCGCTTGATAGATCCCAGAAAACTACTTCTCTGTAATTGGGATGAATATCTTTTTTCATTGGTATATGGTATTATTTGTTTCGATACGATTTCCAAAAGGATTGCAAAAGTAAAAAATCCAGATTTGTAAATCAAGTATCGGGGCGCTATCTTTTTTAATATTAATGCAATACGACGAAAATTAATGCGCTAAACTTCACTGAGTTGCTGTTTGAGCACCTCCACACCGCGTTTTGCTTCCTTCTCGAAATCGGTATACACGAAGCATTCGATCGAAAGTCCGCCTTTATAGCCGATTTTCTTCAGTGCGCCCAGGTATGCCCTGAAATCGTCGCCTGCCACACCCGGTGGGGTGCGTTTTGCTTTCTCGGCGATGTGGCAATGCACGATGTGCTTACCATATTTGATGATCTCGGTCGCCGGCTCGTCTTCCTTTAACATATGATATATGTCGCAAAGCAGTTTCACTTTCGGACTTTTCACCGCGTCCACGATTTCGACGCCCTCGGCCAGGCTGTTGATAAAGTTGGTTTCCCCACGGTTGAGCGGCTCTACGGCGATCGTAACCCCATATTTCTCGGCCAGCGGTGCCATTTTTTGGGTAAGCTCGATGTGCTGGGCCTTGGCTTTGGCGCGATCGAAGCCTTCGGGTATGATTCTTGACGCACCACTACCGAATACCACAAACTGCGAACCGCATTCTTTGGCGCGTTTCAGTACGGTATCCGTCCGCTGAAGGATCGCTTCGTGATTTGCCTCAGGACCAAGCGTTTTCAGGCTGGCCGGCAGGAGGATTACATAGGATTTGATGGGGAAATGCTCCTGCCGCAGCTGTGTCAGGTTTTTCTCATATCCCGCATCGCCGCCTTCCGGTATCAGAAAGCCGGCAACGGATTCTTCAATATATGCACACCCTGATTTGCGCAAAAAGTCGGCTTTGTCATATGCCGCATACACACCTAATGGAATGCTGTAAGCGGCGCTTTCCGCGGCTTTCGCCATAGCTTCTGCCAGCGGGCCGCCCAATGCGAGGCCGGCTACGAGTCCGGAGGTCGTTTTAAGGAATGTCCGCCGGTCGGCCTGTTCGATAATTGTGCTCATAATTATATTGTTTAGCGTCTGTCAGTTAAAAATTTATGACGTATTGGAAAATATATTTAAATGTAAAGTTTACAAGATTAGATTTATTCTAAATAGTTGATAACTTCTAAATTGCTCATTTTCAGTTGAAAATTTCGAATTGAAGAATTTCGATCTGAAAAAACCTTGAAAAAAGTTTGCAATTTTTTGAATCTCATTTTGCTTAAAAAATTTTCTCAGATTCATTTTTCTGTAAATAACTAGTTATTAGTTTCTTAACAATTTCGTAATTTG
Organism: Dyadobacter beijingensis DSM 21582; assembly: GCF_000382205.1. Classification (GTDB taxonomy): domain Bacteria; phylum Bacteroidota; class Bacteroidia; order Cytophagales; family Spirosomataceae; genus Dyadobacter; species Dyadobacter beijingensis. The sequence continues at coordinate 613,964 of NZ_KB907790.1, forward strand.
GATTATGTCGCTAAACCAGGTTTTCAGGTGTAAATACCGATTGCGTTTGTGATTAATTTAATGTTATTTCAAGAGATTTTTCGAGTGCATCTCCGAGTACAATCCCAGCAGTATACATCACTAACGTTCTATCAAACACCACATTACTATGTCTATGTATGTCATAAAGCGTGACGGCCGCCGCGAATCCGTGAAATTCGATAAGGTGACCGCCCGCATCGAGAAACTGAGCTACGGGCTCGACGCCACGTATGTCCAGCCAGTGGAAGTGGCCAAAAAGGTTGTTTCCGGTATTTACGATGGTGTTACCACCGCCGAACTGGATAACCTCGCTGCTGAAACCGCAGCTTCCATGACCACCAAGCACCCGGACTATGCGATCCTGGCTGCCCGCGTCGCGATCTCGAACCTTCATAAGAACACATTGAAGTCGTTTTCGGCTACAATGAAGCGTCTTTACACATATATAGACTCTAAAACCGGCGAGAATGCGTCGCTGATCTCAAAGGAGGTTTACGAAGTGATCCGCCAGAATGCGTCGCTCTTCGACTCTACCATTATCTATGACCGCGACTATTCCTACGATTATTTCGGCTATAAAACCCTCGAAAAGTCGTATTTACTGAAAGTTGAAGGGAAAATTGTCGAGCGCCCGCAACATATGCTCATGCGTGTGGCCGTGGGTATCCACCAGGACGACGTGCAGGCGGCAATCGAAACCTATCATTTGCTTTCGGAAAAATGGTTTACCCATGCCACCCCAACGTTGTTCAATGCAGGTACGCCGAAGCCGCAAATGTCGTCGTGCTTCCTGCTGACGATGAAAGAGGACAGCATCAATGGTATTTATGATACGCTTAAAAACTGCGCTTTGATTTCGCAGTCGGCCGGTGGTATCGGGTTGAGCATTCACGACGTCCGCGCGACGGGTACTTATATTAAAGGAACGAACGGGCAATCGAACGGTATCGTACCGATGCTCCGCGTGTTCAATGATACTGCGCGTTATGTGGACCAGGGCGGCGGCAAGCGCAAAGGTTCTTTTGCAATCTATATCGAACCGTGGCATTCGGATATCTTCGATTTCCTGGATCTGAAAAAGAACCATGGTAAAGAAGAGCAGCGCGCGCGTGACCTTTTCTATGCATTGTGGATTCCGGATCTGTTCATGAAGCGTGTGGAGGCGAACGATACCTGGTCGCTCTTCTGCCCGCACGAATGCCCGGGACTGGCCGATACGCACAGCGAGGAATTCGAAAAACTGTACGAACAATACGAGCGCGAAGGCAAAGCGCGTAAGACGATCAAGGCGCAGGACCTGTGGTTCGCGATCATGGAATCGCAGATCGAGACAGGTACTCCATATATGTTGTATAAGGACCATGCGAACAGCAAGTCTAATCAGCAGAACCTGGGTACCATCAAGTCGTCGAACCTCTGCACCGAAATTATCGAATATACAGCGCCGGACGAAGTGGCGGTTTGTAACCTCGCTTCCATTGCATTGCCAAAATTCGTAGAGCAGGGCGCGGATGGCTTCATGCATTTCGATCATAAGAAGCTGTACGAGATCACGAAAGTAGTGACGCGCAACCTGAACAAGATCATCGACCTGAACTTCTATCCCGTTCCCGAAGCTGAGAAGAGCAACAAGCGCCACCGTCCGATCGGTATCGGCGTACAAGGCTTGGCCGATGCATTCTGTATGATGCGCATGCCGTTCGATTCCGACGAGGCGCGTCAGCTGAACAAAGACATATTCGAAACGATCTATTACGGATCGATGGAGGCTTCGATGGAGCTCGCTATGCAGCATGGCCCATACGAAACCTGGGCAGGCAGCCCGATCTCGAAAGGGGTATTCCAATTCGATATGTGGAACGTGAAGCCGGAAAGCAATCGCTGGAACTGGGATAAGCTGCGGAAAGATGTGGTGCAAAACGGTGTGCGCAACTCGTTGCTGCTCGCCCCGATGCCGACCGCGTCGACCAGCCAGATTCTCGGTAACAACGAATGCTTCGAGCCATTCACTTCCAATATATATGTAAGAAGGGTATTGTCGGGCGAATTCGTGGTCGTGAACAAATATCTGTTGAAAGACCTCGTGAGACTGGGACTGTGGAGCGAAGAGATGAAGAACAACCTCGTTCGCGCCAGCGGATCGGTGCAAGCCATTCCGAACATCCCGCAAAACATCAAGGATCTCTATAAAACAGCATGGGAGATCAAGCAGCGCAGCCTGCTCGACATGTCTGCCGACAGGGGTGCATTCATTTGCCAGTCGCAGTCGCTGAACATCTTCATGGAAGAGGCGAACTTCGGTAAGCTGACATCGATGCACTTCTATGCATGGAAAAAGGGCCTCAAAACCGGTATGTATTATCTCCGCACCCGCGCAGCTTCTGATCCGGTGCAGTTCACGGTCAGCAAACAGGCGGAGCCGCAGCTGGAACCAGCTACTGCCGTGGTGGCCGAAAAGGAGCTTAACTACGTACAATATGCGGAGGAGCACGCTAAGCCAGCCGCGCCGCGTGATAATCGCTCAGACATGCAATGCTCCCTCGATGATCCGGAAGGATGCGAGGCTTGCGGATCGTAATCAAGGTTAAAATCGCAATAGCTAAGAGGTGTCTGATCGTAGATCGGGCACCTCTTTCGTTTTGGGAAGAATGCGTCTCAAAAAACCTTGAAATTTTTTCGGGGTGTAGTATTTTGTTTATCAATCGGTTAGGTGTTTTCGGTCAAAAAACTTTAAAAATATTTGATGTTGGCTCTTGCATCTTAAAAATTAACCCCCCACTTTTGCACTCCCAATCGGGAACAACGGCACTGAAAACGATCACTGCCACGAGTTCTGGAAAGCCAGAGCAACGTTCTTTGACATGATGAAGAGAGCAAAAAGATAGGTTCGTTAGAAACATTCGATGGATCTTTTCGGAGATCACATCAACAAAATTTACAATGGAGAGTTTGATCCTGGCTCAGGATGAACGCTAGCGGCAGGCTTAATACATGCAAGGCGAAGGGGCAGCAATGTCACTGTCGTACGGGTGCGTAACGCGTATGCAACCTACCTATCACTGGGGGATAGCCCGGGGAAACCCGG
>NZ_KB907791.1 GCF_000382205.1 Dyadobacter beijingensis DSM 21582
ATGAAAGCGAAATCGATGCGGCTGATGTCGAAATCGCTTGTGTTGAAGTGATCTTTCAGGAATGCCGCTGTGTGGCGTTCGAGCACTTTATAGCGCTTGAATGTGCCGATAGCATATTCTTGGCCCACCAATTCCTTCATACGCTCGTTGTGGTCAGCGATCACTTCCATTAGTAAGCGTTGTTTAGGGCCGATGCCCAGAAATTTGTTTTTGATCGTTTCCGCCGTGATCAATGCACCGTCACGCACTAGCGCGGCGTGTGCGTCCAACAATTGCTGTTCTAAGTTGCCGAGATAGGCATTTACAGACTTCACAGCTTCCTTCGCACCGGTAACCCTTCCAGCGATCGTATTCCAGTGACTAGGCTCACATTCTCGCCCGGTCGTGAATTCTGCTCTTTTACTTTCAACCGTAATCCGCAAGTAAATCGGCACAGGCCCTTTTTGATAATTTTTCGGCTTCTTCAAATAGAAAAGCAGACTGATCTTTGTTTTCATACCTTTTTCAGGTTAAAAAGTTGAACAAAAGTAGTCTTGCAAGCCTAATCTGCACAAGATGTTTACGGCGTAAACAGGTTGTTATACAATATGTTACAGCGATTCTGGTGAGTAAAATTTGCAGATTCTTGAACTCACCGGATTACTCACCAAAAGTTTGTGGAAAATTGAATGTTTTGGCATATCCGGCGAAAGAAAAAGCCTGCTAATCTGTTGATTTGCAGGCTTTTGATGCTTTTTGTTATTTCTTCAAGTGATCCCGCTGGGATTCGAACCCAGGACCCATACATTAAAAGTGTATTGCTCTACCAGCTGAGCTACGGAATCATTTTCTACTTGCTTTCGCTTTCGAATCCTTTTGCAGTTTTGGATTAGCCGGGGCGTTTTCCGTAATTGCGATGCAAAAGTAGAAGTCTTTAAATTATAATGCAAGTGCCCAACAAGAAAAACCTGATTTTTTCGTTTTTTATTTTCACGTTCTGGCTCTCCGTGCCCGCTTTTCCGGCCAGTAAAAGGGAGCTTAAAACGGCTGATTCTCTGTTCGCTATCGCCAAGTATCCCGAAGCCCAGAATCTCTACAAAAAAAATTTCAACCTGGCCGAAAAAAACAGCCAGGCGCTGCTTTTGAAGCTCGCTTTCCTGGCCGAGAAGACCAATAACTATACCGATTGCCTTTTTTACCTCAGCAAATTGGCCCTTGCGCAGCCTTCCAGGCACCTTTTTGAAAAAATGGACAAGCTCGCGAAAGAGCAAAATCTAACTGGCTATGAATTCGACGATTACAACTATTTCATAATATTTTATCGAAAATATGGTGATTACATTCCAATATTGCTCCTAACTTTGGGCACCTACATCGTTGTCATAATGGTCACCAAGACACGCAGGAAGGAGCCGATTTTGCAGATTCATAAAATTTCCATTGTTATTTATCTGCTGGCATTATTGGGAATACTAAATGTGCCTTCGCTTTATCAAACGTGCATCATCGTGAATGATAACACTTTCCTGCGCGACGAGCCGTCGTCTGCGGCGGGTGTTGTGGAAAGGGTAGGGAAAGGGCATAAACTGACGATTATCGGCTCGGTCGACCATTGGGACAGGGTCATTTGGAACAACCGGATCGTTTATATCCGCAAAAGTGATTTGTGGAACATTTAGTGCCCGACTGGTATCATTTTTGCAACATATGAGTTTGTATGTATATTTAGGAATCTAATATTTAATTTAACGCTGTATGAAAAAGCCAATGAAACGTTTTTTACTATTGATCGCAGGAGTTTTGATGTTAGGATTTGTCACTTCCTGTAAAGAGGAAGGACCCCACAAAGATGACATTGTCAAGTTCTCGGCTGTCATTAATAGTAGCCCAACTGTTCCAAAAGCTACCTCTTCCGCACAAGGCACCGGCGTTTTTGAATACAACAAAAACACGATGGAGCTGAAATACAACATCAATTACCAAAACCTGAAACCGACGTCCGTTACCTTGAACGTAGCGAACCCGGCATGGGAAAGAGGCCCGATCATCCAAACTTTGGCTGAAAACCCCGCTGCAACGCAGGTTCAGGGCTCCGTGAAATTGAATACCGAGCAGCAAACACAGCTCGTTGTAGGTATGATGTACATCAATGTCCCTACCGCTGAAAACCCATACGGGGAAATTCGCGGACAGATCATTGCCGACAAATTCGAAGAATAGGCATTATTCCACTATATGAAAAAGGCTTTCGGGAATGATCCTGAAAGCCTTTTTTGATGCCCTACTTTTTCTTTTTCCGCTTTTGCCGCGATTCGAATTCTTCCACTTCCCGCAACAACGCATTCAGGTCGTGGCTCGTGTCGGTGGTGAATTCGAGCGTTTGCGCGTAGTCGGCGGCGCTGATGTCCACCACGGCAATGGGCTTATCGAGATATTGCTGGATTTCTTCCAGCAATGGCTTCTCTTCTTCGCTGCAAAATGACACGGCAATCCCTTTCTGCATTCCCCGGCCCGTACGGCCAACACGGTGGACGTAATTTTCAGGCTGCTCGGGCAGGTCGTAGTTGATCACATAATCCACGTTCGGGATGTCGATGCCGCGTGCACTCACGTCCGTCGCGATCAACACCTTCACATTGCCTTTTTTGAATTCGTTCATCGCGGTCAGGCGGTCGGCCTGCTCCTTGTCGCCGTGGATGGTGAGGCTTTTGATCTCCATCCGTTCGAGCGCGTTGTACACGCGTTCCGCCCGCACCTTCGTACGCACAAACACGAGGATCTTCTTTTCGGCCTGCTGCCTGATCACCCGTTCCAGAAAGAAGCGCTTATCGTCCATCGCCACGTAGGCTACCGAATGGTCGATGTTCTTCGCTACCGGGTTTTTAGGGGAAATCTGAATGCGGATCGCATTCCGGACGAGCGAATAAGCCAGTTTTTTGATCTTTTCGTCAATCGTTGCGGAGAAAAACAACGTCTGCCGGCGTTTCGGCAAATGCTTGATCAAATCCTGAATATCCTTGATGAAGCCCAGGTCTAGCATATGGTCGGCCTCGTCGAGGATGAGCGTGTCCACGCGGTCGAGTTTGATATGCCCCTGGCTCACGAGGTCGAACATCCGGCCGGGTGTCGATACGAGGATGTCGATCCCTTTTTCCAGTTTCGCGATCTGCGGGCCTTGTTCTACACCGCCGAACACGCTGAATGTCTTTACTTTGGTATGCCGTGCGATGTTGTTGAACACCTCGGCGATCTGTATTGCCAGTTCGCGGGTAGGCACCATGACCACGCATCTGATGCCCTCGGAACGGCTTGATGTCTTCTGTTTATGCAGCTTATCCACGACCGGGATCGCAAATGCGGCCGTCTTGCCGGTGCCCGTCTGCGCGATCGCCAGCACGTCTTCCCCTTTCATCACCGCCGGAATGGCTTTGAATTGAATGTCCGTCGGTTTTTTGAACCCGGCCGTTTCCAGGCTCCGCTTGATTTCCGCGGCAATGGGGTAATCTTCAAATTTCATAGGCAAATAATGGGGCAGACCTGTGCTGGCCTGCCCTTCGTTTTAATGGGAACGCAAAGATAACCGGTTATCCGGCAAAGCATCATTTATTATAGACCCGGCTCGTAAAACCGCAGACGGTTGCGGAGCGACGATATTTCCCTGTCCAGGAAGTCGATCCGGTCGAGCAGGTCCTGGATGGCTTCGATGCCTTCCAGGTTAATGTCCAGGTCGTGGTGCAGCCGGATGATCCGCTCGATGCGGTTGAGCTGGGGGATTTGCAGGAAGCGAGCGTTGTCCACGACCACCGTTTCGATGAGCTCGTGTTCCTGCAATGACTCTACAAATGCGTATTCCACTTCGTAATTCGAACAGAATACCTCGATCGCGATCAATTGGTCAGTTTCCATACCGGATTCAGGATTTAGACAATTCTGTAAACAATTCTTTTTGCCGCTCGGTCAGGTTAGTCGGGACTTTAACGTCGAATGTCACGTAAAGGTCGCCGAATTGGCCATCCTGCTTGTAGACAGGAAACCCCTTGCCTTTGAGGCGTACCGTACTGCCGTTCTGGGTTTCGGGTTTGACGGGAAGTTTTACTTTTCCGCTCAATGTATCCACCACCAGTTCGCCGCCGAGTACTGCCGTGTAAAGGTCCAGGTCGGCTTTCAAATGCAGGTCGTTGCCCGATCTTCTGAATTTCTCGTCCGCAGCCACCGTGAACGTAATATACAAATCGCCGTTGGGGCCGCCATTACTGCCGGGACCGCCGTGACCGGTGATTTTGATCGTCTGCCCGTTTTCAACGCCGGCCGGAACGGTAATACGGATATTCTTGCCATTTACGGTCAATGTCTGCTTGTGCGTCTCGTATGCGTCCCGCAGGCCGAGGTGGATTTCCGCCTGGTAATCCTGCCCGCGGAAACGCGCCTGCCGTCCGCCGCCGAAGCCCGAGCCGAACATCGATTCGAAAAAGTCGGAAAAGCCTTCGCTGCCGCCGCTGCCGCCGAACCATTGTCCTTCCTGCCCGCCGGCATGGCTTCGTGCCTGGCGTGCGCGTTCAAATTCCTCGCTATGCTGCCAGTCCTTGCCGTATTTGTCGTACTTCTTCCGTTTCTCCGGGTCGCTCAGCACCTCGTTGGCCTCGTTCAGCTCCTGGAATTTCTTTTGCGCTTCCTTGTCGTTGGGGTGGAGGTCGGGATGATATTTCCGGGCCAGTTTCCGGTATGCATTCTTGATGGCCTTATCGTCGGCATTTTTATCGACTCCGAGTATCTGATAATAATCTACAAAAGCCATAGCAATCGATCAGTTGTGTTAAATATCGGGTAAAATAGCGCTTCTACTTTCGTGCCAGCATTTGAATGTACAAGTCTTCCACCTTTTTGCGTGCCCACGGCGTTTTTCGCAGAAATTTAAGGCTCGATTTGACGCTCGGGTCGTGCTGGAAGCTGTTGATATTCACATAATAACCCATTTGTTCCCAGCCGTAATAATCGACGAGTTCATTCAGTATAGCTTCGAGCGTTTTGCCGTGAAGCGGGTTATTAGGTTGTGATTCCATGCGTACCGTAATAAATGTTGGTGTTTAAATTAAAGTAGATTTCTCTTTTTAAATAATTATTATGCAGGTCGATTAGTTCAAAACCTAAAACCTGCCCGATGGATCAGATCAAATGGGGAATTATCGGTTGCGGAAATGTAACCGAGGTCAAAAGCGGCCCCGCATTCAATAAGGTACCCAACTCCGAGCTCGTGGCCGTCATGCGGCGCGATGGCGCGCTCGCGAAAGACTATGCCGAACGGCATGGTGTTCCCAAATGGTACGACGATGCCGAGGCGCTCATCAACGATCCCGACATCAACGCCATTTACATCGCCACCCCGCCCGACGCCCACGAAGACCTGGCCATCAAAGCGATGCAGGCCGGAAAGCCGGTTTATATCGAAAAGCCCATGGCCCGCAATGCCGCCGAATGCGACCGCATTAACGCGGAGAGCAAGCGCACGGGCGTGCCGGTATTCGTGGCATATTACCGCCGCGCGCTGGATTATTTCCTGAAAGTCAAAGAGCTGATCGACCACAAGGCGATCGGCGACGTACGTTTTGTGGATATCTGCCTGCAATGGCAGCCTTATGACGAGGAGGTAGGGCCCAATGCGAAGCCCCGCTGGCGCGTCAACCCCGAAATCTCGGGCGGCGGCCATTTCCACGACCTCGCTTCGCACCAGTTCGACCTGCTCGAATTTATTTTCGGGCCGGTACGCCACGCTTCGGGCATCGCGCGTAACCAGGCGGGCCTGTACGAGGCCGACGACATTGTGGTGGCCAATTTTGAATTTGAATCAGGTGTGCTGGGCAAGGGCAGCTGGTGCTATACGGTCGCCAAAGACCAGCGGGAGGACGAAACGCAGATTATCGGTTCCAAGGGCCGCATTACCTTTTCGTTTTTTGAAAAATTCGACATTCACCTCGAAACGGAGGAAGGCATCGAGGTTTTTCACATTCCGTACCCGCAGCACGTGCAGCAACCGCTTATCGAGCTGATCGTGAAAGAGCTGCGCGGAGAAGGTAAAAGTCCGAGCAGTGGCGATACCGGTGCCCGCGCCAGCCTGATCCTGGACCGCATTACCCAGCGACAATAATTTTCAGGTTTTTGAATACAAATGCGGAAGGGAATGCTGTTATTTAAAAGATTTACACTACTCTAAAATTCCATAGTCATGGCCAAAGGAAAAAACCTGGACAAGGGAAGCACCAAGAAGGAGGCTACTAAATCCCTGAAAGAAAAAAGAGCCGATAAAAAGGCGAAAAAGGACGGTAAGAAAGAATACTGATCCCCCTCAAAAAGGCTCCCGCGCTTGCCCGCGGGAGCCTTTTTGAATTAGTAGATCTCCCGGTTGGTTTTGTATTTGGCGAGGCGTTTGCGCGAACGGACGATTTTCGAATGGATCTTGTTCTTCTCGTCGGGCGTAAGAATGTCGTCGGCCATCGCCTTGTCGATCGTCAGTTCGATCATAGCGCGTTCCTTTTTCAGTTTGGCGTATTCGTTGGCCGTCAGCTTGCGGTTTTTGTACGCGGCTTCGACCTGTCCGTTCAGCTTGCGGAGTTCGGCTTTGAAGTTTTGCGAAGAGGCCGTGTGCGTGAGTAAAATGGTAAATATCCCGGCAAAAAGTAATTTCATGGCTGTATGATGAATGAGGAATGTTGAGGTTTAAACCGATGCGAATATAAACCGGCATGCACAAACAGTGCCAGACCGGCTTCGTGACTGGTGCAGATATATGCGCAAGTTTCAGGTTGGCCGCCGGTGGCGGATGCGCCAAATTTGTATCAACAAATTCAAAAATCCAATGGACCAGCAAGCTTATAACTACGACAAAATCGCGAAAGCCATCGAATACATCGTGGCCAATGCGAAGGAGCAGCCAACATTAACCGAAGTCGCTGACGAGGTCAGTATCAGCCAGTTCCATTTCCAGCGCCTGTTTTCCGAATGGGCCGGGGTAAGCCCGAAGAAGTTCCTGCAATACATCACCGCGGGCTATTTGAAGGACAAGATCAGAGAATCGACCAACCTGTCCGAACTCGCCGAATCAGCGGGACTATCGAGCCAGAGCCGGGTGTACGATCATTTCATTTCCATTGAGGGCGTGACGCCGCAGGAATATAAAAGTGCCGGTAAAGGATTGGTAATCAGTTATGGTTTTCATGAAACACCGTTCGGGGAATGTTTCATCGCGGCCACAGAGCGGGGCATTTGTGCCATGGCGTTTGTGGACCAATCCACCCGCGATTTCCAGCTTATCGACCTCGCCCGCCGCTGGCATTATGCCACGATCCGGCCCGATCAGCAGTCGACGGCCGCCTATGTTCGGCGCATTTTCAGCCCGGCTACCGGTTCGCTCGAAAAGTTGCCGCTGCTCGTGCAAGGGACCAATTTCCAGCTCAAAGTGTGGGAAGCACTGCTGAATATCCCGCAGGGTGCCGTGACCACCTACCAGCAGATCGCCGAGCGCATCGGGCACCCGAAGGCCGTGCGCGCCGTGGGTTCGGCGGTGGGCGATAACCCCGTCGCCTACATCATCCCTTGCCACCGGGTAATCCGTAAAGAGGGCGTTCTGGGCGAATATCGTTGGGGAAGCCTGCGCAAAAAAGCGCTGATAGGATGGGAGGCGGCCCAGCAGGATGAGGAATATTTTGCCCAGGGAAAAGCCTCCTGAAATGGTACATTAAAGATAGATTGTCGCTGTAATGGGTTGTATGACAACTTAATAGAGACGTTGCAATGAAATTTTTCCGTGTTGGACTGATATTGGATGGTATGAGGGAAACTATCAACCAAATTCGTCAGACATGAAAAAGAAAGTTATTCTGTCGCTGGCAGTTGCTATGGTGATCGCGGCAACGTCGGCAAGCTTTGCACAGTTTTCACTGGGATTGCAGGGAGGGATTGCGAAATCTAACGTAGAAGATTCGAAAACAGTGGCCGGCGGCGGCGTGAACCTTCGTGTATTTGCATCGCCGAATTTCGCGATCGGGGTGGCAGGTAAAATTTACGCCGATGGCAGCGATTACCGGGTAGCAGGACAAACGCTCAGTAGCACCGGTACATTGATGCCGGTAACGGGTACCCTGGATTACTTTTTCACCACAGGCGTGATCCGTCCTTATATCGGTGGCGACGCCGGTGTTTATTTCTCTAAATACAAAGCGAAATGGAACGGCGAGACAGTCCTCGAATCCTCGACAAGGAATAACTTCGGTACGGCGCCACGGGCAGGTATCGTCTTCGCGTTCGGCAACCTGGGTATCCAGGTGGAAGGTATTTACCACTTTGTGTTCGGCAACAAAAACCATAGCTCCGAAACTGGCAACGTCGATAACATCGATTTTGAATCCACTTCCAAATTCGGTGGTGTGAATGTCGGGATCATTTTCGGGCTGGGAGGCAAGTAATTGCACATCCGTCAACCAGAAAAGAGAACGCGCCCTACGGCGCGTTTTTTTGTTGTGCGGCATTCCGGCATTAACTTGCCCGCTCATTGACGCGCTTCCCATTGACAGCACCTTTCTCATTTCCGGAACAAGTACGTAACTGGCTGACAGCGATGGCGTTCGCATGCGAAATCGCTCTCCTGCCAGACTTTGAATGGCCCGTGCTCTATGTTGGCAACGGTCATGTGGTCAAAATGAAGATAGTTCTGCTGACGCTGGAAGCTTCGCAAATTGAGACCATTAATGCGCTGCCGGTCGATTTGGAAAAGCAATTGACAGCCCTGCGAAGCGACGGCATCGCCGCCGTGGTACTTTGGGAAGATTACTGGCTGGGCCGTAAACCCATCGTGCAGTCGCGGCTGTCGGCAATGCTGGGCATTTCGGCCAAAATACCCGCTCGCCTTACGCAGGCACGCCGGATCGACAATGCTACTACGGACCAGTTTTTGGGGTACAATCATTTGAATGGCGTCGTGTCGTCGAAATTCCGGTACGGGCTGTTCCTGCCGAAACGGTACTACCGTGTGTTGCCGCCGGAGTTTGCCTTCGACGCATCGGCCGACGAGCTGCTGGTAGCTGTGGCGACATTCAGCCATGCCCGCATTTTTGAACAGCACGGCGAGCCATTCCGCTCGCATGAACTGATCCGCTTTGCGAGCCTGCTTGGAACAAATGTGGTGGGTGCGCTGGATAAACTGCTGAATGCATTCATCCGGGAAAAGCAGCCGGACGATATCATGACCTATGCCGACCTCGAATGGTCGGACGGACGGAGTTACCAGCGGCTGGGATTTGAGGAGCGCGGACAAATGCCGCCCCGGAATGCGCTCGTGGACCCTACGCGCATGCAGCGTGCGGGCAAGCGGACGGATGTTAGGCATACGCCCGGACAAGAACCGATCGAATATCTAACAGTGTTCAATCTGGGGAGTATTAAGTATGTTAAAACTATTAAAAGTGCTTCCAATGAGCATTGAAGCCCCTTTACTCATTATCCTGGGCCCGACGGCTTCGGGTAAGACGCGGCTCGCGACGCGGGTAGCCCATGCCATCGGCGGCGAGGTGTTCAGCGCCGATTCGCGGCAGGTGTACCGGCAAATGGACATCGGAACGGGCAAGGACCTGGCCGAATACGTGGTCGACGGAATGCCGGTCCCTTATCATTTGATCAACATCCGAGATGCGGGCGAAAAATACAATGTCAACGATTTTCAGCATGATTTCGCGGCAGTATATCAGCAAGTTAACTCGGATGGCCGCGTGCCCGTCGTGTGCGGGGGCACGGGGTTCTATCTCTATGCATTGCTGAAAGGGCATGCCAATGACACGGTGCCGGTGAATGAGCAGCTGCGCCCGGAGCTCGAAAGCTTATCCACAGACCAGCTGCTGGCCCGTTTTCACGCTACCGATTCGGCCTACCATGCGCTGGCGGACATTTCCACCCGTAAACGGCTCATCCGCGCATTGGAAATAGCCACATTCCTGCACGATCACCCTGATGCCGAGGTTGGGTTTGGTTCGGAATCTCCTGTTTACCAGGCTGATATATTCGGACTGGCGCCACCGGTGGAGGTGAGGCGGCAGCGGATCAGCGACAGGCTGGCCGCACGGTTAAAGCAAGGTTTAATAGAAGAGGTGCAATCGCTTTTAAGCCAGGGTATTAACGCCGATTCATTAATCTATTATGGATTGGAATACAAATACATTACCCTGCACCTCATTGGCCAATTAAGCTTCGATGAAATGCATGCGAGACTCGAAACCGAGATTCACCGCTTCGCAAAAAGGCAGATGACTTTTTTTAGAAAAATGGAAAAGGACGGCCTGACAATCAACTGGATACCCGACGAATGGCCGGAAGCGGAGAAAATAGCCTACATAATCCGGCATTACGGGGAATTTAAAAGCGGCCTGGCCGGTAGTATGTAAGTGTAAACCAACCGAAAAAACGTCTTAAATAATGAACCGCAAATGGAGCAGCCTGCTGTTGCTGCTGGTACTGAGTGTCACGGATGCGTATTTGCTCGCCCACCCGAACCTGATCGGGAAAATAGGGGTGCTGGTGTACAAGCACCATTACATCCGCAATTTTCCCAGGGCATTGCTCACGGTGGCGATTGTAGTCGGCATTTCGCTCGCCATTAATGAAGTAGTTTACCGGCTGACGCAGAAGAAAACGGCGATATTCACCTACCTCGCATTGACAGCCGTCTCGGTGGCTTGGTTCATGTATGTTTTTGTGGCGTTTTCATCTTTTTCGTACCGGATCACGGGCAAGGCGTTCATTTACGGGGCGCATTTGCTACCAGTGATCCTGGCGGGCCTGAATCTGCGGTATTTGTTCAAAAGGATATTGGTGCAGGAGCCGCTTAATGGTAGGTTAACGGCGGAAAAAAGGGGTCAGGGAGCGTCGTAGGAAGGTTGCGAAAGCTCAAATTGTGGTCGGAAAGGGATGGTGCAATAGAATATTCTCATAAATACTTCAAATTGTGAAATATTATTGTTTGCGTCTTGATTTTTCACAAATAAACCACGGATAATAATAGAAAGTACGCAGTTTTTTAGGATATTGCGGCTTGTGTCGGACGGGGAAATGGTTAATCCCCGGGTCTATTTAACACAAAATTAACTTGTTGGGTAAGTAAATCGCTGTTAACGAAAAACTTTGGCTTGAATTGACCCCGATTGGCTCTGCCTTGTCATTAACCCTTTTAATTTTATTCTTATTTCTATGTCCCAAATAGCTGAATTGACCCTTGAAGGTAAAAAGTACGAGTTCCCCATAATTGAAGGCAGTGAACAGGAAAAGGCGATAGATATTTCCAAATTGCGTGACCAGACAGGGTATATTACCATTGACCCAGGTTACAAGAATACCGGTGCGACAAAAAGCGCCATCACATTTCTGGACGGAGAAGAGGGCGTGCTGAATTACAGAGGTTACTCGATCGAGGACCTGGCCGAAAAATCATCATTCCTTGAAGTTGCTTACCTGCTTATTTACGGAGAGCTTCCTACTGAAAAGCAATTCGCTGAATTTGAACATGAAATCCGCACGCATACGCTCGTGAACGAGGATATGCGCAAAATTTTTGAAGGTTTTCCCGTGAATGCACACCCGATGGGCGTGCTGTCGTCGCTGGTGAGCGCAATGAGCGCATTTTATCCCGACACCAACGGGCAGACTTCCGAGGAAGTGACGCAGCTCCACATTATCCGCCTGCTGGCGAAACTGCCGACGATCGCGACGTGGTCTTACAAAAAGTCGCAGGGCCACCCGGTGAATTATCCGCAAAATGAACTCGACTACTGCTCGAACTTCCTGAACATGATGTTCTCGTTGCCGGTAGCAAAATATAATGTAGATCCCGTTGTTTCGGCGGCGTTGAACAAGCTTCTTATTCTCCACGCCGACCACGAGCAAAACTGCTCTACCTCGACGGTGAGATTGGTTGGTTCATCGCACGCGAATATCTTCTCGTCCATTTCTTCCGGTATCAGCGCATTGTGGGGCCCGCTTCACGGCGGTGCCAACCAGGAGGTGATCGAAATGCTGGAAGCGATCAAAGCGGATGGCGGCGATACGCAGAAATACATCAATATGGCCAAAGACAAGAGCAGCGGTTTCCGCCTGTTCGGCTTCGGTCACCGTGTTTACAAAAACTTTGACCCGCGTGCCCGCATTATCAAAAAAGCGGCGGACGACGTGCTGAACAAACTCGGCATCAACGATCCCGTCCTTGAAATCGCTCAGAAACTCGAAAAAGCGGCTTTGGAAGACGAATACTTCGTACAGCGCAAGCTCTACCCGAACGTCGATTTCTATTCGGGTATCATTTACCGCGCATTGGGCATTCCAACCAATATGTTTACGGTGATGTTCGCCATCGGCCGTCTACCGGGATGGATCGCGCAATGGAAAGAAATGCGTGTTAACAAAGAACCGATCGGCCGTCCACGTCAGATTTACACCGGGGCACCGAAGCGCGAGTTCGTTTCGATCAGCGAGAGGAAATAAGTTTAGAGTTCAAAGTGAAAAGTTCAGAGTTGAAAGTATAGGTTTTATACTTCGGCTCTGAACTTTTCACTTTAGACCATATACGCTAAACTCTAAACTCCGAACCTTTAAGGCGACAGCCGCTCAATCTTCCACGCCCCGTCAGCCTTCTTCGTATAAGCCAACCGGTCGTGCAAGCGGCTGGGGCGGCCTTGCCAGAATTCGACGTAATCGGGTACGACGCGGTAGCCGCCCCAATGTTCGGGCCGGGGGACCGGTTGTCCTTCGAAACGGGCCGTTAATTCGTCGGTTTTGGCTTCCAGGAATGCGCGGTCGGGGATGGTTTCGCTTTGCGCCGAAGCCCAGGCGCCGATCTGGCTCCCGCGGGGGCGCACGGCAAAGTACTCGCTTGATTCGGCATCGGATGTTTTGGCAATCCTCCCTTCTATACGTACCTGTCTTTCAAGTTCTTTCCAGAAAAATGTAAGCGCTACCTGCGGGTTTCCCTCGATTTCCCGGCCCTTTTTGCTGTCGTAATTGGTGAAGAACGAAAAGCCGTTTTCGCCGAGGTCTTTCAGCAGTACGATCCGGCCGGTAGGGCGGCCTTCGGAGGCAGTACTGAGCAGCATTGCATTGGCTTCCGTAATGCCCGCCGCAAGCACCTCGTCGAACCATAACCTGAACTGTTTCAGCGGGTCAGGGTCGAGATCGGATTCCAGCAGGCCTCTGAGTTGATAGTCGTGACGGAGATTTGCAATATTATGGTCCATTGGATACTAATATGTTCAATGTTGGGATGCCAAAAGTAGCCATTTCAAGGGAAAGATTATTAGATTTGTAATCTATAAGAGACCGTACGTACGAAACAAGCATCACGATGGCACAAGAACAACAAGAAGGGGTCAAAAGCGAAGAGCAGGACGACCTGGCACCCAAAACAATTGATACCCTTGAGATTGATCTTAACAATGAGTTGACGGAAGAGCACGAGGAGGAAACGCCTGATGTTGATTACAGCCAATTGTCTAAGGAGCAGCTGGTTAACTTGTTGGAGAACGAACTGGCTGCCGTTCGCGGCGAAGGTGCGACGGCCGGCCAGCTGAAAAAGGCTGAGGCGGTTGCGAAAGGAGTTCGTACGGTCGTGGATCAGATCAAGCAAAAGGACCGCGAGGTAGCGCTCAAAACGTTCGTCGGGGAAACCGGCGGCGAGGATGGCTTCGAATACAAATACGACGCGGAAACCCAAAAAATCGACTCGCTGAGCCGTGAAATCCGGGGTTTGAAAAATGCTTTCTACCAAAGCCAGGAGAAGGAAAAAGAGAAGAATTTCAATGTTAAAACCGCATTGCTCGGCCGCCTGCGTGCGCTTGTGGACGAGGAAGGCACGCGTGAGACGGATGCGAGCGGGCTGAAATCGAGCTGGGAGGAATTCAAGAAGATCCAGGAAGAGTGGAAAGGCGCCGGTAATGTGGCCTCGCCGCACAACGGTACGCTCTGGGCGACTTACAACGCTTTGATCGATCGCTATTTCAGCAACCGCAATATCTATTTCGAACTCAAAGAACTCGACCGTCGTCGCAATGCCGAGCTGAAAGCAGAGTTGTGCGAAAAAGTGGAAGAGCTGGGTAAATCGCTCGAAAGTCGCCCGATGACGCGCGAAATCCTGAATGAAGCCAACCATATTTTCGAGGAATACAAACACCTCGGCCCGGCACCGAAAGAGGATCAGGAAAAGCTTTGGCAGCGGTTTAAAGAGGCGCTGGACGTGTTATATGACGCGCAGCGCGGACAGTTTGCCGAGCAGAAGAAATCGATGCAGGAGAACTATGAGCAAAAGCTGAAAATCTACGAAGCGATTGTTCCGTTCACGACCTACAATTCGGGCAGCATCAAGGAATGGAATGCCAAAACGAAAGATATTATGGCGTTCCAGGACCAATGGGTGGCGCTGAAAGGCATCATGCCGCGCGAGGAAGGCAAGGAGCTCAGCAAGAAGTTCTGGGCGGCGTTGAAGACGTTTTTCAATAATAAAGGCGAATTCTTCCGCCAGCTGGAATCGAAACGCGAGGTGAACCTGGAACAGAAAAACCAGCTTTGCGAAGAAGCGGAAGCCATTCTTTCGGCAGGAGAGGACAATCCGTCCACTACGCAGAAGGTGATCGAGCTGCAAAAGAAATGGAAAGGCATCGGCCAGGTTCCGGAGAAGTTCAAGGATACTATTTACGACCGTTTCAAAAAGGCCTGCGACTCGTATTTCGACCAGAAACGTGCTAAAAACCGCGAAGTAGAGGAAGAATTCGAACAGAACCTGAAACTGAAAACCGACCTCATCGAGCGTATCGAAGCGGCAGCGAAGGATAAGGACGAATCTTCGCTCAATTTGCTGAGCGCATTCAAGTCGGAATGGTCGTCGATAGGGTTTGTACCCAAAAAGGACATGCAAGCCGTTCAGAAGCGTTATATCGCGGCTATTAACACCTATGTAAGCGCCATCGGCCAGCTTTCGACGAAAGAGAAAGAGCAGGCGGTGCTGGAAAGTGAAGTGGAACTGGTGCGCGACGGCGAAAGCAGCCGCAACCTCTATCGTAAGGAAAATGATATCCGCCGTAAGATCACGCAGCTGGAAAACGACATTGCGCTTTGGCAAAACAACATCGAGTTTTTCGCGAAATCGAAAACTTCGGATCGTTTGAAAGCGGAGTTCGAAAGAAAGATCAATAATGCCGTGAGCCAGCTGAATGAGCTGAAACACCAACTGACTATAATTCAGGAAGCTATCTAAAACCTGAAAAAAAAGTTCAAAAAAATACTTTGTAAAGGTTGCATTGTATATCCCGCTCGACTACTTTTGCACCATGATAACGGAATAACAAACGGTATCACAAAGAAAAAAGGCCTCCATAGCTCAGCTGGTAGAGCAACTGACTTGTAATCAGTAGGTCGTTGGTTCGATCCCGACTGGGGGCTCTTGAAAGTAAAGCACTTAACGTTTGTTAAGTGCTTTTTTCGTTTACTGCCATTCCGCTTTTCCTACCGCTTCCTGTTCACCCCGAAAGTATACCCAACCGTCACGTTCGCGAACAGCCCCTTCGTCGCCGGGAAGCCCTGCGGGGCGGCTTTGTAAGTTTCTGTACGGTCGGTTATCTTATTGAAGTAGGTGAGCTCGTTGTTGCCGAGGGATGAGTGGATGTTGGGCCAGTAGCGCACGCTGGGCAGGACGAGGACGCCGGAGAGTGCGTTGGATTGGCGGTGGAAGGGGTAGTAGCGGTAATAGGCCCCGGCGCCCAGCGTGATCGTGTGGTATTTGGCCAACGGCGTGTTTTGCTTCATTTCCCCGTCATAATGCACTTCGTAAAAATGGATTTTCGGTTCGAGCCGGATGTCGAATATTGTCAATCCATTGAGTAGACGAGGATTTGGATTAGTGGTTGGCGGTTTTGCCAAGTTATTGGCAGGTAATATGCCTGATTAACAACGGGTAAGAATTTACACGGTTACTAAAATAGCGCAACGCCCGGCGACTAAATGATGTCCTGTATTTTAAAGCGGCATTCCCGCTTCGCGATAGTCAGTTTACGCACGATCTTCCACCTTTAACAGTTGTCAGCTATGAAAGTATTGTTGAAAAAAGCGGTCATGCTGGTGTTTGGCCCGCCCGTGAAGTACATTATTTCCCAAATGGCGTTGCACAAGGAGACCAACCAGAAGCTGCATGCACTCGAACAGCGGATTCACGACATTTACCCCGACGAGTGGAGACTTAACGAGCATACTTTGCAGGAAATCGAGCGGATCAAGGTCGTTCTTGGCCTGCCGCACGGCCTGAATACGGAGATTTCCAAAAACGATATGATGCTGCTGCATTTCATCAATAACGGTTTCAGCGTGGAAGCCGCCGTGCGTGCGTACCTCGTGCGCGGCGTGAGCCTGCTCGATATGGTGCGCAAAATTGCGGAAAAACGGTGGGGGAGCCGCTGGCCGACGCAGGCCGGGCCGTTCCTGGATTTCGCGTCGGGGTATGGTACCTTGGAGCGATACCTGGTGCATGCGATGCCGGCCGAGGACATTTTTACCGCGGACGTGAAGAAGCACGGGGTCGACTTTCAAACGGAGCATTTCGGCGTGAACGGCATTCATTCTTCATTTATACCCGAAGAATTCCGCCCCGCGATCCGGTTCCAGTTCATTTTCGTGGCGTCGCTGTTCAGCCATTTGCCCGAAGACCTGTTCAAAAAATGGTTGAAACAGCTCTGGAACTGCCTCGCGCCGCAGGGAGTATTCGCATTCACGGTACACGACACGGCATTGTGCCATTCAGACCGGGATTTTATCTATTCGACCCGAAGCGAGGACAGCGACAGCGTGGTCGAAGACAGCATCCGCAATGCCAGCGTTTACGGCACTACTTATGTCAGCGAGCATTATCTGGCCCGCTGCTTTGCCGAATTGGGCCTTACGAAGCAAAATTATACCCGTTACCGCCAGGTTAGTTCCGGCTTGCAAGACATTTATATCGTCAGTAAAGCGCAAGAGTCGTTCGAGAATATCCGGTTCAACGTGTACGACTCGGAGGCGGTATGATCGCGCCAGGGCGCATCTGCCCGTGCTTAGCCCGGGAAACCTTACAATGCATTCACGTAGCCGGAAGGGCTCACGCCAAACTGTTTCTGAAAATCCCGCGAAAAATTGGTCGGTACGCTGTAACCCACCATATCCGCAACCTCATTGATCTTATAATTCTTTTCGGCTAGCAGCTCGGCCGCCTTTTTGAGGCGCGAAAGGTTGATGAGCTCGTTCGGCGTCATGTCTGAAATACCCTTGATTTTCCGGTAAAGGGTAGGGCGGCTCATATTCATTTTGGAAGAAAGCATATCCACATCCAGGTCGCTATCGGCTATGTGGGCGGTGATAATGGCGTTGAGCTGTTCCAAAAAGTCCTTGTCCGCACGTGAGAATGCGATGCCCTTGATGTGCGTGAGCGGCGAGCGAGCGAAGTAATCCTTAATGATGTCGCGGTTTTGGAGCAGGTTGCTGATCTGAGCCGCCAAATGGTCGAGCGAGAACGGTTTTTCGATATAGGCGTCCGCGCCGACTTCCAATCCCTCGATTTTCGAACTGATCGAATTTTTGGCAGTCAGCAGGATGATCGGGATGTGGCTGAAGCGTACGTCGTTCTTCATCTCGCGGCATAATGCGATACCGTCCATCACCGGCATCATAATGTCGCTGATCACCAGATGAATGTTTTCTTCCTGCAACAGCTCAATCGCCTGGCGGCCGTCGCCGGCCCGGAAAATGTTGTAACCCATACCCAGTTCCCTACCGAGGTAGCCAAGTATTTCCGCATTGTCCTCCACGAGCAGCACATTGGGTTTATTCGGGTTGGCCGATACTTCGGGCTCGTCGCCGTTGGCTTGTGCCGCGCCGGGGCCGTCCTCTTTGTTGAGGTCGAGCTCGTAATCCTGGTGAATGGGGATGGAAAGCAGGAAGGTATTCTGGTCGGTTTCAGAGCGTTTCAGTTCCAGCGTGCCTTTGTGCAGCTCGGCCAGCGAGCGCGCCAGCGGCAAGCCGATGCCCGTACCTTGTTCCTTACTATTGCCCTCGGCCCGGTAGAACGGTTCGAAAATGCGGTCCCGGTCGTCGTAGCCGATCAGCGGGCCGTCGTTGGAGAATTCGATATGGAAAAGCAGGTCGTCGCTGTTGAACGGCGAAAGCTTCACTTTGACGCTGCTTTCGGCATATTTGATCGCATTGTTCACGAGATTGCTCGTGATCTTCTTGCACGCTTCCTCGTCCACGAACGCCTGCAAGGTAATGCGGGGCAGTTCCAGTTTATAATGCAGCTGCTTTTGCTCCGCTGCGGGGCGGAACGTCGCGAAAACATCGCTCAGCAGGTCGTTAATATCGGTTTTAGTAAAATTCAAGCTGTAATTATTAGCCTCCGCCTTCCTGAAATCCAGTAGCTGGTTGGTCAGGTCGATGAGGCGGCTGGTATTTTTGTCAATCATATTCAAACTCTCCATCATTTCAGGATCGGACTTCCGGCTCACGAGCAGCTTATCGAGCGGCATTTTAATGAGCGTCAGCGGCGTACGGATCTCGTGCGCCACATTGGTAAAAAAGTCGATCTTGGCATTGTAAATCTCCCGCTCTTTCCCCATTTCGATTGTCTCGATCTGCCGGCGGCTTTTTTCGTGCAGGGCGAGAAAGTAGTAACGGAAAATTACGACAATAATACTCACTATCAGCACTACATAAAACAGGTAGGCCCAGCCGGTAGCCCACAACGGCGGCAATATGGTGATCCCCAGCCTCGTTTCGCGGTTATTCCAAAGACCGTCGCTGTTTGCGCCGCGGATTTTAAGCGTGTAGTCGCCCGGCGGGAGTTTGGAAAAATGTATGCGTCTGCTGCCGTGAAAAGGCACCCATTCGCGCGAAAGGCCTTCGAGCTGGTACTGGTAGCTGTTCTGGTCGGGGATGACGTAGCTCAGTACCGCCACGTCGAAGCTGAGGCTGGAACTCTGGTAGGGCAGGGTGATCTCGCTCGCGTAGATGATCGATCGCTGCAAGGGCGCGTCGGGCTGCCGGATGTCCACGTCGCGGTTGTTGACCTGCAAGCGGGTAATGTAAACGGGTGGTACGAAACGGTTGCGCAGCAACGCGGCCGGTTTGAAACCCACCATCCCGGCCACGGTACCGAAATACAGCGTGCCGTCGGCGTCCTTATACGACGAATTGTAGTTGAATTGGTCGGTTGGCAGGCCGTTGCCCATGTGAAAATTGGTGAAACGGTCGGTGCGGCCGTCGAGCTTCGCGAGCCCGCGCGAGGTGGATACCCAGAAATCGCCCGCGTCGTCTTCCAGGATACGGAACACCTGGTTATCGGGCAGCCCGTTGGTAATGCGGTAATTGCGGAATTTGCCCGTTGCGGGATTGTACCGCGACAGCCCGTGCTCGGTGCAGAGCCAAATGCTTTTGTCTGAGCTTTGATAGAGGCTGTTCACGTAGTTGTCCGGCAGTCCCGCAGGCTGGTCGGCGCGGTATTGCAGGCGTCCCTGTTTCAGGGTTTTGGGATTAAAATAATATACCCCACGGCCGTAGCTTGCCACCCAGAGCGTACCTTCGGCATCCTCGTGAATGCTCTGGACCTGCATATTGAAATAGGGCATCCTGGTAAAATCGTCGGTGGCGCGGTTGTATTTGCACAGGCCCATCCACGTACCCGCGAGAATGTCGCCCGAGCGGGTTTTGTACATCGTTACAATGAAGTTGCTGCTCAGCGACCTGGGGTCTGAGGATGCATTGTAATGCCGGATCACACGCTCCGTTTTGAGGTCGACCACGTCCAGGCCGTGCTCGTAAGTGCCCACCCACAGTTCGTCGCCGTCGGCTACCATGCCGTGGAGGTTGCGGTAGGAAATGCTGCCGGGGCGGCCGTCGGGCAGGAATGCCTTAAACCGGCCTGTGCGGACGTCGAGGCGGTTCAGGCCAGCGTCTTCGGTGCCTACCCACAGGCGGCCATGCCGGTCTTTCGTGATTTCGTGGACAATGCTGCCGCTGATGCTGTTGCCGGGTGTAGGAAAAAACTTGCGGAAGTTGTTGAACTGGCCCGAATAGTAATTGATCCCGCCAAATTGCGTCGTGATCCAGATGCCGCCCTCACGGTCGCGAAGGATGGAATTGACGATGTTATCGGTGATGGAATAGCGGTTGAACTGCTCCCGGACAATATGCTGCGAACGCCGGGCCGGCAGGTCGAGAATGTACAATCCCGATTCGGTACCGAGCCAAAATTCGGCGTCGTTCCGTTGGAAAATGGTGTGCACCTGTACGTCCTCGCCGGGCATTCCGGCCGCCGTGAGGTTACGGGCCTGTTTCGTCATGAAATTCAGCAGTAACACCTTCTTCATCGAACCGATCAGCAACGCCGAGTCGCCCACGGCATGGAGCGTCATCGATCCGTAAATGTCCCGCACGCCCGACAACGCGCCCACATCGTACGCTTCGAAGCGGCCGGTAGCCGGGCGGTACTGGCGCACCACGCCATTGTTGCACGCCACCCACACCACGCCGGCGGGCGATACATGCAGAGATACCGGCTGGTCGCCCCCGAGGTCGATACGTGCGACGCGGCCCGTGCGCAAATGGTAGCGGTAAAGCCGCAGGTCGGAAATGATCCAGATGTTGCCGTTGCGGTCGCCGCGGATTTCGAGCACCTCGCCGGGAGGGATCAGCCGGAATGCTTCAAAACGCTCGCGCACGGGGTCGTAGCGGTACACACCCTTGTGCGTGCCCACCCAGAGCTTTTCGGACACATCTTCGCATAATGCAAAAATAGAGTTGCTCCCGATGCTGAGTGAATCGCCGGCTACGCTCTGGAAAATGCGGAACGAATGGCCGTCGAAGCGGTTGAGGCCATTGCGGCTCGCAAACCACATGAAGCCCTTTTTGTCCTGAACCATTTTCCCCACCGCATTGCCCGAAAGGCCATCGGAAACCTGGTAATTACGGAAATAGAAAGGAGTTTCCTGCGCGACCGTCCCCACGTGCACGAGGACAAAAAGCAGGAGGAAAAGATATGTTCTCACCAATATGATTCTTCAATAAAAGCCATTTTCCGGCACAACCGCTGCATAAAGATATCCCACTAAAATCATAGTTAAATCATAAAAATTTCCGGTGAGACATTTTGATCTGAAATTGAGACAAAACGATCATCCGGTTATTTCCGAAAGCCTGAACTTCGCAGCATTCTTAATTAATCCAATATTATAACTAAAAAGTAACAACGCTGCCGCGTCAATCACCTATTAATCCTTCATGAGAATGAATTTATACAAAATGACCGGCCGGGGCAAACGGCTGCGACCGGTGCGGCACTCGCTCGCCCGGGCCACCAACTGGTTCGGCTGCGTGCTGATGACGCTCTGGGCTTTCCAGGCCGCCGCACAAACCGTGCAGATTTCCGGCAAAGTGTCCGACAACCAGGGCGCCCTGCCGGGCGTCGCGATCCTCGAAAAGGGGACGAACAACGGAACGGTATCCGGTACCGACGGCACATTTCAATTGCAGGTCAGCAGCGCCAATGCCACGCTGGCCGTCTCCAATGTGGGCTATGTGACCCAGGAAATCGGCATTGCGGGGAAAACTTCCCTTGAAATCGTGCTCGTGGAAGACCAGAAAACTTTGAACGAGGTAGTCGTAATCGGCTATGGTTCCCTCAACAAGAAGGAGGTTTCCAGCGCCATTACGCACCTTTCGGCCAAGGATTTGCTCCGCACGGGCGGTAACAACCCGCTGATGGCCATTCAGGGCAAGGTTGCGGGGCTTTCGGTGACCAACACCGCTGCGGCCGATCCCAACTCGTCGCCTAGCATTCAGCTGCGCGGGGCGTCGTCACGGAGCGCGGGCCTGGGGCCATTGTTTGTCATCAACGGCGTGCCGGGTGGTAACATCGACAACATCAACCAGAACGAGATCGAGTCGATCGACGTACTGAAAGGCGGTGCGGCGTCGGCCATTTACGGTACGCGCGGCAGCAACGGGGTGATCGTGATCACGACCAAAAAGGGAACGGCGGACTCACGTATATTCTACGACGGTTATACCACATTCGACTTCCCGACCAACCAACTGAATGTACTTTCAAAAGACGACTTCCTGAAAAACAAGCGCGGCGTCGATTTCGGCGGTAATACCAACTGGATGAAGGAGGTAGCGCGTAACCCGTCGTTTTCGCACAAGCATACCCTCCAATTTTCGGGCGGTAATGGCAAGACCAACTATTTCACCTCGCTCGATTACCGCGATGCCAACGGTATCGACCTCCGTTCGGCGAAACGCGAGTACGGCGGCCGCATTAATATCAACCATAAATCGGCCAACAACCTGATCGAGCTCGCATTTACCGCTGCGCCGCGCTATACCAAAACCAGCGACGCCGATTACAGCGGTTTCAACTACGCACTGACCCTGAACCCGACGCTTTCCGTCCACGACTCAACCGGCAAGTACGCTTATCTGACATCCGGATTCTTTGCCAACAACCCGGTTGAAGTCGCACGGGGCGTGAAGTCGGACCGGGAGTATAAGCTGATGGATATGAATGGTTCTGCGAAACTGAATATCCTTGAAAACCTGAACACCGTCGTGACGATCGGGCAGGTAAGCTCTTCGATGCGCAGATACTTGTTCACACCATCGACGCTGACGACCGTCATCAACGGAAGCAAACGCAATACGGGCGAGCAGATCCTCGAAGAAAACGACCAGAAAAGCTTTGAATGGATCGGCAACTATTACCTGGATGTGAACAAGCATTCGGTGAAGTTGCTCGGCGGTTATTCATTCCAGTATTTTACGTCGTCGGGGTTCAATGCGAAGAATGAGAATTTTCCTTCCAATGTATTGACCTATAATAACCTCGGCAGCGGGTTGTGGAACTTGCAGCAGGGGATCAACAACGTAGGTTCATATAAAAACTCTTCCAAACTGATCGCATTCTTCGGTCGTTTGAACTACGATTTTGACCAGAAATACTACCTGTCGGCCAGCTTGCGCCGCGAGGGTTCTTCGAAATTCGGCTATTCCAACAAATGGGGTTATTTCCCGGCGGCATCGCTGGCATGGCGTGTCTCGCAGGAAAGCTTCCTGAAAAACGTGCGCTGGCTGAACGAGCTGAAACTCCGCGCCGACTATGGCGAAACGGGTAACCAGGATTTTGGCAACTACCTTTCGCTCGATACCTACGGCGGCTACGGGTACTACCTCTACAATGGCACCAACTACCAGGTGTGGGGCCCTAATCAGAATACCAACTACGACCTGCGCTGGGAAAAAGCGGCCAACTTCAATGCAGGCGTCGATTTCGAATTGTTCGGCAGCAGGCTGTCCGGTAGCTTGAACTACTACATCCGCACGAACCGCGACCTGCTGGGTAACTATAATGTGTCCAACCCACCGAACATCCAGGGACAAACATTTGCCAACGTGGGTACCATGCGGAATACCGGTTTTGAATTGCAATTGAACGCCAATGTGCTCCGGAAAGGTGATTTTAGCTATGATCTCGGATTTACAGGTGCATATAATAACAACAAGTTTGTGTCCTTCTCGAATGCGTTGTTTAAAGGCCAGAAGTACGTCGATGTAGTGGGTATGCCTGCGCCGGGCAGCCCGGGTACGCTGCAACGCTTGCAGGAAGATACGCGCATCGGGAGTTTCTACGCGCTCAAATCCGCTGGTGTGAACGAACAGGGTGCATTGCTGGTGTACAACAAAAAAGGCGAGGTGATCCCTGGAAACCAGGCTACCAACGACGACAAGCAGTTTGTAGGGAACGGTTTGCCGAAGTTTACAATGGGTCTTTCCAATAATTTTAAATACAAAAACTGGGACCTGAGCGTGTTCCTCCGCGGCTCATTTGGATATAAGTTGTTCAATACCTACGCTTTCTACCTCGGTACGCCGGCCACGCAGGAGAATGCCAATGTGCTGACGTCGGCCTACGACGGCGGCAAATATTCGAAGCTGACCAGTCCGACGACCTATTCGACGCTGTCGGATTATTTCCTCGAATCGGGTGGGTTTTTGAAGGTCGACAACGTGACGCTGAGCTATACCCAGCCGATCCAGACAAAATTCCTGCAATCGGTTCGGATTTATGCGACTACGCGCAACCTGGCTACTTTCACGAAGTTTACCGGCGGCGATCCCGACCTGATCAACGTGAACGGCCTCTATCCGGGCGTGAACAAAAACGGCGACAACAACGGTACGCTCGATTACTACCCGTCGACCACCCAGTTGCTCCTTGGCGTACAGCTCACCTTCTAATTTTTTGAAATACCAATGAAAAGGAACCACATATTGAAATATACGTCTCAGATAGGAGCGGGCATGCTGCTGCTGGCGACGGTAGGCTGTACCAACCTCGATGAGGAATTGTACGACCGCATTACCTCCGGAAACTTCCTGCAAACCCGCGAGGACGTGACGCGCGACTTCCTGCGTGCATTCGAGCACAGCTATTGGAGCATCCAGGGCGGCAGCACGTTCATGTTGCAGGAAAACAGCTCCGACGAAATCATGACGCCGAACCGCCAGGGCGACTGGTTCGACGGCGGGCAGTTCCAGCGCGTGCATTACCACACCTGGACGCCGAACGACGGCTTCACGTCTGACCCCTGGAATGCATTGTACGGCGGCGTAACGCTGGCGACCAACTCGCTGGAAGACTTGCAGGGCATTACCGACCCCACGAAATTCGATATGACGCAAGCCGAGCTCGACGGCATGATTGCCGAGCTGCGCACATTGCGCGCCTGGCTTAACCTCCGGTTGTTCGACTTTTACCGCAACATCGTGATCGTCACGAAAGTGAAGGGAGAAACGACGGGCGGTCCGCAGGTGACCCCGCAGGAAGCTTTTGCGTTCATTGAAAATGAATTGAAAGAATCACTGCCGAAACTGCCGACGGTACAGAGCTTGGGCGAAAATGCGGTAGGCCGCTGGACGCAGGGCGGGGCGGTGTCGCTGCTCGTGCGCCTGTACCTGAATGCGAAAGTGTACACCGGCACCGACCGTTTCGCGGATTGCGCCAAACTTTGCCAGGAAATGATCGACGGCAAATATGGCACCTACGCCCTCGAAACCCGCTGGGACGCGCCGTTCGACTACAACAATGCCAAATCGAAAGAGACGGTATTCGGTTTCCCCGGAAGTTTCGGCCTCACGCACTGGCAATATGACGGCGGGATGTATTTCTGGATGCTGCCGAACCTGGCGCCGAGCTACTTCGGGTTCACCGATTTCGGCAATGCCAATCCTAAGTATGCCATGCAGCCAGGCCTCGATGTGGATGGTAAGGAATATCCCTTCGCGCTGGGCAAGCCTTTCGTGAAGTTCCAGAAGTACCCGGATGATGTCCGTTTGAAAAAATATAAGAACCTGGGTAATACGAAACGCGAGGGAATGTTCCTGCACGGCTACCTCACCTATACCAATTCGGCCGGCAAACCGGATACGGTCCGCGGTTTTAAAGGTCCTTATGCGCTGTATTTCAGGGACCAGGTGGGTAAATTCCTCGACGCGAAACCAGGGACGCCTATCGCCGATAAAACCTCGAATATGAACAATGCGGATAACAATTCGGGTATTTTCCCTGTGAAGTACCCGTTCTACCCGAGCGACGACGCGAACAAGATTTCGTCGGCCTACGCCGAGATCCGTTTCGCGGAAATCTACTACTCGCTGGCCGAATGCAAATACCGGGCGGGCGACAAAGCCGGTGCGGCCGCATTGCTGAATGCCGTGCGCAAGCGTAATTACCCGACCGGCTCGCCAAGCCTTTACAAGGCCGACGGCACGCAGCTTACCGACCAGGAAATGCTCGACGAATGGGGCCGCGAATTCCTCGTGGAGGGCCGCCGCCGCACCGATATGATCCGCTGGGGTGTGTTCAACAAAGGCACCTGGTGGGACAAGACGGCCGACGCCGACAACCATACCGAGATTTTCCCGATCGGACAAACTGTGCTGAACTCGTCACCCCAGCTGAAACAGAATCCCGGATATTGATTGATTGATAAGCATGGTCAATAATTCTAAATCCAATTTGAATTGAAATTGATTTAGAAAGATTTTAACTAAAACCGATGAACAAGCGCCGCGGGCGGCTTTTTTACGAACAAAATGCCGACAGCACGCTCTACTACGCATTGCAGGCCCGGCAAGTGGCTTTTCGCCACGATTATGACCAGGGCCTGGCCGACGCGACCAACAACCTCGGCGTCGTGTTCGATATCAAAGGCAATATCCAGCTTGCATTGCGGTATTATAACGATGCCTACAATCAATATGTGGCGCTGGGCGATTCGTCGAACATCGTGCAGACGCTGATGAACATCGGCTCTGTGTACAATGTGAGCGGCCGCGACGATAAGGCGCAATCGCATTACGACCGCGCGATGACGCTCGGCGACCGCATCGAACACGACTCCGTTACAGCGATCCTCATTTACAACTACATTTTGCTTTACCCGCAAAAATTTACCAATGCGAAACGCACCGCGTTGATCGACAGGGCTTACGGTATTGCCAAAAAGTATAGCGATGTCCGTCTGGAACTGGCCATCGACCAGCTGCGGGCCGTCGAACTGATTTCCGGCGGGCAGCGGGATAAGGGCCTGCTCCTGCTCGAAAACACCCTCGACCGCGCCCTGGCATTGGAGCTGAACTACCTCAGTATGGATCTCCTGCTCGACCTGGGCGACCTGTACCTGGCCGGAGATCGGGACAGGGCTATCGGCTTTTATACCAAAGCGTTAAGCCTGGCGGAACAAAAGAATTACCGCATGTACGCGCGCGACGTGTGCAGGAAGCTGTATGATTACTATATGTCTCAAAAGGACAACACTGACGCATTCGTTTACAGCCGGAAATTATTGAAGCTATATGAGGAACAGGCTGAAATCGACCGCGTTTCGGGGATCGATTACATTGAATATGCCGTGAAGGACCAGCAGCTGATTTCGGCGCAGCTGAAATCCAGGTACAATGCCACGATGGCCTGGCTGGCGGTCGCAGTGTGCGTGCTCACGCTCCTGGTCATCGTCATCCTGTGGCGGAGCTGGAAGCTCAGCAAAAACACGAACCGGATGCTCACCATGCAGTTCCGGCAACTGGAAACGACGAGCGACGCGTTGGAAAAAAGCAACCAGAACTACGCGCGGCTGATCAAAATCGTGGCGCACGACCTCCGAAATCCCATCGGCGGCATCAATGCGCTTTGTTCGCTGTTGCAGGACGAGGATACGAGCAGCGAGGAGGCCCGGCAATACGTAGACCTCATCCGCGAGTCGAGCACGAGCTGCCTGCATATGATCAGCGACCTGCTTCAAACCGATTTTGACTTCAAAGAAACCGAATTACAGAAGAAGCCGGTGGACCTGCCGGTGTTCCTGGATCACGCCATCATGCTGCTCACGTTCCGCGCGGCCGAGAAAAACCAGCGGCTCGTGCTCGACGAACTGCCTTCCGTGACGATCAATGCCGACCCGGACAAGCTTCTGCGCGTACTTAATAATCTGATTGTGAATGCGATCAAATTCAGTGCGGAGGGTGAAACGATCCGTGTGAATGTGTCGCACGACGACAAAGGCGTCACCATCGCGATCGAGGATAATGGATTAGGCATTCCCAAAACAGCCATACCAGGGATTTTCGACCCGTTTACCACTTCCAAAAGAGCCGGTACGGCGGGCGAGCAGGCATTTGGGCTGGGTCTGTATATTTCCAAACAGATCGTCGAGGCGCATGGCGGGCGGATCTGGTTCGAAACCGAGGAGGGGGACGGTACCACCTTCTATATTTTCCTGCCGGGGGAGAATGTAGGCACACTCTCCCCGGCCTGAATGGTACCGGAATGCGCCGTTACTTCTGCTTGATTTTTTCGTCGTAGCTCTTTTTCAGATCGGCGACGGCCTTGTCGTACCCGGCCTTATCGAAGAATGCTTCCGGGAGGTACGGGTCGGTAGGCCTGTGTTTTTCGTGCAGGCGAAACTGGCTCGCGTGGGAGGCCAGCCAGATGTCGAACTGCTCGTTTTTCATCGTCGCCAGCGTTTTGGCATAATCTTTTCCTACCTCAGGGTAGCCGGGCATGCCCGAGAGTTTGGTTTCGTCGAGAATACTCGGCATGTTGGCGATCAGGACTTTGTATGCCCGTTTTTCGTCCCGCACCGTGAACGAAAAGCTGCTCGCGCCGGGCGTGTGGCCCGGGTGGTGGAGCAGTTTGACCTGCATGGTACCGAGCTTGATGATCTCCCCGTTTTTCAGCAGCTGATCCGCCTGTACCGGCTCGAAGCTCGCACCGTGCGAACCGAGCGAATAATCGGAAGCACCACCGTCGGCCAGGGCTTTGGCGTCTTTTTCCTGGATCATCAGCTTGGCCCCCGTGGCCTTTTTAATGGCGGCCATACCTGCCACATGGTCGTAATGCGCGTGCGTGGCGAGCAGGATCTTAATGTCCGCGAATTTGAAACCGAGGGCTTCAATGTGCTTTCGGATCTGCGGTACCGACGATTCCAGGCCGGTATTGATCAGGATATGGCCTTTCGGCGTGGCGATGAGGTAGCAGGCGAGGTCGTAAGTGCCTACATAATACAGGTTCCCGGCAATGCGGAACGGGCGGTAATCCTTAGACCATTCGGCCTGCACAAATGGCGGTTTCCAGGTTTTGTTTTGGGCCAGGGTGACTATGGGAGTGAAAAGCGCCCCGGCGATGAGCGTTGTAGCAAGTTTTCTTCTGAGTGTCGGCATAGGATTGATGGTAAGGCGGCAAAGATAATAAACTGATAATAAATGGATAAAATCCGCGAAAAATGAATGGCTGTTCTTTGTGGGACTATTTTCACTTAATCAGTTTATCTTCACCATGAAACCATTATTTACCTACACTGCATTGGCCGGCCTGCTGGCGCTCGGTGCATGCCAGGATCACCGTGATCCGAACAGCCCGGCGATCACTCTCCAGAACCGCTCGGTAACGCCCGTACTCGCCAAATTGCTCCCAGGCGCTACCAACGGACGTGTTTCGGCCAGCAATGTGAAAATGTATTCGCTCCTGAGCTCCGACGATCAGCTCGAACAATCACCCAGTTACGTTTTCGGTGGTTCCGCCGACGGCGCGGGCCTTTTCCAGAATCCGGACGGCAACTACACCGTGCTGGTCAACAATGAAGATAACTTTGCGGTATCGCGCATTACGCTTGATAAAGGTTTCAAGCCTGTAAAAGGGGAGTATGTACTCAATTCGGACGGTGGAACGTGGCGCTTATGCTCGGCTACCCTGGTAACGCCGATCGAACATGGTTTCGGTCCGGTATTCCTGACTTCGGGTGAAAGCGGCCAGGAGTCGCGTACGCACGCGCTCAACGTGGATGCGAACGTAAGCCAGGCGAACGTGTCGCGCGAGGTGGCCGGTCTGGGCCGTTGGAGTGCTGAAAACGCCGTTCCGCTTCCTAAAACAGCCTATCCGGGCAAAACCGTGATCGTGATCGGCGACGACGATTCGGACGTAAACGGTGGACAGGTGGCGATGTATATGTCGAACACCGTGGGCGACCTCGATAATGGCACATTGTATATGCTGAAACGCGCCGACAACAACCAGAAGGAAATGGACATGAAGCCGGGCAGTTCCTATGATGTGGAATTTGTTAAAATCGATAACCACAAAACATTGACCGGAGCCCAGATCAACGCCAAAGTGAATGATCTGAAAGCGATTAAGTTCGGACGTGTGGAAGACGTGGATTACCGTAAGGGCGACGGCGGGAAAGGCCGCGAGGTGATTTTCGCCGTAACAGGCCAGGATAATACAGGTTCTAACGCCGACTATTCACGCTCGAAATACGGCCGCGTGTACCATATCACGCTCGATGCCAACGATCCCACGAAAGGTAAACTGGAAGTACTCCTCGACGGCGACGACCGTACAGGCATTGCGAAGACGTTCCAGAACCCGGATAACGTTTGTGTTACCTATGATTACATCTACATCATGGAAGATCCGAACGGTTACGGCGATGAAAAGCACGATGGTTATGTGTATCAATATAACCTCAATACCAAGCAGCTGACCCCTGTCCTTGAAATCGACCACCGTCGTAACGAAGCCGATGCGGCCAAATACAATGTAGGTGGTACCTCTGCATTCGGTTCATGGGAAAGCAGCGGAATGATCGACGTGTCGGATGTTACCGGTCGTCCGAACACGTTCATGCTCGGCATTCAGGCGCACACATGGCGCGGTGATAAATACAAGGGAGTGGATGGCGGTTCGGTCCGGAAATCGGAGAACCAGGCCAGCCAGCTGATCCTGATCGAAGGTCTGCCTCGTTAATTTTATAGTTTTCAGACTCCTGGCCGGAATTTTCGGGCCAGGAGTTTTCCATTGCCTCAATACCCGCTCCCATGCTGAAATTCGATCGCAATCCCGATTCGTTTATTTATCGTCACAGACGGCTTCTGTTTTTACTTTTCCTCGTAGTCGTTATCCCGCTGGCTGTATGCCTGATATGGTGGCTGACGAGCCCCGCCAACTCGCCGGCAAGCCTGGTGAAACGCACATTTATGCAGGACATTACGGCGCTGGACAGTGCCGTGAGCCGTTTGCAAACCGATATCCGTAGAAAACAGCCTGCCGCCATTCAGCAATCTTTCAAACGGGCGCGGCTGGCTTACAAGCGGGTGGAATTTATCTCCGCCTACTACAGTCCCGAAACGACCCGCGCGCTCAACGGTGCGAATATCCCCGACGTGGACGACGACCTGCGTGTGAACCAGCCGCAGGGGTTCCAGGTGCTGGAAGAAATGGTGTTCCCGGAAGTGGCCGCGGATGCCTACCCCGATATGCTTGAAACTGCCAGTGCCCTGCGCGCGAACGTACATCGCCTGCGCAAGATTTCGGAGACTAACGAGTTGACGGACAGTCATATATTCGACGCGATGCGGCTTGAAGTGTTCC
Organism: Dyadobacter beijingensis DSM 21582; assembly: GCF_000382205.1. Taxonomy (GTDB): domain Bacteria; phylum Bacteroidota; class Bacteroidia; order Cytophagales; family Spirosomataceae; genus Dyadobacter; species Dyadobacter beijingensis. The sequence continues at coordinate 30,998 of NZ_KB907791.1, forward strand.
GCATCGTATCAATGGGCATTACGGGCTTCGATTCGCCGGTGGCGTTCCATTCTTTGCCGGAAGTCGCTTCGGCGCTTATGGGAATGCAGCGGCAGCTGGCCCATTTCGGAGTGGGAAGCGGCGATAATGTATTGACCGCACAGCTCGACAGCACATTTCGCGCAGCCATCGGTTATGTGGCCCGATCCCGTGATTTCAATGCATTCGACCGGCTTGTATTCATCAAGAACTACGCAAATCCGCTAAGCAGCCGCTTGCTTGATGTTCAGAAGGCATTAAATATCCCTGTATTTACAGAGAAACGTTTGCTATCTGCATCTGCCCGCACGCTCACCGAGCCGGATGCATTCAATGCCAATTATTTCATCAACTTCGAAGAACAGAGCATGACGGCCGATCGTATCGCATTGGGTAAAATGCTGTTTTTCAATCCCGTATTATCGAATAACTCCGGCCGGACGTGCGCTACCTGCCACCAGCCCGACAAGGCATTCACCGACGGCGAGCCGAAAAGTTTCGCGATCGGTTTCAACGGCATGCGGATCAGCCGCAATGCGCCTACACTCCTGAATGCGTCGTTTCAGGCCGTCCAGTTCGCCGACTCACGGGTGACTTTCCTGGAAGACCAGGCCAGCGACGTGATCCGCAACCCTGACGAAATGCACGGCTCGCTCCCGGAGGCCGTCGCTGCACTCCAAAAGCAACCCGAATCACGCCAGCTTTTCGAGGCTGCCTATTCCGACGGTGTCACGGAAAGCAACCTGAAAAATGCCATTGCGAGCTATATTCGCTCACTTTCATCCCTGGACTCCCGCCTGGACCGCCATTTCCGCGGCCCCGATCATATGCTGACGGTGGAAGAAGAATCGGGTTTCAACCTGTTTATGGGAAAGGCCAAATGCGCTACCTGCCATTTCTTCCCACTCTTTAACGGCACCGTGCCGCCCGCTTACCTCGAAACCGAAAGCGAAGTACTGGGTACGCCGGCCACCGCGGAAGGCAAAACCGTGGACCCGGACGTAGGAAAATTCGTTCTCACGAGGCGCGAGCCGCATCGCTACGCATTCAAAACACCGACCGTACGCCACGTAGCGCTGACGGCACCCTATATGCACAATGGCGTTTTCAGGACATTGGAAGAAGTTGTCGATTTTTATGACCAGGGTGGGGGGAACGGCCTGGGCTTTAACCTGGATAACCAGACTTTGCCGTTCGATAAACTTAGTCTGAGTGATTCAGAAAAAAGGGCGCTGGTGGCATTTATGAAAATCCTGTAAAATAATTTTCAGGCGCTGAGGGACTTACTGACAATGGGTTGTCATGCTGGTGCGGTTTCTTTGAAGTAAATCATTCAACACTTCAACCCATCATTATGAAAACGATCATCAGCAACGGCACGCCCATCAGCTACCACAGCTACGGCAGCGGCCCGGCCACATTATTTTTTCTTCACGGGTCGTTCATCGATCAGTCTTATTGGAAGGAGCAGGTTTCATTTTTCAAAGAAAAATACCGGGTAGTGACGATGGACCTGGCCGGTCACGGCGAATCGGGCACAAACCGCGCGGTATGGACGCTGGAAAATATGGCCGATGACGTCGTGAACGTGATCCGCGAACTGCAGCTCGAAAACGTGGTCCTGGTTGGCCATTCGCTCGGCGGGAACCTCGCGCTCATCGCCGCCACACGCTATCCGGAGCCCATTATCGGGTTTATCGCGGTCGACAACTTCAAGAACCTCGCCACGCCGCTACCGGCCGAGTACGAAAGCCAGGTAACCGAAATCATCGAAAGCTCTCGCAAGGCTTATGCGGACACGAACGAGCACTACGCCCGCATGGTGCTGCTCACCCCTGCGACGCCGCAATGGATCACCGACAAAATCGTGGCCGCCTACCGCAATTCGTACGAGCCGATGGGCCAGCAAACGTTGCCCCAATTCTTCGAAATGTACCGGATCGAGCAGGAGGCCATGCCGCTGCTGAGGCCCAAAATGAACCTGATCAACGTCAACTATTACCCCACGAACGTCGATGCGCTGGAAGAACACGCCGTCAACGGCTACACGCTGATCGAAATCGCCGGCACCTGCCATTACCCCATGCTCGAATCGCCGAAAGCATTGAACGAAGCCCTGGACGAGGTCATCGACAGCGTGCTGGAAGTAAAAACAACCTATTGACGCCGGAACCTGTAACAAATCCCGCCCCCGGTCGTCTACACATTGTCAAGTGTAAGCAACGGCTTCACATCCAAAAACAAAAAGAGCAGACGGTTTCGCCTGCTCTTTTTTGATGGTATGGGGGATGGTGGGTTAGAGTTTGTAGCGGACGATGAAGGTGTTACGGACACCGCTTGTTCCTCGCAATTCAACATTTTTGTAGGGCGCGTTACCGTAAAACCAGCCGGTTGCATAAACAAAGCCCTCTTTCGTAACGCAAATTTTGTTCACCCGATCTTCCAGAACACCACCTGCCCTTGCTGCAAAGTTGCCAGCCTGATATAGCTCTTCGGCGTCTACCTCTGTAATGATGATATCAGTGCCACCATTACTTGATATTGTTCTTCCTCGCGACATAGGAAATTGAGCGGAGTTGGTGAAAGAACCAGCAATTACGATGTTTCCCTTATCGGTCAGCGCGATTCCACCGTGATAATCCTTTACTCCATTTGTAAAGCCATTCCGTGCCTTAAGTACATTTCCGTTGGTATCCCATTTGCCGAGATACACGTTTTCGTCGCCGTCACTTTGCAGCGGTAAATCTTTGAACGTTCCACTATGCATGCCGGTCACAAATACATTTCGGAGTCGATCTACAACAATATCATAGGCAAAGTCAACTCCGGGAGAGCCGGCACGTTGCGCCCACAGGAAGTTTTGAGGAATAAGGCCCCATTTCGCGACGAAAACATCGACGCTATCGACGCTTTGTATTGAGGCTTTCCCTGGAATTTGAATCGATTTGAGGAATGCGCCAGCGATGTAGGCATTTCCCTGGTCATCGACGGCAACCGTTTCTGGGGCTTGGATATCCGGGCCGCTGATAGTCTTCACCGTTGTGAACTGCTTGTCGTCCGTATTGATCAACGCAAGAAACCCGTCCCTTCCGTTAGCTTGTGTTTGATGATTGCTATCAAAATCAATGTTTATGCTAACATTATCACCTTCAATCGTGCCGACCAAATATAAATTTGGTCCCTCACCTGCTTGAAAGAATGCCAAGGATCTCCCTTGATCATCCAATGGGCCGCCAAAGGTCTTAACCCAATCACTTTTGCCCTTTCCATCGATTTTGACTACAAATCCATCCACGCCACCTCGCGGCCTGTTATTCCAGTTAGAAACCGTTCCTGCGACAAATCCTGTAAGGTAGACATTGTTCTCTTTATCCAAAACGATTGCATTGCCGTGATCGTTGCCAACACTGCCATCCGAGTAAAGCCAAAGACATTGACCCGTGCTATCAAATTTTGCAACGAAGAAATCGTCGCCACCTTTTGAAGTAAACTTGTGTTGTTCGCCGAAATCAACTTGGCCTTTTGCTGTTCCAGAAACGTAAATGTTCCCATTATTGTCAGATATAATATCTGTGGGAAAATTGTTATCACCCGATAGGCTGAACGGTTTTACAGTGTCAACATGGACCATTTGAGTGATTCCACTGCTGCCACCATCGACTCCTTTTACGATTAATTTTACGTAATAAGTGCCAGGTGAAGAAAATTTATGCTCGACAGATAGGTCTGTGTGTTTTACACCGTCTCCGAAATCCCATTGTATGCTCGCCGCATTTTCAGATTCGCTGGTAAATTTGACAGTGCAAGGAAAAGTGCATCCACCCTCTGGCGTGAAGCGGAATTGTGCTACCGGCGTTTGCGGCGATTCTATATGACACGCCACAACAATTAAGGTGAGTAAAATGTAGGTAAAAATTCGCTTCATCGAATCACAGATCGGTGGGAGGTATTGTAAAGTTAATGGATTTTAGCAAGCAATTCCACCACTTGTTTGCCATAAATATGCCCCGGATCGGCTGAAATCTTTTCCAGTTGCGCCTTGCATTTCGGCAAATCGCCTTGTTGCAAATACGCCAAAGCTATATACCACTCAGCCGCATGGCGTGCCTGCGGATAGCGACTGGTTTCGGCTTGCTGCAATTCCTGCAATGCCTGTGCGCCCTCGCGTTGCGCCAGCAGGCGGATGCCCGCGTACACGTGCGTGGTATCCGTGCGCCACTGGCGGAATGCCGACGGGCTCAGGCCGGGCTTTTCCTTGGAGAACGGACTTTCCAATGTCACGTCCGGATCGAAGTATTGGGCGAAAAATGCGGCGTTGTCAATCGGCAGGGGCGCTCTTTGAGGCTGTTGCTTACGCTTCGGTGTGGGGACTTTGCCGGGATCGGATTTTTCTGCCGGCAGGTCTGGACTTGCAGGATCCGGTGCGACCGGTGTTTGAGTTGCCGGCGTTTCCGAGGCAACAGGCGCGGTTTCAGGCGATGCATTGAAATACCAAACCAGGCCGATGGCAAGCAGAATGCTGGCCGCAGCGGCGAAATAGGCCCAGGCGGGACGGTTTCCGATAGGCTTGACGGCTTTCACGGGACTCAGGCTTGGAGTTTCGGTGGGATTGTCGTCGGTTGGCAACGCGCCTTCGCGTTGCAGGTCGGCGTGGATGCCTTTGAATAGTTTCTTGTACTCGTTTACTTTCAGGCCGTTGCGGATGCGGCGCTGCAAGGCTACTTCGGTTGCCAATGCCTCGTCCGCGAGCATGCGCTGCTCGAAAGCGGCGCGCTCGTCGGGCGTGCCTTGGCCGCCGAGGTACTGGTGGATTTCTTGAAAGGTTTCTTCCGATTCCATATGTGTCAAATCGTGAGTCGCTAGTAGGTTTTCACTTTTTTATACGCGTTTCCGCCGATTCTTATCGCTACAAATGAAATTTCTCTTTCAGGTACCGGGCACATTTGAACCGTTTCACCGCCGCAGATTGCTCCGTCATCCCCAAATCCGCCGCAATTTCTCGCAATGAACGTTCTTCCACATAAAACCAGTGAAGCATTTTGCGGCAGTCCTCGGCCAGCAGCCGGAACGCCCGGTCCAGCTTGCGGAAAATCCAGTCACGCTCGCCGTCGTCGTACGCGGCCATTTGCGCCAAATCTGCCTCCACTGCGGTATTCCCATCTTCGTCCAATGGCAGATGCCCGTCCAGCGATGTTTCCGCCCGCCGGGTGAGCAGTGAGAGGTTTTTCTTCCATTGGTTAATGTAAATGCTTTGAAAATAGGTAGTTATGCGCGTGTTTTCCTGGTATACATAACTTCCGTCCCTGATTTTGCCTACAAAAATAGCGAGGCAATCATGCAAAAGGTCTTCGGCCTGCTCCTGGTCGCCGCCCCGTTTCAGCACATAAGGAATGCATTGCTGGTAAGTCTGCCGGTACAAATACGTAAACGCCTCATGTTTTTCATGAAGCAGTTCCTCGTAAAATGTCAGCTCGGAATCACGGTAGCGTTTGCAGGAATCTCGGGGCGTCATTCAGGTGGTTATTTTCACAAAAAAACAAAAAAGGGCCGGTTCTGGAAGCGGGCCGGAAAACATTTAAAAAAAGTGCGCAGCATGTGATAATGTTTTACGTGCAATGCGGATAAATGTCCGACGCTGATTTTCGAACGGCACATTACAATTATCAAAATGCATTTGTTCGTTCGCATTTCAGTGTTGTGGGTTATTACAAACCAGAGAGTGCCCGACGGATTCGACGGGCCTCTTTTTTAAAATCCGCTTCTCCGTGCCTGCGTCGTGACCGGGATCATACATTTGGCTATTCGCTTATCTCCAGCGTTCACGGCCGTCGCTTCCAGTACTTTTTTCAGGTCGTCCAAAATAAATGTAATGCCGTTTTGCGACTCGGTTTTTTCAATCGGCCTGAATGTTCCTTCCGTCGCGAAAGCGAGCAGCATTTCAAACCCGAACGGTGCCGCGCATTCAAATTTTTCAGGAATGTCAATCCAGCTGCCCACCGCATCGGCCGTGATTTTGAAATCATTATTTCGCAGCCTGACAATATTTTTGGCCGCATCCTGGTAAATCATCCTAACGGTACAAGGCTTGTTGGCGCGCACTTTCAATGTCATCATATCCCCCTCACGGTACAATTGCGGCCCGAAGCCCTTGTCGGTGCTCACTTCCAGCCGCAGTACTTCCCGCGTCTCCATGAGCTCATTATCAAATGGTATGGTCAGTGCCGCTACCTCGCGCATGAGCAGGGCCTCGCGCACGAGATTCCCCGCGGGCTCGACCTCGGCATTCGGAATGTTGCCGAGCAATATTTCCCCCATTAATGTCCCGCCAAGCGGCTTCCCGTTGCTGTCGGAGAGTTTGACAGTCATTTTTAGATAATTTCCTGCCTGTTCATAACCGCCTGTGAGTCTGGCCAATGGGTCGGAGGTCTGCGGGTTGCCTGCACCGATTTCTAACCTGTCCGACAGTCGCGCAAGCGATGTTTTCAGCGTACCGGTGACCTGTTTGGAAAAATCATTGGAGATACCCAGTTCGCGGAACGTGATTTCTTCGATGAACAGTTTTTGAATATCTTTTTGCGAAAGGGCATGGAGAATTTGTGCCGAAAGTTGATCGATTGCCTCAGGCAATGTAATGTATACCAATGGGTTACGATGGTCGGTGAGTGAAAGCAACTGGCTGCTTTTTTCCCGCATATCCGTATCCATGAACCCGATTTTCGCTTCGATCACCTCGTTGCCTTTCATTTTCAGGAACACACCGGCGCGGCATGGGACATTTTCCAATTGCAGGCGCCGTCGCCCCTGGTAATTCCCGAATAGCGATTTGGTACCGTATAAAAATACCAGGAAGCCGTCGGTAACGGATTTAAATTCAGCTTGTTCCCAGTCGGCATGATAGGACAGGCCGCTTTTTTGATAGCCTGCAAATGCAATGCGCTGGTACTCCTGGAAACCGATCGTCTGCGTGCCCTGGTTGCCCGGCACGAGGTCGTTTTCGAAGCGGGCGTCGGCGCGGAGGCTTGCGCGGAGGCGGTAACTGGCTTCGTCGCGCTCGTCGCGGTCGGTGATGTAGGGGTTCGTCAGCAGGCCGAATGCGGATTCGAAATCTTTCAGCACCTGTTTCACGCGATCGGCCGCACGGAGCTGATAGTACGGGCTCAGCGCCTGCGCGAATGCTTGATCCGACAAAAAAACAACGATCAGGAAGCCCAGCAGCCGTTTCATGGAGGTGTCAGAGGATAATGCTACCGGGTACGGTTCAGGATCACTTCGCGGGTGAGCAGGCTGTTTTCCATGGGTACCTGCTGCCGGTTGGTGAGCTCCATCACCCGGATGCGTACGGTGCGGAAAATGTCTTCGAGGCGCAGGTCCGGCACGTCGAGCGCTTTCAGGAGCTCGGAAGTATACGGGCTGTTGCTGCCGTCGCCGTCAAGGGCGGTATAACCGGGTTTGGTCGAAAATGTAATGAGCGTGCCCGGCGTGGCGCTCATACTCGCGAGGCCTTTGCCGCCCGTGCTCCGCGTCCAGCTGCGGCTCAGCGGGTTATCGCGGCAGGCGTCGAGGATCATGATGTTGGTACGCTGCGAGCTTTCGTCCCCCGAAGCCATCTGGTCGAGGATTTCGTCGGCGGAAACGGCGAGCATTTTCATCTCCATTTCCGATTGCGGGCTGATATCCACCGGTATCAGGTAGTTTTTACCCGAAACCTGCACGCCGTGGCCCGCATAGTAGAACAACGCCACTTCCAGGTCCTGGCTCTGTATCCGGCTGCCAAACTGTGCGACGGCCGCCCGCAGGTCCATCTGGCTGGCGTCGATCCGCTCGATCACATTGAAACCGAGGTCTACCAGTTTCTGGCTGATCGCCCGCGCGTCGTTTTCGGGATTTTGCAGCTTCGAGCCTGCCTGGTACTTGGAGTTACCCACGACCAGCGCAATGCGTTTCCGGGCTTTTTCATACAGGATCGACAGCGTTTCAGAATGGCTCGTCCCGAATTTATTGGTGGCTGTCAGCCGTATGGTATTGCCGCCTTCGGTTAGTACCACCTGCGGAAATACCTGCAAGCCGCCCGCGCAGCCTTCTTCTTTCGATTTCAACGTCTTAAAGGAGCGCGTTTCCATCGGAATGCTCACCCCGTTCACCTCTATGCGCAGGTTTTCGGACTCGTTCACGACGCATGCGGCCAGTCTTACGTCCGGCTTGTCGCTGTATGCGGCGTTCGTGAGCCATTTGATCTCCGGCTTACCATCCGGCTCGAAGCGGTTGAAAACGTCCTTCACCCCATTGTTGTAGACGATCTCCGCGATGTCCTTCAAGGGTAGGGAAGACAGGTTTTTGGCATCCGGCGATTTGTATTTTACCAGGTCGGGGTAGACCTCTTTGATCTCCACGACTTTCTTTTCCCGGTTTCTCAGGTAAAGCGTATCGGCCCGGGTATCCGCCGCGGTAACTGGATTTTGCAGGGCGCAAAAAACGAAGGTAAAGATCGTGAAGAGGGTAGTAAAGTGCTTCATGTAACGTTGAATAGGGTGTAACGGGAGCCTTGACTTAAAATGAGAGTGCGATACTGAGCCCGCCAGCCTGTGCGGGAGCGTCATAGTATGGTCGGAACGACAGCACTTCTTTCTTCTGGGCGAGCTCGGTGCGAGTTTTTTTAGTTAAATGTACATTTTTAAGACCGATCAGGTCTAATGCAATGCCGCCCAGCACCGCCGCTGCCCCTGCATATATTCCGGGCGAAGCGAACCGCAGGAAATTCTCCTGTTTCTGCAGGTCCGCCGCGGGAGGGGATTGGTCGTAATTGGCTTTGTACCAGGCAATATAGGCATCATTGGTTTGCCTGATACCACGTTTGTAAGTATTGAAATCGCTGTTCAGTTTGATGAGCGTCGCTGCGCCGCCCAGAATGGCGGCGGACCCCACCGCCAGATAAATGGTACTGCGCTTTTGGTAGCGATTGATTTTTTGTTCCAGGTATTTTAAACCGTCCGGTGTTGCCGGCGCATTTTCACGTGGTTTCTGTAATCCCAATTTCAGTTCGGTGCGGCCGTTTTCATATTCGATGCGCACGACTTCCGACCGGAAAATAAAGTAATCGGGGCCGTCGGGATTATCAGCCCTTTTATATTTTACATATTTGGAATCCGTTCCGAGGACTTTCCCTTTAATTTCCTTTCCGTCTTTCTGAATGATCTTGTCCTGCGCGTTCGCAGCCGGGGAGAGAAGCAGGGTAATGATTCCTACCAAAAACGAAACCGCGACAACTTTCCGCATGGGAAATAATGCGCCGGGCCGGGACTTTCGGGCCGCAGTTTGACTGGTAAAGAATGACTTGTCCAATACGAAGAGGATTGAGTATGATAATTTGATTTTAAAAATAAGCAATTGAAGTCAAACCGGTCACATATATTCGCCTAATTTGGTGCCGCTTATTGGTGTACTATTTTCACAATAATGGGCACGACGCTTCCTTTTGGATTTCCCTTTACCTCATAAGATACTTTTCCGGGCGCGTAGGCAATTTCTTTGGCCGGAATAAATTCTTCGCCCAATGCCCCGTAGGCTTTTTGCGTAATGCTGCCGGCCGTATTTTTTATTTTACGGGCAAGTTCTTCGAGATTCAGCTCGTTGCGGGAGATGAAAACGATGAAATAATCTTCACCGGCAACGTCGTCCAGGGTAAACGAGGCGTCGGGCGAGGGCATGAGCACGTCGCTGTTGGCGGGGACGACGGCGCTCGTGGTGAGGTCGTCGGTATGGTAGGGGAACAGGCCCGACACCCTGTTCTCGCGGTCGGAGGCGAGGATGTAGACATACGATTGCTGCGAATTGTGCACTACCATCTTGAACCGCGTACCGGAGGCATAGGGCTGCGTCATCGTATAAGCGACTATATCGGTCCTTTCGCCCGGCGCCGGTTTTCCCCTGAATGCCGTCGAACCGACCGCCATGGAAGCATTACCCGCCATGAAATCGACATTTCCTTTGAGTGTAATCGTTTGCGGCTGGGGTTTCACGAGTGGTTCGGCAAAAATCTGGTAGGCGTTTTTGGTAAAGCGGATGAGGTCGGCGTAGCGGACCCAGACGTAGCCGTCTTTGCCCCAGCCTTTGCCCCAGCTGTTGGCAATGAGGAACGACCCGCCGTTGACGGCATCGTCGTATCCCACGACGGCCATAGCATGCGCTCCGATGGTATTTTCAGGGTTTTCGGCTGTCGCCGGCTGCCAGTTTTCCTTCGTTTCCCCGATAAACGACTCGGGTATCAGCATTCCGATCAGCACCGCATTCCTGCCTTCCGCCAATGCCGATTTGATGGCCGCAACCCGGTATTCAGCGCTGCTACCGGCTTCATTGGGATTAAACAATGTCATATAATCGCCGATTTTGAAGTTCGCGGCTTTGTCGTCGCAGTGGTCCGAATCGACGTTGCAGTTCGCCGGCGCGCAGGAAAGGAATGCACTGCCTTTGGTTTTCATCACTTCCAGGGCATCTTCCAGGAACACGCCTTCGGCACAGCCCGCCTCGGGGCCGAGTTTGATCTGTCCGTACAGCCAGCCCGGCGAGAATGCCATCGGTGCGATCTTCGCCGGCTGGTTGCCGAGCCCGAGCTTGCCCGCCTCCATGGCCGTGCGCATGTAGTAGGCGGCCGACCACCCCACGCAGGTGCCATCGTCGCCCTGGTCGCCGATAGCGGGTAGGAGCCCGCGAATGCTGAATGCGGGTGGTAATGCGCCTTTAAATACGATATTGGGCGATTTCCGGGGCACCCGCAGGTATTTGGCATCGTCGATTTTAAGCCCCATCGCACGCCGCTGGCCCATTGCACCGGCTACCGGCAGCCATAGAGCGCCGATCAGCAGTAAGCGGAATGCAATGGAAGGTAACGTTTTCATTATCAAATAGTTCTATTGGAATCCGGGGATAGGCACAGTGTCTTTTACGGTGATATCCCTGAAAAGTATCTTCAAACCCGCCTGATCAGTTACCGGAGAGGCATTGTGGCCGGTGATTTCCACCTGATCGAATTTTACGTGCATCAGGTTTTTGAAATAAATCCGCACCGGTACCGAGGCAGTGGTACCGTTCTTGCGGGTCACCAGCACGTGGGGCGAGCGCTGTTTACCATTCTCCCTAGGGTCGTTTGCGAACAGGCTGATGGCCAGTTCCACGGCCTGCTCACGCTGCTCGGTCGAGAGGCTTTGATCGGCGATGATCGAAATGTAGGATTGCAGGTCGGTGAGGCGCCGCGCGGTAAGCTTGTCGGCTTCGGATAACTTGGCCGGCAGGACTGCGGGTAAGGTACCAGCCCATTGCGAATGGTGTTTCTGGGAATCGGGCAGATTTTTGAGCGTTTCCTGCAAGCGGTTTTCGGCATCGGCCAGCAGGGTTTCCCACGACACCCGGCTGCTGTTGCTTCCCGCGTAGGCGAGGGCTTGTATCCAGGTTTTGCTGTAAAAGCTGCCGTTTTGCGGATGTGCCGTGGCGCGTTCGCCCTTTTTGGCACTGCTGATGAGCAGGTCGCCGTGCGCTTCCACGAACAGGTCGCGCATGATTTTCGTGTCCTGCGTGACGGTGATGCCCCTCGTCACAGGCGTGGGCGGGCTTTGGCTGCGGGGGAGCAAGTTGTTGCAGCAGTCGGCCAGGGTGAGGCAGAAGCGTGGGTTCTTCGCTTTCAAAAGACGGTGGACCATTTCCAGTTCCAGGTTTTCGTCTTTGAAATATAAAACAGGAAATGTACTTTTTTCGTCGGTGCTGTTAATTCCGTGGCCAGTATAATAGAAAAATAGAATGTCGTCCGGATTGCATTGAATTTTTGAAATAGCTTCCTGTATTCCGCTTTTCCCAAACTGGTCTTCATGGCAAATGATTTCCTGAAACTGGTACCCGATTTTTTTAGAAATCCCCTGTAACGTAAGCGACATTTCTTCCAGATCTTTTTCACAACCTGCACCCAGAACGGCATCGCGGGTATCCGCTACCAACACGGCGTAAAATGATTGCGCATGGGCTAATGTATTGACAAATAGCAAAATAATTCCGATCCAAAGCGCGCAAAGGGGACGTTTCAGAAGGCGATTCATGCTGACAATGTTTGAGACAAAAGGGGAACGGAGCGTAAATATTAAACGGAGTGCAATTAATTCAACTAATTTGAAGCGAACAAATAAAGGGTGAATGTTTTATCCTTTTTCCGGCCCCGAACTTGCCCAGATCGATTCGGGAATGTCGTTCAGTTTTTTCCCTTTAAACATTCTTACAAACCGCCGCTGTTCTTCCAAACCATTTGCTTTTGCCCACCGCATGGCCGCTTTGTTCGCCACGGGAATATCGACAAAAACAGGAAGTCCGTCGTAATGATGGAGCATGGCATCGCAAAGCTGGCGGCCCGCTTCCGGCGTGGCGGCAATCGCCGGGCCGATCTGCACGGCATTGCGCCCCTTTCGGGAACCGGCGTATGCGAGACCGTCTTCGAGCAGGGAGTAATAAAATGTGTTGTCGTGCGCCAACGACTGCAAAAAAGCCTCTCGGCGGGTCGCGGTAACCCGGTAGTCGAGCCCGAACAGCGGTGCGGCCGGGGTGTGCGCCGACCACCGAACGGCCTCGTCGCCCAGTGAGCCGGGTGCTTTGGCGATGCCTTTCATGCGCACCACTTCGTATTCCTCCGCAAAGCCCAGCTTTTCGTAAAGCCCTTTGCCGAAAACGGTGGCGTCGAGGCGCTGGGTTTCGATGCCGAGGCTATCCAGGTGTGCCAGGGCATGCTCCATTAGCTTCTGCCCGATGCCCTGGTTGCGTGCGGCAGTATCCACGAGCACCATCGCGATCCACGCCACGCTGCCGAAATAGCAGGTCGTCACGGTCCCGGCCGGAATGTTGCCGCGCTCTGCCACGAAGCAGCCTTCGGGATGGAGCGCCAGGGCGCGGTTCCAGTCGGCTTCGAGCTGGTTCCAGCCGGCCTGCTGCACGAGCTGCATTCCGAACGGGATGTCGGATGCCAGCATGGTTCTGATGATAGTGGTGTTTGCCATCTCTGATTTAAATGCGTATATAGTTAAAGGTTAGTTTTGCCGTTAGATTTCGAATTGAAATTGGCCTGTTATTTAATGCATTGATTATTAAATTGTTGTGCCTGTTTTGTCCGATATTTAATTAAAATCTAATCACTTTCTGTCGCCGTTCCAAATCCCGAATCCCAATCTTTGTATTACTCCTGACTCTTCTTTTTGACGCAAACCTGATCGGAACAAGTATGAAGATGGAGAAAACGATACTCATTATCGAGGACGACCTGCGCATTGCGCAGAACATTTACCGGGTCCTGCAATCGGAAAATTTCGATGCGGAAATCGCGCGGGACGGGCTCACGGGCAAGAAAATGGCGCTGGAAGGCCGTTATGACCTTATTTTGCTCGACATTAACCTGCCAGGCCTGAATGGCTTCGACGTCTGCCGCCAAATCCGCGCGTTCAAGCCCTTGCTGCCCGTGATCATGCTCACGGCTTACGGCGAGGTAGAGGACAAGGTGGAAGGCCTGGGCAAGGGTGCTACGGATTATATTGTCAAACCGTTCGATTTCAGGGAGTTGATCGCGCGCATTCACGCGGCGCTGAGGCTGGCGGGCGTGGGCAGGTCGGATGCGGGCAAGCGGGTACTGACCATCGCTGACCTGCAACTGAATGTGGATACCAAGGTGGTGACCCGCGCCGGGAAGTTTATCGGGTTGACAGCCAAGGAGTTTGCCTTGCTCGAATATTTCCTGCTGAACCCGGGGACGGTCATTTCCAAAATGGACCTGGCGAAAAACATCTGGCACCTGAACTTCGATCCGGGGACGAATTTTGTGGAGGTGTATATCAATTACCTGCGGAAAAAGATCGATAAGGATTTCGAGGTGAAACTGATCCAGACGAGGCCGGGGCTGGGGTACATTTTAATGGAGGGTTAATGCGGCCGAACGCATTCGGGGGCATTAAATGTGCCTTGATTGCTCTCAAATGCCTTTTTTAATTTTTTCCTAATATACTTTTAATGATTTTCTAAATGCATTCGTAATGCCGGAAACGGCTGGTTTGCCCATCTTTGCAATGTCAAAAACAAGAGTTATGCGATTTTACCTGATCGGGTTACTGGCCTGTATGAGCACTGTCTCGTGGGCGCAGGATACCCTGAAAGTTACCGTCCGGCAGGCGGACAGTTTATTTTTGAAAAACAACCTGACCCTCCTCGCCGAGCGCTACCAGATCGATATCGCGAAGGCGGCGGAAATCCAGGACAAGCTTTGGGATAATCCCAACCTGAACGTCGAACTGAGCGCTTACAACCCTTCGCGGGGCTGGCTGGACGTGGGCCGCGGCGGGCAGAAATTTATCAGTTTGCAGCAGGTGATCACCCGCGCCGGGAAGCGAACGAAACAGGTAGCGCTGGATGTGGAAACGACACGGAAGACCGGGCTGGAATTTTTCGATCTCGCCCGGACGCTGAAATTCGACCTCCGGCAGATCTTTTTCGAAACCTGGTTCCTCAACCAGACGCTGCAATTGCTGGACAGCCAGATCGGAACGCTGGGGACCACCGTTGATGCGTTCGACCGGGAATACGGCCGTAACAATGTGTCGCTCAAAGAAGTGGTGCGTTTGAAGGCATTGCTTTTCCAGCTGCGTAACAACCGGGCCGATATTCTTTTTGAAATGACTGAAAATCAGCGGGACTTGCGTATCTATTTCAACAGCGAGGCATTTGTGGTGCCGGTGATCGACAGTACCGATATGGCACGCTACCAGCTGGGCGCGCAAACGCCCGATCAGCTCCGCGACCTCGCATTACTCCGCCGCACCGACCTGCGCGTGGCCGAATCGAGCGTGAAGCAGGCAGAATTGAACTATAATCTGCAAAAAGCATTGGCCAAACCCAACGTGCAGGTAGGGGCGGTGTACGACCAGGCGAGTAACTACCAGTTCCATTATTTTGGTATTTCGGCGGCGATGGACCTGCCGTTTTTCAACCGGAATCAGGGGAATATCCGCGCCGCCAAAAGCGGGATCAATTATTTCAAAACGCAGGAAACGGCAAAACGCAACAGCATCGCCAACGAGGTGAATGCCGCCTGGAACAAGGTAACCGTCGCTGAGAATACCTTCCGGAGCGTGGAGGAGCGATTTACCGACCAGTTTTTGCTGCTTAACCGCGGCATGTACGACAATTTTCAGAAAAGAAATATAACCCTCCTCGAATTCATTGATTTTATCGAAACCTACAACGAAACCGTCCGCGAGTTCAACCGGCTGCAATCCGATCGCGTGAAGGTGTACGAGGAACTGAACTTCGTCGTAGGAGAGGAGTTATTCGGCTTTTAAACTATCAAAAACACAATGCGAAAAATAGCTTTTGCCATTCTGGGCGGAATGGTAGCCGTGTGGACTACGTCCTGTGAGAAGCAAACCGGCCAGCAGGAAGAGTCGAAGGCATTCATGCTTTCGGATTCGATGATGCGGCAGATCGTACTCGATACCGTGCGCACCGAAACCGTACGTAATGAACTGACGCTCGTAGGTAAGGTGGTGCCGGATGAAAACCGCGTGATCCGCGTGTTTCCACTCGTGGGCGGGAATGTGGAGGACGTGAAGGTGGAGCTGGGCGACCATGTACGCAAAGGGCAGGAACTGGCTACGATCCGCTCCGGCGAAGTGGCGGACCTGGAACGGCAGCTCATTGAAGCGCAGTCGGACCTGCTTATTGCGCAGAAAAACCTGTCGTCCACCGAAGATCTGTTTGAAAGCAAGCTGGTACCCGAGCGCGATGTGATCACGGCGCGGCAGATGGTCGATAAGTCGCAGGCCGAGCTGGACCGCGTGAAAACCGTTTTCTCGATTTACGGCGTTTCCAAATCCGCCGGTTACGTGGTACGCTCGCCGATCGACGGATTTATCGTTGACAAAAACGTGAACCGCGGCACGCAGCTGCGTTCCGACAATGCGGAAAGCCTTTTCACCGTCGGCCAGATTTCCGACGTGTGGGTGATGGCAAATGTGAACGAGAGCGATATTCCCAAAATCCATCTGGGCATGCCGGCGGACATCAAGACGATCAGCTTCCCCGACGAAGTTTTCAAGGGAAAAGTCGACAAGATTTACAATGTCCTCGACCCGGAGACGCGCGCGATGAAGATCCGCATCCAGCTTTCGAATGCGAGCTACCGTTTGAAACCTGAAATGCACGCCACGGTAAATCTCAATTTCGAGGAAAAGGAAAGCATGCATTCGATACCGTCCCGCGCGGTGATTTTCGACCGAAGCAAAAACTGGGTACTGGTATTCACCAGCAAAAGCAAGATCGAAGCCAGGCCCATCGAAGTTTTCCGCAACCTTTCCAAACGCGCCTACGTGCGCAGCGGGCTCGCGGACGGGGAAAGGATAGTGTCTCAGAATCAGTTGCTTATCTATAATGCGCTAAATCAATGAGTGAGTAGTCAAGGATTGTCAAGTGTTACGCCTGACCTCCTGACTAATTCCAATCATTCAAAATTATCTCATGAACAAATTCATCAGAGGAATCGTCGGCTTCTCTCTCCGGAACCGCTTTTTCATATTTTTCCTGACCGGGCTGCTGGTGGTGGCGGGCGTTGCGAGCTATCGGGCAACGCCGCTGGAAGCATTTCCGGACATTACCAACACGCAGATCATCATCGTTTCGCAATGGAACGGGCGTAGCGCCGAGGAGATCGAACGCTTTGTGACGCAGCCGGTCGAGATTGCCATGAACTCCGTACAGAAAAAGGCCAATGTGCGGAGCGTGACCATGTTCGGGCTGTCGGTAATCAAAATCATTTTCGACGACGGTGTCGAGGACTTCTTTGCGCGACAGCAGGTGAACAACCAGCTTCGTACCGTATCGCTGCCGGATGGCGTAGATCCCGAAGTACAGCCGCCTTACGGGCCTACGGGCGAGATTTTCAGGTATACCCTCGAAAGTAAGGACCGCGACAGCCGCGAACTGCTCACATTGCAGAACTGGGTCATCGACAGGCAGTTGCGGAGCGTACCGGGCGTGGCCGACGTGGTCGCATTCGGCGGTCGCGAAAAGATCTACGAGGTGCAGGTGAACCCTACGGCGTTGCAGAAGTACAACATCACACCGTTGGACGTTTACGAGGCGGTTACCAAAAGCAATATCAATGTCGGCGGGGATGTGATCGAGAAAAACGGCCAGGCGTACGTGGTGCGCGGAATCGGGCTGCTGGAATCGGCGCAGGACATCGAGAATATCATTGTCGAATACGTGAAGGATTACCCCGTGCTCGTGAGGCATGTCGCGGACGTGAAGGAGTCGGACCTGCCGCGTGTGGGACAGGTGGGGCTGGATGGCAGGGACGACGTCGTGGAGGGCATTGTCGTACAGCGAAAAGGCGAGAACCCCAGCGAGGTATTGGCGCGTATCAAGGAGAAAATCACCGAATTGAATACCAAAATACTGCCGCCGGACGTGAAAATGAAGACCTTTTACGACCGCGACAACCTCATCGAGTTCTGCGCGGATACCGTGAAGCATAACCTCGTGGAAGGCATTGTGTTCGTGACCGTGATCGTGTTCCTTTTCATGGCCGACTGGCGCACGACCGTTATCGTGTCGATCATTATCCCGCTTGCATTGCTGTTTGCATTTACCTGTTTGTATCTCAAAGGCATGTCGGCGAACCTGCTCTCGATGGGGGCGATCGACTTCGGGATCATCATCGATGGGGCCGTGGTGATGGTGGAAGGCGTGTTCGTCGCGCTGGACCACCTGGCGCACAAGCGGGGAATGGAAAAATTCAACCGTTTGTCGAAGTTAGGTTTGATCAAAAAGACGGGCGGAGAGCTCGGGAAGGCCATTTTCTTTTCCAAACTCATCATTATTACGGCATTGATCCCCATTTTCAGTTTTCAGAAAGTGGAGGGCAAAATGTTCAGCCCGCTGGCTTACACGCTGGGTTTCGCATTGCTGGGCGCATTGTTTTATACGCTGACGCTGGTTCCGGTGCTATGCTCGTTTTTGTTGAATAAAAATGTGCGCGAGAAGAACAATCCGGTCGTCAATTTCTTCGATAAAACCGTTTCGAGGGGCTTTGAATGGTGCTATGCCCATAAAAAGATCAGTATGATCGCCGCCACGGCCTTCCTGGGTATCTCGCTTTTCTCGGCAACCTTGCTGGGTACCGAATTTTTGCCCCAGCTCAACGAGGGTGCATTGTGGGTGACGGCCGAACTGCCGATGAGCATGTCGCTGCCCGAAAGCGTGAAAATGTCGCAAAAGATCCGCCGCGATCTCAACACATTCCCCGAAGTGAAGCAGGTGCTTTCCCAGGTAGGCCGCTCCAACGACGGAACCGATCCTAACGGCTTCTATTTTTGTCAGTTCCAGGTGGATTTGGTGCCGCAAAAGGAATGGAAACGGAAGATCAGCGTGGAGCAGCTGACCGATGAAATGAACAAGCGGCTCAGTAACTATCCCGGCGTTTTGTACAACTATTCGCAGCCGATCGTCGACAATGTGGCTGAGGCGGTAGCAGGTTACAAGGCGAGCAATGGGATCAAAATATTCGGTTCCGACTTGCAGGAGCTGGAAAAATACGCCAGCGTGGCGATGGACGCCGTGCGGAATGTGGACGGTATCAAGGACCTGGGCCTGATCCGCAACATCGGTCAGCCGGAGATCAGCGTGATCCTGCACGACCATAAAATGGCCCAATACGGCGTCAGTACCGCCGATGCCCAGGCGGTGATCGAAATGGCGATCGGCGGGAAAACGGCCTCCATTCTCTACGAAGGCGAGCGGAAATTCGACATCCGTTTGCGCTACAAGCAGGAATACCGCGCCGACGAGCAGAGCATTCAACAGCTCATGGTACCCACGCTCACGGGCAGCAAAATTCCTTTGAAAGAGATCGCGACGATCCGCAAAATCACCGGGCCCGCATTCGTTTACCGGGATAATAACAAGCGGTTTATCGGTGTTAAATTTTCTGTCCGCGGCAGAGATCTCGGCGGAACGATCGCAGAGGCACAACAGCGCGTGAAGGAGAAACTGACCGATCTGCCCAAAGGCTACTCGGTGGAATGGGTGGGCGAGTTTGAAAACCAGGTACGCGCCACCGACCGCCTCGCGCAGGTGGTGCCCGTGAGCCTTATCGGGATCTTCATTCTGCTCTTCATGATGTTCAGCAATGCCAAAGACGCCGGTCTTGTGCTCGCTAATGTACCATTCGCGCTGGTAGGCGGGATCCTCGCGCTGCACGTCACGCACATGAACTTCGGGATTTCGGCGGGTGTCGGATTCATCGCGCTGTTCGGGTTATGCGTTCAGAATGGGGTGATACTGATCTCGGTGTTCAATAAAAACCTGGCCGCGCGGATGCCGCTGGAAGAGGCGGTACGGCAGGGCGTGAAATCGCGGATCAGGCCGGTGGTGATGACGGCGTTGATGGCGGCGATCGGCCTGCTGCCCGCGGCCATGTCTACCGGAATCGGCTCCGAAACCCAGAAGCCGCTGGCC
Source organism: Dyadobacter beijingensis DSM 21582 (assembly GCF_000382205.1). Lineage (GTDB taxonomy): Bacteria > Bacteroidota > Bacteroidia > Cytophagales > Spirosomataceae > Dyadobacter > Dyadobacter beijingensis. The sequence goes on from NZ_KB907791.1 coordinate 50,540, forward strand.
ATCGTGGTGATCGGCGGGCTCATCACGGCGACGATCCTGACCCTGCTCGTTTTCCCGATCATTTACACGTTTTTTAACCGGAAAAAACAGGGCAGGGCACCGCGTGCAGCCGCAGCCTGACCGGTAGGGTCCGGTATTGGATGAAAAATTTCACATAACCTATATAATTCATTTTCAGGATGACAGTGCCGGGCCGGTACTACTTTTGCAGCGAGCTTTCCAACCAATGCAATGGGGTTTTGCATCACTAAGCTGATTTTAAAACCAAATAAAAGCTCATGAAAAAGTTAGTGCTAATGCTCGGACTGCCGTTCCTGTTTCTCGCCTGCAACGACGACGATGCCGACGTCGTGCTGCCGCCGCAGTTCGAACTGAACGACCAGTTCAATGGCGACAAGAGGGGTTGGACAGCCGGGTTTTCCGACCACCCCGTGAAAATGGATACGGATTGGAAGCTGGAAGAAGGCATCGCCAACCTGCCCGCGCCGCTCGACACCCAGAAGAAAGGTTTCCGCATTTCGGGCAATAACCACAGCGACGACCTGTTTATGTATTTCAAAAAGAAAATGGCAGGACTGAAACCGAACACGGAATACACGGCGGCATTCGCGCTGGAATTCGCTTCGGACGCGCCATCGGAAGGCTGGGCCGGGGTAGGCGGCGCGCCTAATGCCGTCAGCGTGGGCATCGGCGTGGTACCCGTCGAACCGAAAAGCACCGTCGATAACCTGGACCACTACCGCATGAACATCGACAAAATCCAGCAGAAAAACGACGGCAAAGACATGAAGGTGATCGGTGACATCGGTAACGGCACCGACAAGGTAGGCTATAAACTCCTGACCAAAACCGGAGAATTCAAAGGTAAAACAGATGCCAACGGCAACCTTTGGCTCATCTTCGGCACCGACTCCGGTTTCGAAGCGACCACAACGCTGTATTATACTTCTGTAAAAGTGAAACTGACGGAAGGTGCTGCCGTGAAGTGATTGTTGTAAATGAATGGAATGGAGCGCGGCAGGTATCTGCCGCGCTTTTTTTATACAATCTTTTAAAGAATCTTGTGGAGAATGAGCTTGATAACCAACGTCGAATCGGGATGTACATTCGGCGGGTAACCGGAGCGTTTGACCAGTTGCGGTGGCGCTATGATCCTCTTCACTTCGCCTTCACGCATACCTAGAATGGCCTCATCGACCGCCTGCGTTGCCTGATTGCCGCCGATGAGCACCTTTACGGGTGTGGTAGAATTTTCGTTGGAATAAAGTACTTCTCCCGTCCGGTAGCTGGTTGTTTCGAAAAGCAAGACATGTTGTCCGGTCTGCGCCTTCGGTCCATGGCCTTTGATTAATACCACATATTGAAAGCCGGACGGAGACCGTTTTGTCTTGCTGGCTGAACAGGAAAGCAACGATGCAGCCGTAAACAGGGTCAGTGCTTTGACCAAAGAAAACAAATGTGTCCTGTACATATTGGGTCAGTTTTGGAGCATCCAAACTAAAACAGGGCACAGGCCGTGCAAAGGCTTTTTTGTAAAACAATGTAAACAACGTGTAAAATTTACCGCCGTCAGTCTTATACCTTTTATGTTGAGTAGATTAACGTTTTGTATGTCTGTCTGCATGCTGCTCGCCGGTTGCGACAATGCGGATTATTCGCTCGATAAATCCATTCCGAGACTGCAATCGCCGGGTGACTCAATTGCCTGGATCAGAACAAAATGGCGAAACGGTTTGCACATCGAGACGGTTTTTTACGATCGGCAAAACCGCGTGCTCGAATCATTCAACTTCGGCCGTTCAAGCCGGAAGGTGCTGAATTTTTATGAAAAGGATATGTTGGTGAAATCGATCAGCTATTGGCACGGGGATAGCGATGAATTGAACACAGCTGGCGTCGACACCACTTGGTATGAATATGACAAAAATGCTAGACTGGTCGTCGAAAAGCATCGCCACGGGTTTATACCCAAGAACAACAATTCCGGTATTGGCGGCGGATACACTGTCGCACTAAGATATACAACCACAGGCGACACAGTTAAAACCAGCGGGGCAAATGTGATTGAGCCAGGCAATATAACCGATATAGAACGCTGGGAACGGGACGGTAAGGCGCGAATCACGAGTCATTTTAAATTGTACATCCTGCACAAACCACAGAACGACACGACAGATTTTTTTACACGCAAGTATGCCTACGACGTCGACGGGAAACTTAAAATGGCATGGTTCGGGCATATGTATTTAAAGCGGTATTATTCCGCAGCAGGTCCTGACACAATCTGGTACAGCTACGACAAGCAAAACCGCGTCGTAAAGGAACGGCACCGCTACACGACTAACATGCGGAACAAACAGGAGATTGACACAACACAAATACCGAAACCTGAAATGGATTATATCAGAAAATGCAGAAAGGGTTTTTTTGAAGGTGATGGTTATTTTCCAAAGAACGAAAAGGTTGATATAATAGAATACCGTTACGAGCAATTCGATCCCCAAACGCATAGCAACCTGAACATTCCCTATTGATCCCTAAGCCAACCCTTGAGCGCCGCGATAAACTGCACCTGCTGATCTACAAACGCCGTGTGCGAGCAGTTTTCAAGGTAAATCAATCCGGATTTTCCGACAATGCGGTGCAGCGCTTCAATTTGCTGTTCGGAATAAAGACCGTCCTGTTTTCCGTAAATAGCATATACCGGAGTTCGGCGCCGTACAAGCTTTTTTAAAACGGGCGTTACGTCGATATTTTTTCGTGTTTCATTCTTCCAGAGCGTTTCCACGGCGCGGTCGTTTTTGACATAGCTTCGGATTAGTGGATCGGTTTGATAATTTGCATAAACCTTTGCGGCTTCCGGGCTTGGGTTGCGCAGACTGAAAAAGCTATTTTTCGATGCATGTGCGAAGACTTCCGTCCGGTATGCAAGAGATTCTCTGTCCATTTGCATGATTTTGCGAATAGCGGCCAGATTGATGGTGTCGTTTTTAGCAGTGTAAATACGCCCGACCGAATGGAGAACTGTGTTATAAGATGCCTGCTGGGAAATCAATGCACTGGTCAAAACAATGGATTTCACTTTCGCCGGGTACTTTTCTGCATATAGTACCGAGATCAGCCCGCCGAAGCTGAACCCGATCAGATGGGCGCGTGAAATGCGGTATTTTTGGTAGATGCGGTCCAGATCTTCGAAGAATTCTTCGTAGGTCATCCTGGCCGTGCTGTCCTTCGATCGCCCTTCGCCGCGCCGGTCGTAGATGATCACATGAAAGCCTTCACTAGCCAGCGTCTGCGCAGTAGTGGCTTCAAAATACACAGAACTGCTTCCCGGACCACCGTGAATAAATATAATGGGATCATCGGTTTCTTTGCCAAAAGCTTTGGAATACAACGACTGCCCTTGGCCAGAGAGGGCGAATAAAAACGATAATGTTGTTATAAATAGAATGCGCGCCTTCAATTCAAAATCAATTGGTTAAGTCTCTCAAAAGATGCCGTCGCTGCCGGCTGAGCAATGCCTGGTGGTTGCCTTCCATCAGCAAATATCCGCCATCTTCTTTTTTAAATGATACGATCCGGTTTTTGTTGATCAGATAGGATTGGTGCGTTCGCAGGAAGCCGTACGGTTCGAGCATGCCCTCGTAATCGGCAATGGGCTTGCTTACGGTGATTTTACGGCCGCCGCGGAGATGAAACGTCGTATAGCTGTTGTCGGATTTGCAAAAAATAACCTCATCGATTTCCACGTAATGGATCTCCTGCGCTTCTGCCAGCGCGATTTTCTTCTGCCGCTGCGCCGGCATATTTTCGAAGGATTGGATCAGCATCGCGATCTGCGCGCTTTGGTCGCGTTCCCTTTTGCGGTCGATGGCTTTCGTCACGGCCTCCGTCAGCTCGCGGTGATCGAGCGGTTTGAGCAGGTAATCAGTCGCTGCGAATTTCACCGCCTGAATGCCGTAATGGTCGTAGGCCGTCGTGAAAATTATGCTGCCGCGGTAACCGCCGAGCCGTTTCAGGAGATCGAAACCGGTTTCATTCTGTAAACGGATATCGAGGAAAAGGATGTCCGTTTGCAATTGCGTCAGAAACTGCTGCGCCTCCTGCACGGTGTGGGCGAATCCGGCCACTTCCACTTCCGGGCAATGCGTTTCCAGCGCCAGCCGGAGGTTATGCACCGCCTGGACCTCATCGTCGAGGATAAAGCAGCGGATCGGGTTTATGAGAGCCATTTCAATAGTCTGATTTCAGTCGCGGTACCTTCGCCCGGCGCGGTGCGGGTTTCGAGCACAATTTGCATGGCGGGCAGCTTTTCGTTGATCAGCGCAATGCGCCTGCCGGTTAAGGAAAGGCCATGACCGGCCGGTTTTACCGACGTGTCGTAGCCGATGCCGTTATCGGCGATGCGCACGATGAGGTCGGTGGACGTACAACGCACGGTAATGGTCAGCGCCGGGTTTTTCACCGGCTCGCCCAGGCCGTGACGGATGCTGTTTTCGATAATAGGTTGTAAAAGCAATGGCGGGAAATCGATGGCCGCCAGGTCGTGGCCGCATTCATTGTAAAAATGATAGGCGAATGCCTTTCGTTTTTGCTCCAATGCAATGTACCGTTCTTCCACTTCGATTTCCTCGGCGAGCGATACGAGCTCTTTCCGCCCGCTATCCATGATCGTCCGCATGAAAGTCGCTACCTCGGTAATGTAAAGGTTTGCCGCGTCGGGATCTTTCTGGCGGATCAGCGATTGCACGGCATTCAGGGAGTTAAAAAGAAAATGCGGGTTCAGCTGTCCGCTCAGCAATTGCAGCTGGTTCTCGATCTCGTTTTTCTTGTGGCTGATTTTGGCTAGCTGGCGTTTGTGACGTTGTTTTTGGATAAAAATCGAGAGTATGACCAGCAGCATCACCCCGACGATGCCTAATGCCCAGTCCACCCATTTGGCCGTTCCGGGATAGTAGCCCACGCTCACCGTCACTTCATGAATGCTTTCCGGCTGGTGGCGGTAGCGGAGGAAAACCCGCACAGTTTCACCGGCTTGGGGTTTGTCAATGTAAATATAGCTATACCCCGTTGTGTACCTCACATTACTTTCGCCGCCCAGCCGCTGCCAGTTTTCCGGCCTGCCGATCGCGTATTCAATGCCGCTGTTTCTGGGCGTTTTACCAAAAAAATAGTATTGGTCGTGATTCGAAAACCGGAGCAATGCCGAGTGGCCGGCAGCAATTTCAAAGTGACTGGCCTGGGGCCCCTGTTCCTTGCGGGCCCTGTTAATTTCCGTGTTCAGGATTTCCTCAAAACTTTTATCCGACGAAAAGTCGACAAAATTGAAGTAATCGGGCACACTTCGAACGCGGGTAATCGAAAAATGGTACACGCTGACCAAAGTGATCCTGTTCCGGAATTCGACATGCAGCGATTCGTTGAGCCGAAGCGCGAATTGACCGGCATGGTAATGTTCCGCGGGCGTGGTCTGGACGTTTTCCGGCGCATCGCGGAAAGAGTTCATGTCGGCATGGCCAATGTAGAAATCCGGGTCTTTCGGAAGCAAAGCAATATCGGTCCAGTCTCTTTTGAGCTGCCCGTTTTCCCGTATCCTGAATTGTAATGAACTTAGATCGAGGTGCGGAATGGTGTCGCGTTTGCTGGTCAGTACGCGGGTAAAAGGGTAGAAGTCGAGCGAAAAGCTGCCCATCGCTATGAAAAATCTCGAAGGATCGACGGTAGCGAGCTCTCTGGTCAGGGTGGAATCTGTATAAAGGAACTGGTTGTCGCGGTTGGGCGTCAGGAACGAAACCTGGTCCGGGGCAGTATTTATGCTCCCCGCCATAGTGACAATGCAGGAATCGCAGACGACGCCCTGATGGATCTCCTTAATGGCAAGCATGTTGTTTGCGCTGTATTGTCCGGAAACAGTTCCGGGAAGCAGCAGGCAAAGCAGAAGCACAATTTTTTTCATGTCGCGAATGGTCTGGTTATGCCGCAAAATCGCCACGCGTTCCGACAGCTGCCCAGCCAAAACTGAATATGGTAGTTTTTACCTTGAATCCGACATGATCAGGTAAAATAGCAGTAAATTATACGCGGTACCATCGATGCGAAGCCGCACAAATCATTGGAACAATGCAGGAAATATTGACTCCCGGACAAATAGACCACTTCATTACCCAGGGCTTCGTCAAGCTGCAAAACGTCTTCTCTGCCGAGCTGGCCGACCAGGTGCGCGACATCCTCTGGCGTGATTTGGGGGTAGACCGGAACAACCCCGCCACCTGGACGAAACCGGTAATCCGCCTGGGCATGTACCAGCAGGAACCCTTCGTTCAATCTGCCAATATACCGTCGTTGCAGGCAGCGTTCGATCAATTGGTAGGGATCGGTAAATGGCTTCCCTGCCGCAGTATGGGCACATTTCCGGTGCGCTTCCCGTCCCACGATGATCCCGGAGATACCGGCTGGCACGTCGACGCGGGCTTTCCCGGCGATAACCCTGCCAACTACCTCGAATGGCGGGTGAATATCCATTCCAAAGGCTGCGGCCTGCTGATGCTCTTCCTGTACTCGGCCGTGAGCGAGCGAGACGCGCCCACACGCATACGCGCCGGCTCGCATGCGGACGTAGCCCGCGCATTGCGCAGCGCGGGAGACGCCGGGTTGTCATTCATGGAAATCGCCGGAATGCTCGACGGTATGCCGGAACGTGAAGTGGTGTTGGCGACGGGCGAGGCGGGGACGGTCTATCTCTGCCACCCGTTTCTAGTTCACGCTGCACAGCCGCACCACGGGATAACGCCGAAATTTATGGCGCAGCCACCGTTGTTGCTGCGGCACGAATTGTCTGTAAATGGAAATAGCCCGGTCGAGCGGGCTATTCGGGAGGCATTGTAGTCGCTACCACTCGGCCGCGCTGCCGTCGTCGTGCGACCATAGCGGGTTCTTCCAGTTATGGCCGATACCAGCCATTTTACGCACTACTTCTTCATCTATTTCAATACCGAGCCCCGGGCCGGAAGGAATATTGACAAAACCGTCATGGTAATCGAATACCGTCCGGTCTTTCAGGTAATCCATCAGGTCGCTGCCCTGGTTGTAATGAATGCCGAGGCTTTGCTCCTGGATGAATGCATTGTGGCAGGTGGCATCGACTTGCAGGCACGCGGCGAGCGCGATCGGTCCCAGCGGGCAATGCGGCGCCGCCGCTACGTCGAAGGCCTCGGCCATCGACAATATCTTTTTGCATTCGGTAATGCCGCCGGCGTGGGAAAGGTCGGGCTGGATAATGTCGGCGTAACCGTCCATGAGCAGGTTTTTGAAATCCCATCGGCTGAACATCCGCTCGCCCGTCGCAATGGGAATGGAGGTATGCATGGCAATTTCGCGCAGTGCCTCATTGTTTTCCGGTAAAACGGGCTCTTCGATGAACATCGGGCGGAACTGCTCCAACTCTTTCGCGAGCACTTTCGCCATCGGCTTGTGCAGACGGCCATGAAAATCCACCCCGATTTCAAGTCCGTAGCCCAATGCCTCGCGGATCGAAGCCACGCGCTTCACAGCCAGATCGATCTTTTCAAAAGAATCGATATACTGCATTTCGTTCGTCGCATTCATTTTAATCGCCTTGAACCCGCGGTCGAAGCATTCCCTGGCCGCACCGGCCACTTCATCGGGCCGGTCGCCGCCGATCCAGGAGTATACTTTGATTTTGTCGCGGCATTTACCACCGAGTAGCTGGTACACCGGCGCGTTGAAAAACTTGCCTTTGATGTCCCACAGCGCCTGGTCGATGCCCGCGATGGCACTCATCAGAATGGGTCCGCCCCGGTAGAAGCCGCCCCGGTACATCGTATTCCAGTGGCCTTCGATGTCGAGCGGGTCTTTGCCGATAAGCGCTTCCATGAGCTCATGCACGGCTGCCGCTACGGTGGCCGCCTTGCCTTCGATCACCGGCTCGCCCCACCCGACAATCCCTTCGTCGGTTTCTATTTTCAAAAACAACCATCTGGGAGGTACCTGGAACAGCTCGTAACTTCTGATTTTCATGCTATTTTTCTTTTACAATGTATAACCTTTCTAATTGGCTATAAATGTAAGGGAGGCGTTCCTATATTTCGGCAATTTGAGCTGTTGTTTCATGCTTTTAAATGTCTCCATAGGCCCTTCCGCCGCAAAAGCGTTCACGGCCCAGGCCGGCAGGTAACCGCCCGGATCGGTATGGAGCATGTATTCGATCTTTGTTTTGCCCGCCAGCGGCGTCAGCACCCAGCGCCCTTTGGAATCCATTACCCGCACGACATTGCGCTTTTCCGGCACCATGCCGGACACCACGGGCCCGTCCACCGTTACGACGCCGGTCGCAGGATCGCGCCGCGCCACGAGGTGCGCCACAAAATCGCGGTTATCCAGCGGCCACGGCAGGCTTATTTCGGAATGGTAGTACAAATCGGTAGGGGAAACCTTCTTAACGAGTTTGCAGGATTTGGTTTTATAAACCCACTCCGTACCCGCCTCGACGTCGAGTATCAGTGCCGTCATTTCGGCCACGGAAGCATCCACAATGCAATCTACCTTAATGGCTTTGATCTTCGAATCAGGCACGGCCGAGGAATAAATGCGGATCTGGTCTTCTTCGGCAATAAGTTTCCATTTGCTTTGCGCCATCGCCGGCGCGTATAATGAGAGGGTAACGAGTAACAGGATGATTTTTCGCATTTGTCGGATGAAGGATGGTTTGGCTGCAATGCATTGTTTCGAGCATGACAACCCAGCATCAACAACCCCTTCAAAAGGCATTAAATTCCTGTTCGGGAAGATTAAGTGGGGCTACTGGCACAAAGGTCCCCTTCGAGCCCGCTATTCGAATCCGGAGATTTGCACCATCATCCCCCTCACATCGTAAACGAAACCCCCTCCGCCGCCGCGCGCTCGTATTTCTCCTTCACAAACCGGTACAGATACGGGGATTTGTTTGCCGCGCCGATGCGTTTTTCATCGAGGCGTTCGAGGATGTCGTAGCTCATGAGGAGTTTTTGGAAGTTGCGGCGGTCGAACTGGCGGCCGAGAATCGTTTCGTACAGGCGCTGAAGTTCGGGCATCGTGAACTTTTCGGGCAGGAGGTTGATGCCGACGGGCTGGTTGCGGATGCGCTGGCGCAGGGCTTTCAATGCACGGTCGATCATTTCGTTGTGGTCGAAAAGCAAATGGGGCACGTCGGCGAGCGACCACCAGCGGCATTCGTCGGTGAACCAGTCGGGCGTGGGTTGCACCTGGTCGAATTCCACGAGGGCGAGGTAGCCGATCGATACGACACGGCGGAAGATGATGCCATCGAAGAAGCCCTTGCCGAACGTCGTTTCCATCTTTTCAAGCAGCTCTTTTTCAGGATGGTATACGTACCGGTTGACATTGCCGAAAGTGTAAAATTGCTGCAAAAACACATCGTCCAGGCCGGTGCGCTGGGTGAGAATGCGGTTGGCGGCGTCGTCCACCGACTCGTCGAGCAGGATGTGGCCGCCAGGCAGGCTCCAACCGTCGATGCCTTTCCAGCGGAGCAGCAACACTTTCAATTCGCCCTCATGAAAGCCGAATACGGTACAATCGAGCGAAACCTCTTTTAATGCCCTGTCAAAAAATTCCTTCAAACTGTGCTCCATAGCGTAACCGGCTGAGATCGAGAAAATTTTTCAATGCGTAAATTTTACACAAAGAAAATTTTCTTTATCATTGTATCATCAATTTTGATTGGTAAAATTCAAATTTTTCTTACTTCATGAACAAAACTTTTACATTGCTTTTAGTCCTCTCATGCGCAACGCTCGCTGATGCGCAGGTACCGGAGGAAAACCGCTTTCAAAAAGTGGTATTGACCGAAAACCTCAACGAACCGCTCGAACTGGCGGTGCTGCCCGACGAGCGCGTGCTGTTTATCGAGCGGCACGGGGCGGTGAAGTTGTACAGCCCCGTTTCCAGAAAGACGACGGTGCTCGCCACCATACCGGTCAGTACCAGGTATTCCGACAATTCCGAAGCCGAGGACGGCCTGCTGGGCGTGAACATCGACCCGCATTTTGCCCAAAACCATTGGGTGTATTTCTACTACTCGCCCGCCGGCAGCACGCCCGAGAACGTCCTCGCCCGGTACGAGCTCAAAGGTAATGCCCTCGACCTGGCTTCCAAAAAGGTAATTCTCCGCATTCCCGTCCAGCGCGATAATTGCTGCCATACCGGCGGCTCCATCGACTGGGACAGCCAGGGTAACCTGTACCTCTCTACGGGCGACAACACCAGCCCCCGGGCGTCGGACGGGTATGCGCCCATCGACGAGCGGCCGGGCAGAAGCCCTTTCGACGCACAAAAATCCTCGTCGAATACGGCCGATCTGCGCGGAAAGATCCTCCGCATTCACCCCGAAGCCGACGGCAGTTACACCATTCCCGAGGGTAACCTGTTTCCGAAAGATGCCGGCGACGCCAAAACTCGTCCCGAGATTTACACGATGGGCCACCGGAACCCCTATCGCATTTCGGTCGATAAAAAGAACGGTTACCTCTACTGGGGCGATGTGGGACCAGATGCCGGTAAGGATTCGACCGGGCTCGGGCCGGCTGCCGAGGACGAGTTCGGGCAGGCACGGAAGGCCGGGAATTATGGCTGGCCGTATTTCGTGGGCGACAACAAGGCTTACTGGGATTATGATTTCGAAACGAAAAAATCGGGGGACAAATTTGTTCCTGAAAAGCCGGTCAACAATTCGCCGAACAATACCGGGCTGAACGGCCTGCCGCCTGCGCAAAAGGCATTTATCTGGTACCCGGCAGCCGAAACGAAGCGGTTTCCGCTGCTCGGCTCGGGCGGGCGGAGTGCGATGGCCGGGCCTGTGTTCTACGCGGAGCATTTTGGCAATGCAAAGCGCGCGTTTCCTGCCTATTATGACAAAAAACTTTTCATTTACGAATGGATGCGCGACTGGATCATCGCCGTAACGCTCAGTCCGAAAGGGGATTATGTTAAAATGGAGCGCTTCCTGCCCAACCTGAAACTGGAACATCCGATCGACATGGCATTCGGGCCGAACGGCGACCTGTACATCCTCGAATATGGTCAGGGCTGGTTTATGGGCAACCCGGAATCCAAGCTCGTGCGGATCGAATACAATGGCGGCAACCGCAAACCGTCCGTGGCGGCGTCGGTAGATAGAAATGCAGGCGCGGTACCATTCAAAGCACAGTTTTCTTCGGCAGGTACCCAGGATTTTGACAAAGATTCCCTGCGATACCAATGGAAAATCACCGCCGCCGGGGCCGCGCCGGTGACTTTGAATGAAGCGAACCCGGCCTATACTTTTAAAAAGAAAGGCATTTACAAAGTGGTGCTCACGGTCACCGATTCGAAAGGCCTCAAAGATGCGCAGACGCTGACCGTACAAGCGGGCAACGAGCCGCCGCAGGTTTCCATGGAACTGACGGGCGGCAACAAGTCCTTTTTCTTCCCGGGCAAACCCATTGGTTACCGGGTGAATGTGACGGACCAGGAGGATGGTAGTCTGGCTAAAAACACGATCCCGCAATCGAAAGTGAAGATTACAGCTGCCTACCAGGATGCGGACGACAGGCCTTCGGCCAGCAAGGGCGGGCACCAGGAAGCGCCTGTGACCTTCACGGCCGGCAAAACGCTCATCGAGAAAAGCGATTGCAAGGCCTGTCATTTTGTGGACAAAAAATCGATCGGTCCGGCATTTACGGATGTGTCGGGAAAATACAAGGCGGATGCGAACGCGGTAGCGTCGCTTTCCGACAAGATCATCAAAGGCGGCGCGGGCGTCTGGGGCGAAACGGCGATGTCGGCGCACCCGTCCATCGGCCTGCCCGAGGCGGAACAAATGGTGAAATACATATTGAGCCTGGGCAGCGGAAAGGCCGCGCCGGAATTGCTGCCGCCCGCCGGTGAGGTGGTCGCGCGCATACCCGAGGGAGGCGACCCGGGCAAAGGCATTTACAAGCTCAGGGCCACCTACACCGACAATGGCGCGAACGGAATGCCCGCCCAAATGACGGAAAAGACGCTCATTTTAAAGAACCCGACCCTGCTTTTCGGCAATGCCGACGACGCTTCGAAAAACCTCATGCGTTTCAAAATGGGTGAAAATAACCTGCTCATCGTCACCCAACCGAATACGCACGCCATTTTCAAAAGCATTGACCTCACGGACATTACGGCGCTCGATATGGTGGTGGCTGCGCCCAAAGACCAGCTGAATGCGCAGGGCGGCATGGTGGAAGTCCGTGACGGCTCGCCCGACGGCGCCTTGCTCGGGAAAACCGAATGGATACCGCCTACCGACGATGCCAGCGCATTTACCTCGAAAACCCCTCCCAAGCCATTCCACGTACCTATCTCTCCTCAAAACGGTACCCGCGACCTGTATTTTGTTTTCAAAAACGACCAGGCGAAGGGTGCCCTGTTTGTCCCGTTTTCGGTCACATTTATTTCGAAGTGATTTTTAAATCTAACTAATCTGCTCATGAACAATTCACGTCGTCATTTTCTAGGCCGTCTTGGGCTTGCTACTGCGGGTCTGGGGCTTGTTTCCCTGGATTCTTTCGGAGTATCGCCTGCTGCCGCCAAATTCAATTTTGACATTTCGCTGGCCGAGTTTTCGTTTGCTTCCGAGCTTTTCAGCGGTAAAATGACCAATATGGATTTCCCGGCGCGGGCCAAAAACGAGTTCGACATTACGATACTGGAATACGTTTCCGGTTTTTTTAACAATAAACACAAAGACCAGGCATACCTGAACGAGCTGAAAAAACGCTGCGACGACCTGGGTATGAAAAACCACCTTATCATGGTAGACGGCGAGAACCTGACGGCGCTCGACAATGCGGCACGTGCAAAGGCCGTCGAGGCACATTACCCGTGGGTGGATGCGGCCAAATTCCTCGGCTGCTCGGCCATCCGCGTGAACCTGGGCGATGCGATGGCGATGCTTTCGGGTAAAAAAGAGGAGGGAACTCCCGCCCAGCTGGCTACGGCGGCTGTGGATGGTTATGGTAAATTGCTGGAATATGCCGGCAAAGCGGGCCTGAATGTGATCGTCGAGAACCATTTCGGGGTATCCACCGATCCGGACTGGCTGGTAGGCGTAATGAAGCAGCTGAAAGCGACCAACAAAGGCCTGCTGCCCGATTTCGGGAACTTTTGTGCAGAAAGAAGCAAGCCGGAAACGATGGATATCAAGGGCATTATGGCCACCAAATGCGTAAAAGAGCACGAAAAATACGAAGGCGTGAAGAAAATGATGCCCTACGCCAAAGGGATCAGCGCAAAAACGCACCAGTTCGACGCCAACGGGAACGACCCGGAGACGGACTTTATCAAAATGTTTAAGATCATCAAAGATTCGGGCTGGAACAACGGCATCGTAGGCATCGAATATGAAGGCGGCCTCATGCGCGAAATGGGCGGCGATATGACCAAGCCCGCCAACGACGAGGGCATTCGCCAGACGAAGGCGCTGCTGGAAAAGGTATTGGAAGAACTAGGGTAGATTGTCCTTCATGTTTTGTCGGATGTGGGCAGGGAACATTCAGGGGGCTAATCCGGCCAGTTGGCGGCTATCGCCTGAATGCCTTCCTGCATTTGCTCTTCGGAAAGCGAGGCGTAACCCAGGCGCAGGCCGTTCGCGGAGCCTTTGTAACAGAATGTATCCGGCGAAATCAATGCAATGCCTTTTTGCCTTAATGCGGCCGCCAGTTTCACCAGGTCCACCGGCGCCTTGGGCGTCAGCCAGAATGCCAGGCCGCCTTCCGGCTTGGTGAAATGCACCTTGTCGGCCAGGTATTCGCGGATCAGTGTTTCGAAAAAATCCCTTTTTGATTTGTAAAGCGGCGTCGTACGTTTGAGATGCCGCCGGATTTCCCCGTCGTGAATGAGTTGAAAAACAGCTTGTTCCATCATATAATCGCCTTGTACGTCGATGATTTTTCGAAGACTGGTGACTTTGTCGATAATGGACGCGCACGATGCGAGGTACCCGATCCGCAGCGCCGGCGCGACGATCTTGCTCATCGTGCCGATGTACACGTAGTTGCGCGCCTGTTCGAGGCTGCTCACCGGCATTACCGGCCGCGGACTGAAATGGAACTCGTGGTCGTAGTCGTCTTCAATGATCGTAAAGCCATATTCATTGGACAACGCGACGAGCTCCATGCGCCGCCGGAGGTTTAACGTAACCGTCGTAGGGAACTGGTGGTGAGGCGTGATATATACCGCTTTGATATTCGGGTGATCATGCAAATATGCCCTGATTTCGTCCGTCACGATCCCGTGCGCGTCCACATTCACAGGCAGCAGGCGCGCGCCCGCGTGCGTGAATGCTTCCCAGGCAGGTTTGTAGCCGGGGTTTTCGATGAGGACGTGGTCGCCGGGTTTCAGCAGTGCGTGCGCTGCGAGGAACATGGCCATCTGGCTGCCGCGGGTGATAAAAACCTGGTCCGGCGAGAGCCGCATACCTCTCTTGTAATTCAGCATTTGGGCAATGGCCTCGCGGAACTCGGGATCGCCCGCTTCGTGCCGGTAGCCCATCATTTGCCACCGCCCTTTGCGGGCGAAAATCTGCCGGTAAGCCCGCGCCAGCTCGTCGATCGGCGCCTGCGCGCTGTCGGGCAGGCCGTCGTCGAATGTAATCAGCGGTTTTGTAGCGAAATCCCTGACCATACCGGACTCCCTCACCAGCGATCTTTCCGGCGAAGCCAGCGGCTGCACGTCCGCCACAAATATTCCCCGCCGTTCTTTCGATACCAGCCATCCTTCGGCCGCGAGCACATCCAGCGCCTCCACGATCGTGTTCCGGTTCACATTCAGCTGTGCCGCAAGTTGGCGGCTACCGGGCAAAATGCTGCCGGCGACGAGTTTGCCGCTCTGGATGGCCACGATCACGGCGTCGGCGATCTGCATATACACCGGCTTTTCCTGCGCGCGGTCAAGCGGAATGACGAGTTCCCACGGTCTTAACATCTGGACTAGTTGATTTTGTAATTTCTGAACCAGTAAGCTGGTCCAAAGATACGGTTGTTTTGTAAGGCAATCATGCAGCAACACTAATATTTCCGAATCATGGAAACTACAAAGCAACCATTCAGTTCCAAAGATTTCCACCAGACATTCGCACGTCCCGTGTACGTAAAACCTGAAAAACTCATTCACCGCAATGTGGAGCAAGCCGGCGAGCACAACCAGTTTTCGACGGAAAGAAAGCACCCGGTATTTTTCGTCGACCTGCCTACGCGGAATGTGAGCATGACCGTCGGCGGCCTGCTGCCTGGCCAGCTCACCAACCGTCACCGCCACACCTACGAAACGGTATTATATGTACTCGAAGGAAAAGGCTACACCGAAGTGGAGGGAGAGCGCGTGGAATGGCAGGCCGGCGACGCCGTGTATATTCCCAGCTGGGCCTGGCATCGCCACCAGAACCTGAGCGACACCGAGCCGGCCCGCTACCTGGCCTGCGAGAATGCCCCGCAGCTTCAAAACCTCGGCGTGGCACTTCGCGAAGAGGAAGGCCGAGACCTGTAAAGTGGTTTAATGTATCTGGGTTAAATATTTAAAATACAACATATTAAAATATTAATGAGCAATTCAAAAACCTTGAAAGGCATCATCGCCTATCCGATCACGCCCTTCGACGCGGAGGAGAAAGTTGACATCGCGTTGTTCAAAAAACTGACCGACAGGTTGGTCGCATCCGGCTCGCACGGCATCGCGCCGCTGGGCAGCACAGGCGTATTGCCTTACCTGAACGACGATGAAAAAGAAGCGGTTATCGAGGCCGCGATCGACGTCGTAGCCGGCCGCGTGCCGGTAGTGGCCGGTGTTTCCAACCTCACCACCGAGCGGACGATCCATCACGCCCGCTTTGCCGAAAAAGCAGGCGCTGCGGCCGTGATGATCATTCCCATGAGCTATTGGAAACTGACTGACGACGAGATATTTACGCATTACCATAAAGTCGCGGAAGCCATTTCGATCCCCATGATGGCTTACAACAACCCGGCCACTGGCGGTATCGACATGTCGCCCGCACTGCTGAAACGCCTGCTGGAAATCCCGAACGTGACGATGATCAAGGAAAGCACGGGCGACGTGCAGCGGATGCATTACCTGCGGCGCGTTCTCGGCGAAGAGGTCGCATTCTTCAACGGCTCCAACCCGCTGGCGCTCGCCGCATTGTCCGCCGGCGCGGCAGGCTGGTGTACTGCCGCCCCGAACCTGATCCCGGAGTTCAATCACAGCCTGTACAACGCCGTTCTGGCAAACGATCTCGCGGGGGCACGCGACGCATTCGACCGGCAATCGGAGCTGCTGACTTTCATCACCGCCAACGGGCTGCCGCGCACGATAGCAGCCGGTTTGGAAATTCTGGGCGTTGAAGGCGGTCATTTAAGGAGCCCGCTGGCCCCGCTGGGAAAGGCTGATTTTGAGCGGCTGCGGGGGCTGCTCTAATTTGAGTGACCCGCCGTGGAAATAAAAATGATTGAATGATTGAATAAACTCCTGTTCGGTCATTCAATCATTAATGAACTGACCCCACAAACGCAATCACATAGCCGTCCGGATCGGCGATGTAGAACTCCTTTCCATAAGGCATTTCGCGCAGCGGCTGAACAATTTCGATGTTCCTTTTTGAAATTTCCGCAAACACCGCTGTCACATCGCCGACCGAAAACAGGAGATCGACTTGTTCGTCGCTACTTCGCGTCGTTTGCGTTTTCGTAGTGTCGTAATCCGTTTTCAAGTGGATCGAATAGCCGTCCTTTTCAATGCCTGCATAAAAATCATCATACCGGAACGCCAGCGTGAAGTCCAGCTGCCTTACGTAAAATGCAATGGCTTCGCCCAGTTCCCGAACGAGAAGCAAAGGAGTGATTTGGTTGATTTTGAAGTTCATAGTAGTATTTTTTGTTAAGAAAATATAATTATCCCATTTCTCGTGCACGAAATCGCTACTTTTATGTGTCATTGGGTGACAAACCAACCGACCAAAGCCATGAAACGACTTTCCTGCTCCGTCATTTTAATTTTTTTGCTTCAAAACATCGCATTCGCGCAATCTGCGGATTCGTTTCGGCGGTGGCGGTTCGGTGTGCTGGTCGGGCCACAATTTTCCACCTATGCGCCCAACCGAGGCAGTAAATGGGTAAAGGGCTGGATGGCCGGCACCGATATAAGTTATGCATTTCAGGATTCAAATAAAGGCTTGTCCTTGCATGCGCAGCCTGCGTACAACCACGTGCGGACCAAAACCCGTAGCGAGGCCAGCAACGGCCTCGAATTTCAGGAATACATGTCGCGGACATCGAGCATTCAGCTGCCGGTGCTGGCTCGGTACACGTTTCTCGACGGCAAGATCCGGCCGTTCGCGGAGGCGGGCCTGCAGGGCAACTATCTGGTTTCATGGTATATCAAGTACGCAGGCCGTTTCTGTGCCGATGGCGGATGCTATCCGTACGAATCCAGCGGCAAGGTCAACAGTGATAAAAAAACATCTTTTGGTGCGCTAGCCAGTGCCGGCGTGGAAATCGACGCCGGAAAAGTAACCATCCCCATCGCCGTGCGGCTCGTCGAGCAGATCAAGAAAAGAGAGGATGTCTACGATATATCGACCCGTGAGAGCTATCGGATACCGCGTACCAGGACGATTCAGGTGTCGGTTGGGGTGGTGTTTTGATGGCTGACCGCCGACGGCCGACGGCTGACCGCCGACGGCTGACGGCTGACCGCCGACGGCTGACCGCTGACCGCCGACTGCTGACTGCTGACCGCTGACCGCTGACCGCAGATCGCTGACGGCTGACTGCCGGCAGTTGACCGGAGTATTAGACCGGCGGCCCGTTCTGCGCCGCTTTTTTTGTATTATTCAGAAAATTTTCGGCGCTTTTTTGGTTATCCGGCCGTCCTGGCCGGACATTATAAGATACTGGTAATCATGCCGATCAAATCCCGTCTCCCCGACACAAATGGTATCGAATAATGCAATTTTTTAAAATAATAGAACAATTGACCGCGTGTCCTCCCACCTTTTCCTGTCTTACCATTAAAAGCCAGTTTTAGAAATATCCCAATTTATATTTAAAGTTTGCCAATGCTTGCATCGCCGGGTTCGGAGTATAACGAAGAGAGGACTTCCTGGGAAAAGGATAGGGGCGTTCCGCAGGACGGGCCGCAGTTTGGCCCTGAGCGGGAGCGGGAAGGAGACCGCAGCCCGAGCACCCATCCGGATAAGGAGCTGTTCATCCGCAAGACTTTTGAGGAGAGCCCGGAAGAGGGTTGTGCATTGCTGTTTCGGCTGTATTACAGTCCGTTATGCTCATATGCCGTCCGGTTTTTGTATTCCAAGGACGCCGCTGCCGACCTGGTTTCCGAGCTGTTTTATGCATTCTGGAAAAACCGGTCCTATGAATCCGTGAAGTCGTCGTACCGGGCTTACCTCTTCAAATCGGTGCAGAACCGGGCTTATAACCTGCTCGCGAGCGACCTGAAAAACACCGATTCCTTTGAAATGATGCCGCATTACGACGTGGCTTCGCCCGAGCGCCCGGAGGCATTGATGTACTTCGAAGAACTCGCCGGCCGCATCGACCGCATCGTGGAGCAGCTGCCGCCGCAATGCCAGAAAGTATTCATGCTCAACCGTTTCGAAAACAAAAAGATCCAGGAAATCGCGACGGAAATGAACCTGTCGAGCCGTACGGTCGAGGGGCATATCAGCAAGGCATTGAGCATGTTGCGCCAGGGATTGAAAGACCATTGGACATGGCTGCTCGCATTTTCTTCCCTTTTCAGCTGAACCGAAACATCCTTAACACTATTCGATATTTAAACCACTGATCATGAACACATTGTCAGTAAACAAAGCACTCCTGTTCCAATATTTCGCCGGCAATGCCAGCCCGGCCCAAAAACGGCTGATCGCCGGATGGCTCGCCCACGACGGGAATCAGGAATTGTATTTTGAATGGCTGGCCGAATGGCAGTCGCAGTCGCCGCAGTTCCTGCCCGATGGCCAGGAGCGTTTCGACGCATACCTGCGCTACATGCGCGAGAACCCAAATACGGAGAAAACGACCGAAACGGGCTCAGCAGCACCTGTTCCGGTCGTGAACGCCCGCCGCATCGGCCGGCGTCCGTGGCTCATGGCCGCCGCTTCGGTGATGGTGTTGGGTTTGACAGCCTGGCTCGGCCGGGGGCAGATTTTGTACAAAACCTATACGACCGAATTCGGGGAGACCCGCTCCGTGCAGCTCAGCGATGGTACGAGGGTCATTTTGAATGCCAACACGTCGATGCGCGTCCCGCGCTTCGGTTTCGGAGAAAAAACCCGCGAGGTGCAGCTGAACGGCGAGGCGTTTTTTAACGTAACCCACACCATCGACAACAAACGGTTTATGGTCAAAACCGAGGAGAACTTCGAGGTGATGGTCCTCGGTACGGAATTCTCGGTGTACACCAGGCAGAAAGGCGGAAAGGTCCTTTTGAAAAAGGGCAAGGTGCACGTGCTTTTCTCAGAAGGCCAGCAGAAAAAAGAGCTCGTCATGAAGCCGGGCGACCTGGTAACGATGGAAAAAGCGGCAGCCAGGCCGGTCGTGAAGCCGAATGCGGACACGCAAAAACTGACGGCCTGGACGGGTAACCGGTTCGTTTTCGATAAAACGCCGCTGTCGGAAGTGGCTAGCCAGTTGCAGGAGCATTATGGCATCAGGGTCGAGATCAAGGACAACCGCTTCGCCAGTCGTACCGTGAGCGGCACTTTCCAGCCCGAAAGCGGTGAGGAACTGCTCGGCCTGCTCTCCGAATTGTTCGATTTCCGCCTGGCGCGCGAGGGCGAGGCCTACCTGATTTTGCAGAAATAAAGACTTTAATATATCCCTATCCAGATCCCCGTATGAAACAAAGATCACTACTGTCGTTTGTTTGCTGTGGCCTGATGCTCACCGCGGCGCCGCCCCTCGACGCCCAGGTGCTGGCCCTGAATGCGCATAAAAACCGCATGCTCCCCCCGGAACAAACCACCAACCAGGTGAAGCTGCTCGACGTGCTTTTGCAACTCAAAAAATATTACAATGCCGACATCCTCTTCGAAGAGAACCAGATGAGCGGCATTACCGTCACGGATTTTGTATTTGATAAAAACCTGTCGGCGGAAAAAAACATGGAAGCATTGCTGAAATCGACGAACCTGACGCTGAAAAAAGTACGCAGGAATGCCTATATGATTTTGCCCAAACGCATTGAAACCTCGGCCATCGGCAGCAGGCCCTCTTCGGAAATGCAGGTAATGGCGGGCAGCAGGTCGGTGGCGGCCGATATCAAGGTCTCCGGAACCGTCACCGACAACAATGGCGAAGGCCTCCCGGGCGTGAACGTGCTCGTGAAAGGGACGATCAATGGCACCAACACCGACGTCAATGGCAGGTATGAGCTGGATGTCCCTTCTTCGGAATCGGTGCTCGTTTTTACTTCAATAGGGTTTCAGAAGCAGGAAATTACCGTAGGCCAGCGCGCTGTGGTGGATGTGAAAATGGCGGTGGAGACACAGACGCTCGACGAGGTGGTGGTGACCGCATTGGGTATCAAAAAGGAGAAAAAAGCATTGGGTTACGCCATTTCCGAAGTGAAAGGCGAGGACCTTACGCAGGCGCGCTCGACCAACATCGCGAACAGCCTCGTGGGCAAAGTGGCCGGTCTGAATATTTCCAGCACGGCGACGGGCCCGAGCGGCTCTTCGCGTATAGTGATACGCGGTAATGGCTCCATTTCGGGCAATAACCAGCCGCTGATCATTGTGGACGGTATTCCTATTAATAATGATAACCTAGGATCGGTGGCGATCGGCGCCAACCGGGAGGGCTCCTGGACCGGCTCCGACCGCGGGGATGGTATTTCCAGCCTCAACCCGGACGAGATCGAGAGCATCAGTGTATTGAAAGGTGCTACGGCCGCAGCATTGTACGGCTCGCGGGCTTCCAATGGCGCTATTTTGGTAACTACAAAAGGTGGAAAAGCCGACAAGGGCATCGGCGTCGAGGTGAACAGCAACTTCCTCGCGGAGGACCTGCTGTTTAAATCCTACAAAGATTACCAATACGAATACGGCCTCGGCAGCAACGGCGTGAAACCGACCACGGTAGCAGAAACCGCTACGCGTAACAGCTGGGGCGGTCGCCTGGACGGCAGTAACTCTATGAACTACGACGGCGTGCAGCGCCCGTATGTGGCTGCGAAGGATAACCTGCGCAGGTTTTACAATGTAGGGACTACATTCACCAACTCCATTGCACTCACAGGTGCTACGGAAAAGGTAACCTACCGCCTTTCCATGAACGACCTGAACAACAAGGGCGTGCTGCCGAACAATACCCTTCGCCGTAACAACTTCGCGCTGAACACGAACGGCAACCTCGGCAAGCGCATTTCGTTCGTGGCGAATGCGAAGTACATTATCGAGAAGAACCACAACCGCCCACGCGTGAACGACTCGCCCGGTAATGCCAACTTCGCGATGTACGTGCTGCCGACGTCGCTCGATGTGGATGTGCTCAAAAACGCGCAGTTCGATGCGAACGGGAACGAAAAGGTGTGGTCGGACAACCAGTATACCCAAAACCCGTATTTCGCCACGGAGCAATTCCAGCAGGATGATAATAAAAAGCGCGTAATCGCTTCATTTGAACCTAAATATACCATCACCGACTGGCTTTATCTGAAAGGCCGTATTGGTTTCGATAATTTCAATTACCGGTACAAAAGCATCGAGCCGTATGGCACCGGCTATGTGCTGCGGGGAAGCTACACGTCGTCGCTGCGGGAATTTACCGAAACCAACAAGGAGCTTTTGGCGGGCGTGAACCGTAAAATCGGCGAGAAATTTGCATTTAATGGCCTTTTTGGCGGGAATATGATGAAGCAGGTGACGAACCTGAACGAGGTTTCGGCCAACAACAGCTTCAACATCCCGTTCTTTTATGATATATCAAACATCGATCCGGCGGCGCGTACCGTCACCGAAGCTTACATAGAAAAACGCATTAACTCGGTGTACGGCTCGGCGGAATTTTCGTACAACAACTACCTATTCGTAACAGCTACGGCCCGCAACGACTGGTTTTCGACGCTCGCCAAAGGCAAGAACAGCATTTTCTATCCGTCATTCGGGGTGAGTTTTGTGGCTTCGGAAGCGTTAAAAATGCCTTCGGTGATCAACTACCTCAAATTCCGCGGATCGTGGGCGCAGGCAGGCGGCGATACCGACCCTTACAACCTGTCGTTGTACTACTCGCTGAGCGGCGCGCATTTGGGTTCCGCACTGGCGCAGATCAATGGTACCCGCGTTCCGAACGGCGGTTTGCAGCCATTGACCTCGACGGTTTCCGAGTTGGGCCTGGAAGCGAAATTGTTCAATAACCTGCTGAATGTGGACTTCGCCGTGTACGACCGTAAAACGACCGACGATATTGTAAGTGCCACGATTTCAGAAACTTCCGGCTATACGAGCGCATTGTTCAACGTCGGTGCGATCCGTAACCGGGGTATCGAGCTGCTTTTGGGCGCTACCATCGTGAATGGTAAGCAGTTTACCTGGGACGCTTCCTTCAACATGGGTTACAACGATAGCGAAGTGCTGAGCCTTTACGGCGACCTGCAAACGCTGCGGGTAGACCAGTCGCGGCCGGGCTCGGCGTTCATTCACCAGGATGTGGGCAAGCCTTACAGCCAGATCAAGGGTTATGATTTCAAACGCGACGCGAACGGTAGCATCGTGTACAATTCGCAGGGGCTGGCGCTGGCCGGGGATATCAGGACATTCGGCTCGGGCGTTTCGCCTTACACCCTCGGTTTGAACAACACATTTAATTATAAAGGTATCAGCCTCAGTGTGTTGGTGGATGGTAAGTTCGGCGGGTACATTTATTCGGGTACCAATGCACTGGCTTACCGGTTTGGTTTGCACGAGGCTACGCTCGTGGGCCGCGAGGGCGGCGTGACGGGGGTGGGTGTGACGGAAAGCGGCGAGCCTAATACGGCAAAGGCGCCTGCACAGGCCTATTACAGCAATTGGTACTCGGCCATTGCTACGCCATTCGTATACAAATCCGACTTTATCAAGCTGCGCCAGATCATTCTCCAATACGCGATCCCGGGCCGTTTGCTCGGCAAGCTGCCGTTCAAGGGCGCATCCGTTTCGATCGTGGGACGTAACCTGGCCGTGTTGATGAAAAAAGTACCTGTGATCGATCCCGAAGCGACTTATAACAATGGCAATGCGCAGGGCGTGGAGTTTGCCGGTACGCCGCCGACGCGTTCTTACGGTGTTAACCTGAACCTGAAATTCTGATCCTTTTCAAAAGAAATCATGCTTAAAAAACTGACCATATGCCTTGCATTGCTCGCCGGAGCGGGCGCGTGCACCAACGATTTCGAGGAAATCAATGTCAACCCGAATGCACCGAACACGGTACCCGTGGATTACCTGCTGGGGCAGTCGCAGCTGCTGCTGACGGGCTCGGCAAGCGGTCCTGCATCGAAGGCCTGGCGTGCCAATTTCGGGTACGCAGCCTGCCTGATCCAGCAAATGTCATCGATCGACGCGACGTTCTACAAAGGGAGTTTTTATACTTTTTTAGGAGAAATTAACTCCGCTTTCTTCGATAACTCCTACACTTATGCTGTTAAAAGCATGGTAAACCTGATCGACGTGGCGCAAAAGGACCCGAAAAACGTGAACGTGCTTTCGATGGCGCGGATCATCAAGGTGATGGAGTTCTCGCGCACGACCGACCTGTATGGCGATATTCCTTATTTCGAAGCAGGTAAAGGCTTTATCGACGCTAATTTTTCGCCGAAGTACGACGCGCAGCAGGCCATTTACATGGATATGCTGAAAGAGCTGGAAGAAGCGCGGAATGCATTCGATGCGGCGCAGTACATCCCGAAAGCGGCGGATTATATTTACGGCGGCGACCTCGACAAATGGAAACGTGCCGCCAACTCGCTTATGCTCCGCCTTGCCATGCGCATGCAAAAAGCCGACGCCGCCAACGCGCAGCTCTGGGCCAGGAAAGCGATCGACGGCGGCCTGATTACCGGCAATGCGGAAACGATCGCCGTGAAATTCAGCAACACGGGCGCGGAGATCAACTCCAATCCTAATTCCTGGATCCTTGGTCCGAGCGGTTCCAACGTGACCAACATCCCGAACGCCGGCGTGCAATGGGCCAGGACGCTCATCGACATGATGAAATCGCGCCAGGACCCGCGCCTGCCTATTATTTCGATGATCAAAGGCGGGGACAACAGCGTGGCGAAGCAACGCGGCCTTCCTAATGCGACCGACGCCACCGGCCTGGCGCAGCTCGACGAGAAGAATCTGGACAACTATTCGCGCCCGGCTACCGGCGTGATCGGCATCGCATTGCCGTGGATCTACCTGACCTATGCCGAAACGCAGCTCCTGAAAGCCGAGGCCATCGAACGCGGCTGGGCGACGGGTAATGCCAGGGCGGCGTTCCAGGAAGGACAGTCGGCGGCATTGGCACAGATGTCGTGGGCGAATGCGGCCATTCCGACTGCGGACATCACGGCTTATGCCACAA
Organism: Dyadobacter beijingensis DSM 21582; assembly: GCF_000382205.1. Taxonomy (GTDB): domain Bacteria; phylum Bacteroidota; class Bacteroidia; order Cytophagales; family Spirosomataceae; genus Dyadobacter; species Dyadobacter beijingensis. The sequence continues at coordinate 75,184 of NZ_KB907791.1, forward strand.
AGAACCCATATCCCGAATCCGGCACGATGGATGCGAAAATGAATGCGATCCACACGGAGGTATATTTGATAGCGGCGAGCACTTTTAACCATATCGAGGGCTATGCCAACTGGCGCAGAACGGGTTACCCGGCGCTGACGCCCGTAAACTACCTCGGCAACGATACCAATGGCCAGATCCCGCGCCGCCTGCGTTACCCGCTCAGCGAAGAGGGCATTAACCCTAACTTCAAGACGGCGATCGAGCGGCAGGGGCCCGACCTGTTCATGACGCGTATCTGGTGGGATAAGTAAATCGGACGACGATGGAAAATACACGGAGGAATTTTATTAAAACCAATATAGCACTGGCTGCCGCTACGGCAGCGGCCGGTGCTGTTCCGGCTTTTGCTTCCCGCAATGCCGTTGACGCTGCGGCATTTGCGAAGGATGGCGGGATGCAGTTCTGCCTCGCGCATTTCTTCGGCATGGACCCGACACGCATCGCATTGTCGAAGCAAATGCAGGTGCTCGGCGCGGTGGGGGGCATTAACCCGCAAAGCGTGGGTTTGAGTAATGTCAAAAACTGGGAATACGAAGCTATCGTCGCCGTGCGGGATTTCTGGAAGCAGCACGGCATCACGTACCGCGTGATCGAAGGGCCGCCGTCGCTGTACGAAAAAACCAAGCTGGGGCTCGACGGCAGGGACGAGGAAATTGAGACGTTTATCAGGTTTATCCAAAACCTGTCGAAAGCAGGTATCGACACGGTTTGTTACAACTGGATGCCGGTCATCAGCTGGGCGCGCACGAAGCTCGACAAACCTTCCCGCGGGGGCGCACTGGTGAGCGCGTTCGATTACGAGGATGTGAAGGATAAACCATTGACCAAATACGGCGATTTTTCCCACGATACCATGTGGAAGAACCTGGAATACTTCCTGAAAGCGGTGGTACCGGAAGCCGAAAAAGTGGGCGTGAAGCTCGCATTGCACCCGGACGATCCGCCGGTAGATAAAATCCAGGGTATCCCGCGCATCATGACGTCGGCCAATGCATTCAAACGACTGATCGAGATCGTCCCGAGCGAAAGCAACGGTATTACGCTATGCCAGGGCACATTCGCAACGATGGGCGAAGACATTCCGTCGGTGATCAAATACTTCGGTAGCAGAAAGAAAATCCACTTCGTGCACTTTCGCGATGTTCGTGGCAGCAAAACGAATTTCGAAGAAACCTTCCACGACGACGGCAAAACGGATATGTATGAAGCCATGAAAACCTATTACGAAGTAGGTTTCCGGGGCCCCATGCGCCCCGACCACGTGCCTACGGTAGCCGGCGACAGCAACCAGAACGCCGGTTACAGCAACTACGGCGCTTTGTTTGCGATCGGGTACATGCGGGGGCTCGTGGAGGCAGTAGCGAAGCAAAAGGGGGCATAAACATGATTGAATGACCGAATGATTGAATTCATTGCCACTTCCCCAGCAACTCCTTAAACGCATCCTTGTACAAATCCCCCACCGGAATATCGACGGTGCCGATGTGGACGGCGCTTTTGCTGATGGAATCTACTTTGCCAACCGCGACGATGAATGAGCGGTGGATGCGGATGAATTTTCCTCCGGGCAGCTTTTCCTCGATCGCTTTGAGGCTGCTGTGCGAAACCACCGGGCTGCCGCTGGCCTGGTGGATCTTAACATAATCCTTGAACGACTCGACAAACAGGATCGCGTCGAAATCAATGCGGACGAGCTTGTAATCCGACTTCACGAACAGGTAATTCTCGCTCGAATCCAGCTCAGGCTCAATGGCCGCGTCGCGGAGGTTTTCGAAGTACTTCTTGGCCTTCATCGCCGTCGCCAGAAACTGGTTGTAGCCAAACGGTTTGAGCAAATACCCCATCGCATCGACTTCATAACCCTGCACGGCAAACTGGTTGTAGGCCGTCGTGAACACGATCCTCGTTTTGGTATCGGGATTCTGGTTCAGTACCCTTGCCAGTTCCATGCCCGTCAGTTCAGGCATCTGGATATCGAGGTAAACCAAATGGATATTCTCCTTGGTGATCACTTCCAGCGCATCCAGCGCATTGATATACCGGCCGTGCAAATGCAGGAAAGGGGTTTGTTCTACGAATGAACTCACCAGCCCCAATGCGAGCGGTTCGTCGTCGACGGTAATGCAGTTCAGCGTCATGGTTTACGTCAGGTTGATGATCAGGTTTACGGTGTAGGTATTGGCGAGCTCGTCGGTGTGAATGTCGAGGTGGTGCTTTTGCGGATAGAGCAGGTCGAGGCGGCGGCGGGTGTTGGCTAGCCCGATGCCCCCCTTGTCGGTGCCTTCCACGTGCTGCGCCTGGAAAATATGGTTTGATACCGTGAGTTTCAGGGCCCCGCCATCCAATGCGGCGTGGATTTTGATTTCCGAGCGCTGCGAGGCGTCGATACCGTGTTTGAATGCATTCTCGACGAAGGGCAGCAGGAGCATCGGCGCGATCGGGTAGTCGGGAATGGCCTCGTCGCGGGTGTATTGCACATTACTGCTGCTCTGTACGCGCAGTTTCATGAGTTCGATGTAATCGTCGATAAATGCGAATTCCTGGCTGAGCGGGGCAATATCCTGCTGCGTTTCGTAAAGCAGGTAGCGCATCATGCGCGAGAGCGTCAGCGTGGCCTCGCGTGACTCTTCGACGTTCGTGTAGGATAGCGCGTATATATTATTGAGTGTATTAAAAAAGAAGTGCGGGTTGATCTGCGCCTTCAAGAGGGCCAGCTCGGAGGAAATATTTTGTTTCTCGACCGCGTCGCGGAGGCGGGCGTCGGATTGCCAGCGCTGGATCACGGCGAGGCTGGTGCTCACACCGATGACCAGCAGGGTGGTCATGAGCAGGATACCATCGATGATGTGCTTCGGCTTAGGGCCGCCGCGATGCCTTGGGCGGGGCATGATGCCTTCCATATGCCGCCGGATTTCGAGCTGCTGGTCGGCCATTTTGCTGATGACGAGCATCAGTATCACCAGCGCGATCACCCACAGAATGAATGCAACAATGCGGTTTGAGAGCAGGTAACGCGGTACCAGGTACAGCGAGTTGAAATAGAAAAGTGCTACGAGCAGTCCGAAATTGAGCAATTGTTTTACCCAGAATACAACAGGCAGGCTCACGCCCCAGGACAGGGGCTGGTAGAATACAAGCACGAAACCCAGCAATGCCCATGCGAGCAAATGGATCGCTACTACTACGCCGCCTTTGGTGTTTTCTCTCGTCATTAATACAAAAATAACAGGCAAAATGCGGCAAATAACAATGTGCCGTATCTGTTTCGACGTATCGTGCCTTTTTCGGGTTATAGGGGCATTTCTTGCCGACCGGCCGCTTACAGCGGCATTTTCGTACCACACCCCGACCGGTTGGTCGGTTAAAACCGGCCATTCAGCTACACTTTCGGGCTATCCGTCCACACGGCTTTTATTCGCGCTTTCCATTAATTCTCTTTGTATCGGGCAATCCCCGACTATGCGTCCCAGACTGGAAGTCCCATGCGAATAGTAAACCCGCTTGACAAACCATTGAAAAAGTAGAAGTGCTATGCTCAAATTCCTGAATAAAATCATTTTTGATCCGAACGATTTCCGCTCGGTGATTGCGGCTTGCATTGCCGGGAACAGTCAGGCGCAACATATTTTGTTTAAAAAATACTTTGGTTACGCCAAGAGCATATGCCTGCGCTACACTTATTCGCCCGAAGAGGCCGAGGAAGTACTCAATGAAGGGTTTTTAAAGGTCTTCAACAACCTGGAAAGGTATGACCCCGAGCAGCCGTTCAAGGCGTGGCTGCGGACGGTGATGGTGAACAATGCCATCAGCTATTTCAGAAGGAATAAAAAGCATTACGCCGCCCGCACGGCTTTCGACGAAATCCCCGAGCCCGGCATCGCCGACGACGCGGTTTCGGAGATTACCGCAGGCGAAATCATGCAGCTCATCCACGAGCTCAAACCGATTTACAAGACGGTGTTCCTCATGTACGCCGTAGACGGGTACTGCCACAAGGAAATCGCCACGATGCTCGACATTAACGAAGCGACCGTTCGCTCGCAGTACGCGCGGGCACGTGCTCAATTGCAGGAGCTTATCGCATTGCATTACCCAGATCTGGCAGAGCAATATGCCATGTTTTCTTTCCAGTAACTTCGCTATTTACCCATCCAGACCTTGAAATCGTTGGCCCGCTCGCGGCTGACGATCGTTTCCTTGTCCAGCGCAGGAAGTAATGTGAGCGCCAGCCGGTGATTGTAGTAAGGCTGCATTTGCGCTACCGACTGGTGCGTGACAATGAGCGCGCGGTTAACCCGGAAAAACCGGTCGGGATCGAGGAATTCTTCCAGGTCGTCCATTTTATAGTCCACGACAAATTTCTGTCCCTGGTGATTTTTGAAAAACGTCAGGCCGCCGTCGATGAAGAAATAGGCGATTTCAGGTGTTTCCACCGACAATAGCCGGGCCCCCAGCTTCACGAGAAAGCGCTTGCGGTACTCGCGGGCGGGCGTCTGCACGTGCAGGCTTTTCAGAATGGCTTCCAAATCAATCTGAGCCGAAGGAGCAGTCTCGCGTGCCGATGTAAGGTCGTAATACTTGCGGATGCTGCGTTGAAGGTCTTCCTGCTGCACTGGTTTGAGCAGGTAATCGATGCTGTTCACTTTAAATGCCTGCAATGCGTATTCGTCGTAGGAAGTCGTGAAAATAACCGTGCTTTTGATCGTGACGCGGTTGAATATCTCGAAACTCTGCCCGTCGGCAAGCTCGATATCCATAAATATAATGTCCGGCTCCGGCTTGCCGTCGGCACGGTTTCCGGTGATCCAATCCACGGTGGCTGCAATGCTCGGCGTAATGCCGCGCACCTCGAATTCGGGCGCGGTTTCTTCCAGTAGTTTGGTCAGCTTGCGCACGGCCAGTTTTTCGTCTTCAACAATTAAGATATTCATGCATTTACGGTTTTTGGCGTGATGAGCGGGAGGGTTACCCTGAAATGATTTTCGCCCTGGTCGATCGCCGGCATACGTTCCGACAGCAGCCCGTATTTGGCCATGATGTTGGGCAATCCCAGCCGTGTGGATTTGACGGGCGTCGATTTGGTGAGCCGGTTGTTGCTGATTTCGAGCATATCGTCGCCCAGTGAGCGTATCGTAACGCGTAACGGGTTGGTTTCCAGGATACTGTTGTGTTTGACGGCATTTTCGAGCAGCAGCTGCAAGGTCAGCGGCGGAATTTTCTTGTCGAGATCGGCTTCGCTGACGTCGATCAGCAAATCGAACCCGGTATCGTAGCGTGTCCGCAAAAGATGATAATAGGAGCGGATAAAGCGGATTTCCGTCGCCAGCGTCGTGAGCTCGTTTTGGTTGGTTTGGAGCAGGTACCGGTATACTTTTGCCATTTCATCCACGAATTGCTCCGCCCGCCTGGGCTCCTCGGCGATCAATGCGGACAATGTATTGAGGCTGTTGAACAAAAAATGCGGGTTCACCTGGCTTTTCAGGCTTTGGAGCTGCCCCTGCATCCCGGCACGCTTGATCGCTTCCTTGTTGACCTGCAAGGTTTTCCATTTATCCAAGGAATAATTGATTTCATACAGCCCCGTGAGCAGCAGCACGGCCATGAACTCGAAAAGGTACACCTGGATCATCATCCGGCCGTCGAGCTCGGCCTCGAATGGGCGGAAGCGCATGATAAACAGCATATAGGTGGTCACAAAAACGAATGTAAGCAACCAGAATGCCGCGGCGGTGAGCGCGCTGCGTTTCAGCGACGAATCGAGCGAGGGATGTTTGCGGGCAATGTACCGGGCCGCCCAGTCGTGCGGGACGAACGCCAGGATCGTCATCATAAAGATCATGAGCGTGCCGCCGAGGAAATTGTACCAGTTTTCGAGGTAAGGCTGGCCAATGAGCAGGTAGCTGATCGTGGGCACAAACCAGGGTACGAGCAAGGTGAAAATCCATCTGCCGAAAAGGCTCAGCCATATCTGCCGCCCGATGTCGTTGTAGGTGAGGTGAGGCGTCATGTGTAAATCAATGGGAGCGTGATGGCGAAACGCTGGTCGTCTTCTTTCAGCTGCACGGCCCCGGCGCGGTTAAACAGCAGCTTGTATTTGGCAGTTAAGGCGTGAATGCCGGGCGTGTCGAGCGGCATACTCAGCATTTTCGGCTGCCGGTTATGGCTGAATTCCAGCTGGCCGGTTTCCGTGTTGGCGATGGTAATATGCAGCGGGCGCGAAGGCGATACCATATTGTAATGAATGGCGTGGTCGATCAGGATCTGGAACGTGAGCGGTACCATTTGCCCGTGCGTAAATACTTCATCGACATTCACCCGAATTTCGATACCTTTTTCAAACCGTGTTTCAAGCAGGTAAATGTAGGATTTGATAAAACGCAGCTCCGAATCCAGCGTCACCAGCATGTCCTCCTTGTCGGGGCCGTTGACATGGAGCTGATAGCGGTATACTTTCGACATTTCGTCCACGAATTTCTCCGCCGTAGCCGGTGCGTCGGCGATCAGTACCGAGAGCGAATTGAGGCAATTGAACAAAAAATGCGGGTTAACCTGCTGTTTTACGGCGTCGAGCTCGGTTTGCAGCTGTTTTTCCTGCATTTGCTCCACCTCGTCCTGGTTGGTACGCCATTGTTTGAAAGCGTAGGTCAGCTCGGTAAGCCCCGCGCCGATAAGCGAGCCGCTGAGAATAAAAAAGCTCACGCGCAGCGCCCACAAAAGGTCGAAGCCCGGCCCGGTAAGCCCCGCCTGGTGGTAAAGCGGCAATGCCACCCACAACGCCGCGACATTCACTATGCCATACAAGCCGAACCAGCCCGCCACCCGGTGAATGGATTGCCCCGTATCCGGCAGCAATTCGGTCACCCGCGGCGAAAGCGCCGAATCGATCCGGTAGGCGGCCCAGATAGCGGCGAGGTTAATGGTGGTTCCCGTGAAAAACACCCGGCTTCCGGCAAAATAGCTTTCCTGCCAGAGTCCCACGCCCGCTAGTACGGCCGCCCCGAAGAGCAGGAACGCCGAGGTGCTGGCATCCAGCTGCTTACGGGTGATTTTAGCAATGTAATTGTCGAGGGCCATTTCCGGGCTGATTCATTTCGCGCAAAAATAGAGCGGTTACGGTCCATTCGGAAATTGCGGCTTGTTTAACCGTCGTATTTGCATGCCAAATCATCGCAAAATGCGGGCAAATCTTGTTTAAACCAGCAAATTGCCGTGATGATTGTACGAACGGCTATTTCAGTTTACCCCCCGTTTTAGCGTATTCATGAGGTGAAAGTTACAATTCACCCGGGTTACTGTTTCGCAGGGCTCGTTGATATGCCAAATTTGTATCACCGCCAGACGAACGGAAGCCGGTTGAAAGCCAGCCCGGAAGAATGAGCACCTGTTAGCCACGAAAGTCAATTATCATTTAGCCATGCAAGTAAAAAACGTAGATCAATCCATGAAAAATCAATCCGTCCTTTCACCCATGAAAAACCTGTCCATCGTGCCGTCGGGAATTGCCGGCGAAAGCAAAAGCGTACCGGCCATTACTGTCTACAAGTTTGGGAAAGCGATCACCGTGAAATCCAGCGACATTACCTGTCTGGAAGGCGTCGGAAACTACACATTCGTGTACACCCGGCATGAGAAGCACCTGGTTTCGAAGTGTTTGAAAGAGGTTCAGGACGAGCTGAGCAGCGACTTCCTGCGCATCCATAAATCGTACAGCATCAACGCGCGCCACATCGCTTCGCGCTGGCCCGACTATATTCACCTGAGCTGCGGCAAAACGATCCCGATCGCCCGCCGCCGCATTCGTGAAACCCACGAAATCCTGGGCAGAATGGCACTATCGGCATAGCGAATATGCAATGACAAAGCCGGTCGGGGCGGGTTTGCAATATGCTCACCTGCACCGACCGGCTTTTTTGTAAGTCCTCAGTAAGCCCACTTCACGTACGCCGACGCCCACGTGAAGCCGGCACCGAATGCGGAAAATATAAGGTTATCTCCTTTTTTCAGGTCTTTTTCATAATCCCACAAACAAAGCGGGATCGTCGCGGCGGTGGTATTGCCGTAACGTTCGATGTTCATCATCACCTTGTCCATTCCCACGCCCATGCGGCTGGCCGTAGCTTCGATAATGCGGCGGTTGGCCTGATGCGGCACGAGCCAGGCCACATCTTCGTGGCTGAGGTGATTTCTTTCCATCATTTCGGCGGACACATCGGCCATGTTACGCACGGCCGATTTGAACACCTGCTGGCCATCCTGGTGAAGGAAATGCATACGGGCATCCACGGTCTCGTGGCTCGCCGGGAAGCGGCTGCCGCCCCCGCGCTGAACGAGGTTGTTGTAACCCACGCCGTCGGCCCGGATGAGTGTGTCGATCACGCCGTAACCATCCTCATTCGGTTCGAGGAGCACGGCACCGGCGCCGTCGCCGAAGAGAATGCATGTGCGGCGGTCGGTATAATCCATCACGGCCGACATTTTGTCTGCCCCTACAATCACCACCTTTTTATATTTACCCGTTTCAATAAACTGCGCCCCGAGTTCGAGCGCGTAAATGAAGCCGGAACAAGCCGCATTCACATCGAAACTGCCGATGTTGCGAATACCGAGCTGGTCGCAGATAAGGTTGGCGGTGCTGGGGAAAACGAAATCGGGGGTGATGGTGGCGCAGATGAGGAGATCTATTTCGGAAGGATCGGTATTGGTTTTTTCGAGGAGGCCTTTGACCGCCCTCGCGCCCAGGTGTGAGCTCCCGAGCCCGGGCTCTTTCAGGATGCGGCGCTCCCGGATGCCGGTCCTGCTCACAATCCATTCGTCGTTGGTATCAACGAGTGTCTCCAATTCGGCGTTTGTCAGAATGTAGTCGGGTACATATCCTTCGATGCCTGAAATGGAGGCTTTTACTTGTTTCATATTCGATTTTAATGCTGGTAAATTTCGCTGTCAGGGCAGTCTTTTGCCATAAACAACAAATATGCACTACAAAAGTGCTCATTTCGCCACCTTTCAGTGGATTTTTTGGGAAGTTAATATGAAAAGAAAAATCTAGGGAAGAATCCGTATTTCGACACGCCGGTTGAGTCGGCGGTTCGCCTCACAATCATTCGGAGCGGCCGGCAGCTCACTTCCAAAGGCTTTTCCCCGAATGCGGCCCAGCTCGATGCGTCTGGAAACCAGGTACTTTTTAACCTCGTCCACGCGGTCGTAGGAGAGGAGCAGGTTCTTGCGGGGATCGCCCACATCGTCGGTATGCCCGTAAAGCTCGATCCGCGGTGCTTTGTTCCTTACGAGGTAATCGGCCAGGATTTCCAGCTCGTAATTACTCTCGGGCAGCAAGTCGGGCTCGCTTTGGGTGAAGAGCAGGATGGTCTCGACTTCTTCTTTCAGATCCAGTTCCGAGACTTTCGCAACCTCTGCCGTACTGGAATCGCGGTTTTTTACCGGTGTTAAATAAAAAACCTTCGTTGGGCGCAGCGTACCTGCCGCTATCACTTCCGAGAGCGTTTCATAACCCACTGCGTGGATCGAGATAACGCCCATGTCTTTGGCTGACATTTTGAACTGGTAGGCGCCGTCCTCGTAAAGCGGTATAACGAGGTCTTCCGGGCGTTGCCCGACGACCATAATGGTGGCCTCGACGGGGCGTAAGGTGTGTTTGTCGAGCACGCGTACAGCTACGCGGGAGCGCTGAGGGATGATTTTTTCCTGATTCCGGGGCGTCCCGGCCTGTTGCTGGCCGTGCGCCGTAAAGCCTGCTCCGATGGCTACCAGCAGGATGATTGTAAAAGTTTTCATTCAAACTCCGGTTAAGTTGAACAAGGGCATTCTACAAGCAGGGAACTAAGTGTCCGGAGGTAAGTTACAAAATTTTTATAAATATTTGTACTCTTACGGGGTTGGTTTGAATTTAAGTTGGAGCGGCTCCGGCTGTTTTAGAAAGCTGTAACCCGACGTACGAAAATTCGAAGGTTGAAATTCTTTCATTGGCGACTGCCGCAGCGGAGGCTGCCGCAGTGGAGACTGCCGCGTAGCAAGATCCGATTGCTGAAAAAGCTTTTTAAATGCATCCCGAACCAAAAAAGGTGCTTTCAATGGTTCCAGCTTGATTTTGATGCCAAACAATTTGGGTACCTCTTCCTTGATCTTCAGCGGCAGCTGATCGATTTCCGGGTCGAAATGAATGCTGATCGTGTACCATACGGCAATGGGCTTGCCTTCTTTCTGGGCGGGCGTCCACCGGGGCATCAGTGAGATGAGCCGGAGCGCTTCGTCGTCGAGTTCCGCGCCGGGACTTTTCAGAATGCGCCCGCTGCTCACATTACCGTCTTCGTCGAGCAGGAACGATACCTGCACGGCACCCTCGACGCCGGTTTCCAACGCTTCCTGCGGGTATTTCAGGTTATTGGCAAGGAATTTGTTCAGTGCTTTGTAGCCGCCGGGGAAATACGGCCAGCGGTCGGGCCTCATGGCGGAGCTGCTTTCGCCGGACTGACTCCATTCCGCGTCTTTTTTCAAAACCTTATACTGGCTTTTCAAACGGGCCAACTGCGGGCGTGCTTTCAGGTTGATCACATATTCGGTGACGGATTTGAGGATTGTTACCTGTTTCGCCTCAAAATCGGGGTGCTTAATGACCAGCGTGCCATTGAGCGGCGCATCGGCAATTTCGAATTCGCCAGAAAGGTTGCTCACCGTACCCCGTTCCGAACCGGCAATCAGTACCGCCGCATTGCTGACCGGCCGCGAAGATTCGTCGGTGACTTTGCCCATAATCCGGAGCATCTGCAAAAAGGCCGGCCGGACATCGGAAGAGTCAGTATTTAAATGCGTTGATGCAGCGCCCGCAGGAGTGAAAGCGACCGCCAGGAGCGTGATGATAATGTATTGTTGGAGAAGTGGTTCGGGTATTCTTCGCAGCATGATTCCTCAGTTATTTGTTTTGACAAATCCATCCATTCGGCCACACCTTTTCTGCATAACGCTTCTTATCTTAAATATAGGATACGCGACGCTATTCAGACCGAAAATTTTCTCAATCTGCAACATCAGCCAACATTTCCGGCCGCTTATTCATTGGTGGAGGGATATGTTTGGAAAACCGGATTTGGGCGAAGCCAGCGGTTCGAGATAGTGTTCGCATTAAAGTTACCAGACGGCAAAGGCGGCGTTTTCCCGTAGGTGCTCTGCTCATTCAGCTAAGTTTATAAGCGTCAGCGAGTTGTACGAGCGCCTTGCGGTCGGAGATATTCAGTTTTTCAAAAATGCGGCGACGGAATGTGCTCACGGAGGTGTATTGCAGCTGCATCAACTCGCTGATCTGCGTGATCGTGTAGTCCTGGATAATGTACATGGCCACCTGGAATTCCCTGGGGGTAAGCCCATCGAACGGGTTCATCGATTTACGGTTGAGCGTATCGTTCACGATCACCTGGGCGAGGTCGGCGCTCATATATTTCTTACCCGACAATACCACATTCACCGCCCTGATCAGGTCGTCCGGCGAGGCGTCCTTCTCGATATAGCCGTGCGCGCCCATTTGTAGCGCCCTTTTGCCGAAAATGACCTCGTTGTTCATGGATACCACCAGCACCTTCGTATCGGGATAAGTGTTGCGGATCGTGTGCAGGAGCGTGCTCGCGTCCGTGTCGGGCATGCTCAGGTCGAGCAGCATCAGGTCGTAGGGGCCGGTTTTCAATTGGGCGAGGGCCGAATGTCCGTCCCAGCTTTCGTCGATCTGCGCGTCAGCGAATTGTTTGAATAATGCTACTTTCAATCCGTACCGAACGAGCGAATGGTCGTCGGCAATCAGGAATTTTTTCATAACGTTGTAATATTCGGCGGCGCGGAATCCGCCATAAATGCTTCCGGTTTGTCAGGTTGGCCGGGCAGCAGGCCCGATATTGTCACTTTTGTTCCTTCTCCCACGACACTTTCCACTTCCAGCCGGCAATCGAGCCGTGCTACGAAATCAATGATAATCTGGTAGCCCAGCCGGCCGCTTTGCTCGATACCCGCCGTGGTAAGCACGTTTTCAATGCGCCGTTTGATTTTACTCAAATCCGCAGGCGACATCCCGCGGCCATTGTCAGTTACCGAAAGGCGGAGCTGGTTTTCACCGTTTTCTTCCAGTTCCAACACAATGTGCCCGCCGGTCGTGTATTTGTTCGAATTGTCGATCAGGTTGCGCACAACGGCTTTCAACACTTCGCGGTTCGTGTATACATGCCATTGGCCGGGGTTCACGATTTCAAGCGTATTGTTTTTAAGCAACAGCATTTCTCCGAAAAAGTCTTTCAACTCACCGGCCAGCTCGCCGAACGCGAACGGGCGCTTGCTGAGGAAAAAACCTTCCTGCTGGGATTTTGTCCAAAGATTGATCTCCTTCACAAATGCATGAATGCTCGTGGCCGCCTTCTTGATCTCCGCCGTGCCCGTACGGACGTCGTCGAGCCGGTCCTTTTCCAGCGAAGCCGTCACGTGGTCTGACAGCAGGTTCAGGAAATGCAATGGCGATTGGAGGTCGTGCGCGAGCAGGAGGGTGATCTTCTCTTTCAAGCGATTACTGTATTCCAATTGCATCGTGCGTTCCCGTACCTGTGCTTCCAGCTGTTTTTTCCGTAAAGTAAGGTAGTGATAGCGCAGTTTTACTACCAGGTAGAATGAAAATATCAGTAATACCAGCACGAAAAGCGTAAAATACCACGTCTGGTACCAGAACGGCATCACGGTGAATCGCTTGGTAAGCACATTCATGTGTTGCCCGAAGCCGCTTTTCTTGCGGACCTGCAAGGTATAACTCCCGTATTCGAGGCGGTTCAAGGTAATGGTCAGGTTGTTGTTCAGTTCGTACCATTCATTGTCGAGGCCTTTGATATTGTATTCCAGCAGCTGGTTTTCCGGCAGCCCGAAATAGGGCGAAGCGAGCAATATTTCGATGCGGTTGAACGACGGTTCGAGCTGGAAACCGGTGGTGAACGGCTTTTCTTTGCCGTCGACGGCGAACTTGTCGATCAGGATTTTGGAAGATGGGAGAATGTCGGTCACACTATCGGGGTAGACCTGCACGAGGCCGTCCATCGACGGGAACGAAAATTTACCGTCCGGAAAAACGACCGACGAAGGATGGCATCCGCCATTGAACTCGTTGTTAGCGAAGCCGTTGCTCTTGTCATAGTAGTAGTAGTAAATGTCAGCCGACTTGCCATCGAGGTAGTCGTACAGGTCCGTGACTTTGCATTTGAACAGGCCGTGGTTGGTGCTCATCCACATAAACCCCTTCCGGTCTTCCAGAAAAGTGTGTACCGCGAGCAGGTGCCCGTTGCGATCGGGCGGTAGCGCTTTCACACGGCCGTTGCGGATAGCGTAGAAACCCTGCCCGTAAGTGCCGATCCAGAGTGTTTTCCGGCGGTCGAAATAAAACTCCCGCACCTCTTTACCACGCATTTGGCGCAATTCCTGCAATGCCGACGTGCGAATATCCAGCCGGTAAAGGCCTCTGCCGTCCGAAATCCAGAATGCCGAATCGCTGATCGGAATAAACGATTTGACCTCTTTCGGCTGCCTGATCCACTGTATCGAATCGCCTGTGATCTTTCCAAGACTTCCGGCAGAGAGGTTAAACCACAGGGTGCCGTCCGGCGTGTGGGTAAATCGGCCGATCTCGCGATCGGCGTGAAACTGGCGGATCAGTTTGAAATCGGCTGCCCGTTTCTCGATTTTCTTTCCCTGCGGATTAATCCACACATAGCCTTGTTTGTCGACGAGGATACCGCCCTGCGCCATCAGCGGAAAAGGTTTCCCCGTCACGGTTCCTGATGGAGAAATGATGCCCAGGCCGGTTAGCAGGGCGTTTTTTTGGTATAAATGCTGGGTGTAAAAATTGTTGCTCGTACCGGGGATCTGAACGGTTTTAAACTGTTTCTTTTTAAAAACATACAGCCCGCCAGTGGCAGTCCCCACCATCTGAACACCCGACCCGGGAATGTTCAGATAGCAGTAAACCTTACCGATGTCGCGCGTTTTAAGCACCGCTTTGCCTCTCAGCACATTTCCTGGGGCAGGTTCCAGTTCGTAAAAGGTATTTAAATGATGTAAAAAAAGGCGCTTTCCCTGTTGAAACAACTGCGAATGCCCGTCCGGCACCAGCTCCCGCTGTCCGTCCACTTTCAGCGATACCGGATATTCCCGCCCGGAAGAATCGACACAGGAGATTTGTCTCTGCCGGTCAATCAGGTAAAATCTACCGTTCAAAACGCCCGAATTATCGTAAGCGATTGATGGGTAGTATCCAAACACCTTCTGAAAAACGATCTTTTTTTGATAGAGGTAAAACAAATCGTTATCCCCGACCCGCAAAAAACCATCCCCTTCCGTTCCGACCTGCGTGTACAAGACCGCGGTCGCGTAATGCGCAAAAAGAGACTCGACGCGGCGGCGGTCGGCGGGCAAAAGATTGCGGACCAGGTCCGATTGCTTTTCTTTCGAATGCAGGACCACAAACCGGTTGCGGATATGCGGATTGAGGATGTAAGGGCGGTTATTTTCGTCAAATGAGAAGACTTTGAAGCCGTTATCCTTGAAATAGACAGTGCTGTCATCGGTAAGGCCGAGGTCGATAATGCGGTTACTGGCCAGTCGCGGCACGTTGCTGAGGTTGTAGGTCGTGAAACGCGTCCCGTCGAACCGCGCAAGGCCGCCCTGGGTGGTCATCCACACGAAACCGTTTTTATCCATTTGCATCAGCATCACGCTGTTTTGCGGCAGGCCATTGTCGCTCGTGTAATGCAGTTCGGTAAAATCGGAAACCTCCTGCCCGATGGCGCAGAAAATGGTCGTGAAAAAGAGCAAAAGCGGAAGGGCCTTCGAAACGATATGCATTATGTAGTCAGCCAAAGCCTATGAATTGATCTCTCCAACAACGCTTTTACTTGCCGGGGCGGCAGCAGGAACCGTCTGAGCGACAGATTCAGAAGTTAGAAAATTACTGAGAACGAACAGGCCGGGTAGCGGTAGAAGATTTTTCATTCAAATAGGAAGGAATAGCGTAGGTGTAATACTACAAATTAACGAAATTTTTACAAATTCCACTTATTCAACGGTTTTCTTTATGCTCGACGCACGGCGCGGGATCCGGCCGCCTTCGCCAAAATGCCTTTACTTCCGTAACTGCCTGGTGCAGCGTGCCTTGATATTGGTATGTCAAAGTAAATAGATATATTTATTTAGCACTTATACTACGTCACTCTCAAATCCTGTTCTGTATGATTCGCGGAGATCATATTCAGTTTTTGGACGGGTTCAGGTTTCTGCTGGCCTTTTGGGTTTTTTTGGCCCATTACTACACGCTCATCGGCGGTTCGAAGTTTTTTGAACTCCCCAAATTTCTCAATGAAAGCCTGAACAAGCCGGTGGTGGCGGTATACGGCTTCATGATCATTACCGGCTTTCTGATGACGCATAATTACCTCGCCCGCGGCGTAAGAGAGCCATATGATAAATGGTTGACATTTAGAAATTTCTGGCTCAGGCGGTTATTTCGCCTGTACCCGGTCTACATGGTGGCCGTGATCATTGCATTTGTCACATTCGTACCCTGCGCGGAGCTCAACGAACTGAACCTGATCTATTTTACCGGGAGCAATGTAAGCCAATGGGGTACGGTGCGGTCCGTTTTGCAGCCGGGCCTGGCCGACCTGTTCACACATGTTTTCATGATCCACGGGCTATTCCCGCATTATTACGACAGCATTCTCGGCGTGACATGGAGCCTGTCGTTGGAAATGCAGTTTTACTTTCTCTTTCCGTTTCTTTTCCTCGCTGTTTTTGCAAGTAATGCTACATTGAAAAGGCATTTGGTTATAACCCTGGTTATCTTCGGAGTACTTGCCTTGTTTTCGCCCAAACTACTGGATTTGATTACTAATCGCGGAAATGTGCCCCGCTTCACCTTGCCGTCGATATTAATTTACGTCATGCCGTTTTTCCTGTTGGGGATGGTTTCGGCAGGTGTGAAATGCCGGAAAATGCACCCGCTTTTCCTGGCGGTTGCCCTCGTGCTGATCCTGCCGTTTCAGTGGCTTGTCACCAATGTGGTCATCATCATTTTCCTGCTGTTTTTGTTTTTGGAAGAAATGCGTACGATCCTGCCGGACTATCTTTTCAACTGTACGGCAATGGCCCGCTCGCTACTATCGGGGCGGTTGGCGGCTTTCGGTGCCGATATTTCGTACTCGATGTACCTGATTCACACCCTGCTGATCGGGTTCTGCATACGGCTTGTGATCCGGCATTTGCCTTCGTTGGAAAGTTCAAAAATTGCCGTTGCCATTGCAGGTTTATTGATAACCCTGGTGATATGCTTCGCGCTGGGGTACCTGATTTTCAGATTTATTGAAAAGCCGTTTATTGAAATCGGCAAGCGCGTCATCCGTTCGAAGAATGCGGCAATGACGGTCGGGGCCAATGCGCCGGAATAGGGGTGCTTCCATGAGCATGGATGTTCCTTTCTATTCCATTAAATCATATACCTTGTTAAGAGTAGTTGCTGGCATCCCTCGTCTTCCGGGTGATTAAAGGTTTTCCTATGGTTTGTGACGATATGAAGCATTTCAAAGTTTTTGTTTTTCTGTTACTGATATGCATTACCAATACCCGCGCGTGGTCGCAGGCAGTTTCCGGCGCCGCCATTCCCGTTCCGACAGCTGCGGATGTAGGCGCAGGCAAGCTTCCTGCAGACATCGCGCCCGTAAAGGCGCCGTTTCCCATGCCGGTGTTCGCGAAACCGGTTTTTCCCGCATTGACCATCTCCATCGCCGACAGGGGCGCCAGGCCGGGCACGCTGGTAACGAAAGTCATCCAGGCTGCCATCGACGAGGCGAGCAATAGGAAAGGCGGAACGATAGTCATCCCGGCGGGTAACTGGAAAACCGGGCGCATCATGTTGAAAAGTAATGTGAACCTGCACGTCAGCGAAGGCGCTGAGCTGCATTTCAGTGCGGAAATCGAAGATTATCTGCCGGCCGTTTTTACCCGGAACGAAGGTGTGGAACTGATGTCGCTGGGGGCGCTTGTATATGCGAATGCGCAGGAGAACATCGCCATCACAGGCAAAGGCAAGCTCGTGGGGCCGCCCGACGGGCCGTTGAGGCAGCGGTATATGAACGTGAACGTGATCGAAAAAGTAGTACCGGCCGACAAACCTGTGAGCGAAAGGATTTACGAGGGAAAAGACGGGGGCTTTATTTTTCCGCCGATGTTTATCTCGCCCATTAATTGTAAACAGGTATATATCGAAGGCATTACGTTGCAAAATACGCCTTTCTGGAACGTGGTGCCGGTTTATTGCGACAACGTCGTCATCCGCGGCATTACCGTGCATTCGGTGGGCATTCCGCGCGGCGACGGCATCGACATCGAATCCTCCCGCAACGTGCTGATCGAATATTGTACGCTGAGCTGCGGCGACGATTGCTTCACGATCAAGGCCGGGCGGGGGGAGGACGGCATGCGGGTGAACAAACCCACCGAGAATGTTGTGATCCGCTTCTGCCTCGCGCGCGAAGGCCACGGTGGCATTACCTGCGGCAGCGAAACGGCCGGGATGATCCGCAACGTCTACGTCCACGACTGCGTGTTCGACGATACCGATACCGGGCTGCGCTTCAAAACGCGGCGGTCGCGGGCGGGCGGCGGGGACCACCTCACGTACGAGCGCGTGCGCATGAACCTGCGCGGGGACGCGGTCAAGTTCGATATGCTCGGGAGCAGGCAATATGTAGGCGAGCTCGCCGACCGCCTGCCCGCAAGGCCCGTAGATCGGCTCACGCCCGCTTACCGCAATATTACCGTCAGGAACATCGTCATCGACAAGGCCCGGACGTTCATCGACATTACCGGCATCCCGGAATCACCTGCGGCGAACTTGCTCATCGAAAACGCCGTCGTCAATGCCAGAACGGCATTCAAAGCAAGCGACGCCGACGGGATCACAGTCCGCGCGGCGTCGATTACGGTCACCGATACGCTGCTACGCGCATTGGATGTCCGAAATGTGCTTTTTCAAAAGGTGTATTTCAATGTTCCGGGGAGGCAGTTGGCGATGGATATTGAGGGGGGAAATTCCAAAAACATCCGGTTTGTAGATTGCGTCCCGGCCAGGCCGGAAGGCTTGATTGAGCAAAGGCGGCCATAAGAGAAATTGTTCACCGTTTACTTCGCAAAGCCATCGGCTTCGATGATCGCATCCGCAAATGCACGCGGTGCTTCCTGCGGCAGGTTATGGCCGGCGCCTTTCACGACATGGTGCACGTGCCTGCCGCTGAATTTTTTGGCAAATGCGGAGCCATCGCCTGCTGGTACCACGCCGTCGGAATCGCCGTCGAGGGTAACGGTAGGGACGGAGATGACGGGCCCGGCGGCCAGTTTACTTTCAATTTCGTCGTATTGCTTTTCGCCCGGTTCCAGGCTCAGGCGCCAGCGGTAGTTGTGGATCACGATGGCGGCATAGTCAGGGTTTTTGAACGACGCGGCCGAACGGTCGTAGGTAGCCTGGTCGAACGCCCATTTCGGAGAGATATTTTTCCAGATCAGCTTGTTGAACTCGTACCAGTTGGCCGTATAGCCTTTCTGTCCGCGATCCGTAGCGAAGTAGTATTGGTACCACCAGCCCCATTCGGCTGCCGGTGCGAGCGGCTGCTGGTTTCTTTCCAGGTTGTTAATGAGGTAGCCATTCACGGACACCATCGCTTTTACACGCCCGGGCCAGAGGGCGGCGATAATGTTGGCCGTCCGCGCGCCCCAGTCGAACCCGCCGAGCACGGCTTTCTGAATTTTCAGCGCGTCCATCAGTGCGATAATGTCTGCCGCCACGGCTGCCTGCTGCCCATTGCGGAAGGTGTTGTCCGACAAAAATCGGGTACTGCCGTGGCCGCGTAGATGCGGGACGATCACCCGATAACCCGCGTCGGCCAGTAGTGCGGCGGTTTCGGTATAGCTGTGGATGTCGTAGGGCCAGCCGTGCAGCAATATCACCGGCTGCCCGCTGGCCGGGCCGACTTCGGCGTAACCTATGCTGAGCACACCGGCTTCAATTTGTTTGATATTTTCAAAATTATAAGGTTCGCTGCGGCGGACATTTGCGAACGTTTTCGAAGGGTTGATTTGGGTGGCTGCGAATGCAAGGGCGGCCAGGCCCAGAAAATGGCGGCGGTTGAAGGTTCTGGAATTCATGGTGCGTTGGAGTAAGCGAATGTTTGAATGCTGCCGGGACTTTCCCGTTCGATGATTCAAAATTAGCCGCGCCGCCGCCGGCAGAAACCGGAATCGCGCCGGAATGGACAAATATGGGGGCCGAAATGGACATTTCCGCCACGGAATCTCAGGCGGGAGTTCGGCATTTGGCCGGATGATTTAATCCTGAAATTCCAGCAGTGCCTTCAACGCCTTGAAACAGACATATGCGACGTAGATAGGAACCAGCACGGGCAGGAAAATAGCTACCTTCAGAATGTGATCGTTCGTAAAGTTCTTCATAGGAATGATGGGCTTAGTAGTACTTCTACAAATTAGATAAAAGTTATGCCACAAATATAAAGAACGAGAACGAAAACGACCTAATAAAATGAACGGCCGCCCGGTATGAATGAGCTGCCGTTCAATTTTGTGTAATTACTCCTAAATTCAGTACTATTTATTCCACCAGATTGGCGTCGTAATGTCGTCGTTGCCCTGGGCTTTTACGGCATTCTGGTAGTTGGCCAGGTTCACGCTCTGCTCTTTCGGCGGATAGTACAGGCGCTCCGGCACACCGGTACCGAACAGCGGCTGGAATTTGTAGTCGGTCGTCTTGCCATCCACCGTGCGGCTCCATACGATATCGCCCGGTTTTACAAGGAAAGTAGGGTAGCCCGTGCGGCGGATTTCGGCCCAGGCTTCGTCGCCCTGGGTGTAGAGCGCCAGGTATTTCTGGTTCAGTACATTCGCCTGGTCGGCTTTGGGTAATGCGGCCAGGTAAGTGGTAATGTCAGCCTGCGCTACGCCCCATTTTTGGAGCGAAGCCGTCACGCCATTGATATACTCCTGCTGGTCCCAGTTTTTGTATTCTGAAATCAGGAAGGCCACTTCCGCATATTCCTGCAACACTTCCCCGAAATTGGCCGCATTCACCACTGCGCCCGGAAGGCTCACATCCGTGGCGGTGAGCAGGCCGGCAGCCGCTACCGGCAGCCCGTAGGGTTGGCCTACATAATTACCGGCCGCATTTTTGATCGCGTAAATCGGCAGGCGCGGGTCTTGTACTTTTACGGTCCCCAGCTGTCCTTTCAGCACATTAATGATCACGTGCGACACGGCGAAGTCCTTGCGGTTGGCCGTTACCGTCGCGCGGTAAAGCGGTGCTTCGTTCGGTGCGAGCGACTGGTATTTGAACACCGCATTGTCCGCATTGGAAGTGAATACGCCTTTGGCCAATGCATCATCGAAATGCGTTTTCGATTCTGCCGGCTGCTGCTTGCGGATACGTGTCGCCACGCGCAGGCGGAGGGAGTTGGCCAATTTCGCCCACAACTCATTTTTACCTTTGTAAATCACATCGTAGTTGCCGAAGGTCGTCGCGCCTTTGTACTTGATCAGCGTGTCGCCGGCGGCTTTCAGCTCGTTCAAGATGTCGAGATAAATCTTCTGCTGGCTCGCGTAGGCCGGGCTGAGGTTTTCCGGCTCCTGCTGTAACGCCTGAAATTCGGGGTCGTTGTTGCCGTATGATTGGTAAGGTACATTGCCGAAGAGGTCGGTCAGGCCCTGAAATGTATAGGCTTTCAGAATGCGGGCAATGGCGATCTGGTTCGCGTTGGTACCTGCTGTTCCTGCGGCGGCCACGTTTTTGGTAGCAGGGTCGCTATTGAGCTTGATGATCTCGTTCAGGTTATTCAGCGCCTTGTAAGCATTGCTCCAATACACGTCCGAATACGAGCGCGGAATGTCGTAGCGTGACTGGTCGCTGTAAATATTCTGGCTATAAAACTGGGCGAAAAGCTGCGTACCGCGCAAGGAGCTGTTTTCGTGGCGGATGTTGTCGATCACCTGCTTTTCCGCGTTGAGCAGAATGGTGGTCGTCGTCGCGTTTTCGGGACGGTTCGGGTCTTTATTGATGTCCTCGAAATGGCTGTCGGAGCACGAGGCAAGCAGCGCGCCGAGGCCAAGGGTGAGAATGCTTTTGTTATATATGGACTTTTGCATGATCTTCGATATTAATGTCTTGATTAGAACTTCACATTCACATTCAGGCCGTAGGTGGCCGGTACGGGAATGCTGCCGCCTTCCACGCCCTGGATGTTGCCGCCGCTGTTGGTGAACTCCGGATCGATGTATTTGCTCGCGGTGTAAAGATTGGCCAGGTTACGTCCGTACACGCCGAAATACACCTGTTTCACGGCTTTGCTGTTCAATGCGAGGTTATAGCCGAATGTAATTTCGCGCAGTTTCACGAACGTCGCGTCGAAGATCGTCTGCGGGGTAGGGCCGCTGTATTCGCCGCGTGCCCATGCCTGTGCGGTAATGCGCGTGTCGTTCGGGGTGATGTTGCTGACCTGGTACGTACCGTCGGCATTGTAGGTAACGGTGCCCTTCACGCCGTCGAGTACGACGCCCGTTTCACGGATATTGTTGGCCGCCGTTTTGTCCAGTACACCTGCATACATCGCCACTTTGTAGGTTTGCGAAAAGAATTTGCCGCCCACGCGTCCGTCCACGAGGAAACCGAGGTTGAAATTCTTATAGGTAAGGTTGTTCTGGAAACCGAAAAGGTATTTGGGCAAAACGCTTCCCAGCGGGGTCAGCTGCTGTGCACGCTCATAAGTACCATCCGCCTTGATCACCTTCTGCCCGTCTTCGGTATACACAAAGTCGTTACCGAGGATCTGGCCGTACGGCTCGCCCTCACGCGCTACGAGCGTTACGAGGCTGTTGGCCAGCTGGAACGTGTTCACGCCCGGCGCGAGCTGGATCACCTTGTTGCGGTTCCGCGACCAGTTCAGGCTTGCATTCCATTCAAAACCATTCGAACGCACCGGCGTACCGCTCAGCGTCACCTCGATACCCTTGTTATTGATTTTACCCGCATTGATCACCTTCGAATCGTAACCGAATGCCGACGATACCGGAATGTTGATGATCTGGTTGCGGCTCACATTATCATAATAGGTGATGTCGAGTCCGACGCGGTTTTTCAATGCCTGGATGTTCAGACCGGCCTCCCAAGAGCTGGTAATCTCCGGTTTCAGCGACTGGTTGTTCAGCTGTGCAGGCAGTTTGTAAGAAGGCAGGCCGTCGAACGACTGCGCCGCTTCGTAGGCACGTTGCAGCTGGTAAGGGTCGGTGTCGTTACCCACCTGCGCCCAGCCGAGGCGTACTTTGGCAAAATCCAGCCAGTTGATATCTTTCACGCCATTCAGTTCGCTGAGGATCAGACTCGTTGTCAATGAAGGGTATGCGAATGAATTGCGGTTCAGAGGCAACGTTGAGGACCAGTCGTTCCGCAACGTTCCGTCGAGGAACAAGAGGCTCTTCCATCCTGCCGAGAAGCTTCCGAAAACCGAGTTGATCTGCTTACGGTAGGCATTCGAATTGACGAGTACCGAGCTCGCATTTTTCAGATTGTAATATTCAGGAATGATCAATCCACCCTGCGTCACGGCGTCGTTCACGCGGCGGCGCTGGCTCATGATGTTACCACCGGCGTTCACATTCAGTGAAATATCCCCCCAGCTCTTGGTCGCCGAAGCGAGCAATTCGTAGTTGAATTCGTTGAAGCTGTTGATATACTCCTGGTATTGCGACTGCGTCCGCGAGTACACCGCAATGCGGTCCTGGTATTGATATTGGTACACGTCCGCATTCACTTTCCCGCTGATTTTCAGCCAGCTGTTCACATCGTAAACCACGCCTACGTTGCCGTAAAATCGGTCGCGGTTCTCTTCCAGGTAGCTTTGGTAGGCCGACCAGTAGGGGTTATCGATAAACTTCGCCGCTTCGCCCGCCGGAGTATCCTGGTAGCCCGAGCGGTTCCAGAGGATCTGGCTGCCGTCGGCGCGCTTGTAGTTTTTCAGCTTTTCGTAGTCCACCTGCACCTGTCCCCACTGGAATGCTTCCAGGATGATGTTCCGGTTGGTCGCACCCGTCCACGGCCGTCCGGTCGATTGGTTTTTGATGTAGTTGAAATTGTTGTAAAACTTGAATTTACCCGCCTGCGTCGAGCCGGAGAAGTTGATCGAGTTACGTTTCAGCGACGAGTTCGGTACCGTCCCTTTCACATTCTTGTTGGTAAACGAAATGCGGTAGGTAGAATTCGCATTACCACCGCTCACAGCGAGGCTGTTGGTATTCGAAACACCCGTTTCGAAGAACGTATGCACATCGTTTTTAGGGTAAATCCAGGGCTGCGGTTTCAGGTATTCGGCGGTGTTCTCGGGATCGAGGTTGTACCAGTGCAACACGGGCGTGCCGTCCAGTTTCGGGCCCCAGCTTTCGTCCACGGCATATTCCGCGATATTGTAATCGTTGCCGCCGATATTGGCCTTCTGGAAAGTGCTCGAAAACCCGCCGCCGTACAATTTCTGGCGTTTCGGCAGGCGTACGATATTTTCAAATTCAATGCCGGTATTCAGCGTGACGTTCACTTTACTGTTTTCCTTGCCCTTTTTGGTGGTGATCAGGATCACACCGTTTGCGGCGCGGGTACCGTACAATGCCGCCGCGGATGGTCCTTTAAGTACGGAAATGTTTTCGATATCGTCGGGGTTCAGGTCCTGGATCATGTTACCCACGTCCTTGCCGCCGCTTCCTGCGCTGGTAGCCGCGCTGTTCAGGTCCGCATTGTCGATCGGCGTACCGTCGATCACGTACAGCGGCTGGTTGTTACCGGAAATGGAGTTGATCCCCCGCAGGAGCACGCGCGAGGAGCCGCCCATGTTACCGCCGGATGAAACGACCTGCAAGCCTGCCACCTTACCGGACAATGCGCTCAATGCATTGGTAGGGCGGGTTTGCAATGCTTCGCCTTTCACTTCCTGTACGGCGTAGCCGAGCGCCCGCTTCTCACGCGAGATGCCGAGGGCCGTCACCACCACTTCGTTCAGGATTTTCGCGTCCTGTTTGAGGGAAACGGTGATTTTGTCGCTGTTGCCCACGGTGATTTCCTGGGTAATGTAGCCGATGAACGACACCACCAGCACGGGCGAGCCTTCATTTGTTTCGAGGCTGAAACCGCCGTTGACGTCGGTGAGCGTGCCTGTTGATGAACCTTTTATCGTAACGGAAGCGCCGGGCAGCCCGCTGGCGTCGTTGGCGTCGGTAACAGTTCCGGTAATGGTCCGCTGCTGCGCGTGGGCGAGCCCGGTCGCCAGTAACGTCACCAGCATGAGGTAGATAAATCTCGTTTTCATGAATTGGATTTTGGTGAGGATTTTGTTGTCTGTTGTCTTGAAATTTTCTATTGTTTTTACTTGGATGAGATTAAAAATGATTTTTCAAAAACAATATTTAATAAAATAAAATTTTGCTAAATGTGCCTAAATGAAGCCAATATGAACATTCTATTATTAAATATTTTGTAAATGTATTAAAAATAAATTAAAACGCTTATTATCTATCGGATTAATAGATTAAAAAAATACTATCTCTGTAATTGGATTGTGTTAAGTTGGACGAAACCAAGAAAGCCCCGCCTGGGCTCAGGCGGGGCTTTCCGGGGTAACATTAATTTAATACAAAACATCTTTTTAAGGATAGCCCTTTCCGATGGCGGAAAAGTATCCTCTACGTATCGAGCCAGTCGCACAGTATGTCGGTTCCCAGGGCTAAAACATTGATTGAAAAGCTGATCAGCAACCGTCTTTCGGCGGAGGAATTGTCCGAATTGCTGGCAGGCACACACGATGAGACCGTGCAGCAGGTCTATTCGGATGCGCTGGAAGCTTACTTCAACCAATTGCTGGCCGAAGAATCGGATAAGCGACGGAGGCTGACCGACTGACCCGGTACAACGAACTGTATTTATTACCTACTCGCCTAATACTAGTACTATGAAACCAAAAGCTACCCTGAAAATGGCGGCGCGATGTATGCTGGCCGCCCTGAGCCTTTCCGGTCCGGGCATCCTGGCCCATGCCGCCCCAAACAAGCAAATGCAGCGTCCTGTCGCCGACAGGATCAAAGGTAAAGTGACTTCCGCCGTGGATGGCGCGGCGATTCCCGGCGTGAACGTGCTCGTGAAAGGTACGCAGCTCGGGACCACCACCGACGCGGAAGGCGTTTATACACTCGATGTGGACACGAAAGATGCTGTGCTGGTATTCTCCTACATCGGCTTCAATACTTCCGAAATAACCGTGGGCGGCAAAAGTGTCGTGGATGTGGCGCTCACCGAAAACGTGGCCACTTTGCAGGAAGCGGTGGTGACGGCCCTCGGTATCAAGCGCGAAACCCGCTCACTGGGCTATAATGTGGGTAAAGTGGAAGGACGCGACGTGGCCAATGTAGCCAACGAAAACGTGCTTACTTCGCTTGCGGGACGTGTTTCCGGCGTTTCTATTAACCAGACGAGCGGTATCGGCTCGTCGATCAGCATCATCATCCGCGGTGCGGCCTCGTTGAAAAACAACCAGCCGTTGTTCGTGGTCGACGGTGTGCCGATGGCCAACAGCCTCGCCAACGTGAGCGAAAAAGGCAGCGGTAACAAGGTCGATTACGGTAACGCGATCTCCGACATTAACCCCGACGATATTGAAAGCATGTCGGTGCTGAAAGGCCCGAGCGCAGCGGCATTGTACGGTTCGCGTGCGGGCAACGGTGTAATTTTGATCACGACAAAATCCGGAAAGAAAGGCAAGGGCCTGGGCGTATCGTTCTCAACTTCGAATGTGTTCGAAAAGCCTTACCGCTACCTCGATTTCCATTATAAATATGCCAACGGCGAGCGCCCGTTCCAGCTCGATGAGGCTTCGGCCTACTGGGGCGGTTTGCCGCTGGACGCCGGCAACAAAGCTGTGCAATGGAATGCGCCGCTCGACGCCAATGGTCAGCCGGTTGCGACGGAGCTCCGTTCTTATAAGGATAATATGAAGAACTTCCTGCAAACGGGCATCACTTCTACCAATAACCTGATGGTATCCGGCTCCAACGACCGCGCTACCTACCGCGTATCGTATAACAATATGAGCAACCGCGGCCTGATCCCGAATTCGGACCTGTACCGCAATGCGCTCACTTCGGCATTGACCTTCGATATGTCGAAAAATGTGAAGCTGAGCACGAATATCAACTTCGTACGCTCCAACTCGAATAGCCGTCCGCAGACATCGGAGCGGGACGGTAACCCTTTGCAGGCCGTTTATTATTCGTCCAGCTACGATATCAATGATCTGAAAGGCGTCTGGAAGCCGGGCCTGGAAGAGATCGAACAGCTCACCGTGGCGCCCGGCGAAACGGATAACCCTTATTTTCTCGCCAAACACCTCACGAACGCCTACGTACGCGACCGCCTGTACGGCAACCTGAAACTCGACTGGACGATCGCGCCGGGGTTGACGGCATTCATCCGCTACTCGCACGATATGTACGACGAAGACCGGGAGACCAAGATCCCCTGGAGCTACAAAAGCATGGCCAAAGGCGGCTATTACCTCGAAAACGTAGGCCGCAACGAAGGCAATGCCGACTTCCTCGTGACGAAGGCGATCAAGGCGGGCATGTTCGATATCAGCATTTCGGGTGGTGGTAACATCATGAAGCAGAAAGGCAACAGCTCCAACCTCGGCGGCCGCGATCTTTCCGTGCCAGGGCTCTATAATATTTCGAATATCCCCGTGGCTAACCGCGTCGTAGGGAATGGCAGCTACAAAAAAGCCATTTATAGCTTGTACGCACTGGGTTCTTTTGGTTTCAAAAACCAGCTTTACCTCGATGTGACGGCGCGTAACGACTGGTCGAGTACCCTGCCCGAGGCGAACCGCTCGTATTTCTACCCTTCGGCGTCGCTGAGCTGGCTGGCGAGCACGACATTCAATATGCCGTCGGCCATTTCGCTCCTGAAATTCCGCGGAGGCTGGGCGCAGGTGGGTAACGACACCGATCCTTACCAGCTGTACCCGAACCTCGGGACCGGAAACTGGGGCAACCTCGTGACGGCTAACCTCGGCGAAACGCTGTTGAACCCGACATTGCTCCCCGAAATCGCTACTTCTACGGAAGGGGGGATCGATCTGAATATGTTCAACAACCGACTGCGCTTCGACCTGACCTACTACGACCGCGCCAATACCAACCAGATTTTCAGCGTGCCGATGGCGCCTTCGACGGGCTATGCGAGCAAGAACATCAATGCCGGTAAGCTCGTGAGCCGTGGCTGGGAGATCGGTGTGGGCGGTACGCCTATCAGCAACCTCAATGGCTGGACGCTGGATGTGAATGCGAATTTCAGCCGTAACCGTGTGACGGTGAAAGAACTGGCCCCCAATTTCCCTTATTTCGAACAATGGGGCGAAAACGGCGCGGGTGCCTATACCTATGTCGGCGAGCAGGTTGGCAATATTTACAGCCGCGGGTTTGCCACGGTTACCGACCCGAACTCGCCTTATTACCGCTGGCCGATCATCGCTTATGACGGCGAAGGCGGTGATATGGACTGGCAGACGATCGGCGGCCGCGAAACGAACGTGAAAGTAGGTAACTACAACCCCGATTTCATGGTCGGCGGGCAGGTTAACCTCTCTTACAAACGCTTCTCCCTCGGGTTGAGCCTCGACTGGCGGCAGGGTGGTGAATTTATGTCGTTCACCTACCGCTACGGCGAGTCCGACTGGAAATCGCAGCGCCAGCTCGACAACCTGATCCCGGGCAGCCTCTACTCGCCCGATCAGCTCGTGGCATTGCTGAAATCCGACCCTGAAAAATACATTATCCCTAAAAACGGCAACTTCCCCCGTGTAGGTGGGCACACGGCCGCAACGGGCGGCTTCGGCGCGGACGGCGACGGTGCATTTATCCCCGGTGTCTGGGAAGATGAAAATGGCAATTACCACGAATGGCTCGGCGGCCCAGGCACGAAATACATGCCGATCACCAACATGTACCCTTGGAGCTTCAACCAGCAGGTAACGTTCGACGCGTCGTTTGTGAAGCTGCGCGAAATCACATTGACCTACAAAATACCAGTGCTTTTCAACGCGATCCGCAATGCGAGCCTGTCGGTGTACACCCGGAACATTATGCTCTGGAATGCGGCCAAAATCGGTATCGATCCGGAACGTGCATTCTGGGCTGATCCAAACAGAGGCGGCTTTCGCCAGGGTATCGAGCGGCAGAACGTAATGCCGTGGACGATTCCGTTCGGCTTTAAACTCAATTTCGATTTCTGATCAACACCTTGCTAAATTTGAAAGCGATGAAAATTTTTAAACATATACCCAAACTCGTTTTCGTATTGGCCGTGCTGGTCGCGTCTTCCTGTAAAGACAACCTCACGGAGATCAACGAAAACCCCAACGGCGTCGATCCCAACAGCGCCAACCCGAACCTGCTCCTGCCGACGGTGATGACGGGCGTCGGGAACCAGTACCTCAAGCTCGGTTACGGCCGCATTGCCGGCGTGATGCAGCATACCCAGGAAGATGCCTGGAAGGACGGTTTTAACGATTACAATTGGAGCGAGGAAGACGACGAATGGAAAGCCTGGTACGGTTTCCTGCGCAATAACAACCTGCTGTACAGCCGCTCGGTGGAAATGGGTTATACCTTCCACCAGGCCGTGGCGCTGACGATGAAAGGCTTCATATTCGGTACCATCGCCGATTTGTGGGGCGACGCGCCTTATACCAATGCATTGAAAGGCGATCAGGGCGAAATGCTCCCGGCATTCGACAGCCAGGAGGTGATTTACAAAGGCATTATCGAAGACCTGAAACAGGCGTCGGCGATGTTCGCGACGGCGGACGTATCGAGTTACGCGCCGGGTTACGATGTGTATTACAATGGCGATAAGCTGAAATGGCAGAAATTTGCCAACTCGCTGCTGCTGCGCTATTATATGCGCATATCTTCCAAACTGCCGGATATCGCCAAGGCGGGCATCGAGCAGGTGTACACTTCGGGCATTTACCTGAAAGACGCTTCGGACGATGCAGTAATGGAATATATCGGCGCCGCTTCCGGCGATTCGTGGCCTACCGCGATCGCATTCGATGTGAGCCAGTCGAACTGGCGGAGAAGAAGACCGGCCGCTACCTTGCTGAACACGATGGTGGCCGCCAACGACCCGCGCCTGAAAGTGTGGTTCCAGCCGGTACACGTCCGCTGGGTATCCGACGCGACGTTGAAAACCGGCGTGGACGAGTTTATCCGTAAAGACGGCGTGATCCAGAACGGTGTGAAATCGCTGACCGAGCAGGAGCTGCGTGCGCAGATCGCGACCGGCGCCAAATTTACCCGGCATTTCAACCCGACACTGTACAAACCAACGCGTCCCGACCTTTTCAACGGACCGCTCAACACGGGTGAGTATGTGGGCATCCCGGCCGGGATGATCGATCCGACCTATTATAATGAGAACCCGACGACCGGCCAGCAGGTGCAGAACCAGCACGCTTCGCAGCTGAGCTACGGCTATCAGGCGTCGAAAGGCGGCTTGCTGAAAGCACGCCTGGCATCGGCGTCGGAAACCGCGTTTATTCTGGCCGAGGCGGCGCAGAAAGGCTGGGCTACCGGCGGTGCGGAGGCGAATTATAACAATGGTATCAAACAGTCGCTCCAAACATGGGGCGTGGCCGACCAATATGACGCCTACGTGAAAACAGTGGCTTACAAAGGCACCTTGGCGCAGATCATCGAGCAGAAATGGATCGCCGGCTGGACAGCGGCCACCGAAGCGTGGTTTGATTACCGCCGCACCGGCCTGCCGGCATTGGTACCAGGTCTCGCACCGACATCGCGTGCATTGCCGCTGCGTTTCATTTACAGCAACAACGAATTGAACAACAACGGTACCAGCGTGAAAAGCGCGATCGAGAAGCTGGAAGAAACCAATTTCTCCGGCGTACGCAAGAAAAACAGCCAATGGTCGAAGCCTTGGCTCGTGCAGGGCACCGGCAAGCCCTGGTAGAATGAGTTGCGGCGCCGGGCCGAAGCATTTGATCCCAGGTTTCGGGATGTTCGCCCCAGGGTTCCCGCGTTTGGCCACATATGGTCGAATTAATTATGCCAAAGTTGCGGAGTTTAGCGTAATTGCTGGTGACAATGAATAATCCAGCACCCGTTTTTGGAAGCGGCCCTTTTCGGAGGGTCGCTTTCTTTTTTTGCTAATTTGCGGCTCAACGTTGTTCTTGCCGCATGTTTCCGATTGCTTTTCACCCGATTTATAAATATCCCGTCCCCGAAGGCCACCGGTTCCCGATGGAGAAGTACGAACTGCTGCCTTTGCAGCTTCTTCGGGAAGGCATTGCCGAAGAAGCCGACTTTTTCAGTCCCGAACCGCTCGGTATGCCTCCAGTGTATGCGGCGCACGACCGCGCGTACGCCGACCGTTTCGTGGCGGGCCAGCTCACCTATCGCGAGATGCGCCGTATCGGCTTCGAACAAACGCCCGGATTGGTGGAAAGGGAATTACGCATTGCCCGCGGAACGGTGGAAGGTGCGCTGAAAGCATTCGATACCGGAGTGGCATTCAATATCGCCGGAGGCACGCACCATGCCTCGCGCGACACGGGCGAGGGTTTTTGCATGATCAACGACCAGGCCGTGGCGGCGCAGTACCTGGTCGATCACGGCAAGGCGCGGCAGGTGCTCATCGTCGATCTCGATGTACACCAGGGCAATGGTACCGCCGATATTTTCACGAACGAGCCCCGCGTATTTACGTTTTCGATGCACGCCAAAAACAACTACCCGTTTCGCAAGATGCAAAGCGACCTGGACGTAGAGCTGCCCGACCGCACCGACGACAGTTCCTACCTGGCCCTGCTCCATACGCATTTCCCGAAACTCATCGAACTTGTGAAGCCCGACTTCATCTTCTACCAGGCAGGCGTGGACATCCTCGCTACCGACAAGCTCGGCCGGCTTTCCTGCACGATCGACGGCTGCCGGCAGCGTGATGAGATCGTCCTTGCGACGGCGCACCGCCTCGGCATTCCCGTGCAATGCAGCATGGGCGGCGGTTACTCGCCCCAGATCAAGACTATTATCGAGGCGCATTCCAACACCTACCGGGTCGCCAGGCAGTTGTGACGGCGGAGATGACATCCATCTACGGCTGTTTGTATTCGTTTTGTACAAAATCATATACTTTTTGCGAATGTAAACGACACAGGATTTTGTAGTACGTATATTGGTGTGCGTGTAGCATGTTATTAGTGGTTACTACAATACATAAAACAAGTTTGAAGAGGCTGTAAAAGCTAGTTTTATATTGCGCGAAAATAGCCTGAAAATGAGGCCAAAACCGCATAAATTGGGGTAAAATACGCTGTTTGTATAGTTGAAAACGACTATTTTAGCGGTCGATTTACACCTCCTCTTTCTGTATGAATTTGCCCGAACGCTTCGGTTGGCTTACATTGCTGCTGGTATTACTTCACGCCGGCCCCGCCATGTCCCAGCGCAGCCAGCCTTATAAACTTTACCTGAGAAGTGGCACTATTTCGCCGGCGCCCAATCTCGAAAATATCGCATTGCAAGCACGGCAATCACGGGTGGTACAGGACACAGCGCCGCGGTTGGTTATTATTCAGTTTTATGATATTCCAAAACAGGAAACTGTGCAAATGCTGGCCGGTGGCGGCATTCGGCTCCTCGAATACGTTCCCGATTTTGCCTATACAGCGAGCGTGACACCCGGCTGGGACGCGGGCCTTCTGAAAACTGCCAGTGTCCGGGCTGTAATCGACATCGAGCCGCGGTACAAAATAGAGCCCGCATTGCTGGGAGCAAATATTCCGCCACACGCAGTGAAAGAGGCGGGTACGGTGGATGTACGGGTAAATTTTATCCAGGGCGTTTCGATCGATGGCATTAAAAATGACCTGAGTGCAATGGGCGTGCGGCTCATATCCGACGGATTGGCGGCTTACCAGGTATTGGAAGTGCGGGCCGGCACCGGTGCATTGGAATCACTGGCCGGTTTATCCTGGGTTCAATATATAGAAGCGGTGCCGCCGGTGGAGGAATTGCTCAACGATAAAAGCGAGGCAGGTACGCGGGCGAACGTACTTGCATCCGGGCTTCCGGGCCAGCGCGGGCTCACGGGCGAAGGCGTGGTGGTCGGTATCGGCGACAGCGGCAACCTTTTGGAACACATCGATATCAGAACCCGGCTTGTCAGCAACGAGCCCGAAAGTACCTACTGGCACGGCGTCCACGTTACGGGCACGGCGGCAGGCGGAGGTATTATCAACGAAAAATACAAAGGCTACGCGCCCAAAGCCAGCCTGATCAAGCGCTCCAATTCCGAAATCTGGAAACAAGCCACGGTATTAACACGTGATTACGGCATGGTGATCACGACCAATTCCTACGGCGGCAGCCTTTGCCCGGATTTCGGTTCATATACTTTCGATTCTTACATGCTCGATCGGCAGGCGAACGAGCTGCCCAATCTGCAACACGTATTCGCGGCCGGTAACAGCGGTCTGGAAGCGTCGTGCGGGTTTTTCCCGGCGGGTTACGGCAATGTGATCGGCGGAAATATTTCGTCAAAAAATGTCGTCACCGTTGGCCGCACGGGCACGAACGGACTCATCCACGCCAGTTCCAGTCGCGGGCCCACCCTCGACGGGCGCATTAAGCCGGAAATCATCGCACCGGGAACATCCATTTATTCAACCATCCCGACGAACACCTACGCGTCGGCTTCGGGCACGAGTATGGCCGCGCCGGCGGTGTCGGGCGGGCTCGCATTGCTCTACCAGCGCTATCGCCAGCTCAATGGCGGTTCGAACCCCAAAAACATGCTGATGAAAGCCGTGCTGCTCAACGGCGCCTACGACCGGGGGCTAGCAGGGCCGGATTTTACCTATGGGTTCGGGGTGATGAATCTGCTTAGGTCCGTGGATATGCTGGAAAAAGGACGGTATTTCAATGGACGCATCGCCAACCAGGCGAAGGACGGCTTTGAGATAACGGTACCGGCGAACACGGCGCAGGTGAAGGTCATGCTCTACTGGAACGATCCCGCCCCGGCGACGATCAGCGGTCCGAAGAGCCTGGTCAACGACCTCGACCTGAAAGTAATACGCGGCGTCAATACCGAAGTTCTGCCCGTTTTTCCAAGACCTGCCGCTCCGCAGGATTTGGCAGCGCCGGGGATCGATTCGCTGAACAATGTGGAACAGATCGTGCTGGACGCCCCGGCGGCGGGTAATTATGTGATTAATGTAGTAGGTAAAAAAGTGCCCAGCGGGCCGCAGGAGTATTTTGTCGTGTATGATGTGATTGAAAATTCCTCTGTTCTGACAAACCCGGTCGGTGGGGAGCGCTTTACCAAAAACGATGTGATCGACATCAGCTGGGATAACTATGGCAGCCCGAACAGCACTTACGCTGTCGCTTACAGCCTGAACGACGGCGCGAACTGGACGACGCTGAGCCCGTCGGTACCGGAGTTTACCAATCAATTGAGCTGGACCATCCCCGATGCGTCCACCACCACGGCCAAGGTCCGCATTATCCGGAACGGCACCGGCGTGGTGAAGGAAAGTGCGGCATTTACGATCATGAATGTGCCGGTTATTTCGTTGTCGGCCAACCAATGCGAGAGCTACGCCGCCGTGCAATGGACGGCCGTGAGCGGCGCTACCGATTATGAGGTAATGCGGATGAAAGGCAACGAAATGCGTTCCGTGGGCACTACTACCGATACGAAGTACGTGCTCAGCGGTCTCTCGCGCGACTCGACCTATTATATTTCCGTGCGGGCCCGCATCAACGGTGTTCCCGGGAGAAGAGCAGTAGCGATCAGCCGCAAACCTGATTCGGGCAATTGCCAGGGTATTATCTCGGATGGGGACCTGGCGGTGGAAACCATTATTTCCCCTTCAAAATCGGGGCGGTTGCTCACTTCCGGGAGCCTGCCGGAAGCACAGGTCGTAAAGGTGGCTTTGAAAAATCTGGACGACCAGCCTGTTACCCAATCGTTTCAGGTGGGGTATGCGCTGGGTAATGGCGCGACCCATTGGGAAACCGTCGATACCGACATTCCAGCCTTTGGGTCATTGGACTATGCATTTAATCAAACCATCAATCTGCAAGCTGCTGGTGCTTACTCACTTGCCGTGTCTGTGAAACTGGAAGGCGACCAGGTGGCCGCGAACAACCAGAAAAGCATTTCGATCCGCCAGCTTGCCAATGCGCCGGTAACCCTGCCATTTACCGATAACCTCGAAACCCTGAACGCAGAGGAAGTTTCTGCCAACACGATGGGCATCGGCGGTTCCGATCGGTACGATTTCTCGCAGGAGCGCGATCTGGGCCGGGTGAGAACAACGACGGACCCGGTACTGGCCTATTCGGGAAGCAAAAGTTTCACGATCGACGCCAACAATGCGGCCAATTCTTCGTACCCGACGACATTGGAAGCGACCTACAACCTGGCCAGCTACCATGCCGACCGCGACGAAGTGCGGCTGGCATTCCGGTACCGCATGTACGCTGCGCCCACATCCGCCTGGCCGCTGCGCGTGTATGTACGCGGGAAAGACACCGATCCGTGGCTCCCCGCATTGGAAAGCGCGTCCATTCCTTATTTTGCCAAAGACAACAACTACGCGCTCGCCGCCGTGGAAGTGAGCGATGTCCTGAAACGCAGCGGGCAGGATTTTTCCACCAGCTTCCAGGTCAAATGGGAGCAGAGTTTCCGATACCGCACGCAAACGGACGGCGCGACGATCGACGATATTCGTTTGTACAAAGCAGCGGGCGACCTCGAAATTGCGAGGGTAACCGCTTCCTCGACGCCTTCCTGCGATGTGAATGGCTATCAGGAATACAGCATCCAGGTCAAAAACAACAGTTCGGACGACTATTTCAAAATGCCATTCGAGGCGCAGATCAACGGGCGGCTGATCGATATCGGCCAGGTTCCCGTCGTGCGCGCCGGCCGCGACACGGTGATTAATTTCAGTTTTTCTTCCACGTATTTTCTCAATAGCGACCGGGAAGTAAAGATTTTGCTCAAAAGGGCATTCGATACCAACACCGGCAACGATTTTGCGACGACCACGGCGAAAGCGGCGCAGGTCATCACCGCCTATCCTTACCTCCAAGATTTCGAAAACGGGCAGGGCGGCTGGTACGTGGGCGACGCGGCTGCACTGTGGCGTTTTGGGAAGCCGGCCTCGGGCCGGGTGACCGAGGCGGCGAGCGGAAGCAATGCCTGGATAGCGAGTCCTGCCGCGGGAAGCGAATCGACCTCTTATCTTTATTCACCCTGCTTCGCGATGAGCGGCATGGCCCAGCCCGCACTAAGTTTCAGCGTGTCTATCGACCTGGCGGCCTGCGCGGGCGGCAATTGTGACATTGCCTATGTGGAATACAATGTGAGTGGCAACACCTGGATGCGCCTCGGCGGCATGAACAGCGGTACCAACTGGTATAACGCACGCCAGGAAAATGCCGATGCCTGGAATGTGCAGGATTACACGCGCTGGCACGTGGCTACCGTGCCGGTCCCGAATTATTTCCCGTCCGGTTATGTGCGCTTCCGTTTTGTACTGAAATCCAAATCTGCGTCGGGAAGGTCGGGTATCGCTATCGACGATATCCATATTTACGACTCCCAGGCAATGGTGTATGCCAGCAACACGCAGGACAACACCACTATGACAGCGGACTTGTTCGGCGACCAATGGATACCTTATAAATTGTACAATTCGATGCTGGTGGCCATTAATCCGCATGGACAGTCGATGGGGCAGGTGTCGGTCAAGACTTACCTCGACAACGGCCCGATGCGCATTCAAAGCCGCCAGTACTACCTTGGAAGGAACTTCACGATCACCACGGCCGACGCCAGATACGCGCAGCCGGTGGGCGTGCGGCTTTACATTACCGACGAAGAAACGGAGCGGCTGATCAATGCGCCCGAGAAGGCAGGGATCGCGAGACCCGGCTCTGCTTACGACCTTACGATCACCAAATATTCCGGTGAAAACGAGGATGGTAATATTGCCAACAACGGAAGTGTCGCATGGAGTTTTTTGACAAAGTCGGAAGTGAAAAAGGTGCCGTATGCGCAGGGGTATTACCTGGAATTTTCTGTAAAAAGCTTCTCCGAATTCTGGTTTGCGAAAGAGTTTGTCGGTCCGGGAACGCCGCTGCCTGTGAAACTGGCCAGCATTTCGGTGACGCCGGTCGAGCATACGGCCCGGCTGGATTGGGCTACGGCCGAGGAAGAGAATGTGAGGCATTTCGAAATCCAGCGCAGCTCCGACGCCCGCACCTGGACTGCATTGCCCGGGCAGGTACCGGCGGTAGGAGAGGGCGGCCACCGCTATCAGGCGATCGACCCGTCGCCGTCGGGCGGTATCAATTATTACCGTTTGAAAATGGTGGATATGGACGACACATTCGCGTATAGCCAGATCGTTTCCGCCGATTTTGGTACCGAAGCATCCGTAACGCTTTTTCCGAACCCGGTTACCGACCGGCTGAATATCCGCACCGCGGGACGCCGTTTGACGAGGGTACGGCTGCATTCACTATCGGGGCAGGAGGTCATGAGCGGTGGCGAAGGCACGCAGTCGATGGATGTTTCGCGGCTTACGTCCGGCGTGCATTGGGTAAGCATCCAGTATGCCGACGGTTCGCGGAGCAACCATAAAATCATTATTGTGCACTAAAATGTGACGATCGGTTACCTGAGATTTGTTTTTGTGTGGTTTATTTGCAAAAAAGACTACTACCTTCCATGAAACAAATCCTGACGCTTATCCTCGCCGCCGTCATCGGCATTTCCGCATCTGCCCAGCAGGTCAACACCGCCGATCTCGACCGGTTGCTCGATACCCTGGCATTGCACAACAAATCCATGGCCAGCGTGCTGCTCGTACACAACGGCAAGAAGCTGTACGAACGAGCCATTGGTTACGCGGTGATCGATAGCGCCCAACAGGCGAAAGCGACGCCGGCGACCCGCTACCGCATTGGCTCCATCACCAAAACCTTCACCGCGACGATGGTGATGCAGCTGGTGGAAGAAGGTAAGCTGAAACTGGACACGCATTTGGACAAATACTTCCCTGCTATCCCTGATGCGAAGCTGATCACGCTCGAAATGATGCTCCGCCATCGTAGCGGCATTCACAACTTCACCGACGATGAAAGTTACTGGAAAACGATGACCAGGCCCATAACGAGGGCTGAAATGCTGGCCAATTTTGCCAAACAAAAATCCGATTTTGCACCTGACGCCCAGGCGACTTACAGCAATACCAACTATGTGCTGCTGGGCTACATCATCGAGGACGTCACTAAAAAATCCTACGAGAAGAACTTGCAGGAGCGCATTATCTCGCGCATTGGTTTGAAAAACACGCAGTTCGGCGGCGCCATCGATCCGAAACGCGGCGACGCTTATTCTTACATGTTTTCCAAAAAGTGGGAAAAGCGAGAGGAGACGCATTTGAGCCAACCTGGCGCTGCGGGCGCCATCGTGTCCACCCCTGCTGATGTTACCGCATTCATACAGGCACTTTTTGAAGGGAAACTGGTGTCGAAGGAAAGCCTCACGCAGATGACCAAAATGGTGGATATTTTCGGCATCGGGCTCGTGAATATGCCTTTTTACCAAAAGAAAGGTTATGGCCACTCGGGCGGTCTCGATGGGTTTCAAACTGTTGTCGCCTACTATCCGGGCGATACGCTCGCGGCGGCAGTGTTTTCCAACGGCGTGGAATATGCATTGAACGACATCCTGATCGCTTTGTTGAGCTCCTACTTCAAAGTGCCTGTCAAAATCCCGGATTTCAACGAGGTGGTGGTACGGCCAGAGGAATTGGAGCAATACCTGGGAGAATATTCCAGCAAGCAAATACCGCTGAAAATGACCATTACCCGCAAGGACGACCAGCTGATCGGCCAGGCGACCGGCCAGCCGTCATTCCGCCTGACACCCGTGAAAAAAGACGTTTTCCGCTTCGATGCGGCAGGGGTAGTGATGGAATTCAAACCGGGAGAGAATGCATTGACGCTCACGCAGGCCGGGACCGTCTATCAGTTTTCCCGATAATTGAAATACATATTAATAGAAAGGTCGGCCAGGGATATTTCCTGGCCGACCTTCTCATTATTGAGCTATTCCCCTGAAATTACACCAGGTCGAACCGGTCGAGGTTGGTGATTTTGGTCCAGGCGGCTACGAAATCCTTCACAAACTTCGCCTGCGAACCGGAGCTGCCGTACACCTCCGCGATCGCCCGCAGTTCCGCATGCGACCCGAATACGAGGTCGGCGCGGGTAGCGGTCCATTTAGGTTGGCCGGTGGTGCGGTCGCTGCCGAGGTAGGTTTCGCGATCCTGGCTGATAGCCTTCCAGGATGTGTTCATGTCCAGCAGGTTCACGAAGAAATCGTTGGTAAGAACTCCTGGCCGCTGCGTGAACACGCCGTTGGTAGAGCCATCATAATTGATATTCAGCACGCGCAAACCACCGAGCAAAACCGTCATTTCCGGTGCGCTAAGGGTCAGGAGCTGCGCTTTGTCTACGAGCAATTCTTCCGTCGACACCCGGAACTTCGTGCCGCGGTAGCTGCGGAAACCATCCGCGAGCGGTTCCAGGTAACCTACCGATTCTACGTCGGTTTGCTCCTGCGAAGCGTCCGTGCGGCCCGGCGTGAACGGCACGGTAACGGATTGTCCTGCGTCCTGTGCGGCTTTTTCGATACCCGCATTGCCGGCGAGCACAATGAGGTCGGCGATCGAAATTTTCTTGCCGGCCTGCGTGCTATTGAATTCCTCGCGGATGCTTTCCAGCGTGCGGAGTACTTTTTGCAGTTGCGCGGGGTTATTCACCTTCCAGTCTTTCTGCGGTGCAAGGCGGATGCGGGCGCCGTTGGCACCACCGCGCTTGTCGGAGCCGCGGAATGTCGATGCCGACGCCCAGGCTGTCCCTACGAGCTCGGAAACGCTCAGGCCCGACGCCAGGATATTGGCCTTCAAACCGGCGATATCCGTGTCATTCACCAGCTCGTGATCTACTGCCGGAACCGGGTCCTGCCAGATCAGCACCTCCTGCGGCACGTCCGCGCCCAGGTAACGTGCGCGAGGGCCCATGTCGCGGTGCGTAAGTTTGAACCACGCGCGGGCGAATGCGTCTGCGAATGCGTCCGGGTTTTCGAGGAAATGCCGTGAAATCTTCTCATATGCAGGGTCCAGACGCAGGGCGAGGTCGGTGGTGAGCATCGTCGGCCGGTGCTTTTTTGACGGATCGTAGGCGTCGGGGATAATGTCGCCGGCATCCTTGGCTACCCATTGGTGCGCGCCGCCGGGGCTCTTGGTGAGCTCCCATTCAAATGCAAACAGGTTTTCGAAAAAGTTGTTGCTCCATTTGGTGGGCGTCGTTGTCCAGGTCACTTCCATGCCACTGGTAATGGTATCGGCACCTTTTCCGGAGCCGAAACTGTTGCTCCAACCCAAGCCCTGATTTTCAAGGTCGGCACCTTCGGGTTCCGCACCTACATGGTCGGAAGGGGCTGCGCCGTGGGTTTTGCCAAAGCTGTGCCCGCCTGCGATGAGCGCCACGGTTTCCTCGTCGTTCATCGCCATCCGGCCGAACGTATCGCGGATATCCTTAGCCGCCGCAACAGGGTCGGGGTTGCCGTCGGGACCTTCGGGGTTTACATAAATAAGGCCCATATGCGCCGCTGCGAGCGGTTCTTCGAGGTTGCGGGAGTGCGTACTGCCGCCTGCATCCTCGTCGGAAACGAGCACGCCTTCGTCGGCTACGCCGGGCTGTCCGTGCGCATAGCGGCGGTCGTTCCCGAGCCAGGTATTTTCAGAACCCCAGTACACATCCTCGTCGGCTTCCCACACATCGGCACGCCCGCCGGCGAACCCGAATGTTTTGAAGCCCATCGATTCCAATGCGATATTTCCGGTCAGAATCAGCAAATCGGCCCAGGAGATCTTATTCCCGTATTTCTGCTTGATAGGCCACAGCAGCCTGCGCGCCTTGTCGAGGCTCACATTGTCGGGCCAGCTGTTCAATGGCGCGAAACGCTGCTGCCCGGAGCCGCCGCCGCCGCGACCGTCGAATACGCGGTAGGTACCCGCGCTGTGCCAGGCCATGCGGATAAACAACGGACCGTAATGTCCGAAATCGGCCGGCCACCAATCCTGTGAGTCGGTCATGAGCGCATGCAGGTCGGCTTTAACCGCTTCCAGGTCAAGGCTTTTGAAAGCTTCTGCGTAATCGAAATCTTCGCCCAGCGGGTTAGTCAGAGCCGAATGTTGGCGCAGGATATTCAGTTTCAATTGGTTTGGCCACCAATCGCGGTTCCTGGTACCGCCGCCGCCTACATTGTGATTCAACGTCCCGTTGTGAAAGGGACATTTGCTGATGTCGTTTGATCCGTTTTCCATTACGATAAGTTCATGAGTTAAACCATATGCATGCAACTGGTATTTGTGCAGCGGGATAAAGGTAAAATACTGAAATCTATCGTCAAAATCGATTAATTCTATGATTCGATAGTGAAAATCTATTTCGACGGATTCTCAACCCGTTGCGGTCAGGCATTTGCGGATGGTTTTTCGGATCAACAGCTGCGATGGTGATTCACATCAGGAAACGATCAGATAGCCGGCATGGGCGATGTCGGACAACAGGCCCGGTGCGGTGGTGTCCCAGCCCAATATCTGGCGTGTTTTTTCGCTCGAAGCCGCGCAATCCATGGCGGCAAAGTGCTCGAACCAGCCGAAATGGGCCTTCACATTGTCACCTGACTTACTTACCACCGGCAGGTGCAGGCCATTCCCGATTACTTCGGCGATATTCCGGAACGGAATGCCTTCCTCGGCCACGGCGTGTAGCGTTTTGAGCGATGGGCGCTGTTCGATGATCAGCCGGTATAGTATGGCCGCGTCCAGCCGATGTACGGCCGGCCAGCGGTTTTGCCCTTCCGTAATGTAGGCCGATTCGCCATTTTCGCGTGCCATATTGATTACGATCGGTATGAAACCGTGGTCGCCCGCACCGTGCACGCTCGGCGGCAGGCGCACAATATACACGTCGGCACCGCGGTCGGCAGCGGCTTTGGCGGCTTCGTCGGTGGCCGATCTGGGGATCGTATCGGAACTGACATTCAGCGCGTCGTCCTCCGTTACGGTGCGGTCGTAACGCAGCAGGCCTAGCCCGGTGGTGATGACG
This sequence comes from Dyadobacter beijingensis DSM 21582, assembly GCF_000382205.1. Classification (GTDB taxonomy): domain Bacteria; phylum Bacteroidota; class Bacteroidia; order Cytophagales; family Spirosomataceae; genus Dyadobacter; species Dyadobacter beijingensis. The sequence goes on from NZ_KB907791.1 coordinate 116,623, forward strand.
AGCGGCTTGCCGGTGCCGGCAACGGCGTCGCCCATTGCTTCGACCACCTTGCGGTCTGCCTCGCAGCTTGCTTTGAAATTGGAGAAATCGTGGTTAAATGCCGTGTGGATGACGGCGTCGGCCGCGCCAGCGCGTTCGCGAAGCATGTCCAGGTCGTTCACATCGCCCAGGTGCGGGGCAGCGCCAGCGGCAGCGACTTTGTCGGCACCACTTTCCGTACGGACGAGGCCGGTCACCTGGTGGCCATTTTTTACTAACTCTTCAACGATGGCGGAGCCTACAAATCCCGAGGCCCCAGTCACAAATACATGCATATGGTTTCAATTTTGTTTATGCAAAATTGAGATCCTCAGCAGGGCTAAACAAGGTCATTTGACCATAATTCCGGCCTCGCGTTGCAGCTGCGCGTGCCGGATGCGCGTGAGTGTTTTGAGCGAAATGCCCAGGTATGCAGCGACCATCCGCAATGGCAACCGCGACATATAGTCGGGAAATTGCACAACGAAATCGGCGTACCGCTCTTCGGGCGTGCCGCTCAGGATTGTGAGAATGCGGTTACGGCTATTGTAAATATTGCCGGAAATGAGGCGTTCGGAAAACCTTTTCAATTCGGGAATCTCGCGCAGCAGGGTATCGAAATCCGCTTTGCGCCAGAGCATTACCTCGCTCTGCTCCACCGCCGTGATGTTCACCAGCGACGGCACCTGCCTGTCGTAACTCTCGACATCGAGCGTCCAGGTCTGTTCCGGTGAAAATTGCAGGATATGCTCATTTCCATCGGATTTGATATGGAAAGTACGCAGCAAGCCGTTGACAATAAATATCTTATGCCGGCAAATTTCTCCCGCACTCAATACGGCCTCGTTCCTCCGAAGCCCGCGAAACGTCGCCAAACCGCTCACATGCCGGATCGTTTCGTCGGGCAGGGAAGTCTGGCTGGCCAGGTATTGTTCAAATTTCGTATGCATCAATTCAAAGATAATCAAATGCCGCGCCCCCGCGCAAGCAGCAGCCGGTGATCAGCGAAATGCTGCCCGCGGATGGTTGGGACGGTACCCTGGCATTATTTATCGTCGTAATGCAGGACTTGTGCAGGAATAGTAGGTCTTTGTGTTTGCCGCGAAATTCCCTTGCTGTTATGATTCTCATGGGTGTACATTTTTGTGTACACGTTTAGCGATATTTTTTTGATTTTCAATTTTACCTGCAATTCAAATACTCAAACCAAAGCGCGTCAAGATACGTATCCTCCCAGGGGATGCTGGTGGCGATGAGGGGGTATTTGGTATCGGTGTAGGAGTAGTTGGCGTCGACGCCGAAGCCTTTGGAGACGCGGCGGATGATATTGTGTTTCGAAAAGACGGCAGGGTTGTTGGCCGTCGCCGAACCGAAATAGAGCATGAAATCGAAAATGCCCGGATGGCCGTAGAATGGGTTGATCAGCTTGTCATAAAAATACGCATAGTCGGCCACGACGAGGAACCTTTCCGATTTGGCCTCCCGCTCGTAGGCAACCATCGCGATCACGTCGCCCTGGACGTCGTATGCATAGGTTTCATATCGGTACACCTGGCCAGACCGTTCGGTATGGCATACGCCTTGCGTAAAGTTGGTGATTTTGGATGGATAGACGTTCGCCTTCCCACAAAATCTTGCACCATTTCTTTGGGAGAAATGTGCCGAACATGGCAATACCGATGGCGATCAGGTTCATCGGGCGTAGTGACTTTTTGAATTTATGGCCATGTATACGGCGGTCCGATCACGATCGTTGCGGAGGTGAAAATGGAGGCGGAGAAAGTGGAAATTTTTGGAAATAATCATGTTAAGAATTTCAAAACCAGTATCGCATTGGATATCGTCAAGGCGGGCTTGAATATTCCGCTGAATAAATCCTAAATTTGAACGGTTTACAGAATGCCAGTTACGCCTGCCATGTTTTCAATTAAAAATCTGATTTCAACATTAAAAGGGGCGAATGTCGGTCAACCCGCTGAACCTGAGTACTATTTAGCGGTTTGCTGCATCGTAAAAAACGAAAATGATTACCTGCGGGAATGGCTGGAATACCATCGTAAAATTGGGGTTGAACATTTCTTTATTTACGATAATGGCAGTGAAATTCCGGTAGAGGAAACAGTTAATACATTAGGTTTCAATTCTTTTGCGACGGTGATTGAAATGCCGGGAAAAAGGAAACAGGTGAAGGCTTACCAGCATTGCATCGATCGGTTCGGAAAGCGCGCGCGTTGGATTGCTTTCATCGATATGGATGAGTTTATTGTCCCGAAAACCGATGACGTCCATTTACCAAAGTTATTGGAGAAATATGAAAATTACGGCGGATTGGGCGTTTCATGGCTCATTTTCGGCTCTAATAACCACCAACGGAAACCGGCAGGCAGCCAGCTCGAAAACTTCACAAAACGGGCGGAAGTTGATTTCTTACCCAACAGACATATTAAGAGTATCGTCCAGCCGCAGCACGTCCGCGCCGCGGATATGGCCCATTGCTTTTATTACAAACAGGGCTTTTTCTGTGTGAACGAACATTTTATGCCTATCCCGCACGCGACCGCCGATCCGAGCGTCGATTTCATTCAGCTCAATCATTATTATTGCCGCTCTTTCCAAGAATACCATCAGAAAGTAGCGAGAGGTAATGCCGATACCAAACGTAAAAGGAAACTGGAAGAATTTCATAACCACGACCGCGATGCAAACGCGGTCGTGGACACAACTATTCTTGATATTTTAAAAAGGCTGGAAAATAGCCAACCGCGGGGCGTCGCGAAATAGCCCTATTCGCTGGATGGGATCCGGCTGGTTTGCGTGGCCAGGTTCCGGTAATTACCGGTTGTTCCTGTGTGGTTTTTAGTATTTCTTTCCGACGAGCCGCTCCCGCTTTTAACCTCGGTATCCGGTTCTGTCATGTTTTTCCGGCGAATGGAAATCGCTTCACTCGAAAACAGCATGGACTTGTCGTCCGCTTTGTCGGAATAGCTTCCTACGTAATTCGCATTTTCGTGGGTAGCGCCGCCGGGCCGGTTGCTGCCGTCATTTTCAGCGCTTTTACGGGCAACCTGATCGGTTGGATTGGGTTTGTCGGCCGGTGCATCTGTCTGGCCGCTTTTTGCTTGCTGCTGGTCTTTGGCAGCGTCGGCCTGCTGTTTTTCGTTCTTAGGAGAAGGCGTTTGCACGCCTTGACCCGTCGCTTTGGTCGTTTTCGATTTGTCGGTGGAACTGCTCGTACTCTGGGCGAAAATAGCGCCTGCCGTTCCAATTAATATAACCGAAGTTATTATGAGCTTTTTCATTGTATTTAACTTTTAATTGCGGATTCAGATACTTTGAATGCGTTAAAAACCATGCCACTGGAAGGACTCATTTCCACATCGGAGGGTGTTTTGCCGACTGGTTGAAAAGCGCCGTGCTATTGTATCTTGCTGATAAACCTCACATTCGATTTGCTGTCCGTTCGCAGCACACTTTGCTGGCTGAAACGACGCAGGTAACGCTGGGCGATGCTGTCGAGCGCGGCGCTGCGTTGCCGGGTCATTTTGCCAAAAAAAGTCACGACTTTCGTAGGTTCGGTAATCGTCTTTTTGGTATCGGTATCTCTCCAGCGGCCATTGGCATCCCATTCGGTGTATCCCTCGGGGAAATAATTGCTGATCACGCTGTCGCTGAAATTCTTCCATTGCTGCTCGGTCACCGTGCCGCCGCCGGGAATGTCGCGGCCGAAATACAGGTCGGAACGGCGGTAGCCGGCGCAGGAAGTGAGAAAAACGCAGCCGAAAATAATGCCTGCTGATAGGTTGTTGAGGTGGATCATCGTTCAGGTTCGTTGGGATACCCAAACTTACGATAGTTACCGCTCAATTTTCACGTCGAACACAAATGACGCCGAAGTCTTGCCCGCTTGCGCCTGCGTGAAGCGTATCAGGCCTTTTTTGCCCTGCTGCGTCGTGAACGACCAGAGGTATTGGGAGAGCGGTGCCGTGGTAGTGAGGTCGGTAAGCGGGTGGGTGAGCTCGGTCTTTTCGTCGGCGCCCTGGTCGAACGTCCAGGCGCGGCGCAGGTCTTCGGCACGGGTGAACGTGTCCCATTGGTTAGCGGGAATGCTCGTATACCTCAGAAAAGTATTCTGAAAATACGGCCACTGCTGGGCTTCAATGCGCGGCCAGATATTGTAGGCGCCGCAGGATACGCCGCAGTTTTTTACTGCCCGCGGCCCTGCAAACCACGGTCCCGCGTAGAAATCGAACACGATATCGATGTCGCGGGCCACGGCTGCGCCCCGCGCGAGGGTATAGAACGTCCCACGGTCGAGGTCAAGCAGGATGCGGCTTTCGGGATCGTCGGACGGCCTTTCTTTCAGGTCTACTTTCAGGCTGGTAAATGCTGCCACATCGGGCCCTGCCGGGAATTCCTGCTGGCTGTGCAAGGCTGACTGCGCCAGCCGCTCGTCGCCCGTAAGCCCGACATCGAACATGCAATGCCCCAGTTCGGGCTGGCGTGTCACGCCCGCCGTCCTGCACACACCCTCCGCCCAGGCCAGCTTTTCCGGCGATACGACGGGGAAGGTTTTCGGGAAATTACGGTCGGTAAATGAGGCCGTGTTCCGCCCATTTTCATATATAAACAGCGAGGTAGCGTCGCTCACGCGCCAGGCGTCGGCGAAAGGCCCGGTGATACTGGCGAATAGCGGATCGACGGCCGTTCCGTCGGCGAGTTTGAAATCGTTGCTGAAATCACCGTCGTAGTTACCCATCAGGCCGGTCATCTGCCCTTTACGTTCGGGGCTGAGCAGGACCATGTAGTCGAGGGAAAACGCATTCCAGTAAATGCTGACGCCTTCGCTTTTTGCATTCGTAAATACGAGCTTCTGACCGCCTTCCAGCCTGATTTTGTTGCCATTACCCAATGCCGCCTGCGCTGCCGCGGAGATCGCCGTTTCTTTTTTATTAATGTACAATTTCGCCGTATTGCTGAGGCCGGGTTTCATGAGGAAGCAAATCTCGTCGCTCCCCAGCCTTGCCGCAACGCCCGTGTTGACGCTGGCCCGGTTGGTTTTATCGACATCCTCCTGCCTGCCTTGTATTTCAATGCCGGATGCTTTTGCGGCGACGAACTCACCGATGGTTTGAAAATCGTAATTCAGGCCGTCGTGTGTGCGGAAATGCGGGTCGCCCGTAGAGCCGCCGCCGGGCAAGCCAAGCCCTTCGCCGAGGCGTTCGAAAATGCCGTTGAATGCGTCGGAGAGGTTTCTCGGGCCGCGGTTGGTGCGGGCCGCCTGTGCCGCCGATCGTGCCGCTTCCTCGCGCGCCGCCTGCTGGGCCGGCGTTTCTCCACGCGAATTGCGCTGCTCGGGCTGGGCGTTGGTGGGCATTTGTGCCTGCTTTACCGGGTTTACCATTTTGTAAACTGGCAGGGGCGAGCCCGGCGAGGGAGCGGGCCGGTAGTAGTAGGATGCATGGTAATCGGTGCCTTCGGCCGGCTGCACGTAGCCCTGCGCATAGGCTGGCGTCGCGAGGAGGTCGGTCAGGAATTTGTCCCAGTCAAAAGTCTTTTCGGTACCGTGGAGGCTGGCGATAGCCGTTTCCTCGCCGGCCAGCACGCCCCAAACGGCGTCGGCCGACAAGTCTTTGGAAGTAGCGAAACCGGGTACTTTCGAGAGTCGGGCACTGAGGAAGTCCGTCATCGTGGGGAAGTTTTTGACTTCCGCGGCGCCAGCGGCAATGTCCGCATTAGCCGTTTGGATTGCCGCGTCGATGGTGGTCAGATCTTTCGTATTAAATGCCATGTATTTGCCAAAGCCGTAGCCGTCCGCCTCGTCGCCGGCATAGGTGTCGAACCGGAAATCGAGGATGGCAACGCCCTTATTGCCTGTCGCGGGATCGGTACAGGGCAGGATCAGCTGGTGGTAGCGTATGCCGACGGGCCCGTTGCTTGCGGCGTCGGGCGTGTTTTCCTTCTCCTTGCACGCGAACGGCAGGGCGAACAGGGCAATCAGCAGCACCATGCGGCGGGCAAATGCGGGTGCGGCAGGGCGGGAGAGATGCGTTAGCAGGTATTTCATGACGGAATGCGGGACGATGTTGTAATGCGAAGTTGTCCCGGCCGACCGGTACGTGCAATGGCGGATAGACGAACGACCGTTTGAATCGACGACGGGGATTGCTGGAACAAATTTTATAGCTTAGCGAACTCGCTATCAGCGCATCCATCAGTTTTCAACTAAAATCAAATGGTCATGCAAAAAGTAGTTCCTCATTTATGGTTTGACAAGGAGGCCGTTGAAGCAGCGGAATTCTACGCGTCTGTTTTTCCCGAATCGCGCATGACGGGCAAGATGCGATTTGAAGACACCCCTTCCGGCGATGGCGATCTGGTACTTTTAGAGATCTGGAACCAGAAGTTCTGGGCCATCAGCGCCGGGCCGCTTTTCAAATTCAACCCGTCCATTTCCTTTATGGTCAATTTCGACCCGCTCTTTTTCGGATCGTCGGATAACCCCGCGCAGGCGGCCAGGGAGAAGCTCGACGAGGTGTGGAATGCCCTGGCCGACGGCGGATCGGTACTAATGCCGATCGATAAATACCCATTTAGCGAAAGGTATGGCTGGGTTGCCGATAAATACGGGGTCTCGTGGCAGCTGATCCTCACCAACCCGGAAGGCGAGCCGCGGCCGTCCATTGTCCCGTCGTTCCTGTTCGTGGGCGCGCAATGCGGCAGGGCGGAAGAGGCGATCAATTTGTATACCTCGGTTTTTGAAAATTCCAAAATTGGCAATATCCACCGCTATCCCGAAGGCCCCGGCCCCGATAAGGCCGGCACGGTCATGTACGGCGATTTCCGTGTCGATGATTCATGGTTTGTGGCTATGGATAGCGCCCACGAGCACAAATTTGAGTTTAATGAAGCGGTATCCTTACTGGTAAACTGTGAAGATCAGCAGGAAATAGACGAGCTGACGCGACAATTGTCGGCCGAGCCGGAGTCGGAGCAATGCGGGTGGATCAAGGACAAATTCGGGGTGTCATGGCAGCTCTCGCCGACGGTACTGGAAGATATGTTCGTGAACGGCACGCAGGACCAGTTCAGCCGTGTCACGAAGGCACTCATGCCGATGAAGAAAATCGATATAGCCACACTGGAAAAGGTATTTGCCGAGGCCTGAGAGTGCAGCTAAACTGAACGGGGCGGAAAATTACATTTCCGCCCCGTTTTTACTTTCACAAAGGTTTCATTATCAACATTTAGAGGTGTCCACAAACTCGAACGACGGTCCGATCGTGTAGCCCGCTTTGCCGGGGAATGGCGTAGCGCAGAGTTTTTCGGCGGTCAGTTTCAGGTCGTACATTACGCCGATCGTGTCGTTGAGCTTTTCGGGATGGCCGTTGAATGTATCGTGCAGGCCCGAAAGCAGCGAGTAATAGCTGAGGTTGAACTGGTTCATGCGGTTCAGTTCCTCACTGCCGGCCGGCAGCATGCTCGTTTTGGTATTCGGGAAAAGCGGGAATACATCCGCCGGCGTGTACGGAATGCCGGGACCTGAAAACGAATAGCCGTTCGGTGCCGATGGATCTTTAACGAGCCTTTTACCTTTGTATAACTCCTCAAAACGGTAGTAATGCGCCAGTTCGTCCTCCTGGTCGAGCGGGGAGGTAGGGGTACCTTCGCCTTGCTCGATGATGATGTTGATGGCGTCGATCGCGTTTGTTTTGGTATAAACAGGGAAAAGCTCGTCGGCCGGGAAAAATGGCGACGTCACCTGATAATCCTTGTGGCCGGGCAGGTTATCCGGTGCCAGTTCATCTATTTTCTGCTGAATGGCCTGGTAAAACTGCCCGATCGTGCTGTATGTCGGTAATGCGGTGGCGAGCATGGCGGTTTTGAAAACGATCGGATTTTCAGGTTCCTCTATTTCCATGAACACATCATGCACGACTTCCGGCGAGTATTTTTCCAGGCCGACGATCAGCCCGTTGCCGATGCCCATCGGAAGCGGGCCCGGGTACTCGGGCACGAAATCGCTGTTGTTAATGTAAGGCGTGCCGCCGAGCGCATTCAGGATGTTTGCGGCGATCGTCATATGCAGCATTTCCTCGATCACGATCGAATGGATGATCTGCCGCTGTACGAGGTTGGTGCCTGGTTTGAGCGAAAATAGGGCCGTCAGGTAAGGCGGAATGGTGGAATGTTCCAGTTCGATGGCCTTCTGCACGAGCGGGTAGAGCTCCTCGATCGCATTGGCCGTGAGCGCCTGTTGGATATATTTTGAATCTATCTTTAACATTGTGAGGATATTTTAGCCGTAAATCACAGATTTTCAAACAAATTTTCCGTCGCGCGGAAGCCGGGGAAAGAGCCGTTTTTGGCCTTCACGGCCTCACGGTACTTCGCCTGCCGGTCGGTAAGCGCCGTGCCGGGTGCTACCGGGTTGGCGTTCACGGCCTGCTTCGCCTGCGTCCGCAATGCGGGGCGCGGGGCAATCTGCGGGTTGTTGAGCCAGTTCAGGATCGTTTGCCGTTTGGTGCCGGAAAGGTCGCGCGTGACGGGCATGTGCATCGTATCGTTCATATCGCGCGAGAATGCGAAAATCAGGATGTTCTTCTTCTCGGCCAGTGCCGCCGGATCAGCGAGGTTCACCACATATTTGCTCATAATGGGATACAGGTTGCTGTACTGGACCATCATTTCCGAAATATCGTCCCACACCGGATCAGCGATTTCCGCGAAGTAATCGCGCAAATGCACCACCACATTCTCCGTCCCGAAGGCCGCGTCGACGGTGCCCGCCTGGTAGGTGATGAAGTATATCTGGCCATCGATGTACACACGCGGGCTGTTGATCGCGTTACCGGTGATCTGTACCTGGGCTTTTCCGTCCGGACCGGTGGTTACCTGCCCCTCGAAACTGAGGCCGCTGGCGGGGAAATTGTTGCCGTATACCTCCGAAATCGGGTTACCCGGCCCGACGGGCGTGTTGGCCGTCGGCGGGTCGAGGGTGATGCCGATAGCCGTGTCCGGCAGCGCGTTGCCCCATTGGTAGGAATAAAAATCGACATTCACCGATTGGCCGTCGTCCAGCCGCTGGATGAAATTATCGGCCCGCATCACCAGCCCGTCAATCGCCTCGCGCGCGATGATCGCATATTGGCCCGGCTGGGCGGTGGACGGCGTGATGAGGATCAACTGGTTGCTGGCCAGGGCCGAAACCGTGGCGTCCGGGAGGTCGCTGAACGAAACGATACCCGCAGTCTGGTTGAGCCAGCCCGGATCGTTCTGGTAATCTAGTGTGCCTATTTCAATCAAATCATCTGGCGAAATGTATGAGACCGGCGTACTGGCGCTCGCAACGCCCGTTTGCGGCACTTTGCTCACGGCCAGGCGCAGGTCCTGGTTATAATGGATCGTACCAATAGAATCGGAAACCGGAAAGCTCGCCCCGAAATCGACGCTCACACGCTTGGCGGCCTGCTCCACGAGGAAGTTCGAAACGCTGAAATATGTGCCCTGGATGCTGGGCGTATAGTTGATACCGTATAACCGACGGGTAGCCGCAAACGTGGTCGGTTCGCCGACGAAGTAAGGCCCTATCGAACCCATGATGCGGCCGAGGGAAAACCGGCCGTCGTTATGCGCATAATAGTACCCGAACGGGTTCATATTAATAGCCAGTGTGTTGTCCTGCGTCGTTGCGCGCAGCGTTTTCAGGAACGGCGATTGCTCCGCAAGGTCGCCCCAAACGACATTGGTAATCAACGAAGTCCAGGTAGCACCCAGCGGCTGTCCGTTGCTTTTGCCGCCGTCGAGCTGCCGCATTTGAATATCCCTGAAACTGGTCGTAGCGACATCACCTTTGAACAGCAGGCCGCCGTTTTTATCGCAAATCCGCAGCTGCACACACCAGATCGCCGAATACATCTGCGCATCCGGGTCCAGGTCGACCATCTTGCCGGTAGGCCGGCCGTCGGCACCCTGAATCGCCTGCCCAATGATGATGTCCGCCGCAGGGTCACTCTGCGTGGTGCCGTCGGGCAGGAAAATCTGCTTCACGGCGCAATTCTGAAAATCAAATACCGCTCCGCCTTCGGGGTTCCACCAGCCATTGGTAGCACCTTTGCCGGGCTCTTGGAAATTGGGTTTGAAAGTCGTGTTGTTGTAATGGGCCGGGTCGTTGTTCACCGTACTGACGTCCGACAGGAAATCGCCCGTGAATACGAGCCTTGGGGCATGTAGATAGGACATAATGGCTTTTAATTGATTGTGAGGATAAGATAAGGGTCAGGCCGCGGTATTCCAGATGATGAAATGTTGCAGCCATTGGTCGTTGTATTTCTTGTAAATCCACAGCATTCTGCCCGTTTCCGACGCCTTTTCGCCTGTCTGCTTGTCGGTCGTTGTCTGGTGGTAAATGGCCCATTCGTAAGCGAGGTCGTCGCGGATCTCGATGTCCTGTGAGGCGTAGGAGATCTCGATCGTAAATGCATCGAACCAGGAGCGGAGGAATTCGACGCCGCCCGCTTTGGTCGTAATCACCGGGGCACCGGGTGCGATGACCGTGATGTCATCGGCGAGGATGGCGGCCATCATGTCCAGATCGCCGGTGTTCTCCGCCGTCTGGACAATGAGCCGCAGTTTTTCAATCTGTTCTCGGTCTGTTGTTTGATTCATGGTGAAAAAGGTTGTTTCCCGAAGGAAGTAACCGAATTCCCATGTTTACCTACAAATTCGAAAATCTTGTAGAATTAGTTATTTAACGGTCGCGAGTCCGCTAGTTCATGTATTTGTCCAGCCATTTGGCCTTGATACTCGCCCGGGCATTGATAAATTCCACATCGGTACCCTGTGCGATGGCGTCGAGGGGCAGGCGGAGCGGGCGCTGGCCTGCGGGCGTTTCAATCAGTTTCAGAATGCCGTCCGCGATCGTTTGCGGGTCCATGTCGAAAGTCTGCATTTTTCCGAAAAGCCCCTGGCCCAATGCGTTGAACTGCTCGGTTGCCAGCGGATCGTATTGCTGCGCGATTTCCGGTTTATTGCCGTGCACGCCCGCTTTTACGCCGCTGTTCATCTCGGTCGGGTACACGCCGGGCTGGATCGACACATTATCGATGCCGAACTGTTTCAATTCGTCCTGCAAGCCCTCGGTAATGCTTTCCACCCCGAATTTCGAAGCCAGGTATGGGACCATAAACGGCAAGGTATGCCCGCTGGCGCCGGAAGTAATGTTGATGATCAGTCCGCTGTGCGCAGCACGCATGGCTGGCAACACCGCCTGATAAGTCCTGACTACCCCATAAAAATTGATCTCGAACATTTCGCGAATGCGGTCGATGCTGTACGACTCGAACACACCGAAGCCGCTCACGGCCGCATTGTTCACCAGCACGTCGATTTTGCCATGTTTGGCGAGTACCTGTTCGAATGCGGTTTTCACGGAGGCGTCGTCCGTCAGGTCTATTTCCACCACCTCGATATTCGGAATGGCTGCGAGTTCGTCGGCTACCGTCCTGTTTTTTCCGGCGGTGTTGCGCATGCCTGCTATAACGGTAAGGCCTGCGGCGGCCAATGTGGTTGCGGTAAGTTTACCAAAACCGGTACTGGTTCCGGTAATAAAAACTGTCTTGTTCATCGTCTTGTTTTTTTAAGTTGACGATGCAAAGTTGCAACCGGGGCGGGCCGGTCTGCATTGATATTTGCTTGAAAAAATAACAAACAAATGTCAATGGAAATGGCCCGAACCGCTATTTGCCCGCATTGTTCCGGCGAATGCGCGTCAGCGTTTCGGGCGTGATGCCGATGTAGGAGGCGATCATATGCTGGGGCACGCGGTTGGCGATCTGGGGGTACTGGTCGAGAAACTTCTGGTATTTTTCTTCGGCCGAAAGACTGATGCCCGCGTGAATGCGGTCCTGCGACACGACGAAACTTTTATGAAGGATTTGATTGATCAGGTCGTTGAAATGCGGAATGTCGCGGCAAAGCTGGTCGAAATTTTCCTTGGTGACCAGCACCACATCCGTGTCCTCGATGGCTTCGATATTGAACCGGGACGGCTTGCCGGTCATCAGGCTCTCGCGGTCGCCCGACCAGTAGTTCTCCGGCGCGAAATTCAGGATATGTTCATTGCCTTTATTATCAATGGAGTAGGTCCTCAAAAACCCGTTGCTCACGAATGCATTGTAGCGCCACACGTCGCCTTCCTGCAAAAGCAGCTGCCGTTTGCGGAGCTTTTTAACGATGCATACCCGCACGATTTGCGCCGCTTCCTCGTCGGATAGCGTGATTTTGTTCGTAAAATACCGAATGAAATGCTCGATGGGCGGACTCTGGTACATAGGCTGTTTGCGGAATGTGCCCCTGTGAAGGGGCAGGGCATCGGCAAAGGTAGTCACGGAATTCCGATGCCCCGCGTGCGGCGTTATAAAAGTACCGCTATTCAGCCAGTTTGACGTTTTTGATCTTCACCGGCAGCCATACCTGCATCGGGCTCCGCTCGCGGTTGGCCCAGGTGTAGTAGGGGATCGCCGTGACGGTCTGCGGTTGCATGGCTACATTCATCCCGTCCGGCGCGGCTTTTACCACTTGCAGGCCGGCCTCGATGGCTATGACCTGCTCGTTGAGAACCTGGCTGGGTTTGGTAGTGAACGACGGATTGGCCGGAACGATCAGGTTCCAGACCTCGCCGGCATTGTCGGTACCTTCCACGCAATACACAATGGGCCCGCGCTGGAGCGCAATGCGATCTTCATCCGCTTTGACCTCCCTGCGGGCCTTGATCTGCTGTACTTCCATCGGCAGTTTCACTTCGATTTCATCGCCGTTCTGCCACGTGCGGTCGATCACGGCGTAGCCTTTTTCAATCTGGTAACTCACCGGCTTTCCGTTCAGCAATATCGCTGTTTTGGCATTCCCTGCGGCTGTGAAGTTGTATAGCCCGCCGGGCACCGGCGTATCCGCCACCCAGCCTGGTATGCGTACGTTCAAAGCATATTTGACTTTCTGTGAAGGGGTTACCTTGATTTTTACATGACCTTCCCAGGGATAGTTGGTCTCCATTTTCAAAGGCACGGCCGTTTTGCCCACCCGGAAACTCGCATTACTGCTCACGAACAGGTTTACCCAGATCTTGTTATCCGATTTCCCGTAAATATAATCTCCCACCGAGGCTACCAGCCGTGCAATGTTGGAAGGGCAGCAAGCCGTCCCGAACCACGCGCTGCGGGCATTGTTACCGATGGACGAAAGCGGGTTTCCGTAGAAAAATCGGTCGCCGCTGAGGCTCAGGCCGTCGAGTGCGCCGTTGTAGAGGCTGCGTTCTAGGACGTCGATGTATTTGGCGTCGCCGGTGAGGGCGTTCATGCGCTGGTTCCAGAACACCATGCCTACCGAGGCGCAGGTTTCGCTGTATGCATTGCCGTTGGGCAGGTCGTAGTCGTCGGTGAAGCCCTCGTTATGGCCCGACGAGCCAATGCCGCCGGTGAGGTACATATTGCGGTACACCACGTCCTCCCAAACGGCCGTCATGGCATTCATGTAGCCGGGGTCCTGCGTCACGGAGGCGACGTCGGCCGCGCCCGTGTACTGGTACATAGCGCGCACGGCGTGGCCGGTGATTTCCTTTTGCTGCTTCACGGGCACGTCGTCCTGGCAATATTTGGGATCTTTCCATTGATCCCAGATCACGCCTTTTCCGTGACCGTGGCCCCGCTGTTCGAGGAACCAGTCGGCCAGTTTCAGGTAGCGGTCTTCCTTGGTTTGATGGTATAATTTCATCAATGCCAGCTCTATTTCCTGGTGGCCCGATACCCACGGCCGGTTGGCGATACGGAAGGTGGAATCGATGTGGTCGGCGAAGCGGGTAGCTACGTCGAGCAGCTTGCGCTTGCCGGTAGTATTGTAATAGGCCACGGCTGCCTCCATCAAATGCCCCGCACAATAATCCTCATGTTTTTCCATGTCGGTCCAGCGCTGTTTCAGGTCGGTGAGCGTGTAGTAGGTGTTCAGATAACCGTCCGGGAGCTGCGCGGCGGCGATCTTGTCAATCCACTCGTCGGCTTTCTTTTCCAATGCGGCATCGGGCCGGTTTTTGAGCGAGTAAGCCATAGCCTCGATGGCTTTGTACACGTCGCTGTCGTCATAATAAATGCCTTCGTGCTTTTCACCCTGCTTGCGGGCGGCTTTTTCGAAGTTGCGGATGCGGCCGGATTTCTCTTCGGTCTGGACAATGCACGCGTTTAGTGTCGCAGTAGCCACTTTTTCCTGTTTGGGTTTCCAGAAATGGTCCGTAATGGTCACTTCGGAAAAGCGCACGGGCTGAATGCGCTGCTGGGCTTCTGCCCGGAATGGCGTCGCTTGCAGGCACCATGCGAGCGCGGCGGTCGTGTATATTTTGAGGCTTAAATGCATTTCAAGATTTTGGTTAATTCAAATTACTCATTTCCCCGGCCTTACTTTTTACGATGTACCAATGGAAACTGCGAAATCCGCAAATTGGTACAGCCGTACGGGATCAGTACAATATCCTCTTCCTTGTCATCGGTTTCCAGCTGGTACGTCATGCTATACGGGATCGGCCCGGCCATTTCGTTGTACAAGCCCCACGACGGGATGCGGCGGGCTTTGGTTTTGATCTGCAATGGTGCATTTTCCGGGTTCCACGGATAATTCGATACCGGTTTCGCGGCTTCCCATTTGTATTGCTCTTCCAGTCTGGCGTCGGGCGTCGATATCAGGCCGTAGTTCCAGGGCGTCGTCGGGCGTACTTCGGTATAGCTCGTGCCGTAGTCGATAGGGTCCTTATCGTTTTTGACCAATTTGGATGTTTCCCCCACTTTCAGGGCATAGGTAAGCGGCCCGCGTTCTACGGAAATGGAGTTTTCAACCCAGGTATTTTTGAAAATGTGCATCGGCAATGTCAGCTCCACCACGTCGCCTTTTTCCCACTCGCGGGTCAGCTTCACGATCTGGTTACCATCCGGTTCGAGCCATACTTTGCCATTGACCTTCACCATACCTTTTTTACACCAGGCCGGAATCCGCAAATGAAAGGGGAAAATGGCTTTGGCCGAGGGGGTCACCGTGAATTTAATGGTTTCTTCAAACGGATAGGAAGTCTCTTCTTTCACGGCCACATTCACGCCGCCGGGTAGCTTGACTGTCGCCTCGCTGGCGGAGTAGGCCAATGCGGCGATGCCCTTGTCGGCGGTGGCGTACCAGAGGTTTTGTACGAACTTCGGCCAGCCCTGGTGCATGTTCGAAGTGCAGCAGGGATAGCCCGTGAGCAGGCCCATGCACACGTCGGTGCCGCCGTGGTTCACGTCAAAATTGCGGTGGTGGCGGGTCATCATCACCTGGTTGGCCTGCTGGAAGTACTGGCGCGTCATAAAATCGTCGGAATGTTGGGTGGGTAGTGCATTGAATGCCACTTTTTCGAGCATATCGGCATAGCCTACATCCCCGGTAATTTCGAGGATGCTTTCGAGCGAAAACATCATTTCCACGGCCGAACAAAGCTCCGAGCCCTGGGTAGGGTCGTTGCCGTGCAATGCCTCGTCGCCGCCATACAGGCCGTGCGCCAGGCCGTTGAACTTGCGGATGTCCGCGAAGCCTTTTTTCGTCGCATCCAGGTATTGCTGTTCGGGATGATGCTGGAAGTAGATCAGCGGCGCCTTAATGCCCTGGGCGAGGTTCACGCAGTGGATGCTTCCGCGGGTCGAGAGCAGGTCCGTATTCAGGAATGCATTCGTGTAATCGAACGTCTGCCGGTGAATGAGGTTACCCAGGTCGAGCAGGAATTTGTCGCCGGTTATGTTGTAGAGCCAATACACGACCATCAGGTTGTCCGCGCCGCGGTACCGGGCCCAGAACGTCCAGTTATCGAGCGGTTTCGAGGGGAGTTCTTTCAGCTGGTATCTGAAATAGTTGGTCATTAACGTAACGACCCGCTGGTCGCCCGTGGCGGAGTAGTATTGTTTTAAAATTTTGAGCATCACCATTTTAGGCCACCAGTCGCGGCTATTGTCGCGCTGCACACCGGGTTCCTGGCCATAGTCCTTCGACGGGCCGAAATAGCCGTCGGGTTGCTGGCTGGCGATGGCCCATTCAATCCAGGGTTTGGTTTTGGCGATGAGTTCCTTGTCGTCGAGGATGTAGGCGAGCGGGAGCAGGCCGTCGATCCAGTAAGGGCCCCGTTCCCACTGGTCGCCGTCGCCGCCGAGCCAGCCGTTTCTTTTGCCCATGACCAATGGATACAGCTCGTCTAGCTTGCCGGTAGAGCCGGTTTTCTGCCTTACGAGCATTTCTTTCAGCCAGCCTTGCGGCTTGATGGCGCCCAATGGCAGCTCACTGTACGGGTTACTTCTGAGCGGAGATTTGGACGGGATGTAAGTGGCTTCTCTGGCCGGTTGGGCGGTTGCCGGGATGCTGATGAGCAAGGCGAACAGGAGTTTTTTCATGGGTCGGTTTTAGTTGGGTATTGTCAGGTGTGGTCAGGACGTTGAATCCAGAAATCGTCGGTCGGCGGTCCATGGTCGTCGGTCCATAGTCAGATTTCTTCAGGGCTTGTTTTTGCTGCTCAAATCTTTGGAGGTGGCCAGGGCGATGACGCGGCCGTTTTCGCCTACGGCATTGTAAAAATGGTATACCACGCCGTTCCATTTCACTACCCAGGGCTTGTGGGCGTAGGTTTTGTCGTAGGGCTCGGTGGGGGCGATCAGGTCCTGGCCGGTCCAGTCGGTCCAGTTTACGAGGTCGTACGAGCAGGCGAACCGTTCGAAAGCGCCTGGTTTCCAGAATGCGCCGAAGTAGAACATCACGTACACATCGCCGATTTTGGCGATCTGCGCGTCGCCGCAAATGCCGGTATTCCGGGTGATCAATGGCTTGCCGCCTACGCGCTTCCATTGCTTCATGTCGTCGGATACGGCCAGGGCGATGCTTTCGAAGCCGTTGCCGCTGGTGTCCTTCTTTTTGCCCTTCGCATTGTAATACATCACAAACCGATGACCGGTTTGTCGGGCCTTATCGCGGATCACGAGGCTTTTGTAGATCGTCTCGTCGTCGTACGGGCGGGCGTCGTGATCAATGGCCGATAGGACGGGTTTCGGCAGCCGGGTTACTTCCGCCGGTTTCGATAAATCGACCGACGACGCCATGCCGATGCCCAGCCGGCCGGCTTCGTAGCCACTTTCGGAACCGCCGAGGTAGGATAGCCAGTATTTGTTTTCAAATTTTTCTACCTCGTAACTACCTCCCCATTCGGTATCTATCAGGGCTACATATCCGGCTTTCTGCGTGGCGTCCCAGGTATTTTCGGTGAACGACATGATCCTGCCGAGCTGTGTCCATTGCAGGAGATTGTCGCTTTTCGCGAGCCAGGTTTCGTAGCCCTTGCCATCGAAGATAATGTAGGTCATGTACCATTGCCCGTTCTGGCGGAACACCGTCGGGCTGTCCACCATCCGGCTGCTGTCGGGCTGGGGGATCACCACACCGTATTTGTAGGGAGTTTTTACTTCTTCAAAAATCTTTTGCATCACCTGCTGCGGGACTCTGGCCTGGCTGCGGGGCACGGCTCCGCCCGATTGGGCCGCCGCGCTGCCTGCCAGGCCAAAGCCGGCGGCAAAAAACAATATACATCCGATCAGCGTTTGCTTCATATGTTACTGGTAATCCGGGTTTTGTTGGAGTTTGGGATTCGAATTAATGGCGATCTGCGGGATGGGGAACACCGCCCTGAAATTGCCCGCGGGCTTGTGCGACAGCCAGCTTTTGGTCGTATACACTCCGAAACGGATCATATCGCGGCGGCGGAAGCCTTCCCAGGCAAATTCCCAGCCCAGCTCGTCGAGCATGCGGCCGTACTGGACGGCGCTGTTGTTACCGGGGTCTACGACCTTGTAATTTTCGACATAACCGTATTGATAGCTGCTGCTTTTCTGCAAATCGGCGCCGGTAACGACCGCTTTGGCCGGCTTCGCCGTGAATGCCCGTGCGCGCACCTGCGACACCACCGTGGCGGCGTCGTTGGCCTTGCCCGTGCGCAGGAGGCATTCGGCTTTCATCATCAGCACCTGGGCGTAGCGGAACACCGGGAAATCGTTGCCCAGGCTGCCCTGCGCCTGCGTTTTTACCTCGAATTTGTTCATCCGGTAACCTTCGGTCTCGCCGGTATAGAGGCCGTCGGGCAGCTCGTTGTTGAGCACCACGTTCTTGCCGGCCTGGTCGTAGGAGCCTTTCAGGGGCGTTACGCCGTCGGCGGCAAACTGCGGCCCGATCATCCAGGTCGCTTTCAGGCGCTGGTCGTCGGCGTCGTAGGTATTGATAAACTGCGGAACTCCCTTCGCCGAGCCTGCGCCCCAGGGCGTGGCGAGCATATTCACCTTGTTTTTCAGCGAGGCGTGCCATGAAAACATGTGCGCGCTGAACCCGCCGGCCAGGTTTTCTTCAAATGGGATAGCAAACACGATCTCGGGCGAATTTTGGTTCTCCGTTACAAAAGGCGCCGACAGGCTGTTTTCTAACTGGTATTTGCCCGACGCGATCACGTCGTTGCACTGCGCGAGGCATTCTTCCCATTTCGTTTCGCCGGCATAGACCCCGGCGTTGAGGTATACGTTCGCCAGCAGTGTTTTGGCCGCCCATTTGTTGAAACGGGCGTAGAGCAGCGTGTTTTTCTCTTCGCTCAGGTTCGGGATGGATTCGGTCAGTTCCTTCACGATGAACTGGTAAATCTCCTTCCGGCCCGTTTTTTCGAGCAGGTCTTCCGAGCGGGAGGAAATAAGGGGCACATCGCCGAAATTGTCGCAGAGCATCCAGTAAAAGAACGCGCGTACCGTGCGCATTTCGGAAATCAGCGATTCTTTCGTTACGCCTGCGGGAATCGTGATTTTGTCGTTCGAAAGCTGGTCGATGAGCCGGTTGGCATTGATCGCACCGGAATAGAAGGTATTCCACATGCTGTTGATCTGCGGGTTTTCCGAGTTCCAGGTATGCAGGTGCATGCGCTTGTAAATGCCCCCATCGTCCCAGCCCGAGGCGTTGGCGGGCATCACAATGCCGTCTGCGGTAGACTCCTGCGCCATGTACCAGTGCGTGTGCGAGATCAGGTTGCGCATGTTCGCGTAGGCGATGCTCATGGCCTGGTAGGCATTGGAATAGTTATAAGTGTCCTCCGTTACTTCGGAGTAGATTTGTTCGGTGAGGTCGTTGTTGCAGGAGCTCGCGGCGATCGCGAGCAGGAAGGCGGTACCGATATATGTTTTCAATGGTTTCATTGGAATAGGCTTTTAAAATAGGTCATATTAGAATGTGATCGAGGCGCCGGCAGTGAAACTGGTCGTGGCCGGGTAGCGGTTCTTGTCGTCGATGCCGGGGAACAGGCCGCTGATGCCCACCTCCGGATCGATGCCCTTGTACCCGGTAATGGTGTAAAGGTTCGCTACCGACAGGTAAATGCGGGCGTGTTTGAGGTATTTGTTCTTCATGCGGACATTGTAACCCGCCGTGATGTTGTCGATCTTCCAGTAGTTACCGTTTTCGATGTAATAGCTCACGTAGTTCAGCGACTGGTCGTCGGCGAGCGGACGTTTGCCGTAAATCGGGTCGTAGGCATTGGAGCGCAGGTTGCCGCGGGTGAGCATTACCGGCGCACTCCAGAACATCTCGGTCATGTTCAGGATCTGGAACCCAAACGCGCCGCGCATGGTGATGTTCAGGTCGAAGTTTTTGTAATTCAATGTGTTATTCCAATTCAAATAGCGCTTCGGCAAGCCGTTGCCGATGATCTGCTTGTCGTCGGCCTGCTGCTGGGCGATGGGCTTGGGCTCGCCGTTCTTGCCTTCGATGATCCAGTGGCCTGTTTCGTCGATGTCGATCGTTTTGAAGCCCCAGAAATTACCGATCGGCTGGCCTACCTGTACGCGGTGGGTCGTTTGCTGAATGGGTTCGCCTGTGTTGCCCGTGTCGAAATAGCCGCTGGCTAATGCAAACTTGTCGTTCGATAAAGTAAGGATCTTGTTCGCATTCGTCGAGAAGTTTACCGAAGTGCTCCACCGGAATGCGGCCGTTTGCAGCGGGATCGCATTGACCTGGATTTCTACGCCCTTGTTTTCCATCGAAGCCGCATTGGCGGTAATGGTGCTGTACAAATAGGGCGGGGTCGGGACCGGAAAATCGGCGATCAGGTCGCGGGTGGTCCGGCGGTAGAGGTCGATGGAACCGGAGAGGCGTTCATGGAGGAAACCGTAGTCGATACCGACATTCAGCTCTTCCTTGCGCTCCCAGCGGAGGTCGGGGTTGGCATTGTTCGAAGGGTTGATCGCCTGCACCCATTGTCCATTCACGAGCACATTCGTGTTGAAATTGATTTTATTCAAAGAAATATAAGACTTGCCCGGCTCGGTGCCCGTCACGCCGTAACCTGCCCGCAGTTTCAGGTTCGAGATCGTGTTGGAATTGTCGAGGAATGCCTCTCTTTTTAAATTCCAGCCCACGGAAAACGCCGGAAAGCTGCCCCATTTGTGGTTGGCCCCGAAGCGCGAAGATCCCTCATGCCGGATACTCGCGCTGAGCAGGTATTTATTCATAAAACTGTAATTCACCCTGAAAAAGTAGCTGATCAGCTTGTTCTCCGACTGCTCCGACAACTCCGGCGCTTGTCCGCGACGCAATGCGAGCCCGGCGTTGATGTTGTTGTAGGAAAAATTATCGGTCGGGAAGTCCCAGTTCTGCATCCAGTAATTTTCGATATTGTATTTCCGCCAGGTGTGGCCGGCCAGGAGCACGAAATTGTGATCGTGGAAGGACTTGTTATAGTTCGCCGTGAACTCGAACAGATCGTCCTGCGAGCGGGTGGCACCGCGTGAGGCAAAGCCGTTCCGTCCGTTCCGGCTCGTGGAGTAATGGTTTTTGGTTTCGTAATAGCCCCGGGTGCTGTTGAACATGTCGCGGGCAAACAATGCCTTGATTTCCAGTCCTTCCACCGGGGCGAGCGAGATGGTGCCGTACGTCCGCAGGTTGTTGTTGCGGTTCTGTCCGTCGGACTCTTCGACGAGCGCTACGGGGTTCATGTAGTCGGTCTTGTCGGTTCGCTCCACCCATTTGCCGTTGGCGTCCTTCAATGGCTCCGTCGGGTTGAATGTGAGCGCATTGCGGTACACGAGGCCGGAATAGGAGCCGCCGTCGATGGAGAAGTATTTCTGCTGGTAGCCGCTCAGGTTCGCATTGATCTTCAATAGCCCGTTGAACATCGAATGGTTCACCTCGATGCGCGGGAAAACCGTCGTGTTGTCGGATTTTTTCATGATCCCGTTCAGGCGGCGGTATTCCATGCTCACGATGTAGTTGGTAGACCGGGAGCCGCCGCGGAGGCTGATATTGTGTACCTGAGAAAGCGGCTTTTGGGTCACTTCTTTGAGCCAGTCGGTATGATGCCCGTAGTCGATCGCGCCGGGTTTGCCCTGTGCCGCGAGGGCGCGGTACTGGTCGACATTCATGAAATCGAGCTTGCGTGTTTGTCTTTGGGTAGTAAAATAGGAGTTTACTTCCAGCGTCGCCGGGGTTTCTCCCTTCACTTTGCGGGTCGTGATCAGGATCACCCCGTTGGTACCGCGCGTACCGTAAATAGCCGCCGCGGAGCCGTCTTTAAGCACGTCGATCGACTCGATGTCTTCCGGTGCGACGGTGTTCAGGCCGCCCGGCACGCCGTCGATGAGTACGAGGGGCTCCGAGCTCGCGTTGATCGTCGCATTACCGCGCAGGGTGATCTGGGCAATGGCCGTAGGATCACCGCTGGGCGTGATCACGCTCAGGCCGGCCACCTTGCCGCGGATGAGCTGCGCGGCGTCCTGCACGGGACCTTTCACGAAATCCTCGGCCTTCACGCTGGCGATGGCACTCGTGATCTGTTCGCGTTTCTGCGTGCCGTAACCGACTACGACCACTTCTTCGAGGCTTTTGAGATCGGGCGCGAGGGCAATGTCTATCGTGGAGCGGGTACCGACGGCCACTTCCTGATTTTGATAACCTACATAGGAAAATACCAGCGTGGCATTGGCGTCGTCGCCGAGGGTAATGCTGTATTTGCCGTCCACGTCGGTGGTGCTGCCGCGCGTGGTGCCTTTGATGAGCACGCTGACGCCCGGCAGCAGTTCGCCGCCATCGCCTTTCACGACGCCGGTGACCGTACGGTCGGCTGTTTTTTGATGAAGTTCCAAAACGGCATTGCTGCCGGGTGCAGCCATCGTGATCGTCTGCTGAATGGCCGGGGATTCTTCTGCGGGTGCCGGTATGCTTTGCTGCGCGCCGGGTTTGGGCTCTTCCGTGGTGGTGAGGATGAGGTAGGTTTGTTTACTCACTTTTTTGTAGCGCAGGCCCGACGGCGCGAGGATATTGTTGAGTTTGGTTTCGAGCGACTGGCTGCCCTGAATTTGCGCGGGGGCCACGAAAACGCCTTCCAGCAGTTTTTCTTCAAATAAAATATCCACTTTGAACTGCTTCTTGACCTGCATGAGCGCGTCGCGGAGCGTGAGGCGGCTTCCGGGAATGGCGGAGGGGAGGTTAGGGGTGCTTTTGGCGCGGTTCTGGGCCATGAGCTGCGCTTTGAGCGGCGACACATCCAACAGGCATCCCAGCATTAAGGTTACCAGCACTTTAATGTGTAATAGTTTCGGCATGATTAGGAACGGTTTTAGATAAATACTAATGATTCGAGTCGAGAATGAAGGTCTGCGGGCCGTCGTCGGTCGGTGCCGACCGGGTTACCCTGGCATTGAGTACGTCGGAGAGGACTTTGAGGACATTGGCGGGATCGCTCGCATTGAAGGTGCCCCCGATGGTGCGGCGCGCGAGCGTAGAATCGGCTACGACCACATTCACCCCGAAATACTCGCTTACCTGGTAGGCGATTTCGGACACGGGCGTGTTTTCGAACATAAACCGGTGCTGCTTCCACGCCTGGTGCGACGACAGGCTTTCGGTGTGGCGCAGGGTCAGCTTGCCGAGAGTGGACAGGGTGGCCACGTCGCCCGGCTTCATGAGCACCGGTTTCGGGTCGGTTTCGCTGAGCGAACGGAGCTGAACGCTGCCCTGGCTGAGCACTACTTTCGAGCCGCGCTCGCGGCTGTACACGATGAATTCCGTGCCTAGCACCCTCACTTCGAGCTGGTCGGGCGTGCGGACGATAAATTTGCTGTGGTTCACCGTATGCTTTACGGCGAATTCGGCCTCGCCTTTCAGCAGCACCTCGCGGGTACCGCCGCCAAATCCGAACCGTGGCACGCTGAGCACGGAATTGGCATTCAGGGTCACGCGGCTGCTGTCGGGCAATACCAGGGTGCGGATCTCGCCGTAGCCGGTTTCGTAGGATTTGTACAGCCAGTAACCGGACAGCGACCAGGCCATGAATACGAATGCGACGGAAGCTGCTGCGGCCCATTTGTATGCAGAGAACCGCCTTCCGAACGATCCTGACTGCATTCCGCCACCGGAAGCCGCGGCTTCGCCCATATCCGCATTACCCTGAACGGTATGCAATGAACGTTTGTAGGCGTGCTCCACGTCGGGTGTGTACTGCGGGTTTTCGGTTTCCCATTCGTCGAGCCATTGGAAATAGCGCTCGCGGTTGGCGGGGTTTTCCAGCCATTCCCGGATGAGGATGTTCTGCATGCGGGTGGTTTTTCCTTCGAAGAAATTCTGGATCACCTGTTTGGAAAGAAATGATTTCTTCATGTTCGTTGAATTCGGTATAACATGGTTCCGACGGCGCGGGGACGTCAGACGAATAGGAGTAAAATCTGAACGAGTGAAAGCAGGCCGTGGTCCTGCAAGGCCTTCCTCAGGATCGATAATCCCTTGGTAATGTGCCCTTCGACGGTTTTGACCGAAATGCCGAGCTCATCGGCGATGGCGGCATTGCGTTTACCTTCGAAGCGGCTCATGAGGAACACCTTCTGGTTTTGCGGGGACAGCGAACGGATCACCTGCTCGATTTTGAGTACCAGTTCCTGGAATTGCAGCTCCTGCTGGGGCGAACTCGCCGGGGTGGCCAGGGGCAGCTCTCCAAGCTCCTCGGTGACGGCATCCTTGCCGAAATTTTTGCGCATATAATGGAATGCCGCATGCCGTACCGTCGTGAACAGGTAGGAACGGTAGGAGGTGGTGACCGCCCTATGCAGCTGCCGGGACCAGAACTGGCTGAACACCTCCACGACGATGTCCTCGGCGACGTCCCGTGCATACACAAACCGAACGGCGTGACTGCACAATTGCTTGTAATATCGTTTGAAAAGCAGTTCATAACCCCGCGCAGGATCGGTTTCGAACGCCTGTTTGATAAACAATTCCGAATCGACGAAGTCCGACGGCATCTTTTTGACATCCGGAAAATCGGACGCCAAACCGGCCGGCTCGTTCATACCCGTTTTACTTTCTACGGAATACTTCTGATTCATACAGCTGTTGTAAATGAGTTATCCATAAGAGTATTTCTGCACACGCATACCCTCGCCTGTTTTGTGAAATTTTTATTTTTTTTTGCATAAACAATATAGAATGGCCGTGCGCTGCTGGTATGGTTTTTAAAGAGGAATGGTCTTTTGCATGAAAATCAATTCATCATCAAACCAGGAGAAACCATGAAACGATTCACAACAACGGCGGCTACCATGCTGCTGATTATCGGCGGCGCGCTCATCGCATTACCGGCGCAGGCGCAAAACGAGGCAAAAAAGGGTGATAGCAGGGAAACGGGCAACAGGCCCGTGCAGACGCCGCCAGGCGACAACCCGGAGAAAGTGCAGGATACGACGAAAAAGGCCTATTCCACCCAATCGCAGGGGAACAGTGGCGGGGGCACTTCCGCGTGGCCGCAGGCAACCGGAACGACGGGCGCGATCACACCCGAATCGCAGACACCCGCGACCGGCCAGGGTACGCAGCAAGGCGCCGAACCCGTGGCGCGTCCCGATAGCAAACGACCGGAAGCTACCGCGGATACGGCTGCGAAGTCTAAAAAGGATGGTAAACCCCGGCGTAGGAACCGGAATGACCCTCAGTAGCGATGGCTACGGCAATTGATTTGAACGGGCGGCACGGTGCGGGCGCTCATATCGTTCGTAAAAATCCCGCTTGGAATCCTGGTAGCTGGACACCGCGCCCAGCATACTCATGAATTTGATATAATACCAGGCCAAATCCACCTGATGGGGTTTAAAGCCGCTGCGGGCGCTGCGGGGGAACAAATGGTGGTTGTTGTGCCATTCGCCGGCTACAATACCTGGCCACAACTGATTGATAGACTGATCTTTATCATTATAGTCGACACCGTCGCGCTGCCGGTTTTCGCCTTTGCCATGACCTTCGTAATTGAATGTCCGAACGCCAACGGCCCAGAAACCGGCGGCGCCGAAGAGCGTGCATGCAAGTGCGTGCCCGCCTGCCAGGAAAAACACACCATACCAGAAAGCCCAGTTCGCTATCCAGGCGAAGATCGCGCGGGCGGGGTGCTGGTAGGAGCCCCAGGTGAGGTATTGCTGATAGGTGTTGGCTTGTACACCGGTATGTTTCATGAGCGTTTTGACGCGGCCGTATTGCCCTTCATCGAGGTTCGAAGCGATCGGCTGGTGGTTCACGTCGGCCAGAAAGCAGTACAGGAAGCCGCCCTGCGCGTTGTAAGGATCACCGGGCTGGTCGGATTTGGCGTGGTGGACGTGATGCGAAACCACGTATATTTCTTCGGGGATCATGCTCACGGTCAGGTTTTGGGTAACGAATTGCCAGAAACCATTGCGGAACTTATAAGCGCGGTGCGTGCAGTACCGGTGGTGCCAGATGGTGCCGTGCGTGCCCATGACGAACATGCTGTACACGAATGCGGCCAGGAGCAGCGGCCAGCTAAAAAATTTGAAAATGAACAATGCCAGGAAAGGCACCATACAAAGTACCTTGGCCCAACTCATAAACGAAAGCCAGTTCCGCTTGTCGTGAACGATGTTGAGTCTTTTGAAAAACTCCTTGAAAAGCTGCCCCGGCGAAGGTTTTACCAGATTTCCAGATTCATCCTGCCATCCATAGGACGGCCTGCGAAGTACAATGTCGATAAAAGTCATTAGAATCTGTTGTCTAGTTGGGTTGAAAAACAAAAATCCTCCCTGCGAAGGAGGATTTTTGTTTTTCCATGTTCGTCTTTCTTATTTACTCAAAGATAGGCTTTTTTGTTGCCTACTTTTTAAAATTCCTGTTTTTTATTGGAACTTTTTCAAAATATCGTCCGCATATCAGCAATCTGCGTGCATGGGCGGATGTTTTGCATCAAGTACATCCGCGATTTTTTCCGCAATGCAGCGCGACGCTTCCTCGCAAAAATCCAGGCCGGAATAGTCAGGATTATACCCGCCGATGTAGGGTACAGCCATCATATAAATCCGTTCGTTGGGTATGCCGAATTCGTTTACGATCTGGAAATGGTCGGTAATGGTGATGCCCGACACTTTCAGGAAATAGTCGCCGTGATCGTTGCTGACGACGAGGTCGTTGCCTTCCTGCTGCAATTTTTTCGCTTCTTCTAGCGATTTGAAACGCAGTACCGCCTGGCTGACCGACCGCCTGGTGAGCAGGCCGGGAAAAGGTAGGTCTTCGATCGACAGGTGTGGCTGCCCGGCACAATCAACGAATGTGTCGAAACGAATGGCGTGTTTTTTACCCTGCTCGTCCGCATAATGGTACCTTATACCGCCTTCCTTCAATCGCTCTACCTTGCTTTTATCGCCCACGGAAATGATGTCGAGGCGGCCGGCATCGTGTAATGCGAAAAGTTCGTCGCAGGACGATTGCGGCACGAATGCGATCACGATAGAAATAAGCGGCATCAGCACGTTTTTGAGCCTGAGCATGTCTTCGGCCGAAAGGTATTTGGCCGGGTAGTTCATCGTAAAGCTCAGTTCCGCGAGCATTTCCTTCCAGAAAATGGATTTTCGCTGCTCAATCGACTTTTCCGCCTCCTGGTATTCTTGCCTGAACAGCTCGAACGGTTCCTTGTTTTCACGCATCGACATCATCAACTCCACAAATGCTTCCACATTCATGTTTTTAATGCGTTTGTAAAATGCGGGGTCGCTTTTTTGGAAGCCTTGTTTGAAATTGCGGTCAAAGACAAAATCCAGGGAAAGAAAGCCCCCGTTCTCCCGCCTGTTCTGCTCGATTTCTTCTGCCGACAGCAGCGAGTCGGGCGATAGACGCGGTTCCCGCAAATGGAAGCGGATCGCAGGAAGCAGCCCGTTCCGCGAATGCATGACGAGCTTGAATTGCTCGCTTCCGCGTGCCGGCACGAACCGCAGCTTGCCGTCGTCCGTATGTTCGAAATGGCCGTTATGCCGTGCGAGCGTCCGGATGGCATCGATGGCCGTGAGCGACGAGCCTTTGATGGCTACGGGGTGATTGAGCTGCAAAGCCAGCTTGGCAGGCGGGTAGGGTGAGGAAAAAAAGCCTTTGCGGGCATCCTCTTCCTCATGCGGCCAGCGATGGCCTGAGCATACGATCACCATATCGAACTCCCGCGTTTTTCCCGATTCGAGGGTGAGCATTACTTTTTGCTGTTCACCCAAATCGTGCAGGTCCGTCACGCAGGCATTGCGGTGGACCTGGATCACTTTCCCGGTGGCTTCCGCCCTTTTGCGGAGGGTTTCGAACTGGTGGGTGAGGTATTTGCCAAACAGCAGCCTTGGCATGACATGGTATCGGGTGAAATTTTCCTTGTCCACCGCGAATCGCTCGGGGAGTTTCCCGGCCATTTCCGTGAGCCAGTCGTCCGCCGAGATGACGAGCGGCGGGATTTCGTTGGCCGAAACGTTGGTAATGTGCTCGGCATTAGCCCCTTCCGGACTGTAAGGCATCCCTGCACCGATCGTACCGGTTTTTTCAAATATCTCCACCTCGATTGCCATTTCGAGGGTCAGCAAATTTTTTAATACATATAAACAGCTCGGCCCGGCGCCGACAATACCGATTTTCTTTCCTGATTTCTGACGATCCATTTTTTATTGGGGTTTTTTCGCGCGAGGCGGTCAGGGCGATTCTGTATAAACCCGTGCCAGCGGGCATGCCTACACCCTGAAAACCTTCGTGCGCACGATACCGAGCTTGCGAACGCGTGCCTGCAAGGTGGATACGTTTACGCCCAGGAACTCCGCGGCGCCGCCTTTGCCGGCAATGCGCCCTCCGCATTTTTTAAGTACTTCAATAAGCAGGTCGCGCTGGCTGTCGATGCCGGAATGTACCTCGGCGGGGGCGTCAGGCCGGGCTGGCTGCGCGGGGAGGTCGAGATCGATGTGGGTAAGCGTATTGCTCCCGCATTGCACTACCATCCGTTCGATCACGTTTTGCAGCTCGCGGATATTGCCCGGCCAGTCGTACTGCAGAAGCTGCTGCATGGCGGATCCTGAAATGTGCCCGACCGTTTTTCCAAACCTGGCGGCCGCCTGCTGCATGAAATGGCCGGCAAGCTCGGGAATATCTTCACGGCGGTCGCGCAGGGGCGGCAATGCGATCGGGAACACATTGAGGCGATAGTAAAGGTCGATCCGGAAACGGCCTGCCGCGATTTCCCTTTCCAGGTCGCGGTTGGTCGCGGCGATGATCCGCACATTGACTTTGATGACAGATTTGCCGCCTACGCGCTCGATTTCCCGCTCTTGCAGCACATGCAGCAGCTTTGCCTGCATCATCAAGGGCATTTCACCGATTTCGTCGAGAAAGATGGTGCCGTTCTGTGCACGCTCGAACTTGCCGGGTTTCGTCTCATAAGCACCCGTGAATGCGCCTTTTTCGATCCCGAACAACTCCGATTCGATCAGCGACGCGGGAAGCGCAGCGCAGTTGACACGGACGAATGGCCTGTTCTGGCGCGACGATCGGTTATGGATCGCCTGGGCGACGAGTTCTTTGCCGGTCCCGCTCTCGCCCGTCACGAGGATAGATGCGTCGGTATCGGCCACCATCGCGATCTGGTCCAGAATGCCCGCTACCGGTGCGCTTTTGCCGATGATGGTAGTAGGTTGCTTTTCCTTGCTTTTCCCGGCCTCAGTCCGGGGCGCCGTCGTCCGCTGTTCGTGCAGGTAATGCGCTACGTTGAGTGTCACGAGCACATCCTTTTCACGGAAAGGCTTCACGAGGAAACCGTATGGCTGGGTACGTTTGGCCGCGTCGAGAATATCCTTCGTCGAGTTAGCCGACAAGTACACGAATGCGATCCCTTTTTCGCGGAGCAGCTCCGCCAGGTCGATGCCTGTCAGGTCGCCCTGCAGGTAAATATCCAGCAGCACGAGGTCCGGCTTTTTCCGGGCAAGGATATTCAATGCCGCATGCACGCTATGGGCAATAGGCAGCACTTCGTACCCCGCTTTTCCCAGGATCATCAGCAGGTTGTTGGCTTCGATAAATTGGTCTTCGACGATCAGTACGCTCGTTTGCATAGGAGGCTTTTGACAAAAACGCAGATAGTATATCAATATACCGGATTATTCTTTAAGCATGAACCCATCCACTGCGGAAATCCGAAAAATTGACGCCTGTTTTCGTCTTGAAAAACTTGCTGAATGTCGATGAGTCGTCAAAACCCAGTTCCAGGCCGATCGTTTTCATAGAGCTGCGGGTGGTAATGGCCTTGCGCTTCGCTTCGAGCAGTATCCGTTGCTGGATGTGATGGCTCGCCGAATACCCCGAAACCCTTTTGACGACCTCGCTGAGGTAATTGGAAGTGACGGCCATGTCGGCGGCGTAGGCCGAGACCTGCTTTTGGGAGCGGAAATCGCGGTCGAGCATATTCATAAACCGGCTGAAAACCATCTCGTCGTTGCCCGGTGCGCGAAGGTCGTACGTGCCCCTGCGCGAGAAATAGGCGATCAGGATGCGCAGCAGGCCATGCAGCATATCGGCTTTGAGCTGCTGGTCGTTCGCATATTCCCACACGATGGTGCGCACGACTTCTTCAATTTCCGGCTGTACCTCGCTGTTGAGCCGCATTACCTGTATCCGCTCGCCGCGGCCGGGGTAGTTGAGCGCGGCCGGCAGCTGGTGAGCGGCATTGCCGGCGGAGAGAAAGTCGCCCGAAAAGGCGATTTTGTACCCTACGAGATCCTGCTCGGCAGCCATGCGGTGAATCTGTCCCGGAAATAGGCAGTAGAGGGTATTGTCCGTAATAGGGCGTTTTTCGAGGTCGACCATCATGGTGCCTCTTCCTTCTTTGATCCAGATCATTTCAAAAATATCGAGCTGGTGATAGCCTGCCGGAACGGACCAATGCTGCCTGGCGTCGGCCAGGCATTCGGCATGGAAATGCGGGTTTATGGTTAAACGGGTGCTGTTTTTCATGGCTAAATGGTCTGATAGGCTTTTTTGTAGTCGGAGTACGTCATGCCGGCTTTGTTGCGGAAAAACTTACTGAAATGTGCCATATCCTTGAATCCCAGGTTATAGGCGACTTCTTTCATACTCGCGCCGGAGCTGATGGCGGCCTGCTTGGCCGTGCGGATCATGTGCTCGTAAATGTGATGGCTGGCCGGGTAACCCGACACTTTGCGGACGGTTTCCGAGAGGACATCCGTCCGCACCGCCAAAGCGCGGGCATAGTCCTGAATGCCTTTTCGCTCAGAACCTTTTTCACCTATCAAATGCATAAACCGCTGGAAAAGATGCTGGTCCGCACCACGTGGCTCGGACGGCTGCGGTTGCTGGCAAAACCGCGAAATGTACACCAGAAGCACTTTCAGTAGTCCGGGAAGGAGCGTATCGGCCGAATGCGACGGACGCTGGCATTCGCGCACGAGGCTGGCGATCAGACGGCGTACGTACCGGCCGGTGTCGTTACAGGAGCCGTTCACAGCGGTATGCCATACCACGGGAGCGGCCGGAAAGGAGGCGAAAGGGTGGAAATGCCTGCAACCGGTCATCAGCAGCATTTCTTCGGGGAAAGTAAGCAGGTAACCGGCCCATTGATGGCCGGCCGGCAGGTGGACATGGCTGCCGGGCGAGAGCAGGTAAAGGTGACCAAAATCGGCGTCGGCGTTATCGGATACCCATAAAATCCTGAAAAGCGGCGACGCGCCGCAGGCGGGGGAACCCGCGTTCGCGAAGGGGTGCGCTGTTAAGAGTGAGGAAACGGTTTTCATGTCAAACTGTTCGAGTTAAGGTGTTTTCAGCTTGTCATGATTCCGAATTTTATGCCAAAATCGTAAAGTATTGATTTTGATGATGTTAAATAAAAATACCTTAGGTTTTTTTAACGAAATATCAACAAAAAACAATCCCGGTTGTGATATTCCGACAATGCGGTCAAACCGCGAAATGCCGCTGCTGGTCACAAAAATGTCCTTTCAAACCCTGGAAACCATAACGGCCGACCCTGCCAGGGCCCTTGCGGGGCGGTACTGGCAGGCGCCGGCCGGTCGCTGCGGATGATGAAGTGCAATGTGTGACGATGCAGCGTTATGTGGTCAGGGAACGGCGATTTCATCGGAAATGCCGGCGGCCTGCAATACCGTGTCGACCAGCTCCCGCGTGGCCTGGTTGATGTGCCGGACCGACTGTTCTTTGAAGCCGCCGTGTACGATCGTCCAGAGGCTGCGGAGGCCCGGCGGCGCATCGACGATATTCCGGATCGTATAGGCGACTTCGATGGATTCGGGCTTGAAAGGCCCGGGCGTGAACGTTTTCACGACCGACGCCCGGAACCGCTCCATTTCATGGCCATAGTATTGTGCCGCGCCGGGGTTGGCCGGCACCGGCTGATTGCTCACAATATCCGTGGAGGGGAATGCGCCGGGCTGCACCAGCACGACGTCGATGCCCGTAGAGGCCAGCTCATAATGGTAACTCACCGTAAGCGCGTCCACCGCGGCCTTCGTGGCACCATATACGCCCATGACCGGAATGGGCTGGCGCGCGGCAACGCTCGACAGCGTGACAATGAGCCCGCTCTTACGCTGGTGCATATACGGCAGCACGGCCTTGATCATCCGGTCGACGCCGATCACGTTGACCTGAAAGAGCTGGTCGGTTTGCGCGGCGCTCAGGGTTTCGTTGAGTCCGATGTAGGCGCTGCCGGCGTTGTTGATGAGCACGTCGATCCGCCCACCGGTCTGCCGGGCAATTTCGGCCACGGCCGTTTGCACCGATTCATCGCACGTTACGTCAAGGTCGATCACTTCAATGCGGGCGTGGTGGAGTTCGGCCCAGTCGAGGAGTTGCTGCGCCGCCATCCGGTTTCGTTGGAATGGGTCGCGCATGGTGGCGAACACGCGGTGCCCGTCCCGCGCCAGCACCTGTGCCGTCACCCGCCCGAAGCCGCTGCTGCTGCCGGTGAGAATAATGTTTTTCATTTTGCCAAGGGGTTTTGATCTTTTGATATACCAAAATTAGCCCGGCCCGCCTGCGGCATCAATGTTTAAATGGGGGCAAGAATTGTATTATAGATGACTGATAATTAGTTTATTAAAAATCCAGATCCGCCTTACTGATGCCCAGTTTCCTGATTTTGGAATTCAATGTGCCCACTTTGAGGTCCAGCACCTCCGCCGCGCCGCCCGGCCCGAAAATCTTTCCTTTGCATTTGTTGAGCACAAAGACAATATGGCGGCGCTCATTTTCCTCGAAGGTCAGGACCCGCTCGGCCGCCGTCGCCGCGTCGGGCTGCGGCTGGCGGACCCTGGGTAAATGCAGGTCTGCCAATACAGGTCCCAGGGCCATTACCACGCTGCGTTCGATGATATGTTCCAGCTCACGGACATTGCCGGGCCAGGGATAGGCCATGAGCTCTTCCAGCGCTTCGGGTGCGATGTGGCTGAACCGGCGGCCGAGGTTTTTCGCATACTTATGTAAAAAGAAACGGGCCAGATCGGGAATGTCCTCCTTATGCTCGCGCAGGGGCGGGAGCACGATCGGGAATACATTGAGACGGTAAAACAGGTCACTGCGGAAGCGTCCCTCGTCCACTTCCCGGCGCAGGTCGCGGTTGGTAGCGGCAATGAGCCTGACGTCCACGCGGATCGTCTCGCGGCCGCCCACGCGTTCGAACTCGCGCTCCTGGATGGCGCGCAGCAGCTTCACCTGCGTTTCGGGCGGCATTTCGCCTATTTCATCCAGGAAGAGCGTACCGTGGTTGGCCAGTTCGAATTTACCGAGCCGGCGTTCCGTAGCACCTGTAAAGCTGCCCCGCTCATGCCCGAAAAGCTCGCTTTCCACGAGCGCTGGCGGCAATGCGGCGCAGTTGACCTTTACCATGAGTTTGTTATTGCGGTTGGAGGAGTTGTGTATGGCCCTTGCTATCAGCTCTTTACCGGTGCCTGTCTCCCCAAGTAGCAGCACGGTGCTGTTCGTCGCCGATACCTGCGAAAGCATATTGAAAACCTTCTGCATGCCTGGGCCTGTGCCGATAATGTCGCTGTATGCGTATCCCGCTTTTACTTCTTCCTGCAAATAATGCTTTTCGTCTTCGAGCCGCTGCTTGTAGCGGTTAATTTCCGCCAGCTGCGCCTCGATGCGCTCGTTGGCGATGATATTCGATACGGCGGTAGCGAAGTGGAGGGATAGGCGGCCCAGCAGGTCGAGATGGGTGCATGAAAATGCGTGATCCTCCTCGGAGAGCAGCACCAGTGCGCCGATGATCTCGTTTTTGTTTTTCAAACGGACACAAGCCACTTCGCGGATGCCCGCCCTCAGGATGAAATCGATATGCGGCTGGTGCATGTTACTGAGCGCCGAATGGTCGAAAACGACTGCGCCGTTGGCGGCGAGGACGATATTATGCATGCCGTCACGGATCGGGAAAGTGGCGGTCTGAACGGTCTTCCAGTCGGCATGGGCCTGCGTTTTGACATTATCCCTGGCAAAAACCCGGTAGGTACCTTCTGCGAAATCATAGCAGGAAATGCAGATGTCGGAAAACGACAGGACTGTTTGCAACCGTTGTTTGACAGCTGGCAGCAAATCCTTTTTTTCCCGGACGGAGTTCATGGCGCTGCTAATTTCAAGCAGCAGCTGATTCTCCGCATCACGGCGCTCCAACGCGCGCCGACGGGTTTCCTCCCGCATTTCCTCCTGATCGGGGGCCGGTATGGCATTCATGGGTAACTGTGTGGTTAGGGGCGTTGTTTTACAAAGACCCCGAATATCGCATTCTAATGGGTTAGATTGTTGAAATAAAGACAATGCCGCTACTTTTTGAACATCGGCAGCGGGTTCAGGGGGTGCGATAGGAGGTTGGGTAGGATCTTGCGGACCAGGAAAAGGTGAAAACCCGCATTGGGCCACGCGGCGCGGGCTTGCCGAAGCCTGGCACGGTCCATACCGAATGTGAGCAGGCCGAGGGACACGTCGGCCCAGTCGGCTTTACGGAAAACTTCGGCCGTCCGCGCAAACGGGCCTGTGTAGGCACCCACCTTATGATGCCAGTAGATCATCGTCGAAACCTGGGCTTCGAGGTGGCCGGCCCCGGTTTCGCGCAGGTAACGGGCGGCCTGCGCAATGGAAGGATCGAGGTAGTCGATGGTATGGTCAGTCCAGATCCCGATGTCGTGAAAAACGGCCGCTATGGCATATATTTCCCGGTTTTGCGCGTCGGGATCGAGCAGTAGGCAGTTCTTGAATACGCGGTACACGTGGTTGCGGTACTTTGCGAGGTCTTTCCCGATGGCCGGCTCGTAAGTGGCGAAAATCGCTTCGATGACTGGTTCTGACAGGTTCATACGGGTTAATTTAATAAAAATGCCCTTGCGGTAACAAGGGCATCCGGTTTTTGCCAGGCTCAGGCCGGCGATCAGTAATTTTTGATCCAGTCGAGAATGTAATCGGCATCGTTTTCCCAGCCTTTTTGCGCCAGGGTATGGTGGTTGCGGCCGGGAAATTCCTTGTATTCGATTACCGAACCGTTGCCTTTGTACCGGTGATAGTTCCGGTTGTTGAGGTGCGCCGGGATGATATTGTCCAGGCTGCCCGATGTCAGCAGCAGCGGTGCATGCGGTTTATCGAAATCCACGGCGGCCGCGCTCGTAAGCCCGCCCCGCGCTACCCGCTTCGATTCGGGCGCGGTGAATTGGTCGTAGGCCAGCTGCTGTTCTTCGAGCGGCATTTCGTTGACGAACGCATATTGCCAGGTATCGAACGGCATCAGGTAGGTTTCTTCAAGAGAAGTGAAGAGACCCAATGCACCCCAGGTTGATTTCAGGAAAGAGAATTCATAAGGAATAATGCCCTGCGGCGGGACGGAGTGGATCGCTACGGCGGCCGCTGCCAGGCCGCGGTTGAGCAGTATCTGGGTAATGAGCCCACCGAGCGAATGGCCGATGATGATCGGTTTCTCGGGAAGAGCTTTGGCGATGTCGGCATAGTGGTCGACCAGTTCGGCCAACGTCAGGGCGGCCAGGTCGGTGTCGTGGGGCTGGCGTGCGCGGAGCTCGGACGCCGTTCCGTCTTTGAACGGCCAGGCCGGCGCGAGGGTCGTGTAGCCGCGGTTTTCGAAATACGTCTTCCACTCGTCCCAGCAGTGGTGCGTGACAAAAGCGCCCGTGACGAACAGTACAGTTTTGGTTTTCATAGAAAAGGTCGTTGGTATGGCCCCGCAAGGGCACGGCCCATGCGGGGATCTTGGTTTATAAATGCTTTTTCAAATGGAGCCCGGCCTGTTCGAACAGGGCTTTGGTTTGCGGAATATGCGCCAGGCCGTTCAGCAGGCCGAAATCGTGGATCACGTCGTTGTAGCGCACCGTGGTCACTTCCACGCCCGCCTCGCTGAGCTTGCGGCCGTAGGCTTCCCCTTCATCGAGCAGGATGTCGTTTTCAGCTACCTGGATGAGCGTCGGCGGCAGTCCTTTGAGGTCTTCGAGCGTCGCCTGCGCGGGCGAGGCGTAAATCTCGTGGCGGCGTTCGGGCGCAATGTACTGGTCCCACATCCATTGCATGAGCGTGGAGGTAAGGAACCGCTGCGTACCGAATTGTTTGAACGATTCCCGCTCGAAATCGGCGTCTGTTACGGGCCAGAAGAGGATTTGCGTCTTGAATTTCGGTCCGCCCTTGGCTTTGGACAGTAGTACCGTGGCTGTGGACAGATTGCCGCCCGCGCTATTGCCTACAATGGCCATACGGCTGCCGTCGAGGGCGATGGAGCTGCCGTTGGCTTCCAGCCATTTGGCGGCTGCATATACCTCATGCACGGCCTGCGGATACTTCGCTTCCGGGGCACGCGAGTAGTTGACGAACACACCCGCGTAGCCCGTGAGCGTCACCAGGTCGCGTACCATGCGCTTGTGGGTAGGGTAGTCGCCCAGCACCCAGCCGCCCCCGTGGATGAAGAGGAACAACGGCAGTTCCGCCGTAACGCCTTCGGGGCGTACGATGTTGAGCACAATCTCGTAACCGTCTTCGGAAATGGTCCGTTCTTCCTCGGTGATGCCCGAGAGGTCTACCGGAAATGCCGCCTGTGCCGAAACCAGCACATTGCGGGCATCTTCTACGGGCAGGCTTTCGAGCGGCGGGCCGCCGGCATTGAGGGGCGTCAGAAATTCCTTCACGGCTGGGGACAGGTGTGGGTCGACGGCAAAATCTACCGGTGACGCTAGGGTTTCGCTGATCATAGTGATCGGTGTTTACAGGTTAGTGATTCAATGAGTGAGACAAAGCTAACCTTGCCCGACCCGGCGCTCAATGGTCATTTGGCGGCTGCGGTTGTACATCGGAAAAATAGGCCGGGGGCGGAGCCGGGGCGTGACGATTTACGGGAGTTCCGCGCCATTCCGGCGAACAGCCGCGTCCGATTTTGAACAATGCGGCAGGGTTAATGCTTTGATTTTCAGTATTTAATTTACATGGCACGCATTTGTTGCAGGCCTGTTACGGCGCGTTCGCCTCTCATCTTATTAGCCTGACATCCTAAATACGAGAACCATGTTTAAGAATTATCTGAAAATCGCGTTTCGGAACCTGACCAAATACAAGGCATTCAGTTTTATCAACATCGCCGGTGTGTCGCTCGGGCTGAGCTGCTTCCTGCTGCTGGCGTTATATGTGAAAGACGAGCTGGCCTACGACCGCTTTCACGAACATGCCGACCGTATTTACCGGCTGAACCGCACTTTTCTGGCCAACGACGGCACGGAATCGCTGCGGCTCGGGCATGCTGCGCCGCCGTTCGGGCCGCTCGTAAAGCAGGATTTCCCGCAGGTAGAACAGGTGGTGCGGCTGCTCGAAACCGGCGCGCTCGTGAAGTATGGCGAGAAGCGCTTTTCCGAAGAGCAGATGTTCGCAGCGGAGGCGAATATTTTCAAGGTTTTTACATTTAATATAGAGCGCGGCAATCCCGGTAAGGCGTTGGAAAACCCGTTTTCGATCCTGTTTTCAAAGCCGATGGCCGAGAAATATTTTGGTAACGACGACCCGATTGGTAAGGTCGTGCGGCTGGACAACCAGTTTGACTACACGGTGACAGGCGTTTTCGAGCCACTGCCGGCCCAGTCGCATTTTCATCCCAATTTCCTTATCTCGTTCTCGACCCTGAACGACGACCGGATTTACGGTGCCGAAGGGCTGCGTACGAACTGGGGCAACAATTCGTTTTCGACCTTTTTGCTGTTGCCAAAACATTATAACCCGAAAAACCTGACGGATGCATTTCCTGCATTCCAGAACAAGCACGTCGGCCCGAATACTTCGAAGTTCTCGATCCTGACGCTCACCAAACTGACCGACATCCACCTGCGGTCGCACCTCGATTCGGAAATAGAAGCGAACGGCGATATTCAATATGTGTACCTGTTTTCAGCCATCGGGTTATTTATCCTGCTCATCGCCTGTATCAACTATATGAACCTGGCGACGGCCAAATCGGCCACGAGGGCCAAGGAGGTGGGCATGCGGAAGGTGATCGGTGCCGTGCGTGCGCAGCTGGTGAACCAGTTCCTGAGCGAATCGGTATTGCTGGTGCTGATTTCCGTCCTGATCGCATTCGTGGTGGTGGTATTGTGCCTGCCGCTGTTCAATAACTTTACCCAGAAACAACTCTCGATGGGCGCATTGCTCGATCCTGTGTTCCTGGCGATCCTGTCGGGCATTACGATATTTACCGGCCTCGTGGCAGGCAGCTACCCGGCGTTTTTCATGACCGGTTTCCAGCCCATCGCCGTGTTGAAGGGCAAGATCGCCTCTGCATTGAAAAACGGACAGCTGCGGCAAACGCTCGTCGTGGCGCAGTTCGCCATTGCCGTGGCGCTGATCATCAGTACGGCGGTCGTTTACAGCCAGATGCGCTATGTGCAGAATTATAAGCTGGGTTACAGCAAAGACCAGGTCATTACGTTTTCCATGCCCGACGATTCCACGCTCGATGTGGAGGCGATCCGTCAACGGTTCAAGGACCACGCGGGTGTGCGGGAGGTCGGACGCTCATCGCGGATACCGTCGGGCCGGCTGCTCGATTCCTGGGAAGCATTCGTGATGAAGGGCGACTCGATGGCGCCTACCGAAATCAATATCAAGTCGCTCTCCGTGGACGAGGATTTTATTCCTGCCTACCAGATCGCGATGGCGGCCGGGCGTAATTTTTCCCGCCAATATCCGACCGATCGTACCAATGGCTTTGTCCTCAACGAAACCGCGGCGCGGCTGCTGGGCTGGAAAAACCCGGCGGAGGCAATCGGTAACCGGTTCGGCTACGGCGAGATCCGCGGGCAGATCATCGGCGTTACGAAAGATTACCATTTCGAATCGCTGCACCAGAAAGTGGCGCCTATCGTGATGTTTTACCAGCCGGGCCGGCTCGGGCGCGTGTCCGTACAGGTGGCGGGCAACGATATTCAGGGGGCTATCGCGCATATTGGTTCGGTGTGGAACCAGCGCTTCCCGGATGTGCCGTTCCAGTACGAGTTCCTCGACCAGCGTTTCGGCAAATTGTACGCCCGCGAGCAGACACAGCAGTTGCTGTTCGGCATATTCGCCGGCATTGCGATCTTTATTTCCTGCATGGGCCTGCTGGGGCTGTCGATGTTCATGGCCGAGCTGCGCACGAAGGAAATCGGTGTGCGGAAAGTGCTGGGCGCGTCGGTACCGAGCATTGTGGGGCTGCTTTCGAAAGATTTCCTGAAACCGGTGCTTGTCGCGATCCTGATCGCCTCGCCCATTGCCTGGTACGGCATGAAAAACTGGTTGCAGGATTTTGCCTATCATACCGAAATCAAATGGTGGGTGTTCCTGCTGGCCGGGGTGCTGTCCGTGACGATCGCCTTGTTTACAGTGAGTTTCCAGAGCATTCGTGCGGCGCTCATGAATCCCGTGCGGAGTTTGAGAAGCGAATAGGCGCGTGCAGTTCGATCCGTGGCGATACTTATATTTTCCGCGGAAACGAGCCGCGTTAGTTCAGGTTCCTGAATTCGTTCGGCGTGTGGCCGGTCTTCTGTTTGAAAAGTTTGTTGAAATACTGCGGGTATTCGAACCCCAGCGAATAGGCGATCTCGCCCACAGACTTGTTCGTGCCCAGCAGGATGTTCTTCGCTTCCTCGATTAGGTAAAAATGAATGTGGTCCTGTGCATTGCGGCCGGTTTCGCGTTTGAGCAGATCGCTCAGGTAACCGGGTGACAGGTTCACCTGGTCGGCGAGGAATTTCACCGTCGGCAGGCCTTTCTCGGCGATACCGTTGTTTTCGAAACAGGAATTTAAAACCTTTTCCACCTGCGCTGCCACGTGGTGGTTGGAGTTTTGGCGGGTGATGAACTGCCGGCCGTAAAAGCGCGAGCAATAGTTGAGAAACAGCTCGATGGTCGAAATGATGATGGCCTGGCTGTGCTCGTCGATGTTTTGTCCCAGCTCATGATCAATTTTCGAGGCGCAATCGAGAAGGGCTTGTTCCTCTTTTTCCGAAAGGTGAAGGGCTTCCGATATTTCATAGGAGAAGAAGGTATAGCCCTTCATTTTGGCATGCAGGGACGAGGCGCGGATCAGGTCGGGGTGGAAAAACAATCCCCAGCCCTTATTGGCCGGCGCTTCGGTGTCGCTATCCATCTGCAGCGACTGGCCGGGGGCGAGGCAAATGAGGCTGCCGTCCTGAAAATCCACCAGCTTGCGGCCGTAGCGG
The DNA here is from genome assembly GCF_000382205.1 of Dyadobacter beijingensis DSM 21582. Classification (GTDB taxonomy): domain Bacteria; phylum Bacteroidota; class Bacteroidia; order Cytophagales; family Spirosomataceae; genus Dyadobacter; species Dyadobacter beijingensis. The sequence continues at coordinate 156,741 of NZ_KB907791.1, forward strand.
AAATGGTTGTTGCGGTAATGCTTGAAAATAATGGCGTAGAAGTCGGACTGTACCGTGAGCGGCTCGGTGATGTGGCCCATCACGCGTGCAAAATCGACGACATCGACCAGCGGGTGCCGGACCGGGTCGTCCAGCTTGAAAAATTTCACGATATCCGACACCGTCCGCAGATGAATAAGCTCGCTCATGATTTTTGCATTGATTTTGACAAATATAAACAGGCCATTGCCGGCGATCGTCATCCGCTGGCAATGGCCCTGCTATTTACAACCCGAACTGGGATTTGATGGCCCCGAGAAATGCCGTATCGTCCGATCCGGCCCGGCTGGCGATGATCGTTTCGGCATCGGCGCCGGCCGTGTAGCGAAGCCGGTCGCTGCCGTCCGTAGCTGCCTCGAAGATGACTTCTGCCACCAGGCTGGCAGGCGAAGCGTTTTCAAACATCGGCCCGATGGCGGCGGCGAAACGGTCTACCAGCGGCTGGTAGTCGGTCAGGGATTCGTCATTGCTGAAATCGATGGACCGGCCTGCAAAATCAGTCGCGATGGCGCCCGGCTCGACGATCTTGACCTTTCCGCCAAACTGCGCCACTTCGAAGCTCAGCGATTCTGAAATGCCTTCGACGGCGAATTTCGTGCCGTGGTACAATGCCCCGAGGGGGAAGGTCATCTTGCCACCAATGGATGAAATGTTGATGATCACACCGCTTTTCCGGCTGCGGAAATGCGGCAATACGGCTTTGGAAACATCCAGCAGGCCGATCACATTGGTATCGAACTGGCGTACGATGCTTTCGCGAGAAAACGATTCGAGCGGGCCGTAGGCGCCGTAGCCGGCGTTGTTGAGCAGTACATCTATTTTTCCAAAGCGGGCAATGCCGCCCTCCACCGCTTTCCGGATCGATTCGCTGTCCAGCACGTCCAGTTTGGTAACCCATATGTTTTCCAAGGCGCCCAGTTCCGGCTCTTCTTCCGGGCGGCGCATGGTAGCAATTACGTTCCAGCCTTTTGCATGAAATAATTGTGCGGTTGCTTTGCCGATACCGCTGCTTGCACCTGTAATTAAAATCGTGTTGTTCATTTTTTCTGATTTTTAATGATGGTACAAATGTGCAGCCAATGCTCCGCCGCCGGATAACACGAATCCGGGCAAGTTGTATACGAATTGCGGTTACGGTATGAGGGCCGGGTCAATCAATGCTGTGATACCCGAGTTTGCGATAGCTTTCGAACTGCTCTTCGGTAAAGAACTGGTCGGAAGTGGGCTGCTGCGGGAATTTCGGGTTCTGCATTTTGTACTCGCGGATATCGGCCGATTCGTCGCCGTTGAGGGCGGTTTTAATGTAAATCAGCGTGCCCGGAGTCACATTGCCCGGGTATTTGATCGTCCCCGTCGCCACGTGGGAACGGCACAGCCCGGTATTGGCGTCCTTGCTGGTAATGGGACTGGTGTCGATGTCTATTTCCACGCCAAAATCGATCCGGCAGCGCCTTACCGCCATCGCCAGGCCCTCGCAGAGCGACGTATTGTCTTCTTCGGCATCGCAGACGATGATCTGATGGCAACGGCGGCGCACCAGTTCGTATAAACCCATGTTATCGAAATGCCCGCCATCCGACAGGTTCACGAAATCGGAACTCATATCCGATTTGCCGATGAGGTCGAACACCAGGTAGGCAAGGCCCTGCGTCGGCTCCGATTTCTGCCATTGCTCCGTCCGGGGGTTACCGAGCCACCAGCCCAGTTTTACATTGAACACACTGAGCAAAAATGCCGTGGCCGCCGAGGAGTGGTAGCCCATATTCGGGTTCACAGCCGCGCCGGAAATCGCCATCGCCGTGCCGAGGGTAGGGCTGTCGGCAAATTGCGCGGTAGGGCGGTAACCGTAGTTGGCGATTTCCTTTTTGTTATAGGCCGCGGCGCGCGTCGCACTGAAATCGAAGCCGCAGAACAGCGGCGAGAAAATGAACGACTCCGCTTTCCGGTCCTGGCGGTCGAGTTCGGACACGACGGTGGCATTCAAGGCGGTGTTGATGAGCGGGTAAGGGCCGTAGTATTCCGGTTTGCGGAATTCTTCCAGCGGAATATCGTCCTTGCTATCGAATCCGGTGAAGCTATTGGCCGTCTGAATGCGCTCCGTGCGCCTGCGCGTGGCACCCAGGTACGCACGTATGAGGCGGTTGCGGTAGAAATGGTGGAGCGTGAATTCGTTGACGCCGGCGCGGTAGCTGAGCAATGCGGTTACGGCCAGGAGTACTGCAAAATTTAAAACGCTGATCCCGAATTTCTCCAAGCCCGTTTGAGCGGGTAGCGTATTGAATTTCAACAGGTAATTCAGCGTAGCCGAGCCAATCAGCAGGAAGCCGATCATAAACAGATAGGGGACCAGGCGTACGAATATTTCCTTGGCATTGAGCCCGGTTTTTTCCTTATTCTCACCCGAAGTAGTGGAGCCAAAGGCCAGCCTGACCCCGAAGCCGACGATCGCCGCCCATCCTCCGACAAGCCCTACGAAGTATTCGACCTCGCTTTCTTTGATTGCTTCTATCCGGTTGGCCAGTTTGGGAAGAAAGAAAACAGCTATGGTCATCAAAATCCAGATCAGCATAAACCGGTGCAGCTCGGCGCCGGTGCGTCCCCACCATTCGCGCCGCTCGTCCGGGAAGAAAATGCCCATGATGAACATTCTGAACACGACACCCAGGCTCATCATTTCCAGCATCAATGGCAGACCGAAAGTAAATGCCAGCTTTTTCACGGTTTCATCATTGCTGGAAATCGAAGAAATGTGCTGCCTGAACGAGTCATTTTCAACCAGGTAGAGGGGGGCCGGATGCCTGATTAGTTCGTAAAATTTCCAGACGATCGTCATGAGCAGAAATGTTACCACCACGCCGACGACGGAAGAGGCAAAAATATAGTTTCTGGCGGTCGAGGGATTTTCGAATCTCTTTTGCTCGTGATATTTGCCCTTGTAGGCAATGTAAACGAGGCATGCGATTGCGAACAGGGCCGGGCCTACGAAAATTTCCAGCTTTTCGGATAACGGGTATATTTTTTCGGCCGACTTAAAAAGCCAGGTCGAGAGGAAGAAGGCGGTCAATGCGGCCGAAACGACGAGCGCGTAGGCGTAGTTACCTCTGACCACATTATTTATCCAGGCCTTGTGGGCAGGTTCGTTGTTAAAGGTTCGCATACCCTCCGCGGCGAAATGCGTTCCCATAGCCATAAAAGCACAGGCGATACTTGTTGTGATCAGCCAGGGATAAGTCACATCCGAGGCCAGGCCTTCCCAGGCCATATAAACCATCTCCACAAACGCGAGCGCCGTACACAAGAGCAGCAAAAGAATGATCTGATTGATGAGCGTATTCCTGATCCAGGTAATGCCGATCGTCCACGCGTCGGTGGACATAACACCGGCGTTAGGCGAGAGGTAATTACTGTACATCCGCAGCCAGCGAAGCGGTCGTACCTCGTCGGCCATCGGGTCGGTGGATCTGGCGCTGTTGAGGCGGTTGGTGACCTTGGAGATCGACCCGGCGCGGTAGATCCACGACAGCAGCCAGGAACCGATGTACCCGCCGCCGGAGACGGTCGAGAGGTAGTCGATATGGTGCAAAACGCCTTTTTCGGCCAGTTTCTGGATCACGCCAAGGTTAAATGTCGCCGAACGGATGCCGCCGCCGGAAAAGGCGAGTGCGGTGAGCTGCATCGCTTCCGCCCGCCGCAGGGGATCGATGGTGCCGTCGGCGGGTAGGGGGTTAGGTATTTTGTCGGCGAAATGCAGTTCGATTTCACCGGGGTCCTTCGGCAGGTCGGGGGTGATGCTTGCGAAGGCATGTTTGGCATCCTTATCCTCTTCGCATTCGCTTTTCTTCGGGCAAATGCTTTTGAAACGGATATTTTCCCAATCGTCACTTTCCAGGTCTTCCAGCCGCGCCTCCCTCGATCGCTCGATCTGTTCTAGTTCCTGGTTGAAGATCATTTCAAACGAAACCGGGTTTTCTTCCACCACGCACTGGAAAAACAGCTGATCGTTCCGTAGCAGCGCCGTGGCAATGCTGGTCCTCGTCCGTCCTTGAAATGATCGGGCAAGCTCGGTTTTCTGTGCCAGTACCGGCACGTTCGACCACCATTTTTCAATATCGTCCCGATCCTCCGCCGCCAGCGTGGCATAAGTAGTGCCGGGTTCGAAGACCTGGTGTTTGCGTTGCTGTTCGATCCCGTCGTCGGCCCGCCCCGACAAGCTGGATAACCAGCCTTTCTTCGGAGGTTTCTCGCTGAGCGTCAGGACGATCAATGCAGGGATATAATGAATGGCCCGTGCCAGGTTGACGCGTTCGTACGGGTCGTCGTAGAGGATATTCCGGATCTCCCGGCGCCATTCGTCGGGTGACATCAGAATAATGTCGGAAATATCTCCTTCAACCCCAGGAAAGATTGGCTTTTCTCTCTTTGTCACCCGCTCTATCCATTTGATCAGGTTGTTGGAAATGGTATAGAATGTTGCTTCCAATGCCTGCTCCGTAGTTTCCGCCGAGGAGCAGAAGACAATTTCCTTTATTCGCTCGGTACGACGGTCGGGGATATTGTAGCGGCCTGTGACTGGGTCGCCGGGGGATAGGCGGCCGTCGAGGTATTCTTTGAACCGCTCCATTTCCGCTTGTACGGCCGGCATATAGCCTTTGGCGTCGCGCTTTTTGCGGAGTATGCCAAAATCTTTTGAAATGTCCTGTAACAGTGTCAGAAATGAAATGGCCTGAGAGGTTAGGTCGGTAACGATGTCCATGCGATAAGGGTTGAGCGGTTGGTATTTCCGGGGCGGTGTGTGAATGGGAGGGAGGGCTAAAAGTTACTGAAAAACAGGTGCTGGGACGTCGCTGCGGGTGAATTTTGATTAAACGGTAATCCGCATATGGAGAATCGTTTTTTGTCTGCTATTTTCGCAATATCCTTTCCTATCGGTTACATATTTGCATGGCCTCTATCAAACAGACGACCAGTCTACTACTACTGCTTTTTCTTTTATCATTGCAAAGCATTGCCCAACGCCAGTCCGGGCACCGGTTGTTTCTAAAAAACAGGGTATTAGCACTTCCCGACAGTGTTCCCGACGATGTGCCGCAGGGGTATGGGCGGCCGTCGCAGGGGCAGATGGGGAAGTCGCTGGTGGTGATACAGTTCCGCCAACTCCCCGACGAGGCCACGCTGGCCGCCATGAAGGCGCAGGGAATCGAGATCCTCGACTACATTCCGGACTTCGCCTATACGGCCACGCTGGCGGGCCGCGTGAACGGCAAATCCCTGAAAAAACTCGGCGTTCGCGCCATTTACAGGCCGACGCCGGAAGATGTGGTCGAACCGGCATTGCTGGCCGGGACCGTTCCCGACCATGCCCGCAATGTGGCCGGGAAAATCGACCTGAAACTGAATTTCGCCAAATCATTCTCCTTCGATGAAGTGCTCCGCGACCTGACCCAGAACAGTTTCGAAGTGCTGTATGAGGCCCTGAAACCCTATCAGATCCTGGACGTCCGGATTCCCGAAGGCAGCGTCCGCCGCCTGGCCGAGCTCCCGTGGGTACAGTACATCGCGCCGATAGCGCCCCCATCCGACATGCTGAACGACAAAAGCACGGCCAGCACAAGGGCGAACGTGCTGGGTTCTACGGCGATTTTGGGCTATAAACTGACGGGTGAAGGGGTGGTGATCGGGTTGGGGGATGATTTTACCCCGTTGGTGCATCCGGATGTCGGTAAGCGGGTGATCAGTTACGTTCCCATGCACGAAAGCTGGCACGGCATTCACGTAGGAGGCACGGCTGCGGGATCAGGTTTGCTTAATGAGAAGTATCGTGGCTATGCACCGAAGGCAAAAATCGTGGCGCGTTCGCGCGAGGCGATCTGGACTGCACCGGCCTCGCTGATCAGGGATTACGGCATGGTGGTTACCAGCAATACCTACGGTGGCTACACCCTTTGCGGGAGTTTTGGTATGTACTACGACGGAGCGGCTGCGCTCGATCAGCAGGCATTCGAATTTCCTTATTTGCAGCACGTTTTTTCGGCAGGCAACAGCGGGACGGAAACAAACTGCCAGGACGCCGGGTACCCCGTCGGTTTCGGTACCGTTGCAGGTGATTGTCAATCAGCAAAAAATATTATCACTGTCGGTAGAACGACTTCAACCGGCATTGTAAGCCCCGCATCGTCCAAAGGCCCCACTTCCGACGGACGGATTAAGCCCGAGGTGATCGCGCCGGGCGGGAGCATTTTTTCCACTATACAGAACAATGCCTACCAGACCGCTTCGGGAACGAGCATGGCGTCGCCCGCAGTAACAGGCGGGGCGGCATTGCTGGTCGAACGATACCGGCAGCTGCATCAGCGGAATAATCCGAAGAATGCCCTCTTGAAGGCGCTGATTTGCAACGGGGCGACCGATATGGGCCTTCCCGGCCCGGATTTCAGCCACGGTTTTGGGATCATGAACCTGCTCCGGTCGGTCAGCATGCTCGACAAAGGCCGGTATTTTTCCGGGCAGCTGAGCCGTTCGGCCACGAATACCCATGAGATTGTCGTGCCTGCCAATACGGCAAAATTGAAAGTAATGCTCTATTGGAATGACCCGGCGACTTCGTTGCTGGCAGGCGGTAAAACACTGGTAAACAATCTCGACCTCACGGTAACCAGGCCGGGTAATAGTAAAGTGTTACCTAAATTCCCGTCCGCGGCTGCGCCAAATGCACCGGCAGTTTCGGGGGTGGACACGCTCAACAACATCGAACAGATCGTAATCGAGGAACCGGCGGCGGGTACTTATTCTGTGAAAGTGGAGGCGGCACACATTCCCCAGGGCGTGCAGGAGTATTTCGTGGTGTATGACATTATTGAACCTTCGGTGACTGTCACCTATCCATTGGCGGGGGATCGACTGGCAAAAGGCGATGCGGTGAATATCTGCTGGGACTCCTACGGCGACACGCTGAGTACCTTCCATGTAGCCTATTCGCTCGATAACGGGGGAAGTTGGAACGCGATCAATGCGAATGTCTCGGCGGAGTTGCGGCAAATTCCGTGGACAGTTCCCGACGGCGCTTCCGGCAATGCAAAAGTAAGGGTGATGCGGAACGGGACTGCCTTTTCCAATACCAGTGGCACATTTGCCGTTTTGGGTGTTCCGGTGGTGTCGCTGCAAGCTGTTCAATGCGAGGGATATGTCGCACTGCAATGGAATGCGGTCAGCGGGGCTTCCGATTACGAGGTAATGCTATCATCCGGCGATGAAATGCGGTCTGTGGGATTGACCTCGGCGTTGAAATATACATTATCATCATTATCCAGAGATTCGACCTATTACATATCGGTCAGGGCGCGGAAGGACCAGGTGCCCGGGCGCCGGTCGGTGGCCCTCATGCGTAAGCCTGACAATGGAAGCTGCCAGGGCAATATTTCGGACAACGACCTTGCCATCGTAGCGCTGGTGTCGCCTGCTTCGAATGTCAGAATGTTTACACGTTCAGCCTACACCGCCGAACATGCCATTACGGTTCGCATCAAAAACCTCGACGACCAGCCGCAGACCCGGCCGTTCGAGGTGGGCTATTCGCTGGGCGGGGTCATGCATTGGGAGCAGGTAACGATGACTATACCCGCCACATCCAGCGCAGATTATACATTTCAACGGCGCGAAAACCTGGCTTTGGTTACCGAGGCCACATTGCGCGTAGCCGTACGACTCCCGGGCGATCCCATACAAGGCAACGACGCACTCGAAATGAAGTTGCGGCAGATTCCCAACCCAAAGCTGGTATTGCCTTACTTACAGGATTTTGAGGCTCTTCCTGCCCTCGATATCCGGGAGCCGGCGATGGGTATCCCAGGTGCGGATGCATTCGATTTTATGCCTACTTCGGAGCACTTCCGGCTGAGGAGCGGCGCAGGGTATTCGTCGGCAAATGCATTTGTGTTTGACGCAATCTCTCCATATGCCTGGGTGCCTTCAACGGGAGACCTGGATGGGACATTCAATTTATCCGGATATAGGGCGCGGGAAGACGAAATATGGTTTAGCGTCAGGCATACGAACTCTAACGCTCTTCAGATTCGTGGAAGCGCTGGTGATCCGTGGATTACCGTGGATAACCTCTACGGAGGTTACTTTGACAATGATAGGGGCTATTCGCTGGCCGTGGTGGAAGTCAGTTCTTTACTTCTAAATAATGGGCAGGAGTTTACAGCAGATTTTCAGGTCAGGCTAAGCAATTCGGTCCTGAATTCAAACCAACCCAATGGAGTGGCAGTCGATGAAGTAAGGCTGTTCAAGGCAGCCAGCGACGTAGCGACGACCAGGCTGAATGCCGTCTCTTCCATTTCAATTTGCGATTTCAATAACGCATCGATAAAGGCGGCGTTTCGGAACAACGGTAGTCACGATTCTTACAAACTGCCCATTAAGTTGTCTCTGGACGGTCAGGTAACCGAGCGCAATATCGACGTCGTCCGAAAAGACGGTGAGGTGGAATTTGAATTTTATTACCCTTTGGAGGCCCGTCAGCCAGGAAGACATGTGTTGAAAGTGTGGTGTGAAAAAGCGTTTGACATCAACCGGTCGAACGATACGATGACCGTTGAATTTTACACCAGCGGGTCTATACCGACGCTGCCCTATCTGGAAAATTTCGAATCGGGAAATAACGGCTGGTACTCCGAAGGCACCAGCTCGACGTGGCAGCTAGGCACGCCGAGTAGTGCGGGCGTATCGGGTGCTGCCAGTGGGCACAACGCCTGGAAAACCAATCTGACCGGCCGTTACAACAATAATGAAGCGTCATACCTCTATTCGCCGTGCTTCTACAATGAAAGTCCTTTTAACAAGTATTTGAGCTTCGTTGCGAAGATGGACATGGAAGACTGCGCCGGTGAGGGATGCGATAAGTTTTATATTGAATATTTTGACGGTTATAATTGGTACAGACTCGGCGGCAAGGATTATGGTTACAACTGGTATAACAATGAAAGGGACTACCAGGGCTTCTGGGCCGGAAAAGTAGCCACTGGCTGGCGCGTATTTTCTGTACCGTTACCAGTGAGCCTGTATCTGCGGCTTAGGTTTGTTTTCAAGAGCAATGGTTCCGGCAGTAGCGAGGGTATTACCATCGACGATATTCATATTTATAGTGGTGCTGGCTACGAAATTTATGGAGGGGGTTCGTTACAAGACGAGCACAGCGCGACCATCACACCGGATCACGACTGGAACCACTTCGCGCCGAACAACACGGTAATCGGTTCGATCCATGGGCATGAGCAAAATATTTCGGGTACCACACTCAAAACTTTCGTCAACAACGGCCCATTACGCGTCAGTGAAAACGAGCTCGTACTCGATCGCAGTTTCGTATTCAATTCCCCCCAAACATTTGACAATCCGGTCGGCGTGCGACTTTACGTCCCTGAAACCGACATTCAGAGGCTGGTCAACGCGCCGCCGCAGTCGAATGTTACAAAACCCGGATCCGCCTACGACCTGGCCGTAACAAAATACTCCGGCCCCAACCAGGACGGGCTGCTCACCAACAATGCACGGACCAACTGGGAATATTTCGCACCCGAAAAGGTCAAAAAAGTACCGTACCTGAACGGCTACTACCTGGAATTTGAGACCAAAAGCTTCTCGGAGTTCTGGGTGGCGCGGGATTATATCGGTACCGGAACGCCCTTACCGGTAACGCTAATCGGTTTCACGGCGGAAAAAGGCATGTCCGGAGAGAACACCGTCGTTCACCTGAAATGGTCGACGACTTCGGAAACGGATTTCAGCCATTTCACGGTGCAGGTCGCCGAGGGCCCTGAAAATGTAAAGAAGGCGCTGTTCTACGATCTGGGCACGATCCAAGGGCAGGGCGGCAATGGAACGCGCCCGTACTCATTTACCGATGGCCCGTTACGTCCGCACGGAACGCGCTATTACCGGTTGAAAATGGTCGATTCGGACGGCTCGGTCGCTTATTCGTCCATTAGATCGGTGGCTTTCGTGCAGGACCCGCAATGGCAGGTGTTCCCCAACCCGTCGAAAGGTATTTTCAGGATTGACACTGGAAACATGCTGAATGGTCCCGTGCAGGTGAAAGTATTTGATTTGAATGGAAAACTTTGTAAAAAGCTGGAATTCAAACAGATGACAAACGGTTTGGAAGTGGATCTCAGTTCGCCGGATTTGGCGCTGGGGTTGTATCTGATCAAGGTTTCGTCGAAGGAACGGGAGCAGCAGTTCAAGGTGGTGAAGGAATGATTTGAATTACAACCTTCCTCACGCAAATAGCGAACTCCGTGTCTCCTGCTCCTCGGACAAATCCGTCCGCAGCGTCAGCGATATGCGGGTCCCGGACTGGTTTTCGAAGCAAATGCCGGCACCCATATCTTCACTCAGGCCTCTCATGAGCTGGATACCGAGGGAATTTTGGGGGTTGTAATCGCTCTCGTCCCAGCCGATGCCGTTGTCTTCGATTGTCAGGGAAATTTCGCCGTCCTGCTGCAAAAGCGAAATGCGGACAATGCCTTCCAGCTTGCCCGGAAATGCGTGCTTGAATGCGTTCGTGACGCTTTCGTTCACAATCAGCGCGATCGGGATGGCTTGCGTTGCGGGCAGTTTTACGGGGGCAATGTCCTGTATGATCCGCACGCGGTTGGAGGCGTCGAACGTCTCGGAAAGGAACAGGAGGAATTCGGTGAAATAGCCCTTCATGTCCACCGACCGGATGTCGTCCGACTGGTACAGTTTCTGGTGGATGAGCGACATCGCATAAATGCGGTTCTGGCTCGTTTCAAGCGCTTTCAGTGCTTCGTTGCCCAGGTAGGAGGCCTGGCTTTCGAGCAGGCAGATAATCGTGTGCAGGTTGTTTTTGACCCGGTGATGCACCTCTTTCAACAGCCATTCCTTTTCGTGAAGCAGGTGTTCCAGAATCATGTTCTTTTCAGTAATAATGGTGTTTTTGTGTTCAATTTCGTGACTGTTCCTTGCTTTTTGCCGGTATTTTGAAAAAATCAGCACCGAAACCACGACGAGGAAAGTCGCCAGAAAAAAAGACATCACCATTGTCAGGTTGGCATTGCGCAGCCGTTCTTCCTGAATTTTTGCATTTTGCGAAAGCAGCCGGATGTTCTGGTTCTTGATTTTGATCTCGTCTTCTTTCTGCTGCGCTTCAAAAGCAATGCGCAGCCGCTGCACCTCGCGTTCGCGCGATTGCGTGAGGTCGTGATGGCTGATGTCGCTGTAAACGCTCAGATGTTTGATCGCATCGAAGTAATTGCCTGTGGCTGAATCGTTCAGGTAGGCCATGTAATGCAAATGGCGGAGCGATCCGTTGTTGAAGAAAGTTTTCGGAAATGCCAGCTCTTCGTAAAGCAGCGGCCGTGCCTTCGCGTATTGCTTCGAATCGACAAACACCTGCGCAAGCCCCGCGGTGGTGCGGAACACATTCACGCCGGACTTTTTACTGATCGCGTAAGCGCGCTTGTAAAGCTGTTCGGATTGATCGTATCGCTTCATGCGCCGGTAGATGCGCGCCATAATCACCGTCTGGTAAATCCTGTCCTGGGTCGTTTGCGGAGGAGCATTGGCTAGCAGGACCTTCATCCGCCGCAGGTCGTCCTCGTAATTGCCCGTTTTGCCGTAAATGTATTCCGTATCAAACAGAAACAGCGGATGCGACAAGTTGTACCGGCCCGCGCGCTGCGTGTAATGCGCGATGGCGAGATCGATGTATGCCACGCCTTTCCGGTACTCGTCGTTGTCCGTCCACATCATCGCGTGGTTGGTATAAATGTCGCCGGCCATGCTGGAATCTTTCGTGGCCTTCATCGTTTTCACCGCCTCGATCGAATAATACATGGCCCGCGACTGGTCGCCGATCAGAAAGCAATATTCACTCATCGCCACGTAGGTCGTCTGGTAAAACCGGCTCTTGGCTTTTTTGAAACGCGCTACAATGTCCAGCAGCTCCCGTTCCGCCGCCGGGCTCTGCTGTTTTGCATGAACGAGCGCGACGATCTGCCGCGCCTGCGTTTCACGGACTGCGTCGTGCAGTCCGATACTGCCGCGGATAGCGGATTGGGCCAGTGCGATGGCTTTCGCCCAATCGGCATCTTTCAGGTCCTTGTCCGCTTCGCAATAGGCATAGGCGAGCCGCAGCTGCAAATCCAGCTTGTACTGTCCGTACAGCTGGCGCAGGAGATTTTCCGCCGATGGGAAATCCTGTTTATCGATCGCCGCGAGCGCCAGCAGCTTCGTCGCACGCTGCCCGTCGTGGCTTTCCTGCCTTGTGTGACGGACGGAAACTGCCGCTCGTGCGTAGGCAATAGCTTTGTCGAGGTCTTCAAACCGTTTGCGCGGCTTATTGTAATACAGGTTTGCAAGGTCGATCAGCGCCCGGTTGCGTTCCGGCGTACCCGTTTCAGCATTCCGCAAAGCCGCCAGCAGCACCGGGAGACGGCTCTCGGGTACAATGGGGTCGGTGGGATAAAACTGGGCGCGGCATGTCGCGCTCAGGATGCAGCATGCCAAAAGCCCTGTCAAAAAACATCCGTTTCGTGCCGGAAGGAAGCGGTGGAAAAGTGACATCATCATGATCTGGGTGCTTGCCGGGTATTGGTTCAAAGCGGATGGAGAAGTTAGGGCTAAATATCATGATTTTCAAGGTATTAACCGTGGTATCTAGTGGCGATTGCTTTCCGGAAAATTGCATTTAAAGCAGAATCACGAAATATCATGACAGGGCTGCCGGAAATCGCGAAATATCGTGGTAAGAGGCCTTGTTTTTGTATGTAATATATTGTAAATCAATTAAATAAGTATATGGCAAGAAATTTGATAATGGTTAGTAACCTACCTGATTTTTACCATGAAAGACCAAAAGGCTTTGTTAAGGAAAGTGGCCGCGGAGCTGTTGTCCGTGAAACGTATGGAGCACCTGGCCGGCATTTTGTCGACCACGCTGAAACTGGAAACCGGCTATGCCGAGGCGGCCATCTTTTTGCTGGATACGGATAACAACCTGCTCCGGAATGTGCTCGGTACGCACTACCCGGGGCAGGCAGTGTGCCTTTTTCAGAACGAAATACAGCTGAAAGAGCTCACTACCGAAGAAATATTGCTTACCGGCAGCCAGGACGGTTTAGGAGAGTTTTGCCTCGACGACGCGGCCCGGCGCCTGCTATTTCGCCATTACTTGTCGGCAGCACCGGCCGCCGGCGCGAGCGTCCTTGTATTTCCGATGCGGGAGGGAAATGATTTCATCGGCAACCTCTTCCTGTTCTTCGACGCGCCCTTGCCTGCCGCGCAGGACGACACCGACCTGTTCAAAATGCTCATACCGAATATCAATATGGCGCTGCTTCTCTTGTTGTGGCAGGAACGGGCGTCGGTGCAGGGAAAGGAGCAGCTGCAAAGCTGTGTGGCACAGCTCAATATGCTGATCGCCCTCGGCACGAGGATCGCCTCGGCCCGCAGCCATGACGAACTGCTGGAAGTGATCAACCAACATCTGAAAGAAGTCGTGGGGTTCGCCTATACCATGATGGCGGTAAATGGCGATCAGTCGTCGGCAAGTACGTACGTGCTCGATCCGAATTCGGCGGGGCTGCAACAGATGGACCATCCTCAACTGACGGCCGGCCGGCACGCGATCGTAGATGGTTTTTTGGATAAAGTGCTCCAAAGCGACGATCCGCTGATTTTCGACCTGGAAAAACTAATCGCCCTGCGGCCGCTTCCGGGATACCTGAAAACAAACTACGACAACGGCATCCGGCAGGTGGTGATGACCAAATTCCGAAAGGGTAAAGAGGCATTCGGCTTCTGGATACTCACATTCGACCATACGCGCACGATCGCCGTCACCACGCTTCAGATCATCCACGATGTGGCCATGCAGCTTTCCGTATCGGTGCATAATATGCTCATTAACCTCGAATACGAGCGCCGCGAGCGCGAACGGAGCCGGCTCATGCAGTTCAGCAATGCCATAGCGTCTATCCGCGACAAAGGCAAGCTGGCGAAGACGATCAAGGAGCATTTGCAGGACCTGTTCCATATCGGGGACTTTATGCTATGGTCCCTGTCGCGCGATCACCATCACCGCACGCCGGTACTATTCGATTGCGATTCCGCATTTGCGCGCCATTCCGCATTTCAGCATTATCCTGCCGACTATTTCAAAAATGACGACGGCATTTATAACGTCATCCTGGCCAGCAGCGGCGTCAGCTATTTCAATGCGGACGACCTGGACGCCGCTTACGCCGGGCATCCGTATTTCGCGGAGATCATCGAAACGTCGGACATCGTCGCGATGGGCGGGAACGTGCTGCGCGTGGGCGACGAAATCGTGGGTATATTGACGTTTTCAACCCACCAGCCGCATTTTGTCCGTGAAAAGGAAGAGTTGTATCTCAGTATTTGCTCGCAGCTGGCCATTGTTGCCTCCAATATGTTCGCTACTGACAAGATATCCGAGCAGCTGGCGGAGATCAGCCGGTTCAAGGAAAGGCTCGAAGACGAGAAAATTTATTTACAGGAAGAACTCGAAACATCCATCCATACCTCCGACATGATCGGCAGCAGCGTCGGCATGAAGGCCGTGCATACACTCATCGGCCAGGTGGCCTATACTGATAGCACGGTGCTCATCCTGGGGGAAACAGGCACGGGCAAGGAGCTAGTGGCGCGGTCGGTGCATAACAATTCGCCGCGCAAAAGCCGGCTGATGGTGAAGGTCAACTGCGCCGCATTACCCGCCAACCTGATCGAATCGGAGCTTTTCGGGCACGAAAAGGGCAGCTTCACCGGTGCTTCGGAGCGGCGGCTGGGCAAATTCGAGCTGGCCAACCACGGGACCTTGTTCCTGGACGAGATCGGCGAGCTGCCGCTCGATCTGCAGGGCAAATTATTGCGGGCCTTGCAGGAAAAAGAGATCGAACGCATTGGCGGAAAGTCGGTGATCAAAGTCGATGTGCGGGTGATCGCCGCTACCAACCGCAACCTGGAAAAAGAAGTGGCAACAGGCCGGTTCCGCAGCGATTTGTATTACCGGATCAACATCTTCCCGATCCGCCTGCCCGCATTGCGCGACCGCATTTCGGACATTCCCCTGCTGGCCGGCCATTTCATTTCCAAATACGCCACCAAGGCCGGCAAGCAGATCGGCTCGCTGAGCGGCCATGTGCTCCGGGAGCTGCAACGGTACAACTGGCCGGGCAATATCCGGGAGCTGGAACACATTATCGAACGGAGCGTGCTGCTCACCAAAGGCGACACGCTCAAAGCCGTGGACATTCCCACGGCAGATTCGGATATGCACGATGAAAGTATGTATCTTGAAAAAAAAATCAAGACGATCGACGAAAATGAGCGCGATCACATCATCAGGATCCTCAAAATATGCCGGGGGCGGATCAACGGCCACCACGGCGCCGCGGTGCTTTTGGGGATTCCTCCCAGTACCCTGAATTCGAAAATGAAGCGACTCGATATCCGCAAACAGGATATCAGACCTTAATACAGAACTTTATCAACGGTACGAATCCATGCAGGATACCCTTTTAATCGTCGAAGATCAATTTATCGAAGCCAACAATCTGAAAATCATTCTATTAAAGGCTGATTATCGCGTGCTGCCGATCGCCCGGTCCGTGGACGACGCGCTGGAAATCATCGAAAAACAGGTACCGGACCTTGTGCTGCTCGACATTTTCCTGAAAGGCGAGCGGACGGGCATCGACCTGGCGCACATCCTCAAAGCACGGGGCATCGCATTCGTCTACCTTTCGGCAAATTCGGACAAAAGCGTATTCACCGCCGCCAAAATGACCGGCCCTTACGGGTTCCTCATCAAGCCCTTCCGCGAGCGCGATGTGCTGGCCATGCTGGACATCGCCTGGTACCACCATACGCAGAAGGCGATGGTGCGGGAGAACGAGGCGAAACAGAAAAGCCCGGCAAGCACCGCCGGCAGGGACCGGGAACTGAAAAAGATCGTGGGCGACAGCGAGCCGGTCCACGAGGTATTACGCAATGTCGAAACCGTGGCCGACACCAACGTGCC
This sequence comes from Dyadobacter beijingensis DSM 21582, assembly GCF_000382205.1. Lineage (GTDB taxonomy): Bacteria > Bacteroidota > Bacteroidia > Cytophagales > Spirosomataceae > Dyadobacter > Dyadobacter beijingensis. Next base: position 172,846 of record NZ_KB907791.1, read on the forward strand.
CGTGCTGCTGCTGGGTGAAAGCGGAACCGGTAAGGAGCTTGTAGCCAGGTTGATACACGATCTCTCCCCGCGACGTGCGGCCAAGCTCGTGGTGGTGGATTGCGCCGCAATGCCGCCGCACCTGATCGAATCGGAGCTGTTCGGGCATGAGAAAGGGAGCTTCACCGGCGCCGTCGAGAAGCGCATCGGGAAGTTCGAGCAAGCCAGCGGGGGCACGGTGTTCCTGGACGAAATCGGTGAGCTGCCGCTCGATCTGCAAGTCAAATTCCTGCGGGTGTTGCAGGAAATGGAAATCGAGCCGATCGGGGGGAAGCGGAAAAAAGTGGATATCCGCATTCTGGCTGCTACCAACCGTAACCTGGAAGAGGAAATGGGCAGCGGGCGGTTCCGTATGGACCTCTACTACCGCCTGAACATTTTCCCGATACACCTGCCTGCCTTGCGCGAGCGCCCGACCGACATCCTGCCGCTCGCCGCGCATTTCCTCGAAATGCAGACGGCACGGTTCAGCAAGCACGTCACGGGTTTTTCGGAAGAGGTAAAACAAAAGCTGCTGAGCTACCACTGGCCAGGCAATGTGCGTGAACTGGAAAACCTCATCACCCGTGCGATTCTGCTGTGCCAGGGCGAGCAAATCAACGAGGTACAGATCCCGAAAATGCATTTGATGGGAGCGCACGACAACGAATTGAAGGTGAAGACGATGACAGAAAGCGAGCGGGAGCATATCCTGAATGCGCTCCGGCAATGCAACTGGAAAATCTACGGGCCCGGCGGAGCGGCGGAACTGCTGGCGATCAACGCGTCGACGCTCAAATCGCGTATGAAGAAGCTCGGCATTTGAATGAAGGCCGTTCCGCAAGCCGCATAGCCGGGAGACGACATTTCGTTACTTTGCGTCAAATGACGAAATATCGATGAAATAACGACTATCAAAAATCAATTAACTAATTGATAATAAGTTAATTGTGTGTTGGCAAGGGTTTTGAAATAGTGTTTTAGCACCCAGTTAAAACACCATCCCTTATGACAAGCCTTCTACTACCTCAAACCACTGCCCACCGGTTCCCGCAACTCACGGGTTACGGCGCCGAATCCTTTGACATTGCCACGTTACACCCCAGTTCCCTCGCCGGCCACCCGGCAGGACAGGAGCACCTTGCGGAGATGATCTGGCTCACACAAGGCCGTTTTCAGATCATGTTCGACCTGGAAACCTATGAAGTGTCGGAAGGAAAAGTGCTCTTCCTGGCGCCGGGCCAGCGTTTTTTTCTCAAATCCATATCACCGGACCTCGAAGGTACCATCCTGCGTTTCCCGGCGGGCTTCATGCCGGCCGATTTCGACCTGCCTTATCCCAACCTGATCTACCGTGTTTCGCGGATATTCGAAATAGACGAAATGACGGCGGCAGGCATTGCCAGCGCCGTCGAATGCATGCGCTGGGAGCTGACAAATTCCTATTACCAGAAAACGGAGGTCCTCGCAGGGTATCTGAAAATTGTGCTCATATACCTCTCGCGGCAACGCTCCACGGCATTGCGGTCGGCATTCAAGGCGGATATGACGCTGCTCGCGCGCCGCTTTTTAGATCTGCTGGAACGGCAATACCACGTCCATAAAAGGGTCAGCGAGTATGCCGACGAGCTGGCGGTAACGCCCAACTATCTCAACCAGATCGTGAAGCAGGAAACCGGAATGTCGGCCAGTGCCAACATCCGCAAACGCCTGCTGCTCCAAGCCAAGCGTATGGCACTGCTGCAAGGTATGAGCATGAAAACCGTCGCCTATAAGCTGGGTTTTGACGACACGGCACATTTCAGCAAATTCTTCAAAATGGGTTGCGGCTGCAATTTTACCACCTACCGCAAAATGCGCCTGGCAGCGGCCGGTTAGCCTTGCCGGGTTTCCAGGACAGACCGGTCGGGTGGGAGCGTATAGTTGTAAGCGTTCCTGGCTTTACCGCCGGCTGCTGATCCCGTATTTCCTTTTAATCACCTATAATTTCATTTCCTGATCATGAAAAAGAAAATTCTATTCGTCGTGTCCAGTGCCGACGTCATCGGCCCTAAAAACCGCCGCACCGGAAACCTGCTTACCGAGGTTGCGCACCCCTATGAAGTGTTCAAACAGCAAGGCTATGATATCGACGTGTACAGCGTGAAGGGCGGCGACGCGCCGATCGACATGGTGGAGCTCGACGACCCTACCAATATCGTTTTCCTGAATGACGAAGGCCGGGAAAAATTCAAAACGACGCGCAGTATCGAAGACGTGACGCTCGATGGCTACGACGCCGTATTCGTACCGGGCGGGCTGGCGCCCGTGGTGGACATGCCCGATAACCCGACGGTGCAGAAAATTCTCGGAACGATGTATGACAATGGCAAGGTGGTGAGCGCGGTATGCCACGGCCCGGTGTCGCTCATTAATGTGAAGCTGAAAGACGGGTCTTACCTCGTCGACGGTAAGAGCGTGACGGGTTTCAGCATTGCCGAGGAAGAAAATTATGCGAAAGAGGACGTGCCTTTCGAACTGGAAGATGCATTGAAAAAACGCGGGGCCAAATACAGCTGCGTTGATCCCTGGCAGCCGTACAGCATCCGGGACGGCCGTCTGGTGACGGGCCAGAATCCCGCTTCGGCTACCGGCGTGGCCGAAAAAGTGGTGGCGATACTGGAATCCTGAGCGGCGCAATACCTCCTCCCGAACGCGCGGGAGAGGGTTTTTTCAAATACAAACCATTGCCTGTATGAGCACTACCACGATAACTACTTTTGCCAAATTGCAGGTAAAGCCGGGCGAACTCGGTACCGTACTGGGGCTGATAGCCCGGCTCGCGCCCCAGAGCCGCGCCGAAAAGGGAAACCTTTTTTACAATATATACCAAAGCACCAGCGACCCCCAGGTGATTGTGCTGGCAGAAGCCTATGCCGATGACGCCGCACTGGCCGAGCACCGCGCTTCCGCGCATTTCCAGGAAATCGTGATCGGGAAGATCGTGCCGCTGCTCGATAACAGGGAAATCGTGCTGACGACGGAACTGGCCCTGGACGACGTTTGAAAAACCCTATTCACTACATTCAAGAAAACCGACAATGGAGATCACCGCTGAACAGGCGCTGGAAATCGTACACCACGCGGTACGGAAGGCGCACGAAATCAAGGTCCCCGTGAATATCGCCGTGATGGACACGGGCGGGCATCTGAAGCTTTTTTACCGGATGGAAGACGCCTACCTCGGTTCGATCGACATCGCGATCGGAAAGGCGCGGACGTCGATGCTATTCAGGATGAATTCGGAAGGGGTAGGCAAGTTCCTCGATCCCGAAAAACGCACTTTCGGGATGGTGAATACCAACGGTGGCCTGGTGGCATTCCCCGGCGGTATGCCCGTGTACCGGCAGGGCGATGTGGTGGCCTACATTGGCGTATCGGGCGGAAGTTTGGAAGAAGATTTCACCATCGCAACCGCCGGAAGTAACGGTTAAGAGCTATGATCAGCCATTCTGACAACGGTTCCTTGTTCCGGTTGTCATTGAGCGAAATGATGCCGGAAATGGGCCTGATATTCATCCCGGACATCAGCGGTTTCACGCGTTTTGTCCATGAAACCGATTTCGCAACCGGTCGCCGGATCACATATGAGCTGCTCTCGGCCATCATCGACCAGAACGATCTGATGCTGCATATTGCTGAAATAGAAGGAGATGCCATATTTTTTTACCGATATGGCCCGCCGCCCCCGGCATTTGAGCTGATCAGGCAGTACCGGCAGATGCTCCATGCATTCAATGCCCGGCTGGCGCAGATTAATGCGCTGTTGGAGAAAGAGTTGGCCCTGTCGCTCAAACTGATCGCCCATTATGGCCCTATTGCCGAGTACGATCTGAAAGGATTTAAGAAACTCTATGGCCGCGCAGTGGTGGAAGCGCATGTTCTGTTGAAAAATGAGATCGCGAGCCATTCCTATGCATTGCTCACGGCCGATCTGATGGGCGCCGCGGAACCAGTGCGGGTGGACGAGCTGCCGGGCGGCATCCAGTCGCAGAGCCTGTGCCGCGCCAACGGCGATATTGTCCATGTTTGCTATACGTATTTTGATTTTGGTAAGACCGCTTTTGAAATATAGATCAGTATTGCCTGCGGGATTCCGGCTCCCGGTCGCGCGGCTGTGCGTCGCTGTCGCAGGTGTGTGCTTCCTGTGCACGTACGACGCCTACGCGGAGGACCCGGACGCATGCTGGCTCATGCCGGGGCTGAACTACCGGTTTTCGGAAAAGCGCTACGGCTTCCTGCAAGCCGGGTGGAACCCTGCGCTGCGGCTGGGGTTGGTGTATGGCAACTTTATCATCCGACCCAGACCCGCGCTGGACATCAATATCGGCTCGATGTACATCGATTACCTGAACCGCGAGGGGCGCGAATGGACGCTCATGAACGGATTTACGGCACGTATTCCCGCCGGCCCGTTCGTCGTCGAGAACAGGGGACTGGTGTGGAACCGCTTCATTTCCAATGGGAATGACCTGCATTTCTATCGCAATCGCGTCCGGCTAATGTGGCCCCTGAAAACGACCTGGCATCTGACGCCCTACCTGGTCGACGAGCCGAGCTTTTCATTTAATCGCGGAGATATTGCCCGGAACCGGCTCGGTGGCGGGTTCATAGTCACGATCAATAAGCGCGTGGTGGTCGATGCGAGTTACGCCCGGCAGAGCGATAAGGTGAGTGGTAAATTAAACCTGTTTTTTGTGATGGTCACGGCACAGCTGCCGCATCAGGAGCATTAAGATATGTACAAAATCCTGCGCCGAATATACATTGACGTTACGCCGTCTTCTGCCGAATTTTCTTTTCACAACGCAAGCCATTTTAAACCAGACTGTCATGAACAAAACATCCTTTCGTCATCCGCTCATAGGGCTGACCGCGGCGGTGGTGCTGCTGATGGTGTACCTCGTTGAGGCGGGCGGCACCGGCTTCCGCCGCCGAACGGCAGCCCGCGACAAACCGGCCATTTCGAAACCTGCCGGACCGGCAGCGCCGCCCGTCATATTAAAACCTCGCCGGGCAGGGAAAACCCACGCGGTTACAAAAGCCGATAAGCGGGCCAACGAGTCGAAAAAGGCATTTCTGGATGCTTACACAGTGTTTATGCACCCGCGTTGCCGGAATTGTCACCCCGCTGGCGACACGCCGTTCCAGGGTGACGACAGCCATCTGCATCCCCAGGGGGTGACCCGCGGCGAGGATGGAAAAGGGATTTACGCCAACAAATGCTCCAATTGCCACCAGCCTCAGAACACCGAACTCGCCGGTGAGCATCTGCCGCCCAGCCACCCAACCTGGCAGCTGCCGCCCTCGCACCGCAAAATGGTTTTCGAGGGCAAATCGCCCCGCGCGTTGGCGGCGAGCTTTAAGGACTCCACTTTTACGGGTTTTAAAACCATGGAACGGTTTATCGAGCACGTCGAAACGGACCCGCTCGTGAAGCACAGTTTTACCTACGGCACGCGCCCCCCGCTCACGCACGACGCTTTTGTGGCGAAAGTGAAAGAATGGATCCAAAAGGGGGCAGTACTGCCGGACAAATAGGCCGGCCGGTTGCAGGCCAGAACAATGATCAAATCAAACAACCATGATGGAAGAGATACTCAATTTTAACAGGCGTGAGTTTTTCAGGAGCAGCGCTATCCTGACTACCGGGCTGCTGGTCCCTTTTTATTCATTCGGCGGGAAAAAATTCGAGACCGCGCCCGACCCGTCCACGCTGGCGCCCAATTCCTACCTGCGGATCGGCACGGACGGGCACGTGAAAGTGCTGCTGTCGCGCTGCGAACTGGGGCAGGGGATCTGGACGGCGCTGCCGATGCTCATCGCCGAGGAACTCGATGCCGACTGGCGGCGGGTGAGCGCCGAGCACGCCCCGGCGGCCATTGAATATTACCATACCATGTACGACACGCAGCGGACCGGAGGTTCCACGAGCGTGGTGTCGGAATTCGATCGCTACCGGAAAGCGGGGGCAACGGCCCGCTACCTGCTCGTGCAGGCCGCTGCGGCCCGTTACAAAACCGACATGGCCAGCTGCCGGACGGAAAATGGCGTGGTATTGGTAGGAGGCCGCAAAATCGCTTACGGCGATCTCGTGCAGGACGCGGCAAAGCTCACGCCGCCAACCGATGTTCCGCTCAAAGACCCGTCGGCCTGGAAGCTGATCGGTAAAAGCACGAAGCGCCTCGATACGCCCGACAAATGCAATGGCAAAGCCATATTCGGCCTGGACGTGCGCCAGCCCGACGCGCTCGTGGCCGCGGTGGCGAGGAACCTCATCGAAGGCTCCAAAGTCAAAAGTTATGACCGCGAAAAGGCACTTGCCATTCCGGGTGTAAAAGAGGTGGTACCCATTCCGCAGGGCGTGGCCGTGCTGGCCGATAATTTCTGGACGGCCAGAAGAGGCCGGGACGCGTTGAATGTGCAATGGGACCTCGGCGAGTACGCAAGCCTCAGCAGCGAAGGCATCTGGGCCGATTACCGCAGCCGGGCTGACAAAGGCGGCATTGTGGCCGTAGAGGCCGGAGATGTGGACAAAACACTGGCTTCTGCGGCAAAAGTGGTATCGGTGGAATATTACCAGCCATTCATCGCCCATGCGCCCATGGAACCTTTGAATGCAACCGTGCGCCTCGGGTCTTCGAAATGCGAGGTCTGGACGGGGACGCAGACACAAACCGACGACCAGAACGCCGCCGCCGAAATCACCGGGCTGCCCAAAGAGCAGGTGTTTATCCATACCGTGTTCCTGGGCGGTTCGTTTGGCCGGCGGAATATCACCCGCTCCGACTTCGTACGCGAGGCCGTGGAGGTGGCCAAGGCTTCGGGCAAGACCGTGAAGACCGTTTGGACCCGGGAGGACGACATTCAGGGCGGCCGGTACCGGCCTGCATTCCTGCACCGTTTCAAAGTAGGCCTCGATAAGGAAGGACGGCCGATCGCGTGGAAGCAGGTCAGCGTCGGCCAATCGGTGATGACGGGCGGGCCGTTTGAAAAAGTCGCGGTGATTAATGGGGTAGATCAATATTCCATCGAGGGTATGCAGCAGGCGGTGCACGTGAAAGCACTTGAAAACAAGAAGATTGAGGTAAATACCACGGTACTGCCCATTGGAATAGACAACTGGCGGGCCGTAGGATTGAGCCATACGATTTTTGCCATGGAGAGCCTTTCCGACGAAATGGCGCACGCGGCCGGCAAAGACCCGCTCGATTACCGGCTGATGCTCTACCGTGACGAACCGCGCCTGGCGGGCGTGCTCTCACTCGTGAAAGAAAAAAGCGGCTGGGGCAAAACCATGCCGAAAGGCCGGGGGCTGGGCGTGGCCGCATTTAAAGGAATGGGCAGTTTCGCCGCATTGGTGGCGGATGTGACCGTCAATGGAAAGGAATTGAAGGTCCATAAATTCACCTGCGTGGTCGACTGCGGCATTGCGGTGAACCCCGACGGTATCCTGGCTCAGGTGGAAAGCAGCGTGGGGCATGGACTTTCGGCGACATTGTACAGCGAGGTGACTTTGAAAGACGGCAAGGTCTTGCAGCACAATTTCTACGACTACAAATCCCTCCGCATCGAGGAAATGCCGGAGGTGGAAATACACATTGTACCGAGCAGGGAAAAGCCGGGCGGGATCGGGGAGGCGGCCGTAGGGCAGGTTATGCCGGCTGTGACGAACGCTATTTATGCCGCTACCGGCAAGCGCATCAGGTCCTTGCCCGTTTACAGCAACCTTTAACATATTTCAAAGAAAAATAAACGATTCCGGCTATGATCACATTGAAAGTCAATGGAGTAAGTTACGGCGTGGATGTGCCCGACGAAATGCCCATCCTGTGGGTGTTGCGTGATGTTCTGGGCCTTACAGGTACGAAATTCGGCTGCGCGGCCGCCCAGTGCGGCGCCTGCATGGTACACCTCGACGGGGACGGCATCCGCTCCTGCGTAACGCCCGTCGCCCGCGCCGCCGACCGCGAAATCGTCACCATAGAAGGCCTGAACGATGCGATCGGCAGGTCGGTGCAGGCTGCTTGGGAAGAAGTGGACGTGCCGCAATGCGGGTATTGCCAGTCGGGCCAGATTATGGCGGCGACCATTCTGCTGCGCGAAAACCCTGCGCCCACCGACGACGATATCAACCACGCCATGTCCGGCAATATCTGCCGCTGTGGTACGTACAAACGCATTCGTGCGGCGATACATCTGGCAGCGAAGACATGATGGAGTGTGATTACGGTCACACTTTTTTTGTGACCTGCATCCTTCGAGAGGCGGGCCCCGAGACCCTAATTTTGAGCTTCTCCTGCAAAGGCAGTACCCAGGATTTATTCAATCGAAAAATAGCATGGAATACAGGAAACTAGGTTACACAGATATCGATGTGTCGGTAATCACCTACGGAAGTTTTGCGATCGGCGGCACGATGTGGGCCGGTACGGAAAAGGGCGAGGCCCGACAGGCCATCCTCGCGTCGATCGACCACGGCGTGACTACACTCGATACGGCGCCATTTTACGGATTGGGCCTGAGTGAAGAACTGATCGGTGATACGATCAGCGGAATGGACCGCTCGAGAATTCAGATCCTGACCAAATTCGGAATGGTCTGGGATGGAAGCAACAACGGCCGGGGCGATTTTATGTTCGACATCGAGCAGGATGGCAAGACTTACCCAGTTTACAAATTTGCTTCGAAAGAGAATGTGATCAAGGAAGCGGAAGAAAGTCTTCAACGGCTCAGGACCGATTACCTGGACCTGCTGCAACTGCATTGGTTCGACTCCACGACGCCCGTCGACGAGACGATGGAAGCATTGCAGCGGCTGATCGACCAGGGCAAGATCCGCGCAGCAGGCGTGAGCAACTACGACAAAGGGCAGATGCTCGAAGCACAGCAAACGATCCGCCTGGCGTCCAACCAGGTGCCTTACAGTATGTTGAAAAGAGGTATCGAAGCGGAAGTGATCCCGACGGCCGTTGAAAACGGCATTGGCATTATCGCTTACAGTCCGCTGGAACGGGGCTTACTTACCGGCAAGTTTTTCAATGGGAATGCATTGAAATCTACCGACCATCGCAACGGCTATTTCGCGCAGTTCGATTTGCAAAGAGTTCAAACTTTTCTCGAAGAAATAGAGCCCGTCGCATTCGACAAAGGCGTAACGCTTTCGCAGCTCGTGCTGAAATGGACGACGCTGCAACCGGGCATTTCGGTGGTGCTGGCCGGAGCGCGCAACAAGGAGCAGGCGGTCAGCAATGCACGGGCGATCGACATACAGCTGAGTACCGAAGAATTGGCTTACATCAATGAACAGCTCGATGTGCTGGTGTAGGATGAAGGCAGAACAGTTACTATCGCTGCGCCATGTGCTGGCCATGCTCCTGGCAGTGCCATTCGTTTTCGCTGGCTTGCCAGCCAATGCCTCCGATAAACCGGTTGCACGGCTGACGCGCTTCGACATAAAACAAGGACAGGAGGCTGCATTCAGCAAAGCATTGGCCGAAACCGTGAAGCAGGCGGTCGCGCAGGAAGGAAATATCATGGCGGAGGCATACCGGGAAGAAGGGGAACCATCTGTGCTGTGGCTCATCGAGCGATGGAGCAGCGCGGAAGGCTTGGAGCTGTTTTCCAAAAGCAAACAGGCGGTGTCGTTCGAAACATTGCTGCAAACGGCGATTTCGAAGCAGCCTGACATTTACCGGTTAAAAGACCTGGAACCACTGACGAAACAGCAATGGCGGGCCGTGGCCCGGAAAGGCGACCAACCCATTACGATCATGCTTTTTGTGGACGCCCGCGCAGGCACGCAGCAGACGTTCACGAGCCTCTACCACACCGCTATGCCGCATTTCCGGGGCGAGGAAGGTGTGGTGACCTACCAGCTGTCGGAGATTGAGGGCGACGGTACGCAGTTTGTCACGTACGAGAAATTCAGGAGCCAGGATGCATTTCAATTTCACCTGGATTTCCCGCCGGTAAAGCCGGTTGTCGAATACCTGGAAAAGAATGTCAGGCAGCCGCCTTTCCAGAATGGCCTGCATAACCTGATCGAAATCGCGCCGATGACGCGCGAATAAACCTGAGTCGGATAATTTATCAACCAAAACAGTACGACAATGAAAAAGATGATCCAGCTGTTAACCGGCCTGGTGTTGCTGGCACCGGCTTATGTGAATGCGCAGCAAAGTACAGCCAATGAACTGGAAATAATGAACCAGCTGTCGTCCCGCGCAGCGGTATCTTCGATGCCCGTATCGCAGCTGCTGAATGCGCCGGGCAACGAGGCATTGAAGGCTTTTTTCTTTACGCCTGTCAAGAAAAAAGGCGCTTTAAAAGGTAAAAGAATGGCCGTGATCGCCGCCGACGGTTTCGAGGAAATCGAAATGCTGGGACCAGTGTGGTACTTCCGCGAACTTGGTGCCAAAGTCGATATTGTGGGGCCTAAATTCAACCCGGCACCGGCCCGCTATGGCCTCAGCACCCCGGAAATGGCCAAAGACCACATCATGGCGATCCAATACCTCAATCCGGTCGGATGGGTGAAAGTCGACCGCACGGCCGACCAGATCAAAGTCGAGGAATACGACGCCATTTTTATCCCCGGCGGCGCCTGGAACCCCGATAACCTGCGCTACGACAAGGACGTGATCCGCTTCATCAAAGAATTTAACAAAGCCGGCAAACTGGTCGCCGCCATCTGCCACGCCCCCGTGGTACTCGCCACGGCCGACATCCTCAAAGGCCGCAAACTGACCGGCTACTGGAACATCCAGACCGACCTCACCAATGCCGGCGGCATCGTCACCGACGAACCGGTCGTGGTAGACGGCAACATTATCACGAGCCGCCACCCGATAGACGTCGCGGATTTCTCGCGGGCGGTGGAGGGGTGGTTGGTGAAGGAGTAGTAAACATCAACGTCACAGTGACAAAGGCCTGACCACCAGGCCTACCCACCGGTCCGCTTCATATTGTAACGCCAGCGATATCCGGGTACCGCCGCGGCTTTCGAACAGCACCCGGGCGCCGAGGTCTTCGCTGAGGCCTTTGATGAGCTGAATGCCCAGCGAACTTTGGCTGTTATAGCTGCTTTCGTCCCAACCGATGCCGTTGTCTTCCACGATGAGCGACAGCCGGCCGTCGCGCTCGTGCAGCGAGACGTGTATTAGTCCCTTCGTTTTGCCGGGGAAGGCATATTTGTACGCATTGGTCACGCTTTCGTTGACGATCAACGCGAGCGGGATGGCCAGGCCCGTTGGGAGTTTGATAGGGTCTATCTCCTGGATGACGCGTATCTCCTTGCTCGTGCCGAAGGTGTCGGACAGGAAGTGGAGGAATTCGGTGAAATAGCTTCGCATATCCACGGTTTTGATGTCCTCCGACTGGTACAGCTTCTGGTGGATCAGCGACATCGCGTAAATCCGGTTCTGGCTCGTTTCCAGGGCTTTCAGTGCTTCGTTGCCCAGGTAGGAGGCCTGGCTTTCGAGCAGGCAGATAATCGTATGTAAATTGTTTTTTACCCGGTGGTGGACCTCTTTGAGCAGCCATTCCTTCTCGGTCAGCAGGTGTTCGAGTATCTGGTTTTTTTCCGTGATAATCATGTTTTTGTGCTCGATTTCACGGCTGTTGATCGTCCTTTCCCGGTATTTGGAAAAAATAAGGCCGGCAATGATGATCACAAAAATGGCTGCGACTACCGCCATGACCATCGTCAGGTTGGCATTGCGTACACGCTCCTGCTGAATGTTCACGTTCTGGTTGAGCAGGCGGATGTCCCGGTCTTTGATCTTGATTTCGTCCTCCCGCTGCTGCGCCTCGAATGCCATGCGGAGTTTCTGCCCTTCCTGTTCTTTGGACCGTTTCAGGTTGACATTATTAATGGTGCTGCAAGCGCTCAAATGCCTCATTGCGTCGTAGCAATATCCCGTCGCGGAATCGGCCAGAAAAGACATGAAATGAATGTGCAGCTTCGAGCCGTTGGTCCAGTAAGTTTCGGGAAATTTTGCTTCCGCCAACAGCAGCGGCCTCGCTTTGGCAAACTGCCGCGATTCGACATACAGCTGCGCCAGGGTGGCCGTGGTAAGGGCAATGTGAATGTGGTACTTCTGGCTGACGTCATAGGCCCGCTTGCAATACTCCTCCGATTTTGCATGTTTCCCCATCCGCCGGAAAATGCAACCCATAATCAGGTTCCTGTATACACGGTCCGATGCGGTTTGCGGCGGCGCCTTTTGCAGTAACTGCTGCATCAGCCGCATATCTCTTTCATGGCTCCCAGCCTTACCGAAGATGTATTCAGCCGTGTACAGCATCAGCGGATCCGACAAATTGTACCTGCCCGCGCGCTCGCCGTAGCGCTCAATGGCGAGACGCATGTAATTGAAGCCCTTCGCGTATTCGTCATTGTCGGTGCACACCACTGCATGATTAAAATAGATATCCGCCGCCATGCCCGAATCGCCGGAAGCTTTCATCGTTTTGATAGCTTCCATCGAATAATAGAGCGAGCGCAACTGGTCACCGATGTAATAATTGTATTCACTGAGTGCCGCATACGTCGTCTGGTAGTACCGGCTGCCGGCCTTTCTGAAACGGTTCACAATGTCGAGCAGCTCCGCTTCGGCGGCGGGGTCCTGCTGCCTGGCGTGCACGAGGGCGATGATCTGCCGTGCCTGGGTTTCGCGGACGGGATCTTGCATGTCGATGCTGGCGACAATGGCTTCTTTGGCCAGGCCGGTCGCCCGGGCCCAGTCGTCATCTTTAAAATCCTTGTCCGCGTCGCAGTATGCATAGGCGAGCCGCAGTTTCAGGTCGAGGCGATAGCTTTTTTCCAGTCGCGGGAGCCACTTTTCCGCCTGCCGGAAGTCTTTTTTATCAATCGCCACCAGCGCGAGGAGCTTGATGGCCCTTTGCTGGGCGTCGGTTTTGGCACTCGTTGAACGCCCATTGAGCACGCGCCGGGCATAGGCTGCCGCTTTATCGAGGTCTTCGTAGCGCTTTCGCGGCTTGTTGTAATAGAGGTTGGCCAGGTCGGCGAGGGCATCGTTTCGGTCGCCGGTTTCCGCCGCGTTATCCTGGATAATTTCCAGCAAATCGAAAAGCCGGCTTTCGGGAACAATGGGGTTGGAAGGATAAAATTGCGCATGGGTTGCACGGGGCGCAAGACAGCAGCATAAAAAGAAAATGTAAAGCCAACGGAGAGCCGGCACGGCAGTGCGAAACAGTGTTGATCGGATCATGGCGAACGGGTGCTTGTAAGTGGGTAATTTCTCCGGGAGAGGACGAGGAAGTTAGTGCTAAATATCATGATTTAAAAGGAGTTAGCTATCGTATTGGTTGGATAAATTACTTATTCCGGACCGAAAAAAAGGCGATCATGGTTTTTACTGCTACCTTACGGGAAAATCCATTGGCCATAACAAAAAACATCATCCGTATGCAACGCAGGAAATTCCTCCGATCTTCATTAGCTGTTACCGCCGCTACGGCTGCCGGTACCCACTCCGCGTCAGCGGCCGACGCGCATTTTGCCTCAAAAGAAGTATATGAATGGCGCGAATACGAAATGCGATTCGGGGCCGATGTGGCGCAGCTGGAGAATTATTTCAAAACCGCCCTTATTCCTGCATTGAACAAACATGGCGTGAAATCGGTAGGCGTTTTCAAGGAGTGGCGCCCGTCGGACCCGGCGAAAATCTATCTCCTGACGCCCTACGCCTCGCTCGAACAATATGCGGCCGTCAACGGCAAGGTGAAAGCCGACGCCGACTTTATCAAAAACAGCGCTGCGTATAATGGGGTAGCGGTCGACAAGGCGCTGTACAGCCGCTTCACGGCCTCGCTCATGAGCGCCTTCGAAGGCTGGCCCGCCATCACGGTGCCCGCTACGGGGCCGCGCATTTTCGAATTGCGGACGTATGAGGGGTACAGTGAGGATGCGGTGACGAGGAAAGTGAAGATGTTCAACGACGGCGAATACCCGATTTTCCAAAGGGCCAAACTGAACCCCGTGTTCTTCGGCGAGGTGATCGCGGGCGACAAAATGCCCCGGCTGACCTACCTGCTGTCGTGTAGCAGCATGGAGGAACGCGACAAAGGTTGGGCCGCATTCATTGCCGATCCGGCATGGAAAAAGCTCGTGGGCGACCCGCAGTATGCGAACACGATTTCGAAGATCATCAATACATTTCTGGTCCCTACGTCGTATTCGCAAGTGTAATATTCAGCAAATCGCTAGTCCAGATCGATCCCCGCGATGAACTGGGTCACTTTCAGGCCCAGTTTGTTGAGCACGATGTCGCGCACGTTCGCGTACACGGCCTCGTCGAGCGTGCCCACGCGCGAGCAGAATTCGAGGGTCGTTTTGGATTTGGATGATTTGAAAAACAAAATCTGGTTGATGGTATCCGAGGAAGTGATCAGAAAGGTGCCCAGCTGCAATGCCACCGTATCGTTCTCTTCCTTGGCAATACCGATCTGAAATGCGCCTTTGGTGGCCGTATGGGTATTCTTTTCAAATGCAATGAACTTTCCGCTCGTGTCGGAAAGGCCTTTGATCGCTTCCAGGGTTTTGGAAACGAGAGGCACGAGCGCGGCGCCGCCTACGGCGCTTTCAACGAGGTCGATAATGGCCTTGTCCACCTCGATCGTAGCCCCTTCCGACGTGAAGGGCGTGAAACTGGCCGACTGCATGGCCCAGCCGATATTGTTTAGCACATTCACAAATTCTTCATACCAGTCCTTGATCTGATCTTCCTCCGGGAATTTCTTATTGGCCGCCAGCTGTGCGAGCAGCACCGAATGCAGCACGTCCTGCCGGCGTTGGTCCGACACTTCCGACACGAACGAGACGAGGCTCTTGTCGTTCAGGAACGATTGTTCTACATTGGTTTGCGTCGCGGTTTCCGACGGGCTGAGGTCCCTGGCGATCAGGTCGAGCTCGGCCTGACCGATGAATGCTTCCCTGGAATTCTGCAGTGCGAGTTCTTTAACGTACTTCTTTGCGTCAATAAGTTCCATGGTTGGAAATGTAGTTAAAAGGTTATGGTATTGTTCTGAAAATAAAGGAAGTACTACCGGTGCGCTTTCCAATTAGTACGAAGTGCCGTTTGAAAGATATTACTTATTTACCGGAAAGAATTTTTTATTAAATCTGTCTTACTTACCGGTAGGAATGCACCTTTGCCTGCATTATGCGCATAGGAGTTCCTCTTCCAAACCCAACCTGTCATTGTATGAAAATCTTCGCATTGCTGATCGGCATCAACGAGTACAGCCTCGAATCCCACCCGCCGATCAGAGGGCTCAACGGCTGCGTGAACGACGTGACCGACTTCGGCAATTTTTTGAAACAAAACTATGGAGACCTGATCGCCGACGAGCGGCAAATCCTCGTACTGACGGAGGAAAGTGCCACGCGCGCCAACGTGATCCGCGCATTCCGCACGCATCTCACGCAAGCCGGGCCGGACGATCTGGCGCTCGTCTATTATTCCGGGCACGGCTCCACGGGCGTGACGGCACCGGAATTCCAGGCCGGCACTTCCGACGGGCAGGAGCAGACGTGGGTACTGCACGACAGCCGTGAAACAGGCCAATACGACCTGGCGGACAAAGAAATCGCCCTGCTACTGGAAGAAGTAGCCGCCCGCAGCCCGCGCATCGTCGTGATCGCCGACTCGTGCCATTCGGGCTCAGTGACGCGGGAGGTGGAGGATTTTCTACAAATGCAGCCCCGGTTTGAAAAAGGTACCGACAACGTCCGCCCGCTGGAAAGCTACCTCGACGGTGCTTACCTGCAACGCGCCAGCCTGCGCATTCCCGCCCCGGATCACCTGCTCCTGGCTGCATGCGACCGCGTCGAGCGCGCATGGGAGTCCAACGGGCACGGACAGTTCACGCAGTCGCTGATTTCCGTGCTGGGCAAAAGCGGCGGGCAGGTGACTTATGCAGACCTTTTTGTGCAGGTAAGGGCATTTATCCGCAATGCATTGAAGAACCAGACGCCGCAGATGGAGGCGATGGGGGCATTCGATGCCGGTCAGGGATTCCTGGGGCGAAATGTCGGTCGTGGTCGGATCAGCCGCTACCGGGTATACGCAAAGGCGGGCAAATGGACGATCGATCTCGGCGCGGGTATGGGCATTCAGCAGCAGCCGGGACAGCCGTTTGAAGTAAAAATATATGACGCAGTGGCCGAAGGTGACCTGGTTGGTACCGCCCTGCTCGATGTCATGAATGTGACGGAAAGCACATTGCTCACGGGGGTATTACCGCTCGACGCCGGCGCCGTTTATTGGGGCGAGCCGCTTTCGCTGCGGCTGCAACCGTTTTTTGTATTTGCCGATGCCGCTGCGATGGAGGCCATGCAGGAAACGCTGGCCGCCGCACCCGAATCCGGGATCGTGCTGACCGACGTTCCCGCCGCTGCGCTGTTTGAAATGAAAATTGCAAACGGCCATATCGCCATTGATCAAACGGATGGCCATGTGCGCATTCAAACCATAACCGGTAAGGGTGCATTATCCGCCGGGCATGCGCTGGAAGTGCTCCAAGCGCTCGCCCGCTGGCAGCGCCTGCTCGGCTTGCAGAACGCGCACACTACCATTCCGCCTCAGCTGGTCACATTCGATGTGGAAATAATGCGTGGTGAGACGGGTGCGGTATTTTCGGAGCAACTGATTACGCTCGACCATGACGGGACGGACATTCCCTTCCAAGTTAATTTCGGGAACGGTACGACACGAACATTGTACGTGGCCCTGCTGTACCTCTCGCCGGATTATGGTGTGACGGTCATTTTCAACGATTCGCAGCCCGTGAACCCGGGTAGCTCCGTCGTGCTGACGAGCGATGTTTTTACATTGGATAGCGAAGAAGAAATCGATACACTGAAACTCATCGTTTCCACGGAAGCCATTGACAGCAGCCTCTTTGTACAGGCACCATTGCAGATCGGCGCCACGGTGGTACCGGCAGGCAGCAGGGGGCTCGGCCAGGCAAAGGCGATCGGGGCCGCGAAGCCCGACTGGCTGACAAAGGCGGTGACCATCCGGCTCGTGAAAAAGGCGGAACAAACGATTGGTGATGGGCCGGTCGTCATGGGCAATGGCATTACGGTTCAGCCTCACCCGGCATTCCGCGGCAAGCTGGGCTGGGCGCCGCTTGTTTCGAAAACGCGGAGCGTGGAAAGGCCGGTTATCCGGGAGGCTTATGCGGCAGGTAACCCGTGGTTCCGGATTGTGAACTTCGACGAAGGCACGCGGGGAGAAGACCGCAGTATTGCCGAGGTAGTAGAAATCAGCCAGGCGGCTGCATTGGAAAACCAGCCGCTCGTGATCGATATCCGGCCGGAGCATGCGGATGAATTGGTATTACCGTTTTTCTTCGACGGCGAGGATTTCCTGCCTATGGGCGCCCTGTCCATTCCGGAGCCGGGGCTAATGCAGGTGAGCGTACGGGCCATCCCGGAGGAGGCCGGCGAGAAAACGCGGAGCCTCGGCGGCGCATTCCGCATGGTTTTCCTCAAATTTTTAAGCAAAACAGGTATTCAAATCGATCCTAATCAACTACGCTGGGTGGATTATGCGCACGACGCTTCCCGCGAATCGGCTGGTTTGGAAGCAAAGGTCGCTGCGGCAAAATCGGTATTACTGCTGCTGCACGGCATCATCGGCGATACGGAAGATATGGCCAAACCTTTTAAAATGGCCTCCGACCACGGGTACGACCTCGTACTCACCTACGACTACGAAAACCTGAACACGCCGATCGAAGAAATCGCGGCCATTCTGAAAGACAAACTCTCGGGTTTGGGATTCAGGGAAAATGATGAAAAGCAGCTCACCGTGCTGGCGCATTCCATGGGCGGGCTCGTGGCACGCTACATGATCGAAGAGCTGGGCGGCGACGGGTTTGTGGACAAGCTGATTATGGCCGGTACGCCCAATGGCGGCAGCAGATTCGGCCAGATTCCCGGCTATGTAAACTGGGCTTCCGTGGCGCTGGCGCTGGGTACCAGGTTGTTTCCGCCTCAGGTAGGAGCGGTTACCGGTTTCCTGTCTTCGGTACTCAAAGCCGGGAAACAGGAGGTTTTATACACGTTGGCACAAATGGATAGCGGCAGCGATTTGATCCGAAAGCTCGCCCGGAAAACCGCCGCGCCGATTCCCTATTTTATTGTCGGCGGCGACCTCGATGCTTATCTGCGGGCCAGCAACGGCTTACCATTGATGGAAAAGGTGGTCACGCAAATTGGCACCTGGGTGTATAGCAACACCGTCAACGATATTGCCGTGAGTACCGACAGTATTTTTGAGGCCAGGACCGCCGCCGTACCGCAAAAAGTGTCTTGCCATCACCTCAACTATTTCGTAATCGACGAGTCGGTGAATGCGCTCGGGAAACTATTGTAAATATCAGTTGGCGGCAGGCGGCAATGGAATGCTATTGAGCATCTCAACGATCGAAGCGACCTCGTCTTTCAGCGAATCAGGGATCATTCTTTTTTGCGAGAATGTCTGTAAATCGGCCAGCATCGTATCGCGGTTATAACCATTGCCCTCCGTGTAGCGGCAATTTTCCTCCTCCGAATTCGGGGAAGCGGCATATTGCCGGTAATACCGCCTCGCCTCCGCCGCATTACCCGAAAGCAGGTAGGCGTGGGCAAGGTTAACATACAAATAGTCGAGGCGCGAGCGGGGTATCACAACCACCGCCGCGCCTTTTTTGGCATATTCGATGGCCTTCGCAAAGTTCTGGTCAAACAGGCGGTACCAGGAGGCATTGTTATACACGATGGAGAGGTAGTGGTTCAGGCAAGGGTCGTTCGGTAGCTTTTCGCGCATGTCTTCCAGGAACAGGATGTGGTCGTCGCTGACGTAGCGCTTCGATTGTGTCCTCACAAAAGAGAAAAGGGCATTCCGCTCGTCCGGCGACAGTTTCTGGATCTTTATTTCCAGGGCGTTGCGCGTCGAGACATACACGTTCGTCAGGCCGCGGTTACCGTCGGCGCTGATTTTTCGGGACAGCTTCATCCAGAGCCCGTAAGCGTCCCGCCCTTCCACCTGCCGTACCAATGCGGCCAGGATGCCTTCCAGCCGGCCAAGCGATGCGGAATTGCCCGACGCGAAAAAGTAGCCCGACAGGCGGTCGAGTGAGGTCAGGTATTCATTTTCCAGGTATGCCCACACATCCTCCTTGGCGCCGATGCTCGAATTCCTTCTCAGATGCTCGTGATCTTCCGCGTCCAACGGCAGCAGGAAGCGCACCTTCGTTTCCGGCAGCAGGCGCACGCTCGGCTCCATCCGTTTCCGGCCCGTCCAGAACAGCCGGCTGATCCCCATTTTGTTATCCGAAATAGCGATCATCGAGTCGTGCGGGAAGCGCCGCAACGAAGTGTAGTTGTACTCGGTATCAATGTCATACAACGACTCGGTGCTGTCGCTCAGCGCGCCTTCGGAAGTCATCCTGAACGTCTCGCCGTCGCTGCTGTTGTCCAATATCCGTTTCATAAGCAGCGCTCGCCCGCGATCGTACGTTACCCGCACGAGCGTCGTATCGTGGCTGCTCACGCTCACGCCGATGCCGTGATTAGCCCCGTCCTTGTTCCAGAGGCGCTTGACGAGATTGAACCGGTTTTCGAGCGTTCCGTACCGTTCGTGGTAGACACTTACCGTATTGGCACCCGCCACGATGATCAGCTTTTTTTCCCCGCCCACATGCGCGATGGCCATGTCCGTGATCGGTTCGACATTGAATATCGAGGCAAAATACAGGTTTTCATGCTCCGGGTACCGCTTGATTTCTTCAAACATACCATCCCCGAACAACCCCGGGAGAATAGCATTCTCCTCATATTTTTTGTATAAAATGTATTGCTGTGTTTTCGATTTGGCCAGGTTGACGAGCAGGCGGTAGCGCGTGCTTTTTTCCGAACCCCACACGGTGAGGAAGGTGATGACGATCAGCACGAATACCGCCCCGAGCGCATAGGCAAGCCCGTTCAGCAGCGTAAGGCGGCGTTTGCTATCTTTTACAAATCTCCATTCTTCCCGCGTAGGCTGCTTGCTCAGGGCGACGTTCTCCCGGATGTCTTTCGTCGAACGCTTAATATCCCGCAGCTCGTTACGATCGAGGAATGACCTGAAAAACCATACTTTGTTAGACTGCTCGTACTTTAAATAGGAGTCTTTAATGGTCTTGATCGTACGCGCGATATGCGAATTTTCGAGGCTGAACTTGTCGTGAATGATCTTGGCCAGGCTGTCGTGCGCGATTTCGTAAATGCAATCCGCCGCATTACCGCCGTATTTATCGAGCCTCAGGATGTTTTTATGAACGAGCGACTCCACGATGGCCGTCGAAATGTCCAGCGGTGCAGCTTTCGAGATCACGTCCCCGATTTTCTGGGGCCGTTTCGTGCCTTCGTCGCTCACAAAACAGTACAACACGTCCCGGATCGTGTTGTAGTTCACAGATTCATGCACAGCGGAAACCTCGGCAATCGTCTTCTCAATGCGTTCTTCCAGAAACTGTTTGAGCACATTCTGGATATTTCCCACTTCCGCCAGCAGCCCGGTCCTGAAACTTTTGTCCGGTCCCGGTGCCTGGTGCCATAGCCGGTCGAGATAGATTTGCAGGTGCGGGAGCTCGATCAGGTTTTCGTCGATTTTCAGGTTCCGCACAATCGCGTCGATCGTCGGTTCGTCCGTCTCGATTTCGAAATGCGTGCAGCTTTTGCGGATCACATTTTTAATGTCGTTGTCCGTCATCCGCTCGATGAGCACCCGTTTCTCGAATATCTCCGGCACGATGCTTTCAAACTTTTGCAGCTGGGCAATGTACCGCTCGCGCATGATGAAAATCACTTTGCAGGGAATGTCGTGCGCGTCGAGCAGCCTGCGGAGGTCGTTGAAAAACGTTTCCTGTTCCTCGCTGCTCCCAAAAATGAATATCTCTTCGAACTGGTCGAAAATGAGGTAAACGGGTTTGAAGAAATCGAGGTACAGCGAACGGAGGCAATCGGAAATATCGGCATCCAGCGGGAAATCCTGTTTGTTTTTCAGGTTGATCTCATTGCGCAGCGAAACGTTGATATTGTCGTAGCGGCGCACGAAGATGTCGAGCCAGTCGGTTTTTTCGAAGCAATTGGCGAGGCCGCATTTGATAATACTCGATTTCCCCGTTCCCAATGGGCCATTCACGAGTACAATGTTGGATTCGTGAATGTAATTATAGATGATCCTGATCTCGTCCTCTCGCTCAAAAAATGCGTTGCGCTCACTCTTCTCGAACGAATCCAGCAGCTTGAATGGTGAAGTAGCCATGATCCGTTACGATTTGAAATAGGAAATAAAACCTTCGACGCTTTGCAGAATATCCGGTCCGATCGTTTCCAGCTCTTCCTGCGATATTTTCAAATCGGTTTTGGTCCTCAGGAAGTTAGGCAAAGCGGGGATTTGCAACCGGTCTTTCTTTTCGTTGATATTCTTGATAAAATTATAGGTACAGGTCGCCGAAGCAGCCGTTTGATCGTAGTTATAGAAAAAGTAGATTTTGGACAGTTTCTCGCTGATCAGCGCATTCATATCGATCACGAACGGGTAGAGGTTAAACGCGGAGAGGTTTTTGTTCTCGATTTTGTAAATAACGACCGAATTGGAATCCGTGAAATTCTCGAAATCCTCCATTTTGTCCGTAAATCCGACGAGCACGTAATCGAGCTTCACCATTTTGTGCTGGAAAACGGCAGGCTGGTTT
The DNA here is from genome assembly GCF_000382205.1 of Dyadobacter beijingensis DSM 21582. Lineage (GTDB taxonomy): Bacteria > Bacteroidota > Bacteroidia > Cytophagales > Spirosomataceae > Dyadobacter > Dyadobacter beijingensis. Next base: position 194,659 of record NZ_KB907791.1, read on the forward strand.
TTCTTCTTATTAATGTAAATATTCTTGATCGTCGCAAACTTGTACCGCGCGCAGAAACCGAGTTCCCGGAACATCACGCAGAGGCTGGTTTCGGCCTTCTGGCAATCCTGCTGGGCTTCCCGCTCGTCGAGATCATCCATTGCGGCAAGGTCGCGGTACTTGCTTTTAATGCGGGTAATGTTCAGGTAGGAGCCGAAAAACTCGCTGTCTTTTTCGTCCATCAGGTCGGCCAGGTGCGACATTTCGTTCACAAACAGCGGTACGTCGTGGGCTTTCAGCTTGTCGTGAATCAGCCGCACGAGCGGGATCACGTCGTATGCCTGTCTTTCCTGGTGGTTCAGGAGGAAAAATGCATGGATATGCTCCTTCAAATTGTCTTCCAGCGACGGCACTTTGCCCTGCACCAGCGCCTCCCAAAGCTGGGAAAACATAATGAACAGCAACAGATCGGCCATCACCGTGTAGGTATTGATCAGAAAACGCAGGCGCTCGCTGGCCAGCGGTTCGTCTTCGGTGACGAGCAGCTTGCGCACCTGCTCGGCAATGGGGGAGGGCAGACTGTTTATAATGGCGTTTTTGACCTCCCGCACATCGAATTTCCGCGGGTCCCATTGTTCGCCGTACTTCTTTTCGAGGTCTTCGAACATCGGCAGCTCGTCGCTGAACGTCATGAGCACATTATAGAGCGACGCCAGGATGGCATCTTCGGACGTGTTGAACTTCGAATCGATCTGGCTTTTGATATGGAGCTCGTAAAAGCTCTTGTCGGACAGGCGGTGGTTGGCGGTTTCGGGATGGTTTTTGTGCAGGTAAAGCCCCCACACCGGCCCCGTGTTCGGCGGTTTGATCACATGCCGGATACCCCGGTCGGGATGCTCGGTGGTGCTGAGCGACGCGTTGTTTTGGGCCGTTACCACTTCCGTAGCCAGCCGGAATGCCTCGCCAATGGAATGCCCGCCGGCCAGTTTCTGGTAAAAGTCTTCGGCGAAGCGCGTGGCAGTATCGTCTCCGATGTCGACGCTCGTAGCGATGACGGCGCGCACGCCGGCGTCGAGGAGCTGGTCCACCTGTTGCTGGGTGGAGCAGCCGTTGAGGAAAACGAGCTGTAAATTCTTTTGTAACCGCACCGAATGCAGCAGCCCTGCGCCATAAACCGCGGCATCTTCCATGAGCAGCTGCGCACCGCTGGCGTGGCCGGCATAGTGGATGATTTCAACCTGCGGCTGGTAGAGGAGCAGGCGGTCGCGGAGTTTTTTCAATGTGCGGGCGTCGGTGTCCAGCAGGAGGTGGCCCTTGCCCTGCCGCTCGCGCAGCGCATCCGAAATGGCTTCTTTTTCCTTTTCGAGCTGGGAGAGGTATGCGTCGCTGGAATTCGAAAACGCACAAAGTATTACAGGAGGTCGCATTGATCGGGAAGGATTTAGGCTTGCAGGGGGTGGAAAACCGGAAAATATACAACATTGCCAAAGTAGTTCTACTATTTCCCGGAAATGTTATTTAACGGTTTTTTGCCCCGAGCAGGCGGCAGGGGCTGTAACCCGATCCACGGCAGCTGAAAACCGCTCAAGGGCTTTCGTATGAGTAGAATTATATAACTACGGGTTATACTTTTCTAACAAACACAAATGCATTCGAAATGAGAAAGGTGGTTTTATTTGCACACATATCCCTGGACGGCTTTGCGGGGGACGAGAACGGCGGGCTGGGGTTCTTGTCGTACGACGGCGAATTACAGAAATATGCCGCGGAACTGGTAAAAACCGTGGGCTCGCCCCTGTACGGCAAAACCACCTACCAGCTGATGGAAGGCTACTGGCCCAAGGTTTTGAACGATCCCAGTGAGGACCCGCATTCGCTGGAACATGCCAGATGGGTGGATCAGATTCCGAAAGTCGTGTTCTCCACGACATTGGAAGATGTGACGTGGAACAATACGACGCTCATCCGCGACAATGTCGCCGAAGAAGTGAACAAGCTCAAACAGCAGCCGGGCAAGGACCTGGTGATTTTCGGCAGCCCCGGCCTTGCCAAAAGCCTCCTGAAACTGGGGCTGATCGACGAATTCAAGCTGACTGTGCACCCGATATTGCTGCAAAAAGGTATCAGCCTGTTCGATGGCGAAGCGGACACCAGCTCCCTGAAATTGCTTGAAAGCCAGACACTCGGTTCAGGTGTCGTTACATTGCATTACGCATTTGTAAACAAAAAGTGACAAGTTATATTTATTGTGGAATTTTATTTAACTTGATATTTAGTTTGGTGTTTAATTGAAATTATTTTCCTTTAAGTCATTAGAATTTGATTAATATAAATAGGGTTAAGTTATTAGAATTTCTAATAACCAGTAAAAAATACATTTTCTTCAAGTTGTTTGATATCAAATGATTATAAGCTGTTTGTTTCTAATTGGTTTTTAATGAAATGCAGCTTATAATCATTTTCTAATCAAATTTTCAGGATTTCTTCACCGGCTCGAATTTCAAAATCTCGCACTGAAATATTTATTTTAGCGTTACTAAAAGCGTCAAATGAAGAAAAAAATGGAATGACGGCGTGCTTAAAAAAAGGCTTTTGAAATTAAAGGCCCGAGCCACCGGCCCCCCTTTGGCCCCTCTTCCAAATCACCGGTTTACATGAAAAAGAAATATCAGGCCGATGCCCCCACACCCTGGCAGCGACTTATTGGAATCCTGTATGTCGAACGCTCGACGATCAACTACATCTTTATCTATGCGGGCCTCATAGGGCTCATTGGCCTCACCCTGCCGCTGGGTACGACGGCCGTGTTCAACCTGCTCTCGAACGGGGCATTGTACAGCTCCACCTACCTGCTCATAGCGATGGTGCTCGTCGGCGTCGTGGTGGGCGGGGTGCTGCTCATTGGTCAGCTCACCTTGGTGGAACTTATTGAGCAAAAGATATTTGCGAAGGCCACGCTGGAATTTGCCTACCGTTTTCCGCGCATTAAAAAAGCCGAACTGGAAGGGGAAAACCCGCCGGAGCTCGTCAACCGGTTTTTTGATGTCATTACCATTCAGAAAGGGCTTACCAAGCTCCTGGTCGACATTGTAGCGGCGGGCGTGCAGATCGTCTTTTCGGCCATCCTCGTGTCGTTTTACCACCCGGTTTTCATGACGTTCGGCGTGCTGACGGTCGTAGCCACAGTGCTCGTGTTATTCCTTTATTACAAACGCGGCGTGCAAACGAGCATCGAGGAATCGCACCATAAATATGAAGTGGTGGCGTACCTCGAAACAGTTGCTGCCGACCTGGACAGCTACCGAGGCCAACCCGAAAAGCTGCGGAACGTGATCATCGAAACGGACAAGATCACCGCCGAATACCTGCATGCGCGCAACGACCATTTCCGTATCCTGCGGAAATTCTTCGCGAGCGCGGTGATCGTGCGGACATTGCTCATGGGCGGATTGTTGTTCCTGGGTTCCTATTACGTCGTGCAACGCCAGATGACGCTGGGGCAGTTTGTAGCGGCCGAGGTGATCATCGTACAGATCAGCTATGCCATCGAAAAATTCATGACTAACCTGGATACCATTTTCGATATGGTAACGGGCAGCGAAAAACTGGCCACGGTCACCGACCTGGAACTGGAAGAAAGCGAGGTGAGCCATGGCTAAGCATTCCAACGACCTCACGAAACGCAAAGATTGGGAAGAGCTGGGTATCCTGTCGGAGCAGCGGCTATTGAAAACGAAAGGTTCGCGCCTGCTGGGACGGATCATGCTGATATTGCTCTTCATTTTCCTCATTGTTCTTTTCCTGCCCTGGCGGCAAACGATCCCCGGCCGCGGCACGGTGACGGCATTGCGCCCGGAGGACCGGCCTCAGACGGTACAGAACCAGATCGGCGGGCGGATCGAACATTGGGCCGTACGTGAAGGCCAGCAGGTTAAAAAAGGGGATACGATACTCGTCGTGTCGGAAATCAGCCAATCGTATTTTGACCCTAACCTTCCTACGCGGTTACAGGAACAGCTGCACGCGAAAGAGGGCTCCGAAGACGCGGCTTCCCAGAAAATGCAGGCGACCCATGCGCAGATCAGAGCTCTCACGACCGGCCTGGAAGTGCAGCTCGCAGCCGCACGCAACAAGGTGGAGCAAGCTGAAAACTACGTGCATATCGACAGCGCCGACCTCGTCGCGACCCGCAAGTTCTACGAAATCAGCAAGGCGCGGCTCGACCGGTACGAGGAAGGTTACAAGAATGGCCTCTTCTCATTGACCGACATCGAAAGCCGCCGGCTGAAATTACAGGAAGACAATGCAAAGGTGATCAGCCAGGTCAACAAGCTGAATAATTCAAAGCAGTCGCTGCAAAATGCGCGCATCGATCTCGACAATATCCAGGCCAAATACCAGGAATCGGTGGCGAAGGCGCAGTCGGACCTGAGTTCGGCACTATCGAGCAAGGTGAGTGCCCAGGGCGACATTGCCAAGCTGCGCAACGAGATTTCCAATATCGATATCCGCCGCGGGTTGTACGTGGTACGCGCGCCGCAGGACGGTTTCGTCGTGAAAACCCTGAAAGCGGGTATCGGCGAGAATATCAAGGAAGGGGAATCCATTGCCACGCTGCAACCACTTAAACCACTTGTGGCGGCGGAGATTTACGTGAACGCCATGGACGTGCCGCTGATCCTGGAACAGAGCGACGTGCGCCTGCAATTCGAAGGCTGGCCTTCGGTACAGTTTGCCGGCTGGCCGTCGGTGGCGGTGGGTACATTCGCCGGGAAGGTGTCGGTGATCGACATGGTGAGCAGCAGCGGAGGCAAATACCGCCTGCTGGTAACGCCTACGCATCCCGTACCGGCCAACGACGAGGAATGGCCGATCCAGCTCCGGCAGGGATCGGGCGTGTATGGCCGCGTAATCCTCCGGTCGGTGCCGCTATGGTACGAAATATGGCGGATGCTGAACGGTTTCCCGCCAAGCCTGGAAAAGGAACCCGAGAAAACGGAGTCCAAGTAACAGAACCAGAAGTGATTTTTCAAAATGAATATATTACCCAAAAAGACGCTGGCATTGTGCATATGGCTGCTTTCGTGGGGTACCGCGTCGCAGGCCCAGGAAGCGCCTGATACCACCCGCATCTTTTCGATCAGGGACCTGGAAGAGCTGGTGTTCTATAACCACCCGGTGGTGAAGCAGGCCGATTTGCTCGGCGACCAGGCCCGCGCGAAAGTAATGCAGGCGCTCGGAAGTTTCGACCCGTCGCTGAAAGCGGCGCTCGACCGCAAGGTTTTCGCGAATACCGATTATTACAACCGCTGGACAAGCGAGCTCAAAGTGCCGCTTTACCTGGCTGGTGCCGACCTGAAAATCGGCCACGACCGTAATGTAGGTGCTTACACCAATCCTGAAACCCGTACGCCGCAGTCGGGCCTGACGGGTGTGGGCATCAGCGTGCCCATCGGGCAGGGGCTGATCATCGACGCCCGCCGGAATACGCTCAAGCAAGCGCGTGTGATGGTCGGCTATGCCGAGGCAGAGCGCGTGGCGGAGATTAATAAGGTCTGGTTTCAGGCCGTGAAAGACTACTGGAACTGGTTTGTGGCTAACCAGCAATACCGTTTCGTGCAGCGCGGCCTGGACCTCGCGACGACGCGTTACGAGGCCACGCGTAACCAGACGTTGCTCGGCGATAAGCCTGTGATCGACTCCGTGGAGGCCTACATTACCGTGCAGGAACGGTCAATACAGCTTGAAAAGCTGCGGATCGACTTCCGTAACAAGGGCCTGCTGGTGTCCAACCACCTGTGGAGCCCGGACGGCCGCCCGGTGGAACTGCCCGAAATGGCGGTACCGATGGAGGGCGACAGCAATATGATCGCGATCGGGCAGGCGCAGCTGGATATGCTGCTCAGCAATGCGGCCGGACAGCATCCCAAGTTGAGGATGCTGAATTACAAGGGTTTGCAAATGGATATCGAGCAAAGGTACCTGCGCGAACGCCTCAAACCGAAGCTGAACGTAAGCGGGTCGCTGCTCACCACCCGCAGGGATTTTAATTCCTATGTGCCGGAATATTACGATCTCAACTGGGGCAATTACAAGGTGGGAGTAGACTTTTCATTCCCGCTTTTCCTTCGGGCGGAGCGAGGAAAGCTGAAAGAGCTGAAAGTGAAGCAAATGGACCTGCATTTCGATGTGCAGAACGAGAGCCGGCTTATCCGGACAAATATCATGAATTCCTACAACGACCTGCGCGCCTACCAGTCGCAGCTGGCGATCCAGACCCGCAGCATCGCTAACCAGGAAATACTCCTGCGCGGAGAAATGCAGAAGTTCGATCTGGGGGAAAGTACCTTGTTTCTCATCAATAGCCGCGAAACGAAGCTGATCGATATGCACATCAAACGCGCGGAACTGGTCGCTGGATTTCATAAGTCGCTCGCCGAGCTGTACTACCAGGCGGGCACGTGGCAGAATGCCGACAATGGCACTACCAAACCTGATTAAGCGGCCGTCCCGCAACGAAATGGTTGTCAATAAAAAAAACCTCCCGATGGGGAGGTTTTCTTGTTACAGGTATTCCGTATGATTGATTAGATGACCGTTACGTTCACCGCATTCAGCCCCTTTCTGCCATTTTCAACTTCGTACGATACACTGTCGTTTTCACGAATTTCGTCTTTCAGACCCGACACGTGTACAAAAATATCGGCTCCGCCATTTTCCGGAGTGATGAAACCAAAACCTTTGGTTTCATTGAAAAACTTAACTGTTCCTTTGTTCATAACATTATTTTGAATATTCGATAAAATTAGGCGAAAATCCTGGAAGTAAAAAATTTTTCCGAAAATATACAATTTAATTTTTTTATTACCCCACTTGTAATCAATGGATTAGCTGTTTTTCAAGTGGTAACATAATTATATTTGGGACACCGAAACCTGCGGCGAATCGAAGCACAACCGGAGTTGCGCCAGCGTTTTCCGAATCCGGGACTTCACTGTGCCGAGCGGGATCATCAGCATTTTGGCCACTTCATCATGCGTAAAGCCCTGGATATACACCAGATCGATCAGCTGCTTTTTCTCGGGATTCAGCTGGTCAAGTAACTGATTGAGGTCGGCCAGGTCAAAAATAGGCAGCGTCGCGTACGCGTACAACGTGTCCGCATCCTGCGCCTGTTCGATGCAGAGGTGCACGGGCAACCGGGCTTGCATGCGATGCGCATCGATCGCGCTGTTCCGGGCGATGTTCAGCATCCACGTAAAGAGCGTTCCCCGGGTGGGGTCGTAAGCCCGGATCGACTTCCATATTTTAAGGAATGACTCCTGTAACACGTCGGCGGCCAGTGCCTCGTCTTTGAGGATTTTGTTGATCACATTATACAATGCCGCAGAATATTTGTCATATAAATACTCGAACGCTTCCCTGTCGTTCGCTTTGAGTGAGCTTATCAGGAGTAAATGGTCAGAAAAACGGTTCATGATCTGCGTGTTCAAAGTTTGTTTGACCACGTACAGCAAGAAACATGCCCGGCATTAATAGGAAAATGTGTTGAATTAATTGCGCATTATCATTTCCGAAACTTCATGCTGAGGCGCACCCGGTTCACTCGGTGAACTTCTCAACCAATGCCTTCCGCGCCGCTTTGTCGATACCCAGCTCCTTTTCGATGAACGGCTCGATGCCGCCGTAGGTACTGTCGATGGCGTTGAATGTGGCATTGATAAAGCTTTCGTCGACCGTCGAGAGGACTTCGATGGCTTTCATATTCAGTTTCGGTTTGATAACGCGGCCGAGTTTCGCTTTGCCGAGCTTTTTTTCGGCCCGTGCTCGGCGGTAGTAGTTGGAAAGCATGTAGTCGTCCACGATTATCTGCCGGTCCACATTCACGATCGAGAGGATCAAAGCGGAAACGATGCCGGTGCGGTCCTTTCCCGCCGAGCAATGGTAAAGGACCGGCTGGTCGGCGTTGATGATCTGTTTCAAAATGTCTTTCACGGCAGCGACATGGACAGTCACGGCGTCTGCGTAAAATTTGGCCGTCATATCCTTCGCCTCCTGCTCGGAAATCTCCCCATTGAGCACACGTTTGCGCAGTCCTTTGATTTCCCCGGCATTGTCCTGCACCACCGGCGTGTGCAGGTAATGCACGTTGGCTGGCAAATGGTCCTCCTTGCCGGCGATCTCATGATCGGTGCGGAGGTCGTACACGGTCGCAATGCGCAAGGCGTTGAAGCGGCCGAAATCGTCGTCTTCGAGTTTCGCAAGGTTATCCGAACGGTAGATAAGCCCTTTGCGTACCGTTCGGCCGTCGCGGGTTTTAAGGCCGCCCAAATCCCGGAAATTGACCGTATTTTCCAGTCCGATGTAGCGGCTGGCGACGGTCGCCGAATCGCCGCCATGTTGGAGAAGATCCTGATAAGCCGATTTTCCGTCGTGTTCAGCGGGCACGGCTACTTTGCAGGAAAACGAAATGCCGGCCAGAATAATGAACAGCCGGATAGAAGCGCTGCTTTTGAGCGCTGATGGTTTTTTATAGTTACCTGAAATCATGATAAACTGCTGATAGGAGGGCCATTTCCATTTAACCGGGCGGTCAACGGAAATGGCCTTTTATTCACCAACAGCATACGCTTGAATAAGGTTTGATCAGATGGCAACGATCACTCCGAGCGAAGCGATTTCACCGGATTCGCCAGTGCCGCTTTGAGGGACTGGTAAATGACCGTCAGCCAGCATATCAGCAGCGTCGCCACGCAGGAAGCGATGAATATCCACACGCTGATGCCTGCCTTGTACGGGAAGCTTTGCAGCCAGCGGTTCATGGCGAAGTAGGCGACGGGGATCGCGATCGGGAACGAGAACAGGACGAGCCTTGTAAAATCCCGCGACAGCAGCAGCACTACGCTGGACACTGAGCCGCCCAGCACTTTCCGCACGCCGATTTCCTTCACCCGCTGCTCGGTGGTAAATGTGGCCAGTCCGAACAGGCCGAGGCAGGCGATGAGTATGGTAAGGGCCGAAAATGTCGTACATATCTTGCCGCGCAGCGCATCCGCATGGTATGCATTCTCGAAATCCTGGTCCAGAAAGCGGTATTCGAATAATTTGTTGGGATAGGTTTGCTGCCATTTTTGGCCGATATAGGCCAATGTCTCGGCCGTACTCCCGGTCCGTATCTTCACGTGGATCACCCCATTGTGGCGGCGGTAAACCATAATCAGCGGCTCGATCGGGTTATAAAGCGATTGCTGGTGAAAGTCGCGCACGACGCCCGCGACCTGCGCGGTAGGCGGCGGGTTTTTGCCGTCGGCCGGAACGGTGCCGAGCATGATTTTCTTCCCGATCGGCTCTTTCCAGTTCATCCGTTTCATGGCCGCCTCGTTGATGAGCACGCTGTTGGCGGTGTCGGCAGGGAGCTCATCCGAGAAGTTTCGTCCCGCGACGAGCTTCATGCCCATTGTTTGCAGGTAATCGTGGTCGATCAGCGTCGGTTTGAACGCCATTTCTTTCATCCCCGCATTGGATTCAACCGTAAAAATGACCCTGCCGCCGATGTTGCTCACGGGCGAGGATGCCGTAGCCACGCTCTGGATATTGGGGTTGTCGAGCAGTTCTTTCCGGAATGCATTGTATTTGTCCCTGGGCTGATTGTCTTGGTAATCAATCGTCAATACCTGCTCGCGATCATAACCCATGTCCTTGTCGCGCATGTAATTGAGCTGCCGGTACACGATCCAGGTGCAGATGAGCATGATCAGTGAAATCGAAAACTGGGTGACGACCAATGCCTTGCGGAAAAAACCGCCGCCTCGCGCCTTGAACGTGCCTTTCAATACGCTGGCGGGCTCGAACGACGAGAGGTAAAAGGCCGGGTAACTGCCGCTGACAAGCCCGGTAAATACGACGACGGAGATGGCAATGAGTACAAACTGAGGTGTGAGCAGCTGCATATAGCTGATGGCCTTGCCGGACACATTATTAAAAAACGGCAGCAGTAGCGCCACGAGTATCAGGCTGGCTATGAGAGAAATAAGCGTAATTAAAATGGATTCTGTGAGGAACTGTCTTATCAGCGCCCCTTTCAGCGAACCCATTACTTTCCGCAGGCCCACTTCCTTTGCCCGCCGTGCCGATTGGGCGGTAGCGAGGTTCATATAGTTGATACTCGCGATGAGCAGCATGAAAAACGCCACCGCGCTGAACGTGTACACATAACCGATGTCCCCGTTCGACTCGCCGTCGAACTTGGAATACAGGTGTATGCTCGTCAGCGGCTGCATTTGATAGGTAATGTGAATGCCCATCCGTTTGAAAATCCCCGACATATACTTCTCATACAGTCCAGGGAAGCCGGCTTCGAGCTTTTTCAGGTCAGCATTTTTGGACAATAGCAAATAGCTGTTGATGTAAAACCCTCCCCAGCCGTCGGCATTGCGCTGGTTCGGGTCCAGCGACATCAATGCGTTGAAGGTAAAATGCGAATTTTTGGGCACATCTTGGATGACGCCGGTTACTTTGTACGAGGTAGTGTCGTTGGTTTGCAGCACCTGGCCGAGGGCAGGGGATTTACCGAAAAACCGCTGCGCGACGCGCTGGGTGAGAACGATGCTGCCCGGCTGCTGTAAGGCTTGTTTGGGATCTCCTTCAATGAATTTATGGGTAAAAATGTCAAAGACCGTCGAATCTGCGGCAAAAACGTCTTCCTCGTAAAACCGGCGCTCGCCCTGGCGGAATGCCATCCGGCCATTGGAAAAGAAGCGAACGTAATTCTCGACAAACGGGTAGTCCTGCTTTAAAGTCTTCACGAGCGGCGGCTGCGTGCTTACCCACTTGTTGACTTTGTCGGGCTCGCGGATGTAGGAAACGATGCGGTAAATGCGCGACGCTTTTTCGTGGTAGCGATCGTAGCTAAGCTCGTCGACGACGTAGAGGAACAGCAGCATACCGCACGTAACACCGATCGTGAGGCCGAGAATGTTGATCAGGCTGTAAAATTTGTCTTTAACCAGGTTACGAAAAGCCAGTTTGAGGTAGTTTTTAAGCATCGGGTTCCGGATTGGGTTCGGAAGGGCCAGTGCAAAATCTGTTCCTGTTCTTTAACTAATTGATAGTAAGTTTTTTGTGTCAAATTTTGTGTTCGAAAGTGAACAGTTGGGCCCGCCCGGCGTACGGCTGTACGCGGGAAGGGGCTATCACCTGCGCGTAGAGAATACTAGAAATCCGCCGCGATGCGGAACCCCCTGTTAAAATTGCTGCTCGACGGTGGTACCACATTGCGGTAGCTAATGCGGCAGTTGGATGCCGGCACCGACCATGCGCCTCCCCGGTAGACTTTGTAAACACCATTGGCTGGTCCGGCGGGGTCGGCGGCGGGGCTTGCAGCGTAGTAGGCCGCGTCGTACCAGTCGCTGACCCACTCCCATACATTGCCCGTCATGTCGAAAAGGCCGAGTTCGTTGGGTTTTTTGGTGGCTACCGGTTTGGTGCCGTATCCCGTCGCCGCGTACCAGCCGACGGAATCGATTTCTGCCGCGCCGCTGAATGCGTTTCCGTGAGCCTGCGCGCCTCCCGCGGCGGCGAATTCCCATTCGGCTTCGGTGGGCAGACGGTAGCGGCGGCCAGTTTGCGCGCTGAGCCAGTGGCAGTAGGCCACGCAATCGTCCCAGCTCACATTGACGACCGGGTGGTTTTCATGCCAGCCCCAGCCTGGCAGGTCGGGCATGGCGCGGCCCGTCGCATGGCAGAAAACGCGCCATTGCGCCACGGTCGTTTCCGTTTTCGCAATGCTGAAGTTTTTCAATGTGATGCTGTGCGCCGGGGCCTCGTCCCGGCCGTTTCCATCGCTGCCCATCCGGAATGTCCCGCCGGGGACGGTCACCAGCTCGGGGTAATCGCCGGGGCGCAGTTCGGGCAGGGTTTTGCGTGAAACGCCGGTTTTTCGTTTGCCCAGCCATAGCAATGCATTGGCAATCATATTGTTCTGCATGAAATCGGATAGCACCTTGTCGCCATGGCCCATATTCATGTAAACCATATTGTATTTCGTGTGGGTCCACACCACCGGCGTGTCGCCGCCAGGCAGAATGTCCTTGATTCCCAGCGGGTAATTGGACGGTGCGAGGGTAACGAGCACTTTCACGTCCGGGTTCTCGCGCGGGCTGGGGCGCCAGTGGTACCACTCATTCACGGGCGCTCCGTAGGCCGCAGGCATCCCGCGTGTAACGGCGTGCGTGGTATCGTCCACGATCAGCCGTGCTTCTACGGGCGGCCAGCTGTTGCTGTAAAAAACGCCCCCGCCGAGGAAACGGACGAACCAGGGCCATTTCGTGGTTTTGTCATTGTAGCCGGCAACATGGAAACCGAACCAGCCTCCGCCGCCCTCCATATACCGCTGGAACGCCTCGCGCTGCGCCTGCGTGTGCGGGAAGTCGTTGAGCCACATCACTATCTGGTAATCGCCCAGCACGGCGTCGTTGCAGTTGGTCCAGTCGGTCGTCACGTCGAATGTAAAATGGTTTTCTGCTCCCAGTCTGGTGAAGAATGAACGGGCATCGTCGGAGAAATCGATATGGTCCGCCTCGACTTTGCCTGAATAGAATGCCAGCACTTTGAAGCTATTCTGCTGTGCGGTGCACGGAATGGCCCAAACCGGCGCGGTAAGGAGGCAGAGCGCGATGGCAATGCGGTGTAAATATCGGAGGTAGTTATCGGGGCTCTTCATGAATATCAGGGTTTGGACTGGCCGGCGAGCCATAGCAGGCCGTCGGTGATCATTGTGTTCTGGTCCGGGTTGGACAGCACCTTGTTGCCGTGGCCCATATTGAGATACAGCATTTTATAACGCGTATTGGTCCAAACCACGGGCGTATCGCCTTTTTCGAGAAACGTTTTCACGCCCAGCGGATAGTTTTCCGGCGCCAGCGACACCAGTACTTTCACATTTTTGTCCATTCTCGGACTGGGTTTCCATTGGTACCATTCGGTCACGGGGGCGTCGTAGGTGGCAGGCAGCCGCTTCGTCACAGGGTGCGACTGATCTTCGACGACCACTTTCGCAGCCATCGGCGGCCAGTTGTTGCTATGGAATACCGGCCCGCCGAGGAAGTCGCGGAACCAGGTCCATTTGGAGCTGCGGTCGTTGTAGCCGGCCACGTGGAAGCCCAGCCAGGCGCCGCCCGCGTTGATATATTTTTCAAATGCGGCACGCTGGGCGTCGGTCACGGGGGAATCGTTGAGCCAGACGATCACCTGATAGTTGCTCAGAAAGCGGTCGTTCAGATGGTCCCAGTCGGTGGTAGCGTCGAAGGTAAACTGGTGCCGGGAGGCCAGCAGTTTGAAAAAATACAACGCATCCCGTGCAAAGAGCACGTGGTCCATCTCTACCTTTTCGGAATAGAATGCCAGCACCTTGAACTTCGGCTGCTGCGCGTATGCGAGGCCGGTCACCCACAACGTGATGACGAGCGTCAGGAGGTTTCGCCTGTTCATGTCGCTATTCCTGGGCAAGGGTGGTGACGGCGACGAGGAACCAGGCAGCATGGGGTATCCACTGCTCCGTCCAGCGCCATTCGTTGCCATTGTCATGTGGCTTGTAGTCGATCCCGCTGCCGTCGGCGTGCCCGTCCTTACCTGTTACGCCATTGGAAATACCGCCGCGCTCCGAGCCGTGGCCGTACATGGATTTCATATAGGGCATATTATTGCGCCCGAAGCCGTACATAAAGCAAGCCTCGTACGGATTAGCCCCTAATATCCACGATAGCTGGTGTCCGGCATAGGCCGTAAGCGCCCCGCTCGTGCCGGTACCGCCCGAAGCCGGGTACACCAGCCTGCCGCCGAGCAATGCCGCCGAAGCCAGGGAACCCAGGCGCGCATTTTCACCCTGCCACCACCAGCCGCTTTCGTTTTCGTGGGGGATAAAAAAGCCGTCTTTCACTGCACCATTCAGCAGAAACGACTGCCGGGCGTAGCCGAACGGGTTCGCTACCTCGCCGGTGACGCGCACATTGTAATCCAGTGCTTTTTTAACCGTCGCCAATGCCGTTTTGCGGAACGCGGCGTCCTTTTCGGCATCGAGGTAGCGGCAGAGCGCCACAATGGGCAGGCCGGCGTCCGAGGCGTGCCAGAAGGGCCGGTTGGCGTCGTTGGCGATGAAGTAGCCTCCTGGTGCGAGGCGTTTCCCGAGGTTTTGGGCGCGTTTCCGGGCTTCGTCGCGGTATTCGTTTTCGCCGGTGGCCAGCCAGAGTTCCGTGGCGCCCATCAGTGCGCAGTAGTCGTCGAGGATATTTTCTTTGCCGTCGTCGCAGTATTTGAGGTTGTTGACCTGCAAATGTGCGAATGCCCGTTTGGCGGCCGCCAGGTATTGTGCCGAAGTGAATGCGCCGTCCATTTTCCATCGTGAAATGCGGGCAAGCGCTGCAATGCCCATGCCGCCTCCCTCGCGGTAAGCGCATTGGTACTTGTCGGTGGTGACGCTGTTGGCATTCAGCCCCACCACGCGCCGGGCCTTCGGATCGGGATTGAAATAGCTGAAAATAGTCATATAAAAGTAGCCTTCCTCCGACAGCGACCGCACAATATAGTCCGCGCCGTATAGTGCCTCGCGTTTCATTGAATCGAGCACGTTCAGATCGGTGAGCAGCATCGGAATGCGCTCGGCGGCGTTGGTCATGGCCCAGGTGCAGAGCGGGATCTGCTGCTGTGACATGAAATTGGCATAAGCCAGGTGCGAGAAGTACTTACTGATGTCGCCCGAAGCATCGTCCCAGCCGCCGCGCAGGTCCACCGTTTTCTCGCTCCCGTAAAGCATCACGTGCTCGTCCGCAAGGAGTTCTTCGGGTTTGTCGGCGCGTTGTTTGTTGTAATAGTGGATAATCGACGGGATAAGCAGTTTCGCGAGTGCTTTATCGGCGATCTGAAATTCATCGGAAGTGACGGGTGCTCCCTTTACCCGGAGCACGATTTGGTACCGGCCGGTTTTTGTTAGCGCAGAGAAATCAATGCGGTGGTAAATGCGGCCTGGAAACCATTCCTTTACCTGCTCCGGCTTACCTGTTTTTCCCGAAAATACCGCTTGCCGGCTGCCTGCGGCCACGATTTCAAATGCGGTAACGCCGTCCAGCTCGCCGGCGTCCGAAGCAATGACCGCCCCTTTGGCCCCGCGGGCATCGAACCCGACCTGGTTTACGTGAATGATGATTTTGGCAAATGCATGGGTAGAAAGGGCGATAGCAAGCATAAAGGGCGCCAGCAGGGCTCTTGTTCTTTTCATAGTAAAGGTTTAGGATAACATCGTTTGGCGAAAATATTGAAATATTAAGGTAAAAAAAATCGATAGGGCCTTTATGAAGATAATCCTAAACCTATTTTAACATATACTTATCGAATTCATGCGAAAATTTCTCATCGCGACCCACGGCACCTTTGCCGGGGGAATCCGGAGTTCTCTGGAAATGATTATCGGCCGGCAGGAAGACCTGCGCGTCATCGAGGCCTATACCGAAGAAAACAAAGGGCTGGAAGAAGACCTCCAAGCGGTACTCGACGAACTTTCGGAGGCCGACGAACTGGTGGTTTTTACCGATCTGCTCGGTGGGAGCGTCACCAATCAGGTGCTCCGCCATGCCCTGCGGCAAAACGTCCATATCGTGTCGGGCATGAACCTGCCGCTGTTGGTGGAAGTGGTCATGGCCGGTCCCGACGAGCCTGTTACCGGGGTCATCGCACAGGCCATTCAGGGCGCCCGCGACCAGATGGTGTATGTAAATGATCTTGTCACCGCCCAGCAATCCGACGACTTCAATGATTAAGCTCTTACGGATCGACGACCGGCTTGTGCACGGTCAGGTCGCATTGACGTGGACGCCCGCCGTGGGCGCCGAATGCCTCGTGGTGGCGAACGACAAGGCTGCCAAGGACGATTTTCTCAAAATGACGATGAACCTCGCCAAGCCGGCGAACGCGAAACTGCTCGTCAAGTCGATCGCGGACACGGTCACTTTCCTGTCCGACGAGCGCGCCAAACCGATGAAAATATTGGTACTCGTCAATTCCGTCCAGGATGCGGCAGCGCTTGCGCAGGCATTGCCCGAGGTGCGGAGCATCAATTTCGGCGGGATCAGGGGAAAAGAAGGAGCCCGGCCCATTTCCAAGGCCATCAATGTGACCGACGCCGACATGACCCTTATCCGGGAGCTGCTCGCGAAAGGTATTGAACTGGAAGTGAGGCAGGTACCTACGGACGAACAACGGCCCATCGAAACGCTGCTCTGATGCTGACATCCTATATTCTCATAACACTGATTGCCATGTTCGGGCATTCGGAGGATTTTCTGGGCACAACGCTGCTTAGCAGGCCGCTTGTACTGGGGCCGCTGGTTGGACTTGTTTTGGGCGATTTCCAGCAGGGGATCGTCATTGGCGCTACGCTGGAACTGATTTTTATGGGCAATATCAAAGTAGGCGCCGCCATTCCGCCGGATGTGATCACGGGCGGCGTATTAGGTACTGCGTTCGCGATCCTGTCGGGCAAAGGCCCGGCCGTGGCGCTGGCCCTGGCGGTACCGATTTCCATTCTTGCCGAAATGGTCGTCAGCGGGCTGTTCGTGTTCCGGCCGGTATGGAATAAACGTTTCGACCGCTACGCCGAAACGGGCGACTACCGGGGCGTGGAGCGGCTGCACATTTTGTCGGGCCTGCTGAAACCTTTGCTGATGGGCGTGGTGACGCTCCTGGCGCTGCTGCTGGGCTCGGAGGCGGTGAAGTCGTTTGAAGAGACGATCCCGCCCTGGGCGCATTCGGGCTTGCAGGTGGCGGGCAATATGCTGCCGGCATTGGGTTTTGCATTGCTGATGAACCTGATGTTCAACAAGGAAGGCGCGCCGTATTTTTTTCTGGGCTTCATCCTGACGAGTTACCTCAAACTCCCGATGATCGCCGTCGGTGGGCTGGGTGTGATCGCCGCATTGATCGTGACGAATATCACGCACAAAGCGCAGCCGGTTCCCGCTAACGACAGCGACTTCGATGATTTCGACATGGACGAAACGCCGGTGATGGTGAAGCCAAAAGCCGCATTGCTCACGCAGGGCGACATCCGCAGCCTTTTTGTGCGCTCCATGGCGCTGGAAGCGAATTTTAATTTCGAAACCTGGCAGAATACCGGCTTCGCATTCGCGATCATACCGGTTTTGAAAAGGCTCTATCGGACAAAGGAAGGCATGGCGCGGGCATTGAAACGACATTTGCAGTTTTTCAACACCGCCCCGCATGGTTCTACGCTCATCATCGGTATTGCGGCTGCGATGGAAGAACAGAATGCCCGCGAGCAGGATTTCGACGAAGAATCGATCAACTCCGTGAAAACGGGGCTGATGGGGCCGCTGGCGGGCGTGTTCGACTCGCTGTTCTGGGGGACGATCAAGGTCATTGCGGCGGGGATTGGTACATCGCTCGCATTGCAGGGCATCGCGCTGGGTCCATTGCTTTTTTTACTGATTTTCAATGTTCCGCATCTGGTACTACGCTACAAGCTTACATTCATCGGTTATGAAACGGGCACGCGGTTTTTGCAGGATTTATCCAAAACCAATGTCATGGATAAACTGAAAGCCGGTTCTTCCATTCTCGGACTGATGGTCGTGGGGGCTATGCCGGCGACGCTGATGGCGATTCGCACACCGGCCATGATCGGTGCTTCCGATTCGGCTGTACCGTTACAGGGCGTGCTCGACCAGATCGTGCCGCATATCATACCGCTCGCGTTGACTTTTCTCGTGTTCTATTTCGTGAAGCGCAATGTCAAGACGGCCTATCTGCTCCTGGGGCTGCTGTTGCTGGGTTTTTTAGGGAGTGTTTTTAATGTTTTTGCCTGAAAGCCTATGACAACGACGAAAGAACCGAGCAGGATTGCAGGCATTGGGGTGTCTCCGGGGATTGCGATCGGGCCTGCATTGGTGGTGCGGCGGGAGGTGGTGGCTGTAACCGGCATTACCCTGGCCAATGCGGCGGAGGTGGCGGCCGAAATCGGGCGGTTTGACGAAGCCGTATCGCGGTCCGTTGCCGAAGTGGACGGGCTGATCGCCGGATTAACCGAGGCGGGCAACGATGAAGGGCTGGATATTCTCGAAACCCAAACCGAATTCCTGACAGACCCGCAGCTCCGCGCCGACGTGGTACAGCAGATCGAAGAGCAGTTCAGAACCGCCCACGACGCGCTGGTAGGGGTTACGGATGCATTGGTACAACTCTTCCTGAACATGGACGATGCCTACATGCGTGCCCGCCATGCCGATGTGCGCGACGCAGGCGACCGTATCCTCCGACACCTCGGCGGGCGGGCGCGGCAAACGCGAACTTACCCGGAAGGATGCATTATCGTCGCCGACGACCTGAGCCCGTCGGATACCATCGCCCTGGACCTGACGCAGGTAGCCGGATTTGCAACCCAAATGGGCGGCCCAACCTCCCACGCGGCCATTGTAGCGAAGGCGCGTGGTATTCCAGCCGTCGTGGGCTGCGTGGCTTTGCTCGATGGCATAAAAGAGGGAGAACGGCTGGTGCTGGACGGGCAGGCGGGGGAGCTGGTACTGCGCCCCGACGATGCAACGACGGACATCTACCGTGAAAAACAGCAGCATTTCGCGGAGCAATCGGCCTGGCTGAAATCGCTGCGGGATGTGTCGGCGGTGACGAAAGACGGCTGCGCCGTGCAGCTTTTGGCGAATATTTCCGAACCTGCCGACCTGGACCAGGTATTCGAAAACGGAGGTGAAGGCGTCGGGCTTTTACGAACCGAACTACTATTCTTGGGCCGCGATTCGCTCCCGGACGAGGAAGAACAATTCGGATTTTACCAAAAAATTGCATTGAAAGCGGGCAAGCGGCCAGTGACCATCCGGACGATTGATATCGGCGGCGACAAGGAGGCGCCTTACCTCGGGCTGGCGAGAGAGGAAAACCCGTTTCTGGGCTACCGGGCCATACGCATTTGCCTGGACAGGACGGATATTTTCAAAACCCAGCTTCGTGCCGTGTTGCGCGCCAGTGCATTCGGAAATTTCAACATCATGTTCCCGATGATCGGCAGCGTGCAGGAAGTACGCGCCGCGAAAGCGGTTTTGCAGGAAGTTCGCAAAGAGCTGGCGGAGGAAGGCGTTCCCTTCGGTGCGGAAATGCAAACCGGGATCATGATCGAAATACCGGCGGCGGCAGTTATTGCCGATCTGCTGGCGAAGGAGGTCGACTTTTTCAGCATTGGTACGAATGACCTGATCCAATACACGTTGGCCGTCGACCGGATGAACGACCAGGTCGCTGCTTTGTATGACGGGTTCCACCCGGCCGTGCTGAGGCTGATCGCCCGCGTGATCGAAGAGGCGCATCGGGCGGGCATCCACGTGGGTATGTGCGGTGAGCTCGCAGGCGACCCGCACGCGACGCGCCTGTTGCTCGGAATGGGTTTGCGGTCGTTTTCGATGAGTGCCGTTTCGATACCCCGGATCAAACAGCAGGTGAGGGAAACCACGCTCACCGATGCGCAATGCATTTTCGAAGCAGCGAAAGGCCTCGACAGCGCCGATGAGATCAGGGCTGTTTGTCAATCAGTTAATTAAAATTTTAATGCATTGATATGATATTCAAAGAATACACCATTCTCGCGCCGGAAGGCATTCATGCGAGACCAGCCACGGCGCTCGTCAGGCTGGTGAAAAAATTCAAATCCGGGATCAGCCTGAAAAAAGGCGAAAAGACGATCCAGCTCAATAGTCTGCTGAACATCCTCGCATTGTCCACCAAAGGCGGCGACCTGGTTTCGGTCGTGATCGACGGGGAGGACGAGGCGGAAGCGGCGTCGGCGATCGACGTTTTTTTTAAAGACCTTACCGCTTGACCATACCTAATTACCTTTTTTGACAGATCATGAAAATTACCATTTGCAAAAGTGAACACGAATTTAATGTAACGGCCGCGTGGCGGATCATTGCCCAGATGCTGGAAAAACCTGATGCGGTGATCGGGCTTTCTACCGGGCAGACGACGATCGACATGCATGCGATCGTGTCGGATATCCACCGGCAATACCCGTTCGACGTTTCGCGCATTACCTTATTCAATGTCGATGAGCTGACCAACCTCCCTCGCGAGTATGCCGGCAGCTGCTATACAATGATCCTGAACCAGATTGCGGGCCCGCTGGGCATTCCCGAAGAAAACTTCATCATGCCGCCGACGCTGTCCGACGATTTTGGGCGTGAAGCCCGGCTATTCGAAGACCGGCTTGCCGCGCGGGGCGGTGCCGACCTTCAAATGCTTGGACTGGGCATGAACGGGCATATCGGGATCAACCAGCCCGGTACACCGTTCGAAAGCGAAACCTGGGTGTCGCCCATGGACCCGGATTTCGAGGCGCGCGTGCGGCGGGAAACGCAGGTGCCGGAGGGCACCATCCTGGGCGGGCTCACGCGGGGCATCCGGAACATCATGCATACCCGCAAGCTCATCCTCATCGCCAAAGGCACCCATAAGGCCGAAATGGTGAAGAAAGCCATTATGGGTCCCGTTACTACCGATATTCCGGCGTCTATCGTGCAAATGCACCCCAACTGCGAGATCCTGCTCGATGCCGACGCCGGTGCGCTGATCGCGGATTCGGCAGGGCTGCGCTGATATCCGGGGTGTTATTTGTCGCCCGCGGCTTGGAGGATTACTTCCGCGACTTTTTGGGGCTGGGCAAGCATGGCCACGTGGCTGGTAGGGAGGTGGAATGTCGTGGCGCGCATACGTTCCGCCATTTCCTTTTCGACTTGCGGCGAAATGATGTGGTCGTTGTCCGACACGATGAAGAAACTCGGTTTGCTCTTCCACGCCGGGTTGGAGATTTTCGCCGAGATGGTGCTGACGTGGAACCGCCCCTGGCCAGCGGCAATGAGCTTCGCCTCGTGCGCAGGCAGGTCCTGCGCGAAATGTTTCAGTACCGCCTCCTCTTTGAGCCGGATAAAGCCGTCTTCTACGATCGGATCGGCCAGGCCGGGGACGTTCGGAAGTTTTCGTACTTCAAAAGCATCTTGGGTAATGGTCTCGATGCTCTGGCCTTCGTCGGGCGCATAGGCGGCCACATATACCAGTGCTTTGACTTTTTCGTTGTTCCCCGCCTGCGTAATGACGACGCCGCCCCACGAATGGCCTACCAGGATCACATTGCCCTTTGCCTCCGCAATGGCGCGGTCCACGAACGCCACATCGTCGTTCAGGGAAGTGAGCGGGTTCTGGACGGCGATCGTCTGGTAACCTTTTTTCTGTAAGATAGGGATGACCTTGTTCCAGCTCGAACCGTCGGCGAATGCGCCGTGGACGAGGATAATGGTCGGCTTCTCGTCCGCGCCGGCGGGCAGGATGTCGGTGGCTGGGCTGTACTCCGGCATCATAGCCAGCATGAAGGTGGTAATGGCGGTATATGCCAATGGTAAACGCATTGTTTTCATAGGATTTTGAGTTTGAAATAGGTGTTGAAATGGGTGCTGAACGAAGAATGGTATATGCAGCGATAGCTGTTATGCTAGATGCGCAGCCGATGGGATGCACTTCTTGTACGAGGTGAATGTGCAGCCGCATCCCATTTTGAAAAACTTGCTGAAATGCGCTGTATCGTCGAAGCCCAGCTTGTAGGCGACTGTTTTCATATTAATGCCCTGGATGAGTGCCATACGTTTGGCTTGCAACAGCAGCCGCCTGCGGATATTGGCGCTCACGGACATACCGGTTTCCTGCTTCACGATCTGATTGAGGTAATTGGGGGTTACCGCCAGCTCATCGGCATATTCGCTGACCTTCTTATTGACGTGGTATTGCCTTTCGAGCAAATCGAAAAACCTTCTGGCCAAAACCGCCATATCGGCCCGGAACGACGCCCGCAGCTCCACCGACTGCTGCCGTGCAAGGTGTATCAGCACGATTTTCAGGTATACGGCCAGTACGTCGCCATTGCGAGAATGCTTGTTCCTCATTTCCTGGCGCATGCATTGGATGATGCTCATCATGCTCACAGTAGTCCACTCGTCCACCTCGAAAATCCGCGAAATGCGGAATGTGAGGTCGGGGTAGGGCAGGTCGGAGCCGGTGGGCATGAAGCCGACCGGGAAACGGAGTACCAACCCCTCGAGGTCCGGCGACGCGAAGCGGATGTAGTAAGCCTGGCCCGGCGTCAGAAAGAGGGTCGTTCCTGCCCGGAGCTCATGCGTTTCCATTTCGAACATGATTTCCAGATGTCCTTTGGTAACCCACAACATCTGGCCCGCCTGTTCGGGGCTGTACGGTAAGGTCCGAAGGTTGTCGGTTTCGAGTGCCTTGATTTCGAAAAGGGGCGTTCCCTGCCCCGCATAGCCGGCGGGTTCCGGGAAGTTTTTTTGCATACTTGAATAGCTTGTCATTCCAATCGGGTTTAAAGTGACTGTATTTCCATGGGGGGTAGGGTAGTCATAGGGTCCGTTCGCGAAGCCAGCGCAGGATGTCCTTGACGATAATGCCGTTGTATTTGTCGTTGAGCAAATCATGGTAATATCCTTCGTACAGTTTCAGCTGCTTGTCGTGCGCGGCGGCGTGCTCCGCGAAATACTGGCTGCCTTCGGGCATAGTGGCCCTGTCGGCGGTACCATGCAGGATGAGCAGCGGCAGGCCGAGTTCCGGCATTTTCTGTTGCAGGTGTTCCGAGGCGAGCAGGAGCTGCTGCATCGTTCTGGCAGGCTGCTTTTCGTTGACAATCAGCGGGTCACGGTTCATGGCGGACACGAATGCACTGTCGCGCGAGAAATCCTCGTTTTTGAGTTTGATCAGCCGGGTATGCGGTAGGATGTAGCCCAGCAGCTTCATCGCCATGAGGGCAAACCCCGGCGCCGGTACCCGAAATGCAAAGCTGGCGGCAATTAGCCCCGTGAGCCTCGACTGGTGATAGACGGCATACACCGAGGCAAACACCCCGCCGGCACTGTGGCCGTACAGGAAGACGGGCATTCCCGGATGCGCCGCCACGGCAATGTCGATCAGCGAATCGATGTCGCCGATTACATCCTCGTAGTCTGCCGTATAAAAGCGCTCCCCTTCCGAATGTCCGCGACCGGCAAGGTCTAACGCGTAAACGGCATACATGTTTTCGACGAGCTGCGAGGCAAAATCCTGGTAGTAGCCGCTGTGGGAATTTAACCCGTGAACAATGACGACGATCCCTTTTGCCGGGAGGTCGCCGGTCCAGCGTCTGTAAAAAATTCGCTGACCATTTTCATTGATGAAAGTGGAGGTGGTCTGTTTTCCTTCTGATCTCATGAATATATGCTTCAT
The DNA here is from genome assembly GCF_000382205.1 of Dyadobacter beijingensis DSM 21582. GTDB lineage: Bacteria > Bacteroidota > Bacteroidia > Cytophagales > Spirosomataceae > Dyadobacter > Dyadobacter beijingensis. The sequence continues at coordinate 217,969 of NZ_KB907791.1, forward strand.
AGTTGATGTGCCGTACCCGTTGCTAGGGTATGGTAACCAATCATGTGCCATGCGAAGGTTTTAAGAAGAAACGGGGTGTAATTTTATTTAAATAACTGATTGTGAAAAACTTGTATAGTTACTTATGAAAGCATTTAACTCCGCGCCCGGCATCTGCCTCCAATATTTTCGGAGTGGGCGGTTTGTCAGGCTACGAAAATATCGGAGTCGATGCGGATCCGGCCAAGGTTATACGTCTCCACCGGAGCTGGTGAAGTCCTTCCGCTGAATGCCCAGCCGGGCCATTTTCGATTCCAGGGTGGTGGGTTTGATATTCAGCAATTCGGCGGCACCGTTCAGGCCGCGGATGAGGCCTTTCGTTTTTCTGAGGATAGAAATGATGTAATCTCGTTCCGTATTTTCCTGTAAGCGTTTCACATCCCCGAGCGTCTCGATTTTCGCTTCGGCATACGGCTCGGCAGGGGCGCCGGGAAGCGTTTGTTTCAATTCCAGTGCGGAGCGGCCGTTGTTGAGGATCACGGCCCGCTGTATGACGTTTTCGAGTTCACGGATGTTGCCAGGCCAGCCGTAGGCATGCATCTCGCGGACCATCGTTTCGGATAATCCGGCATATTCTTTGGCAAATTCTTCACAAAACTTCCTCGTGAAATACTCGGCCAGGAGTATAATGTCGCTCTTGCGCTCCCGCAATGGCGGCAGGGTAATCGGGAAAACATTCAGGCGGTAGTAGAGGTCGAGTCGGAAATTTCCCTCGGCGACCTCTTTTTCGAGGTTTCTGTTGGTAGCCGCCACAATGCGCACGTCGATCTTCCTGAGCACGTTACCACCGATGTTTTCGATTTCCTTTTCCTGCAAAACCCGCAGCAAACGTACCTGCATGTCGAGCGGCAGCTCGCCGATTTCGTCGAGGAATATGGTACCGCCGTCGGCCTGCTCGAATTTCCCTTTCCGCTTTTCCACGGCCCCGGTAAATGCCCCTTTTTCATGCCCGAACAGCTCGGACTCGATCAATGCGGCCGGGATAGCGGCGCAGTTGACCTTGATATACGGCCCGTTCTTCCTGGGCGAATGCGTATGAATGGCATGCGCGACCTTTTCCTTGCCCGTGCCGCTTTCGCCAAGTATCAGTACCGACGTATTGTAGGGCGCTACCTGCGTCACCAGGTCCAGGGCGGCGAGCAGCAACGGGTGGTTGCCGATAATATCCGTAAAACCGGCATTGGAACGGCCGGACGGTACCGTCTGCCGGGCTTCGGGCAGGGGCGCGGGTATGGCTGCCGGGCCGGTCATGCTTTCCGTTACATTCGTGAGGCAGCTGGTAAACAGGCTGAGCACGGCCATGTGGCTCTGCGTGTACGCGTCGCGCTGGCGGCTATAAAAGTAGTAATGCACGGACGTGCCATTGCCGGTGACGACGGGAAATGCGAGGCAGCTTTCGGCCCGGAAGGCGTCGAACCAAATCTGACGGCGGGCATCGGCGGGCTGGCCTTCGCCGGTATTGTTCGTGATAATGACGGGCTGCGTACCAGTAAGCGACTTCCCGGTGTTCGCCGGCAGGGCGTCGGCTTTCACCCCGGCGATCGTCAGCAGCTCTTTTTCGCCGATGAACTGGTATTCGTCAAATCCAATGCGCAGGTATCCGAAATCTTCGGACGTTTTGGTATTGGCGGGCGTCGTTTCGGCGACGATCAGGTCGAAAGGAATGAAGGAACGGATGGCGCGGCCTGTTTTCAGGAGCTTCTGCCTGGCTTCGGACGTTTCTTTGCTGATATCCCAAAGCGCTTTTTGTAATGCGGCCTCCTGTCTTAACCTGGATTCCAGGCTGTTTTTGTGGCGGTAGGAGGCAATGTCGAGCGCCACGAGCAGGTCTTTTTCCCGAAAGGGCTTCACAAGAAAACCATAGGGCTCGGTTTGTTTGGCTTCTTCCAGAATAGCCTGGCTCGAATTGGCCGACAGGTAAATGAATGCGATATGCTCCGCTTTCAGTTTTCGGGCGAGGTCAATGCCCGATAGCTTGCCTTTCAGCCGGATGTCGAGCAGAACGAGATCGGGTTTGTCTTTTTGCAGGCTTTCACAGGCTTCCTCGGCCGACGACGCAATGCCGCACACACGGTAACCTGCCTGGCGCAAAAGCAGGCGCAGGGCATTCGCCATGATGAATTCGTCTTCGACGATCAATATTTTGTTACTCATTTCCATGGGGGTGTGCGAGTCTAAGCGGAGGCTGTACGATAATTACCTGTTTGAAACCAGAAATCTGACGGTTACCTGCACGCCCTGGTTGTTTTCGATGGCCAGGGTGCCGTTCAGTTGCCCGGCGAGGCCCTGCATCAGTTCGAGGCCCAGCGAGTTGTGCTGCATGGTATCGAGGCCGGGCGGCAGGCCGATGCCGTTATCCGCGATTCTCAGCAGGAGGTGGTCGGGCCCGTCGTGTTTCAATTCGATGCATACGGTGCCTTTCTTGCCATTCAGAAAAGCATATTTAATCGCGTTGACAATGCTTTCCGTGACGATGAGCCCCAGTGGGATTGCCTGCGAGACGTCGAGTTCCAGGGATTCTATTTCCTGCCGGAAGGTAATCTGGCCACCGTCGTCGAAGCTCTCGTGCAGGTAGCGCGCGAGGTCGGCGATGTATTCAGGCATCGAAATCGTCGTGGTGTTTTCGTCCTGATAAAGTTTCTGGTGAATGAGCGACATGGCCTGCATGCGCCGGAGGCTGTCTTTGACCGCAAGAATGGCCGCATCGTCTTCCAGGTATACCGATTGCGAATAGAGCAGGCTGGTCACCATTTGCAGGTTGTTTTTCACGCGGTGATGCACCTCTTTGATGAGCCATTCCTTCTCTTTGAGCAACTTGTCCTGCTCGGCATTCAGGGTTTCCAGGAAGGTATTCTTCTGGTCGAGCTCCCGCTGGTTCGCTTCCAGCTGGCGGTTGCTGCGTTGTTTGATCAGGTAGCGGTTGAGCAGCAGCAGGACGATGATCAGCAGCAGCAGCAGGCCAGCCAGGGTGATGTTTTTCGTCCGGTGCGCCTGTTCGGCCCGTACGCGTTCGAGCTGGTTCTGGCTGTCGAGCAGCTTGATGCTTTTATCCTTTTTCTCGGCCTCGTATTTGACCAGCAACTCCTCCGCCCGTTTGCGCTGTTCGTAGCTGAAAACGGAGTCGGTAAACTGGTAGCTAAGGTTCAGGTTTTTAATGGCTTCGAGGTAGTTTCCCTCCGTGGAATCCAGTTTGTAGAGGTTGTAATAGTAATTGTCGTTGGCCAGTATATCGAACGTCGACGCGAAGTTCCTGCCTTTTTCCAGGAGCTCCCTCGATCTGGCCGTTTTGCCGATAATGCGGTAGAAACTGGATATATTGAAATAGGCATGGGGAAATTCGTCGAAGATATAATCGATGGGGAACTGGTCCGCCATTTCCAGAAAGACGTTGAAGTTGCGTTCGGCGGCAGGAAAGTTTTTCAGGTTTTCAAAAGTAATACCCAGCAGATAGGCAAAATGCATCTTCTCGAAGTAACTATCCGGCGGATAGTCCCGCTGCATTTCTTTCAATAAGGCCAGCGCTTCCTGCCAACGGCCCATCAGGTTCAATACGCCTACTTTGCCGATCACGCTCCGGTACCATATCAGCTTGGTCTCCGCCGATTTGGTGGCCAGTCCTTTGTCGAACCAGACTAGGGCTTCGGGGTATTTAAACAGGCGGTCGTATACGACGCCCCTGCGGATGTAAAAGTAGGGTGCGAAAACGGAATCGGCTTTGGAGGCCAGGCAAGCCATACTGCGGTTGGAATAGGCCAATGCATTCGTCAGCGCCCCCTTCCGGTAGGCGAGCCAGGAGAGGGCGTCGAGAGGGTACTGCTGATGGCGGAAATGGATCGCCGCCTGTAACTGAACGATTTTCTGCAGCAGGCCTTCGGCTAAATCGTATTTTTTGGTGATAAAGTTTTCGATGTTGATCTGCGAGATGGCTTCGATCTCCTTTTCTTTCGCATGGATTGCTTTAAAAACAGTCAGTGCTTTCTCGAAACGGGCTACACGCTCGGGCTGTCCGTACCGGGTCAACTCGCCGGCATTCAGTGCGGCGCGGGCTGCCGCCAACGCATTGCCTGCGTGCCGTGCCAGCGCCTCCGCCTGCGTGAACATTCCCTGACTTTCCTCCGGCCGCCCCGACTGGTGCAGCCAATGGCCTTGCAGGATCAGGCTTTCGATTTTCCATCGTACAGGCGCCTTTTCACTGAGTGTGAGCGCTTCCTGTATATACTTCGATGCATTCGCGAGGTCTGGTCTGTCCGAGCCGGGTTTGAAAACATAGTAGGTGCCCAGTTCCAGCAGCAGGCGCAGGCGCGCTTCGCCGCGGAGTTTGGAAAGCAGTGATCTCGCTTCGGTGATGTTTCCGGCGTCGATCAGCCTGCTTCCGGGGGACGGCGTACCGTCGCTGTACCCCTCGTTGTAGGGCAGGAGGGGGCTCAGCCGGTACACTTTACAGGGAATCCGTATGGCGCTGTCCATATCGACCTGCCCCTGGCTGATCGTATGGATATATTGGGCGGTGACGCGGATCAGTAACCGTTTTTTGGCTACATCGTCATACCCGCTCAGGTCCGGCTGTGCGTACGCGCCCGCAGCGAACAGCGAGAGCGCGAGCGACCCGAAAACGAGCCGCATTACGGAGGTTAGGAGTAGTGCACAGTCCATAGGTATAAATCTAACCAACTAAATTGAAAACCCGGTGCGCAACAACGACGGAATTCGCCTGCAATACCACAACTACACCGATCTGTACATTGAAGCGCAATCGTGATCGGCGGAATTTTGCGTCCGACAGTTCCCGCTGCCCATTGCATTCTCTCTCACCAGGTTCCCGGCCACCGGCCAGGGATTCCACTTAATCTTGACAAATATGGCCCCAATTGACCAGTTCAGCCACGATCAGTTCGTCAGCGACGAATGCGGCGATTCGCTTTGGAATGAAGAAAACCTCAATCCTCCCACCGCACCCGCCGCGAGCCGGCCGATGAAGACCGGGACCAGGCACCAGTTCATCGAAATTAACGGTGTCAACATCTTTTACCGGGATGCGGGGCCGGCAGACGCACCCGTGGTGGTGTTGCTTCACGGCTACCCGGCGTCGTCGCATATGTTCCGCAACCTCATGCACGAGCTTTCGGACAAATACCGCCTCATCGCACCCGATTACCCCGGTTACGGACGGAGCGAGCAGCCGAAGATCGCGGATTTCGAATATACGTTCGCCAACTACGCGGTGATCGTTCAGAAGCTGCTGGAAATGCTGGACATTGAGACGTTCAGTCTGTACCTGATGGATTACGGCGCACCGGTCGGCTGGCGGATCGCCTCGGGGAATCCGGCAAAAATCCAGACGCTCATCGTGCAGAACGGCTGCGCGTACGAGGAAGGGCTGGAAACATTCTGGGACCCGATCAAAGCCTACTGGGCCGACCGGAACGACAAGGAATCCGAAGACAAACTGCGCGGTTTTCATTCGCCCGATGGCCTGCGATGGCAGTATACCCACGGCGTGCCCGACCCGGCGGTGATCAGTCCCGACAACTGGGAAATCGACCTGCGCCACCTCGAAAGGGAGGAGAACGGGCAGATCCAGCTGGACCTGTTTTACGATTACCGGACAAATGTGGCCCTGTACCCGCAATGGCAGCAGTACCTGCGCGAGCTGAGCCCTGAAATGCTGATCGTGTACGGAAAGAACGACTACATTTTCCCGGCATCGGGTGCGGAAGCATATAAGAAGGATGTCAAAAACCTGGAATACCACCTGTTCGATGCGGGGCATTTCGCGCTCGAAAGCGTGGGCGACGAGATCGCCGCAACGATCCGCGACTTTCTCGACCGGAAAGTAGCACCGAATTAAGACAGTGACATGGGTTACAAAAACAAAAAAGAGCCGGATATTGCAAGTAGAATGCGGCAGGAGCGACCTGTATAAGTATTCTTTGCTTATTAACTCTTAATTTATAACTCATGTCAAAATCCTTGTTTTTAGTGCTCGCCGGGTTGGTTGCAGGCACATTTTCTGCCAGTCAGGCGCAAACAATCGAGTTAACACCGGTTTGGGAAAGCGATACGACATTGCGCACGCCCGAAAGCGTTTTGTATGAACCGGGCCAGAATGTGTTGTATGTGGCTTGTACCAACGGAGGCCCGAGCCTGGATAATAAGAGCAGCTACATTGCCAAAGTGGGGCTGGACGGGAAGGTGATTAAATTGAAGTTTACCGAAAACCTCAACTCGACCAAAGGTATGGGCGTGCTGGGAAAAAAACTATATGTGACGGAGATGACACAGGTAGCGGAAATCGACCTGGCAACGGGCAAAATCCTGAACCGTTACCCGGTAGAAGGCGCCAAGTTCCTCAACGACATTGCTGTGGATACGAAAAAAGGCATTGTGTACGTCACGGACTCCGGCCACGGAAAGGTATGGGCATTGAATGACGGCAAGATCGGCCTCGTGCTCGAAGGCGACCCGCTGAAAGGCACCAACGGGCTCCTGTTTGAAAACAACCAGCTGCTGATCGGCAACGGCGACGGCACGCTGTACAGCATGGACCCGGCCAGCAAAAAGCTCAGCCCGATCGCCAAAGTTTCGGGCGGCATCGACGGTATCGTCGGTTTGGGCAACAAGTCCTACATCGTAACCGAATGGGCGGGTAAAGTATGGCACGTGAAAGCCGATGGCACAACGGAGCTCAAAAGCGACACCTCGCCGCAGAAGATCAATTCGGCGGACGTAGCCTACAACCCGAAGACGAAGGTGCTTTTCGTCCCTACGTTTTTTCACAATACGGTGAAGGCATACTCGGTAAAATAAGCGTATCGGACCGCAAATAAAGAAGGCTGGCAGCTTACCGGAAAGGTAGCAGCCAGCCTTTTTTATGCACTTACTTACTGATATTACTTATTCACCACCACCTTCCGTACCACCTGCGCACCATCCTTTGTCACGATCTTTACCAGGTACATGCCGCCTGCGAGGCCGCCGAGGTCAATGCCGTTTTCAGGGACGCCGTTGTATTGCGCTACCACTTGCCCGTTTGTATTGGTCAACGAAATGCGGCTGACCAATTTCGGATCGATACCGTTGATTTGGAGCACGTGCGATGCCGGGTTCGGATAGATTCGTGCGCCGATGCCTGCGGTACCCAGTTTCACGCTGATGGCACGTGAGTAAGCGAAGGTGTTGTCGCGGTCGACGGTTTTCAAACGGTAATAGTTGATTCCCGACAGGGGTGCTTCGTCGATCGCCGTGTAGCTGTTCGATTCGCGGCTGTCGCCGGTGGCGGCAGTCTCTGCAATCTTGTTCCAGTTTCTGGCGTCGGTACTGCGCTCCACGTCGAAATGCGATGCATTGGTTTCTTCCGCCGTTTTCCAGGACAGGCGCACCATGTTTTCCTGTGCGGTGGCTTCAAAACTCACGAGTGTCACCGGCAATGCGCCTTCCCAGGTGAGGGTGTAGGTGGCCGGTGTCGGGTCGGTCATGCCATCCGCGTCCACATAGGCATAATCGAACGATGTTTTTACATAACCTGCACCAGTCATTTTGATACTGAACTTCGAAGGGTCCGGGAACAACGTTTTGTTTGTTATTTCATCCTGGGTCACCACCGAGCCATCGTAACGCAGCTCTCCGTTTGTCGGAAGCGAGGTGATGATCACACCGCGCGGATCGGCGTGGGTGCCCGTTTTGCCCAGATAGTCGCCGTCTTCAAAATCACTGCCGGATACCAATGGCGGATTTCCTTCGGCTCCATCGAGTGGGATCACCTGGTCGACCGACGGTCTGGCGATCGGCGCCGAAACACTGTTCGAATTCGGTACGTGCAGGTAAGTGACGGTAATCGTCGCCACGTCCGAGAGTCCGGTAGAAATCTCCGTCAGCGTATAGTTAATCGGGGTCGGGTTGCCGGTTGCGCCGCTCACAGGAGTGAATGTCACTTCGCCGGTGGCTGGCACGTACGTCCATTCGCCTTCTCCGGTAACGGTTAGCGTATGCTGAATACCGTCCGTCGATGGGTCGAGGTCGACGGTTACCTGCGCGGTGGCGGGAATGGTGCCGTAGCCAAGTTTGTCGTTGGTAAGAATGGTCAGCGTGGCCACGCTTTCCGGGGCATTGTTCAGGCTCTGGTCGTCTCCCGCTATCGGTGGCAGCACTACCACGGCATCGTCTTTGTTATTGTCTTGATTATCATCATTTTCGTTGCCCTGTACGATCGCTGTGTTCAGGTAAGGCCCTGTCGCATTCACTTTCGCCGTTACGGTCATCGTCACCACTTCGTTTTCAGCCAGCGTGCCGATCAGCCAGGTGTCGGTGGCCGCATTCCACGAACCTTTTGAAACACTCACATTCTCAACGGTGTAGCCGTCCGGGATTTCGTCGGTCACGATCACGCCTGTCGCAGTCAGCGGGTTGTCCTTGTTTTTAAGCAGGGGGATGTTGGTAGCCTGGATGGTAAAAGTCACCGTTCCGCCCACCGTTGCCGGGCTTGGGGAAATCGTTTTGGTCACCGCCAGGTCTACATCTGAAGTATAGTTGAAATTCAATTCGCGCACGATCTCGTCGTTGTAGGCGCCGGTCCAGGTATTAATGGTATTGTTCTGGCTGAAACCGTTATCGCCGTTCGCCCACCATTTGTGGTCGGGGCCTAACACACCGGTCACGTTGACTTTCACACTGCGGGGGCTGAGCGTGGATGTGTTGGGGATGTTGTTTCTGGCAATGTTGGTATCGTCCCAGTACAGCTTATCATTAATCGGCTCGGTACCGGAGCGCAGCGGCCGCACGTGCTTGATCGAGATGCCGAGGCTTTGCTCCATATCGTAGATCGGGAAATGCACGGGATAGAACAGCAGCGAGGATACAAAGTGAATGGCTGTGCCGGTAGGTACATCCGCGCCTGCGCCGTCCTTGCCGTTCCAGTAGATCTGGTAGTTGCCGGCGGCACCATATTCATTGGACAGGATCACGTCGTTTCCATCGAAAAAGCCATTGCCGTTGAGGTCAATCAGGATATCCACGATGGACGGGTTATCGATATTGACGGTAAAAGTTGCCTGGCCTGCCGCCGGATTGGACGCCGGCCTTCTTGAAAACACCGCTTCGAACGTTGCCACCGGAAGGGGCGGGGACGGCCATACGCTGGCGTCCGGATTTCCTACAAAAAGCGGAAAATGCGCATTCGAGGAAGATCCGGTCATGGAACGGCGGTTTTCCTCGAAACCCGCATTGCTTTTAGGACCGTCCAGGTTAGCAAAAAATATCGCGTAACCCGAGTTGCTGCTCCCAAAATTGGCATACTTTACATAGAAATCCTGAGCCGGCGTATAGGTATTATCGATAGGTATATAAAAGCCGAAGTTAGCGGGGGAAGAAGTTGCGCTGGCAACCCCCGCGCTAGAAGGCAGGTCGTTGACGACGCTCCAATATTTACAGTACAAACGACCATTGTGCCGGGTATAATTCCCTGCGGAACCCGACGCAACGGTAACATCCCAGTAGTTGAATTCCAGGTTATTGGATTCGATTTCAACCCAGTATGCCCTGGCCGCGCCGGTATTATTGGTGAATGAATAAGCCGAATATCCTGTTCCCGTCACCTGGGTAGGCCCGGCAGTGGCAGCGGCGGCATTGGCAGGCCGGCCGTCAGCTGCGCCAGACCCCTGCGTAATGGCCTGTGATTTCGCCAGCACCCGGTTCGGAGCGGCGGTGGCGGTAGGGTAAAATCCGGTCGACGAGTTATCGTAATACCAGTTGAACGTGATCGGATTGCTGCCGGAAGACGTCCTGAAACCAAAAAAGACGGTTTCGTTCGGTTTAACCCAGACGTACATACGGTGCGCTGCGTTGTACGAGCCGGTGTTGGACGGGAGCATCATGAAACCCCTGGTCACATAGCCCGTATTGCCGCCGCCCGAGTTGCTGGTGGAGGGTACGTAGAGGTTAACCTGCCGGTTGTCGGTTACGCCCCAGGCGCCCGAACCTTCGGCGAAAACATGGTTTGCACCGCAAAATGCGGCCACAGTGAGCATTGCCGCACGAACGGCCAGGAGGGTGACCGTCCGTGAAGGACGAGTCAGGAGATGGAGGAGGGTAAGGCCCGGCCTAAACCAATGCCGGAATAAGTCCTTTGTGAAACGTTGATTGGTAAATTCTATTCGCATAGCTGATATGAGGGTATTGATTGTGGAAATTCATCGTAATATTTGGATATCCCCACACTACTACTTGCAACCGCGAACCGCTTTCCATGCGGTTTTTGACGGGTTTTCTTTGCAAAAGTCTCTTTCCGATTACATCGCAAGTATAGACGTTTATCCTTCCGCGGTTTGCAATTTTGGGGTGAGAGCAGCCAATTTCAGGGGTGTAATGCCCTGTTCATGGGGAGATGATTTTGGGCGATCAAATGCCTTCGGTAGTGCGTGAATTTTTACTACAAAACCGCGTCAGGACTGCGCTATGAATATTTTGCAGAAGCTACGACCCGGGTTGCGGCGAACGTTCGCAAATACTTGACGAACCGCATTCCAATTCCACCTGGCCGCATCAATAGGCAGGCCGCGTAAGCATTTATTACCCTAGGTGAATGCTTTTGGCATGAAAAGGCGGGAGGTTTGCAGAAAAATAAAAATCATAACCAATGAAAATGACCGATATGTCTTTGCGCAAACTCAAAAACACTCCTTTTTACCTCTTTCTCGCTGTCTGGATGGCGGCTTGCGTAGGTAAAGAATCGGAAACAATACATTCGCCGGAGTATTTTGCGTCCGATACCTCCAAAGTGCAGGCCGGCGGCGTGCAGATGGTGCCGGTTACCACGCCGGGCGGGAAGTTTAATGTATGGACGAAGCGGATCGGCAACAATCCTAAAATCAAGGTGATCCTGCTTGCCGGCGGCCCTGGTTTCCCGCACGACTATCTCGAAGTTTTCGAAAGTTTTTTTCCAAAAGAAGGCATTGAATTTTACTATTACGACGAGCTGGGTTCCGGTAATTCGGACAAGCCGGCGGACTCCACGCGGTACAATGTAGGCCGCGCTGTGGAAGAATTGGAGCAGGTAAGGCAGGCATTGGGCCTGGGAAAAGATAACCTGTACCTGCTCGGTCATTCCTGGGGCGGACTGCTGGCGATGGAATATGCATTGAAATACCAGCAGAACCTGAAAGGCCTGATTGTTTCCAACATGGTTTCGAGCGGTAGGGAATTTAACCGCTACATTCAGGAAGAACTTGTGAAACAAATCCCCGCAGCTGCGCTCGACACCATCAACCAGCTCACGGCAAAAAACGATTTCGGCAACCCGAGGTACACGGCATTGGTTACCGAGCATTTTTACAGCCGCTTCGTCTGCCGCCTGCCCGTTTCGGAATGGCCGGAACCATTTACCCGCGCGCTCGGAAAACTCAACCAGCCCTATTACCTCGCCATGCAAGGCCCGAGCGAGTTCGGCATCATCGGCAGCCTCAAAGACTGGGACATCAGCCGCCGGTTGAAAGACATCAAAGTGCCGGCCCTGATGATCGGCGCCAGATACGACGAAATGGACCCCGGACACATGCAATGGATGAGCAAGCAGGTCGCCAATGGCACATACCTCTATTGCGACAACGGCAGCCACCTGGCCATGTACGACCAGCAGCAGGTGTATATGAACGGGGTGGTTGCGTTTCTGCGGAATGGGAATTAGCGGCTTACAGCTTCTCTCGTTGTAACAGAAGTCACAAATCAAACCCCAGCGCCTTCATCCTCATAATCCCGCACTTCTTCCAACGAAATCCGGAACGCGTTCACTATGCCCCGGCCGTATGCGGCCTGTTCCACTTCGGCGAAGTAGTTGGCCGGGTTGCGGTTCAGGCTCAGCTCGCCTACCGGAATAAGCGGGTAATCGCCGTGCGTGCCGTGAGGGTTTCTGAAAGCCTGACGGATTATTGGTATTTCAACAAAAAATCGCAGGGTAATATTTTGTAAGGCATTGGATATGAGTTGGTTGATTATTTGGCACGAATTCTGCGATGGATCGGTCGTATAGTTTCTCACCAAAAACCTTAATCAACTCATGATGAAAATGACTACGCTTACCCTCACAACAGGATTATCTGCCATGATCTTCGGGAGCTCGTTCGCGCAAAAGCCCGGCGAGCAGTATAACAATGCCGACTACAAGCTGAAAGCCGCGGAAGTGGTGTACGAAAGCCGCATCGACGCGCTGGTTTTTGAAGTGACCGTCGAAGGGCAGGCCGGCAAGACCGTTCCGAAGCCCGTCGGCAGCATGAGCGGCGCGCCGGTGCTGGGTTATGTTTTTCCCACGACATTGAAATCCCGGGACGTAGGTTTTTCGGCCACGGAAGGCATCGTGGCCATGGCGCTCACCGCGCACCCGGATATGGACGACACGCCGCTCTGGGACGAGAACGCCGATGGTAAGTACGACAACGACGGCGTGGTATGGCATGCGCATTGGGTGGTGCTCACGAAGGACGAGCGCGTTCCGGGAGGTCTGAGTGTGAAGGAGTTCAAAGCGGGTGACAAGACCGTGGAGCTGCCAAAGACCGCACCGGGCCTCCCGTTTTTCTTCGACAGCCCCGGCTTCAACGTCATCTCGCAAGGGCCCTCGATGCGGGTGGTGGTGCCGTCTTTCCGGGTACACCATCAGCGCGATTTCAAGTTCGACGCCGTAGCGTGCTACATGCAGATGAGCCATTCCGACGGGCACCATAAGGCAGGTTCCGAGCCGATGCTGGGCGTTTACAATGTCTTTGGCGTGCTGTCGGGCAATTTGTCGCTGCCTTACACGGTAAAAAAGTAGGGGTTTGACGGTATGGGGCGGGTCACTTTGCCCGGCTCTGCAAATACCGCGTGTAGATGGCCGCCCCTTTCCGGTTGAGATGGTGCGGGTCGAAAAGGTTTTCAGGCCTGAAAAGCGCGTTGCGCAATGCGTGACCGGGTGGTGGGATCAGGTTAGCCTCCGGTAGAAATGGTGCGACTTGCGACAGGATTTTGTATTCGCCAGCCGTAATGCTGTTGGGATAGTAGAAAACTACTTTGCGGCCCAGCCTGCGTGACTGGTCGACCAGTTTATGGATTTGGGAAATATACCAGGCATTCGGTGCCTGCTTTCCAGCCAGGGCGAACAGGCGATCGGTGGCGCTTTGGTTCGCGATCAGGCGTTCGTTGGTTTTCGAAAGTGACGCGGCCACGGATTGGTGGCCGTTTTGCTGCAAATCGGGCTGGCCTTCGATGGGATCATTGTCGGGGTGGAGGGCTTTTTTGACGGACAAAACCTGCGGGGCGATCGATAACATTTGAAAAAGCGTCGTGTTGAGGCCGTCGAGGAAGCCGGCTGCGTTTTCCTGGAAGCGGGCTCCGGGGCTACCGGCCAACGTTCGGGCACGGAAAATGGCGTCCGGGATTACCTGTTGCGGCGGCAATGCTACCGTGCTGTAATCCAACGCGCTGAGTTCAATGTAGATGGTTTTGACTGCCGGGTTATTAGCGAGCAGGTCTTTCGCGATTTCAATGGAGCTGTACGGGGACAGGCTGAACAGGCCGGCATTGTAGCTGCGCGTTTGTCCTCCATTCAAAGAATCGAACAGGGCAGGTTCGATGCCGTACAGCGTCCGGCTGGTACCGATAAATACGACGTTTGGGTTAAATGCACGGCAAAGCTGCTGCCGGGCGGCAATATCGCGGCGGGGATCGGTGTAAAACTGCGCGACGACGAATGCTGCGGCCATTTTGAAGGCCAGAAGGAGCAGCAGCCATTTTGCAATTTTGATGATCATTGTAGCGGTTTTGATTATCGATTGGTCAGAATTGAATGTAATAAAAGTTGGCTACCGACGGCCTGCCGAACAGCAGTACCAGCTGGACGAGTATAAGAAGCGACAGTGTCCGGTACAGCTTGCTTTTTTTGAGCAAATAGGAAGCAATGTCCTCCTGTTCCCCCATTTTGTAATTGAACAAATCCATCACGAGAAACAGCGCGACCGTCAGCAGGAAGCCGGAGCTAAGCACCGATCCCGCGCCTGACCTCAGTCCGAACATGCTGCCGTAGAGCCGCAATCCGCTATCCAGCCCGGCCGCGCGAAACCAGCCCATGATGAGCGTGCCCGTGAGCAGCCGCACCACCACGCGCGACACGAAATGTGCCTGCGAGCCGGGCGTCAGGCCTAAACGCGGATAGAAATGCTGCCAGAACTGTTTTGTGCGCATTTCGAAATTGATGTAAGCCCATTGCAGCGCGCCCCAGATCACGAACGACCAGCTCGCTCCGTGCCAGAGCCCGGTGATGATGAATGTTACCAGCCGATTGAATTCGAGCCGTTTTTGGTTGGTGACGCCTTTGCTGATATTGAAAAAAACATAATCGCGGAACCATGACGTGACCGTGATATTCCACGCGCTCCATGATTCGGTGCGTGACGGGCTGAAATAGTACCGGTTGGAAAAATTCCGGCTCAGCCTGATCCCGAACATCCGCGCCGAGCCGGTAGCAATGTCGCAATAACCGGAGAAATCGCAGTACAACTGGATCGAAAACAGCAGGATGGCAAGCGTGACGGACACGGGCGTGAACGACTCGGGGCGGTCGAAAACGGGGCTGGTAATGTCTGCAAAACGGGCTGCCAGGACGATTTTTTTGAACAAGCCCCAGACAATGAAGTAGATGCCTGCCTTGATGTTGTCCGCGCTGTAAGGTTTCAGGTCACGCAGCTGCGGCACGAGCTGGCGCGTGCGTTCGAGCGGGCCAGCTAGCAGGGTAGGGAAGAATCCGAGGTAGATCATCAGGTAACCCAGGTGGTTTTCAGGCTTGATATACCGCCGGTACACGTCGTGCAGATAGCCGATGATCAGGAATGTGTAGTACGAAATGCCGATCGGCGCGATCCAGTTGAGCGCCACGAGCGACATGGAGTTATGGACCGGCACCAGGTATTTGAAAAACAGAAGCGGCGACAGGCAAATCACAATAGAGAGCGTAAGCAACGCTTTGCGGTGCTTTTTGGAATAACCCTGATTGCTCAATGCCTTGCCCGCCACGTAACAGATCGATACAAGCACCAGCCAGACGACGAGGTACTTCCCGCTCCAGCTGAGGTTGAATAAAATGCTGGCTGCCAGCAGAAAAATCCATTTTTTGCCATCCGGTACTTTGTAATAGGCCGCGACGGCGAGGGACAGCAAAAGCAAATAGGTAAAATCCGTAAACTTGATCATGCCCCCTATTTTAACAGCACGGGCAAGGTCTTGTAACCCCGGAAAAAGATTTTGGAATCCCATTCGGGCGCCTTGGATGGGTTCAGCCGGATGTCGGGGAAGGCCGCCATGAAGCGGGGCAGGAATTTCTGCAATTCGTAGCGCGACAGCCGGGCGCCCAGGCAATGGTGCATCCCGAAACCAAAGCCGATGTGCGGGTTAGGCTTGCGCGCGGGCATGAACGTGTCGGGATTTTCAAATACGGCCGGGTCGTGGTTCGCGGAGGCCAGGCCCAGGAGGACCGTTTGCCCTTTGCGGAGTTTTAGCCCTTCATATTCCATTTCGCGGGCGACCTGCCGGGGTATCCAGTTTACGGGGCTCACGTGGCGGATCAGCTCTTCCACGGCGATGGCGCATTGGTTGTGCGCCTGCCAGTTGATCACCTTGTCGCAATTCGCGATGAGCGTTGCGATGCTTTTGGTGAGCAAAAGGGTAGTGGTTTCCGTCGCGGCATTGACGAGAAATTCCCAGGTGCCGATCAGCTGCGCGGCCCTGTCGCTGCCCATGATCTCGCGCATTTGGAGCAGCAGGCTGTTGGTCGCTTCGGTCTCGTGGCGGGTAAATGTTTTGGAAAGATAGCTGTGAAAGGTTTTCGACATCGACGCGCATTCGAGCAGCTCGTTGACCGACAGGGTTTTCTCGAAAATGAAGGTGATCACGTACGAGAAATGCTGGATGAAGTCATAATCCGATTTGTCCAGGTCGATGATCCTGCTGATGATCAGAAAGCTGAATTGCCGTGCCATTTCCACCAGGTCCGTCTCTTCTTTTCCGTCGAGTCCGGCGATGATCTCGTTAATGGCACCTAGTGTAATATTCTCGTAGTCAGCCTGATAGAATTTCTGGTTCACAAACCGGCGGTGTTCCGCGTGCTTTTCGCCATTCATGAACAGCAGCCAGTACCGCAGGCTTTCACCGAATTCGAGCAGACCGGGGTCGTTGTCCGACAGGGCCGAAACGACTTTGAACCTCTCCGTAAAATCGAAGTTCCTGAAATTTTCCGAGTCGGACAGGATCTTCCGCACATTGGCATAATCCATCGCCACGAGGTCTCCGAACAAATTGAAGTGCAGCGGATCGGTCTGGCGAATGTCGGCGATCAGCCCGGAATAATTTTGGTTGACCTCTTTACTGGCTGACCAGATCGAAGTGGCAGACATGAGCGGGGTTTGCATGATCGGACGGGCTTTTATGCTTCCTGATTTTCGGCGATCCATTCGCTGGTGGCGGCAATGGTGCGCATTTCCCAGAAAATGGAAGGGCTCAGTTCCATTCCTACATAATCTTCCAGCTCGGTCGTAATGTTGACCAGGATCAGTGAATCGAGGCGGAAGTGGACGATGTCGGCATCGAGCGCGACTTCGGAAGGATCAATTTGAGCGTGATTCGAGATTTTAGCGGTAATCCAATCGGAAATTTCAGTAAGTGATTTGGGCATGAGGGCGTCAGGTAGCTTTTACAGAGGTATAAACCCTCAATATAACAGCAAACTTGCTTCCGGAAAAGCCGCCGGACGCGATAATGTGCTTTTGACACGAAATATGTTAGTAACCGGTGTAACTTTCTACCGGAAATGAATGCTGTGCCCGCCGGCATCGATTTTTACCGGTATATTCGGCAGGCACCGCGCTTTACGAGTTACCGCAGTTATCCAGGCACATTTTACCGTAACACCCATGCACCGGTCGGCATTGATTGATGAAAAAGCGCTTTTGCAGCTCGTGGCCGCGGGCGACGAGCGGGCATTCACGCGGGTGTTCGACCATTATCACCAGCGGTTGGGGATGCACATCTACCGCATAACCCGGTCCGAGCAGGTCGCCGAGGAACTGGTACACGATGTTTTCCTGAAAATATGGCGGAACCGGGAGCTGCTGTCGGAGATTGAAAATTTCTCCGTTTACCTGTTCGTCGTATCCAAAAATGCGGCCCTGAATGCACTGAAAAAGATTGCTGCCGAACGCACCCGCTTCACAGACCTTGAAGATGCCGCCGAAGGAGAACCCGACCAGCCCGACGACTACCGCTACGCATTGATCGACGAGGCGATCGACCGGCTGCCGGCCCAGCAGCGGCAGGTTTATTTGCTCAGCAGGCACCACCGGCTGTCGTACCAGGAAATCGCGGAGCAAATGGGGATTTCGCGGGAGACGGTTAAAAAGTACCTGCAAATTGCCACGGCGTCGATGGTTGCCTACATTGGAAAAAGCGTCAAAATGAGCCCGATACTTGTTTTGAAAATTTTCTTTTAAAAAAATCCTTTTACGTAGCCCCTTTTCGCGGGGCGGCATTGTCCTTCGGGTGAAACAGCATTTCAAAGGCAATGAGCCAGGAGGAACAACAACACTTACGACAGCTTTTCGACCGCTACTATGCCGGCAGCGCCACGCCGGCCGAAGAGGAGGAACTCATGCGGTATGTCCGCGCCGGACATGACGATGGCGCGATCGAGGCCGCTATGAAGCGTAACTGGCTCGAAACGCCGGACGAGGCAACCCTGTTCGATTCCGCGCAGCGTGAAAACATGCTGGGGTCTATCCTCGCGTCCGCACGGGAGCGGAAGCGCTGGCATGTGGGCATATGGGTAAGATATGCGGCCGCGGCTGCCATGCTGGCCCTGGTGGCCGGGTTATGGATCATGCGGAAAAGCGCCAGTGAAAGGCCTGTGGCGGTAGCAAGCGTACAAACCGGAGACGTCGCGCCCGGCGGCAACAAGGCGTTGCTCACCCTGGCCGACGG
This sequence comes from Dyadobacter beijingensis DSM 21582, assembly GCF_000382205.1. Lineage (GTDB taxonomy): Bacteria > Bacteroidota > Bacteroidia > Cytophagales > Spirosomataceae > Dyadobacter > Dyadobacter beijingensis. The sequence continues at coordinate 235,993 of NZ_KB907791.1, forward strand.
GCAGGGCATTGAGCTCGACCGCGTCGGCAGCGGGCTGGTGGCGCGCCAGGGAAATACGGAGATCACCAAGCAGGACGACGGCCTCGTTGTGTACAACCACCGCTCATCGGCCGCCGCCGCCGCGGGCTTCAACAAAGTATCGACGCCGAGGGGCGGTCAATATAAAATACAGTTACCGGACGGCAGCAAGGTATGGCTCAACGCGTCTTCGTCGATCCGGTTTCCATCGGTTTTTTCGGGCAATGAGCGGCCCGTCGAGATTACGGGCGAGGCGTATTTCGAAGTGACGAAAGATCCTTCCCGGCCATTCAGGGTACGTTTCAACGGCTCGGTAGTGCAAGTACTGGGCACGAGCTTCAATGTGATGGCCTATGCCGAAGAGCGGGTGTCGAAAACGACGCTGGTGGAAGGCTCCGTGTCCGTGCGGAACGGGCAGGGACAGGCCATGCTGCGGCCGGGCCAGCAAGCCGCATTGTTGCCCGGCGGCCGTATTGAAACGGCTTTCAAGCCCGTCGAGGAAGCCGTGGCCTGGAAGGAGGGGATGTTTTATTTCAAAAATGCAGGTGTAAAAGAGGTCATGCGGCAGCTGTCACGCTGGTATGACGTGGAAGTTACCTATCGGGGCGAGGTGCCGGTGCGGCAATTTACGGGCCGGGTATCCCGCCATGTGAACCTTTCGGAAATCGTGGGAATGCTGCGGTACGCCGGGGTGAATTGCAGCCTGGAAGGCGGTACCGTCGTCGTAGAACCCTAGCTAACGTATATCGTACAGCGTTTAACCCTGAACTAAATCAACTCTCAACCATAAACTCTCAAAGCCTATGCTGACCGGGCCGTATGTTCCGACCTGAAACCGTAGTGCCAAAAACAAAAGGGAAAATGCGCTAACATTTTCCCCGTAGTTCAGGCGCAACCGGGCTTCTCTGAAAAGTCATTTTGCCATTCCTAAACTTTAACAAAGTTATGAAAATTAACCTTTTGCCCCGCTTTCCGGCGGGCAGCAGGGCGTATATTGTCGCCCAAACACTGATTATTATGACCAGGATCGCGCTTTTGCTCATCATAACCCTGTCACATGTGACGGCGGACGGGTTTAGTCAAAAGATTTCCTTTCATGCCAGAAACGTCCCGCTGCCAACCGCCCTTCGCAACATCGAGCAGCAGACGGGATACTTGTTCCTGTACGACGAGCTGGACTTGCCTGCTTCGAAAAAAGTGTCTGTAAAGCTCAAAAACGCCTCGATCGACGAACTTTTGCAGGAAGTTTTCCGGGATATGCCGCTTTCCTACAAAATTTTCCAGCGGAATATCGTATTGAAAAAAATAGTGAAAACTCCGGTGCCCGAAACCGCATTGCCGGCGCGCCTGCCCGACACGCAGCCCGCCATCCGGCTCAACCAACGGAGCATCGATCCGCTGCCCGTCAGCACCGACCGCATTGTGCGCGGCCGCGTGACGGATGAAAACGGCGGCCCGTTTCCCGGTGTGAGCATTATCGTGAAGAACACCCAAACCGGTACGGCGACCGACGCTGACGGAGAGTTCCGGCTCACCATTCCCGACGGGCCGGCAGGCGAGCTCGTGATCGTCGCGAGTTTTGTCGGGTATAAGAACCAGGAAATTCCCGTGGGAAGCCAGGCGGAGCTAAATTTCGGCATGACGGTGGATACCAAGGCACTGAACGACGTGGTCGTGGTCGGCTACGGAACCCAGAAGCAGAGCAGCATCACTGGTTCGGTGGCCTCATTGCCTATGAAAAATGTCGCCAGCCAGCCGCTCACGAGCCTCGACCAGGCCCTGGGCGGGCAGATCGCCGGCGTGAACGTGGCGCAGACGAAAGGCGCGCCGGGCGGGGGCGTGTCGGTACGCGTACGCGGCACGGGTTCGATAGGCGCGGGCAACGAGCCTTTGTACGTGATCGACGGCTTCCCCGTATCCAGCGATTTCAACAGCAATTTCAACCCGCTTTCGTCCATTAACCCCAACGATATCGAATCCATTGAAATACTCAAAGATGCCTCGGCGGCAGCCATTTACGGTTCGCGGGGCAGCAATGGGGTAGTGCTGGTGACGACGAAGCACGGCAAATCGGGCAAATCGGTGGTGCAGCTGGATACATATTATGGTTTCCAGCAGGTGGCCAACAAGATCGATATGCTCGACGCGCGGGAATATGCCGAATACAATATGGAGGCGCGCAACAATGCCTGGGTGGACCGGGGCGGCAATGCCAGCGACCCCAACAGCGCACGGCCGGCCGCATTGCAGATCCCCGAAATGTTCATGAACGCGCAGTCGCTGGGCAAAGGTACCGACTGGCAGGACGAGGTGTTCCGCACGGCAGCCATTCAGAACCACCAGCTGTCGGTTTCCGGCGGGAACGATAAAACGACCTTTTTCATTTCCGGGGCCTATTTCAAACAGGACGGGATTGTGATGAAAACCGGTTTCGAGCGCTATTCGGCCCGGGTGAACCTCGACCACCATCTTACCAGACACGTCAGTGTGGGCATGAACCTGTCGCCATCGTTTGCGACGAGCCGCATTCTGCCTGTGGAAGACCAGGTATTTACGGGCGGAATTCTCGGTTCGGCATTGTCGCTGCCGCCTACCGTGCCTGTTTACAACCCCGACGGCTCGTTTACGACCCTGCTGGGCCCGTCGCCCTACAATATCGGGGTGATCGACAACCCGGTAGCCATTGCGACGAAGATCAGGGACAAACGCACCGTTTTCAGAACATTGGGCAATGTCTATGCGGAAATAAACCTGCTGGCAGGCCTCAAATTCCGCACTTCCTTCGGCCTCGACTACTCCGATGCCCGCGAGAATGCCTACTACCCGTCCGACCTCGGCTGGAACGGCGTGCCCGCCCCCGTGCAGGCGAGGGCCATCGCTTCCACCGGGCGTGACCTTAACTGGCTGAACGAAAACATTCTCACTTATAAAAAGGTATTTAATACCAAACACGAGCTGGACCTCCTGGCCGGTTTCACATCCCAGAAAGCCCACGGCGAATCGGCCGCGCTGAATGCCACCAACTTCCCGACGGACCTCGTGCCGACGCTGAATGCGGGGCAGGTCACGGGCGGCAGTACCAATGTGTCGGAATGGTCGCTGCTGTCGCTGCTGGCGCGTGTCAATTACACCTACTCGGGCAAGTATCTTTTTTCGGCGACAATGCGGCGCGATGGTTCGTCGCGGTTTGGCGCACGCAACAAATGGGGCACGTTCCCGTCGGCTTCCGTAGGCTGGTATGTTTCGGAGGAAGGTTTCATGAAATCGCAGAATGTGGTTTCGGAACTGAAACTGCGGGCGAGCTACGGGCTGGCCGGGAACAACTCGATCGGTAACTATAACCACATCGGGCTGCTTTCCAACCGCCGGTACAGTTTTGGGGCGGGCGCAGGTTCGCTGGCCTACGGGCTGTATCCCAGCTCGATCAGCAACGAGCAGCTGGGCTGGGAAATGATGCACCAGTTCGACATCGGCGTCGATTTCGCGCTGCTCCGCAACCGGCTCAGTTTTACCATTGATTTTTACAATAAAAATACGACCGACCTGCTCCTGAATGTGCCGGTACCTGCCTCTATGGGCTACGAAACAGCCTTGCAAAACATCGGTAAGCTCAATAACCGCGGCTGGGAGTTCAGTGTGAACTCCAAAAACCTGACGGGCGCATTCAAATGGTCGACGGCGTTCAACATTTCTTTTAACCAAAACAAAGTGGTGAAGCTCGGGCCGTCGGGTAATCCAATTATCTCAAAAAGCCCGTCGTTCAGTCCTAATACGCATATTACCAAAATCGGCTCGCCGATCGGCAGCTTCTGGGGGTACGATGCGATCGGCGTGTACCAGTCGCAGGAAGAAGTGGACAACAGTCCGAGGGTGACCGGCAGCACCGGCTCGCGCCCGGGCGACCTGAAATTCCGAGATATCGACGGCGACGGCGTCATCACCCCCAGCGACGTAACCATTATCGGCGACAACAGCCCGGATTTCTTTTACGGCATTACCAACAATTTTTCCTACGGCCCGTTCAGCCTGAGCATTCTTGGCGACGGCGTGCAGGGCATCCAGCTCCTGAACGGCTCGCGGCGCAACATCGGCCTCGTGAACGGCAGTTACAGCCGCAAAGACGTGCTTGGCCGCTGGCAATCGCCCACGCAGCCGGGCGACGGCCGCACGCCGCGCGCGAACGTATCGCCCACGGGAGGCAATGTGAGCTACGTATCCAGCCTGCTGGTGGAGAATGCGTCGTTTTTCAGGATCAGGAATGTCAATTTGAGGTACAACCTGCCCGAAAGACTGGCGAAATCGGCCTACCTGCAAAATGCGGCCGTGACGCTCTCGGTGCAGAATGCATTGACATTTACGCCTTACCGCGGCTACAACCCCGAACAAAGCCTGAACGGCAGCAGCTCCCTTACGCCCGGCGTCGATTTCAACGGCTACCCGCTGGCCCGCACATTCACCCTTGGACTTAACCTGACATTCTAACCCGACCTGAACCCATGAAACTCCATCACATTATCCTCGGCTCCATTTGCATGCTGGCCACGGGCTGCTCGGGGTTCCTCGACCTGGCGCCTGTGGACGCGACGAACGTCAGGAATTTTTACCGGAACGCCTCCGACATGCAGGCGGCCGTGACCGCGGCTTACGGCATGCTCGCCAACAACGGCGAGTACGGCTATGCCTATTATAATGTATCCGAAGTGCGTTCGGACAACACGATGAACTGGGAGGGCGGCGGCAACCTGCCCGATGCCGAGCTCGACCAGTTCAAAATGGCTTCCACGAACGAGATCATCCGCATTATGTGGGTGGATACCTACCGCGGCATCCTCGCCGCCAACACCGTGCTCGACCATATCGGCGGTGCGGAAATGGACGACGCGCTCCGGCAGCGGTTTATCGGCGAGGCGCGTTTCCTGCGTGCATTGCAGTATTTCAACCTTGTCCGGACCTTCGGCGACGTGCCGCTGGTGCTGTCCGAAACCAAATCGGTGGACGAAGGATACAGCCAGCCGCGCATGCCTGCGGCGGAGGTCTACGCGCAGATCATCGCCGACCTCACCGACGCCGAACAGAAGCTGCCGGCATCGTATGCGGGCAATGACATCGGCCGGGCCACGCGCGGTGCGGCGAACGCATTGCTCGGCAAAGTATACCTGACTACCGGCGATTTCGCCAAAGCGCAGGCCAAGCTGAATGAAGTGATCGTCGCCGGTACGTACAAGCTGCTCGACGACTACGCGGCCCTCTGGCCGGTAGCGAATGCCAACAACCAGGAATCGCTTTTTGAAGTACAATTCAAAAAAGGCGGTACGGGCACCGGCAGCAGTTTTTACAACAATTTCGCACCGCGCAACTCGGGTAGCTCGGTGATTAAAATCGGGTTTGCGGGAGGCCGCAACCTTCCCACCGCCGATCTCATTGCCGCCTACGAGCCCGGCGATTATCGCAAAAATGTATCGCTGGCATTGGGCTACACCGATAACACCACTGGCAAATACGTGGCCGATCCCTACACGCTGAAATTCCAGGATACGCCTTTTGCCGAAGGCGACGCCGACAATAACTGGCCGGTACTTCGCTACGCGGACGTGCTGCTGATGTACGCGGAAGCCGCTAATGCAGTAAATGGCCCCGGGGCGGAGGCTTATGACGCTATCAACGCCGTTCGGAAGCGTGCAAAACTGGCGGCATTGCCCGCAGGTTTATCGAAAGCGGCATTTGCGCTGGCAGTCGAGCACGAGCGGCAGGTGGAGCTGGCCTTTGAAGGGCACCGCTGGTTCGATCTCGTGCGCACGGGGCGTGAAGTGGCGGTGATGAATGCGCATTTCAAAGGGCCCGTGGTGCAGGCATTCAACGCCGTTTTTCCAATCCCGCAAACGCAGATCGATATTAATCCGGCGGGCATCAGGCAGAATCCGGGATACAATTTTTAATGATTGAATAACTGAAATATGAAACTTACAACATTTCTGGTACTTGCGCTCGTCGGCGTTTTGGCGGGACGGGTTGCAGTTGCATCTGCTGCGGCCGATACGGTGGCTACGCCGAAGATTTTCATCCATACCGGCTTCGAAAATGCTTCGCCGATGAACTGGCGCATCGATTCGGCCGGGCGGGTGATCGGGTCGATGGTATACGACCATGAGCGTTTTTCACCGAACCGTGCCGTGAACCACTACCATTTCAGGGTGGAGGCAGCCAGGGGCACGGAGGTGACCATTATCCTGGAAAATTTTGACAATATCTGGAACGGCCGGTTGGCGAGCGACCTGTCGGAGAAGTCGCGGTATGTCGTTTCATTTGATCACAAGAAATGGGAGAGCCGCCCGGTGGTGCCGCTGCCGGGGCGCCGGGTGTTTATCCAGTTCAAAATGGAAGCGCCTTTCGCCTACGTCGCCAGCGTGGAGCCCTACCGGATCAGCGACCTGGATAAGATGCTTGCCAGGATCAAACAGAGCAAGATCGCCAGCGTGACTACCATCGGTAAAACTTCCGAGGGCCGCTCGCTGGAAATCGTCCGCATCGGCAACGAAAACGCACCGAAGCGCCTTTTCCTGCGTGCACGGGCGCACGCCTTCGAGGCGGGCGGGAACTGGACGGTGGAGGGGCTGGTACAAAAGCTGCTCAGCAACGACGAGGACGCCCGGCGTTATCTCAAAACCTATTGCGTGTACATCCTCCCGATGGCTAATAAGGACGGTGTGGCGCACGGGAAAACGCGGTTCAATGCCAATGGCTACGATCTGAACCGCAAGTGGGACAAGCCGGCCGACTCCCTGATAGCCCCCGAAAATTACTACCTGGAACAATGGCTGCACCGGATGATCAAAGACCGTAAAAAGCCCGATCTGGCGCTCGACATCCACAACGACGCCGGCGGTAACCTGCACATCAGCCGCCCCGACGGCGATATCAGCGCCTACCTGTCGGACATGGAAAAGCTGGATATGCTGCTGCGAAAGCATACCTGGTTCACCGAAGGCTCCACCAAGCCCAGCTTCCGTAATCCGGGGACGCTGGGAGAGGGGTTGATGGAGCGGTTCGGCGTTCATGCCGCCGTGTATGAGCTGAATTACGAATGGATCGCGGGGTTAAAGAAGGCCCCGCTGGCAGAAGACTGGCTGTCGCTTGGCAAGAACCTGGGCGAGGTGTTTTACAACTACTTTAAATAAGTTTTACCGCCGCCGGATAAGTCATACCGCATCATGCGTGTTGCTAGACGGTTTTGTCCGGCGGCGTTTCTTTCCGCAGGATTCCCTTCTCGACGCTTTCGTTCAGCAGGTTCTCGGCATAGGCCCAAATGGCGGCCGAGCCGTGTTTAATGGCGCTCTTTTTGGCGTAAACCTGTTCGTATTTCACATCGAACTCCGCCCAGGTACCGCCGTTATTGGAGCTGTTTTGCAGCAAAGGTTCGAACCGGTCCATCGCCCGCGCGAACCTGGCCTCGTCCGTAATGCCTTCTTCAAACTCTTCCCAGACGGCGATGAAGTCCTCCGCCTGCGCCTGCGGCAGCATGCCGAAGATGCGTTTGGCGGCGAGTAGTTCCTCGTCGGTGTTCGTGTGGTTCTTCACGGTGTCGTAAATGAACGTATCGCCTGCGTCGATCTCGACCAGGTCGTGGATCAGTACCATTTTCACTACTTTAAGCATGTCGACCGGCTTGTCGGAATGGCCGGCGAGCACGAGCGCCATCATGGCCAGATGCCAGCTGTGTTCGGCGTCGTTTTCGTGCCGGTCGCTGTTGATCAGCTTCGTGCGGCGCTGAATATATTTCAGCTTGTCAATCTCCTTGATGAAAGCTACCTGCTTTAATAAATCGTCTGTGTCCATGGTGTTCCGGTCTGAAATTGAATTGGAGTGCTGGAAACCGGGCTTTGTGTTCGCATCGCCGCGGTCCCTTTTCGCCGCGAAATTACGGCGTAGGAGCAACCAATCCTATTTGAATGGACGGAAGTTCCGCGATGGCCCGTCAGGCGCCCGTCACGTTCGCTACCATGGATGCATAATAATCGGCACAATGCAGACAGGTGTTACGCCGGCCACCATGCCAGGTATTCTCGCTGACAGCCTGCCGGATTAGTAACTGATTTTCGAAAATATTACAGTCGGAGGGGATTTTTAAAAAAATAAACGGTCATCTCATGCCAGACGTCAACGATTATCTAAGTTTGTCTACGAATTATTTCTAAATATTAGTAGCAAATAATAAATTTCTTGTAGTAACTTTCGAATTGATTATCAGTATATTTTGACAAAATGTCGCTTGTTTATTCGAAATAGTATCTTGTTTCCGCACCCGTCTTCATACCGCAATGGTCATCTGACCTGCCTTCCATCCATTTTTAACTGCATAGCTTTTGTAAACGACATCTACATGCCGGCTTACGGGGATATGGTATGCACACTTGTAAAGCCTGATAACGCTTTGGATTTGAATTGGTTACTCACTAAACATCGTTCGTATGCGAAAACAATTGCCATTCATTAAGGCTGGCGGAAGAAATTCTATGCCCGTCTGCAAAATTCTTTTACTACTCATTTTTCTCAACGCGGCCGGTTTTTCCCGGAAAGCGTTTGCGCAGGACCAGCAGCGCTATCTGGGCGTCAGCCTTGTAAATGAAGGAACCTGGAACAGCTTGAAACTCATCGAGCAGGCCCATGCCGTGGGCTGTAACGCGGTGTTCCTGAGTATTCAATGGGGCATGATCGACGGGTACATTTCCCGGGCGTTGAAGCAGCAGTACGGCCAGGATTACAATGTGTGGCAGATGTACGACGACCAGATTGCCAAAGCCCGCTCGCTGGGTATGAAGGTCGGGATTAACGTCGCGATCAGTACCGGGGATAATGTAACACACAGTTATTCAGACCGGTATGGGATTAACACGGGTGACGGATGGCTGAAAGAAGAACGGATACTGAACGTGGGTTTCGACGGCTCTGAGGCTGTTTTCCAGAAGTACGGGGGTAAGATTTTCGGGGTGGACGTCCAGTTTGTCATGACCTCGCTCGCCGCCCAATCGACCCGCGACAGGGTGGTCGATTTTACCAACAAGGTTTTACAGCGTTACGGTCACCTGCAAGACACCGGCGAGCTGCTGTACATCGACCTCATTTACACCCGACAGGGCGAGGCTGAATTCGAAGTCGGGACGGACAAATTTCATTTTGACCAGCCTACCAACCTCCGCGACAACAATAGTATGTCGGATTACTCGCAGCCGATGGTGAAAGGGTACCGGGCGTGGCTTGCCAATAAATATGAAAAAATCCAGGCGCTCAATTTCGTATGGGGGACTAGCTACAAGTATTTCAGCCAGATCAACCCGAAACGGCCTTCGGAAACGATGTTCTTGCAGCCCGACGGCTCGGATTGGTATCTCTACCGGACGCAGGTGTTGAAGGAAGTGAATAATATCTTCAAAAACACCGTCAAGGCAGCCGATAGCCGGATTAAGGTCATCGCGCACCACGGCTCGGTGTATGATAAATTGTCTTTGGGGCGGACAACGTTCGCATTCAACGACGTCGCTGCCGAGCTGGACGGGATCAAGATCAACGACGATAACCATTACGACCACCGTTTTGCGATCGACCTGCTGCGCAGCAACCTGCCGGGGAAATTGTACATTAACGAGGCCGCCTACAATTCGAACTTCGGGATTGGAAGTTTTGTCTCGTATGCCACCGAAAGCTACCAGCACGGCGCGCAAATGGTAAGCTGTATGTTCTTTGAAAACCTGCTGAGCGCGGGCGGCGGGCCGGCCATTCAGCAGTTGGCCAATACGTGGGTGAACCAGCCGGTAACGACTCCGACACCGTCCAACCAGGATAGTTTTACCTTGTCAAACATTATCCAGCAGCGGGGCTGCATTACCAACCGGAACAGCTACGGCGACGATTGCGACGCCTACAAGACCTGGATGGCTGCGCGTAACTCAGCGGGCGGGGTTCCGGTTAATATATTGATTAACAACGACCTGCAAAAGGATTGCCAGATCGGGCTGACGGGGTCGTCGAACATCCGCGACCCACGTACCGGTACCAAAATCAACCTTTCTTCCACCTGCGAAGGCAATTGCGACGGGCTGAGCTACCGGTGGGAGCTGAACGGCAATGTGATCGGTACGACAGCCAACCTCACCGACGTGCCGGTACCTTCCCAGACCGGGACGTATACCTATTCCGTAACGGCGGGCCAAAACGGCTGCGCCAAAACATCCGAAGTGGTGATTACCGCCACGGACGTGCTGCCCGTGACGCTGATCGGCTTTCAGGCGGCGGCCCGGGAAAGCGACGTGGCGCTCAGCTGGTCTACGGCCGAGGAAGCGAATTCGAGCCATTTCGAGATCCAGCGCAGCGCCAACGGCGACCAGTGGGGCGTTATCGGCACCGTGAAGGCGGCGAATACCAGCCAGGTGAAAAACGATTACAGTGCCGTCGACGCGGCGCCGTTCAATGGTAACAACCTCTACCGGCTGCGCATGGTGGATGTGGATAGCACATTCAGTTACAGCAAAATACAGCGCGTGATCTTCGACAATCCGCAGCGGCTTTCTTTTTATCCCAATCCCGTGGCGGACCAACTGCGACTGAGCGCGGCGATGCTTAAAACGGCAGCATCCGTGGAACTGATCGACCGAAACGGACAGACGGTGCTCGAAACGTCCAAATTATCGCCGGGCATCAGCGTGGGGCACTTGCGTGCGGGCGTCTATGTGCTGAAAATCACGGGCCGCGACGGCATTGTCACGAGCAGGCAGGTAGCGATAGGCAAATAAGCAGAAGGCCCGGTGAATGTTTGTTCACCGGGCCTTTTTTCTAGCCAGCTATGGAAACGGATCAGAATTTCAGGATCACATTGGCTACGAAATTGCGTGTAGGGTTGGGCGCGCCCCAGTAGCCCCAGCTTTTCTGATCGCCGATATTGTTCAGCTTGAAACCGATCCGCATGTTGTTGTTTTCATAAAAGGCGCTGGCATTCACGACATGGTACGAAGGCAGCAGGAACAGGTTCGCATCGTCGAAATAGGCGTCGGACACGTAGTTGCCGCCCGCTCCGAGCCCGAAGTTCCGCAACGCGCCCGACTGGAACTGATAGTTGACCCAGTAGTTGGCCACGTGCTGCGGCGAGTTGCCGGAAATGTTGCGGTCGAGGTTTTCGGCGCCGAGAATGCGGTTGTTGTTGTACCCATATCCCAGTGTCATCGTCAGCCCCTGTGCGGGATTGGCCGTAAAATCCCACTCGATACCCTTGCTCACCTGCTTGCCGTCCTGGAACGCGAACGAGTTGCTTCCGTAGCGCACCGCATTGTCGATATCGATATAATAGTAGCTCAGTGTCGTGTTGATTTTCTTATCGAACAGCTCGGCTTTCACCCCGCCTTCATACTGGATCGCGTAAATGGGCTTTACCTGCAGGGTCGAACCGTCGGGCTGGACAATGGAAGGGTAGTTCTGGTAGCCGTTCATATAGTTGGCAAACAATGAGACTTTGTCCTTCACCAGCTGGTACACGAGCCCAAGTTTCGGCGATAGCGAACGCTGGGTGTACGGCGTAGACCACGGGCCCATCGATTTATCCTCCAAATACTCATACCGCAGGCTCAGCATGGCGTAGAGGCGGTCGTTCAGACTGATCACGTCGGCGGCATAGGCGCCGTAAGTAATCGTGCTGGAGCGGCCCCAGTTGAGCATTGTCCCCGGCACGAGCGCGCTGTCCACGAGGATGCGGTTGATTTTCGGAAGGTTACCGTTTTTGACATTCAGCGTGCGGATAATGCCGGTGCTGCCGCTTTGGCCGCGACCGGTGTATTGCGTTACGTTGGCACCCGCCAGTACGGTGTGTTTCAACGGGCCCGTCAGGAAGGTCCCGTTGAAATTCTGTTGCAGGTTCATGTACGTGTTGCTCACCGGCCCGTAGCGCGACACGTCGACCGTCACTTCGTCAGGCGAAATCCACACCGGGTAGTCCTGGTAGCTTCTTTCGGTAGCTTCGTTTACGTACGAGAAGTTGGTGGTCGAGGTCCAGCCGCCATTCAGGCGGTACCGGGCTTCTGCGAAGAGCTTGGCCGTGTTGGTTTGCGCGTCGAGGTCGTTTTCCAGCAAAGATTTTTTGTACGCCAACGGAATGTCGGCATAGGATCGGATGCCCGCGTCGGGCGCGATGCGCACGTACGTGGGGCGCACGGAATTCACACTGTAAATCTCCGCGTCGACGAGTACCGACAGGCGGTCACTGGCCTTGTAGAGCAGGCTGGGGGCGAACATGGCGCTGTTGTAAAATCCACGCTCATTGTAGCTGTCCTGACGCTGCACGGCCGTGTTGACCCGGAGCAGGAGGCTGCGGTCGGCGTTCAGCGGTGTGTTCACATCCGCGCTGATGCGGCCCAGGCCGAAACTGCCGACCGAGAGGTCTACGCTTCCTTTGAAAGTTTCAAAAGGCTTTTTGGTAACCAGGTTCACGACACCCCCGAATGAGGAAATACCCGCGCCGAACAGCGTGCCGGACGGCCCTTTGATGAACTCGATGCGCTCGATGTTGGCAATGTCGGCGCTGCCCCTGCCGGACGTGGTTTGCAGCCCGTTACGGGCATCGATCCCCGTGGAAAAGCCCCTCGACAATGCACCGATACCCCCGCTGGGATACAACGTCGCCACCACGCCCGGTGCATTTTTGAATGCGTCGGTAATGGCCACGACATTCTGCTGCTTCATCAATTCCTTGCCTACTACATTGAATGCCTGCGGGTTTTGCAGGTTGGTGATGGGCATACGGGCTACCATTTCGCCGCCTTTGTCGGTGACGCGGTTGGCCGAAGACCGCACGATTACCTCCTGCAATTGCTGATCGTCTTCCGCTAATGTAAAATCAATGGTCAGCGATTCACCGGCCGCAATGGCTACCGGTTTTTTCTGGGTGACGAGGCCCGTGAAGCTCGCCACCAGGGTGTAGCTGCCCGCGGGGATTTTAGCGATCGTGTAATTACCTGCCTGGTCGACGGTAGCGCCTCGGCCCGTGCGTTCGAGAACAACATTGACAAATTCGGCCGGCTTGCCATCCGAGGTGGTCACCGTGCCGCGTAGGGTGCCCGTTTGTGCCAGGGCCGGAATGCTGAGGAGAAAGAAGATGTGGATTAAAAGTTTTCGCATGAATATTGAGCTGTATTTGAACTGATTTTCGAACAGGCCACAAATATAGCGACGACTTCATTGTTATTTATATTTAGTTTAAATTATTATAACATCAAAAAACGAACACCAGGGCGCGCGCTCCGATGTTCAGATTGTTGCAATGATCGGTCAGATTGTGCGGCTGTTTGGCGCATTCTTTTCTGAACTTTACGTCATCACATTTAAGCGCAATTCAAATGAAAAGGCTAGAAAATAAAGTAATCGTCATCACGGGCGCTGCCATGGGCCTCGGCTACGCGACCGCCCTCGAAGCGGCCAAAAATGGCGCCCGGTTATCCCTTATAGATTATAATGCAGCGTCCCTCGGAGAGGCCAAATCGGCTATTCTCGCGGAATACCCCGATACTCAGATCATTACCTCGGTAGCGGACGTGTCCGACGAGGCGGCGGTGAAGCAATATGTGGACGATACCGTGGCCGCATTCGGCCGGATAGACGGTTTCTACAACAATGCAGGCATCGAAGGCCGGCAGGCGCCGATGGTGGAATACGACCTCGACGTGTTCAAAAAAGTGGTGGATATCAACCTGATGGGCGTTTACTACGGATTGAAATACATTATTCCCGTGATGCAGGGACAGGCGTATGGCCGGATCGTGAACGTCGCGTCCGTGGGCGGCATCCGCGGCGTGATGAACCAGACGCCCTACGTGGCGACGAAGCACGCCGTGTCGGGTATCACCAAAAACGCCGCGCTCGAATATGGCCGCTACGGCATTCTCACGAACGCCATCGCACCGGGCGCTATCTTGACGCCGATGGTGGCCGAGGCATTCAAGCAGGTTAATCCCGCCGATCCGAAGCAGGCAGAAGACCATTATGCCCAGTCCAACCCGACCAAGCGGCTAGGCTTGCCGGAAGAAGTCGGAAAGCTGGTAGTGTTCCTGCTGAGCGAGGATTGCAGCTACGTGAGCGGCCAGATCATCGCGATCGACGGCGGGCAGTCCAACTCTTACGGGAATGTTTAAGGGTTTCAGGTTAATGTAAAGAAAATGGGCGCCTCGCGAGGCGCCCATTTTCTTTGGCAGGGTATTAAATTACTATTTTTTTACGACAAAGAGCGACATGCCGTAGTTGTTGCCATCGCCTCCCGGAAGATAAGCCGGTGTATCGTTTTTCCATACCGACGCAACGGTGAAGCCATTGTTGCCCCAGTTGGCCCCGGCAGTGAAAACGTTTTCGTCCGGCACGGCAATGCCCCGGTAATCGAAGTCATTCGTCGTTTTGAATGGAATGCCATTTTTCCAGACTCTCGCATGGTTCATACCGTTGATGTTTTCAAATCCGGAGACATAAACGTCGTTACCCTGCACCGCGACGTCATAAGCAACCGCCTGGCCCGTACCGTCCGTCAGGTTGGTTTCAACGCCGTTTTTCCAGTATTTGGCTACCTGGCGGTTATTCTGGTCATCACCGTAGCCCACCACATGCACGTCGCTGCCGGACACCGCAATGGCATTGGCCAATGCCTGGTGCACACCATCGGACAGGTTTACCTCGATGCCGTTTTTCCAGTACCGGGCTACCAGTACATGGTCGTTGAATTTATGGCCGGAAACGTAAAGGTCATTGCCTGAGAGGACGATCCCGGTCGCCTGTGCATTCTGGGCGTCGTTCAGGAACAGGGCGGTGCCGTTTTTCCAATAGGCCGCCACCTGCGGGTCGGTGCCGTTTTGGGTATAGCCGGCCAGATACACGTCCGGGCCGGAAACAGCGACGTCGTTCAATCGCTTCGGTACAAAATTGGTCCAGCCATTAAATAGCACGCCATTTTTCCAATATTTACCGATGGCGTCGTTCCCCACCTGTATCGCCCCCACGACATGCACATCGCTGCCGGACACCGTGATGCCGGTAGCCACGAGCTGGTAGGAGGTAGTGAGCGTTTCCAGCTCCACGGGGATGCCATTTTTCCAGTACTTGGCAATGGAACGTTCCCCATTGGCCTCGTATCCGGCCACATAAATGTCATATTGGGCAGGCAAAACGTGATCTTCCAGGCTGCACGACAGCAGGAATACCGAAAGCAATAAACAGGACAGGTAAATAGACAGGTTTTTCATAAGCGGCGGAGATGGTAATTGCTATTTCGCAATCTACCTCGCGGGAAGCCGCCGCATAAACGCCCTGATCTTTTCCGTGATATCAGCCCAGTCTTCTTCCAATGCGAAATGCCCGGTATCATAGGGGTGGTACTCGGCATTTTTCAGGTCCCGCAGGTACGCCTTCGCGCCGGGTTCGGGGAAGAAGGGGTCCTTAATGCCCCAGGTGATCAGCGTCGGCGGCTGGTGGTCGCGGAGGTACTGCTGCCATTTGGGGTAGAGGGCAAGGTTATTCTGGTAGTCGAACAGCAGGTCGAGCTGGGCCCGGTCGTTGCCGGGGCGCGACATGCGGGCGTAGTCGAGGTGCCAGTTGTCGGGGTTGATGTTTTCGGCATTCCTGGCACCGAAAGTGTATTGCCATTGAATGCTTTCCTGCGTCAGCAAGCCCCGCATCGGGCGTTCGGTATCCGGCGTGCGGTTCTGCCAGAATAGCCGCGACGGGGCGAATCCATCGCTCAGGCCCTCTTCATAGGCATTGCCGTTTTGCACCAGCAATGCCCTGATCCGCTCCGGGTGGGCCGTAGCGATACGAAAGCCGAGCGGCGCGCCGTAATCCTGGATCATGAGCGTGTAGGAGGAAACACCGAGGTTTTCCAGAAACTGGCCGAGCACCTGTGCGATGTTGTCGAAGGTGTATGCAAACTCGTCCGGCGACGGGAAATCGCTGTACCCGAAACCCGGATAATCCGGCGCAATGAGGTGAAATTCGTCGGAAAGCGATTGCAGGACATTACGGTACATATGTGAAGATGTGGGAAAGCCGTGCAGCAGCACAATGGTTTCGCGGGAAGGGTCACCGGCTTCGCGGTAAAACAGTTTCAGGCCGTTGACCTGCTGGAACTTGTACGAAATGCTTTGATTGCTCATATACAGGGAATTGTGATGGTCAATTGGCTCAGTATGTCCGTTTGCAGCGTGCGGACGGACATTTTGGCGATCACAAAGTTGGGAAACGACCTGGTGCCTGTAAATGGATCAATGGTGCTTACTGATGTAATAATCCGATCAAAACGGGATCGCCCTCGGCCACCGTGCCCTCACGGACGGCTACCACATTTTGCCCGAAATGGATGCGGTTGCCCCGCCGGCGTGTCCCTGCAAGCGTTTTCAATGGCTGCCTGCCTTTTTCGCCGGAACGCGGATCTACATTGACCATCACGCAGCGTTCGCACGGGGATATCGGCGCAAATTCGGCCCCACCGATCGCGATTGAGCTCAATGCGTCTTCTTCGTAAGGAGATGCGCCGGAGATTACAAAATTGGGCCGGAAGCGGCGGACGTCCACCGGCTCGTCGAGCTGCGTATTGAGCTCATCGAGTGATGATTGGCTGATTAAGTGGTAAGGGAAATCATCGGCGAAGCTCAATGCCTGCGGCGCATGGCCGGGAATGCGATAGGTCCTGCCGGCTACGTCAGGCTGCTTCGCTACCAATGCCACATCCCGATCGAGGCGGTCGCTGAGCCAGCGGTTCGCCTCCGCGCTCGGCTCGTACGCGATGACCGTGTCGTCCCACACCTTCACTTGCCGCAGCGGGCCGCCGGATTTTGAAACAGGGACAAATACCTGCGCACCGGATTGACCGATCGCCGACAACAAAAGGCCATTATCCCCGATTTCAGCCTGCAACAGCGCCATTTGCGGCATTTCACGCTGGGTAAGAAAACGCCCGTGCGCGTCGACTACCATCCACTGGCGGTCGTACCGCAAGCCAGGCCACCCGGCATGCGCCGACGGTACGCGGAAGCCGGCCAGCGATTTGACAGGGTAAATCCATATTTCAGACAAATACGTGGAATGGACAGGCAGTTGATTCGGATTCATGATGACCACACGGCAGGCGCCCGTTTGTTTTGAGCGAAGCGAGTGCGAATACCATGCCAGATGCCACAGCACGGGTATCCCGGGAATGGTTTTTGTTGATAACCACCGGCCCCGCAGGGTAATCCTGCGGACCATCCCATTAACATACTTTAAACAATCATGAAAAAGCTAGCAATTCTGATCGCATTCCTCGCATTCACTTCCGCTGCATATGCGCAGGATGATGCGAAATCCAAAGCCGACAAAGCGGCAGCCGAAACGAAGGAAGCCGGCCGGAAGGCAGGTAAGGAAATCAAAAAGGACGCCAAATATGTGGGCGATAAGACGAAGGAAGGCGCTGAAAAAGTTGCCGACGGCTCTGAAAAGGCCTACGACGCGACGAAAAAGGGTGTGAAGAAAGGCGCAAAAAAAGTAGGCGACGGTGCTGAAAAAGCCTACGACGCCACGAAAAAAGAAGCAAAAGAACTGAAAGACAAAGCTAACGACAACCGTCGTTGATCGTGAATTTCTGAAAAGGGCCGGTATGTTTGCATGCCGGCCCTTTATTGTTGTGACCCGTGGTCCTTCGACAAGTACAGCGTCTGCGAGGGCAGCGTGAACCCGGTTCCGCTGGCCGTAACCACGTCCATCATCTGCAAAAGGAGCTCTTCCTGTATTTCCAGAAAAACATCCGCATCACCCGTGTCGACATAGGCGAACACTTCGAGCTTGACGCCATTCAGCCCGATCTCGACAAACCTTACCCGTGCTGGGGCGGGATTTACCCTTGGATGTACCATAAGCACCCTTTTCAGATCGGTGATCAGCTGGCGGATCTGCCCGGGCGTGGTATCGAGGCGGAGGTAGAAAATCGGATGGAACCAGAATTTTTCGCGGTAAGCATAATTTTCGATTTTGAGGGACGATAGTTCGCCGTTGGGGATCGTGACGATCGTACGGTCGTTCGTACGTACCTGCGTGGCGCGCATGCCGATCCGCTCGATCGTGCCCGTAATGTCGCCGATTTTACAAAAATCCCCCACACGCACAGGCTGGTCGGCGATGATGGTGACGCTGCCGACAAAGTTCTCCACCGTTTTCTGCGTACCCAACGCCAGCGCGATACCGCCGATCCCTAGTGCTGCAATGCCCGTTGTGACGTCGAAACCGACCGTATCGAGGATCACAATGGCGCCGATGATGACGAGGGTCGTTTTGAGGGCCCTGCGCAGGAACAATATTGCAGACACGGCCGACTGGTTCCGTGAGCGCTGCATTCTCCGCTCGGTCACAATGCCGATCACATCCAGCAGCTGCCATATCAGCAGCACCACGGCCACCACGCCGACGATCACCGTCAGGTTGCTGAAACGCTGCCGCACCACGAGCGAAATGCCTGCTTCCTTGCCGAAATAGATGAAGCCCCAAACGGCCAGGTTCAGCTGCATCGGCAGGGAGAATGCCCGGATGACGCCGATGTACGGCTCCTCGCCGGCCTTTTTGTAGACTTTCGGAATGAGGAAAATAAACAGCCGGCATATGCCCACCGCGACCAGGTAGGAGAATATCAGCACGAGGATCGTTGCGATCCAGTGCGATACGGGTACGCCGCTCCATTTCCGGGTTTGTAAAAAGGATGGGAATGTATCTGAAATGAACGTGCTGGTGTCCAGGTCGTCGAGACGCAGCGGAATGTGCTCGATCGTTTGCGTGGAGAACAGCCAGATCGGGTTACCTTCCTTATCTTTATAACTTTCCAGGATGAGGTCAAACGATTCATTATCAATGGTAACTGCGCCGATGCGGTCGAGGTTCGGGCCGAGGTTGTCGTCTGTTTTTCCTTCGGGCTCGTTGCTGATCCAGGAGTACGGATAAATGCGCCCGTTGACTTCGAGTAACGTCTGCAATGCCTGCGCCTGCCGAACGGTATTCTGTCGTTTTCGGAGCGCGGGGTCGCGGCGGATGTACAGCGCCGCTTTTTTATAGTCATTTTGGTAGCTCGCTTTCAGGAACCCGTCGACCGTGCCGCGAGGGGTGCGGCGGCCAAGCGTGTCGGGCGGGTACACAGTACGCCCCGGGCGCGCCGTATCGCCCGACATGGCGGGAAGCTGGGCCAGTGCCGGTAAATGCGGCAGGAGCAGCAGGCATCCGAGTAACAGGATTTTCAGTTTATTGTTTTTCAAAAGGTCGTTTGGCATCGCAAAAGGCAGGAATGGTAAGGCCGCCCGCGTAAATAACGTGCCAGAAAAGCGGGATTGCTAATGTGCATTGGTGAAATTTGGCCTTTCCCGCGACTGTTCGATCATTTTATTGGATGCTTGTTCACCCGGATATCACTGCGTCATCTATTATTTCACGAAAATATTAAGGTATCTTGTGGGTACATGTATTGCTGCAACATCCATTATACCCCATGACGCGACCTCTACGCCTGAACCTGGTTCCTATTCTGTTTCTCTTCATTGTTTTATGTTTCTGTGTAAGCACCGCTTTTAGTCAGTGTGACCTCGTACCGCTTGGCCCGTCGGGCGAAAACCAGGCGTCTTACGGCTATGCTTTCAATCTGTCGTCTGCCAGTTTTCAGAATAAGACATTTATCTGTTACAAGGACAAAGCGTCGCGGATATTCGTACGTCAATGGGATGGAGTTGCCTGGACGACGTTGGGAGACGGGCCAGTGTCCGGTACCAAGGTGGTTATGGACCCGCATATGGTTGTCGATCAGGCAGGAAGATTGTATGTGATTTACCGCGAAGTCTACAACGCTGCCCATATTGCTGTGCGTATGTGGAATGGGGTAACCTGGACGTCCATAGGAGGCGAGTGGGTTATCGATGACTATTGGGGTGGAAGTTCCAACATGGTGAACAGACTGGCCATTGCGGTTGACCCTGCAAACCAGGTTTACATCGCCACCTTCGACCAGCGGACGTCAGAAAAGCTGACGGTGATGAAATGGGACGGTACTTCCTGGGCTTTCGTCGGGTCAAGAGGGTTTTCTTCGGGGTTTGTCACCGACATTCATTTTGCTTTCGATGCGGAGGCGCGGCCTTATGTAGGGTTTATTCAAAGCTATCTTGGTGCCAATGCCGAGATCATGAAATTTGACTCGGGCAATTGGGTATCAGTTGCCAGCGTCAACAATCTGGCCTTTCTGGAATACATGACATTCCTATGCAATGACCGGAATGGCAATATCTACTTTGCCCACAAAACGGCGGAAGCCGGCCGGGAAATGCGGATAAACAGGTTGGAAAACGGCAATTTGATTAGTGTCGGCAGTAATAATCAAACCGGATTTTCGGACCTCATGTCGCTTTCAGCCGATGCGGCGGGAAATCTGTATCTGGTGTATAGTGACAGAAATAATATTCCGGGAAAGCCGGCTGTCAGAAAGTGGGAAAATGGCATTTGGTCGGATATAGCGCTGGGGCTAAATGTGGATTCGCGTGCCGCGGTGAATGCAGTGAGCTTTACGGACGATGGGAAAATGCGCTTCGTATACGCGGAATCGAACGGGGAGGCCATTTTACAGGAATGGGATGGTGCAGGTTGGACCGAGTTGGTTTCCAGAGGTATTTCCGACGGAATTGCTTCCAATGTGTCAGCTGCGATCAACCAGCGCGGTGTGCCGTACGTTTTTTATCAGGATATGAAAAACGGGTTCCGCGGGGTAGTGAAAAGGTGGACGGGCTCAGCATGGGTGACCGTCGGCGGGCCAATTCCAGCGGATAACCCTGTCTATAATCAGCTCATCGTGCTGGATGAGGCAGGTGTACCGTATATCGCATTCACCGACTTGTGGAATGATTTCAAGCTGTCGGTTATGAAGCTGGTAAACGACCAGTGGCAGCTGGTCGGTACGCCTAACTTTTCAGACGGCCTGGCCGGCTGGCCTTCCATTGCGTTTAAGAATGGAGTCCCTTATATGGCCTATTCCGATAAATCATTGGGATGGAAGGCGGTGGTGAAGAAATGGAACGGTTCCGCCTGGGAGGCGGTGGGTGCCGGAGACGCTTCGGGCGCAGGCGCAAGCATGACACAAATTTCCGTTGATGAGCATGGAAACCCGCTACTCGTATATCTGGATGGTAACGGGAATGACGCCGGAAAGCCGGTTGTGAAACGCTGGAATGGCAGTACCTGGGAAAAAGTGGGGTCGGGCGACATCTCGGCGGCAAACGTTTCGCAGCCGCGTTTGGCTACGCATCGTTCAGGTGCCATTTACCTGGCGTATCAAAACATGTACCTGGATCAGGAACTGGTTGTCCAGAAATGGGACGGCAGCCAGTGGACGCGGCTTGGAAACTCCAATATTTCTACCGGACTGGGCACCACGGTGCGATTGGATACGGACAATGGCGGAGCTCCTGTGATGGCCTTTCTGGATGCGGCGCTTGATAACCAGCTGATCACCAAACGTTGGAATGGCAGCGCCTGGATTACGACCGGGCAGTGGACTATAACGTCGCATTTTATGACCGCTCTTTCCGTTGCTTTCGATCAGGCAGGAGTTCCTTTTGCAGCGTTCTCGCACGGAGATGTGTACGCGAGAATGGGCAGACCCGCGCTCGCGGGCGGGCAGGAATCTCAAACGATCGACATCGGAGAATCAAGTTCCGGCGCTTTTAGTGAAAATTGCGGGCTTATTGCGGTCGTCAGGCCGGGCGGCGCGAATCCGGTGGGAGGTAATGTCACGGCGAAAGTGTGGGTAGAGACCGCGCAGCGCAAAGCATTCGTGAATCGTCACTACGAAATCACCCCGGCAAGCAATGCCGGCGAGGCGACGGGCCGGGTAACGCTCTATTTCACGCAAGCGGATTTTGACGCTTATAATGCAGTTAATGCTGTCAAATTGCCGGCGGGACCTTCCGATTCGCAAGGGATAGGGAATGTACTGATTGAAAAACGACGCGGTGAAAGTGCCGATCAATCAGGTCTGCCTAATTCCTATCCGGGCGAGGCCACAAATATCAACCCGGAAGACGCCGACATATTCTGGAACGTCGCAGGAGAAAGATGGGAGGTCAGCTTCGACGTCGCCGGATTCAGTGGTTTTTTTGTTAAAACTTCCGAAACGCCCTTGCCGGTTACGCTCATTAAATTCAGCGCTGGCAGGTTAGAGGGTAATGTACTCTTAAAATGGGAAACAACCTCTGAAATTGCAGCGTCTCACTTTGAAATCGAGCGCAGCAGCGACGCGAAACGTTTTCAGACAATCGGACTGGTCGCCAGCAATGGATATAGTTCCAGGAACAATTTGTATTCATTCCGCGACGACCATCCGCATGGGAAAGATGTGACGTATTACCGCCTGCGAATGGTCGATCTCGATGGAAGTTTCTCTTATTCCAGAACGGTTTCTCTCGGGGATTTACGGAATGGTGATGCTCTTACCGTATACCCGAACCCGGTTAAAAGAGGTTCGCTCATGACGATTGGGGGCAATGCAAAACCTGGAAATGTGAAATTGTACAGCGGCGACGGCATTACATCATGGGAGGGAGCAATCAAAAATGACGGCAATTCCCGTTTTTTAATCGGGAACATGCCGTCAGGAATTTATTTACTCAAAATAGAAACCTACACTGGCGTAACTACCAAATCCATCGTGATTGAGTAGGCGCACTATCTCTAAACCCGGCACTACCGCCACCCCAGCGCCGGCGCGACGTGTTCCAGAATGGAGGATAGCACGTGCACGTTGTAGTCGACGCCCAGCGTGTTCGGAATGGTCAGAAGGAGCGTGTCGGCTTCCTGGATCGCTTCGTCCTGGGCCAGCTCCTTGATGAGCTGGTCGGGTTCGGCCGCGTAGCTCCGGCCGAAAATGGCGCGTTTGTCCTGTTCGATCATGCCGATTTTGTCGCGGCGGTCGCTTTCCTGGCCGAAGTAGTAGCGGTCCTGGTCGTTGACCAATGCGAAGATCGAACGGCTTACCGACACCCTCGGCTCACGCTGGTGCCCGGCTTTTTCCCAGGCCTCCTTATATAGCCGGATCTGTTCGGCTTGCTGCACGTGGAAAGGCTTGCCGCTTTCATCGTATTTCAGGGTGGAACTTTGTAAATGCATACCGTTTTCCGCTGCCCAGATGGCCGTTGCATTGGACGCGGCGCCCCACCATATGCGTTCACGGAGACCTTCGGAGTAAGGTTCCAGGCGCAGCAGGCCCGGCGGGTTCGGGAACATCGGGTAGGGGTTGGGTTCGGCAAATCCTTCGCCGTCCAGCCTTTCCAGAAATTCCAGTGCCTTGCGCCGGCCCATATCGGCGTCGGTGTCGCCTTCTTCGGGTTCGTAGCCGAAATAGCGCCAGCCGTCGATCACCTGCTCCGGCGACCCTCTGCTGATTCCGAGTTGTAATCGCCCTTCCGAAATGAGGTCGGCCGCACCGGCGTCCTCCACCATGTAGAGCGGGTTTTCGTACCGCATGTCGATCACGCCCGTACCGATCTCGATTTTGCTGGTTTTGGCACCGATGGCCGATAGCAGCGGGAATGGCGACGCCAGCTGGGATGCAAAATGGTGCACCCGGAAATAGGCGCCGTCCAGGCCGATTTCCTCAGCGGCGACGGCCAGATCGATCGATTGCAGCAGCGTATCGCTCGCTGTCCGGGCGCGGTAAGCCGGATGGCTAGACCAGTGCCCGAACGATAAAAATCCTATTTTTTTCGTCATACCCAATTAAGGTTCATATGGCTGATTGAGTTCCAAAATAGGAAGAATTTCAAACAAATCAGCCCCACTCGGGCGCGCTTTGGAGCGGGTCCCGAATGAGGCTGACCGAATTATTTGGAGTTCACTTACTTAGTTTTTTAGCACCTTAAAACTCCGGCCGTTGACAACCAGCACATACATGCCAGGCTTTTGATTGCTGAGATTGATCTCGCGGAAGTACTGTCCGGAAATCAGGGTGTTCACTACGCGAATGCCTTCCACCCTCGTGCCGTCGGCCCGAAAGACTTCCAGCGATTGTACCGTCGCGGACGACTCGATGCGCAGCAGGTCCGCTACCGGGTTCGGGAATACTTTGATTTTGATATCACCCTCTAACAGAACGGAAATCGTTTTCGAGTAGGCAAATGTGCCGTCCGTGTCTAGCTGTTTCAGTCGGTAATAGTTAATACCTGATAGCGGCGAATGGTCGATGAGATCGTACTCGACGCGGACTTGGCTTTCGCCCGTGGCGGCCACCACTCCGATGGATTCGAAGTTTTTGGCATCGCCGCTTCTTTGTACTTCAAAATGCGAAGCGTTGGTTTCCTCGGTCGTCGCCCATTTCAGCGCTACCGTGTTTTCAACCGCTTTGCCTGTGAAGCTGACCAGCGTGACCGGTAAAGGGTTCTCTACGCTTCCCACGCCAAGTGCGGTGATGGAAGTACCGGCCGGGATCACCCCACTGAGCGTATTATTCTCTCCATTTCCTGCCGAACCGCTGGGACCCAGCGCAATCCATTGCGTCCCGTTCCAGCCCACGAGCCGGAGGTTAAGGGCCAGCGCAAACTGCGACACATCGGGGATGGACACGGTTACGGCCACATTATCATCGCTTCCGGCAGTGTTTATCCAATCCCAGAAGCCCACCGGGCTGACCGATTTAATGGGCGCCAATACGGCCGTCAGGCTGTGCGTGCCGCCGTCGGATGGGTCGGTTACAGTGGCGGGACTGCCTGAGAACCAGGCCGTACTGATGGCCGTGGCTGCTGATGCGGGAGCCGAAATGGACACCTGGCGCAGGTCCGTACCGCTGCCTACGGGAAATACAAATGCATCATCACCTGTTTTGGTCACATAACCATTTACGTGCTGCGCATCCGTATTTCCTCCGGCATAGCCCGCTCCGTCGGCTAAGCGAAGCGAACTGATAGTGTGCGTATTGCGTGTAGTACTGATAATCCCGCTCGTACCGAAAGTGAGAATCCCGGCTACATTCGCGCCGGCGGCATTCGTGATCGCGACGGTGCCGCCATTTTGAAATTGCAGGTTGTGGAAACCCGGGGCCGACGATCCGCTGATCGTCAATGCGCCTGCTGCATTGAACAGGTCGATGCTGTTAGTCTGCCCGAGCCAGGTACCATTGTTCTGGAAACTCAGGTTCCCGTGCTCGTAGGTAGACCCGTTCGCGAGCGTGACGCTCCCGCCTGCTTGCACGACAGTCCCGTTGGGCGAGTAGTCGCTTACATACCCGGAGCTGATACTCACCGGATCGGGCGGACCGTAGGAGGTCGCGTTTTGTCCGTGTGCCTGCACCACCCAAAGGGGCAATGCGAGGGCTATTAGTCTTTTTTTCATACGATTTGTTTTTAAATGTGAACAACCAGTATGAATGACTATTTGGATACGGCTGTGTGAGCGGCAGCTGTGGTGTTCAGCGAAGCTTCCAGTTGCAGCACTCTTTCCGCCAGCGCGGAGATTTTCGAAACATCGGCTTTCAATGCGGCATTGTCGGCTTTGGAAACGGCCAATGCGGCTTTCAGCTGCTCGATTTCAGCCTGCTGCTCCTGGATGGCTTTTGTAAGAACCGGTACCACGGTCGCATAGGATACATTGTACAGTTCGTTAGCCGGGTCTTTCGGGATCACGACTGCCTCCGGCACCACCTTCGCCAGTTCCTGGGCGAGGAACCCGATGGTTTTCACAACCTTGTCGTTCTCCGTGAATTTCACGACGCCGTCTTTGATCGTTCTGCCGCTGTGGAAGTCATAGGATACCGGGCGCATCGCCATTACCTTTTGCAGACCGTCGTGGATGATATTGACATTGGTTTTCACACGCATGTCGGATACGTTGGTATAAGCGCCGGTAACGGGTGCGATGAATGCGATGTTATTGGTATTAAATGCAGCGGTACCCTGGGAGAGATCGTAGAAACGGAATCCTCCCGTGCCTGTGCCATGGTAATTGACGAATTCCGCTTCCCCGGTTCCACTGCGCACGGTACTCCATGAGATCATGGCACCGTTGGCATGTGTAATGTTTGCGCCGTTGCGAAGCAATATAGTGCCGTCCACATGTAATTTTGTTTTGGGCGAATTTGTGCCGATGCCTACGTTCGTACTGCTGTCGATCAACATGGCTATTTCGCCGCTTGTGGTGAAGGACAATCTCGACTTTTTCGTTATTCCATCTCCTAAGTAATTCGCACTGACGTGACTGACTCCTTCGAATGCTCCATCTATCCGGGCAGCAAACGCATATTGTCCAAGGTTGTCCCCAGCCTGACTATTTTGCGGTGCACTGGCAGTACCGCGTGCTGCGCTGATTCCAAATATGGGGTTAGAATTTCCGAAGGCAGTAATACTGATATTGTCGGGATTAAAACCGCCCGCATTGTCAGCGATGACGTTGATGGCCGAGGCGGGAATCGATCCGGTATTTGAGATCGTGATTCCTCCACCATTTACATGGAGCTTGGCGACAGGGTCTTTAATCCCAATACCAATATTACCGGTGCTTTTCAATGCAAATTGGGTCAGCAGCGGGTTTTCGGAAGCTATGGAATTCGCGGACAGGTAAAGACTGGCGCCCACCCCAGGCCCGGAACTCGTATACACGGCTACATCATTGGCTGCGCCGCCGGACGTGGTAAGGTTCCGGGACAAACCGTGAAGGTGATTGCCAAGTTGAAAGCTCGATTTGCCGTTATCCGACGACCATACCCGCATGGCCACCGTGCCGGTGTCCACAACGTGCAGTTTTGCCAGAGGTGCTGCGATACCGACGCCGACTTTGCCATCCGCAGTCACACGAACAACTTCCGCATTGTTGGTACGGATGCTCAGCGGCTGGCCGTCGGTGGTACCAAGGAAGTTGGTCGCCGGGTTGGTACCCGCATTACCCGTTGCATTCCAGCCGGCAGCGGGCGTTGTCGACCAGAGTGGCAGGAGCGCAGTTCCGATGTTCGTTTGCACCTCATTCGTTGTCGTGTTAAAAATCAGGAGGCCTTTCGCGGGGCTGGTGATGGCGTTGCGCTGTGCGGTCGTGAGGCGGGGCAGGAGCAAGCCTTTGTTGTTGGCGGCACCGCCCGTCACTTCCAGTGTGGCGCTGACGTCGGGCGCGCCGACTGCGCCAATTTTTACCTGTGCAAAACCGGGGGCTGCGGCGAGCATGAGAAGACCCGCCAGAACGTAATGCTTTTTCATTTGTGCAATTTTTTAGTGAATGCCAAATCGGCTTTCACAAAGGTCGATGCAGCCTTTTTAACCCATTGTAAAGGCAAATGCGAATTATTCGTACAAATTTTTACTACATGAGTCCAAAGTATTCGCACATGCGTAAACTTTTAGTTCTAGCGAAAGACATCTAGCTTGTACCCACAAGCCTGACACTGCGGCATTTCCCAACCCCGATGAAAATTTTATATCCGCTTTACCTCTCCATTATCGCCTGCCTTTTGCCACATACATTGCTCGCGGGGGAAACCAGTTCCTGGGCATTGACGCATTTCAACAGTGAAAACGGCCTGCCGCAGAATAGTGTAAACCAGATCTTGATGGATAAGGACGGCTATCTCTGGCTGACTACCCAGGCGGGTATTGTACGCTACGACGGGCAGCGATTCCGTGTGTTCGACAAAGGTAATACGGCCCTCGTACGGAACCGCTACTATATGCTTGGGGAAGATGAGGGCGGGCGTATGTACTGCACGGACGATTATTTGAGGACATCGTTTTACGACCGCCTGACCGCATTTTCAAAACCGAGAGTCATACCAGGGATGGTCCATACCAAAGATCAGGGCCTGATCGATCTCAATAGGCTCGATTTGGGTAATTGGTCCCGCTTAACACAAAAATTCTCGCACAGCAAGGTTCCGGACATGCTCAACTTTTTGTACCATCCTGCGGGTAAGGAAAAAGGATTCCTGGTATTTATGAATGACATCGCTTATGTGTCGAACGGTAAGCTGCGCTGGACGCAATCCCCGGATTCCGCCCGTAAATGCGTCGCTACGGGCGTTGTGGGCGAGAAGCTTTGTCATATCACCAAAGACGCGGAAGTGTTCCTCATCGACTCGAATGGCGTGCGGAGCCGTCTTCGTATCCCCGGCGGCCTGCCCCTGGCCGGATCGCAGGCGACCTACACGTCGGTAGGCTTTTTTTCGCAGGGGGCACAAACGCTGCTCAACCTGAACGGCGATATTTATGAAGTAGGTTTGGCAGGCAATGAACTGAAACTGCGCTTGCTCATCACTGTGAAAGAAATATCCCATATCACCTGTGTCCGTTACTATCGCCACCAGGGGCTGCTCGTCATCGGTTCCAATACGCAGGGCTTGTTTATTTTCCGGAAAAAGCAGCTGGTTGCGGTTGGGGACGACGCATTAAGCGGGTCTTCGTTTTATGCGCTGGCGCCTTATGGTGAGAACAGGATCGTATCCGTGGTCGGGAAAGTACCGGGCAGCCCGCAGGTGCCGGGGGTAGTGGATGCGGTCAACAGGTTCAGCATGCTGCGCGACCGTAAAAACCATTACTGGTACGGCAACTTTTTTACACTGGTGGAATCCGACGAGCAGTTCCGCGTGCTTCGGAAGGTACCGCTAACGCAATGGTTTGGCTGCGTACAGGAAGACGAGAACGGCAAAATATGGGTCAATCAGGGCGAGAATAACTTTGGCTGGGTCCAGGGCGGCCAATTTTTCCCTTACAAGCTGGAAGGATTGGGAGAGAAGCACATCGAAAGTTTCATTCCCCTGGGTAATCAGACCTTCTGGATCGTGGGCGAAGGGATATGCATGTGGGTGGATGTGAAGAACCACCGCCAGCGTATTTACCACCAGTTCGACCAGACGGAGCTGCGGACAGTTTACCGAGACAAAAAGGGTAACCTCTGGCTGGGCAGCTACGGACAAGGCTATTTTCTTTTTCGGAACGGCCGGTTTTCAAAAATGCCGGAAGACGAGGCGCACCACCTCAAAATCGTGCATTCGTTTCTGGAAGACGATAAGGGCTTCATCTGGATGACGACGAACAACGGACTTTTTCAATGCGCCGTGAAGGACCTGCACGATTATGCTTCGGGCCAATCCGTGCAGGTATACCAACATTTTTACGGAAAGGAAAGCGGGTTGAAAACCACCGAATTCAATGGCGGCTGTACGCCCAGTGGCCTGCGGCTGGCCAATGGGACCTTCGCATTTCCTTCCATGAATGGTGTGGTCGTGTTCCATCCGGACAGCATCAGGCCCTCGCTCCCTGCGAACAAAATCTTCATCGAGCAGGTATCGCTGGATGGAAAACAGGTAGGCACCCCGACGCTTTCACACATTGCGCCGACATTCAGGCGGCTGGAATTCACCATTTCGTCGCCTTTTTTTGGCAGTACCAATAATCTCAACATCAAATACAACATCGAAGGCCTCGACGACCGCTGGTATCCGCTGCCCGAAAACGACCGCATTGTGCTCAACACCCTTACCCATGGCCATTACAAGCTGCGGCTGCGGAAAGAAGGCGGCTTCGGAACGGGCAATTACATCATGGCCGAGCTGCCGTTGGTCGTAATGCCCTTTTTCTATCAGACCTGGTGGTTTTACTTACTGGTAGCCGCTCTTATCATTGCCGCAGTAGTGGTGATTGTCAAAATACGCTACCGTTACCTGCTGCGCCAGCGCAACCGCCTCGAAACCGAGGTGAAAGACCGGACGCGCGAACTGGCGTATCAGAGCAAACTCATGGAAAAGCTGACGGTTTCGATCGCCCACGACCTGAAATCACCTTTGTACTTTCTGTCAAAAGTAACCGGGCATTTGCGCGACAATGTGCAGCGGGAAAACTTCAACGGCATTCAACGGACGAGCGGCGAGATCAAAAACACGGCCGACCAGGTGTACCAGTTCGTGGAAGAGTTCAATATGTGGGCCTCGTCGTTTACGGAAGGTTTTTCGGTTAATATCAACACGTTCCCGCTGGAAGGGCTTTTGCAGGAGTTAGGACTGTTTTTCAAGGAAATGCTCGACGCCAATTCCAACAGGCTGATTTTTCCCGCCGATGCACATTATACGCTGGAAACGGACCGCGAGTTGTTAAAGGTAATCCTGCGCAATATTATCGACAACGCCAACAAGCATTCCCGCGGATGCGACATTACCATTGCCGCCACCGCGGAGGCCGGCGGAAATGTGGCCATTACCATTGCCGACACTGGCGACGGTATGAGCGAACCCGTACTCAAACGAATCCACGACCGGATCGCGCAGGCATCCACGGCCGCGGGTATCGAGCGTAACAGCCGCCTGGGTTACCAGATGATCATCGACTTCGCGAATCGCCTCGATGCGAAGCTGGACGTGCGCAGTGAGCGCGGCGTGGGCACTTCCGTAACGCTGCGTATACAGGGGAAGGTGAATGGCGAACGCTTGTCGTCCGATCTAGCTCAGGAGATCGTAGGCGCCGGCTAGATCGGCAAGCTGCTTGTTGTCTTCAATATTGAGTTTCTCAAACGCGCGCCGCTTGTGCGTGTGGGCGGTGGAGTATTGAACTTGCAACATATCGCAGATTTCGTTCATCGGGTAACCTTTTGCCAGGCAGATTACCACCTGGAATTCCCGCTGGGAAAGCTGGTCGAACGGGTTGGCCGACGCGCCGCTGAACACGCCCCGCACAATCGACTGCGACAATTCCGCGCTGACGTAAGTATTACCGCCGATCACCTGGGTGATAGCCTTGATCATTTCCTCGTCCGACGCCGTTTTGCTGATAAATCCATGCGCGCCCAGCAGCATATAGCGCTTTCCATAGGTATTTTCCGGGTTTTGGGAAACGATCAGGATTCTGGTATCGGGGTAAAAGCTTTGTATCCAATGCATCAACACTACCGAGTCGGTCGCCGGCATCTGAATATCGAGTAATACAAGGTCGAAAGATTTTTCCTTCATTCTGGTCATCACGGACCGGGCGTCCCAAGCCTCGCTGATATCGGTCTTAAATGCCATCTTGTCCAGTAACATCCGGAGTCCGGAACGGATCAGCGAATGGTCGTCAGCGATGAGAATGTGTTTCATAGTGGGCAATAATAGTATTTTTAATGCCGTGATGCAATGAAAGAACATAAGTGCGTGGTAACACGGTCAGCGGGCCACGTGTTCCATTGTCGTTGCAAGGAGGCTCCTCCGGAGCGACTACATTTTTCTTTTCAATACTTATGCATTCAAATATCACAAACCCAACAATTATTTTTAATTTTCCGTAACTACATAGCCAGTTTCAAACCAAACTTCCAATGAACATGAAAACAAGACATTACTTCTTCCTGATGGTGATTGCAATGGGTGTGCTATCGATGGCGGCGCGGATGGCTTTTACCGCCGATGACCTTGTCGGGACGTGGAAATACCTGATCAGCGATGTGCCGCCGGAGTATGAATCGGGGCTGTTGATTTTTGAACAAAAGGACAACAAGACGGTGGGCTGGGTCGAAGCCGCTGAAAAGAATGAGATCAAGGAGCTGATGGTCGATCAGGGAAAGGTGACTTTTATGACCGAAAACGATCACGGCGCGTTCAAATACAGCTTCACGCAAAAAGGCGATACCCTTACCGGCACGATCGGCTCGCAGTACGGCGACTTCCCGATCAAAGCCGTTCGTCAGGCGAAGAAGTAACGTTCCGACGAACCGCGTTTGCCGCAAAACACCCTGAGATTGTGCCCGCCGCCGATCTCGGAGAGGACGTTGTTGGTACAATCCGCAGCCTCAAATCCACCGACGGCGCGGACCTGAACGTATGGGGAAGCTCCACACTGACCTCCGCCTTACTCGGCGAAGGCCTGGTGGATGAAGTGGTGCTCATGACTTACCCGGTGCTGCTCGGGCGCGGTAGGAGAGACCGCTTGCCGGCGTTCATTTAACTGATAATGAGTGGCTTGAAAAATCTAGGCCAAAAACATACTAAGTAGTATGTTTTTGGCCTAGATTTGCATTGTAAACTAAAAATCAATGTATCAGACACTTCTTATCCTCCACTCCATCAACCGTTGGCTTGTATTGGCGAGCCTTATTTACGCTATCTGGACAGGCTGGGCCGGCCTTCGGTCCGGCAGGGCATTTACGCCGTCCAACAATACGCTCCGGCACGTAACGGCGACGATCGCGCACGTGCAGCTGCTGCTGGGACTATATTTGTACATGATCAGCCCGGTCGTGAAGTTCGCGACGGGAGCGGTCACGGGGGAGAATCTGGTGAGCGATCATACCTTTTTTCAGCTTATCCATAGTGCGTGGATGGTCGTGGCAGTGGTGATTATCACCATCGGGTCGGCGAAGGCGAAACGGGCGGCTGCGGATGCACAGAAGTTCAGGATTATGCTGGTCTGGTTTGCGATTGCGCTGATCGTCATACTAGCCGCCATTCCCTGGCCGTTTTCGCCGCTGGCCAACCGTCCTTATTTCCGGTCATTCTAAACTTACATTCAATGCTCCAACTGCTAAAAACACCCATCGGCCGATTGAGGATCATCGGCTTTCTGGAAGGAATTTCGCTCATCGTATTGATTTTCATCGCCGTTCCTGTGAAATACTGGGGCGGTGAGCCCGCCCTGGTGAAACTGATCGGGCCGATTCACGGGTTGCTGTTCACGCTGTTTGTACTGGTCACGCTAAGCGTCGCGGTCACTTACCGATGGAAATTTTCGGAAACTTCGTGGAAGGTACTGGTCGCGTGCATGATCCCGTTCGGGACGTTTTATATCGACAAAACTATTCTGGCCCGCGAGCAAGCTGTCCGGGAAAACCGCGCAAACGAATGAAAAAAGCAGCCGCTACCAGGCTTGCGATCCTGGAAAAAGCGTTCGAACTGATCTACGCGAAAGGCTACCAGACGACGAGCATCGACGATATCATCGCCACCACGCAGGTGACGAAGGGTGCTTTTTACTACCATTTCAAAAATAAGGACGAAATGGGCGTATCGATTATCAACGAGCTTTTGAAACCCACGCTTACCGGCAGTTTCATCGCGCCGCTGCAAAATGGCGGCGACCCGCTCAGCGGTATTTACCAATTAATGCACAACCTGCTGATAGAGAACGAATTTCTGAAAGTCGAATACGGCTGTCCCGCCGCCAACCTGACCCACGAAATGACGTCATGGAATGCCGATTTCAACAAAGCGTTAAACGAACTGACCGAGCAATGGGTAAAAACAATGACGGACGCGATCGAATCGGGGCAGGCGGGCGGAAGCGTGCGCAGGGACGTGAATGCCCGGCAGGTGACCCTTTTTGTGATGGCCGGCTACTGGGGCATCCGCAATTTCGGGAAGCTGGAAGGTAGCAAGGAGGTGTATTATGCCTATTTGAATGAGTTGAAGCATTACCTCGAAACGCTGCGCTAACCGTTCCGCAGCATATCGGCATAGGCATTCGGCAGCGGACTATTTTCGATCGCGCGTGCTGCTTCTTCCACGTCGTATTCAAATCGGATCAATGCTACTTCTATGCTGTCCGGCGCCTGC
Organism: Dyadobacter beijingensis DSM 21582; assembly: GCF_000382205.1. Lineage (GTDB taxonomy): Bacteria > Bacteroidota > Bacteroidia > Cytophagales > Spirosomataceae > Dyadobacter > Dyadobacter beijingensis. The sequence continues at coordinate 269,555 of NZ_KB907791.1, forward strand.
AAGGAGCTATGTTCGTTCAGCGTCAACAGTACGCCGCCGCCGCGCGGGTCCTGGTCCTTGGGCTTTCCAACGGAGTCGTCGCTGCCGCGTCCGATCCCGAAATCGTAGTTGCCGGTAATGGTCGGGATGTGGCGTTTGCGGATTTCGTCGATGACCTCGTTGGGCCAGACATTGCAGCCGACGAGGTCGCCCAGGCAATAAATGGCGTCCGGCCGATGCGTTTCCACATCCTGGAAAATGCCTCCAATGCAGGCAGGTTGGCATGAATGTCGGAGAATAGCGCTATTTTCATTTTGATAGGTTGCGGTTGTAGTCAAATGCTGATGCGGTCCGGGACGCTAGTCGCAACAACCCGGCTTGCAGCAGCCTGCTGCCGTTTCCTGCGGCTTTTCGGCGTAGACGGTGACGCTGTAAATGCCTGTATTTCCCGATTTAAAGGCGGCAATGCCCGCTTCGTCGAGGTAGTTGGCGAGGATATCGTCGGGGATGACGATCGCTTTTTCCTTTTGGATTGTCACATTTTGAAAGCCATTGGCCGTGATCAATCCCAGGTATTCGTCCTTTTGAATGGCGCCCGACACGCAGCCGGCATACATTTCGGCGGCGGTGCGAAGGTTTTCGGGCAAATCGCCGACGAGCACGATGTCGGAAATGCTGAAATGACCGCCGGGCTTTAACACACGGCCTATTTCTTTGAAAACCCCGTCCTTGTTAGGCACAAGGTTCAGTACACAGTTGCTGACGATCACATCGGCCACGTTTGCCGAAACCGGCATTTGCTCAATGTCGCCCTGCCGGAATTCCACATTGTTGTAACCCCTTACTTCGGCATTGATTCTCGCCCTTTCGATCATCGCCGGCGTAAAATCGATCCCGATAACGCGGCCTTCACCGCCTGTTTCCTCACGGGCAACGAAGGCGTCGTTACCGGCCCCGCTGCCGAGGTCGATCACCGTGTCGCCTTTTTTGATCTGCGCAAACTGGGTCGGAAGCCCGCAGCCCAGGCCCAGGTCGGCATCCGGGTTGTAGCCTTTCAGTTGGGTGTAGTCGTCGCTCATGATATTGTACACTTCGGTCGAGCAGGAGCCGGAACCGCAGCAGGACGATTGGTTAGTCTCCTTGTCCTGCAAGGCGATTTCGCTGTATTTCTGGCGGACAAGTTCTTTCAGTTGTTCTTCGGTTTGCATGGACGCTGAAAAATGATCGTTTTATTGCAATATTGCGATTATTATAGGTAAAAATTTTTAGCAGCAGGCAGCGCCGGACAGGTCAACTTCCTTGTAATGCTGCGAGGTCGTCGCCTGGGCAAGGCCGAGTTCTTCCACCAAATCACCGCAGACGCACGCGTTCTTTTTCACGAGGTATTGCAGAATGGCGATACGCGCCGGGTGTGCAATGGCCTTCGCCATGACAGCAAGCTCATTCTGCTCTTTGGTAAACAAATCCGTTTTCGTAGCACCCATTGGTCATTCAAATAATGTATCGCAATATTACGATATAATGATATTAACATCCAAAAGTGACTGCATATTTTTTTATCAGCGGATGGGAGTTGTAGCCCTAAACGGTTTAAAATAGCTATTCATTCGTTAAAACAGGGAATGTAACCTCGATATGCACGCCATTAATACTTTGTATGCTAAATTCTCCATTCAATTCCGATGACAATCCTTTCATTAAATTCAGTCCCAGCGAATGGTATTCGTCCTTTTCGACAGGAAATCCGATGCCGTCGTCGGATATTTGAAGCATTAAGTAATCCGTTGCAAAATGATGCAATTGGATGGAAATGATACCGTTCCGGCCGTGAGGAAATGCATATTTGACAGCATTGACAATGCCTTCCGTCAAAATCAAACCCAGCGGAATGGCCTGGGATACATGCAAATGGATCGGTTCTGTTTCCTGCCTGAATGTAATCTGGCGTTTATCTTCAAAACTTTCGTACAGGTAGCGCACCAGGTCGTTGATGTATTCATCCATCGGGATCGTCGAAGAGCTTTCCTCGCGGTAAAGTTTCTGGTGTATCAGCGACATCGAATGCATGCGCCGCAGGCTGTCCTTTAATGCTAACCGGGCGCCGTCGTCTTTCAAATAGGCGGATTGGGAATGCAGGAGGCTGGTGATCATGTGCAGGTTGTTCTTCACCCGGTGATGCAGCTCCGTAATGAGCCATTCCTTTTCCCTGAGCAGTTTATCCTGATCGGCATTGAGCGTTTTCAGGAAGCTGTTGGTCTGGTCCAGCTCCTGCTTGTTCAGTTCCAGCGCATGGTTCGCTTTTTGTTTGATTTTATAGCGGTTCAGCAGCAGCATAATGATGACCAATGCCACCAGCAGCCCGGCGATCGTTATGTTCCTTGCCCGGTGGGCCTGTTCGGTTTGGATGCGCTGGAGCTGGTTTTTACTGTTCAATAGTTTGATACTCTTGTCTTTTTTCTCCAATTCATATTTAACCAGCAATTCCTCCGCCCGCTTGCGCTGGTCGTACCCGAAGACGGAATCCATGGATTCGTAGCTGAGTGACTGGTTTTTGATCGCTTCCAGGTACTTGCCTTCCATCGAGTCGATTTTGTACAAATTATAGTAGTAGTTTTCCTTCGCGTAAATATCGAACGTGGAGGCGAAGTCATTCCCTTTCGTCAGCAGTTTCCGCGCTTTTTCCGTTTTGCCGATAATGCGGTAGAACCGGGAGATCATGAAAAACGCCGCGGGGAATTCGTCGTAAACGTGTTCAGCGGGAAATTGTTCGGCCAGGGCCAGGAAGGTTTCATACTCCACTTCGGCCTGGGCAAAATTTTTGACATTTTCCTGGGTCATGCCCAGCAGCAGGGCGAAATGCATTTTCTCAAAATAGGATGCCGGCGGGTACTCCCTGGAAGTCGATTGCAGGAGCTGTAATGCGTCTTTGGCTTTCCCTGTTTTGTTGAGCATCCCCACTTTCCCGATCACCGAGCGGTACCAGAATACCCGCGTTTCCCGCGTCCGGCGGGATAGGGCCTTGTCAAACCATATCATCGCCTCTTTGTAGTTGAAAAGCCGCTCGTACACGAGCCCGCGACGCGTGTAGAAGAAGGCGGCGAAGGCGGAATCGGCGCGGGAAGAGAGGCATGCCAGGCTTTTATTGGAGTAAAAAAGGGCATTGGTGAGTGCACCTTTCCGGTACGATAGCCAGGACAGGGCGTCGAAAGGATATTGCTGATGGTGAAAGTGGATGGCGGCCTGCAGCTTCACAATTTGCCGCAGAAATACTTCCGCCTCGTCATAGCGCCTGGCGACGAAGTTCTCGATGTTGATCAGGGAAAGTGCTTCAATTTCCTTCTCTTTCAGATTTTTAGCCCTGAAAATGGAGATAGCCTTTTCAAATTTAACAACCCGCTTCGGATCGCCGTAGGGAAGCACTTCCCCGCCATGCAGCAGCGCCCTCGCGTACGCGAGCGTATCGCCCGACCGTACGCACAGCGTTTCGATCCCGGTAAACAGCTTCTGACTTTCATGCACCTTTCCTGATTGATGCAGCCAATGCGCTTTCAGCAGGAGGCTTTCAATTTTCCATGTGCCCGCCGGACTCAATGCGACCGCTTCATCGATAAAGGCAGCGGCCTGGTCGAGATCGGCCTTTGCAGTGCCGGGTTTGAAAATGAAATAGCTACCCAGGTCGAGCAGCAGGCGAATCCGGTACTTACCATGCAGTTTGGTAAGTAATGTCCTGGTCGCTGCCACTTTTCCGGCAGTCAGCGGCTGGTTTTCCCGGTATTCCCTGCCGGCGTTATAGCCTTCATCGTAGGGGAGCAGCGGGCTCAGTCCGTACACCTTGCAGGGAATGCGGACCGCCGAATCCATGTCGATCTGCCCCTGGCTGATGGTATGAATGTACTGGGCCGTGATCCTGACAAGCAATCTCAGTTTTGCGGGCTCTGCGTATTCTTTGGCGGGGATTTGTCCAAAAGCATTGGAGCAAATAAGTGCCAGCATCACGAAGGCGCGCGGTTTTCCGAAAGTGGTTGACCAATATTTCCGGAACGGTAAATGCAAATGAGACGCGTACCCCATACGATGCTCGTGGATTCTGTCGGGATGTTATGATGTATCCATAAATCTACCAAGTATATTTTGACCGCAAACCCTGGCAATGCTGCCAGTTCTGATGGATACGACAAGTGCGTTGATCGGTACATTGAAAAAATGGCCGGTCGGCGGCAACGAGAAGATCCGCAGCGATGCCGGCGCGAAGATGGAAATTGAATTCGGGAAGCCGTTTCAAATGTGGCTTTGCCGGGGCAGGATGGGGAGTGGAAAGCTGTTGAGATGTGAGGAGCGCCTGCTATATTGCGCGCTTATTGCATGAATGACAACCTCCATGAAAAAATACAATTTGCGGCTTGGCTTGCTGCTGGCGACGATCGTGACCCTGGCTATCGTGCCGGTCCGGCTTGCCGAGGGGCAGGGAGCCAACCTTTTTACGCTGATCGGCTCCGAAATCGTGATCTGGCTGATGTGTATCGCCACCTGGCTTTCAGGCTATGAGACTTATTACAGGCTGAAACTGGTCAAATGGCAGAAAATTGCCGTCGCATTACTGCTTTGTGCGGTGATTTCCAATGTGTTCTTCCTGTGTTCATTCCGCATGTTCGATGACTATCCGCTCAAAAACATGCGTGACCTGCCGCTATGGATCATCACCATCCGCCTTTCGCTCCGGGGGCTCCTGCTCGGACTGATCATGGTTCCGATTATCTTCCTGCTCGAATCCGAACGCGAACGGCAGGCGGAAGCGCTCAAAAGGGAACGTGACAGGGCCATCGAGGCCGAAAAGCAGAAGCAGGTACTGGAAGTGCTCGTCGCCGAGCGGACGGCGGACCTGGAAGAAGCCCTCACTTTTCTGGGCGAATCGCAGGAGGAGCTCGAACACCAGGTGTACCTGCTCACGCGCGTGGTCGCGTCTATCGCCCACGACGTGCACGCGCCACTGCAATACATCGTCGCCGCGACGAAACAGACCGGCGAGCTGATCAGCAGTAATGAGTTGGAACTGGCGGCCGCGTATAACCAACAGGTGGAAGGCGGCCTGGGCAATATGGCGGTGCTGATGCATAACCTGCTGGAATTTGCCCGTGGACAGATCCATAAGGATGCCCTGCATTCGGTTCAGGTAAATCTGGCGACGCTGATGCGGGAAAAAGCAGCATTGTTTGAGCAAATCCTCTCTTCGAAAGGCAACACCTTGCAGCTCTCCCTGAACGAAAATGTTGCCGTCGTGAGCAACGCCCATTTGCTGGGTGTGATCCTGCATAACCTGCTGGACAATGCCGCGAAAAACACCGTGGACGGGCAAATCGAGATATCATCGGCCATGACTGCGGGTCGGCTGTACCTGTACATCCAGAACCCGGTCACCCACGCAAAATCCGCGGGTATTTCCCGCATCGGCCGCAAGAGCGGGCCGAGAAGCCAGTTTACCGGCCAGGGTGGTGACGGCCTCGGCCTGATCCTCGTCCGCGATATCTCGGCGCTTTTGAATGTGGATTTCTCGATCGAAGCCGGAGAGGGGAAGGTTACTGCTTCGATTGTGTTCCCGGAGTTTTCGGCTACCTGAACAGCTTTCAAAAGCCGATTTGGGTAGGTGTACAAAACTGATTTACAGGCGACTAACCTGAATGATTTTTATAGTATCAAAATTTAGATAAAAATAATATCAATCATAGTGCATTTCTCAAATGCGGATGCTATTTTTGCTTTACACCATCAGCAAGATTATAGCATCATGAAAAAGCCATTCCATTATGTAGCCAAAGCGCTGAATCCCGACCAGTTGACGACCCCTTACACGCCGGAATTTTTCAAGGAATTCGGGGCGATACTTTGCCAGTTCCTGCCCACGGTGCGGGGTAGCGAGCTATTACCCGGCGAAGTGCGGTACGGATACCGGTTTTACCTGCTCGACGATCCGGATCGGGAAGGCGTGTTCTATTTGTCCTCCCACAAGGATATCGACACATTGAAATCGCGATCGAAGTTTTTGTCGAGGGTGGAGAAGGAGATACGCAAAATCTCACGGGTGGGCGTATGACCGTTTCGGTTATGATCTTGAAAAGATTTCATTCCTGATCCGCCTCGTAATCCGCCCCATAACTGAGCACCCAACCCGCCAGCACCGTAGCGGATTTTTTCCTGTATGCATCTTTCGGCCAGGACCGACGGCAATATGAGGGGGAGGTCGGTGAGGCCGTAGGTGACGCCGATGGACAGTACGCCCGTTTTAAGCTCCATCAGGTCGCGCAGGGTTTCCTTGCCGTCTTCGGCATCTTTCAATGTTTTTAATGCATAAGGTAAAAACGCCTTGCCAGCTTCCGTGAGCCGCACGCGTTTGGCGATACGGTCGAACAATGGCAGGCGAAGTTCGTCTTCCAGCTGCCTGATCTGCTGGGACAATGTGCTTTGTGTGATGAACAGCGCACGTGGCAACTAAAAAGCCGCGTACCCTCCCGTGCATATACGCTCGGGCGTGTAGGCGAAGGCGATCCGGATCGTCGTTCCATCCTTGTGAACGATTTCCACCTCGCCGCCCAGGTCCTGGGCCAGGCCCAGTATGAGTGTTAAACCGAAAGAATTGACCTGGTTAATGTTAAAATCTTTGGGTAATCCAATGCCGTTATCGGAGATGGTGAGCGCAAAATGGCCCGGTTCGGTCTGTTTGAAACTAACGTCGATCCTGGCGGCCCGCTTGTCGGGGAACGCGTATTTGAGGGAATTGGTGATCGCTTCGTTCAGGATCAGCCCGAGCGGGATTGCCTGGCTGATATTCATATCGAGCTGGTCAATGTCGAGATTGAATTCCACGGGATAGCCGCTTTTGAAACAATCTTTCAGGTATTGCACCAGCTCGTGGATATAGGGCGAGATTTCGATGGATGTGAGGTTTTCCGTCTGATAGAGTTTCTGGTGGATCATCGACATGGACTGAATCCGGTGCTCGCTCTCGGCCAGCGCCATTTTGGCCTCGTCACCTTTCAAAAACTCCGCCTGGCTTTCCAGCAATCCGACAATCATGTGCAGGTTGTTCTTCACCCGGTGGTGGATTTCCTTCATCAGCCATTGCTTTTCCGAAACGAGGCGACCGAGCGAAACATTCTTGTTGTGGATTTCTTCCTGATTGGCGGCCAGGCTTTTGTTGTTCTTTTTAACGAGCAGGTAACCGTAAATCAACAGACCGATGACCGTCAGCAGCAGGAAAATGCTCACATAGGTGATATTCTGGACGAGCGAAGCCTGCCGGAGCATTTTTTGGTGCAACACCGATTCTTTTCTCAGCGCCTGGATATTTTCTTCCTTCTTCTCGGTTTCGTAAATGATTTCCAGCTGGTTAATCTGCCGGCTTTTGGATTCATTGAAAAAAGAATCCCGCAGGACGCTGTACTGCTGGAATTCGCCCAGCGCAGCAAGGTATTGATGATTGATCGAATCGAGCCTGGATTGCCACAGATGGCTGCGGTATGCCACACGGACATTGTCGAGCTTCAATTTTCGTCGCAGGTTCACATATTTCGTTGCCGACGCGTAATCGCCCCTGGCGAAATAGAACTCGATCAGCAAAGTGTAAATCAATTCCGTCTGATCCACGGGCATGCCGCCATTCACGATCGTCAGAATTTCATCGATATACTTATCTGCCTTGTCATACTGCTTTTGTTCCCGGTAGAGGTTAATATAGGTGCGATCGATCCAGTTTCTTCTTCTGATCTCTTTAGCAGGATATTTCAGTTCGATTTTCTTCAACAGACGGGCCGTTTCCCCGAATTTTTTGAGCTTCAAATAAGGGGATCCAAGGTTTGCCGAAACGATATGAATGGTTTCGATATCCTTATATTTCTCCGCAATCCTGAGGGCATTTTCATAGTTTTCAATGGCCTTCGCATATTCGTGCAGCGTGTAATGCGTAATGCCGATGCGGTTATAAATGGTGGAAAGTTGAAGCGACGTATCGCCGACCGCCTGCGCGCTGCGCAATGCCAGTATCCCGTATCGGATGCCTTCTTCGGGCGCGCCCAATGAAGTGTATACGCTGCCGAGCAGGTCGTAAACACCCATAAGTTGGTTGTATCGGATGGATTGATAGGCTTGGAGGCATTGTTTCAGGCTGGATAGGGCAGGGCCGTTCTCCCCCTGGCTGTGATAAATCTCGCCGAGCGTTTGCAGAACGGCACCCTCTTTCATGGTAAGCTTTGCGGCACGGAACGCGTCCAGCGACAACCGGGTGTACCTGATCCTTTCCTGGATCTCGGGATCGATAAACCCGAAATATCCGGCGAGCCGGTAGTAGCTTTCACCGAGCATGCGGTGATTCCCTTGTTTGGAAAATAACTTTGCAGCCATTTCAGTGGCATGCCGGCCCTTTTCACGCAGGTTTTTGAGGGGAAAAATGGCACCTTCCTGAAAATGAACTTCCGCCAAACCTTCCTCAAATGCGAGCCCGGCGGCCAACTTATGGGCGACGGCCGTGTAGTAAAACGCGCTGTCGAGATCGCCGTTACTCCTGCCGGCGCGGTAAAAATAGAGGTCGCTCAACCGGATCGCCAGCCGTGCACGGGCGGTGTCGGGGCGGGAGTTCCTGAATTTCAACAGCACGGGAGCCACGTCCTTTTGTGTAAATGGGCCAAGAAAATCGGCGTGAGCGGATGTCCCGATCAGTAGCAGGACGCCCAGGAGCAGTAAATGTTTACGCATAGGCCCGTATGGGTTAGAAGGGGTGCCGGAAACGCGCCGGCATATGCCGGAAACGGATAATTTCAACGAATATCCAAAATGTTCAGGCGAAATGGTAGTGGAGGGGCTAGCGCAGTTTTTTCAACGCTCTTCCTGAATTGGATTTTCGTCAGGTTCAATGCAAAAAAGGATCAGTAGTATGTTGTTTGAACTACTAATCAATTTCCAGGTAAAAAGCGCCTTAGCAGCTGGTGCGCCAGGCTGCATAGTTCTTCGTATTTCACAGGTTTGATATAGCAGCAATTCGCACCTATTTCCAGTGCCTGCTGCACCATTTCCGGGCCCAGCGAGGTAGAGATCAGTGCCATTGGAGTGCTGGATTGCCGCGATCGGATTTCCGTGATCATTTCCAGGCCATTCATGACGGGCATGTTCAAATCGACCAGGATCAGAGACGGCTCGTTATCAAGGGAGTCGAGCAACGCAATGGCTTCTTTTCCGTCGAACGCTTCCAGGAAGGTGATACCGCTATTGAACAAATGAAAGGCTTCGCGGATCAGGCGACGGTCGTCATCGTCGTCGTCAACAATTATTACAGTAGGGGAGGGATTCATTCAGACGCTCTTTAACAATTGGCGAATGTAGGGGATTTGTCGGGATTTCGGATGGGATGTGTAGCAAAATCGCTACCCAGAGCCATGCGGCAACCCCCGGCTCGTGCATGCCGGGGATTGACGGCCGATATCACTTCGCCAGCTGCAAGTCTGCGATGCTCTTGATCCGGTTGCGTTCCAGGAAGGCATCGATGGTTTCGAAATGCTCGATCACCCGCTTGTCTTTGAACTCGAAGACTTTTTCGGACAACCCCTGTAAAAAGTCCCTGTCATGGGATACCAGCACGAGGGTGCCGTCGAAATTTCTCAATGCTTCCTTCAACACATCTTTGGACTTCAAATCCAAATGGTTGGTCGGCTCATCGAGTATCAGCAGGTTCACCGGTTCGAGGAGGAGTTTCACCATCGCGAGGCGCGTCCGTTCTCCGCCCGACAGCACACTGACCTTTTTATCGATATCGTCGCCCTGGAACATGAATGCGCCCAGAATGTTCTTGATCTGAGTCCGCACATCGCCTTCGGCGACTTCGTCTACCGTCTGGAAGATAGTCAGGTTCGGGTCGAGCAAAGACGCCTGGTTCTGAGCGAAATAGCCGACTTTGACATTGTGGCCCAACTGGCAGGTGCCGTCCACGTCCAGCTCGCCCATGATCGCCTTGATCATCGTCGATTTTCCTTCCCCGTTCCGGCCTACGAAAGACACTTTTTCACCCCGCGAAATGGACATACTTGCATTTTTGAATACCACATGGTCGCCGTAGGATTTCGAAACGTCTTTCACGGTCACCGGGTAATCGCCAGATCGTGGCGAAGGCGGAAAGCGTAGTTTTAACGCAGAATTATCGATTTCGTCGATTTCAATGATTTCCAGTTTTTCCAACATCCGTTCGCGTGAGGCAACCTGGTTCGTTTTGGAGTAGGTCCCGCGAAAACGCTCGATAAACTGCATGTTATCGGCAATCATTTTCTGCTGTTCCTGGTAGGCCTTGACCTGGTGCGCCCTGCGTTCCTCGCGCAGAACCAGGTAATGCGAATAATTGGCCTTGTAGTCGTAAATGCGGCCCATCGTCACCTCGATGGTACGGTTGGTGATATTGTCGATGAAGGCGCGGTCGTGGGAAATCACCATTACCGCATTGGCTTTGTTCACAAGAAAATCTTCCAGCCAGATAACCGATTCGATATCAATGTGGTTGGTAGGCTCATCGAGCAAAATGAGGTCGGGCTTTTGCAATAATATTTTGGCAAGTTCGATACGCATGCGCCAGCCGCCGCTGAATTCCTTGGTTTGCCGTTGAAAATCCTCCGGCCTGAACCCCAGTCCTTTCAATGCTTTCTCCACCTCGGCGTCATAATTCACCTCTTCCAGCTGGTAATATTTTTCGCCCAGTTCCGTCACCTGCTCGATGATCGCCATGTATTCCTCGCTGTCGTAATCGGTGCGCGTTTCGAGTTCGAGGTTTAGTTTTTCCATTTCGGCGCGCATTTCAAATACCTGTTTGAATGCTTTGGCCGCTTCTTCGAACACGGTGCAGTTGTCTTCGGTGAGCAAATGCTGCGGCAAATAGGCGATCACGGCATCCTTCGGCGCGCGCACGTGGCCGCGGGTGGGTTTTTGTTCGCCGGCGATGATCTTCATCATCGTGGATTTCCCGGCACCATTCTTACCCATCAGGGCAACTTTATCGGTGGGATTGATAACGAAGGAAACTTCGCTAAAAAGGGTAGAACCGCTGAATTCAACGGCCAAGTTTTCAATTGTAATCATCTTCGCATGTTTGAAGCCGCAAAGCTACGATTATAGCATTGAAAGAGGCGAAAATTGATCTCGAAACAGTATTTTTTATCCTGTGGTTACTTGTAATATATTGATAATAAGTAGGTTCTGTTTTGGTCATCGTCGGCAGCCTGATAGCAGTGAAACCGGCCAGGCAGTCAAGTTCCGGCAACTACGTCGTCAAAGTAATGTCTGTCCCTTGGCTTCGATCGGGGAGGGGATGTTTTTTTCTCCTATCATTTCCAGCATATCGATTTCAATGCCGCGGCAAATAGCGAGCATGGGGATGTCGTTGTGCAGCCCTTCGAAAGGGTTTTCGGAATAATCGCCGATCATTTCCATGGCCACGAAAATCCATCCGATGATCGTCCCGACCGGAATGCTCAGCCAAATCCCGGCCTGGCCCCAGTTCCTGAATTCGCCGATCATACCAAATGGTAGGAAGAATATAAAAATGCAGACAAACAGGAAACTGTACGTGGCATATTTGCGCGGAAAAGGCGATTGCTTGATCCGCTCCAACCGGCCCTGGTGGCTGTGAAGGCTGCTAATGGAGCCTTGCAGCTCTATTTGCTGGATCATGTTGATCACTTTCCCGTCGAAGAGCCGCTGGATGACGCCCGCCTGTGTGTCGAGCAGATGCGTCGCCTTGTTGGTGCGGCATTCCAAACTGAGCAGTTCTTGTTCCGGCAGATATTTCTCCATACTAATGCTGTCCAGCTCCGCTTTAAACCGCCCGTTAAGGTATGCCCGCCTCTCCCAGTTTTTATGCCCCACCAGCCAGGAGCGGGTCGGGCTCACGTGCTCCCATTCGGCCGGTTCCAGCAATTGTTCCCGGAGCTGGTACAGGTAGGCGATGTGCCGGAAGACGATTTGCCTTCTGACGGCCTTCCGGTTCTTGGCATTCGGTTCGCCGGAATGGTAGTTTTTGACCGTGCTGGCGAGAATCCTGCTGGTATTCGTGATCTCGCCCCAGATCTTTCGCGATTCCCACAGCCTGTCGTAGGACTGATTGTTTTTAAAACCAACATAAAATGCCACGGCAGTGCCGATCAGCGGCAGCGGCAGCGAGGGAAATGCGAGTATTTTCCAGCCTGTAAAATAATAGAGCAGCGTCACCAGCGTCATCCAGCCCGTCAGCCAGAACAGTTGATGGCCCGTAAATTCATAGATTGCTTTGAGCGACAGCGTTTTTGTAATGATCATAGCGGCTGGCCGGTTTCCCCCGGCGAAATGCTGGAAAAGAAATGGTGCAAAATTGCCGCTATGCCACCGTTGCCGCAATGTACGCAGCCGCAGTGCTATGGTATTTATGAAGATTCCCGCGTGATTATTTATCAACCCGGTACCGCACCGACACCAGACCGGTCGGGTAAGTCTTACTCCCGATAAGCGTAAGGTACGTACGATGATCGGACTGCTGGAACAAGGGCCTGCCGCCGCCGAGCAATATAGGGTGCACCGACAGCCATAACTCGTCGACGAGGCCTTCGTTCATCATTGCCTCCATCAGGGATGCTCCGCCGTAAAGCCAAATGTCCTTGCCCGGCTGCTGTTTGATTTTCCGGGCCTCTTCCATCGCGTTTTCCGCGATGAGTACGGCGCCGTGTTTCACTGATTTCAAGGTTTTGGAAAAAACGTATTCTGTCAGTGGAGGCATGCCGGGAACCGCGTCGCCGTTGCTGCTTTCGGCAAATTGCTGCGCTACTTCATAGCTTTTTCTGCCTACGAACATGGCATCTATACCTGTGAAGAACTCATTCAGACCATAATCCTGATCGGTAAAGCACCAGTCGAATTCGCCGTTGGGCCCCTCGATGTAGCCATCCAGTGTGACGGCAAGACCTAAAATCAATTTTCGCATATCGTGATTGTTTTTTTGCAAAACTACACTTCGCCGGTTTACCGGAATTGTATGAATCGGATATCATTAAAATTCTTTTACAATTGGTTAACAAGATTTAACAGTTGACGGGCAGGAAGAGAGCTTTAAGCACCTAAATTTAGGTACAAGAAGTTCAAACAATTTCAGGCGATTAATTCACCCAATTATTGTAGTCATGAAAATCTCTTACTTTGCGTTGTTGCTCCTGTTTCCATTCTCGCTTGTCTTCGATCAGGCCTTCATGTTTCCAGGGTCATCACCACTCCCTGACAGCAGTCCAACACGAGAAAATGCCGTGGCTGCAAACCTCATTTTCAAATCTGCCGATGGCGGCCAAACCTGGCAGGATATTAGCGAAGGGCTGCCCGTAAACTTGCCGGAAGACGGTATCCCGCGAGATGGTTTCCTCGCAAATGACAATGGAATTTACCTGCGCACGGGCGATGCGATGTATTACAGTAAACCAAATTCCACTGCCCCGTTTTGGGAAAAAGAGAGTTCTCCCGGCAACCTTGGCAACATTTTGCCAGGCAAGACCGGAATGCTCGCATTCAACTACGGCGGCGGGTTTTCGCAAAAACTGAACGGGACGGGATTATGGCTGCCCGCCTACACGGATTTTCCGGGTAAGAGCATTCGTACCATTTTTGAAACCGGCGACATCACTTTTATCGGTTGCGACCGGGGCCTTTTCAAATCCGACGATGGTGGGAAAAACTGGAAGCGGGTTTATGACGAAGGGTGGGTAATGAAATTGGTAGCGTCAAACGGAGTACTCGTTGCTACCAGCCAGCGAGGCATCATCCGGTCGACAGATGGGGGCGAAAATTGGGATAATGTGATTAGCGAGGGTGGAGTAGGCATTGCTATTGAACGCATCAACGGTGGATTCGCCGCGATCACGTGCAATACTGAAACGGAGACAAGGAGGGTGCGGACATCCTACGACGGGGGCAAAACCTGGCAGGCCATCGATGCCGGACTCCCGCCAAGCCTCTATACCGCCTCCATCACGGAGGTGGGTAAATACCTGTTCTGCGGTCACCCGGCAGGTATTTACAGATCTTCGGACAAGGGAAAAACTTGGCAGCTCCTACTTCCCGCTATACCGGATAAGGTCTTCAATTTATCTGTATCCGGCAACGTGATCTATGCCATCCCGAGAGGTGGAGGATGCTGACGGTTTGGGAGGCGCAGTGACCGTGGAGGCGGTTGGTCAGTTCAGGTTTGATGGGCCCCGCATTTGCGGTTCGAACTGTGCATTATAACCCCGGATCGTACTCCACGATCCACTCAATGCCATATTTGTCCCTGAACATCCCGGCGTACGTGCCCCAAGGACTATCGCCGATGGGCCCTTCGATGGATCCTCCGGCTGAAAGTCCGTTGAAGATCTGTTCTGCTTCTTCACGGCTTTCCGCACTGATTGAGATTTTGGACCTGTTTTCGTTTTCATTCACCCGCCCCATGAATGCAGGGACGTCGTTGGCTATCAGTACGTTGTGCGGTCCGATCGGCAAGGCAATGGTCATGATTTTGTTTGCCTCGCTTTCCGGGATCGGGAATTCGTCGCTTGCCAGGTCCTTGAAACGAACGAGCCTGGTGAAATCTCCGCCAAAAACTGATTTGTAAAAAGTGAATGCTTCCTCAGCATTGCCATTGAAGTTGATCCAGGGATTGATCGTTCTCATCACTTTATTTTTTAGGTTTTTGTTTTTCTGCTAAGCCTGTCCGGCGCGCACACTTTTGACGATAGATTGCCGCACACATCCTGGCGGGTCGGTTCCAAACAAAAAGCGAGCCCTGGCACATTGCAGCTGGGCTCGCCGGACACTTTTCGTTACATCGATCAGTTCACTGGAACAGGGATCAACTCCCTTTCAAAAAAGGCCAACATCTTTTCGTCATTGCCGCCAAATTCTTCACAATAGTAAATACGCTTCAAATACTTTTTGACCGTCAACCGCTTCCTGGGGTCTGTAAGCAACGAGACCACCGACCCTACTATATGTTTGTTTTCCATTCAGGAAGGTATGAAACTTAAATGGTTATAACTATTTAAAAGAAAACTAAAACCAGGATAAAAAGAGCTGTGCCGACCGGGCAGGGGAAAGCGGGGAAATGAGCAATGCTACGCGGGCAGGTGGTGGCCTGATTTTTTACGCCCGGGAAAATCATCAAAGTCTTGGAGAATGAAGATCGCTACCTACAACATCAACGGCATCAACGGCCGCCTTCCGGTGCTGCTGAAATGGCTCCGGGAAGCGGAGCCTGACATTGTCTGTTTGCAGGAATTGAAAGCACCGCAAGACAAGTTTCCGGAGAAGGCGTTACGCAATGCAGGCTATCATGCAGTCTGGCATGGACAGAAAATGTGGAATGGGGTGGCGATCATCGCGAAGGGTTTGCCGCTTGAAGAGGTCCGTAACGCGCTGCCGGGTGATGATGGCGATTTGCATAGCAGGTATATCGAGGCTATCGTGGGGAAGATGCTGGTGTGCTGCCTTTATTTGCCGAATGGCAACCCGGCGCCGGGGCCGAAGTTCGACTACAAGATGGCGTGGTTCAAGCGATTGAAGAAACATGCCAAATATCTACTGTCGGAGGAAGTGCCCGTTGTACTGGCCGGAGACTATAATGTGATCCCGACGGAAAAGGACGTTTACAAACCTGAGCGATGGATGGATAACGCGTTGTTCTTTCCCGAGCCTCGCAAAGCGTATAAAGAACTGGTGGGTCAGGGCTGGATCGATTCGATCAGACATCTGTATCCCGATGAAACCATTTACACTTTCTGGGATTACTTTCGAAATGCGTACGGCCGAAATGCAGGGCTGCGATTGGACCATTTGCTTTTAAGCCCGCAGATCGCTCCGCGACTGGTCGCGGCAGGCGTGGATAAGCATGTTCGCGGCTGGGAAAAATCCAGCGATCATGCACCGGCCTGGATTGAACTGGCCGATGAAGGAGAAACACAATCCTGAAATGGAGTCCTGTATCCGACGATCCTGAATGCCTCAGTTAAAACTCGCCCTGAATTCCAGGGGGGAAACGTTTGTTTTTGATTTAAACAACTTACTAAAAGACTGCGGATGCTCAAACCCGAGCTGGTAGGCAATTTCTCCCACTGTCAGGTCACTGAATGTCAATACTTCTTTGGCTTTTTCGATCAGCTTGTTGTGAATATGCTGCTGCGTGTTCTGGCCGGTCAGTGCGCGGAGCATATCGCCCAGGTAGCGGGGCGAGACGTGTAGTTCGTCCGAAAGGTACTGGACGCTCGGCAGACCTTTCAGCAGGGCAGTTTCGTCGTCGAAATAGTGATTGAGCAATTGGTCCAGCTTTTCAAGCAATGCATTATTGATCGGCTTGCGGGTAATAAACTGGCGTTTGTAAAAGCGCTGACTGTAATTCAGCATCAGTTCCAACTGCGAAATCAGCACATCCTGGCTGAGGTCGTCGATCGCCGTTTCGAGCTCGTCGCCGATGTTACCGGCAATGCCTTCGATGATCAACTTTTCTTTATCGGACAAATGCAGCGACTCGGTCACTGAGTAAGAGAAAAAGCCATAATGCTTGATTTTGGCGTCCAGCGGATAGTTTCTCAGGAAGTCGGGGTGAACCAGCAAGGTAAATCCCAGGGTCGATTCGGCGACCTGAATGCCCGTCAGCGGCTGGCCCGGCGAGGAGAAAAACATCCCGCCAACCTGAAAATCATAGGTGGTTTGCCCGTATCGCATCCGGCAGCCCGGCGATTCGTTGTAGGTGATGTTGTAAAAATCCATCACAAAAGTATCGGCCAGCATTTCGGCCGTGATCCGCACCTTGTTGAAATCGAGCAGGCTGATCAGCGGGTGCAAAGGTTGCGGCAGTCCGAAAGCCCGCTGCATTTCGGTAATGGAGCGATACACGCGCGGTTTGAGATATTCCCTTTTCATAATGACAAAATTGGTTGCCGGCGCAAATCGTTCCACCTGCGCCGGCATACCGTTGGATCTTAGACAGCGGCTAACAATTGTTTGATCGTTTGGCGAAAAGCCTCGTCGCCCTTAGCGAGGCGCTGCCCGTACCATTCTTTGGCGTCGTCGCCGCAGACATAGCGTAATGTGTCGGTACCATCGGTAGCCGCGCCGTACACGACTTCGGCGATTTGTTCGGAAGTTGTCGCGGCTTTGTCCGGCGCGAGCATCGCCGTGAATTTGTTCGTCAGTGCATTATAAGCCGGGTGCGTGGCAAACACCGACTTTGCTCCGATTTCCGTCGCCACCAAGCCGGGTTCAATGGTTTTGATCCCGATTCCAAACTCGCTCAGCTCATAAGACAAGCTTTCCGCCCAGCCTTCGAGCGCAAATTTGCTGGCATCGTACATCGAGCTTACGGGGAAAGCCATCAGCCCTGCCGATGAGCCGGTAGTAATAAAAAGTCCCGCTTTCCGCTCACGGAAATAGGGGATAAAGGCCTGCGTCACCCGTACGACACCGAAAAAGTTGGTGTCCATTTGCTGCACCAGCTGCTCGTCGGTCATCGCCTCCAGTGCACCGAACAGTCCGTAACCCGCATTGTTAAAAACCACATCGATATCGCCCAAAGCCAGCGCCTGCTGCGTAGTGTCGCGGATTTGCGCCGGGTTGGTCACATCCAGCGGCAGCACGGTCACATTGTCGAGCGTATGGAGTTCCGTTTCATTTTCAGGCTTGCGCATGGTTGCGATCACCTTCCAGCCTTTGGCCGCAAACAATTTGGCCGTAGCCCTTCCGATACCTGTTGAAGCACCGGTAATAAAAATTGTATTTGTCATTTGTCTCACTTGTTATTTTCGTAAGACAAATTTCCGCGACGCGCAGCCGGCGAATGTAGCGGATGTGGAGAATGTTGTAGCCGAAATGGTCTTGCGAAACGTGCTGCGCAATTACTCTTTCAATCTTACAGCGAGGTTTAAGTTAACAGCCCTGCCAATTTGTAAACAGACCGTTGTCGCAACGATCAGTAAGGAAATGATTGTTGCAGCGACGAAGGGCTGAAACGAGATATCGACCCGGTAAGCGAATGTTTGCAACCATTTGGAGGCTATCACGAAAGAGGTTGGCCAGGCTATCAGGTTGGCGGTGACCATGATATAGAAAAACGGTTTACCTAACGTCAAAACAATGCTCCTGGCTCGCGCACCAAATACCTTCCTGATCGCAATCTCTTTTATTCTGAGGTGAATGGCATGCGCTGCCGAAGCAAAGAAGCCCAGCGAGGCAATGAGCAGGGCCAGGCTCGAAAAGTAGGTCAATATGGACTGTAACTGCTCCTGCCTGGCGAATAATTTACCATAGAGCTCGTCGAGGAAATGGTAATTGAAATTATCCCCGTCCAACTTATTAATGCTGCCCCATTGACGGCCGAGCGTAGCCAGTACGGCCGGTATCGCAGGACCTTCGACGCTGATGATAATTTGCGTTTTAGGAACTCCAAGCGGGTCGTTCATGAGATAGACGGTCGGTTGGACGTACGACTCGAAGCCGGAAGATTTGACGTCTTTGGTCACGCCGATGATCCTGTAATTGCCGCTGCGGCCCTTGATCATAGTGCCGATCGGATTGCCCAGGCCCAGCTTCCTGGCCGCAGTTTCGTTGATGACTGCATGGGCAGAGTCTACGGAAAACGATGAAGAGAAAGTTTGACCCTGTTTCAATTGGATATTCAAAGTTTCAAAATAGTGGTAGCCAACCGCAATGGTCTGCATCGCCTGTGTTTTGTTTTGAACCACATATTCGTAGGAAGCCGGCATGATGCCCCCTGGAACGTGGGAGGACACGGCCACATCTTTCACGCCGGGAATCGCTTTTATGCGTGCATGAGCGGTTTCGAAACTTGCGGGTGTGTTATAAATCGCGAGATTGTCGATATATAAAACCTGCTTCGCCTGAAAGCCCGGATCTTCCGATCTCATGAAGCGTATCTGCTGATTGATGATGGTCAGCACAATGACAAACGCGATGGCAAATGTAAATTGCAGCACGGGAATCACGCCTTTCGTCCATGAGAACCGGCCGCCTTTTTCGAACTGATTTCCCCTTAATACCTCGGCCGGCCTGAATCCGGCCATCACCAACGCCGGATACGCACCGGCCAGTAACGTCAGGGCTACGACGGCAAGCAGCAACTGCACGGCTATTCCGCCGGTTATCCCCGAAAGGGACAGGTCGACAGCCAGCAGTTCATTAAAATAGGGCAGCCCCAACGCCACGATCCCGAGTGAGATCATCGATGCGACAATGCATTGCGAAAAAATCTCTGTCAGGAACTGAAAAACAATCTGTCGTCTGCCAATCCCGCTAACCTTCTTGATACCAACTTCTTTGGAGCGCCTGTTGGCCTGGGAAACATACAGATTCGTGAAATTTACACCCGTGACAATCAATATAATCAAAGCAAGGACAATGAGACCCTTTACAATCTGATCATTGACGCGGGAGCCATAATGTGGCTTCAAATGCAGATTTTTGAGCGGGTCTAAAAAAATCGTGGGTGCATTCGACATGGCCAGCGCTTCCCGGGCTATCAGACTGGTATCTGCCAAAGCGGCTTCTCTGTAAACCTTGTCAATTTTTTTTGAAAGCAGGCCGATATCCGTACCTGGCTTTACCAGGAGGAAAGTCCGGTAAATCTGGTTGGCATAGCTTTGGTCCTTGCCCTGCGTGATATCCCCGCTGAATCCGATGCAGTCGAAACTGAAATTGGTGTTACCCGGTGCATCGTCGGCAACGCCGGCAATCGTCATCGGCATTCCACTCCGGGACATCATCATGACCGTTTCATTCTGAACATCGCTTTCGCCGGGAAAAAGTGCCTCGGCAGTCCGTCTGGAAAGCAAAACGGTAGGTGCGGCATTGTTGGGAGTCAGACGAAAACCCTTGGGTCTGATCCCCAGCATGCCGGCCAACGAATAGTCGGCGCCCACCCAATTTCTGATTAAGAACCTTCCAGATTGCGTGAAGAAGGGTATTTGAAACAAAGCGGTATTCATACGGCCCGTTTCTTCCACTTCCGGACACGCATCTTTAATAGCCGCCGCCAGTTTTCCCGGGGTATAGGGCGAAGCACCATCAGGCATTTCCCGCTCTACCAGGAAAATCCGGTCAATGTTACCATTCCACCGATCATAGCTGGTTTCATGGGCAACATACAATGAAACGAAAGTGAATGTGGCCAGACCGAGCGCTAGCCCGGCGATGTTGAGAAAGTTGTACCATTTGGATTTGAGAAACGCCCGTAGTGCAATTTTGAAATGAAGCATCTTCACAGGTTTTTGGTGGATGGAAGCAGTTTTTTGGTAAAAGAGTGCCTGTTTTGCCAATATACTTATACTTGTTAATATATTTAAGTTAATTATATATAAAATGCTGGTCTATCTTCCTCGGGGCTCATATCGCAGTGCGGGAAGTCTGCACCAGCAAGCATTGCGAAAAGCTTTTTATTCAAAGATGTAACATAGCCCATAGTTTCTGTAACATTTTTTGGATCAAAATTGCACTATCTGAATATATATTTGTGCTCAGTTGTGCTGGGCGGGTTGTTTGACCCGTAAATCCTAATATGTTACGTTTCGGGCAAGGTTCCCGGACACCGATTTTCTGCCTGGTGACAGTGGTTGCGAAACCATTGTGATGAATGCTTCTACCACCTTTTATTCATTTTCATTATGAAAAGAAAATTACGGCTTTTTTTACAATTGTCATTTCTACAATTAACAAGCATGGTCGTGCCTTCCGACCTGTTTGCTGCGGGCAATGCCGGCCATGTGGAAACTGGTAAATCGGGACGGGCGCTGTCCGTCGACCGGAAATTAAACGGGAAAGTGACCGACGAGGGAGGTCAGGGACTTCCGGGCGTGAACGTGACCATCAAAGGTACTACACGCGGAACGTCGACGGATGTAAACGGGCTTTATTCCCTCGAATCGGTGAATGACCAGGATGTGCTTGTTTTCTCGTTTGTGGGCTATCTGGCCAAGGAAATGCAGGTAGGGACTGCGAGCAAGCTGGACATTGTACTGGCGCAGGATACCAAGGCATTGGAGGAAATCGTGGTCGTAGGTTACGGCACGCAAAAGAAAGCCACGGTTACGGGCTCCATCGCCAGCATCAAAGGCGATGCCATTGCGGAAGTTCCCGTGCCGAACATTTCCCAGTCGCTCGCAGGACGCGTCGCCGGGGTGAGTATGCGGCCAAACGGCGGGCAGCCGGGCAAGGACGATCCCGATATTCACATCCGCGGGATCGTGACGACGGGCAACAACCGCCCGCTGGTCGTGGTGGATGGCGTGCGAAGGGACAATATCCGCCAGGTTGACCCCGCCAGTATCGAAACGATCACCATTTTGAAGGATGCGGCTGCCGTGGCGCCCTACGGAATAGGCGGTGCGAACGGCGTAATCATGATCACGACCAAAAAGGGGAAGAGCGGTAAACCGCAGGTAAGGATCAGTTCTTCATACGGCTTTCAAAACCCTACATACCTGCCGAAAATGCTCTCCGCCAAGGACTATATGGCCTTGCAAAACGAGGCTTACCTGAACCAGACGCCCGGCGGAACAAGCCTTCCCAACGACCCTGAAATGGTAAAAAATTACGATCAGCTGCATGCGGAAGATCCGTGGAAATACCCGAATTCCAGCTTTGTTGACGTGTTTAACAAAAACGTACCCGTACAAAACCACGGCCTCGAACTGAGCGGCGGTACGGAGAATGTTACCTACCACGCGGGCGTCAGCTATTTCGACCAGAAGGGCATTTTCGACCCGGTGAGCTACCGGCGCTACAACTACAACCTGAGCCTCGAAATGGCGGCGACCAAAACGACGAAAGTCGGGATGTCGCTATTCGGCAGCGTGGAGAACACGCGGGATGTGGATGCGGACGAGACTACTTCCGGCCACCTTTTCCGTAGTTTCTATAAATTTTTGCCTACCCAAAGTCTGATTTATCCCGAAGGCGACAAATGGGGCGAGTCTTCTGCCAGCACGCCCATCGGGGTGCTCCGCTCGGAGGGGTACAGAAGGACCAACGGCAATACCCTGCTTGGCTCGATATTCGTCGAACAGCAGATTGCCAAGGGGTTGAGCGCCAAGCTGGTATTCAGTTACGACCCGTGGCAGCAAAATGTGAAATTGTGGCACGTGCCATTCATCTACCACAAAATCGACCTTTCCCAAAAGCCGTACACGTACACCGAAGCCATTTCGCTGCAAGAGGGCAACGGGCGGCCATTCAGATGGCTGGGGCTGCAAAACCAGAAACGGACCAATTACACCTATCAGGCTTATCTGAACTATAACCGCACATTCGGGCAACATGCGATCACCGGTCTCGTGGTAATGGAAGCCCGGAAGACGAAAGCCGATTCCATGGCGACCCGCCGGAATAACTTCGCGATCGGGATCGACGAGCTCAGCTTCGGCAGCTCCGATAAGCTGGATTACGATAATGCAGGCGTCTCATCCACAGGATCGGAACTGGGCTACGTATACCGCCTGGGGTACACCTACAAAGACCGGTACATTCTCGAAGCGGCAGGACGCTACGACGGCCATTACTATTTCGCACCAGGCAGCCGTTGGGGATATTTCCCGGCATTCTCGGCCGCGTGGCGGGTGTCGGAAGAGAATTTTATGAAAGATTTCCGCTTCATCGACGAACTGAAAATCCGGGGATCCTGGGGTAAGGCCGGGATGCTGGCGGGCGGGCCGTTCCAGTACCAGTCGGGATATGACCTGAGAGGCGCCGCCTACGGCTTCGGCAGCGGGTCGCTTGTACAAGGCTCACGGGTGCCGCGCGAAGCGAATTCCAGGATTACCTGGGAAATTTCGAAGAAAACCGATATCGGGTTTGACCTGAGCATGTGGAACTCGTTGCTGACGGTGGAATTTGACTATTTCCACGAAAAGCGGACAGGTATGCTGCTCGCCCCGCAGGTAACACTGCCGGTGGAATACGGGCTTTCGCTATCGCAGGAAAACAAGGGCCGGATGAGTGCCAATGGCATCGAGCTGAACCTGGGAACGCGCAAGCGGATTTCCAAAGACCTGGATTTCTCCCTGAATGCCAACCTCAGCTATTCGATCAACAAAATGGAGGAAGTATTCCAGACGGATGCCGAGGCGAGAAACCCGAACCGTACACTCGTAGGACGCCAGTTCGGAACGCCGTTCGGCTTTAAATCGCTTGGGTTGTTTACCTCCGCCGAGGATAAAAACGGCGATGGTATCGTGGGTGCCGCAGACGGTTATAATGTGACGCAATTCGGCGACCTGCATCCCGGCGACATCAAATATGCCGATCTGAGCGGCCCGGACGGACGGCCCGACGGCATTATAGACAACTTCGACCTGACGGTCATCGGCAATCCGGTGTACCCGGCATTGACCTTCGGCCTCACGCCGAGCGTGAACTGGAAAGGGTTCGATGTAAGCCTGTTCTTCCAGGGTTCCGGCAAATCGAGCATCAACGTCCGTCAATTCATGACCGTTCCGTTTGAAAACAATGGCAGCAACACAGCCTACGAATATTTCGATAACCGGTGGACGCCAGACCATCAGAATGCCAAGTATCCCAGATCGACGCCGGCGCCGTATGCGAACAATACGAAAGACTCGGATTTCTGGTGGGTTAATTCCAGCTACATACGTTTGAAAACGGCCAGCATCGGCTATACGCTGCCCAAAAGCCTGACCAGCAAACTGAAAATGGGCTCGGCTCGGGTTTATTTCCTGACGCAAAACCTGTTCACGATCAGCAAAATCAAACACATCGACCCGGAAATGGGCTACACCGACCGGGAGACTGCCTACCCGGTGATGAAGGCGAGCACATTTGGAATTGATCTGACATTTTAACGACAACCGATATCATGAAAGCTGCAATCAATTATTTGAAAATACTGGCTGCGGGCATGCTCCTGCTCGTGCTGCCGGTGTCCTGCGATACGGACGAGTTTCTGGAAAATGCCAACAAGGCTAACCTCACGGATAAAACGCAATGGGAGTCGGAAACCAATGCCGACGTATTTCTCAACGACGTTTACAGTGAGCTGCCCAACAAACTAAACCAGACAGAAACGCTGGACTATTTCAGCGACGATTACAACATCAGCCATTACTATACGGCTTCCAACTGGCGCCAGGGCGTGACGCAAATCCCTTCCAGCAGTACCGATAACCCCTGGGGAGGCACGCAGGGCCCGACTTACGGTTATACCTGGCAGAATTTCTTTGTCAAGGTCAGGAAGTGCAACACGTTCATCCAGAAGCTCACGGAAAACAAAGCCAATTTCTCGGAAGCTTATTATAACAAGCGGATCGACGAAGCGAGATTCCTGAGGGCGTTCTTTTACAGCGAGTTTTTTGTCCATATCGGCGGCCTGCCCATCCTGACTGTGCCGCTGGACCGCAACACGATGAGTCCGGAAGAACTGCTGCAACCCAGAAAGACGTTCCAGGAAACATTTGACTTCATCGTGGGCGAGCTGGACCAGGTCGTCAAGGGCGAGCATCTGGCCGTCAAATACAACCTGTCCGACAAGGATGCCGGCCGTGCGACGCTCGGAGCCGCATTGGCGGTGAAAGGCTGGATCGAGCTGTTCGGCGCGAGCCCGTTGTTCAATACCGCCACGCCGTATTTGCCTGATCCGGGAAAATTCGTGCATTTCGGGAATTTCGACGCTGCCCGCTGGGCAAAAGCTGCGGCAACCAACAAGCAGTTTATCGACAAATACGGCAATGGACAACGTTATAACCTGTTTGCCGACCTGAAAAACATTTTCCGGGCCAGCAACGAGTACAATTCCGAAGTGATCTGGGACCGGCAGGTGGTGGCCAATGTCGGCGGAATGGGATCGAGCTACGAGCAGCGGGGCGGGCCTACCTATGTGCTGGGCGAGTACCGCTCCTGGGGAAATTACAATCCTACGCAGGAATTGGTCGACCAGTTTGCGATGGCCAATGGTAAGCCAATCACCGACCCGACGTCGGGCTACAACCCGCAGAAGCCATACGCGAACCGCGAGAAACGCTTTTATGATGCCATCGTGCACGACGGGGCTATTTACAAGCAGGACTGGATGCCCCGGGCGGATACCATCTACACCCGCATCGACGCTACCTACCCGAACCCCGACCGGACCAACCAGATTGACCTGGCAGGCAAAACCGACGTAGGCGATTCGGGATATTACCAGAAAAAACGCCTGAACCCCGACGCTGCCCCCGGAGCCGACGCGAGCGGCCAGAACTACATATTCTTCCGTTATGCCGAAATCCTGCTCAACTTCGCCGAAGCCCAGAATGAGGCCGCAGGACCGGACGCTTCCGTGTACGACGCGGTCAACAAGCTGCGTGCACGCTCCGAACTGCCTGCGCTTCCCACGGGCCTGTCGAAAGACGCCATGCGTACGGCCATCGCCCGCGAGCGGCGTGTTGAGCTGTGCTTTGAAGATAAGCGCTTCCTCGACAACAAGCGCCTGGCCGCTGCCGCCACGATCATGAACAAGCCGCGGCATAATATGGTGATCCGCAACTCGGTGCCGGCCAACAATTCCGGCGTGTGGGTTTACACGATCGAGGAGGAAAAGAAGTACAAAGTAAAATTCGAACCTAAACAATACATGAGCCCTATTCCCCAGAATGTGCTCGATCAGAACCCGGGTATCAAACAAAATCCCGGATATTGAAATGCGGACCGGAGGCCTGCCTGAGCAAGGGCGGGCCTCCGATTGGTAACATGGGCTATGAGTTGTGTAACATTGTGCCGCCGCTTATAGTATTATCCCCACATATATTTGTTTTCTGTTGTAAATCCATGCGGGAAGCAGTTAACAGTAACAACAGGATGTAACATGAGCGCAATGCAAAAGCGTATCGGGGAAACACATGGCGAAGCGATAACCCAACACGGCAGCATCACACACAACGGAATTTTAATGATACGGATACTGGTAATCTGGCTTTGCTTGCTGACCCACGCGTTCGGCCAATCCGCGAAGCTGTTTACGGTGGAAAACGGGCTGTCGAGCAGCATGGTCACGGCCGTTCACCAGGACCGCAGCGGGTTTATCTGGGTAGCTACGGAAGACGGCTTGAACCGTTTCGACGGGATCAAATTTACCGTGTACCGGCAGGATAAGGCGCACGGCGAGGGGGTAGCCAGCAACTTCATCCAGGTACTTTTTGAAGACCGCGCGGGCCGGATGTACACCGGCTCGCTCCACGGATTGCAGTACTACGACCCCGCAACGGACTCTTTCCGGACCATACCCCTCTTGAACGGCGACCATAAAATGGCCAACGTGCGGATACTGGCGATATGCGAACGCAGGAATGGCGATATCCTCGTGGGGACTTCGGGGCACGGCGTATTCAGGGTGGAGCATGACGGCCGGCAGCTTTGCGCCAAACCACTGGCGCTGGAAGTTCCGAGCAACCTCATTATCCAGCTCTTCGAAGACAATGAACGCAACCTGTGGGTCTCTACCGAAGACCGGGGACTACTTCGCTTTGCGGACGCATCAACCAAGCCTGCGAAAGCCTATTTTGTGTCAAAAAAGGTTCAGAATAACATCGTTACCAGCCTTTGCCAGGACAAATACGGCCGCGTATTTGCCGGCAATATGACGAGCGGGCTATATATGTACAGTGCCGTGAACGACGCTTTCCAATCCATTCCCTATAATGGCGGCGGCAGTCTTCCGATCGCCGATATGACGGTGAACCGCAACGGGCAGATATTGATCGGAACGAGGGGTAACGGCTTGAAATATTTCGATTCCGGTACGGGCAAGATCCTTGATATGAACCACAATGTGGATACGTTCGACTTCACAAAATCGAAGGTATTCTCCGCTTGCGAGGACCATTCAGGCAATACCTGGCTGGGCATTTACCAGAAAGGGCTGCTGCTGATGGGCGTCAACACGAACCGCTTCGGCTACATGGGCTACAAATCCGCCAGTAAAAACCTGATCGGATCGAGTGCGGTGAAGTCGTTGTTGGAAGACAAAAACGGTACCATGTGGGTAGGGACGGATAATGATGGCTTGTATGCGATACCTGCGGGCCACAAGTCGGCCACGCACTATTACCGGCGCCCCGGCGACCTTTCCGCACCCGAAAATGTGATGACCGTGTTTGAGGATTCCGAAGGAAGTCTCTGGACGGGTTCCTACCTGACGGGGCTGTCGAAGCTGGACCGTAAAACCGGTAAATTCACCCATTCCAATAAACTATCTGACCAAAACGGAGATAATGTCCAGCGTGTTTTCGACATCGAGGAAGATTCGCGAAAGCGGCTGTGGATCGCCACAATGGGTTCGGGGATTTTTAGCATGGACCTGCGCACGGGAGCTGTCGAAAACCTGGATGCACCACCGGGCAGGATCAGTTTGCCGAACGAAAACCTGCTGCCCAACAGCTGGGTGAATTGCCTGCTGATCGCGAAAGACAACAAATTATTCATCGGCACATTCAACGGGCTGGCTTGCCTGGACCTGGAAACCAAAAGCTTCGTATCCACATTCGGCGCGAACAGCCTGCTGAAAGGCGTCGCGATCTACGCATTGTTCGACGACGACAAGGGCAATCTGTGGGCCGGAACATCGCAGGGCCTCAAAAAGATCGACCGGGCGACGAAAGCGATCACCACATTCGGCACGGTCGACGGCCTGCCCAGCAATCTGGTTGGGGCGATAATGGGAGATAAGGCAGGGAATCTGTGGCTTAGTACGAACCGCGGCCTTTCCAAAATGGACATGGAAACCCATACGTTCGTCAACTTCTATTCGGCCGACGGCTTGCAGGGCAACGAATTCAGCCAGGGGGCTTCGATGGTGAGCCAAAACGGCGAATTCTATTTCGGGGGCATTAACGGGCTGACGCATTTCAAACCCGAAGAAATTAAAATGTCGGCCAGACGCCCCGCGGTACGCATTGTGGACCTTTTCATTCATGATAAAGCCGTCAAAAAGGGAATGAAATCCGGAAGCTACATGATCGTCGATACGACGGTGAGCAGCGCAAAGGAGTTCAATCTGGCGCATTACGACAACTCGTTCAGCCTGGAATTTTCTACCATGGATTTCATCGATGCCGAGCGGGTGGCTTACATGTACGCCATCAACGACAACACATGGACGGTACTCAGGGCCGGAACGGCCCGGCTGACATTCGATAACCTCGCGCCGGGCGAGTACCATTTCCGGCTGAAAGCCAAATCGAGCAAGACCGATTCAGAGGAAACGCGGGTAACGATCATTATCCATCCCGCGTGGTACTTTTCCGCATGGGCGTGGCTTGCGTACGGGCTGTTCGCGTTGCTGGCAGCGGTCCTGGTTTTCAGGGCGCTCAAAAACAGGCAGTTGGTAAAGCAGGAAATGCTGGCCCATTTGCGACGGGAGGAAGTCAATGAGGCAAAACTGCAATTCTTCATCAACATCGCGCACGAGATCCGGACGCCGCTGACGCTGGTGGTCAGCCCGTTGGAAAAATTGCAGAGCCAGGATTACAATGCCGAACGGATGCATTTGTACCAAATCATGGGCCGCAACACGAAACGTATACTGGACCTGGTTAATCAGCTGATGGACATCCGGAAGATCGAAAAGGGTCAGATGTCGCTGCAATTTTCGAATGTCGAAATGGTGGAATATACCAGGGACATATGCCTGCTGTTCGAAGAGCAGATTGAAACCAAGCGGGTCCATTTTGAAATCGACGCGCCGGCACAAAGGATTTTTGCGCAGATCGATCCCCTTAATTTTGATAAAATTCTCATCAATGTGCTGTCCAATGCATTCAAATTCACGCCCAAAGGCGGGAAGATCCGCGTAGCGCTCTCGGTAATAAATTCGCAGGAGGCAACGCAGCGGCCGGGGCTGAGGCTCGCCATCGAGGACTCCGGCCCATTCATCGACCAGCACGAAACAGAACGCATTTTCGATTGCTTTTACCAGTCGGACAG
The DNA here is from genome assembly GCF_000382205.1 of Dyadobacter beijingensis DSM 21582. GTDB lineage: Bacteria > Bacteroidota > Bacteroidia > Cytophagales > Spirosomataceae > Dyadobacter > Dyadobacter beijingensis. The sequence goes on from NZ_KB907791.1 coordinate 298,523, forward strand.
CCACCGCGACCATAACCGGTACGGAACGGGTATCGGGCTGCATTTGGTCAAACAATTGGTGGAACTCCACGGCGGAAGGATCAGGGCTGAAAATATGGCCGAAGTCGGAAGCCGGTTTGTGATTGAAATGCCGTTGGTGGAAACAACTGGCACGGAGCCCGTTCCGATGGATGAAATTTCGCCGGCGGAGGAATTTCCGGAAGAAATGGCAACAGATGGTTTGTATAAAACGAGACCGCGGAAGAAGGCGAAACGGCTCGTGGTGGTGGACGACGATGCCGAAATCTGCAACTACCTGACCGATGAAATGTCGGGCGAATTCACCGTTTTCTCCTATGCCAATGGCGAGGAAGCCTATAAAGCCATTCTCAAAGAGATCCCCGATTTGATCGTGAGCGACGTGATGATGCCGGTCATGGATGGTATGACGCTTTGTAAAAAACTGAAAGCGAACCCGTTGGTAAACTACATTCCCATCATTTTGCTGACCGCTAAAACGGCGGAATCGACCAATGCGGAAGGGCTGGAAATGGGCGCCGACGCCTACATTACCAAGCCTTTTAATATGCAGATACTGACCAAAACGATCAAGGCGCTGATCCGAAACCGTCAAATCCTTCGCAACAACGACAACGAGCAGCATTACCAGGAGGAATTCATTTCGAGGATCAACATCAAGGCTTCGGAAGAGAAGTTGTTGGAAAAGGTGCATTTGCTGATTGACAAAAACCTTGCTAACCCGGACCTGAGCGTGGAGATGATCTCGAACGAAATCGGGATCAGCCGCGTGCATTTACACCGTAAGCTGAAAGAACTGACCAACCTCACCACCAGGGATTTGATCCGCAATATCCGGTTGAAACAGGCCGCCGAATTGATGACAAAAAAGGGGTTGACGGTGTCGGAAGTCGCATTTGCCGTGGGGTTTGCGAATGTGAACAGTTTTTCGGTGGCATTCAAGGAGTTACACGGAATGTCGCCTACCGAATTTGCGAAAAATTACCTGGAAAAAGTATAGCCATTTTGCAGTTTATCCATACAGTACAATATGATTATTCAACTTAAAAAGCCATTGTTGACGGCCCTTGTCCTGGCCGGGGCCATGCAGGGCGCCAGTGTTGCCCAAACCGCCGTAAAACCTAAACCGCTCGTTACGGACCTGTTTACCGCCGACCCGTCCGCCCACGTGTTCAACGGCCGGATTTACATTTACCCGTCCCACGACATCGAGGCCAACGTGCCCCAGGACGATGAAGGAGGGCACTTCAACATGCGTGATTACCACGTGTATTCGATGGATAAAGTCGGCGGCCCGGTGATCGATCACGGTGTGGCGCTCGATCTGAAAGACATTCCCTGGGCGGGCCGGCAGCTTTGGGCACCGGATGCGGCTTACAGGAATGGCACTTACTTCCTCTATTTTCCGGTGAAGGACAAGGACGATGTATTCCGGATCGGCGTGGCGACAAGCAAATCCCCGACCGGGCCGTTCAAGCCCCAGCCGAAGCCGATACCGGGCAGTTACAGCATCGATCCCGCAGTTTTTACCGATCAGGACGGGCATTCATATATGTATTTCGGAGGAATCTGGGGCGGTCAGTTGCAGCGCTGGCACACGGGGAAGTATGATGCGGGCCTGAAAACGGATCTGGGAAAAGGGCATGAAAACGAGCCTGCATTGACGGCTAAGGTTGCCCGCATGAAAGATGACATGCTGACGTTCGACGAAACTCCCAAAAACGTCGAAATTCTGGACGAGAACGGCAAGCCGCTCCTGGCAAAGGATAACGACCGTCGCTTTTTCGAGGGGGCATGGATGCACCGGTTCGGCGACAAATACTACTTCTCCTACTCGACAGGCGATACGCATTTTCTCGCCTATGCCGTGGGAAGCTCGCCTTACGGGCCATTTACCTACAAAGGCATTATCATGAAACCCGTTTCCGGCTGGACGACGCACCATTCGATCGTGGAATTTCAAGGGAAATGGTACATCTTCTACCACGACGTGGAGCTTTCAGGCAAAACACATTTAAGAAATATCAAAGTGAGAATGCTGACACGCGGAAAAGACGGCAGTATTCAAACCATTGACCCACAATAATATCAATATGCGGATATTTTACCTCCTGCTGTTTGTCACGACAGCCGGCTTTGCACAGCCAGGGCAGCCATTGAAACTCTGGTATAAACAACCTTCCGGCAAAACCTGGGAGAATGCATTACCCGTCGGGAACGGCCGGCTGGGAGCGATGGTGTATGGCAATGTCGCCGACGAAACCATTCAGCTCAATGAAAGTACGCTATGGTCGGGCGGCCCGAACCGCAACGACAACCCGGACGCGCTCGCCGCATTACCGGAAATCCGAAAGCTGATTTTTGAGGGGAAGCAAAAGGAAGCGGAAAAGCTGGCTAACAAGGCCATTATCACCAAGAAGTCGCACGGGCAGATGTTCCAGCCCGCGGGCGAGCTGCATTTGACATTCCCGGGCCACGAGCCGTACGAAGCTTATCACCGTGAGCTGGACATTACGCGGGCCGTGGCGAAAACGACCTACAAGGTCAATGGCGTCACCTTCACACGGGAAGTACTGGCGGCATTCCCCGATCAGGTGATAGCCGTCCGGCTGACGGCCGATAAGCCGGGCCAGTTGTCTTTTACAGCTTCATACACTACCCTGCACAAGCAGCCGGTCGTCGGCACTACGCCCGACAAGGCATTGACCCTGGCGGGCCGAGGGGCCGACCATGAAGGCATTACGGGGTCCGTCCGGTTCAAAACCATTACGCGGATCAGCAACGAAGGCGGGAGCGTTTCTGCCTCCGACACGTCGCTGATCGTGAAAGACGCGACCGCCGCGACGGTATTTGTCTCCATCGCCACCAGCTTCAAAAATTACCGGGACGTCAGCGGCGACGAAAATGCGCTCGCCGCCGGATATCTGAAAAAGGCCTTCGGCAAACCCTACCCGGCGATTTTGAAACCGCACGTAGCCGCCTATCAGCGGTATTTCAACCGGGTGAAGTTCGACCTGGGCGCTACCGAAGCGGGCAACCTGCCGACCGATGAAAGACTGAAAAACTTCCGCAACACCGACGATCCCGGCCTGGTAACGCTGTACTACCAGTATGGCCGTTACCTGTTGATTTCCAGCTCGCAGCCGGGCGGCCAACCTGCCAACCTGCAGGGTATTTGGAACAACAAAATGCGGCCGCCCTGGGACAGCAAGTACACGATCAATATCAATGCCCAGATGAACTACTGGCCGGCGGAGAAAACCAACCTGTCGGAGCTGCATGAACCATTTTTGAGAATGGTGCAAGACCTGTCGCAAACCGGCCGGGAAACGGCCAGGGTCATGTACGGCGCAAGAGGGTGGATGGCGCATCATAACACCGACATCTGGCGGGCTACCGGGGCGATTGACGGCGCATTCTGGGGTATGTGGATCGCCGGCGGCGCGTGGACGAGCCAGCATTTGTGGGAGCATTATCTCTACCACGGCGACAAGTCTTACCTGGCTGAAATTTACCCGGTACTCAAAGGTGCGGCCACTTTTTATGTCGATTTCCTGGTGGAGCATCCCAAATACCATTGGCTGGTCGCTAACCCCGGCGGCTCCCCCGAAAATGCGCCGGCCGCACACGAGGGCTCCTCGCTCGATGCGGGCACGACGATGGATAACCAGATCGCTTTCGACATTTTCAGCACAACCATCCGTGCCGCGGAAACGTTGAAAAAGGACGCTGCCTTCGCGGATACGCTCCGGCGCCTGCGCGACCGCCTGCCGCCCATGCATGTGGGCCAGTACGGACAGTTGCAGGAATGGCTCGACGACGTGGACGATCCCAATGACCATCACCGGCACGTGTCGCATCTGTACGGACTTTTTCCTGCGGTACAAATATCGCCCTACCGCACGCCGGAGCTTTTTGCGGCCGCGCGGACCACGCTCATGCACCGCGGCGACGTTTCGACCGGTTGGAGCATGGGCTGGAAAGTCAACTGGTGGGCCCGCCTGCAAGACGGTAACCACGCATTTGCCCTCATTCAAAACCAGCTATCCCCGCTGGGAACCAATAAGGAAGGCGGCGGTACCTATAACAATCTGTTCGACGCGCACCCGCCATTCCAGATCGACGGCAACTTCGGCTGCACCTCCGGGATCACCGAAATGCTGATGCAGAGTGCGGACGGCGCCGTGCATTTGCTGCCCGCATTGCCGGACGTTTGGCAAGCAGGCAGCATCGGCGGGCTGCGGGCATTGGGCGGCTTCGAGCTGGTGAATATGCAATGGAGCGGGGGCAAGCTCACGAAGGTGGAAATCCGCTCGGGGCTGGGTGGGAACCTCCGCCTGCGGCTGCCGAACGACATGAAGCTGGCAGGCGGTACGCTGCTCAAAAAAGCCGGCGGACTGAATCCCAATGCCTTTTACAGGACCGACGAAACACCGGCGGCGGTTATTTCTCCCAAAGCCGCGGGAACCGCGCCGGCTTTGAAGGAAACCCGGCTGTACGATGTTCCCACGCAGGCCGGGAAGGTGTATGTATTTGTAGCCCAGTAGTTTTTACTCATTCATTCAAAAAATAAACCGATGCGAAAGATCATTTTATTCGCTATGAGCTTGCTCTCGTTTCCGGCGAGCTCGATGGCTCAGAACGCGCAAATGGAAATGCCCGCCGGCTACGATGCCGTCCGGGAGGGCGTTGCGGCCGGGAAAATCGATACCGTTCAGTATGCTTCGAAAACGGTGGGTACCACGCGCAAAGCTTTGATTTACACGCCGCCGGGTTACTCCAAAAAGAAAAAATACCCGGTTTTGTACCTGCTGCACGGGATTGGCGGGGATGAAAAGGAGTGGCTGAAAGGCGGCAACCCGCAGCTGATCCTCGATAATCTGTACGCGGAGAAGAAAATCGAGCCGATGATCGTGGTAATGCCCAACGGCCGGGCGATGAAAGACGACCGCGCGACGGGCAATATCATGGCACCGGATAAAGTGGCTGCATTTGCGACATTTGAACAGGATTTGCTCACGGACCTCATTCCGTACGTCGAAAAGAAATACCCCGTGCTCAACGATCGGGAGCACCGCGCCATTGCCGGCCTTTCGATGGGGGGCGGACAGTCCCTGAACTTCGGACTGGGCAACCTCGACCGGTTCGCATGGGTAGGCGGTTTCTCGTCGGCGCCCAACACGAAGATGCCGCAGGAGCTGATGCCGAAGCCGGAAGAGGCGAAAAAACAACTGAAAATGCTTTTCATTTCCTGCGGGGACGACGACCGCCTCATCACATTCAGCAAGCGTACGCACGAATACCTGTTTGAGCACGACGTGCCGCACGTATACTACATCGAGCCGGGCGTCCACGATTTCAAGGTCTGGAAAAATGGCTTGTACATGTTTTCGCAGTTCTTGTTCAAACCGGTTGACGTGAAGTCGCTTTCCAGATACACCATTCTCGGCACACCGGCATCGACCAACATCCGCTCGGCCAAATTCCCGCAGATCCTGCCCGATAACCGGGTAGTGTTCCGCACCAAGGCGCCCAATGCACAGAAAGTGCAGGTCGATTTGGGTAAAAAATACGATATGGCGAAAGATACGGCCGGTTTCTGGTCTGTCACGACAGATTCGATCGGGGAGGGCTTCCACTACTATTCGCTGCTGATCGACGGCGTCGCATTGGCCGACCCGGCCAGCGAGACCTTTTATGGTATGGGCAGGATGGCCAGCGGCATTGAAATCCCCTTTCGTAAAGGAGGCTACTATGCCCTGCGGGAAGTGCCGCACGGGGATGTGCGCATCCGGCGCTATTTTTCCAAAGCGAGCAATGGCTGGCGCGAAATGTATATCTACACCCCGCCGGGCTACGATACTTCGACGGAAAAATATCCCGTACTCTACCTGCTCCACGGCGGCGGCGAGGACCAGCGCGGCTGGGCAACGCAGGGAAAAACCAACCTCATCCTGGATAACCTGATCTCCGAAGGCAAGGCCAAGCCGATGCTCATCGTGATGATGGACGGCAACTCCGGCACCCCGCTGGGGCCCGGCAGCCTCGGCACGGCGGGCGATGGTTTTTTGAAAGCATTCGAAAATGAATTGAAACAAGGCGCCATGCCGTTTGTCGAAAGTACCTACCGTGTCGAGGCGAACGCGGCCAACCGGGCGCTGGCGGGGCTGTCTATGGGCGGCATACAAACGCTCTATGCTGGGGTGAAAAACAGCGACATGTTCTCTTCGCTGGGTGTTTTCAGCTCGGGCTGGTTTGCCAATAACAACGCGTTGTCAGGCCCGCATTACGAGTTTGCCAAAACCAATGCGACCTTGATCAACAGCAACCTGAAAAACTTCTGGATCTCGATGGGCGGACCGGAGGACATTGCCTTCAAGAACTGCAAGATCATGCTCGCGAAGTACGACGAGCTCGGCATCAAATACCAGTACAGCGAGTATCCCGGCGGACACACGTGGCCGGTTTGGCGCCACGATCTGTTCGGGTTTGCCCAGTTGTTATTTAAATAATGTATTCACCATGATGAAGAACAACCTCACCCGCTACCGGGCGCTGCTCTGGGGCATGTGCCTGGCCGCAATGGCGGCGCCCGGACAACTGATTGCCCAAAAAACATTGAAGGATGCATATAAAGGCTATTTCCCCGTCGGCGTGGCCGTGGCTCCGAGAAACCTCACAGGTCCCGACGCCGAATTGATCATACAGCAATTTGCCAGCATCACGCCGGAAAATGCCATGAAGATGGGGCCTATCCATCCCGAACCCGACCGGTACCATTGGCAGGATGCCGACGCCATCGTTGCTTTCGCGCAAAAGAACGGCATGAAAGTGCGGGGGCACACGCTGTGCTGGCATAACCAGACGCCGAAATGGTTTTTCACGGACGCCGAAGGAAAGCCGGTGGACCGGGAAACGCTGCTCGCGCGGCTGAAACAGCATATCGACGAGGTGGTGGGCCGTTATAAAGGCAAAATCTACGCGTGGGATGTCGTGAATGAAGCAGTACCCGACACCAGTTCCAGCATTTACCGGAAGTCGAAGTTTTATGAGATTATCGGGGAAGATTATATCGAAAAGGCATTTGAATATGCCCACGCGGCCGATCCGAATGCGCTATTGTTTTATAACGACTACAACACGGAAAACGCTGTCAAACGGGAGAAGATCTTCCAATTGCTGAAAAAACTGAAAGCGAAAAATGTACCGGTGCACGGAGTGGGATTGCAAGGGCACTGGTCGGTGTACGAGCCGTCGGCGGAGGAGCTTGAAAAATCGATTACCCGGTTTTCCAGCCTGGGACTGGCCGTCCAAATCACCGAACTGGACGTGTCGGTACATGCCAAGGAGCACGAACGCAGGCAGAAAAAGCCAACCGATACCGCCGAACTCACACCGGAAATGGCAGCCAGGCAGAATGCGCAATACAAAATGCTTTTCGATGTTTTCCGAAAACACAAAGGAACGCTGACGGGCGTGACTTTCTGGAATGTATCCGATAAATCGACCTGGCTAGACAATTTCCCCGTACCCGGCCGGAAAGATTACCCCTTATTGTTTGACGAGAACTACAAACCGAAACCAGCCTTTTTCCAGGTCGTCGATTTCTGAATATCAGCCGGCAGCCCTGGCGCCATGCAGGATTGACATGGCACAAAAGATAACCTGGACCTTGCCAAAAGGTTCTGTTAGATGTGGTAGTGAATCTTGACCGAAGGGCTGCTTTCGGTCAATTTTGTTTTATTGAATGGGGGATTACAACCTATTTCGACACTCTTCATAGCGTGACTCCCGACGGCCTAGATACGATTGCGGGCAGCCGACATTTATGCCTTCAAGATACGTTGCCGGGGGCAAGCATACCATATTCCGGCAAAGGCTTGCCATCCATCGTCATTTCTTCCTCCGGGTCCGACTTGCTGAAAAGGCCTGCTACCTTTTGCACCGCGTCGCTGGCGATGACGCCCATGACCGTATTCACGATCGAAACGCCGAGGGCTGTTTTGGGGTAGGCCAGCCGCGGGACGCCGGGGGGCAGGTCCTGGACGGATTCTGCATAAGGCCGCATCAGCGACTCGTACGCTTTCAAACCATCCCGATAGTCGGCATGCCGTGCGAGCTCGCCGCCCAGAATGTAGGCGCCCACAATGGCCAGCGTGGCACCTTTTCCGGAAACAGGCGAGGGACAGCAAGCGGCGTCGCCTACCATGGCAAAGCGGCCCGCCGACCATTTCGGTGCTTTAATTTGCCCGATACCGTCGAAGTACAGGTCGTCGCTTTTCTCCACTTCCCGGGCCAGGCGCGGCGCTTCCCAACCGCAGCCATCGAGGCGTTCGAGCAGGAGCGGCTTGTGATCGGCCTTTTCAAGCTTGTGGTATTCTTCTTCGGGAAGCAGGAAGTTGATCGACGCGCGCGTGGTGCCCTGCCTGTCTGGCCGCAGCAACAGCACCCGCGAGTCGTCGGCGGTGTACCAACGTGCCCAGTCCGTATCGGTTTCGGCTTTTTCGATGGTCAGGTAAGCGGTGCACATGCCGAGGTATCTGAATTCGGGCTCATCGCCGAACATCAGTTTCCGGGTTTTGGAACGAATGCCGTCGGCAGCGATCACCAGGTCGTAACTTCCCGAGTGTCCTCTGGCGAAATGCACGCGTGCCTCCTGTTCATCTTGTTCGAGGCTTTCGATCTGATCGTCGAAGAGGTATTCGACATCATTTTTTGTAAGATTGTAAAGAATCTCAACCAAATCGCCGCGTACAATTTCCAGTTCCTGGGTAAGGCTGGCGGCGCCTTCTTTGGGAAAACTGGCGGTCACCTCGTTGTTCTTGTCGACCCACTGCGTACCGACTTCCCCGGTATTGGCCGCCTTGATCGCATCCAGGATGCCCATCCATTCGGCCACCCTGCGCGCCGGTCCGTTTACATCAATGCTCTGCCCGCCGAGCCGCAGCGACGGTGCCCGCTCTACGATGGAGACTTCAAAGCCAAACTTGCTCAGCCAGTAGGCCAGGACCGGCCCGGCAATGCTAGCACCTGCTATCAGTACTTTCCGTTTTTTATTTTCCACCGCGTGCTTTCTCTTTTAGTTCATTTTTCCGCATCGGCATCGCATCGATCAGTCCGAATAATTTTTCCGCCGAAACCACCTCCGCCGACCGCAGCTTTTCACCTCCGTCTCGGCCGACCAGTATAAATGTGAAAGAGTTTGCCCGGTCGACGTCCCACTTCTTCCATTGCGGGCTATCTTTTTCGGAATCGGTCACGAGCGTCACTTTGATATCCCTTTCACGGATATCCTGCCGATGTGCGTCAAAAATGGTGGCTTGCGCCTTTTGTTTTTCTAAACCATCTTTTGTGTAGAACAGTAAAACCTCGCGTGGCTGGTCGGGCATGGCGGCTATCAGGATAAGTATCGTTAGCAGTATTTTCATAAACACGTTATTATCAAATACTCTGCCAGAGTCTCTTCTCTTTTTGTCTTCCACAGCCTTGTGTATGGTAAAACAGGCGACCTGGTCATACCCCTGGACAGCCATCATGATCTGCTTTTCTCATTGGGTTGGTACCCGAAATGCAGCCTGACGGATCAGCTCCGCCAGGCTGCGCGTTTACTGTAATGTGACCTTGATAATGCTGCCGATGCCCGGTAGCGTGGTGAACTTGTTGGGGTTCGGCACGAGGGCAATGGGTTTGCTTTCACTCAGCGGGGTGCCGGCGAGGTTAAACTGGGTGATACCTGCGCCCGGAAACTGGTCGAGTGCCGTGCCGTTGTCGTACAATGCTACCGCGCCCGAAACATCACCGGTTGTATGTCCGTCGATATCATTACCGCCGGTGGAGAAAAACCAGTCGTTCGAAAATCCGTACATAGTCGCGATCGCGATGCGGTCGCCGGCGGCGAGGGAGAGTGCCTGCGATACTTTGCCCCCGGCATTACCGCCGATCATCGGCAGGAGTACCGTACTGGCCGGCTCTTTGAGCACATACACGTTCTTAATGCCCGGTTTTCCCTGTAAATAGGCCGCGAGCACATCTGCATTGCCTTTTTGTGCGAGGTCTTTCAGGCCCTGGCCACGGTCGTTTTCACCAGTTTTGAAAAATGGGTTTTCAGTGCCGTTGTAAACAACTACCAACACGGGCGAAAGCGGCGTGAAAATGCCGGTCTGGCCGGTCAGTAGCGCACTTAACGGCGCATTGTCGCCTGCTTCGGCAATGCGGGTCAGCGCATCGGTGGTGGGTTTGCCGGCGGCATAGATCGGTTCGGGCAGCAGCAGGTTTCCTCCCGCCACATATGAAATGGCCCACACGCCCGGACTGAACGGCGTCTCATTCGCCGTTCCGCCCGACTGGTTTTGGATGGTGACGGTGAACATCGAATTGCCGTCGTACGCAAGCGACACTTTCATCAGCTGGGATGAGGGCAAAAATGCATGGCCGTAGTCATCCATTCCCTTAACTTCCCTGACCGGCTTCTGCATGGCCTCCGCCGCGCCGGGGTGCGAGAGCGCCATCCCGGGTGCTGCATTTACCCGTGTGCCATTGTCCCAGAGCTTGACCTGTGCCGACACGTCCCCGGTAATGGGCGTACCATTGTCTTCGTAGAGCCTGATGCCGGGATTTTCAGGAGCAAAAAACAGGTCGTTGCTCCATCCGTACATCGTGGCGAACGTCAGTCGCTGGTTTTTGGCTGCCGAAAAGGAAAAAGAAACGGATTGTCCCGGCAGGATCACGGGCGGAGTTCCGGTACCTTTGAATGTGCCTGATTCCACGAGTGGTTTACCGTCGAGCACGTTCTCTATCGTAATGCTTTTGGCAGTTGGCTGCGGGTCGTGGTCCTTGGTGCAGGAGCTGAGAATGAGGGCTGTCAGTGAAAGCCCGAGCAATGGTTTGATCATCCGTTCTGATGTTTTGCGTGTTTGGATGATGCAAAGCAAAAGACACCGTATCCCGCAGCAGTTACGGAATTATAACAAAAGTATCACAGTGGCCTTTCGCGCTGTTTTATTTGTAAACTTTGCAGAAAATCAGTGGATAATGGATACTAAAAATGTACTGGTCATCGAAGACGACAGCGCGATTACCGAGCTGCTGACCATCCATCTGGCCGATCTGGGCTGCAAGGTGGTGAGCGAGAAAAACGGGCAGAACGGGCTAACCCGCGCAGTCGATTCCGCATTCGATCTAATTATCCTCGACGTGATGCTGCCCGGGCTAAACGGCATGGAGGTATGCCGCAAAATCAGGCAAACCGACCGGCAGACGCCTATTATGATGCTGACCGCGCGATCGGAGGAGATCGACAAGGTGATGGGTCTCGAAACCGGTGCAGACGACTACCTGACCAAGCCTTTCAGCGTGCGCGAGTTCATCGCCCGCGTGCGCGTGATATTCCGTCGAGCCGAGGAAAAAGGCCGTTACAGCACTCCTATGGCCCCACAGATCCGCATCGCGGGACTGGAAATCGATGTAGACAAACGGAAGGTCGTACTGCACGGGGAGCGGATCGAGCTGTCGCCGCGGGAGTTTGAGCTGATCGTGCTGCTGGCATCCAATCCGGGGAGAAGTTACAGCCGCAAGCAGTTGCTGAGCCTGGTATGGGGATATGACTTCGAGGGATACGAGCATACGGTCAACACCCATATCAACCGGTTGAGGGGAAAAATAGAAGCCGACGCTTCCAATCCGTCATTTGTATTAACCACCTGGGGCATTGGCTACCGGTTTAACGAGGATCTCTGAAATGTCTGTAAAAACCATTCGCGGAAACCTGCTTTTCTGGAAAATCAGCGCCGTTTTTGCCAGTCTGCTGCTGGTACTTGCGCTAGTATTCGTGCTGATAGGCTCGCGGTTTTCCAAAACCTACTATATGGCAGCGCACCAGCAGTTGTACGGCGACATTGCCGGGCATTTGGCCACCTTTACCCAACCTATTAAAAACGGCCGCCCGGATACGACCGTCACGCACGACATCATCCATTCGACGATGGTCGCCAACCCGAGTGTGGAAGTGTACCTGCTCGATACGCTCGGAAATATCACCGATTACGTCGTGCCCGAAGCTACGGTGCAAATGACGAGGGTGAATATGCGTAATGTCAGGCAATGGCTTACGGCAGAAGGCGGCAAGCGGCCGCTGGGCGATAACCCGAAACGGCCGGGAGAAGAAAGCATATTTTCGGTCGCGCCCGTGATGGAGCATGGCCGGGTGGCGGGTTATGTGTACGCGGTACTGGCAAGCGAGCGGCAGAAACAGATTCTGGCCGCGCTGAACGACGACCTGAATTTCCGGCTGGCGTGCTACATATTTTTGGCGGCATTGCTGGGCGCATTTGTCGTCGGCGTCGTTACGTTTTTCCTGATCACCGACAGCATTTGCAGCTTTGCCGGGGTCGTCAGGAAGTTTCAGGAGGGGGATTACAAAGCGCGCATTCAGGGGAACGCCAAGGGGAATCTGGGCGTGCTTACCTCCACATTTAATGAAATGGCGGACGTGATCGTGGGTAACATCGAGAAGATCACCGCCACCGACCGCTTTCGTCAGGAGCTGATCGCCAACGTCTCCCACGACCTTCGCACGCCGCTATCGATCATGCACGGCTACACGGAAACGCTGATGATCAAGGGTGATACGCTATCGCGGGCTGAGATGGAGCGCTATCTGGGCATCGTGCATGAGGGTACGAAAAAACTCTCGGCTCTCGTGGATCAGCTATTTCAATATGCCAAACTCGAAGCGAATGTGGTAGCGCCGCAGAAGGAATTCTTTCCGATCGGCGAGCTGCTGTCCGACATTGTGAGCGCCTACCAGCTGAAAGCGCAGGAGCGAAATGTCGACCTGAAACTAATCGTCCCTGCCGCTTTGCCGCCCGTATTTGCCGACATCAGCCTAACGGAAAGGGTTTTCCAGAACCTGATTGACAATGCATTTAAATTTACGCCCGATGGCGGGGAAATTTCCATTTCACTAGCGCACACCGGCGGAAGCGTCACGGCGCGAGTGAGCGACACCGGCATCGGGATTGCCAAGGAATATCAGCAGCAGATCTTCGAGCGCTTCAAACAGGCCGATCTGCACACGTCGCCTGAAAAGGGCATGGGCCTGGGGCTGGCGATCGTGCGGAAAATCCTCGACCTACACCAAAGCAGCATTCAGGTTTTCAGCCAGACCGGCGCGGGGACGACTTTCGAGCTGTATCTCGCGACGAGCGTACCGAGCACATAGCTCCGCCGGGCAAATGCTATGCGCTCGGTCCGGCATTGGTGGTCAGTATCTCGCGGTCAGGAAGGTTAAAACTCCCGCTCGCCGAATTCGCTGGTCGGGAGTTTGGCTTTTTTCGAAGTTTGATTGAGGTTTAAGGAGAGGTTGACAAGGAACATGTCGGTTTCCTGAATGTAGTTTGTCGTTGTATAAAAATCTCTTCCCCACGTGCTGATCCGCTGCTGGTTCGCATCAAACAAACCCAGGTTCATACTCTGCCATTGTAACGCGGCGGCGAGCTTGCCTCCCAAAAAGGTTTTGCGGAAGGCCAGGGAAGGGTTTACAAAGCGGGAATCTTCACCCTGTGCCGTCACTCTTTTAGAAAGGTAGTTCAATGCCCATTGGATTTGAAGTGAGGAAGATAGCCGGAATGTGCTATTGGCATTGATCGAATAAATAACACTGGAAGTATTTACCTTAACGGTATTGCCGAAAAGCGCCCCATTGATCCGGTAATGGTACAGATTGGCGCCGGCATATAGCTGCCACCACTTCGCCAGGTTAACATTTCCCCCTAGTTCCGCACCCCAGGAAGTGGCTAAACCTGCATTGGTATAAATGCGGTTGATGATGCTGTCATTGTAAACGCTGTTGACCCGGTTCACCACGTTTTGAATACGGTGATGATAGATCGTCAGAAAGCTGCTGCCTTTTTCAAACTCCTTTACAATGCCAAGTTCGGCCTGGCCTATGAACTCGGGCCGTATGTCCGGATCGCCCGATTCCAGGGTTTCTGAATGCTCTCGCTCAGGAAAAGGGTTTAGCTCGTTATTGGTCGATCGCTGCACACGCCGCGAGAAGCTCGCCTTTCCACGCCAGCCATGATTGAACTGGTATTGCAGCTGCACGGAGGGAAAGAAATTCGAAAGGTTCAGGACACGCTCCTGGCTGTTACCGGCTGCGAACCGGCGCGCAGCATATTCGTATCGCAATCCCGCGGAATAATCCAGTTTGTCAGCCTTCCCGCTAAACTGGCTGTAAAGTGAATGGATGTGATGAATGACCCGCGTGCTGCTTGAAAATTCCGGGACTACAACGAACTCCCCGGTTTCCAGGTTTTGATCCAGGTATTGAAATATCCCCTTTTGCAACTGATTGCGGTATTGATAGCCCGTTTCCAGTCTGCCTTTTCCAATCGGCAAAACAAAGTCTGCCTGCAAACGGTAAGCGTTTAAAGGATTTTTACCTGGATTCCGCGTGTTTTGCAGCGTAACGTTTCGCCCGGGCCCGGCCAGGTTAATGTTGGTTGTGAGACCATCCAGCGCTGCCGATTCAACCAGGCCCGACAAGGTGAGCTCGGCTTTGTTTTCAAAGCGGTGCGTGTAATCCAGATTGCCAAGCGTGACGTCACTGGTTTTTTGAGCAATGTTGGAATTGAAGTATGTGATGCTTCCCAGACTTACGCCGGTTTCTGCATCTGCTTTGGTATTGTTGTAAACCAGGTCGGCACGCCGGGACTGGAAGCGGTAACCCTTATAAAAGCCGGCCGAAATCGTATTCCATTGGTCCGGTGAGAAAGAAACCGATGCGCGGGCTGTATAATTGTACCGCTTAAAGCTCCGTTCGCCCTCGGAGGGCAGTGCCGTAAATACATTATTTCGCGTAGTATTGACATCCCCGACCCGCCGGCCCGCTATGTCGTTGCGCAAATAATTTCCGCTGAGGTTGACCTCCCATTTTCCCGATTTTATTCCCCAGGCTGCATCAGCCCCGAAGCGTAGGGGACTCCTGAGATTGTGATAGGTCTGTACAGAGGGTAATCCGCCCTGAACATTCACGACAAAGCTGCGGCTGTCGGTCGGGGCCGTTTTTGTGGTGATGTTAATAATGCCTGATTTCCCGTCCGGGTCAAAGCGTGCCGATGGAGCGGTGATCACTTCGATGTTCTCGATCGTGTTAGCCGGGATTTGGTTGAGGACGATAGCAGGTTCTGTTTGTACTGGTTTTCCATTCACCAGTACCAGAAAGCCCGTTGAGCCCCGCAGGGTAATATCCCCCTCACTGTTCACGGTTACGGAAGGGGTATTTTTCAGTATGTCCACCGCGGTGCCGCCCTGGCTACCCATAAATTGCCCTGCGCGATATACCTGGCGATCGATTCGGTTTTCGATTGCCTGGCGTCGGGCGGTCACTTCGACGGCGTCCAGTAGCCGGCTATCGGCCGTCATCTTAATGGATGGTACCACAACGAGCCCCGACAACCCTTCCTGCTTCGGCAATGCCATGCGTGCTGTACGATAGCCCATATACTGGATTTCCAGATAATAAGGGCCGGATGGTATTTTTTCAAATTTGAACTCCCCCTCAGTATTCGACAGCATACCATTCACAAGGGAGGAATCTGCCACGCTATATAAAGCCACCGAAACAAAAGGGAGTGCCTGTCCGGACTGCTGGTCGACAATTTTGCCCGTAATGTGCAGCGGATTTTGTGCGTCGACAGCCATCGAAGCAAGCGATAGCCAAACAAGTAAAAAGAAAAATTTCATAGGTTATGTTAACCGCATTCATGGTGTTGAGATGTGCGGCAAAAATAACCCTATAAAGTTAGTAGACTTTGTACATTCCATCCGAAAACTGGTACATTCAGGAAATGCCCTTTCTGTATATGCTGGGTAAAACGCCGGTCTGACGTTTGAAGAACTTATTGAAGTGGGAAGGGTCGGTAAAACCGAGCTCGTAGGCCACCTCGCCCAAGTTATGGTCGGAGTAAAGCAGCAATCTCTTGGATTCACTCGTAAGCCGCTCGGTGATAACCGCCCCGGCTGTTTTATCCAGATGCCGTCGGCATAAGGCATTGAGTGTTTTGGTCGTCACTCCCAGTGTTTCGGCATACCAGTTGACCTCATGGGCAGTTTTGTAATGCTGATCGAGCGTTGAAAAAAAGGTGGTAAGCAGCTGAGGGTAGATTTGATCGTCATCGGATTTAAGCTCGCGCCGCAACAAATTGAACAGTAACAGCAGGTAAGTCTGAATTATCGCCTGAAAATTCGTTTCCTGATTAGCTGATTCGTTTTCGATACTTTCAAAGATTCCCGCCACGGTCTTGTCAATATGGTCAAGATGGAACGCGCCTGGAAATGCAGCGGGAAACGTACGGAACAATAGATCGTACAGGGGATGACCCAACAGGAAGTCTTTCTGGATCATGGCAACAAAACCTTTTGGGATCTCGGTAAGCTCCCAGTTATGGATCTGCCCCGGCATAACCAGGTATAAGCTGGAAGGCCGCACCGCGAAACGGTGATGATCGATCTGGTGCAGGCCATCGCCCTGCGTCAGATAAATGATTTCCAGATAATCCTTGTGTCCGTGAGGATTGGTTGTCTTAATGACCTCCTTCATCCGTTTAATCCTGAAAAGCTCCTTGTCGTTGAGTTTATTTTTTATTGGGACATGCACTGTGCCGGACATCATATTTTAAAGCGATTGGTTAGGTACCATGAATACTATTGTGAAGCGATGACTTTCGACTATGTGCTGCAAAAATAGTGAGCGGGTACGATAATTTTCAGGATCGGCGCTTTCACTAAACATCAGCAATATGAAAGCCCTGGTTTTTCATGGTAAAAAGGAGGTTAGTGTCGATCATGTGGACGATCCACGCATCGAGAACCCGCGGGATACGATCCTGCGCGTCACATCCACTGCCATTTGCGGGTCGGACCTGCATATTTATAACGGACTTTTCCCGCAACCGCACGATCTGGTATTGGGGCATGAATTTATGGGAATCGTCGAAGAAGTGGGGGCGGGGGTCACCAACCTGAGAAAAGGGGATCGGGTGGTGGTCCCGTTTCCGATTGCCTGCGGCCACTGCCATTTTTGTAATATGGACCTGCAAACGCATTGCGAGAATTCGAACCCGGAGCATTACGGTCCGGAAGGCGGTCTGCTCAAAGGCAAGGGCGGCGGTCTTTTTGGGTACACCGATCTTTACGGAGGGTACAGCGGAGGCCAGGCTGAATATGTCAGGGTGCCCTATTCGGACATTGGTCCGCGGGTCGTGCCCGACAACCTCAGCGACGAACAAGTGCTGTTCCTGACCGACATTTTCCCCACCGGCTGGGCTGCGATCGACTGGGCCAACCTAAAAGGGGGAGAAGTGGTCGTGGTGTTTGGCTGCGGACCGGTCGGGATCATGGCCATGAAGGCGGCCTGGATCCGGGGTGCAAGCCGGGTAATCGGGGTAGATATTCTTCCTTACCGGCTCGAAATGGCCAAGAAGGTGGCCAACGTCGAGATCATCAACGCTTCTAAAACCGATGCGGTGGAACAGATCCGCCAGATGACAGGCGGGTATGGCGCGGATGTATGCGTGGATGCGGTGGGGATGGAAGCCGACCGCAGCCTCGTTGAAAAAGCAATGGGGGTTGTCCGTGCCGAGGTGGGGACAATGAAAACCCTCGGCTACTGCCTGGACGCCGTCCGGAGGGGAGGCGTGGTGACCGTCGTTGGCGTATATGGAACTCCGTTCGATAATTTTCCTTTGCACCAGTGGTTCGACAAGGGGATTCAGATGAAAGGCGGACAAGCAACCGTACATAAGTACATCGACCATCTGATTTCCCTGGTTGCGGAAGAAAAAGTAATACTTCATGACATCATCACGCACCAGGTGCCACTCGCGGACGCCGGCAAGATGTATGAAATCTTCAATAACAAGGAAGATAATTGCGTGAAAGTGGTACTAAAACCGTGAAAATAAGGTCTTCCGGCGCCTGACAGCGCCGGACAAACTTCTCAACAAACTAATTTTATTTTGACACTGATTACTCATGAACATCAACTTACAAAAGGACCTGCTTTGTTTTTCGCACCTCAGGTGGGATTTCGTTTTTCAGCGCCCGCAACATCTGATGACACGGTTTGCGCAGCATAGCAATGTGTATTTCCTGGAAGAACCTTTCATGGATGCACCCGATAAGCCGTTTATACAATTTGAACGGAAGCTTCCGGGCCTCTGGCTGTGCGTACCGCATTTGCCGGCTGGTACCTCGCCCGAAGAGACGACAGAGCTGATGAAGGGGCTGTTACATTCCTTCTTCGAAGGCCGCGACAGTTCCAATTTTATTTTTTGGTACTACACGCCGATGGCCTTCGAGTTTTCGAGGGATTTCACGTCGGCCCAGGTAGTGTACGACTGTATGGACGAGCTTTCGGCCTTTAAGTTTGCGCCTGCCAGGATCAAGTTTATGGAGCAGCAGCTTTTTACCCGGGCGGATATTGTGTTCACGGGCGGAGTTACGCTGTACGAAGCCAAGAAAGACAGCCATTCCAATGTGCATCCGTTCCCCAGCAGCATCGATAAGGAGCATTTTCAAACGGCACGGGGAATGTTGGCAGAGCCGTTGGACCAGGCGGGGATTACTGGTACCAAAGTGGGTTTCTATGGTGTGATCGATGAACGTTTTGATCAGGATCTGATCAGGGAGATCGCTGCAAAGCGGCCCGACTGGCAGATCATCCTGATCGGCCCGGTGGTGAAAATCGATCCTGCCATGCTGCCGCGTGCCAACAACATCCATTACCTGGGGCCGAAAAGCTACCAGGAGCTCCCTGCGTACCTGTCGGGCTGGAATGTGGCCCTGATCCCGTTCCTGCTCAACGAATCCACGTATTTTATCAGTCCGACCAAAACGCCGGAATACCTGGCCGCGGGTCGCCCCGTGGTTTCGACGGCCATCCGGGACGTTGTAGACCCCTACTCTAAGGCTGGGCTGGTGAGCATTGCGCTGGGAACGGATGCATTTATATCGGCGATTGACTACGAACTGGGCAATTTTGCTAACCCCGATTGGTTACAGGCGGTAGACGAGTTCCTGTCGGACAAGTCATGGCAGAATACTTTTTCGGCTATGCTGGCATTGATGCAATCGACCCAATCGCAGAACAAGGAAGTTGTGTTAACCGGGGAAATGAAAAATGCGAGTTGACGATTCTGTGAGAAAAGGGGGGACGCCACCGGCGCCTCCCTTCAAAAGCTTTTGGATGGCGGGTTTTGAATGCGCCGACCAGCTTAATGTGAGTGGTAACCGGGTGGACATGCTGGAAATGACCGCACATTTGGCGCTGATTCACGACGACTATGCCCGGATTTCCGCATTGGGCTTACAGACGGTCCGTGAAGGGATCAGATGGAGTATCGTTGAACCGGAACCGTTCCGGTACGATTTCAGCTACGTTTTGGAAATGATCCACGCCGCCAGGGCAAGCGGGGTACAGCAAATCTGGGATATTTGCCATTTCGGCTTCCCCGGCGACCTGACCCCCTTCCACCCGCAGTTTACAGAGCGGTTTGTGGCGCTTTGCAAAGCGTTTACGACCTTTTACATCAGGCATAACCCCGGTGAAATATTATATGTGACACCGATTAACGAGGTAAGTTTTTTGTCGTGGCTGGGCGGAGAGGTAGGAGGTACGGTACCTTATTGCCATCATAGCGGCTGGCAGGTCAAATATGCGTTAATGAGGGCTTACATTTCCGGGGCTGTCGCCATGAAGGAAATCAGTGAAATGGTACGGATAATCACCACCGAGCCGCTGGTGAATATGGTGCCGGGGCCTGATCCGACGCCGGAGGAACAGTTGCTTGCCGACACCGAGCATGAGCAGCAGTTCCAGTCGGTGGATATGCTTTGCGGGCGGATCTGCCCGGAATTGGGCGGGCATCCTGGGCTGGTCGATATTCTTGGCTTCAATTACTATTACAATAACCAGTGGATCGTCGGCGGTAACGCATTTCTTGGCTGGAATGATGCGGTGCCCGATCCGAGGTGGAAACCGCTGGCGGACTTGCTCGAAGCGGCCTACCGGCGTTATGGGAAGCCTGTTCTGCTATCGGAAACGAGCCATCCCGGTGAGGACAGGCCGCTGTGGATCAGGATGATCGCTACGCAATGCGCCGGCGTGCTCACACGGGACGTGCCGCTGGTGGGTATTTGCCTGTACCCGGTGATCGACCGGCCCGACTGGGACAATCCCCATGTATGGCATCACTCGGGCATCTGGGATACCGATAATTCAGGAAAGACGGCCCGCATTCCTCATAGCGAGTCGGTAGCGGCGCTGTTATTGGGGCAGCAGCTGATCAGTGCTTTATTGAACGGGAAAATTTAGCTCTAAATACCCCGTCCGAGCTTACTACATGCGTGACATTTTAGACTTTTCTCTTCAAGCAGCCCGAATCTTTGAAATTAGTAATACCAGCTTTGTTATTGATATAACCCCGCATCCTGATTGTGGCCAATTTTGCTTCATCAAATAACAACCGCAAAAAGATTCGTCATGACAACTTTAATCAAAACAATCGCCTCAGCGCTTTTAGCAGTCGCCGTTACATTCGCCGCCCACGCCCAGCACAAGCATGAAACCGGTTTCAAGATGCCCGCTCTGAACCCTAAAAGCGAACTGGCAGGGATCAGCGGAAATCACGTAGGTATCCGCGTGCCTGATTACGCAGCAGCCATTAAATGGTACACCGAAAAGCTCGATTTTCGTGTGATACATGAATGGGATTATGCCGACGAGAAGCTTGCATACCTGGCGCCTGCCAATACCAATGACTTTTGGCTGGAAATCCTGGCAGAAGGAAAACTTGAACCCAATGAAAAATTTGACGATCTGGGGAAAAGTCTGGGGCGCGGTGGCTACCATCACTTGTGTTTTCACGTAGCAAATGTTGAAAAGACTTTGTCCGAGCTCAGGAAACGTGGCGTGACAGTGGTAGGTCAGCCATTTTACCTTGAAGCGATCACCCGGAACCTCGCGTTTGTGCAGGATCCCTGGGGCAATATGATCGAACTTTCCGAGGTGGTCAAAAAGTAAACGTATACACAAATCCGTGGTCTGAATGCCCCGTATTTGTACGGGGCATTTTTTATTGCGTAAAAACCCATAATTTTTCAAAAACATTCGGCCATGTCTGATACTTCAAAAGACCTGACAGCAATACTTTCATTTGGCAATGCGGTTGCTTCTGCCACCGATAAATACGCTATTGGTAAAATCATCGGGCAACAGTTATACAACCTTTTCGGCATTCACGAATACTGTATTTACATCATTTCACGGGACGAGAAATGGCGATGGGCATTCCTGTATGACCGCGATACCGCTATTGCGAAATACCCTGATTTTAGGGACCTGATTGAAACGCCGCAGGACAATACCGATGAACTTTACCAGGTTGCCAAAAACGCAACGGATGTTCTGCTGCTGACGGCGGAGGAGTACTATCAGCTTCCAGGAACGGCCCCATATCGGGAGATGGGCGATGCGATTGGTTTCAAAGGCTGGGGCTGTCATACCATGCGGCTTGCCCATGAGGAGGTAGCTGTTTTGACTTTCAATCATGACAATGTCCATGAAATGAAACCCCGGCTCGGTTTGTTCAAAGGTATCTGTTCCCAGCTGGCCATCACAGCCTCCAATTTGCTGAGCCGTGAGGAACTGGAGCGCAGGGAAAATGAAAAGTCAATCCTGCTGTCGCTCAGTAACGAGATCGCATTGCTGAAAACCAGGGACGATCTGTTCAATGTCGTCAATGCCAAATTGAAGGCTATTTTTTCGATCTCCAATTTCGGGATTGTCAAGATCGATGAGGATGGGAAAACACATAGCGCTTTTATGATGGATGTTGCCTTGTCGGAGCCCGCGCAACAGGCAGAATTCGAGCGGGTGTCGAGTCAGAAATATCTGATAGAAAAAGACAAATCCTTCCAAAGCGTCATGGAGAGCGACGACCCGGTCGTAGTGGATCTCAGCGGTTATGTCGACTCCGGTGATCGCCCCGGGTATGTGCCATTTTTTAACAGTATAGGTTTAAGCAAGCTGCTTTGCGTGCCGTTGAAAAGCGGCGGTATGCCGATCGGTCTGATATTTATGAGCCAGACGCAACAGCGAAAACTTCTCGATGCCGAAATTCACCTGCTTAAAGGTATTTGCGCCCAGCTCTCGGTAGCCGTATCCAATATCCTGGCCAACGAACGAGTGCTGCAACAGCTCGATGAAATCAAACAATACAAGGCTCAGTTGGAGGTCGAAAACGTGTATTTGCAGGAGGAAATCCAGACTGCCAGCAACACGACGGATTTCATCGGGGCAAGTACCGAGGTCAAAAAAGTAATGCGCATGATCAACACCGTGGCCCCGACCGACAGTACCGTGCTGTTATTAGGCGAAACGGGTACCGGCAAGGAGCTTGTCGCCAGGGCGATACACAACAATTCTCCCAGAAAAAATAAGCTGATGGTTAAAATCAATTGCGCCGCATTGCCACCGACCATGATAGAGAGTGAGCTTTTCGGGCATGAGAAAGGAAGTTTTACCGGTGCTTATGAACGCAGGATAGGCAAATTTGAACTGGCGCATGGCGGCACGCTTTTCCTGGACGAAGTAGGTGAAATGCCGCTTGAAATGCAGGCAAAGCTGCTTCGGGTTTTGCAGGAAAAGGAAATCGAGCGGCTGGGAGGTAAATCGACTATCAAGGTCGATGTGCGGATCATTGCCGCGACAAACCGCGACCTGGAAAAGGAAATCGATGGAGGACGCTTCCGCAGCGACTTGTTTTACCGGCTCAATATCTTTCCGATCAGTCTTCCGCCATTGCGTGCCCGCCAGGATGATATCCCGATGCTGGCCACCTATTTCATCCAGAAATTCGCGAAAAAAATCGGAAAGAGGGTCGAAGGGACGACCAACAACGTGATCCTTGAGATGAAGCGTTATACCTGGCCGGGGAATGTGCGGGAACTGGAACATTTGATTGAGCGAAGCATGCTGCTTGAAACCGGGCCGATCATCCGTCAGATACACCTGCCCGTGCCCAAAAATGCGGCCAGTAGCAATGGGGAGGAATTCTTCCGCCTGACGACCATTGAAGAAAACGAGCGCCAACACATTTTCGACACTTTGAACTACTGCGGTGGCAGGATTACCGGCACAGGCGGCGCGGCGGAAATACTGGGTGTGCCGGCATCCACATTGCATTCCAAAATGAAGAAGCTGGGAATACGCCGTACGCACGTGAAATAGCGATTGTCGGCTGTTTAACGTGTCCGGGGCGTGTCGATATATCAAGAGTTCATGTCAATTGACGAAATATCGATATCGTAGCAAATTCCTGATGTTTCGTAACGTACTAACAGTCAAACCGTAAAGTTTTGGTATTAAAATTGACATCTGATAGGTAGTTCCCGAAAGCATATCAGATCATGAAAAACGCGATTGAACCAGTTGGAGATTTGGCCGAAACGCTTCTGACGAAGCTGCTTCCACCTGGACATTTTCCATCCCAGCAAGAGCGTTTTTTTGTCGCCGGGCTGTTGGCTGTGGCTGAAACATTTCTGAAACCTCAGCAGGCCGGTCAAACCCTATCGCCACCAGGCGAAGCGCTGCCGGTCTATGACATGGATCGCCGTTCGCAGATTGTCGGCACATTTATGCAAAACCTGGAAAAGCACGTCGCGGAACTAGGTGCCGGTCAAACCGATTTGCAGCTGCGTGTTTCGGATTTTGCAGCCATGCAAAACCTGCATGAGAATTACCTGAATGCGGTGATCAAAGCCAAAATCGGCAAAACGGCAAAGGCATGTATATCAGAAAAAATCGTGGGCGAGGCCAGTCGGCTACTGCTGCGCACCACGTTAAGCAACAAGGAAATCAGCTACCGGCTGGGGTTTGTGGAATGCTCGCATTTCAACGCCTATTTCAAAAAGTACACCGGAGTAACACCGCAGCGGTTTCGGCAAATCCACTACGGATAAAAGGATTCGCGGTACTACTGGGGACGCCTTCGTTTTGGATTTGAATAAATGCACGCACCTTTGAAATTCATAATAAAAGCTATGCTTTTTGTATAAGCCGGGCGCAGCCTTCTATCCAACTTTGTAGCAACAAAAGGGACAAAATCCAAGCTCTGAACAAAGATGGAAACTTCACAGAAACAGGCATTTAAGGCCATTTCACTCGCAACAGAAAAAGCCGCACTGATGGGTGTCGATGCCAATATCGCCATCCTCGACACAACCGGTTATCTCAAAGCATTCTCCCGAATGGACAATGCATTCCTGGGCTCAATCGACATCGCTCTGGGCAAAGCAAAAACCGCGATGCTCTTCCGTATGAATTCCGAAGCTGTCGGCCAATTTCTTGCACCGGAAGCTGCCGCTTATGGAATGGTTAACACCAGCGGCGGGCTTGTGGGCTTTAAAGGCGGGATGCCTGTCCGTTCGGCCGGGGAAATAGTCGCCTACATCGGCGTTTCCGGCGGAAGCCCGGATCAGGACTTTGAAATTGCCCGGGCCGGCAGCCAACTGTAACTACCGACCACAAGATTTTATTATTCTAAACTCAAACAATCATGTCAACTACAAAAACAATTTTAATCACCGGCGCTGGCTCAGGATTTGGTGAAGGAACAGCTTTTGGTCTGGCTAAACTGGGCCACAAAGTCATAGCAGGAGTACAAATATCCCCGCAGGTAACCGCCATGCGCCTCAAAGTTCAAGAGGCTGGCTTACAGGATCATATCGAGGTGATCAAGCTCGATATCCTCGACAAATATGACGTTGCCGTTGCATTAAGCTATGATATCGACGTGTTGTTCAGCAACGCAGGAATAGGAGAAAGCGGGCCCGTTTTCGAAATACCGTTGGATCTGGTTCGCGGAAATTATGAGACGAACGTTTTTGCACCGCTCAACCTATCACAGCAATTCGCTTCCAAGTGGATAAAAGCCGGGAAGCCGGGTAAGATTGTGTTCACCTCTTCCATGGGCGGGCTCTTTACACCTTCGGGTTACGGCATTTATGTCTCTACGAAGCATGCGCTCGAAGCAGTCGCCGAAGCGCTGGCCGATGAGTTAAAACCATACAATATCAAAGTGCAGACCGTCAACCCTGGCGCTTATCTGACCGGCTACAACGAGACGATGGCAGAAAATGCCTTCCGCTGGCTCGACGATGAAAAGAATTTTACCAAACGCGCCGACATGAAAGCCAATTTCGATGCATTGCTGGGCACACCGCAAGGCCGGCTCGATCCTGAGGAAATGATCAATGCGATGATCCAAATCGTGCCTGCCGACACTGGTAAGTTCCGTAACGTCGTGCCGCAGTTCGTGGAGGATATGCTGAAAGAGCATCAGTTACAGGCCTGGGAGAATCAAATCTAAGGTTGGGTGTAATCAAGTTGGGTATGGTCAGGTATTGTAGAAGTTGTCCGAGAACAATTCCTGACCAGGCCTGACAACACCTGATCATTTAGGACCAAAATCAAAATGTAGACAATCATGAAAAAGGTATGGTTAATAACAGGTTGCTCGACCGGCTTTGGCAGGGCAATCGCACAAACTACGTTGGAAGCAGGCTATCTGGTAGCCGTTGCCTCGCGCAAGACGGAAGATGTTCAGGATATCATCGACGCCCATCCCGATACCGCATTTCCTGTCCGGCTTAATGTTACCGACTATGCACAAGTCCGTGCAGCGGTACAGTTGGTTCTGGCCAAATTCGGGCGAATTGACGTGCTTGTCAACAATGCGGGCATTGGTTATTTTGCCGCCATCGAGGAAAGTGAAGAGGAAGATATACGCAATATGTTCGAGGTCAACTTCTGGGGACTCAGCGAAATGACACGCCAGGTATTGCCGTTCATGCGCGGGCAGCACAGCGGACATATCATCAACATTGCCTCCATCGGCGGACTTAAATCGTTTCCGTCGCTGGGATACTATCATGCCACCAAATATGCAGTTGATGGCCTTTCCGAGGCACTTTTTAAAGAAGTTTCTCCGCTGGGGATCAAAGTGACGATTGTCGCGCCGGGCGCTTTCCGGACGGACTGGGCGGGCCGCTCCGCCAAAGACAGCGCGGTTTCAATCCCCGACTATGCCGCCACATCGGAATCGACCAAACAGTGGATCAGGGGAACAGACGGTAAGCAGGCCGGAAACCCGGTACTGGCCGCCAAAGCAATTATCACGGTAGTAGAAGCCCCGAAACCTCCACTCCGGCTGCTACTCGGCCAGGATGCATTGGAAGGTGCCCGGATCAAGCTATCCGAGCTAACCGCGGACTACGATGCCTGGCAGGAAACCACGTTGAGTTGTGATTTTTAAACAGATCTACACATCACCGCACCGACAGCGATGATCAAGACGCCCCTGGATGCCAAAGTGATCGGCAACCGGCGCGAGTGGCCGGATATGATCCCCGTTTTTTGAGAATACTACGAAAGCTGGACGATCCGGGTTTCAGCGAACTTTAATCTGGCAAGAAATAAAAATTAGCATACATGAAAAAGTCAATACTGATCATCGGAGCGGGCTCGGGACTAAGTTCGGGCGTTGCTGAAAAGTTTGGGCGCGAAGGCTTTAAGGTAAGCCTGATCAGCCGAAGCGCTGACAATTTAGAGAGAATGAAAAAGGATTTGGAAACCAAAGGAATCGCGGTAAACTATTCGAAAGCCGACGCGGGTAATGCCATCGAGCTAAGATTAGCGATAAAGGCTTTGGAAACCGAGGCTGGTGGCTTTGACGTCGTGCTCTACAATGCAGCGGTAGTGAAGGCTTTTGATATCCTGGAAGAAGATCCCGCTACCCTGACCAAGGAATTCGCTGTTAACGTGGCCAGCGCATTGGCTTCACTGCAAGCTACTTATGAGGGGTTGAAGCAAAGAAAGGGAGCGTTTCTGCTGACTGGCGGCGGACTGGCCGTGCGTCCGGCTGCGGCATACGGGTCACTTTCTATCGGTAAGGCAGGGCTCAGGAGCCTTGCGTTTCAGTTGCACGACCGTCTTAAAAACGATGACATCTATGCGGGCCTGCTTACGGTGGCCGGGTTTATCAATCCGGAAAGCGAAACACATTCACCTGAGCTGCTGGCTGATTTGTTCTGGAAAATGTACGTAGAGCGCTCCCAGGTTGAGCTACACCAATAGGCCCGATTATGATGGAAATTCTGAAAGAAGACAGCAACACACGCCAGGCTGTCACTATTCTGTTTGTGAAAGTGGCGGCAAAATCCCGAAGTCAGCAAAAAGCACTGGACGCCCTTCTCGCAGATGTAAATGGGGCACGCACCGAGCCAGGAAACCTGAAAATGGAGCTTTACAAGGCTGCCAACGATCCTGATGCGTTTTATTTGTTCGAGCGTTGGCAAACCAGGGAGGCTCTCGACGACCATTTCAGCCAGCCTTACACCCAAGGTGCATTCGATTTGCAGGTGAACGATTTGACGGAACCCATCGAGATGAATTACCTGGAAGAAATTTGGCCTGACGCCGACTCGTTTCGTAAAGAGCCGCACCAACCGCTGACTACGCTAATCGTGCCCTTCCAGGTAAAACCTGAATTCGTGGAAGAATTTGAAGCCAGGTTCGAAAAGTTTGTCGCGCAGGTACGTCGGGAAACGGGTAATCGGGAATTTCATTTTCACAGGATTATCGACCAACCAGGGCGGTTTGTCCTTTACGAAAGGTGGGAGTCGCAGGCACATCTGGACGATCATAACCGCCTCCCTTCAACCGCTGCCTTCATTGCAGACATATCGCCAATGCTTACTCGGCCGCTTGCCCAAAGCGTGCTTATCGTGACCGACATTAGCTAGCACCCATTCGAATCTGCCCGTGCTTACCTCAAACCCGATGCGCTATAACAGCGAAGAGGGTGCCTTTTTGAGGCATCCTCTTCGCTGTTCATCGGCTAGTTTTTATTTTACAACGAACGGTTTCGTTTGAACGTCCCCGCTCGCCGAGGTGATGCGCAGCACATACAAGCCTGACGCGAGTTCGTTGACATTCAGCTCTCTGGTTTTCGCCAGGCTCTGTGTCAGTACGGTGATGCCCGCCACGTTGACGATTTCGGCCTGGTAGGCCTCCGCATTCGCTACATCGATCGTCAACTTGCCCTGAACCACCGGGTTAGGGTAGAGTGCCATGGTATTTGCGGCATCCATGCGAATCGTTCTGATCAGGCTGTAAGCGAAGGTAGCATCAAGATCGACCATTTTCAGGCGATAGTAACTCACTCCATTGAGCGGGTTGGCATCCGTGAAATCGTAATCCTGCTTGCCGATCACTGTTGCTCCCTGCGAATGCGCCCTTACGAAACCGATTTTTGTCCAGTCGGACGCATTGGCGCTGCGCAGGATTTCAAATCCTTCGCTGTTTGTTTCGCTCGTGGTGACCCATTTCAGGTGGGCGGTTTTGCTTTCCGTCGCCACATCAAAGCTGATAAGTGTCACCGGCAGTGGTTTGCTCCAACTGATCAGGTAGGTCGCAGGTGTAGGATCTACGACGCCCGCCGCATCGACGTAGGCGTAATTGAAACTTGTGCTGGTGTATCCCTGCCCTGTAAGTACGACGGCGAAAAGCGAAGGATCATGGAACAATGTACCATTTGTTACATCGGACGCCGAAACTACCACCGGCGCGCCGAAACCATAGTACCATAATTGGCCGTTGGTGGGCAATGAAGTGATCACGACGCCCTTCGGATCATTCCCCGGCGTCGCGGTGCCGCCGCTATATGTGCCGTCCTCCGGATCACTGCCGTTCATCAGCGGAGCGTCGGCACCATCCAGGGCTATTTCCTGGTCGGGGATCGGATCCGGGGTCAGTATGTGCGTCACACCGTTGCTGTTTGGCTGCCGGTCAAGACCAAAGTTTGCGTTTGTCACGCTGGTAGCACCGACGCTCACTGCCAGCGTACCATTTGGCGCCAGATCATTCCCTGTTCCTGATCCAACAAATTCTCCGGTATTTACCCAGCCCGTTGGCAGGCCATTAGAACCAGCTGGCGTACTGCCCGTGGTTGCGGCAGTCGTACTGACTGTCACCAAATAGTCGATTCCAGGGCTGACGGAGAAGCTGTAATTCCCGGACGCGTCCACAGGTACCGACGCTACGAAAACGCCGGCAGCAGTAAACAAATTGGCATAAAGCGGTGCGCTTTCGGCAAGCTGAATAGGCGTACCATCGACCATGTTCACCGGGGAGCCGGAGAGGCCGTTGGCATCATTAAATATCGTTCCGGAGATTTGGACGTTGCAGGTGTTCAGGTTGACGGTAGCTATACTCACATCCTCGGCACATGAACCGGCCCCGGCAATGGTGTAGCTGAATGTGCTGGCAGTGGCACCGGCAGCCGGGGTGAATGTCCCGGCTACTGCGTCGAATGTTCCGCCTGTGCCTGTCAATCTCGCCCAGGTACCGCCGGTCTGTTCGCCGCTGATCAGGCTGAACAAATCGATTGGGGTAGCGTTATCGGTGCAGGCTGTAACCGCGCCGTCGGTACCGGCGTCCGGAATTGGCACGACGGTGAGTGTCGTTACGACAATGCTGTCACATCCGAAATGAGAAGCACCAACCAACGTATCAGAATAAACGCCGCTTGTATTATGGCAGATCTGTTGCTGCGGTTCGACGGTCCGTGCAGTCCCGGCAGGGTTGAAAATGCAGATGGACTCGCCCTGGCAAATGGTAATGCTTTGGTACTTTACAGGGACAGGTCTTACCGTGACGGTAGCGATACTGAAGCTCGCCGGGCTGCCGCCGGTTGCAGGGATATCGTACCGATAGGTGCTGGTCGTGGCCGAGCCCGTCAATTGCACTGTTCCGGCCGCAGCGTCGAAGGTGATCCCGGATCCGGATACATAAGACCATGTTCCACCCGCGTCTTCTCCCTCAATAAAGTCGGCCAGCGGCAATATGGAGGTATCGTTCGCACAGATATCAGATCCGCCACTCGTGCCGGCACTCTGGTACCTGATACCAAAATTTCTTTGGATCAGGCTCGCCGTGGTGACGGTCACCGAAAGTATGCCGTCCGGACTCAAATCGCCGCTACCGGTGTTGTTACCGCTTCCATTCTCTCCGCTGGTTGCCCAACCTGATGGCGGCGTGCGGTTAATAGGCGTGCCGCTGACGCCAGTGCCGATCGGGTATTGCACCGTAGAAAGGTGCAGCGCGGAAGTTTGTCCGGCCGGGGCGAGCAACAGGTATGAACCGTCGGCGGCCACAGTGGCGGCATCCACGATGAAATTGTTTTGAACCATATACACATACATCGGTGCCGGCAGGCTCGTGAAGGGTTCCCCAGAATCGATCCGTGTGTTGCGGTTGATGTCATTGAACACCGTTCCGGCCACGGTCCGTCCGATGAAAAATCTGTAATCTTCCACTTCTCCGCTATTGGCCGCGCCTGTTGGTAAGGCGATCTCGGATGCAACGGACGCAATCCGGAAGCGTGCGTGAATGTACCCGAAATTGGCCACAGCCGGGAAGCTCGGCCAGTTGAGCGTAACCGAGGTAGCTCCGTCGGGAACCGTTTGAGTGGCCTCTTCCCCCGCGCCGAAAGCGCCATCCTTGTTAAAGTCTATCCAGCCTTTCACCGTCGCTGTGGTGCCTGTTGCGTTGGTAACGGGCAAGGTGACGCTGTACGACGTCGAACCCGGAACCAGAACGGGGAAGTGCGTCACGGCATCTTCGTCATCCATTCCTGCAAGGTCATCGCCGGTCGCCACGGTATTTGGGGCGCCGTCCGTGTCCGAATCGATTTGCGAGCCCAGCATCAGGCTGGCTGTATGCGTGGTGGCATTATAGGCTGTGAGCGCATGCGAGGCCCCGTTGGATGCTGCGAGGGTAGCATAGGTGTCGGGCAAATCTCCGTAATCCGCGGCAGCCCAGGTAGCAGACGCTTCGCGGAACGGATAGGGGTTTGCAGCTTTGCTGAGCCCCAAAAAGCCTTGAAAGTTTCTCGGCGCAGTTTCATAATAATCGCACGGCTCATACACAACCAGGTTGTCGACATTCCAGAAGCCTGATTGCTCGTAAGCTACCCCTAAGGTGGCAGTCTGACTACTTGCGCTGGTAACCGAGACAGTTGCCGAAGCAGGCGCCGAAGCAAATGTGATGTCCTGGTTTACAGCATCGTATGTAACCCCGGTGCCGGTTACGGCATTGACTGTGACGCCTGCCGGGA
This sequence comes from Dyadobacter beijingensis DSM 21582, assembly GCF_000382205.1. GTDB lineage: Bacteria > Bacteroidota > Bacteroidia > Cytophagales > Spirosomataceae > Dyadobacter > Dyadobacter beijingensis. The sequence continues at coordinate 329,779 of NZ_KB907791.1, forward strand.
CTTTCAGTTTGTAAATACGTGGATGCCCACCATCGTTGGTCAGATTCACGACAAAATTCTGTGGAGTTCCTGCGGGTGCAGATGTAGCGGGGCCGGTGATGGCGAACGTGGGCTCTTCGGGTGAAGGCAGGCTGGGGACTGCCGCAATTGCGTCTTCACCCAGCGTACTACCGGAAGTAAAGCCACGTGTGATCATATCCACAGCAGCCCGAACTTCATTGGAATTTGCCATGTCGGAAATCGGCTGGGGAGCGTGTTGGAGGATATGGATCAGCCGTGCCGTTTTCAATTTGTCCTCCGTCGTGACGACGCCATCCTCATTGATATCCGGCCGGGCGGTTGGGTAGTAGACCATTTGTCCGGGATAAAAGTTGCCGCGTCGGGGAGCGCTCTGCCCGTAGTCGATGCACCACGATACTTCACTGGAAACCAAATCCCTGTTCGCATCAAAATAACCGGTGGCAATGGTGGAGGCAGATCCGGCACGAGAGTCGATCCAGGCGCGGGAGTTGGGCGTAATGAATTGTTTCCAATAGGTAATTTCCTGGGCTAATGGGGAGGTGTATACGACTTCGCCGGTCATAAAAGTAACTTCGACATCGAAGTTGCCGGTGGCAGCAGACGCCGTGTTTTCCATGGTTACCGTTATCGGCCCATTGTTTTTGTGGTTAAAACGATAATAGGTGCTGGCATTGGCTTCGGTAATGGTGGCTACGGGCGTGGTGGAAGTACCATCGCCGTCATACACCTTAATGACAGCTCCGGAGGATGCGATTTCCAGGTAGTAAAAATTAATAACCGCCCAGCCCATTGCCCCATCGGACCATTGCGGGTGGATGGTGACGGTGGTTAGTGGGGTTGCGGTCCCCTTTGCACCGCTATGGTACAGGCCCCCATGCGTCGCATTGGGACGTCCGGCGGTGACGCCTGCTGGTAGCGCAACCGGGTAGCTATCAGTAGTGTTCCCATCGTCGAGCCTCATCGATACTCTTGGCGGGTCCGGTGTTGTGGGGCACGGCTGTCCGGCGGCCAATGTACATATCGCCAATACTAAGACGGCAGCGCATAGCACGCGGCTGAGGTTTCTGACTAAGCAATTTTGTGTTGCGTAATAGTTTACCATAGCATTTTGAAATTTAAATGGATGAGGATTAAGCATTAAAATACATGTGTGATCATTGTGCAGTTATCACAGGCGAGGGCGCACGCGGTCACTGCACATTTCGCACAGAATACATCGTGAATTGATTGCGCTTCTCAGGGCGTTGTTGTGGTACGATGTATTGATTACTTTATGAATAAATATTTAGCGGTGCATCACTTATGATGATGGGTGGCTGACGCTGGAGTTGTAATCGGAATAAGTCAGAGAAGCTCCCCGGTATTCTTCGGGAAATCTTGAATGCAAGTACCGCCTTTTGGAATAAACAGACAGGTGGAAAAATCGTCTATTTGCAGGGAAAATATTGTCGTTCCCGCTTTCATCAAAGAATTTGGTTGGCGGAACGTACGGCCAATACTAAATTTGACACTATCTCGAAAACTGTGTTAAGCGAAAAGATCGGGGTTAATAATCCCGATTATTTTATTTTGACAAAACACAACTTATGAGGCAGAGAACTATACAGATCCATCCCGCCGTTCGCCGGCGCGGAGCCTTTGCGTCCTGGTGGCTATACCGTCAAAATGAATGAATTTCGGTCCGATGTGATTTGTAATGGAGAAACACCAGGTAATTGATGGAAACTTTTCATAAAAAAGACAAGGAAGAAACAAAAAAGAAGCTGATCCAGGCAGCAGGGGAAATCTTCATGAAAAAGGGTTATCAAGGGCTGAGGGCCGCCCGGATCGCCGATGTTGCCGGTGTAAGCAAGACTTTGATCTATCGTTATTTTGGAACTGTCGAGGAGCTTTTTAAAGCCTACCTGGCTCAAAAGGACTTTTGGTTAGCAATGGAAGGGCAGGTAGAAGAGCTCCTCGAAGACAGCCGGCCCGACTTCGGAAAACAGCTTGCCAAGCAAATATTGGAGGCGCAAATCATTTATTTTTTCCAAAATAAAGAAATGCAGGAAATTATGCGGTGGCAGATCAGTGAACCGAACCAAATTGCAAGAACAATGGCCGATTCCCGCGAGCTGCTGGGTGAAGAATTACTTAGTTTGAGTGATCCGTACTTTCAGAATTCAGGCGTTAATCTCCGTGCATTACTCGCTATCATCATCCCCGGCATCTATTATCTCGTACTAAACGCGAAGGTCAATGGCAGTACATTTTGCGGCATCAATATTAACAGGAAAGAAGACATGGAAGAGCTGCAAAAGATTGTGAAGCAGGCGATAGACTGGTGTTACGAGAAAGCTGAATCTTGAAACTGTAAGCTATATGTCAGCATGTGCACGTAAGCTGGAATTAAAATAATCGTGCATGTTACGGTTTGCGATAAAAAAGTAACATAGATTTCGAAAGAATTTGACAATCTGTGAAACGAACGTTTTGCGAACGTCTTGATTGCCGCCGGCTCGTCTGCTTGTGGTTTTCCGCTTTACAACAGTGTTTGATTTGTCTGTTAACCGGCTCTCAGAGATAGGTTGATCATCCATGTCGAGCGCTATGCCAATAAATAAACTTAAACAATTGATATGAAACGAAACCTACTCCTATTGACGATTGCACTTGCTTCCGGATGTGCCACCTATGCGCAGACCAAAATAAAGGATGGGACTATTGTCAGCCCAGGATTGTCCAATGCAAACGCTATTCTTGAACTCGAAAGCGCCAACAAAGGGCTCTTGCTTCCCAGGGTAGCTTTGGAACAAACATCGATCGCTTCCCCTCTCAATGCACATATTGCTGGTATGGTAGTCTATAATACCGCTACGGCCGGCGATGTGCTGCCGGGTTACTATTACAACGACGGCAGCCAGTGGGTTAAAGCGTCCGGTGGTTCGGGTGGCAGCACGGAGCCCTGGAATGTGCAGGGAGGTAGCACGCCTGCAAACGCAAATAGTGAAAATATCTATCAGACGGGGAATGTGTCGATCGGGAAAAATTCGTCGGGTGTGGGGTCCAGTACCCTTCAGGTCTACGGATCGGTGTCAACGCCGATCAGGTCTGTCACCCAAAGTGTTGTCCTGACAGAAGAAGACTACACGGTTGTGTGCCGCCAATCGTCCGCCATCACTATCAGCCTACCTGACCCCGCCACTTGCTTGGGCCGGATGTATTATATCATCAATAACGGAACGCAGCCAGTCACAACGAATTATCCGTTTGAGGTAGCGACCGGCGTCAATCAGAGTACTATTCCTGTCGCCGTCAATGGCATCAACAGTCCAAACCCCAACTTCGGTCAGAAGTATCTATTGCAAAGCGACGGGACAAAGTGGGTGTTGATTTCTCTGGGATAGAAGGGTTCCCTCGAAGGAACAAGTCTATCTAGTCAATCTCCCAGCAGATAAAAACCTGAACAAGTATGAAACCACAAAGTAACGGGGTGCGTCTTACTGCGATAATTTTCGTCACTCTCCTATTAAACTTACCTATCATTTCGTTCGCACAAACCGGGGCAGGCAGTGTGACGGTAGACAATAGCCTTCGGACGTCATCGGTTGGGGAAACAACCTACGAGTATTCCGAGACGCTCTATCTGGGCCCGAATGCAGTTTGGAATATCAGCGGAACGCATATTATCTACAGCAAATATATTTGGATAGCCCCCACCGCGCTCATCGGGAACAACGGTGCCGGTTCGATCGTTTTCGCCAATCCGGATGAGAACCCTTTTTACCCTGATATGACCGGCCCTACCACCATAGATGGGAACAATGGGAACCCGATCGGAGCGATTGTAAAGCATCGGAATCCCAATAATATCATCCTGGGCGATATTCAGGACCCGGGATACGGGACAGTAAATCCTCCGGGTCCGCTGGCTGCGGGTGTACATTTTCAAAATGATTTCATTTTCGAGGTAGATGGAGGGGATATCTTGCTGAATGGTCACGATTTAACGACCAGTGGGCTGGGGCAATTACTGGGTTTTGGTCCGAACAGGATGGTAAGTACGGGAAACAGTACCGCAGGGCACCTGATCAGGCTGAATTCAGCAACTACTTCCACCACCTACTTCCCCGTGGGCATAGCCGAGGGGGATTACACGCCCGCATATGTGAAAGGGGCTAATGACTACCATGTTAGTGTGACCGACTATCTGAGCTCAGGATTACCCATCAGCGTGCCGCAGGAGGGGATGGACCGTGCCTGGCATATTTACGGTGGAGATGCTTCGGGCATAGGGCTGCAGCACAATTCCCCGGCAACGGATGGCAGTATGTATGTTGACGCATCGGCGTTTATAACGCGCTATCAAGGTGGCTCGACATGGACTACGGGGTCCTCCGAGCAAATCGCCGCCGGTCTTCACTACAACGAGGGCACAACAGCCAGCGCGATTCCATCAGCGGCAACAGCGGATGGCGCCTGGCTGACCAAGACCAGCGAAGCCGAGACACCCATGCCGGTCACCCTGGCTGGATTTCAAGCCGGTCGGGAAGGTAGCGCAGTACTACTGAATTGGGTCACTGCCAGTGAGAGACACAACCAGCAGTTTGAAATTGAACGTAGCGGCAACGGAAAATCATGGAGCCGGTTGGGATTGGTATTGGCTGCCTCGCCGAATGGTAATAGCGACACCAGGTTGACATACCACTTCCTGGACGCTCAACCGCTGAACGGGTTAAATTATTACCGCCTCAAACAGATTGACCTGGACGGTACTTACGCGTATAGCCAGATCCGGGCGGTTCAAATGGACGGGGCAGTGGCATTGAAAGTTTATCCCAATCCTGCTGCATCGGAAATCAGGCTGATGGGCCTGAAGGGCAATGCCAGCGTTTGTGTTTTCGATAGCCGTGGGCGCCAGGTATTAAGATTGGGCAATGTCCGGGAAGGTGAGTCGGTAAACGTCGGCCAGCTCGTTGCGGGCGGGTATCACATTCTGGTGACTGAGCAAAGCGGGGCTGCATCCTATCTGCGGTTTGTCAAGTGATCTACGGATAGGTTGATCCCCTTGTTATGTTCATGGGCTTCTGCCGGTCAAAAACATATTTTTTATAACGTTGAGTATCAGTCAATCTGGCAGCATTGCCGCCAGATTGATTTTAGTTACCTGGCCTGTTCATTGACAGGCACTATTCCATGGAATCGCCATTGATTCGCCTGTATTTCGTCAGATGATGTGATTATTTTGCCGAAGGTTTCAAAACCGTATATTTCAAATTATCAAGGGTAATCCCGGAAACGGATTTGATAGAAAGCCTGGACATAGGACTTTCCGGGAAGAAAATATCTGTCATAACCGTTAACCCATTGTCTGCAAAAAGCTCCACCGATGCAACATCGGCAATCAGTGTAAGTGGCATTTCGCTTCCCGTTGCAAACCTGGGTGCTATGTGTTTTTCTCCGAAACCTTTTTCAAAGTCTATTTTACCTGATTTGGAACGATCAATGTAATACTGATTTTTGGCTTTATCGTATCCAATGATCAGTTCATTACCGGCCTCATTGGCCAGTACAACAGAGAAGTCTGCGCTGTTTTTGGTCGTTAAATCGAGGCGGAACAGGCCCGTTTTGTTTTTTGCCTTATCCGTCAGATCGAGCTGGTCTTTCACCTTCACGTTCTTCATTGAAAAAGTGGTTGTGTTCAAAACATCCAGTTCTTTCACGGGAACCGAAGTCAGGTAAGTTTCTTTACCCACCGTTTTTAAACCCAGTTCACGGGCGATCGTATTGGCACTTCTCCACGGATCTGTCGGAACCTGATTGGCATATTGCCAATTGCTCATCCAGCCCATCAACATGTTGCGGTCGCCTGTATTGGAGAAGGTTACTGCGGCATAATTATCCGTTCCAAAATCCAGCCATTTTGTTTCTTTGGAATTGGAAGTGAATGTTTTACCATTAAAATCACCCAGGAAATACTGTCCCGCAGATCCCTTGTTCGGCCCACCCGGATTAATGTTCACGATCAAAACCCACATTTGTTTTCCTTCATGCATGACCGGAAAGAGATCAGGACATTCCCATACGCCGCCATGCCCGCCTTCGTTGGCGCCGAAATCACTTTCGCGCGTCCATGATTTCAGGTCAGGAGAAGAGTAAAATGTGACGCGGTCTTTGGTTGCCAACGTCATCACCCACTTTTTCTGCGGCTCAAACCACCTTACTTTCGGGTCGCGAAAATCGGTTATCCCCGGATTTTGAAGCACAGGATTTCCCTTGTATTTCGTCCATGTTTTTCCGTCGTCCAGGCTGTATGCAATGCTTTGCGTTTCGTGCTTGCCGGTTTTCTGTTTTTCCTGAACGGGGTCATGATGGGTGAAAATAGCGACCAATGCGTCTTTCCCGAATCCTGCCGTATTGTTCTTGTCCACGACAGCGCTTCCCGAGAAGATATAACCCAGGCTATCCGGATACAAAGCGATCGGCTGCTCTTTCCAGGCGATCATGTCCTTGCTTGTAGCATGTCCCCAGTGCATAGGCCCCCAGACTTTGTCATCCGGGTAGTATTGGTAGAAAAGATGATAGATCCCGTTATGATACACCATGCCATTCGGATCGTTCATCCAGTTGGCTTTGGGCGTAAAGTGAAACTGCGGACGGTATTTTTCTTCGAACTCCTGCGCAATAGCCTTCGAGCCGGTGATGGCACAAACAAGGAGTAATGCAATGGTTATTTTTTTCATAGTTATTTGGTTGTGTTTGAGTCAGACCGGTTGCTGACATTTACCATCCCGCATTTTGCTTATACAGGCCACTGCTGAAATTGATCTGATTCAAGGGTATAGGAAGATATTCATCCCGACCGGCAGTAAATTTCGCATCTCCCAAATGGGTTGCCCTGGTTTTCTCAATCTGGAAATAGGCATTAATCGTCTCAGCGGCAACGCCCCAGCGAACCAGGTCGAAGAAGTGATAGCCTTCACCGGCAAATTCCAGTCGCCTTTCCCAGCGCAGGGCCATTCTTGCATAGTTCTGTGTCCAATCCGCACTTTGTACGTAGGGCTGGATTTTGAAATTCGCAGTCGGCTTGCCGTCTGCTTGTACCAGCAAAGCGGTACTCGACGCGGCGCGGGCGCGGATCCTGTTGATCAAAGGAAGTGCTTCGTTGTGTCTACCCAGTTCAATCAATGCTTCGGCTTTCCAAAGCAGTACATCGGAGAACCGGATAATCTGCCAGTTTTTCGCACTGGACATAAATGGCGGCACTTTTTGGAACGATGGGTCCGTTGGCAGAACCACTTCTTTAATGCTGGCAAAAGCGCCATAAACCGCCGGAGCACGAGCCCAGGATTTCTGGAATACATAGCTTTTCCCGTATTTGAAAGGAGCATTTGGCCTTGCCACGGTGTGATCCAGCCGTGGATCGAATGAGCTGGTCTGGAAGTCGAGGGATGCTGCTACGTCATGGGTGGAGTAGGTTTGAAATAAGGGCAATCCGTCAGCACTTGTTTTGAATGCATTGATCAGGTCGTGGCTGGGAACGTGGAAACCGCAGCAGCCGTATTCCTGGTTCATCGTGTAGTTTAATGCATGTCCGTAATCCAGCCTGCCGAGCGGGGTGCCGTCGTTTTTTGAGTACTGGATTGCAAATACGGATTCCGGACCGTTTTCGGTTGCTGTTAAAAAATTGTCTGCAAAATCGGCACTCAGATTATACTTCCCGGAGTTGATCACCTCATCACAAAGTGCGTTTACTTCTGTCAGCAAGGTTTTGTTGATCGTTACTACCGCATTGGTTTCGTTTTGTTCATAAGCCTTGTACAAAAGTGTTTTTGCCAGATAGGCTTTCGCTGAAATCTTGTTGGCGCGGCCTTTGTCGCTCTGGTTGTCGGGTAGCCGCTCAACCGCACTTCGAAAGTCCGCCTCTATTTTCGACCAGAGTTCATCATTGGAAAGCTTATCATTTGAAATGGTCGGATAGTCCGTTTTGGCAATGGTTTCGTCGATATACGGGACGTATTTGAACAGGATTTTCAGCAGGAAATAGAAATGCCCTCTCAGGAAATTCAGTTCACCCATGCGCGCGGCTTTTTCCGGATACTCGGCGTCGGACATTGCGCTTACCCTACGCATTGCATCATTGGTCCGGCTGATGCCCACATACAATCTGAACCAAACCTGGTCGATCAACGCGTTATCCACCCTGTTGAGAGAAAATGTCTCGAACAAATGGAATTCGGACAAATCACCCGGACCGTCGCCTCCTTTGTACATATCCCCTCCACGAATGCTCCCATACGCCCACATACTGGAAAAAGGGGAGGTGTAATGATCGTTTCCAAGTGCGGAGTAGGCGGCTACGACCATCTTGTCCACATTTTCGGGCGTGTTCAGATCGTCACCCGAAATAACACCTTGTGCCGGCTCTACCAGCGCATTATCGCAGCCCGTAAAAAACACCATGAGCAATGTCAGGGCATATAGTAGTTTTTTTGTGATCATGATTTCAGAAATTAGAAAGTGACATTCAGTCCGATTGTTCCAATGACGGGTATGGGGAAAGCGAAGTTGGGGATCTCGGGGTCGGGACCTGTGAAAGCTTTGCTTTTGATGGTAAATAAATTACTCCCCTGCAGGTACAATCGTGCGCTCTGAATTTTCAGGGCATTCAGACTTTTAAAATTGTACCCGATCTGCGCATTCCGCAATTTTAGGTAAGAACCGTTTTCAATGAAGTAAGTCGAAAAGCGGCCTTCGTTATTCCTGTCCACCAATGTCAATGCAGGGATGTCCGAGCTTGTGTTTTGCGGCGTCCATGCGTCCAGGGTCCTTTCACCCCAGTTGGTGCCTGTCCAGAGCGATGAAAAATCGGTGTAGGTTTTGAATTCGTTTTGAACCTTCACGCTGATCCCCTGGAAGAAAAAGCTCAGATCGAAATTTTTCCAGCTAACAGACGTGTTGAAGCCATACATATATTTAGGCGTGCTGTTTCCGATAAAATCCCGGTCCTGCGCATCAATGGTGCCGTCGTTGTTCAAATCGGCATATCTGATTCGCCCGACGCCCTTTCCTGGTTGTGTTGCAGCATTGTCCACTTCGCCCTGATTCTGGAATATTCCGTCGGCGACATAGCCAAAGAATGAATTAGCCGGGCGGCCGAGTATGGTCTTATCCGTTCCGTTTCCCGGATAGGACGCGATCACCTCTTTGGGCAGATAAGTGATTTTGTTGCGATACAGGGAGAAGTTTCCTGTGAGGTTGATTCTCAGATCATTGCCGATTTTTGTGTCATAGGAAAGCAATGCTTCAAAACCGCTGTTTTTCATCGAAGCGCCGTTGGTAAACCGGTTTCCACCGTCGCCAATCACGGCCAGATAGGCCGGGCTGATCAGAATGTCGGAGGTCTTTCTTTGAAAATAGTCGACAGAACCAGTCAAAGTGTTGTTTAAGAAACCGAAATCCACGCCAAAATTCGATTCTGCCAGGGATTCCCATCTCAGGGCATCATTGCCTTGCTGGATTAATGTAAATCCTGACGGAAGCTGGCCCGTGCCGTTTCCTCCAATGTCGTAAGCGCTGCCATTGTCAAAATCCCATGTCGGATCGCTGCCGTAAATAGCTGAGTATAAGGATTGCGTAGCATTGTTCGGAATTTCCTGGTTACCCGAGCGGCCCCAGCCGTATCTCAGTTTTAAGTCGGAAATGAAAGGAATATCTTTTATGAATGCCTCTTCGCTCAAACGGTAACCCAATGAAAATGCCGGGAATGTTCCGAAGCGGTTGTCCTTTCCAAAGCGCGACGAACCATCGCGGCGTACAGTTGCCGATGCCAGGAATTTGTCCGCATAAGTGTAATTAACCTTCGCGAAATAGGAGAAAAGCGAATTGGCACTGCCGCTGCCGCCATTATTAATATTGTTGCTTCCGGCATTCAGATAGGCATAATTGATGTTCTCCAATGCCAGGCCTCTTCTGCTTGCCGAAAATTCCTGGGCGATATACCGGATGCTTTCCTGGCCCACAACGATCCCGATCTGGTGCTTGCCTGTTTGAATGTCATAGTTCAGTGTGTTTTGCCAGATCGAATTCCCCGAATAGTCCTGGACGTTCGTTACCTGATTGGTTGGATCAGACAGAAAACCCGAGGTGTACGATTTCCGGAGCAGCCTTTTGTAACCACCGCTGTAATCAACTCCGTAGCTGGTTTTAAGATGCAGTTTCGGGATAATTTCCAGGTCGGCGAATACATTTCCAAAGAGTCGGTAAAAGTTGCCTTTGTTCTGCCTGTTATCCTCGATAAGCCTGACGGGATTTTGGCGGTCGGTCATCCCGGAAGCAGGGCCGCCCCAGCCGCCATCCACGGTATAGACCGGCACAACGGGCTGTGAAACCAGCGATGCAAACAAGATATCGGCAGTCGGGGACTGCACGTCCTGGATGTAGGTAGCAGACAGGTTTTCCCCAATTTTTAGTTTTGATTTAAAAAGTGAAAAATCCGTATTCAGCCTTGCCGTGTATTTTTTATTGCGCGTCGATTTAACAATGCCCTTGTTGTCGTAATAACCCAGCGAAAACATGGTATTCCCTTTTTCAGAACCGTTGGAAAGGGACATATCGTACGACTGGATAATTGACTTTTGAGATATTTCATCATACCAATAAGTGTTCGCCGGCTTCATCGTTTTGGCCGCATCGATGAATTCCGGGTACTTAACCTGACTCAATGCGGGGTTGTTGAAGTCGTTGTTCCAGTCGTACTGATAAATCTGGTTCGCATTCGGATCCGCTTTGTCATTGACTGCCGCCTGCCAGTAAGCCCGGCCCCGGCCGTCTGCATTCAAGGTTTTCAGCTTCGAAGCGTAATCCTGGATCGAAGTGGAAATGTTCACATTCAACCGCGATTGACCGTTTTTTGCTTTTTTGGTCGTAACGATCACAACGCCATTTGCTGCTCTTGAACCATAAATCGTCGCCGAAGAAGCATCTTTCAAAACCTGAATGGATTCGACGTCGGCCGGATTGATTTCATTCAAGCCTCTTTTGGTCGGAATGCCGTCTATAATGTAAAGCGGATCATTGTTGCCCAATGTACTGCCTCCCCTGATCCGTACCGTAGCGCCGCCACCGGGCGCTCCATCGGTGGTGATCAACACACCCGGGACTCTTCCCTGCAATGCTTTCGCCGGATTGCCCACCTGGCTGTCTTTGATGTCTTTAATGTTCACCACACTCACCGCGCCTGTGATATCTTTCTTCCGCTCAGTCTGATAGCCGGTAACGACCACTTCATTCAGGCTTTTTGAATCATATTGAAGTGTAACGTCCATGACAGAATTGGTGCCTGGAACCACTTCACTCGGGACCATGCCCACGTAAGAAAATACAAGTGTGGCGCCGCTGTTAATGCTGATGCTGTACTTTCCGTCGGCGTCGGACAATGTGCCATTGGTTGTACCTTTTTCCAGGATACTTACACCGGGGAGCGTTATGCCGGCGCCGTCTTTCACGGTTCCGGTAATGTTGGACTGCGCAGCCGCAAGTTGCACCCAGCAGAGTATGGCAAAAGCCAGAAGCGGTAGTCGTTTAAGCATGATTCAGTTGATTATTGGTTAGAAAATCTGCAATTTCTTTTTCGGCAATCACAGGTGTAGCACCAGAATAGGAGGCAACCAACGCACCAACGGCGCAGGCTTTTTTGAGGGCTGACGGAATGGATGAGCCGGATGTGTATTCTTTCAGGAACATCGCCAGAAAGGAATCGCCGCTGCCAATCGTATCCTGCACTTCCACTGCATATCCGCCTTGCGAATGAAATCCGTCGCTGGAAAGAACTACCGCACCATCAGCACCCAGCGTCACACAAACGAGTTTCAGGTTGAACCGTTCGTAGAGGAATTTCATCTGCGTTTCCACTTCGGGCTGTATACCAAACCAGGTGCAAACCGCGTTCAGCTCGTGCTCGTTGACTTTTACGATGTCGGCTTGTTCCAGCAGATATTCGGTAGTGGCCCTGTCCAGATGCGGGGGACGAATGTTGACGTCAAACACTTTCAGTTTTGCATCTTTCAGCAATTCAAAAAGCGTTTCGCGCGATTGCTGGCTGCGGACGGAAAGTGTGCCGTAGACGAATACATCCGAGTCCTTCACCAATTGCTTGTTTTCGGGCGTCGGCATAATGTAGTCCCAGGCAACAGGCTGCACTATTTTGTAAGTAACTTCTGTTTTATCGGTCAGGTTTACCTTTACAATACCGGTAAGGTGTGTCATGCCGGTTTGGATATAATCTGTATTAAAATCCTGATTGTTAAGATAATCCATGAGCTCCACGCCCAGGTCGTCGTCACCGACGCGGCTGATGAAAGCCGGATTCATGCCGAAGTTTTTCAGGTGAATGGCTACGTTCATGGGTGCTCCGCCGGGTTGTTTGCCAGAAGGCAGCATGTCCCAAAGCATTTCTCCGAAAACGGTTATTTTAGGTGTCATATATGTTGAGAAATTAGTGTAGAACCATTGTCTTTTCAGTCCTTTCGAGTGAAGTCCCTTTTGTTTCGGGCATAATGCGCCACACGAAAATGAGCTGCAAAATCATCATCACTGTGAAGAAGGAGAATGTGACGCCCCCGCCCAGATATTCGGAAATGATGGGGAAGGAAAAGGCGATCACGGCGGCCATGAACCAGTGGGTAAAACTGCCCAGGGCCTGGCCGTTTGCACGCACTTCATTGGGGAAAATTTCAGATATAAAAACCCAGATGACCGCACCTTGTGAGAAGGCGAAAAAGGCAATGTAAACGAACAGGAAAACAGGGACGCCCGTAAAATCCTGTATAAAAAATGCCCTTGCAACCAATCCAAGCGTGATAATAACGCCTACCGAGCCGATCGCCATTAAGGTGCGTCTGCCGAAACGATCTATAAAGTTGATGGCTAAAAGCGTGAAAGCGAAGTTGACGAAACCGATTCCCGCAGAAGATAAAAATGCCGCTTTGGCTCCTAATCCCGTCATTTCAAATATGCGTGGGCTGTAATAAATGATCGCATTAATACCGGAAACCTGATTGAATACAGCGAACAAAATGGCAAGCATGACCGGCGTTTTGTATTTGGCAGAAAACAACCGGGCAGTAGGCTTGTCTTTCGCTTCGTCATTCGCATTCATGATGGCAAATAATGTTTCTTCGCTGGTATCGCGGTCGATGATGTTTAGAATCTCCTTTGCCTGCTGCACATCCGCCTTTTTCATGATGAGCCACCGCGGACTTTCAGGGACATAAAGAATGGCCAGCAAGAAAATCAGTGAAGGCAATGCCTGCACGCCCAGCATCCATCGCCACGCATTGTCGCCCAGGTCCTGCATGAAGTAGTTGGAGAAGTAGGCAATGAGAATGCCGAAAACGACATTGAACTGGAACAGCCCAACCATTTTCCCGCGTGACCTGGCAGGGGAGATTTCGGAAATGTACATGGGGGCTGCAACCGAAGAAGCGCCAACGCCCAATCCGCCCAGGAAACGGAAGAATATGAAAACGTACCAGTCTGTGGCGAGCGCGGAGCCGAGGGAGGATACCAGGTATAAAACAGCGATCCAGAACAAGGTCGTTTTTCTTCCCAGTCTGTCGGCCGGAATGCCGCCTAACATGGCGCCGAGCACGGTTCCTATGAGTGCGATGGAAACGGTGAATCCGTGCTCAACTGCGGAGAGATCCCATAAATGCTGAATGGCTTTTTCTGCCCCCGAGATCACAGCCGTATCGAATCCAAACAGGAATCCGCCAAGCGCAACGACAATCGACCAAACTAATACCTTGCTGTTTTTCATTGGTAGTTCTGATTTTTTGTCAAAACTACCGCCACTTGCTGCCCGGAATAACTAAATAATATCTCAATAAAGTTAAACTTTGATACAGTGGTATTTCGGGGGAATAAAATTGTGATAATCAGCGAATTATCATGTAGTTTCAAAATTGATACATGGGCAGTGTTTCAATTTTGATACATCATATTTAAAAATCGTATCATTATTTACGATTTCTTATATTCCATAGGGGTTTGATTATATTTTCCCTTAAAGGCAGTGGAGAAATAAGTAGGAGAGGAGAAGCCGACTTTATAGGCAACGTCGGCAATCGTCAGATCGTCGCGGCGCAGCAGGAACCTGGCTTTGTTGAGCCTTACTTGCTGCATGTATTCATTCACGCTCATGCCCAGCAGCGCCTTCACTTTTCTGTAAAGCTGCACCCGCGACATACCGAGGTCTCTGCCAATGTCTTCCACACTCAATTCCGAATTGTCGTAACGCTCCTCAATATATGCCGTGAATTGGGTGATAAATTTCTTATCCAGTTTGTTCGGATTCGTTCCGGACGATGTCTCGATGGGCAACTCGCTGGTGTAATGTTCCCGAAGTACCGAGCGGTTTTTCAGCAAAGTCTTAATGCTTTCCTGAACGTATTGCAGATTGAAGGGTTTGGTAATGTAAGCATCCACGCCCGTCTGAATACCCTCGATCTGCTGTTCGATGGTCGTTCTGGCGGTAAGCAAAATAACCGGAATGTGCGACGTCCTGAAATCTGCTTTCAGTATAGCGCTCACGCCCAGTCCATCCTTTTTCGGCAACGTCACGTCGCACACGATCAGATCGGGAATGTGCTCAAATGCCAACCTCAAACCTTCTTCGCCGTCATTGGCAACCAATATCTGGTAATTAACACTGAGTTTTTGCTCCAAGAGTCTGACCAGGTCATTGTTATCTTCAATGAGCAGCACGGATTGATCATGTGTCGGGAGCTCCTTCGCCGCGACAATGCCGGAAGCCGGATCATCTTCCTGAATTTCGAAGTTTTGAACCATGGAAAAATCTTCCGCATGCCCGGTTTGCAGTTCTTCTTCCTGAAAATGTTTGTTGCCCAGCGGCAGTTCAATGGTAAATGCCGTTTCTTTGTTTGGCTGGCTGCGAACAGAAATGGTCCCCTTGTGAAGTGAAATCAACTCCTTGGAAAGCGCCAGGCCGAGTCCGGTTCCCAATGCCTTATAACCGCTTTCGGCTTGATAAAACACTTCGAAAACGTGCGCGACTTCCGATTCGGTCATGCCTATGCCATTATCTTCCACCGTAATCTGCGCCTGATCAGGCGAAATGGTCTTGATGTACAAATAAACCCTTCCCTTATCCGGGGTGAACTTAAATGCATTGGAAAGCAGATTGAAAATCACCTTGTCGAGCATCGTGGCGTCGAACCACACCATCACTTCGGGATCTGAGGCGATCAATTGAAAATCAATCTTCCGTTTGGAAGCAATCCTTTCAAAAGCCACCATAATGTTTTTTACAAAAGCCACCAGATTGTGCTCGCCGGCACGCACCTGCATGCGATGACTTCCCAGTTTCCTGAAATCCATCAACTGGCTTACCAGCCGCAGCAACCTTAATGTGTTTTTCCTGATCAGTGAAAGTTCTTGTTTAATCAATGGATCGCGGATTTTCTCACTGGCCAAAACGTCCTCGATGGGCGCCAATATGAGCGTCAGGGGAGTACGGAACTCGTGCGAAATGTTCGTAAAAAATTTAAGTTTGGCTTCATGCTCAATCTCGGCGCTTTGCGCAAGCTGTTCTATCTGATTTTTCTGATCTGATATTTCATGGTTCTGCACTTCCAGCCGCCTGTTGATTTTCCGGTTTTCGCGTAACGAATAGAAGGAAATAGCGCCGAAAATGAGTGCCAGGGCAAGGGTGATCGAAACGGTGTAGATCACAATGCTCTGGTTTTCAGAGATCGCGCGCTGCTCCTCAATTTTTTCCTGGCGACGTTCGATGTCCTGCTGCTGGGCCACCAGTTTCTCACTCTGCAATTTCATGATCCTGACGTTGGTCGAATCGATCATGGTGATTTGCAGCCGGTTCTCTCTTTTGAAAGGTTGTTTGCGCAGGATTGAAATAGCGGTCCGTATGGCCTCTTCGCCGCCCGTAGGGTATAAAATGGTGGCATTCAGGACGTGCTTGTCAACCAGTTCAATTCCGCCATTTGGCCCTGTAAGTCCGTCGACACCAATCAAACGGATCTTTTTTTCAAGACCTAAACTCTTGCAAACCTTAAAAGCAGTGAGCGCACGGCGATCATTCTGACAAAAAATGACGTCGATGTCCGTATGCGTTTTCAGCAGGTTGGTCAGTGGCGCTTCGAAAGAATATTTATCCCAGTCACCATCCAGTTTTGCCGTCAACCTGATGCCCGGAAAACGGCTGATCGTTTCCATAAAGCCTTTATGGCGATCAATGTCGGCGGACGAGCCCGGCTTTTCACTGATCTCGATCACCTTTCCGGTTCCTTTCAAAAGCGTATTGGTATAAGCCCCGGCAATTTGCCCGACTTCCACATTGTCGGCACCGACATAGGCCGTATACTGATCAGAATTCGTACGACGATCCAGGATGATAACCGGAATTCCGCTTTGATAGGCTTTCTCTACAACGGGCGTAATGGGCTCAGCTTCATTGGGAGAGACGATCAGCAGGTCAATCTTTTGTTTGAGCAGCTCCTCAATCTGCGTGATTTGTTTTGGACTCTGTCCGCCTGCATCCTTCATCACGAAGTTGATCTCCGGGTTGAAAGACAGCTCCCGGTACATGCTCTCCTGCATGGTTTTGCGCCAGTTATCACTGCCCGTGCACTGCGAAAAACCAATGGTGTACTGCTTCGATTCCTTTTTGGAGCAGGCAGTGACGATCAAACAAAAAAGCGCAATCAGTTTAAAATATTTCAATGTTTTCTTGTATTTAATCAGCTTTTGACCCTCCCGGTTTCACCCCATCCCCATACAATTTCTCACCGTGCGACTTTAATAACGAACGCGTTTAATTCCGCCATTTTTCCATCCTCAAATCGCCAGACATCACAATATGAATAGTGTGTCAGGATTCCGTCCTGATCCTTCAAATCGATTTTGCCGACGGCGGTAACAAAATCGCCTTCTGCGATCATCGTTTCGACATCGAACTTCGGCGGCTCCAAATAGGTATCAGCCATATATTGCCGCACAGCCGCCTTGCCGCTCAATGTCTGCTCTCCGACGAAATTCCATACCACGGTATCGGTACAAAAGGCTAAAAACCCTTCGTTGTCGCCCTTCATTACTGCGGCATTAGCCGCCTTCAATACTTCTTTATTTTTCATTGCAGTGCAAATGCTTACATGACATTTTACAGGTCACCAATCGATGACGCGACAAGATAACCAGGTGATTTTGGATTTGCGGCAATCAGACCATTTAATCAATTTCCGCAGATGAGAAATTATACCGTTTACAACGGATAGTTACTCCAAAAACATGAGAAAGTCCCGGTTTAAACCGTACTTACGCACTCTCGTAACTGCATGGTAAAGTACCGGCGACCCGGGAACAGGCAATCGGAAAGAAATTGATACTCATTAGTGCGCCACCCGAAAGCTGTCAGCACGTATTCACTTCCTTCCTGCATCCGACTGCAACGCCATCTTTATCCCCCACAGCACGAGTTCCGGATCGTCGCGGTGGATAAAATGGCCGGCGTTCGCGCTGTAAAGGAAACGTCCTTTTGGCACTGTTTCTACGAACTGTATCCATCGGTGCAGGCGAAACTTCATTTTTGAGTCAAAGATATTTTTGTCGAACGGCCTGGCGTTGGGCATCGGATCTTAGCGTCCGCTGGTGATGAAAGCACGCAGGCGTGGTTGTTTACCGCAATTAGCTTCATGTGTTAACAGACATGCCTCGCCGGTACAACGACGCAGCTAAGCATGTCCGAAATTGCCTTTTAGCTCGGTTTTCTCCGATGGAGTTTAGGGCGTCGTTCACCTAAAACCAGTTGCTCAGGGCAAATCAATTTTAGAATGGTAGGCTGCACACGAGCAGGTGTTAAACGATTTGTTTTTACCAGCACCTCTAATGTCTATTGCTCGGGTTACCACCGCCCGGCAAAAGAAGACGAGCAGGTAGATATCAACGATCCGCTCGCCTACTCTTCCAGCAAGGTCGCTGCGCGAAGGCCCGCTTGCCGACCCTTTCCAGGGCATTCAGGATATTTCCAAACTTCGAACGAAAACCGGCTTCCGGCCATTGGTGCCGAGCTACTACGCGGCCCGCGACCTTGATATATTGTAGCCATAGGCCTTATGCCTGGCGGCATTGGAAAATTCGGATACCTTTTCCCCGGATTTGGATAATTGTGGCCGTCGGCTGCTCCCTAAGTTTGCATCCTAAAACAACTATGATGATAACAGCAAAAGGATATGCGGCGCAAACGGCAGAGAGCCCACTAACGCCCTGGCAATTTGAAAGACGCGAGCTCGGCGCGCACGATGTACAGATCGAAATTCTATACTGCGGGGTTTGCCATACCGATATTCACCTGACCCGTAACGAATGGTTTGAAGGGATCTTCCCGATGGTCCCCGGCCATGAGATCGTCGGCCGTATCAGTACGCTCGGTACTCATGCCAGAAAGTTCAGCATCGGTGATCTGGGTGGGGTGGGCGTGATGGTTGATTCCTGCCGGGAGTGCCCAGACTGCAAGAACGGGCAAGAGCAGTTTTGCAGTGTAGCCCCGGTCCAGACCTATAATAATCTCGGCCATGACGGCCTGCCTGTTTACGGCGGATATTCCAATACCATTGTTGTCCACGAAGACTTCGTGCATCGCATTTCTGAAAAGCTCGACCTAGCCGGAGTGGCCCCATTGCTTTGCGCGGGGATAACGACCTATTCGCCGCTAAAAAGATGGAACGTGGGTAAAGGACATAAACTGGCTGTGGTCGGTTTAGGTGGATTGGGCCATATGGGCGTTAAGTTCGGGAAAGCGTTGGGCGCAGAAGTGACGGTGCTAAGCACTTCCCCCGGCAAAAAGGAAGCGGCCATACAGCTCGGGGCTGATCATTTTATCATTTCCAGGGAGGAAGCGGAGATGAAAGCAGCCTTCAAAACATTTGACTTTGTGCTGGATACCGTTTCGGGCAACAGTGATGTCAATCCTTATCTGGCCGTTTTAAAAAGCAATGGCATTTACGTCAATGTCGGTATGCCGGGCAAGCCCTGGGAGGTAAGCTCCTTCTCGCTGGCAACGGGCAATAAGGTTATCGCCGGGTCTGGCGCCGGAGGCCTGCCCGAAACACAACAGATGCTGGACTTTTGCGCAGAACATGATATCGTCTCCGACATTGAACTGATCGATATCAAGGATATTCACACTGCCTATGACCGAATGCAAAAAGGCGATGTCCGCTACCGTTTTGTCATTGATATGAAAACCCTGTAACTTCAATCAGTGAACAAGCCATACCTCATCAATTCCATATCCGAGCAGCACCGGCTGCTCGGATTGCCTAAGCCTAAACATCCGCTGATCAGCGTATTCGGGCATGAAAATGCCGATTACGCCAGACTGGTCGATCTGCAACATTTTACCCTCAATTTCTACTGCATATCCATCAAAACGGACTATGACGGCAGGTTGAAGTACGGCCATCGCCATTACGATTTCGACGAAGGGATGATGGCCTTTATTTCCCCGAACCAGCTGCTGATGAAATTGGACCCGGGATCCAAGCCGCCGGGTGGCATGACGCTGATGTTTCACCAGGATTTCATTGCAGGCACCTCGCTGGCTGCCAAAATTCGGAATTTTGGCTTTTTCTCCTACGAGCTCCACGAAGCCCTTCATCTGTCCGAGCAGGAAGAGGTGAAGATCAAGGGCCTGTTTGCCAGCATAGAGGCGGAATACCAAAGCAGCATCGATCAATTCAGCCACGAAGTGATGATCTCCCACATTGAGCTTTTGCTGCAATATAGCAGCAGGTTCTACGCCCGTCAGTTTATCACGCGAAAAGTGGCCAACGACGAGATCCTGATCCGATTGGAAGTGGTGCTTAACACATTTCTGGAATCGCAGAAAGGGTTGCCGACCGTACAACAGGTCGCCAGGGAGTTGAACGTGTCCGCCGATTATCTCAGCGATATGCTAAGGACGGTGTCAGGACAAACCGCCCAGCAGCATATACAGGCTCGCGTGATCGACAAGGCTAAACAGCTACTGGCGACCACGAACTTACAGGTCAGCGAAATTGCTTATCAGATTGGCTTTGAATATCCGCAGTCCTTTCATAAGCTATTTAAGAACAAGACGAACATGTCTCCGGTACAATACCGTGAAAGCTTGAATGACCAGGTGGAGCATGACCAGCCGCGCGATTAAGTTGAAGGCCGGGTCACCCGCTCAGCAACCTCGACATTGGCGCGGATGCCGATCCGAGGCCGTCGTGGGGTCATATAGGGGGATACACATCTTCAGATAGTTTTATTTTCTTTTGCCAGCTCTTTACGGATCTCCTCGATAAGCATGGCGCGTGTGATTTTTTGCTCATCAGCCAGTCCACGTATCGTACTAATATACATTACATTAAGAATAGATGCGCCGCTTAATTCAAACTTCTGTGCCAGTTCTTCAAAAGATATATCATCGGCTATTTTTACAACCTCGGGCTTTGTCTGTTGCCAAAGCGTCAGTCTTTCCTGCGCATCGGGCATCGAAAAATGAATAACGGATTGAAAACGCCGCATAAACGCATTGTCGATATTATGCTTATAATTGGAAGCCAGGATTATCAATCCATTATAATCTTCGACGCGCTGGAGCAGGTAAGAGACGTCCTGGTTGGCATAACGGTCATTTGACGATGTCACGGAAGTGCGTTTCCCAAACAAGGAATCAGCCTCGTCGAAAAACAAAATCCAGTTTCTGTTTTCGGCAATGTCAAACAAGTTGCTGGCGATTTTTGAAGTTTCGCCAATATATTTGGAAACCATCTGCGAAAGGTCTACCCGGTAAACAGGCCTTTTGTGACGTTTGCCCACTAATGCGGCTGTCAGGGTTTTACCAGTCCCCGGCGGCCCATAGAAAAGTGCCCGGTACCCCGGTTTGATCATCCTGGACAAAGCCGGGTCGGTCTTGATCGTCTGTTCATGTTCGAGCCAGTCCTGGATAATTCTAAGCTCCTCCAGATTGTTTTTGGATACGATCAGATTGTCCCAATCGAGCAGCGTCGTGATCGGCTGGGCCGGGAACTCGCTGCTGAAACGTGGTTGCCATTCCCGGCCCAGCAGGAACATTTCGACGTACTCTTTTGAGACTGTAATGCGACCGCTTGTGGCGGGTTCTCCATCCTTCGGGTCTTCCAGCAGGATAATTTGCTGTTTGATCAGTCGGCTGTCGTGCGAAAGAATTTGTTGCCAGGTAGTTAAACGTCCTGTGAGATCGGTGCCGTTGAGCAAAAACAAAACCGTGTCGCCGGTGGGCAATGTCGTCCGCGTATTAGCGTTTTTGACCCCTCCGAACTCGGGAAATTCGCCCGCTTTCGACAAATGTTTATGGATGAGTAAATCGTAAAAATTGGGTTGAAGGGCGGGCGCAAGCGCGATCATCAGCGTCAGATATTCGCTCGGCGACAGCCCCCAGTGGCTTAGCGCAACAAACAGGGGAGAGCCGTCGTCGTAAAGCTGCGGATCGGGCATTTGAAATGAACCTTTGCCAAGATATTCCTGCAAGCGACTGTCGGCCAGCTGCTGCACGTGGGTTAGCCCCAGTGAAAGGTTAACAGCCAAACCGGTGGCGGCGTGCATATGCTGGTTGCGCAGGACCAATGCCTTGGTCTCGGGAGGTTCGGGCGTTTTGAACCAGGAGCGAAGCTGGGAAAATGAATTAGGCATAGGGATTATTGATTGTCATGATGGAGCCATGTTTTTATTTGATTAAGCTATCCAGGGGTTGAGCCTTTATGGTAGCCTCACCGGCTTTTACATTCGCTTTGATCTTGGTAATAAGTTCTTTCTTATCCTTATCATTTCCGTCAGTGTCATGCCAGATGTCGCCCCAAGCTTTTTCATCTTTTGGATCCTTGTCATACACGCTTCGCATCTCTTTTGCATCACTTTCCAACGCTTTTTCCAAAACGTTGAGCACTAATTTGTTCCTTGAATCGAGATTGGCTGCTTCTTCGATATCCTTTTCGTCGGGTGGGCTAAATTTGCCATAGGTAGCGCCCATTCGGTGTCGGCGTTTGTGCAGTAATATAACGTAAGCATTGCCGCCGTGGCCCGAGCCAATCCAGTCTTCTATTTTGCTCTTTTTCAAGTATTTGGCCGACCATTTTAGCAGGGCAGTCTGAGGTTGATGGTCGCCTTCCATTGCGTCACCCGTAGAATTTGCCATTTTTGAGTATTGTCCAACAGTGCCTTCCAGATAGTAGCTTTCGAAGGAATGGCCAACATCTTTGTTGCCATCCATCAGTAATCCGAAAGAATGCGCTATTTCACCTTTTATCCCTAGTAATTCTTGTAAATCCTTTTTCGGGGTATTTTCATCGAGAGTTCCAACCACCTTCATTTTTTCCTCCAGCCGAGGCAGGAGCTTATTTTCGATATTATTGAAATGCTTCGTCTTGGTTTCATTATTCTCAAGGCTGTCTTTATATTGCTTTTTGTAGAATATCAAGAATTCTTTAATTGAAAGCGGTTCGCTTCTTACGATCAGTTCGGCGTGGTTGTTCTGATCCTCAAAAGCTACGGAGTGCGTATTTCCTTTTTCATCTTTGAAGAATGATTTGATCCCAAAGAACCCGAGGATTTTTCCAAGCGCGGCCCCGCCTTTTTCTACCAGCTGTTCCTTGCCTTTTTCGACGGCCGCTTTGCCTTTTTTGGCAAGGGCGGTCAGGCCGGTTTTTTCGGCAAATGCCTTGGCTTTGTCGAACAGCCAGTTGATGGCGCGGTCGATAGGGGTTTTGATCGCGGCAAACAGCTTGCCGATCCTGGCGCTGATCACGTCGAATTTGATACCTATCAAAGCGGCGAGAAATTTGATCCCGACGAGCAGGATGTCCTGCAATGCACTTTCCACCTTGGCAGCCGCATTTTCGATTTTGCCTTGTGCTACGTCAATGAACGAGTCAAGAATGGCGTCCAGCAGTTGAAGCAGGTTTTTCAGGTTTTCGATAAAGAAAATGGCCATATTGATGATCGTCTCGCAGGCTTTGATAAACCCTGACACCGGCGTCAGCGCACTGAGCAAATATTTGATGGCAGCCTTGATAATGCTTTCGCTCAGATAGTCCTTCACCTGCCCGATCACCTGATCTTTCAAGTCGCCGATACGGTCTTTAATGTGTTTCCATAAGCCGGCAAAACCCTCTTTTTTGAAAATGATAAACAGGTCGAAGGTCTCTTCCAACGCGTGAACAACGGGCTCGCCCAGCTTATCCACAGCTCTTTCGCGGATCTTGTCTTTGCTTAATCCGAGCACATCCAGCGCGAGAGAAAAGATACCCGCGGCATCAAACGTGTCCGGAAGCTTGATACCCGGCGGCAACATGCCCAGGACGAGTCTCAGGATGATTTTTTCAAGGTGTTCGCCGATCCTGCCCACAAACATGTCGAAGCCTTTTCCGACCGCTTTAAACAGGTTACCGATAAACCGTAGCGGGTGCGCTATAATGTCGCCGATCACGCCGGCCGCTTTGGCCAGGACATTCAGCAATAGTTTGCCAAGGTCGTAAAGAATCGTGGCGACTTTCTTGATAGCATTCCACGCTTTCTGCCACCACGGCATGGCAGCTTCCGCCCTGATTTTCTCGAAGGTTTCTTTGAGCGCCGATACGTTTTTGACATACTCGCGCGACAGGCTTTCTTCGATATCCTTTTGTTTGTCCGTGAGCGCGGTGTCCAGGTCATCAAACTTGGCCTTGAATTCGTCGGTATGCTCCCGCGCCTGATCTTGCAGGTGAGCTGGTACGCAATGAGATGCGCAGTCAATGTCCTCTTTCCCTTTTTTTATGATATCTCTTGCGGCGTTGAGGGTGGTTTCGATTATCGTCCCGATCTGGTCCAGAGATTCGTCTAGGGCCGCGATGAAAGTCGCCTTTTCTTCCCTGAAAATTCTTTCAGGAATTGTTTCGATCGCATTGCCTCTACCTGTCAGGTACCTGATTCGCTGGTCGATGTAGGCGATCTGTACCGGGTCGGTGGTCATTTGTCTGCGTACATTCAGCCAGTGTATCTGCCCTTTAATACCTTCTTTGGCCGAGCGTTCGAAAGCATCTTCGTCTTCCTCACTGAGGTTGAACACACCTTCGCCGTAATAATCGTTCAGCCGGCTCTTCACGCGGCTGCTGAACGTATCGTTGGCCTTGGTCATGGCCGTCGAGAATAGCTCCGTAACGGCATCCAGTTCCTTCAGTTTGGTATCGACAGCCTCTTTGGAGGTGGTGTAAATGCCCGCGATTTTATCATAATAAGCTTTCAGAATAGCTTCGTCCTGGCGGCTCGCGTCATCCTTGTTTTTATTTAGTTTTTCAAAACTATCCTTCCGCGCCCCAAACTTGCCCGCCATCGTTTTGTTCAACGACGATTGCGCGGCATCGGCCTCTTCCTGGTGGGTGGTATATTCGGCCTCGCGATTTTTGGCGGATATCTGGCAAAGCGCTGTCTGTGCTCCCTGCTTGGTTTCCAAGGCTTTGGTAGCTTGTCCGTCACTGTCCAGCTTTTTGAATTCCGGCTCTTCGGAGGAAGCAAGGTGGTCATTGGTGAGCTTTACATTGTATTCCGCAAGCTTTTCGTCGTCCATAGCCTTGTCGAGCGAATCGGCGTCATGCTCTTCATCGAGCTTCATAAACTTCTGCGGGAGCGGTTTGGGGACAGCCCGCTCCGACTGACCAATTTGGGGTTTGCGTCCGGGGTCTTCGGGTTGCGTTACGGCCACCTCTTTCTGGTACAGGGGCCCAGCGGAACCGGCAGTAGCGTTTTCAGTATTCCTGAGTGCGGCCAGGGTAGGGTCCTGGGGGTTCACTACTTCCTGGCCAACCGAGCTGGTGAGCGACTGCACTCCTCCCTGTTTGAATCCCTTATTGTCGTCTTCATTCTTGGGCAGCCCTTCGTTCACCCGCTTTTTGATAGCAGCCTTGAACATTTCCTTGCTGAAAGCAGGCGCGGCAGCCAGTTTTTCTTCGGTGCCCAGCACCTTACCGGCTTGGCCCATTTGCGCGTCTTTCCCGGCGGGATTGGCCGCATTCAGGCGGGCTTCATCGGCGATCACATCCTCTTTTTTATGGTCACCCTGACTTTTCTTGGCGCGCCTCGTGTCGACAAGCATCGTTTTGAAAGAGGCATCCTGCGCAGGATTTGTGATGGCCTCCGGCTTGGCGGCCGGCGCATTGGCAGCATTTGGGTCTGCCGTCGGTTCTGCAGGGGCAGATGCTTTGGGTTGCGGGTATGTTTTTGATGGATTATTTCCCGGAATGTCGGTTACCTTTTCCGGACCGGTTACGGCTTTGATCGTTTCCTGGGGATCCTCGCATACGGATGCCCCCTTGTCGGCAAGACGCCTCACGGTGCCGCCATCCTGCTGTATGGTATGCACGAGCTCGTGCGCCAGCAGACGTTTACCGCTATCCGTTTGAGGCTGGTATTGGTTTTCGTTGAATACAATGTGGTTCCCAGAGGTGTAGGCGCGCGCATTGATCGAATCGGCCGAGGCGGCGGCTTGGGTGTCGGTGTGAAGTTGCACCGACTCAAAGCTGTGGCCGATCCTCGCTTCCATGAACTGCCGTGTATCAGCGTCGAGCGGGCGGCCACTGCCCGAAATTACGTCCGAAACAATGGGCGGGGCGGTGTTCTGTTTTGGGCTTTCGGGAGATTGTGTTTTTCTGAAAAGCGTGGGTGGCGTGCCTGAGCCCAGATCAAACGAACCCCATAAGACTGGAATATTGGGGGTCTTGAATGTGCCAGACGGCAGGCCCCGTTCGAACAGTTCCGATTGTGTGGGAAAGTCTCTCGACAAATAATTCCCTACACTCAATGAAATGGATTTGTTGGTTGCCCATAAAGCGGTGGATTCGGGCATAATGTTCCGGAAAAAACGGAAGTTGCTGCGCCAAAGCAATTCCACATCGTTCCTGATGTACGGACCGAGGTGCGACGCCCCTCTGGACTGCAACATCGTGTTGATACCGAACCAGTCAATTTGCAGGGTAGGGGCGGGCAGGGGGGCGAGATAGCCCGGTTGCACGCGGGGAAACAAAGTCGGACGCGGAAGTGAAAGTGGCGGCAACAAGTCTGGCGTCGCGACCGGCGGCTCCTGGTCGTCTCTTTGCACAAGCTCTTTCCGCTGCACCTTTTCCTCTTCGTTGCATTCGGCGCATTTACGCTGGACGGATAATTCGCTGATCGGCTTCAGTTGCACCGGCGTTTCTTCCTCTTCGCTTTCTTTTCGCTGTATTTTTTCCTCCTCGCACGAAGCGCATTGCCGTTGCAGACTCGCGACCGGTACTTTTTTGAACTGATTGTGATGGGCGGTCGGGTCGGGCATGCGCATAGCGCGGTCGGCTAGGGCGTCGGCCTCCTGCTCATAGGAGTCCCCAGGCTCGTTTACGATGAGCTTGGGTTGAAAGAAGGGTGCTTTGGCGGCCTGCTTTTTGTCAGCGACCGGCGACTTCACAGCTGTCAGCATAGCAATACCTTTTAAAAAGTTACCAGTCCACGAATAAAATGTTACTCATCCAGGGCAGTTTGATCACCGAAAACCCCCAGGGGATCCGGTCCAGGAGTACATCAATGGTTTGACGCGGTACCAGCATCCGCCACTCGCCCCCGGGATCGCGGGATAGCTTGCCTTCCCTTGCTAAAAAATGATCCCGAAGTCCGGCTACGGAGGTGGTTTTCAGCACGGTCCATTGCGCTATCACTACGGCCAACAGCTCGTCGGCCAGGGTAAGTACCTCAGGCATGAGCGCGCCGGGCGGGCCAATTTCGGCGTCCAGCGGCAAGCCACAGAGCACTTTGTTCAGCGGCCATTCGAACTCGTCGCCGTCGGTTGTCCCGTGAGACATATATGCCAGCAACCGCACGGCCTGCTGCTGAAAATCGTTACTAACCCATTCTTTATCTTTTATCCAGCCCAATGCATTGAAAAGCGTGCTCAGGAAAGGGGCGAGTAGTACCAGCCCGGCATTTTCGATAAAAAATGCATCGCTAGTTTGGGTCAGTTCTTTTGGGTCATTTTCCTTTTCCGGTGACTGTACTGGTAGCTGAGGCGACCCGTTAGCGGCATTGATTTGCTGCGTCAGGTATTTTTCGAAAACGGTCTGGTGTTCAAATGTTTCGTCCGCAGGTTTTTGCAAAAACATCATTTGCCAGAAACGTATTTCCACCGTTTTGTCAAAGTGCAGATGAATTCCTCCATCGGTTTTCTGTGCTTGAAAATCGGCTATCCAATGCGGCACAAGTAGGTTGATGCCGAGAATTTTACAAATCAGCTGCCGGAAGTTTGTCATATCAAGATACTGGTAAAGCCGACGGAGAATAGCGGGCCTGTTACCTGCTTTTGACCGGATAACCTGCCAGAACCCGGGATTTTCATCGGTCGACAGGTTTTCGATAAACCCTTTTATTTCAGACCTGACGAATGAAGGCGCTGCTGCCGGGAGATAGCCATTTTCAAGATAAAAAGTTACAATCTCGTGGATGTAAATCTGCCTGTGAAATGATTTGCCCTGCTGTTTTTCTTGAAATTTGCCCACCGCATTCAAAATCGCATCAACCATCTGTTTCTGAAAACCCGCTTCGTCCCCGGCATGAATGTCGATTTCGATCCGCGGTATGCGCAGTACCATTTCTTCGGGAACGAGCCGGTCCAATTGCTCCGACAATGCGAGCTGCCAGGCGCTTGCTTTCAGCCATTGACTTACCTCCTCCTGCCGCCGACGGGCAGTGGCGGTGTCGGGCGCGGCAAGTTCCACGGTAAGACGCTGGATGAGGTGTGCCATTGAAACAATGTTATATCGTTTTTCCCAGAAAAACAGGAATGGTAAAATCAGCGATGATCGTGTTCTTTGCGACCTCCGGGTCCGAGTCCTTTTTGCATTCACTGAGCTCGATCTGCTCGTCGGTGTCGGTGTACACGAGTACCAACGTTTGTCCGTAGGCAAGGCCGCCAATGTGTTCCAGGCCCCAGTGGAGCGCATTGCCGGGAATATCGCCGAACTGACTTACAAAATCGGGCAATTCGGAAACCGGAATGCCTATAACCTGCAAGCTCAGATTCTGCTGACGGAGCAATTCGGCCCAGATCTTCAAATCCGCTTTGAATTCGGCGGGGACCGCTCCGGGTACCTGAACCAGTCCCACAGGTTTTCCCATGTGCCCTTCCGCGCGTAAAAACGGATACTGGCGCAAATGGAAAGCAACGGGAAACTGGGCGTCCAGGTGGTATTTCTTTTCCCCGACGGCGGTGTACGAATCCCTGTCGGGAATGGCATTGTAGGAGCGGATGTGTTTCGTCCGGTGCATTTGTGTCAGCCGGTAATTCCAGTACTGATGCAGCGAGTAAGGGCTGTCGGCATCGAGTGGATAGTAGTAGGGGATTGCCTGCCCGGCGAGTGGCGTTTCCGGCGTCTGGCTGGGGGTGAATTTCAGGGGCAGGTCGCCGAGGGGCATTCTTTCAAAATAGTTGGTCGAGTCTTCAAACTCTTTGGCCGATTCCAGATAACCCCTTTTGACCAGGATCTCGTCGAGTTTAAGCTGCGGAAGATCGAATGTCCAGATCATCATCATCAGCCGCCAGTGGTGAAACCGGATCCGGTTCCAATCTTCTTCATTGTGCCCGTCGATCAGCGGAGGTTCAAAACTGTCGCGGAACAGCAGGGGGGTGTAGCTGGTGCTGCCGCCCAATACCGGTCCCAGCCGCAGCAGGCCAAATTCGCCCGGCTGATTTTCCTTGCTGTGGCAGTGACATTTTCCGACAAACGCCGATAGCTCTTCACAAAGCTCGTCGTACGCTTTCACCAGGTCCGCCAGCCAGTCGTGATAGTATTGAATGTAGTACAGATGTTCGCCTTTTTCCAGGAACACCTGCCATTTGCCCGTCAGGATCTTGCGGTACTTGTCCCAATAATGCTTTCCCTTGTGTGTGAACTGGTCGCCGTAAATAGCATGCAGTTTTTCGAGCGCCTCCGCGAATTCGGGTATCAGGTCGTCCAGAATGGCTTTGTATTCTTCAAAAATCGTTTTGAAGGTTTTGATTTTGGAAAATGGATTGACAAAATTATCCGTGCCGAATGGCTGTGACCTGTCCGCAATGGCCAGCTCTTTGTAACCGAATCGGGGAACGATAACCTCCCGAAGTTGCAGGTAAGGCCGGAATGCCTGGTCAATCAGTTCAGATGGATAGATGCGCTCGCCGCGTTGTGGCCGTTTATGCAGCCGGGAGCGGGCCTCGGAAATATCGCTTTTTGACAATTCTTTGACCTTGTTCAGCGTGTCGCTATCGCCTTTTTCCAGCAACAGTGAAGGACTTACCAGGAGAAAGTATTGTTTGGAAGGATCGTTGATCCGGAACAAAACCACCAGTATTTTATCGGACAGAAGATCGGGTGTAGGTGTGTCTTCCGGGCTTTGTTGTTTCAACGAATCGGTGGTTCCGGGGTTGTAGCCTTTACTTGAAAAGAGTTCCAGCACGGTGCGATTGATGCGCTCCTCGTTCCTGGTGTTATGCGGGAAATATGCCTGTACCTCGGGCGACGGTTCGATGAGGTAGTAGCTGAAAGTTTTGTCCCCGATGTGGATCAAGCCGCCTGACGGCGTAATGGCTGTGCCGCCGGTCAGGTGTATGTCGCAATTGTGATTGATATGTACCTCCAACCCGCAAACAATGCCGTGGCCATGCAGGCAGACTTCGATCGGGGACTGGGGTGTGGTTGCTGTGCTCATTGTGTTTACTGTTTTTTGTTGAGTTCCTCTATCAGCATGTTAGTCGCTTCACGCAAGTGGAAATCGGAAGTTTCCGGGTCGGTTTTCGCTTTCAGCCATTCAAAATAAATGGGTTCGAAAGCCAGCATTTCGCTATGGTCGATCCTGACGAAATGAATGGCCACGTGCGCCGGAACTTCGCTGCGGACCAATTCTTCGAAGAGAGGATCCAGAAACTGCCCCACCCAATTGGGGACGATCACCGTGATCCGGAATGAATAGGGGTCTGCTTGACTGAAATTTTGTATATCCGCTACCGGCTTCAAAGGAAGATAATACTCATCCGCAGGTCGCAGCAGGATGTGCTCAATCACATAAAAGTTCTTCACCTGACACTGGCGGGCAATGTAGTTTTTGATGTCGCTCAGGAGCACATTGGCCTGCATTTCGTTTTTGGGCGAAGAAATCAGCAATGCATTGTCGCGGGTGCGGGGATCGTTCCCACTCCAAAAGCCTGCAAAATAATCCTTGTCCTGCCGGACGATCCCGTACTGACTGATATCGGCTGCCCGGGCGTAAAAATCGTCGGCGGCACGGCTGGCATTTTCCTCGCGGCTGTAAAGCGCAGAGCTTAGCAACCAGAAAGAAGATGCGTTTTCATCCTTTTTTATGCCAAAGCGATATCTCTTGGACCGGCTGCCGGTTTCCAGTCTGGTGTCTGTGTAAAATCGGGGAGAGCAGGTAATGGTGCGGCGGCGCCAATCTTCAACGCCCATCCGGGCCAGCACCCTGCCTTTGAAACCCACTTCATTATCCGAGTCCCAGAAGTGCCGGTAGTCATCCTCGGCGGCAGGGCGGTAGTTGAACCCCTTGCCCCGTCGCCTGCCCAGACCGGGCAGCCTGCGCAGCATTTTCTGTTTGTCTTCCAGCCAATCGGCCAGGCTTCCTTCATTTTCGCCGTCATCGTCCAGCGGCTGTTCGATCTCGAAAAGGCGCAAGGCATGATCGGTAAATTGTTCGCCGAAACGCGCCAGCAAGTGGTCGATGATTTTGTTTTGCCGCAATCGCCGGGAGGTATCGCTGCCATTTGTAAGCGAATGCAGCACTTTGAGATAACCGTTTTCGGGGTCTTTTTTGAAATCCTCCCACGAACTGCTTTCGTCGAATGCCATCAGCAGCGGCTGCACGTTCGGTACGTCGTAGAGCGCCTGGTACAGCGCTTGTTTTTCTACGGTCATATCCGTTGCGAGCATATTCCGGACTTCGGCGAGGTGGGCCAGGTAGTTGGCCAGGATTTGGTCAAAAAACATCAGAAACCCCTTCATTTGCTTTACCTGCGCTTTGCGCAGGGGCGGGTGGCTGGAAGCAATGCCTTCGCGGCCGACATGATAAGTACGCGGAAACTCTTCCTGAATACTGACATATTCGTCCAGATCGGGGCGCTGGGTACCACGTGGGACGGGGAGGTCCATATTGCCGGTACGATCAATTTTCGCATCCTGGGCACGAAGCTGTTCCAGCTTGCCTATGGCCTCGTGCTGGTCCATCATATCGAAACGGACCGGGCGCCCATTCACTGTGAACTTAAATTCCGAGCATTCCGGATCGAGTGTCGGCTGGCAGTCGCAGTCAAACGAAAGGCACCATTCTTTTTCGACGGTATCGGCATTTTCATCGTTTTTCGGGGCTTTGTGGATTTGCAAACGCGTCACCCGGACTACATTCCTGGTAGCCGACAACACCTGGAAAAGGTCGGATTTGTAAACCACACGCCGCCAGGAAGCGTTTGCAAGTGCTACATCGTCGATAAATCCGTGTCTCAGCAACGGTCCCCGGAATACCTCATCGGATTCGTAGGTTTTACTGGTATGCTGGTAAAGCAGGCCCTCATAATCGTCCATCACCACCTGCCCGACTGCATTGGTGACCGCCTTCCGCCAGGCTTCTATCCCGATCCACAACTGCTCCTGGAGTGGCAGCAGATTTTGCAGTATTTCGTCCGGCAATTCCGCCTCGGTCAGTTGCCCGATGGATGTTTCGGTTAATGTGAACGCGGCATGCCGGTCGAGCATTTCCTGTAACCCGTACATGGGCACAGTCGGTGCCAGAAAATTTTCGACGGTATACCGCAAATCGGCATATACCTGCACAGGATCGGCGTCCGGCGCGATTTCGATCTGTGCGTGCACGCATACACGGGCTTTGTCTACAACGGTGATACCTTCAAAATCCTCGCTCAATGCCCGGTTCTCATGCAAACGTTTCAGCGCTTGCTCGGTAATGGTATTCTTTTCATATTCAAACCCGTCTTCCAATTGCAGATAAACCTTGTAAGTGCCTTTTGGTTTAAAAAGAGAATAGGGCGAGGGCGAATCCGTGGGCTTGACCGACAGACCATCCATGAGTTGGGGCCAGACAGGCTCCGCAAAAAAATATCGCGCGAAATCGGGATCCTTCAAGACCTCTTCCAGCAGCGTTTTCTTGGTGAGCGAAGTCCGGAGGGCTTTTACACGTTTGGCAATGTCCGTGTCCGCATTGTCCGCATTGTATTCAACGAATTTCAGGGTACGCGCCACCGCTCCCAGCTCTTTCAGGATTTTAATGCGCTGGTCGGTAATGCCATTTACACTGACCCATTTCTGTGCGTCGTGCAGGTATTGGGCGGCATGCAGAAGCAGCCAGTATTTTTTGATCTGCTCAGGCAGGATTACTTTGATGACCTGGTCGCCGATCGCTGCTCTTAAATGCAGCTCGGGAGTTTTACGCTGTGCCGGGTTGAGTTGGTAAATCGTGTGCAGGTACTCCTCGATCGTATATTCTTTTGTCTGCGGCGGGCTCGATTCCGGCACATTTAAGGTCAGTTTGAAGGTCTTAAGGTTGAATGGCGGAATGGGGTCAAACGTTTCTTCTTTCAGTCCCTTCCGGTTCAGGTCGGGTATCCGGAGGTTTATTTCCCTGTCGAGCAGCCAGTTAAAATGCACGGTGGGTTTGCCGCAGCCTTCAAGCCACGCGTTTTTTACACCTTCGATATCGATCAGGATTTTGCGGAAATCAAGGGCTGTAACGGGCGCATTGGGTAAAATTTTGGCAGCCGTGAAAAAAGCTTTCCGGTTGTCGACAGGGGTAAACAAATCGGCGTCCGGCATCTGTGTGCGATAGCCCAGGTCAGTGAGCGCGTAGCACAGCACTTCCAGCATGGTCACGCCCGGGTCGTGGGAGTTGAAATCGGTCCAGATGCCCGAGCCAAGCCTTTCGAGGTAGCGCATACCTTCGCGCCGCAGCAGCTGGTAGTCCATGCCCGGCGGGTAGTTGAGCGTCTTTGGAACAGTCAGGGAAGTGGCCATATCGGATTATGGATTAGCTTTTTTCAAATTGTCGTCATCACAATCGGCACAGCATCCGGTGCCTTCTATCACCAGAATGTCGTGGTCTATCGTATTGGGGTTGTCTTCGTTGAGGACATCGAGATAGGTGGTCAGAATGGAGCGGGCGGTAAAGGGGGTAATACTTTCCTCCACTTCGAATGCGATCGCGTCCTCTGCGATTTCGGCCATTTCCATGCTTGGGAAGTGCTTGACTTTCAGTCCCATGATAACGTCTACATAATTCAGGTTTTCGAGTACACGGAGTAATTCCACTGTATATAGTGTGGTCCCGAAAACAAGCGGTGCCCGGGAATCCGTAGCCCATGGGGCCAGGAATATTTTGAGATCGGTATCCAGTTGTTTTTTGTAGAAAAAAGGATCTCTGCCCTCCCTGAATTTGACACATACCTGCAAGCGCACCGGCTCGAAAATCGCATTGCGTACCAGGAGCCCACCCTCGTGCGCGCATCCGCAACCGCTTTCGTCGGAGCCACAGCATTTCACTCCGCCCCCCTGGTGGCTCACAAAATAGGTATTGTGCCGGTTGAGAAAGCGTTCGATGGCTTCCAGGACGCCTGCATTAAAAATGGGGTAATATCTTCGGTTGCCGACCATCTGGTTGGGGAATGGTACCACACCGAGCGTCACATAGCCCGGGCGTGTTACGTCGGTATCGCGGGTGTGCGTGATACACTTGGCGAGTGCTACTTTTGGAAATTGTTCGAGCGTCATGCGCTCATAGTCCCACAGCGTGACGGCGCGTTGCTTATGCCGCAAACGCTCGTGTATGCGGCGGTGGTAATCCAGCGGGCTGAAATTCTCCGACAGGCGGCCGTCAAAAGATTGGAACGGCTGATCTACCTTCACGACATTGGCGTCCCTGAAACGAAGCGCTGTAATGGTCTGCGCGGGCAACCCATCCGGTAGGTGGGCGAGGTCGTTTTGCCGGTTTAGGAAAATGGCTGTGCCCGCCTGCGGAAAAATATCTTTCAGCATGGGCAGCGCGTCCACAAAGATGTTGTTGCCGGGATCTTCACTTGCGCTGGCCTGGATCCAGAACAGGTCCTGCCGGCCGTCTTCTCCCAGCGCTAACGTATTTCCATTGTTGATATCGAACGGAATCTGTAATCGCAGAATGCCGGTTTGGCGCATCCCGAGTGTTTCGTCGATGAGGATGAATTGTGGCGGTAGACGCACCCACTCATTTTGCCGTAGATAAGCCCATACGATTTCATCGGGCGCAATGTGGTCGGGGTTGCCGGTACCGTCGGCAAAATGGAAGAGCAGCGATAATGTCTGGCCGGGTTGTAATGCTTCAAAACCCAGACGCAGGCTGCCGTCGGCAGTGTTAGAAGGCGTCGGGGCAGCGGCCGCAGGTCCGGCCGCTGCATTCTGGTTGTCCAATAGTGGTGCGCCCCTTTCCTTGTTCATAATCAGAGGCTTGTCCAGCTCAGGTAACCGGTGCAGCGGAACGATTGTGAACAAGGAACCATCCAGCTCGGGTACTTTCGAATACCCGCCCAGGAAATCCCTCCAATACAGCTGCGGTTGTTGTTCCGTGGAAATATATTCGAGCGAAATGGCTTCGGAGGCAATTTTAAAAATTTGGATAGGCGCATTCTCAGGGCCTTTTTTAATGCTGATGGTGGTTGTAAAAAAAGGATACGGCGTGGTTGTGACGTACGGCACTGGTTTTTCGAATTCCTCTGCTGTCAATTTTTGCCGTGTTCCGGTCAATGTAAGTTCCTTCGACTGGCCGTCCAGTCCTTCGATAGGCACGTTTAGCGTCGCTTTTCCGGTTTTGACAGCCAGCTCAGGAGCCGTAACATACAATTTGAGGGTAGTTACGTCGGCCATAGAACCGATAAGCGGAATGTCGGCATTGGCCACGTAGGGCGTACTTCCGAGCTGTACGCTCACGTTACGGAGACGCTGATTTTGAGTTAGTATGCCGACTTTGGACAAATGAATGCGCGCGGCGGCATCATAGTTACTGTCATCTTTCAGTCGGAGTGTGATAAATGGATTCCCGTCGCCGATGTTGGCCTGCGTATCCCTGGGGGACGAAATGGAAACAAAATCGGCGGGAAGCTGGATGTTCCAGATCGTGATGTTATCATGGTGCACATAAGTGGATCGTAACGGAAACTTCCTGTTCGCCAGCAGCACTTCCGGCTCAGTCGGTTCCTGCCTGTTGAAGTCTAACGGAAACGTATATACGCCTTCGGCTGTGCTAATCTCGGTGTAAAATTTGTTCAGTTCAATGGGGGCATCCGCGGCGAACGAAATCGTAATCGTCCGGTCGCCTCCACCAGCGAGCCATAACTCGGGCGACGTAATGATGAGCCCGGGATTGGCGGTAATGGTTTCTATCTGATTTCGTAGCTTGGTACTAAATGCCAGTTCTTCCTTGCCTGCGACCTTTTTGAAGGCAAACATTTGAGTCTGTCGCCGCCATTTCCGGAATAAGTCAAGTCCTGATAATGGCTGCCATAATTTTTGTCCCGCCTCGTACGGGGTTTTGATGCCGTCTTTCTGGTCGGCCTTCCTTAATGCAATGGCGGTGCCCTGGAAGAAATACAGGTTTTGTTTTTCAATGAGTTTGGCCTGATTGACTACGAGTTCGTCGGCAAGCGCGTAGAGACGGTCGAGACCGTTGACATCCTGGCCGCCGAGCAGCAATGTATCTTTTTGAAGGCGGTAGGTTTCGATATTCTGGGCGATCTCGAACGCGATATGGACTTTATCGGGAATCTCCCGGCGCTGCTGAAGGCGCAGTACGCCCTGGTAATAGAATAGCAGGTGCCTGGACAACAAACTATTCATGTCCGACTGGTGGTACCGGCGGAATAGTTGCAGGAAGGCCAGCAACAAGGCAATGTGCGGCGGGTGGTCGCTGCGGCCGTGTAGTGCTGTTTGAAATGCCTTTTCGGCTTTTCCGACTACCCAGCTCAGCGCCTTGTAAAAAATCAGGAACAACCTCCATAGCCGCTCGCGGTCAGCTTCTTCCAAGGGAGCGTGGAAATTAATGCAATTCAAAAAATCGTGACTGTCGATACCCCACGCTTCCGCGCAGGGCGTCGGCCTAAAAAAAGGTGCGTACAAATCGATCACCTTGCCCTCGCGGCCGAGCTTCGCGTGGACGGTCTTGTGGTAGCTGATCAACAAGCCGATGGGCGCATTGAAGTTTGTGACAGCGCCATTTTGCGACCGGATCCCCAATTTTTCTTTTATCAACGCCTGTGATTCGGCTTTGAGCGGATGATCCGGCGGGAATTTTTCGCATATATCCAACAGCTTTTGTGCGATGGCAAAAATGTGATCTACCAGCGGATATAAATGATCGATGGCCTGGTCGCAAGCACTTTTTCCTTCGGCCTGTTTTTCCTGCCTGCACGCCTGCACAAAGTCCAGCTCGCTTTGGCGGTAGTCGAGCCTGATTTCCTGCAGAGGGGTGGCCGCGATGATTGCTAGCAGCGTGGTAGCGTCTTTTTCGAAAAAGCAGGTCCAATCGCCGTCGGGTGTGTTGTCCGGCGACCAATAGCGGATCTGGCGGGCGAATTTGCCCGCAAACGCCAGTAGCTCAGCCATATTACGACCGTCGAGTTGGAGGTTTTCCGGAATGAGGGCTTTCAAAAGCCTTTCTTGTTGCGTGGTGCCAGACCGGGCAAGCGGGTGTGCGACAAGTGCCATAACAGGAAATGATGCTTAGGGTGCGACGTTGGTACCTTCGTTCAAATAGTAGGGGAACACGCGGTTGAAGCGGTTATTGGTAGCGCGGACTGTATATTCCAGCAGGATGTTCAGACGGCCTTCGAGTTCCACCACATCCAGTCGCAGCTCGTTGAGCTTGATCCGCGGTTCATGGAGCAAAATCGCTTCGCGTATCATTTCTTCAAGGAGCGACAATAGAGACACATTCAGTGGCGCAAACACGAAATCGGCGAGATTGCAGCCATAGTCAGGCGTGATCCGACGTTCTTTCAGGCTTGTGCTGAACAGTATTTTCAGGCTTTGCCAAATGTCTTCCTCGTCCGAAACCATTTTGGGCGTGCAGTTCGGCTTGGAAAATTCGGGCGGGAAAGCCCAGCCGGTTCCGAGAAAACTGCGGCGTTCGGGAGGCAATGGGGTTGTTTCCATAGGATCGTGATAAATCTGTTTTAATTCGCCGGCTGTAAGGCCAGCATTTAATCTCCTATAAACACATCTGCAGAGCCGCTGCTAATTCGCCCGCCGTGTGCCGTCGAATCAGACTGCCGCGCAGCTGCAAGCCCGTCAAAAAATACAGACCCGGAGCCAGCGGCGATGACATTAGGCCCGCCCGCTGCACAGGGACATTGGTCCTGAATAGTCGCGGCCTTCATGCCGTTGACGAATACCGTGCGCGGCGCGGCGATGGTGATTGACCCGCCTACGTGAGCGACGCCCGCAGTGTTGAGCGTGCATACCTGAAGATCGGAAAGACGTGCGGCGGGTTTAATCATGGTCCGGGTTTGTTGAGTTGAATGGTTTTACCTTTAATGCTCACTTCACCTTCGGCTTCGATCGAGATGTTCGATTTGCCGACGAGGCTAATCCCCGATTCGGAAAGGGTGACGGTGTTCCCGCTTTTGTCTTTGAGCTCGATCTTTCCCGGGGATTCGCTGACAAGGATGCTGTAACCTTCCTGCGTTTTGAGCTCGATGCTTTTCTTTTCGTCGTCAAACAACAAGCTCATGCCTTTTTTTGCGAAATAACCTTGTTGCAGGTTTTTGTCCTTCGCGTCGATAGGCGCTGGCTTGGTTTTGCTGTGCAGCATGCCCAGGATAATGGCGTCGTTGGGGTCGTTGTTGATAAAGCCGAGAATGACTTCGTCTTTTATCTCGGGCCTGAATACCGAGCCTCTTTTATCGCCGGCGGAAATGGTCGCCTGTCGCGCCCAGATTCCTTCCGAATTGCGCCCCTGGTCGGCGATAAACGGAATTTTGACTTTAATGCGATGCCCGCCCGTGACTGTGTCGCCTTCGATTTTGGTGACAATACCGACGTGCAGGCCCTGGATCGCCGGGAGCAAACCTCCGGCTTCCGGCGAGGTAATGTAAGGTTTGGTTTCGGCAAAGGTTTGCGCGGAAAGTCCAAACTGGATATCCACTTCCCAGGTACCGCTATGGACCTGGTGAAGCACGCCGCTTATCAGGTGCGAGCCGTTGAAGCGGCCTGCTACCTTCTTGAGCGCCAGCGTGTGCAGCGGGACATAGTGGCGGCCCCTTACCTGCACGCGGCCCCGCACCTGCGATAGTTCGGCGCGTTTCTGCTGCCCTTTGGCCCAGGCACCCAGCGCTTTGGTGTCCATGTCTCCGCCATGGAACAGCTGCGGTTTTTCCGATTGATAAAATACTTCCGGAAACTGATGTCTGGTGTCTTCGACCCCGGTATCGATGCCCAGTGCATTGCCTGCTGCACCGGCGGCCTGTCCCAACCCATTCAATGCACCTGCCGCACTACCTACGGCACCGGTATTTCCCGACCCTTTTTCGGTGGCCATTTTGCTATTTACGGCATCCCAGCTCGATGTGGAAATGTCGGCATAGTGGGTGCGAACGTCCATTTCCGCTTCCAGGTCGAGGAGGTCCGTACCCCAGGTAACCTCGAAATCGGCCTTGGCGGCCTTGGCGGGTTTCACAATGCTTATCTTGCCATTGCTCACCATCACCACCAGCCCATTGGCTTCGGCCCGCATTACCAGAAAATCCCAGTCGGTGCAATCGTACTGGACCAGTTCGGGTTGCGGGGCTTCGGTATCGTCCAGTGTGCCAATGGTCACGCCCCGGTTTTTATATTCACCGATAATTTCCTGGAAAACGGATTTGTCCTTTTGATCGACAAAATAACGGCTCTTCCTGGTCAGTGTGAGGTGTATCGCGGCGTCCTTGCATTCCAGTTCGAGCGCCGAGGGGCTGCCCGCCGATGCTTTAATGCGGTGCCTGACGATCAGACCTTTGAAAACATTTTCGGTCTGGTTTTGGTAGCCGAGCTGGATGTCTACCATCTTGCCAGGGGCAAAATTCACCGAGCTGCTTTTGGAAAACGTGCCTTTTTCGACCGCTCCGTCCGCCCAGACGATGTTGGCCGAGGGAATGCGGTTTAGTTCATTTTGAACGGACATCGAAAGCAGGCCGCCTGGCTTTTTCGTCAGGTCGCTACCGTCTACCAATATTTTCGTACTCACGGTATGCGTGGGTTCGGTGGATGCTTGGGGCGATATGCTGGGTAGTCCGACCATCTGTCAGGCGGTTTAAGAGTTGGCAATCGGCGGTAAAATCAGTTCGGAGCCTTGTTTGAGCCTCCGGAAATTTGTCAATTCGTTGACCCTGGCTATTTCCAGATAATAGTCGGGCTTCTGGTAGGTGTCCAGGCAGAGGTTAATCAGGGTATCGCTCGATTTGACGATGTGCTTGCGGGTCAGGTCGGGCGATAGCAGCGAGAGCGCGGCGGTTGCCACGGACGGCATTTTGAACTCATTTATTTTCAGCGTAACATCAACCCTGAGTGGCAGTCCCGATTCGTGAAAGAGCGTGAATGTGTGCGACATGCTCTGTAATACACCCATAAACACCAGCTTTCCCCAGTTGACCACCATAAACGGCGGCCGGTGCGTTTCCGACTGGATTCCGTAGGCAACGATTTGCAGCTGTTGCAGTTTGGCAGTCACGAATGCGACCTGTGCATCGCTGCCACCAGCGGCAAATGCCTGCGTTACCAGGTCAATGGCCGGCTGCTGCACGGGTACAATGCCTGTCCCATCAATGGTAAATTTGATTTCCAGCGCTTCGGGCTTCACGCCTTTGAACTGCGAGTGGACCAGTGGAGCGCCAATGTCGGTAGGCGTGGCGTATTCTATCTCGAAATTTCGGGAATACGTTTCCGGATTCATCTGCAATTCAAAAACCCCGCCGGCGAGCGTTTGCAGGACCGAGCTCGCAATGGCCAGCGGCGACCCCGAATCGAGGTGTACCGACATAATCCGCAATTTGTTGACGTAGCCCATAATTACCGTTCTTTTTGTCTTTTCAGAATATCCATCACCTGCCTGACACACGCTTGTATCACTTCCTCATTTAAACCCTCGCGCGTGCTGTTGCGGGCATCCTGCCTGGGTGGCGAAGCGGGATCGATGGGCGTTTCGGTGATGTTTGCCCTGACGACCAGTTCCTTGATTTCGATCATGACGGAAAGATTTTGGAGAAATGCTGGTACTGCAATTCGATGCTCTCGATAGCAAGCTCGTTGTTGGCGGCATTGAAGCCGGAGACCGACCATTTGGTAGGATAGGCCCTTACCACCTGCCAGGTCACGAGTATCTTGTCCTGCGCTGCAAAATCCAGCAGCGAAATTTCCAGGTCTTTCGGGCTGAATGAAAAATTTTCCAGCGCGTCTTTGCACCAGTTTGCCAGCTGAGAACTCACTTCGAGGCCCCGTTTCAAAATCAGTTTTTCCGAAGAAGTGCGCACCGGCAACTGATAGACAAACCGGTTCTGGCCACCTTCTTTGATGGGTACTGTTTCCAGCGTCATACTCAGGCCGGTGACTTCCTGAAACGCGACGTCCTCAAAATCACCAATCTTCACCTTGAAGAAAAAACCTGTGGGCGGGTACAGAGCCATTTTCGGGTCGTCAGATGTAGGAAACCGTGAGTCCTTCGTGCGCCAGTTCCATCGTATCAATCGAAATTTCATTGCCGTCGGCCTTCATGTCCGAAAACTGTACTTTGATGGGAATGGCATTTTGGAGTGTCCATGATACCACTTCGGTAGCGGCTTCGTCCATGAGCGTAATCGTGACTGTGCGCCGGTAGTCTTTGCGTTTCACAACGGATTTGTCCGACGCGGCATCACCGCCGTCGATCCAGTCGTAAAAATCGCGCAGGCCTTTGAAAACACCTCTTTTGAGTGTCACATTGCTGAATTTCCGCATTCCGGGCAGTTTCCGTTTGGATAGATTCGGGTCTGTGCCGTCGCGGTATTCTATCACATCGATCTGATAGTCCAGGCCGGTAACCTCGGTAAAACCGATTTCATTTTCCTTGGATAATCCCTCCCATTTTACTTTGAAACGGAATTTCGCTATCGGGTAAGAAACGCTAGTAGCCATGATTTGAATGATAAATAATGGATGTGGAACGATTAGTTAGCATTTGCCTGGAACTTGTGCTCGTAGCGCAGGATAATAAATTCGGCCGGCCTTGCCACGCGCAGTTTGATTTCGACGATCATCTTGCCTTCCAGAATATCGACATCCGTCATGGTTTCGGGCAAGCCTACATTCACCTGGAATGCTTCATTGGTTGTATTTCCAAAAAGACCGCCCGCCTGCCAGATCTGGACTAAAAAATTGTCGATCATCGCTTTGGCTTTGATCCAGGTATCGCGGGTGTTGGGAGAGAAGACGAAATTTTGCATGGCCCGTCCGATGGCGTCTTCGATAAAGCAGAAGGTACGGCGCACCGAAATGTACCGCCATTCCAAGTCGTTGCCCGCGAGCGTCCTTGCCCCGAACACCAGCACGCCGCGGCCCTCGTACGAACGGATCGCATTGATGGACTTGCCG
This sequence comes from Dyadobacter beijingensis DSM 21582, assembly GCF_000382205.1. Lineage (GTDB taxonomy): Bacteria > Bacteroidota > Bacteroidia > Cytophagales > Spirosomataceae > Dyadobacter > Dyadobacter beijingensis. The sequence continues at coordinate 371,490 of NZ_KB907791.1, forward strand.
GAAGTAGCGTCGACATTGAGTGAAGCGTGAAGGTCGTCGTCGATCTCGATGGCAGGGGCAATGGTAGCGGCAACCCCGACGTTGGCAGGCGCCTGCCACACACCCTGGGTGGCATCCGTCTGCACCATAATGCCCGCGATAGCCGAGGTAGGCGGCATGAGTACGGGTAAATCCCGGATCGCTTGTTTGATTTTCGAGGCCAGTTCGTTGTTGGCATCTTCCAGAATATCCAGCGTCATGCCCTGCAAGTCTCCGGATTTTGCAATTACGGCAGCGGCGGCCAGGGCGGCGTTCGCGGCATCGGTTTTTCCCTGCACGTCCAGGCCGGTAGTCAAAGTGTCGATAGCCGCATCGAGTGTCGGGAAATCCGTTACAGTCGCCGCCGACAGACTTGCGTCCAGGGTAGCAATTCCGGTAATGCGCTTGGCCTCTCTTTTCGCGACTTCCTGCAAATCGGCGATGGCGATCGCATTATCGGCAGCATGCGCCTTGCCGACGGCATTTTTGATGCTCACATACAGCACCTGATCTGCTTCGGCCTTCGCCTGGGCTGCTTTTTTTGTCTGATAATCGGCTGCGGCGTTGGCTGCCGCTGTGGCATCGGCGGCGTTCATAGCCTGGTTGTTCCGGAAAAAGCTTTCGATCACCACTTCGTCCATCTCATACCTGAACATGAGCGTGGTGTTCAGGAACGGGAAATAAGCAGCGCCGTATTTTTTCTGGTCTATCTGCATCGGAACGATGTTCCGGAAATCGTCGATTTCATCTTCGCTGTTCTTCACATCGAGCAGCGCGACGCGGTTGACAGCCTTCGAGCAATGTTTGAGCGCTTCCTGCACGGCATTACTGTATTTGTCGCTGTCCGTGGCGTCCGGCATCACGAGTATGGTAATGTCTTTTGCCTTTTTCAAGCCGTTGAACAATGTTTCGTCGTATACTTCGGTAGTCTTGTCGAAGGTGTAGGTGCCTATCGAATAAATGAAACAGGGCCCCCCGCCATTGGCATAATACAATTGCATGGCATAGTGCATCCGGTTTTTGAAATTTTCGCTTCTCGCCTTGACGGCCAGCACGCCGCCGATACCCGTATTGTCAACCACAGTCACCTTGATCTGCGCAGTGGAGGCCCCTCCGAACCAGTCTTCATACTCACGCATGCTACGGACGCGGGTGGGTTTTCTGAGGAGGGATTCGCCATTTTTCTCATGCTTTTCCGTGTAGCCGATGAAGCACGGCACGGCACTTGGCACCAGCGCAATGGAAGGCGGAAGTGTGGGGACCTCTACCGTATAAACGCCAGGCATTCGGGTATCAACTAATGCTGCCATAATAAATGGTATTTAAAAGGTTAATGATTTAAATGTTGAAAAAAACAACAGCTTTATTGTCGATGATTTGCAAATCATTAAGGAGTGGGACCGGCAATATTACTTCGTTTGCGCCTGCCTTTAATTTGACGGAAGCAGGCCTGTTTTCAAGCACAGGTAAAGGTGAAACTGATTCGACCACATAGATCCTATCTGAACCGGTTTTCTTTAATTGGGCAACAACAATATCTATTTTGGACTCGGGTGGATCGGCTATTTCCAATTCAGAAAAGGCAATGTCACTTTCTGCGGAAATTGTATCAAGAATATGTTTTTTACCTCTTACAATAATAGGAATGTCGTAGTTGATTTGCTTGCTTTCTACGTCTGTAAAAATGTATTGAAACTTGAACAGCCTCCCGGGAATTTTGGCAGTATATAATGTTTTGAATGCAATATCATTTTGTAACCATATATCAATCAATGCAAAAAAAGGTGTGCTTTTGTATGCGTCGTCACTGGCTATTAATATGAGCGATGTTTCGCCTGCCGGAAGTGGTTGTTTGGTAATTCTGTATTTGCCGGGTTTTATAAAAGTTAATTCAATTCCTTCCGCTTTCGGATCGATATTTTCCGTGGTTACTGTGTTCCAGCCTGTACTGTCAAAAAAATCAATAACCAATTTAGATATTGCTCCTTTTCTTAATTCAAAGTTGAATTTCTGGGGTGTTATCCGGGGTAATATTTCATGTTGCGATAGATATTCGTCCTGCGTCAATGTATCCCTGAATGTCCCGTCGCTGTTCAGATTGGTCAAATGAAATTGCCGGATGCCGCCTGTGTCAAATAGATTGTATATGGCTGAATTAGTGAGGGAGGCCATAAATGAAAAGCAAACCGGCTCCGTAAAAGGAACTTCGGGCACTCCGGCGCTGATCTGCTGGAAAATATGCGTTTTCCCCAGGGTATTTTTGACCAGCAAACCGTGATCTTCTAACGCTTGGATAGTATCCCCGGTGGGCGTCAGGCGAATGTCCGTGCAAATGCCTTCACTGTAAAAGTGATGTTCGAAGACGATTGAGCACCGAATATCATAGAGAATCTCCAGCATGGCAAAAGGTTATTTTAAATGCTCATTGCTTTGAATATGCGTGACTAATCCAGCACCATTGAGCGGCGATCCCTGGATGAAGATCAACCGTGCCTTGTAAACCACCGAAGGCTTTGCAGCCCCTCCCAAAACCGTCCAGAGGTTATGCAGGCTTTCGAAACCGATGTTATGCAGCGTAAAATTCAGGTTGTAGGTGTCGCCCGACGGGTCCGAGAAACTGATCCGGGTATTGGCCTGGAAAAATGAAAGGACATATCCCAAATGTTTGAGGGCCTCTTCATAGTCGTCGAAATTGGCAGAAAAGAGGAGGTATAAATTAAGGAACAATGTCGGTTTCTGGCTGAAAGAAATTGCGTCCTCCTGGCGTGTCGGATAGTTATTTTTAAGACTGCTTTCTTCTTCAACACTCACTAATGTCAGTACCAGATTATTTTGAATCGTATCTCCGCCTCCGGGTGTATCTCTTTCTTTTTCATGCTTTGCAATATCGCCAAGCACCAGTCCTTTTCCTCCGTTTGCAACAATTTGCGAACTATTGAATCGAATCGCAATATCTTTTAGAACGGGATGTAACATGGCATTTACGTTAAGTTTGAATAATAAATATCCAGCTCCGGCTGGTAAATGGCGGACATGTTTGCGCGAATAAATCAAAGAAGAATTATAAATACTTTAAAAGTCTAATTTGTAAATTAAATTAAGATGGATGGTGGTCAAATAATTTGAAAATGAACCTTAAATAGTTTGATAGGTTTTCGAAATAACTTGCAAAGAACTATACGCAATCTTGACCTTATTATTGGATGTGCGGGTTGGATATCGAACGCCAGGAAGAAGAATACGAAGCTACATGAATGTGTGCAATAGCATCAGAACAAATGTATAATAAATGGTAATAAATTAATGTTTAACTTATTAACCGGCGAAGGCCGGGCAGAGGTGGAGATGTATCCATTTGCCGGGAACCAAATCCCCGCCGGGATTCGGGATGGCTCGGCTTCTGAAAATCAATACTCCATTTGATCAGGGCCACAGAAAAAACACCGTTGTAAGCCTGGTCGCCAGGGAGTTTTTCTAATTGTTCCCCGGCCGCCCAAGGCATGTCTGTAGTTCGGTGCGTTACCGCCGGTCCTTCGGCTTTGTTAGCTACGCTGGGCTTACGCAAGAAATATCCGGATCTTTTAAGTAGTTACATCGGCCAGCTTGCAGCGCATGAGAACGCTTCGTCGTTCTTTGTGCAACCAGGTTATTAGGTTGATAACCAATTGTTTTGCGTATGACTATGGTCATAATTTTGCAATGTGGTAACGAGCAACTTTGCGTAGTAACAATCAGATGAAAACATGCTGCGCTTTCTGCTTTTTGCCTTTTGATGCTTCATGGTGCTACTCATCTGGCGGGCGTCATTACCCCGCACCGCTGATCAAGGCGATCATTTAGAACTAACTATTACTTAGGAAAACCATGAAAATCTTACAAGACAAGGTGGCCATCGTTACCGGCGCGGGCTCAGGTATCGGGCGCAGCGTAGCGCTTGCTTATGCGCGGGAAGGCGCAAAAGTTGTTGTTTCCGACATGGACGAAGATTCAGGCCGGCATACCGTCCGGCTGATCACAAACGAAGGAGGTGAAAGCTTTTTTGTCAAATGTGACGTTTCCTCCCCCGAGGAGAATGAGGCGCTCGTCTGGGCGGCGATTGACAAATACGGCGCGCTGCACATTGCTTGTAATAACGCAGGGATAGGCGGCGCAATGGCGCCAACGGGTATGTACCCGGTCGAAGCCTGGGACAAAGTGATCGCTGTAAATCTTTCGGGCGTATTCTACGGTGTGCGCTACCAGATTCCGGCTATGCTGAATTCGGGCGGAGGAGTTATCGTAAACATGTCCTCCATTTTGGGAAGCGTGGGATTTGCCAACAGTCTGGCATATGTGGCTGCCAAGCACGGCTTGCTCGGGCTGACCAAAAACATCGCGCTTGAATACGGCGAGAAAGGAATAAGGGCTAATGCAGTCGGCCCGGCATTTATCAAAACGCCGCTGCTGAAAGACCTGGACGAAGCAACGATGCAATGGCTGGTCGGCCGGCATCCGATCGGGCGAATGGGCGAGCCCGAGGAAGTGGCCGAACTGGTGCTTTGGCTCAGCAGTCCGAAGGCTTCATTTGTCACAGGCGCCTATTACCCGGTTGACGGTGGTTATCTGGCGCAATAGCAGGGCAGCCGGATCACCAATAATCTGACCTATCCCCGCCAGGTAAGTCATTGACTTAGGAAAAATTCCTTCTGGCTCGCCCGGCTAAGCTGGTCGGTCGGGCGCGAGCGGTTTTGCAGCGAAGGGTGGTTTGAGATCGCTTAACGAAAAATTCCGGTGAGCCTCGACCGGGTCAGCGAGGCCAGATAGAATGCGGGTTTTCATCGAACCGGTTGCCGTCAGGTTGGCATGCAGCCGGAACGCTTCTTCCAGCAGGTGAGGGGTGTGGCCACCGCGCCGACAGGCACGCAGGAAATAACCGGAGAGGTCGTCGTAGTAATCGGGATGGACGCAATTTCTGAGAATGGCCTGTGCTTTTTGCCTTGGGTCGAGTCCTCTCAGATCGGCAAGGCCCTGTTCGGTAACGATCACATCCACGTCGTGCTCGGAGTGGTCTACATGGGTAACCATCGGTACTATACGTGATATGTTGCCGCCTCTGGTCACCGATTCGGTCACGAAAATGCTCATGTAGCTGTTTTGGGCAAAATCGGCAGAGCCGCCGATACCGTTGACGATGTGGCTACCGGAGATATGCGAAGAATTGACATTGCCATAAATATCGCATTCCAGGGCCGTGTTAATGGCGATAACGCCCAGCCGCTGGATCACCTCGGCCGCATTGGTAATGTCTTGCGGACGGAGCAGGATCTTATGACGGTAACGGTCGAGGTCGGCGAATACGCGTTGGTAGCATGCCTCGGACAACGTCATCGAGCTTCCGGATGCGAAATCCATCTTCCCGTTCTCAATCAGCTTGAAAGTGCTATCCTGCAATACCTCCGAGTACATGCTCAGATGCTCAAAGTCGCCTTCCGCGAGCCCGCCCAGCACGGCATCCGCAATTTTCCCGATCCCGGCCTGCAAGGGCCTTAGCGAGCGTGTCAGGCGCCCGGCAGCTATTTCCTGCTCAAAGAAATGCAGCAAATGCCCTGCAATAGCCTCGGCGGCGGCATTGCCCTCGGTAGTTTCGGCCGGGCAGTCCTTCTGGTTGGTAAAAACGATGGCTGCAATCCTGGACGGATCGCAGGCAATGACCTGCTGGCCGATGCGCTGCCATACCTCGGTAATCGGTAGTATAGCCCGGCCGGTGGGGTCCTCTGGCAGAAATACATCGTGAATACCCCGGATCCCGACAGGCACCGCCTCGTTGATCTCGATGATTACCTGACGGGCCTGCTGGACAAAGATTGCCGAATTGCCCAGCGAAGTGGTGGGCACAATGCCGCCGTCGGCTTCGATCGCCGCGGCCTCGATGATGGCGATATCGATCGGTGGCAGAAACCCATTGCGGATATGGGCCGCTGTTTCGCTCAGGTTTTCATCGATATAGCAGAGCTTACCCTCATTGATGATCGTCCGCATCACAGGATCGGACTGGAATGGTAGCCGCATGGCGACTGCGCCGGCCGTAGCCAGCGCGCCATCGGTCCCTTGCCCCAGTGAAGCCCCGGTCATCAGCGTAATGCGGGTGTGGTCTTGCTCAGCCTTTTCTGCCAGCGCGGCCAGTACCGCTTTGCTGTCACCTGAGCGCGTAAACCCGCTGGCGCCGACGACCATGCCGTCACCGATGAGCGAGGCGGCCTGGCCGGCCGACATGATTCTGGACGTCAGGGCTGTATGTTTAATTCTGGATATATCGGACATGGTGTTTGTTTTTTAGTTTGGCCGGTTCCGGATTCGTGGAGCATTCATGCCATGAAGATGGCCAGCACGTTGCAGATCAGATAAAAGCCCCAGGAGACCATGTCAAAGAATCTGAGTGAATCCATCATGCTGGCTTAGTTTAGGATAGTTATGCATTCAATTTTGGATTCAGGCATGTTCGGAAAGTCTGCAGGTCCAGACGGCTTCACGGGTGTGGTTGATCACATTTTCGGCCACACTTCCCAGCATGAGGTGGGTCAAGCCTGTGTAGCCGTGTGTACCCATGGCGATCATCGAGCCTGGGATGCGGGTGGCAAATTTGAGCACGCCTTTTTCCTCGCTAGACGCATGGGTAACATGAACGCTATACTCGGAAAGGTCATAATATGTGGCCAGATCGCCGAGCATACCGCTCAACGTCTTGTCAGTTTCTTTGGTATCGGGCGTTTTCACGTAAAGCAGGTGAAGGTGCGCGCTGAAAAATGATTGCAATGCCCGGATCTGCCATATAAAGCGGTGCTGGTCCAGATCGATGGTTGTGGGGAAAATAATATTTTGTATCTGGCTGATTTTTTGGCCCCTATGGATGGAAATGACAGGTACCGGGGCAGTCCTGACGACTTTTTCCGTATTCGAACCCATCATCACCTCGGCGATCCCGTTGCTTCCGTTTGTCCCCATCACCACCAGGTCAGCTTCTGTCTCGTGTATGGTCTTGATCACTATTTGGTGCAGCAACCCCTGTTCAACACGAAAGCCGGGTTCTATGCTTGTTTTCAGCTCGACTTTGACCCGGGCGAAATGCTGAGTTGCCTCGCGGCTCAATTCTGAGAGTATCGAGGCGGAGCTGATAGGATACCCGTTCGGGTCCAGGCTTTCCAGGTAAACCGGCGCGATATTCACCACATGCAGCGCGGTTGCCTGGCCCTGCGCTGCTTCCGCCAGCTCGATAGCGAACCTCAGCGCGGACATGGAAAGTGCAGAGAAGTCAAAAGGGACAAGTATCTTTTTCATGTGCTGCCTGCTTAGGTTGAAATGGTCGTTAAAGCGGTTGCAAGTTATTGACTAACAGTAAGCTGAAAGATGATCAAACATACCCGGTGAGCTGACTTTGGTCATGTCTGCGGGTTTTGCTGCAAGAGCCATCAATGACCAGAAAGGTTCGAGGGTGTCCCGATGAATACCGGGACATCCTCGGTTTGGTTAGCGAGGATTGTAAACATTTTGTCAGTTTGCTGCAGTGTAAAACTGTCAGAAAAAATATCATAACCCTGAAAAAATTTCAGGCAAATCCAGATTGGTATACGGTTTGAAATAAGCGTAACCGGTCAGACGGTAGTGGCTGGCCACAAGTTCACTATTTCATTGTTTAACTTTTAAAAAGGAGGTTGATTATGTCACTCATCAAAAGGAACGGGCTATTGCCCCAAACATTCCCAGCGCTGTTCGACGATTTCTTTGGCCGCGAACTTTTTAACTGGGGCAACAATAATTACTCAGCTACCAGCACAACGGTGCCTTCGGTAAACATCCGTGAGACCGGCGACAATTTCGAGGTCGAGATGGCCGCGCCGGGCATGACCAAAAACGACTTCAAGGTGGAGCTGGACGGAAACACGCTCACGATCAGCTCTCAGAAAGAGCAGCGGCAAGAGTCAGATCAGGATGGATACAGCCGCAGGGAATTCAGCTACCAGTCTTTCCAAAGAAGTTTCGTTCTTCCCAAAGACGTGGTCGATGTTGAGCACATTGCGGCAAAATATGAAAACGGCTTACTCCACCTGACGATTCCCAAACAGGAGCAAGCCAAACAAAAAGCCCCGAGGCTGATTGAGATAGCTTAAAAAAAAAAGAGGGCCTGCTTATTGCAGGCCCTCTTTTTTTTAATTCCTTGCTGGCCAATACTTTTTATCCCTGATATCATGTCAAAAGAATTAGAATCTCATACTATCTCCGGTTTTGTCAAAGTACAGGGAGCCAAAGAGAATAATCTGAAAAATGTGGATCTGGAAATTCCCAGAGGTGCGCTAGTCGTATTTACCGGCGTCTCGGGTTCTGGTAAATCATCACTTGCGTTCGGGACATTGTATGCCGAAGCGCAGCGTCGTTACCTGGAATCGGTTTCTCCATACGCGAGGCGGCTTTTTAATCAGATGTCCATTCCGCAGGTCGACAGCATCGACGGTCTTCCTCCTGCTGTCGCTTTGCAGCAGCAGCGGGGGGCGACCAGCACACGTTCTTCGGTAGGCAGCGTCACAACTATTTCCAACCTGATCAGGATGCTCTATTCGAGGGCGGGAGATTATCCTCCGGGTCAATCCATTGTATATGCGGAATCGTTTTCACCCAACACGCCGGAAGGCGCCTGTCCGGAATGCCACGGGCTGGGGGTCGTTTATGAAGTGACCGAGCATTCGATGGTGCCCGATGACTCGCTTTCGATCCGGGAAAAAGCCATTGCAGCCTGGCCCACAGCCTGGCAGGGGCAGAATTTGAGGGAAATACTGATGACGCTTGGCTACAATGTGGACATTCCCTGGCGCGATCTGCCCAAGAAAGACAGGGACTGGATCTTGTTTACCGAAGAGCAGCCGGTGGTCCCGGTTTATTCCGGACTTAATGCGGAACAAGTTCAGCGAGCCCTGGCGCGAAAAATGGAACCCAGCTACATGGGCACCTTTGCCGGGGCCAAACGGTACGTAATGCAGACATTTGCCAATTCACACAGCCAAGCAATGAAAAAGCGCGTGTCCAAATTCATGCTGAGCGCGCCGTGCCCCGTCTGCCATGGAAAGCGCCTGCGTCCTGAACCTTTATCCGTAAAATTTGCAGAGATGGATATTGCGGAATTATATCAGCTAAATATTCAGCGTTTACATGAAATCATATCCTCATCCCTAAACTCAAAAAATGATCGCTTAAACAATGAACATCCTGAAAAGGCATTGGTACTTCAACGCATAGGTCATGACCTTTTATCCCGCCTGGATGTACTGATCGATCTCGGGCTTGGATATCTGACCCTTGAAAGAAGCACGCCCACGCTGTCGCCGGGAGAATTGCAGCGCCTGCGGCTGGGGACGCAGATACATTCTAATCTGTTTGGTGTGGTATATGTACTCGACGAGCCATCGGCAGGTCTTCATCCTGCGGACACGCAGTCCTTGCTCCGGGCGCTGGACCGGTTGAAAGCAGCCGGGAACTCGCTTTTTGTCGTCGAGCATGAAATCGAAATCATCCGCCATGCCGACTGGGTGGTCGATGTCGGGCCAGGCGCGGGCGAAAAGGGTGGTGAAATACTTTATAGCGGCCCATTGCTGGGATTGGAAAAAATGGACAGGTCCGTGACAAGGCGCTATTTGTTTAATGTAGATCAAAGCCAGAAAGCTGCAAGAGAGGCGAAAGGGTGGCTGCGGCTCAGGGACGTAAGCCGGAATAATTTAAAGCATGTCGATGCCGACTTTCCATTGGGTGTATTGACCAGCGTCACCGGCATATCCGGCTCGGGAAAGAGCAGCTTGGTGAGTCAGGCGCTTGTAGAGCTGGTTTTGGAAAAATTAGGACAGCAAATTCCGGTAATTGAAGATCGGGAGGATATCTTACTTCAAGAGGACGGTATAAAAACGACCAGCGGGTACATTTCCGAAGGTGCAAATCAAATCCGCAGGCTGATACCGGTAGACCAGAAACCCATCGGCCGCACGCCGCGTTCGAATCTGGCGACCTACACAGGCCTGTTCGACCATGTCCGGAAATTATTTGCCAGTACCAAAATGGCAAAGAGCCGAAAATACGACGCAGGCCGTTTTTCCTTTAATGTGGCAAAAGGACGCTGCCAGAACTGTGAAGGCGAAGGCTTTGTGATGGTCGAACTTTTGTTTCTTCCCAGTGTTTACACGCCCTGCCCGGTATGTCACGGGAGTCGCTACAATGAGAAAACGCTGGAAGTTACCTACCATGACAAAAACATTGCCGAGGTACTTGCGATGAATGTGGATGAGGCATTTGAGTTTTTTGAGTCTGAACCCCAAATCAGCCGGGCGCTGGATGTGGTCCGTCAGGTGGGTTTGGGATACTTGCGTCTGGGTCAACCGGCTACCGAGCTTTCGGGCGGTGAGGCGCAGCGGATAAAGCTGGCTACCGAGCTGCAACGGGCCCAGCATGGCAATACGTTATACATTTTGGATGAGCCTACAACAGGACTGCATCCATCCGATGTGGACAATTTATTGGTCCAGCTCAATAAACTGGTCGATCAGGGCAATACCGTCATTGTCATCGAACACGACATGCACGTTGTCGCAAACAGCGACTGGGTGATCGATGTCGGGCCGGGTGCTGGGGATAAGGGCGGTAAAATCGTTGTTTGCGGTACCGCGGCAGCTGTTGCCGCTGAACCGGCGAGTAAAACGGGCAAATATCTGGCTGTTTGAGCCGGAATATCAATGACTGTCCCGAGGATGCGGTGTGTTCTCATACATGACTTTCCACTACAACAATACGACTTTTGGCTACATCTGTTTTCTTAATGTTACCCACTTTTGTATTAACAAAAAACATGAGAAACAGACGCAAATGAAAAATTGGACGACAGCTGACATTCCACAGACAAATAGTGGTTTAGCTATCATTACGGGCAGCACGGAAGGCATCGGATATGAAGACGCACTGGCACTAGCGTCAGCAGGGTGGAATGTCACATTAACGGGACGCAATCCTAAGAAAGGCGCGGAGTCTACCGCCAGGATTAAACAGGTTAATCCCATAGCAAAAGTGAGTTTCGAGCAAATAGACCTGGCGGATCTTTCATCAATCAAATCATTTGCTTCGAGAATGATTTCAAAAGGGCGAGCGATTGATCTTCTTATTAACAACGCTGGCGTTATGACGCCGCCAAAGCGGCTTGAAACTGTCGATGGCTTTGAGCTACAATTCGGCACAAACCACATTGGTCACTTTGCATTGACCGCACAACTTCTCCCATTACTACGCAAATCGCGGGAAGGGCGCGTAGTGACCGTTTCGAGTGTAGCAAATCGGGAGGGAGCAATCAATTTTGACGACCTTCAATCGAAATCTGCGTATGCGCCCGGGAAAGCGTACAGTCAGTCCAAATTGGCGAACCTGATGTTTGCCATCGAACTTCAACGGCAAAGCGAAAAGCATGGTTGGGGCATTACGAGCATCGCCGCCCATCCGGGTGTTTCCCGAACCAATCTGCTGATCACAGGCGCTGGGCGCTGGAGTGTTGCAGGAATGGCGCGGACTTTTCTTCCATTCTTGTTCCAGCCATCCGCACAGGGAGCCTTGCCAACATTGTATGCGGCTACATCTCCGGACGCCAGGGGAGGCGCATATTATGGACCAGACAGATTGATGGAGACCCGGGGATTTCCAGCTGTCTCGAAAATACCAGCACAAGCAGAGAATGCAGATGACTCTTTAAAATTATGGGAGATATCCAAAGCGTTAGCCAAAGTTGAATTTTAATAAAAGAACACTATGAAACTTATAAGTTCTATCTTAATTGTCCCGATAATGATCTTATCCTGCAATCCTCCCAAAACGGTATACATCAGCAACAAAACAGACAGCCCGCTCAGTTTGCTGGTCGACAGCTCCTATCAAAGTGCACACCCTGTTGATTTCAAAGACTCAATAAACGGGTTGCGGGTTGAGAAGAAAAAAGTGTTAGATTTTGGCGAGGGTAAATGGACAAAAGAAGACAAGAAAAGTCTTGAGGAATTGATCAAACACACACGGATTATCAGAGACGGAAGCGCCACTGCCGTTGAAATGCCTGCTAAAACGGAAGTGTCGCTGATCAGTTTCAACGTGGAAGAACTTTGGCTCAACATTAAATAAGCTTTAAAAATCTAATAATGCCCTGATGAAAAATTCCGAACCATACAGATTACGGTCCATTTCGGAGCTGCACCGTATTGCAGGAATCGCAAAACCGCATCACCCGCTGATCAGTATTTTAAATCTGGAAGGTCTGACCAATAATACGGACATTACTTCGGTCATATTTGATTTTTATGTAGTCTCGATGAAACGCGGCTGCGATAAACTTTTCTACGGGCAGCAGAAATATGATTTTGACGAAGGTGTGATGGCTTTTCTGGCTCCGGGTCAAATACTGCGGGGCGAAGAGAATGGTATGCCGCACAACCTGCGTGGCTGGATGCTGTTTATCCATCCCGACTTTCTATGGAACACATCGCTCGCAAAAAAGATCAAGCAGTATGAATACTTTGGATATTCAACAAATGAAGCATTGTTCCTTTCTGACAAGGAAGAGTCCGTCATCAATTCCATTGTCGACAATATCCAAAACGAGTACAGTTCCAATATTGACAAGTTTAGTCAGGACGTAATTGTGGCACAGTTGGAAGTATTATTCACCTACGCCCAGCGATTTTACGAACGCCAGTTCATCACCCGGAAGATTACGAATAGCAAAATTTTAAACCGTGTGGAAGAGGTGCTGGCTGATTACTTTAACAATGAAGATTTATTGTCAGAAGGGCTGCCAACCGTCCAGTATGTGGCCAGTGAGCTAAATATATCTGTTAAATATCTGGGCAGCCTGTTAAAACAACTAACAGGCCAATCCACCCAGCAGCACATTCATGAAAAACTGATTGATAAAGCGAAGGAGAAGCTGTCGACTACCAGTCTTTCAATAAGCGAGATTGCTTACGAACTTGGCTTTGAACATTCGCAGTCATTTAGTAAGCTTTTCAAAACAAAAACCTCACAATCTCCTTTGGAATTCAGGGCTTCGTTCAATTGATGAATTGATTGTCGTCACATCAGATTTGGACCGCTAAGACGAGATTCACAGAGGCGCAGCGGGGTGGTCCGTGCCATCGTTTCGATCCTCAAACAGCAGGAAGCGGGCATTCCGATCAAGGAGATTTGCTGGCAGCATGGCATTTTCGAAGCCACTTTTTACCCGTGCGGGATGCACCGGGCAAAACCCGGCGGCTTTTCGGAAATCTTTGGCCAAAAAGTAAACTCCGTCCAAACGAGTTATTTTTATTCTATTTTTTAGGTAATGGGTTTGATAGTATTGCATTGTCAACCACATTATTTCAAAAATGGAAAACGAAACACTGATTTCGAGAAGAACATGGCTCGGTGCAACATCGATGGCGGCCACAACAGGGTTAACCGGGCTTTACGGTACCACTGCTAGCAGCGCACCGGTAAAAACACCGCCCTTGTCGGCAGAAGAGCTAGCGAAAATCCTTGATTTCTGCTGCGCAGCCAGCTGGAAAGGCTTCCGTGCCGCTTTGGATGTCCTTGGTAAAACGCCTCATGGATCGTATTCCAACCACTGACAATGAAATGGATAGTGTGCGCAAAATGAAAAGCATATATGGAAACCCTGACACCCCCTAAAACAGCACGGTACAGCTTAATGGAGCTGACAAAATATTTTCTCAGACTTGGTACACTTGGCTTTGGTGGGCCGGTAGCACTCATTGGCTACATGCACCGTGATCTGGTGGAAGAGCGGAAATGGATTTCCGAGGACGAATATCGCGAGGGGTTGGCGCTGGCGCAACTTGCCCCAGGCCCGCTTGCCGCGCAGCTGGGTATTTATCTGGGCTATGTGCACTATGGAGTTTGGGGAGCTACGCTTACCGGTCTGGCATTTGTGCTTCCTTCCTTTATAATGGTTGTTCTGCTGGGGATGGCGTATAAGCTGTATGGCGGACTGGCATGGATGCAGTCGGTCTTTTACGGGGTCGGCTCGGCTGTAATCGGTATTATCACGCTGAGCTGCTACAAGCTCACCGTCAAGTCAGTAAGCAAACTGGAAACACAAGCCATTAAAAGCCGGTGGCTCTTATGGCTATTCTTCATTGTCATGGCCGTTGTGACTGCTATAACCCAGCGGGAAGAAGTATGGTTATTCATTATCCTCGGGCTTGTTTATATGATCATCAAAGCGCCGCCCAGATGGATTAAAAAGCCCACGGCTTCACTGTCTGTCGTTTTAGTGGCTGCAACAGGTTTCTGGGACTTTGATGCGGCCAAGCTCTGGCAGCTTGGGGTGTTCTTTACAGAGGCCGGTGCATTTGTCTTCGGTAGTGGGCTGGCGATTATCCCGTTCTTACAAGCCGGTGTTGTTGGTGAAATGGGTTGGCTCAACGAGCAGCAATTTTTGGATTCAGTCGCTGTGGCCATGATCACACCCGGACCCGTGGTGATTACCGTTGGATTTATTGGCTTTCTGGTGTCTGGCTTCGCAGGTGCGAGCGTAGCAGCGCTCGGTGTATTCTTACCATGCTTCGTTTTCACAGTACTTCCTGCACCCTATTTCAAGAAAATATCAAAGAATGAAAGTATCAAAGCATTCGTGGATGGCATTACCGCGGCCGTTGTAGGTGCGTTGGTCGGCTCGGTATTTGTCATCGCTACCCGCTCGATAGTAGACATTACATCTGCCCTTATTGCATTAGCATCGATTCTAGGCTTGATTTATATCAAGAAGTTACAAGAGCCTTACATTATCCTGGCAGCGGCCATCAGCGGTTATTTCCTTAAAACTTATCTGTGACAGCGTATTTCTCATGATTCAAAAGTATTTAGTGATATTCACTTTACGTCGGGCTATGCTTACGCAAGAAGCTACCCGGCTGGCAGAATGCCCCGCAGTAAATTCACGAAAAATTAGAAAGCAAAGGAACGGCTGACGACGACGCAGCTCAGTATTTCCGAAATTGCCTATGAGCTCGGATTTGAACAACAGCTTGGTGTTATCTGGTGAGAAAGACAGGCCATACTGGCAAGGCTTTGCAGGCTGATCTGCCTGGAACTGGGCGGGCATCCGGTGCTGGACGATATTTTTGGTTTCCACCGCCGGCGCTGGTTCCAGGGACTTCCACTTCACGGTAGGGACGCCAAAGACATTATGTGGCTCCTCCCGGATGGCATTCAGATACGCGATGAGCAGTGAGTTTCAACCCTAAAAGTTTGCCCGAAAACCTGATGGGGATTCACCCGTTTTCGTCTGAAACAGCCTACTGAAATATGCAGGGTCACTATACCCCAGTTCGTAAGCAATCTCTTTTGCTGTTAGCGAAGTATGGACTAACAGGCGTTTCGCTTCCAGGATAATTCGATTTTTAATCACCTCGTTAGGCTGTGGTAGCCGTAATCGGTTGAACTTATGCGTGATCGTTTTGGGCGCCATGCAAAGAAAATCGGCGTAATCTGCGACGGTGTGTTTGGATTTATAATGCTCCTCTACCAACCTGGTGAATTTGCGAAAAAATTCCAGATCGCTTTGCTGGTCAGTCACATCATGGGTCAAATGCTGACGTTTCCAGGAGCGCGTCGCGCGGATGAGGAGTTGTTTAAGGTAAGTCCGCATCATTTCTTCCAGCGAGCTGTCATTCAACTGAAATTCCCCGATCATCTCCTTAAACAGGCCTCCGAGAAAAGCGATTTCGTTTTCCAAGAGCTCCACTTTGGGCATGTTCCTGATGTTGTTGAACAATAAACCATCGCAGGCAACTTCCTGATCGTGAATTTGAATACAGTAAAAATCGCGGTTGTAAAAAATGAAGTAACCGCTTTTCTCACCAGCGATTTCCAGTTCAAGATATTGATTGGGGCTGATAAAAAACAATGTAGGCTGCTGGGTATCGTAACACGCAAAATCAACCCTGAGCTTGTAGCCAGCGGGCAGATAGAGAATCTTGATGTATTCTTTATAGGCTGGCCCGTTGATGATCTCCGTTTGCTCCTTGCTTACTTGCAATAGTCCCAGCGTTTTTAAATTGTTATTGAAAACAGTACTCATGGCTATATACGCTTGTGAATGAAGAGTTTCTTTTTCAAATTAGACCGAAAGCCAGTGAAGCAATGATTTGCTTCACTGGCGTCATCTTTTAGTTAGTTTCGTGCAAACTTTTCCAGCTCGGAGTTGAATTTATCCATTTCTTCCAAAAATAATCCGTGTCCGCCTTTCTCAAATTTTACGATGTAAGATCCTTTAATGGCTTTGTTAAGCTGCTCAGCCTGAGCATAGTCACACAATTTGTCATTTACACCGTGGAATATTGCAACCGGCATCTTGATTTTTCCAAGCACAGGGCGTAAGTCCAGGTCGCCCAATGCGCTGATAGCCTGAGTAGTAGCGTATGGCGATGCATTCAGGTTGATGCTTTCCAGCCATTTGATTGATTCCGGTGAAAGTCCGCCTTCCTGGCCTTCAAATGCTTTTCCGAATCCTGCTACCAATTGCTCCCGGTTTGTTTTGGTCTGTTTGATCAGATCGATAGCACCTTGCTCAGTGATCCCGTAAGGATGGCCTTCGCGTTGTTTCCATGATGGACCGGTTGCACCGAATACGGCTAACTTTTTGATATGTGCCCCATTGTATTTGGTTATAAAGTGCAATGTTACCGCGCTCCCCATTGAAAATCCGCCTAATGTTGCGTTCTCGATTTTCAGTTTTTCCAAAACCACCTTGATGTCGTCAGAGAAAGTATCGAAGTCGTATTTCCCATAAGGTCTGTCCGATTTTCCGAAACCGCGGAGGGAAATGCCGATGACCCTGAACCCTTTTTCAACCAGATACTGGTATTGATATTCATACATCTCGTTGTTCAGCGGCCATCCGTGAATGAGTACAACGGGCTGGCCTTGGCCCAGGTCGATCACGTGCAGTTTTACATTTTTCTCCACTTCAATGTATTCCTCTCTTCCGAAGGCTGCGGGCTTGCGTGTTTGTGCAAATAGAGATTGGCTTTGGATAAAAGTGAAAAGGAATGCGATAGTCAAGGCAATAGTTTTCATCTGAGTGGTAAGTTTGAGTTTTTGAGTTAATTTGCTAACCATTAGTAGATTGTCGTTGTGTTTTGACATTACAAAGGTGGCAGGTTGAACCGCGCAGAAGAATGGATAAAAGTCCAAGCTGCTTGTACATTTTTCCCGTAGAGGAAGTTATGGCTGGTAGAAAGCCGCTAACTGACCCAATCGCGCTTTGACCAGCGGATTTTTCATGGGTTCAAACCGGGCCACTTCCACATTGTTTTTGGTAACCACTACATAAAACGGTTGCTTTAATCGGGTGGTCATGTGATAGATTGTGAGCAGCTCGGCGGCATCCTCAGACCACGCAGCCATCGCATATAATGAAGGAAAAGGCGTTTTCGAAAGCTTCGCATAAACATCCGGCGCGAGGTTGATCGAAATTGGCCGCCCGCTCCGGAACCGCGTTTGTTCCAGAAGGGAATCAATGTATGGCTCGGCAGGCTTGTTCATCAGTCGCCAGATATCTTTTGTGAACGCTGTCGGCTCCACCACTGCATCTGCATCTTCAATGTGCGGGGTAATCCCGGTTACCACATCGACAATGTGCGTGGCCTCGTGCAGGAGCACATAAATGATGGCGTCCAATTTGCCGCCTTCCACGCGTACCTGGTAACTCGAATCAACTGCGGGCGTAAAGCAAGTATTCTCTTTCCACGTCGCCCATTCTGAAACATTTTCACTCAATAAGCCGCCTCGAAAAGTGATGTTAAACATTTTAATCCCGCCGACCGGATCCACCGGCGAGGTCAATGCGGTGTTGGGCATGTTATCCATAAAGCTGATGCTAAGCAAATGTTGATTCAAGATCCGCTGGTGCAGTGGCGGCAATAACGAGAAAGCATTGCTCACTTTTTCCTTTTCTGCTGACGTCAGCGTGCGATTGATTGGCTTCATCCCCGCCTCACGGAACATTTTAAAGACACTTTCAGGGGCAATTTTGACCCGTTGAGCAGGTTCGGCAATGTTCACCGAATCTGCCTTTTGCGCAAAAGTGAGTGTTGAGAAACACAGCAGTACTAAACCTGCAACTGTCGATATTAATCGTAATTTTCTGATCATGTTTTAAATTAAAATGAAATGTAAACAGGATTGCTTCGCCAAGATCCAACTTTTGCAAAACAATCCTGTGAACTAATGTAACAGGCTGTTAACCTGTAATTTTCAGCGAACCAATTAATGCATTTTCCATATCAAGGTGGTATTGCATCATTGCCGGGCTGCCGGGAAACGTGCCGGTTGTTTCCACTGAAAGCGTTCCTTTAGTGCCGTTTTGCGTGAAATCAACAGGCGTCACTTGCATATTATACTTTTCAGTCGCCTCTTGTATCCAATGTTTGATTTCCTCTCTACCGGTGTAGGACGAGCCTTCGTCGAAAACGGTTGCGTGTTCTGTAAAGAAACCGGCAAATGCGGTGCTGTCTGCTTCGTTTTGTGCTTTTAGTAAGCCGTCTATGTTTTCTGGAAGTTTCATGATTCTGAATGGTTTATGTTGTTAAAAAAAGGTTTTGGTATTGAAAAAATGAGAATGAAGTAAAATGGTCAATGCAGGTCAAATCGTGCGGACTGTGCCCGCCGTTGCCATTTTCTTCGGGCTTGTTTCTTGCGGTAATGATCACCGTTGCGCCCGCTTTTAAAAGGCGGTCTGCAATGGCTTTTCCGGCACCTTTTGATCCCCCGGTTACGAGCGCAATTTTGTCTTTTAGTTCATTTTCAAAATTGAAATCCACGTCCTTGCTGTTTTTGTCTAGGACAAATTTCGGCACTATGCGTCCTGCTGACAAGTACGGATTTACGATTCAGATAGGGATAAATTTATCCCTATCGAACCGCCAAAGGCATATGTTTATATTCGCAGGATGTACGAAAGCAAGATAATGCCCAACCTGAATTGCACGCTCGACCTGATCGGTGAAGTGCTATATGGGAAATGGAAAATGAGGCTCTTGTGGTTCATTTACCAGGGCTTCCAACGCCCCAGCGAGCTGCAACGGAAAATTCCGGAGCATCCCGGCGGGTGTTGAATGTGCAATCCCGGTCATCGGTGCGATCGGTGCGTGGGGCGATCAGAATGACCAGTGCTTGCGGAAGCTTATTGAAGAGAACATGCTGTCTTAGCAGTCACATTTTCCTGACAAGCCTTTTCCAGAATTCGCTCCATTTCATCAAGCAGGCCAGGAATCGGTGTATCGCTAGTATTGGTCAGGCCCAGCGAACCATTCGTGGTCAATGCGCCGATCGTCTGCTCCATTCCCTTTCCCGACCGAACCATCGGACCATACAAGGCTTCGAGCTTCAACGGCCCGAACTCAGTCTTGTATCTCACCCGCACCAGGTTAGTGACCATAATGTGATGGTTAAATGCCTGTTTCAATGCGTCCAGCATTTGCTGCATATCATTGTGACCGAAAACCAGGTCCCGGAAAAACGACAGATAGCCGGTTGTATATTCCGCAGAACCGGTCCCACCGAGCCCGGCCTTCGCCAACCTTGCCAAATCCCAGAAGGATAAATGTCGCTGGTTTTCAAAGAACACGGATTGTGTGGTTATGTTCAGCCCAAAGTTATCGTCCAGATCAAGCGCTGCCCTGGTGCAAACAGGCGAAACCAGCTCCATTCTGGTCCCGTCCCATTCCGGACGCAGTTTTCTTGAAGCAATTAGCACGGCCGCACAAATGGCGCCATGAACGCTTGTATTTTCCTGCCTTGCGCGTTCCAAAAGGTTGTGGGTTGTGGTTTCAGAAAAGCGGTGCGACGAAACCAATGGGTGCACGACATCTGTCTTCATTTTCAGTTCGAGCACCTTCTCAACGACCTGCGCAGGCACATCTTCCCCAAGGCCGAGGGTTTCATCGTTAGACACCTGCGGTTCCATTAATGCTAGTTCATTTCCGGTAAGGGCAAGCAATATATCCCGTGTTAAATAGCTTAATGATGTGCCATCGGCCACGGTATGGTTTGCAGCCAGGATCAGGACGGTGCGGTCTGTCTTTTGAACCAAAACAACCCGTAGCAATGGGCCTTCGGCTGTATTGAATCTGGTGGAAAGCTCCTTTTCAACTTCCTGTTCCCAGCGATAGTTCTGCTCTGCATGCACCACACGGAGCGGAATATGCAGGTTGTCTGCATGCTGCAAGGTGGGTCTTCCCAACTCGTCGGGCACCACCTTTACAGAAAGGTTTGGATGGCGTTGCTGAGCCATGTCAATGGCTTTGCGCCATTTTTCAACGGGTTGTGTTCCAAAGATGTCGGCGGCCAGGCAGAAGTCTTTTGAATCAATCTGATCCAGCAGCCAAAACGTTTTTTCGAATGCACCTAATGTGCGGTTCTGTTGTCTTTTCATTATGCATTGAGTTGAAGTGAGGGGAGCGGCACCGCGCCGCTTCCCTTAAACTGAATGCAAAATTGGCAGGCTGAAATGTGGGAGAGAATGGACAAAAGTTGATGGGACAGGTACATTTCGCCAATTCGGACCAGAAACCCGTCGGTTAATTCAGTGCCTTTGTTCGGTTTAAGACAAGCCTCTTAATGAATGGCAATATTCCGTCGGCTCACAGTGATTTGCATAGCCGGTATATCGAAGCTATCGTCGGCAGGATGCTTGTATGTTGACTTTATTTGTCAAACGGGAACCCTGCGCCAGGGCCAAAGTTCGACTATAAAATGGCGTGGTTTAGGCGATTGAAGAAGCATGCGAAATATCTGCTGTCAGAAGAAGTGCCCGTTGTACTGGCCGGTGATTATAAACCGACTGGAAAAGCAAATTTGGATAACTGCGCGAACGCTAACCGTCGAACCCGAAAGTCCTGACAAACTCCCACGGCCCGCCGAGGTATCTCCACAAATGAATTCCTTCTGCCGTAAAAGAAAATGGCTCAAAGGTCGACCTGAGTTCCGCTTGCAGGCTTTTCGCAACGGCAGGCTCCACCTTGTTCTGCACGGTGATGTGAAAATTTCTTTTCTGCTTATCCTGATTCGTCAGAGAGTCGTGATAATGCGTTTGCAAATTCCGATGCAACAAAGTCAGTTCCGGCGATACGATCTTAAAAGCCGTCCCGCCGCCCAATGAAATAATCTGATCGGCATTTACCTCGAATACGGCCTGACCGGTGGTTAATGTTTGCATTTTGTCATAAATCCACGGCTCGTCGGGCAAGGCGTTAAACAGCGTGAGGTGGGCATTCAGATAATTTCTTTCCTTTGGAAAGTACTGCGCTCGTAGGTTATCAAAATACGCCTGGGCAGTGGAGTCAATTGACAGGGTGGCGACTAGGGGCTGACTCATTAAATAGGGTTAGTTTAGGAAAGATTTTTAGATTTACTTTATTTGATCTCCATGACAAATGCGGTCAATTCAGCCATCTTTCCATCTTCAAACCGCCAGACATCTGTACAGAACGCTAAAAATCCTCCGTTGTCACCCCGCATTACTTCGGCATTAGCTGCCAGTAAGACATTTTTGTTTCCCATTTTAGCGCAGACGTTTATTTGATATTCTAAATGAAAGATCTGTACCAATAACAACGCTTCCCGTCAAAGCAGATTCCATGCAATCGGCCGAAAAAATACAGATCGCAATATTGCGATCTGTATTTTTTGTCTTATGTTTGCACTATGGGACTTACAAAAACAGAAATATTCACCGAAGAACAGAACCGCATTGCCGACCTGGCGAAGGCATTCGCGCATCCGGCTCGGGTGGCGATCTTGCAACTGCTGATCGCCCGCAAAGCCTGTGTTTGCGGTGATCTGGTGGATGAACTGGAACTCGCCCAGGCGACGGTCTCGCAGCATTTGAAAGAATTGAAGCGGATTGGGATTATCCAGGGCGAAATCAACCCGCCACGCGTTTGTTATTGCATTAACCCACCGGTATGGGAAGAGGCCCGGCAAGCATTCGGCTCCATGCTGGAATCCCTTGAAAGCGTTACCTGCTGTAATTAAGCGGGTATTTTTTTGAGTAAATCAATCGCAATATTACAATAAAACAAATGACTTGCCGAGAAATCGTTGGTGTCTGGCGGAAGGTCAACTTGTTGGAACGCAGAAGTAAAACCATAGGAATCAATTAAGTAAACATGAAAAAAGTTTTAGTGCTATGCACCGGCAACAGTTGTCGGAGCCAGATCGCAGAAGGTTATTTGAGACATTTTGCCGGAGATAAAGCCACCATTTACAGTGCCGGGGTGGAAACACACGGCGTGAACCCCAAAGCCATCGCGATCATGGCGGAAGACGGGATCGATATTTCTCATCATACATCCAATAATATCGTTGAATACGGCGACATCGATTTTGATTTCGTCATCACGGTTTGTGATAACGCCAAAGAGCGCTGCCCTTACTTTCCTACCAACGCAAAGAAATTCCACCACAACTTTCCCGATCCTGCCAAAGCAACGGGTACTGAGGAAGAGGTTATCAATGAATTCAGGGCCGTTCGTGAGCAGGTGAAAGCGTACGCCGAGAACTTTGTTAAAGAAAACCTGTAAGCGATGTCTGCCAAGAACTGCGCCCCATGGGCGAGGTGTTTAAGTCGCATCGGGCTGACCGCGTTGAAAGGTCACGCGGGGCTGATTACGCTCAGAATGCATCCATTGCGTTCACCGCTTCTGGCAACAACTTCGAATTAGCCATTGCAGTCGCTATCGGCGTGTTTGGTATCAATTCGGGTCAGGCATTTGTCGGTGTGATTGGCCCGCTGGTGGAAGTACCAGCCTTGATAGCGTTGGTCAACGTAGCTTTTTGGCTCAGAGATAGATATTATAGATCAGCCATATTTTAGGGCAGCTCTTATTAGGATTTTGGTATCAGATTTGGTTTAGGCTTTTACCATTTCTGGCTCCAAAGTCGCGGAGCAAAAGATATCATCAGATAACTCCAGACCGGCACCTTCGCAGAATCCGGAACTTTATTGAGCACTTCCATGCGTTTATCGGTAATTGTAAAAGAAAACCCATAAATGATTTCCAAGGCTTTGACCGGTTTATAATTTAAGGACAGATCACTTTCAAATCCCAGATAAGTCCCATCGATCGCCCGCTCGCCGGAGAGCAGCGGATATTGCGAGTAAAATAAATGCGAATCCGCCCGAAGAGATAGCTTCTTTCCGGCCTGATGAATGATGAACAAATAGGGATTAACCAGACCTTTGTCGTTCACATCGGCAGGGAACCGGGTAAATAAATTCATATTACCCATGAATTTCCAGGCAACACCGTAAAGCGGCACAAAAGACGCTGACACATTACCCGGAGTTCTGGTATTACTTCCACTCAGTATTTCGGCACCCAGCCGGAACAAGGTTTTGCCAGTGTTCGCGCTGACTTCCGGCTGAACGTAATAGGCCCTGATCTTTTTCGCCGCCGCATTTTGCCCGTATTGGTAGTACGCATTCACCGTTGCATAAAACCACTTTTGGTTGTATTCCAGTCGCCCGCCATTGGTGACGCGCTGATAGTATTGCTGATCACCAGTTGCCCGACGAAATACATCCAGGGCATTAATGGTTGTCAAAGTAAACTGGTTTGTCAGTTTATGTTTGAGATGGTGGACAAACAAATATTTATAATTATGCGCTGCAACGGGCGAAAACGCTGGATCAAAACGTTTGGCATATGGCCTGGTAAAGGCAATAGTCAAATCTGTTTCGAGCTTCTTTTTGTAAAGGAAACGGATTCCCTCATGCGAGCGGCTTTGCTGTCCCCAGGGGGCTGCGGAAAATATTCTGCCATTGTCAAGCGATAATGCTTGTCTGCCGATCCGAACAGAAAGGTACCTTGAAATGCTAGGCTCTGCATATGCCTCGAAAAAATTCAGGTTGCCTACCTCCGAGAATCGACCAGATTTACCCCAAACATGGATTTCCTGTGGAGAGGCGTGGAGCCTGAGACGATTTGTACGGTATGTAATGCTAAGGCGATTTCGCTGCGTTGCGAATAATTCCGGCATGACGGTATCGGCAGGCGTCCACATGAAATTATCGCGGTATTCAGCTCGTGGTCGCACTTCAAAGTCGATTATCACTTCGCGGCTTAAACTGTCACCAGATTGTGCATATAGGCTACGGCCCGTCAAAAGCAACACGAGAACTGCTGCCAAATATCGATTTCTTCTGATCTGCTTAAATTGGGGGCCCACTGAGATCGTTTCTCTTTGAGGGCGCAAACTACTGAAAAGAAATTGACATTGTCTATATTCTAAATAGGATTATTAAATTCTTCGTATGGTCAGTTGACTGCTATTTTGGGTCATCAACCATGTAAGGCCCCCCAGTTTCACCCCATCCCCATTTCGGCATCGGCTCGCTTTCGGTTATCGGATTTTCTGTCAACTGCGAGTTAATGACAGCCAGCCTTGTTCCCCATTCAATATATCCCACAAATGCAGAGCGAAATTCAGGGTCACTTTTTAGGCCGACTTCATCAGCCGTTTGTAACAGTAGCTGCACCCAACGCTGCCGTTTTTCCTCCGTAAGCATTTTGCCGATGTGTTTTCCTATCATCGACGCATGGCTTCCATTGTCTAGCATGGTATACAATTTCTCCCCGCCAAAGACTTCGGCGACGAAATGAGCGACGTGCGTTTGATGTTCCGGGGACATATGAATGGGATTACCTTCGTAATAATCCTTCGATCAAAATCCGCCTGAAGCTTATCAATCGCCTGGTTTGCGCAGGAAAATTGCTCGTCAGAAAATGTATAAACGGCAGATCTGTATTTGGATCTCATCTGAAAATCGGGTTGGGGTATCATCGGAGGCAATCCACCCCTGGCTAACATGGAGCACGCCTCTTAATGATTGAAAGATGGCATCGGTGCACCAATGACAGCTTCCGCCCAGACCGATTTTTTCAAGTGCTGTCATGAGATGGACGTGCTCGCACGTACGGAAAAAATCATGGTGATCAGGTTGAATTGAGTAGATAAGAAAATAAATATAGCATGGAATCGGCCATTGACTTTCTGGTCTCTAAGGCTGCCTCAGCTTAGCCACCACCCTCTCCAAAAAAGCTGCCTTATCCTTCTTCACTTCCGCTAGAAAAGCCTTGTGGGTTTCTGATAACTCGAAATATTTGTCTCCCCAGAGATAGATTTCTATCATCACTGGCAGCAGGTCTATCCCTTTGTCGGTGAGGCGGTACAATACCTTGGCTTTGCTTTCGGGATGCTCCAATTTGGAGATAATTCCCGCTGCTTCCAGCGTCGAAAGCCTCGATGCCAGAATATTGGTGGCAATCTTTTCTTCCGAGCGCAGCAACTCCCCGTAAGTGCGCTCTTTCGAATACATTAAATCCCTCACGATCAGCAGCGACCACTTGTCGCCCCAGATGTCCAGCGAAGAACTTACCGGGCAGCCTGATCTTCTGTTGTTTTCTTTCATGAAATTTCCACTTGCATTTTGCAAGTAATTTTACATACCTTTACACTTGCAAATTGCAAGCAAATTTAATGAATCTTATCTAATACCTGCAAAACCATGATTTTCACTACTAAAAAAATCAATGAAAACTATTGGAAGATCGCCATCGACCATCCGCCTGTGAATGTATTTGATCCTGAATTCTCAACACAGCTGCGGACGTTGATGGATGAACTGGAGGCTAACGAGCAGCTAAAAGTGGTCGTTTTCGAAAGTGCTAACCCGGAATTCTATGTGGCTCATGCGGAATTGGTCAACATCTTCGAATTCCCGAAAGGCGAAGGTAAAACCGGTCTTTCCAAATCCTGGCCGGATGTTGCCAAACGTCTCGAGCAGGCATCCTTTGTAAGCATTGCTTCGATCCGTGGTCGCGCCAGAGGCTTGGGAAGCGAATTCGTCCAGGCTTTCGACATGCGGTTTGCTAGCAAGGAGAAAGCCCTTTTTGCCCAGGTAGAGATCGGGATCGGCTCATTTCCTGGCGGCGGCGGACTGGAACGCCTGCCTTTGTTGACGGGAAAAGCCAGGGCATTGGAAATCATTTTAGGTGGGGAGGATTTTGATGCGGAAACCGCTGCGGCATACGGCTGGATCAACCGGGCATTTGCCGATAGCGAACTGGACGCCTTCGTTGACAACCTCGCCACCCGCATTGCCTCGTTTGATTTGAAAATTATAAGCAAAATCAAGGCAACGATGAACGAGCGGGTTGTTCTTCCACGGAACGAGCACATCATGGAAACCCAAACTGCATTTTTCCAATCCCTGACCGAACCCGAAGCCAGGACAAGGATCAAGACATTGCTCGACCAGGGCTTGCAGACCTACGGAGACGTTGAGCTAAACCTGTCTAAATACCTCTGACAAACAAAAGCAAGCAATATATGAAAGCGATCATCCTCAATGAACCTGGTGGTGCCGACAAGCTCACTTACACGGAAATAGAAAAGCCGGTCATTTCAGAAAAGGAAGTGCTGGTACAGGTAAAGGCGATCAGCATCAACCCGGTAGATGTAAAAGTCCGGGCGGGACACGGTGTTTACCAACTTCTTAAAAGTGATCAGCCGCTCATTCTGGGTTGGGACATTAGTGGCGTCGTTGTCGAGGCCGGTGGCAGGGCAAATTTTATCGTGGGCGATGAAGTTTTTGGGATGGTCAGGTTTCCTGGGCACGCGAAGGCGTACGCAGAATACGTCGCTGCGCCCGCCGACCAACTGGCTTTGAAGCCCACCAATGTTTCCCACGAAGAGGCTGCTTCCGCGACTTTGGCGGCATTGACAGCCTACCAGGCGCTGGTGGTCCATGCCAATGTGAAAAGCGGTGATAAAGTCCTGGTCCATGCGGCTGCAGGTGGTGTCGGACATTTCGCTGTGCAAGTTGCCAAGCACCTTGGAGCTATCGTGACCGGGACTTCTTCCGCCAAAAACAAAGATTTTGTGCGCCAACTCGGTGCGGATGAACATATTGATTACCGTGGTTACGACTGGCAAAACAGCGTCGCCAGGTTCGACATGGTACTGGATACTGTGGGCGGCGACAATTTCGAAAAATCGCTGGCGGTCGTCGATGCCGGGGCGACCGTGATCAGTATCCCGTCGGGACTAAGTGAAAGCGTAACTGAAAAAGCGAAAGCTAAAGCAGTCAATAGCCTCTTCTTTCTGGTGAATTCCAATGGCGTGCACATGGCCATTATTGCCGATTGGCTGAGACAGGGAATCCTCAAACCACACGTTTCTCAAACATTCGGCTTCGATCAGATGGCTGACGCGCATCGGCAGGTTGAAACTGGAAAAACGGCAGGAAAAGTTATCGTGCGCGTTTAGGTACTGGTTGTTTCATTTTACCGTAGCGCTTGTAGATGGGATTGTTTCCTTTTGGAGGCAGTCCCATTTTTTCGGCCTAGAATGGGAATCGGGTGAAAAGCCAGGACAGGGTTGACTAATGCACATTCACTCGGTTGATTTGTTTTATTGAAGTCTTTGTGTTACTGCAAAAAGCTCCGGCTATGGCGCGGATGCCCCTCTTAAATGGCTGAATTTGCCTGCCCTAAAGGCGACCAGATTTCCTATTTTTGATGAATATAATTCAACACTTCATCATGGAAACAACCAGAAAAGACATCGCATCGAAGGTAGTGCAGGCTTCTGCGGATGAAATCTACCGCGCCATCATCGACCCGCAAGCACTAGCGCACTGGCTGCCCCCGCGGAATATGCGGGCGCGGATCAATCAATTTGAACCCTGGGAGGGAGGGCAATACCGCATCACCCTTAGCTATGACCACCCGGATCTCGGGGCGAAATTCGCGAAATCGTCCGACGCGTCGGATATAGCGCAAGGGTCATTCCTTAAATTGTCGCCCGGAAAATGCGTTGTTCAATCGGTTGAATTTGTGTCCGACAATCCTGATTTCGCAGGTGTGATGACCATGACCTATGCGCTAAGCCGTGCCGGTGACGGTACTCAGGTTACGATCATCGCTGAGCATGTGCCTCCCGGGATTAGTCCCGACGATCATCTTGCAGGGATGAATTCGACCCTGGATAATTTGGCGCAGTATATGGAACGCGGAAAAATGAGCCGATAGTGAAGTTCCTTTCAAATTCAATCATGATGACAAAGCAAGTAATCTTTTTTCATGGCGGCGGGTCAGAAGGGGATTTTGAGGCCGACAAAAAGCTGGTCGACTCACTGAAAGCGCACCTGGGCTCATCTTTTGACGTTCAGTATCCGTTTTTGCCCGATGACGGATCACCGGATCTGGGAAGGCGACGGCAGATTGGCAGCGCCATAGCCGGCAGCGAGGACGGTGTCATACTGGTAGGGCATTCGTTCGGGGCTTCGATGCTATTGGCAGCGCTTTCAGAAACTGAGGTCACGCGAACAATTGCCGGAATTTTCCTGATAGCAACGCCTTTCTGGCAGGGAACCGAGGACTGGGTGGAACCATTTAAACTGCGTCCGGATTTCGCAAGGCAGATTGACCGCCGGATACCTTTGTACCTTTATCATTGCCTTGACGATGAGGATGTCCCGGTTGAACAATTCGCGATTTACAAGCAACATCTTCCCTGGGCAACTTTCCGCGAAATTACTACCGGCGGGCATCAGTTCAACGACGATCTTGGCGTCGTGGCAGCCGACATTGCACAGCTTTGACTGTTGCCGTTTGTCAATACTGGGTTCGTATTTTCCAAGTTTTTTAAGGATCATGTCTTATTCCGTCAAACTCATTTGTAGTAGTGTTGAAAATGATTTTGAAACTTAAAATTTTACAAAAATGGGAACCTTAAGTACATTTAATTTTCTGACCCTGAACGGATTTTACAAGGACGCGGCAGACGGCGTCAGCTGGCACCGGCATGGCGGGGAAGAAAGTGGGTTCGCTTCCGAACAGATGGAGGGGCGAAAGTCGATATTGGTTTTTGGGAGGATTACCTACGAACAGATGGCCGGCTGGTGGCCGTCCCCGGCCGCGCTGGAAGCCATGCCCGAAGTTGCCAAAGGCATGAATGAATCCCGGAAAATCGTGTTCTCGACTACATTGGAGTCTGCCGACTGGGAAAATACAGACCTGATCAAAGGCGACCTGATCGGGGAAATCAAAAAGTTGAAAGCCGATCCGGATGTGCAAATGACGATATTAGGCAGCGGCAGCCTGGTTGCCCAGCTCGCCGATGCAGGGCTGATCGACCACTATGGTATCATGATCGACCCCGTGGCCCTCGGTGGTGGTAAGCCGCTGTTTTCCGGCATGAAATCCAAGCTGGACCTGCAGCTGGTGGATACCAGGACTTTCGGGAGCGGGGTGGTGTTGCTCAATTATGTGCCTGTTAATGCTTAAAACGCTTTAAAATGGAAGAATACATTGTTTTCATGCGTCTGGACCTACTCACCAAAGACGCCCAGCCCTCGCCGGAGCAAATGCAGGTTTATATGAAGCAGTACCAGGATTGGGTAGGAGGGATTGCTGCGCAGAACAAGTTCGCGGGTGGCAAGGGGCTTTCCACGGAGGGAAGGGTCGTCGGGTTCAACGACGCGGTTACGGACGGACCTTTCGTCGAGATCAAGGAGTCTATCGCCGGTTTCATTATCATCCGGGCGGCCAGCCTGGATGAGGCGACCGAGCTCGCGCGCGCTTGTCCGATACTGAAAGGAGAGGGCAACAGCATGGAGGTAAGGAAGATCAGCGCGGTACACCCGGTAAGTTGATGGTTCATGCAAGATCTCATTCCGCATCTTTTCCGGACCGAATACCGCAAGATCGTATCGGTGTTGTGCCGTCGCTTCGGTTTCTCTGAAATCGAAGCGGCGGAAGACATTGCCAGTGACACGTTCCTGACCGCTTCGCAGTCGTGGGGCATCGAGGGCGTTCCGCCGAATCCGGTAGGCTGGCTGTACCAGGTGGCCAAGAACAAGGCAAAAAATCACTTGCACCGCAACATCCTCTGGCAGGAAAAAATCGCGCCGGGCATCCGGGCAGATGAGCGTTTTCAGGATGAGGCTGATATTGACTTATCTGCTCAGAATATCATCGATAGTCAGCTGCAAATGATGTTTGCGATTTGCGATCCGGCTATCCCGGCCGAGTCCCAGATCGCGCTTTCGCTCCGGATTTTGTGCGGCTTCGGAATCGAAGAAATTGCCGATGCGTTTCAAACAAACAAAGATACTGTCAACAAACGCCTGCTGCGGGCGAAGGAAAAGTTGCGTCAGGTCGGCATCAGGATTCAGCCGCCTGAGCCGTCGGAGGTCGAAGCGAGGCTGGAACCGGTGCTGACGACGATTTACCTGCTTTTCAATGAAGGCTATTATTCGGTAAGCAAAAACAAAGCATTGCGACGCGACCTATGCCTGGAAGCGATGAGGCTGTGCATGATGTTGATTGAAAACCCGCAAACCAATCAGCCACAGGTAAATGCCCTGCTTTCGTTAATGTGCTTTCACGCATCCCGCTTCGATGCCCGGCTCGATGACCAGGGGGAGCTCGTGAACATCGAAGCGCAAAACACCGATCTCTGGAATAGCGATCTGATCAGCAAGGGCGGCTATTTCCTGCGCAGCTCAGCCAGCGGCCTGGCGTTATCGCGGTACCATTTGGAAGCCGCGATTGCCTACTGGCATACCGTCAAGGAAGATTCCTCTGAAAAGTGGGAGAATATTTTACAGTGTTATGATCAGCTTTTGCAGCTGCATTATACCCCGGCAGCGGCTTTAAATCGCACTTACGCATTTTCGAAAGTGCATGGTAAAAGACCGGCGATCCGGGAAGCGGAAAAACTGGATTTGAAAGATAATCATTTCTGCGAATTGCTCCTGGGCGAGCTTTACACAGGCGTCGACGATAAAAAAGCGCAGGTACATTTTCGTAACGCCCTTATGCTGGCGAAAACCGAGACGGAAAAACAGGCAATCAGAAAGAAATTGAACGATACAATCCTTAGGTGCAAGTGTGGCTGTATTGCTGGTTGTGGTAGATATCGAAACTGAAAGGGCATATCGATTCCAGTTCTCTCGGCAGGGGAGTTGTTATGCTGTTTTGGCATGAAATACCAAAGAAATGATCAGATGAAGTGCAGTAAAGTAGCGGAATATCCTTTATTGGTTTTTTAGACTCGTTTCGCAAGTGGATTAAATTCGAATTTGGCCTTCCATTACGATGGTGGCTGATCCGCTGATCCATATGCCCTCGGGTGCCGCATTGAAATTGATAACTGATGGTCGTCCAATCTGGGCACCTTGCAGAATTTTATAGTCAGTTGCCGGTCTCACATAACCGTTTTGCAACAGGTAGCCTGCCAACGGCCCAGCCGCACTACCGGTTGCCGGGTCCTCGTCGATCCCGATGCCTGGATTGAAGAATCGCGCCTGCAGAAGGTATCGCGGATCGTTTTCCAGAAAGGTGAAACAGTAAAATCCTTCAAATCCATACAGTTCGGCGATCTGAATCAAAGCCTTTTTTTCGACTTTCGCTGCGCTGAGGCTGGCGGCATCTTTTAATGGCACCATTAGATGAATGGCTTCGGTGGAAACTACTGCTGGGGAAAGCTGTTGCCAAGAAACCTGTTCAGTGCCAAGAGAAAGGGCGCGTGCAACATCTTCCTTTGGTACTTGCTGCTTGATCACTGCGGGAATTTGCCGCATACCAATAATCGGAGCATCACGGTTGGTGTGGTCAATATGCAATGCGATAAAATCGTCTTTCATAAGCACATGTTGCTTTCCTGGCTGCTGGGAGAAAATATCCATCCCAGTCAGCAGGGCAGCGGCGACCGCGCCCAGCAAATTGTGCCCCGCGCCACCAACTTCAAATCCAGTAGGGGTAAAGGAGCGCACCTTTAATGCATTGTCCTTTTGAGAATAATAGATGAACGAAGTTTCGGAGTAGCCAAATTCACGGGCAATGTCCGTGTAGGTATCAACTGCCAAATCTGAATCCGTCAGAACAACTGCAAGCGGGTTACCTTTGTATCTTTCGGCTGTAAAGACATCGAGCACGTAGTATGAGAAGCGTTTCATATATGCAATATAATCTATTAAGTCTATGGAATAATTTATTTTTTGACTTTCTTTGGTGCTAGCCGCAACCATTAACAAAAATGCTTAGATGAATCCCGGATTAATCAGAATATGCATTTTGATGTGTGTTATTTTTAATAGCATAATGACCAATGCGCAAAAGCCGAACGTCGTTTTTATTCTAGCCGACGACCTGGGCTATACCGATCTTTCCTGCTATGGAAACGCTTACCACCGCACACCGAATATCGATTCGTTGGCTAGAAAAGGTCTGAAATTCAGACAAGCCTATTCGGCATGTCCGGTATGCTCGCCTTCGCGGGCGGCTATTATGACGGGAAAGTATCCGGCCAGGCTGCATTTGACCAACTTTATTGCCGGTGACCGCAGAGACCCGGCTTCCCCATTATTGCCGGCCCAATGGACAAAATACCTACCTGCCTCAGAAGCGACCCTTGCTGAATTGTTTAAAAACTAGGGCTATGCCACCGGAATGGTCGGCAAATGGCACCTGGGCACAGGCGATTCCACCTCGCCGGAAAGGCAGGGCTTCGACTACGTCCGAGTCATCGCAAAGAATGGCCTGGATTATTACAATTACACCATTACCTCCGGCGGTCAGACCGTTTTTGAAGACAAAGGCCAGTCCTATCTTACCGACAAGCTGACTGACTATGCCGTAGAGTACATTCGGAACAATCACTCAAGGCCATTTTTTCTGTATCTTACCTATTCAGCCCCGCATGTCATGCTGGTGCCTCGCGCCGACAAGCTTGGCTATTATTTCCGGGAGTATTCCAAACATGGCGGCAAATTCAATCCCAATTACGCTGCTATGCTTGAGAGTATGGATGACGGCGTTGGCCGGGTAGTACGGCAGTTAGCCGAAAGCCATTTACTGGACAACACTATTATTATATTCACCTCCGATAATGGCGGATTAGGACTCGCAGAACTGGGACCTGTGCCTACAAACCTGGAACCGCTGCGCAAGTGGAAAGGGCATGTTTACGAAGGAGGTATCAAGGTGCCACTCGTGATCCAATGGCCTGGAAGAATCAAAGCTAATGTCCAGACGGACAGCCAAGTGATCGGAACGGATTACTTTGTTACGTTCTCGGATATTCTCGGACTTAAAAACCAGCAGGTTCCGCCTGATGGTAAAAGTTTCCTGGATGTGCTTCAAAACCCCGACAAGCCAGCAGATCGCGGTGCGATATTTTGGCATTATCCGCATTTTAGTAACCAGCAGGGCCGGCCGGCCGGGGCCGTAAGAGAGGGCGATTTCAAATTGGTGGAGCTATTTATGCTTACTGGCAGCGCAGTTGCTTTTGTCTGTGGGATTCGCTGTGCGCAATGAGCCGGCGCCCGGTGTGGCGACAAAAGCCGACTGGCACCTTTTGCTTTTGGTATGGCGGTCATGAACCGCACCGGCGTACGAATATCGAAGCGGAATTCGGAAAGGTGGCAGAAAACTCAGCGAAAGCAACAAATTTTGGTCATTCCCGTTTAAAAAAACGTCCTGCAGAAGAGCTTTATAACTGACATAGCGATCCTTATTTGGTAGTAAATCTAGCATCTAAGTGCCAGATGCAGTCAGTAAAGGGGGACCTACGCACACAAATTGTGGCGTGGCTGTGCTGGCTCCCCAATATGTTTGTAGCGTATCTGACAACCCGGAACATCAAAAAGCCTGAGAGCGGGAATGTATGACGGCCAAAGTTACTTCATATAAAATAACCTCTGCTTTCAAGGGGCTCTGGCCCGAATTTGCTCCACAACGTAGAAATGCTCTTTTACCCACTACAAAACAGTTAACAAGAATGAAAAGTACAGCCGTTTTAATGTCATTGATTTTTACAGGTTCTTTTTTTGTCTTTAATAAGTCTAGTAAAGCGGATACCGTCCATGGGACGTCAATATTGCCAGCTGATGCGGCCTTGCCTGCGCAGGAAACATCCCTGGAAGTGCTTCCGGATTCCATTGATTTGAGCAAGCTTCCGTTTAGCGAAAAGCAGTTACCCCAGTTCCCCGTCTTTAATCCTCCGGCCGATATAGTGCCTCTGAATAAGCCACTTACCCGTGATTTCGACCGGCTGTTTTTTCCAACGCGGGAAGGCATGGTGCCTATTGAAGGAAAGGTATACAAAGCATTTCTAACGAGTGTCACTGGGAAAGAGTGGTCTTTACCCTATTTTGAAAAGAGTTATAAAGACCTGATTATGGCGGCAGGCGGCGTGCTGTTGTTCCAGGGAAAGGTTCCGCAACAAGAACTGGACCGAATCAAAGATGAGGCAACCTATTTTGGTGAGGAAGGCTCTATTGATTATACCAACACTTTGGTGAGAGTTTACGCAATCCGGAGAAAAGCAGGTGATCATGTATTTGTGCAGCTCTCAGGATACAGCGCCGGAGGATCAATACAGATTCTTCAGTTGCCAAAAAAAGAGAAATAAGACGTTACGCCATTGGAATATCCGGCATCGGCGACTATAATTAAAGCCTGGTCTTGCTGATGTTATGAACCTCAGCAAGATTTTTAAAACACCGGACGGGCTGGCTGTCGATAGGCTCATCCCATTAGATAAAGGCAGGGAGCTATTGCTGCATTTTGATTTCAGCCGTGAATTGAAAGTTTACATGAATGGTAAAGAACTATATCACTATGAAAAAAAAAGCTCGACCGTACTCTACACAGATTTCGAGCGATAGATTATATATGATACTGCCATGCTAATTTATCCGGTCGTTAAAACGAAAACAGGGCGAACCCCAAAAAGCCGCTAACAGCGGTTCTATGGGGAAGAATTGCTCAGTTTATAGTACTACGCAGGCGTCTTAATGTAATTCGTTTAGGCCAAAATTCTTGGCTTATGATGAACATAACTACGAGGTATTCTCATACTGATCGCAAACTTCTTATGGCTACTATTCGGATCGCAGCGTTTTGATCGGGTTAGCCAACGAAGCTCTGATGCTACGGAACCCGACGGTAAAAAATGCCACAAACATGGTAATCATAATGGCCAGCACAAAAATCCCGGGGCCAGGTTCGATATGGTACGCAAAATCGCGGAGCCAGTTGTTGGTAAACCACCATCCGAGTGGTGAAGCCAGCAGAAATGCGATCAATAACAGTTGCAAAAATTCTTTTCCGAAAAGCCACAGAACATCCGACGTTTTCGCGCCCAGCACTTTGCGAACACCTATTTCCTTGGCCTTTTGAGTAGCCATGAAGGAAACCAGACCGTATAACCCAAGACATCCAACGAAGATGGCCACCGCTGCAAATGCCTGAATGAGGCGCAGCAGCACGTTATCCAGTTTGTAGAGCCGCTCGACGTCTTCGTCCATAAACCGGTAGGTGAAAATAGATGACGGGTAAATTTTAGCCCACTCGGTTTGCAGTCGGGCAATGGTCGATGACATGTCCGATAGATTGATTTTTAGCCCGCAACTACCGTAAGCCTCGCCACGGGTGGTCATGCAAAGGGGCTCGATGGCCGTACGCAGAGACCGGAAGTGGAAGTCTTTTACCACGCCGACGACGGTTCCCCGCCGGCCGTTGATGGTCGCTGCTTTGCCGATGGCGTCATCCATTGTTTTTAATCCCAGTGCTTTAATCGCCGTTTCGTTGAGCAGGTACTCGCGTATCGTATCGGACGGATTTAGGTTGCGGCCAGCTAGCAAGGGTATTTTAAACATAGGTACATATTGATTATCCACGGCTTTGATGGAAATCATAAATTGCTCGTGTTCGGGACGGGTATCGAACTGGATATTGCTGCGGCCAATTGCATCAGATGCGGGCGGGGTATCAAAAAATGTGACATTTTCGATACCTGAAAGCCTGTTTAATTCGCTTTTTAATGCACTGATTTTAGACGTTTGATTGTCAGGCACCGGCACAATTACTACTGCATTTTTTTCAAAACCCAAATTGGCCTGTTGCGAATAGCGTAGTTGGTGCGCCATCACCAACGTGCCTATGATCAGCAGTTGGGAGATTGCAAACTGGCCTACAACCAGCCCTTTGCGCAGCGAAAACCCATGGGGCGAGCTTTGGGTAAGTTTGCCTTTTAAGGCCACCACCGGTTGGAATCTGGCAAGTATCAGGCCAGGATAGGCGCCAGAGCAGAATACGACGACCACCAGCAAAGAGCCCAGGAATGCGAGCAGGTAAGTGTCATTGAAGGGGTTAATGGACAGGTTAATTTCAAAAAGCTGATTTACTACCGGGACAGAAAGGTATGCCAATGCGACTGCAACCACCAGGGCAGCTGTTGCGATAACCGCCGTTTCGGTCATGAATTGCCAGAACAATGCGCCGCGTTGACTTCCCAGCGCCTTACGAACGCCTATTTCCCGCGAGCGGGCCACTGCCTGCGCCGTAGCGAGGTTCACAAAGTTGACACAAGCGGTTAGCACGAGAAAAAAGCCGATCCAGGCAAAGGTGTACAGATTTTTCTTATCCGTTTTGCCGCGCAATTCCATATTGAAATGTACATCTGCCAGCGGTTGGAGCTTGAAGCGGAAGTATTTTGAAGCCTCCTTGTCATAGTGCGTATTAGAAATTGCGGGCAGGACAGTGGTATTGACCGACGCCGCCGAAATACCTGGTTTGAGCCGGACGAAGCACTGCATTTCTTTATTCACACTCATCCACCAGTCTTTCTCGACCATCCACGGGCTATGGCGTTGCAGGTTGCCGAATGGCACAAATATCTGTGAACGGAAGTCGGTATTATCGGGGAGGTCGGCAAGCACACCGGTAACCTGCAGCATGAGCGAATCGTCGATGCGAAGCGTCTGACCAACAGCATCTGAGTGTCCAAAGTATTTTCTGGCAAGTTGCTCCGTAATCAGTGCTGCGTTTTGCCCCTGCAATGCGTGGGAGGCGCTACCTTCAATGAGCGGAAAATTGAAAATAGAGAAGAACTCCGGATCGGCGAATGCAATATCTTCCTCAAACCGGTTATTGGATGGTAGGGATACTACCCGTTTAGGCAAAAATGCGATGCGTCCGACTGTTTCTGCAACCGCATATTCGGAGCGAAACGCCTGGCCCATCGGGTTCGGAACGCCGGTGTTATAGGCGATTTTTTCGCCATGGAGTTCGGAATAAATGCGGAAGATCCGGTCTTTGCCGGTATGAAAATCCTCGAAGCTCAGGTGGTATTTTACCAAAGAAAAAATGAGCACTGCACATGCAATGCCCATGGTGAGGCTCACGGTGTTGATGACCGTGTAGGATTTGTGGCGGTTTAATTTTCTGAATGCGACCTTAATGTAGTTATTAAGCATGGCTATGGGATTGGGTGTAGAAGAATTAGCAGGGTAGAGGCTTGGTTTCACCTTCTCAGGCGCGCGTCGCCAGAGCCGGGGATGTATCAGCAGGACGATGTCCAGCATGTAGAACAGTTGCGCGGCGAAAAGCCCGAACCGCCTGTTTCGTTTTTGAAACAGTTCAAAAAGATCGCCCAGAATCTCTTCTTGTAAATGGCTTGCGGCAATGCGCCCGATGAGCCGTTCGGCCCAGCGTGGCGGCTGGAAGGTTTTGGGTTTCATATCAGTGTCCGAATGCTGTTTCTGAAATGCCCGCCCAAAGCTGATTACGGATGCGCCTTGCCTCACGCAGGGCCAGCTCGCCTTCGTAGGTGACTGTAAACAAGCGCTTGCTTCGCCCGCCCCGCTCGGCAGATGCTTCCCCGAACCTGGAAACAACCAGTTTCTTCTCTTCCAGGCGTTGCAGTGTCCTGTGCACAACACCCAGGCTCACAGGCCTTCCCAAGTGTTCGTCGAGCACTTCCAGTACCCCCACACTGTAAGCATTATCGTGCAACATGGCTACTGTTAGCAGCACTACTTCTTCAAATTCGCCCAATTGGGTACCTTTCATATGCGCACGGATCAGACCAGGAGTTATATCTTTTCACTTTGCATAGCAAATGCTAGACCAGATCATAAAACACACTTTGATTGGCTATAATTGAAGTTTTTAAAGCAATAGGTGGCGAAGGGGCGTTCGTTTTTGAGCAGCGTAATGTTCAAAAGCGAACATCCGATGGTCAGCAGGTTGCCAGGTACATGGCACCGCGTGGGACGTTATATTATTGCGAAATACCGTTGTTTGCTAACCTTATGACTCATGCGGTAACAACAACTTGGAGACTAAGATAGAAATTTCTATAACGATTTGCCTTCTATTTATCCGGTCGTTTTTCTGTAAATGGCCTAGTGACTAATGTGTGACCTTACGAGCATTAAGAGGGGTGTTTTAGTTCAATTAAAACAAGACGTTGCACGTTTAATTGTAATTAATCAGCAATTATTGAAGTTCAACAGAAAGCGTTTTATTTCGGACTGATGAAACGTGCGCCGTACCCCAAAGGTCGATCTGCGAAAAGATCGGAAGTATCGACTTTCCGAGCCCTGTCAGGTGGTATTCGGTGCGCCTTGGATATACATCTGTTGCAAACCTTTCAACAACTCCATGGTGAAGCAGCTCTGCCAGCTGTATTTCAATTACTCTGAGCGAGGCGTCTTTAATGGCCTTGTGGATTTCATGCGGGCGCGTGACGCCACTGGTAATGGCCGGCGCATTCATCTTCGGTCTCACCTGGCTATTCATGCATGGAGCCGATCAATTCCTGCTGCTCACACCGGCCGCCTTAGATAAATATTATCAAGTAAGATGGATACTGATAGCTCATATTACAGCAGGC
This sequence comes from Dyadobacter beijingensis DSM 21582, assembly GCF_000382205.1. GTDB lineage: Bacteria > Bacteroidota > Bacteroidia > Cytophagales > Spirosomataceae > Dyadobacter > Dyadobacter beijingensis. The sequence continues at coordinate 410,307 of NZ_KB907791.1, forward strand.
GTCCTGGGTCGGTTGGTACTGGCCCCAGAGATCGTAGCTGACACGTCCATAAAAAATGGTGTCGATGCCTTCAAGAAAGGCTAACAACGTATTGCCCACATTTTCGTCCATGACAATCCAGTCAATTTCGCCATTAGGACCTTCAATAAAGCCGTCGAGACTAATGGCTAAATCCAGAATATCTTACGCATAAGTTATCAGTAATAAAATTTCCCCCAGTTACCGGTGTCCACTTTGAGTTCGTACCTGCCTCCGACATACCAATCCAGCATTTGTAGCAGGATGCCGTGAATTACTTGATAGTTCCTGGACAAGGGCAACCTCTCGATGCCAAAGCGCTTTGCCAAGGCTGCCGGATATGAACCATTACTCGTTGCAACAATCCATGAATGAGCAGGTCGAAGGTTTTTGTCTGCAATAACTTGCGTCGCTTGCAGCCGGTAACGGGTGGTCTTGACAATTCATGATTTAAATTCATCAAAGCCTTTATCACGAAAACATCAGCAAGGTAGGCGAACGTGGAATAATCCGTAATGAAACGGGTAAACCCGATCTGCGCATTTTCGTGGAATACACCCACGCAATACGAATTTTCAAGTTCAGTCTTCACCGTTTCAACTAATAGCTTTTTGGCTCAAGAACTTTCAGGGTGAAAACATAGCCGTTTAAAAAACATGAAAGTTACAAGCTGTGCTGGGCGGGCCACGGTTTTCCCTTTCCGGTTTCGCAGTACAATTTTAAACTTCTCAAAAACTGCCCCCACGTATAGCTGCATTCCGCAAATGTGCTGGTGTAACCGGCCCAGTCATTGTGCTGAAAATGAAGCATCGTCGCGGCCGGTGCGGGGTTTTGCTCTATTTGTCCCCTGATTTCGGGATTTGTTTCTAAGAGTGCTGCATTGGCACTTTGCAATAGTGTAAAGATGATTGTTGTTCCGATCCATTCTTGATCGCCTCCCACACATTTCCATTTTACCTTTTGCGCTGGGTCCAGGCTATCAATCTGCATCTGCTTGACATAATCATTACCAAAAAGAAAACGGGCAATAGTACCAGTCTCTCCGGCTGCATGTACATTGGGCGTCCACCAGGCGGAGAGTCCTTCGCTGGTGGTGAGTGCATGGTAGATACGCTCCGGCGTAGCTGCAATCAGAAGTGTTTGTCGGATGTCGGGCATTTTTTTTAAGTTAAATGTGCTGGCAAAAATATAAGGTAGTTTGTCCTGAAAGCGAGGCCATATGGACAATTTTCGGGCGTATATGGACATTTAAATCAGGTATCTTTGCGTACTCAACTATTACATGCAGTATGCAGCATCAAATCGTTTTTCTGGTTCCGGAAGGGCTTGCCGATCAGTGTAAATCGTCAGCGAAAAGTGGACAACTTTGAATGAAAGTGAAGAGCGTGTTTTCCTAAAAATGAGTACTTTAAATCATGGGAAACACAAAAAAGCCTACACCTGAGAATTACAATCGCGCGGCGACCGCAAGGACATTCGCCGCAAGACCAGCCGGCTCTTCACGGCCGAGCAGAAGGTTTTAATCGTGATGGAAGCGCTGCGTGCGGAGATTTCGGTCGCTGAGTTGTGCCGCAAACCCCAGATCAACGAATCTCAATTTTACAAATGGATCGGATCGCCGAAGCGACAAGGAGTTTCTGGAAGCTGGCAAGAAGCGGCTGCGGCGGCTTTGGAAGATGACCTGACGCGTGAAGCCACGACCGACGAAGTCAGTGACCTACGAAAGGAAAACGCCCGACTGAAAGAAATGGTGGCAGACCTGTTTTTGCGGTATGATATCGTAAAAAAAGTTTGACAATGCTGGATTAAACCTCAAATACCCAATCCGAACTGGGCGTCAAAAAGACATTGCAGGAGCTTGGGATTACCAAAAGCATCAGTGCCCCAGTTGTGTAGCAGCATGAAGGCTGACGATGTGAAAAGGACCGTTGAGCTTGCCGTAAAAAAGGCGGGTATTAAAACCAAAGCCAAACCTAAGTTACTCTCAGATAACGGAGCGTGTTACATATCCAGCGAACTGGGCGAATATCTGAAAAATACGCTTCAAATGCAGCAGGTGCACGGTAGGCCGGCCCATCCCCAGACCCAGCCGGGCGGCCGGTGCCGGTAAAATTGAGCGTTATCATCGCACTATGAAAAATGTTGTCAAGCTTGAAAATTTCTTCCATCCAGACCAGCTAAGGGAGGCAATCGGCCAATTCGTAGACCGCTATAACAACCAGCGGTACCACGAGTCCTTGAACAACTTGACGCCCGCTGATGTCTATGACCAGAACCTGAACCTCGCGAAGGCCGGGCTTCGACTGAAGGTCGACCTTTGATCGGTGAACCGCTATCTAAGATCAGCGTGGCCGATCAAACGGAGCGGCGAAAGCTGCTCGGATTTTGGCCACAATGTTTTTTAAAGAATTTACTGAACACGAACTGGTCGCTGAAGTTCAATGATTCTGCGATATGGGCGATCGGCATATCGGATTCATTCAATAGCACCTTGGCCTCTACGATCAGCATTTCATCGATGAGGTTGCCTGCGGTCTTACCGGTCAGCCCCCGTGTGGCGGTTGTCAGATATTTAGGTGTGATATTTAACATTTCCGCATAGGCTTGGACACTCTTTTCTTCTTTGAATTTCTTCATGACCAGTTTGAGGAACTGATGTACCACATACACCTTGCGACTGCTGGAAACGACGTATGGCTTGGGCTCAGTCTGATACAACGCGCCTATCTCAAATATTAGGGCAGAAAACAGGTGCCGCAAAATATCTTCCGCATAAAACGGGTTCGTTCGTGTATCCTTCATTTTCAGCGCAAACACAGAGAGATGGGTCTTGAATAGTTCCGCCTGGGCTTCCCGCAGTGTAACCACCGGGTTGATGATACCGGTCAGGTAATCATAGGCCTCAGCGGTCTTTGAAGGGACCGCGGAACTTAATAAATAATCATTCGAGAACAAGAGATTGGTCGCTTTACAATCCGGCGATACCGTACCGAAATGACGGACCATATTGGTCGTAAATAATACCAGATCATTTTTTTTAAGCGTATAATCCAGTAAGTTAATTTTTACATTGACTTCGCCTCCAGTGATCAGATGAATGGAATTATGATCAGCACGGTAAGGCGAAATGAATGAGGTATCCATTTCCTGCGCATCAGTATCGAATACATATAATCCTTTAAAATCCGTATTGATGTCTAAACGGGACCTTAAAAGATCCAAGGTTAATTTTTCTATACGCTGCTTTTTATTTTTCATGATTCCGAACAGTACCTATCGCCGGCATTTACGCAATTCAGCGGACGATAAAGATGAAAAGGTAGCAAAATTTGGCAGATCATCATAAATACGTCATCGACAGGTAGCGGAGTTCTGAACATATTTAGGCCGTATCCGGCTATGTTTCCGAGTGGTGAGATACCCGAGATTTGTGTTGTTAATCAACAAATAAGGCTATGGATAAGCAACAATCATCTTTAAACGGATACCTCAGGAACTGGTCGCTGATGGCGATAACATCTTTCATCTGGCTGCAAATATTTTCTGTCCCCCTGGCTTCCGTGACCGGAATACCGGTACTACAGGAAGAACTTTATGTTCAACTGACGGCCAGCCTGATCTTCTATTTTGGTTATTGCATCTGTTTCCCTGGATATTTCCAGCGCTATGTGGATTCGCCATTCCAAGGTTGCAGCGCAATAGAATTACCGCCACAGACATCAACTCAGGTCGCGAACAACAGACCTATCCGGCTAAAGCGCGGACGGTTGCGCCTTCGGTATAGGCGTCTTCTGACCCATCTGATGATCGGGGGGGCGCTTTAGAATGACCCGACGCAAGCGCTCCTGATGTTCGTCACCCCAGAGGCCAATGGAACCGATCAGCGGAATAAGTGTACTCCCGAAATCGGTAAGCGTATACTACTCTGGATGGCAGCACCGGATAGATCTTTTTAGTAACCAGTTCATGGTCTTCGAGTTCTTTCAACTGGACATTCAGTACCCGCCTGGTAACGTCAGGGATCTTGCGTTGAAGTTCGCTCGGACGTAGGTTGCCCTGGTGAATGAGCCACAATATCCGGATCTCCCATTTGCCATAAAGGACCTCACCGACCAGGTCAAGTCCACAGTTCAGGAATGGGACGGTCTTTTTTTATACATAAATACAAATCTACAACAGGCCCGATAAGTGAGCAATACGGATAAATTTATCACTATCTGATTCGTAACCCCGTAATTGTTTGATGTCTGTGTACTGTTGAAACTTGGACAAAAAAACAACCTTTAAAATTATGACACCACAAATCAACAACAACAATGAATTATCAGGCAAAATAGCCCTGGTAACCGGAGGTACAAAAGGAGCCGGAAAGGCGATCGCGGAAAGACTATTGCAGGCTGGCGCAACAGTTATTATTACTGCAAGGAATTTTCCCGAAGAAGAGAACAGCAACATGCAATTTATCCCCGCCGATCTGAGCAAGGGAGAAGATGCGCAAAAAGTGATCAGCGAGATCTTGTCGACCCATGGCAGACTGGATATCCTGGTCAACAACCTTGGTGCTTCAACGACACCAGCGGGTGGTTTCGCGGCATTGAATGATGAAGATTGGATCTCGACCCTACAAGCCAATTTACTGGCTCCTGTCAGGCTTGACAGAGGGTTTCTACCGCAAATGATCGAAAGGAAAGATGGCGTTATCATCCACATCGCTTCGATACAAGGCATGTTGCCGCTATACGATTCCACCTTGCCTTATGCGGCTGCAAAAGCAGGTCTAATCAATTATAGTAAGAGTTTATCGAACGAAGTTACACCTAAAGGCGTCCGCGTGCTGGCCGTTTCTCCGGGATGGATAAATACTTCAGCATCGATCGCCTTTCTGGGTGAAATCGCGAGAAATTCAAACAGTACGGTAGAAGAAGCTCAGCAAAGTATTATGGACGCATTAGGCGGCATACCTTATGGCAGGCCGGCCCACCCTGAAGAAGTAGCCGAACTGGTGGGCTTTTTGGTATCACCGAGGGCCAGTTACTTAACAGGAACGAACTACGTCATTGACGGCGGGACTGTACCAACAGTTTAATAATCAAATAAATAACTTAATCAATAATTATCATGAAATTACCAGAATTAATCACGCGTTTCGTTGACACGCAGAACACTTACGACAGCGAGGCATATATTACCTGCTACACCGAAACTGCCATCGTACATGACGAAGGCAAGACCCATACCGGAAAAGAAGAAATAAAGGCATGGATCGAAGATGCAAATGAAAGATACCGCTCTGTTATGAAACCACTTCAGTATGAAGAGTCGGATTCGAAAGGCGTGTTAAAAGCAGAAATATCAGGCACATTTCCCGGTAGCCCTATCGTCCTTAAGTTCCATTTGGGCCTGAAAGACGGCCTGATCGACTCTTTAAATGTGACCGAATAATTCCCCGTAAAGGAAGCGCTTATCACTATCAAAAGAAAACCGCCGTCTTAAAACGGGGGTTTTCTTAAAGGCTTAACAGCGTGTATTTACTTCCAAAACCCATCTAACGCTAATTCAGGATGAAAAATAACCTATTTACCAACAGTTTTAAAACCATTGGATCAATGCGTATTGACAACAATAACCTGAACGAGATCAACTCGGATAGCTATAAACCTTTTATTAAAGTTATGTACCTCCCTGAAGGTGGGCATATACAAATGGACTTCACTGATCATTATACAGAGAGCCCGGCACTATTCTTCATAAGCCCCAACCAGGTGTTCAAAATCAAAAGCGCGTTCGCAAAATCCGGATATTTCATCTATTACAACCGCGATTTTTACTGTGTTCAGCTTCACGATGAAGAAGTAGGGTGCGATGGATTGTTATTCAACAATGTTAATAATATGCCCCTTACACTTGTTCCTGAGCATGAGTTGAGTTTTGTTGAAAACGTTTTTACCGAGATCGAAAGCGAGTTCATTTCTCAGGACACCGAACAGGAAGAAATGTTACGCGCTTATTTGAAACAGTTAATGATCAAGGCCACGCGTCTTTGGAAACAGCAGCACCTTGGTAGTGTGTTGGCTGACGAAATAAACGACTCGAACACTTTTAGGAAATTTACCCGACTGGTGGACGCCCATTACAAGCGAAAACATACGGTAGCGGATTATGCCGATCTGATGCTGATAACACCGAAAACGCTTGCTCATAAATTTAAAAAGATGAACTTGCCTGCTCCCAATGAGGTGATCAAAGACCGCATCATGCTGGAGGCTAAAAGACTATTGGTCCATTCCAGTATGTCAGCGAAAGAGGTCGCTTACACCCTTGGATATGATGACCCGGCTTACTTCAGCCGGCTCTTCCTTGCTAAAACCGGAGAATCACCTTCCGGCTTTAAAACGAAATTTCTGGCAAAAAGTGATAACATTAACTCGTGCCACTTGTCCGTGGCTTAACCTATATTTGATCGTCATAAGCGTCTTTACGCTCACCAGTCTTAAACATTAGAGATGAACTTATCAAGCAAATCATTATCATATATATTATTAACCGTACTGCTTGCAGCTAGCATTAGCAGTATAGCCCAGGTCAGGGAACCTGTTCCGCAAAAATTGGATATCCAAATGATCCAGAAAAAGTATGGACTGGATCCCGAAAGTTCACTGATCTCAAGATTAACTACAACACCAGATGATGTAATGGCTATTTTCAGGGAAGCAGGCATGGCACCTACCGAGCATCAGATGACAAAGGAAGAACTGCGTATCGTGTCAGACGCAATAGCAGTGCTTCCTCCCTTGCACCAGCGCGTGTTAAAGAGGCACCTTAAAAGCATCAGTTTTGTTGACAATATGCCCAATACGGCGATCACCGCGCCGATTACCAAGGACGAGCCAACTAAACTTTTTCACATTGCGTTTCGCGCGGGAATATTGCATCAGACCATCTCGGAGTGGGTGACCGAAAAGGAAAAGACCTGTTATAATAAAGACGACTCTACGTTTTCCATTTCCATTCAGGCAGGCCTGATGAGTGCACTTACCTATGTATTGTTGCATGAGGGCACGCACGTTGTGGACGGTTCACTCGGTCTTCTAAACACCGATACCATTGCAGGGCGCCCGGTCGCTGATCGATTCAGGGCTGATTTTTCCAAAAACATCTGGGGTGATATCCGCACGCACATCTGGTCTTTCCCTGATTCTTTGGTCGTAAAAAGTATATTCAGGCCGGGCGGCCGGCGGTTCGAGCTCAGCGAAGCGGAACGGGTTTATCAGGGTCTTTCCCAGGCACCCTTCGTTTCCTTATACGGATCGGCCAGCTGGCATGAGGATCTTGCCGAATTGCTGACGGTCTATCACTTGACCCAAATGTGCGGTCAGCCATTTCAGGTCATAGTAAAAAAGAACGAGACAGAAATTTTCCGATACGACCCCGCTTCGTCAATGGCAGTTCGCCGTCGTTTCGCGGGGCTGGAGCGTTTTTACCGTAAAACTGGCTGAGATCAACCATCGTTCATGGCTTAAAATAACCGATAAAGGGGATAAAGGTTTTATTGTAAGGTGAATTTTCACAAAAAGACATATAAATGATAAAATCAATTGGAATGATTGGTTTAAATCATTTACCTTTGTCCTGTTATGTCAAGACAAAAGGAATTTGATTACGACGAAAAGCTGATGGAAGCGAGAGAGCTCTTTTGGAAAAAGGGCTATAATGCAACTTCTTTGAACGATCTGGTGGATACCCTCAAAATTAATAGGAGCAGCCTCTACTTGACGTATGGCAGCAAGCATGACCTTTTCATAAAATGTCTGAACAGCTACAATGCGCTGAGGAAGAAGGAATACAACGCAGCAGCCAAAAGCAGCGAAGATCCTCTAAAGGCACTGGAAAATGTGGTCATGTCTGTACTTGATTCTATTAAAGAGAATAAGACCTGCTTAGTTGTAAATTCGTCATTCGAACTTGGTCGTGTCGACAGTGAAGTGAGAGATATGCTTCGGGGTCAAATGTCTTGGGGTATAAAAGTGTTGGAGGAATTGATGGTAACAGCGCAGAAAAACGGCCAGCTCCCAGCTGAAAAGGATGTTAAAGCTTTGGCTCATTTTACGTTGATGGGCTTAACCTCTATTTGGCACACGGATCTGTTATACTCAGATGAAAAGCTTGCTCGCCAAATGGTCCAAATGTTAATAGATAATATAAGCAAGTAAAAAAAATTTGCCTTGAATTAAACCATTCGGTTTAATTCAAAGATCAAATGGTTTAATTCGAAGAGCACTGATAAAAAATTCAGAAATGAGATAACCTTTTTTTAGGCTCATTTAAACCGAACGGTTTAATAAGTCTGCTTAGATCCATTCTCAGATGATACAGAAATTAAAAACTAAATCATAATACCATGAAAAACATGTTAAACTATAAAATTGGAGACATCAAGATCAACCGTTTAGGATATGGTGCGATGCAACTGACAGGCGCAGGCGTCTTTGGCGAGGTCGCTGATCGTGAAAGCGCTAAAAAAGTATTACAAGCCGCTGTTGAAGCTGGCGTAAACTTTATTGACACAGCAGAAGCCTATGGCCCGAAATTGAATGAGACCTTAATTGCAGAAGCGCTGCATCCCTACAAAGCAGGTCTCCTGGTCGCCACCAAAGGTGGATTTAACAGACCGGGGCCTGGACAGTGGATCCCCAATGGTTCACCAGATCATATTACCCAAAACATCGAAGGAAGTTTAAAAAGGTTAAAAGTGGACACGATCGACCTATGGCAATTGCATCGAATTGATCCCAACGTAGACGTTGAAGAGACGTTGGCGCCTGTTGCTGATGCTGTAAAGGCAGGAAAAATACGTTATGTAGGGCTTTCAGAAGTTACCGTTGATCAGATCAAACAAGTACAAAAAATATTGCCGATCGTTTCTGTGCAAAATTTGTATAATCTGGTAGACAGGCGATGGGAAAATGTCCTGAACTACACTGAGCAGCAAGGATTAGCCTTCATTCCATGGTTCCCTCTTGCATCAGGACCAGATAAATTGGAAGCGAAGATCAAATCCATCGCTGCAACACATCAGGCTACAACAGCACAAATTGCATTAGCCTGGCTTTTAAAACGTTCATCAAATATTTTGCTGATCCCCGGAACAAAATCGCTCACTCACCTGCACGAGAATCTAACAGTAGCGGACATCTTTTTGTCAGAAGAGGAATTTGCAACCCTTTCCGCTCAATAATATCAGGTAAATCAAAACCATACTTCAATGAAAACAACATCAAATATTGAAAATCCTCAATCTGGTGATGATCGCTTGATCTCATTTACGCTCGTAGGTAAGAAGGCGCTCGTGACCGGCGGCAGCCGGGGCATTGGCGCGGCGATCGCAAAAACACTTGCAGCAGAAGGCGCTGCCGTTGCGATCACGTATGAAAAGTCAAAGGATCAGGCTGACGCGGTTGTTTCCGAAATTAAGGGCCTTGGCCGCATCGCCGTAGCGATCCACGCCGACAGCGCGGATATCAGGGCGATCCAGGCTTCGGTCGACAAAGCAGTCGCAGAACTTGGTGGCCTTGACATTCTTGTTAACAACGCCGGGATCATTCGGATGAATAATCTCGCCGATATTGCCATCGAGGACATTCAGGCTCTTCTCGATGTCAACATGCGCGGGCCGATCATTACGAGCAAGGCTGCTCTGCCCCATCTAAAGGAGGGCAGTAGCATCATCACGATCGGTAGCTACTTCGCGGATCGCGTGCCGTACGGCGCCTTGGGCATATACGCTGCGACGAAGTCGGCTCTTACTGGCTTTAACCAAGGACTTGCTCGCGAACTTGGGCCTAAAGGAATAACCGCGAACATTGTCCAGCCCGGCTCGATCGACACGGATATGAACCCGGCCGACGGGCCCTTTGGCGATCCGATGCGCCAACTGACCGCTTCTGGCCGCTTTGGTTCAGGTGCTGAGATCGGACATGCGGTCGCCTATCTGGTCAGCGACAAAGCGCGATACATTACCGGCACTACGCTGACCGTAGATGGGGGCGCTAACGCCTGAATGGTGTCAGCACGTCCGAAGGCTTAGCCGATGTAACCACATTAAAATGAATAAAAATCGAGAAAACAATAATTAACAAATTCAACTTAAAAGGAAAAATTATGGAAAAGGAAAACATTATGGCTGATCAGAGCAGTTTTGCTGTGGTAAAACATTTCTACGATAGTTTCGTGCGCGGCGATATCGATGCTGTTGTCGCAACCCTGAGTGATGATCTGTATTGGCGTGAATCTGAGAACTTCTTACTTGGTGACCGCAATCCCTACTTGTCTCCGGCCGCTGTCGTTGAAGGCGTTTTTGGCCGCATCGCCAAAGAGTTTCAGAATTATATAGCGGGGCCTGACGAGTTGATCGACGGCGGCGATGCTGTCGTGGCCGTTGGCCGATCGAAAGGCATCATGGCCTCGACCGGAAAGCCATTCGATGCGCAATACATGCATGTCGTGCGTGTTGCTAACGGCAAGATCGTAAGTTTTCATCAGGTGATCGACACACTTGAAATATGGCGTTCACAGCAACTCGACTAAGCGTGAATTATGGGCGGCAGCGTAGGTCTGTGATTTTCATCCTTCTCGCTGCCGCTCTTCCTATGCAGTATTCCCTGCACTTTTGCCGTTACCTATTTGGTATGCGGGGGGGAAACTCCGCACATGGCCCCTTTCCGAATTCGGCGTCCGTCAGCAGATATTTAAATCTGTAATTGTTGACTTATAGATTTACAATCTGAATAAATACATATTTCTTCATTTAAGAATATGTATTTCTCATCGCTTTTAGGTATGGGGCAATCGGCTTAACAATAATCTCTACTCCCTGTAAATAAGAAAATTTTCAAATGTCGTATACCTGAAATCCCTTTAATTCTTAAACAACACCGTTACCTGGTTAGTAAATATATATATATATTAAAATTAATGAAATGGTAAAAAAGGGTTTATGACACACCTGATTTAATTTATATGTTATTTTAACCTGCGTTCAGATTCCTGAATTGGGACATCATTTATGCTGGCGTATCTCTTTCGCATCAGGCCATTTTCGTCAAATTCCCAATTTTCGTTACCATAGGCACGGAACCATTGTCCATCGCTATTGTGAAACTCATATTCGAATCGCACTGCTATATGATTATCGGTGAACGCCCACAGCTCCTTTTTAAGTTTATATTGATGCTCGTCTTCCCATTTTTTTGTTAGGAATTTAACAATTTCTTCACGACCATTTAAAAATGTTGACCGGTTACGCCACTCACTGTCTAAAGTGTAGGCTTTAGATACTATTTCAGGATTTCGTGTATTCCATGCATCTTCAGCCATTTGGACTTTTTGTTTTGCGTTTATCAAATTAAAAGGCGGTAATGGAGGTTTTTGTTCCATGAATTATATTGATTTTAAATTGATATCTATATAGACAAAGGTAGTGTTGCGCTAACTGCATGTGTGGCACTTTTTATAAAATCTGCGGTAGAATTTGCTTCCATAAAAATTATATCCGCATATTTCATGATATTACAATCACAAGGTCATGATTGTACTGGCTTTCCGCTTGATCCTACATTAAATTTTAATCGATTTAACTTTCTAACGAACCATGTTTGCCCGTATCATTTGCTGATAGGCATCCAGTATTTGCTCCATACGGGATTGATCTTTGGTTAGTCGCGCCAGAAGTAAGCCGCCCTCGATTAATGACAACATCGAAAAAGCCATTTGGCTGGCATCAACATCAGATTTAAATTCACCCGATCGTTTTCCTTCTTCTATTAAAAGAATCATGAGTTGCTGCCACTTAAAGCTGGCTTCAGCTACGCGCTCCCGAAGGAGAGAGTTGGTATCGTCCGCCTCTGATCCGGTGTTTAAAATGGGACTGCCGCCAAGAATAACGCTGTCTTCCGCAAGCGCTTTGTAAACCCTGGCATAAACCAACAGTTTATCTGCGGCACTGCAAGTTTTTTTGATACGGTTCTGTATGACTGAGCAGAGTTTAGACAGATTATAGTCAAATACCGCAAGTGCAAGAGTTTCCTTATTTTTAAAGTGGGCGTAGATCCCACCGCGGGAAAGCCCTGTAATGACTTCCACATCGGCCATTGAGGTGCCGGCATATCCCTTTTTATTAAAGACCTCTGCCACGCTTTCTATAATAAAAAGTTTGGTGCGGTCCGCTTTATAGATTTTTTTGGACATATTTTGGATCACACGGTTTTTATACCCGGGGTTAAACAATACGATTCAAGCATGCGCTTGAAACCTTTGATAACCAATTGCATAGGTTTAGTGGAATTTTTAACACAGCACATCACATTTGCGCCACGAAGTGAATCAAACATCATCATTGCATACTCTTCCGGGATCAGTTCCTCAGAAAATTCCCCAGCTCTGATGCCGTCTTCTAAAATACCGGTAAGCATTTCAATGAGTTGATCCATATACTTACGGATTTTCTTGTTAATCAAAGGGAGGGTGTCATCTGCTTCGGCTGCTAAGTTAATCAACGGGCAGCCTCCTTCGAAAATTGACTGTAGCGGGTTCTTTTCCAACTCCATAAAGGCAAATATCTTGCCTTTGGCTGTCTGCTGTTTGTTCAAAACATGATCACGGTGATCACTTAAAACTTGCAGCATATAATCGACACTTGCGTGAGCCAAATCTTCCTTGGTTTCGAAGTGACTGTATAAACAGCCTCTGGTTACCTTGGCAGCGTGCAGGACTTCTTCAACCGAAGTGCCTGAAATGCCTTTTACATTAAATATCGGCGCCGCCTTCGTAATGATATGATTCTTGGTTTTCTCTCCTTTGCTCTTTTCCATAACGACAAAATATACTGTACAAATATATACATAAATGTCTGTTTTGGTAGTATCATCATAGATATATTTACAGTATAAGAAAAAAAATTAATGTACATTATTGTACAAAACATGTACATTTATCCCTTCCTTATTCGAATATTGTTGATGATAAATAGTTGATTTATAGACAAATATGGAGTTTTTAGCGACCAGCTTGTCGATTCTTTTATTTTGAAAAATATACTATGCTGTATATTTTTGTTAGCTCGATTAAGAAGTGCTATGACCTTCTTCCCCAGACGAATTAAATACAATACTGACGGATTTGTAGGCAATATTTTTTAAAAAATTATGAAACATACCATTTTAGCCATCATAGCTATCGGATTATATAGCTGTTCGCCCAAACCCGATAATGCAATACCGCCGCCGCCACCGATAATCGTCGCGAGTATTCAACCTTCATCCATTAATACGTATCAGCAATATCCGGCATCTATAAAGGGCGTGGATGAAGTAGAGATCCGACCGCAAATCAGCGGCACGCTTGCACAAGTTCACGTTGATGAAGGAGCCTACGTAACCGCGGGAACACCGCTATTTAAAATTGATGAAAGACCGTTCAAAGCAGCGCTAAATAACGCGCTGGCTAAGCTCCGTGCGGCAGAATCAGCCGCCTTCAATGCGGAGCTCGAAGTTCAGAAATTAACGCCGCTCGTGCAAAATAAGGTCATTTCCGATTATCAGCTGAAGGCCGCCCGGGCTGCCGCAGGTGTTGCAAAAGCTAATATTGATGAGGCGAAGGCGAACATCAGTACGGCACAGATCAATTTAGGCTTTACGCTGATCAAAGCCCCCGTAAGCGGCTATATCGGCCGGCTTGAAAAGAAAAAGGGAAGTTTGGTCGGCCCTGCTGATGCCAGCGCACTCACTGATCTTTCCGATGTACATAATGTACACGTTTACTTCTCCCTGAGCGAAGATGACTTCGTAAACTTCAAAGCGCAATACCCTGGAGAAACCCTAACAGAAAAAATTCGACAGCTACCTCCGGTATCGCTCCTGCTTAGCGATAATTCCACTTATCCGGTAAAGGGATATGTCGATATCATCGACGGGCAGTTCGACAAAAGCACTGGCGCGATCACTTTCCGTGCAAATTTCCCCAATCCTCGGGGATTACTTCGCTCGGGCAACACTGGAAAGATTCAGCTCAGCTTGTTGCATAAGGACGCGTTACTTGTACCGCAGTCAGCGACGCTTGAAATACAGGACAAGATCTTCGTTTACCAGCTTGCAGACAGTAACAAAATCAAAAAGCAGGCTATCGTTATCTCAGGCCGTTCAGGACACTACTACGTGGTCAAAGAGGGGATCAAAGTCGGCGACCATATCGTCGTCGACGAAATTAACAATTTGCAAGAGGGCCAAGTGATCGATCCGCAGACCACTAAAAAACTGACCGCTACAAACAATTAATATTAAAAACTTTGAAGCTATGCTTAAAAGGTTCATAGAAAAACCAGTGCTGGCGACCGTAATCTCGATCATACTTGTCATACTCGGTTCGCTCGCCCTATTTAAATTACCTCTACAGCAATTCCCTGATATCGCTCCACCCTGTGTGGTGGTAAATGCGACCTACCCGGGCGCCAATGCTGAAACCATTCTCCGTTCGGTCGCACCTTCACTCGAAGAAGCGATCAACGGTGTAGAAAACATGGCCTATATGACCTCAACAGCCAGTAACGATGGTACCCTCGTTATAAGTGTGTTTTTTAAACTGGGTACGGATCCCGATCAGGCTGCTGTCAACGTGCAAAACCGGGTCACTCAGGCTACCTCCCAGTTGCCCCAGGAAGTGGTTCGGCAAGGGATTGTTTCCGCCAAGCAAATGAATAGCATGGTAATGGCTACCGGAATATACTCAGACGATGTTAAAAAATTTGATCAGACCTTTTTGAGTAACTATACGTCGATCAATATCATTCCAGAACTCAAACGCATCACAGGAGTAGGTTCGGCCAACATTTTCGGCGGCTCACAGGATTATTCGATGAGGGTCTGGCTAAATCCGGCACAAATGGCGGCCTACCATGTATCTCCTCAAGACATCACCGATGCGATACAGGACAAAAGCCTGGAGTCAGCTCCCGGTCGCTTTGGGGACAGGACGGACGAAGCCTTCGAATATGTTATCAGATACAAAGGCAAACTTAATAAACCGGAGGATTATGAGAACATAGCAATTCGTAACAATCCTGACGGATCAGTCCTTCGGCTAAAAGATGTAGCAAGAATCGAATTTGGTTCGTTCAATTACGCCACAAAACAGAGGATCAACGGTCATGTCGGTATCGGCATGCCGGTAATACAACTTGCCGGTTCCAATTCTAATCAGATCCAGATTGATGTCAATAACTTCATGGAAAAAATTGAAAAGAAATTCCCTGAAGGAATCCATTCATTAACTTTTTATAGTACCAAGCGCCTACTTGATGCCTCTATCGAACAGGTGGTACATACCCTGATAGAGGCGTTTATTCTGGTATTTATAGTTGTGTATCTATTCCTGCAGGATTTTCGCGCTACGCTCATACCGGCTATCGCTGTTCCTGTGGCTATCGTCGGAACCTTCTTTTTCATGTACCTGTTCGGGTTCACAATCAACCTTCTGACCCTGTTTGCCCTGGTCCTCTCCATTGGTATTGTGGTGGATGATGCCATTGTAGTTGTGGAGGCCGTACATGCCAAAATGGGGACAACCGGCATGATGCGAAAACACGCCACCCTTTCCGCGATGCATGATATCACCGGCGCAATCATTTCCATTACGCTGGTAATGGCCGCGGTATTTTTACCGGTGGGTTTTATGGAGGGTTCAACCGGCTTATTTTACAGGGAGTTTGCCTTTACCATG
Organism: Dyadobacter beijingensis DSM 21582; assembly: GCF_000382205.1. GTDB lineage: Bacteria > Bacteroidota > Bacteroidia > Cytophagales > Spirosomataceae > Dyadobacter > Dyadobacter beijingensis. The sequence goes on from NZ_KB907791.1 coordinate 426,093, forward strand.
GCTATCGCTATCATGATATCCGCTCTAAACGCATTAACATTAAGCCCTGCTCTCGCTGCATTATTTCTCAAGAATACTCATCACGACAGCGAAACGATAGCTCCAGGAAAACAAAATTTCAAGGCCCGCTTTTTTAAAAGCTTCAATGTTGGATTTAGTCGTATAACCAATCGCTACCTTGGCTTTGTAAACTTTTTACTAGCACGTAAGTGGATCGCCATAGGTGGGCTCGTGGTGGTTGTACTTGCCTCAGCATGGATGATCAAGTCGACGCCAACCGGATTTATCCCCAGCGAAGATCAGGGCTTTATTGCGATATCGGTGTCACTGCCGTCTGCGACCTCATTGAAACGTACGGAAGGCATTATGTTGCAGGCAGAGAAAAAACTGCAAATTGAATCGGGCAAATATGTCTTGAACTTTCCGGGATTTAACATACTGACGCAATCAGCCAGTCCCTCAGCAGGCGTGATGTTCATTATGTTGAAAGATCCAAAGGAACGCGGGAAATTGAAAGACATCGCGCAGATCATGGCCGCGGTACAGCAGGACCTCGCTGGCATAAAAGGCGCAACTTTTTTCGTATTCACCTTCCCAACGGTTCCCGGATTCAGTAACGTGGAGGCTCTTAACGTCGTACTTCAAGACCGGTCTGCCGGACAACTTAATAAGTTCGCAGGTGTTGCCAACAACTTCATTGCAGAACTAAATAAACTGCCTTCCGTCGGCATGGCTTTCACCAGTTTTAAGGCGGACTACCCACAATACCAGCTAGATGTCGATGATGATAAGGCTGGGCAGTTGGGAGTCAGCGTAAAAGATGCGCTTCAAACCGTGCAGTCTTATTTCGGTACAGTACAGGCTGGGGATTTCAATCGCTTCGGTAAATACTATCGAGTTATGCTTCAAGCCGAATCCGACGATAAACGTACACCGGAAGCGCTCAGGAGCGTGTTTGTGAAGAATAAGACAGGTGAAATGGTACCGTTAAGCGCGATTGTCAAACTCACACGAGTTTTAGGACCTGAAACCGCATCCCGTTACAACCTTTTCAATTCGATCGAACTAAACGTTATTCCTAAAAAAGGGCATAGTTCGGGTGAAGCTATCGAGGCGATCAAAGCACTGGCAGCCCAAAAACTGCCGGCGGATTACAGCTACGAGTTTTCAGGACAAACCCGGGAGGAAATATCATCAGGCGGTCAGTCAGCGATCATATTTATCATGAGCCTGATCTTTGTTTATTTCCTGCTCGCTGCCCAGTATGAAAGCTACATCCTTCCACTGGCTGTGATCTGTTCTATCCCTACAGGTATATTTGGCGTATTTGCGCTAATCGGCCTCAAAGGAATTGAAAATAATATTTATGTTCAGGTAGCGCTGATCATGCTCATTGGCCTGCTTGCCAAGAACGCGATCCTTGTTGTGGAGTTCGCAATCCAACGCCGCAGGACTGGTTTATCGCTGATTGATTCTGTGCTGGAAGCCGCAAAGCTACGCCTTCGCCCGATCGTCATGACATCTCTGGCTTTCATCTTCGGCTTATTCCCATTGAGTATAGCTTCTGGCCCCTCAGCACAGGGAAACCATTCGATCAGCTACTCCGCAGCGGGCGGCATGATTTCAGGTGTCATACTTGGTTTGCTGGTCATCCCAGTTTTATTCATCATTTTCCAAAGCCTTCATGAAAAGATTTCCGGTGTACCAACCGAGGAGGATGGTAACGGTCTTGAACTAGACATGATGACCAAGGGCACAACCAAACACGCAACAATATCTTAATAATGAAAAATTCATGTATGATCCGCGACTGGTTAGGCATTCTGACCGCCGCTCAATTAATATCCGACTGTAAAGTCTCAAAAGATTTTACTGCGGCCGGTATCAATCAAATGTATTGCAAGGTGAACTAGAACTTGCAGGAATCAAAAAGAAGCAATTGGATGCCTGGGTGGATCTTACCGCGGTTTAGGAGGTGGCTGGCAATAGTGACCACTGGCAAATTAATACACGGACACAAGAAAAGAATGAAGAAAATTGTTTATATCCTGGCTTTCGGGGCCTTTGGAATTATTACTACCGAAATGGGTGTGATCGGCATTATGCCGGATATCGCTAAAGGGCTCGATGTGAGCATTGATACGGCCGGCTGGTTACTGACGGCTTTTGCGATCACCATTGCGCTTGCCGGACCTATTACTGTATTGGCAACCTCCAGGGTAAATCGTAAATGGATGATGGCGGCTGTCTTGCTCACTTTCGTAATTAGCAACTTCGCTTCATTTTTTGCCCCGAATTTTGCTGTACTAATGGTAGCACGGCTGATCCCTGCCTTTTTCCATCCAATATTTTGGTCGATCGCTGCCGTCGCTGCCGCTAAACTTGTTCCGGGCAAAGATGCGCCTAAGGCTGTGGGGATCGTTTTTGCCGGCGTAAGCATTGCCACAGTTTTAGGTATCCCGCTTTCTACCTACGTTAACAGTCTTTTTGGTTGGAGGTCGTCATTTATACTTGGCGGAGTGATAAATCTGGCAGCTCTCATATTGTTATCCCTATTCGTGCCATCGATGCCTTCGACACTTGAAAAGGGCGGTCTTAATGACCAGATGGTGATCTTTAAAAATCCGGGCCTGTGGGCCAACATCGCCACTGTTTTCATCATGATGGCCGGCATGTACGCTACTTACTCTTACTTGGCGACTTACTTGCTGGACGTAACCAAAATGGAAAGCAAGATGGTGAGCGGCATGCTATTGTTATTCGGTGCTGCTGGCATAGCAGGGAACTGGGCGGCAGGCAAAGCATTGAGCAGGAACCAAGTCGCCACAACCCGCTGGTTTCTTATCCTGCTGGCTGTCATTCACCTGCTAGCCTATGGTGCCGGAACAATACTCGGATTAATGGCCATACTGGTAATTCTGTGGGGGTTAGTACATTCTGCGGGCTTGCTTATTGCCAATACCCGTATCACAAGTGAAGCAGAGGAAGCTCCAGAACTGGCAAGCAGCCTGATGGTAACATTTGCCAATGCAGGATTGGCGGTTGGAACCTATCTGGGAGGTTTGGTGATCGTTCACGCCGGCGTGCACTCGCTGGTTTTGTTAAGTGCAGGCTTGCTGATCACTGCCTTATTGATCACCTTATTAAAGTTCCGGAAAAGACCAAACGTTACGAGGGCACCTGACCATTTCGAAATGCATTCCCAATGAGGTGTTATTGTATACAAACAAAAATTACATAAAAACAAATGTCAGATTTAAAAGGGAAAAAGCGTTAACAATCGGCGGCAGCCGGGGCATTGGCGCGGCGATCGCAAAGACACTTGCACCAGATGGCGCTGCCGTTGCGTTCACGTATGAAAAGTCAAAGGATCAGGCTGACGCGGTTGTTTCCGAAATTAAACCCCTTGGCTGCATCGCCGTAGCGATCCTGGCCGACAGCGCCGATATAGGGGCGATCGCGATCCCTGCTTGTCTACGGCCGCTGCCGTAGAAGGTGTTTTTTTGGGACCGCATCGCCAAAGAGTATCAGAATTTCATAGCGGACGGCAGTGTAGGTCTGTGATGTTCATTCTTCTCTCCCTCTCTTCCTACTTCGCATTACTTGCACTTAAGCCGTATGAGCTAGCATCATTTTAGGATGCCCTGTCAGAATTCTAAAGGTTATCATCCATATCATCCAGAAAACGTTGTTTATGTCACCCAAAGGCAAGTAGTCAAGTCCATTTTAGGTAAGGCTACAAATGCAGGGAAGCTTACAGTTGGTGTAAAAGGTAATCAGACATTGAGAGGTCAGCTAGTTAAGGGACACATTATCGATATTATGTTCCTAAGGAGGTAAAAGCGGTCTCTGTAGAACTTTGTAAATCAATTTTGTTATCCAGATCACTACCAAGTTAGCAATCGGAGAAGCTCTATCTGCTAACTAGGTTGTATGCAGTCGGAGTCTGCGTTCACTCGCAATTTTTAGATAATGTATACAAATCAATGCCGGGTGAATCAATTGTGAGGTGATCGTTAATTTCAGACTTTTGGAAGGCCAGATAGGGCATTGCATGTATTCCTGACGGTTATTGAAATGTCGTTTCAACAACTAATCGCAACATGAAAATCCGAATCAAAGAACAATTTATCCGCTTTCGCCTCACAAAGACGGATGTTAGAAAATTAGCCGAAGATGGCATGGTGATAGAGCACTCTCAGTTTCTGACCCGTATGTTAATATATTCGATTGTGCGGACTACTGGACATCAATTATCGATCGATTTCGACGGAAAAGCAATCATCGTAGGTATGCCTGGCCAAATGATTGACGAGTTGTCGACGACTGAAATTGTAGGTTTTTCGGAAAACAGCAGTCTAATGAAGATCTTGGTTGAAAAGGATTTCATATGCCTAGAAGCCCCTTTGGAAGACCAGAGCGATAATTACGATCACCCAAACAGCTGAGACAAATGAAAAAGGAAGAGGAGAATCCATCCGCCGAAAATCCACAGAAGTTGTTGAATTTGACCACCAAGCCCTCCAAGCGCTGGGCGGCAGGTGTGCCGGCAGTGGTGGCTGCGTTAACAGATCTGGTCGAAGAGGGGATTCCGCTCAGGGGCCTTCGTGCATTGGCGAAAATGAACCAGAAGGGAGGTTTTGACTGCCCGAGCTGCGCGTGGCCCGATCCGGACGATGAGCGTTCCGTGGTCGGGGAATATTGTGAAAATGGCGCAAAAGCGCTCGCCGAGGAAGCTACGTCCAAAAAGCTGACTGCCCGTTTTTTCAGAGAAAATTCCGTGTACGATCTTGCGCTACTGACGGATTACGAAATCGGCAAGAAAGGCCGATTGACTGAGCCGATGTATCTCAGAAACGGCGGTACCCATTACGAACCGATCAGTTGGGAGAACGCATTTAACAAAATTGCCGAACATTTGAATGCTTTGGATGACCCGAATCAGGCCGCATTCTATACCTCGGGTCGGACTAGTAATGAAGCGTCATTCCTGTACCAACTTTTCGCAAAGGAATTTGGCACCAACAACATGCCCGATTGTTCCAATATGTGTCATGAAACAAGTGGCACGGCCCTTTCCGCTACGATTGGGGTTGGAAAAGGAACTGTCACACTCGACGATCTGCACGAAGCGGATGTCATCGTAGTCATAGGGCACAACCCGGGTACCAATGCGCCAAGGATGATGAGCGCATTGGAGAAAGGGAAAAGAAATGGAGCGAAAATCATAGCCATCAACCCGTTGCCCGAGGCCGGCCTGTTGGGCTTTCGAAACCCTCAGCAGTTGAATGGCGTTTTTGGAAACGCCGTCCAGCTCGCCGACCTGTTTCTCCCAGTCAGGATAAATGGCGACATGGCTTTGCTGAAAGCAATAGAACTGCTGCTTTATCGGGAGGAGGTGCGATCGCCGGGACTGGTTTTTGATTGGGATTTCATAGAAAAAAACACCACTGGCTTTGAAGCATTCGTCATGCATATAAGAAGCCACAACCTGGAAAAGCTGGTGGACGCGGCGGGTCTTTCTATTGATCTGGTAAGGCAAGCGGCGCAAATACTCTCCGACAAAAAGCGTATTATTTTTTGTTGGGGAATGGGATTGACCCAGCAACCCAATGGCGTTGACATGCTGAAAGAAATCGTAAACATCACTTTGCTTAAAGGCAGTATCGGGATTCGCGGCGGGGGACTTTGCCCCGTCAGAGGCCACAGCAATGTGCAGGGTAACAGGACAATGCTGATCGACGAAAAACCCACAGCGCGACAACTCGATAGGCTTCGGGATGTTTTTGGATTTGAGCCGCCGCGCGCGCATGGGTTTGACGTGGTAAAAACCATTCACGCTATGCACGACAAAAGGTTGAAGGTGTTCTTTGCGATGGGTGGGAATTTCATTTCGGCCACGCCCGACACCACCTATACCGCCGAAGGCATGCGAAAAGTCAATTTAAGCGTTCACGTATCGATCAAACTGAATCGCAGCCATCTGGTCCATGGCAAAGAGGCAATCATCCTACCGACATTATCGCGAAGCGACAAGGACATTGTGAATGGAGAGGCGCAGTTCATCAGTACCGAAAATTCCATGGGTGTCGTCCAATCCTCGAAAGGCATTCTGGACCCTGTTTCACCCAATCTGATTAACGAAGTGCAGATCATTTGCAGGCTCGCCATGGCCACGCTCGGATCACGTTCGGTGGTCGATTGGGGCAAGTATCACGACAGCTATGATGCGGTCAGGGATGTGATTGAAAAGTGCATCGACGGTTTTGAAAACTATAATACCCGTGTAAGGCAGAGCGGCGGTTTCTATTTACCCAATGCTGCCAGGGACGGAAAATTTCTCACGGAGCAATTTGTCGACAAAGCGCCGTTCACGATAAGCCCCGTTCCAGAAATTCAGCTAGCGGAAGGTGAATACCTGATGGCGACAACCAGGACACACGATCAATTCAATACCACCATCTACGGGCTGGAAGACCGTTACCGCGGCATTAAAAATGAAAGGCGTGTGGTATTTATGAATGAAAAGGATATCAAAAGCGAGGGGTTTAAAGATGGCGACGTTGTTGACCTGTATAACTACGACGACGGAATAGAAAGGAAAGCACCGCTATTTATCATCGTTGCGTATAATATACCCCAGGGTAATGTCGTCACTTATTTCCCGGAGGCGAACGTGCTGGTTTCGATCAATAACGTCGTCGGAGAAAGCAATATGCCCGCATTCAAATTTGTGCGGGTCAGGATCCGCAAGCATTTTGATGTCAAATAGAAACTATTCACTGTCAACCGGAAGCGGAGCGGCCGGATCGACCAGGTTTTGTGCCCGCAGTTGATGCCAGAATTCGCCGGGGACTATGGCAGTCAATGCCTCGATATCTTCGGCGATACGGCCGGGTTTGCTGGAACCGGGGATGACGGCCGCTACCGCAGGGCTTGCGAGAGAAAACTGTAAGCCAGCGGATTTCATACTTATGCCGAAGCGGTCGGCAATTGCTTTGATTTTCGAAACTTTACCGAGCATTTCAGGCGACGCAGGAGCGTATTCGAAATGTGAGCCGCCCACGAGTACTCCCGAGCTGTAAGGTCCTCCCACTACAATACCGAGGCCTTGCTTGATTACCTCCGGTATTACCCTCTGCAAGGCGTGGCTGTGGTCGAGTAGCGTATACCGGCCGGCCAGTAGGAAGCCGTCTGGCCGGGGCTCGTCCAGGTTCAGGATGGTTTCGATAGGCTCCGTCCGGTTAACGCCCAGGCCCCAGGCTTTAATCACCCCCTCGTCCCGCAGCCGGTCGAGCACGCGGAAGGCGCCTTTGCGGGCGCTTTCAAACTTGCCCAGCCATTCATCACCATAAAAATCCTGTGAAACATCGTGTACCCAGACAATATCCAGGCGATCTGTTTTCAAACGCCTGAGGCTATCTTCGATCGAACGGAACGTAGCTTGCTCCGAGTAATCGTTAACGATCCTATTGGGAAGCCCATACTTGAAAATCTCTCCCTTCTCGCCTAAATCGCGCTTGCGTACATCTTCAATTTCGTCCAGGATGACGCGTCCTACCTTGGTGCTTAGGATAAACTCATCGCGCGGGTGTTGGGAAAGTATTTCGCCCAGACGTATTTCGGCCAATCCTGCGCCGTAGAAGGGAGCGCTGTCAAAGTAACGTATTCCGTGTTGCCACGCCGTCGCTACGGTGTTCAACGCCTCCTGGTCGGGAATATTCCTGAACATATTGCCCAATGGGGCAGAGCCAAAGCCTAGCTTGCCGGGGAGAAGTTCTTTGATCTTCATAATATTTTGTTTGGGATAAGATTTCAAAGTTTTACTAGGACTATAAGATTGCGATACAAAATTCGGAGATTCTGTATTTCGTGTAAATAGATCAATAGCGAATGGAATTGTAGCCTTGGAAAAAGATTGCATTGATCACTACAAATAATAGGATAAATATGCCATTGGTCATTGTTTCGGAATGCACCAATTTTGGTCTAAGATTAGGTAGGTAGCGAGGAGTTTTTCGCCAATCGTTTTATAGGTCTTTCGCATTCAACCTTCAACCATATGACTATGTTGTTAAACAGAATCTTCATCACAGACCCGGCCGATACGACCGCACTAGTTGCACGCCTGGCGCTGGGTATCACCATCTTTCCGCATGGTGCACAAAAACTTTTGGGCTGGTTTGACGGCTATGGCTTCCAGGGAACCATGCAGTTCCTGACAGGATCAGTTGGCTTACCCTACATTGTTGCATTGCTGGTCATTCTTATTGAATCCATAGGATCACTGATGATACTCATTGGCTTCGCTGCCAGGGTAGCTGCCCTGGGCATGCTGGGCAATTTTTTGGGAGCGGTAGTCAGCTCGCATGCCAAAGCGGGTTTTTTCATGAACTGGTACCAGCATCCCAATCAGCCGGAAGGCCTCGAATATTTTGTCCTGCTTTTCGGGCTGGTCATCACTATCCTCTTGGCAGGAGGCGGCCGCGCTAGTGTAGATGCGCACCTTTTTTATCGTAATTAACCAATATTCCAACTTTCAATTATGGGAATCGTTTCGATTAATCCGGCAACGGGGTCTGAGATCAAGACTTACGAAGAACTCGATTTTAAAAGTGTCGTCACCAAAATTGAAGAGGTGCAAAAGTCCTGGGAACACTGGAAAACATCATCCCATGAAAATCGTAGTAAGCTATTGCAGACCATGGCCGGTGTGCTTAGGAAGCGTCAGCACGAGTTGTCGGTGCTGATGGCCAATGAAATGGGGAAACCGGTGACACAAGGCATTGGTGAGATTGAAAAATGTGCCGTATGCTGTGAATACTATGCAGCAAACGGGGCGAAGTATCTGGCCGACAGGCCTGTTGATACGGAGGCGTCCAAAAGTTACGTGTCCTTTCAGCCGCTTGGGGTGATATTGGCGGTAATGCCGTGGAATTTCCCCTTCTGGCAAGTGTTCCGTTTCCTTGCTCCCGCACTTGCGGCAGGTAATTGCGGTATTCTGAAACATGCTTCGAACGTACCCGGGTGTGCACTTGCGATACAAAGTATTGTTGAAGAGTCCGGGTTTCCCAAAAATGTCTTTGTAACACTCCTGATCGGAAGCGGTCAGGTTTCCAAAATCATTGAACATCCGGTCGTTAAGGCGGTGACGCTCACGGGAAGTACAAATGCAGGAATCAAGGTAGCGACAGCCGCGTCGTCGGTACTGAAAAAAACGGTGCTCGAATTGGGTGGAAGCGACGCCTATGTGGTGCTCGAAGATGCCGACCTGGAACTGGCGGCCGAAGCATGTGTGGAAAGCCGGCTAATCAACAGCGGCCAGAGCTGCATTGCCGGAAAGCGGTTCGTGGTGGTGAAAAAGGTTTTGGAGCGGTTTACGGAATTGTTCCTTGCGAAAATGTCCGCAAAGCGGATGGGCGACCCGCTGGACGAATCGACGGACGTAGGGCCTCAGGCCCGCCAGGACCTGCGCGATGAGCTTCATGGGCAGGTAATACGTTCGATTGAAAAGGGTGCCCGTTGTATTCTTGGAGGTCAGGTTCCAGAGGGGAACAATGCTTTTTACCCGCCGACCATTCTTACCGATGTAAAACCGGGCATGCCGGGTTATGACGAGGAATTGTTCGGGCCGGTTGCTTCTATTATCACTGCCGAGGACGAGGCTGATGCGGTCAGAATTGCAAATGACAGCATTTTCGGCCTTGGCTCTGGGGTATTTACCCAAGATATAGCCAGGGGAGAACGCATCGCATCAGTGGAATTGCAAGCGGGTTCCAGCTATGTCAATCACAGGGTGTTGTCGGACCCCCGACTTCCTTTTGGCGGGGTAAAAACATCCGGGTACGGACGGGAGCTAAGCGACTTCGGAATCCACGAATTCGTCAACATCAAGACCGTCTATATTAAATAGTAATCCATTCAGACCTAACCTTTATCCAAAATGAGCAATAACATAGAAGGCAAGGTGGTTGTGATCACCGGAGCCAGCAGCGGCCTTGGAGAGGCAACTGCGCGGCACCTGGCAGAAAAAGGCGCGCTAATGGTGCTCGGAGCCCGAAGAATAACTCTTCTGGAAGAGATCGTCGGCGATATTGTTTCAAAGGGTGGTACAGCCATTTGCCGGCAGACGGACGTAATCAGCAAGAGCGACATAGAAGCCCTTGTTGATGCTGGTTTGAAGACCTATGGGAAGATAGATGTCGTCATCAACAATGCCGGTGTCATGCCGATTGCCCCTATGGTCGAGGTGCGGACCGCCGAATGGGATACCATGATCGACATAAACATCAAAGGAGTATTGTATGGTATTGCTGCCGCATTACCGATATTTCAAAAACAGCAGTCGGGGCACTTTATCAATCTGGGCTCGGTAGCGGGTGTCAAGGTTTTCAGTCCCGGGGGGACGGTTTACAGCGGGACCAAGTTTGCTGTCAGGGCGATCAGCGAGGGGCTAAGGCACGAGGTTGGTGCCAACATACGGGTGACGGTAATCGAGCCGGGAGCGGTAGAATCGGAATTGAAACATACTACTGTTCACGCGGAAAGTTCGACGAATGTCAACCAGTTTTACGAGTTGGCCATACCTGCCGCCTCCGTGGCTAGGGCAATCGCATTTGCCATTGAGCAACCTTCCGATGTCGATATCAACGAAATAGTGATGCGGCCTACTGTTCAGGATTTTTAAGGAAACCCTGTTATGATTATCAGGAAGACGCTTTCGGTTCGATCGATTCTTGAATTCACTGGACATCATCTGTTATGGCTGACCGGCTGGATGAGTGCGATAACTTGTGTGTTCTATTTTATGGATTGGAAAGAGGTCGCCGTGCCCTGGGTATCCATTCCACTTGTGGGAACTGCCGTTGCATTCTATGTGGGTTTCAAAAACAACCAGGCTTACGACAGGCTGTGGGAGGCCAGGAAAATTTGGAGCGAAATCACCAACGACTGCAGAAAGCTGGCCGCGTTGATAAAGCATTGCCGGTCGGGAGAACCCAATGTAAAACCCGAAAAAAAAATAAGAAGGCGATTGCTCTTTTACAACATTGCGTACCTGTACCAGCTCCGTGAACAATTGTTGGAGCCGACCATCTGGGAGCATGTCGGAACAAGCAATCTCGCTGCTATAAGAAACCATAACCGCAAACGACGGGAAAAACTCACCGAATCATACAAGAAGGAACTGGGTGACGTTACGGATCGCAAGTACCTGTCGCCCGCAGAAGAGTTGTATTTAAGTAAGTTCTCAAACAAAGCCATCCAGCTCCTGACGATGCAAGTACATTTGATCCAGTTGCTGTTTAAACGAAGGGACATCAGCAGCGTGCAGCAACTTGCGATTCAGGGCATCGTTTGTAACTTTTTAGATGCTCAGGGAAGGCTGGAACGAATTAAACAAACCCCGTTTCCCCGCAAACAAGCAACATTCAGCTTCATTTTTGTGTGCATTTTCGTTGCTCTGCTGCCGTTTGGGACAATTGGTGAATTCGCCAAATTCGGAGGTTTCGGAATTTGGCTGAGCATCCCGGTCAATATTGTCATTGGCTGGATATATGTTACCATGGAGTTAATCGCCGACTATTCGGAAAACCCTTTTGAAGGATTGCATAACGACACGCCGATGCTCGCAATATGCAGGCAAACAGAAATAGAAATGCTTCAAATATTCGGTGAAGACAACGTGCCGGAGCCTTTCCACTACAAAGGGGGCGTACTGCTTTGAGACGTTGGAAGCTATGATTATATAAACGGTGTTGTCGATAGCAATGTGAAACTCGTTCATAACTATTGAAAAGGCCCATGAAGGAACTATATTCCTGGATAAAATTGGAGAGATGCCCCTGGACTTGCAGGTGAGGCTATTGCGGGTGTTACAGGAAAAAGAGATCGACCCTTTGGGTGCTAAATTGGCAAAAAAGTCGATGTTCGCATTGTGGCGGCGACCAACCGAAACCTGAAACAAGAAGTTGCCGGGGGCAGGTGAAGACTGGACCTTTACTATCGCCTCGATGTAAGGGAGTATCTCATTTCCGTTCTCAAAAAACGAAGGGGGTCGTACGTGGTTTAAATGAAGCGGCTGAGTTTTAAATATTAAGCCAACAACGCTGGAATCCAAAATGGCCAAGCTCGGCATTCAAAAGGAGGATCTGTAACGCGGGCGAAGTCGTGTTAGTTTTCATGAAGTCATTCCAACTCCGATATTCTCGGAGTTGGATGTATGCAGGCTCCGAAAATATCGGAGCTCAACATATCCGATGACTATTTCCTTATTGCGGTTTCTAATTTTAAATAACTGTAAACGAGATATTTAAAATGAGAAATTGGTGCTTTTTGAAATGTACTGACGCAATGGTACGCAATTGTTTACAATGATCTTATCGCTATTGAGATAGATCAAACTGTTGACGACAGGTTCCATGAGATCAGGAGAAAACCAAACGACATCTTTTTTCCGTAACAGTGCGGGACGGAATATTTTCTATCGGAGCTATTTTTTTATGGGTCACAGTGCCAGTGACGTGTTTCCGGCAGTTTATGCGGTCGACCGGCCCTTAAATCTGAAAGGGTTAAGGATATTACCATGGTTTGCTTCATGATAAGTACAATGGAATTATCGTCAGGGATATCACCCAGTGGCTGAATAAGAGCGTCTAATTTATCCTACCCCGATTATCATTAGTCAATATTATAAATCAATTGAATGTTGCCGTTATGAGAAGCTTTACAACTTTAGAATGGCTGCCCGTAGAGCCGACGACTTTTACAGCTCATGGCGCCGAAGGTTTCGAAATAAGAACGTTGGAAACCGAGTATGCCCGCAGACAGCCGGACAGGCGTGGAGAAATGGTCGAAATAGTTTGGGTTACCGGAGGGCGTATGCAGATCATGTTTGACCTGGAAACATACGAAGTGTCGGCGGGGACGATGATCTTTCTCGTTCCCGGCCAGCCGTGCCATGTAAGATCTGCCGAAGATCTTGAAGGCGTGATCATCCGGTTTCCAGTTACATTAATGCGGCTCGATCCTGACTCGCATTATCCGGGGCTGGCATGTGGGAGCTCGCGATTGTTCGAAGTGGAGGCGTCGGCTGCAACCAATATTATGTGCGTTGTCCAATGCATGCGCCAAGAATTGACCGATACGCATAATCAGCAAATTCAAGTGCTAGCGGCATATCTTAAAATAGTGCTGATCTATCTGTTCCGGCAGCGGTACGTTTTGCCGCGCTCCGTATTTAAGCATGATATGACGGTGCTGGCCAGAAGGTTTTTTGATTTGCTGGAATGCAGATACCACAACATCAAAAAAGTGAGCGAATATGCCGACGAACTGGCGGTTACGCCGAACTATTTAAACCAAATTGTGAAGCAAGAAACCGGTATTTCGGTAAGTGCGAATATCAGAAAGCGTTTATTGCTGCAAGCTAAACGCATGGCGCTTGTGGAAGGAGTCAGCATGAAGACCGTCGCTTACAAGCTAGGTTTCGACGATATCGCCCATTTCAGCAAATTCTTCAAGACCGGTTGCGGTTGCAACTTCACAGACTACCGAAAGACCTCCCCAATCAGCAATGGTAATGTTGCGACACGCTAAGAAAGACAATTAACCAGTACGTATGTAGGTTATCGTTCGAATTTATGAAGGATTACGCTTCATCAACGTCTATTTGTTTCAACCCTAAAATTAGTTTTTATGAAAGCGAGTCGATCACTGATGGCCAGATTGGCCATTCTAACCCTGTTTCCCATGATTACAGCTATCGAGCCCAATGCAGAACCCCTGCAAGCGAACCAGTCGACCCAACAGGACGACAAGCCAACCATCGTCCTCGTGCATGGCGCATTTGCCGACGGGTCGAGTTGGAACAAGGTGATCCCCATTTTACAAAAGAAGGGATACAAAACCATCGCTGTTCAAAACCCGCTGACATCCCTTAATGACGATGTCGCTTTTGTCGATCGTGCCATTGCCGAGGTGAAAGGCAATGTGATTCTGGTAGGCCATTCGTGGGGCGGTGTGGTGATCACACAGGCCGGGAATAATGAAAAGGTTAAGGGACTAGTATTCGTCGCCGCATATGCTCCCGACGAAGGTCAAAGCATTGAAGATATCACTAAGGATGCGTTTGAAGTACGCAAGCTACCGAATGTGCCCGGATTGACTGACCCGATCGTCGAAGACGGCTTCATCCGGCTGAAAGAGGAAACTGTTTTGAACCACTTTGCCCAGGATTTACCGCCTGCCGAGGCAAAACTGATCGCTGCGGGACAAGGCCGGTTCCATGTCAGTACCATATCAGCTAAAGTGTCGAACCCTGCCTGGAAAAGCAAGCCAAACTTCTTTGTCGTATCGGATAACGACCACATTATATCGCCGCTGGTAGAAGCGGAAATGGCAGCCAGGATGAAGGCGACAGTGATCCACTTGCCGAGCAGCCATGTAGCTATGCTATCACAACCTCAAAAGGTTGCGGAATTAATCCTCAAAGCAGCCGGCGACAAGTAATTTCAATCAATTTTTTAACCCATAATCATTTAAATCATGAAAAAGAAAATCCTGTTCCTGGTAACCAGTGCGGGCCTTATCGGACCCAAAAATCGTAAAACCGGCAGTTTGCTCACCGAGCTGGCGCACCCTTATGAGACTTTTAAGAAGCAAGGTTACGATATCGACATTTACAGCGTTAAAGGCGGAGAGGCGCCGATAGATATGGTAGAATTGGAAGATCCAGTCAACCAGGCGTTTTTGAATGACGAAGGACTTGTCAAAATGAAAAACACCAAAAGCATTGATAGTTTATCCATTGATGGATACGACGCGGTATTCGTGCCGGGAGGACTGGGGCCGGTTGTAGACATGACGGACAACCCGCCCGTTCAACAAATACTGGCATCCTTTTACGAAAGTGGCAAGGTGGTGAGCGCGGTTTGCCACGGGCCGGTTTCCTTGGGTAATGTTAAACTCAAAGACGGCTCTTATCTGGTGAAAGGTAAAAATGTGACTGGTTTCAGTGCATTAGAAGAAAAGAATTATGCGAGTGAGGATGTATCGTTTGAGCTGGAAGACCTTTTGAAAGATCACGGTGCCAATTACAGTTCCGTAGAGCCCTGGCAGCCACACAGTATCACCGACGGACGGCTTGTCACAGGTCAAAATCCTGCCTCGGCCCAAGGCGTGGCAGAAAAAGTGATTGCGATATTGGAGGCCTAAAAAACAATCCGAACATGAGCGCAAAACAGATTACGACATTTGCCAAATGGGAGGTGAAGGCGGGCAAACTTGGAGAAGTGCTGGCACTGCTCGCGAAGCTAGCGCCACCTAGCAGGAATGAGCCTGGTAGCCTCTCCTATACTGTGTACCAAAGCAATGCAGACCCAAATGTGATCGTGTTGTTAGAAGTCTATACTGACGAAACGGCTCTCGCAGATCACAGAAGTTCGGCCCATTTCCAGCAGATTGTCATACAGCAAATCGTACCGCTGCTGGAAAACAGGGAAGTCGTACTGACAACAGAACTAGCACTGGACGACATTTAGGATTATTTACCATTCAAAACCAAAGTCGTCTAAAGCGAATGGAAATTGCCGTCGACAAGCAATGGAAATCTTACACCACGCGGTAAGAAAAGCGCACGAAACTAAGATTCCAGTCTGAAAGAAGATTTCGCGATTGCCACCGCCGGAAGCTCCGGTTAAACACCCAGTGCCATGATTAGCGATTCAGGAAACGCACATGTATTCAAGCTCACTTTGGGTGAAATGACGCCTGAAATGGGGTTGATCTTTATTCCAGATATAAGTGGATTTACACGCTTTGTTCAGGATACAGATTTCTCAACCGGCAGAAGAATTATCTACGAGTTGCTTTCCGCGATCATCGATGAAAACGAGCTGATGCTCCGTATTTCGGAAATAGAGGGCGATGCAATCTTTTTTTACAAGCTGGGTCGTCCGCCCTCTGTTTTTGAATTGCTGGGGCAGTTCGAGAGAATGCGTAACGCATTTCACTTTCGGTTGGAGCAGATTAACCGGCTGTTAGGCGTAAAGTTTGACCTGACGTTGAAATTAATCGCTCACTACGGCCCCATTGCGGAGTACGACCTCCGAGGTTTTAAGAAGCTATACGGGCAGGCCGTCGTGGAAGCGCATGTATTGCTTAAAAACGAGATTGCCAGTCATTCCTACGCGTTGCTCACGGCGGACCTGATAGAAGCTGCGATGATGGTACAAATCGAAGAGGTACCGGTGGGAATTCAGTCGCATACCATTTGCCGCACAAATGGCGAAATCGTCCATATTTGTTATACGTACTACGATTTCGGGCAAACCGGTTTTGAATCATAAGCCCTGATTTTCACTCTTGCTTCCAAAGATGGGTATACTTGGCAAGTTTGCCTCTTCACTTGAACGCCGGTTGTCGGCACTCGGTGCTTGCATGGTGCTGCTGGCCGGCGTGCACGCAAATGCCGGCAATCCTTACGCATACTGGCTGATACCGGGGATTAACTATAAGATA
Source organism: Dyadobacter beijingensis DSM 21582 (assembly GCF_000382205.1). Lineage (GTDB taxonomy): Bacteria > Bacteroidota > Bacteroidia > Cytophagales > Spirosomataceae > Dyadobacter > Dyadobacter beijingensis. The sequence continues at coordinate 442,611 of NZ_KB907791.1, forward strand.
TCGGAGCGCCGGTATGCGTTTGCTCAGATTGGCTGGACCCGGAGCAAAATTTCTGCTCGGTCATGGTAATTTTATTCTTCGGCCCCGACCAAACTTTGATGTCAACCTGGGGTTTATGTTCATCGATTATTTGGTACCCGAAACAGAAGAATGGACGCTAATGAACGGGATCACATGGAGAATTCCTGTTGGTAGCTTTCTGATCGAAAACAGGAGCTTGGTCTGGAACAGGTTCGTCTCCGAAGCGCCTGATCTGCATTTCCTTCGCAACCGAGTCAGGTTCATGCGACTTGTTCACAATGTGTGGCAACTGACGCCCTATCTGTTCGATGAGCCCAGCTACTCATTTAACAGGAGAAATAGAAGCTTTCGGTGTGCCGTCTCAAAACCTCGTAGCATTTGAATGTTCCGACAGCGTATTCCTGGCCAACTAGCGAGTGCATCCGCCGATTGTGCTCTACAATCACCGCCATCAACATCCGCTGTTTTGGGCCGATTCCCAAGAATTTGTTTTTAATGGTTTCGGCAGTTGCAAGCTCGCCTGGCGAATTAAAGAAGCATGTGCGTCAAGTAATTGTTGTTCAAGGTTGCCCAAATAAGCGTTGAGTGACTTCACGGCCTCCTTGTTACCTAGAACCCGACCTGCGCGCGCATTCCAGGTCCTAGGGTCGCACTTGTCTTGGCCCCTTATTAGTTGGACACTTCTTCCAGCACGGTTAAGGCGTTTGGCATAGCTTCTTCCCATTTCTTTTGGGGTGTGGTAAAGCCGATGGAGCGGTGTAACCGGCGTTCATTATAATGCTTGATGAAACGCTGCAACGTTTCTTTTGCCTCGTAGTAACTGGCAAATTCATTACGTTCAATCACCTCACGCTCCAAAATACTGTGAAACGCTTCGATATAAGAGTTTTCTTCTGGTGTTGCTACGTGTGTAAACTCTTGTCTGACTTCCGAATTTTTCAAAAAATTACGCACTTTGTTAGCGATGAATTGGCTACCGTTATCATTTCGCAGAACGACGCCTTGTAACTGATGAAAATGGTTGACGCGGCGCAATAAATTTATTAAGTCCAGTTGTCGAATGCTGCTCTGGAATATCCAATCGACGATTTTACGGGTAAATACATCTAAAATACACAGGAGATAATAATTACGTCGCTCACCATTGATCCAGATATACTTAATATCCCAGCAAAGATACTCCAGGGGCTTTGTGGCTTCAATTCGCCGAAATTGAACAAAATCCCGCTTCCCAGCCGGTCGAATCATCTTTCCCAATAGTAGGTCATTGGCTAGCATCAGGCGGTATACCTTCTTCTTGTTGATTATATATTCCTTTTTCAGTTCGTGTGTAATGTATTCATATCCAAATGCATTAAATTCAGTATCAATAAGTTGCCTAATCCGTGCGGTCACATCTTCGTTTGATACTGAAACCCCGTCTACGGTCATAGTTTCACGACTAGGTTTTACCCCTGGTGTTCCCTGTCGTGGTTTGTAGTATGTTACACTCCGCGGTACTTCTAACCACCGGCACAACTCTTTTCGGGTCGCATTAAGCTGATATCGTGCCATGATAGCTATCTTTTCCTGGGTCCGATAGGAGTTTTTTTTAGCAGCTCGCTTTTTACCTCCAATTCCAAAGCTTGCTTGGCCACAATCCGCTTAAGTCGCTCATTTTCTTCTTCAAGAGCGCGTAATTGAGGATCGACACGGACATATGAATCGCGAAGGCCATCCTTACCACTGTCTAAATACTTTTGCCTCCACTTTCTCAAAAGTGATGGTGACAGGTTGTACTTCCTACTGACATCAGCATGGCCGTCCCGAAGAGATTCCTGTACGATCGAATAGCGATCTTCGGCGCTGAATGTTCGTCTTTGTTTACTCATGATTCCCAAATTAAATGGACTAAACTGTTTTTACAATTTTGTCCAACCATTTAGGGGGCTAAGACACTTCCGCCAGGCAGAGCGACAAAGACGTGTCATCGGACCATGTTCCGGGTGGTAGGTTGTAAGTCCCATAACCATCCATGTCGTCGACTGGCTTAACTTCAAATTCCTTTCGTGGCTTAAATTCATACGGTACACCAAGCGCATCGCCAATTGCTATTCCAAGCAGAGCATCTTTTATCACAGGCCTATATCGAAATGTTATCCGGGCAAATGTATCTCAATTGATAATGGAAGTCCAGAATTTTGGAAAGCAATCGCAACGCGGGTACACCAAACTGCCGCGTTAGTATGCCCAGCACTAGCTACGTCCATCAATGAAAATTTATAAAACTCTTCCGCTAGCGACTTCGGAGCGTTTGAGCGGCCAGATGAGATTGTGACACAATCTGACATCTGGCCGATTGCGGGTAAGAGGCAATCCCGAAGTTCCCGGATTCGCACTTGCCCGTTGAACGGAGAAGGAAAAGTGATATTCGTCCCGTCATGAACGTATTACAAGAAAGCCCTATATTTAGCAGATACTATTTCACGTAACAAAAGTCTGTGAGCTTAACTACGGTAGACCTAGCCACTGGTCGCTATCAAATTTCAAAGGGCGTGACCGCGAATGAATTGGCTAAATTGGCAGAAGATCTGAAAACTTCTGTAATCCAGCTTTCCAAGCCGATTGATACTAAAACCATTGCCTTACTGGAACAAGTCGTTTTTTCCAAACGTCGAGACATCGCCCTGAGGGTGTATGGGCACTATTCTGAGAGATGTGATCTAAGCTTTATTGAAAAGATACCATCGATTAGAGAGCTCTCGGTAGATTGTCTGATGGAGGTCACTAATATTGATGTAGTTACGAGAATCCGGCACTTAGATGGACTGCATGTAGGCATTTTTGGACTTGATAACTTTGAGTTCCTGAATAACGTCGACCCTCACTTGAAGCGGCTCTCGCTATATCAGACTCGATCAAAAAAACCAAGGATTGAGACGATTGGTCGGTTCACTGAACTTAACGAACTATTCTTAGAAGGACAGAGCAAGGGGATTGAGGCCATTAATGAGTTGAAAAAACTCGAAAAAATCGTATTGCGATCTATATCAACCCCGGATATTGAATACCTTAGGAATCTGGAACGCTTATGGTCCGTTGATATTAAGTTAGGAGGTATAAAGGATTTAAGTGCATTAAAATCCCTACCCAATTTGAAATACCTGGAAATTTGGCAAGTTAGAGGACTTTCAGACCTGTCGGTTCTATCGGACTTAAAATCGTTACAAAACTTATTTCTTCAATCACTACCGCAGCTCGCCGTGTTTCCTGCAATATCTAGCTTGGGTAAACTAAGGCGTATTGACCTTGAAAATCTAAAAGGTTTGATGGACTTGAGTGAATTGAAATCTGCGCCTGCCTTAATTGAATTCAGTTACTTAATGGCACAAAACCAAAGCCCTGAAAACCTCATCCCTGTACTCGAAAATAAGAGCCTGAAAAGGGTCTCTTGTTATTTTGGTAGCGATAGGAAGAATAATGATTTTAAAAAGCTAGCCCAGTCATTTGGAAAAGATGAGTGTGAGTATCAAAAGTTCGTGTATAACTGAGGTTCATTCGCATAGATCTGCGTAGTACGGATGTTCGTATGTCCAAGCATTTTAGAAACACTCTCAATCGGAACTCCATTTTGCAGGGTAATCGTAGTAGCGAACGTATGCCTGGCTACGTGTGAAGTGAGAACTTTATCAATCCCGCAGATTACGGCAATCTCTTTCAGATAATCATTCATTTTTTGGTTACTCGGCACCGGCAAAACGAGCCCGCGGGATTCGCAAAGCGGATGGCCTTTGTATCTGTCAATGATTTGAAGCGCTTCCGGCAGCAACGGAATGTGAGACTTGACATTCATTTTGGTGCGCTGGCTAAATATCCACTGTTCACCGTCAATTCCTCGTGTTATCTGGCTTTTTTCGAGCTTCTGAACATCCGAGTAGGCCAGGCCGGTGAAACAACAAAAAAGAAAGGTGTCCCGAACCTGTGCAAGCCGGTCGCTAGCAAATTCTTTCCCCGCCATCAAATCCAATTCAGTTCTAGTGAGGATCTCCTTGTCAACCTTTTTAAATTTACCCTTGAAGTTCAAATACGGGTCAAGGTTCATCCAGCCATTGCCCAGGCAGATGTTGACGATTTTGCGGAACATTTTCATGTGCTTCACCACCGCGTTGTTGCCCATTTTACGAACTGAGCGGAGATAGAATTCGTAATCGGCGATGAAAGCGAAATCGATGCGACTAATGTCAAAATCGGTTGTGTTGAATGTCACTTTCAGAAATGCGAGTGTATGGCGTTCTAAAACCTTATAGCGATTGAATGTATCGATTGCATATTCCTGGCCAACCAGTGCCTTCATCCGATCATTATGGTCAGCAATCACTACCATAAGTAACCGCTGCTTAGGACCGACGCCCAGAAATTTGTTTTTGACCGTTTCCGCTGTTATCAATGCGCCGTCGCGAACCAGGGCGGCGTGGGCGTCGAGTAGTTACTGTTCTAAGTTGCCGAGATAAGCGTTGACGGATTTCACGGTTTCCTTCGCACCGGTAACTCTTCCCGCAACCGCATTCCATCGACTGGGTTCGCATTCGCGCCCGGTCGTAAATTCAGCTCTTTTACTTTCAACCGTAATCCGCAGATAGATCGGAACCGGACCTTTCTGATAATTCTTCGGCTTCTTCAAATAGAAAAGCAGACTGATCTTTGTTTTCATACCCTTTTCAGGTTAAAAAGTTGAACAAAAGTAGTCTTGCAAGCCTGGTCAGCGCAAGATGTCCACCGCATGGACATCTTGTAAATCAATTGGTTACGCGATTTCTGGTGAGTAAACTTTTCAGGCTGATTGACTCACCGAATTACTCACCAAAACTTTGAGAATATTTGAACGTTTTGGTATAGTAGGGGCAAACAAAAAAGCCTGCAATCGTTTGATTTGCAGGCTTTTGATGCTTTTTGTTATTTCTTTAAGTGATCCCGCTGGAATCATTTTTATCGCCTAACTGCCTCATAAACAGCATTGCTTCTGAATAGGATTTCCAGGTTACCGGATAGGTTACCGGATGAAATGATCAATACTGTCGAGCTTTGACCACTTTCTACAAGTATAAAACTACTGATTTTTTTCTTATAGACAGTAACATATTCCATATTGATAATGCGATGACACCGAACAACTGCCTGATTGTTTGCTTCAAAAGTCTGTACCGTTCGGTGTCTTTGGGAGATACCCACTTTTGCTAGTTTTGGGAATCGCCTCCTGTGTATGCTCGCAGTTCGGATTCTCTACTTGTCGACGGAATACTTGGCATCGCCTAAAGTTCTGTCGTAAGACTTACCAAAGCAATTGGAGTAAATTTTTATTCAAGGGATTCAGGATTGCTGAGCAAATTGAAAACAAAATGTAACTTTGAGAATTCTGATCTACAGTTTCCCCTCCCTAATAAGCTAACAATATGAGTCAATGTTTCACCATACAGCCTTTTGACAAAGATCGTTTTGATAAGCGCTTTACAGATGTGTTTGAGCCCGCAATTAAGAAGGCTGGCTTAAATGCCTATCGGATAGATCGTGATCATTCAGTAAGAATCCCGATCGAGGAGATTGAGAAGGGCATAAGGGAATCGGAAATTTGTTTCGCGGAAATTACTACTAATAATCCGAACGTATGGTATGAGCTAGGCTATGCGTTTGCGTGTGGGAAGGATGTTGTGATGGTTTGCTGCAAAGATGAACGCAAAGAAGAATTCCCATTCGATGTGCGACATAAATTTATACTCGACTATAAAAGCACTTCAACAAGTGATTTCCAGTCTCTCTCCGAACTCATTACCGAACGTATCAAAGCATACCTTGCCACATCTAAGGTCACTGAAAAGCTCTCACTATCACCGATAATGGAAACTGAGGGGCTAAATGCTCAAGAAATTTCAGCACTAATAATAACGCTCGAGAATCAACCGACAGACCATGATATGTTAAGCGTCAATAGCTTGATTGATTACATGGGCAAGGCTGGGTTCACTCGGGCAGCTACAAACGTGGCAATTCGCACTCTCAAACGCAAACAGCTGGTCGACTTTGTTCAAAAGGAAGAATATAACTATAACGAATCCTACCAAATAACTTACTGTTTCTTGACAAAAAAAGGTGAAGATTGGCTAATCGATAATCAGGATAAAATTCGAATTAGGTTAGATCCATCTGAAAAAATAAGTTCCGAAAAAACGGAATCCCCGTCTGAAAATGATGGTGATGATGATTTACCATTTTAACTTTTTCGTTTTGAGTACTTACATTAGTTAAGAAATGATTTTCAAGATACTCAATCGTTGGGGCGACTACCCTCCGTCCACTCGTAACCAAGTTATCCTTACCTGGGATAATTGGAATGATTTCCAATTCTACACGTCCTTCGGCATTTTCTATATCGACGAGGATTCGAAAAAGCACGAACTTAGTGGTATAAAGATTGGATTTATTGGTCAGTCGGTGAAGCAACGTGTATACAGCATAGGTCATTCGTTTGACCGCCTTGAATCACCATATTTTTCCTTGGGAACCTCCGAAGAGTACTACGAAAAATTAAATTTGCTTCCGGATGATATCAGGGATGAAATTTTATCAGGCCTTCGCGATCTCGCAAAGGATACGGAACTGTTTTATGAGGTGATCAACGAACCGGTAGTCGCGAAATCGTTGCTGAGAGACCTAAGCATATCAACAGTTACGGGACAGTTTAAACGAATGACCGAAGGGGGGGCTAAGCTGACGGACTACCATTTTAAATTCAATTATGCGGGATTTGCAACGACTCATCCGGTCGAACTAACTTTTGACGTGTCTCCCGAGTCTCAGCCACCAACTAACATTCATGTGATTATTGGAAGAAACGGAGTTGGTAAGACATACTTGATAAATAGTATGATTGATGCTCTTGTTATCGATGGGAAGAAGCAAACCGGTGGGGGGGACTTTGACTTCGTTGGTTATAATTCTGAAAGTGGAGATTCATTTGCGAACTTAATATCCATATCCTTTAGTGCTTTTGACGAGGTAGAACCGAAGTCGAAGAGCACTAAATTTATGGGTAACATCAGTTATTCCTATATCGGATTAAAAAATACAGAGGCAACAAACCTGCGACGTTCCTCCATCAAAGATCCATCTCTATTGGCAGATGAATTTCTAAATAGTTTAAGGGCATGTCGTTCAAGACTTTTGTCAAAAAGATGGCTCCAAGCTGTCTCCACGCTCGAGTCGGACCCGAATTTCTTTGAAGCTGGTATTCGGAGCTTGATCGACGAGGTCTCTCCTCGACGGTCCGCAGACGTTTTAAATGTTTTTCGAAGGCTCAGTTCGGGACATAAAATCGTGTTGTATTCAATCACAAGTCTCATTGAAAAACTACAAGAACGTAGCCTTGTCATAATGGACGAGCCTGAGGCGCACCTGCATCCTCCACTATTATCAGCCTTTATTCGGTCGGTTTCCGATCTTTTAATTATGACTAACGGTGTTGCGATTGTTGCGACCCATTCGCCAGTCATTCTTCAGGAGGTCCCTAGAAGTTGTGTATGGAAGTTGAGGAGAAGCGGACCGGTTATGGTTGGAGAGAGACTTGCGAGAGAATCATTCGGTGAAAACGTCGGAACATTAACAAATGAGATTTTTGGTCTTGAGGTTACTGATTCCGGTTTCTATAAAATGTTAAATAAGATTATGAAGCTACAAAATTTTGATTATGAGTCCGTTATTCGAGAGTTCGGAGGTCAGTTAGGAATGGAGGCAAGGTCAATTTTAATGGCTGAAATTGCGAATAGAGAATAATGCGATCAATAACAAAGCCCAATCTAGACGCCTCGGTCGTATTTTCCGACTGCGTCAGCGTAGTACAATCTGAGAATCTAAGGCAGCGCCTAACTGCTTGCGCGGGCCTAATTGAGGATGCCGAAGAGGAGTTTGAACGGAAAATTACACGAGGCCGTATTCATACAATTGCTAGGGAGGATAGAGTAAATGGAAATGTATCCGTGAAGGAATTTATGAATCTCTACACCGGAAGGATGGTAGGGAACCCGTTAGGCCGGATACATTATGACAAATTGCTTCTGTCAGCCCCAAACGGATTATGTCCGTTATGCGGTCACCGAGATGTGTCAACATTGGATCATTATCTACCTAAATCGAAGTATCCGCGTTTATCAGTTGTGCCAATAAATTTAGTTCCATCATGTAAGGATTGTAACACTGGTAAGCTTGTTGATTTTCCCGTGTCACCTGAGACCGAGACGTTACATCCATACTTCGACCGAATTGGTAATCAACGTTGGTTATCATTAACAGTCAATAAGACCACTCCACTGTCTGTTACTTATTCAGTCGTTGATGTATTAGGTTCGGGTGCACTTATATTCGAAAGGATTAGGGAGCATTTCAAGGCATTTGGTCTTCAATCGCTATACGCCACGCAGGCCGCACGGGAACTTACAGGTATAAAACTTCAATTAACCAATATTTTCGACAATGGGGCTGGATTTCCGGGAGTCCAAAGGTTCCTTAGAGATTCCGCGGAATCAAGATCAATAGATAATTTAAACTCTTGGCAGGCAGTTCTCTACGAAGGCCTTGCCAATGACGACTGGTTTTGTCGATTGGGTTTTCGAACCATTGCATGAGGTATTCTTGAAGTAGCTAACATTCTAGTCATCGGTAAATCAAAATGACAAATGGGCGCCCATTGAATTGTCAGCATTGTTGCCTCGCTTTCGAGGGTTAAAATGGCTAGGTTGTAATATCAAGAACCATAAACCAATTAGTACGCTAATATTTATCTAAATAGCACCCGAGTTATGTATGGTCTCATTTGCAATTAAAGTCCTCTTGATAGCTGGAGTAATTGTCTCCATTGTTATTTCTCGTGTTTTAGATTTGTCATTCACAGTTGAAGGCATTTCGGCAGTCGGTAGTCTTCTTACAGGCATTTCTGCGCTGATAGCCATTTTAGGTGCCTTCTATACTATGCGCTATCAGGTTAAAAAAACAGCTCATAGCGAGTGGTTGAAAGTGTTTCGATCAGAATGCGCTAAGGTACTGGCGTCCTCTCAAAAGCTTGAAGCAAATTCTATGAAAAGTGAGCTCGTTGAGTTCGGCAATTCAAGTATGACACTGTTGTTGCTACTTAATCCTAGATCTGAAAGCCAGCGGTTGCTTGAGAAGATGGTTAAAGATTTTACTATTTTTATGATGAGTTCCGATATGAGTGACCCAGACTTCAATAGGGTCTTTTCTAAGAATTGGAATATAGTTCTCTCCCAAATGAAGGCAATTATTACGGAGGAAGAAAATAGCTTTTAGTCTCTTAATCACATTTTCTGAGGCATGTACAGAGATCATTTACGTATTGTCCCTCACAATTTGTAAGATTAGCTGCGGCTCATTGGGGGCATCACGTCCGTTTAGAGGCTATTGCCTATAATTAGAAAAATTTAATCGATAATGAGTCCCGAAAATGATTACGCATTAAGTCGTTTAGCCGTACGCCTTGATAACATAGAAAACGGCACGCCGATCGGCAGTGGAATACTATTTAATTGTAACACGCCATCAGGTCCAGTTTATTTAATCACAGCGGCCCATTGCTTGTACGAGGATGAGGAGACTTTCCAGCTTCCGAGGTTACGGATACAAGCCCAATTTTTTGATCCTAGGCTTGGATCGCATCAATCTGTTACGATTAATGTCAATCACGATTTGGTGTCAAAATCTCCACTTAACGACATTGCCATAATTCATCTGGAGAAGGACGTGGTAGAGTTGATCACCGGCGAGTTGCCAACGGTTCATGCCATCAGCGAGCGACACTCAATCACTTCCTTTGTTTTGAAAGGATTTCCAAGCGCCACACGTGGCCAGGAAATTGTTATGATAAAGCCGGAGTTTGTTCAAGCGAATCCAGGAAGATTGGGTTTCCAGTTGCGCCTAACAGATGATTTTACCACGGATACCAGTGCAGAGTCGAAAGTGGACGGTTTCTCGGGGAGCGGGATTTTTCTGGAAACACATGGTAGACTGTATCTTTACGGTATTTTTACCCGGTTTCGAGAGGCTCAGAAGATCATCTATTGTCAAAACATCGAGACTGCCAACGAGCTACTTGCTGTTGCCTTTTTACAGACCATCCCCTTCACCTATATTGGTGAGCACGGACTCACGCCCGAGTTTTTTGCAAGGCACAATTCAGGCGCGATAAATAATCTGGGGCCGCGATTTAGTGAGCAATTGAATTTGCGATTGCCAATTGTCGGCGATTTTCATGACGCGCGTAGAGGCAATGCATTTAAATATAGGCTTCAAGATTGCGTCGAACAATGGCTTGATTCTCACAGACATTCCGGCTCAGACTTCAAAGGCGGAATACTTGAGACAACTGTCAGTGAATGGCATTCTATCAAAAAGTCTGTTATTACGTGGATCACAAACATTCAATGGCGAGCTGACCAGCATCTCAGCATCGCCCCGATTCAAGATATTCTTGACAGTTTCAAGCTCCATGTTGATGCGAAAAAGGAGGATTTCTACGCACTGCGACAAAGGAACAGACAACAAGAAACGCCGCCGAGCAATGAGAAGAAGAATGCTCATACTTCTCGAAGACAGCAGTATGAAGATGAATTGACTTGGCTGCGAACCGTTGATCAGGCTATTTACGCACTCGAGCGTGCATTATCAGAAATATCCATTACGCTTGCAAATAATCCCTTTCTGGTAATTAAAGGCGAGCCGGGATGTGGGAAGTCCCATTTGCTCGGTGATATTGCTAGTTTGGCGACTAAGGATGGCGTTGCGACTCTCTTGTTATTGGGGCAGCTCTTCACAAAGAGTCAAAGCGTTGCTCAGAACATTTTAAGCCAACTTGGCCTTAACTGCTCTCCGGATGAATTATTCAATTCGCTGAACAGTATAGGTAGGCAGCAAGGTGCAAGAGTTCTATTGATGATCGATGCGCTCAATGAAGGCCCAGGTAAGGACCTGTGGAAAGATTCGTTGGCGGGTTTTATTCAGGATGTAAAGAGGTATCCTTTTGTTGGTGTGATTATGACTGTTCGGTCCACATATTTCAACGCTATTCTTCCAACAAATTTACAAAACGATGAAACGATCACGTACAGAGATCATCAAGGTTTTAAAGGAAATGAATATGCGGCTCTCCGACTTTTCTGTGAACACTACGGACTACAAATGCCGACGTTTCCGATTTTGACGCCTGAATTTGCCAATCCACTCTTTCTTCAACTCTTATGTCAGGGCGTTAAGATCTCTAGAAACAGGACTTTCCCGCATGGCTTCCAGGGGATTACAAAAGTATTTAACTACTATATAGATGCAGTGTTTGAAAGACTAGTCGGGAAAAGAGATGAGTATGAGAATCGGCGTCATATTGTCCGTGATGCTATTTTTACAGTTGCGAAAGCCTGTTTTAGTGATGATAATTCACGAATATTGTCATTTGAAGATGCAGACAGGCTTTTTGAAAAAACTTTCCCGCGATTCCAACACTTGCTGAATGATCTTATTCACGAGAACGTTTTCATCCAAACGACTCAAAATACCTACGATTTAAATCCAGGATTTGAAGCGCTGTCGTTTTCCTATGAACGATTCGGAGACATTTTCATCGCTGAGGAATTGTTGGCTGGGTATGTTTCAACTGCGGATGTTAGCCAAGCATTTCAGAAAGATGGCAAGCTTGGACGGTTGCTAAAAGGCTATTTGTGGCCAAACAGAGGTGTTCTTGATGCAATGGCTATTCGTTTACCTGAAAGATACGGCTTGGAACTAATGGAAATATGCGATTGGGTCTATGCCGAGGAGGAGGATTCAGAGTACAGTGATGTCGGCGAGTGGCTATCTCGATCTTTTTGGGACAGCTTAAAATGGCGACACCCGGAAAGCATTGATAATGCGAAGATAACAACATGGTTGAATAGCGACCAATGCATGCTGAATGAACACGAGTACACTTTGAAGTTAGTCGAATTAGCAACTGTTCAGCAGCACCCCTTCAATTCGGATCGACTGTTCAGATATTTGAATCAGTTTTCGATGGCGGAACGCGACGCTTTTTGGCAAGAACATATGCTTAGATATTCTCGATATGATGACGATCGAAATGCTCTTCCAATAAGACGACTTATGGATTGGGCATGGCAAAAGGGAATATCATCATCAGTTGACATGGAGACCGCTCGCCTTGCCGCGCAAACTCTGGCTTGGCTTCTTTCAAGCACTTATAGACAACTTCGGGACCAAGTAACTAAAGCCATGGTGAATTTGCTAGAAGAGCAGCCAGATGTCCTAATTGAAGTTATGACAGCGTTTAAGGATACAGACGATGTCTATATTTCGGAACGGCTTTACTCAGTAGCTTATGGATGTGTACTTCGGACTGCGAATGGCAGTAGCATCGCGAAAATAGCGAAATACGTATATAACCGTACGTTCATTGGTAAAAACCCGCCCATTCATGTACTGCTTCGTGATTACGCTAGGAATATTTTGGAATATGCCGACTACAAAGGACTAGCTGACTACGCCGATATGGCACGAGTACGTCCGCCCTACAATAGTGACTTTCCAAAAAGATTACCGTCCGAATCGGAGATTAAGCAATTCGAAAATAGTTTTGAAGGGACAGGCCAAAGCTTGGAAAAAGAAAAAAACAGGATATATGGACAGATACATTTTTCAACGACCACATGGGATTTTGGGCGCTATGTGGTGAAAAGTGCCCTTAGGCATTTTGCCCCAACTAGTTTTAAATTCGAGTCGACATATAGAGATTTTAAAAAGTCACTTAAAGGAAAAAGAAAATCTTTCATATCCGTGTTAGAATCAAGTGCTCGCCTACATTCGGTAATCGAGGAAAGGCGTGCACAAGGTGTTAAATCCCTTTTTGGCAAGTCGACAGATGATTGGCTTAGAGAAGAAGAAGAGCATCTTCAGGTATGTCTTGATCGTATGAATGGACCATTTGATCAGATAGAAATGATGCAAATACGCGACGAATTTTTACCTTTTCTCAAAGCGAAATATGCGAGCCAAAGTGGCCAACGGGATGCTATTGATGACGGACCCATCAAACGCTGGATTGTCCAGCGTTCATTCCAATTGGGATATGACATCGAAAAACATTATGATTACGACAGCCGTACCGAAAGACTCAACGAGTTTCCAGACTATTATGGAAGCAAAATTGAGCGCATTGGAAAAAAATATCAATGGATTGCATTCCATGAAATTGTTGCCCGGCTTTGCGACAATTACCATTTCATCGAAGATAGATGGAGCTCGAGTGCTAAGTATGGGTTGTACCAGGGGCCATGGCAGCTTTTAATAAGAGATGTCGATCCGGTGTTCACAACAAAGACAAAGAGAGAGGAAAATGACAGCGACTTGGGAGAAGCTACCGATTTTTCAAAAAAGGATTGGAGGTTTGACGCAGATTACCGATACTGGAACCAGCCGGTATCGCAATGGGTAAGAAATAAGCAAGATCTACCTGCACCCGAAAAAATGATTCTTCGTAAAGATGATTATGGACACGAGTGGGTGTACCTGCGAATGAACAAAACTTGGCAAGAACCGAAGGGAGTTGGATCGGACCGACATATTAGTCGTAAGGAGATATGGTATGGGATTAATTCTTATCTCGTACCAAAGCGAGACAGAAAGAAGATAGTTGCGTGGCTAGAGGGGAAAAACTTCTTCGGCAGATGGATGCCTGAACCTGACGAAATGAGCTTAAATCTTTTCAATAGGGAGAATTATTGATCCCCCGCAGCGAAATTTGACAATAGTCAGCGAAATCTTTGGGAAACTATTTCCGGTACTAAATTCAAGGTAATCCTTACCACTAATCGAGCGGTAGGTGAAATGAGCGAGGACAAATCTGATGCTCACTTTTATTACGAGATGCCTTCAAAGATAATCTTTGAAGGTATGGGATTGAATTATGCATCTGAGGATGGTTGCTTTACGAATGGAGATGGTCAAGTTGTTGTGATCAATGTAGATCAGACTGGGGTCTTGGTGAGGAGGAAAGAGTTGGTACTGTTTCTCAATAATAATAACTATGATATTATATGGACCTTACTCGGAGAAAAAAATGCTCTAACAGGGTTATCGACGAACAGTGATGCATACTTTAAAGCAATATGCGGAGTCTACCAATTTGAAGGAGATAAGATAATTGGCGATTTATCTATTTTTGAACGTAACTAAAAATATGCGCATTCGATTTTATCAGGTTGACTGTGGTGACGCGGCTAGTATTTTGTATGAAGGCAGTGATGGGAAGGACAACTATGTTTTCGTAGACGCTGGCTACGAGAGGACTTATCGAGAAATTCTCGCTGACGAAATCAAGATTATCGATGCGACAGGTGCTACGATTGATCTGTGGTTGATTTCTCACATCCATGATGATCATATTGGCGGAGCTGTCTCATATGCAAAAGCGATAGAAAGGTGCGATGCCAGGGACATCGTTTCAAATTGGTGGTACAATCATCCCTATAAAGCAATAGGAGATACGAAAGCTCCCAAGTCAACTTTTAATATAAGTGAAGCCAAAAGTTTCGCGCAGAGTGAAAAACTAACCTCCTACCTCCGATCGGCTGGTCGTCTGCCGAAGTTTGATATTGTTCAAGCAATCGATCCCAAATACCATAACGATCTGAAAATCAATATACTGTCACCAACGAAGGATGCTGTAAACAAATTGAGAGAAAAATATGAGAATTCCAGCTTTCTCGACAGGGACTATCATGAGATGACCGCGATTAGTGAGCCGAAAGCAGCGAAAATGAATGACTACTGCCAAACGATAGAGAGCTTTGATTTAGAGGCTTTTGCAGAGGATGTGTCAATCGAAAATGAAAGTAGTATAGCGATTTTGATAGAGCACAGTGGCATACGAATACTCTGGTTGGCCGACTCCCTTCCTAGCATAATTACAACCGCTCTTAGAAATCTTGGATACTCCGAAGGGAACCCATTGCAGGTTGACCTAGTGAAAGTCTCCCATCATGGAAGCCGTGGAAACAATAGCAGCGAACTGTATGATATGGTTCGCTGTGACAAATATATTTTCTGTGGAAGTGGAATCAATAAGCACCAATTGCCTACGAAAGAATGCATGGTGAGAATTCTTAAAAATAAATATAGGGACGTTAGAGACCGATACGAGTTTATATTTACTCACGACAATCCCAGCCTCCGCGGAATTTTTGATGTTGATGAAATTGACATTGTTAAAAACTTAAACTTTACGATGACTTTTTCTGCCTCTAAATATGTCGATTTGCATTTTTAATGTAAGAAGCTACTTATTTGAACCATTATGAATATTGAATACCCGATTAAGTTCAACCAAACTTAAATGACCTTTCGATGATAACTATTTAGTAGTATCGGCAATATAAAATGAAAGATGCGTTATTATTTATGCAAAATTTAGAAATGAAGACATATAAAGCTGTTGAACAATCGAACGTCGTTCGCGACCTAGATGAAGAAATCTCAATTGGTAACTATGTGCTTGATTTAATTCATCCAGACAGAGCAGCTTCGATTAACGTTAAATTGGAATTTCGTACGTCGCCAATTAATCATGTATTCTTATGTGGTACGGTGGTCCCTGGCAAGGAGCCGTTTAGTTTGATGGTTTTGCACGGTAATAAGTATCAGGCATTTGTAGAAGGAGTAAAGGTTGGAAATATAGTGTTGCGTAAGTACGACGAGAAAACAGGTGCGGTTCAGGGAGTATTCCTCGGCGAGACCGTCTTCGGAGACCGGTCGGTCTATGCTGATCGGGCCAGATTTCTTATTCAAAATCTCCGCGAGATTGGAGGGCGTCAAATGGTTTATGAAGATGGCTCCTTTAATGTCGGACACTATACATTTGATGATGGCAAATTCGAAATTCAAATTAGTAGAAATCGAGAATTCAATTTAAAAATGCAAGCTTGGCAGGATTTCGGAGGTGCGTTCTGGGGTTATTCGGGAGAAGTAAAAAAGAAAGGGAGTTCCATTTCATTTGAAGAAGTAAACAAGGTTCTTAAGTCATTTGGGTCATTTCTAACGATGATTAATGGTGCCACTATTTCTCCATTAGTTGTCGAAGGGATTGCGCGAGATGGATCACAGCTCTTGTGGCGAGATTTTTCGGCCTATGCTAATAGTAACGCTATTTTTTCTAACACACACGGTCTCTTGCAATCAAAAACCTATTTGAATCTAAACACTACGTGGCAAAATTTCAGGAAATTGGAGACGTTTCCAAAGGACAAGAGCTTTCTTAACTCTGCTTTGAAATGGTATATCGAGGCAAATTCGAGTACTAGTCTGGAAGCATCTATAGTTATTTCACAAACCTGCTTGGAACTAATTTACAACTGGCTTGTGGTTGAGAAAAGGCAAATGCTTGCAGGCAAAGATGCTAGTAATATTCTTGCCGCAAATAAGCTACGCCTGCTAAACAGCATCATAGATTTCAAAATTGACCTTCGAATGCTTCCCGCGCTTGCAGATGGAGGCTTCCAGAAGAGTCGGGATAAGGACATTTTCAACATCATTGTCGGTATACGCAACGCGCTAGTGCACGGTGAAGAAACGAAACGGGAAAGTATTGAGAGCCTGCTGCCACACGCGCTGCACCAAGCGCGAGAATTACTTCTGTATATGATTGAGATGGCACTTTTGTTTATATTAGGATACGAAGGACGCTATTGTAGCCGGTTCCTGGTCCCAGAGGTAAGAGCTATTGCCAAGTATCCTGTACCGTGGCATCGATTATACGATAAGATCATGTGGAATATTGAGACAGGGAAGTATGACCCGGATCTGGCCAAGGCCGAGACGGATTTGCTTTATGGAGAAGGGAGTCATCTTTAAATGTGAAGTGAATCACCGTTTGCTCAGCTCAAAAGCAGGTTACGGCACATCGCTCTGTGTTTTAGTATATTGAAGAACTTTGATGACAAATCAGTAAGTGTTGGTAGTGCTACTATCTTTCTACCTAAGGAGTTAATGAGCAGGGCTCATTGAAGCGTAGGCTTAGCCAAAATGTAAGCTTTTCGGAATCATGATACCAAGATTTACAAAATGAGTCATAATAAAATTACTACCGTTACCAGAACAAGTATCGCTGATGCCTTGACCGTCGGAAAATTGTGGTACAGCGGAAGATTGAAGGAAGCAGATTTTTTAAACCGGATCTACGATTTGTCGGCGATGCCTTCAACAGATTATAGACCGGAATATAATAATGCTTATAAAGACGTTTATCAACATGCCGATATGAACTTCGGAGACTGGGAACCGGATTGGGTGTTTACCGATGTCCGTTTTAATCTGATGCATTGCGACGATGAGACATATTTAAAGTTTTTAACTGAAACTTTAAATCCGAACGTAAGGCCTGACATTAACGATACCAACAAAGTCGTTGGGATTTATAATAAGTATTTGCAACCAGATGGGTTTCAATTTTATCAGACTGGTGAATTATCTGGAAGACCTGTTTTTTCATGGACGAGAGATGGGATCAGCCAGACCCGGCTGGTCGCTAAGGCCGTTGAGATCAGAAAGTATATTGATACTGACTATGTGAACAAGAAGATCGAGCAGATGAATAAGGCTATCCCCAACGACACAGATGTCGCCATCGGTACCGGTAAAGAATTGTTGGAGATCATTTGTAAATCTATATTGAAGCAAAAGAATGTTGATATTGATAAAGGTTGGACACTCCAACAACTCATAAAGCACACAACAAATATCCTGGATTTCAAGCCAAAAGAAGCTGATCAGCCGGATGCTGCCGAACGATCCATAAAACAAGTCTTAGGCGGTATAGCAACAATTGTCCAGGGGGTAACGGAGCTAAGAAACGCTTATGGTTCCGGGCATGGTAAGGATGCCGAATTTAAAGGATTAGAGAGTAAATATGCTAAATTATATGTTGGTGTTGTTGCTGAAATCGCTATTATCTATCTTGCCACAAACGGCGAGACTGTGATGGTCGAACCTATCAACCCGTCTATTTTGTAGCCTGGCGGCCTTTGAAAAACCATAAGGTATTTATCATTATGGTGGGACATGAACAGTGCCATTAAACATAACGTCAAGGCGGGCAGTCACTTACGCGAAAATGATTCAAATTAGCTGATGCATAGGCGCGTTTTATTGTAAGTATATCAAATACCAACAGAATTATGATCGATGAACTAATTGATTTTCATAAAAAAGAACTGAACTTCTACTACCTAGTCACCAGGAAAAATAAAACCTGGCAGACCGCTCTAATAAATGCATCCTTTGCATTGGCTTTTATTTTTTATTCTCTTATGTTATTCATGGGCGAAATCTGGTATGGTGTGTGGGCAGGCGTTTGTCTCGTAGTTGCGGCGTGCCTGGCCAAAGTGTTTAACACTATGACCATTAAGAGGCTTTATCCGGAAGTTTATACACCTTGGTATCAACCCTTCCCACGCTCGGCATTTAATGACATGATACTAATGAAATTCAGAAAGCATGTGGAGGACAAAAAATGGGATGATAAAAAATGGGACATGATACAAGCTGCTGTCGCCAGTGTGGCGGAAAGGCAAAGGATGTCGCTTATTATTTATATATCTGCGGTAGCCGCGCTCATTTTGCCTGTCTGGGGCATCTATGCTGTTAAAATGATAAGCAAATTCGACAACCCTCCCTATGACCTGACAAAGGGATTTGTGACTATGATCATGCTGATTATTGTTATGGCCATCATACCCATGCAGGTTGCCTGGATGAGGGATCACATTTTCAGTAACTATGGAAGATTGACTAGGTTCAACAAACTTATAACGGATTTCAGGCTGCTTGTTTAGCTTTCGGAAAAATCAGGCGGTGGCTGGTAGATTAAAGTAGTTTTTTGTCGATTGTCAGCATTTCGGAATTTCTATCAGAGGGAACCCGTTCCGGATGGGCTTGATAATTTGTTCAGCTCGAACAGTTTCATTGAACTCAGTGCTCTGAGCTAGGGGAAGTATGATAAGAGCTTTAATGATGTGCCCGTTCTCCCACGCTTCCAATTTAACCGAGCAGGAAGCTGATTCAAAGCGGCGCACTCTTGAATGATAGCCGATAAACGCATGAGATTGGTAAAACCAACTTCAAACCGTCTCATAATCTGGGGGGCTTAAAACTACTGATTTCCAGCTATCAAAATTGGGTGTATTTTGGGTACAGCTAAAAGTTGTACTTGAAGAGCGGTGATTTCGGATGTTGTTTTGTCAGGTTTTCGGATGATGAGAAATTGCAAATATACCCGCGTTGGTCACCCGACAAGGCTGCTTAACGCATTATCAGACCGTTAGTCAAGTTTTTTGGCTTGTTAGTACGAAGTATTTTTGGCGAAAATCGATACATGTGTATTTTTGAAACGGCGCCTGGAAGTGCCCGGTGTTCATCTAGTATGACTTTAAAGATATGTGGGAATGGTACTTCATGCTAATGAGCGATATCCGCTCGTAAAATTTCTTTTTGACGAGCTATCCGGTAGCTTTTTCGAAAATGAGCTAACATGGTTAAACAGGCTAGTGATTCTTTATCACAACAGAAAAACATTGTCGATTCGTGATGACCACGACAGCTTCCTTCAAGATTTTATCTCAAAAAACAAGAACTCCTCTTTTTTTGACATTCTTAGGTCGCAGGCAGCTCGCCAATCTATGCGGACCACTCGGGCAAGATTAAGCTATTTGCTGACGAACAACGCGAGGCTGGTAGAGGATCTTCTCCATCGAGATGATTATGGTTTGCCGAAAGCCAGGTTTGAGACAATTGTCCAAATATATGATTGGCTGAAAGGTGTACCTTATGACGTCGACCTGAAAACAGGCTTAGACCTGGAGGCCTGGAAACAAGAGATACGTGATAGGTATCCTAACATATTAGAGAGAACTATTTTGCGGCCCCGCAAAAATGCACTCTTTCAGAATGAGGAAAGGACCAGAAATTTTTCGGACCTGTTTATGGGAATTGATCAGCAAGAGCGCGAAGCAAAATTTGAGAAGCTGCTCGGATGCCTGACGGAAGCCGATTGGATTGCGCCAGCGGATATGGCCGGAAAATTTCAGTTACGAAAATCGGCTCACGGAGGTAGGCTTTGGATAGCGGCTCTTTACTATGCATTGTATCAAAAACAGCACATTAAAGAATCTCAGACGGCATCTACCATCGCAGGCCTCTTTAACAACTGGCTCATTCATCCTTTTTCAAATGAATCGTTCGAGAAGGTATTCCAGCCTGAGGAGCAAGCAAAATTCGCAGGGAAGGGCAACCATCAACGCGGAAGGTATGCGCAGGAATGCTTCCTGCTGATCCAAAATCTGTAATAATAGGAACTCCTGATCATTTTTGTTCTTTTCATTCCGGCCGGAACATCAGGATCGTTTTTGCAGACCCCAGTAGCTCATTTTTGTGGCATGTTCAACTAAACAGCTACGAAAATGAGCTACTGTAATTCAAGACCTCCCGGAAAGCGATATACTGCTACTCCGGCTGTACATTTCTTCTTCTATTTTCAAAAGCTATGGCGGCCATGGAAGAGGATATAAAACATTTGAGATATCTCTTTCAGAAAGCAGATGTTAAAAGACGTCGAAAGCTCTACGAATGTTTCTCCGATATCTTCGACTCACAGAACTCGTATGTAATCACCGTTGAAATACTCAACGACAAGCTGGGTGCTTCGGTTGTCTCTCGAGCTGATGTGAAGTACATCAGGGCGCACTGCAGCAAGTGGCAGAAGCCGTCAACGCCAGAGCAACCCACAATTGCTCCCGCGCAAAAAAGGACCGTGCCGAAAATCAAGTGGACTGATCCAGACCAGGCACCAGACCCAGCATCTTAGAACCAATAAACCAACTGACCAATGAAAAGACTACATTTCATTACCCAAGCCAAAGGCGGCGTGGGCAAATCGCTACTAATGTATTTGCTCGCATTAAAGCATTACCAAAATCCCAATTATCTGTTCATCGATCTGGACGCGTCTTCATTTACAAGCCAGCGCCAGTTGCAGTTCGTAAGTCCGAAACAGTTTCGTAGCGTGAGCCTACTCGATGAAAGAGCGGTACTCGTCCGCGATAATCTGGTCGAGTATCTGGAATTGATCTCAACCTCACCATTTAGCGAGATATATGTCGACATGGGAGCCCCGGAGAGTGAGCAGCTTCCGGCACTCATTGAATTCGATCTGCCGCTTCGCGAATTCGCAGAGGAATTGGGTTTAGAAATCCAGTTTCATATCGTTGTGGCGGGCGCCGGTGCTTACAGTCCTTCGGTAGAATTTCTGAAAAAAATGATGGCCGTCGCGGGCGAGTTCAAGATCATAGTATGGCAAAACCTGTCGAGCTTTCGAAAGTTTGCAGAGCTATCGAAAGAGCTCAAAGAGAATTGCCAGTTGATGCAATTACCGTTCAGGCAATTTGGCGACTTCGAAGTGGGTTCCTATCTAGGGGCCAAGATTCTGTCAGGAACGCGAAGAGGCCTATCACTTGAAGAGTTTGAAACAGGCCCTAGGCTCAGACTGAAACGCGAACTTCATTTCAATATTAGCCATGACTGAACAGGAATCAAATCTTTCGGAAACACTTAGCCGTATCAAGGCAGAGTACCAGTCGCGATACGGGATGGATATGGACGAATGGTCTGCGGTGATGATGGCAGATAACCAAAAAGCTTTCGATGAAATCCGACACTGGCTAGCTAGACATTTTGAAGAGGCCAGAAAGCTTCGGGCTACTTTCAAAGGGTCAATCAAGCAAGTAACGTTTGCCTCGGACAAACAGGCTTTTCTATATAGCTTGGGCCGTCTTATTCCGCCATCGGTTTGTGCGTTAGTTCTTGGGATTTGTTGTTACGTATACATGAGTACGTACAAGGATTATCAGGAGCTGGAAAGGTTAGTGGATGCTTATGCTAACATGCCACTTTACGAACAGATCGTCGTCGATGGTCAACTAACCAAAGAAAAAGGCGTGACATATCTGGTGTTAAGCCCAGCAAAAGCGGGCAAACATCGGATTGGCAAGACCTATGAATATGATTCACGAAACAAAGTCGTCAAAGTACCCTTAAAACGGCAGCAATGATCAACAGTAGGCCATTTTGATCCTTAATTTGATCTCTAATAGGAAATAGTGAGAAATTTTGGATCAGAATGGGCCATCCTGCTCCACTTTAAGCTAAGTCAAAAGCCATTTTAAGAACTTTTGAGCTGGAATCAGCATGCGCGGTGGTTTCCTCCACAGCCAGCTATCGCCGGTACGTCGCGAAATGCGACTCCCCGGCGGGAGCTGGCCATGGGAAAACCCCTGGACCCCTGCTATTCGCCTCCGGCTCATAGCTAATCAAAAAAGACACATGGAAAATCAGAAACAAAAAGGCAGACCGCCGAAGGAAAAAGGCACTGCCAAAAGGGAACACTTTTCAGTATGGGCGAGTGCTGATCAGAAAAGACAAATTAATGAGCTCATTGAAAAAAGCGGGCTTTCCGCCAGTCAATATTTCTTGACCTTGGCGCTTGATGTGCCTTTTAAAAGGCCACAAAAAAGGGCGCTACCCAAGGCAACTGCCGAGATGGTCAGGGTGCTCCAACAGCTTTCGGGCGTTTTGTCGCTGGCAGCCCTGAAAACCAAGGGACACCAGATTCTTACAGACCAGTGGCAGCAGAGTAGCCAACGGGTCAGGCTTCTTGCGGATCTGATCACCCTTTGGGTGTTTGAAAGCTTTGAGATCCGTAGCATACAAAAAGCTTTCGACGAGCTGCTTAATTGCTCAAATGAGCTCAGCTTTTATCTTTCTCAAATGCTGCCTGAAACCGAAGGCAAGCATCAGCTGCTTCTTAGATGCAGTGCGACCAGCCGTATGACCAGTGATTTGAAGCAAAAATATGAGGACTACTATTCGCAGCCACTTGAAGAGCTAGGACCGCTTTGGAAATCAGGCGAAACCGACGCCCTTTCCGTTCACGCTGAGATTGAAAAAGCTGTAATTGCAACCCTGAAAAAGATGAGGTTATGATTGGGAAGGCGACACTCGGCAGCTACGCCAAAGGGTTGATTGAATATTGCTATTACGACAAGCATGTCTCCGCGAAGATGCGGCAAAGCCTGGATGAACAGGAGGTCCGAGGAGAATTGGTTTATATCCAGAACCTGGGGATCAAAATGCAGGCAGACGGGAAGTTAGACCTGGACTATTTGATCAAACAGTTTAACCGTAATCACATGCAAAATACGAACCTGAAAAAGTTCATGTGGCACCAGTCATTTAGTTTCGCGCCGGGCGAAAAGCCTGGCAACGAAACGATCGCCGAGATATCCACGGAATTTGCAAAGGAGTTTGGATTTGAACAGAACCAGATGCTGGTTTTCAAGCATGAAGATACGTCGAATGTGCACTTTCATATCGTCGCAAATCGAATTAATTTCAATGGCCAAAACACTTCAAAGCACTTTCACAACTACGCCAGAACCGGAGAATTCTGCCGCAGAATGGAACAACGTCTTGAATTAATCCAGGCACCGGAAATGAGGATCAATAAGCGGCTCGGGCTTGAAAATGTGCTGACCGACATGCAGCATCTGAAACTCAAATCATCCGTTGACCAGCTTTTAAATACGGCAGCATCGATCAATGAACTCAAAGCGAAATTGTTAACCCAGGGGTACAAAACTTATGTTGGAAGAGGGATCGCATTCTATCATATGCGGAAAAATATAAAAATTAAGGGCTCCGACTTAGGGCGGAGCTATTCGCTCGCCGCCATTGAAAAGCGGCTAGCTCGAAATATCGGAATCGGGATTAAGGAGGAGTTGCAGCAACAGCAAAAAAGGCAGAAAAAGCAGGGCCTGGGCATTTAAGTGCCAGTTTCTAGGCAGAATGAGTTATTTTAGCCCAAAGTAACCTATAACACCATGAAACTGAAAGCTATCAAATTCTTTTCCCCAGAGGAAAACGTTCCCGAACTCAAGGCCGCCGCAAAAGCAGCGCCGCTTCCGACTGGTTACATTTCCAATTCAGGCAAGCTTGTTTTTCCGGCGGCTGCGCTTCGCGAATTGGGAATAGATCCGGAGTCAGCCAATTTTAAAATCGGGACACAGGAAGGAAAACGTAAAATTAAATCCGTATACCTCGTTCCGGCTACCAATTCGGATCAGACATTTTCGTTCGAAAAAAGTGGCCGGGGGCACGTAATCCCGCTGGCTATTATATTGAAAAAAGGCGGAGTTGATTTTGAAAACCAAAAGCTGATTTTCAAAATCTCGACTTTTGATTTCGATCAGTCTACCAAAGGATTCGAGCTGGCTATTGAGACAGAAGTTCCAAAGCCTGAATACACGGGCAAGCCGCGCGGGAGAAAGCCTCGTCAGTAGGTAGATTCCCATTATAAACAAAGAAGCCGCGTCAACGCGGCTTCTTTGTTATTGCTTGTTTTTAAGTAGCTCAACTTTTTCTCGCTCGCTTTCAAGTAGTCTCTCATAAAGCTTTTTGTTTTCTTCGAAAAGTTCAACCAACTTATCTATCGGGTTAAACGTGGGGAAATAATTGAACAGTGAACCATTATCATGGTTGTTAACTGTATTTCCGATGATGTTAAACACAGCGTCTTCGCTAAAATTTTTGATCCCTTCAGCAGGAACGCCAAGGATCTTACCGATCTGTTCAAGCAATTCTTGATCAACAGTTTCACTCTGTTCGATCTTCGACACCGTTTGCTGACTGACCTTCAGTTCGTGTGCCACGAACTCCTGTTTCAGTCCGCGCAGTTCACGGATGCGTGAGATCTTATGACCAATATGATTGGGTTTTGTTGCTGTGCTCATGGTTACAAATAAAGGAAATATCTGCGCTAAGGTCAACAGGCAAGAGGAAGTGTTTTACCAATGACCAAAGGTAGTATACAACTTGTTGTGGTTCGGTACGCGGAGTCGGAGCTTCTTTTTTGTCAAAAAAAGAAGCCTATGGAGACTGTAAACTTAACAACGAGCGAAAATCGGGGCTCGAGCGAGCAGAAGCTTGCCGATGCTCGTGATCTGATCGCAGAATTCTTTCACGCGACTGATCTTGAATTCGTACGTATCGAACTGTGGCAATTCCTAAAAGCAGTGACGACGGAGAAACCTTTTTCATTCCTGGGTGATCCGTCAACGGTGCTTTGCCTGCAAAGGCATCTACAAAAGATCATTAAGGCTTGTAGGTTGCTGTTAGACGTTGCTGAGGAAGATGGAATCGACTTGAACACCAGTGATCTTCAGCCTTTCAGTCATGCACAAATTGAAGCCGATCGGCAGTATATGCGGGATGTCCGGGAACTCAACGACAGGCATGGAGGCATGATCCGTAGGTTATCGCTCGCTGAGACCGAGCAGCCTCTTCTGGCGATCAAGCGCGTTTTTAATACTTACGGCTATGACCAGTGGCAAGATATTCTGGAAGACTGGGTGGAGTATGGATTAAGCAAAATGAGTATTTGCGAAGCTACTGGCGAGTGTGCCGAAATCATTCAGTACGAGCTGTTGGAATCACTTCTCGAAGCCGTTTACCTGATTTCAAGAAACGATCAAGGGATTCCATTTCAGAAACGCTGCCTTGGGAAGCTGGCGGCGAGCAAAGCCATCATAGAATTACTAATTGCAGCATTCGACCCACTTCTGATATTTGAGGTCAAGCATCCCGCGCCTGACTCAACGGAGCAAAAACCGTACAGGGATCTGCTGATTGTGTTTGCCGATGATAATCAAAAGACCTTCAAAGAGCATCAGCCCATCGTTGAGCTGTTTAGTGCAGGTAATGAAAAGCTCTGCTGCTCAGTCCACAAATTGTCGGATATTCATCAGGCGCTTACCAGCGGACAAGTATATTTCGCTTTGGCTTGTACCCCCCGAAGACTTGGTATACCAACGGAGTGCTATGCCATTACCAAAAATGCTACCGGAAACCATTAGCCAATTGATCGAGAAATCAAAGCACGCTTTTGCGACGGGAGTGAGCAAAGCCAGAAAGTTTTTTGAGGGGGCACAGTATTACCAACAAGCAAATGAATATGCACTATCGATGTTTATGCTGCAACAAGCTGCTGAAACGACATTTCGCAACACTGCAATTGCGCTCTACGGAAGCGAACGGCGCACGCATTCCATCAGATCACTTAAAAGGTTTAACCATAGATTAGCTCCTCAATTGAATGAGATCTTTCCTGGCGGTTCGCCAGATGAGGAGCGGCTTCTACAGCTTTTAGAAGACGCATATCTCGGGGCCAGATACAATCCGAACTATCAGGTCGGCGAACAAGATCTTCATTCAATTTCATCTCGGGTGTTCCGCTTGCTGGAATTAGCCGAAGCGGTTTTCGAAGATCGAATAGCTGCAATCAGAGTTTAGCGGGAGAGGTGACTACATGCCTTTTTTTAAGTTGCTCGGATTGCTGAAAAGAATCACTAAAAGATGCGTTCAGTGCAAACGAAAGTTACAAAGCAAAAAATGACGGTTGCAAGCCTGCACTACGTCATCCGGCTTTTTAGCTGGCCGCATAACTGCCAGCCGCACCTTAAACCGCCGGATGGCCCTGCAACCAAGGGGACAAGCCCCGTCATTTTTTCATTGAGTGGAAGGCAGCGATTGCCCTGAGCACAAAGCCAGGCCTTAGCTACTTAAATGCCTTTCAATCATGAGAAATCTCGAAAATGCTCCAAAAATCTATGTTGGAACCTACGGTCAGTACAACAATGGATCGCTGTTCGGTAAATGGTTTGACCTGACCGAATATGCTGATCTCAAAGAATTCCTGCAAGACTGCCACGAGTTTCATCGTAATGAGTTCGATCCCGAACTAATGTTCCAGGACTGGGAAAACATCCCGGATTTTTTGATATCAGAATGCAGCCTTCACAAAGAAGCTTTCGCCTACTTTGAGGCCACCGGTGAAATGGACCATGAGACTGCCGAAGCATTCGAGATTTACTGTAAACAGATCAACTATTGGCCATCTAACGGGTACGAACTACAAGACCAGCTTGAGAGCTTTCGGGAAAGCTACCGGGGCTTCTTTGGCGGATCGATGAAAGATCCAGAGCTTGAATATGCCTACCAATACATTGAGGAGACAGGCTTGCTGTTAGGAGTCCCACGGGCTCTCGAGCGTTATTATGACTACGAAGCTTTCGCGAAAGATTTATTTCTGGATGGCTACTGTGCCTACGAAGGCCATGTATTTGCTGATTATTGAATATAAAAGTGCGGTTCGATGCCGTTGGCATTGAACCGCACTTTATTCTTTTTGTTCCACCGGGAAAAAGAGGAAGCAAGTATCTACTGCTGACTATTATTTTCCGACCAAAGACATCGTTGCTACGCGCAGTCGATGTTTTTGATTGTTAACGTAAATTAATGAGCAATGGAAAAGAAGGGCAAGCAAACTGAGGAGAGTTCAGCGTTATTCACGCATCAGTTAGTCACTTTGGCGGATCTGGAAAAGTTTAAGGAGCAAATACTGACTGAAATAAGAAGGCTGCTTGCAGGTGGTGGCGCTAAGCATTCCAAGCAATGGCTCAAATCTCGAGAGGTTAGGAAGTTGCTTGATGTATCGCCCGGCAAGCTGCATGCTATGCGCGTCAGCCGCCAGCTCAGCTTTATGCGGATCGGCGGTGTGATTTATTATGAGCGGGCAGATATCGACAGAATGTTCGAAAAGTTTAAAACCACGGCGATCAAATGAAGCATGAATGGTGCTCCGCAGGTTATGGAAGCCAGTGTCCCCCTGACGAAATTCACGTCAGGGTTTATTTCTTGCAGCAGGGTGCGACTCAGGAAGAAGCAACTAGATTTTTGGATAACTACCAGGCGAAACTGTGGAAGACAAGGAATGGTTCGATTGTTCGAAATTGGAAACGAAATGCCTGGTGCTGGATCTGGTATCGTTAAGCTAAATTTGCGAGCTGTGTTATTTCCCTCAGTACCCTATCTGTATCCCTCTCTTCTTAAACAGAACAACTTCATTGCGAGGTAGCAATCTTCTAGGCAGTTCCTTTCTTTGCGCATGGAGACGACATTAAGATAGCATTCCCGGCCATCCAATGTCTCGCGCGAGCCGCGCTCCATTCAGCTGGGCGAAACGCATTTTGCCTGGTCGTTTAGCTGGGTCAAAGTCAGGTGGCAACGCAAACTCGAGCCATTTAAATGAGTTGCGTTGGTCTGCGGTAAATATGTTGGTATGGCAGTTAATGATTGTCATCTAACACCCCAGCGTTAGTTCCTTATTTGGCGGCGGGTACAAACAGAAGCGTTTCCCATCGAAGAAGTACAAGGCATGGAAAGCAGCCTGCCCCCAGTTAGAGGCCGCAGGAATAACTACGCCCGTACACATCCATTACACATTCGCGTGGCCGTGTCGCCGTAAACGTGACGCGCAATCGTACTTCAAAGCAGTGACTGATTATTTGGTAAGCCAGGGCGTGATAGCCGACGGCAACTACGAAATTGTTGACAGCGAATCATGGGATAATGTAGGAGTGGACAAAACGAAACCACGTGTAGAAATAAGGATCACGAAGAAATGACCACGAAAGAAATAAAATACCACGACGCACGGCGCGGCGAAGTGAAGCTGAATAACACCCGACAGCGCCGGAAACAGCCTTTTCCGAAATTATATGCAAACAACCCGGAAGATTACGATCTCTCGGAGAGTCACGAAGACAGATCAAGGCTGTGATGGTTGATTTGAACATGACAAGATTGCAACAAACATTCATCTGCAGTATCTACTGTGAAAAATACAAACGTTATCGATGCAAAGCTGCGGTAGATGTTTTTGCACAAAGTAATATCGGCTATCCCTTACTCGAACATTTTTGATCCTGAGTCGGCAATTGTTGCAAGGTTGGAAAGCACCGACGGGACTATCGCATTAACTGTGTAAACTTTCAATCGGGGCTGGGTAGAACTTAAAGCCTGACCCTATCTTCAAAAATAGTCAAAAACTGATTCAGGATCATGCCCCAATTCCGAATGGGCATGGTCCATTTTTTAGAAGCCTCTCTGAGCGCCAGATAGACAGACTTCAATACTGCATCATCATTGGGGAAGGAGAGCTTGTTTTTGGTGTATTTCCTAATTTTCCCATTCAGGTTCTCGATCAAGTTAGTGGTGTAAATGATCTGCCGGATTTCCAATGGAAAATCAAAAAATACGGTCAGTTCATCCCAATTCTGCCGCCAACTTTTAATGGCGTAAGAGTATTTGCTATTCCATTTCGATTCCAGACTTTCCAAGGCAACCAGAGCTGCTTGCCTGGTGGGAGCGGCATAGATATCCTTCATATCGCGGCTGAACTCTTTTTTATCCTTCCAGACCACATACCGGCAACTGTTGCGGATTTGATGAACCACGCAGATCTGAGTTGCGGATTCTGGAAACACAGACCGGATCGTTTGGGTAAAGCCGTTTAGATTGTCGGTGGCCGTGATCAGAATATCCTGCAATCCGCGGGCCTTCATATCAGTTAATACGCTCATCCAGTAGGCCGCAGACTCGCTTTTACCCAGCCACATGCCCAAAATCTCCTTGTAGCCATCCCGTTTAAGACCGACGGCGATGTAGATTGTCTTGTTGATGACCTTGCTGTTTTCGCGCACTTTGAAGACAATCCCATCCATCCAAACAATCAGGTAGACTGGCTCCAAAGGTCGGTTTTGCCAGCTGACAATATCCTCAGCTATCCGGGAGGTAATGCGGCTAATTGTAGAAGCCGAAACATCAAAATTGTAAACATCCTTGATCTGCTCTTCAATGTCGGAGACGCTCATTCCCTTAGCGTACAGCGAGACGATTACCTCTTCGATGCCATCAACCATATTTTCCCGCTTGGGGACTATCATTGGATTAAAGCTTGCATCGCGGTCGCGTGGAACGCTGATCTCGGATTCGCCGTAGCTGGTCCTGATTTTCTTTTTGCCGTAGCCGTTACGCGAATTGCTGTTGGCCGATTGTTCGTGCTTGTCGTAGCCTAAATGCCCGTCCAACTCACCTTCCAGCATCTTCTCGATGCCACGCTTCTGCAACTGGCCCAGAAAGTCATTGAGTGCGTCGCGGCTCTTGAATTGCTTTAAAAAATCATCGGTTAAAAGATCCTCTGGTCTCATAAGCTGTGTTTTGTTAAAAATAAAAAATCGGGATCATTAACCCCGATTTTTCACTTACACAGTTTTTGAGATAGTGTCGCACCGACGCATATTCCTGAATGTTTTTCTTGAATCCAGTAAATTTATTGTTGTCGTTCTTATCCTCTCGTTCAAGTTTTTCGACTTCCCACAGCAGTTTCTCAACTGTCTTTTGAAAAAGCTCAAACTTCCCATAGAAACCACCTTGCTGTATAAACTCGTGGGCTTTGACTTTGACCAAAAGTGACACGGTTTGCCTATCCATAGTCCTGTAGCCTTCAAAATCAATCAAACCAAGGTCTGAGAAATGGTGAAGAATAGAATATAAGGCGTCTCCAGCAAAACCATGTATCGGTTCATCTATTTCAAATATAGCAGGACTTCCGGGTGATAAGTTTTCCGCGAGATACTGAAGTACTACATCTTGGTCTTGGGCTGTAATCAGTGTTGTATTTTTTCTGGTGTTAGAAAATTGATCGCGCCGCTTGATCCCAGCCGAAGTTAAAATAGCCGAAGTCGGATAATCAGCCTCATTGGAGTAACCCGGCCATGCCAAATCCATATGTTCCAATAATCTCAATTTCGGTCCGATTTCTTTTTCCCACAACTCATCATCAATACCCTGTTGCTTTTGTATTTGATCAGCCCCATCGAATAAGGCCAATGCAGTTTCGATATTTATCATGCTAATTGAAGTTGTAGAAATTGTTAAGCAGGTAGAATTTTGCTTAGGTTGCCAAGACTTTTGAAAAATCTATTATCCGCCTCGTCATTGCCCTTTTCGGTGCGAAGGAATCCAATGATCTCACTTATTTTGGGAGAAAAATTTGGTGTTAGTTCTCCATGCCAAAAAGAATAGGTGAGTTGATTAAGAATTGCTCTTACATCTTGTTCTCCGTAATTTTCATGCCAATCGTCGTGAAATAGTGCCCAACTGAAATTATGTGAGCGGAGGGAATCTATATCTTCGATGAAATGGATACCGGTTTCAATCTGGGGGTCATTAAACCTAAACCTATCTTTAATAAGATCGCGATATCCCTCATCGAGTGAAGACTTTGGCGCAAAGACTGCTATGTTTAAATGTCTCTTCATTATCTGTTAAATTTTTATTTAATCAGCGTCTACTAGAATGTCTCAGTACCTTTTCAATGGGTGTGGGGACATTGCGTTGACAAGCGTCAAGAAAATCGTCTCCGAATTCCGTTAATTCATATTTCCCAGTTCGCTTGGTTTTTACAGTATTGCTTATACTTCCCGATACATCTTTTTTGTTGTTGTAGGTTTGTTCAATAACTTCTTCAATCAGCGACAGCCTAACGAGATTGTTGGCCTCCTCATCTGTATACGGGCAGGGGCCATCGCCATCACTATATCTCCATAAAGACGGTCGCTTGTCGGAGCGAAGAAATTTCAGGATTCTCACTTCACTCGACGAAAGTTGCCTGAGAATTGACGGGTAAACAACGACAGAAAGGTTTCTCTTTGAATCCACATAATTTACGAACATGTTGGCCCAAAGATCCTGTAAATCATTGTCTTCCTCGAGATGAATTCCTTCCAGCATCGGAATAAGAACCTTCGTATCTATATCCTTTGGCTCCACCTCTTCGTCAATCATGATTGTTTGCACTTTCCCGGCGGTCAATTCCCAGTTTCGATTCATTGACTCCCTCTTGTGCCTTACGATATCTCCAAGAAGTTGGCCGAATTCCTTGGCAGAAGGTGCCAATAGCAGTTTCGCCCACTCGTTCGCCATCTTGACGATCTCTACTCCGCCTTTAACTTCTTCTGGTGTCATTTTACAAATTTTGGTTATAAAATACCCCGGCAGTTACATACCGGGGTGAAAAAAATGACATTTTCCCAACCTACAATCGGGATTTTGCCGCTCGACGTGAGGCGGTCAACTGTCCAACTACCAGATAGTCTTCGGATATGCTTTCGTAAACGTCTGCATATCCATACTGGCCTAATAAAACCAGTGCTGGACCGATTTTCCGTTGCCAAACATCATTTGGAAAGTTTTCCTTTTCTAGGATATCTCCAACTTTGAAGTATCCCAAAGCTTGACTAATGTTAGTCATTGTGTGTGTATTATTTAAATTGAAAAAAATTAACATCAGTACATCAACATGTTTTATCTTATTTTAGTTCGTATATAGGTAAAGTTTTCTTTTTTACGTTGACAATAGCGTTTAAAATAGATAATTTATCTACAAGCAGTGGACTTGTGACATCATTTGTCGCCTTCCATATGGGCGGACGCTATAATGAAGCTGACCAAAGCGCAGATCAAGGTTATTGATAAAGCTAGAACAAACCCGGTCGTGGAGACTTTGGAAGCCGACGGCAGTAAGACATACAGGTCTGTGGATGGCAAGAACATTCGATCCGACCTGTTTGGGCGATTACTAATTACAGGCTTATTGGTACCTCAAAATGATGGGCTGTTTGCAGGATTTAGCCAAACTTATTTAGCGGTTAATGAAGCAGTCGTGTAATGCCAGTATTGCAAAATACCTAATTTTTAATGCAATGGATTGGATAACAGGAAGAAACCCAGAAGTTAGCGGCACCTATTTGGTATCGTCAGAGTTTTATGTGGCAAACGGAAAAAGAGTTTTCCCATACGTGGCTTACTATAATGAGGCGGACGAAAAGTGGTATAAGTACAATCCTTTTTCTGAAAAGCTGTTTGATGAGCCTATGGAATCCCCTGTTCTTGGCTGGATAGAAGTTTCAATATTGATAATGTAAATTCTTGCGTCCAAGGAAGGTTTGTGTATTATAAGAAAAAAGCCCCGGTTTGTTGTGACAGTCTCGAGGCGACTAACTGCAGTTTTCCGGCAGCAGTTAGGTGATAAAGGTATAATAGTGCCGATCACCAATTTTGTCAACACCCCCATTTAGTTTGTTGTGTCACTCAGCGTTGTCGGTTCCGTCTACTGAAAACCGTCTATCCGTGGGGGTCTTTACTTCGATGGCAAAGGAATTAAGCAGCCGGACGCCAGATGATGAGATTTCCGCCCCGTTCAAATGCCCGCTTAGGCTATGGACGCATCCAGACGGCTAAACTGATGTTATCGCCAACGGATCGAGCAGTGCTCAAACAGTTGGATCAGGCGGATTGAGGCACCGATGACCTTTTTGTAGTCAGCTAAAATATGGTCTTAATGTCTAGTCTGGGTGTACACGGAGGAAGTTAGCCCCGAGAGGGAACCGTCTATTGTTCTGGTATCAGGATAATAGCGGAAAGCGGAGTATTAACTGAACTCAGGAGATAGCCCTGAAAGACAATTTCCATAAATCAGACGCATGGTATAAACTTCGATATAGGGCGCTGAGAACGTACGGCCCGAAATGTATGTGCTGCGGCTTAACGCCACCGAGAGCGAAAATGCACGTCGATCATATCAAGCCCAGGTCGAAGTTTTCGAGATTGGAATTGGATATAACCAACCTGCAAATCCTGTGTCAGTACTGCAACATTGGTAAGTCAAACCTTTACGAGGATGACTGGCGACCATGGAACTGGCGTGAATTACTCCGACGGTTTCGAAAGTCAATTCATGTATGAACCCCTATAAACCAGTTTCTTGCCGGAGTAATCAAATGTTACAACAGTTTCATCGTCTTCCTTTTTTATGCAGATCTCACAGCGGTCGCCGTAGCTGTCCTTTGCTTTTAGGCCACACATCGGATCGTACTGATTGCCAGATATTATGGTGTATGTGAGGGATGTACCGTTGTTAAAGTCGAGTTCCCAATTGGTGGACGTCGGATCAACGGTAAAAGTCGCTGGCTTCACCAAGTCCTTACCGAGGCATTCCGTCAGAGTGAAGCGATACACCTTACTACTGCTTTCGGGCGATGTTGGTGATGACTGTGAGGCGGTGGACTTGACAGGCTCGGGTTTATCGCCGCAATATTTTAATAGTTGGACGAAAATGATGACGAGCAGTATCCTGATGACCCACTTGCCAGCCGAAGAATTGCTTTCAGCCATAACGATAGAGATTTTTGAGGGAGAGGTATTTAATGATTACACGTTCAAGGCGCAAGAATACGAGCCGTTTAACTCATTCTATAATTTCGACAAATGACCAAGTATCATAGCGACGGGCATCCTCCTTGTTCCAAGGGCGGCACACCAACTTCACTTTGTACGTTTTGCCGTTTGTATCTTCGATAGCCTCTATTCTTTCTTTGCCCCATTCTGGATTAGGATCAGCAATGCCAGCATTTTTTACAGCTTTTCTGATAATGTCGTTTTGGCTCATACTTTCGGTAATTATTTTGTGGTATGATAAAGCACTGTTAGAAGGGATACTATAAAGAAAACGCTCAGACCAATCTTCTACCGTCGGCCAACTTCCCGCCAGTTCGTCACCTTCTTCCCATCCACATACATGTACGTCTTACCCGGAACTACCCGCCACTGGTCGGCAGCTTCTCGAATTTTTGTCTCGGCGTAATTGATGAAGCCTTTGAAATTATCTTCCGTGGAGAGCGCTTATGACAGGAGAAAGTAAATCACTTCCACAATCACAATCAGGATTGCAAGACCATAGCCCCAAGCCAAAAGGTTTTTCCGCTTCTTCGGTTGAAGATATGGCTCAAGAGGCTTCTCGGCTTGAGAAATTGGTTTCTTAAGAGGTGGAGCGTTTCTTACTGGGGGAGAATAGGCGACTGTTTGTTCGATTACAGGCGGCACAACGGAAGCTTCGACTGTCACGGGCAATACTGGCAGTTTCGGCAGTTCTACAACTGGTTTCGGTTTCTCGACTACTGGGATGGTTTTAGGAAGCACTGGCTGCGGTACTTCCTTTTCTTGGTATACCTGTTCGATTCTCGTCTGCATTGCAGACCGATCAAGGGCTTGTTTAACAGGTATTTCAACTTCTGTATGGGACATAGCCATCCGGCGCTCCATCTCCGGGTAGGCTTGTTTACGTTGTTCTTCTATCATGAGGTCGGGTTTGGGATTGAAATATAGGAAGTTGACTGCTAAATATCAATTGACAGTTACAGGAGAATTTGATACAGTGCAAGTCTGACCGAGAGTAAGGGGTACCCGCCTTCTTTCAAAAATACCCAGCGCTTTCCGGCCAGCGACAAAAGACCGGAAACCTTTCTTGATGTGGGGCCGAGGAGGCGATTCAAAGCCCGCGATTCGCCGCACTTTTGGACAGGTAATAGCTCAATTGGATAGAGCGCACATTTATGGTGAGGCAAGGAACGAGGGAGTAATTACCCGAGGTTAACTTGCAGGGGATATATACCTTGTGCTGGTTCGAGTTCAGCTTCCTGTCCGACCCCTTCGGTTCCAACTGTACCTTTCAACTTGGCGGCGAGATAGCAAGTAATAGCGACAATGCTAGAAGGACGCGGCTTCCGAAAATGCACTGGTCGCCCGAATGGTCAATAGGTAGTTGACTAGTTAGTTTGAGAAGTAGTTAACCCCCTTTAACGGCTATCTATTGATTTTTGTTCCGGGGTACCCATTTTTTTTTACGCAGGTTTCCGCAACCATGACAATTTCTCCATTTGGAGGGGTATTCAGCTTAATAAAGACCTTTATAGCCCCACAAACTGCGGTGATAACCGCTATTGTATTGGCTAGCAAAGACATCCAATCTGGGAAGGACATTGGCTTCATTGTGCTGAAATGCGTTATTTATCGATAAGTTAGTCAATTTTCAGTGAGTCAAAAAAAAATTTTGACTTTTATAAACTTTTTTTTCATCCATATCTAATTTAAGCGATACGCTTTCGCGTCAGAGCTTCTTGAAGTTGGGCGACATGGGCATCTAAAAGTGAAATTGATTGCTTCATATGTTTTACGTACGTGTGAGAATTCAGCAGCATCCCGGCGTGCTTCAAGCTCAACCCGCACTAATTCCATTCTCATTAACTTTTGATTGTACAGTATGTGCATGGCTGTTTTGGTATCTACTTACATTTCATTCTCCTTGGTTATCTGAAAATAATATCACGAAACTGTAAAAAATGTGTTGACGGGCGTATCATGTGGTGATAGGTAATGGGAAAAGGAGATACTAATGACCGACCCATTCAAAGATGCGCTTAGATGAATAGATACATGTCCAAATGCACCAAAACACTACACAAAGGCTGGCAACGAGGCTAACAGACAAATAATTCGTAAAGCTTTACGCGTATTTTCGCGCTTACGGACATTGGCGCAGGAATCCAAAGACACGACAAAGCAACTGATTGCGGAGTGTGCGGAATGACCAACGAAACAAACGATATGCCGGATGTGATTTATGCTACTACTATCAAATCGCAGATAATCGTGAATGAAGAAATAGAAGTTGCTCACGGCCTTTGGTGCAGTCACGAAGGAAGCACTACCGTTGAGTACCAGCGCCGCTCTGATCTGGTTCCAGCAGCACAGAACGACAGCGATCTGGTCAAGGCGTTAGAAGACACGAATTCGTTGTTAGCGGCGATGTATCACGAAAAACGTCCATGGTCTGAAATCAACGATCAGATCGACCAGAACAACAAAGCACTAGACGGGCACAAGGCCAAGAAGGATGGAGCTCAATAACGGTGAGGGCCGCCCAAATGATCACTCTAGTTGTTGCTGCTCACCATTCATAGTTCTTAAAACCTATAAACTGTTGTGAGATTCGAATTGTTACGGCGCACCAATGTCGAGTCCCTTGGATTTTTTATGCAAATGTTTAGCCAGCTTGTCATCGAAAACGCCATAGAATATATCAACAAACTTAACCGAAAGCTTTTTACTCAAAATAACCTGAGCCTCTATATCTTCGTCATCCGTATAAGTGACAATAGTTAATTCGTAGAAGTCATCTCTGTTAAATGGTTGTAATTTGAAATCTAAACGAT
This sequence comes from Dyadobacter beijingensis DSM 21582, assembly GCF_000382205.1. Lineage (GTDB taxonomy): Bacteria > Bacteroidota > Bacteroidia > Cytophagales > Spirosomataceae > Dyadobacter > Dyadobacter beijingensis. Next base: position 479,765 of record NZ_KB907791.1, read on the forward strand.
TAGCTGGTGATGCAATCGTAACCTGATTTTCAATGCTTACGCTATGATATCGGTCTGGCGATTGATGCTGAAACCCAATCGCCATTGTTTTCTCTGGTAAATCGACACCAATCTCAAACACTGGGATATCGTTCATTCCACTGTTTCGAAGTTCTACCTGAACGATAGCCATTTTTTTGAAGCTATAATTCTGATCAGTGCCGCCATCGTTTTTAGATAGTGTTATAGAGGCGCTGTAATCAGGCATAATTGTCGGAAGATCGACATAAGATGCAGTTACCCTCTTCCCAACAGGCTGTATCTTATTCCTTTTACCTATGAAATAGTTATTAATAAATGCTCCAGCTGCTCCTCCACCTATCAGGGAGGGAATCATTTTTAGCAGATCTGACCAAGTGAAATCCATTAATTTTTGAGGGTTTATTCAATTGTATTTGGGTGCAAAACTAAGCATTTGACCAACAGCATCAAAAGACGTATAATAAACCATCAGAGCAAGGCTCCAACCGTTTAACCCAAGGGGCGCAACGTGAGTAAGTACATTGATAAGTTCAAGAACCCGTCCAACGGTTACGTTGCGACAGCCACCACACCATTCTCACTCCTCCTGTGCCTGATGTTCGGGCCGCTGTATTTCCTGGTGAAGGGGAATTTCAAACACTTCCTGCTGTCAGCCATTCTGGCGGCGATCACGGTCAAGCTTTACTGCTATACATGGTTTATTTATCCGTTCGCCATGTACGATATTAACCCCGGGATCATTATCTGAACCGTGGATGGGCCGCTGTCTAGTGTCGCTAGTTTAAACGGTAATTCAATATACGTTCACTTTGTTATCAATTGCACAGCTTGTCCAAATCAGAATATTCTTTGGGTGGTAGCAAGTTAATTCATCCGAATTTGAGCTGTGCGCGTTTAAGTGCTGTTTAAGTACCATTTAAGAACTCCAATTCACTTAAACGATTGCCCTACAACAGAAGATTCTTCTGAAATCAATAGGAGAGAAGAAAGTAGGACATTTTTTTTAAAGCCAGCCTGTAAGCATCGAGGTGTAATTGCATAGCCAAGCTTTCGGCTTTGACATGACCGTAGAACCATCTAACAAAGTCACGCGCATATCCAATCGACTGGACAATGGTGCCCAGGTCAGATGCTGTGTCGATAACTTGCTTTGGGGCCATCTAAATGACATAACTATGGAACAAAGATAATAATTAAACCGATCCAGAGGTATAGTTTGGGGCGTCCAAGTTCTTGGAAGCCGGAATACTGCAAACAAGCGAGGAAGCTTTGCCTCCTTGGTGCTACTGATAAGCAACTATCTGATTTTTTTGAGGTTGCTGAAAGTACGCTCAATAGGTGGAAACTAGATTACCCGGAATTTTCGGAGTCCTTAAAAAGTGGTAAGGAGCTTGCGAATGCCAATGTCGCCCACAAGCTGTATCATCGAGCCATCGGATACAAGCACAAAGACGTACATATCAGCAATTATCAAGGAAAGATAACCCTGACACCTGTTATTAAGGTTTACCCACGTGACACGAAGGCTTGCATTTTCTGGTTGAAGAACGGTGATCCTGATAATTGGAGAGAGAAGCCCGAGAGTAGCGCGCCACCGACAACACCTGATGTTGGTGAAGATTACAACCTGAAACCGGATGAGAGCGTGTCGGAAGCGCCAATCCTCTAAGCCGGTACAACGAGAACCCCTGCACATCGGTATGGATTTCAACGTCGGGAAAATGGCAGGCATTGTTCACACAATTCGAAACCAGCTCCCGCGTGCGTTGGATGAGTTCATTGACGTTTTCGACACCCCGGCGATGATCCAGAAGATCGATGAACGCTATCCCGATCACGACATTACCGTATATCCCGATGCATCCGGGGATAACCGAAAGAGTACTAATGCAAGCGAAACCGACATTGCTCTTCTCAAAAAGGCAGGTTACAAGGTTATGGTGGATGCTTCGAACCCGACAGTTAAAGACCGAGTGAACGGCATGAATGCAATGCTATGCAATACTTATGGCGAGCGCCGATACCTTATTAACACTCGTAAATGCCCAAAGTACACCCAGTCACTTGAACGTCAGGTGTGGGATGAGAAGGGAGAGCCGGACAAGAAAGCCGGATTTGACCACCCGAATGATGGTGGTGGCTATTTCATCACCAAACTGTTCCCAATCATCAAACGCACGATGTCACTGGCCAAGCTAAGTGGCCAATAGGAAAAGTTTATATCTTTAATCTCGTTAACATTCAAACCCAACAGGAATGTCCGAAGAAGAAAAAAGAAAAATATTCGAAGAGGAGTTGTACAGATTTGAAGCGCGTCACTCCTTTGAAACGAAAAAGGATGTCTCAAAGAATGGCAAGCTTTGGATCTTTTTGAATAGTAATTTTGGCCTTTGGTTAATGTCTACCGTAGTCATTGGTTTAATTGTTGGCGGTTATTCAAAATACGAGGAAAGGAAAAATTTAGAAATAAAAGAAGAAGAAGCATCGCGTAGGCTAATTGGGGAAATGAAGTACCGGGTGTATAAATTGGGTGTGGAACTGTCATATCTCAGTAAGGAAGCCAAAGTTGCAAGCGCAGCAGGAAGTGAAAACATCGATGAAGAAGAATACAGAAATTTTGACTATAAAAAACCGATTAATGTAAAAACAATTTTTCTATCAATTGACTCTTTGTTCCTTGGTGCGGATGGGCTGATTATGACATCAAGGGATAAATGGAACATCTTTCCAGAATACAAGGATCGAAGGTTAGCAACTTTATTTTCTGAACTTGAAGACAGCGGGAAGCTGAAAAAGAAGGATAATGATCCCATTGCACGAGAATGGGACCAATTAAGAGAAGAATTTAAAGTTTTAGCGGATGCTCATTCAAAAAAGGCATTTTTAGATTCCCCCGAAGAGATTGGAGTTCTTCGTCGACGAAAGTTTTGGTCGGACTGGTATTTGCTGCTATTAAGAACTCAAGCCCAGCTGATTTACTGGGAAAGAATTGATGAGTAAACACATTATTGTCAAAAAACCGATTTGTGTGGTATCCTTATCGAAACAAGGAGCCATCCATGAATCCAGACCAGAAACATCCCGAATACATCGAGTTTTCAGAAATATGGAAGCGCTGTCGGGATGCAGTGGCGGGGTAACGAGCCATCCAAAAGGGCGGAGAGCTTTACACTTCCAAAGCTTGATGAGCAGGCGGACGATGCTTACAATACTTACGAAGGGCGAGCACTCTATTACAATGCGACTGGTCGAACTGTGGACGCGATGTCAGGTTTGGTGTTCCGTAAGACGATGACAGTCAAAGTCCCTGACGAGATGAAGCCGTGGCTCGACAATATCGCCCTCTCCGACGAAACCCTGACAGGTTTTGCCGAAACCAGCCTGTATGAAACGCTTTGCGTTGGCCGTGGCGGGATCAATGGTCGATATGCCAGTTTCTCAGGATAACATTACGGTCGCCCAGGCTGATGCTCTCCAAATACGCCCATACCTCGCTTTTTACAAGGCGGAGAGCATTCTCAATTGGGAAATGGCCCGTGTGAACAACGCCTACCGACTGGTCAACCTCTGGCTGAGTGAACACTTCAAAAACAACGAGGGCGAGCAAGAGCAGCAGATCCGTCAACTAACATTCGACAAGGGCGTATACACCCAGCTCGTATGGCGTCAGAAAAGCGGGGAAGGGACCAGTAAAAAGGAAACGGCAGAATGGTATGTAGATCAGACTATTGTCCCTCAGAAGGGTGGATCGTCCTTCGCAGAAATCCCTTTTTATCCGGTATCCGCTCGTAAACCAACTATCAAAATCATTGCCCCGCCGATTGATTCACTGGTTGATGTGAACATTTCCCACTATCAAAACAGCGCTGACCTTGAGAACGGCGCTCATGTGTCTGGTCTTCCTACACCATACATTACCGGCCTGAGCATGGATTACAACGATCAAGGCCAATCGGTGGGGCCGAAGCTGGCACTCGGAACCTGGACAGCTTGGATTCTAGAAAATGCTGAGAGCAAGGTCGGATTCGTCCACGTTGGCGCTGATGGGTTCGCGACATTAGAGAAGCTGCTCGACCGTAAGGAAAAGCAAATGGCTTCCCTCGGTGCCAGAATGCTTTCCCCTGAGAAAAACAGTGCTGAGGCAGCCCAAACGCACGAGATTAAACGTAGCGGCGAAAGCAGCGTGCTGTCGGCAACCTGTGGCGTAATTGAGCATCAGATCAAGAAAGCCCTGCGTTTTGCCGCCGACTGGCAAGGGATCCAAGGCGATATTCCGTCGAATTGAACCGTGACTTCTTCCCGCCGAACTTCACCGGCGCGGCTCTAAGCGCGTGGGTGGCCGCCCGTCAATCTGGCGAAATTTCCCAAAAGCGCTCTTCTCCGTCCTGCAATACAGCGAGTGGATTAATGACGACCGCAAGTTCGAGTATGAGCAAGCGGCAATTGAGCGGGATGGGCCGACGCTAAAAGAGTTGAGTCTTGGGGAGCAATAATCTCTCAATTTTTAAATTACCTAATATTTCGACCCCGATTCCAAAAACTTTTTATATAAAAGAATATCATCCAAACTGCCGTAGATATCATGAGAATTAAATACATCGATTGAAGACGCTCATTGCTCTTTATTGCTGCCTCTACATCGACTGTTCTAATTAACTTTTGAGTTGAGTCAATCTGGGCGGATAGGTGATTTAATTGATGTTTTATATTTTCGTCACTAAGGTAGGTACTATCCTGACCAGTTATGAATTGAAGTGTTTTTCCGGCGGTTTTTGAAGTGGAGGCGGCGGAATGACTGCGATTCGTTGAAACAAACAAGAAGGCAGAGACTATAAAAAACAGTATGAAGCCAGAAAAGTTTAATAGCCGTTTTCGACTTCGCTTTATACCTGGCACATTTGACAAAGGTAATTGAGCGGGGTCATCATAAAACAATTTGACAATCATAACGAGACTCGCAAACATACCAAAAATTGCGACTAGGAAGACTAATATTTGGTTTGCAGCACTTCTATGGAAGACCCAATTGTAAATTTCCTCCAGGATTTTGCTTTGGATAAAATCCTTTAACATATGCGGCGGCAAAGTGTTGTTGTGAATAGTCTTAACTAGCATTTTAAGGCTATCGATATCCGTTTTTAATGGCCCGCGGACACATTCGATGCATTTAGCAGAATCGATCGGAACATTTCTTGAGGCCGATAAGGAGTCAGAAGAAGGATTAAGTGTTGTCGGCTTATTTTCGGCGCAACTATTTAGGAAGAGAGAAAATAAAGTTAGGAGTAAAAAATGTTTCATGTGTTTATATATCAGTTTGTTAGGCTAATATACGCATTGTCAGTAATGTGAACTTTATTCAGTTAATAATAGATTTTATCTTAACACAGGCATTGATTGGAGGTTATTAGATAGTGACGTCTGGTCTAATCTTTTCGCCAAATACAAACTAGAGTGTATATCCGTCTATGTTGTTCATGGTACTGGTTGTTGTGGACGAAAATTGCAAAGAAACTGAACGAAACCGCGGTGTTGCACATGTATGAAACGAAACACGACTGGATTGTAATTTCTTTAGGAATTTTAACAAAAAAAGCCCCTCAGCTTGCGCTGAAGGGCTCCCGTACCCTGAACCCGAGTCGAACCGAGAAACAATTCTCTACGTCTTATGACGCAAGTCTTAGCAAACCAGACTTCGGGAACAGCTTGTTCCTGACTTTGGCGACATTGGACCGCACAAACCGTCGAGTCTACTTTTAACGAAGTGATTTATGAATTAAGAGCAAATTATGTCACGTGTAAGTGATCGGCAATTTTTAGAGTTTACCTTAGTTCATGGACGTCCCGCCGCTGTGGCAGGGGTTGTAGGCCTGAACGCACGAGAACGCTACTGACGGTTACGAGGCTTGCCGGAGCTTACCTGCCTTGGTAAACAACTTGTTCATTACTAGTGCAACATTCGCGCTAATCCTGGACTTTCTCACTCGGCAGTAACGCATCGTTGTTCTAATACTTCTATGTCCAAGCATCTTACTTACATCTTCCAGAGGCACACCATTATTAAGCATCATGTCTGCGAAGAAATGCCGTGCATCGTGTGTATCGAGCCTTCTGATGTTTCCAGTAACATCCCGGATTTCACATAGCTGAGCAATATCCTTCAAATACACGTTGTAGCGGTAGTTACTGTTTACGGGGATTAACTTGCGATTGGCAAGACAGTAAGGATGATCTTGGTATTTGGATATCAGCTCGTCGACGATTGGCAGAATGGGCACCATTTCGCCGACCTCTGTTTTACCTCTGTGCTTGACAAGCCAGCGTTCTTTCTTAGGCCCGACCAGAACGACGTTTTCCGGACTGAGGTCGTAAATGTCCTGATAGGCAAAGCCGGTGAAACATTGAAAAATGAATGCATCCCTAACCTCAGAAATCCGGTCAACGCTAAATTGCTTTTGCTGGATTTTCTCGACCTGCCAAAATTCTAGAGGGATTACCTCCACATCGCCGCCAGAGCACTTGAAGCCTTCCATGGGGTTGGTCGGGATGTACTTCTTTTTCACGCCAATTTTGGCGATTTGGCGCACCCATTTCACCTCTTTGCGTGCAGTAACCTCTGCCAGCGGCTTGGCGACGTGTAGCGTCAGGTAGTCATAGAGGTCTTCGGCAAAGGTGTCCGGAAGAGAGGAAAAGTGAATGTCTTCGCGATCGAAGTGGTATTTGATAAATGCAGCTACCTTCTTTTTAGTGCTGCGCCAATGCTTCAACGTCTCAAACGAAGCATTCTCTTTTTCCACGCGCTTCTCAAACTTTGCAATGAACTCGTCAAAGACTTCCAGCACGGTTTGCTCGTTTTTTGCAGCCGGTTTAGCCAGCTTAGGCTGTTCGACCGCAGGTTTGCCCAGGTAAACATTCTTGACCATCGCAGGGGTGACCTCAGGAAACTGGGTTTGAAGACCGTTGAAAATCCGTTCGACATCAGTTTGCAGTTGGGCCAGTTTCTGGTTGGCCAGTTTTACTTCCTGTCCTGAGCCAGTAACCTGTTTAGCATCCAAGTCCCAGGATGCCGGGTTTACTTTCTTGCCTGTTGAGATTTCGGTGTACTTACCGTCGATTGTGATTCTGGCATAAATAGGAGCTTTGCCGTCTGCTTTCGCTTTTTGTCTGTACAGCCAGAAGAGTACAGTCAGGTTCTGTTTGAAATTCATCATTCTCACAGTTTAAGGTTAGAAAAACATTGATGTTTGAGAAACCTTGGTCAAAATCGCCTCTGTCAAACATCTCCATTCGGTAACCTAATTTAGTAAGCAAAGCAGGTTACCGAATAGGTTACCGAATGCTTTGATCTGGATTGAATCAGAATGATATGCTTATCTTCGAAAACAGTGAAAAAATGACGTTTTTAAACGAAAAAAGCGCCTTTTGAGGCGCTTTAAGTGATCCCGCTGGGATCATACTTTTTGTGATAACAAATTGCTTATCAACTGTTTGTATCCTGTCAAATCTTTTACTCACCTTTTCGCTCACCAACTTTCAGTGACTGGCTTGCAATTGGTTCAAAGATAGGAAATTTATAAAACTCTTCGGCCAGCGACTTAGGAGCGATTGGGCGGCCAGATTCAATTGTCCGCCAATTGTACATCTGGCCAATTGCGAGTGAGAGGCAACCTGGTGACTTCGAAATTTCCAAGCTACTCTCAAACTGGATGAAAGTTCGTAAATTGGAAGGGTGACAAGCGTTGAAAAACAATGTTTTGTTTTTCTCAAATATCGCTACTATTCTCCTCAGACAAAGTACAATAAATGGAACAAGAACCGGCAAGAAAAAAAGTTTTTATATCTTATTCATGGTCTGGTCAGCAGCATGAGGATTGGGTGTTAATGCTCGCGCATCGGTTGAATGGAGAAGGCGGCGGCGTCCATGTTGTTCTGGACAAATGGGATCTCAAAGAAGGGAACGACAAGTATGTTTTTATGGAGCAAATGGTACACGCCGATGATATTGACCGAGTGCTAATGATCTGTGACCGTAAATACGCAGAAAAGGCGGACGGAAGGAAGGGTGGTGTTGGTACTGAAACCACTATTATCAGTTCAAACGTATATGAAAATGCGAAACAGGAAAAGTTTATCCCAATAGCTACAGAGCTCGACGAGAACAACCAACCATATTTACCCCATTATTTGAAGAGCAGGATCTATATTGATATGTCATCTGACGATCAGTTCGAGGAAAGCTTTGAAAAACTTCTGCGAAACATTTATGATCGTCCAGCACATGCCCGGCCAAAACTGGGCAGCCCTCCCAAACATATTTTCGAGGATACCCCGCTAACTTACAAAATTACAAGTATGTTAAGGGGCTTACAGGGAATCATCGATAAAAACCCGGGGCGATTAAATTCCTTCTCCAGTGAATTTTTAGAGGCTTTAATTGAAAGTCTGAGATCAATAGAAGTGAGATTTTCTGGAACAGACCCAGAGAAAACGGGAGAAGAAATATTAGAGGCGATTCAAAAGTCTACTCCACTCCGAGACGAATATATAGCGTTCCTGAACAAACTCACCAAGAATTCAGAAAGCTTTGATATGGACATTTTGACAGGCTTTCTTGAGAACCTCCACTCGTTGACGGAAGCAGACTCCTCGTTGGGAGGTTGGCGAGAAAGGGATTTTGCTCATTTCCAATTTATAGCCAACGAGTTCTTCCTTTACACAGTTGGAATCTCAATGCAAAATGAAAGTCACGGATTGCTGGACCAAATATTTAATTCGAGATATTTTGTCAAACGTCGATACGGTGTCGACCAATTGGGCGAGCCGTACTATTTAGTCTTCGACTATCGCGTCAAAGCATTCGACGATTACTATAACAAGCAAAATGGCAAGTCATTTTATAGCCCACAAGCAGACCTACTTGTGAAGCGCATTCCAACCGGCTACACAAAACTGATAGTAACAGAAGCCGATTTGCTTTGTTCATTTATCACTCAATTCAAGGACTCTTATTGGTTTCCCCAGACTTACATTTACAGAGACGAAAGGAGTGTTATCCCGTACCTAAGTAAGCTAGCCTCTAAAAAGAATTTTGAAAAAGTAAAAAAGATTTTCGAGATCGAAAACCTAGAAGAATTTAAAGCGAAGCTAGCTCATATTGCATCACAGCCTAATGATTTTCGTGGCTATCCTCATTCTTTTTCTAATATTCCATCCGTAAGCCACATGCTCGACGCAAGTAAAATAGCCATATTCCGCTAATTTCCCGAAAGATTAATTTCAAATATGGAATTTAACTATGCGGTTCGCTGGTTTCACCTGCCGCAGATTTCTTAATGGCTGGGTATCTCTGATGTGAGAGTCAGGTCGATCTGAGATCATTGCAATATCATTCAAATCGTAAATTTATTTTTCGCTGCTCATGTGTTTATCTTGGAATTTTTATAAACTCTCCCGCCAGCGACTCCGGAGCGTTTGGTCGGGCCAGATTAGTTTGTAACACAAACTGACATCTGGCCGATTGCGGTTAAAAGGCAATCAATGTTTAAGCAATCCCAATTTGGCTGGTGATCGGAAAAAGGAAAAGTGATAATCATCAGTTTTTTAAATCCGTCTGGTTGTGGCACAACTTCATGCAGTTGTTCAAGATTTATCATCTGACGACGGCGGCGAATTAGGGTTGCTGCCGAGGGATACAGTAAATGCTTATATTCACGCTGAATCGAATTTATGCGCAATGTATTGGCAAGAAAAAATTGACCGTATTGGAATTCAGTTTGCCCAGGCCGATTTCATTAGGCATTTCACAGATTGGCCCGAGATTCTCAAAACCTTGGAGAGTTGTTTCATAATTAAATGCGATTTGAACTCTCGTTTTTCCAACTGGTCAGAGCAGTTCAAGTCTCCAACTGTAATCCGGAATATTAGTCGGGAGGATATTAGTGCCGAAATCGATAGACTGGATAACAATTGCAACTACTGGGTGATTCTCGTGCATGGCGACTATCCAACATCAAAGCAGGTCGTGTACGACTGCAAACCAATCGTGATAAAATCTCTGATTGAAGTAAGCGTAGGCGATTTATTTATTGGAGATAAAAAGTATAACTGGCTTGTTCAATTTCAACAGACGGAGGGCAATACAGTTCCTTTGGTTAAATCTGGTAAACATGAGACGCCATTTGAAAAGGGTTCTTATTGCTGAAAAAATGGCCAGATGCTAGAGGTTGAATTGATATTTTTTCCATAATTTTCTTCCCTGTTTTCACCTGCTCTCTCGCGATCCCCTCTCACAAATAGGAGGGGTCGTGAGAGAGAAGGTGCAGCGCTAACCTTCTGTGCCAGAACGGCTGGAAAGCCGCCCTTTCAAAGCCTGCATATCCTCACTAACCTTGGTATCCAAGATCTTCGCATAAATCTGCGTCGTCCGGATGTTCGTATGCCCAAGCATTTTAGAGACACTTTCAATCGGAACGCCATTTTGCAGCGTCACAGTTGTCGCGAACGTATGCCTGGCTACGTGTGAGGTTAGAACTTTATCGATCCCGCAGAGCACGGCAATCTCTTTCAGGTAGTCGTTCATTTTCTGATTGCTCGGCACTGGCAGTACGAGGCCACGAGATGCGCAGAGTGGATGATCTTTGTATCTGTCAATAATTTGAAGCGCTTCTGGCAATAGCGGAATATGTGATTTGACATTCGTTTTCGTCCTCTGGCTGAAAATCCACTGCTCACCATCGATCCCTCGGGCTATCTGGCTTTGTTGGAGTTTATGAATGTCCGAGTAAGCCAAGCCGGTGAAACAACAAAAAAGAAAAGTATCCCGCACCTGTGCGAGCCTATCACTGGCGAACTCCTTGCTTGCCATTAAGTCCAGCTCAGCCCTGGTAAGAATCGCTTTATCAACCTTTTTAAACTTGCCTTTGAAATTCAGATACGGATCAAGATTCATCCAGCCATTCCCAAGGCAAATGTTAATGATCTTCCGAAACATCTTCATGTGCTTCACAACGGCATTATTACCCATCTTACGAACCGAGCGCAGATAAAATTCGTAGTCTGCGATGAAAGCGAAATCGATGCGGCTGATGTCGAAATCGCTTGTGTTGAAGTGATCTTTCAGGAATG
>NZ_KB907792.1 GCF_000382205.1 Dyadobacter beijingensis DSM 21582
CTTTTTGCGGTCCGCCGCCGCGGTTCCAGTTAAAAAAGGTGGCTTGGGAAACTCCCAGCTGTCGGCATATCTCCTCGACTCGGGTGCCTGTCTCTGATTGTCGAAGCGCAAATGCTATTTGTGCTTAGGTGAATTTCGCGGACGCCGCGCGGACTTTTTCATAGTGACAAATTACAATTTTGACCTGTTTTTCCCACCGAAGATCTCTAGTTTTCAGCTGTCTCGTTTGATGGGGGGAGGTCACTCACCAACATATTGGAATATCTGACCGTTTTGGCATCCGGTTGGAAGAAAAAAAGCCTGCAAATCAGCGATTTGCAGGCTTTGATGTTTTTTGTTATTGATTTCTGCAGAGAGAGGATTTGAAACCAGGTGATTAACGAGCTGATAAACAGTAAGTTATAGGGTTTCAAAAATTACTTCCACGATTCACGATGTTAGCTCAAAAAGCCTCGCAAAAACTTATCTAACTGGCTGGTTTTCAATTCGTAACAAACCGTATTGTGTCCAAAGTTAAGAAATCTCTGTTTAAGGGCAAAAAATGGTTTGATTTCTTCTGCACTTTAGGTTCGAATCCCTCGTATCCGAGGGTTCGAATCCATTATTTCGGCAGACTAGCGATTATGCATCACATTCTAACTCCTCGTAAAGAGTAGGCTCGCGCCGTACACGGAGGGTACCGCCGATACAATGGGACAAAAAAGCTCAGGTTTATACTTTTAGTATAAAAGGATAGGAGGTGATTGGACCGGTAATGTCAGAAAAATAGCGTTTTTTGCCAGTCTCTATCATATGAAATTGACGCTTTGATATTTCATCATATGGTATTTGATATCTCGGCGGAGATTGACAATGTCCTTAATGTCCGTGGTGGTGGCAATGTTTACCGATTCCAGTTGCCATTTTGAGATCTTCGCATGCAAGAGATGCATTATTGCGAAAGGAACCAAATAGAACTTTCGGTTTGCAATCGTAATTTGAGGCCTTCTTTCCGGCTGGGATTTGTTGAATTTGGCATCATTAAATTTCAGCTTTTCTTTCGTTTTTTCAAACAAGCGCTCATAATATTTGACATCGGATATTTCAGAAAACCGGTTGCACTCTTCTGGTGAGAAAAATATCAAAAGTTCGGCATAGATGGCAGATATATCCTCTGACGGCCAGGAACCGTTATCTCCGCCTTGCATTGCGTCTATACCAAATCGTTTCGGATTTTTCAAAGCCCCCGACATTTGTTGGAGCACTTTTTTAATGGCCTGCGGATAAGACCCGGGTGACACAGGTTCGGCTTTAAGCCATGAACAAATTTCGTCACAATTTCGCCCGCGTAGTTCTACGAGGCTATTCAGCGTAAATTGCACAGCGGTCAACTCGCGGATATCGAGCCAGGTGCCTTCGAGAGGAGCGGGCTTTTTGGGTGACGTTGGGTTTTTAACAGGTTTGGCTGAGTTGGTTTGGGCTGCGATATTCAAAGGCAACTGTTCGTATCCTTCAAGTTCAAAAACAGCGGCGTTCGTTCCATCGCTGCGCCCATCCAGGGTAAACTCTTCTTTATATTTGGCAGACAACGTAAAACGAACAGCCTGATTTCCATTTGTAAGGTGGATTTCCTGCTGGCCCCGCAGCATATCCTTCCAAAGCGCCACAGTGTGACTGGCGGGTTCTCCCTGGCTTTGATCGATGTACAGGTCATTAGTTAGCCTCTTGCATCTCTTAACCATACCCAACGAGGTCAATGACAACACGGCGGTTCCCGGGTCGTCCGCGAGCACGTTCGCGTAACGGGCCGACCACCGGCTATTCAATTGTGGGCCATCACTTAGCAGGGCCATCAAAAATGTAGGTCCTATCCCTCTGATAATAGCCGATACGGGTTCCAGTTGCGCCAAATCTTCGCATATAAGCGCCGTGAGGGCAAGCCAACCCGTCGGAGCGAGGATAGTCAGACGGCGCTGGGCCACGGATATATGCTCAAACCACCTCCTTTCCGAAGGTAATTTCCCCGCCAGCCAATATTGTACAAGCTGGTTGCGGTTCAAATGCCACCGGTGATGCTTACGCTGGGCGACATCATACCATTTGCCTGCAAAAAAAGTAGCCATTCTGACTTCATTGTGAGAAGGATGATCCGTGACTCCGTCATAATAGTTATGAGGTTGGTTTGACAATTTTGAGTTTTCACTTTCCTTTGAAATTCCCGCGACAATCAAGGGTAAATGGTAAAGCCGGCCTGCATTTTCTTCCTTGCAGCTTGAATCAATGAGCCGTTCATATAATTTGTTTTTCAAGTGTGTATATTGCTCTTCTGACAAAGATGACTCGGGGAAAACCAGGATGTGAATCTGATCCAATTTCTCGTTCTGACGCCACACAAGGTCAATCACTTCGTCCAGGTAGGCATATGCGTCTTTCTGTCCAGCCTCCATCGTCGCGCGGTAAGAAAAGTATTGAACAGACTGGAACCGTTCGCTTCTCGGCTCAAAATTGTCCTCCGAGATATTAAATGGAAACGGAACGGCGATTACATTTATACTTTTCTGATGGTGATTGTACCAGGGAATGGTTCTCCACATAACCTCTACCTCCGACGTATGGAAGGTCAGGTGGTGTGACAGCGAGCGGGTGGTTATTCCGCCTTGCGGAGTGCGCATCTTAGGCAGTACTGCCCCATGGAATTTCGGTAAGGTGCTCAACGAACCGGTTGCCGTCAGCAAGAGATTTGCCAGGCAATGCACTATCTCCGTTGGAGCAGACGACTCACTGGCGACCTTCTCCAACAAGCCTATACCCGCGCATGCGGAATCTGCAATGGCCAGCAACTGAAGCAGCGCCTCGGTTAGCTTGCGATACGGAGCCATCTCATCGTTGGGCATTTTAGTTCCACCCTTCACTTGCACATCGTTGATGGTCCTGAGTACTTCGAGGTCCACAAAAGACTTTGTTTTAGGATCGACCCCGTTCCAAAAGTCTTCAATTGTATCTATAATCCCCTTGAACTTTTCAATGGATTTCGTATAAAAATGCCAGCCGTTCTCAGGGATTTTGGTATCCTCTTGCTTAAAGGGAGTTGTAAAGTAATTTGCAGATACCGTTCTATCCGATTTAGCCTCTACCAACTCGGTAGTCTTGCGAAGCCAATGCCTGGCGGCAAATCGAACTTGTTGTGAATATTCTGGTGTGCGCGACCACTGATAATCTATCAGGCAGTGCCGGTAGCAGCCGGTACGTTCCATGATGATCGAAACCAGTGCAAATGTGTCGGGGGGCCAGCAAAGCCAGTCTGTTGTAAAATCCCATCCAGGTCTGAGGCTTTTGGCTAGATCTGCGATTGTTAATTGCGGGTATTCGTTCAAATCTGGTTGCTGTCCCATAGCATATTCATAATGAGGGAGGTGAACGTATGTATGTAAACGTTTTTGTGTTTTTGGTGCGGGGATACCAAGTCACTTCAACAGTTACGCAACGAGTGATTCTATATCCAATCCGTCACTCCGTTTTTTTTGCTTCGGAATTGGCCTTTTTGGCGGCGACGAAGTTACTAGGGAACCGGTACCCAATAGTAAAAAACAACTCAGGGACCCATACTTTGGTGTGCAAAGCATCAAAATTGAGGTTGGTCTTAACAATGTCGCCTTCCTTGTACTCTCCATTCAATTTGTGCTTTTGTATCATCACGATGCCGCTGCTTAGGATAATGTTCTGGCCGACGATCATCGAAAGGCCTGCATGCCCCGACACCTCTAATCCTGCGCTGAGACCAAACCCACCCGTGAAGCCACCGTCAAAATCTCTCGAATCTCCATGAAATGGATAGGTAAAATTGATCGTCGCGGAAATATTGTCCCAAGGCTTCGGTCCGTTTTTGTTTTCTTTTTTAATGGTGTATTTGTTCGTGGCATTTGTGTCTGCCAATGCATAGTATTTTGAGAACCGGCTGATGGCATTAGGGGCATACGTTAATCCATAGTGGATAAGCCAACGGTCCCTTTGCGGTGTTTCAAAAATATAGGTTCGGGTATCGATTAATTTTTCATCGAGACCCAGTCGCTCGACTGTCAACGTAATGACTTCGTTGTAGGACAGCCGCCCTCCATAAGGAAAGTCCAGTGGCGCCCGGGTGTAAGATATCTCCTTAAGAAGATCGGTTTTACAAAGTCCGTCAGCCAGTGTTGGCAGAATTTGGTTTGCCTTTGTAACAAATTCCTTTACCTCCTTCTCATTTTTCGCATTTACCAGTCCATCTATGATGTCCTCCACATCCTCATTGCTACAACTGGTATCTGCTGCGGCCTGCCCTCCACCTTTTAGTGCGTCTATTGAAAATGCAGTGTTGTCTCTTCTACTCTTTTGCCATGAAATTTTATAATTGACTCTCTTCTTTTTATTTATTATTACAAACGATTTTGTGTTGAGGTCGATTTGCTGTCCTTTATAGTTATCATCTCCCAAATCGACGAATACTGTATCAGATCCTTGTGAAAGAGCATTGAGGGACAACCCGCACATTAGAATCAATCCGAAAAATAGAAAAGGAGTTTTCATATAAGTGTATTTAAATTGTGAAGAAAAGAATCAGTATTAAATCTGGGTATATTTATTTTTAATCTTTTATCCGTTAATCCATCGAGTCGACTTATCGCGGACATTATTATTTTGTGCTTTTCACTTCCTATATGATTGTAAATACAGGCCAAAAATCCGGAAAGGATTGCGCTCGCGCTGGATGTTCCGTTGGAGTTTTTTGTCTGAAAATCTGAATAATAGTTGCTTACTGGAAGTGCCACACTTGTTCCGGGCCAATAATTCGACTGCCTGTTCAATTCATTTCCAGAACTAATATATCCTGTAACAGAAATTACGTTTTCATACGATGCAGGAAATACGTCACGAGTTCTCACTCTTTCATTTCCACAAGAGGCAATGAGCAGACATCCATTTTTGACTAACTCATTAATTTTTTGTTGCAGCTTTTTTGCATCTGGTTCAGTAGGCATAAAAGTGGGTTCGCTACATGCAAAACTCATATTGATAACTTTTACGCCTTGTTGATTCAATGCATCCAAGGCCACTAGTAAATCATTTGCAGTGATTTTGCAAATTCCTTCCTGTATATTGAGAAAGTAAGAATATATTCCAGACACTTTTGGCGCAACCCCTACTTTACCATTTGCTTCATCCAGGGAACCAATAATGCAAGCCATTGTAGTTCCATGGCCGACGTCCGATAGGGGCGGGTGATCGTTCATATGTTTTACAATATTTCCGAGCGAAGGAATGTGAACCCCATTATCTATGATGCCAATCTTTACATCTTCGCCCATCGATATCTTCCACAATTCGGGTATTTTTAAGGCATTAAAAAGCGGGCTATTGCTTGTGTTGGCAACGGATATAGGCATATTCGACAGCTCCCGGCTTTTAACAAACCCTTCCTCACTCAGAAATTCGTTCTCCTCTGTGAGAATCCACTTACTATTGTGGTTGACTGTGTCCCCTATGACGCGGGCTCTGGCCTTTACTGTCTTTCCTGGGCTTAGGAAAGCAGGATTTTCGGCATTAACGGACGGCCTTCCCAGTCTTACGTTTACGAAATCATTGGCTGTGAGTATCATCCTATTCTTCGTAGAGGTGAAACCGAATCTGTGTTTTCCGTTGAATCCGTCGGCTGCTTCTGTGAGGTACGAAGCTGCATAACCTTATTAAGTAAATCAAACCAGAATGGAGCGCCCAGTGAGATTGCGATGGCAGTAATGAAAAAGCCCCAAAAATGTTTAAAGAACAATGCTAAAAACGCGCAAAGCTTTGTTTGAAAATCAAAATTGATAGGCTTACTTATTGGTTTTTTCAAATATTCCGATGGTATTAATGCTTCATCTACGTGTGGATGGTAGGATCGCGTTCGTGTTTTGGGATCATATTTGATATAAACCCTGTCCGGGAGCCAGCTACCTACTCCCAGAATATTGTTTGCTTTTTGAACATCTATATCCAACTTACTTTTTATTGCTAGCAATGTGTCAATAGACTGTTGTTGTTTTAGATATTGTTCTTGTGAACCGGCAGGATTGCTTTTATTCTGAATGTATGCTTCCGCCATGTTAACCAGCTGTTCCCTGGCATCTTTATCTATCGTGAGCTTGTTGATGATGGTGAAGGTGCCAGCATTGAATATCCATGCCATGAAAAAACCTACGGTAAAGAGTACTAGTTGTATTTTCCTTTTGTACCATTCAGTAGATTGCTCCATAGTTCGGTCGAACCAGGCTTCCAAATGAGTTCGGAATTTCCGTAGATCGCCGTTGGAGTCGTAGAAAAGACTTAAAACGAAATGGGCCGATTGTACATCCAGCGTTTGGTCATCCGCATTGGCTACACCTTGTTTTTCGGAGCCGGAATTGTCGAATTGAGTTAGCCGTTTGAGCTCTTCTTCTATTCGATTTGCATTTAGATGGCCACTGCCATTTAACTCATATAACAGCGTTCGAGAAAAACTCGTGGCCTTGAATGTCGAAGGCGTGCTGAAAATTCCCGTACTGCCCAAGTATTTGATTTCCGGATTATTGTAGAATTTTTCTATAATTCTGTTTTTGGGATTTTTCAGAATGTTAAGAGAATCTTTAAATCTGGGCCAGAACGTTTCGGGCTCGCTATCTACAAGCATTCGATTGACTGCTTCTTTTAGATTTAGCGCCCTTATTCCAAGATACTTTGAAATTATTTCGCCTATTACGGTCGCTAGCAGACTATAAAGAAGATATATGAATATCAAGCCAATTACGACATTGATTGCAACATTATCAGCCATAATTATCAGGTTTAGGAGTTCGAGAGAGGAAGGAAGTTTAAATCAGATACGCGGAAGCACTTAATGAATCCCGGGAATATTCAGCGTTCCAGCAAACCTGAGTAAATCGACAATCCTGAACGAATTCGGATCGCCATCAGTCACACCAAATCGTGGTCGCCAGTCAGGGTCGTTTAAGAATGAATCTTTGCTTTGTTTCAGGAGCCGAATGAATACTTCGCCCACAATTGAACCCCCAACCGGTCCCAGCTGATTTCCCTGGTTCATAACCTCTGCTTCTTTCAACACGTAATACCAGAGCGGCGTCCTTTTTAAAAGGAGGTTGTTGTTGGAGCGGAGAATTTCAGTGGTGCGTTCGTGAAGTTGCACCTGGTTCGGGGTTGGGTTTGCAAAAGGTGACCTCAGCAATTCCTCGTCAGTCAGCGGTGTAATCCCCAATTTCTTTGCAATCGCTTTTCCTGTACCTACTTTCAGGGCGATACTTCTAACCAGGTTTCTGGAAGACAAGGTTGCAAAGAATGAACCTCCCGGTGCGGAGCCGGGCAATTGCCCCATGCTGAACGCAACCCTCGTGTCTATTTTGCGCGCCATATTTTCCGCGGGTATACCATCGACGGTAAAGAAACTTCGCCAGTTGATGATCCAGTCGCTTGGCACGGTTCTCCCTGTGAATGTAAATGCCCAAAAAAACTCTGAATTATTAAAAACCTGGTTAAAGCGATAATTGTCGCGTATTTGGCTATGTCCAAACCGATATGCTGCAACGGAAAACTCAACCGGCATAAAAAACTTCTTGTTAGCCGGCATCAGCTTCGGCCCGCTCGCCAGCAGTTCGTCAACGCTTCCCGAGCCGATGATTTTTTTGAGATAATCGTGCATCAAAACCCATTGGTAATGCCGCCGAACTTCTGTTTGTGCTTTAACAAAGAGTTTGTCGGGGGCGAGTGCTGGTTCTTCCAGGCGAATTGCATCAACAACTGCATTGTGGAACTTGATAATGCTCATATGCATCTGTGCGACGAAAAGGTTTTCATCGTTGCGCGGATCGCCTATAATTGCTTTACCGTTGATGTTTCTCTGCAAATCAAAAGGCATAATCGGAATCGTGTTATCCGCTCCGCCCGGTACAGTATCGGCAACCAGAAGCTTAACACCTTCTGAATCATACAGAAATGAATCTACGCCCGGGCCGTCTCCGTACACGCTGTCCAGCTCGAGATTCGGCGTCCTGTAATTAATCAAGCTTCGCGCGTCTCTGGCGACATCAATATCTGAATCGACATCCAGGGTAATGTCGTGGTCAACAAATTGCCCGAAATAGGTGTAACCTGATTCGATCGTACTATTTTCAGTCCCGGCAGTTGCCGGGTCTTCAAGCATATTCAGGCCCAAATCTTCCAATAACTTTCGATTTTCGGGAGTGTAGCTAATACTCGACCTCGAATCAAACAGATAGCCGAATCGGTCGGCCCTGCTGTTTTCGACAAAGGATGGCGAGAAGCCAAACATTGTTCTTCGAAATCCGTGCGCCAATCGTTTTATTTTTACTTCGGGGACGTCTGGTTGTGTAGTTTCCACGATGGATTTTTTTTAGGGTGAATACCGATTTCAATTCGTCCGGCATTTCAAAGGTCGGCAGAGTCGATGGCCATTTAAATCCCTGATTAATACTATTTTGTATCCTAAAATTTAAGGATGACAAACTTTGTGAGAGGAGCATAACTTGTTATTTTTACTTAAATGACCTCCTCTATGAAAAAGCTGTTGTTCGCCTTAATTTTTTTGCCGTATACCGGATATTCCCAAACGTCGGTGATTGACAGTCTGAAAAGGTCGTTGCAGACAATAGGCGGCCTGCCAGAGGGGTATGCGAAGGATACAGCGTATTGCTCGGCGCTGAAAGCGGTGATACGTGCATATGTTGATATAGACATTGATTCCGCTTCGCATTATAACATGCATTTGATCCAGATGTCGGAAAGGCAGGGACTACAGAAGGATTTGATTTACGCTTATCAGTACGCAGGATATCTATACCAGGTGCGGGGAGATTATCACCAAAGTATCAGGTATCATTTCAAGGCGCTTCCTCTCGCTGAGAAATTGAAGCAATACACCCGTATGGCCGCGTCGTACGGATGGCTGGCACACGCCTACACGAGTTTGGGGGAATTTAACAGAGCTATCAGGTTTTGCGAACTAGGCCTGACAACGCTAAAACTGCATCCCGATTCATATGTGCAGTGCTCGATCCTCAATGTGCAGGGAGCAGTGCTTCGGCAGCAAGGAAAACTGGATCAGGCATTGAAGGTAAACCGGCAGTTGTACGACCTCGCCAGAAAGGATAATCATGCCTGGTACGAAGCTCAGGGATTGCATGCAATCGGATGGGTGTACAAGGAAATGAACAATATACCACTGGGACTTATCTACTTCCGGGATGCGCTGGTTCTCGCACAGAAAATGGGGGTCGTAGATCTGCAAGGGAGTATTTTGTTGAATATGAGTGACCTCTATTCAAAGCAGAAGGATTGGGAAAACGCGCTCCAATATTGTAATATGGCCAAGATCGCAGCTGTAAAAGTCAAGAACAGCAGCATTGAAGCGGAAGCATTTGAAAATTTTTATAAAATATACAAGCAAATAGACCAGCCGGCGAACGCATTGAATGCTTATGAAAAGTTTATCACATTAAAAGACAGTCTCTCCAAAGAAAAAACGGATCATCGGATAGAGACGTTACAGGCACAATATGATAATGTTCAGAAAACGAACGACCTCAATAATAAAGAAACGGAGCTGCTGGCCCATCGGAGAACGCGTAACGAACTGCTGGCCGGTATCATATTTATTTTGGTGATCGCCGGCATGCTTTTTCTGAACAATACGCGTCTACAAGCAAAGAACAAGCAAATTGACGGACAAAAGAAGCTCATTGAAATCGCCAGGGAAGAACTTTCGAATATTAACAAGACGCTTGAAAGCCGGGTTGAGGAACGTACTCACGAGCTCCTTCACGCAAACCAGGAGCTGATACGGAAGAACGAGGATATTAAGAATGCTCTGTATAAAGGCCAGGCGATTGAGCGTAAGCGGGTGGCCATCGAATTGCACGATAACCTCAGCAGCCTGCTCAGCGCAGTTAATATGAGTATTCAGCATATCAACTTTGAACATTTGTCTAAAACGGAGCAGACCAGCTACCAAACTATCAAGCACCTTGTAAAGAATGCCTATGCCGAGGTTCGGAATATTTCCCACAATATTTTACCCGCCGATTTAGAAAAAAAAGGGCTTGTCACCACCTTGGCGACGTTTGTAGCTAACCTGAATCAGAGTTCTCCAATACAATTTTCCCTGATGATCTACGGTCTGGACCAGCGTCTGCCGATAGAAATCGAATTCAACGCGTATAGTATTGTTCTTGAGTTGATAAACAACGCAATTAAGCACGCCAGCGCCTCATCGGTAGTGATCAGCTTGAAACGCACGGATTGCGAAATTGAACTGGC
Source organism: Dyadobacter beijingensis DSM 21582 (assembly GCF_000382205.1). Taxonomy (GTDB): domain Bacteria; phylum Bacteroidota; class Bacteroidia; order Cytophagales; family Spirosomataceae; genus Dyadobacter; species Dyadobacter beijingensis. The sequence goes on from NZ_KB907792.1 coordinate 10,318, forward strand.
CGTAACCGACGACGGCATCGGGCTAATTGACAGCAATGCAAAAAGGGGAGTGGGCCTGCAAAACATTCAAGCCCGACTGGAGCATTTAGGAGGTGCTTTCACGAGTTCGCAGCAGGAGGAAAGGGGAACGAGGTTTGAAATAAAAATTCCCGTTGAAACGAAATTTTTCACCGGGAATCTACCGAGCGTCTGATATCAGCTGAGTTGTTAAGGTTTCGGAGGGCCTGTTGGATTCATATTAGGCATCGTTTCAGGAGTAGGTTCCCAGGCATTATCCCACGTCAGTTCAGGTTGGATTATATCCCAAAGCGGTTGATAACGATCGAAATCCTTCCTATTAAACTGAACGAGCATATCAATATTCAAAAACCTAAGGGGGGGATTTGTATCAGATGCAGGTGTTTTGGGAGTTTCCTGATTTGAAGGGACCGAGCCCTTGGCTGTACCGGGAATGAAAGAAAAGAAAATTGGCTCAACACCTGGCAGAGGTACACGTTCCGGCTGGCACATATGCAGCGTTAATCTTCCATCATCGGCTATTCCGAGATTAGCATTGCCCTGAAGGCGAACATACTTTACTGTTTCTGTCGACATCTGATTTTTGGATTAGGTGGAAAGGTTTATTTAAATCAAGTTGTACTTTATCGCGTACTTCACCAGCCCGACCGTGGTTTGAACGCCTAACTTTTGCATAAGATGCTTCCTATGCGTTTCCACAGTGGTAGAGCTGATAAAGAGCTTCTCGGCTATCTGAGTACCAGAATACTCCTGGGCAATCAATTTCAGGACGTCCAGCTCGCGAGGTGTGATTGCAATCTTCTGGGGCTTATCTGTCTCCGGTGAAAACTCAATTCCAGTGTCTTTTGCCAGCAGCATAAGGACCTCGGGGCTGTAAAACTTGTTACCCTGAACAATTGTGTGCAGAGCGGTTTCAAGTTCACTTTTTTCAGCGCTCTTTAAAACATAACCATCGGCCCCTGCTAAAATTGCTTCCTTCACGGCCTCTGGCCGGTCAGCCACCGTGAGCAGGCAGATCCTTACATCGGGAAACTGCTGCCTCATCTGCAGCGCCAGTTCGATACCACCCATGATGGGCATCTGCAGGTCTGAAACGACAATGTCTATGTCCTGCGTTGTTTCAAGGGCTACCAGTACTTGCCGACCATTTGTATGTGTCGACACGACTTCCACATCTTTTATGCTTGACATCAAAAGTGCCAGACTTTCCAGTAATATCTTGTGGTCTTCCGCAATAAGTATTCGCATAATGGGATGTTTAATGGCAACGTTTAACATTACGCTCTGGCAGCTGCTAAACGGCAGTGCGGCTTTAACTATTGACCGGGCGCCTCATTTCCCTTTCAGACAATACAAAGGTCGGTAATAGCATCTCCGATCAAAATCCCCTGTTCTCACGATTTTGCATCCTAGAATCCAAGGATATCGTTTACAACGTACTCAAAAAATCCAATAAAGCATATTTCTCATTAATAGCTTGGAAAGCAGCAAGCCTTATGAGGAGTAACCCATGTTTATATACGTGTGTGGTCAGGATGCATTACATCGCGGCTGTTCGGTTTGCCGGTAGTGTCATTTGGACCAATGTACCCGCGCCCTGTTTGCTTTCAATACTGAATTGAGCGCCGATAAGGTTTGCACGATAATGCATTGTGTGAGTGCCGACCCCCATTTTTTGTCGATCGGTTCCATTCAGCTTGGAAGCATCGAAGCCTTGTCCATCGTCTCTGATACGGAGGACGGTCTCCTGGGGGAAGTACATCAATGCTATTGAAATCGTATGGGCATCGGCGTGCTTTAATATATTGTTTAAAGCTTCCTGGACGATCCGGAAAACTATGACCTTTACGCCGGGCTCAAATTCCGTTTCCTCTCCATGCAATTCCAGGCTCACGCGGTGGATACCGGCAGCCTCAATCAAATTCAAATGTAGTCGCAGAGAGTTCGAGAAGGGTTGCTGACCCACGAATTCCGCATTGAGCCTTCTGGACAAGCCTCTAAGCCCGCTTGTCGCGTCATCGAGCAACTTTTTGGTGACGGTTACTACATCGCTATCCACATGCTTAACTTCGCCTATCATACTCAGGTTGATACGAACGATGGTCAGCAGTTGCCCGATATTGTCGTGGATCTCTTCTGAAATGTACCGGAAAGTCTGCTCTTGCATTTCAAGCTGTGCTTTTAGAATCTCCCGCTGGTATTGGTTGGTGATGTCGCTTACCTCCTGCATATGCGATCTCTGTCTGTTTTGATATTTCACAATGGCGATGATTACGACCAACGCAAGCAAAACCATCAAGAGAGCGCTTGACACTACAGCAATATATATTTCTTCATCCGTTGTGAGCATAGGAAGGCTATGATAAAGCTGAAATACAGAAAATAATTTAACCCCTTTATAATCAATGTAAAGAGCTGTGTTGCCAACACGGAGTTCATGGCCTGAATGTGCCTGAATGCACTATTGAAGAAAAAAATGCCGGAATGAAAGACCAGCACTCCGACTGCTATCCAGAAGATCGGCGTTGCAGCAATCGAGAAATTCATCACAGGCTGAATGCTCAACAAAGCGATGACGCTCCATGTAATAAGCAATGTCCCTGACAGGTTGAAATTCAAGCCCGGATGCTCCGTTACGGGGACGAGATAAATGGATAAGCAAATGCTGGCAAATAGATACAATGGAACTGAATAGGCAATGCAGGTGCGGACTTTTCGGTTATTGATGTTTAAATAGTAAAAATAGGCCAGTATCGCATACTCTATCGGGATATAGACATGGTAAACAATGTTATATTCCTTTTTTAGGTCCATAACAAAATACATGGCATCCACACAGATCTCCGTGAATAGTGAAGTGCCCAGTAAGTACGGAAATACCCGAAGGCTTATATGGGATTTCCAGCAGTAAATACTGGTTAAAAGGCTGACCGATAAAAGTAGGAGGTAGAATAGCTGATATATAGTCATGCATAAACCGGGCTACGGAATCCGTAGCCCAATTTACTATTTTTCCCCTTTTGTATGGTCTTGTACTTGCCCGTTACTTTTTGTCCAGGCTTGACTATGAATAAACTCGCGCAGCTCGGCACCATAGGCACTCGACATGTCTGAGTAAGCATCCCATAAGGAGGTGAACTTGTTTGGCCCTCCAACTTCGATTATAGCAGAACCCTCGGGTCCGAAAACAGCCGGTGCCTGCACCGCCGATCTTTTTGTATCATCCGTCTGAATCACTGATCCATTTGCAGACGTAGCTCCCAAATCGCTATTATATTGGTCGACTCCCACAAGCGCCAAAGAACGCTCTCCTTTGTGGTTTTTGCAGAAATAAAACTTTATTCCTTCGCAATGCTGTTGAGCGAGCAACCAATTTATGACTTCTCTACTGAAAATAACATGGCCATCAGCTGCTGTCAACGCGGATTTCAGAATAGCCTCCCATCCAGGTGCCAGATTCCCGGGTACGACATTTTCCTTGTCGGTGTCGTCCGTATCCTGAGCGTTCGCCGAATCGGGCGGCGTTAGTATAGGAGCTATTACGTCGTGCCAGTAGTTTCTTACCATCACATTGGCCGCTACCTGCGTGATGTGGGTGCCATACGGGTCATGATCATTACCACCATTTCCAGGATCTTTTGGCTCGTGCCTGTTTATGTAAACTTCAAGTTCTCTTTCCCGAAATCCATCCAGGGAGAAATAGTCCAGGCCGTTTGTTTTATAGCTAAACGGAAGGCTTTTTTCAACGTAAGCTTCATTTTGCTTTGCAATGTTCGAATCAGATTGAGGTTGGTCCATGATTTAGAGGTTTAAATGTTCAACTTACTTTGCGGTAACATAAGGCAGTAGAAAACTTTTTTACTGGTGGAGATATTAACCGTTAAATAAGTAGCTTAACAAGTATCTAACAGGGGATTGATTCGCAATGAGGATGTTGCCAATTAGTGCTTTTGCTTTCCACATGCCAGAGGATGAAAACGCTTCGAAAAGGAGAGGACTCAATTCGTTGACCATAATAGTCCTGCAAAAATTATTGGATATTAAATGCTTTACTCATGTGCTACGACCGGCAGCACTCGATTTTCATTCTCGCATTTCGGATGATTCTCAAACTTCTCCATAATTTCCAGCGCCATTGGTTGTATGGGTATCCTGGACGGAATGTCAGTCTTCTAGCACGTGAACAAGTTGCCAAACAGTTAGTTAAGTGCTTATGTATAGAAGTTTTTTTGAGATTTTCTTACTTCCACGAAACGCTACTGTTTTATCGGAGATTTGAATATTTTGGTACAGCTTAAAAACGTACAAAGCCCATTTAATGCGTTTAAATGGGGTTTGTGAATGCTTCGACATCATGTCCAGCAGAGTTTTTAGCGAGGGATTGGAACAAATGGCTCAAGTTGTTGTCCGTGAGGATGTTTGTCCTAAGTATACCTGTTCATCCATGTTTTGCGATCTTTACACTACCTTGCTAGAGCAGCTCAAACGGTCAGGTATAAGTGGACAACTAGGTGTCCGATGTTTCCCATTGGAAACTTATTATTAAGCAGATACTCTCCAAGCTACGTCAAGATATCTTCCCAAGAACAATTCCGCAGCAAGAGCCTCAAAATTAAGCCACAAAGCAAGCAACGCTGTCACAGTAGCTTAATATTTCGATCACTTCAGGCATTTTACGCATCGTAACCTTTCCCGCCGCCGGTCGGTGTCAGTAACTCTCGTGAAAGCTCTCGACACTACGCGATAAATTGAATCTCTGGAGTCGCGTATTACAGAGCTTTTAGATTTTTGATGTTGATCTCCTCGTAATGACCACTACTTTTCAAGTTCCGTACTCTCAGGCATTTCTCACGCAGATCCTCTAATTTACCATTAATTAAAAGATAGCGATCCATAGCGGCACCAAAATGGTATGCGGCATCATTCAAGTCGTCTTCCAAATAGACTATGTCATGTATTGATTTTTTGTAATCGTCGCCCGCTGAATGTAATTTGTTAGCCTTGTCGTACAGTAGCGCCGCCAATTCGTAATTATAATCCTTATCAAATAACGTATAGGACTTTTTTTCAATCGAATATTTATCCAACACCGTATTCTTTATATTTTCTGCCTGAACACGTTTAATACCAAATTTGTTAATTCCCCTGCCAGTCTCAAATGTAAAGTACTCGGCTAGCCTGTAATGATGATAAGCTAAAAAGCTATTTCCTACAACATAGTCATTGTCATAGACTTCCATAATTTGAATGATGCTGATTAATGCATGGAGATATGCGACACTATGCTCAAAACTGGTAAGCTCATCATACTGATTAGAGACTTCCAAATTCTTCTCATATAATTTGGCAGCATACGTCAACTCAAGGAGTCGTTGATATTGCGTAGCTACCGGATATCCAGGCATGATAATCCCATTAACTAAAGTTTCGTTTTCTTCTCCCAAGAGTCGTAGTTTGATATGTGCCAAGAGAATGATTGCTTCGCGAGTGTCCGGTGCATTGGACAAGCTGTTCCGAATCTTCCAGTTCTTAACAAGCTTTTCGCCGAATTCTTCTTTTTCGATGTCATTACGACCTGTTAAGTTTTCCTTGACCGCCTCGGCTTCCTCGACTGCCGATCCTTTAAGTTCCTGAACAGAGTGCTTGTCCGCAAGTTTGTCCTTAAACTTATGGAAGTCATGGATATCAGAGAACTCAGATGTTTGTGAGGCGAGATCGAGTATTCGCCTGACGATGCTTTTTTCCAAGGTAGTTACCAAATATTGGCTATGCTCTGCGTTTTCCTGGTTTTCGCTGATAACAAGCCTAACCAAATACAAAATTTTTCTCAGCTGAAAACTATGGCTTCGAGGCCTGCTACACAGATTGAAATAGTACCCGGACAAATAATAGAAACTTACTATACTATGAAAAGAAATCATCTCCTCTAGTTCCCTCCTAAGCGCCCAAAGTCTTTCGAAATTATCGCTTTTATTTTCGTAAAGTGCGTCTTTGACGACATCAATCATCTGGCTTATATCAGGCACGGTTTCATCTTTGTGATCGATACTAAGCTTTTCATATTGAAGCCTTATCCATTGACTATCTGTAACGAACTCACGTTGCCTTTCTCGAAATACCTTGCTAATCTCGTACGCCTTCATACCCGTCGCTAACTTCTCAAGCTGAGTGACATCCAGAACGTCTGCAATTTGAAAGCCATCCGATTTTGTTTTTAAATGCTTTAGCATGCTCAGCATGCAGTCGCCGATATGTGAAAAGTATATGGCAATATACTTATAGTGAATCTTGGATAGGGAGTTTTGGAAAGGTCTGATGGCTTCTGGTTTTAGAATATTTACAATTTTTTCTAAATTTAGGCCTACCAGTTTTTCTTGGAAAGACCCATCTTTAACGCGACCTTCCAATACATACTTTAGGCCCAGAATATAGGTTTGAATAGCCATAAGAGGAATTCTGTGATTACTCGCTAAAGCCGTTTTATATGGTTTAAGATTCTGCTCATTAAACGCTTTATTTAAATCATCAAAATACGGCTGCGGGATAAACCTTGGCCCTTTCCAATTCATCCATTCAAAGCCTTTAACGCTATTCTTTAAATACAACAAATTTCCTATAGCCAGGTAGAAATTAGAGATTATCGTATCGTTCCGACCAACGATTTTACCGATACCCTCTGCAAGCTGAAGAAATCCTCCAATCGTAATCCCACTTTTGATAGCTGTTATACCCTCGACACCCATCTTCTCTTGTAACACCATCTCAGACAAAAATGCCTGATTAACTACCTGCAATACATCGCTCAACGCCGAATTGACCGAAGTTGGAAAAAATGACTTTGGGCCCTCCAACCGCGTATGGACGTTAGACGCTTTATGATGTTTTGCCAAGGAGCCATTTAATGTCTCACGAACAAATGCCTTTGAATCCGCAACAGCGCCCGAATAAAGTGCTAGCGACTCTTCAAATGAATTAATTTTCTCGTATGTTAAGCCAAGCTTGAGTTTGAATTTTTGAAGCAATAGAAAACTCTGTAAATCGAGCTTGTTAAAATCGCCGTGAGGGATTGCTTCAATCGCATCAGAATATGCAATGATTGCGTCATCATATTCTTGATCGAAGAAATGCAGGTCGCCCAACATTCCATTCAAGAAGTTAATTGATGAAATAATTCTGTTCGAATTACCTCCATCAGTCAGTTTTCCATATGCATCTCTTAACTCCTTCAACTTAGCCCTCACCTGATGTTTGATGACGAACGACTCATCTAGGGTAAAGTTGAAAGCTGCTGACTCCTCTTCAAAGGTTTTTGACAGGAATACGATTTCATTTACTGTTTTACTATAAAATTTGTACTCGAATAGGCCGACCTCCGTCTCTTTTATGTGGTTTATAGATAAGTAGTCGATAATTTTCTTAATGTGATCCCGCAAAGCGGGGGTCTTATTTGCCGACAACACCTCGGGCATCAGTTCTAGATGAGATCTGGAAAATGCAAACGGGTGAAATTTAAAAATGTGATCGAAAAGATACGATGTAGAAACAACAAGATTATCACTATACTGTTTAAAACTATTCCCATACTTCACTAAGAACGGCCTGTATAGATAGCTGATAAAACCAATTCGTTGTTGTTGACGGTAATCGAAGTACAAATAGTTCTTTTTTTCAGTAATGGTAGCTTCTGGACTTGACTGATGTCGGATCAATATTCTTTTGTCATCGAAATCAAGTTGCTTAACTCTGATAAACTCATGTATCAATTTAATTAATTTTTTGGGAGACCCGTTACTCCGGTAAGTCAGATAAATAACAAAATTTTGCAATAAAATATTGATTTTGAGAGCTGCATCAGATTTTTTCAGTGCATCATTATAATTGTCAAAATGTGGTTTGTAAAGGTCTCTCTCACCATTATCCGCCAGCCAAGTATCCGTCTCAGGATTGATGAGATCAAGGAGATATTGCTCGATCCCAGCGCTAAGGGAAGATGTTCCAGGAATGTCTTCTTTTAGCAAACTTTCAATATAAAAAACATAGCTAAAGATACTACCTATTGAAGACTGCCGGTCGGCCACGTCAGCAAGCGAGGCCTCATACATTTCCCGTCCCGCAATAAAAACAAAAACTGACTTGGTAGTAGTAAGAAAATTTTTCAAACCTGCTATGATTTGCTGAATAGCACGTTTACGAGCACGAAGTTCATCGTAATAGGCACTATCATTGCTGTGCGACGAAGTGGATGCAAGATTATGGTCTACCATCTGACCTTCACCTGGAATATCAACTTTATCCAGTTCGTCAAACACGAAAACGAACTTCATATCCTCAATTAATTCAATAATTTGACTTAATTCCTTCTCGATTTCCTTAGAAGAAGCAATTTGATACACCTCAGTTTTCCTTTTCCCAGAAAATCCAATTTTTGTACTAAGCGACTCTAAACTGATTTCCTGTGCATCATTTTGTTCAAATGAGGTGGAAGCGTAACACCTTTTGAAAAGTTCGTCTATGCGACTCCAAGCGACCGGCAGTTCAAGCCAATCATACGCCAACACACAGATAACGAGCACAATTAAAAGAAGCACAAAGAAGCTCAAAAGTATTTTTAAAAGCAATACGGAGATTATCGATAACTCTCCCCCTTGCCGAGACGTGTGAAGAATGTCTTTTGCATCTTTAATATAATAGACGAAAAAGAGAAACAATCCTAAAAATGATATGCTCGAAATTTTTAAAAATGTACCAAGTAGAGACTTTATCTTTGACTTTTTTTCCAGGCCATAAAACTCCTGGCATTTTTCTCTCACTCCCGCAACCATTAAGATTAAAATATCGATTTCCCTCGGCTGTTTCTGGGCAATTGTGATTTTGATCTCGTTCAATTTGTCTTTCTTATAGTGAGCATTATTGAACATTTTCAATGTCCTGTTAACGAAACTTGTCTTACCCATCCCACGATAGCCCGTAACCAGAAAGACTCCCTTACCCGCTTCCAGCATTTGGACAAATTTATCGTGAAGCTCACCTCTACCGATATAAGGTTTGTAAAAATTTTTATCCTCACTACCGGCATGCGGGAGATTGTCAAATGTAAATTTGGAATGCATCTCGATAGCAACATCCAATATGTAGGTGGACGGCGGGGAGTTTTCAAGGGATTTCTGCATAGTTAAGAGGAAGTTCGAAGGGTTAAAGTGTTCATCCAATTTAACCGATACTTTCTTTCAAGAAATTTTGCGTACGCAGAACTTATTAAGCGGTACAAAGAAATTCTGTCTAGCTTGACGGCAATCGTTTTTGGTAAGCAAAAACATTTGTACATTCCGTAAGTCCCTACAAAAGTCTTGGAGCTTTTTCTAATGATTTCATGATTGAAAGTTTTTGAAGTTACGAGCCCGGCTTTGTGCTCAGGGCAATCGCCTTCTTCAATCGAAGAAAAAGTGACGGGGCATCGCCCCTTGGGTGCAAAGTCGGGAGGCGGTTTAAGGAGCGGCGACAAGCCGCGGTAAATAGCCGGAGACTTTGCATCCGTCACTTTTTGCTTCGTAACTTTCGTTGCACTGACTGACACGTGTGTGCGTGGTTTTGAATTCAGGAATGCATATCAACAGCTGCCTGTCTATTTCAAATGGTTAGATACTTAATCCCAGTCGCTTTCGACGAGACTTTTTCTTCTTTTTAACAGGCATTAAAGCTTGTGACATCTCCATACCCATTCGCTTTTCAATATTCTGCAATGAATAGTCTTTACCCAGGTCAGAGCCTTTCACTTTCATACGATTCTGTATATTGAAAAAAGCTACACCTCTTCCTCTATACGTTTTGAAACCATGGGCGAGCATTTGGTTAGCGAAGTCATCAAATGCGGATACCTTTGCCAGCGTTTGGTCGACGAGCTTCCTAAGGTTAATGATGGCAGTATCTTGTGTCGGAACCTGCTGTTTTACTTTCTGATTTAGGCTCATGTCAGGAGTAATTGTAAGCCCGAGCTCCATCTCCATTCGCCTTGAAAACTCTCCGGTCCGTGCATAGTTTTTGAAATGGTCAGCGGTGTTTTTGCCATTGTAATTGATACGGTTTGCCACGATGTGGACATGTTTATGTTTCGTGTCGTTGTGCCGGAATACAAGCATTTGATTTTCCGAGAAACCAAATTCCTTTGCAAACTCCTGAGCCAGCGTAGTCAATTTCTCTGTGGGCGGATCTTCGCCTGGTGGAAAGCTGAACGACTGATGCCATACATATTTATTAAGGTTTCTGTTCTTGTCCCTATTATCCAACATCTGCTTTGCCAGGTAATCCAAATCTAGTCTGCCGTCCTTCAACGTGCTGATGCCAAGATGCTGGATATAGATGAGCTCTCCCCGAACGTCGTCGTGCGTCATTTCCTTCGCTTGTTTTGCCGACAATTCTTTTTCATAGTAGCAATAGCTCAGTATTCCTTTTGCGAAATTTCCCAGTCCGACTTTTCCTATCATGCATCGAGACGTTTAAGCATTGCCGTAATCTTTTCTTCAATCATCCGATGTACTAGATCCGGATTGCTTGATGCATCGGATTTCCATGACGTCAGTAGGGCAGTGATTTCCGCCGGTTGGTAATGATTCTCATATTTTGCCAGCAGCTCCTTGGCACTACGAAACAGATTCGCGGTCGTATCCATAATGCTGGTTTTGTTATGAGAGTCCGGCAACACGCGGCGGATGTATAACCCCAGCTGACGCATCCATTCCTGAACCTTGTTGAGCGTCTTGGAAAATGCCCTGATCTCAAAGTCTTCAAATACCCATAAGGTTATGATTTGTGATAGTAGCCGCACGTACCGACTGCTTTGCATCCATTGTTGACTTTGCATTTGATGATCTTTCGTTTTCAAAACAGCAAGCGACAAAATGCCGCTGAGCTGTTCGAGTGTCTTGATCATTTCTGCCGTCCTGGCGGGAAGTGTCTTTTTTTGCGGTCGTTTGATGGGAGTATCCAATGCGAGTGTGAGAAAGAACTGACTTGCTGAAAGTCCGCTCTTCTCGATCAATTGGTTGATCCGCGCTTTTTCATCTTTGGTAACCCATACAGAAAAGTGGTCCCTTCTCACAATCTTCTCCTCTTTCATTGGTCTTCCTTTTCTTTTGCTTTCCATATTGTCTTTCAGATTAAGCTATGAGCCGCGAGGCGAATAGCAGGGGTCCAGGGGTTTTCCCATGGCCAGCCGCCGGGGAGTCGCTTTTTGCGACGTACCGGCGATAGCTGGCTGTGGAAAAACCACCGTGGTTCCCGAAAATGTTTGAGTTTGTTTGTCTTTGTTTGAAAATATTCGAAAGTCTGATCTCAGACACACAATGCGTTACTTCCGTCCAAGCGGAACAAGCATCTCCTTGCTCTTCTTGTCAAAAATATACTCTCGCCCGATCAGCAAATCCCCCTTATTCGCCTGAGGCCGAAGCTTCAAATAGTTGCTGCCATCTTTCTGCAAGATCTCTCCGTTCTCCATTAACAGTCGATAATTTGGTGCATTCTTGTAGGCCTCGACAATTCTGCGAAGCTCTCGATATTCCTCGCCGATTGATATCAGCCAGGAAAACAAACACAACGAAACAATAGCGACAACAGACCACGGAAGACTCACTGCCAAGCCATGCCAGAAAGCTAGCTTTTTGTCAGAAAAATGTACCGGACGTTGATTGCTTTTAATTGCAGCAGCCGCTTTGTCAATTGCGTCTATGGATTTATCCAGATCTGACTTCATGCGGTCAAAGTTTTCCTCGACCTCAGCAAGCAACAAGGCAGACCAATCATCGATTTCCTGCGCATACTTTTGTACGTACCTTCCTTTGATATGATTCAACTCAGTTCTATCAGTCATGGCAAAAGTTTTCACGGATTTCTTTTTTTAGCCTCAATTTTGCCCCGGGGCCGTAACTCTCCAACGGAAAGCCTTTCCTGATGCCATCTAAAATCTGGCTACCCAGCAACGAGTTGGCCTCGAAGTCGCCAAACCTTACATGCTCCAACCCTAGCATCGCACAGTTGGCGGCTAATTCATCGGAAAGCTTCGGGAATTGTCTGAAACTAAAAACATTTTCCCACACCAGGATTCGAAACTTTCCTCCTAGCACCTCGATCATTTTTTGTAGGTATTCGACACTTGGCCGGTACGCTCCACCGCCCCCTATCACGATATGAAAAATCGCTTCGGCGTCAACTTCCTCGCACCATTCCTCGAAATCCAGGTCGCGCGAAATTAGTGCAGGAAATTGTTCACTCTCAGGTGCTCCAAAATCAAAGTAGATTTCATTGCAGGGTGCGTCCATCAAGCTCTCGATATACCCGACAAAAATATCCCGGACAAGCATATCGCGGTTGTCAATCAATGACACGGTTTCTAACCGCTGATCGCCCAAAAAGGCTAGCTGTCTTGTTGATGTTTGTGTAGAACTGTCGAGGTCGACAAAAAGTGAAGTTTTGTCCTTTTCAGACAAGGCTCGCAGATAGGTGTGCAGGCTTTTCCCGACACCACCCTTTGCTTGAAGTATTAAATTGAATTTACGTCTCATTTTTCTTACCTAGTTTGGTTCCCCTAAAAAAATTGTCTTGCATATCCATCGTCTCACCATCCGACCATACCGCCTTGGATAAGTCTTTAACTCTTTCATGAGTAACCAGCTGCTCTCGTTTAGGAGCTGGTGAAGAATGAAGCCGCTCCTCTCTCATCGGAGCACTTGAGCGCGTCTCTGATTTTTTGCGGAAATAGAATCGACAATACCGCACGTCATCAGCATCGACCAGCTCAGGTTTTCCCAAATCTGAACAGATCATCTCGGCGACGTAATAAGATGAAAGTGATGTCATAACTAGCTCCGCATAGAACTCATACAGAATCTTCCGCCGTTTTTTGTCCTTTCGTTCGAAAAGATCGATGAGGATATCCTTATTGACTTTCACAGCGCAGACCCCGTTTGAATAAATGACGGCATTGGCTTGCCAGCGATATCCCCGGTTCGGTGATGGGCAAATAAATCGATCTCGTATCTTCACGATTGACACCTGGGATCCTCAAGTAGAAGATTAATTCGAATTTGTTTCCTCTCATAACATTTGTTGTTTAGAGGAACAAAAATCGAATTGATATTATTGAAAATCAAGATGTTCACCTGGTGGACAGGTTGTGTGAGCGATAGTTGGTCTCTATCTTAAAGGCATTCCTGCAAACAATTCTCGTAAGCAGCTTTTGGGATGACAGCTCTGGAAATCTGAATTAGTTTCTATTCTAAAACCCTTGTGTCAACAATGTAGGGTTCACGGAGTGTCAGGCCGATGAAACAAGATATCCAAAGGTTACAAATGCAATAGTTCAACTCAAAATTTGTGTGCTTTGTCGTATATTGCCTCAATAGGCAGCTACCTGATCAATATCATTTCAAATACTAGTGAGCCAGCCCAACCGAGCATAAATCAACCCTCGTTAGCTATTCAGGAAATATTCACCAATGTCATTCAACGAAAATTCACGCGTCAAAATCCCAGCAATACTTCACCTCGTGAAGTTGGGATACGAATATATCCCCCTCAGTCAGCACCATAGAAGGATCGATACCAACATCTTTGAAAGTATCTTCATCGAAAGCGTCTTCAAGATCAACGGAGGCGAAATCAGCAGGGAAGAAATTGTGCGAGTGTTGGATGAGCTGAGTCTGGAATTGGATTATGAAGACCTTGGTCAGAAATTCTATGATCGGATCACCGCGAAATCAGGCATTAAACTGATCGACTTCGAAAATTTCGATAACAACAGCTTTCATGTGACTGCTGAGTTAACCGCCCAAAACGGCGATGAGGAGTTCCGGCCGGACATTACCATTTTAATCAATGGTATGCCCCTCGCATTTGTCGAAGTTAAAAAGCCGCACAACAAAGAGGGCGTATTAGCCGAGCGGAGCCGCATTAATTCTCGTTTCAAAAACAAACGGTTTCGCCGCTTTGCCAACATTACACAGTTAATGGTATTCTCCAACAATATGGAGTATGAGGACGGGATCGTGGAACCGGTGTTTGGTGCGTTTTATGCTACATCCGCCTATGCTGACCTGAATTTCAACTATTTCCGGGAGGACGAGGATTTTCCTGTTCGTCAGAAGCTTCTCAACATTGATGAACAGCTTGAAAACAGCGTGTTGAAAGACAATAACCTGCAAGTGATCAAGCATAGCCCCGAATTTAAAACCAACAAGGAGCTAAATACGCCTACCAACCGTATTCTAACCAGCCTTTTCAGTCGGGAGCGTCTACAATTCATTTTACAATATGGCATCGCTTACGTGAAAGAAGAAACCGTTCCACAGAAGCACATTATGCGCTATCCGCAACTCTTTGCCACAATGGCTATTTCGGCGAGGCTAAGCGAGGGAAAGCGGAAAGGGATTGTCTGGCACACGCAAGGTTCTGGGAAAACGGCCTTGGCTTATTACAATGTGAAGCATCTGACTGACTATTATCAGCGCCAGCAAATCATTCCCAAGTTCTACTTCGTGGTGGACCGTCTGGATTTGCTCATTCAGGCCAGCACCGAGTTCTCCAATCGTGGGTTGAAGGTGAACCAAGTCAATTCAAAGGCCGACTTTATTGCTGATTTGCAAATCATTGGCGCGATTAAAAATCACAGCGGGCGGGCGGAAATCACGGTCGTGAACATTCAGAAGTTTAGCGAAGACGCCATAGCGAAGGATTTGCCCGAATACGATATCAACACGCAGCGCATTTATTTTCTGGATGAAGCACACCGAAGCTACAACCCCAAGGGAAATTACCTGGCTAACCTGATCAACTCCGACAGGTCGGCCGTGCTGATTGCGCTCACCGGCACGCCGCTGTTGCGTGAAGTGGCCAAGGAGTATGATTCCAAATTGCTGTTTGGCAATTACTTCCATAAATATTATTACAACCGCTCCATTGCCGATGGGTACACCCTGCGATTGATCCGGGAAGACATCCGGGCTTCCTTCAAAATGGAAATGAAGGATTTGATGCAGCAGATCAAACTGCGGGAGGGGGATATCAAAGCATCGGATGTGTATGCGGACAGGAAATTTGCGAGTGGTTTGCTAAACTACATCACGCAGGATTTGCAAGATTTCAGGGATTACTGGCGAGACGATAGCCTGGGCGCTATGGTGGTTTGCGATTCTTCCAAGCAAGCTAAAATGCTATTTCGATTGTTCGAGGAACAGTACGGTACCCAGGAAATCTACGCCGAAAATCTGGTGCGTATGGCGGCAGAGCCGTTTGTGCCTTATGGAAAAAGACCCAGGAAGATGCTCACCGCAGCATTGATCCTGCATGATGAGAATGACAAGACAATCCGCAAGGAGTTGATCAAAGCTTATAAGGCGGCGAAAGTGGACATCCTGTTTGTATATAATATGCTGCTTACCGGCTTTGATGCAAAGCGGTTGAAGAAATTGTACCTGACACGCGTCATACAGGATCACAACCTGCTGCAAACGCTCACGCGTGTGAACCGTCCATACAAAACCTATAAATACGGGTACGTAGTGGACTTTGCGGATATTTCCAAGGCATTCGACCGTACGAACCAGCTTTACTTCCAGGAGTTGCAGGATCAGCTGGGTGATGAAGCGGAGTTTTACAACCACCTTTTCAAATCGGAGCAGGAGATCAGGGAAGAGCTGGACAAGATCAAAGAAACGCTCTTTCATTATGACACTGAAAACAAGGAGATATTCTCGCAGCAGATCGCGGAGTTGACTGATAAGAGCGAGTTGCTGGAATTGGTGAAGGCATTACGGACTGCGAAGGAGCTTAAAAACATGATCGCCATCAATGGCTATGAGGGGATGGGCGAGCTTGTGAATTTTGAAGTGCTAAACCGGTTGCTGATTGAAGCGCAAAACCGACTGGATAACCTCAACTTCATCGAGAACATCGGCAATGACACCGCTACCCAAAACCTGCTCGTCGCTGCCCTGGAAGATATCGTGTTCCAATTTATCAAAGTGGGTGAAGAAGAATTGCGGCTGGCCGATGAGCTCAAAGAGCAATTGCGCAAGACCAGAACAGCATTGCAAGACAACTTCGACCAGCAGGATCCGCAGTTTGTAACCCTACGAGAAGAGTTGGAGCGAATCTTTAAAAAGAAAAATATTACGGAGACCACGCAGGAGGAGTTGGTAGCGAACTTACCTTTGCTGCGCAGAATTTACGACCAGGCCAAAGAGCTGAACCGTAAAAACGCGCTGCTGAAAGGCAAGTACAGTAACGACGAGAAGTATGCACGCATCCATAAGCGCTTGATAGAGAAAGGAGGATTGAATAGTAAAGAGATGCAGCTGCACCGCGCACTGACGGTTGTAAAGACGGAAGTGGATACAAAGCTCGAAGGTCAGGAGGATTTCCTGGCGAATGAAGCACTGTTCGACCGCTATGTGCTGAGACTGGTAGCCGAGCAATTTGTACAGCAGGAGAAGCTGGATCTGGACACACCGACTCGTAAAAACATCACCACACTTATTTCCAAGGAGTACTTTAATTTATACCACCCGCATTATTAACAATGACATTAGATATTACCTACACTACCAAAACCAAGCAGCTCATAGACAACCTGAAAAGTGTTTGTGCCAACTATGGTTTGGGTAATGACGGCAACGAGTTCAAGATCATTTCCCAGGTTTTCCTTTATAAGTTTCTCAATGATAAGTTTCGGTATGAGATCAAAAAACTCAAACCGGAACTGGGAGACAACAAGACTTTTAATGAGCAGCTGGAAGCAATGTCCGTCGGCGAACGCGAATTGCTGATGGACTTGCTCGATGAGAACGTCCCGCGCCTTAAACCACATCAGCTCATCACCTACTTATACAATATCCAGAACACAGGTGATTTCGCTAAAACTTTTGATGATACGCTGAGGGATATCAGCGTGGAAAATGCGGATGTGTTTTCCATTAAATCCTCAACCGGTGCGAAGGACAAACTGTTTGACGAGCTCAGCAATTTTATCACCGACTCTTCGCAAAGAGATGCATTTTGCAAGGCATTGATTAATAAGCTGTTTGAGTTCAGTTTTGAAGAGAGCTTCGACACTTACTTTGACGAGAAATACGATTTCTTCAAGGATATTTTCGAATACCTTATTAAAGATTACAACAGCGACAGTGGCGGTAAATACGCTGAATACTATACGCCTAATGCAGTCGCACGTATTATCGCGAATATCCTCGTGGCTGAGGATGAGAAAGGCAACAAGAAGTGCTACGATCCCAGTGTAGGATCGGGGTCGCTATTAATGTCTTTGGCGCATAAAATCGGCGAAGATAAATGCACCATTTATTCGGAGGACATTTCGCAAAAGTCGAGCACTATGCTCCGGCTTAACCTGATCCTCAACAATCTTACGCATAGCATTCCGAATGTAATCAAGACGAATACCATTTCTCAGCCCTTTTATTTAGGAAAACAGGGATTCGATTACATCGTCTCCAATCCACCCTTTAAGCTCGATTTCTCGGATTTCAGGGACGATCTTGAAAAAGACAGTTTCAAGGAGCGCTTCTTTGCTGGGATACCTAACGTGCCCAAAGCAAAGAAGGAGTCGATGGCAATTTACCTGCTTTTTATCCAGCACATTATTCATAGCCTAAATGATGCGGGTAAAGCCGCAGTTGTTGTGCCGACGGGCTTTATCACGGCGCAAAGTGGCATCGAAAAGAAAATACGGGAGCGGCTGGTCGATAAGGGCTGGCTGCGCGGCGTAGTGAGTATGCCCAGCAATATTTTTGCCAGCACAGGTACCAATGTGTCGGTGTTGTTTATTGACAAACAAGCGGACAGTGAGCACATTGTGCTGATGGATGCAAGTAAGCTGGGAGACCCTATAAAAGAAGGTAAGAACCTACGTACTGTGCTCAGCAAAACAGAGGAAGGAGACATTGTTGAAAAATTCAATAAGCGCCAAGCGGAGAAAGATCTTTCCGTAGTGGTGACTAAAGAACAGATAAAGGAGAAAAATTACAGTTTCAGCGCTGGCCAGTATTTTGAAGTGAATATCGATTACGCGGACATTACCGCCGACGAGTTTGGAGCTAAAATGCAGGGGTTTGAACAGAAGCTAAGTGATTTGTTCTCAAAGGGAAACTATTTGGATGAGCAGATCAGTAAACAGTTAAAAGTGCTTCGCTATGAGTAAGGCAACACCGAAAAGATTGGGAGACATTGTCAACTTTAAAAGGGGGTACGATCTGCCGTCTCATCTGAGAAAACATGGAAGTGTGCCAATCATTAGCTCTGGTGGTATTTCGGGGTACCATTCTGAATATAAAGCATCAGGCGAAGGTGTAGTGACAGGGCGATATGGTACTTTGGGTGAAGTTTATTACGTAAATGGGAAATATTGGCCTCATAATACGGCGTTGTATGCAACTACTTTCTATGACAACTCACCTAAATATGTTTACTACTTAATGAAGTGTCTCGGGAATTTGCAAACATCAGACAAAAGTACAGTTCCTGGAATCAATAGAAACGATTTACACGAGATTATTGTCCCTTACCTTTTTCAAGAAGATCAATTAAGAATAGCAACTACTCTTTCACTGCTGGACAATAAAATAGAACTCAACAACCGCATCAATGCCGAGCTTGAACAGATGGCCAAAACCCTGTACGACTATTGGTTTGTGCAGTTTGATTTTCCCAATGAAGATGGTAAACCCTACAAATCTTCTGGCGGTAAGATGGTTTATGATGAGGTGCTGAAAAGGGAGATTCCGGAGGGTTGGGATGTGAAGCCTCTGAGCGAGATTAATTTAGAACTAACAAGGGGGATTTCACCAAAATATACAGAAGATACCGGATTGCCTGTAATAAATCAGAGATGCGTCCGAAATAACACCGTAGATTTTTCTTTTTGCCGATTGCACGACGCCAAAGCAAAGCCAGTGCGTAAATTGGTTCAAGTAGGAGATATTCTTGTCAATTCGACTGGCGTAGGCACGCTGGGTCGCGTGGCCGTTGTGAAGCGACTAGAACATTCTCTCACAACTGCGGATTCTCACGTGACAATTGTCAGAGCAGATTCTAGCCAGGTAGAACCATATTATTTGGGAATTTCAATGTTAAATAGGCAGGCAGAGATTGAAAAGCTTGGCGAAGGCTCAACTGGTCAAACCGAGCTCAATAGAGAAAAGCTTGGTACATTAAATGTGCTTTTACCTAAACGGTCGCTACAAGATCAATTCGCAGATATAATAAAAACCGTTTTGAATAGATCCTCCGTGAATGAGCAACAAAACCAACAACTCGCTTCCCTCCGCGACTGGCTGCTTCCCATGCTCATAAATGGCCAGGTAACAGTCGGAGATGTTCCGAATCGTTCAGAGGAAGATTCGGAAGGGAGGGTGGAGACAATTGGACAAGAAGGGGTTCAAATGCATTTGTTTGCATGAATGTGACTTCGCGCATTGTACATGAAACTTGAAGTAACGGCTGCCTTTGGGTGGCCGTTTTCATTTTTAGATCGGCGTATGGACAGGAGCTACCGATGATTCATCAATCTGCCATGAATCAAATCTTTCTCCTATATTTGCCCTGCAAACTCATTAAGAACATTTTATGAAATATTTAAGAAAATCCAGGCCAAAATGGCCTTGGAGAGGCATACGGGTGCAAGTCCCGAGACCTGGACGAAGTGTTCTTTCGTTAGAGTTTGCGGTGACCTCTCCCTGTTTTCACCCAAATCCATTTCAGAATGCAAACTCAAGATGGTTCAGGTGTTGACGCGAAAGAACACTTCGCCAACCCAACGCAGGATGCA
The DNA here is from genome assembly GCF_000382205.1 of Dyadobacter beijingensis DSM 21582. GTDB lineage: Bacteria > Bacteroidota > Bacteroidia > Cytophagales > Spirosomataceae > Dyadobacter > Dyadobacter beijingensis. Next base: position 30,164 of record NZ_KB907792.1, read on the forward strand.
GGTAAAGCATCTAACCTCAGCACTCCGCTGACAACATCACAAGCCGAGTTTTGGTATCTCGTAGAATCGCAGGGCTGTAAGGAGCTGGCGCATTCGCTGAGGATGGTCCACGATCTGGCGCTTTATCATTCGGATATTCCGTTTGATACAGCGGAAAAGTCGGCGCTCTTTGATTTGAAAGTACTTTGGGAAGGTTTCGAGAAGATGGGAGAAAAAGTTTGAAAATGGAGGACTGCGGAGGCAGTCCTTTTAGTTTTCAGACCAATTTGCGACCTCTTCATAAATCGCCTTTTGCCAGCGCCTCAACTCCGTATCAACACAAATTCCGATCAGGCAGCATTGCAGGCCGGCACCTTGTTCCTTCGTCGGCAGGTAAACGCCCGCCACCCGGGATGGCACCTGACCCGGATAAATCATCCCGACCCGTTTCGCACCAAAATACTGATGGTACACATACATCTGCCGGAGATCATCCGGCGATGGATTTGATCCGTTCAAATTCTTCCATTTGGTGTCGATCACTATGCAGTGCTCCGTGTTGTGATCAATCACAATGTCGGGCCTGATTCGTGAATGCATTCCCCGGTCAGGCTTCCAGAACGACTTCGAACTCTGAGCCGTGATCGTAGTTTCCGGCCTGATATGCTTTCTCAGGCTCTTGTACACAAACTTTTCCCAGACCAGATTCATATCGAACATCAGCGCCAGAACATGGTTGCGACCTTTTGTTACATCGGGATGATATTGGAGGAGAATCAGACGCGCTATTTCAATGCACTTTCGATAGGGTTCCGTCTTCCGGTTATAGGTAATCGTGTCAAAGGTTTTTGCCGACACCATTACATCGGCCATTTCCGGGAAGCTTAACAGCAAGTTGCCGATATGGCTATGCAGATCGGCGCTCGTATTGATGTGTTTTAACAGCCGGATGGTCTTGTAAATGATCGCATGAAGCTTGTGTTGCGGATCATAAACGGCGTGGCCAACATAGAACCGTTCATGATGTGTCAGGTTTTGCTGAATGTGTTTCCCGAAGATCAGATTCCCTTTTAGAGCCGTGACGTTTCCTTCTTTTCGACGATACTTTTTTACCAAACCGCTATGTAAGAGATACTCAACTTCACTGATAAAAAGCTGGAAAAATAAATCCAGGACAGAATTCGCTTTCAGGCGCAATGCGGCGCTTGTGGGCGCATGGAGATTGAAAGCATCCACTTCGAGCAACATGCCGATCAGGACCTTTCGCCATTTTGCCTCATCTTCTGACTGGCTATTGCGTCGATCGGCCTTGGGTAATATTTCTATTATCAGATCCCCAACCTGTATCACTCCCACGTGCTCATTAAACCGGACGCCATTATGAATCAGTGAAAAGTAAGGCACACCGGTTCCATAGAATGACTGTAATGCGAGAAGTTTAGGTTGGTCAATGACAACGTCTTCGCACCGGTCGTTCAACCGAAGGCACTGATGCTCAAAGACTGTGATATGCTTATTCCGGCTTCGCAAACTATTTGTTTATTAATAGTTTCAATGCGTTCACAAATGCTTCGTCAGACATGGCGGAAGCGTTTTGCAAGGTGTAAACCGGCCGCTCGTTGAATGCCTCGGAATCCGAATAATCAAACTTTGCAAATAGGTTGGGCTCTGATACTTCCTCCACATTAATAAACCCCTGGCCAAGAACTAATCCGATCTTCCCGTAGTCTCCAAAAAAATATTCTTGCAACAGCGGGATGATTTTGTTTTGAAAGGTGAGTTTGAGATCAAAGAGGTTATGAACAGCCAAAAAGTAGCTATGCCCAATAAGATGGTCCCGGTCCAGCAGCTTTTCGATTCGTTTGTTGATAGTGATTAGAATATCCTTTAATGGGAAACCTTCTATATCTTTTTCAAGCAGTTCCGGATTAGGGGAAATCTCCTGGAAACTGAACCGGCGTCGCAATGCTGTATCCAACGCTTCGACGCTCCGATCGGCGGTGTTCATTGTACCGATAATGTACAAATTAGAAGGAACGCCGAACTTCTCTTTGCTATATGGCAAGAGGGCTTCCAGGTACTCAGAAGCACCGAGGCGTTTATCGTCTTCAATCAGACTAATCAGCTCGCCAAATATTTGAGAGACGTTGCCGCGATTAATTTCGTCGATAATCAGGACGTAGCGTTTTTCTTGTTTATCGACCGGTTCGGGAGATTTGTAAGAATTCAACTTTCTCAACAATGCAGGATAGTAAATACCAACTCCGGTTTTTTGCATTTGCCTTGTACCATAAAATTGTTCCTTTAATGTCCCGATACTTAAAGTATGTCCACTTCCACCACTGGCTTTTCTAAACCGTATCGATGTATTGGTAAATCCCAAAATTGTATATTCTTTGCCCTCGCGGACAAGAGGAAATTTCATCTCCTTATTCTCTTCCCATTCATTTTGCAGCATATCGAAGGCTTCATCGAATGTTATCCGCCCTGAGTCGGTTGAATTAGCAAAAAGCAAATTGTCGTTTGCTTTTGTGGCCAATTTCTTGAAAACGCCGGGTTGAATGTCATAGATAACTTGATTATTTTCACTTATTGCAGGCTTGATACCTTCAATAAAGTCTTCATAAGACATGTTTTGATGGAAAGTGCAAAATTCTATTTGCCCCGTTTGTTTCAATTCCTCGAAGCGGGTTTTAAGATCCTCCCGACTTTTGCCAGCCAGATCCCCATCATCCAGTCCATCGATGATGGCCACTGCCTTTTTAATCGTCAAATATGTCTTTCCTGTCCCGGGCGGGCCGTATAGGATTTGGTTCAATGGGAAATTCTGTACACCTGCGTCTGGCTCTAATTCCATGTTATTTATCTCATGGCTGGGTTTGTTCCCAAAAATCAAATCAATGTTCTTTTGAGATGCTACTCTCGTCATTGTAGACCTGTAAGCGCCTCCTTTTTCTACCTCAAACGGCTGAAAATTTTTCTCCCAGTCGACCGATAAGTGTTTGCCATCACCCGGGTTATCTGTCACCACCCCTATTGCGTGCACACCCAGAACAGATATGGTCTCTCCATTTTTCTTCCTCGTGAAGGAAGTTTTGGCAGCGATTTTGCTCCCAACGGGAATTTTCTTAATCACTTCGAGATGCTTATCATCATAGCCATTCTCCCAAATGCCATCCCGAATAAAACGTTGTAGTTGACTATCTTTTCCATCATTCCAGGTGAAGCCGGCACAGTAGTATTCTATTTCCATTAATTCTCTTGTCGTTCCTTAGAATATAATCGTTTAACCGCTAGTACACCTATTAGTGCCCTACCGACGAGAAATGGCCTCGGTAAACTTCATGAAGTTGTCAATAAATTCTCTTGGTTGTTTAACCGATTCGTAAACCTCGCATGCATCCGCACCCGAATCTAAAAGCCATTTTTTCCAAATAGCTCTCATTATCTGGTAGTCATTTGGGTGCTCCATAGCAACACCTTGTGCATTTCGTGACCTATCTGCGAACTCGACTACCATAACGCTAAGTCCCTTCAACGATTTGGTTGTTCGCTTGATCTGGTACTTAGGATTCTTCGAAATGAATTGCTCAATATCTCCTCCCACTTTGTTATATTCATCTCTCGCTTCTTTAATGACCGAATACCTTAATGAGTAACCAGAGGTATGATTGGCATTTTCTATATAACCATCTGTGAAGATCACCGCCACATTCTTCATGACTATATTTGCCGTCGTTTCGTCGCTTATCTTTTCGACTTTTTTGGGACGATTAACCAAAGACTGATGAATTGTTTGGTTAAAATATGTCCAGATATCGGTGCCTGAATAATTTCCCAATGAATACTTGTATAACTTACCAATTTCCTTTTTCAGTTTGGCTTGATCATTAGCAAGATTAGACCTAATGTAGTCCGATCGATCACGCGGTTTGTTTTCAAACGCATCAAAATTAATCTGCATGTCTTTCGCACTTACAATGCCCGCACTCAAAACTGTTCGATTCATGAAGTCAATTGTGAAAATGTCCTTTTGATTCATTTTTCTAGCGCCTATTGCGAGAAATTGCTTGATATTATCTACAAAAGAATTTAACAGTATTGTGTCATGCACTGGTTTGGGGTGAATATTAGGATCTATTCTATTTGAAAGGTCGGGAACGAGAAGGACATTGAAATTATTTAATACTACAATGTCTGGTCTGGGATCGGCAACCTGTTCTTCTGTCTTAGACCCTCCTGAGCCACATCCAAAAAAAGTTAGTGCTAAAAACAAATAACTAATACGCTCAATACTCATGATAAAACTAAATGACTTTGTGTTTAATCGATTTTATTTGCTTCCACCTGTCAACTTCTGTTATAGCTTCCAACGTTTTTCTTTCAGCTATAAGCGTTGAAAAAACTTCATGGAGGTATTTGCTCCATCCCTCAAGAAAAATATTAATCCTATCATGAAGCGCATCAACCGATATTGGTATTTTGTCATTGTCAATTTGACTTAAGTATATGTTCGACAGGTTTACTATGCGTTCCTTAAATCGAATCAAATCTTGATTTAACGCAATAAGACTATCATTCAATTTGATAGGAATTTCACGTATAAGCAGCTCCTTCGCTCTTTTTTCTAAACTCTTTTGAACGATGGAAGACTTGTTATCAGAAATCCTTACTCTCAGGTCGGCTATTTGGTTATTTTTGTCTTCAATAAGTTGCTCGTACTCTTTGATTTGCACCTTGCTTTTGTTTTGTTGAAGCGTTGGATTTCTTGCTTCCAGTAGTTCAAAGAGTTTATTTATGACTTTCTCAAAGAGATAAACACCCAAAGTACCCAATATAAAAACCAACCAAAAGTTATCAGTCGTCAGCAAATCAAGTGCGCTGAGCTGCTCGTTAGTGACGTTGGTCAAATACTCTATATTATTTACATTCTTTGCCACCTTATAAGCAATAAATGTATCAACCACCAATATTAATATTATCCCTTTATATGGCGAGATTTTAGACCAAATTTTGGATAGCAAATTATTCTCTCCATTAGCTGTATTGGCTTCTGATTTCTTTGTGAATAGGTTTATCATACCTAGGACTAATGGAATTGACACAAACAAAAACAGAAACATTATCCCCCCGGCTCCTTTGCTCCATACTTTCGTCAGGGCGTATGGATTAAATACGTCGGGTGTTTCAGTTGTGATAGACCGAGCAATCTGCTCCTTGATGTCCTGTTGAGAGAAAATAAAAATGTATGCGACTGACGAATAGAAAACAAAGATGTATAAAGCCAAAAACACTAGCATAGATATGCATAAAGTAAACATCGGCCAATTGATAGGTGGTTTTACAAACTCTATCTTGTGTTCTGAAATTTTTCGTTTCAAATCATTTATCTCAGACTCTACAAACGGGATTTTTGTTTCGATGATTAACTCATTTTCAATACCTAGCGTCTCTATTTCAGTCTCTATTCTTTCAATATCTTTCTGCTCAGATTCTAATAAGATCGCCGAATTTTCTTTTTGTTTTCTTATTTCAGATTCGGTATTAATTTCAACAGTAGAAATAACCAATTTCTGTTGTTCCTGTATTTTGTTGTACAGTCGCTTCTTTTTTTCCTCAATAACATCTACATCATTGATAAAATTATGATATAGACTGTCCATGGCCTGAGGAATGATCTGAAAATCCCCATTATTAGTTTTGGATCGGATGTAGCCAATATTTTTTAGCATGTCCTGATCAAAACTAGCCACCTCAGAATCTATCAGGGTATCGAGAATTGTCTTAAAATCAGTGAGCGATTGCTCTTCAAAGCTCTGCGGTTTTGTGCGCTTCTGCTCCGGAGTTGCGCCAGCATTAGTTATTGTGCGAGATGCCAAAGTAGTGCTTTCTATGTCGTCTATCGATTCCCCACCTGCCAGCCTTGAAGCACGAGTTTTGATGTCATTGAAAATGGCGATTAATTGAGACACTGTTTTTGGAAGGTTGGTAACTATAACAGATTCGTGATTGTTTGTTCTAGCGTTGACGCTCCAATTGTAGGATCCTGTTATCGCCAATTCCTCGTCGATCACGCAAAATTTCTGGTGCATCAAACCCCATCCAACATTTTTGACCCTGACCACTTCTACGCCAAGAGGTTGTAGTGCCTCAAAGTTTAATTTGTAGTTATCCGGTTGATCAGAGAGTATAATTGATATCTCAATTCCCTGGTGTGCCTTTTCTTCCAAGACACTGAATAACTCCTGATCGGTAAACCAGGACATTGCGACAAGTATTTGCTTCCTCGCATTTTGCAATTCTGATTTGATCCTTTCGAAGACCACAATATTGTCGGAAAGGGTATCTTGTATAAGTTCGTCAAATTCCATGAGCTAGGTTAGTTAAAATTGTATTGTTCGTGTTGAGAGTATTCCGTGAGAGCATAGGAATATTTAGCTTTGACCGATGGTCAAACTTTGTTGTCGGATTTGTCCGAGCCGTTTGCCAAATATCGCTGATGAAGCAGAACTTCGATATCTGTCACCTTGACAGGCTCTAAATCAAAAGATGTTTATTAATATTGAATCGATGTTGTAGCTAGGTCCAAATTCTCGATGGAGATGGCACTGGGCGCCTGATAATAACATCAGTATGGTCAACAATGATAAGCGGAGATTGATACTTAAACATGATAGAGTTTTAGAGGTTCTGTTGAATCTCTAATATATAAAGAAGTACACGGATATTTACTTAAAGGTAATAACAATTTATTATACGGTAAACGGGTGCATAAGTAGTAGCTACAAAGGGACGGCAACATATTGAAGCTCGAAATTGCGAGCACTGTCTTAAATTACATGGCTCGGTTATGAAGTGCCTCCATCGACCGGCTTGTTACGTACAATTGCACTCTTGCCATAAAGTTTCACAAATGAGGGTCTTGTCTGTATAAAAAAGTCCAGCCAATTCAACTATGGCTGGACTTTAATGGCTGGACTTTTGGGGTTAGTCTTCTATCTGGCTATCGAGTCAAGATGTCTTTCAGCCTTGCCATATCATCACTAATCTTCCGATCGACAATCTTCGCATACTGCTGGGTAGTTTTGATATTCCGATGCCCCAGCATCTTGGATACACTCTCGATTGGCACCCCATTCGTCAAAGTGACCGTGGTAGCGAAAGTATGGCGGGCCAAGTGGAAAGTAATATTCTTGTTAATCCCGCACAAATCAGCAATCTCCTTCAAGTAAGCATTCATCTTCTGATTGGAAAGTACAGGCAGTACGCGATTCTCATTCTCGCATTGAGGATGATCCTCATACTTCTCCATGATTTCCAGCGCCATCGGTAGAATGGGGATCCGGGATGGGGTGTCTGTTTTCTGACGCTTAGTTGTGATCCACTTTCCGCCATCAATCCCTTCGGCAATCTCAGTCCGCTTCAACTTATATATATCTGCGTAGGCAAGTCCTGTATAGCAGCAGAAAAGAAAGATATCCTTGACCAGCGCAAGCCGACCGTCGCCCATATCTTTCTCCCACACCTTCTTCAACTCAACTTCTGTCAATGCCTGCCGATCAACCTCTCGCTTCGAAAACTTGAATGCATAGAAGGGATCTCGTAGGAGCCATCCTCTTTTAACACATAGAAGAACGATCTTCTTAAAGTTCGCCAAATACTTCATCGTAGTGTTATGGCTGACCTTCTTAACTGCTTTAAACCAGAATTCATACTGTGATATAAATTCGTAGTCCAGCTTCCTGATCTCAAAGTCGTCCGCCTGGTACTTCCATTTGATGAAATCACGGGTATGCTTCATGCAAGTCTCATACCGCTCCAGAGTACCTGGCGCAAAATCGGCTCCGATCAAGGCAGCAATTTGATCGTTATGCTCGCGGAAAATGGGAAGGATAGTTTTCCCGCCTTCCGTTCTGCCTAGAAGAATATTCTTGATAGCCTCTGAGGTGACTTCTTTATTTTCCTCAATCAAGGATCGCTTAGCTTCGTAAATTTTGGTGGTGAGCGTATCGAGATAGGCATTCAATGTTTTGGTGTCCTCCTTGTTTCCGGTCGCACGGCCGGCACCCACGCTCCACTTGGATGGATGCCAAATGCGTTTGGTCGAGATGTCTTTTGGAATGCCATTGACGGTAACGCGACAGTAAACATAGCGCATGCCGCCCGCTAATTCTGGTTTGGGTCTTTTCAAAAAGAAAATCAACCCGAAGCTTGTTTCCAACATAGTACAAAATGTTTAAGATGAACAAAAATCGAATTGTTACCATTGAAACGCAAGATGTCCACGCGGTGAACAGGTTGCTAACCAGCTAGTTAAGTGCTTATCTGTGGAAGTTTTTTTGAGATTTTCTTACTTCCACGAAACGCTACATTTTTATCGGGAATTTTTGAATATTTTGATATAGCTCAAAAACGCAAAAACCCCGTTTAAAGCGTTTAAACGGGGTTTTTGAATGTTTTGACATCATGTCCTGCAGAGAGAGAGGGATTCGAACCCCCGGACCTGTTACAGTCAACGGTTTTCAAGACCGTCGCAATCGACCACTCTGCCATCTCTCTATCTGTTCCGCCGTGTGCGAAACGTAGTGCAAAAGTAAAGGTTTTATGTTTTAACGCAATATTTTGGGCTAAATTTTCTGAGAGAAATTTGTAAGTCGCTTGTAGTGAGGTGTGGTAGCGAGCGGGAATTTTTGGGAGAGGTATTGCGGCTGGACGGTGGCGGGCAGTTGGCACAGTTTTTGAAATCTTTGTGTTAATCCACATTTTAAAAACCACATTAAACTCAACAATCATGAGAAAAATCTCTTTGCTCGTTCTTCTGTCGGTGCTCAGCAGTGCGGCGTTTGCGCAATCTTTTTCCATCGGGCCCAAAGCCGGGGTCAACATCAGCAACTACACCGGAAGCGATATCGAATCCGATGCCCGCGTTGGTTACCATTTAGGCGGGATCATGAATTTTGGGATCGGGCAGGTGTTTTCGATCCAGCCGGAAGTGCTGTTCTCTACCCAGGGTGCTAAAATCAAGGGTAGTACCAAGCAGGAATTTAAAACAACCTACGTTTCCGTACCGGTTATGCTGAAATTCCGCTCGAAAGGTGGGTTCTACTTTGAATTCGGACCGCAGGCGTCGTTTAAAACAGGGGAGGACATTCCCGATCAGACCATCGACCATTTTGCCAAAAACCTCGACCTCGCCGGTGGTATCGGTCTGGGCTATCAGGCTAATTTCGGCCTCGGTATCGGAGCAAGGTACATAGCCGGTTTCTCCAAAGTAGGTGACTTCGATAAAACCGCCGCCATGAACCCCGACTTCAAAAACAGCGTAATCCAGTTCAGCTTGTTCTTCGCCATTCCGGCGCATAAGTAGGCAGAAACGATATTCATCACACACTACAAAAGCAGGGGTAACTCCCTGCTTTTTTGTATTTATTTCAGGACGAAAACCCGATTTGCTTCAAAAACTGCTCCCGATAGTTGCTCCCGATCGGGATTTCAGTGTTTTGAATGAAGACGCGATTCCCTTCAATATGGTCGATTTTGGACTTATTGATGATGAACGACCGATGAATGCGGAGGAATTTGGACTTCGGTACCAGTTCTTCAAACCCCGAAAATGTCATCGCCGGCAACAACGTATGCTGCGAGGTCGTCACTTTCGTGTAATTGCCGTTTGCTTCCGCATATAGCAGGTCGTCGTGCCTGATTTTGAATATCTTACCGTCGGCTTTCAGGAAGAGGTAATCGTCGTCCTTTGGCTCACTGGTATCGACCGGAAGGGAGGCGGTAGTTTGTATTTTCTCCATCGCCTTGTCTACCGCCACGATGAACCGTTCGAGCGAGAAGGGTTTGAGCAGGTAGTCGCAGGCGGAAAGGTCGAATGCGTCCACGGCATATTCCTTGTAAGCAGTCGTAAATATGATCTGCGGGGGTGATTTGAGGGTTTTCAGGAATGCAATACCATCCATCACCGGCATATTGATGTCCAGAAATACAATGTCGGCTTTCCGTTCCATCAGCGCCGCTTTCGCTTCGAGCGCGCTCCCGCACATCCCTGCCACGCGCAGGTAGGGCAGGTGCGCGCAATACGTGCGTATGATGTCCCGCGCAATGGGTTCGTCGTCAACAATCAGGCAGTCAATCGGGCTCATATTATCGCAGGTTCAGGCGCAGGTTGATCGTGTAAGTCGTCTTTCCGTTGTCAATCGAAAGGTCATGCTGGCCGGGGTAAAGGAGTTGCAGCCGTTTCCGCACATTGGCCAGGCCGAATCCACTGTGTTTTTCCAACGTTTTTACCTCCCCAGCCACGGGTTGATGGGAGTTTTTTAGGTAAAAAAGAATCGAATTTCCCCATATTTTCAAACTCATTTCAATAAAAACCTTTGGCTCCGCCGTGTTTTTTGAATGCTTGAATGCATTTTCAATAAACACGATCAGCAGCATCGGCGCAATACGGACGTCGGAATTGCTAACCGGTTCGAGATCTGTCCGGAGGTCCAGCCGGTCGCCCATGCGGAGGTGCTCGAAATCGATATAGTTCTGAATATAAGCGAGTTCGTCTTTTAGCGGGACGTAGGTTTCATTGGCCTCATACACCGAATACCGCAGCAGATCCGACAGTTTCAATATCAACGGCGGGATTTTTTCGTGCTGGGTAATGGACAGCCCGTACATATTGTTTAATGTATTGAACAAAAAATGCGGGCTCAGCTGCGATTGCAGCAAATGCAGCTCGCTTTCGCTTTGTGCAGCCTGCGTTCTGGCCGCTTCCAGTTCCTTTTGGGTACTCATTCTGAACAGCTTGATCAGCGCGCCCGCGCAGAGCCCCATCGCCAGGAACGGCATCCAGTACAGCAGCAAATTCATTGCCGGAAACGAATGAAACTGGAAATCGGCATGGATAAACAGCCATACCGCACACGCTGCAATGCCAATGGCCAGCCCGTTGAGCACATTTCTGGGAACCATCCGCTGCCGCGCCGACCAGATCGTCGCCAGATGCCGGCCAATATAAATGCACCCGAAAAGCACCATTGTCCCTGCTGTGGCCAGCGCCTCATCATGAGCGGCCCCGATCGCATTCAGATAGGTATCGATGCCGAAGAAAACCGGCACCGCGCAGGCGGCCGTCAGTACGACGTAGATGCCCGTTCGGGTCGTTTCCTGGCTCGTGAATGTATTTTTCATAATCAATCAAATAATGCCCTGCGACCTGTTGTCTGAGGTAAATATGCACCATTCGGGCCATCCCGCAGCCGAATAAGGCCGGACTGCGCCGGTTTCCTGACAGACAGTGCCTTTGACAGGTCGGAACGGTTCGTCAGGCAAAAACCGGTTTCCGTCATGGCTTCGGGAAGTTACAACACATTTATTTCACGAGGCTGCGCGGTCGGGTAATATTTGCCTCATCACTTGACCAAACACCAGCCATGAAAACGCTTTTCATTATCCTGACTATCCTCATTACCCAATTCGTCGCATCCGCCCAGTCCGCACACTCCATTTCCGGAACGGTGAAAGACTCCGGCAACGAAACCCTGCCCGGCGCGACGGTAAAGCTCCTCAAAGTCGCCGATTCTACGCTCGTAGCGGGCGTAGTGACCGATATCAATGGTTATTTTGCATTTGCCAATCTGGAAAATAACATTTATCTCGTCGCAATTACCGCATTGGCGCAGAAAGAATTTGTAAGTAGTCCGTTGGAAATCAACGAGGAACACCCGGCCGTAGCATTGCCGGTGATTATTTTGCTTCCCGCCAAAAGCATTGAGCTGAACGAGGTGACGATCAGGTCGCGCAGGCCGCTCATCGAGCAGGAAATGGACCGGACGATCGTGCATGTGAGCGCGATGATCGGCAGTGCCACCAGCAATACTTTCGATGTATTGGGAAAAACGCCGGGCGTGTCCGTAAATGCCAATGGCGAGATCAGCCTGAACGGCAGAAGCGGCGTGATGGTGCTCATCGACGGCCGCAGCACCTACATGTCCGGCTCCGACCTGGCCGCTTATTTGAAATCATTGCCTGGCGGCGTGCTCGACAAAATAGAGCTGATGGATAACCCGCCAGCCCGCTACGACGCGGCAGGAAACGCCGTGATTGATATCCGCTTGAAAAAGAACCGCCTCCACGGGATAACCGGTAGTACTTCGCTGGGCGGCAGCCAGGGCCGCTATGCGCGGAGCAACGACGCCATTAACCTGAACTACAACCACGGTAAACTGAATGTATTCACCAACCTGGGTTACGGCTACGAAAAGAATTACACCGACGACGATTTTACCCGCCGCTACTATACCGAAACCGGTGCATTACAATCGAAGGTTGCATTGAAAAACGACCAGCAATATGCCTCCAACGGCTATAATGCCAACTTCGGCCTGGACTGGTCCATGACGCCGAAAACGGTGTTGGGCGCGATCGCCAACTTTAACGGCTCGTCGCGCAGGGGCGATTTTGCCTACGAAAGCACGCAGCGCAATGCGATTGACCAGCGTACCGGTTCCGGAAGCGGGCGTACGGTTTCTAAAGATATTCGCCATAATACCAGCTTGAATGCCAATTTGTTACACAAATTCAATGACAAAGGCCGTGAGCTGGCTGTGGATGCGAATTACCTCAATTACGATACGCGGGGCAACCAAAAGATCGAAAATCGCTTGTATGACGCAGACGAAACGGTGACCCGCCAGGAGCAGTTCCTCTACCGAACGCCTTCGCAAATCAATATCTATACATTCAAAACGGACTATGCGCATCCGTTCAAAAATAAGGCGCGTCTGGAAGCGGGCTTTAAGGCTAGTTATGTGGATAACGATTTTATATTCAATCATTTCAATGTCGTGGACGGCGCGGCGGTGATCGATAACCGGCGCGCCAATCACTTCCGATACCGCGAAAACATTCAGGCTGCCTACGCTACGGCAGAAAAACGGTGGGAACGCTTCGGCATGCAGGCGGGGCTTCGGCTGGAAAATACCGCCGCCAGGGGCCATCAGCTGGGTAACGACTCGGTGCAGGCCATGCGTTTTACCAAAAATTACACCAAACTTTTCCCCAGCATTTTCCTCAACTATAAACTGAATAAGGACAATGCATTCGTCCTGATGGCCGTAAGAAGGATCAACCGCCCGAACTACCAGATGCTGAACCCGTTTGTGTTTTACCGCGACCAATACACTTACAGCGCCGGCAATCCGCAGCTCACGCCTCAGTACCAGGACCGCGTAGAGCTCAAATACCAGCACAAAAGCTTCCTGAACATGGGTTTGAGCTATAACCGCTTCACCGACGGCATTTTCACGACGATCGAGGCACGCGGGGATACGTTCATCAGCCGCCCCGACAACATTACCCGCGGCTTCATGGTACTCCTGAACACGACCTTGTCGACAAATATCACCGGCTGGTGGTATACCAACACCACGCTCAGGCTGTCGCGCATTTCGATGAAAGGCCCCATTTACACCGAATTGCTCCATTTTGCGACCAATGTGGCCCGTTTGGAACTGAATAATTATTTCAACCTCGGCAATGGGTGGAATGCGGAGTTCGGCGGCTACTACGCCAGCCGCGATGTGAACGGACAGGCGCTTACAGCGGGCATGTTCCGCATAAATGGTGGCATTCAAAAGAAAATCTGGAAAGGAAAAGGCACTGCATCGCTCAATTTCGAGGATTTGTTCCATTCCTGGGTATATCACAACCGCTCGTTCAGCATCCGTCAATCGGATTACCGGCAGGTAAACAGGACTGACACGCAGCGCATTGGCATTGCATTGAACTACAAATTCGGGAAGGAAACTTTCGCCCGTAAACGCCGTCACAACAACAATGCTTCCGACGACGAGAAGGGCAGGGTGGAGTAAAAATGCCGGGCCTGTTCATGAGAATCTTCCGCCTCGCCGGGAGATTTTTATGTTTGCAAAAGGTAGATTCAGCATATCAAACGGTTTTCCCCGCGAACCAAAACGTCGATTCCCATGCTCGCTGCTTTACGTGCCAGTTTCCTGACATTTATTTGCCTGATCGCCATTTTTCAAACCACGCGTGCGCAGCAGCCCGCGCAGGTGCAGGTGGATTTTGGGAAAAAAGTGGGGCCGATGAATCCCGCGTGGGCGTGGTTCGGGTATGACGAGCCCAACTATACGTATATGAAAGACGGCAAAAAACTGCTGTCGGAAATTGCGGCGCTCAGTCCTGTGCCCGTGTACGTACGCGCGCACTGCCTGCTATGCACGGGTGACGGCACGCCAGCACTCAAATGGGGTTCCACGAATGCATATACGGAGGATAGCAACGGCAAACCAGTGTACAACTGGGCCATCGTCGACAGCATTTTCGATACCTATGTGCAGAGGGGTATGAAACCCCTGGCGCAGATCGGCTTCATGCCCGAGGCATTGTCCAGCAACCCGCAGCCTTACCAGCACGACTGGAAGCCCGGCGACCCGTATTTCAAGATCATCACCGGCTGGGCATATCCGCCGAAAGACTACCAGAAATGGGCCGACCTGGTTTACAACTGGGTGCGGCATTCGGTGGAGCGGTACGGGCAAAAGGAGGTAGAAAGCTGGTATTGGGAAGTGTGGAATGAGCCCAACGGTTATTGGAAAGGCACGATGGATGAGTTTTTTAAATTGTACGATTATTCAGCCGACGCCGTCAAACGCGCATTGCCTACCGCCCGCATCGGCGGCCTGAACATCGCGGGTACTTCGGGCAAAACCGGTACGCAATGGCTCGAAGCATTCCTGAAACATTGCGCGGAAGGCACCAACTATGTTACCGGTAAAAAAGGCTCGCCGCTCGATGCCGTGCTGTTTCATGCCAAAGGCTCACCGAAACTGATCGACGGCATCGTGCGTATGAATATGAGCCCGCAGCTGCGCGACATTCAAACCGGTTTCAAATCCGTATTGGCTTATCCGCAGTTTAAAAACCTGCCGCTGATCGTCGGCGAGTCCGACCCGGAGGGTTGCGCGGCGTGCGGGATGGCGACCAACCCGTCCAATGCCTACCGCAACGGAACGATGTATTCCAGCTATACCGCCGCCACTTTTGCCCGCAAATATGCCATGGCCGATCAGTACGGGGTCAATTTTCTCGGCGCGGTATCATGGTCGTTCGAATTCGAAAACCAGCCCTGGTTCTACGGGTTCCGCGATCTGGCTACGAACGGCGTCGATAAGCCGGTGTTGAATGTGTTCAGGATGTTCGGGAAAATGAACGGCGACCGGGTCGAAACGCGGAGCGACCGGATGTACCCGCTGCAGATGGTGCTCGATTCGAGTATTCGTGGGGAAAAAACGGAAATCGGGGCGCTGGCCTCGAAAGCGGCACGTACCGCCGCCGTGATGCTTTGGAATTACCATGACGACGACCGTCAGGGCCCCGCGGAGCCCGTTGAGCTACAACTCACAGGCATCCCCGCCGCCAACATAACCCTCACCGAGTACCGCATCGACAACGAGCACAGCAATTCCTACGAGGTATGGAAAAAAATGGGCTCGCCGCAGCAGCCCACCACGGCGCAGATTGCGATATTGGAAAAAGCCGGGCAACTTAAGACACTGGGTACACCCAAAAAACTGAAAGTAACCGGAGGAAAGGCGAAAGTATCTCTTGCATTACCCCGCCAGGCAGTTTCGCTCGTCAAGCTGGATTGGTAATGCGGGCCGGATGGTCATTTATCAAAAGGATTAATGCAGGCTAAAATCACCAGCGCGAACGAAAGCACCGAGGCGTAGGTGCGGATGGCATGGAGCCTGTTCCATGGCATTTCAAACCGCAAACGATGTGCGGCAAGTTCCTTTGCGGTGGCATGGGCAAGGTCCGTTTTGGCCAGGGCTTCGTTCAATGGCACATTACCCATTGCAGTCACCCCGAAAGTGCCGACAAGGTAAACCAGGCTCGCGGCCAGCAACCAGTAAAACCGCCCCGTCCCGAAATGCTGGTATGTGCTAAGCGGGAGTAAAAGCACTGTTCCCATAAAACTGAAAAAGAATACCGGATTGAGGATAGCGCGGTTGATGGATTGCATCGCCGCCAGATAGTTGGCGTCCGGTAGTGCGCCCAGGCCGGGGTTTACCGAGCAGGAGTAGCTGTAAAACAGGCCGGCAATGAGGCCGCTGGCGAGTGCCGTTACGAGCAGGAAAAGGTTGATTGTCGTCATAAGTCTTTTTTCTTTCAAATGTCGGGCCGGCATTGGCAGAAAAATAGAACAAAAGCGACAGGTCACAAATAGCGTTCGCTGATCTCGCGCGCGAACTGCGCGAATTCGTCGAAGGTACTGGGCTTGGTTACAAAGTTGGTGACACCGGAAAGGTAAGCCGTGCGAATGAGCGAAGGGTTCGACGACGTGGACAGCATTACGATAGGCATTTCGGCGAGGCGCGTGTCCGCACGAATGGCTGCTACGGTTTCCAGGCCATTCATTTTGGGCATATTCATGTCGATAATGATAATGGACAATGCCGGCTCCGCGATGTCGCGGGCCAATGTAAGCAAGTCAAAACCGTTTTCTACCTCGACAATTTCCACCTTCGCACCCGATTCCTGAATGGCCTCCTTGACAAAGAACCGGTCGTCCTGATCATCGTCTACCAGGTAGATCGTTTTGGGGTCGTTCATTCGGCATTTAATTAACCCAAAGCAGAACCGGGTTCCGGGCAGGGTGGATGATTAACTAAGTGTAACGTAAAGTTAAACCCGAAAAATAATAACCCAAACCGTGAAAAGACTAAATTCCCGAATTCCGGGAATTTAGTCGCGTCCGAATCGGATCACCCACATCCAGTTCATGGGCCAGTGGGAGTTGATGCCGTCGTGGCTTAGTAATATGTTGTTGACAAGTTCGTACCCGATCAGCGACCCGCCTTTCCGGGCCACATCTTCCTTGGCGCGATGGTAAAGTTGCACCCACGTTTCGTGCGAAACGAGCTCCTGAGAAGCATTTTTGAGTTTTTTCCAGCTGGAATTTTCGGCACTGTCGCCGTAGCGTTCGATCAGGTAGTGCTTGAAACTTTCGTCGTTCAGCGTGATAACAGTTTGTTTTTCGCTTTCCATAGCCGTCATGT
The DNA here is from genome assembly GCF_000382205.1 of Dyadobacter beijingensis DSM 21582. Lineage (GTDB taxonomy): Bacteria > Bacteroidota > Bacteroidia > Cytophagales > Spirosomataceae > Dyadobacter > Dyadobacter beijingensis. The sequence continues at coordinate 47,218 of NZ_KB907792.1, forward strand.
TAACTTTTGTGGATTAGTAGCAAATTGTAACCGCACTGTCTATTAAAACTATACCAATTTATTGTACTGCCTTGTCGAATTATCTCACAAATATGTCAATACTTATCCTTTGGCCCTTTTGAGTAATTTTCAGGCTATCAATCCGATCATCTTAGCGCTTTGCAACGCTTCGATAGCATTGTCCGCGCGGAGTTTTTCCAGTATCCTTTGTCGGTGAGTGTTGACAGTATGGACACTGATGTCCAGCAATGCGGAAATTTCTTTACTCAATTTTCCCTTTCCGATCATGCCCAGGATCTCTTTTTCGCGTGCCGTCAGCCTAATTTTTTCTTCCGAGGGTCTGTCCGGAAGTGCCGTCAGCTCCCCCGTATGGAAATTAATGAGCTGGCTCGTCACCTCCCTGATTGTCTGGTCCGGCGAAATGTCGATCACCCCGAGCGACAGCCAGATATTCCCCGAAGCATCCAATTCGAGCACCTGGTGCTGCTCGCTAACTCGTATAAGTTGTTCATTGCCAGCGAATATCCGGTAGCCTGTCACCATTTTGAAATGCTTGCGCAAATGCACGGGCTGCTGCATCATAAACTTCATCGCCTCGTAGCCATTGTGCGCCAGCACAGGAAGATCGTCGGGATGTGTGCGGGCATCGAACAGCTCGTTCGCGATGCACGATTGCGTTTCCCGGAAATCATAGCCATGTAACTGGTAAAAGTTGCGCGAAACATACACATGCGTCCGTTTTTGAAGGTCGTACACCGTCACCCCGCTGCTGCTCAACTGCGCCATCGCTCGGATCAAAGCCAGCTGCTTGTCGAGCCGATCGGGCTCCACGCCTTCGAAATCGTAATATCGGTTCAGCAATTGAAGGTAATCCGGCGCCGTCCGTGGCGGCTTGGCCGGCAGGTTTTGTAATGATAAATCAGTATTTCCTCTCATGTGCGTCCCGGTTTTCTTTGCAGGTATATTTCAAGGACAACTCTGAGGGCATTTCACCTTGGCAGGTCCGTATTATTTTTTTGCCAAAATCATCATAGCCATGAATTTTTCAGTAGTCCGCGGGGCTGATACCGTGTGGGGAAAAAGTTTCGCCCGTGTGCTTGCCGCACAAAAACGCAATCTTATCCTGATCGGCGCACGCGGGCCGGAGCTCGAAATACTCGTCCGGGAAATCATTCAAAATCACCGCGTGCTGGTTCATTATCTCGTCGTGGACGATGCCGATACGGGCAGCATCATTGCCGCTTGCGAAAAAATCAACGATCGTTTCGATGTCGATCTGCTGATAAACTACGCCGAAACCGGCTGGACTATGCGCCTGGACGATCACGACATCCGCTCGCTGGATAGAAAACTTAAAACAAGTCACGCAAGCGGCATATTGTACCTGCATCAGCTCTTGCCTAACCTTCTGCTGCACGCCCACGCGCGCGTGATCGATCTTTGGTGCCATTCGCAGCCGATGGCACAGTGGGAGCAGGCGATGGTGGGCTATCATATGCGTTTTGCGGAGCATCTTCATGCAGAAATGCGTAATTCAGACTTGCAAATCGGCGGTTTCGCATTGCCGGCAGCACACGGAACGACCGCAGAGACGCGGGCGCTGGAAATCCTGGAAGGCGCTTTGCCCGAAGTGGTACCAGGCCGTATCACGATGCATTGATCCGTATTTATTTCGGCGAAAATCGGTTTGCTAGCCTGCGAATGATAGATTTGCAATGTTACTACATCAACATTGTCCATGGAAAACATTCAGATTCGCCAGGCCCGCCTCGACGAGCTGCCTACATTGCTTGCATTTGAACAAAACCTGATCGCCAGTGAGCGCCCGCTCGACGATACTTTTGTGGCGGAGGAATTTCACTACTATGATTTGGAAAAAATGATCCGCAGCGACGATGCCGAAGTGCTCGTTGCCGTGCTAGGCGACCGCCTGATAGCCAGTGGTAATGCACGGATTTTGGAAGGAAAGCATTATAATCGCTTCAAACGCTACGCATTCCTCGGTTTTATGTATACCGAGCCCGATATGCGCGGCCGCGGGATCAACCGTTTGATCATTGATGCGCTTGTTGTATGGGCACGCGGCAAGGGACTCGACGAGGTGCGCTTGCAGGTATATTCCGAAAACATACCCGCCGTTGCTGCCTACGAAAAGGTCGGTTTCCGGAAAATGCTGACCGAAATGCGGCTGGCTACCGGCGTTTGAATTACCGCTTCCAAAGACATAATCCCTTTAAACAGCCATGAACTTAGCCGACATTGCGGCATTGCGCCTCGCCAACCAGCAGCTACTCGATACCCGTTTTACCGATCCGGCCGCATTGGTAGCCTGGATGGGCGCCGTGCAGGCGCAGGATTTCGCGATGGCCAAATGGGCATTGGGGCTGCGCCTGAAAAAGGACACGGATGCTGGTGTGGAAAAAGCGATCGACGCCGGCGGCATTATCCGTACGCACATGATGCGCCCGACCTGGCATTTCGTGACGAAAGAAGACGTCCGCTGGATAATGGATCTTACGGCCCCGCATGTGGTGAAGCTCGCCGGCACGATGTACCGGCAGTTGAAGCTGGATAAATCGGTTTTTACGATTACGAATGACCTGATCGGTAAGTTGCTAGCCGATGGCGATGAGCTGACGCGCGAGGAAGTCATCGCGGAAGTGAACAAGGCGGGCATCGAAACGGACCCGCTGCGTGCGACGCACATCATGTTCCAGGCCGAGCTCGACCAGATTATCTGCAATGGGGCGCGGCGCGGGAAGAAATTTACGTACGCGCTTTTCGACCGTAAAGTGCCCGCCGCAGCGCCGGTGCCGCGCGAAGAAGCGTTGGCGGCATTGGCGAGGCGGTATTTTACGAGTCACGGACCCGCTACCGTTCAGGATTTCGTATGGTGGAGCGGCCTGTCCGTGACCGACGCGCGGCAGGCTTTCGAAGCAATCCGCGGCGAATTTGAAACGGCCAGGGTGGGAGACCGTGAATACATTTTCACGGGTTTTTCCGAAATACCGAAAGTACCTGCGAAAGCGATGCTCATTCCGCCTTACGACGAGCTGACCATCGGTTATGCCGACCGCCGCGCGGCCATGGACGATGCCGTAGCGCAAAACCGCGACTCCGGAAATGGTATTTTCAAACCGGTAGTGATGGTAAAAGGAAAAGTTGTCGGACTCTGGCGACGAACGGAAAAGAAAGACTCGGTTGCTATCGAAATTAATCCGCTCTCGCGCCTGCCCGTGTCAGCCGAGAAGTCCCTGGAAGCCGCAGGAGCCGCCTATGCGCGGTTTATCGGTAAAAAGAATGCGGTTTTTGAGTGAATGCCGGCTCAGAGTCCGCGTTCGATCTTGTAGTACTCGATATGCTCCTTGAAAAAGGGCTCCGAGAATTTTTTGAAGCCGAAACGTTGGTAAAAACCTAACGCATCCGTGCGCGCGTCGCACCACATGCGCGTGTAGCCCTGCATCTGCGCGAAGTCAATGGCGTGTTGCAGGAGCCTGGAACCCAGTCCTTTGCCTTGCAGTCCGGGCAAGGTGGCGAATTTTCGGAATCGGATGTCGGCGCCCTCGCCGAAGAGTGAAATGACGGAAACCAGGGCGCCATCGAGGTACAATCCGAAATGCATTCCGTGCTCGTCTTCGGGGACTTTTACAAACTCGCGGGGTTTGTCCGGCCAAAGGACCAGGTGCCGGATATCGATCAGGTCATCAGCATTAACTTTTTGAATTTCAATGAGATCCATGCCTTTTATTTGATAGGGAAAATACTTAACTACACGGGTATTTTTTGCAAAAATACGCCTGATGCAACCCATTTCAAGATGAAACAGCCGGCAGCGACTCCAAAAAGAAAGGGCCAATCCCATATTGGCCGCAGGAAACCAGGTATTTCAAATAACGACCAGCCATGCAGACCACCCGCCACGAACCTGATCCCTTTTTGACCCACGCAGAACCCGTTTTGATGGTGAAGGACGTGGCCGCGACAGTGAAATACTGGCACGACGTGCTGTGTTTTCCCGGCCACTGGACCTGGGGCACGCCGCCCAATCACGGCGGCGTTTCCTGGCAGGGCGCATTCATCCAGTTTTCACAAAATGAGGAGGCCGCCGGGCGCATGCGTGGGCAATGCATATGGATTCGGGTGAAGCGGATCAGGCAGCTTTACCAAATGCATCAGGACAGCAAGGCTGAGATCGTCATGCATCTGGCGAAACAGCCGTGGGGTTTTGTCGAATATGTGGTAAAAGACCTGAATGGCAACTACGTTACCTTCGCATCACCGGAAAAAGGCGACGATGAGCCAAAATCGGAACCGCTTCCGGCCGTTGTGCGCGTTTTGGGTCGCAAACTAACGACGGCGGAATACCGAAGTCTCGCCAAATCCGTAGGCTGGACCAGTCCGCAGCCGGACGAAATCCTCCAAAAGAAGCTGGATGCGGCACTTTTCACCGCCGTCGCCGAAAATTCAGAAACGGGTGAAGCCATTGGCTGTGCATTGATTCTGGGCGACGGGCTCAGCTTCTTTTACATTAAGGACGTCATGGTCCACGGCGACTGGCAGCGTAAGCAAGTAGGCTCGACCATCATGCGGGAAGTAAAACGCTGGCTGGACGATAATGCCCCCGACGGATCATTGGTAGGCCTGTTTACTGGCGATGGCCTCTCGCAGTTTTACCAGCAAACAGGCTTCGGTCCGGCATTCGGTATGGTACGCATGATCGAACGCCCGCAATCAGGCTAGCGGCTTTGCATTACAACACGCATTGACGCCAAACACGCCATTTCCCGATAATCACCAGCCGAAACCGTAGTCTTCCCCGTGGTTACTCGATCCGCCCCAGAAGCTGCCGTGCTGCCAATCGAAGTAGATCGCATTGATAGGGCCGCTGGTGCGGGGTTGGTAGCTTGGCTTGTAACCCATCCGGCTTAGTTCCTTCCGCGTCCAGTCCGGCATCGATTGGTTGAGGATCAAGCCGCCCGGTTCTTTTTCATGTTTTCCAAAGCTGGCATACATCTGCAACGTTTTGAAACTGGGCGCTTCGGATGCTTCCTGCACCGTCATGCCAAACTCTACGACATTCAAAAAGAACTGCAACAACAGCTGGTCCTGCTCGTCGCCGGCCTGCTTGGCAAATGAAAGGAATGGTTTTCCGTCTTTCAGCGCCAGACTGGGGGTAAGGGTTACCCTCGGCCGTTTGCCCGGCTCTACTACGTTGAACGGGTTCTCGCGCGCATCCAGCACGAACGACTGCATGCGTTGGCTCAGGCCTACGCCCGTATTGCCCGCTATGCACGCAGGCACCCACCCACCGCTGGGTGTAATGCTCACTACCCAGCCCTCTTCGTCAGCCGCTTCCACGGAGGTGGTTCCCGCTGTGAATTCCTCCATAAATTTTTCGTCCAATCCGTTCTTGTTACGGTTAGTCGATGCCTGGAAATTGCCCCAATTCTTGATTTGGTCAGCAAACGGGTTCTTTTTGCCTTCAAAAGGGTAGGGGTCACCAGGCATTGTTTTCGAATCGTTCTGTTCCCAATTGATCTGCTTGATCCGATCTTTGGCATATTCTTTCGAAAGCAGGCCTTTCATCGGCTCTTCCGGGGCAAAGGCCGGGTCGCCATAATAAAAATCCCTGTCGGCGAATGCCATGTTCATCACCTGGTACAGCGTGTGCACATAGCGGGAAGAATTGTATCCCATGCCTTTCAGGTCAAAATTTTCCAGCATGTTAAGCGCCTGCAACATTACGGGGCCCTGCGTCCATTGCTGCATTTTGTATACGTCGATACCTTTGTAGTTGACCATCAGCGGCTCTTCGATCTTCACTTTCCAGGTGGCCATATCCTTTTCCGTGATCAGGCCGCCCTGTTCCTGGCAGCCCCGGGCGATTTCTTTGGCGATATCACCTTTGTAGAACCGGTCATATGCTGCATAAATGGCCTCCTTGCGGTTTTTGCCGCTTTTTAAAGCTTGCTGCTCAGTGTCAACCAGCTTCTGCAATGTGGCGCGCAAATCCTTCTGAACAAATATCTCGCCTGCATCAGGTGCTTCCCGCTTCTGCCCTAAATGCGGCAGGAATACCTTTGTAGAATACGGCCATTTTTTAATCTCGTCTTTGCCTTTTTCAATCGAATTGGCTGTTTGCGCTTCGATCGGATAGCCCTCGGCCATTTGCATGGCAGGCGCGAGCACGTCTTTCAGGCTCATTGTGCCGTATTCAGCCAGCATGGTCATGAGTCCGCCGGGCGTACCGGGTGTCGTAGCGGCCAGCGGGCCGTATTCAGGCGGGTAGCTCATTCCCTTGTTTTTGAAAAACTCGGGTGTGGCACCAGTCGGTGCAACCCCCATTGCGTTGATCGCAATGACCTTTTTCGTCTTCGGATTGTAGATCAATGCCTGCGTTTCCCCGCCCCAGCTCAGCACATCCCACATGGTACAAGTGGCTGCCAGCATCGCGCACGAGGCATCGATTGCATTGCCGCCTTTGCTGAAAATCATCGCCCCGGCCGTCGCGGCCAGCGGCTTGCCCGTAATCCCCATCCAGTGCTTTCCGTGCAAAGGCGGTTTCTGGGTAGTAACGGGAAAGTTGTTGAACGACTGCGAAAAAGCACTCAGCCCGCAAAGCATCAGTCCGATCGTCGAGCGTAAAACGAGTTTTGGTTTCATATGAAGGTGGTTAGGAAGCATTGGCTTTCCATGCGTTACAAGGCGTAAATATTGCACGAATGAAGGCCAGGCACAAATTACTAAACCATGCTCTCCTGTCAAAATCAATCAGTACCAGTACAGGTGTAAGTAAATCTGAGAACCGCTCATTTTTTTGGAAGCTTCCCTGGAATGATATTATAAACAGTCCTTCAATAGAAACTCCTGCTCGAATTGATCCATTGTTTGCCCCAAGTACAGAGAAGAAGCAAAAAAGAAGCCGCCTTTAGACAGGTTAACATCTCGCGCCGGTTCCTCAGGATTGGCTATCCCAAGCTTATTGCGCAAACGCTCGTTCTGATCGTAGAGGATCTGATATTTCATAAAAATAGTGTGTATTGACATTATTGACCACCAAGCAGCGATTGTCCAGCTTGGTAGCCACCTGAATTCAAAACAGACTCCCCTGCACCAGCACATTATCCGGCAGTCCCAGCAATGGCATGCGTGCGATTTCCTGGCATCTGGAGCCGTTGACGAGTGATCTTTTCAGCAGGATCATTTCCGTGACGCGGAAGGATGAACGGAATTTTTTGTGCATCCATTCCCGTGCCGCATTCGTTACCTGTGCGGGCGTCATGTGCCGCGCGACCGTCACGTGCGGGTCCGTGCAGAACCTGAATTCGCCGGACGACCATTTCGTCAGATGGTCGAACGTTTCAGTTTTCAGGCCCTTGACGAGGTTGCCTACTTCGGCTGATGCGCCTTCCGACAGATCGATATAGAACGTGCCGCCTTCATAGCGGTTAAACCCGTCGAGCTCGATGCGGAAAGGGGCCGCGCGGCGGGCTACCTTCTCGAAACCCTGGATAAGCCTGTCGAGTTTGTTCTCGTGGATAATGCAGTTGAAAAGCGTCAGGTGCGGGCGCAGATTGGCTGCCTGCCCGCAACCGTAAGCTTTCTGAAAATACTGCTTGACGCTTCCGATCGCCGCTTCGGTGACGGGATCACAGGAAAATACCAGGAGATATTCATACATATGCTCCCGGATATTCCTGATAGTACTCAAATCATTGCTGTTGAAATGAATAGCTTTCATGTTGATGAAGTGTAATAAAATTTTCGCGATAAAAATTTCACTTGTAAAAATAGAAAAGATATTTTTAATATCAAACAATTGGTTTTTAAAATATCATAAAAAATACGATTGTCGTGGCACGGAGTGAGTTGAAGGATACGCAGGATATTTATAATAATGCATAGACTTTCGCGTTTCGATTTTGTAACCGAAGATCAACTCCTTTAACCTAAATCAGGCTTCCTATGAAAGCAATCTGGTTCGTGTTCGCGTGTGTATTATCATGTCATGCGGTGGTTGTCTGCGCTCAAACGGGTCCCCGCATTCCCGATCCCGCCGCCTATGCATTGTCGATGGCGCCCGACGCCCGGGCCAGCGGAATGGGCTTTGCCGGCACGGCTACCAGCGGGGATGCGAATGCGATGTTCTGGAATCCGGGCAAGTTGCCCGACGCACCAGGCGCTCTGGGCGTTTCGGCGACTTATTCGCCGTGGCTGCCTTACCTCATGGATGATGCCTGGGTCGGATATGCTTCTATGTACAGGAAGCTGGCTAAGGGACAGGTGGTGGGAGCGTCCGTGGATTATTTCAATCAGCCGAGATTGTCGTCAGCCAACACATTGTCGCCCGGCCGTGATTTCGCTGTGAGCGCGGCTTATGCGAAGCTGCTCGTCCCGACGCCCGCCCCCGGGCGTAATGTGAACCAGCGGCCGTACCTGGAAGGCATTCTGGCGTCATTTTCCGACGCTCCCGGTGGTTTCAAGGAAGAAATGCAGGAGGTCGTAGTGTCTGTCGGGGCGGAATATTGGTATCAGGAAAAGTTTGCGCTCCGCAGCGGATACCGGGCTGAAAACGCGGAAAAAGGAGGTCGCAAATTCCTCACCGTCGGAGCCGGCGCCCGATTCCTCGATCATTTTGGTATAGACTTCGCCTACCTGTTTCCAACCGGTGTCAACGACGCCATGAAGAATATGTACAAGGTCGGCGGCCTGCTTTATTTTTAGGAGGCGTTCCCCGCCATTGATCAGTTCAACCGCGCTTTCCGTCAGTTGAAACGTGCTTTCCGGCATCGCGGGCGGAATAGGTTTCGGGAATGGGGCCGGAAGTGAGAATTTTGCATCGATATGAACGATGCGATCCGCCCCTTACTGGTTCTTTTACTGTGCGTTACGGCCGCAATGGCGCAGCCGGAATGGAAGTGCGTGGCGGCCAAAGATGGCATCAAGGTTTTTGCAAAACCCGTGCCTGATTCGAAGATCAAAGCGATGAAGGCGGAATGCATATTAGATGCCAGTGCCGACGAGCTGGTTGCTTTGCTCATGGATGTGAGCGCAGCCGAGCGGTGGGTATGCCATACCAAATCCTGCGTATTGATCAAAAAGGTGTCGGATACGGAGCTATTTTACCATACGGAAGTGAGCCTTCCCTGGCCGCTGGATAACCGCGACTTTGTCACGCACCTGAAAGTGCTCCGTGACCCGAAAACCGGCGTCGTGGTAGTGGAAGCACCGGCAGTACCCGGTATAGTTCCCGTACGGGAAAGTGTGGTGCGCGTGTCGCATTCTGTGAACCGCTGGCTAATCCGGCCGCTACCGCACGGTAAGTTGTCCGTGGAATACACCTTGCTGGTCGATCCGGGCGGACATATCCCGGCACACGTTGTGAATATGTTCGCCTGCCGGGCACCTATCGAGACGTTTCAGCGGATGAGAATCGTGCTTGCCGAACGCCGGCGGTCCGTGGCCGGCGGCGAATAGTTGAACTTTTGGCATGCATTTTTTGCTATTTTTTATCATTATTTTCCTAAATTGGCAAAGGAGAGTTTTAACGTGATTTTGCCATAGAAAAAATAAGGATCTGAAACTCAAAGCAAAAATATCATATCATGGGAAAAGGAAAAGATCTTTTCGGACACTATAACGACCTCGCCAAGGATAAGGGCCCCGGTAGCGAAGAAAGTAAATATGCCGGTATTCTTTTCCAGTCGCTGCTGATGATCGGCGAGCGACGTACTTTCGAACTGCTGGAAGAGGCAGACGAAAAAGGTAAAAAATTGAAACTTGAATATGCCAATGGCGCAAAACCTAGCTCGGGCTGCCCTTGCGGCGTGACATTGGTATAATGTAAATCGAGATCGACACGAGGCCCGGCTGATAATGTAATCAGCCGGGCCTTTTTGCGTACGGTTGGGCGCGGTTCGTCAATTATTTACGCCGGTTTGTACATGCAAGCCATATTTCGCGCCGATTCATGTAAATTGTAAGATCATATCGCCGCTTGTCCCGCATGACCGCTACGCCACATCCAGCCCCGGATTTCAGCCCGCCGCCCGGCCGGTCGCACTGGTTTTTCAGGTACAAGCTCTACCACCTGCCTTTTTGGGTCGCGTATCATTATGTGTGGTGGGTGGTCGCGCTCGGGAACCCCGTCAAGGTGGTGGAGGCATTGTTCACTGTCTCGATCTTTAAGTTCCTGTTTTACGTAATCTGGCAGGCGCTGGCGGTTTATTTCAACCTCTATTTCCTCGTTCCGCGGTACCTGGAAAAAGGAAAATATGTGCTTTACCTCACATGGCTCGTAGGGACGATCCTGGTCACCGCCGCGATGATTGTGCCAGGGTATTACATAGGTGCCTGGGCGGCCGGGAAGACGTTGGAAGAGTTTTACGGGGCGGACAATTACGGGTTCTTTCGTATGATGATGGGCGGCCCGTTATCGTCTACGGTCGCTGCCACGACGTTCGCGATGAGTATCAAGTTGGCCAAAAACTGGCTGGAAACGCAGCGCAGGCAGCAAGCATTGGAAAAGGAAAAGCTGGAAACCGAGCTCAATTTTCTCAAATATCAGTTCAACCCGCATTTCCTGTTCAATAGCATCAATTCGATTTTTTTCCTGATCCATAAAAACCCGGACATGGCGTCGGCGTCGCTGGCCAAATTTTCGGAATTGCTGCGGCATCAGCTGTACGAATGCAACGACCACCAGATCCCGCTCAGTAAGGAAATCGCTTACCTGGAAAACTTTATCGAACTGGAAAAACTGCGGCAGAACGACACGCTGGAAGTTCATTTCAATGTGGAAGAACATATCGGGCGGGAGCTGGCCATCGCACCATTTATCCTGATGACTTTCATGGAAAATGCTTTCAAGCATGTGTCGAGGCACGAAAACGCGCCGAACCGCATTCAGGGTGATTTGCGGCTGGACCAAACGCAGCTTATTTTCGACCTTGTCAATACCGCCTCCTCCGGGGAGCAACCGGAAGTGCTCAATTATGGCGGCATCGGGCTAAAAAACGTTCGCCGGAGGTTGGATTTGATTTATCCCGGTCGCTACCGGCTGGATATCCGCCGCGATTCCGACCTTTTTGCCGTGCATTTTGAGACGGAACTGGATCAGCTGGAAACGGTGGAAACGCCGCAAATGTCTTTAAATCAATTAGATTAGATGATCAACTGTGCGATAATCGACGACGAACCGCTGGCGCGCGAGGGTTTGGCCGACTATGTGAAAGAGGTGGATTTTCTCAAACTCACAGGTTTGTGCGAGAACCCTGTTGAGCTCATCAGCCTCATGGACCGCGAGCCGGTGGACCTGATTTTCCTGGACATTCAAATGCCCAAAATGAGCGGTATCGATTTCCTGAAAATCGTGCAGAATCCGCCGATGGCGATTATTACGACGGCCTATCCCAGCTATGCCCTGGAGGGTTTTCAGCTCAATGTGATGGATTACCTGCTCAAACCGATCACTTTCGAACGTTTTTTCAAATCGGCCGGCAAGGCGCGCGATTACCACAAGCTCCTGCACCGGCCGGCGGCGGCGAAAACGGAGGAAGACTACTTTTTTATCAAATGCGGGAGCAAGTACGAAAAGATATTTTTTGACGACATACTCTATATCGAAGGCCTTCAAAATTACGTGACGATCCACACGCGGAAGGGAAAATACATTACGCTCCTTAACCTGAAACACCTCGAACAAAACCTCGATAGCCGCCTTTTCATCCGCGTGCACAAGTCGTATATCGTGGCGATCACGAAAATCGAGGGAATCGATGGAAATGAAATCTTCATTCAGCCCCATCGCATTCCGATCAGCCGAAACTACCGTGAACAAGTGATCGAGCAGGTGGTGAACCGAAAGCTCATGGATAAGAATCGGTAGCTCATTTTATGTTGAAGCGTAGTACCCCGATTTCACCGCTAGCGGCCTCTGCTTTTTTTGTAATATCCCTGTCAAATGGGCGCAAGAGGTTGTTTCCCGCCAAGTCTTCCAGTCGGGTTTCGATCAGGATTTGATAGGAGCCGGCCTTCCAGCTATCGGTCGGGATGAAGGCAACCTGTTTTTCATGGTCGCCGGTTTGCCATTGTCCTGAAATTTTGACGCCAGACTTACCCTGCACGCTGAAAACTTCCTGCAACAGGCTGTGATCCATCGATTCTTTGAAACTAATTTCCAAAGGCTGCCGCGTGGCCGCGGCAGGAGGTCCGAGCGTCCAGGATGCGGGTGTCGGGGAAAGCGAATCCTTCTCCGTCGTGACGAATGCCTTTCGAAATGGCTTTTCTAATGCCTTTCCGCGTGTATCCGTCCACGCTTCGGAAACCCAAACCTCGTAATGAGTGCCTTGCTGCATGGGTGCGCCGAGGCGTTTGTTGGGTTGCAGGTCGCGCTTGATGCGGCCCGGATCGAGCCAGAGGGTGAGAATGGTCCGGTCGGGGTTCCATAGCTCCGGTTGCAGGTCGAGGAATGCGGCTTCCACGGTGTCGCGCCGGTTTTTGATCAGTTTCACGTACCGGTTCGAAAGTCCTTCGCGCATCGGGTGATCAAAATGCAGGTAAATTTTCAGGAGGTTTTCAGGTAAGGTGTCCGCCGATGGATAAATAGCCGTAACACTTAGCGCATTACCTGTTTTGTTTTCAGGTATTTCAAAATCTCCCGCACGCTGCCCGCGCACATACACATGATAGCGCATTCCGGGCGTGAACGGAATGAGTGGGCTGAATTCCAGATCGTCGCCCTCACGATTGTAGGAGCCGAAAATAGGCACAGGCATCGGCTTGCCCGCGAGGCTTACCATGATGGAGGCCGAAGTGGAATCGTCCGGAACGTTGCCAATCAATGCCGCCGGAATAATGATCGAACGGGCCCGCTCCTCTTTCCACCGGATCTCGATCCGCGCATTTTCCGACGAACGGTTGCACGATACGAGGCACACAAAAAAAGCCAGGCCGGACATGTACGCCGGCCTGACCACGCTCTTAAGCCCAATATTACAAATACCTTTCACTCGAAGTCCACAAATCAAGACTGCCGTTGGAACGGCGTTGAAGCAGGATCATGCGCGAATCGTCGAGCTTGTCCATCTGGATCACATTCGTTACCGGCAGCGACACGAAATCGACCCCGGCGGTAGCGAAACTTTCCTCCACAGGCGTCGTTAATGCACCCTGGTAAGCCTCGATGCTTTTGTATTTCACCTTGAAAACCGGCCGTGCCGAGTTGGACATCATCAGGAACGACTCCCCGCCCTTGCTTACGGTTACCATATCGATCGGTGAATTGCCGCTGCCCATTTCCGCCACCGTACGTCCTTTTACATGCGAGCCGGGTTTCAGCTCATCGAGGGGGAAGAGCACCAGCGGCGTACAGGTATAGCTCGCGACAATGTATTTTTTACCCTTGATTTCCGCCGTAGTGAAAGTGCGGATCGGCGCCAGCGTTTCGTATTTGCCGTGGGCGGCGTGATAGATTTCCAGCGTCGACTGGTCTTGTTTATTTGAGAAAGGGAATGGGATGCTGCGGAACGTGGAAGCGAATTCCTGGCCCGAAAGCCCGCTTACAAGCACTTTGCCGTCCGCGAATCCGATATCCGAAATGGCAGCAACCCGCACGGAATTCCCGCGTTTGTCCTTTGCGTCTTCGGCGGGCGCATTGTTAAGCGCGAGGCTCGAAAACGGCACATTTTTCGTGTTGACCGGTTCAATTTTATCACCGGAGATTTTCAGCAGTACCGGCGTGCCGTCACCGCTTTGCACGGCGCAGTAAATGTTTTTCGAAACCGGGTTCACCGCCATGTCCTGGATGCTGATATTGGCAGCTTCGGTTCCGAGCAACGCGGCTATTTTCTGATCGACGTTCTTGATTTCAACGGGCTGCGCCTGTGCATTGGCCGCGTCCTTGGTGTCGATCGCGAACACCGTCGCGCTTTTCGAATCGCCCACGAGCAGGACGCCCTCCGGCCCGAAAGCCAGCCCGCTGATCGATTTGATCTCCGGCGTACCCACCGTCATCCCGAACTTGCCGGCGGCAGGGCCTGTCGTGTTCCGCGACGTGTTGGCCAGCAGCACCAGTCCCGCCAATGCGGCTAGCAAAAAGTAAACTTTTTTCATGATCTATGTGCGTTTAATGAGTTGACAATGAATGGGAAATGCATTGATTAGCACAATTTTAAAAGCGCTCTTACAGCCAATCCTACCGGTTAAAAAAATCTTAATTAAACAAAATGCAACCAGCCGCGTTGTCTCTCTCAATGCGGGTGTTGATCCGCGTGGTTTCAAGTTACGACAATGGATTCGCAATCTTACCAGTTTAAAAGGTCAAAAAGAGTGCTGGCGGTGATCGCCGCGGCGGCCGTTACCGGGGTTATTATCCGCATTGGTGGCCGATACGCTCAAAGTCATCACGGAGCATTACGAAGAGGCATTCCTCGAAAACTTGTGGCATAACCGCTACCTGGTGTTTATTATTCCGCTTACTGGCCTCACTACCATTCACTTACTGCGCCGCTTCCTGTTCGGTGGCAAAGCCAACAAAGGTATCAAGGAGGTGCTCGATACGATCAACAAGAATGCGCACACATTATTCGGTGTACCTGACCAAATGCGTACTGTTTTTCAAGAAGTTCTTCGGCTCGCTGCAAAATGATTACGTCCGCATTATCGGCGGTTCACTGTTGATTTCCACCCTCATTTTCTTTGTTCCTAACCTGTATGGGGAGGGTTATGAGGGTATAAAGCACGTTTTTCAGCATGCAGGCACACCTTCGCTGGTGCTCATTTTGCCGCTATTGGCTGTTTTGCTGTTAAAGCCTGTGGCTACTTCGGTAACACTCGGCGCGGGTGGTGATGGCGAGCGGCAGCAATTTCCCCGTATTCAGTTTATACTTATCAGGTAAAACACGCCTAGGAGCCTATTTTTGCTCAATAACCGCCATCACCAGCGTGGCCGCATTGTGCGCGGCGACGTTGTAAAACTGGTCCATATCCTTCTTCGCTTTGCCGTCGGCCTTGTCGCTCAGGCTGCGGATGATCAGGAAGGGCGTATTTTGCTGGTAGCAGGTTTGGGCAATGGCCGCGCCTTCCATTTCCGTGGCGGCGGCGTGCAGGTCTTTGAGCAGCCTGCGGGTCGTTTTTTCGGAAGAAACAAACACGTCGCCGGTGACGATCACGCCCTTCTTCACGGCGGGTACAAAGCTGCCGTTATCCCGCTCCACTTTGGCAAGTTTCAGATTTTGGGACACCGCAAGCGCCTTCTTCACGAGCGCGGGATCGCATTGGAACTTCAACGGGTTTTCTGTTTTGGTAAATGGGTTTTTCGTAGCCCAGTAATGCATGCCGGCGTCGTCCACCTGCCCGAAATCGTGGTAGGCAATTTCCGTCCCGATCACCAGGTCGCCCGGTGCTAATGCCGGGTCCACACCGCCTGCAATGCCCGAAAACACAATTTCGCGCGGTTTGAAATGCTGGATCATCAGCACCGTCGTAACGGCGGCATTCACCTTGCCGACGCCCGTTTCGGCCAGTACAACCTGCCGGCCGCGCAGCTCACCGCGAATGAAGCGCACCTGGCTGATGACGGTATCCTGTTTTTGGGTCATCTGGCTTTCAAGAAGGACCAGTTCGGGCGGGAACGCGCCCAGTATGCCCGTAATGTCCTGGGACTGGGCTTTAAAGACAATGAGCAAAAAAAGGAACGTGAGCAGGGAGTTTTTCTTCATATTAGTTAAAAAATCAGCGCCAGAATGGCAAATAGGTCAATGATAAGGAGGGCGATACTGATGTCCCTGGCGCGGCCGGTGAGCAGTTTCAGGGCCGTCCAGCTGAGGAAACCCCAGATAATGCCCTGGGTGATGGAGTAGGTAAAAGGGATCAGCACCATAGCGAGGAACGCCGGGAATGCCTCGGAAAGGTCGTTCCAGTTGATGCGGATAACGGGTTTCATCATAAATACCCCCACCAATACCAATGCGGGCGCCGTGGCAATGGCCGGTACCGCGCTCAGCAAAGGTGAAAGGAACAGGAATGGTAGGAACAAAACAGCCCCGGTAATGGCTGTAAGCCCTGTTTTGCCGCCCTGTTCGATCCCAACGGCCGATTCGATGTAGGCCGTGCCGGGACTGCTGCCGACAAGGCCCGCGATGGTCGTCGAAATGGCGTCGACCATGAGCGACCGGCGGATATTGCGTGGTTCGCCGTTTTCGTCGAGCAGGTTGGATGCTTCGGCCAGCCCCACGAACGTCGAGAGGCTGTCGAACATATCCGTGAATACGAATGCCAGAATAATCGGCGTGAGGCTCCATTGCAGGGAATGCACGAAGTCCAGTTGGAAAAGCAGGCTGAAATCGGGCCGGGCGACGAGCTCTCCGATGTTAATGACCGTCTCCGCACCGCCCCACCACCGGCCGATAGGCCAGGCAAGCAGGCTTGTAGCGACAATGCCGATCAGAATGCTGCCTTTTACATTGCGGATGAGCAATATGACGGTAATGAGCAGCCCGACGATAAAGGTAATGGTGGGTGCATTCAGGTTTCCCAAACTGATCATCGTCGCGGGGTTAGGCACGATGAATTTCGCATTGGCAAAGCCTATCAGCGTAATAAACAGCCCGATGCCGGCCGCAATACCGAAGCGCAGCGGTTTGGGAATGGCTTTGACAATATAGGAACGGATATTAAACGCCGATAAAATCAGGAAAAACACCCCCGACCAGAACACCGTCCCGAGCGCGACCTGCCAGCTCAGCCCCTGGGTGAGTACGGCAGTGAATGTGAAAAACGCATTCAGCCCCATTCCCGGCGCTACGAGGATCGGGTTGTTGGCATACAATCCCATCATAAGGCTGCTGAAAAACGACACGAGGATCGTCGCGGTGAGCACGGCCGGGAACGGCATGCCGGTTTGGCTCAGGATCGACGGGTTCACCACGATGATATAGGCCGTTGCCAGGAATGAAGAAATCCCTGCCAGGATTTCGGTGGAGATTTGCTCTTTGCGAAGCCCGGAGAAAGAGAACATATCGTTTAGGTTTAGGTCAAATATATTCATTTAAATTCAATAGGAGGGCTTTTTTACGACCTGTAAGGGACTGGGGCGCGAAAATTGGTCATTAGTATTTCAGTAAGTTCCTATTTTGCATTGCTTTAAAAATTGTTCTTTTATCACCTGAACCATACATGCTTAACATTTCAAAACGGTGGGGGATAGCCCTGCTTGGCGGCGCTTCACTGGCGTCTGTGCTCCTGACCGGCTATACCTACACCCGCAACACCGCCTCCGATCGTCCGGACTCGCTGCAACTCGCCTCGTTTGTCGAACCCGGTTTTCCCTACATTTCCACGTCGGTGGATGCCCGCAAGCTGGGTGGCGGTTTCCCGAAGGATAACCAGGCAGCGCGCACCCTCGCATTGCAGCTGGGCGACAGCGCATATGCCTGCTTCGACACCGATTTGCTGCGGTGGTCGGTGGCGTGGACGGGCAAATTCCTGCCGATGGTGCTGATGGCGCAGGTGTCGTACAAGGATTTTTTTAACAAAAACAATAACATTGCCACTGTTCCGGGCACGCCTGTGCTCGCTACGGGCGCCTACGCGGGCTGGTCCACGGGCAAGCCTGCCTACCGGACGGACCAATCGCTGCCGCCGACCTGGAAAGCGCTTCCCGCGGAGCAGGGAAGATACAATGGCGTTTACATTTACGGCAACCGCTCGGTGTTGTCCTATTCGGTGGGAAAGGCGGAGATTTACGAAATGCCGGGCAGCGCGAAGTTCGATGGCGGCGTGGTATTGACGCGTAGTTTTCAGGCTGCGAACGCGGGTCCTGAGCTCTACCTGACGGCCGCGGAGATCGGTAATGCCACGGGAAGCGAGGTCAAAGGACGCATTGCATATGTGTACCAGGGAGCCGGGAAGGACACGGTAACTGCCGTTGCGGTTTTGGGTAAAGGAAAGGCGGACTGGCAGCCGGGAGTGGAAGAGGGGAAATATTTAACGGTAAAAGTACCGGCGTCCGCGAATGCCAGGGAAGCGACCGTCGCGATCTGGAAAGGGCTTTCGAAGGACAAAAAGGCATTTGAAAAATATTGTAAAACAAAACCCGCCGCATTGCCCGATTTCAAAAAGGGCGGCCCGGCATTGTGGAAAGAAACGGTGGTAACCCAGGGGAAACTGGCGCCGGATACCGCCGCATTTGTGACCGATCAGCTCACATTGCCATTGAACAATCCGTGGAAAAGGAATGTGCGTGTGGCCGATGTCGCTTTTTTTAAGGACGGCCGGGCTGCGGTAGTAACTTTCGATGGCGACGTTTGGACGATCGAAGGGACTGATCGGAGCCTGCAAAATATCAAATGGAGACGATTCGCATCGGGCCTGCATGAGCCGATGAGCATCGAAATCGTGAAAGACAGCATTTATGTTTTCGACCGGAACGGCATCGTGCATCTTCGTGACCTGAACAACGACGGCGTAGCGGATTATTACGAGAATTTTTCCAATGTAATGGGCCAATCGGCCGAGTCGCGCGAGTGGGCGGCCGACCTTGTAACGGCACCGGACGGTACTTTTTACATCGCCAAAGGCGGCAGCCTGAGCAATGGGCCAGGGATGACCAAGGTGACCGGCAAAGGTTTTCGAGCAGGTTCTGACCAGAATGGCGCGATCCTCAAAATCTCGAAAGACGGCAGAAGCGCGGAAATGGTCGCGACGGGGTTGCGCGGGCCCTACCTGGGCATTCACCCTACAAAAGGCATTCTCACCGCTTCCGACCAGCAGGGCAATTTTGTGCCATCGACCCCGATTTTTGTCATTCATCAAAACGATTATTTCGGCGTAGAACCGACGCTGCACCGCAAGGATAACCCTGCGGTAACGCCGCCATTGACATGGATCCCTCACAGCGTAGACCGCTCGGCGATTAGCCAGGTGTGGGCTACCAGCTCGAAAATGGGGCCATTGAATGGTAACCTGATCCATTTCTCATTCGGCCGGCCGGGGCTTTTCCGGGTGCTGATCGACAGCACGACGAGCATTGTACAAGGCGGCGTTTCGGTGATCAATGCCAATTACCCGGCGCCGACTTCGAAAGGCGCGATGAACCCGGTGGACGAGCAGTTATACGTCGCTGGTTTCAACCTGTGGGGATCGAGCTCGAACGGCATCAGTGCATTGCTGAGGCTCCGCTACACAGGCAAGCCGAGCTATTTACCTAACCATTTCCGCGCCGGAAAGCAGGGTATTATGCTCCGTTTCGATTCACCGCTCGACAAGGCCACTGCCTCCGATCCGCGGAACTTTGAGGTGAGAAGATGGAATTACAAACGCACCGAGGAATACGGCTCGGGCCATTTTAAACCCGACGGCTCGACGGGGCAGGAAATCATGCACGTGGCGGCGTCTTACCTCTCGGCGGACAAGAAGAGCGTGCTGTTGCTCGTGCCGGAAATGAGCGAAATCATGCAGATGGAGGTGACGTACCATTTGCAGGCGGCCGACGGCAAAAAGGTGAACGACCAGTTTTGGTTTACCGTTAATGAATCGACCGACGTGGATTTGAAGGGTTTTGAAGGCGTAGACCTGGCCTTATTGAATGCGAAACGTCCGGAAGCGACGCCGGTTGCCGTGGCCGAAACAGCGGCGTCTGCGGAAAAAGGCCGCGAGATTTTCCAGAAAATGGCCTGCGCAGGCTGCCATTCCGAAGGGACCCGCACGAAAGGCATGTACGGCCCGCCGTTCCAGAACCTCTACAAGTCGGAGCGGACATTCGATGACGGTACGAAGGTCGTGGCCGACGAAGCCTACCTGCGCGAATCGATCCTGACGCCTTCGAAACGCATTGTGAAGGGTTATAATGAAGAAATGCCGTCGTTCGTGGGCGTGCTTTCCGACAATGATATCGAGTCGGTGATTTTGTATATCAAATCGCTTTCAGGGAAATAACCGTGGCACGGCCACCGTGGCCGCTCCACGGCGGCACCGGCTGTTTTACAGTAGTTACGAAATATCATCCAGGCTGAACGGCAGGCGGCGGATGCGCTGGCCCGTTAGGTCGAAGATCGCATTGGCGAGGGCCGGGGCAAACGGAGGCAACCCCGGCTCACCCACGCCGCCGGGTTTTTCGTCGTTTTCCATTATGTGCACTTCAATAGGCGGAATGTCGGCCATGCGGGGCATCGGGTAGGTGTCGAAATTCTGCTGTACCGCCTTGCCGTCCTCGAATGTCGTTGCGTGGGTGGTGGCCGCGCCCAGTGCCATCACGATGGCGCCTTCAACCTGTGCGCGGATAATGTCGGGGTTGACGTACCAGCCGCAGTCCATCAATGCAACCACTTTTTCGATTCTCACCTTACCTTCCGCATTGCGCATCACCTTTACGGCATGCCCGCATATGCCCGTGAAGGATTCGGTAAATGCAACGCCCCAGCCGGTTTTCCTGCCGCGCGACGACCAGCCGCACAGCTCTGCCAGTTTGTCGACGAGCGCCCGGTAACGCGGGTCGGGGAGGTGTTCGCGCCGGAACCGGACCGGGTCTTTGCCCGCCAGATGCGCCATTTCATCTATAAAACTCTCGCATGCGAACCCGCTCGTGGACGCGTACACGGAACGCCACCACATGACAGGGATAGGCGAATGCGTGCCCGTGCCGCCGAAACTATAATGTGGGATGCCCTTACGGTAGGCGGGGAGGAGGCCGTCGAGGTCGCCGGTATTATAGCCGGGAATGTCGGGCACGCCGGGCGGCTGGGGCGACCATTGCTGGCCAAGCCATTGGGTAGCCATATTGGCCTGGAATGCATGCAAGTGACCTTTGGCGTCGAGTCCGCCCTTCAAAGTATAGAATGCGCCGGGGCGGAACGGGCCGGCGGTCATGTCGTCTTCCCGTGTCCACACCACCTGCACGGGTGCCTGAATTTCTTTGGAGATGAATGCGGCCTCGTAGGGATAGTCGTTGAAGCCTTTTCGCCCGAAACCGCCGCCCAGGAAGGTCATATGCACCGTCACGCGCGCGATCGGGATTTTGAAATGTTCGCTCAGGTCGGCTTGTATCCAGTTGGCTTCCTGGATGGGTCCCCATATTTCAATATTATCCTGCCTGACGTCGGCAATGCAGTTGAGCGGCTCCATGCAGCTGTGCGACTGGTAGGGCGTTTCATAGGCTACTTCCAATTTTTTAACGGTACGGGCATACTCGACTTCGAATTTGGGTTGCTGCCCGAGTTTTTGCAGGTTTTCCCGCATTTGTTTTTCCAAAGACGCGGTATTCTGGTGTTCAAAACCAAGGTCTTCCCATTCCACTTTCAACAACTTCCGGCCTTGCATGGCTGCCCAGAGCGAGTCCGCAACGACAGCTACCCCTTCGCAGAACTGGTAAAAAATGGGCCTGTTTACCTTTAAAACCTGTATCACGCCCGGTACTTTGCGCGTTTCGGAGTCGTCGAAGCTCCTGACTGCTTCGCGGAAGCGCTTGCTCCGTTCGATGACGGCGTATTTCATGCCGGGAAGTTTTTTGTCCAGACCGAAAATGGCTGAACCATTGGTTTTCAATGGAATGTCTTTCCGTGGCGCAGACTTGCCGATGATTTTGTAATCGGCACGTTTTTTCAGTGAAATGTCGGTTGGAGGTGTAAGCAGGGCGGCTTTGGGTGCCAGTGCGCCGTAGGAGAGTTTTTGATTGGAAACGCGATGGATCACCGCGCCGTTTTCCGCAAAGCATTCCTCTTTGGGGACTTTCCATTCGGCTGCCGCGGCTTCGACCAGCATTACCCTCGCACAAGCACCCGAGCGCAGCAGGCGCGGCGCCCACCCGCGTACGGAAAAACTGCCCTCTTGCGGCTGCGGACCGTATTTTTCGGGATTGGCAGGTGCGAAAATAATCTGTACGTCTTCCAACCGGACTTCCAGCTCTTCGGCCAGCATTTGCGGGAGGGCCTGGAAGGTGCCCTGGCCCATTTCCGACCGGTTGCACACTAATGTAATCTTGCCCGAAGCATCGATCGAGATCCACGACATGAGCTCCGTGCCGGGGGCGATGCCGCTTGTGCCGGGATTGATGATATCCGGCAGGTTTTGTCCATCCGCCGGCAGATAAGCGGCCAGGGTCAACGCCGCTCCGGACCAGGCAGCCTGGCGCAGAAATCCCCGTCTGGAAATGTCCTGTAATTTCATGGCGGAAGGTTAATGGGAATAGCTTGCGGCGGTTTTAATGGCTTTGCGAATGCGCGGATAGGTTCCGCACCTGCATATGTTACCGTTCATGGCGGCATGGATCGCCTCATCGTCGGGATTAGCATTCCCTGCCAGCAATGCCGCGGCCGACATGATCTGTCCACTTTGACAATAACCGCATTGAGGCACCTGCTCGGCGATCCACGCACGCTGTACCGGATGAGAATTATCGTCTGAAAGCCCCTCGATGGTCGTTACCGGTTGCTCCCCCACTGCGGACACCGGAAAAGAACAAGACCGCACGGGAGCTCCGCTTAAATGCACCGTACAAGCCCCGCACTGCGCGATCCCGCACCCATATTTAGTCCCGGTGAGGCCAATCAGGTCGCGGATCACCCACAATAATGGCATCTGCTCATCCGCATCGACGGAGTACTTTTTTCCATTGACAGAAAGCTGGTACGAAGGCATAGGCGACGTTGTTGGAAGTTAGGAATGTCTGAATGTAAACCACCCGCCCGCCGACGGCAAATCGGATTGATAACGTGCACGATTGGCGGGATGAAATGCACCCTGGAACCGCTTGTGCCTGCGGCGATGCCGGCTAATTTTCTTTTGATAAGCGATCGCCGCCGGTCGGACATTTGATTTGGAGCAGGTAGGGGGAGTGGCGCAAATTGAGGGGAAAGTATCAGCAAACTCTTCCTTACAATGGATTTAAGATTCTACGAGAATATTCCCAGTGGTCTTGGACAGATTTTTTGGTTTAAGAGCGAGGGAAGGGACACCATTTATAAAGCCATTATTTTTCGTCCGACGGGCGATCCGGATACTTTCGAGCTGGTATTGGGAGAATTAAATCCGGACGGGTCTATCGATACGATCATGCGGAGCAACAACGGTGACTCGGACCGTGTTTTATTTACTGCGGCCAAAGCCGTTGCATTTTTCCTGAGCGAATATTCCGATAGCTATGTGGTAATTGAACCAAACACCACATCGCGCGCCCGTTTATACCGGATGGTTATCGATAAGGAACTGGACGATTTGGGGGAATATCTTAATATTTGCGCGTTTGACGGTCATCTATTCGAGTCGTTTCAGCGCGGGAAGAATTATGTCAGATATGTGATTTCAGTACGATTTGATTGATCAGTAACCTAAAAACTTGTCAAATGGCAGCGAAGACCGACAACGAACAGAAGCGGGACGCAAATTGGCTGACCGCCGAAAAACTGCAAGAACTCCGTCCCATCATCGAAGCATCCGCCCAGGAAAAGGTCGACCAAATGGTCGCCCAATGGACGCCTGAATTTCGGGAGGCATTACGAAAACACAGGGAAGAGCGGAGAATGCGGTTGTAAAAAAAAGGAGGCGGTTTCGACCGCCTCCCTCGGGTTAACTTTATTAACTTATTAAGCTACCATCGTCGAAAGTCTGTTCAGATCCAATGGCTTTTGTTCAATGCCGAATGCTTCCCGGAGGCTACTCATGGACGATTTCTCATCATGCACCATTTCCAGCAAATTTCCCAGATAATCCGCTTTACGGCGGTTCAGGAAGGTGTCGGCTTCGGGAGAGTTACGGTAGATGGCGGTGAAGCCTTTACCCTGGCGCTCGATGATGCCCCAGGCGACGAGGGCGTCGAGGAATTCGAGGGACGTGCCGCTGTGCAAGCCGAGTTTCTGTCGGATTTCGGATACAAACAGCGGACCGTCAGCCAGTTCGGTGAACAGTCCCAGCCTGACGGCGGTCATCAGCGGTTTCGCAGACCAGAATCCGGTTCCGATCCGGATGATGTTTACTGGCGTAATTTCTTGCTCTTGCTCAATTTCAATGGTAATCATGGCTAGTTGAAGTTAATGTTCCGGGAGGCAGGCGCTCCCACTGGAATAAAACATGCGCGAAAATAGTTTGGGAAATTCAACATACAGACAACCAATGTGATGAATTGCCGAAAACAGGGGTTAAACCGTTCGAAAACCGGTGTAAGCTGCCCGGTGTTTTAACGACTATTTCGCAGAAACCTTTCAAATAGTTGCATGAAATTTGATTTGGGCAGAGATTCAGGGCTTTATGATTACCTGGCTGGCTGTGGAGCCGTCGGTAAATACGGCGCGCACCAGGTATCGCCCCGCTGTCAATTTTTGCAATTCTGTAGGCGCAGGCAGGCGGCCGGCTTGCAATGCGAGTTTGCCTGAGAGATCGAAAAATGCAATCTGATGGACCTTTTTGTTTTTGGCGTGCAATGAAAACGGCATATCCGGCGTGAGTGGATTGGGAAATGCGACGGCTGCCGTTTCGCCCGATTCAATCCAGCAAACGCGGCTGTACGCAAACGTATGGTCATGGTCGATCATTTTTAACCTGTAATAGGTGATCCCGGTGCGCATTGCCTGATCTGTAAATGCATAATCTGTGTCCGCAGTGCCCATGTTGCGGCAATAGACGTCGGCAATCCTTGTCCAGTCCTTCGCATTCTTGCTCCATTCGATTTCGAAATGATCACTGTTTGTTTCGGTGGAAGTGGTCCATTCGAGCAGATTTGCCTCGCCTTCGTGCCTGACGGCGAACGAAGCGAGTGTGACAGGCAGCGGGTTACGCGGGTCTTCTTCTGCAAATAGCTGTGCGAATTCGGGGAACATGCCTGCGGCTTGCAGCTGGCTGCTTGGCACAAAGGTCCCGTCATCTTTTGACGCATACAAAATCGCCGGAAGAGTCCCTTCATAATGGGCAAATACCGGCAGCGAGTCCGGCTTGGGCGTAGTCAACAGGAAATCGTTTTCCCAAATATCGAAAATGCTGATATCCGGATCGATTTGCGGTGGAATCTGCGGGTTTTGCGGCAGGTTAAGCGGGTCGCCGCATGCCGTCACGTCAAATGTTACATCATGCGTCGACTCCAGGTCCCGGCGACTGGGGTAAGTCCGTGTGCAAATGACCTGGTACTGGCCGGGATGCTCCGCCTGAAAAGTAATCTGATCGCCGGTAGTCGTAAAAGTTTGCTGCGTAGGAAGCACCAGCCAGTTATGTATATACTGCCCACCCGACGGCGTCGCCAGCGAAACGGAAATATTCGCCGTGTTCCCTTCCGTAGCGCGGCTTTGATTGAACGGGTAGCAGACATTGTAAACGGAAATGACGGGCTGGGGCGGAATCGGGAGGGCAGGGCAAGTGGTACCCCCGGCGAGGAGGTTTTCGGACTGGCCGATGAGTGTCCAATCTAGAAATCCTGCGTTGATATGAGCGCTATTTTCATTTCTGCCATAAATTTGTGCGAACGGCGTCTGCCTCGCCGGGCCCGTTACGGCATTTACAGCGTCAACGTCAAGTAATTTCCGTTGATTTTGTGTATTTACCGGCCCGGTGTAATCAATAGAACTAAAAGTTGGGACGAAGCAAAATGGGAAAGTTGATGTTTTTGAAAATAGCTTGTTTGGAACAGAGTATTGCGTAACCCCGCCGGGCAGAAAGTCGTCATTGAATGAGCTGTTGTAAGTGAGGGCAACGCCGAGTCTTTTCGCAAATATGCCCCATGTAGCAAATCGACAAACATTTGTATTTTGGCCAGGCACATTTGTGTGTACATCAATATTGCTGTTCTGCAAGCCAAAAGGTGTCCAGCTTCTCAGTATCCTGCTCCCGTAGCTAAATCCGGCTAGGTCGCCATTTTCCTGAGCGATCATACTTCCATTTATCACTGCAACATTTCGGCAACTTACGGGATAGCCCCCGTTTCCGAGATTGTTGAGATTTGTCCGGAAGGCATTATATGCTGGCGATTTCGACCCGACCCCTCCGGTCATCGCTCCGCCCCAGTGCATGAGCATCTGAGAAGCAGCCGGTGTTGCCATTGCATTGTAATAGTCCCTCCATCCCTTCGCAAAAAATTTCAGGGTCACCTGGGTAAGAAGTGTCGGACTGGATTCCCATAGGAGCTGGGTCATACCAACCGGAACATTGGCACCCTGATGCGGGGTGTCAAAACATATCAGCAGTTTTACATGGTGCTGGATACCATCCACTTCCATTTTGCGGATGGCATATCGGGCTACCAGCCCGCTCATACTGGCACCTATGACTACATTATCGACGTTGCCCTGTTTAATGGAATTGATTTGCTGTATAACTGTCTGCATCACCTGTGCATTATTTTCAATGGCGGCTCATGCGTCATCATAGTCGACCAGCACTAGATCGTACCCCTCGCTTAGCCACTGACTCAACGGTGTTCTAAAACGCCCTTCTAGTACGTCCAGATTTTGATCATTAGCCATGTCAAATCCTTCTGCTACGATCACTGCCTTGTCCAAAACAGCGTCGCATCCGTTAATGATCCGGATTGTTGCGCCTGCAACCTGAGTCCTGGCATTTTGAAGTGTAGAATCTATTGTCAAAATAGGAGCGGAGGCGTGAAACTCCATCGATGGTGGCACGCGGTCAAGTTGACGGACATCGACATATGTTTGAAATTCGCAATTTATTGATTCACTAACTATTTTGATGTTGATAGAATGTCTGCCGATGGTGTTAAAGCGGTGGTGGATTGACTGTTCGCCTGGGACACAAGATTGGAAACCGAGTCCGTCACCGAAATCAAGAGCTATCCGGGCTGTTTGTACAGAATGGTTTGAAATAAAAAATTTCGAACTGATTTTAAACCAGACATCGGCTTGGTATATGTCTTGCTGCAAGGCAGCGACGTATATGATTCTAAACTTATCATAAGCCAAAAAATTGGCTGCTCGTCCTGCCATTTTCCGAGTCTCGTTATCGCGTAGCTCCTTATCAGTCAGATAAATGGCTTCTAAGTCGATGACGCCGATCGGAATTGTGTCATTGCGGGTAAGTTTGGACGGATTGGTTTCCATCAATTGTTCCAATCGCGGTATGTGCTTATCATGATCGCGCAAATCGGCATCGAGAAGGCGTTGATAGAGGTTATGCCACTCCTCGACTGAGACGGGTGTCGGGGCGTTAGCTAATCCCTTGGAGACACTTTTCAAATAAGCTATTTCATGAGGTGTGGTAACCGCGGCATTCATAAAAAGAACATTTTTAAAGCCGGTAAGATCAAGCTTATCGAGTGCTTTCTGCCGTACGGTTTGGTAATCCTGGCCTAAAATATAAGAGCATGGCAAGAGGTAGGACATCAGGATCAGGCATAGCTTTCCTGTGTCAATTTTTTTTAAATGCGTCATCGTGTATGTATATATTTATTTGAATTAAATTTTACTTAGGTTCCAGCTCGAAATCCCATTGCGTTTTTTTACCAATTTCGGCAAAGCAGCAGCTGTGTGTTTGCTGCCCATTCCTGAACAGTTTTGAAAGTTTATAGTGGTTGTAGTATTTTGGATTATCAATTGAAAATTCCGGTATAAAGGTGTCCAGTGCATTATATTTTTTTGCCACATCCAGATTAACGGTGTACGTGCCGTCCTTTCCTGTTAATGTTTTAAAAATTGGAATTCCTCCTTGAAATGATCTCGTTCCTGTCACCAAAATCATAACACTATCCACCGGCTGCTGATCCTGATCGACAACTTTACCGAATACAATTGTGGTTCGGTCTTCTTTGCAAGAGAACAGGAGTCCTATTAGTGCTCCCGCGAAGCATAATAGATTGAAGACTTGAAATAGATGTTTCATCAATTCATCGTTTTAGATTTAGCGCATTCGATTCAAACATTGGTTTCCAGGTTACTTAGGCGCGAGCTCAAAATCTCATCGCGTTTTTTCGCCAATTTCTGTAAAACAGCAGCTGCCGACTTTCTGAGCGTTTTTGTAAATGTTTTCTATTTTGTAGTGCGCTTCAAATTTGGGGTTTTCTGACAAATACGGAATGAATATGTTCAGTGTGTGATATTTTTTTGGAACATCAATCGTAAGAGTATATCCACCCAGACTATCTGTAAAAGTGTGATTCAGTCGTTCCGGAATAGCGCGCGATCCGGTCGCAATAACCATGATGCTGTCCACTGGCTGTTGTTTTTGATCAACAACTTTTCCGAAAACGACTGTTGTTTGATTATCCTTGCAAGAGCAGATCGTCAGCAACATTATTGCTAAATGAAATAAATTTCGCATTTGAACATAATGGTTCATCTGAGTGTATATGAAAGATTTATGTATAATAATAGGGTTCGCGCCGTCTTTACTTGGGTGCTAGCTCGAAATCCCACTGTGTTTTCTCACCAATATCCGCAAAGCAGCAACTTGTTGTTTGCTGACCATTCCTGTACATTTTTGAAACTGTGTACCGGGTATAAAATTTTGGATTGTCAAATGACGAGGGAGGAATGAAAGAATTCAGCAGTCCATATTTTTTGCCTACATCAAGTTTGATGAAGTACTGGCCATCCTTTCCCGAAAAGGTCTGTGCAAGCGGTACTGCGTGAAATGATCTTGATCCAGTGACCAATATCATTATACTATCCACTGGCTGCTGATTCTGATCCACAACTTTGCCGAAGACGATGGTGGTTCGATCCTCTTTGCATGAAAACAGGATTATCAATAGTATCATTATTGAATATGACCCATTGAACCTTGGCGTATGCCTCATATTTTAAGTTTGTCTAGATTGAGATCTGCGGCATGGACAACCGGACAAATATTGTTCAAATTTTATCCACATTTATTGATCGATTAAGGGTAATGTTTTGTCGGTGGAGAATGGTTAATTAACGGTTTTGAATGCAGTACCACCGGGCGGTTCTCCCTGTTTTGTAAATGCATTTTTGGCAATTGGAATGGACAAAGCAAAAAAATCCCCTCCTCCAAACGGAAGAGGGGATTCCATATATCTAAAGCAGTAATCTTAGAAGCTATACCGCAAGCCGATCTGTACCTGGTAGGGATTACCCGAAGGCGTTACCACACCAGCCGTGTTTACGCGGTATACGTATTGGTTTTTGGCCTGGTCGAATGCCGGGCGGGCGGGGTTGCCGTTGGCGGCCGGAACGCCGAGTGCGTAAAGCGCTTGTGTACCCAGGGATTTGTTGCGGCCCCATTCCTTGTTGAGGAAGTTGGCGAAGTTGAAAATGTCGGCTGAAACTTCGATCGCGTGCGTGCCGGCGATTTTGATCCGTTTCGAAGCGCGCACGTCGAATACACCGTAGAAACCGTTGATACCGCCGTTTCTTTCGGCGATTTTGCCTGAGTTTTTCGTGATATAATCCTTAATGCTCTTGCTCGCATCCGGGTTGTCGAGAATCGCCTGGAGACCGGTTCTTACATTTTCTGGCACGTTAGGGTCGTTTTTGTCGAATACGAACGCGAGGTCGTTAGTCCCTACGAAGTCGCCGTTGGTGTTACCGCCCGAAAGCAGGGTGTAGCGCGTGCCGCCGATGCCGGAGTAACGTACGCCCACGCTGATGCCCCAGAAGCTCGGCGCCGATCCGTAGAATACCACTTTGTTGCGGAACTGGTTGTCGGAGTACGACATCAGGCTCAGGTTACGCGGATCGTCCCTAACCGGCAAGGAAAGCGTCGCACTGTTGGCCACGTTGCCGTTGAACGACGTATTGTCTTTCACATCATTATAAGTGTAGCTCAATGTAATCTCCCCGTCACGGAAATACTGGTATTTCACGTCGGCTACAAATGTGAATGCATTCACCTTGCCCTCGCTGTTCAGCTCCAATACGCGACCGAATTGGGTCGATTTTCGCCCTTTGAGCCAGTCACCGGCACCGTTGGTCGGCATATTGGTACCGCCAGGCACGTATACACCGCGGTTACCTTCGTTGGCGAGGCGGAAGAACGGATCATCTACCATGTTTCTGTCAACATACATATAGTTGTTGCGACCCAATGTCATGTAGCCGGTGATACCTACTTTCAGCTTATCGGTCAGGTATTTAGAGTATGAAACGTTGGCTTTGTACATGATCGGCACGCGGGCGTCCTTGCCGTTCGTGTTGATCGTCGGAAGCTGGAATTGCGCCAGGGTCGGGATGCTGTTGTAGTTCGAGCGGTAAGCGGCGAAGTCCGGGGTAGGGATGTTCGGGCTGCGTACGTCGACCGTCGCCAGGTGCTTTCCGTCAAATGTAAGGTTGTTGATTACCACGTAGTTGTTGATGTCCGAAGCAAATACGCCGGCTCCCAGACGGAAAATGTCGGTATGCTTGTCGTTCACGTCCCAGGTGAATTGTACACGCGGCTGCACGACAAACGATTTGATTTTATAGTCGGTGCGGATCTGCAAGGCGTCGTACAAAGTCTGGTTCAATGGCGAGCTTGGATAATGCGCGTAATCGAGGCGAAGACCGGCTACCACATCGAGGCCGGTAGCCAGGCTGGTTTTTAACTGACCGTAAACGCCTGCGTTCCAGATTGTTCCTTTTACAGACCAGTCGTCCATCAGAGGCACTTCACGGTAGTAACGATAAGGTTTCAGGTCGTTGAACTGGTCGAGGGCAGTTTTGCCGTTAGGCGCATCCACAGTGTAGTGGAAACGACCGTTCACTTCCGATCCGTAGGTCGAATTCGAGCGGGTCATCATGATGTCCGCACCGAAAGTGTACTCCACTTTGTCGGTATTATAATACAGGTTATTAACCAATTGAAGCACATGGTTGGTAAAACGCTCCTGCGCAAAACGGTGCCCGCCCATCTGGATGTTAGTCGAACGGGAGTTGCCGTCGCTCAAAACAGAGTTCACGTTCTCCACGATCGCTCTTGGAATGTTAGCCGAAGGCAGCTGGTCGCCGGGGGCACTTTTTTGTTTTACAAACAAATGCTGCACTTTCAGCTCGTTGGTTACTTTGGAATTCAGGGTCGAACGGAGCGATGCGAGCAGGCTGTTGTCCTGGTTGAAGTCGTTCCCGTATGATTCGTAGGCGTTGATCGTCGTGTTGTCCGCCAGACCGAGCTTGTTGCGGTCGTTGGTGTAATTGTTACGGATGGTCAGCAAGTTACGGTTGTTGAGCTGCCAGTCGAGGCGGAGGAATGCCGCGTCGGAGCCGCGTTTTTTGTCGAATGTTCCAAACTGCGGGGTATTGGCCATGCCGTATTTGGCACGGGCGATTTCTACAAAGCGGTCGAGGGTCGAGCGGGTCACGTTGAAACGGTTTTCGTCAACCGGGCTGAGAATGTCTGCGATAATCAGCGGACGGCTGTCCTGCTGGTGGTCCCAGGCCATGAAGAAATGCAGCTTGTCTTTCAGGATCGGCCCGCCCAGTGAGAAGCCAAATTGGTTGGTAGCGAACTTGTTATTGATTTTGTTACCGCGAATATCATAAGGGCTCGACAACCAGTCGGCGCGGGTGTAGTTGAATGCGCTACCGCTGAGCTGGTTGGTACCCGACTTCGTCACGGCGCTGATCGTACCACCGCCGCTGCGTCCGTAAGTAACATCGTACTGGTTGGTAACTACCTGAAATTCACGTACCGCCTCGATGGAAATCGAATACGGCGCACCGCTTCGGCTGGTAGTTGCCCCTGCCGATGTCGGGTTTTTAGAACTCATACCGTCGATGGTGTAGCCTGTCGAAGAACCGAGCTGGCCGGAAATGTTGCCGCCGCGGCTCAATGGCGAGAGGTCCATCAGCGATGTAAAGTTCCGTCCGTTTACCGGGAGCCGGGTAATGTCGCGGGCCGAAATGGCGGTGGAAGCACCGATGTTTTCAATCTTGTTCTTGATACCCGAAGCCACAACGCTCACTACTTCAAGCGTTTGACCCGCTTCTTTCATGTTCAGTCTCACCTTCACGGCATCGCCCTGGTGGAGGAGATAACCGGTCAGTTTTTGCTCGCCAAAGCCTATGTAAGTGGCTGTAACTGTGTAAGGTCCGCCCAATGGAAGTTCCTTGAAGGCATATTCGCCTTTTGCGTTGGTGACGGTACCCGTCGTAAAGCCGGTCGATTCATTTTTTACCTGGACCGTAGCACCGGCCAGGGCCGCATTCTGGTCGTCGGTAACCGTACCGGCAATCGACGCCTGCGTAGTTTGAGCCCTGAGTGCCAAGATGTTGCCGAAGCAGCAAAGCAATGTCAGGACAATAGGAAGTAAAAATCTCTTATGCATGAGCATGTTGTTGGTTAAACAAAATTTGCCGCAAAAGAAGAGGATCTACTTGTCCAGGGTGTTATTGAATTGTTATGTAATTGTAAAGTCGTAAACGCTCCCGATTCTACCCTTCGGCGTATTCGGCACCGAAGCGGGCAGTTACAGGCCATGCGCAGTTTGCCGTAGACGGAGGTTACCTACAACGACCGCCGCAGGATCACCGAAAACGGGTTCGCCACGTGACGGCTCACGCCCGTCAGGATCATGTCCGCCGCGGATCTGCCCATGGCTTTCCAATCCGATGAAATGGTGGTGATGCCGTTCAGCATTGCTTTTTTTGCATCATTGTCCTGGTAGGAAACAATCCCGACATGCCGGCCTGCGATCATGCTGGTATTGTTGATAATGGTGCGAACGAGGAACATCAGCTGTTCGTCGGAAAGGACGATGAATGCCTCGCCGTCGCGGACCATGTCTTTGGTAAGCGCTGCTGAAATGCGGCAAATGAGGTTGCGCTTCGAACAGGCGCTTGTGAAGGCGTCGCGCAGCGCAGGCGGGTAGTAGGTAAGTTCGGGGAAAATGAGGTTAATGCACTGGTATTTGCGGAGGCTTGGCGCGAGCTCCTGGATTGCCTGGTCGATGTCCCGGCTGAAATGCTCGAAAACGGTCCCGAAATGGCCTGCCAGGCCGGGTACTTCCTTGTCGAGGATGATGAGCTTGTCTTTCGGCAGGCGCTCGATGGCCTGATAGCCGCTTTCGGGATCGTCGAGGAAATGGGGGATCACGGCGATATGCGAATAGGAGGCCTGTTTCCGCCGGATCAGCGCGCGGAAATGTGCCGCACTATGGTGGTAAATATGAAAATCGATAATGGCTTTGTGTCCGATGCGTTCGATCAATGCGTCGTAGACGGCTTTGTTGTATTCATTCAGCTGATTGAACAGCACCAGCACTTTCAGCTCGGGCGCCGGGTCCAGGCGGTTGATGTAGTAGCTTTTTCCATGCTGCGAGGCCAGTATTCCCATGTCCCTCAGGTTATTATAACTTTTTTCAATGGTGCTCCGCGATACCGCGTATTGGCGGCTGAGCTCGTTGATCGACGGCAGCCGGTCACCACGGTCCATCAGGCCTGTTTTGGTGGCGTGCAGGACGGCTTCCACGAGCTGCTGGTACACGGGCTCGGACGAGTTCCGGTCGACGGTGAAATGGTCTTCGAAGTTGATTTTTCTCATGATTTCTGCGCAGGGCCTGATCGCGGAGCTTAATTTAAAAATAATGCGGGCGCGGAAACGCGAATCAGGACAGAAAGGCGGAAATCAGCCGCGGAACCCGGTATTTTCTCTTTCAAGGTGTATTTCACAAAATGCTTCCGAAAGCTTTCCAGCCAGGGTTAGGTTAGCGGGCAAATCTTCCGGTTTCGTGCGGTAAAAGGAGCTTTCCATCGATTTTGTTTGTGGTTTTTGCCAATTGATGGGAACTTGTAGAGAAACAAGCACCCAGCCATTGATGAAATCCCGGAACAGCCTTACCATTCTCACGCACGTAACCATATGGTCGCTGCTGGGGTTCATACTGCTTTTTTACCCGCCTATCTCGTGGAGCATCACGGTACCACCTAATTTCTGGGTAAAGCAAGCGCTCAACCTGGCGATCATGCTTGCCGCGTTTTATGCCAATGCATTATACGTTGCTCCCAGACTGCTTTTCGAACACAAAAGCAAAATCCGGTTCGGTATATGGCTCGTGGGTGTGGTGGGTGCTTTCATGGTCGTAGCGCGGGCGATCGAGGTGAAACTGAACGTGCTCGCCGATATGTCGAAAGCGATGAATAAGCCGCCAAAAAGTTCATTTGGGCTTGATTATCACCTTTTCATGATCATGCTGCTTGTGATGGTGACCAGCACGAGCCTCGCGATGGCCCGGCGCTGGCAGACGGATGCGCAAATGCGCGAGCGGATCGAGAAACAACACATTGCCTCCGAGCTGTCCTTTTTGAAAGCGCAGATCAACCCGCATTTCTTTTTTAATACCCTTAACAACATTTACTCGCTTACGTACTCCGACATCCCCGTGTCGCGCGAGGCGATCCTGAAACTGTCGCGGATGATGCGGTACGTGCTGTACGACACATTGAGCGATGCCGTGCCGCTCCAACAGGAAATATCTTTTTTGAAAGATTACATTGCGCTCATGGCCCTGCGCCTGCACGAATGCACGACACTGGAATTTAAAGAGCCGACCCCCGACAAAGACTACTGGATCGCGCCGATGCTGTTGCTGCCGTTTGTTGAAAATGCATTCAAGCATGGGTCGAGCACGATGCTGCATTCGCGGATCGAAATAGCGCTGAAAGTGGGCGAGGGGGTATTGTCGCTCCGGGTTTTTAACCATATTGCAGCCGAAAAGGATGGTTACCAGCTCGATCAGGGCGGTATCGGCCTGGCGAACACGCGCAAGCGGCTGGACCTTTTGTATGCCCACAAGCACACGCTGGTAACCCATGAAAATATCGAACAGAGAACTTATGAAGTGTTGCTGACCTTGCAGCTCGACCATGAAAACGTGGCGCAGGTGGCCGAGCCCGTATGAAACTGAATTGCATTACCGTCGACGACGAGCCGCTCGCGCTGAACCTCATCAGCGCATTCGTGGAGCAGACGCCTTTTCTCGAACTGAAAGGTAGGTTTGGCAACGCCGTGCAGGCCTTGCAGGCGCTTCACGAACAAACGATCCATTTGATTTTTCTCGACATACAAATGCCGGACCTGAACGGAATGGAGCTCGCGCGCGTGCTCAGCCAGTCGGGTGCGTCGGTGCAAACGCGCATTGTGTTCACGACGGCCTACAACCAGTTTGCCGTCGAGGGCTACAAAGTGGACGCGCTCGATTACCTGCTCAAACCGTTCGGTTACGACGAATTCCTGCAAGCTGCGGCCAAGGCGCGGAAGTATTTCGAAGTGTTGCAGGACAATTCGCCGGCGGAAGTGTCTGATAATTATATGTTTGTCAAATCGGATTATAAGCATATCCGCGTCGATTTCGATGCCGTGACGCATATCGAATCGGTGAAGGATTATGTCAAAATCCATCTTACGCCGCCGCTGGGCCCGGTAGTCACACTGAGCAGTTTAAAATCCATTGAAGAGAAATTGCCGCCTGCGCGTTTTTTGCGCATTCACCGGTCGTTTATCGTATCGGTAGCGAAGGTGGATTCGGTGAGTAAAAATGCTGTGCAGCTGGGGCCGGTGGAGATTCCGGTGGGCGAGCTGTATAAGGATGCATTCAAGACATTGCTCGCCCGCTGGATCTGAGAAGCGGTCCTGTCGGCGTTAGTCCATATCCTTGTAATGCCGCACTTTCTGAAACATTTCAATGAGCGTGGTCACTTGCAGTTTTTCGAACAGCCGGGCCTTGTAGGTACTCACGGAGCTCTCGGTCAGGTCCAGTTTGGAGGCGATTTCCTTGATCCAGAACCCTTCAATGAGCATGTCCATGATCGTGATTTCCCGGGCTGAAAGTTCGAGCAGCGGATTGTCGGCCTGGTAGTTATGCTTATCGAGTTGGTTGAGGAGCTCCACTTTAATGCGCGGGCTCACGTACCGGCCGGTATCCACGACGGACAGGATAGCCGCGCGCAACTCTTCGGTATTAGAATTTTTGGAAACAAAGCCGTTCGCGCCGGCTCGCAGATAATGTATGCCGTAAATCCTTTCTTCAATGGCCGAAAATATCAGTACGGAGACGTTTTTCTGAACACCTCGTAATGCCGGTATCATTTCGAAGCCCAATCCTTCGGGAATCTGAACATCCAGAATAATCAGATCCTGCTGTCTTGCGCTGAGCTCGGATATGGCGGCAGGGAACGATCCCGCTTCGTGAATGGCGGCATCTTTGTATAAGTCTTGTACGAGAATTTTGGTGGCCAGTCTGATAATCTGATAATCTTCGACAATTAAAATGTTTTTCATCCAGACATTTTCAAATACAAAAAATCAATTCCATTTTTTAGTGGAAGGTCCAGTGAAATTATCAGTTTAAAACGAGATCCCGCGGCACAAGAAGTACAATGCTTTCAAGGTCGTTGAACGCTAATTCTGTTCAAAATCAATGGATAGCTGAGGGTGATTGTTTGCCCGCATTTCAACAGGCGTTTCAATATCAAAACTAAATTCGGAAAATAAAAGGAAATTAATTGTTCTGATAATTATTTTGACAAAAGTTGTCGTTTTCGCTACCTTTTGTATAGTTCTTGTCAATAGGAAAGTTCAGCATTTCCTTGCATGATTCCGGCAATTCAGACAGAACTTTGAGCGCTTCACTGCTTCCTGACGCTGGCATATATACGGCAGACCGTAACGTCATCATGTTCAAGTACTAATAGAAGCGGTTAGCGAGCGGTTGATAAGGGCTGGATCGCGGCAGTAAAGGCATTTTTTCAGCCAACGAACGGGCTGCTCGCTCTCATTCGTCCGAGAAGCGCCCATCCGGGCCGGACCGGCGATTACTTCCGAGGGCACGGAAAGGACAACCATGATTATATTCACGGCACGATTCGCCGGGGAGGGAAGTTATATTCTGTTCTTCTGCAAAGCTGCCAGTACATTGGCCCGGTAGGTGACGCCGATCGGTATCTTCCGCCCACTGTTGGTGGTTATTTCATTACCTTCAATTTCGCGGATTACTTTTTTATTGACAATGTAGGAGCGGTTAACCCGTAAAAATTGCGCGGGTGACAATGCTTCTTCTATTTTCGCCATCGTCATATGAATAATCGCGACGCGGTCTGCCCAGTACAATTTAAGGTAATCGCGCATGCCTTCAATGAAATGTATTTCGCTTGGTGCTACCTTAATGAGTTTCTTATTCTCTTTTAATAATAGGAAATCATTTCGTGTGCCAGTAAAGTCCGTATCCTGCTCGGATTCGTGTACATCCTTCGTCGATGAAAACGGTTCGCGTACCGGCTCAGGGCTGGCCGGCAAATGCCGTGGTGCCCGGCCCGTATCGACCTTGTTGACGGCTTTCAGGAAACGTTCGAACGAGACGGGTTTGAGCAGGTAATCGGTAAGCTCGTGCTCGTAACCCTCCAACGCGTAGGAAGGGTCGGCGGTGATCATGATAATGGCGGGCCGAGCGGCCGGAAGTAGTTTCAAAAGCTCAAATCCCGTCATTTCTGGCATTTCAATGTCGAGGAACACAATGTCCGGCTTTGTCTCACGGATCAGGAAAAGGCCATCCGTGGCGCTTTCCGCGAAGCCGGCCAGTTCCAGGAACGGGACCTTCCGCACATAGGATTCAATCAGTCGGCGTGCATCAGCCTCATCGTCTACAATAATACACCGCAACCTGCCGGGAGAGAACATATGCTGAACTTAACTTCGATTCTAAATTTCATTCGTCTGCAATAATATAGGTATTGGTCGAAATAAATGCATGATTCGGCGAAATTATTTTAGTCCGAGACGCATTTAGGATTACTTTAAACCCGCAAAGAATAGAGACTTGTTGAAAGAGAAAATGACACTATTGGCCATGAGAAAAAGACATAACAAAATTGCATTGACAGGCGGGCCTATGACGTGCCAGCCTCTGCTACATATTAACCGCGATTATACTTCATTTGCAAACATAGCCGGTGAGCCGGCGCTGCACAGTTTAGCTTCATGGAAATTAAACTGACGATCTCCAACTTCCAGGTACCCGCATTCCGTTGATTTGGTTGTTCAATTTGGATGTTTCTTCGAAAGGAATAATTTTTATATGGTCAACTATATACGCGTCGGTACTGGAAAACGTTACCTTTTATAAGTAAAATGGGTGCTTAAAAAATGAAAAGCTTCTGGCATTTTGTCAGGAGCTTTTTTGTTTTGCAATTATATTTTCTGCGTATTTAGCAATTAGATTAAATGAAAATGAATTCAGTTTGTAGCTAAAAATTGACACGATAGATTTGTATTGCAAAGACCCATATTTTTTCTTCAAGCATTGGCTTTTGTGCCTGCTGCATAGAACGCCATGGCATTCGCGGACAGCACCGACGGTTCTGGATACACGTTTGTGTGAGATCGCTGTTAATACATAATTTTTCGTATATAGATAAGCGTTCATAATGATGCTGCCGATGCCATATGGCGAAAAGCTGCGTATGGCGGCGAAGCGCCAGGCACCAGAGGCTTTGGTGAAGGAATGCAAGGTGATTACCAATGCTACATGGGTAAAATGAAGTTTCCAGCGAGACCGATTTCGAGTTCTAACCTCCCCTGAACGCCCTGCAAGTCAATTCCTGCGAGTCGCTTGACCCGTAGGGATTAACCGCCTTGTTTGGCGTTTTTCAAGTCGTCGTTGGTGATTTTACGGCCAGAGCCTTGCTTGAACAGCCCGCCGAACTCCCAGTTAAGCGACAATTTGACCGACCGCAGCAAGTATTGGTTGCGCATTACCGAATGGAATTCTGGCGAACTGATCACCTCCTTTTGCGGCCGGTAGGCGCCAAACGGGCTGACCGTCGTGAGCGTGAGTGTGAGTTTGCGTGCAGGGAGTTCTTTTTTAGCTGAAAAACTATAATAGAACCATGCCCCCTCGAAGCCCTGCAGCTCGATGCTCCGGGCATCGTAGTCGCCGTATGCCTGCACGCTGAAATGCTTCGGCAGCTTCCAGCTCGTGTTGATGTTAATGCCCCAGGCTGCTCCTTGGTTGTCGATACCGAGCGCGCCGCTTTTAAAACGCGCATGTCGGATGTTGGCGTTGGAATTGATTTTCCAGTCGGGCAGCGGCGAGAACGACGTCGAAACATTGATACCGTACTGCGCATTGGAAGCGAGGTTCTGTTTGGTAGTCGTCGCTACGCCCTGGCTGTCCATTGTCACGATGCTCTCGATGGAGTTGTTGGTTTTCCTGCCAAATGCGGAGAAGTTCAGGAAGAGGTCGGAGTTCATTTGCAATGCGTATGTGAATTCCATCTGGTTCAGTTCCTCTGGTTTCAGAGAGGGGTTACCTACGACGATATTCTTCGGGTCCTGGCTGTCGCGATTCGGGTTCAGGTCCCAGATCGACGGCCGTGAAATGCGTTTGGTATAGCTCAATGTGAGGTTGTTATTGGCATTCAGTTTTTTGAAAATCGTGGCGCTTGGCACAAAATTCCAGAAATCGCTCGTGAAATGTACGCCGGCATCACGCTGGGTACCTTCGAGGAAAGTGCCTTCCACACGCGCACCTGCATGCAGTGCCCAACCATTGTTCCATTTGAATTTTAGCTGACTGTAAGCCGCCAGCACATCCTGGCGGTAATCGAAACGGTCGGTACGCGACGGCACGATCGTGACTTCGTTGGGCGAGCCGTCTTCGCTGGCCTGCACCTCGTATTGGCTTCCCACGTTGCGCAAAATCGCCTTCATCCCGCTTTCCAGCGCATGTTTCCCCGACGGTGTGAGCGGCAGGATATAGTCGCCCTGGAATGTCCATTCGCGGTTGTGGGTGTTGTTGTTATTGATTTCACGGTAAATGAGAAACTGCTCATC
This sequence comes from Dyadobacter beijingensis DSM 21582, assembly GCF_000382205.1. GTDB lineage: Bacteria > Bacteroidota > Bacteroidia > Cytophagales > Spirosomataceae > Dyadobacter > Dyadobacter beijingensis. The sequence continues at coordinate 86,908 of NZ_KB907792.1, forward strand.
GTCGCGCTGGAAGGCATTATAGTCGTAATTGTCGATCGATCGGTTATGCTGGGCCATGAGGTATAACTCTTCGCCGGGCTTCCTGAATTTTTTAGTATAACCCAAATTCAGATCAATGCCTTTGTTTGGCGCTTTGGTTTTTACAGACTGGAAAAACTGGTCGGCCACCTGACCGTCGGGCGTAAGCCGGCTGTTGCGTTGCTCGCTGTTCTGGGGCCAGTTACCGAGCCATCCATTGACCGAAAAATTAAATACATTGGCGCTGTCGGGCAGGTATTCGATCTGTAAATCGCCCGAGCTGTGCGGCTTTGCATTGTCCCGCACGATTTCCTGGCGCACCTTGCCGGTTTCCACGCCGTTTTCAAAAGTTGTACGGTCGACGCTCGACAGCTCCTTGTTGCGGAAGCGGTGCAAATGCAGGGTGGAGCTCACATTCCATCTGTCGCGGTTAAGCGCAATGCGGGGGTTAATGGCTTGTTCAAGATTCCCGCCTACGACCTCGATCGTTCCGCTCGTGCTCTGGCTGCCTTTTTTGGTAATAATATTGATAACCCCGGCCGCACCTTCCGCATCGTAACGCGCGGAAGGGCTGGTAATCACCTCCACCGACTTGATAGACCCGGCAGGCATCATATTAAGGGCATCGGCTGCATTCCGCGCCATTTGTCCGGAATACTTGCCATTGATGAGGATACGCAGGTTGGAATTTCCGCGCATGGTCACATTGCCGGCGGCGTCTACATTCAGGATAGGGGCTTTGCGGAGCACGTCGGCGGCTGTTCCACCGCTGTTGCTGATGTCCTTTTCTGCATTATAAATGAGCATACCGGGCTGCTGCTCTACGAGCTGCCGCGTTCCGGTGACAGTCACGGCGTCGAGCTGCGTCACGTCCGGGACGAGGCGGACGGTCCCGAAATCGTAGGGCGCTGTGGAGGTGATTTTAAATGCGAGGCGTTTCTGGCGGTATCCCACGAATGATAGGTTAATGAAATAAGAGCCGGTTTGAATGTCGGTAGATTTGAAAACGCCGTTTTCGTCGGAATAGGTAAGCGCTACCACTTGCTGGCGGTCGTCGAGAATGCTGATCGTGGCAAATTCGATGGCTTTCGAGGATGCAGAATCCACGAGGGTACCCTTGATGAGGAAGCCGGGCAAGGTTTGTGAAATACTGATTTGAACGCAGGTAGCTACGATCAGAAGGGAGAGCAGAGGTCGGAAAAAGTACTGAAATCTCATGAAAGAATACGGCGTTGGTACGCCAATGTGTTGAAATATTCGAGGCATGATGATGCCCTTTGAAAGGGAGTAGCACAAAGGCCCATTTCCCGAAATCCGCTGAGTAAAAATCGGGCTAGCAAACGGTATACATGCGGTGTTGCAATTGGTAATCCGCTATTTTCAGCACCGGATTACACGATTCATCACACACTAAATTTCCCTGCCATGCTAGCAGCTCCTTATGCCCGGTTCATCGATCCGTTGAGTGATTTTGGTTTTAAAAGGCTATTCGGCACCGAAGCTAACAAGGACTTGCTGATCGATTTTTTGAACGAGCTGCTAGCGGGCGAGCGCACGATCAGGGATCTGACCTACAATCAAAATGAAAGTGCCGGCCAGCGCCCCGTAGACCGCAAAGCAATTTTCGACCTCTGCTGCACCGGAGCCGATGGCGAGCAGTTCATCATTGAGGTACAACGGGTGAAACAGAAGTTTTTTAAAGACAGATGTTTGTACTATGCAGCGTCGCTCATTCGCGACCAGGTAAAAACCGGCGAGCCAGATTGGGGATACGAACTGAAACCGGTGTATTTGATTGGTTTAATGGAATTTACATTTGAAGGGGCCAGGCCGAACGAATACATCCACCACATCAGACTGACTAGTAAAGAAGAAAGCACCGTGTTCTACGACAAGTTCGGTTTCACTTTTATTGAAATACCAGCATTTAGTAAAACGGAAAGCGAACTCGTTACCGGACTGGACAGGTGGCTGTATTTGTTGAAAAATTTGAGTAACTTGAATCATGTTCCGACTGTACTGAGCAAGCCGGTATTCGACAAAGTGTTAAGGATTGCAGAAGTTTGTAACTTTAATCAGCAAGAAAAAATGGCTTGGGACGCATATTTAAAAGCTAAATGGGACAACGAAAATTCCATGAAGTACGTGAAGGAGGAAGCCTGGGAAACAGGGCTGAAAGAGGGCCGCGAAGCAGGTCTTGAAAAAGGCCGCGAAGAAGGCCGCCGGGAAGAAAAGCTGGTAGTTGCCCGCAGTATGAAGGCCAAAGGCTTCGAGCTGCAAACCATCATCGAAATTCTCGGCCTCACACGGGAAGAAATTGAGCAGGCGTAACGGGTACCGACTCTAATGGCTATACTCGGTAAGATTGGCGCGCAACGTGGAAAGCGCACGGGTAATGTGGTATTCCACAGCCCTTTCGGAAATCAGTAGCCTGGCAGCGATCTCCTTGTTGCTCAGTCCCTCTTCCCGGCTCATTTTATACACACAACGGCATTGGCAGGGTAGGGTATCCACCAGACCGTCCACCTTGCTTTTCAGGTTGTTATACAAAATGTCGTTTTCCGTGCAATGCGTACGGTCGCAGTAATGGGCGAAGGCGATCTCGTTATGTTCCCGCCGCGATTTGGTATTCCGCAAATACTCAAAAACCTTGAATTTGGCCGAACGGAGCAGGTAACGCTCCACAGATGTCGTAATTTCAAGCTCGTCTTTTCGCTCCCAAAGCGATTTGAAAATCTCCTGTACCATACCTTTCGCCGGCTCCGGGTCGCGGATTGTGTTGTAGCAAACCGCGAAAACCTTCTCCCAATGCGCCACATAGATATGCTTGAAAGACTGTTCATCTATGCGGAAAGGGACATTATCTGGCTTGGTGGCGGTCATGTAATGGGGAATGCGGGCGAAGTGGATGGTCAAATATAGTTCATTATTTATAATAAGTCCAAATAGTCACGATTCGTTTCACTTATGGGAACGACTGTTTGGCGGACGATTCCCCGCATCTTGCTGGCGTTTCACCTGCCGATCCGGACGGTTGACCTGCCGCCGCATTTCAAACACAGCATGTTATGGGGAATTTTGGCCTGTCAATTAAAAAATTAGCCAATGAAAGCACTACTATTAGCCATGACATTTCTTTTCGCTGCCAACCTTTACGCACAGGAAGGCACGCAAACGATCCGCGGGACCGTCCGCGACGAAGTTTCCAAATCGCCCGTGATAGGAGCGTCCATATTGCTGATCCGGGAGCAGGGGGCAAGCCCGATGGGCGCGGTAACCGACATCCGGGGCGATTTCAGCATTACCGGTGTGCCGATGGGTCGCCAGTCTTTCCAGGTTTCGATGGTGGGTTATGAAACGCAGCGGCTGTCGGGTGTTTTGCTTACGGCCGGGAAAGAAGTGGTGCTCAATGTGACCCTCACCGAAGCCGTGCAAAACCTGGACGAGCTCGTGATTACTGCCGATCGGAAAAGTGATAAAACGAAGACGAACAACGAGTTATCGCTCGTGAGCGGACGTTCGTTCAATGTAGACGATACTAAACGGTACGCAGGCGCACTGGGCGATCCGTCGCGGATGGCGGCCAATTTCGCAGGCGTGGTATCCGGCGACGATTCCCGGAACGACATTGTTGTGCGTGGTAACTCGCCGTCGGGTACGCTCTGGCATCTGGAGGGATTGAATATCCCCAATCCAAACCACTTCGGCTCGTTCGCGGCGACAGGCGGGCCTGTGAGTATGCTGAATAACAACGTGTTGGGTAAATCCGATTTTCTTACCGGCGCTTTTCCCGCGCAGTATGGCAACGCACTCTCGGCGGTGTTCGACCTGCAACTCCGCGAAGGCAACAATCAGAAGCACGAACTGATGGGACAGGTCGGGTTCAATGGTTTTGAACTGGGCGCCGAAGGGCCTTTTTCTAAAAATTCGAAAGCTTCTTTCCTGCTCAATTACCGCTATTCCACGCTCGGGTTATTCAAGGCGTTGGGCCTGCAATTCGGTACTGGAACGGCCATTCCAGATTACCAGGACCTGAATTTCAAAGTAGCGGTGCCGACCGGTAGCAAAGGTAAACTGACGCTTTTCGGCATTACCGGCAGCAGCGACGTCAATTTCCTGGGTAATGAAGTGGATACCACGCTCACGAACCTCTACGGCACAGAAAACACGAATACCCGCGTCAAATACGGTACCAATGTGTTCGGATTGGCCTATGAGCACAACCTCACACCCCAAACTTTCGCAAAACTCACCCTCGGCATGAGCACCACCCGTGAGCGTTTCAGCGGCGACTCCATCAGCCATGTTACCCGGGAGGCGTTTCTGAGCGGAGAGGCACGCTACAACACGTCCAAGTACTCGGCGGTTTTAAATTTGAGACATAAAATGAATGCAAAAAGCAGCCTGTATGGCGGCATAACCGTCGACTTGCTCGATTTCGACCTGTACAGCCGCTCCATTCACCAGGCCGGGCTGATCGACACCGTACGGGTGAATGTGAAAGGAGAGAAGACGGTGCTCACGCAGGCATATGCGCAATGGAAGTACCGCTTTTCGCAAGGATTGATATTTACGACCGGCGTTCATTTTCAGCATTATAACCTCAATAGCAATGCGGCCATAGAGCCCCGCGCCGGGTTGCAATATGCATTCGGGAAAGGGCAGTCGGTAAGCCTCGGTTACGGCCTGAACAGCCAGGCGCAGAACATTTACACCTATTTTGTGCAAACACCCGGCGAATCGGGACCGGTACGCACCAACAAGGACCTGGGTTTTACGAAAAGCCATCATTTCGTGCTCAGTTACCAGAACCGCCTGACGGAAAACCTGCTCCTGAAAATCGAGCCGTATTATCAGCGGTTGTTCGATGTGCCGGTTGAGCAGCGGGCGTCCACCTATTCCGCATTGAATATGGGCGCGTCGTTCGGGCCGTCGGACAGGGATAGCCTGGTCAATGAAGGTACCGGCCGCAACATGGGCGTGGAGCTGACTTTGGAGAGGTATTTCAACAAAGGCTACTACTTTCTGCTGACGACCTCCGTGTTCGATTCGAAATACAAGGGAAGCGATAAAGTGGAGCGGAACACAGCTTTTAATACCAGGTATGTCCTCAATGTGCTGGGAGGCAAGGAGTTCCGGCTGGGTAGGGATAATGTACTGAGCGCTAATATCAAGACTTCGCTGGTCGGCGGTAAATACATTACCCCGCTCAACCTTTCGGCATCGCGGCTGCGGGGAACGGCGGTGTACGACGAGAACCAGGCCTATTCGCTTCGGCAAAGCGCCTATTTCAGGACGGATATCCGCTTTTCGTACCGCCGCGAAATGCGCCGGAGCACGATGGAATTCTCGATGGATTTGCAGAATGTGACGGCCCGAAAAAACATTTTCCAGCAAACCTACAACCCGCGCACCAATGAGCTCGTGAAGCAATACCAGCAGCCATTTTTTCCGGTGCCGTATTTCAGATATACATTTTAATTGAAAATCAGCGGGTAAACGAGTAGTTTGCCCGCTGATTTTCGCCCGCGAATGAAAGAAAAGCCCTACACGCTCGACGACCGCAAATGGAGAATGATCGGTATCCCGCTCATGGGCCTCACGATCGCCATCATGGTCAATTTCGACGAGTTCATGAAACTGAGCCGGCTTTTCTTCCTCAGCGTATTGTTTTCAACCCTGCTGACGCTCACCTTCTGGGAGGGTAACCGGTTCATTATCATTCGGATGCGGCGGATTTTTCCGGAATACGGGCAGATCGCCAGGCGGGTAGCGGGGCAATCGGTGCTGGCCGTCAGCTATGTGTTCCTGATATCGTTCTTGCTCAATGAGTTGTATTATAAACCGGTTTACCATGTGAGTGTGCTGGGGATGGGTTTTCGGATCAGTATCGTGCCTACGGTGATCGTTTACCTGGTTTATGAGGCGGTTTATTTCTTTGAATTATGGAAAATGAATGTGCGAAAAACAGAGGCGCTGATGCGCGAAAATGTGCAGTCTCAGCTGGAAGTGCTTAAAAACCAGCTTGATCCGCATTTCTTATTTAACAGCATGAATACGCTCGCGGCGCTGATCGACGATGAGAATACCGCCGCCCAGGATTATCTCGAAAGGCTCTCTGACGTGTACAGGTACGTGCTCGTGAGCAGGAACAAGAATACGGTGCTGCTGAGCGAGGAAATTGCATTCGTAGACGCCTATGTATATTTAAATAAGATCCGCTTCCGGGAGAATTTACAGGTTGAAAAAAGGCTGTCGGCAGAGGTCCTTGCGCAGCATATCACGCCGCTGAGCCTGCAAATGCTGATCGAGAATGCCATTAAACACAATGTGGCCTCGCGCGAAAATCCCTTGAAAATCGTCATTCGTGAAGAAAACGCCGGATATCTCGTGGTAGAAAACAACATTTCGGAAAAGACGATCCTGGAAAAATCGACGCGCGTGGGCTTGCAGAACATCATTAATCGCTACGCCCTGCTGACCGATCGGGAGGTGGAAATTATCCGTGGTACGTCGCAATTTGTCGTGAAAATTCCGCTGCTGGGTCAGCTGGTTGAATAAATGCTATGAAAATACTGATTATCGAAGACGAATACCCGGCCGCGGAACGGCTCGAAAAGCTGATTAAAAAGCTCGACCCGCGAATGGAAGTGGCAGCGGTGCTGGAAAGCGTGGAGGCTGCCAGGCAATGGTTCGCGAATGCGGAACCGGTGGACCTTATTTTTTCCGACATTCAGCTGGCCGACGGCCTGAGCTTTCAGATATTCGAAGAATTTCCCGCACACAGTCCGATCATTTTTACGACCTCCTACGACGAATACGCGATCAAGGCATTTCGTGTGAAAAGCATCGATTACCTGCTCAAACCCATTAAAGCGCCCGAATTGGCCGACGCGATCCGGAAATACGAAAATATCCGGGAGGATTTCTCCCCCAAAGCTTACGCACGAAAGGTGGAAACGCTGCTGGATAGCCTGGAAATGACGAAAAGGCCGTTTAAAACGAGGTTTTTGGTGAAAAACGGGGAGCAGCTGATCCCCGTCAACCAGGAGCATGTCGCCTATTTTTATACTGCCAATGAAATGGCCTGCCTCGTAGCCACCGACGGCCGTCAGTACCTGGTGGACTACAAGCTCGAAGAGCTGGAATCGCTGGTGGACCCGATGAATTTCTTCCGGCTGAACCGCCAGTTTATCGCCCGCATCGACGCTATCCAGAAAATCCACACTTATTTTAACGGAAAACTAAAAATTGAGCTCCGTCCGCAAACTTCGCAGGAAGTGGTCGTAAGCCGTGAAAAAGCGCCTGCATTCAAAGCCTGGCTGGAAACATAGTCGGATTTTCAAATGTGTAACTCATTCGAGCGGTTTGGTAGATTAAATATTACAGCGGCAGTGTATTTCTGATTTGTATCCGCTTTTTTACCTTTGTTGTGACCAACCCTCCATTTATCTGTTGTTCCAATGTTCCCCGGGATGGACCGACAAGCTACACATGATGAAAATTCCTTCGCGCACATTGTCCAGGGCATTCGTAATCTGGACTATTTTACTCGTTGTCATTTTAGGATCGTTCGTTTTCGTGTTGCTGCTCACCCGTGGCAAATCGCAGACAATCCGGGAGAATATCCAGGAACTCCATAAGGACGTCAATACCTATCAGAAGATCGATACCTGCATTTCGCTGCTTTATGTGGCGGAAAATAACAGCCGGCTGTTCATTATCACGCAGGATTCGGCGTACCTGCGAAAGTTCGCCCGTGAGCTGCAAACCGTTTCCACTATCCTTACCGAATTCGAAACCGAGCGTGCTAACCGTTCGTCGGCGTTATCGGGGCTGATGGAAAGCAAACGGATAAGCAACGACGCATTCATCCGCATGAAGATCATGGTCGATAGCCTCTTTGCACTTTCTGTACAGCGTAGCGAGCTGGACCATCAGGAACTTTCGAAACAAAACCGGCCCGCGATCCGCGTAAAAAAGACATCAAAGGTCGATTCCGTCGTCGTGGCAGAACCCGGCAAGAAAAAGCGCGGATTGTTCAAAAGGCTCGCCGATGCCATTTCCAACAAACCTGAATCCGGGGTTACCCGTGAAAAAACCAGGGTAATTGTTCAGCGCGATTCGCTCGTGATGCCTTACCTGCTCTCACGCGAGCCCAATCTAAGCCGCTACGAAGAGTATAACCGGGTCAAAAGGCAGCTGAACGATGCCGAGCAAAAGCTGCTGTTCCTTAACGGCGAGCTGTTCGCGAACCTGCAAATGACCCTCAAAGCGTTGAAAGCTGCGGAAGAGGAAAAGGCGCGGGAATTCCGGCGCTTGCTGCTCACCCAGACCTCCAACGAATTTGAGCAGGTCAATCATCTGATATGGGTTGGCGCCATAGTGGTGCTTCTGATGACGATCATCATCATCCGAAACGTCGTGAAACTGTATCGAAACGACGTCACCATCCTGAAATACGCGGCGCTTGCTACCGAAACCGCCCGGCAAAAGGGGGAATTTCTGGCGCAGGTAACGCACGAAATCCGAACGCCGCTGAATGCGATCATCGGTTTTTCGCAATTGATGGAAACCGAACGGCTCGATGGCCAGATGAAGGAAAGTGTCGACGCCATTCAAAGCTCCTCGCGCATCCTGCTCACGCTTGTGAACGAGCTGCTCGATTTTTCCAAACTCGAACGGGGCAAGCTGACCCTGCAATATGAGCCGTTCAACCCGGTGGAACTGGTGAACGAAGTAACGGCATTGATGAGCGTGCTGGCGGGAGAGAAAAACATTGAAATTGTATCCAAAATCCAGATCGGGCGGCAGGTTTACCTCGTCGGTGATGGCTTTCGGATAAAACAGGTGGTAATTAACCTGCTCAGTAACGCAATCAAATTCACGCCCGCGCATGGAAAAGTAGTTGTCGAAGCGGCGCTCGATACGGCAGACGGGCAGAAGAAATACCTGAAAATCGGGGTGAAGGATTCGGGCATAGGCATTGCGCAGGAGCATTTGAAAGTTATTTTTGAAGATTTTAGCCAGGTAAACGGCCTGGCCGTCAAGCAGGGGACCGGGCTGGGACTGGCGATCTGCAAGCGGATCGTGGAGCTGCATGGCGGGAAAATTTCCGTGGAAAGCGCCGTTGGCAAAGGTTCGGAATTCAGGATAGCGATCCCGATGCAGATGGCTGAAAAAGCGAAGCCACTGGCCGTTCGAAGCATTCCAGCACCGGTAGCGCCGGTTGATCTGAGAGGCAAAAAGACGCTCGTAGCCGACGACACCAAGCTGAACCTCGTGCTCATGAGCCGCCTGCTCGAAAAGCACGGACTGCTCTTCGACCTCACGGGTTCGGGAGACGAAGCACTCGAACTTTTCGAAAAGCAACCGTATGATCTCGTCATCACCGACATTCATATGCCCGGCATGGACGGTGCCGAGCTTACCCGCCAGATCCGCCGTAATCCCGATGCCGTCAAGGCGTTAACCCCGATCATAGGCTTCACCGGCGACCTTTCCGACCGCGACAAGGATTTCTATGCGGAGCTCGGGATCGACGGTGTGCTTGGTAAGCCGTTTTCGGAGAAAGAATTTTTGTCGGTGCTGGGCGCCGTTTTTGGAACGCAGCATCCCGCCGCCGGTAAATAGGCTGCGGGATGGTCTTTTGAATGCAGGTTTATCCATCAAAAGACCAGATCGACATGGCCAAAACAGATTTTAAATCCGTAGACGAATACCAGGACACCTTCGATGGCGAAAAAAAGGCACGTTTGCAGCAAGTGCGGGACACGATCCGTGCCGCGGCGCCGCTGGCAGAGGAAGTGATCAGCTATCAGATCCCGGCCTACAAGCATTTCGGGTTCGTTGTCTATTATTCGGGTGCAACCAACCATATTTCGCTGTCTTACCCGTTCAGCGCAGCGTTGCTCGCTGAATTCAAAACGGAGCTTTCGAAATACAAAGTGAGCAAGTCGGCCATTCAAATGCCTGACAAAGATCCGCTTCCCGTGGATATGATCCGGCGGATCGTGGAATACCGGGTGAAGGAAAACGAGCTCGCCGAAGCTGCAAAACCGCAAAAAGCCAAAAAGAAGTAAGCGACGGGGGCGAGTATGATGTTTCTCAGGATCGTACCTAAGCAATGTCAGTTTCCGGACGCAAGCAGCCCTGTACTTTTGGATGAATTATCAAGACCTCATCCAGATATGACGCCGCATACCTTCCATATTCCCGTCCTCGGGCTGGGATATTCCATCGATACACCTATCAAAGTCGCCAAATACGGCATTTCATCCGTCGCCTCGATCGTCGATGATGAGCTCATCGAGCGCATGCGCGTACATTATGCCCGCCAGCGCGGCGCGGATGAAGCGCCTATTTCCAAAAACATACCCGATTACCGCAGCCGCCGAATTACGGCCTATCTCGATCTGATGCAAAGCATCGTCAACCAGGAGTTTGGAACCATGCAGCAACAGCCGTTCGGTGAGGGAAACGATATTGATCGCTATTTCAGCTTGTTACCGGCAGGTTCTTCGCTTAAAGCCCGTTACAAAGCCCTGCTTGCAATGCCCGCCGGTGCGGCGAAAACGTTAGAGGATGCCGCGCTTCGCCAATGCATGGTGCAGGGCGAGATCGATGTGAACATCATGTCGAAGGTTGATAAAATGAATCTCGATGCCGACGGTAACGTGTTGGAAGAGATTTACACCGACGCTTTGGCTGCATTACGTGGTTTCGCGTTGAGCACATTGCGTTCTTCGGTGATCCTTTCGGCCGGGATGAATCCGCGTTTGTACAGCTACCTCGAAGCATTCCCGGACTTCTTGCCAGATACCAACGGCAATTTTCACAAAAAGCTCATTCTCAAAGTAAGCGATTACCGTTCTGCGTTGATCCAGGCTAAATTTCTGGCTAAAAAGGGCATTTGGGTTTCCGAGTTCCGCATCGAATCCGGCCTGAACTGCGGCGGGCATGCATTCGCTACCGAAGGCCACTTGCTGGGGCCTGTTTTAGAGGAGTTCAAAAACAGGCGCACGGAAATGTTCACGGAACTGTTCGCCCTTTACGAACCTGCACTCGAAGCCAAAGGTATTTTGCTCACGCACGCGCCGCATACACGCATCAGCGTGCAGGGCGGCATCGGTACTGCCGCTGAAAATGCCTTTTTACTCGAACATTACCACATCGAAGCTACGGGTTGGGGCAGCCCGTTCCTGCTCGTGCCCGAGGTGACAAATGTGGATGAAGACACATTAAATGAACTTGCTGCGGCCAAAAGCGATGCCTACTACGTCAGCGACTCTTCGCCTTTGGGAGTGCTTTTCAATAATTTTAAAAACAGTACTGCCGAAAAGCAGCGCCTGGAACGTATCACCAAAGGCCGCCCCGGCAGCCCGTGCCACAAACGTTACCTGGTATCCAATACCGAATTTACCAAAGACCCCATCTGTACCGCCTCCCGTCAGTACCAGCAGTTGAAAATCAAACACTTGCTGGCATTAGAGCCACGACCGGCAGACCTGCAAATGCAAATCGACGCGGTGACGGAAAAGCTGTGTTTGTGCGACGGCCTGAGTACGGCTGCGCTCATTAAAAATGACATGGTCAAACCGCGGGAAAACAAGGCGGTAGCCATTTGCCCCGGACCTAACCTGGCCTTTTTCTCAGGTATTTACTCTTTGGACGAAATGGTAGGGCACATCTACGGTAAAATTGACCTCCTCGCCAAAAACCTGCGACCGAATATGTTCATCAACGAGCTCAACTTGTACGTCGATTATCTTAAAAAAGACATCGAACGTCACACCACCACGCTGAACGACAAGAAATCCAGATACTTCGCCAAATTCCGTGCCAACTTGCTCGAAGGGATCGGGTACTACAAAAAACTGATCCCGGAAATTACCAATCAGACGGTCGCGTACCGCCAGGAAATGATGGCCCAGCTGGAAGCGATCGAAGGGAAACTTTTATAGTTTGCCCGTCTTGTCCGAATCGCCGGAATGAAAGATCCGAATGGCAGCGTTGTAGTCCGGGTGGGTTTTCCGCAGCAGCATGGAAGCATATACTACCAGTTCGGAACGGATCAACTCGCCGTTTTCGCCGACGTTCAGATCTACGACAGTGACCTGCCGATCCTGTTTGTCGATCGACGTGTCCTGGATAATGCTGAACCATCGGTTGAACTTGGCCTGCCGGGCATGCCCCCTGCCATCGCGGTGGTCGCAGTAATAAATGACAATCGCGTCGTTCTCGGTCAGAAACCTGTTCAGGATGTCCAGCACCGTATTTCTAAGCCGGATGTCCTGACGCATGGACGGTTGATCCGTTTCAATAAAAAAGTTATGGGCTGCTTCTATCTCGGGGTTGTCAGGGAAGAATCTCGGGTCCCGGGATATATCCACGGTGACAGTAACATTTTGTTCCGTCTTAAACTGGAACCTGCTTCCAGAACATTGATAGGGGTATATTTCAAAATAGTTTGATTCCAAGTGCATCAAATTCCTCTTTGGTCATTTCTCCCCTGTTGTACGCTTCAATGTCCCTTCGGGTCTGCATCATTCCTTCAATGATGATTTTAAGGGTAAGCTTCTGCGGACGTTTTTCGGTTGCGGCAGTTTCCACTGTCTCCGGGGCTTCGGCAGGTAGTATTTGTTCCATGGTTCGATATGATTTAGTTGACTTTTCAATCAAAACTAAGGAAACAAGTGGGAACATTTGCACGCCAAAATTGCCCGATGATCAACGGAGGTGTATGGCTTAATTAACGGCGGGAAAATGACTTTTAATGGGGCATACAGTTTATTATCCTGCGTTAATTCCGCATCCGGGCGAGCTTTTCGTATTCCAGCACGGTGATCTGGCTCCCCTTCATGTCCACCAGGCGCTCGTCCTTGAAATCCGAGAGCGTGCGAATCACCGTTTCGGTGGCAGTGCCCACCATAGAGGCGATGTCTTCACGTGTGACGGCCATGGAAAAGGGCTTCGAACGGTCTTCCTGGTAGCGCTGCACAAGCATCACGAGCGCCTGCGCCACGCGCTTGCGTACGGAGTTGTAAGCCAGCTGTAAAAGCCGCTCTTCCCGTTCCTTGATTTCATTGGAAAGCATTCGGATGAATTTCGAAGCCACTTCCCGGTTGCCTTGCAGCAGGTTGAAAAAATCGTCTTTCGGGATCATCGCCACTTCCGATTTCTCCAATGCGATGGCCGTTTCTTCGTATGGGGCGCCTTGCAGCAGGTCGAGGTAGCCGAAAAACTCGCCTTCTTTCAGCAGGTCGGTAATGTACTCTTTTCCGTTTTCATTCGATTTATAGGCTTTTACCTTTCCTTTTTGCAGGAAAAATACATGCGACGGAAAGCTGCCTTCCGTGTAGATGGTTTCTTTTTTACGCAGAATCTTCACCTTTTTGTCCTCCGCCAGCTTCATGATCGGGTCGAAGGCCTGGGCTTCCCGGATAAACTGGTCGAGGCCGTCGGCCGAGCGTTCGAACTGCTTTTTCAGCCTGTCGCTCTTTTTGAGGCGCATTTCCACGGCATTCAGCAGTTCCACGTCGTCGTACGGCTTGGTGAGGTAGTCGTCGGCGCCCATGGTCATGCCTTTGCGGTAATCTTCCTTTTCGGCCTTGGCGGTGAGGAAAATGAACGGAATGGAGGCCGTGCGCTCGTCTTTGCCGAGCATATGGAGCACGCCGTAGCCGTCCAGTTCGGGCATCATTATGTCGCAGATGATGAGGTCGGGGTGGTGCTGGGCGGCTTGCTGCACGCCCTCCTTGCCGTTTTGGGCGGTTACCACCTCGTAGTTGGCCAGTTCGAGGATTTCGGCCGTATTTTCCCGCATTTCGGGATTGTCTTCGATTAAAAGTATCTTTCTCGTTTCCAAGGTTGGTGCAGTTTGTGTCAGGAATCGGTTTTAACGGATGCTGGTTCGCGGTTGGGCAGCTCGACAAAAAATGTCGTCCCTACGCCAACCTCGCTCTGAAACCGCACGGTGCCGCCCATGAGCTCGATGTAGTTTTGTACGATATTGAGGCCCAGCCCCGTTCCTTGCGCATTGCCCGCATTGTTGGCACGGAAAAAACGGTCGAAAATGTGGCCCTGGTCCGTTTGCGGAATGCCGATGCCCTGGTCCTGTATCTCGATGCGGATCAGCCCGCCCCAGTTTTTGATCCTTAAAAAAATGGATTTACCGCCGTCGGAATACTTGATCGCGTTCGAAAGCAGGTTGAAAAGCACATTACGCAGCAGCTGCTTGTCGAGCCAGGCCGTCGGTTCGCCCTCGTACGCAAAATGCATTTGCTGCCCGTCCTTGCACAGCCCTCTGATCTCCTCGATCAGGTTTTTGCAGAACTCATTCAGGTCGGTCAATACCGGAATGGCGTGAATGCGGCCCTCTTCCAGCTTGCCGATCGAGAGAAAGTCATTGAGGATTTCAGTCAGGTTCGTTACGGTCGATTTGATGCGCTGAACGTGTTTGTGCCGTTTTTCCTCGTCTTCCGTGCGCGTATAGCGGCCTATGAGCGATGCCGACGACAAAATCGTGGCCAAAGGCGTCCGGAACTCGTGCGAGGCGATGGTGACAAACTGGCTTTTCATATTGTTCAGCTCTCGTTCCTTCGTCAATGCACGCACCACTTCCTCCTGCGACTGCTCGATCCGCTTGATCGCCGCGGCCAGCTCTTCCGTCCGCTGCTGCACGCGCTCTTCCAGCTCCGCATTCAGTTTTTGTATTTCAAGATTGGCCTCGATAATGCGGCTTTCCTGCTTTTTTCGCTCGGTTATGTCGATGACGAAGCTAACGACAAACTCGCCGTCGCTGGTTTTGAATGGACTGAGGCTCACCTCCACGGGAAATTCGGTGCCGTCCTTGCGGCGGGCGAAAAGGTCCATCATATGCCCCATACCACGGGCGCGGGGCGCTTCGAGGTACTCGTCGCGGTAGCCCACGTGGTTCCGGTTGAACCGCATCGGGATCAGCGTTTCCACTTTCCGATTGATCAACTCGCGGTCTGTGTAGCCGAAAAGCTCCTTCGCCTTGGGGTTGAGCATTACAATATTCGCCTGCTTGTCCACCACCACGATCCCTTCGGTCGCGTGCTTGAACAAGGCATCCAGCATTTCGATATGCCGTGTCATCACCTGCGTATGAATTAAAATATCCGTATCAAACATACCAAAGTACAGGACACAGGTGAACACCGCAAGAATTCATGATTAAACTGTTTGGCTGAATAGCGAGGTTTGAGGTATATCGGACCACAGGCGGGCATCGAAAGCCATGCATACATTGCGCACGAAAGCCTTGCCTTTCTCCGTGATCCTCAGTCGGAACGGCTCTATTTCCACCAGCTCGTCGTACGCCATTTCCGACAGTCTTTCGAGGGCCTGGTATACTTCCATGCAATTTTCGGAAGCCCCCGCCCAGGAAGTTTCGAAGCCGGTCATGAGCCGGAGAATGTGTTTGCGCATAATAAGGTCCTCGCGGCTCAGCTCGTGGCCGCGGAACACCGGCAGCTCGCCGGCGGCCAGGCGCTTGTAATAATCTTCCACCTTCTTTTCATTCTGCGCATAACCCCACCACGAATCGGAAATGGAAGAGGCACCGAGGCCGATCAGCAGCTGCGTGCGGGTATCGGTATAGCCCATGAAATTCCGGTGAAGGCGCTCTTCTGAGGCGGCTTTGTAGAGCTCATCGGATTTGAGCGCAAAATGGTCCATGCCAATGTCTTCGTAACCAGCCAGTTCCAATGCATTGCGGCCGGTTTCGTAGATGGCCATTTTGTGGTCGGCGTCGGGGAGGTCATTTTCGGTATAACTGCGCTGGCCGGGCTTGATCCATGGCACGTGGGCATAGCTGTAAAAAGCAATACGGTCCGGGCGGAGCTGGATCACCCGCAGCATGGTTTGCATCATCGAGCAGTTTTTTTGTTGGGGTAAACCGTATACAATGTCGTAGTTGACAGAATTGTAACCTATTTCCCGCGCTTTCAATGTCAGATGTTTCACCTGCTCAAACGTCTGGTGCCGGTTGATCATCGCCAGTACGACCGGGTTGAAATCCTGCACCCCGATGCTGATGCGCCGGAAACCGACAGAATATAATGCTTCCAAATGCGCGTCGGTCGTATTCCCCGGATGCGCCTCGAAACCGAAACGGGCATCGGAATGCACCAGTGAGTCTTCCAGCAGGCCTTTGACCAGTTTCACAAGGTTAGCCGGACTAAAAAACGTGGGCGTGCCGCCGCCGAGGTGCAGCTCCCGGATCACCGGTTTTTCTTCACCAAAAAGCGCCCGGTACATTTTCCACTCCTTCAAAACGGCCTGGATGTATTTGCTTTCCACGGCATGGTTGATCGTAATGCGCGTGTTGCAGCCGCAGTACGTGCAGAGGCTTTCGCAAAATGGCAGGTGAATGTACAGGCTAATGCCTTCCTTCTGATTGGAAACCGTAAATGCATCCTGCACCAGCTCTTTCCATTTGGCAATGCCGGGAGGCGTTTTCTGCCAGTACGGAACGGTCGGGTAGCTGGTATAGCGCGGCCCCGGAATGTTATATTTGAATAGCAGGTCCTTGTCCATTGGTCAAAGTTTTGATGTGGATGATCAATCAAAACTACCCACGAGCGGAGGGTAAAAACATGATGTTTGTCATGTTAAAAACAGACTTTCGGGGTCGCTAGCGACAGATCGTAATGCTTGTCGGGGTGGGAGAAGGGGTGGGATAGGAGGTGGTTATCCCGCGGGCCACGAGCCAGATCCCCGCTATGGCAACGAGCACGGGTGTGAGCTTGCGGATGCGCGTACGCAATGCCGGTGTGAGCTGCTGCCGCGCAATGCCCAATGCCAGCATCGCCGGCATGGTACCCAGCCCGAAAAGCGCCATGAAAGCCCCGCCGCCCCATGCACTGCCCGTCGCCCCGGAGCTCAGAAGCGCCATGTACACCATGCCGCAGGGTACCGCGCCATTAAGCATTCCTAACACGAGCATGCCCGACAGGTTTGTTTTTTTCAAGTAAAAAGTCATCTGCTGCTTTATCCGGCCTATCGTTTTTTGCCAGAATACAGGCATATGAAGCCGCCGATCCAGGCTCGCCGGCCAGAGCACATACGCCAGCATCGCCAGGCCCACGCCGACGGAAGCATATTTCAGCAACCCCAACCAGGCCAGGGAAGCGCCAAGTGTGCCGATGAGTATTCCAAACATCGCGTAGGTGAGCGCACGTCCCCCATTGTAGATGAGCACGCCTGCTATCTGCCGCGCGCGCGTGGCCCTGTGCACAGGTAATGCGAGCGCAATGGGCCCGCACATGCCCACGCAATGGAAGCTGCTGATGAGCCCCATCGAAATGGCGAGGTAGGGGAGGACGGTGATCATGGCATTACCGGCCGATCACGACCACGCCTTCGTTCCAGTACGTTTGCGCGCCGGCCCGCCAGTCTACCTGGATTTTATAGCGGCCCGCAGGTATTTCCGTCAGTGCCAGGGCCTGCCCGTGGTTCTGCGCACGGACGACGAATTGCCTGTCGTTACGGTCGTCGGACGGGCAATAGAGGCTGATTTTTCCGGAAATGGCCGAGTCGGAGAATACGCTCGGGTAGTGGATTTCCAGATGATGCTCCGCCACATTCCAGGATATCGGTTCCGTGAGCGCGGCTGCCCGTTGGGTTTTGTCGATTTTGCCCTGGAATTGGAGTTCTTCCTCATAATAATCGGCCGATGCGAGGTCGATCTTCTGCCCGGCGCTCATGCTCACCAGCAGCAGGATCATGGATACGAAACTCATGTAAACAGCGGCAATGAGGGCTTTCCAGTTGATTTTCATGGGTATTCAAAATATAGGTTAATACATTATTCTTCGGGTGCGATGAACGTCGTCTCGAAAGTTTCCAGCTGCCGGCTACCTTGGGAAACAGACATTTTCAAGACCGTCTTCCGGCTTTTCAGCTCGGATTTCGGGATCACCACGAACACGGTCCCCTCGGACATCCCCGCAGCTTCGAGCGTCAGGTCCGGTGACCCGGCGAACAGCAGCTTTCCGTGCGGGGAGTCGAGGCGTATGGAGGGCTTAATGGTGGCGTTGGTTTTGTTAAAAATTTTGAATGTGTAAAGGTTGCTGATCGTGCCGTCGGCATTTTCGATATATCGGCTGCCCGGTGCGCGGAAAAGTGTCGTTTGGGTGTCGGTGCGCGTCGCTACCACGAAACCCAATGCCGACCATAGCAGCACGAGCACAGCTGCATAGCCCCAGGTACGCGGGGTGATCACCTTCGCGCTTTTCTTTGTGATGGCATTCTCGGAAGTATAGCGGATCAGGCCCCGCTCGAAACCGACTTTGTCCATCATCGCATCGCAGGCATCGATGCAGGCCGTACAGTTCACACATTCCATCTGCGTACCATTGCGGATGTCGATGCCGGTAGGGCATACGGCCACGCATTGGAAGCAGCTGATGCAATCGCCTTCGGTGCGGATTGTTCCTTTGTGCAGCTTGCCGCGCGGTTCGCCGCGCTCATGGTCGTAGGCGACATTGATGGAATTGCGGTCGAGCAAAACGCTTTGCAAGCGCCCATACGGGCACACTACCGTGCAAGCCTGCTCGCGCAGCCAGGCGAAATTCCAGTAGAATATGGCTGTGAATGCGACAATACCGGAAAAGAGGGCCAAATGGTCTTGCAATGGCTCCGAAATGATCTTGTACAAAGCATCGGTTCCCAGCACATAAGCCAGCAACAGGTTGGCGATAGCAAAGGAAATGAGGAGGAAAAGGGTGTATTTCAAACCTTTTTTCAGGATTTTGTCCGTCGTCCACGGCGCTTTGTCCAGCAGTTTCTGCTTTCCGGTGTCGCCCTCGATGGCGTATTCGATTTTACGGAATACCATTTCCATGAAAACCGTCTGCGGGCACGCCCAGCCGCACCATAACCGCCCGAAAACGGTCGTGAAAAGCACGATGAACACAAAAAACGACAGCATCATGAGCCCGAACAGCCAGTAGTCCTGCGGTCCGATAAACACGCCGAAAATGATAAACTTCCGTTCCACCACATTCAGCAGTACGAGCTGCTGCCCGTTGATCCGTACAAACGGCACGACGAACAGCAGCGCGATAATGGCTACACTGAATGCCACACGGCGGTTATGCCATTGCCCGGCGGGGCGTTGGGGATAGAGGGGCCGTGCGTCGCTAATCGCTTTCATAATGGGTTATTTTTTTGCCACAGTCGCATCGCTGAACAATTCTCCCTGCGGCTCTTTCGCAGTGGCCGGTTTGGTGCCTTTGAGCGAGAGGACAAAACTCGCTACCTTCTGGATGTCGGTCGGGGAGAGCTGTTTTTCCCAGGAGATCATCCCTTTTTCCGGCACGCCGTATTTGATCACTTTGAACACATTATGAATCCCGCCGCCGTGCAGCCAGTAGTCGTCCGTGAGGTTGGGGCCCACCGCGCCGCCGCCTTCGGTACCGTGGCAGGCAGTGCATTTTTCCTGGAATATTTTCATCCCGGCGTCCACGCCGGCCTTATCGCTAAGCAGCGTCACGGAGTTTTCGTCCATGCTGGCACCCACTTTTTCCATGTAAGCCTTTTTCTCGGCTTCGGCCGTCGCGATTTCCTTATCCAGCTCCGCGATCTGCAAATCGCCGAACCCGCTGAAATAGACGGCCGCATACACCACCGCGAAGAAAATCGTCGTGTAAAAGAGGAATTGCAGCCAGGGCGGCATGCGGTTGTCGAGCTCCTGGATGCCGTCGTAGTCGTGGCCGTCGATCAGGATCTGCTTCTCGTCGTGCAGGGCGACACCGATGCCCCGGAATTTTTTCCACCAATGCGCACTGAAAATATGCGTAGGCTCGGTTTGGGAAGCGCTGGCCGTTTTATTGAGTACGCTCATCGCATTGGCCAACAGGATCGCCAGCTGAACGATGATGAATACCAACGCCGCCAGGACGACATAGAGAATAAGGTCCAGCCCGGTGATGGCGCGGACCGGTTCGGCCGTTTCCTGCGCGGAGGCAGGCAATGCCATGCCGGCGAGCAACAGCAGCGACAATACGGTTTTCTTCAAAACACCGTCATTCAGCGGAATGCTGCGCATTTTGTCGAGTTTCCTCTTGTCCAGCCCCCACACGTAAAAGAGCAGGCCGACGAAGAAAGCAAAGAATATCAGCAGCGATATGAGTGGGTAAATGCCCACTCCGGCAATGGTTTCGAGGTAATTGCGGAATTTCATAGATGTTTAATTTTGAATGACCGAATGGTTGAATGATTGAATATCCGGTCATTTTTTAATATCAGTCCCGAGTCGTTGCATGTATGCGATCAGCGCGATGATCTCTTTGTTGGCGGCGGTTTTGATGCCGCTTTGTTTCAGGCGTTCCTGGATTTCACTCTCCTGTTTCGCGAGATCGGCGTTCGCCTGGTGTTCGTAGCCTTTTTCGTAAGGCACGCCCAGCGTCTGCATGGCTTTGATTTTCGCAACGGTCGTGGTGGTGTCGAGGTCGTTTTCGAGCAGCCAGCCGTAGCGGGGCATAATGGAGCCGGGCGACATGCTGGTCGGGTCTTCCATGTGGTTGTAATGCCAGGAGTCGGGGTATTTGCCGCCGATGCGGTGCAAATCCGGCCCGGTGCGTTTGGAGCCCCATTGGTGCGGGTGGTCATATACGAACTCGCCCGATTTGGAATACTCCCCGAACCTTTCGATTTCAGACCGGAACGGGCGGATCATCTGCGTATGGCACACGTAGCAGCCTTCACGGACATAAATGTCGCGGCCCTGCAATTCCAGCGGCGTATAAGGTTTCACGCTCGCAATGGTAGGTACGTTGGATTCGACGAGGAAGGTCGGGATCATCTCGATCATCCCGCCAATGGCAACGGCCACGAGGGAGAATACCGTTAATGCAAGCGGCTTGCGTTCCATGAGCCTGCGGTGCCAGTATTCGCTCTTTTCGGCGTGCCAGATGGCGTTCAGCGGCATCGCTTTGGCCGTTTCGGTCGGTACGAGCTTGCCTTTCAGTGCCGTCATCCAGAGGTTGTAGATCATCACTACGAAACCTGCGAGGTACAATGTGCCGCCCACGCCGCGGAGGAAATAGAGCGGTTTCAGTGCGGTGACCGTTTCGAGAAAGTTGGGGTATTTCAAAAGTCCTTCCTGCGTGAATTCCTTCCACATCGAGCTTTGTACCCAGCCAGCCCAATACATGGGAATCGTATAGAAGATAATGCCCAGCGTGCCGATCCAGAAATGGAAATTGGCGGCCTTCGTGGAGTATAACGGTCTGTTATATAGGCGTGGGAAAAGCCAGTACAAAATACCGAATGTGAGGAAGCCGTTCCAGCCGAGCGCGCCTACGTGTACGTGCGCTACGATCCAGTCGGTATAGTGGGCGATGGCATTTACATTTTTCAAGGAGAGCATCGGGCCTTCGAAGGTGGCCATACCGTAGGCGGTAATCGCCACGACCATGAATTTCAGCACCACATCTTCCCGGACTTTGTCCCAGGCGCCGCGCAATGTCATCAGGCCGTTCATCATACCTCCCCAGGAAGGCGCGATGAGCATTACCGAAAACACGGTTCCGAGCGTCTGGGCCCATTCCGGTAATGCGGTGTAAAGCAGATGGTGCGGCCCCGCCCAGATGTACAGGAAGATGAGCGCCCAAAAGTGGACGATCGATAACCGGTAGGAGTAAATGGGGCGGTTGGCCGCTTTGGGCAAAAAGTAGTACATCAAACCCAGGTAGGGCGTCGTCAGGAAGAATGCGACCGCATTATGCCCGTACCACCACTGCACCAATGCGTCCTGCACGCCTGCGTATACCGAGTAGCTTTTCATGAACGAGATCGGCAGTTCGATGCTGTTCACCACGTGCAGCATCGCCACGGTCACAAATGAGGCGATGTAAAACCAGACGGCGGCGTAAATGTGCTCGACGCGACGGTTAATGGTGGTCATAATGATGTTGACCAATGCAGAAACCCACACGACGGCAATGGCGATATCGAACGGCCATTCCAGCTCGGCATATTCTTTGGAAGTGGTGAACCCCATCGGCAGCGAGATGGCCGCGCCGAGGATAATGGCCTGCCACGCCCAGAAATGAAAGCGGCTCAGTACCGGGCTCCATATCGGCGTCCGCAGTACACGCGGCACGGAATAGTACAAGCCGGTGAAAAAGCCGTTTCCGACAAACGCGAAGATGACCGCGTTGGTATGCAGCGGCCGTATCCGGCTGAATGTGAGGAACGGCAGGTCGAAATTCAGGTTCGGGAAGACCAGCTGCAAGGCGGCCAGCAGGCCCACGAGCATACCAATGAGCCCGAACAGGATGGTAGCGATGGCGAAGTCCCGGACAATGCGGTTGTCATATTGAAATTCATCCAACTCAACAGCGGCGAGGCCAGGATGGGGAACGTTTGACATAACTTGGGAGAGATAAGTGGTAAAAATCAGTTCGGGTGAGCGGCGTCAGATGGTGTTGGTTTTCTCGGAATCGTCGAGCAGGATGCGTACCGAAGGCGTATAATCGTCGTCGTAGTGCCCCTTTCGTACCGACCAGATAAATGCGCCCAGGAATCCCAGCGCTACGAGCAAACTGGCGAGGATCAGCAGATATAATGCGCTCATGATGAGGATCGGATTAGGTGATTTTTGATAGGCCAAAACTACCTGCGGCACGGCTGGCAAAGGATGACAACCGCTAAGCCGCATTTATGACCTTGGTCAGTTTTTCAGCCACCTGCGCGCAGCCGCGTTGCTGGCAAGCGTGGTAAAGGCGACGATGGTAATGGAGCTAACGGGCATCAGTATCGCCGCCATGACGGGCGACAAATGACCGGTAATGGCGAACGACAGGCCCAGGATGTTGTAGATCAATGAAATGGCAAAGCTCTGACGGATAATGCGCTGGCCGCTGCGGGCGAGGGCGACGTAGCCGGGGAGAAGGCTGAGCTGGCTGCCCTCCACGATGGCGTCGCAGGAGGGAGAGAAGTTGTTGATATTGTCGGAAACGGCGAGGCCGACGTCGCTCTGGCGTAATGCACCGGCGTCGTTCAGGCCGTCGCCGACCATCAGTACGTGGCGGCCTTCGTGTTGGAGTTCGCGCACGAAATCCAGTTTCTGTCCGGGTTTTTGGTTAAATAAAAGCAATGCGTTCTGGCCGAACAGCGGGGCAAGCACTTCACGGTCGGTAGGGCGGTCTCCTGAGAGCAGGTAGGTGCGAATGCCTGCCTTGCGCAATGCGGAGAGGGTTTCGGGTAACTCGGGGCGGTACTTGCTGCGGATGGTGAAATAGCCTTTAACAGCACCGCCCATCGACACATACACCCGGCTCGATGGCTCACCAACATCGTCCACATCAGCGCCCACCCAGTTCGCGGAGCCTACTTTCACCGTCAGCGCGCCCCATTGCGCGATCATGCCCTTGCCGCTCGTTTCAGAAAAGCCGCTTAGTACCCTCCGGCTTGCAGGAACATCCGCCAGGTGTTTCGCCAGCAACCGGCTCAGCGGGTGCGAGGATTGTCCCACCAGCGATTTGATCATCACCAGTTCTTCGCGTGTCGGCGGATCGCCCGCAAAGTTGATTTCGGCGTCGTCGGGCAGGGTAATGGTGCCTGTTTTATCAAAAACAACAGTGTCGATGTGTGCCAGCCGTTCGATGCTGTGGGCGTTTTTGGGATAAAAACGGTTGCGGCTGAATACGCTCAGCAAATTGCCGTTTGTAAATGTAGACGACAGCAGCAATGCGCATGGGCAAGCCACGAGCAGGGTGGTAGTGAATGCGAGAAAGGCGGTTTCCGGTTTTTGAAATACAAAACACCAAACTATAAATGTGACCGCAGCAATGCCCAGCACGGTCAGCGAAAAATACCGGTTAATGCGCGCGGCGAGGGATTTGCCGGCATCGTCTTTTTCGCGTGTGAATGCTTCGTTGTTCCAAAGCTGGGTCAGGTAGCTCTGCGACACCTCCCGCAGCACTTCCAGTTCAATGGCCGCGCCTTTTTGCTTGCCGCCGGCGTAAATGGTATCGCCTTTGCGCCGCTCGACGGGCTGCGATTCGCCCGAAACGAAGCTGTAATCGATCAACGCTATGGGGCTTTGCAGCACGGCATCGGCGGGGATCAGCTCCTCGTTGCGAACGAGCATCTGGTCACCTTTTTGCAGAGCGGTAATGGGTTTGCGGGTTTCCAGGCCATTTTCCAGCACGGAAGTCGCCACCGGGAAATAGGATTTGTAATCACGGTCGAACGAAACGCCGGCGTAGGTTTTGTCCTGAAAATACCGGCCTACGAGCATGAAAAACACGGCCCCGGCAAAGGAATCCAGGTAGCCGGGACCGGTTTGGGTAGCCAGTTGATAAATGCTGATGGAAAAAACGCAGGTCAAGGCCAAGGCAATCGGCGCGTCGATGTTCAGGTAACGGCCCTTCAATGCGGCCCAGGCCGATTGGTAGAAGTCCGCTGCGCAATACAATAGTACCGGCAGGCTCAATGCAAGGTTCAGTACCCCGAAAAGCGTCCGCAGGTTCTGGTCCGACGTGTTTTGTCCCAAATGAAAATACTCCGGGAAGCTCAGCATCATGATATTCCCGAAGGCAAAGCCGGCAATCCCGATTTTGTAAAGACGCGTGCGGTTCCATTTGCCGGCCTTCCTGCCCGACAGATCGTCCAGGCTCAGATAAGGCTCGTACCCGATGCGTGCAAGCAGCGCCGCCAGCTCGCTCAAACGCAATGCGTTGCCTTCGAATGTGATCCTGACTTTCTTTTCAGGGAAATTGACGACTGAGCTACGTACTGCCGGATGCAGCCTGTAAAGGTGTTCGAGCAGCCATATGCAGGAGCTGCAATGCATTTTGGGCAGGTACCAGCATACGGTGGTCAGTCGCCCGTCCGTGAACTCGATCATCTTGCCGTGCACCTCTGGCAGGTCGAGATGATCGAATTTGTTGGTGTAAAACGCCGGGTCGGGCGAAATGCCCTGCGCGCCGTCGATGGTATAATACTGACATAAGTCACTTTCTTTCAGCAAGCCATAGACGGTCAGGCAGCCGTCGCAGCAAAAATCGTGGTCGTCGGCATGTAGCACCTCGTCGCGGCAATCCTCGCCGCAATGGTAGCATACGTGCCGGGTATGGGAAATGGCCTCCGGGGCCGTCAATATGCGCATGGTCATGGAATGGTTACCTTTCTCCAAAATTGGAGCAAATGACCAGGGGAAGGGATGACGGCGGGGCAGGAGGAAAAGTGACTTTTGTCAGTAATCGGCGTGGGGCATCAATCCCAATTGACGGAAATGGATAGTCATCCTTAAATTGCGCTCGTCTATTTTTTCAACAACTGCGGAAGTCCCACTTTCCGCATCGATGCCGCTGCGGCGTTGATGCCGAGATTTTTCATGATGTCGGAAGTGAGGTTGGAGGTGGAATCGCGGGCGAAGAGGACTACCGGCCAGAGGTCGCCGCCGTTCGGGTTTAGGTCCATGCGGAGCAGGAACGCGTATCCTTTTTGCCTACCCGCGAAAATGATGGCGTCGTTCACCTTCTGTTTGATCGGCTCGAACTTTTTGGCATAATACTCGCGGAGCTGTGCCATGGAATTGGTCTCGAAATCTTCGTAGGACTTTTTCAGGTTTTCGAGCTCCGCAGCTTTGTCGCGGAGGATGGCTTCGTCGGCTTTACTGGCAATGAGCTTGTCGAATGCTTCCGATTTGAGGCGGAATTCTTCGTATTTTCCTTTCAAAATCTTATCATACTGGTCGCTTTTTACGACGATCTCTTCATTCAGCTTCTTGAATTCCGGCATGTTTTCCAGGATATGCTGCTGGTCGACATACCCGATCTTCTGCTCCGGCGCCTGGGCGAAGCTTGCATTGACAGATAACAACACCATCAGAAAAAGTGCAGACAAGTTTCTCATTTTGAAAGGTTTGTTTAAAAGGTTTGCGATATTACAAGAACGGTTACATAGCAATCCTGTTGTTTCAGGAAATATTAAATTTTAAAAATATATTCCCCTTGGCCGTCGGCTCGGGCCGACGGAAATAAAAATGAAGATTCCTAAATGTTTTTTTAATAATAGATTGTTTAATAATTTATTTTAGTAAGTTTATCAGGTGAAAAAACTAAACTCTTCAATCGGACTCTTATTGATTGGCTGGCTTTGTCTGGCCTCCGTCGCACGGCGCGATGTGCCACTGTTCCGCGCGGTAAATGCTGCCAGTGCCTTGCAGCCCGCCGGTCTTGCAGAAGGCCCCGATTCAAGCCGGTTTACTTATACCAAACTGGTTTCCGGCCTCGACGAACCGATGGAAATGGCCATTTTGCCGAACTACGACGTCGTGGTGGCGGAACGGAAAGGCGCTGTACGCTATTTCAGCAATGCGACCAAAGAGCTGTCGACCATTGCGCAGTTCAACGTTTTCAGCGGGATCGAGGATGGGCTGCTTGGCGTGGCCGTCGACCCGGATTTTAAACGTAACAACTGGATTTACTTCTATTATGGAGCAGGAGGGGAAAAAAGCGTGAGCCAATTGGCGCGTTTTGAATTAAAAGGCCAGAGCCTAATACAGGATTCGAAGAAAGTTTTACTCGAAGTGCCTACCCAGCGCAAGTATTGCTGTCATTCGGCGGGATATCTTACATTTTCAGATGGCTTGCTCTACTTATCCATTGGTGATAACACCAATGCCGAGGAAATCGAGGGCCATACGCCTATTGATGAGCGTCCGGGCCGTGAACTGTCCGACGACCAGGCTGCTACCGCGAACAGCAACGATTACCGGGGTAAAATATTGAGGATCAAGCCCGAATCGGATGGTACATACAGCATTCCCGACGGTAACCTGTTCCCGAAAGACGGGTCTGTCGGCAAGCCCGAGATCTACGCGATGGGCGTTCGCAACCCGTTTCGCATTTCCGTCGACCCGAAAACCAGATACCTGTACTGGGGTGATGTAGGGCCGGATACGGAGGTGCCCGGCAGCGAGGGCAAGATGAGTTACGATGAGATCAATCAGGCGCGCAAGCCAGGTTTCTTCGGCTATCCCTACTTTCTCGGCGATAATGAGGTATTTCCGGACTATGATTTTGCCACCAAAAAGGAA
Source organism: Dyadobacter beijingensis DSM 21582 (assembly GCF_000382205.1). Classification (GTDB taxonomy): domain Bacteria; phylum Bacteroidota; class Bacteroidia; order Cytophagales; family Spirosomataceae; genus Dyadobacter; species Dyadobacter beijingensis. The sequence continues at coordinate 114,008 of NZ_KB907792.1, forward strand.
GGCCCGGGCAAAGACCCGCAAAAGCCTTTCAACGACTCCCCGCATAACACGGGCCTGCGCGAGCTCCCGCCGGCGCAGCCCGCGTGGATCTGGTATGGCAAAGTACCTTCCAAAAAGTATCCGCTCGTCGGTAAGGGCGGTGCCAGCGCCATGGCCGGGCCGGTATATTATAGTGACTTATATCCCAATGCGCCCTACAAATTGCCCGATTATTATAACGGCAAGTTGTTCATTTTCGAATGGATCAGAAAGTGGATCATGGCCGTGACGATGGATGCGGATGGCAATTATGTGAGCATGGAGCCGTTCCTGCCGCAGCTCAGAGTGGTAGCGCCGATCGACATGCAGATTGCACCCGACGGGGCCATTTACCTGTTAGCGTACGGTACCAATTGGTTTGCCCGCAACACCGATTCGGGCATTATCCGGGTAGAATATGCCGAGGGGAACCGCAACCCGGTCGCCGCCGTGTCGACAGGTAAAACGATCGGTGCCGCGCCATTTACTGCAACGCTTTCCGCCAAAGGTTCCAAAGATTACGACGCGGGCGATCAGCTGCATTACGAATGGAAGATCGGGGCTAAGAAGCTGACGGGCGAAGAAATCACACATACATTTTCCAAACCGGGTACCTATAATGTGGTGCTCACGGTTTCGGACCAGCATGGGGGCAAAGGCACGGCTACGACTGAGTTCAAGATCGGTAACACGCCGCCCGACGTGAAGATCAGTACAAAAGCAAACCGGAGCTTTTATTGGGACAATGCACCTTTTGACTACAAAGTCACTGTAACCGATAAGGAAGACGGTAAAATCGATCCGTCGAAAATTCACGTGAGTTTCAATTACCTGGCATTCGGGAAGGACCTCGCGGGGGCATTGTCGGGTTCGGAAGGGGAGAATATCAAATATGCCGGCACAGCCAAATTGTACGCCTCGCTCGATTGCAAGGCTTGCCACACGTTGGAAACCAAGTCGATCGGGCCGGCACTAAAGCAGATTTCGAAGCGGTATGCAGGTCAGACAGGCGCTGCGGAGCTGCTGGCGAAAAAGATTATTTCCGGCGGGAGCGGAAACTGGGGCTCGTACCCGATGCCGCCCCACGCCGATTTGCCCGAAAAGGACGCCCGGGAACTCGCAGGCTACATCTTGTCATTGGGTAACTCCGGCGCAACGACCCCGCTAGCCGCGAACCACAAGCTGACCGAACACATCGGCAAAGGCAACGAGGGCGCTTACGTACTGCTTGCCTCGTATACCGACAAGGGTGCGAACGGCATCGGGCCGCAGAAGACCGCGAGCCATATCGTGCTGCGCAACCCGCTGATCCAGATGGAAGATTACCAGGAAGGCAATGTAGGCGTGGTGGTAGCGACGCAGAACACCGGCTTTGCTTCCTACATCGCCAACATCACCAACGGAAAATTTACCCGGTTTAACCAGATAGACCTTTCGCACGTCAAAAACATCCGGTTACGCGTGCAGGAACATGGCACGGGCGGGACGATCGAGCTAAGGCAGGATAGCCGGGAGGGGGCGCTGCTGGGAAAAGCAGCTATTCCGGGCGGACGATTGGAAGATCTCAAAACCGGCTGGAAAGAAGTTCTCCTGCCCGTCAGCGGCGCTGCCGGCGTTCATGACCTGTTCCTGGTTTTTAAAAACGACAAGATCAAAGGCTCCATGTTCCACATCGACTGGATGTATTTTGAAAATGACTAATCCTGAATCCTTAACCTACCTTTTAATGCAACCCGAAAAGTATATTGACCAGTACCGCCGCGCGCTGTTGAACGATGTGATCCCGTTTTGGATGAAAAATTCGCCCGATCACGAGTCGGGAGGCTTTTTTACCTGCCTCGACCGCGAAGGAAAGGTGTTTGACACCGACAAATTTATGTGGCTCCAATGCCGGCAGGTCTGGTGCTTCGCTATGCTGTACAACCAGGTCGAAAGGCGGCAGGAATGGCTCGATATGGCACTTTCAGGGGCGGCATTTTTGCAGAAGCACGGGCAGGTAGGGCACGGAGGGGAAGGGCACGAACGGGACGTTCGCGCCAACAACTGGTATTTCTCGCTCGATCGTTACGGCAACCCGCTCATGCAGCCGCACAGCATTTTTTCCGACTGTTTCGCGACGATGGCTTTCGGGCAATTGTACAAAGCCACGGGTAATGCGGAGTTCAAGGACATTGCGACCGACACATTCCAGAATATCCTGAAAATGCAGGATAATCCGAAAGGCATTTACAGCAAAGCCGTGCCGGGCGCGCGGCCGCTGGAAAGTTTCGCCCTGCCGATGATCCTCTGTAATCTGGTGCTGGAAATCGAGTCGCTGCTTGACCCTGCATTGGTGAACGAAGTCATCGAACGCGGGATCGATACGGTAATGAATAAATTTTACAAACCCGAACTGGGCGTGATCCTGGAAAATGTGCGTCCCGACGGGTCTTTCTCGGATTCCTTCGAAGGGCGGCTAGTGAACCCCGGACACGGCCTGGAATCGATGTGGTTTATCATGGACCTCGCCCAGCGGACAAGCGACGAAAAGCTCGCGCAGCGCGCGGTCAACATGGCCATCCAGCTCATTGAATATGGCTGGGACCACGAGCATGGCGGCATTTTCTACTTCATGGATGTGCAAGGCAATCCGCCCCAGCAGCTCGAATGGGACCAGAAACTATGGTGGGTGCATATGGAAACGCTCATTACGCTGCTCAAAGGCTACCTGCACACGGGCGACGAGCGGTGCGCGCAATGGTTCGAGCGCATGCATGAGTACACATGGAGCCACTTTCCCGATCCTGAATACGGCGAATGGTTCGGCTATCTCAACCGCCAGGGCGAGCCACTGCTGACGCTGAAAGGCGGTAAATGGAAGGGCTGCTTCCACGTGCCGCGCGGGCTGTACCAATGCTGGAAAACGCTGGAAGCCATTCAATCCAAAATAACCCTGAACGTCTGATGGCACTGGCACCCGTCACGCCCGATGCTTCCACGGAAGCCGGGCCGCAGCAGCATTACCGCCCTGCGCTGATTACCCTCGCGGTTTTGTACTTTATGATGGGATTCATCACGTGCATGAATGATACCCTCGTCCCGTTTTTCAAGGATAGTTTCGAGCTAACCTACGCCCAGTCGGCGCTGGTGCAATTTTACTTCTTCCTGACCTATGGCGTAATGTCCATTCCAGCGGGGATACTCGTGGGTAAATTTGGATTTAAGCAAGGAATGGTCGCAGGCTTCGCGGTGGCGGCGGTGGGCGCATTGCTGTTTTTCCCGGCCTCGGTATTTCATCAGTATTACCTGTTTCTGGCCGCATTGTTCGTGCTGGCGATCGGGATCGTGCTCTTGCAGGTGGCGGCCAACCCGTATATAACCCTGTTGGGCCCGGCCGAAACGGCTTCTTCGCGATTCAACCTCATTCAGGCCGTCGGATCGCTGGGCACCACGGTGGCACCGGTTTTCGGGAGTTTTTATATTTTGTCCAAATCGGATGAACTCGCGCGCAGCAGCGAGCCCGTGCGCATGCCTTACCTGGCGCTGGCGGGATTGCTGATATTGATCGCCCTGGTCGTGAGCAGGCTCAGGCTGCCGGTGCCGGTAATGCGTCCGGCCGCCGACGGTGGTCAGTCGCTGTTTGCATTCCGTAACCTTCGTTTTGGCATTGCGGCATTGTTCTGCTACGTGGGTGCCGAGGTTTCCGTCGGGTCATTTCTGGCCAGCTACATTGTGGATGTATCGGAGGCGTCGCTCAACGATGCCGGTACGATGGTCGCATTGTATTGGGGAAGCATGTTCGTGGGCCGGTTTATCGGCGCGGCGATCCTGAAAACGGTAAAAGCGTCCCGCGTGCTCAGTGTGGCAGCTATTGCGGCCATTGTATTGATTATCATCTCCGTGAGCAGCGCAGGGCCGTTGGCGGTGTGGACGATGATCGCCGTCGGGTTGTTCAATTCCATTATGTTTGCCACCATTTTCTCCCTATCCGTCGTTGGGCTGGAATCTTATGCAACCCGCGCATCCGGCTGGCTTTCGACGGCCATCGTGGGCGGCTCCATCGTCTCATTCGGTCAGGGCTGGCTGATCGATCATTACAATTGGCCCGTCGCGTTTATGCTGCCGCTGCTTTGTTATGTCGTCATTCTGTTTTTTGGTTTAAACGGCTATAAAACAAAATGTCCTTAATTTAGCCGCCCCATTTGTTTGAAACTCCATGAGCAGACCCCTTCGCGTTGCCGCCGATTATAAAACCAAAGACCCCGCGGAGATTATCCTCGGTTACCTGGCCAATCATGGCAGCATGACATTGCCGGAGCTGGGAAAGCGGCTGAATATCAGCGTTCCGAAGGTGACCGTTCTGGTGAACGAGCTTCGGAATGAGGGCTTTGTGAACGATTATGGCAAAATAGAATCTTCGGGCGGCCGGAAGCCGAGCCTGTACGGGGTTGTGCCGGACGCGGCCTATTTCATCGGTGTCGACGTCAAGCAGAGCCATGTGACGATCGGCCTCCTGGACCTGGACAAAACATTGATCCTGAATTCCGGCAAATTGCCCTATGAACTGGCGAATACCGTCGAATCCCGCGATCAGCTATGTACCCATATTCTCGACTTTATCAATAGCCTTGCCGTTCCGAAAGACCGCGTTAAGGGGGTGGGTATCAACCTTTCAGGTCGGGTAGATTTTCGTACGGGTCACAGTTACAGTTACTTCCATTTTGATGACCGCCCGCTGAGTGAAATTGTCGGTGAAAGAATAGGTTACCCGGTTTTTCTCGAAAATGACACGCGTGCAATGGCCTACGGGGAGTTTTGCCTTGGCGCCGTGGAAGAGGAAAAAGATGTACTTTTCCTGAACCTCGACTATGGTATTGCGGTCGGTATTCTGATGGAGGGAAAGTTATATTATGGTAAATCGGGCTATGCGGGTGAATTCGGGCATATGCCTGTTTTTAACAACGAATACATTTGCCGTTGCGGGAAAAAAGGCTGCCTCGAAACCGAAGCCGCCGGCTGGGCCCTCGAACGCATGTTTCGCGAGAAAGTCCTCGAAGGCTCCTCCTCCCTGATCACCGCCAGAGTCCCCGACCCCAACCGCATTACGATGGACGACATTATCGAAGCCGCCATCTCGGACGACGTCCTCGCGATAGAGCTCATTGCCCGATTAGGCGACAATATCGGCCGCGGCATTGCGTCGCTCATTAACGTGTTCAACCCCGAGCTGGTAATCCTTGGCGGCAGCCTGCTCGCAACGGGCGATTACATCGGGCTGCCCATTCAAACCGCCATCAACAAATATTCGCTAAGCCTGGTAAGCAACGACACGCAGCTCGCGCATTCAAAACTAGGCGGGGAAGCCGGGTTGTTGGGTGCCTGCCTCCTCGTACGTAACCGCTTCCTCGGCATTCACGATTAGGCCACAGCGTGGCCTCCTGTTTCTTGCAAAAGCGCGTCAGGCACTCATTGCCGACTCCGATAGGAGTCTCCGTCAGGAGACTAAACACCTGGTACAATCATTGTTGCTATAAACAGAACGCTCCTCCGGAGCTGACATTACGGCTGTTTCAGTAACCAGATGTCCGAAATTTTGGACTGCTTCCGCCAGTTCAGCTGCGACTCTTCCGGCCCGTCGAAGGTTACCGAAATTTTCCCGTCCTGCGTCAGCGACAGCGGTACGATCCATTCCTTAAATGTCTCAGGTTCTTTACTATAAATGACCGGAGAAAGGCGGTATCCATCCACGCGCAGGAGCGCATCGCCCTCGCCCGCAACGCGTATCGTGTAGCGCGCACGGGGGTCGAGGTTATCGTAGTCCAACGCAGGCTCCCGCTGGAATAGCTGTGTGGACAGCCGTTTGCGGCTCATCCCATTGTCCCACCAGGCCACGTCGGTCGCGTCGTCCGAAACGGTTTTCACGCGCGGGCCTTTCGCTACGCTGGAAACATCGTCATAATAACTCCCCGGCCCCGGATTTTCCCAGGATGCGATCGTTTTCAATCTTGCCAGCTGTTCGTCAGGACTGGTCATTTTTTTGATCTTCTCGAATTCATCAGCCAGCCACCAGCGGTTGTTGAGCGGGTAGTTTATAAAGTCCATAACCACACCACGTTCCGGGTTACGTGGTGTGTGCTTTTGAGTACTCGTTTGAAGGCCAATGGATTTGTAGAGCGCGTCACTTAGATCAACAATCTCCTTGTAAAGATCGCGATCAACGACATGGTTATTCGCTTTGTTGACGATCGCTAATGCCGTGTCCATTACCTGAATAATATTACCGCGGTTAGCTGCGTCGAGGACTACGTTTGCTTGCTTTTCCAAGTCTTGCTCGTAGATAAGACGAAGGCGGGTATACTGGTCATAGTAGGCCCGGAATACGAGCATTTGCCAGCGCCAGTTGTTTTCCAATCCCTCTTCAACTCTGCGTAACACTCGCCAGTGCAGGTAAGTCATTTCCACAGCACCATTTTCAGCCAAAGGCCCTTTCCAGTTTTGTTCTAAACCCTCGATGGCACTCGCAGCGATTGAGGGCGCTCCTAAGCTGGCAGAAAAGAAGAAATTTGCGTATTCCTCCATAATCCGGTGCACATCCATCTGCGGGTCCCAGCCGCGCATACTCCACAAAACTTTGTTCACATCGTCATGGCTGCCGTCGGAATAGGATACGAAACCGTCCGTAAACGGCGCGTATTTCGCGTGGATTTTGGCAAATGCGTAAGGCCGCGGGTTCACCGACTCGCGCCCGAGCGTCAATGCGTACGCCTGGTCGAATTTTTCGACCGGAAACTCGCAGCGGACCTGATGGGTGATATCGGGGTACTGGCGATGCTGGTATTGTTTCGGGAGGCGGTACCGCGTTTCGGCCATCGGCGGACTACCCGGCCCGGACACGACGCCTTGCAGCCACGTTGGTTTTTCGGTTTCGAGGTATTTGTAAAAATAGTCGATCTGCTCCGTGTCAAATCCTTGCAGCGAGATCCACATCTTGGCTTTTGGATGGTATTTTACCAGTTTGGCCTGCAATTCTCTGAGGAATGGCAGCACCTCCGACGGATGGTTATCGCCAGGGTCGCCACCGGGGAAGAAAATGTGATTGAGGCGGGGGCATTCCTTGTAAAACTGCTCGTGCAGGTCGAGTTCGGCCTGGCGTTTGGCAGGGTCTTTCAATTCAAAAGTAGCGGGTGTCCACACCCAGTAGTCCATGTCATACTTGCGGCAAATCTCGCTCATCCTGATGCGCATTTCCCTGGCCGGAATTTTGAAATGCGGACTCGGCTTGTCGTCCTCGTGAAAGGGAATGCCTTCCACGGCATTGCTCCCGAAAATCGCCAGTTCACGAATGTACTGGTCAAACTGCGCCACGGACCAGGCGTCGTACGTGTTCGCGGTGGAGCGGTACCCGAGCTGATGCCCGCGGATCGCATACGCCGGCGACGATGCCACATTCAACGGCCCGGCCAGTTCGAGCAGCGGCTTGCCCATGAATGCCTGACTCATTTTCAGTTGCCGAAGCAAATACCCCGTCCCGAAAAGGATACCCCGCGCATCCGCACCGATGATCCAGATCGTTTTAGCCCCATTATTTACCTCAGTAACAATGCGGAACCCCTCCGGTTTTGTTTCCGGTCCGCTGCTATTGACAGCAGGTATGTTTCTGTTAAACAGCGTCTTATCAGAAGCCAGCGCAATGGCGATCACCGGTACATTACCTTTCGGCCAGCTATTGCCATTTTTGATTCTAATGCCCGTACGTTTGGCAATCTCCTCCGTCAGCACCGCCGGGGCAGTTTCCTTCATGGGCGAAGGCACGTTAGGAGAAATGATCCAGGAAGCAGTTTTTAAGTCGATATGCTGTGCGATGCTCTGTGCGGAAGATATAGCAATGAGGAGGAAAATGAAGCAGAATGCGTATTTCAATTGCGGGACAAAACGGGTTCGGGCATGCATGACAAATACAATCTTAAATGTTGTATTGGTAGTACTGGCATTCGAATATTATGGGCCAGTACAAGCATCATTTATCCGAAGAAGCAATCCCGAAAAACGCGTCGCGGATCAGCTCGTGATGCGGATTATGGTTATGAATGAGAATCGAACCATAACCTTCACCTGCGAAAGTGCTGTCAAACCCATTGATCACACTCCCGTAAAGTAGAAAATAGCCCGTTTTCCTACTTTTAGCATTTAAAACTTTTGTAACCTCATGTCATTTCGTAAATCGCTGGTTCTCTTTATCTTTTTGGTGCTGCTGAATGCAGTGCAGCCGCTGCGCGCGCAGTCGCTGGCGCCTTTGAAGGAGTTTGATGTAAAAGAGGCGAAACAGGCTGTGGCGGTGGATGCGCAGCATTTTTATGTGATCAATAACAGCACCATTACAAAACATAGCAAGGCCGATGGCAAGCTCGTGGCGACATGGGACGGGACCAGGGAAGGGATCGTGCATCTCAACAGCGGCGTGGTGATCAAAGGGAAAATGTATTGCGCCAATTCCAACTACCCCGAGATCCCGATGACGAGTTCAGTGGAGATTTTTGATGTGAAAACGCTGACGCACGTCGGGACGCATAGTTTCGGCATCGCGCAGCACGGGTCGCTTACCTGGCTCGACCAGCGCGACGGGCATTGGTACATTGGTTTCGCGCACTATGCGGGTAAGGAAGCGAGCGAGGGGCGGGATGTTCGGTGGACGTCGCTTGTGAAGTATGATCCGGAATGGCGGCAGGTCGAGGCGTGGGTGTTTCCGAAGAACCTGATCGATTTGTTTACACCTAAAAGCAACTCCGGCGGCGCCTGGGGAAGTGATGGCTTACTCTATTGTACCGGTCACGATCGGGGTGAAGTGTATGTGTTGAAAATACCAAAATCGGGCTATACGCTGGAATATATACGCACACTTCCGGCACCGATCGAAGGGCAGGGCATTGCGATCGATCGTACGGTGCCGGGCAAGTCGTTGCTGTACGGAATCCGCCGCAGTAAACACGCCGTCACCGTTTCTGAAATTCGCTAATTGATTGGATATGATAAAGTTTAGATTGATTTTGTTGGGCCTTTTGTCATCGGTTTTTACGGCTGTGAACGGGCAGGATACTACTTCCAGGGTAAATCATCGCTTTCGTTTCAAAACGCTGATCGTATTTTTCGACGGCTTGCGGCCCGACTATATCACCGAAGCGCAAATGCCTAACCTTTTCGCATTCAAAAAAGCGGCGGCGTGGGGCAAGCACCATCACAGCGTATTTCCGACGGTGACACGCGTCAATTCGGCTTCCTATGCCACCGGCGCTTATCCCGGAACACACGGGTTGCTGGGCAACTCGATTTACATTCCGGAAGTGGCCGCTAACAAGGCGATCGGTACCTCCCACAGCGATCTGAGCAAAATCCCCGGCGCAACTTCCGGCCCGTTGCTGACCGCGAAATCCCTCGGCGAAGTGCTCGCAGATGCGGGCCAGCGGATGATGGTATTCAGCTCCGGCACGACCGGACAGGCATTTTTGCAAAACCACACCGTAAACGGCGCGGTCGTGAATCCCGACCTGATTCTGCCGGAAGCATTCAAGGCGCAGGTATTGAAGGAGATAGGAGAGGTTTCGAAAGCCGAGCCCGAAGATAATGGCCGTCACAAGTGGATCACCGACGCTCTTTTGAAATATGGCCTGGTCAAAAACGGGCCGCTGGTGAGCGCCATCTGGTTTTCCGACCCGGACGGCGCAGCGCATGAACACGGGATCGGTTCGCAGCAGGCGGTGGATGCGATCAGGTATGTCGATGGGCAGTTCGGCCGGATTATGGCTGCATTGAAGGACAAAGGCCCCGATGAGCAATACAATGTTATCATTTCCACCGATCACGGTTTCGTGACCCACACCGGAAAGCAGGGGCTGGCCGATTTCCTGATCAAACGAGGTTTTAAAAAAGACAAGGATTCGGATGATGTGGTGGTGGCCGAAGGCGCTATTTATGTCAAAAACCATGAGGCCAAAACGATCAAATCCATCGTAGCTGCATTGCACCAGGAGGAATGGGTAGGCGCGGTTTTTACCAAAGGCAGGAACAAAGGCGACATGCGAGGCTGGGTAAAAGGCACGCTTTCCTTCGACGCCATTCATTATAACCATCCCGAACGCACGGGCGACATCCTCGTAGCCCCCGACTGGAACGACGCGAAAAACGACAAAGGCTACGCCGGTACCGACTATTCGGGAGGCGTAGCAGGCCACGGCGGGTCGAGCCCGTACGAAATCAACATCGCATTGCTGGCAGCAGGTCCCTACATTCGCAAAGGTGTGGATTCGACGGCATTACCTACTTCCAATGTAGACATTATGCCTTCCGTGCTGGCTATATACGGGCTGCCGGTACCGGCGAGCGCCGACGGCCGGGTCGTTTACGAAATTTTTCAGGACTTCCCGTACAGGGTCATGAAGCGGCCTGCGCCGAGGTTCAGAAAACGGATCGTCAGCGCCGAAGCCAGATATTCCTGGGGAACCTACCGGCTTTCCGCCGAAATATCCCAGCTGGATTCGAGGCGGTATGTCAATTATGCCAAAACCCAAAGAACGCCGGCCCATTAATGGACCGGCGTTCTGGAATGAGCATTCTAAAATCAGTTTTTGGCAAATGCGATTTTAATACTCCTTACCTCGCGAATCCATCGCGCCGGTTTTTTGTCTTTCGGGGCGATGATGCGGAACGGGCCTTCGCCGGCGGGTAACGGCTGTCCGTCCTTTTCGGTCGCCAGCAAGATCACCTGATCGGCAAATTCCGGGTCGATTTCGGCCAATGCGTAAAGCACCTCGTAGCCGTCCGCTGCGGTGATCAGGGCATATTTGGCCAGATTTTCACCGCGGAGTTTAGCGCCGGTCGTCACGCCCGCTTTTTCCAGCAGTTCGATGAGCGCTACGCCTTTGAACTCGTGCTCCTTGCCGTCGCGGTCCTTCACTTTGTGGCTGATCTGTTTCATCGCGGCCAGGTCCTGCATTTTCAGTTCGAGTGGCGTGGCAACCTCGCCGGAAATGCTGAGGGTGGTTGCGGTTTGCGCGTGCGTGTGCATCGCGAGCCCGCATACAAGCGTCGCGCACAATAGGATTTGACTAGTGAATGTCTTGATTTTTAGCATCTTATTGAGCTTTTGAAATAGGGTTTGAAAATGCAGGATTGGTCATGAATGTCGAATCGGTGAGCATACCGAGGAATGCGATAATGTCCTTTTTGTCTTGCGGCGCAAGGCCTAGGCTTTTGCCGTCCGGCTCATTGGAGATATCCTGTAAAAAGCTGCTCAGCGTCGGACTTTGGCGAATGTGGTCGCTGTAATGGTCGAGCACGGCTTCGATGGTTTTGAACCGGCCGTCGTGCATGTAGGGTGCCGTGAGCAGGATATTGCGCAGGGTAGGGACGCGGAAACGACCCTTATCCATGATTTGTCCTGTGATCTTTTCACGGCCCGCGTCCTCGAACGTGCTGTCGAGGCCGTTGTTGTGAAACAGCTCCTTGAACGTTTTAGGGCCGCCGTGACAGTGTCCGCAATTAGCCCCGCGAATACCTTTTTGCGGGTCGGGGTTGTTTTCGAAGAGCAGCATGCCCCGCATTTCGGCGGCGGTAGGCCGGTATTTTCCGGCCAGGTAGCGGTCGTAAGGCGAGTCGGCTGAAATGAGCGTTCTTTCGAACTGTGCCAATGCTTTTAAAATGTTCTGTTCCGAGATACCCTGTGGGCCGAATGCGCCTTGAAAAAGAGCGGGGTAGGGTGCCGTTTGTTGCAGTTTTCGCACCGATTCCGCCAGCGATTGTCCCATTTCATGTGGGTCTGTGAGCGGGAATGCAGCCTGCGTTTCAAGGCTTTGCGAACGGCCATCCCAGAAAAAATTGCGCACCCACAGCAGGTTGGCGAGCGACATCGAGCTGCGGGGCGTAAAGCTGCCGTCGACGCCGGGGCTCACGGGCCGGCCATCGGTGAATGCCAACCTTTGTTCATGGCAGCTCTCGCAGGAAAGCAGGTTGTTCGCCGATAGTTTTTTCTCGTAGAACAGCATCCGCCCCAGGTATACGCCTTCCTGCGTCGTCGGGTTATCGGCGGGGATCGTGAAACGCGAACCGAAATTTGCCGGGTATTTCAGTTCGTAAGGCGCCGGAGTTTTGCGCGCTATCAGCCCGGCGAAAACGCAAAAAGCGGCCGTCAGGATGGTAACTGCCCATCCCGACGGCCATTGGTGCCCCGTCCGTTTCCCGCGACGTTCCGACATTTGTTTAAAAATAATTGAATACCAGGTTCACGAAGAAATTCCGGCCGGCTTCGGGAAAGCCCTCCACCAGGCTGTAATTCCTGTCGAAAATGTTGTTGATACCTGCTTCCGCGGAAATGAATTTATACAATTTTACAGAAGCTTTCGCATTCACCAGCGTGTATGCGCCCGACCTGGTACCGTAGCTCGTGCTGTAACGGCTGCTGTTGTTCTCCACGCTCGCCAGGAGGTTGGCCACTTTCAGGAACGAGAAATCGGCGTAGGCGAATACCTTGTGCTCAGGCACGTTCGTGAAAAGGATCGCCGGGTTCGTCTTGTTTTTCCGTTTGATAAACGAATAGTTCGAACCGAATTTCAGGCCGTTGATGATCTGATAGTCAAAACCGGCTTCCGCGCCGTAGAAACGCGCTTTCCCTGCATTTTGCAACTGGAAACGGCCCGGCTGTACATTGTCCACCTGCTGGATAATGTCGTCGATGTTGCTTTGGAAAATGCTGGCCTGCAAAGCGAGTTTTTCGGCCACCTTGCCGGAATAGCTCAGATCGTAGTTCAATGCTACTTCCGCATGCAGGTCGGGGTTGGGGATGGCCTGGCCCATCCGGTAGGAATAGCGGTCCTTGATGGTGGCGAAGCGTGTCTTGCGCGCAACGGTACCACGGAGCGAATGGTTGGCTGTAATATCCCAAAACAGGCCTACCTGCGCATTCACGGCATTGTTTTTACTGTCGGCAAAATCTGTCAGTTCCTTCGTGGTCGCATTGTACTCCTGCGCCTGGCTGGCATTACGGACATTGAAGCTCACGCCGGGTACCACGGCCAGCGACGGCAGGATCTGGTATGCATTCTCGATACCGATGGAAAGCGTGTTGTCGACGTACGACTGCACCGGCTCGCCCTTGTCATGCTCGCGGTGGATATCGCGCTTATATTGTACGTTAAATTTGAATACGTTACGATCCCAGCTGCGGGATTCGAACTCCACGTTGCCGCCCAGTGTATAATCGTCGTAAAAGCTCTGAAATGCGTAGCCTTTCGTTTGCGTGGTGTAGGTAGTGTCGTCGTAGCTGAACAGCGCGTTCACGAAAGTGTCGTAGTACAGCCTCGTTTTTAGCTTATTTTTTTCTCCCAAAGCCGTGTTTGATATAAAATACAAGCTCTGCTTGTTCCATTTCGGCCATTTCCAGAAGCGTGTCGTGATTTTGGAATCATTGCCTACGTATGGCGGCGTACCTTTTTCGCCATGCTGGTTCACGTAACCGATCACGTATTCGTCGGTCGCATTGGGCGTGAAACCGGCTTTTACGCTGAATTTCAGATCGTCGCGATGGGCATTCTCCCGGTCGTCGGTCTGCTGGTATTTGCGGGGTTTGAAATCCGCCGAAAGCGGGTAGGTGTCCTGTTTGAGCTGCGAAGCGCCGACCTGGTAAAAGAATTTACCCCATCTCGAACCCGCATTCACATTCCACCGATAGCCGTCGCCGCTGAAAATACCGGCTCGGCCATTGATCTCGAACTTGCTCACGGGCTTGCGCGACACGAGGTTAATGGCCCCGCCCATCGTGTTGGCACCATATAAAATGGATGCGAAACCTTTGGAGACATTCACCTCGGCGAGGTCGAAAGTCGTGAAGCGGCCCATATCCACATAGCCGTCGTAAGGCACGTACACAGGCACGCCGTCGATGTAAACAGGCACCTGGCGCAGGTCGAACCCGCGCACGTATACGACGGACTCGTTACGGGCTCCTACATTGGCGATGCTCACGCCGGGCAGGATATTCAGTGCACTGGACAGGTCGTTCCGGTTGAACTGCTCGATGGTACGGTACGAAAGCCGTGCGGCGAGGCTGTCGCGGTTGCTGATGCCGGACACGCGCACTTCTCCCAGCTGAAAGGTGCGATCGGTGAGGGAGGGCGTTTCCTGGGTTTGCTGTCCCAGGGCGGCAAATGAAAGACCGGTGAGTAGGGGTAATAGAACTTTTCTCATCACAAAGCGATATGTATAAGCAGATATATCGCAAAGATAAAGAGTGCGGGCTTACAGACGCGAAAAAATTGACGATCTGCGTCAGATGAGTGACAAAAGCTCAGGTTCTTCGGCCATTACGGCGAGAAGTTTGTCGTTCAGGCGCTTGTAGGCGTCCATCACATTTCGGGCGGTGTCGGTGAGTACCGTGCCCCCGCCTTTGGTACCGCCTTTCTGCGTCACCACGTAAGGGCCCTTGCCGAGGGAATTGAGGGCATCGACCATCGCCCAGGCTTTTTTATACGACAAACCCATTTCCTTGGCGGCCTGCGCGATAGAGCCGGTTTCAGCAATGTGTTGGAGCAATTCGTAGCGGCCAGGCCCGAAAAATTTCACCTCGTCGACAAACACCCAATGCCTCACCCGCATCTCTACATGTCTTTCCATAAACCGATTTCTTAAATGATGAATCTTCCGTTTTCGATGCTGCAAACTATGATTAAATCATAACTTTGCGCCCCAAACAAGTTCTTTAATTTATTTTCCACCTGGAAAAGGTTTCACATTCAGTGAATTAATAGGGAATCGTGTGCAAATCACGAACTGTCGCGCAACTGTAAGTAACGAGTATAGTTCATGCCGATTGATGTCCACTGGTACTGTAATGTTGAATCATTGAATGACCGAATGACCGAATATTTTATTCAATCATTCAGTCATTCGATCATTCAAAAGGTACTGGGAAGGACGGTATGAATGTTACAAGTCAGGAGACCTGCCTTTTCTGTAAAATGATTTATTATGTTCATTTTTACGACCCGCTGCCCGCGGTATGGCAGAATCGGGGAGGCTTCTCTTTGTGCCCTGCTGGCAGTGGCACTGGTATCTCCTTTAAGCAGTGCTTTGGCACAAACCGCACCTGTACATGCTGCCGACAGCGTCAGAACGCACCATTTGTCGGAAGTAACCGTATCCGGCGCCCATCGCAATGCATTTTCGTCCGTCAATAAGATCGATGTGCCGTTGCGCGACATGCCGGTGACGACGTCGGCTGTTTCGGCCCGGACGATCGAGCAGCGCGGGATCGACGATTTGCAGGAAGCGATGAAAAACACGACCGGTGTGCGTGCTAACAACACCTACGGCGGTTTCCAGCATTTCACGATCCGTGGTTTTTCCAATTTTGTACTCATGGTCGACGGTGTGCGCGACGAGCGGCACAACATCTCCACCAGTGCGCCTAGTACCAACCTCGCCAACGTCGAAAGCGTGGAGGTTTTGAAAGGCCCGGCGTCGGTGCTGTTCGGGCATTCCGCATTGGGCGGCATCATTAACATTGCCCGCAAACGGCCTTCTGCCGATTTCAAAGCCGATTTTTCAGCTGCGTACGGTACTTTTAACACGCGCCGTATCCGAGCGGGCGCCGGCGGACCGATCAACGACAAGCTGCGCTACCGCGTCGATTTCGGCATGTCGGATACCGATGGTTACCGGCATTCGGGCTCGAACACCAACAATGGCTACCTTGCATTGGAATACACCCCCACGGAGCGCGACCTGTTTTACCTCACCATCGGCGCCAATAAGGACATTTACGACACGGACACCGGCCTGCCGATGCTCGAAGGCAGCAAACTGGCCCCCGGCATGGACCGCGGCACGCGCTACAACGATCCCGCCGACTTCCTGAAACATACGCGCTACGACTATCAGCTCAAATATGTGCACCGCTTCAACTCCGGCCTCACGCTTTCAGACCAGCTGTCGTATTATAACGATAATATCAATTACTTCTCGACCGAGGAGCTGTCATTCAACGCCACGCTCGATTCGCTGAACCGGTCGTTTCCGTTCTATTTCAACCACCTCACCAAGCCGCTGCAAAACCAGCTGGAACTGACTTACGAGTTTGATACCAAAGGTATTTCGCACAAACTGCTCGCGGGTTACTCGCTGAGCCTCCTCGATCGGAAGACGTACAACGGCGACGTTTTCGGGCCGGGCAAGAACGCGTCGGTTTCGGTACGTAACCCGATCCTGAACCAGGGTTATATTGATTTCAAAGACACCTACTACCGCGCTACCATGGAAAATGTGCATGGTATTTATGTGCAGGACTGGATCAAAATCAGTGAAAAACTGAAAGGGTTGGTCGGCTTGCGTTACGACATTTTCCGCGGCACCTATTTCACCGACGAGGTGGATACCGACCGGAACGTCACTTCCGAAGGGCCGGAATCGAAAATTTCGAAATCGGCATTGACCTACCGTGCCGGGTTGGTTTACCAGCCATTGGAGGCATTGTCGGTATACGGTTCGTATTCCACCTATTTCAAACCCGCGCGCCGGGTGGCTCCGAACGGCGAAACGTTCGATCCGGAAACGGGTTACCAGGGAGAAATAGGTTCACGACTGGAAATGAATGCCCGCTGGACGGCGAGCCTGGCCTTGTATTATATGCGTAAAAACAATCAGCTCGAAGCATTGCCGGGTGGTGTTTACAAGCGCATCGGCTCCGCGGAATCGAAAGGTTTCGAAGCGGAGATCAACGGGTCGCTGCTGCCCGGGCTGGATTTGACGGCCGGGTATACGTTCTCCAAAGCGGAGTATTTGCCTTATGAAAGTCAGGAAATCAACCCTGTTGCGGGCAAACGCGTCGCTTTTGCGCCTCAAAACATGGTGAATGTGTGGCTGAATTACGAAGCGCAGGGCGGCGCATTGAAAGGCACGAGCATCGGTGCGGGTGTCAATTCTATGGATGAGACATTTACCAACAGCGCAAACACGTTCGTCATGCCTGCCTACACGGTGGCTGATCTTGCATTGGGGTACCGCATCGGTCGTGTTGGTATCAGGTTGAATATCAATAACCTGTTCAACGAGCGCTACTATGCCAACGCCATTTATGCGAACCAGTTTTCGCCCGGCGCGACGCGGAATTTTCTCGTTAGTTTGAGGTATAGTTTGTAGGTATTTGATGAAGAATGTCACCAAACTGACCCTGCTCATTCACCGCTACCTGGGTTTCGCCCTGAGCCTGCTTTTTGTCATCTGGTTCCTTTCGGGTTTTGCAATGATGTACGTGAAGTACCCGACCATGCGGTATCACGAACGGCTACAACGTCTTCCGGCCCCCGATTTCAGCCAGGCAAAGCTGACGGTCACGCAGGCGCTCGGCAGTGCAGGCGTGAAGGATACTTTGCGTTCCGTCCGGCTGGGAATGATGCTGGACCGACCCGTGTACCGCATTGCCACGACCAACGGCGCTCACAAGGCTATATTTGCCGACGACGGAACATTGTTCCAGGGAGCGGATTCGGCATTGGCGGCCAGGCTTGCCATCCGTTTTACCCAAATCACAAAAATCAAAAACGCCGGACTACTCACCGAAATCGACCAGTGGATGGCGGCCGCGCGCTCGCAGGGATACGGCACACCCGTGTACCGCATGCACATGGACGATCCCGCGGGCACGTACGTATACGTAGCCGCGCAAACGGGCGAGGTCGTGCAGATGGTGAATGCGAAGCAGCGCTTCCTGGCCTGGCTGGGGCCGATACCGCACTGGATTTACCCGACGGTATTGCTTCGGAACCGGCCGCTCTGGAACGATATCATCGTATGGTCGTCGACCATCGGCAGCATCATGTGTGCTGCCGGCATTGCGATGGGCTTCATTCGTTACAAGCGCAATCGCGGACTGACATTCAGTCCGTATAAAAAGAAATGGTTCCGCTGGCACCATTATACGGGTTTCGCATTCGGACTCTTCGTATTCACCTGGATTTTCAGCGGATTGCTGTCGATGACACCCTGGGACTGGGCACCATTTACCCGACTGGAACCGGAGGAATCGCTGCAATGGACGGGAGGTATGTTCGACACCGGGAAATTTACGGTACCGCCTGTTGCTGTTGCGGCAAATTGGGGTATTGAAATAAAGGAAATCCAGCTGGTTCAGTGGAATGGCAAGCCTTTTTACCTGGGCTACGCCGACGAGCACCATACGCGCATGATGCCGGCGGATAACGGCGCCGGCGCATTTGAAAGGTTTCCCGTCGCGCCCTTTATTGCCAAACTCAAAGCAATGAATCCTGTTGTACCTGTGAAAGAGGCGGTCATGCTCACTGGGTACGACGATTACTACTATTCCAAAAACCACGAAAAACGGCTACCGGTGCTGCGTGTAAAAATGGCTTCCGTAGATGAGCGATGGTACTACATAGATCCCGCGACGGCCCAGGTGGTGCTGAAACACCAGGATCTGAGCCGCCTGGAACGATGGCTTTACCACGGGTTGCACAGCTTCGATTTCCGGTTCCTGGTTTACAAGCGACCGCTTTGGGATATTGTAGTGCTCATCTTAATGGTAGGAGGGACGGCCGTGAGCATTACCGGGCTGGTTTTGACCTGGGAATGGATTATCAGAAAAGCCGCATTCAACAAATAGCCCGGCATTCTCGTCCATGAAGCAGGGAAATAGCCAGTATGCCCGTCATATCAAAAATTACCATTCAAAGTATTTTTTATTCACATTATAGAACTAATTTTACGTTTAGGCGAATACGTTGCGGACAAGGTTATTTATCTGATGGAAAGGACTATCGCGACTAATAACGGCGCCGGGATGCTGGCGACTCATTCACTGAAACGAAAAGAATAATAAGCCGATAAACGAACAGTAGTGCGGAAGCGTGTTGTGGGCTGCCATGACACGCTTTTTGTTTGGAATAGCCCAACCTGCTCCTCATTCCTACACGCCGAATTTCCGGATATTGTATACCAAACTAAGGAGAAAATACCGTGTCAGCACCCGGCTGCGCACATCCTCGATATAGGCGTCGCCGGCATTGCGGACCAGGCTGCGGTTCTGGTTGAGCAGGTCGAAAACCTGTAACCGCACTTCGGCCTGCCGCGTGCGCAGGAACTGCCGGGCCACCGAAGCATTCCATAGCAGAAACTGCTGATTATAACCCTCCGCGCGGCCGGTATTGCCATTGTAGGTAAGGTCCGAGGTGATCACGACATGGCCGGGTAGTTGCACATGCACATCGGCCGTGGCATATTGCGACCAGTACTGCAAATTTTGTTGGGGCAAAAGCGAATACCGCGCCTGCTGCCATGTAATGCGCGCGCTCAGCCCGTAATCGATCCGCCCATTGTAATCCGATTGCAGCCGCAAGCCCTGCCCGAGCGCCGTGGAAGTCGTTACATTTTCCGCGGAGTTGACCAGGTTGGTATTGCGCGCCAGGCTCCCGTGGCTTGTCAGATTGACCGACAGCCCCCACGGCTGGATCTTTTTCCCTACGGACACCACGCCATTGGCATACACAAAACCGCGCGTATTGATGGGCGTCGTCACCTGTGCGCCGGAATCGTCGGTGACGGTCGAGAGGCCGATGCGGTTATTACTCCGGTTCACGCTTACGAATGCGAACAGGTTATCGTTGCCGCCGCGGGCCGAGGCGTTGAACGTGAGCGTCAAATTGTGGTAGTATTCGGGTTTGAGCCAGGGGTTTCCGGTGTTGATATTCAATGGATTGGAATTGTCGGCAGCCGGAATGAGCTGGGTAATGCCGGGCGGCGTAATGCGTGTCCGGTATTGCATACGCAGGCTCCGGTTGCCCCGGAAAGTGTAGGCTAACAGTGCATTAGGCATGAAATAATGGTAATTCCGCTGGTAATCGATGCCCGTCGAACGGTCGATAGGGCGGAGCGAGCCGCGCTGCAAATCGGCCCCTAATGCGATTGTGTACCTCAACCGCCGCGTTTGAAAAGTGGCGCCGAGCCGGTTCGTCTCGAAGGTGCTGGCGAAGTTCCTGCTCAACAGGCTGTCGGGCTGGTCGTAGGCGTTGGTTTCAATGCGTTTATCGGCCACGTCGCGGATCAGTTTGCCGAAATTATTGCCGTAAGCGTAGCGGAATTCCAGTTTTTGGGTAAATGAAAGCGGCTCCGTGAAGGAAACATTCACCGTGTTCTGGAATGCGAACTGGTCCTGCGCATTGCGCTGATCGATGTTTTCCGAGGTCGTGAGCGTGTCGAAGAATACATTTTCAGACCGGTTGTAGGCTGTCGTGTTCCCGGTAGTGAGGATGGAATTGAGGTTCGCGGAAATGGCGCGGCCTTCTTTTCGGAACTTGCGCATAAACAGGAGGTTATTATAGCCATTTACCCCTTTCCCATTCAAATCGTAATGGGTTAATCCACGGTTCAGCGAGTCGGCGGGCGGCCGGTACGAGCTGCTGTTGGTTTTGTTCAAAAAATCTTTGGTCTGAAAGCTGATATTGGGCGTCAGCCGGAAGCTGGTCAGCGAATCCACCGGGATATCGAACCGGCCGTTGATGCGATGGGTCGTCATGGCATTCCGGGAATAGTTGTTCTGGTCGGTGATGAACGAGCGGCCCGGGAGCACGTTTTCCCGCCGGCTTTGCTGCGCTGTCGTCGTGACGGCGCGGTTGACGAAATAACTGGCCGCTATTTCTGCGCGTTTGCCCCATTTCACAGTATTGCTTTCCGTCCGGTAGTTAATTCCGACAGCGCCAACTTCCGTCACACTGGCCGGCATCGCAGGCCCGCCATCATCGCCGCCACCCGGCTGGCCGATCATCTGCGGCCCGCCCGAGCCCGGCATGGGGAGGTTTCCATTGGGCATCGTGAAGTTCTGCTGGTTCAGGTTGTTGGCCTGGCCGATCAGCGAAATCTGCTTTGCAGGGCCGCCATTCCGGTTGTTGAAGCGGTTCACATTCAAACGTGCCTCATAGCGGGCACTTTGCCCGCCGGCGGAAGGCCCGGCACCCAGCGCATTCTGCCCGAAATAGCCCTTCCCCTTGTCTTTTTTAATGGTAATGTTAATCGTCCGCTCACGGTCGCCGTCGTCCACCCCGGAAAATTGCGACTGGTCCGATGACTGGTCGAACACCTGCACCTTGTCCACAATGTCGGCCGGGAGGTTGCGCGTCGCCATTTTAGGGTCGTTACCAAAGAACGGTTTACCGTCCACCAGCACCTTGCCAACCGACTGCCCATTGGCTTTGATAGATCCGTCCCGCGCTACCTCCACGCCCGGCAATTTGCGCAGCAGTTCCTCGACCTGCGCATTCGGCTGCGTTTTAAAAGAGCCCGCATTGAATTCCAGCGTATCCTGCCTAATCGTCACCGGCGCACGTTCCTGCCGGATGACGACTTCGTTCAGATCGGTGCCTTGCTGCGCCATCCGGATCGTATCGACGTTTGCATCTGCGCCCTGGCGCACGCTCACAGGCAGGGAGCCATTTTTGTACCCTACAAAAGTGATGAGCAAACGGTAAGTGCCCGGCGCGGTTTTGCGAAATATGAAATGGCCGTCGCCGTCCGTGATCGTCGCGGTGACATAGGCGGAGTCGCGCGCTTGCAGGAGCGATACGGAGGCCATGCGCAGGGGCTTTTGCGTCGCCGAGTCGAGGACGGTGCCGGTGATTTCGGCGCCAGCGGGTGTTTTTTGTGCCAATGCGGGCAACTTCGCGAGCAGCAGCAGGCACAGCATGCATTTAAATACCGCCGCCACCGGGACCCATTTTTTGGTGAAAATCAGCCATTGCTTTCTGGCGAATGTCTATCAGTTGTTCGGGTTTTACGGTTTCTGCTTTCACGTCGGGCATTACCGTCGCGGCGTCGACTTTGCCCAGGCTCACCTTCGTGGCGCGGAACTGTTCGCGGGTGCCCTCGATCAGCAATACGGCACCTTTTTCGGGCGTCAGCGCAGGCACGGGTGCGTAGCGGATCGGCAGCTCGGTCGTGAACCAGACGGTGTATGGTTCGTTTTTGTAACTAACGATGGCTTTTTGGCACAGGTAACCGGCTATTTTCTTCGTTTGCTGTGTAAGCTGCCAATCGCCGACAGGCTCGATAGGCGTTTCGCTTTTGTAGGTACGGGCCTCCTGGTCGTGGCCCACCGTCACAAATGTTACGATCTTTTTCCCCGCAATATCGGTCACGAGGTATTCCTCGAACGGCCGGCCGGCATTGGTCGTCTGCGGTACGCCGCCGGGTGTTTGCATGACCTTGATCATCATATTTTCCTCGTCGCGGTTTTCGCGTACGAAATTGCCGGCGAAGAGCACTTTCTGCCCGACGGTGCGTGTGTCGGGCACGTCGGTCGGAAAGTTCGGGTCGCCCTGCCGCACTTCCTCGCCATTGACCATGAAGCGCAGTCGCGACTGGTCGATTTTCCGCACGATTTCATAGTTGATTTGTCCCGACTGCTGTGCGAACGAAAGGGCATTTGCCGCGAAAAGCAGCACGATACTTAGCATAAGCTTTTTCATGTTGTCGCCTTGGTTTGATTGACAGCTCAAAGGTCTGGCGGCGCTTTGTAAGGTTCTGCTATTTAATGTTAAGTAGTGTTAAAATGCAGCTTCCCGGCAGAGTTCAAAAAAACATGTCCCAAATGCCACATTTGGCCCGGAAACTAAAAAAATCACATTCCGCGATGTCTTGGCGAAAACCTTGCTTATCTTGTTTCAACTAATACTATACTCAATAACCCTCTGTTTGCTAATGGTTTATAACTTTTACTTCAAAGCGTTTCTCTTTATTATCTTTTTCCTGTCGAGCTTATGGGTTTACAGGGGTTATATTCAAAACCCTGACCGCAAGCTTTCCGGGCAAAACGCGGCGCTCGGCCTGGTGGCAATGCTGCTGATGGTGTGGGCCGTGAGGCTCCCGTTCCTGCGCGAAAGAGAACACGATATCGATACCAGCACATGGCTCAGCGCCGTCATCGCCATTAACCATTACCCTGATAAACTCTGGACGTTATTGAACTATACCGACGCGCGTCCGCTGACCGTGTTCCCGTTGCTGGCCGGTTCCTGGGTGGGCATGCCCGTCGGCTATGGCAGCGCGGAGATCATCGGGCTCGTGCTGTGGACCGGGACGGTTTTACTGTTATTTCAAATCTGCAAACTCGTTGGCGGGCGCAGTCTGGGCCTTGTGGTCACGTGGAGCCTCGCCGTGTTTCTGGCTACGATCTGCCACATTTTTG
Organism: Dyadobacter beijingensis DSM 21582; assembly: GCF_000382205.1. Classification (GTDB taxonomy): domain Bacteria; phylum Bacteroidota; class Bacteroidia; order Cytophagales; family Spirosomataceae; genus Dyadobacter; species Dyadobacter beijingensis. The sequence goes on from NZ_KB907792.1 coordinate 137,238, forward strand.
CCGCCTATAACTCCGAGCATAGCAGTATTTTCATGGTAACGGCGGGCGTCACGTTGTTTTTCCTGTACATCTACCGGCGATGGACGAGCCGGGCCGTAGCGGTGGCCACCGGTATTTTGCTGGGAAGCCTCATTTACGCCAAGTTCCAGAATGCCCCCATGGGATTACTCACGGGGGCATTTTTATTGTTCAGCATGGCCGGTCGGAAAGACTGGGCGAACGCCGGTGCATTGCTGCTCGGCTGCCTGCTGCCGACGCTTTTCGTGAATGTGTTTTACGGTCTGCGTGGCAAGGTGGACGTGTTTTGGAACAACTACTTCTGGAATTACTTTTACTATTCCTTCACAACGCAATTCTCCTCGATGCCTATCGCCGAGCGGTTTAGTCCGGGGCGGGTGATCCGCTTTATTTTCTATGCGACGAGCTCGGGCATTTACGTTTTCACGCTCTCGGCATTGGCGGTGGCGCTGCCGGTAATCACTTTCAAAAAATGGCGTTCGGGGGTAGGGGAGCAGGGTATCGCGCTTGCGTTTTCGTTTTTGCTGCTGTTGCTGAGCATTTATGCGGTGCTGCAGTCGGGTAACAATTTTGAGCATTACAAGCTTTTCCTGTTCGTTCCGTTGCTCATCTTCAACGCATTTTTCCTGGCCCGAAGCCAACCTGTGGTGCGGAAATTTGCGATTGGTTTCCTGCTGCTGGGCGGCGTGCTGCAAACGGCCGTCAACCTCCGATACCTCGACCGCGACGTGGCGTACGACCCGCGCACCGAAACCGATCGGAAAGTGGTAGGGCACATTCAAAAGCACTCCCGGGCAAGCGATCCCGTGGTGGTGTGGGGCTGGCGCGACGGCCTGCTCGTGAGCTCGCAGCGCCCGATGGGCTACCGCGATGTGCACACCTTCCATTTTTCCATGAAATCGCCCTTGATCCCTAACTGGACGGAAGATTTCCTCGAAGATATGGAGGAGAACAAGCCGAAGATCTTCGTCGAAGCGATGATCCGCAACTACTCCGAGCGGGGGGATTTGTTTCTGCCCCATGACAAAGTGCCGGTCGTGCGCGAATATGTGCGGAAGCATTACCGCCTCGTCAGCGAATTGGATGGTGTGAAAATTTTCCATCGTAAAGAAGTACCGACGATTTCTTTACTGCGCTAGAACAGCCTGCAAATCAGTGCAATTTAGTGTTAAATAGTGTTAACCGAAGGAAATCGTCCGGCCGGAAGCTTAGCTTTGCGCTATGATGAACCGCTGTATCCGCTCCATTTTCTGGCTCATGACTGTTTGCATTGTGGCGATCAATGCATTTCAGGGGTATTGGCTTTGGAACACGTACGAACTGCACCGCCAGCAGTTCGGGAACACCGTGCAGGATGCGCTGTTCCAGGTAATAGAGGGGCATCAGGTGGATCACGCCCGCATCCTGCTGGACAAGCCCGGCCCGGACGGGAAACGTAAAAGTGCACGCGTCGTCCGCCAGGTCGGCGTGAACGGGGCGGGATCGCGTTTTTACTACAAATTCAACAACGATAGTGCCATCATCGCTCCGGCCGATACGCTTGCCAACCGTATTTCGCGGTTTGTCGTGCGGGGATGGATGGACGGCGAGCAGGTGGATATGCGGAAAATTTACGCGGCCTACCGTGAGGAATTACAAAAAAGGAACATCGAAGCGGCTTTTCTGATCGACACGCTCTACATTCTTCCCGAGCCGGGCGCAAATAACGTAATTGTTTTCAATGGCCTGAGAAAGCAAAACGACAGCCGGTTCAGTACCGTGCCGCTGCCTATTAACCCGATCAGACATTTATTCGTACAGGCGACTTTCGAAACGCCCGTCCCGTATTTGCTGAAACGAATGAGCTGGCTGCTGGGCTGTTCGCTCCTGCTGCTGCTGCTGACGACCGGTTGTTTTGTATTGATGTTGAAGACAATTTTGCGTCAAAAGCGGCTCTCGGATATCAAAAACGACTTCATCAACAATATGACTCACGAGCTGAAAACGCCTATTTCGACCATTACCGCGGCGGTGGAGGCGCTGCTGCATTTCGGAGCGTTGAAAGACCCGCGCAAAACGGAAGAATATCTGCACATTTCGCAGAATAACCTGCAAAGGCTGTCGGACCTTGTCGAAAAAGTGCTGAACCTGGCCGTGGAGGAAAAGCAGGAGCTGGAATTTCACAAAGAGCCGGTAAGCCTCGCCGAAATGGTGAGCGATCTGGCTGCTGATCATCGCATTAAATCGGCCAAGACGGTGATATTTAATATGCATATTCCCTTCGGTACGACGGTACAGGTGGACCGGATGCATTTCGGGAATGTCCTCAATAACCTCATCGACAATGCGATCAAGTACTCCTACGACCGTGTCACGATCTCATTCGATTTCCGCAAAGAGCCGGAAGGCTGGCAACTTACCGTATCCGACAATGGTATAGGCATTCCAAAAGCGTATCAGACGTCGGTTTTCGACCGTTTCTTTCGTGTCCCGACGGGCGACCTGCACCAGGTAAAAGGTTTCGGCCTCGGGCTGGCCTACGTGCGGCAGGTGGTAGAGAAGCACGGCGGCAGCGTGAGCCTGGCGAGCGAGCCGGGGAAAGGGAGTGCATTTGTATTAAAATTCTGAAAAATGGCTACGGTACTATTGATCGAAGACGAACCTGCGCTGGGAATGATTGTGAAGGACAGCCTGGCTTTCAGGGGTTTTGAGGTGCTGTACGCCAGCAACGGCGTCGAAGGCCTCGACCAGTTCCGCCGGCATCAGCCCGACATCGTCGTCGCCGACATTATGATGCCCGATATGGACGGTTTCACGATGGCCGAGCACATCCGCCGCGACGACCCGCACATCCCGATCATGTTCCTCACCGCGCGTTCCCAAACTACCGACGTCGTGCGCGGCTTCGAACTCGGCGGTAATGATTATCTCAAAAAGCCATTCAGCCTCGACGAACTCGTCGTGCGCATCAACGCGCTCCTGCGTACGGGCGCCACGCGTGCCCAAGCGACCGCGATCCTTAAAATCGGCCGGTACCAGTTCGACCCGGCCAAGCAGAAACTGGCGCTCGAAGACGAGGAAATCACATTATCCCACCGCGAATCCGAGTTACTACGCCGGCTTTTCCAGCAACGTAACCAGGTCCTCGGGCGCAGCGAGGTCCTCACCGAACTATGGGGCGACGATTCCTTCTTCAACGGCCGCAGCCTCGACGTTTTCATCACCAAACTCCGCCGCCACCTTCGCGAAGACCCCAAAATCCAGATCATCAACATTCGCGGGAGAGGGTATAAGCTGGTGCTTTGAAAATGTTGGGCGCAATGCGTCATACCCGGATACCACTGCGTACTGAGGCGTAAGTAATAAATCTGCGCACCAATTAAATAACTCAGTATGAACCTCCGGTTTTCAACATGGGGGAGGGCGATGTTTGCGGCCATGCTTGTCGGCGCTTGCCTTTCCTGTTCCAAAGACGATGACAGCAATACCGTCGATCCGGGCGGTACCAATGCCGACGGCTCGGTCACCATTGATAGCGTCGCTTTTGCTTCCACAGCGCCCGAGGGTGATACCGGCATCGCCGCCGATGAAGAGGATGTCCTCGCCAATTCTACCTTTTCGAGTGTGGTATCGATCCATTTCGGCTCGACGGTGGCCATCACCAATCCGCTGGAAGGTAACGGCGTGGCGGTGACCGAAACCAATGGCGACGTGGTCATTACGGCTACCGTGGCGGCGGTGGAGTATGTGCTTTCCGGCACGACGGCCAATGGTTCGGTGAAGATTTACAGCGACAAGAAGTTCAAACTTTCGCTGAATGGCGTGAGCATTACCAATGCCGACGGCCCGGCGGTCAACATCCAGTCGGAAAAACGCGCCTTTATCGTTTTGAATGACAATACCACCAATTCCCTCACCGACGGTGGGAGCTACACGGCCAGTGGCGACGAGGACATGAAGGCGACGCTTTTCGGCGAAGGGCAGATGATATTCAGCGGCGCCGGCACGCTCAATCTGAAAAGCAATTACAAACACGCCATTTGCAGCGACGACTACGTTCGCATCATCAGCGGAAACATCGTCGTGACCGGCGCGGCATCGGACGGTATCCACACCAACGACGCATTCATTGCCGACGGCGGTACCGTCAGTATCACGGCAGCGGGAGACGGGATTCAATGCGAGGAAGGTTACATTGTGATCAACAATGGTAATTTCACTGTGAATGTCGTAGACAAGGCCATTACGGCCAGCTGGGATACCGATTCGAGCATCAACCCATTTGTGACGATCAATGGCGGGACTTTCAATATCAAATCATCGGTCGGGGAAGGGATCGAAAGCAAGAGCGTGCTGACCATCAATAATGGCGATTTCAATATCCAGACCGCCGACGACGGCCTGAATGCGGGCAGTTTCATTTACATTAACGGCGGTAATATTTACGTATACAGCACGTCGAACGACGGTATCGATTCCAACGGCCCGATGACGATCACCGGCGGAAGGATCGTTTCCATTGCTGCGGGCGGCCCCGAGGAAGGTTTCGATTGTGACCGAAATACATTCAAAATCACCGGCGGTATCCTCATCGGTACCGGCGGGGCAACCAGTTCTCCCACCGCCAGTGTGAGCACCCAGCCTTCAGTGATCCTCGGTTCCGGCCAGGCCAATCAACTGATGCATATCCGGTCTTCGGACGGGAAGGAAGCGATGACTTTTACGATCCCGCGCGCGTACAATACCATGCTATTTTCAAGCCCGAAACTGAAACAGGGAACTACCTACCAGGTTTATACCGGCGGTTCGGTGGCGGGTACGACGGATTTTCACGGCTTGTACATCACCGGCGTCTACACTGCGGGAACCGCCGGCACCAGTTTCACCACGAGTTCGATGGTAACCAACGCCGGTGGTAGCCAGGGACGTTGAGAACCTATTTTGAAGGGGCCGGTTTCCCCGGCTTCGGAAACACCTGGTGCGTGTTGGCCCATTCGTGCCAGCGGGCGGCCAGGTGTTTTACTTTTTCGGGGTTGGAAGCGGCAAGGTTCTGGGTCTCGGAGCGATCATTCGAGAGATCGTACAGCTGCCAGGTGCTGTCGGATGCCGGAGAAACCAGTTTCCAGTTCTCCTGCCGCACATAACGCGCTCCGAAATGCTCGTTGAACAGCTCCGGATGCCCTTTTGTACTTTTGCCGCTAAACGATCCCACGAAGCTCTTGCCCGTTGTAGGTTTAATAGGATTGTTATTGAACTGCTTCGGATAACTGGCACCCGATAGGTCGCAAAACGTTGCCATCAGGTCCATCACATGGCCCGTATGGTCGCTGTAACTGCCTTTTTTTGCCGTTATACCCTTTGGCCAGAATGCGATCATCGGCGTATTCACGCCCCCTTCGAACGATTCAGCTTTGGCGTAGCGGTAAGGCGTATTGGCTACGCCTGCCCAGCGCGCGCCGATGGACGCGTAGCTCGTTTGCGGGCCGGGCATGACTTGCTTTTCCGTCGCGTAGATGATCTTGCGGCCGTCTCGCGTTTCACTTGGACGGTCGAAGCCCGGCCCGTATTTTGCACAGTTTTCGGGGCTGGCACCATTGTCGGTCAGGAAGAGGATCAAGGTGTTATCCAGTTCGCCGGTTTGTTTCAATGCATCAATAATGCGTCCGATTCCCTGGTCCATCCGGTCGATCATAGCGGCGTGGACGGCCATTGCGGCGGCGTCCCATTCCTGGTCGGGGTTATCCTCCCATTTGGGGGCATTGGCGGGAGTTTCGGGTAATTTTGTCGTTTTGGGGTCGATGAGGCCCATTTTTACCATCCGGTCGTACCGCGCTTTGCGGATCGTATCCCAGCCGCCTTTGTAGGTGTCCTTGTATTTGTCAATATCTTCCGGTAATGCCTGCAAAGGCCAGTGCGGCGCATTTTGTGCTACATACAGGAAAAAAGGCTGGTCGGACCGGGCGAATTCGCGGATGTATGCCACGGTGGTATCGTTAATCGCATCGGTATGGTAATAGTTTTTCGGAACGCTCTTCACCGGTTCCTTCCCGTTCACGAGGCTGAACGGGTCGAAAAAATCGACGACACCCCAGATCGTGCCGAAATACTTGTCGAAACCGCGGCTGGTAGGATATTGTTCCACAGGCGAGAACGGCCCGAAATCTTTCTGATGGTTCAGCCAGGCCAGCTGGTCTTCCGGGGTTTTTTGGGTAAATGTGTTGGAAACGTGCCATTTGCCTACCATGCCGGTTTGATAACCTGCTGTTTTGAGCACCTCGGCCAATGTCACGGTATTTTCCGTAATGCGGCCCTGGTAACCCGGCTGATTTTCCGCTTCGGTCATCTTACCTATCCCTGCCTGCTGGTTATACAGTCCCGTGAGCAGCGAAGCGCGCGTAGGGCAGCAGCGCGAAGTGTTGTAAAACTGCCGGTACCGGAGCCCGTTCTGAGCGAGGTAATCGAGGTTCGGCGTGTGTACCTCGCCGCCGTAGCAGCCCATATCGGAATAGCCCATATCGTCGGCGAGGATCACAAGGATATTCGGGCGTTTGGCCGCCTGCGGCGCTCCGGGCCGGTCTTCTGTTTTTAATGCAACCAGGCCGAGGCCGGCCAGCGCAACGAATGCCAGAATAGATAGTTTGGTTTTAGACATGCAAAGGAATGGTACCAGTTGGGCCGTCAATATACCCAGCATTCCTCTTTGGTACAATTAACGTTTCACAAACCGCGCAGTCCAGATGGGCACAGCCGATGGTCCCGATACCTGGATAATATAGTTTCCGGGCCGGAGTCCGGATAATTTCAGCACGGGACCGTCGGCCTGATGCGCGGTTTGCCGGAGCAGATGCCGGCCGGCCTCGTCATACACAGTGATTTGCAGCGGGCCAAAATTTGTACCAACCGACAAATGCAGTACGTCATCGGCCGGATTGGGATACAATGTAAAACCGGCAGCATCAGTTTGCTGAATATAAATAACGGAAGAGAAGCTAAACGTTCCATCGTAATCGACTTGTTTGAGGCGATAATAGGTGTTCGGAAAAGGCGACGTGTCCGTGGCGTCGTAGGTCTTCCGTACATACGTACTACCGGAGCCAGGTATCCGGCCCATTGGGAAAAAGTGAATGCCGTCGGGCGATTTTTGTATTTCAAAATGGCTGTTTTCGGTTTCTTCCGACGTTGCCCAGAAAAGCGTGTTCCTGCCCTCGCCGGGCTTGCCGTTGAAATAGATGAGTTTGACGGGAAAGATACCGTTGGCGTCGGGCTGTAAAATTCCCTGGGATAATTGACCGGGGCCTGATCCCAGGGTAGTAATGGACGTTTCGCCGACGCTCCATGCCAGCCAGCTGCCGCCAGCATTTCCCTCTCCGCCGCTGCTGTTTACGGCAAATGGAGCAAGTGTTTGCGCTGAGGCCGGAAGGCAGGGCGGTAAGAGTATCAGCAGCAGTACGAATTTTTTCATAAACAAATGGGTGAAAAGTGCATCGACTCCTAATAGACCAGCACGCTCGTGTAGCCCCATTCCGAGTTGGTCCAGTTGGGGCTCGTAGTAACGCCAGCCATTCCAAAATGGTAAGTGCCGGCGGGGAGGTTTTTGAACACGCCGTTGACAGAAAATGTAGACCTGGTATTCGCAGGGACCTGTAACCCGAACATCCCGAGGCCCAATGGCTGGATAGCACCTCCGCCGGATACATGCTGGCATGCCGGATAAATGCCCAGCTCATTCGCCGCCGCATAGCCGCCTAATGCCCTCGAAGCGGTCACAAACACCGTTTGGCCTTCCTGGATGGTGATCTCCTGCGACTTTGTGATAAACGACAGGGTGCTGGAAGGGTAGGGTAAGGTGCCGGCGTGATAATAGCTTTGGATACTGCCCGAAGGACCCTGCGGGCTGGTGCCGCCGAGTAAGAGCCATTCCGGTGCGGCGGGCGTTCCCTTGTTGTAGTAAAAGCCTTCCGGTGCTTCCGTCTGATAAACCAGCAAGCCCGTTGCCGGCTGGGAAAGAGCCGTTCGCTGGCCGGCCGACATTCTGGGCAACAACAGTCCCCTTGAGTCGCTTTTCAAATCGAGCAATGCACTAGGATCGGGATTGACGGTGCCTATGCCTACGTTTCCGGCATTTTTATTGCTAATGTCCAGGCCATTCACCTGCCATTGGTTATCGGCGCTGCTTAGGGCGTACGGAACGCTCACGAGCTGCGTCGACCCAAGGTCAGTAAATGTAGTCCCGCCGTCCGGGTCGAGCTCGGTTTTAAGGTATTTGGTCCCCGTGTGCCAGGGTATAGCGGCCATCGAGCCGGTCACATCCGAGGCGCCGCCGGAGCCGATTGCCAGGCTAAACATGCCCAAAGCGTTGGTGGTAACCGTGCGTGTTTCGCTGTAATGTGTGGTTCCGTCGGGCGCGTCCTGCCGGATGCTCAGCCGGAGCCGGATCGTTTTGTTCGTCAGCGGCGCCCCGGCGGCATTGCGGGCAGCCGCCTGGTAGTTGATCTGCTGAGGTACCTGCGCGCGTGCAACGGACCCGGCGAGTAGTGCGATGAAGGCAATAAGAAGGAAAAACCGCTTCATATGGGTATGGGATTTGGATTTGACGTTCCAAATCTATCTCCCCGAATCTGTTCTGAATCAATCGATTGAGTAGCTTGCATATTTATTGCGTAGCTGGTTATTTTGCTACCTTCTCAATCACTTACCGAAATGGCCGCAGCAAAACCCGTTACCATCGACGAATATATCGCCGCATTCCCGGCAGAAGTGCAGGGTGCATTGCAGGAAATACGCAATACGATCAGGCAGACGGCCCCGGAAGCCGAGGAAACCATTTCCTACGAGATGCCTACATTCAATCTGAACGGCTCGTACCTGATCTATTTCGCGGGTTGGAAAAAGCACGTGGCGCTGTACCCGGTTACGGAAAGGATTTTCGAGACGCTTTCGGCTGAACTGGCTGGTTATAAAGGCAGCAAGAGCTCCGTGCATTTCCCGTTGAACAAGCCGATGCCGCTGGATCTCGTCAAAAAGATTACCGAGCTCCGCATTGCCGAGAACCACCTCGCCGTAGCGAAATGAGTAAGGTGTAATGCCGGTGTTCAGGCATATTTTTTCAAAATCTCTTCAATCCGGGGATCGGGAACGAGGTCGGTGACGTGAGCCATTCAAGCGGCTGCTCGGTCGAATTCCAGAACGGCTTTTGCAGCCAGTAGTTGAACTCGTCGATGAAGCCGAAAAACCCTTCACCTTTTTGAAAGAGCGCAATCAGCTTCAAAAGATGCTCGCCATGCAGCGGTTCCGGCGTTTTTTGGGCATCCTTATCATTACTGATCGTGCGAGCAGACACATTCATAATGGCCGCAAGCCGTTTCTCGGGCATTTTAATGGACTCCGCGAAGTCATAGAAAGCCTTGATGGGCAACCCTTTTTTCAAAATTAAAAACGAATTTTTTCACTTTCTTCCTCCCCCGATATCCCTGAAAATTCCCATCAGTATAATTGCCGTGTTTCCATCCTTTATTCCTCAACTTTCGAAGCAGAATTTCCTAAACAGATGAAAATGATCAGGTTGACACACATTCTCGTACCGCTGGCGCTTGCATTGGTAACGGTGCCCGTGCCAAAGTCCGTCGCGCAGCAGGCAAAGACCACCCAAACCACCGAAAAATTCGATCGCGACTATGCATTGGAAGCGACCATGCTCGGTTTTTTTGCCAAAGACGGCGCCCGAAACCCTACATTGAAAGCGAACAAAGGCGACCGCGTCCGGATCACGATCACGAACGGCGAGCTCATGACCCACGATATCGCGCTCGAAAAACTGGGTATCAAAAGCAAGGTGATCATCGAGAAAGGCACCAGTACCAGCATTACATTCAAAGCCGAGCAGAGCGACACCTATTTCTGCTCCGTACCAGGCCACCGCGCGGCGGGAATGGTAGGAAGTTTTGAAGTGGTGGAAGGCGTTATCTCGGACGAGACCGTGGCCGGGCAGTTGCCGGTGAAGGACGGCCAGCCGTTGAACCTGGGCTTCGAAACGGGCGACCTTAAAAACTGGACCGCTACCGGCGATGCATTCACAAGCGCGCTGTACAGCTCGGATCCTTCGCCCGTGCATGAGAAGGAAATGCACATCGGCTACGAAGGCAAATACTTTCTGAGCAGCGGCGGTACGCTCAATTACAAGCAAACCGGTACGCTTACGTCCGTGCCGTTTACCGTAACCCAGCCGTTTGCGGCGTTCAGGGTGTCGGGCGGGGCATTGCAGGATACGCGGGTGGAGCTCGTGACGACAGCGGATAACAAGGTCATTTACCACATTACAGGCCAGGGCAGGGCTACTTTGCAGCCGGCCGTGGTGGATTTGCAGCCCTACCTGAACAAGGAGATTTTTATCCGCATTGTAGATAACGAAACCGGCATTTCGCAGATCCCCTACATTCCGAACGATAAATGGGCGCACATCAATTTTGACGATTTCCGGTTATATCCTAGCCGTCCCGACTTTCCTAATGAGCTGAAACAAAAGGATATTATCATTCTTCCGCCGCTGGACCCGGTTCTGAATGCCGGCTTGTCGGGCCAGGATGCTGCCAAGGCCATGACACCGCCTCCGGGCTTCAAAATCACGCTGGCCGCTGCCGAGCCGGACGTTATCCGGCCGATCAGCTTCACCGTCGATTCGCGGGGAAGGCTTTGGGTCGTGGAGGGGCATACTTACCCGGTGCGTGCCCCGGAAGGTCAGGGTAAGGACAAAATCCTGATTTTTGAGGATACCAACGGCGACGGTACGCTCGACAAGCGCAAGGTATTTGCCGAGGGCCTCAACCTCATCAGCGGCATCGAAGTGGGTATGGGCGGCGTGTGGCTAGGTTCAGCGCCTAATCTGCTCTTTATCCCTGCCGATTTTAAAAATGACAAACCTGCCGGCCCGCCGCAGATATTGCTCGACGGCTGGGGCCTGGAAGACACGCATGAAGTGCTCAATAACCTCCGCTGGGGTCCCGACGGCTGGCTGTACGGCACCCACGGCGTATTTACGCATTCCAATGTAGGTAAGCCCGGTGCGCCCGATTCCGAGCGGACGAAAATCAACGCCGGGGTGTGGCGGTACCATCCGACCGCGCACAAATTCGAGGTGTTCGCCGAAGGATCGAGCAATCCCTGGGGCATCGATTTCAACGATTACGGCCACCCGTTCATCACCGTGTGCGTGATCCCGCATATGTACCACGTGATCCAGGGCGCGCGCTACCAGCGGCAGGCGGGCAAGCATTTCAACCCATATACCTACGACGATATCAAAACCATCGCCGACCATGTGCACTGGGTAGGCGAGCGCGGCCCGCACGCGGGTAACTTCCGCTCGGCATCGGCCGGGGGCGGCCACGCGCATGCAGGGGCGATGATCTACCTCGGTAACAGCTGGCCGAAGGAATACCGCAACGATATTTTCATGAACAATATCAATGGCGCACGCCTCAATACGGACCACCTGACCCGCTCCGGTTCCGGCTACGAAGCCACGCACAAAAACGATTTCATGGCGATGAACGACTCGTGGTCGCAATGGCTGAATTTCAAATACGACGCCAGCGGCTCGGTTTGGGCGATCGACTGGTATGATAAAAACCAATGCCACAGCCCGAACCCCGACGTGCACAACAAAACGATGGGCCGCATTTTTAAAATCACCCACGACAACGACAAATGGGTGCAGGTCGATTTGTCGAAAGCGTCGGATATGGAGCTGGTGAACCATCAGCTAAACCCGAATGAATGGTACGTCCGCCAGGCGCGCACCATTTTGCAGGAACGCGGCCCTAATAAGAAGGTACACAAGGCGTTGAAGGAAATTCTGGCTAAAAATCCCGATGAAACGCGCAAGCTGCGCGCACTCTGGGCATTGCACGTCACCCAAGGACTTACGGAGAAAGAACTGGCCGATCTGCTTTCTGACGACAGCGAATATATCCGCAGCTGGTCTGTTCAGCTCTTGACGGAAAATAAAGCCGTATCGCCCGAAACGCTCAAAAAGATGGTGGATCTGGCGCAGAAGGACAATTCCAAACTAGTTCGCCTGTACCTCACTTCCGGCATGCTCCGCCTCGATCCGGCGCAGCGCTGGGATGTGCTCGACGCATTGGTACAAAAGGCCGAGGACAAGGACGATCATAACCTCCCGCTTATGGAATGGTACGCCGCCGAACCGTTGGCGCCGATCGACGCAAAACGGGCATTGCAGCTGGCCGAAAAATCGAAATTCCCGAAAATGCTACCTTACATGATCCAGCGCGTGGAAGCCATCGGTACCGAGGATGCGAAGAAGGTGCTGAAAGACTACAATAATAAAGTAGGTAAAGCGGACAACCAGCATGAACATCATGGCCACGCTTCCGGCACGGCGATGAACCACTGATACGAAAAAAGGGCTTCATAAAGAAGCCCTTTTTTAATAACGTTGAGTAAATTGAAATATTTCTACAAATATAAGCGAACTATTTTATTTGAAAACATGACGAAAGTCATATTTTCAAAATTCGGTGTGATTTTTTATAAATTGTTGAAAATGAACACATAATGTGCAGATAATCATAAAAATAGTACAATAGAAGAAGTGCGCGGCCGGCTTTATTTCGAGAGGCGCGACCGTGACCGATCCGAATGAAGATGGCAAACCCGATACGAACGCCGGCTACTACCGGCAGTCGGCCGGACATCGGGATAGTCAGCAGAAACGGCGTATTTTTATTTGGAAATCAATTAAAACAGTAGCATTTCAGGCGTAAACATCGGAGATTGCTTTCCTCAACAACTGTCAATTATGCAAAGGGGAAATGTTAATTTTTTCGAAAAAATGGCTACCCGGATTACCGCCTGGACGGGAAGTTCAATGGCTTTCGGCGTGGCATTAACGATAATCGTCGTGTGGGGCGTCACCGGCCCGATATTCAAATATTCGGACACCTGGCAACTGGTGATCAACACCGGCACGACGATCGTCACGTTCCTGATGGTATTCCTGATCCAGAAATCGCAGAATAAGGATTCGAAAGCCATTCAATTGAAACTCAACGAACTGATAGCCGCCAGCCGGTTTGCCAGCAACCGCATGGTCGACATCGAAGACCTGAGCGAGGCGGAATTGGATGTGTTGCGGAAGTTTTATCAAAAACTGGCGGATATGGCGGAAGCGGACACCGATATACACACCTCGCATTCTATCGACGTGGCTCAGCGGTTGCACAAGCACAAGAAATCGGTCAGGATGGGGATTTCGGCGGGCGATACCGGCTCTCAGGAGTAGCTATTTTCATTTTTTCCTGTCTTTCTTCCCGTCTCCCTTTTGATCGTCATCCTTGGAGAAGATCTTTTGCAGAAAGGTCTTCTTCTCTTTTTTGTCCGTCTTCACCGACGCAATGCTGATCTCATTGTCGATCGACGGCTGAATAGCATGAATGAATGCATTTTGCAGCGTATTCGTGATCGCCAGCCAGATATTCGTTTTTGGATCGTCCAGGCGGCCCTGGAACGGCACTTTCGTCGCGACCTGGTCATTCAATTTGTTGGAAAAGAGCTTTCCTGCGCCGCCCGCGGCGGCTTCCCATATCTTTTGCAGCAGGTTATCCTTCCGGTCTTCCTTCCCGAGAATATCCAGGTCCTTGATCACCGGTTTCACATATCCTTTAAACGCCTGATCCTTGGCCGCCACCTCGGTATACAACCCGAAACGCCCCTTGTTTACATCGATTTTGGCATATGCCTGGAAAAAATCGTTGAGTTGCACCAGGTCCGTATTGTTCAGCTCCGCGCTCATATCGAACGTAGGCGCGTCGGCGAGCGGGTTCAGTCTGGCGTCGAAACGCAGCTTTCCCTCGTATACATCCGCGGTGGCGTGGATATTGGCGGGCAGGATGGTGGTGGAATCGTAGCTGTTCCGCAGATTTTGCGCGACCAAATGCAGGTTCGTCATCGCGATGTCCACATTAGGTTTCGTGCCGAAATCCTTGTACTGGATTTTGCCGTCTCGCAACTCGCACCGGTTAATACTCAACGGCATAAACTTGTCGAGCACTTTCCGGAAGTCCGCGGAGTCCTTCACGACCTCCTGAGGCTCCACTTTATCTTTGGTAAAAAGCAGATAAGGCCCCTGGAAAACCAGCTCGCCTACGATGGAGCCTTTCAGCAACGCATTCCATTCCACCGAGAGATCCACCGTTTGAGAAGCGAAAAAGGGCGTCTGTTTTCCCGAAACTGAATCTGCCTTGTTAATATAAATGCTATCGATTTTGTAGGCTCCGCGGATGATGGCCAGGTCGATGTCTTTAATATGTCCATAATACCCATCCATGCGGGCAAGGCTGCGGTTGGCCAGATGCAGTACGACACACGGCAGCACGAGCCTGATCACGACAATGGCGATGAGGATACCGATCAGGATTTTGGCCGTGCGTCTTTTTCGGGATTGGGTGCGTGTAGCGGTCATTCTACGTGGGTATAAAGCTGATTCCGACGGCGTTCCATTAAACAATCATACCAAACGGTTTCGCGGCTTGCCCGACTGAAAGTGTAGGTTTTTCATTTTTCAAAGAACAATTTTCAGATTTCCTGCCTGCATTAAGCTTTTATTAATGCCCTCGTTAATGCCGCAAGCCTAATTTGCCGGCCAAAACTTGCTGACCCAAGCATTAAAAATCTTCGTTTGTGTCCTCTTAACGCAAAGGACCACAACACATTTTGCATGAAACGCCTATTCCTAAGCCTGACCCTTTTTCTCTTTGCCCATCCCATTTTTGCACAGACTCCCGGTTCGCTGAAACTGTGGTACAAAAAACCAGCCGGAAAAACCTGGACCGACGCACTGCCGGTCGGGAATGGAAGGCTGGGCGCGATGGTGTACGGCAACCCCGAACGCGAGATTCTCAAACTCAACGAATCGACCGTATGGGCCGGCGGCCCCAACCGCAACGACAACCCGAACGCGCTCGACGCATTGCCGGAAGTGCGCAAGCTCATCTTCGAAGGCAAGCACAACGAAGCCGCCAAACTGGCCGCTGAAAAAATTGAATCGAAAACGACCAACGGGATGATGTACCAGCCTGTCGGCAACCTGAACATCGATTTCCCCGGTCACGACCATTTCAACGATTACTACCGCGAGCTGGATATCGAAAAGGCAGTCACCACGACCTCCTATGTGGTCGATGGTGTGAAATACACCCGCCAGGTATTCGCTTCCGTGCCCGACCAGATCATCGCCATCCGCCTCACCGCCGACAAGCCGGGCAAGCTGACTTTCACTTCATTCCTGACCAGTCCCCAAAAGGGAGAAAGAAAAACGGAGAAGGGGCGAACGCTGATTTTTGCGGGCATGAGCGGCGATAAAGAAGGCATCAAAGGGCAGGTAGCATTCCGCACACATGTGCAGGTGGCGCCCGAGGGCGGCCGGATAAGCGAGGGCGATACGGCGCTTACGGTCAGTAATGCCAATGCTGCTACCATATACATTTCCATTGCCACGAATTTTGTGGATTATAAAACGCTGACAGCTAATGCGCAGGCGAAAGCGGACCAGTATCTGAGCAAAGCCGCCGGCAAGCCTTTTGATACCCTGCTGAAAAGCCACATTGCCGCTTACCAGCATTATTTCAACCGTATAAAACTCGACCTGGGCACGTCGGACGCAGCCAAATGGCCTACGGATGAGCGCATTGCGAAGTTTGCGTCCGGTAATGATCCGCAGCTGGTGGCATTGTACTTCCAGTTTGGCCGCTACCTGCTCATTTCGGCTTCTCAGCCCGGCGGAAACGGTATGCCTGTCGGGCAGCCGGCCAATTTACAGGGTATCTGGAACCAGGAAATGAACCCGCCGTGGGGCAGCAAATACACCATTAACATCAATACCGAAATGAATTACTGGCCCGCCGAGGTTACCAACCTGACCGAAATGCACGAGCCGCTCGTGCAAATGGTGAAGGAGCTCTCGGTGACCGGGCAGGAAACGGCGCGGGTGATGTACGGGGCGAAAGGCTGGCTGGCGCACCACAACACCGATTTGTGGCGCATTACCGGGCCGGTGGACCCCATTTTCTACGCTATGTGGCCCATGGGCGGCGCCTGGCTGAGCACCCATTTGTGGGAAAAATACTGCTATTCGGGCAACAAGGAATACCTCAAATCGGTATACCCTGCGTTGAAGGGCTCCGCGCAGTTCTTTGTGGATTTCCTCGTGCCGGAGCCGACACATCAATGGCTGGTGGTGGTACCCGGCATGTCGCCCGAGAATGCCCCGGCGATCCGCCCGAAAACGACGATCGGGGCGGGAAATACGATGGATAACCAGATTGTCTACGACATTTTTACCGCTGCTATCCGGGCTGCGGAAGCTTTGGGGACGGATGCGGATTTTGTTAAAACACTAAAAACCAAACGCGCCCAGCTACCGCCCATGCAGGTCGGGAAGTTTGGCCAATTGCAGGAATGGCTCGAAGACCTCGACAGTCCGGACGACAAGCACCGCCACATTTCGCATCTGTACGGCCTGTACCCTTCGCACCAGCTTTCCGCTTACCGTACGCCCGAACTTTTCAGCGCGGCCCGGACATCCCTCGAACACCGCGGCGACGTGTCAACAGGGTGGTCGATGGGCTGGAAAGTAAACTGGTGGGCGCGCCTGCTCGACGGTAACCGCGCCTACAAGCTTATCACCGACCAGCTTTCGCCGGTGGAAGCAGCAGGCAAAAAGGGCGGGGGCGGCACTTATACCAACCTTTTCGACGCGCACCCGCCTTTCCAGATCGACGGTAACTTCGGTTGCACGGCCGGCATTGCCGAAATGCTCATGCAGAGCCACGACGGCGCCATTCATTTGCTCCCGGCGCTCCCCGACAGCTGGAAAGCCGGTTCCATCAGCGGCCTGCGTGCCCGTGGCGGTTTCGAAATCGTCTCGCTGGAATGGAAGGAAGGGAAAGTTTCGAAACTGGTTATCAAATCCAACCTGGGCGGAAACTGCCGGCTGAGGCTTTCGGATGCATTAAAAGGGAATGGACTGGCATTGGTAGCGAACGGTGCCGCGAATAGCAACGCATTTTACCAAACCCTCGACATACCGAAGGCGCTGATTTCGCCTGCCGCTAAAATTATTTCTTCCAAAATACCCGAAACAGCCCTGTACGACTTCCCGACGGAAAAAGGCAGGACCTATACATTTACCCGGTAACAACCCTTTCTAAACCCATCACCATGAACAAGAAAATCTGGATCGCCGGGGTGCTCGCCGCGACGCTGGTTACCTGCCAGGTATCGCGCCAAAACAGCTCCCAAAGCGATATGCTGCGCACGACCGACGCTTCCGTAAGCGCCATTCCGGCATTCACCGAAAACCCTTCCCCCACACACCTGACGCCCGAGCAGAGCATCAAAACATTTAAACTCCCCAAGGGCTACCACCTCGAACTGGTTGCCAGCGAACCGATGATCCACGAGCCTGTGGCAGTGGCGTGGGACGGTAACGCGCGCATGTACGTGGCCGAGCTTAATACCTACATGCAGGATGTGGAAGGCACCGGCGAGCACGCGCCCACGAGCCGGGTAATGCTGCTGGAAGATACCAACAACGACGGTAAAATGGACAAGAGTTCGGTGTTTATCGATAAAATGCTTTTGCCGCGCATGCTGCTGTGTGTGGGTAATGAATTGCTTGTGAATGAGACGGATACTTACAATGTATATAGCTATAAAGACACCAACAAAGACGGTGTCGCGGATGTGAAACGCCCCGTTTACACTCCCGACAAAAAAGCGCCCGGTAACCTGGAACACCAGCGCAGCGGCCTCGACTGGAATGTCGATAACTGGATCTACATGGCCGTGGACCCTGTGCGGTTCCGCTATACCAACGGCACGCTCAAACCCGACTCCATTCCGAGCGGATCGAGCGGGCAATGGGGGCTCACGCATGACAATTACGGCCGGATGTACTTCTCGTCGGCAGGAGGTGAGACGCCTGCATTGGGCTTCCAGATCAACCCGGTTTACGGGCGGATGGAGTTCGCCGACCAGTACAAGGAGGAATTCAACGAAGTGTGGCCGATCATCAAAACGCCCGACGTGGAGGGTGGTTTGAAAAGATTGCGCCCCGATACGACGCTCAATCACTTCACTGCCAGCTGCGGGCAGCTGATCTTCCGCGGCGATAGGCTACCGGCCGATCTCCAAGGCGACCTGTTGATCAGCGAGCCGGTAGGCAGGCTCATTCGCCGCGCGAAAGTGACGAACAAAAACGGCAAGATTACCCTTGAAAATGCCTATCAGAATGAAGAATTTATCGCATCCACGGACATGAATTTCCGGGCGGTGAATATGTATACCGGTCCCGACGGCTGTCTTTATATCGTGGATATGAACCGCGGGATCATCCAGGAAGGCAACTGGACGGGCCCCAAAAGCTACCTGCGCCCGCAGATCAAGCGGCTCGGTTTGGACAAAAATATTCAGCACGGACGCATTTACCGCCTCGTACATGACGGTATGGCACCCGGTCCGAAGCCGAAAATGCTGGATGAAAGTTCGAAGCAGCTTGTGGGCCATCTTGGCCACTCCAATGGCTGGTGGCGCGATAATGCGCAGAAGGAACTCGTCGTGCGCAACGATCAATCGGTAGTACCATTGCTGAAAGCGATTGCCGCTGGCGAAAGTAACGAGGCGATCAAAACACCGTCGGCGCTGGCGAGGCTGCATGCATTGTGGACGCTGGAAGGGTTAGGGGCATTGGACGAGAAGATTATTGCGAATGCATTGAAAGACAGTGATTTTGAGATACGGAAAGCGGCAGTCCGCATGACGGAACCCTATTTGAAAAAGGACGACGGTATGGTTGAAAAGCTGGCGGTGTTGAAGTCCGATCCGGTTGCCGACGTACGCATGCAGCTGATTTTTTCTTTGAATTACAGTAAATCACCAAAAGCGAAGGCATTGGCGGAAGAAATCGTGAAGCAGGGCAGCAATATGGAAGTGCTCGCCCGCGCGCAGCGGAGCGTCGAAAAGAATGAAGATGCCAGGAAATTCGGTACTAAACTAGGGCGGCTCGACGCGCCCGACCGCACGCTGGTCATGAACGGCTCCGTGATCTACAAATCGCTCTGCGCGACCTGCCACGGTGCCGATGGAAAAGGGTTGATGAGCAAAACGGCACCACCGCTCGCAGGTTCGCGGCGGTTGAACCGGAACAATACCAATGCGTCCGTCCGCATTCTGCTGCACGGGTTGTCGGGGCCGGTCGAGGGCAATACTTACCCCACCGAAATGCCGTCGATGAAAGACAACGACGACGAGTGGATCGCCTCGGTGCTGAGCTATGTGCGCTACGAATTCACCAACTCGCCGCCCGTTCGGCCGGTAGATGTGCAGGCGATCCGCGAACAAACCGCCTCGCGCGACAAGGCTTACACGCTGGACGAGCTGTCGATCCAGTAACTGAAACTTTAAACCGAAACTTGGAAATTAATGGGAAGCGAGCAGTTTTTGCGTTCGGCGCTGTTTAGGAAAGGCGTTGGTCTGTCGGCAGGCGCATTGTGCGTGGCGATGCTTTTGGGGAATGGTTTTTCAAATCAAAATTCAAAAGGTTCGGCAGGGAAGGCGACGCCCGGAGCCGCTATCCCGGGCCCGGGTTCCGATTGGCCGAATTATGGCGGAAACAAGGCCGGTAACCGCTATTCCCCGTTGGACCAGATCAATCTGGGCAATGTCGGGGACTTGCAGGTAGCCTGGATGTACGACGCTTCCGAAAAGCCCGACCCGGCCAATCCCGGCCGCCAGCGCAACCGGGCCATTCAGTGCCAGCCGATCGTCGTGAATGGGGTGCTTTACGGGACGACCCCGGAGTTGAAACTTTTTGCCTTAAAGGCCGGTACCGGCGAACAATTGTGGAAATTCGAACCTTACAAGGACGATCGCCTCAATTCCAACCGGGGCGTGGTTTATTGGGAAGATGGGGATGACAAACGTATACTTTACACGGTAGGGTCCAGCCTGTACGCGGTGAATGCTGCCACCGGCGAAATTATCAAAAGCTTTGGCAAAGCGGGCCGGGTGGATATTCATGCGGGCCTGCAAACCGGCCTGGACCATGACGTGAGCAGGCTTTCGGTAAATGCGACGAGTCCGGGTATTGTGTTTAAAAATACATTCATCCTAGGCTCGGCGGTATCCGAATCGGGGGATGCCGCGCCGGGGCATATCCGGGCGTTCGACGTCGCGACGGGCAACCTGAAATGGGTTTTTCACACCATTCCGCAGCCGGGCGAATACGGCTACGACACCTGGCCGAAGAATGCGTACAAGAAAATAGGGGCTACCAACAACTGGAGTGGCATGAGCCTCGACGAGAAGCGCGGAATCGTGTATTTCGGTACCGGCTCGCCGGCCTCGGATTTCTACGGCGGCGACCGTGCGGGCAGTAACCTTTTTGCCAACTGCATCCTGGCCCTCGACGCCGAAACCGGAAAGCGGAAATGGCATTACCAGACGATCCACCACGATCTTTGGGACCGCGACCACCCCAGTCCGCCCAACCTGACGACCATCACGCACAATGGTAAGCGGGTAGACGTGGTCGTACAAAGCACGAAGGACGGCCTCGTGTACGTCCTCGACCGCGACAAGGGCACCTCCATTTTCCCGGTGGAAGAACGGAAAGTGCCGGTCAATGGCCTTCCTGGCGAACATCCATATCCCACGCAGAAGTTTCCGTTGAAGCCCGCACCGCTTTCACGGCAGGTCTTCACCGAGGCAGACATCACAGATATTTCCCCGGAAGCGCACGCTTACGTGAAGGACCGTTATCTCAGGATTAAAACAGACGACAAATTCGCTCCGCCGAGCACGACGGGTACATTGCTGTTCGGATACAGCGGTGGCGCGGAATGGGGCGGCAATGCCGTCGATCCCGACGGGGTGTTTTACCAGAATGTCAATGAAGAGCCCTGGGAGCTGATCATGGTCGATGCGGCGCAGAAGAAGTCCGAAGCGCCGCGCACGTTGGGCAACTCGCTTTACCTCGCCAATTGCGCCGCCTGCCATGGCCAGGACCGCAAGGGCAGCGGGCCGGAACTGCCTGCATTGGTGGATATCGGCAAAAAGCTCTCGCCGGTGCAGATCAAAGGGATTCTCAAAACCGGTAGCGGCCGGATGCCGTCGTTCGGGCATTTGTCGGACAAGGAGCACGACGCATTGATAGACTTTCTCCTTAACCGTGAAAAAGAAGGCGCGGCACCCGTTAAAGCGTCCAATGCTGCCAAACCCGCTAACAAAGACGGCTTCCCGTACATGCCCGCATACGTAAGCAAAACCTGGCAGCGCTTCACCGATCAGAACGGTTATCCGGGCGTGAAGCCGCCCTGGGGCACATTAAATGCCATCGACCTGAACACCGGTGAATACCTCTGGCGCGTGCCGCTCGGCGAATACCCTGAACTGACGAAAAAAGGCATTCCCATTACCGGAACCGACAGCTACGGCGGCCCGCTGGCGACGGCCGGAGGGCTGGTGTTCATTGCCGGCACCAAAGATGAGAAGATCCGCGCATTCGACAAGAAGACGGGTAAAGCCGTTTGGGAATACCAGCTGCCGGCCGGCGGTTTCGCTACGCCGATCAGCTACCAGGTGGATGGGAAACAGTACATCGTCATCGCAGCCGGCGGAGGCCGCGGGCAGAAGATCGGCGGCAATTACATCGCATTTGCATTGAAATAACTAAACCTGTACATATGTTCAAAAAAGAAAACTCCACCGAAACCAGCCGGCGTAACGTCATGAAAATGCTCGCGGCCGGTTCCACAGCCGGGCTGCTGTCGCTTTTCGAGAGCCCCAAAGCCCGTGCCGAGCGTTATGAGACGCCGCAATATGCCAAAGGGGCTGCCCCGGTGACGATCAAGAAAGTAAGGGCCATTACCACCGCGCCGGGCGGTGCGAACCTGGTGATCGTGAAAGTGGAAACCTCGGAGCCGGGGCTTTACGGGCTGGGCTGCGCCACGTTCACCCAACGCGCGAAAGTCGTAATCCCCGCAATCGATATTTACCTGGACGAATTCTGCGTCGGCAAAGACGTTGATAACATCGAGGATATGTGGCAGTCGGCTTATGTGAGCTCTTACTGGCGCAACGATGCCGTATTGAACAATGCACTGTCGGGCCTGGACCAGGCGCTGTGGGATATCAAGGGAAAACGGGCCAATGTGCCTGTACACCAGCTGCTCGGCGGGAAAGCGCGCATTGCCGTGGATACCTACACGCACGCGAGCGGTCCTACGCCCGAGGCGATTGCCGACAAGGTGCAGCAATATATGTCCGAAGGTTTCCGCCACATCCGCATTCAGCAGGGCGGTTACGGCGGGGTAGGGGCGATGGACGAGATCAAACCGGATTTCAAAGCGGCCGGTTTCGGCAGGGCTACCGACGACTTCTCCGACCAGCGCACGTACCTGAAACGCGTGCCCAAAATGTTTGAAATGGTCCGGAAAAGATGCGGTGAAGACATTGAACTCCTGCACGATATGCATGAGCTCGTGGAGCCGATGGACGCGATCAACATGATCAAAGGGCTGGAAGAATACCGTCCTTATTTTATCGAAGATCCTTTCTCGCCCGAGAATATGGGGTGGTTCAAACAACTGCGCCAGAGCACTACGGTCCCGATCGCGATGGGCGAGCTTTTCAACAATATCAACGAATTCCGCGACCCGATGGCGAACCAGCTGTTCGACTACATCCGCTGCCACATTTCACAGATAGGAGGCATTACACCGGCCATGAAAGTGGCGCGCCTGGGCGAGTGGTTCAACGTCAAAACGGCCTGGCACGGACCGGGTGACACGTCGCCGGTAGGGCATTCGGCCAATAACAATATCGATATAGCCGTCTGGAATTTCGGTATCCAGGAATCGCAGCGTTTCAGCGATAAAGTGCAGGAGGTTTTCCCCGGCTGTCCGACGATCAAGAACGGTTATTATTATGTAAATGAAACACCAGGCCTGGGCATCGACATCAACGAGAAAGAAGCTGCGAAATACCCGATCGGAACGAAGTCGCGGTGGACGGTACGAAAGAGCGACGGTACCCTCTTAAAGCCCTGATAATCAGGTTTTAACGGTTAATGCCCAATTTTTTATAGGAATTGTTTAAAAAAACGGCTGGAAACGGGGCTTGTTAATGCTTTGTTAAGGTTTTTTTAAGGGTGGGATTTTAGGTTTGCCGGACTTATCGATCCATTTTCCGGCACCATTTCCTATGAATGATTCAGACTTGTGGAGAAGTTTCCGAAGCGGGGATGAAACGGCCTTTTCAATGCTTTACAAAACCCATATCGAGGTACTTTACCGGTACGGCCATAAACTCACGGGCGACACCCAACTGGTGGAAGACTCGATCCAGGACATGTTTATCGAACTGTGGAACAGCCGCCAGAGGCTGTCGGACACCGATAGCATTAAATACTACCTTTTCAGGGTGCTGCGACGCAAGATCACGCAGCACCCGCTAAACCGAAACGCAGCCGGTGCCGGGGCGGAGCTTTCCGCTTTCGAGCACCGGTTTTTCTCCCATTCTACCGAAAGTGAACTCATCGACACCGAAAACGAACTCGGCCGCACCCATGCGCTGGGCCATGCCTTAACGCAGCTCCCGCCGCGCCAGCAGGAAGTCGTGAACCTGCGCTACTACCACGAATTCAACCACCAGCAGATCGCCGAGATCATGAATATCTCCCTGCAATCGGTGCATAATACGCTGCAAAAGTCGATGAAAGGGTTGCGGGAACTGCTTTTTCAAAAAAAATCCCAATTGCTGGGGTAATCCGTCCGGGTTTTCACCATTTGTTTTTGGAGGATGAAAACCAGATTTTTCCATGAATTATTTGTCATTTGAGCCGGAGGATTTTGCGACCGATGCATTTTTTTGCAGCTGGGTGCTTCATCCGACATCCGAAACGGAGCAGTTCTGGCTCGACTGGCTGCGCGATCATCCATCCAAGGCACGCGACATCGAGCTGGCCCGGCAAATGGTGCTGCTGGCTTCGTCTGACGAAAGCGAGGTGCCTGGTTCGGAGACGATCGACCGGATCTGGCAGGGGATCGAAGACGGAAAAAACCGGAAGACCATCATCTTTACCAACCGCATGCTGTGGGTGAAAGCCGCGGCCGCCGTGGTATTGCTGCTGCTCGCATTCGGCGGGTATTTCTACCGGCAGGGCCAGAACCGCACCTACCGGACAGCTTTCGGGGAATCGCGGCGGGTATTGCTGCCGGACGGGTCGCTGGTGACGCTCAATGCGAATTCGAAACTGCGCGTGGCCGACCGCTGGGGCAGGCGGACCGAACGCGAGGTATGGCTTGAAGGTGAGGCTTTTTTTAGTGTAAGCAAATTGAAAAAGGCAGGCCGCTCGGTGAAATTTACCGTTCACACGCATGACCTGAATGTGGAAGTACGCGGCACGGAATTCAATGTCAACACCCGCCAGGACCAGACGCGCGTCGTACTCAGCGAAGGCCTCGTGCATTTGCGGCTCAACGACCTTCCGGAAAAGGAAATCCGGATGAAGCCAGGCGATCTCGTCGATTTTTCCAGAAACAGGAAAGAATTGCGCATCCGTCACCTGCCCGACGCCAGCCCGGTGTATTCGTGGAAGAACAACCGGTGGACGCTCAACGACGCCTCGCTGGCGGAAATCGCCGTGCTGATCCAGGAAACGTATGGGGTAACCGTTATCATCGAGGCCGACTCATTAAGACAACAAACCGTAAACGGCATCGTGCCGACAGACAACATGGGTGACCTGTTGAGTGCATTGGAAAGCATTCTGCCCGTCACCATTACACACCAGGAGCGCCGGGTGACGATCCGGGGCCGCCCTGACTAGCAACTGAAATTTTATCGAAACCTTCAATCAATGCGCATGAAAAAGATCAACTTACTCATGATGGGATTGCTATGCGCCGGCGGTTCAGTGGCCCAGGCGCAAACGTTCGCCAGAGGGCAGGCACCTCAGCCCCAGCGCAGCGAGCAGCCATCCTACCGAAGCCTGGACCAGGTGTTGCATGACCTCGAAAAGCGCCATTCCGTTTATTTTATGTACCACAATGATAAAATCAAATCGTTGCAGGTGCAGTACCAGGGGCGCAATGGCGAGGGCATCGAGGAAACGCTCGACCGCCTCCTGAAATCCAATGGTTTGGAATACAAAAAACACGGGAAAATCTACGCTATCTTCCCGAAAGACGCCGATGCGGGGTCGGTGCGGGAGCTGAAACAGAGCTTGCGGCAAACGCAACTGCCGCCCCCCGGTGCGGAATCATCCCTGGAAGTACTGCCCGGCGCGACGACCATCAGCCCTGGTAACGCCCCGAAAGTGATCAACATCCGGGGAAAAGTGACGGACGAAAAAAATGATCCGCTGCCCGGCGTCAGCATTGTGCTCAAAGGCACGCAGCGCGGCACCACCACCAACACCGATGGCGTGTATGACCTGGAAATACCCGACGAATCGGCTTCCGGTGCGGTATTGGTGTATAGTTTTGTGGGTTACGAGAGCCAGGAAGTGATCGCAGGCGGGCGCACGAGCATCGACGTGGGCATGCGTGTGAGCGAGCGCGGGCTCGAAGAAGTGGTGGTGGTAGGCTACGGCGAGCAGCGCAAGAGTGATGTAACGGGCGCTTCCAGCAGCGTATCGGCGAAGGAAATTGCGAAACGGCCCCTTGTGCGGGTTGAGCAGGCCTTGCAGGGCACCACTTCCGGCGTTACCGTGTCGAGTTCGAGCGGGCAGCCGGGGCGCGGACTGAACGTCCGTATCCGCGGCGCCAACTCCATTACCGGTTCCAACGAGCCATTGTATGTGATCGACGGCTTTGTAGGGGGTAATATCGAGTCCATTAACCCGAACGATATCGAGTCGCTGGAAATTCTGAAAGACGCTTCGTCGGCGGCAATCTACGGTTCGCGCGGCTCCAACGGGGTCGTTTTGATCACGACCAAAACCGGTAAGGAAGGGAAGGCGCGGGTCAATTTCAGTACCTGGTTCAGCAAGTCCAGCATCCCCAGAAAGCTCGATCTGATGAATGCCTATGATTTTGCCAGGACTGTAAATGCGCAGTTTGCTTCTACCGGCAATGCGCCTGCGTTCTCGGACCAGCGTTTGGCCGAACTGAAAGCCAATGGCGGCACCGACTGGCAGGACGAGCTGCACCAGGAGCCGTGGATTCAGAACTACCAGCTGGATGTGTCGGGCGGGTCGTCCAATGTACGCTATCTGTTTTCTGCCAACTACCTCGACCAGCCGGGCCTGATTTTGAACCAATATTACAAACGGACGACGCTGCGGGCGAACATCGACGCGAAGCTGAACGACAAAATCGACCTGAAATTCAATGTGGCCGCGATGCTGCCCAACAGCCGCAACAACGGCTACTCCGGCGACCTGACCGACCCGTTCACCCAGGCCACGGAATGGGACCCGACTTCGCCCGTGCGCGACCCCGCCACCGGACAGTTTATCTACACGGCGCCTTACGGTTCTATCCAGTATAACCCCATTTCAAGGGCGACGAACCAGCAGTTTGACAACCGCCAGGCTAATGTGACGGGCACGGCGATTTTGACCTACCGCATCCTGAAAGGGCTTTCATTTACTACCATTAATACCTATGAAATCCGCTCGGGTTTCACGCAGAACCTGTTCGGGCCGGGTACGAGCAACGGGGTGCTGTATGCGGAAGGGAATGCGTCCCGGGGCGGATTTTTCCAGAACAGCAATTTTTTGACCTACAAAACCAACTTCGGCGAACACGCGGTCACGCTCACGGCGCTTTACGAACAGCAGAACGGGAACGGGACATCCATCAATGCACGGGCCAACAACCTGTCGTCGTACGCATTGGGCTACTACAACCTGAGCCTCGGCGCTACCCAGCAAACGAGCTCGGGCTACTCGCAGGATGCATTGCAGTCGTACATGGGTCGGGTCAACTATGCTTACAAGGACAAATACCTGGTCACGGCCAGCGTTCGTACCGATGGATCTTCCCACCTGACCCAGAAATACAGTACGTTTCCATCGCTCGCATTGGGCTGGAATGTGGCTAACGAGGACTTTATGAAGGGTTCCAGGGTGTTTTCGGACCTGAAACTGCGTGCCAGTTACGGGCAAACGGGCAACCAGGCGGTAGGCGCTTATGCGACGATCGCGCAGATCACTACGGGCGGTCCGCAGCCTGCCTATTACTATGACGGGACCACGCAAAGCGTAGCCACGCCGCTCGGTTCGCCAGTGTCGAAAAACCTGAAATGGGAACGCACGGAGCAGTTCGACGTTGGTTTGGATGCGTCGTTTCTCCGCGGCAGGTTGACATTCACCGCCGATGCCTACAAAAAGAACATTTCGGACCTGCTGTACAATTATCAGGCGCCATTTTACATGGGCGGGGGCGATTATCTGCGCAACATCGGAAGCGTGGAAAACCGCGGTATCGAGTTTTCGGTAGGAGGGACGCCGGTGAGCGCGGGCAAGCTGCGCTGGACGACCAATTTCAATATTTCGTTTAACCGAAACAAGGTAACCGACCTCGGCGGGCTCGACAATGTGATCGTGAACGGGATCGGGTCGGCGGGTAACAGCGCTTCTATCCTGCGGGTAGGGCGGCCGTTGGGCGAGTTTTACGGTTACCAGTTTCTCGGTACCTGGAAAACCAGCGAGGCCGAAGAGGCTACCAAATACGGTATGAAACCCGGCGATGCCAAATACACCGACCTGGACGGCGACCATGCCTATACTGCCAACGACCGTATGCCGATCGGCAATGGTACGCCCAAGTACTCTTTTGGGTTTATCAATGACCTGAGCTATGGTGATTTTACGTTGAGTTTCATGTTTCAGGGCACGCACGGCAACCAGATTTATTCGCAGACGCTGGCTTACCTCTGGGGTGGCCTCGGCGACCAGCGCAATGCGACTACGCAGGACGCGCTCAACATCTGGACACCGCAAAATGAGACCGATAACCCGGCTTTCAGCAATACCAGCAAGAACTTCAACAACAGCAGCCGCTATGTGTACAATGCGAGCTATATCAAGCTGAAAAACGTGTCGCTGGCCTACAAGCTGCCTGCCGTGGTTTTGAATAAAATCAAAATCCGTAACCTGGAAGTGTACGTGAGCAGCCAGAACCTGTTCATGATCACGAAATACCCCGGCTACGATCCCGAGGTTTCCAATGGGTTCAATGCCATTACGCAAGGATTGGAAATGGGTGTGATCCCGAATGCCCGGACTTACACCGCCGGTTTGCGGCTGGGATTGTAACGGTTTCATGACATTTTTTAAAAGAGCATTATGAAAATCAAATCTTCAATATTATCGATTCTGATGGCTGCCGCGGCGTTTTCCGGTTGCCAGAACCTCACCGAAGACCCCAAAGCCAACCTCACGCCGGGTACGTATTTTAAAACGCAGTCGGACCTGGATGGTGCGGTGGCAGCGATTTACATCCAGTTTGCGCGCGATGGCGCGTGGGGATTTACCAACCGCAGCACATCCTATTTCGGTTCGGACGATTTTACGACGGACCCGGGCCTGAACAAGGAGGATTTCCGCCTGTTCGACCGGCTCAGCGGCGGGAGCGGCAACGGCAGTATGGTGGCGCAATGGCAAGGCCCGTGGCAGGGCATTTACCAGGCCAACAACGTGATCGCGAATTATGCCAAGGTGAATTCAACCGACGAGCAGAAAAACCAGTCGGCAGGGCAGGCCTATTTCCTGCGTGCACTGGGCTACTATTATCTCGTTCGCACATTCGGGCCCGTGCCGGTGATCCTCACGCCGATTGACGTGGACGACCGCCCCGACCGTGACCCGATCGAAAAGGTGTACGAGGCCATTATCGCCGATTTGCAGAAAGCAAAAGAAATGCTGCCGGTGAAGTTCGACAATGCCCCCGGCAAAGCCGATCAGATGGCGGCCCGTTCGCTGCTCGCCGACGTGTACCTGACGATGTCCGGATGGCCATTGAACCAGACCAGCAACTACGCGCAAGCGGCAGCCGAGGCCGATGCGGTGATTAAATCTGGCCAGTTTAACCTCAGCACGCCCTATGCGCAGGTTTTTACGACGAACAATGGTCCCGAATCGATTTTTGGGTTGCAATACAACGTCAATGGCGGCTTGCCATTACGCAGCGCGGGCTCGTCGTGCGTGCCGCTGGATGAAGTGGCGGCGAATGGTTCGAGCGGCTGGGACGACTATTATCCCGAAATCAATTTTTACAAAAAGGCGCCCAAATGCAAGCGTACCGACGATACTTTCTATACGACTTTGAAGCTGCGCCAGCCCGACGGCAAAACGTTCAAACTCGTGCCTTGGGACTCGCCGGAAACGCACGCACGGCATCCCTACTACAAGAAATTCCGCGCCGGGCTGAATGGCGACGGCGTATCGGAGACGGAGACGACGATCAACTCGATTAACCCGAGTACCAACAAGGTGTATGACATCATCCGCTATCCGCTCGTATTGCTGGCCTATGCCGAAGCGTCCGCCATGTCGGGTGGCGGCCCGACGGCGGCCAGTTACGCGGCGATCAACGAGGTGCGCAAGCGGGCAGGGCTGCCTAACCTCACAGCAGGCCTTTCGGCCACGGCATTCCGGGATTCTGTCGTGTACGAGCGTGCGTACGAGTTCGCGGGCGAGTTTGGCGTGCGCTGGTTCGATATCGTCCGTTTGCAGCTGCTGCCCAAGATCGTAGCCGAGCGGAGCAGCGAAGAGAACCCGATCCCGGCGAATGTAAACTTCGCGCAAAAGTACCTGGCGCCGATTCCGGTCAACGAAATGGCGCGTAACCCGAAGTGGCTGCAAAATGACGGGTACTGATCCGAAAAAAGCGAAACGGGGCCGCACGCTGGTGTTCAAGATCATCAGCGTGGCGGTGCCTTTTTGCCTTTTAGCATTGCTGGAATGCGGGCTGCGGCTGTTCCATTACGGCCACGACCTCCGCCTTTTCATCGAATATCCCGAAGACAAGAACTTGCTATACCTAAACCCTGACGCATCCAAACGATACTTCATCAACCAGAAGAATGCGACGACCGGTAACGTGGAGCCATTTCGCAAAACGAAGGCTCCCGGTACCCGTCGCATTTTCGTTTTGGGTGAGTCTACCACCATCGGTTACCCGTATTTCCACAACGGCTCCTTTCATCGCTGGCTGCAATACCGGCTGGCGCGTACATTTCCGGAACAGCATTTCGAGATCGTCAACCTGGCGCTCACGGCCGTGAATTCGTACACGGTACTCGGTTTCGCCCGCGAAATGGTGGATTATCAGCCTGATGCCGTGCTCATTTACACGGGGCACAACGAATATTACGGCGCAATGGGCGTCGGCTCTACGGAACAACTCGGCGGGAATCCAGCGTGGGTGAATGCGTTGTTACGAATGCGTTCTTTGAAAATCATGCAGCTGGGGGCCGATTTGTATCAAAAAATGCGGTCTGTATATGCAGACGGTCAAAATGACGGTACCCGCATGCAGCGGATGGTGGCCGGGCAGGGGATTCCCTATCAATCGGAGCTGTACCGGCGCGGCGTGGAGCAGTTCAGGTCGAATATGCATGCGGTGCTGGATGTGTTTTCAAGGAAGCGTATACCCGTGTTTATCAGTAACCTTGTCAGCAACGAGCGGGACCTGCGGCCGTTTGTGAGCTTTCCGGTGGATAGCACCCGCTTTCCCGATTTTACACGTAATTACAAAGTTGCGGTTGATTACCTGAAAGCGGCGGACAGTTTGCAGGCGTATCATTATTTCAAAAAAGCAGCGGAAAGTTACAAGGCCCATGCGCTTTGTAATTACTATTTGGGAAAGCTGGAATTCGCCCGTGGCAATGTGCAGGCCGTCCGCGAATATTTTTCCAAGGCAAAAGATCTTGACGGACTGCGTTTCAGGGCACCGCAGGAAATGAATGCGATCGTGGGTCAGCTGGTAGCGAGTCATTCCAATGCACATTTGGTGGATGTGCAGGCTGTTTTTGAAACACATTCGCCAGGTGGCGTTATCGGCAGTGAGCTCATTCTCGAACACGTCCATCCCGATTTGAAGGGCTACGCGTTGATGTCTGATACGTTTTACGAAGCATTGAAAAAGGCACGGTTTATTCAACCGGAGGCTCATCAGGAAATGTCCTTCGCAAAATTGCAACAAAGCATGCCGGTACCCGCCATCGACTCGCTCGGAGGTATTTACAAAATCGCTAACCTGAAAAAGAGCTGGCCGTTCAATGCGGCATTAGAGCAGGATTCGGTGCCGGTGGAAACATTCGAGGAACGGGTCGCATTCGACCTGGCCCATCGGCGCATTACCTGGGAAACAGCGATGGATCAGGCGTACAACCATTATATCGAAAGGAAAAACTACCGCGAAGCCCGGAAGATCGTGGAATCGCTCATATTGGAAAACCCGCTGGACGCGGCTTTATATAACCAATCGGCCATGCTCAGCGGCCAGCTGGGCGACGAGCGAAATGCATTGTTCAATTTTCAAAAGGCATTCCATCTAGCACCGTCATTTGAAACGGCGCGTTACCTCTTCGTCCTGCACCTGAAAATGGACGAACCCGAAAACGCCATTCCTTACCTCGACTACGCGATCCGAAACAACACATCCGGCCTCAACCTCGCGGCGGTGCGCACACTCGTGCAGGAGGTGGTGGCATTGCGGGCCGGGTTTCCATCCGACTCTTTGAATGCTTCGGTGCTGCGGCGCATTGCCGCGGCTTACTATCAAATGGACAACCGGGACGGCGCGCTGCGCTACGCGCGGAAGGCGTTAAGCTTGAATGCGGGGGATGCGGAGGCATTGCGGCTGGTTACAATGCTGAGACAAGGAGGTCATGTGCAGGCGACGGCGGCACATTAACCCGGGTAAAGCTTAAACTCCGTTGTTGGGTTAGTCAGCCGAAAACCGTATATTTACTATCATGACAACTATCACACTACAAGTACCCGACAGCCTCGGGGAACATCAGAATGACACAATCCGGTTCATAGCTGCCAAGCTATACGAATCGGGAAAACTTTCGTTGGGACAGGCGGCTGAAATGGCCGGGGTCACGAAGCGAACATTTGCAGAGCTGCTTGGAGACTATGGGGTATCGTTGTTGAACTACCCGGTTTCTGATATGATAGCCGATGCAGAAAGAATATGAAGTAATTATCGCTGACACCAGTTGCCTTATCCTTCTTGAAAAAATAGGGAAGCTGGATCTTCTGCAGTCAATTTTCGGAACCGTAACGATTACGGACACAATCGCCGGTGAATTCGGAAGCCGACTGCCGGAGTGGATTTCCATTCGGATTGCAGCCGATTCGGGCGCCGAATACACCTTTGATCTTGATCCCGGAGAGGCTGGCGCCATTGCCTTCGCCATGACATTAGATTCCGTCCTGCTTATTCTAGACGACTACAAAGCGCGAAAAGTAGCGCAAAGATTGGGGTTGGAAATTACAGGAACGCTCGGCGTGTTATTAAAAGCCAAACAAATGATGGTAATTTCGTCAATCACACCGATTTTGGAGGAGATTCAGCAAACCAATTTCCGGTATTCTCAGAAAGTTTTTGAGCAGATTCTCTTGCTCGCCAATGAGTGAAAAATCAATCACCTACCGGCCAACCAACCCCATCACCTCCTCCCGAAAATTCCTCCCGATCGGGATCTGATATGCGCTTGTCGCGGAATAGCGAGCCGTCCCATTGATAGGTCGTCGGCTTTTCGTCTGCCGGTCGTAATAGAAAGTAAAGCCCATTTCAGTTTTTCGCAGTTGTGGCCGACAGCCATGTCAGTGGTCCATTTACCGGAAAGCTCCTTCGTGAAACCGTCGTCTTTAAAACCTTGCGTGCCGGGCCTGGTCATGCCGTAGGTATACTGCAATTGGAAATCGTCGCGGCCGGGATTGCGCGGGTCGCGACGGAGCGTGAGCCGCCATTTGATCATTTCGCAATCCAGGTTGGCCGGAATGCCCAGCATAGCCCTCGGAACGGCATCGCACGGCGTAGCGGCGACGAAAATATCGGGATCAGGTGACGTAACGCGGCCTGGGACCAAAATCCAGTAACACATGTGCACGAGCGCATATTTGACCGTCACAGAACGGTTTGAAAGCGGAAACCGGCTTTGTCTTTCCAGAAAGGGAGTCTCCATAAGCGCGATTCGAAATGATGCAGTAAATGAACGGAAAAGCCGCGAACCGGCGAAATTATATCGACGAACGCGCGAAAAAGTAGAGCAAATGCAGCAAATGGCTAACCCTTTATTTCTTAATGTTTTATTGATACGATTTCCCCCAAACTCTGCTTAAATAATTGTAATTTTAAAGGAATAGCTTATAAAAATCTTTCAACTCAACCCAATAAAGCAAAATGATGAAAGTTCTATGCAAGTTCGGAATGGTATGCCTGCTCGTTATGCTCTTTGCCGGGTGTGAAGATCACGAGACGCCGCAGGATGTTGTGAGGCAAAACGGATTGCCGCTGAGTGGTTCCCAGGAGTTCCCGGCCAGGCAAACCGGCGCATCCGGCTGGGCCGACGTATCCTACAATAAGACGACGCACATGCTCACGTTTACCCTCAATTGGGCCAATCTCACGGGAATTCCTACGGGTGCGCACATTCACGGAACGGCTGCGCGGGGCTCAAATGCAGGCATTAAGTTCGATTTCTTTAAAGACATTCCGCAAACGCAAAGCGGCTCTTACTCCACATCGGTGCTGGTGGACGGCAGTAAAATCAACGAGGCCGATTTGCTCAACGGGCTCTACTATTTCAATATCCATACGCCGATGAATGGGGGCGGGGAGATCCGCGGGCAGATCGAATTTTACGACCAGCCGCATATTGTCGTCAAAAAAGGGCTTGTGCTGACAGGCATGCAGCAGGTTCCGGCCGTCTCGACCAACGCTTCGGGGACGGTGGATGTGATGTACAACAAATCGACGCATTTGCTCAGCTATTTCATCAAGTGGAAAGACCTGACGGGTACGCCGACCGGCTCGCATATCCACGGAACCGCCGCCAAAGGGGCTAATGCAGGCATCCAGCACGACTTTTTCCCGAATTTCCCCAGAGACCTGGCGGGTGAATATTCCAATTCCGTGATGGTGGACGGCGTGAAGATCAAGGAAACGGAACTGCTCAATGGGCTTTATTACTTCAATATTCACAATATCATTTATCCTGGGGGCGAAATCCGTGCGCAGATCGAATGGTGATTTTGGAAGGCGTTTAGCATGAAAATCCCGTCCTCAACGCCTGAGGACGGGATTATTATTACAACAACTGTACTACACCATTATTACCCTGTCGGTATTTCCGAGGAAAGTGGAAAAAGTAATCGGTTAAAAACTCTCGATACAAAGCTGCCGATATTTGGCTTGCCTGTAAATGGCGATTTGACAGCCTTTATTGTATAAATGCTGGTTTTGCTAAGTATTTGATTGATAATGTAATAGACCAGCGGCGCAAACGTGTGTAAACTGGCTGGTTGTGTTCGATCAGCGCATTTGGGCGATAATTGACGTCGTCGGTCGACAGCGCGCCGGAATGCTTTTACTTTTTCATAAGATGCTGTATCATTGTGTGATAACTCCTAACCAGATCACTCCGCATGCCCCGACCTGTACTCAGTTCCGATCGTTCGCTCAACAGGCATTCAGGCAAATGTATGTGGCTCTGCGCGATATTGCTGATGACATGCGTATATACAGCACAGTCACAGCAGACCGATCCTGATCTGGCACTGCTGATCCGGGAAGAAAGGGCATTTGCGGCGAAGGCGGAGGCAACGGACGTGCCCACGGCATTTCTCGCCTATCTGGATAGCGCCGGTATGATTTTCAACGGCGAAGCGGCTGTGAACGGCATTGCCGAATACAGCAAGTCGCCCAAAGGCGAGGCATTGCTGAAATGGTACCCGCTGATCGGGCATGTTTCGCAGGCGGGCGACCTCGGGTTTACGGCCGGGCCGTTTCAATACATCGCCGAGCGCGGGCAGGATGCGGTAGGTTCGGGGTATTTCTTTTCGGTTTGGAAAAAGAATGCGTCGGGGGTGTTCAAGGTGATGCTCGACGGCGGTGTGATCCATTCGCAAAGCCGAAACCCGGCAGAGGCGTTCCGCCGCGACCCGGAGCCGCAAAGCAACACGGATTACCGCTATATTACGCCCATTCCGAAAGTGAAAGATCCCAATGCGCAGCCCTGGACTGCGGAAGCGGCCTTTCTGGAAGCGGCCGGAAAAGACGTTAACCAGGCTTACAAGCAATATTTAGCGGAGGAAGTAGTGCTGCTGCGCAGCGACCGCCCGTTTGGTAAAACCAAAGCACAAGCGCTCGCAGCCATTGCACAACCGGACATTCAATCATACCAATTTATCAGATCAGGAGAAGGGATTTCCAAAGAAGGTGACCTGGCTTACTGTTTTGGCAAGGTCAAAGCCATGAAAGGCGGCAAACCGGTCGGGGGATTCTTTACGCGCGTCTGGCAACGGCGGCCCGAGGGCTGGAAAATCGTTGCAGAGCAGGTAAGCCTGTTTCAATAACCGTTACGCGAACCATTTGTCACGCCGACCGTCCAGCCGGTAACGGATGCATTGTGCCCTTCCCATGCTGCCAGCGCCCCTCTGCTGGTGACGGATACCGCATTTTTTTACCAATCCATATATTCCATGAAAAATATCTATTCACTATGGTGCATGCTGTTGCTCCCGGCCATGCATGCGATCGCACAGGAACGGACGGTGACCGGCTCCGTGCTCGGCAAGGATGACGGTACCGCACTCGCGGGCGTGAACATCCAGATCAGGAATGCGAATGCAGGCACGCAAACCGACGCCGATGGTAAGTATTCCATCAGGATAGCGAACGACAGTACGGTGCTGGTTTTCAGTTATATCGGTTTTGAAACACAGGAAATGAAGGTCGGTGGGCGTTCCCGGGTGGACGTGACGCTCGCGCAGGATTCGCGCCAGCTCGGGGAAGTAGTAGTGACGGCATTGGGCATCCGGCGAGAGGAAAAATCGATCGGTTTCGGGGCGCAGAAAATCGATGGCTCGGAGCTAAGCAA
Source organism: Dyadobacter beijingensis DSM 21582 (assembly GCF_000382205.1). Classification (GTDB taxonomy): domain Bacteria; phylum Bacteroidota; class Bacteroidia; order Cytophagales; family Spirosomataceae; genus Dyadobacter; species Dyadobacter beijingensis. The sequence continues at coordinate 173,376 of NZ_KB907792.1, forward strand.
TGTACGCGAGACGAACCTCGTACATTCGCTTTCAGGCAAGCTCGCGGGCGTGCAGGTGGCGGGCAACACGGGCTCGATGGGCGGCTCGGCGAAGATCAATATCCGCGGTATCAACTCCATTTACGGGAACAACAACCCGTTGTTCGTCGTCGATGGTATGCCGATGGAAAATCGCAATACCAACTCGCTCGAACAGCAGCGCGGCTCCGGCGGTTATGATTTCGGCAACTCCATCCAGGACCTGAACCCCAACGACGTCGAGAATGTGACTGTCCTCAAAGGCGCCGCGGCGACGGCATTATACGGCAGTCGCGGTTCCAACGGGGTGATTGTGGTCACGACCAGGAAGGGCGGCAAATCGCGCAAGCCGAACCTGTCTTATTCTTTTGGTTACAATATTGATAAAGTATACAAACTGCCCCGCTATCAGAATAAATACGGCGGCGGGTACCGGTTCAACAAACTGTATTATGACGAAAACCCCGAGGCGTTTCCGGCCGACCGCCAGGGTACCTACAACGACAACGACGGTCGCGGTACATATGATTTGATGCCGCAATACGCGACGGACGAATCGTGGGGGCCGAAATTCGAAGGGCAGCTGTACCGGCCTTATTGGAGCTGGGACAAAGACAGCAAGAACCCCGATTTCGGGAAAGTGGTGCCGTGGGAGGCCCAGCCGAACAATATTCGAAGCTTTTTCGAAACGGGAGGCACATTCAATCACAACGTGTCGCTCGACGGTGCTACCGACAAAGGCTCCTACCGCATTTCCTACTCGAATCTGGATCAGAAGTTTATTCTGCCCAATTCCAGGCTCGTCCGACACAATGCGGGTATTAATGCCAGCTACGAAGCGCTCAAAAACCTGACGATCTCGGGTTCGGCCAACTTCGTGACGCACTCGGCGAAAGGGAGGCCCGGCACAGGCTATGGCGACGACGGCGCCAACGTGATGGTGCAGTTTACGCAATGGGGCCAGCGGCAGGTGGATTTTAACAAAATGAAGGAGTACGAGCTCCCCGACGGCACCCAGCTCACCTGGAACCGGACTTCATGGTTCAATCCGGCACCGCGCTATTCCAACAATCCCTATTGGGTGCGGCACAAGAACTACGAGACCGACGGCCGCACGCGGTTTTTCGGTAACCTCGCCGCGAGCTACAAGCTGACCGATGGGCTGACCGCGGAGGTGAAATACATGACCGATACCTATTTCGAAACGCAGGAGGAAAGGGTGGCGATCGGCTCGCAATACACGCCGCAGTACTGGCTGAGCAAGTACGGGCACCTGGAAAACAACTTCCAGGGACTCGTGTCTTACAATAAGCTGTTTAACAAAGACTTTTCATGGAATGCAAACGTGGGCGTCAACCGGATGACGCGGACGGGCTCGTCGCTCATTTCCAAGACGGTGGACGGGCTGAGTTCCGACGTTTTCAGCCTCGAAGCATCGATGGGCCGGCCTGATATTGTCGATTTGAAGACCAAAAAGCGGATCAATTCCGTGTTCGCGAGCTCGTCGCTGGGTTTTAAAGACATGCTTTTCCTGGACCTTGGCGCGCGTAACGACTGGTCGTCGACCTTGCCGGTGAAGCATAATTCTTACTTCTATCCGTCGGGCTCGGTTTCCTGGGTAGCGTCGGGTGTGATCGACGCCAACTGGCTGAATTTCCTCAAATTCCGCGCGGCGCTCGCGCAGGTGGGGAACGATACCGATCCGTACAACACCGTGCTTTCGTACCTGCTCTACCAGCCATTCGGTTCCGATCCGCGTGTTTCGGTGCCTAATACCTTGCCCAATCCCGACCTGAAACCGGAGATTACCTCGGAATATGAGTTGGGTACGGAAATGAAAGTGTTCAATAACAGGCTGGGGATCAATTTATCCTACTATAACCGCCGCACGCGCAACCAGATCATCCCGCTGAGCCGGTCGGCCGCTACGGGTGCCACATTTAAATATATCAATGCGGGTTTGCTCGAAAATAAAGGCATAGAGATCAGCCTGAATGCGACGCCGATTGTTAACGGGGATTTTAAATGGGACGTGACGCTCAACTGGGCGAAGAACAACAACAAAATCGTGCGGCTCATGCCCGACCAGAAAACGATGGTGCTCACCAACGCGCCGTTTGCCGTGCAGCTGGAAGCGCGGGAAGGGGAGTCGTTCGGTTCCATCGTGGGGTATGATTTCGTGTACAATGAAAAGGGACAGAAGGTCGTGAACGAAGAGGGTATTTACCTCCGCTCCGACGATCAGAAAGTGCTGGGGTCGGTGCTGCCGTCGTTTACCGGCGGACTCATCAACGCATTCCGCTACAAAGGTTTCAACTTCTCCGCACTGATCGATTTCCAGAAAGGCGGCAGCTTTTTCTCGACGACCCAGATGTTTGGCCGTGAGACAGGTATCCTCGAAGAAACGGCTGTGGGCAGCGTTCGGGAGGACGGCGTTATCGCGGAAGGGGTGCGGCAGGACGGCACGCCGAATACTGTGGTTATCCCGGCCCGGACGCATTTCAGCAGCAATGGAAATGGCGGCTACAATATCAACTCGATCGACGTGATTGACGCGAGCTACATTTACCTGCGCGAAATCAGCCTCGGTTACAGCCTGCCCACGGAATGGATCGCCAAAACGCCGTTCAGCAAAGTCCGGCTCTCGCTTGTCGGCCGCAATCTGTGGCTCATGAAATCGAATTCCAGGCATGTCGATCCGACGGCGATCACCAACTCCATTTCCAACTGGCAGGGACTCGAAGGGGGCGCCCTACCGTCGGTCCGCTCGATGGGCGTCAACATTTCTTTTGGATTTTAATTGAAACAGCTATGAAAAACATGAGGAAAATCACCACCGCATTGCTCATGACGTCGGTGCTGGCCTGTACCGATGGGTTTGAGGAAATGAACAAAGATCCTAACCGGGCGGAGCACGCTACGTCGGCGCAGCTGCTCACGAATGCACAATACAATTTTTCCACCAATATTACCGACGAGTGGAACAATGGTCGTTTCGGAATGTACTATGCCCAATACTGGTCCTCGACGTACTATTCCGACGAAAGCCGCTACCAGATCCGCGAGAATACGAACCAGATCATGTGGAATGTGTTTTACACGGACGTGCTCAATGAATTGCAGGAATCGCAGAAGGTTGAGAAAGTGTCACAATGGCCTGGTTATCAGAATCGTATCGCGATTTCGGAGATTGTGAAGGCCTATACTTATCATTTTCTGACCGACATTTACGGCGGCCCGATCCCGTACGCCGAAGCGCTGAATGCCGACGATGTGACGCCCGAATACAATACCGGCGAGGAAGTGTACGCGGGCTTGCTGGCGACGCTCGACGAACAGGTGAAGACGCTGGATGCATCCGCGCCGAGCTATGCTACCGGCGATGTACTTTATGGCGGGGACGTGAATGCCTGGAAGCGTTTCGCCAACTCGCTTCGTCTGCGTATCGCGCTGCGGATGATCGATGTAAAACCGGCGGAAGCCACCGAGGCCATCAAAAAAGCACTCGATCCGGCGAATGGCGGCATTATCAGCGCGCAGGAGCAGAGTGCGTTGTTCCGTTGGCTGCCCTCGCCACCGAATAACAACCCTATCAACCAGTCGTTCAAAGTCAGGGTCGATTTCTCGATGTCAAAGCCTTTTATCGATTATCTCAAACAATACGACGACCCGCGCCTGCCCGTTTTCGCCCAACCATTGCTAAACACGACGGAGTACGTGGGGGAAACATACGGCCTCGAAAACAGCGATGCCAGCTCGAACGGTGACCCGACGCTCGTGAGCTTACCCGCCAGCTACGCCGTAGGCGCCACCGCCCCGACGATCTGGCTCGACCTGGCCGAGGTGAAATTTATGCTGGCGGAAATCCAGGCCCGCGACCTGAAAGTGGGCCTCACCGGCACCGCCGCGCAATATTACCAGGAAGGCGTGGCCGCATCCATGCGGTTCGCGGGCATACGCGAGGAAAGCATTGCGGCATATCTCAAAAAGGTACCCTATCATGCAGCCAAATGGAAAGATAGCATCGGTTCTCAGAAGTGGGTAGCTATGTACACCCAGGGTATCCAGGGCTGGCTCGAACGCCTGCGTCTCGATTTCAAGGACCCGATCACCGGCAAGGCCATTTTCGCCCTCCCCGCCGACGGCTCCCTCGATCCGGACGTTGCCGACATCTCCAAACGGATGAGCTACCCGCTCGTAGAAGCGTCCCTCAACGGCGCCCACTACCGCACGGCATTGGAAAAGCTGGGCGGCAGAAACAGTAAAGCGGCAAGGAACTGGTGGGATAAATACTAATTATCAGGCGGTCGCAACACGAACCGTTCGTTGCGGCCGCATTTGGTAATTTTGGTGCATGGGGGGAATATACACACTATCATCTGCTTTTACTTTTAATGCTACCGGGGAAAAGGTAGATGCGATCGCGTCGCAGGCGACATTGAGCGAACTTGGAGCGTCAAGGGGGCATTTTAACTTTGATTTTTTGAAGCTAGTCAGGCAGTATGTTGTGTACAAACTGCAAGTAGAGGCGAATCCGGCCGTTCAGGGCTTGGTTGCGTGGAGGCCCACGCCGGGAATACTGGAATGTACAAGTATGGAAATCAGCAATGCCAATAAGCATGGAAATCCGGTTTACAATGGAATCGGGAAGGCGATGGTAGCCTTATGCTGCAAAGTGTCCTATGATGAGGGGATGGATGGGTTTATTTATTTCGATGCTAAAAGCAGATTGATGCCTTACTATGAGCGAATGGGCGCGAGGAGGCTGTTTGGCATCCGGATGATTGTCGAACCGAGAGAGGCCCTGAAATTGATTGATTTGTACTTTAAAAATGCCTAACTTCCATTATGAAAGAAGCACTGAAAAACATCGAAGAGGAAGATATTTGGGATAAAAGCTGGGCCGATGATCGTGACCCGGTTGGCCCTATGATGCATTGGGAAGGCGAGAGATCCGAGGAGGACAGACGTTTTATGAGCGAATGGGCATGGAGGCAACGCGAAATTCGGGCCAGAGAAAAAGCCTATTCGGAATCTAAATCCGAATAGGCTCTCAAAACTTAGAAACTCTTCGTATATCTTACCGAAACCGACCTCCCCGGCAGGTTGTAGCCCCGCTTTTCGTAGTAGTTTTCATCCGTTACATTGTTCAATTTCAATGCAATGGAGTGCCCGCCTGCGATCCTGAACTGCGCCGCGAAGTCCAGCACCATGTATTGCGGATATTCGATGTCCGGATTAATAGGGTCTGTGTAATCAATATCCTTCCGCGTTCCGATGGCTCTGCCCGATAGCCGGAGTTGCAGCCAGTTCAAATTGTCGTACGCGATGCCGAAGTTGAATGTGTTGCGCGCCACATTCTGAATGTCGCGGCGGATGGAGGAGGCGTCCGTGCCGACGATGAGCTCGTTGGCGCTCATAATAGAATTACCGTTCCAAAATGCTTTGAGTGAGTAACGGTAATCGTTGCGTGCGCCGAAATCGTAGGACACTTCCGTTTCGAGGCCCGTTATTTTCGCGTCGGCGGCGTTGACGAACGTGGCACGCGAAGTGATCACGTCGCCGTTTTGCAAAGGCTCATTCACAACCTGGATAATTTTCGCGATCCGGTTGTCGACTTTTGTCGAGTAGAATGTCACATTTGCTGCAAAGCCCGACTTTGGCTTATTGAATTCCAATCCCAGATCCCAGCTGACGCTGCTTTCATTTTTCAGATCAGCATTGCCGGCCGTTACAGCAATGCGCCCTTTTGAATCACGGACTTCATTGTAACCCGCCACGCTGTACGCGTCCGTCGTCACGAATGCGCGGCCGATGTTCGCTTTTGCGCGCAATGCAGGTGTAAGGGCATAGGTGATACCCAGGCTTGGGCTGGTAAATGGCGTCGATTTTTTGCCGGCCTGGTAAGTTGGCAGGAGCGGTGTTTCGCGGACGTCGAAGGTGATGTGGTCGATGCGGATGCCGGGTTGCAAGGTTAGTTTACCCAAAGTCACCAATGCCTGCCCGAAAAATGCGCTGGAAACAAGGGCGTATTCCGGCTGGGTAGGCGCACGCTCGGTGGTGTCGTTGGTCCAGCGACGGCTGGCGGTGGATGCATGGAGATAGTCATAGCCCAGTATCACCGAATGCTTGCCCAGTTTCCAAACATCTTTGACCTGGATACCCTTCCACGCATTATGCCCTTGCGCCGAGCGGAATGGTATGACCGGCTTGCCTGATACGTTTTGCGTGTAATTTTTGGTGTTTTCCTCCGAAGCATACACTTTAATGCTAGGACTGTGCTGCCCGATCCGGCCGCTCAGCGACACGTCCAATGCCTGGCGGTCAACGTCCTTGGTACTGGACTCGGTGCTTCCCGAGGATATTTCGCCAGGAGATTCCACGTCTTTCGCCTGGAATTGCTCGCCGCGGACGTCTACACGCCACCGCTCGTTGATCTGATAACCCAGCCGCAATGCACCCGAATAATAATGCAGTTTCGTAAACTGCCTTCTCGCACCATCACTGGTCGTTTCATCGGTTTGGGTAGCGGGCCGGTCGGCGTAGTTTTTCGTAGCGTGCTTATAACCGAAGGCATTGCGCAGCCAGTTGTTTTCTCCGATTTTGTAATCTTTCGAACGTTCGAGATAGCTGAACGACAGGTCGTAATCCAGTTTGGAAGTAATATTTCCACCCGTATTCAACCCGGCCTGGACGGTTTTGAAACTACCGTATTCGAGGAATGCATTGCCCGCCGGCGCACCTTTCGAACGCTGGGTTATCACATTGATCACCCCGCCCATCGCCTGCGAGCCGTATAGTGACGACGCCGGGCCTTTCAGTACTTCAATGCGCTCGATGCCATTCAGGTTGATCTGTGAGAGATTGGTTGCGCCGGCAGGTCGCCCGTCGATCAGCAGCAGCGTGCGTTGGTTCAGGCCTGAAAACTGGGGCCGGAAACCGCGAATGCCGATGCCGGAAGACAGGTTAGGATATTGAATAACGTCCACCGCAGCCGTTTTCCTCACAATGTCGGTCAGGTCGTTGGCGGGCGTCATTTGAATGTCTTCTTTGGAAATAATGTCCAGCTTTTGGGCGATTTTCTCCTTTCGGGCCTCAAAGCGGGTTGCGGTAACAACTACCGGGTCCAGCAGTTTGCGCCCGGACGAGTCGGGAGCGCTATCCTGCGCGCAGGCGGCTGAACAGGCGAGCAGTGAAAAAAGTAATCCGGCGGCAGGCACCCGGGCAATCTGGTAAAGTTGGGTATGCATTGTTAGAATTGAAATGATTCATAGAGAGTTACCGCGCCGATGACGATTGAAAACGCGCCGACGAGGTAGTTGACCACCATCAGAAAACGCTCCCGTTTTCCGGCAAAACGGCCGATCGAAAACGCGAAAAAGTAGCCGTAGGCCGACATGGAGAGGATAATGCCGATGCTTTGCAGAATGATGATCCACACGGCCGTCATCGCATCCCGTGCGGCGAGTGTCAATGCGACGGCACACGCCCCGCCCGTTCCCGCGAGCCCGTGCACCATCCCCACCCAGAAGGAACGGCTTACTGTCCGTTCACCCTGGAATTCCGCTGCCGCGGCCTTTTTGAAGTTCCGGCGGATAGCCAGAATGCCCAGCCATATCATCAGCGGCCCCACGAGCATTTCAACCTGATCGGCGATTTGCAGCGAAAGCGTCGATTTGAGCAGTAGTACCAGTGTGGCAAAAAGAATGAGGGTAAATGAGTGCCCCAGTGCCCAATGCGACGACCGCCAGATCAATTTCCAACGGAGGGCCGGGTCCCGGAGGACGGTATTCTGCTGATTTGCGCCGTTTTTGTCTTCGGTAGCGAGTACCGACACGGCGGCCATATGGTCGGGTTCGAAGGAATGCTGCACGCCGAGTAGCAGCGAGTCAATAAGCAGGTACTGAATCATTTGGATTTCCGCATAAATTAGAAAACAACTTATGGGAGAATGCAGGGAGTAGCGCGGCCGCGACGCAGCCTGCCGTTTCCTCTTGCCTTTCTTCCCGAAAGCAAAACCGGATCATTCAACGGCAGGTCTTCTGGCTCGTTCAGCCCTTGCGCCTTCCCGGGGTTTCCCAGTGACATCTTACAAGAGCATTACTAATGAACTTACAGCAGCGGGTACTGCTCCGGATTTACACCGGATTCCCTTTTAATCACGCCGCGGGGCGCGAACCAATGAATGCACAAAGCTATGGGTTTTTGTTTGACATAAACCCAAAAAATAGCCGAATACCGCTAACTTTACTGCACAAAGAGTTCTTTAACATACTTCTCCAACAGGAAAAGGTCTTGCGTATCAACGCATTTCAGGGGAATCGTGTGAAAACCACGAGCTGTCGCGCAACTGTGAGGGGTAACCCAAGCCAGAGCACCTGTCCTTTCCTTGTTGACAATGCTTTCGCGGTATGAAGCAGGGTCTGGTTTGGATATTTTGTCGGGTCACTTCCCGACTTGCCGGGTAGCGTCGCCGCCCGGGTATGCCTTTCTTTTTTCTTGACCATCGATGCATTGGAAGTTAAAATCAACCGATGGTTTTATCATGTCCATTCCAAAATCCAGTTTCCTCATCTCCGCTCCTTCGAGCAATTCGGGTAAGACGACCTTGACCCTGGGATTGCTGCGGGCGTTGCGGAACCGCGGGTATGGTGTGCAGCCGTTTAAATGCGGGCCTGATTATATCGATACTGTTCACCATTCGGCGGCGGCGGGGCAGCCAAGCCTGAACCTCGACACTTTTATGGCTTCCGGGGCGCATGTACGAGCGGTATATACGGATTATGCGTCGCGTGCGGATGTGTGTGTGGCCGAGGGGGTGATGGGGCTTTTCGACGGGGCCGACAAAATGCGGGGGAGCAGCGCGGAAATCGCGGCGTTGCTCGATATGCCGGTGGTGTTGGTCATGAATGCGCAGTCGATGGCGTATTCCGCGGCGCCGTTGATCTATGGTTTGAAGAATTTTTATCCCGGTATCCGCGTCGTTGGGGCCATTTTCAACTGGGTCAATACTGAATCGCATTACCGTTTTTTACAGGATGCCTGCGCGGATGCAGGTGTGGAAGCGCTGGGGTATTTGCCTAAAAATGAAGCATTGCACATTCCTTCCCGACATTTGGGACTGCACATATCGGCTGAAACGGATTATGAAGCAATTATCGAACGTCTGGCGGATATTATTCCCCGGACAGTGAACATCGGACGGCTCCTGGAAGTTACTGCCCTGAATGCGTTGGTGGAAGGTGTTGAAAATCGGCGGGAACATTTACTGGTACCAACGAATACCACCCGCGACCTGCACATTACCGTGGCGCGCGACGAGGCTTTTTCTTTTGTTTATCACCAAAATATCGAAGCGCTGAGGGCATTCGGGGAGATCCGGTGGGTTAGCCCGCTGAGCGACAATGCATTGCCGCCGACCGACTTGCTGTACCTGCCCGGCGGCTATCCGGAGCTTTTTGCCCGACAACTGTCTAATAACCAGCCGATGCTGGCCAGCATTCGCGAATACTGCGAAAACGGCGGATTGGCCTATGCCGAATGCGGCGGGCTGATGTATCTCGGAAAATCGATTACGGCCGGCAATGGGACGGCATTTCCGATGGCGGGCGTGCTGGATTGCGAAACGACCCTGCAAGGCTCGCGGATGACGCTCGGATACCGCAATGTGCATTGGAATGGCCTGGAAATCCGGGGGCACGAGTTTCATTATTCGGTGCTCAAATCGCACGCGATGCATGCGGAGGATGCCTTCGTTACGAATGCGAAAGGTATGCCGGTCGACACCCCGTTTTTTAGCAGAAAAAATACATTTGCTTCATACACACATCTTTACTGGGCAGATAATCACGGGTTTATCCAACACCTCATCGACCAGACACGCAAAACACCCGACAACGATGGCAGATAGTCCAGCGCCCAGAATGAAACGCCAGCGCGTGACGCGATCTGACGGAAAGGCCATTAACCTCGTCCAGCGGCGGGGGCACCTTTCGTATTGCTACAATGCATGCTGTTGCGGGCGAGTAGACCGGGGATATGCCCCGATTCCCGTGGAACTGTATAAAAATGAATGGCTGAGGAGAAAGCTGCGCAATGTGGTGCATATGACCAAAGGCGGCTGCCTGGGCCCGTGTACACTCGCGAACGTGGTGACGCTGCTCTTCGACGGGCATTCGGTGTGGTTCCATTCTATCAATTACGATTGGCAGATCATCGCGATTTTCGACTATATCGAAAGCATGGTAAAGGCCGACCGATACCTCGTGCCGCCGTCGGACCTGGCCGAATATGTGTTTCAATTTTATACCTGGAAAGGTTCCGAAACCGCCACCGAATTGGGCCAGACCGCCGTTCCTGCCGACGGGATCGTGTTTCTCACGCACGCGGACACGGACCTGCTCACGCTCGACCGGGCATTGCAGCTCCTGCCGGAAGATTTTCCCAAAACGACGGGTATCAGCCTGATGGCGATCAAAAGCGAGGAGCAGATGCAACAGCTTTTGCAGCGGGAAATCGCGGGGGCGCGGATCATTGTTATCCGTATTCACGGGCGGCTGAGCACCATTCCGGGCTTCAATGAGCTGGTAAAACTGGCCGGCCAGCGCGGGCAGCACCTTATCGTGGTAAGCGGTACGGGCGAAATGAACCCTGAATTTGCCGCCGTTTCGACGGTGTCGCCAGCGATCCTGCACGAAACGCTGGCCTATTTGCAAGCGGGTGGTTATAATAATCTCATCGGGCTGCTCAGCTACCTGTCCGACCATTTGCTGATGACCGGCTTCGGCGCAGACGCACCGACGAATCTGCCCGAACACGGCATTTACCACCCCGACCTCCCCGAATTCTCCGATGCTTCCGACTGGCTGAAATACCGCGATCCGGCGTTGCCGACGATCGGGATAACTTTCTACCGGGCACATTGGTTGAGCGGAAATACGGGGTTTGTGGATGCGATGATCCGCTCGCTGGAAGAGCGCGGCGTGAATGCGCTGCCTGTGTTTACTTCCTCCCTTAAATCAACCGATCCGGCCACAGGGAAACCGTTGGCCTTTGGTTATTTCAACCGCGAGGCAGGTATGGGTATCGACGTGCTGATCAATACTATTTCGTTTGCGATGACGGACACGGGGCCGTCGGGACATGCGGCGGGCACTGCGGGCGTGTTGCAGGAATTGAATGTGCCTGTATTTCAGGCAATCACTAGCGGGATGAGCCGCGGGCCGTGGGAATCGTCTTCGCGGGGACTTAACCCGCTCGACACGGCGATGAATGTGGCGATACCGGAGTTTGACGGACGCATTATTACCGTCCCCGTTTCTTTCAAGGAAAAAGGGCGTGATGCGCGCGGATACATGCCGTTGGATAACCGGGTCGACCGGGTAACAGGCCTGGCGATCCGGTTTGCACGATTAAAATACCTGCGCAATGCGGACAAGAAAGTCGCATTCATTTTTACCAATTCCAATACAAAAGCTTCTCAAATCGGGAATGCGGTGGGGCTGGACGCACCGGCATCGTTGCTAAACATCCTTCGGGCCATGCAGGATGAAGGTTATCGCATCGATGACCTGCCCGAAACGGGTACCGCGTTGATCCACAAGCTGATTGATCTTTGTGCGTATGACGAGGATTTCCTCACGCCCGGCCAGCTGGCACAGGCGGCCGCGCGTGTGCCGGCGGCACAATATGTGGCCTGGTTCGAAGAATTGCCGGAAGCGGCGCGGCAAAAGATGCTGAAACAGTGGGGACCGGCCCCCGGCGAGACTTATGTGCACGAAGGCCACATCGCGCTCGCCGGCCTCGACCTGGGGAATGCCTTTGTGGCATTGCAACCGCCGCGCGGCTATGGCATGGACCCCGACGCGATCTATCACCAGCCCGACTTGCCGCCCACGCATCATTATTATGCATTGTATCGCTGGCTGCGGGATGGCTGGGGTGCGGACGCAATCGTACACGTAGGCAAGCACGGGACGCTGGAATGGTTGCCCGGAAAGGGCATTGGCCTGTCAGAAAGCTGCTTTCCGGATGCATTCCTGGCCGATTTGCCGCTGTTCTACCCGTTCATCATCAACGATCCCGGCGAGGGCTCCCAGGCCAAACGCCGCGCACATGCCGTGGTGGTGGACCACCTGACACCGCCGATGACCTCGGCAGACAGCTACGGCGAACTCGCGCAGCTGACACAGCTGGTGGACGAATATTACCAGGTCGAAAGCCTCGATCCTTCCAAGCTGCCATTGCTGCAAAGGCAGATCTGGGACCTGATCAAACAGACGAACCTCGACGCCGACCTTTCGGCCATGCTCAGCCGCGATCACGGCGACCATAAACACGATTGGGACGACGAGATGACGCCGGAAGGCGTGCCGGTGAGCCTCACGGAAATGGACGGCAAGGATATCGCGCATTTGATCGAAGACATCGACGGCTACTTGTGCGAGCTGGGCGCGGCGCAGATCCGCAACGGCCTGCATACGCTCGGCGAAATGCCCGCGGGCGAAGCGCTGATCGATATGCTGCAATCGCTGACACGCCTGCCGAACGGCCCGGTGCCGGGTATGCAGGCTGCATTGGCTGTATTATATGGTTTTGATATTGAAACACTTCATCAACAAAAGGGACAAAGGCTGACTGCGCCCGCGGATGCACTGGCATCCTGGGCGGGCAGGCCGGTAGTAACCTATGCCGATGCAGTGGAGACGCTGGACGAAATGGCGGCACACCTGATCCGTCTTTTCGAGCATTACCAGTTTGACGAAATGCACATTAACCGGGTTATTTTCGAAGCCATTGACCAAAACCCGGAATTGCCCGCATGGCAACACCTGCACTCGATCCTGACATTTATATCCGCGGAGCTCGTGCCCAACCTCTGCCGTACGGACGAGGAGATTACCAACCTCCTGCGCGGGCTTTCGGGCGGGTACGTGCCGGCGGGCCCGAGCGGCGCGCCTACACGTGGGATGGCGCACATCCTGCCTACGGGCCGGAATTTTTACGCCGTCGATCCGCGGGTATTGCCTTCGAAAGCAGCCTGGGAAGTGGGGCAGCAGCTGGCCAAAGAGGTGCTGGACCGGCATTGGAAGGAAACCGGCCGGTACCCGGAGAGCGTAGGGATCAGCATTTGGGGTACCAGCGCCATGCGCACCCACGGCGACGATGTGGCCGAAGTGCTCGCATTGCTGGGCGTGCGGCCCGTGTGGCAGGCGGAAAGCCGGCGCATTACCGGACTGGAAATCATTCCGTTAGCAGCGTTAGAACGGCCTCGTATCGATGTTACGACGCGGATCAGCGGCTTTTTCAGGGACGCATTTCCGCATTTGATCGAGCTGATGGACGAGGCTGTGCAGCTGGTGATCAGCGCGGACGAACCGTTGGAAGAGAATTTTGTGAAAAAGCATTACTTAAAGGCGCTTTCCGAGCTGCAACAGGACGACGCATTGTCTGTCGAAGAGGCTGAGGAACGGGCGGCATACCGCATTTTCGGGGCGGCGCCGGGGAGTTACGGGGCAGGGATTTTGCCTTTGATTAATGAAAAAAACTGGGAAACGGACGGCGATTTCGCCCAGGCGTACATCAACTGGGGCGGTTATGCCTATTCTAAAAACGCTCAGGGTGTTGATGCGCGCAAGGAATTTACCCAGCGATTGGCCGGTGTGGAAGTAGCATTGCACAACCAGGACAACCGCGAGCACGACCTGTTCGACAGCGACGATTACCTGCAATTTCACGGCGGAATGATCGCGACGATCCGCAACCTGACCGGCCAGCAGCCACGTCATTATTTCGGCGACTCCCAGGATCCGGCGCGGCCCGTTGTGCGGGATTTGAAGGAAGAAACGCTGCGGGTTTTCCGGTCGCGGGTCGTGAATCCCAAATGGATCGAAAGCATTAAAAAACATGGCTACAAAGGCGGCCTGGAATTGACGGCGACGGTGGATTATCTCTTCGGATATGATGCCACCGCGAATGTCGTCGCCGACTGGATGTACGAGAAAGTGGCCGAAACTTATGCATTGGATGCGGATATGCAGCAATTTTTCGAAGCAAACAGCCCCTGGGCGCTGCATGCCATTGCAGAACGGTTGCTCGAAGCGGCACAGCGCGGACTTTGGGAAAACCCGTCGGAACGGGCGCTGGAAGGTTTGAAGAATTTGTATCTCAAAAGTGAAGCGCTGCTCGAATCGAGGGCGGAATAGGGATTATCTGAATTGACATTGAAATGACATCATACCCGTTTGCCGCGATTGTTGGGCAGGAAAAACTGAAAAAAGCGCTGCTTCTGTGCGCGATCAATCCCGGGATCGGCGGCGTGCTGATTAAAGGCGAGAAGGGCACGGCGAAAACGACGGCCGTGCGCGGGCTGGCTTCGGTAATGCCGCACCCGGAGAGCGCTGACGAGCCGGTACCGTTTGTCGACTTGCCGCTCGGGGCTTCGGAAGACCGCGTGCTCGGTAGCCTGGATATCGAGGCGATTCTTGCGAATAAAACCAAGAAACTATTGCCGGGCCTGCTTGCAGGTGCGCACGAGGGTATTTTATATATAGATGAGGTGAATCTGCTGGCCGATCATTTGGTGGATGTGCTGCTCGACGTTTCGGTTTCGGGCGTGAATACCGTGCAGCGCGAAGGCCTGTCGGTGAGCCATCCGGCCCGGTTTGTGCTGATCGGCACGATGAACCCTGAGGAAGGAAACCTGCGCCCGCAGTTCCTGGACCGCTTCGGGCTGATGGTGGAAGTAGGTGCCCAGGCGACTGTGGACGAGCGAACGGAAGTTGTCCGGCGCAGGATTGCATTCGAACGGGATTCGAAAGCATTTGAAAAGCAATGGGATAATGGGCAGGAGGCGATCAGGATGCAGATTGCCCGCGCGCGAAAGTTGCTGCCCGGCGTGCAAATGCCCGACGGGTTACTGAAAATGATCAGTCAGCTTTGCATCGAATGGGGCGTAAGCAGCCTTCGGGCAGATATTTTCATGTATAAAACGGCGATCACGATCGCGGCATTGAACAGCCGTGACAGGGTATCGCCCGATGATGTGCGGGAAGCAGCGGAGCTTGTTTTGATGCATAGAAGGGGTAGGAATGCGCTGCCGCCATCACCAGGTAGTTTGCCTGAATCGCCTCATTCAGATAAAGATAAGCTAAATGGAGGGGGCGATCATGCCAAGCCGACCATGCGAGATGATGCAAGCGCTTCAGAGCCTGATATGAATGGGGATGATCGTAATGCCGACGGATCCCCGGATGATTCAAAAGGCGAATGCGGGGAGGGGAATTGTAGCGACAAGCAGGAAGAATATGTGGCAGGCGTTTATTCTGGAATGGTCGTTCCGGAATTGCTGCCTGATAGGTTTGTGGAACGCCCGGAGCTGACGGTTGGAACGGGTTCCAAGGCAAAACAAACGATCAAGGGATTCCAGGTGCGTGCCGTAAAAACGGATGTGATTACGGATTTGGCCGTGAATGAAACCATTTTGCACGCTATTGTCCGCAATCCCGAACAACCGTCGGTCGTGCGCGGGGATCTACATCAGAAAATCAGAAACGGGAAGGCCGGTCATTTGATCCTTTTTGTCGTAGATGCGTCGGGGTCGATGGCGGCGGGACAACGGATGGAGGCCGTAAAAGGCAGCGTGATGAGTCTTCTTGAGGACGCTTATCAGAAGCGTAACAGTGTGGGAGTGATTGCATTCCGCGGCGTGGAAGCGAATGTTTTGCTTGAACCGACCCGAAATATCGACCTCGCGCAGCAGGCATTGGAAAAGCTGCCGACCGGGGGGCGAACGCCGTTGCCGCACGCCTTGCAGCTGGCAGGAAAAGTACTAGGAAGCCATCCGGAAACCGCGCATATGCAGCCGCTGCTCGTGCTATTGAGCGATGGCAAGGCGAATGTGCCGCTACCCGGCGGTAATGGTGACGCTTGGGGGCAGTCGTTGCGACTGGCCTCCGAGATACCATATCCGGCATTGGTGCTGGACACGGAGAGCGGCTATATTCGCTATGGAAAAGCGCGTGAGCTGGCGAATGCATTGCGTGCGGAGTATGTTTCGCTGCACGAGCTCTCGGCGAATGGATTGACGGAAACGATATTGGATCGGATTGTAATTTAATAGAATGAACCATCAGAAACTGCGGCCCATTATGTTTGTCGGCACTGGCTCCGACGTGGGAAAAAGCGTGATAACAGCCGGTTTTTGCAGGATTTTTAAGCAAGACGGTTACCATCCGGCGCCGTTCAAGGCGCAAAATATGTCGCTCAACAGCTTCGTGACAGCCGACGGCCTCGAATTGGGGCGGGCGCAAGCCGTGCAGGCCGAGGCCGCGCAGGTGCCGTGCGAGTCGGACATGAACCCGGTTTTGCTGAAACCGACCAATGACAAATCCTCGCAGGTGGTATTGAACGGTAAGCCGATTGGCAACCAATCGGCTTACGAGTATTTTATGGAGAACGACCGCCGCGAATTGTTTTCAGCCGTGAAAGACGCATTCGACAGGCTTGCCGGTAAATATGCGCCGATCGTGATGGAAGGTGCGGGGAGTATATCGGAGTTGAACCTTAAAAACCGCGATATTACTAATCTAAGAATGGCGGCCCATGCAGGCGCAGCCGCTTACCTGATCGCCGACATCGATAAAGGGGGTGTTTTCGGCAGTGTTTACGGCACCATCGCATTGCTCACGGAAGAGGAGCGGGCGTGCATGAAAGGTATTATTATCAACAAGTTCCGGGGTGACGGGCGACTGTTTGAAGAGGGGAAACGTATGCTCGAAGAGCTCACAGGCTTGCCGGTAGTGGGTATTTTGCCCTATTTTCGGGATATTCATATCGAGCAGGAAGATTCGGTGTCGCTGGAACTGAAATACCGGTCGGCGGTGGAAGGGAAGGTAAATGTGGCTGTCGTCCTGTTGAGACGCCTGTCCAACTTCACCGACTTCGACCGGCTGGAAAAGGACCCTAGGGTGAATTTGTATTATACCAATGAACCTTCTGAAATTGAAAGGGCTTCGGTCGTGCTCATTCCCGGTAGCAAAAACACCATCGCGGATATGCTGGCGATCAGGAACAGCGGCGTGGCGAGGGCCATTTACAACGCGCACAAGGCCGGGAAGACTATTATCGGCATCTGCGGCGGCTATCAAATGCTCGGCGAAAGTATTCTTGATCCCTGCCATGTGGAGGGCGATATCGAGGAAATACCCGGGCTTGGTTTGCTACCGGTTACAACTATTTTGCAGCCGGAGAAAACGACATTGCAATGCACATTTAGGTTCAGGGACAATACGGAGCCTAGTTCGGGTTACGAAATCCATATGGGAGAAACCACATCGCTCGAACCCGGAGAGCCGGTGGCGGTTTTTGCCGATGGCAGGAAGGATGGCTATTACCGTAACGCCTACACGTGGGGCACCTATCTGCACGGGATCCTGGACAATGCGGCGGTGATAGAGCATGTCCTCGCGCCTTACACGCGAGAGCAGGGCACGCCGTACGACTACCGGGAATTTAAGGAGCAGCAGTACGATAAATTGGCCGATTTGCTGCGTGCACATATGGATATGGATTTGATTTACAAAAGTTTAATAGAATAAGTATGCTGCACGGGCATGGGGATGATGGCTACCGGTATGGAACGCGCATCATCGCGGATTTCAGCACAAATGTCTGGTACGGGGGCGAACCGGCCGGCCTCAAAGCGCACGTTTTCGAGCGCTGGGCCGACATCAACCGCTATCCCGAAGTACTTGCCGAGAGCTTGCGCGAGAAAATCGCCGGCCATCACCAGGTCCCGGCGGGCCAGGTGCTCGTTTGCAACGGCACCACGGAAAGCATTTACCTGATCGCGCAGCTTTTTACGGGCAAGCGGACGACCATCGTCGCGCCGTCGTTCGCCGAGTATGAAGACGCCTGTCTGAGTTTTGAGCATGAAATCAGAAGTATGTCCTGGCAGGAAGCGCTCGAACTCCCGAGATTGAAGACCGACTTGCTGTTCATTTGCAGCCCTAACAATCCGACGGGACTCATTTTCCACGACCTCCTGTATTGGCTCAAACTGAACCCGCAATGTCTTTTTGTTGTAGATGAAGCTTTTATCGACTTCACAGCCAATGCTGAATCGGCCGTTTCTCTGATGACACGGTTCCCGAATCTGCTCATTATGCGTTCGTTAACCAAAACGTACGCGATACCTGGCCTGAGGTTGGGTTACCTGCTTGCACAGGAAGATATCGTGGATCGATTGACAAATATCAAACAACCCTGGACGGTCAACACGTTGGCGATTGCAGCGGGGCATTACATTTTCGACCATTTCGAAAGCGTTCAACCGCCGGTTCAGGAGTTGTTGAAAAATAATAGAACGTTTGTTCAAGAATTAAAAAAACTGGAATGCCTGGAAGTGTTCGAAAGCGGCACGCATTTCTTCCTGGCCCGGACGCTGGTACGGAATGCGGCGCAACTGAAAGAATTTCTGCTCGAAAAACACGGACTGCTAATCCGCGACGCGGGCAATTTCCGCGGACTCACCCGCCAGCATTTCCGGCTCGCTACCCAGCGCCCGGCCGATAATGAAACGATGGTCAATGCATTGAAAGAATGGCAGAGCCTCTACTATTAATTATTCCGTTGCTCGGCGGCTACCTGCTGGATCTCTGGCTTGGTGATCCCGACCACTGGCCACATCCCGTGCGGGTTTACGGGAATGCCATTGCCATGGGCGAGAAGCTGCTGAACCGCGGGCGGTACAGATTCTGGAAGGGTATGCTGCTGAGCATTATATTAGTTGTCGCAGCATTTTTGTTCTTCCATCAATTGAATGCGCTGCTGTGTCATTTCCGTTATTTATTTCTGATAGTCAATACCATGTGGGTTTACTACGGGTTAGCCAATCATTCATTGATCGCAGAAGGCAAAAAGGTATATGCAGTATTGGAAAATGAGGGGTTGGAAGCGGGGAGAAAGCAACTTTCGCGCATTGTGGGCCGGGATACATCTAACCTCAGCGCGCAGCAAATCCGCATTGCCGTGCTGGAAACGATGTCCGAAAACCTGAGCGACGGTGTCATCGCGCCGTTGTTTTATTACGCGGTCGCGGGCGTACCCGGTATGATGGTATACAAAATGATCAACACAATGGATTCGATGCTGGGTTACCGCAGCGAGCATTATGAGCAGTTCGGAAAATTCGCCGCGCGCCTGGACGATGTTGCCAACTTCATTCCCGCCCGGCTGACGGCGCTATTGATGGTAGTCGTGACCGGAAGCAAGCGCGGATTAAGATTCACTTTACAATTCGGAAACAAACACAAAAGTCCCAACGCCGGTTACCCGGAGGCCGCGTTGGCCGGTATTTTAGATTGTCGCTTCGGCGGGCCGAATGTGTATCACGGGAAGTTGGTGGAGAAGCCGTTTATCGGGGAGCGCGAGCGGGTGGTAGGAGCGAATGAGATCGATCGCGTCGCGAGGATCAATCATTTCACATGCTTGTTGATAATCGTCTTGATTGAAGCTTTTCTCACATTAGCCCTTTAAGACGACCGAGCCTAACCTTATGGATCAACTCAATGGGCTCACCCACAATATTCGCAATTTCTTCCAGCGGGCATGCACCTATAAATTCCCGGTAGTATTCACAGGGCCGGAAAGAACGATTTGCGTCGGTGAAAATGGCAAAAGCGGTGATCGGCTTGTCGTATTTGTCGAGAATGCGGGAATAGTATGTGAACATCCGGCGGCTGAAAACCAAGAAATCGTCGAAAATATCTTCCAGAATGGATTTCCGGAGGGTGTCGTCCCGTTTCATGCGGCGTGTGTGGAATTGAATGTTTGCAATGATAAGCAATAAAATATTGCTAGTTTTGCGGCCATCCAGGTGCGCGCATTGTGCGTGATTAAAAGGGAATCCGGTGTAAATCCGGAACAGTCTCCGCTGCTGTGAGTTCATTGTGAGGCTCTTGTAAGTTGCCACTGGGGGAACCCGGGAAGGCGCAAGAGTTGGACGAGTCAGAAGACCTGCCTGCAAACGCTGTTAATATGGCTTTCGGAAGAAAGGCCGATGACTACATGAACCGTACAAAATTACTTGCAGTCCTTCTGCTGCTGAGCCTGATGGCCGGGTGCAGCACTTCGTCGTCCATTTACGAGAGGGGCGATTCGCATTATTCCGGTAAAGACCTCTTCCCTGAAAAGGTGAAAGTGGCGCACGCCAAAGGCTTCACAATCAGCTATCACGGCCATTATAAGGTGGTCAAAATCATGAGCCCGTTCGAAAAATCGACGGACACGCTTTCCTATGTGCTCGTGCAGCGCGGGACGCCGCGACCGATCGGCTACAAAGACAGCCAGGTAATCGAGATCCCCGTGCGGAGCATGGTCGCGATGTCGTCGCTGCATATCGGGTTGGTGGGATTTTTGGGTTGTGAGGATATTCTTACGGGGATGGGCAATCTCAAATATGTGTCTTCGCCGAGGGTCATCAGCCGCATTCAATCCGGGAAAATCGTAGAAGTAGGGAAGGACCAGGGCCTGAACGAGGAACTGCTCGTGGGTATGCACCCGGACCTGATCATGGCGACGGGCAGTCCGGTATCCAGGGTCGCCCGCTACGAATCACTGCATCGGGCCGGGATACCCGTGATGGTCAATTCGGAATGGGTGGAAACGACGCCGCTCGGCCGGGCGGAATGGGTGAAGCTGATGGCCGCACTGATTAACAAGGAAAGCGAAGTAAACCGCAAGTTCGCCCGCGTGGAGCAGGAGTACGCGCGATTGAGGCAGTTGACCAGTAAGGTAACCAACCGCCCGACGCTGATTACCGGCATGAACTCCAAAGACGCCTGGTACGTGCCGAATGGCGATAGCTATGTGAACCGCTTCTTCCGCGATGCCGGTGCATCCTATCATTGGTCCGACACCAGGGCGACGGGCAGCTTACCGCTGAGCTTTGAAACCGTATACCCGGTGGCACTGGAAGCAGACTTCTGGCTGAATGTGAGTATCGGGAATGTTCGTTCCAAAAAGGATGTCCTCGCGCGTGACGTGCGCTACGCGGACTTCAAGGCATTCAAAACCAATCACATTTACAGTTATAACAACCGCATGAATGCCCAGGGAGCGAATGATTACTGGGAATCGGGTGCGGTAAATCCGCAACTGGTACTGGCCGACCTCATCCGAATTATCCATCCCGAATTATTGCCCAGACACGAGCTGATCTATTATAAATTAATTGATTAAATGAAAATATATACTAAAAAAGGCGATAAAGGCACCACGGGCCTTTTCGGCGGAAGCCGGGTGAGTAAGGACGACGTGCGGATCGAGTGCATCGGCACGCTCGACGAGGCTAACTCGACGATCGGGATGCTGCGCGTGAAGCTCGGGAATGGGCACGAATGGCAGCCGAACCTGCACAAAATCCAGAAGGACCTGATGGATATGATGTCGCACCTGGCCCGGCCATCTGATGCCAAGAAGGAGAATAAAAACCCGATGCCTGAGGATGGCGCCGCTTTTTGTGAAGAGTGGATCGATGCGCTGGAAGCTGCTATGACTTCGCCATCGGATTATTTCCTGCTGCCCGGCGGGAATGAAGTTTCGGCGCTTTGCCATATGGTGCGCACCCAAATGCGCCGCGGCGAGCGCAGGCTGGTGTCGCTCATCAAAACCGACGAGGTGCATGAGGCCATTCCGGCGTACATCAACCGTCTGTCCGACCTGTTTTTTACGCTGGCCCGTGCCGAAATGGACAAGGCTGGTGTGGCGGAAGAAAAGTGGCAGCTGTTCTTGTACAAGCGTTTCAAAAGCGCGGAACCTTCATGATTACCTACGTCACAGGCGGTGTGCGCAGCGGGAAAAGCAGGTTTGCGATGGCGCTGGCCTTGCAAAAATCGCCCAATCCGATCTATGTGGCCACTTCCCGCATTTGGGACGAAGACTTTGCCGAGCGCGTGAAAAGGCACCAGGACGAACGCGGGCCGGAATGGACGTTGCTGGAAAGCGAGCGGGACATCCACCGGTTGCCGCTGGCGGGTAGAGTGGTGGTGATCGATTGCGTTACGCTGTGGCTCACGAACCTGTTCGTCGCATTTGAATACGATATCGAAAAATCACTTACCGCATTCAAGGCGGAGGTCGATGCGCTGGCGAAAATCGATGCGACGCTCATCATCATTTCCAACGAGATCGGCATGGGCGTTCATGCGGAGACGGAGGCGGGCCGGAAGTTTACCGATTTGCAGGGTTGGGCCAATCAATATGCGGCCGCCGCTGCGGACGAAGCCGTTATGCTGGTTTCGGGTATTCCATTTACTTTAAAATCAATCAAATAATATGTACACGGCCACCCTTACCGAACAGGAAATCCAGGCGAAGATCGATTTGAAAACCAAGCCGCTGGGCGCATTAGGCGCGCTGGAAAAGCTGGCATTTCAGATCGCTTCCGTGCAAAATACCTTGTCGCCGCAGCTCTTGAATCCCCATGTCATCGTGTTTGCGGCGAGCCACGGCATTGCGGCGCAGGGCGTGAGTGCCTACCCGTCGGAGGTGACGCCGCAGATGGTGCTCAATTTCATAGGTGGTGGTGCGGCGATCAACGTTTTTACGCGACAGCACGGTATTAACCTGCTGCTGGTCGATGCGGGTGTGGATTATGATTTTGGCCAAAACGAAAAACTGATCGACGCAAAAGTCGGATTCGGTACGAAAAGCTTTGCGCAGCAGCCCGCGATGACGGCAGCCGAATGCCGGGAATGTCTTGAAAAAGGTGCTGAACTCGTACGGAACGTACATCAAAACGGCTGCAATGTAGTCGGTTTCGGCGAAATGGGCATCGGTAACACATCAGCTGCGTCGGCGGTGATGAGCCGGTTGCTGCATATCCCTGTCAGCGAATGTGTCGGAAAAGGTACGGGACTGAACGATGCCCAGCTTTTACAAAAAATCGAAATACTTACCCGCGCATTGGAACTGCACGCGCATGCGGGCAACGACCCGGAATCGGTACTCGCGACATTCGGCGGCTTTGAAATGGCGATGATGTGCGGCGCCATGCGCGAAGCGGCGCGGCTGGGAATGCTGGTGCTGGTCGATGGATTTATCGCGTCGGTGAGCTATTTGTGTGCATTTCAAATGGAACCGTCTACCCGCCGGTATGCGGTTTTCTGCCACCAATCCAATGAAAGAGGCCACCGTTTGCTGCTCGAATCGCTGGAAGCCGAGGCGATATTGAAACTCGATATGCGCCTGGGTGAAGGTACGGGCTGCGCGCTGGCCTATCCGCTGCTGCAAAGCGCCGTTGCGTTTCTGAACGAAATGGCAAGCTTTGAAAGCGCCGGTGTGAGCCAGAAAACGGACTAATAACAACAATAGCCGCTCTATCCGATGTCGCACATTCGCCAGCAATTCACGCTCTTCTTTACGGCATTACAATTTTACACCCGGCTCCCGGCACCGAAATGGGTGGTGTACAAGCCTGAAAATCTCAGCCTGGCGACGGGCTACCTTCCGTTTGTGGGGTGGATGGTCGGGATGGCAGCTGGCGCGACCTGGCTTTTTGCAGGCTATCTCACAAACCCTTCGATAGCCATTCTCTGCTCGATGATCATTTCGATCTTACTGACCGGTGCTTTTCACGAGGACGGTTTTGCCGATGTGTGCGATGGCTTCGGCGGCGGCTGGACGCGCGAAAAGATCCTCGCAATCATGAAGGATAGCCGGGTAGGGGCGTACGCTTCCGTCGGGCTGATATTGATTTTAGCATTAAAATTCACGCTGCTTCAGTCCATTGGGCTGCAAATTGCAGCAACGGATACTTTTCAAACAGGCATTATCAGCTTGCTGGTGACCGGACATGCATTAAGCAGGCTCATGCCCGTATTTGTCATTTACATGCTCCCCTACGCGCGCGATACCGATAGCAAAGCAAAGCCTGTTGCCGAAAAACCACCTTTTTCGGTATTGGTTACGGCTATCGTTTTCGCCGTCATACCATTGCTGGCCCTGGCCATGAGATGGTCGCAACCATTGCTTTTTGCTGTTATACCCGTTTTGGGAATTATCACCATTTTGTTGGCGCGTTATTTCAAAAAATGGATCGGCGGCTACACGGGCGATTGCCTCGGCGCCATTCAGCAGGTTTGTGAAATTGCATTTTACTTCTTTGTGACCGTATTATGGAAGTTTGCCTGATCCGTCACACCACGCCCATTACCGAGCCTGGACTTATCTACGGGCGCAAGGAATTACTGCTTCATGCCGATTTTTCCAATGAACTGGAAGCAGTAAGGTCGCAACTGCATTTGCATTTTGACAAGGTTTATTCAAGCCCTGCGTTACGCTGTACCGAACTCGCGAAGGCGCTGGATACCGGTTTTGAAACAGATCCCCGTTTGCAGGAACTGGATTTTGGCGAATGGGAGGGCAAAACCTGGGATACGGTGGACCAGCAGGCGTTACAGGCATGGATGGACGACTTCGTACACGTATGTACGCCCGGCGGCGAGAGCATGATGCAGATGCACGCACGCGTGAAAGCATTCTGGCAAGAGCTCATTCGCTCTGAATATCAAAATGTTGCAATTGTGACGCATGCCGGCGTGATCCGGCTCATCCTGTCGATCGTACGGGGGATAGATTTGAAGGAAGTTTTCAATATCAAAGTCGGATACGGCGAGCTGATCCGTATTTCGGGTTCTTTTAATGGGTAACAATTTGTAATTTGGTTATATAAATCAACCCGATCACCGCGCATGAACCAGGAATATCTCGAAAGCGTCAGGAAGCAGTTTGAGTACTATCAAATGCTGGGCGAAAAGACGATCGCGCAGCTCGGCGACGACCAGCTGTTTTGGAAATATAATGAAGAGAGTAACAGCATTGCCAGCATTGTGAAGCATTTGTGGGGCAATATGCTTTCCCGCTGGACCGATTTCCTGACCACCGACGGCGAAAAAGAATGGCGTAACCGCGACGCTGAGTTTGATAACGATATCAACGGTCGAGAAGACCTGCTCGCCAAATGGAACGAAGGCTGGAACTGCCTTTTCCAGGCGCTGGATTCACTTAACGAATCGAATTGGAGTACTGTTATTTACATCCGAAACCAGGGGCATTCGGTGATGGAGGCGATTAACCGGCAGCTGGCGCATTATCCTTATCACGTAGGGCAGATTGTGTTTATCGGAAAAATGGCACTGGACGAGCGATGGTCGTCGCTCTCGATCCCTCGTGGCAAATCACAGAATTACAATGCCGACAAGTTCGCCCAGCCGAAAGCCAGGACGCATTTCACGGATGAATACATTAAAAAATAGGAGATTCTACGCCAGAAAGCGGTAAAGCAGGAAGGCAATGAGTAATACTACAACGCCCGCTGCACCTAAAATGAAGTTTCTGTTGCGATAGAATGGCACGGGTTGCTGCAAGGTATCGTCTTCCGGCAGCATGCTTTTGTGCAAGCGCCCGAGCAACCGGTTTGAAACCGCCGGTTCTATTTCTTCCTTATTTGTAAAGATTTTCCCGGCTTCGGAGGTCATTACCTCATCGAAAACCCATTTGCCGGCCGGCGTTTGCAGGTGACGGAGCAGTTCGTCCTGCTCGTGACCGTTGCATTGGTTCGAGATGTATTTGTAAACGAGATTTCTGATATGAATTTCCTTATCCATGCATCCGCGCTGGTTTTCGGTCAAGGGATTATCAGACTTGCAGCATGGCCTGTTCCTTACCTGCCCGCGTGAGCACCTGGAAAATGTGGCTTTTGCAGATTTTAAGCAGGTAACCTTTCAGGGAGCATTCGTTGTTGAGGCAATCGCGGTTCTCCCACAATTTCAGGAACACGTCGTGTACAGCTTCTTCGGCATGCTCGGTGGATTTCAGGAAGCGTAGTGCAAAGCGGAACAGATAAGCGTGGTAGGTTTCGTAAACCCTTGTAAATGAGGGTATATCTCCATTACGGATGCTTGAAGCGAGGATGTCATCCTGCATAATCGGTTCTTTCATATTTCAGTTTTTGCGGGCTACGTTGGAATTTCAGTTATAAGCAAGTTACTAATAATTTCTACTTTTTGTAACCTACAACGGAATAATTGTGCGGTAATTGCAGGAAAGCCAATAGAATCGTTCTGGAGGTGGCGCAAAAGCCCCCTAACAATGCCGTTTTTACACAGCGTTTGTCCATCCTGCACCCATTAGTTTTGTATCAGTCAATCAGTCAAACAAAAAGATATAAACCAAAGGAAATCATGGAAGCTACATTCGTCAATCCGGACACCAAAAGCAGCGGCAGCAAAGTTGCGTTAGCCGGCAAAATCATCAGTGCATTGTGCGTTCTGTTCCTGCTTTTCGACGCGCTCGGCAAAGTTTTCAAAGAATCGCATCACATGGAAGGCTCCACGGCGCTGGGCTGGCCCGCGGACCAGGTGCAGAGCATCGGCATCGCGTTGCTGATTTCCACCATCATTTACGTTATTCCGCGAACCGCTATACTGGGCGCGATCCTCATTACCGGCTATCTGGGCGGAGCCATCGCCATTATGGTGCGGGTGGGGCAACCGTTGTATTTCGCAGCCATTTTCGGTGTGCTCGTATGGGCGGGCTTGTACCTGCGCGACGAGAAGCTTCGCGAACTCATCCCTTTCAAAAAATAGGCTCGAATTACACTTCATCAGCAATGCAAATGGCCGGAACGGGGATCGTTTCCGGCCATTTTTCTATTGATAATCGATGCTATACGATGCCACCCATCAATGGGTCGGTTTTCGTGACAGCCCCGGTTTCGACGTGACCGGCAAACCGCTCTTCATAGGCGTCGTACCCTTTCACTTTCACGCTGAAATCGTACCACTGGAAGGATTTGCCCAAATCCAGCACGAGCGATGCCTTGCCGCCGACCGCAAAGGCCTTCGTTTTTAGGCCGGTCTTGTAGCTTTTGTCTTCAATCGTCACGTTATGCGCCTTCGAATCGAGGTTTTCGATCGTGACGAGGACATTGCCTGTCGGTTTCGACGATTTTACTTCATATTCGCAGCTTACTTTCAGTTTCGGGTTGCCTGCATTGCCCAAAAACTCGCGGTAGAACCCGTTCGGTCCGTAAACCCGCAGATGGTAAGCATTGTTATCGAAACCTGCGAGCTGCCAGTGGTCGGAAAGCGTGTCGCCGGCGGCTACGCTGTAATCCCATGAGCGTAAAGTTTCGTTTTGATAAGGCTTCATCGCGTATACACGGTAGGGTATGCCGCTCGACTTTGTACCAAAAATGCGGTTACCCGATTGGAATGTCACCTGCAGCGCGTCGCCCGTTTTGCTGAGCTGTGCATGGACGAAAGCTTCGTACGGCAATGCGCAAGCCGGGCGGACGCCTTTTTCCTGAACGGGAAATAGTGCAGATGTAGCCGGATTAGCATTCAATTCAGCAAGCTCCGCGGCGCCCAGCTTTCTGAAATTTTCAGGGGCCTGTTTAAACTGCGCCTGGTGAATGCTTTCGATAAATGGCTTCTGCTGCAGGAAAACCGGCTTCTCGATTTTCTCGCCATTGTAAGGCCGGAACGCCGACGTCAGGTCGCCGCAGATCGTCCGTCGCCAGTTGGTGATATTTTCTTCATACACCTTTTTGTTAAACTTCTTTTCCAAAAAGTTTTCCAGGAATTGCAGGGAAGAGGTATGGTCGAAAACTTCGGAATTGACATAACCACCTCTCGACCAGGGTGATGCGATGATCATCGGCACGCGGTAGCCCAGCCCGATAGACCCTTCGCGAATACTCGCCGGGTTAGCCGAGGGGTTGGTCTGCTGATCTGCCAATGCGAAATCAAGCTTCGGATCGATGCCCGCGGATACTTTTCCCGTGTTCTCTTTATAGGGATTAGGGACGGTAAATGGTGGTAAATGGTCGAAATAACCGTCATTTTCATCATAAGTGACAATGAAAATGGTCTTTTTCCAAACCTCCGGGTTTTGCAGAAGAATCTCCATCGCCTCGCTCACATACCACGGCCCGAACCACGGCTCGCCGGGGTGATCGGAGAAATGCGCGGGGGGCATGAGCCACGAAACCGTCGGCAAAGTCCCATTCTTCACATCCTCCCGGAACTGGTGGAATACGTCGCCTTTCGGAACATTCAATGTGCGTTCTGTACCATTGTCGGCGTACGTGAGGGATGTCAGTTCGTGGAAATGCGGATCGCTGATGTTCGTCGTGAATGCCTTGTCATTCAGCTTCTTATCTTTATCTGTCAGACGTCCCTGTGTTTCCTTGTTAAACTTCGTCTGGGCGGTTTCAATGTTTTTCAGAAGGCGTTTGGCCGCGGCCATTCTGGTAGCGGCGCGGGAATCGGTAGTCGCCTCTTTTTCCAGGTCAGCGATTGTCTGGATCACCGTTTTCCGCTTGTTTTCCAGGTTCGCGATCCCGCCTTCGTGGAATCGGACATTATATGCTTTGAAATACTCCAGCACATTGGTGCCGAAGTTGCTCAGCCACGCGCTTTCTTCGCCTTTCAGGCCGTAACCCATCGTGAGTTCGTTTTGGTAAACCTTCCAGCTGATGCCGTTTTCTTCGAGGCGTTCCGGGTAGGTTTTCCATTCCAGCTCGGGATATTCATAATTGCTTATATTCCACAAATGCGCGAGTCCGGCCGGTTCGTTTTTCTCGCGCACGGTGCCCGTCATCCAGTAATAACGGTTCGGGTGCGTGCCGGTGATGCTCGAACAGAAGTTATGGTCACAAACGGTGAATGCGTCGGCCAGGGAATAGTAAAACGGGAAATCGGAGCGGTCGCAATAGCCCATCGTGAGCGGGATGTGCGCGTATTGTTTATTTCTCGGCGCTTTCACATCCAGCCAGCGGTCATATTTGCCATTGTTCATGGCATCGGTCTGATCCGACCAGCCGTGCGGAATGGAGCCCATCCAGGCCACTTTGGTATCTTTGACATTGAGGCGGAAAGGCCCGTAGGTTTCGCCCGCCTTGTTGGTTTGGAACCATACCTTATTTTTATCGGCGAGGTCGATCGCCCGCGGGTCGTTGAAGCCGCGGACACCCTGCAACATGCCCAGCTGATGGTCGAACGACCGGTTTTCCTGCATCAGGAATACAATGTGCTCGGCGTCGTAGAAGGTACTGCCCGGCGCCGGGTCGATCGCCAGCGCTTTTTGAATAACCGGTGGAAGCGTGTTCGCCATTGCGCCCGTACCTGCGAGCAGGGCGGCTTTTTTAAGAAAATCTCTTCTCGAATCCATTAATGTTGGTGAGTTTAGGACTTCAAAATTATTCCCGTGGGCACTATCGACTGTTACCCGAGGGTTATCATTTGTTCCATGGGACAAAAAAATGCCGCTACCATATTCCGGGCATTGCTGCAAGGTATGATAGCGGCTGTGGCTTGGGACTGGCTAAGCGCCGTCGCCTGGCGGATTATTTCGCAGGTGTGATCACGATATTGCGGTATTCGACCGGGCCGTGGTCGCCCTGGATGTAGAGCGGACCGGCCTCGCCTTCGTTGCTGTCGAGCGCGCCGCCGGTGATGCCTGGGATTTCCTGGTTGCTGATCACCGTTTTGCCGTTCGCAACGAGCGTCAGCATGCGGCCGATCAATGTAATGTCGAACGAATTCCATTCGCCGGCTTCTTTGGCCACCATTTCGCTGGGTGTGATGAAGCCGTAGATAGCGCCCATCTGGTCAAGGGCAGGTTCCATGCCTTTGCCGTCGGTGATTTGTACTTCGTAGCGGCCGCGGAGGTACACGCCGCTGTTGCTGCCTTTCGGAATACGGAATTCAATATGCAGTTTGAAATCGCCGAATTTCTGGTCGGTTACGAGGTTGGCACCTGATTTAGGGCTGCGCAGGATGCCGTTTTCAGCTAACCACTGGTTTTCGCCCGTCGCATGCCAGCCTTTAATTTCGTTGCCGGCCGTCAGTTTGATAGGCGTGCCCCATGCAGGCGTCGCTTTTCCGCGCAATGACGGGGCGCGTACGCCTTTGTAGCTGTACGTTTTTCCATCGGGCGTTGTCAATGAGCCGGTGATCGCGTCGCCGGAAACGGTACCTTCCACTTTCAGGTCGCTGTCGCCGCGTTCCCATTGCGGCGGGATCGCGAAATCGAACTTTCCATCTTTGAAATGCACAACGGAAATAGGCCGAGCGCTGCCGGAAAAGCCGGTAAACTGCCCAACGAGCGTCGCATTGCCCGAGTGGCGCACTTCCAGCCAGGAAGGCAGCACTTTGCCGTTTGCGTCGACGGAAATGTCCCAGCGGCCTTCTAGGGGAGATGCAAGGGGCGCATTGGCTGCATGGGTCGAAAAGGTAGCCATCAGCAGGGTGCCCGCTGCGAGCATCAAGCGCCGGGAAGCCCGGTACAGGTTGGTTTGGAATATTGTCTTCATAAATTTTTTAGGTAATTAAAGGTCGGGAAAGTTAGAGATAAAAATCAATTGTTGCTTGGGAGATCGGGAGCTATTCGGCTCAAAGTTTCAATTGGCACATCGACCTTCCACCGATTGGATCAGTTATTGCAGCGATTTTGTCGTGAAATTTAAGGTGTTGGAAGATTATGTTCGAATCAAAAAAGGAAGGCTATGAAACGTATTGCGCAGATTACGGATATTCATTTAATGGAAGAATGGTCGGCCAAAAACGGCGCCGATACGGATACCAATTTGAAACTGATTTTGCAGGACGTGGGCGCGCGAGGTATCAGGGATGTGATTTTCACGGGCGACATCGGCCATTCCGACGCGTATGAACGATTTTTTGCATTGCTGAAAGGCTTCCGCTTCACTGTCATTCCCGGTAACCACGACAAGTTCGTCGATATCAAACCCCACTATCATCCTTCCTACCTCAGTACGAAAACTGAAATGTACCATTCGGAAGAAGATGCGCATTTCAAATACATCTTCCTGGATTCCTCTTCCGACTCCATCGGCGATGTGCAGTTGCAATGGCTGGCACATGAGCTCGTTACGACGAAGAGAGTGCTGCTATTTGTCCATCATCCTGTTTTGCAAGTCTTTACGGCGGTAGATTTTAGATATCCGCTGCTGAATCGCGAAGCGGTGAAGGAAGTGCTCGTTCGCAGCGACCGTGAGATCGTCGTTTTCAGCGGCCATTATCACACCGATGATTTTACCAAAGAAGAAAATATCATGCAATACGTAACGCCCGCCTCCTCGGTGCAAATGGAAAAGAACCCGTCGGAAATCGTCATCCACGCCCGCTACTACGGCTACCGCATCATCGAGCTCGATGGCCGAACGGTGCGGACGGAAGTGGTGCTGAATCATGGAAGCGGCTTTGATGTGGTCAAATAGAAAACATCAAATGGCTGGCGCGATTTACCCAATGCCTGGTGACGCATTTTCGGGAAACTTATCCAACGGTTTTGCTGCCGGTTACTAACAACAAATTGCATTAATGCATTGACATGTAGGTAATTTGTCGGCAGATAAACTTAAAATCTATTCACCATGAAACTTGTTTACCTGGCCGTCGCGACGGCCGTATGGTCTGTTTGTGCATTTAACAAGCAGCCTGAAAATTCCCGAGCGGTAGTTCGCGATTTGTCTTCGGACGTTGTGGATGAGCAGTCGGTCGCTTCGAGTGATGATGTGGTTAAAAGAGGGGAATACCTGGTCACCATTATGGGTTGTGCGGATTGCCACGCGCCCAAGAAACTGACGCCGCAGGGCCCGGCGCCGGATATGGACCGGTTCCTGTCGGGATACAATGCCAGCCAGCCGTTGGGTACATTCGATAAAAGTATCCTCAAAACCGGCGAATGGGTTGTGTTTAATGGACAGAGTACCGCATTTGCCGGCCCGTGGGGCATCTCTTTTGCCGCGAACCTGACGCCCGATGAGACGGGGATCGGGACGTGGACGTTCGAGCAGTTCAACACGGCCATGCGCAAAGGCAAGTTCAAAGGCCTCGAAAACAGCCGGCCGCTGCTGCCGCCAATGCCGTGGTTCAACTACGTAAATCTTGCGGACGGTGATATGCGCGCCATTTTTGCCTATTTGAAATCCATCAAACCGGTATCGAATGTCGTGCCGTCGCACATTCCGCCGGCGCCGTGATCCATTCAGGATTGCCTGACGGTCAGCACTTTTAAAATCGACTCTTCTTTGAGATAGAGATTTTTCTCGCGGGTCTGGTCCGACATGTATGCGGCCAGGTCCGCGTCCGACCCGAAACTAACCAAATGTACTTCATAGGGCGCTTCCAGCTCGCCTTCGATCAACTGCTCCGGGCCCAAACGCAGCCTCAGGAGCAGTTTTCCGTTATATCGAGGAATCAACGGCAGCACCAGCGACTCGAATTGCTGGAAAATTTCCTCCTTACCTTCTTTGACATACACAAACTGCGTGACCGTAACCATAGGAATCCATTGTTTTGGTCGCCAATCTCGAAAAGATTTTGCATTTACTGCAACTTTCATTTTCGAAATATTCTCATTGTAACAAATTGATGGCCATCAAGATATTGGAATGAAATGAGTGGGAAAGTCTTTCCCATTGAGCAGGTTTTGTGTCGTTTGTTCACATATTTCCACCCTTAGATAGCCATGAAAATCAAGAGAATCCGAACCCTTTTACTTGTGCCGGCATTTTGCCTGGCCGCTCTTCTGCCGCTTTCGGCACAGTCGTACGTCGAGACCGATAAAGGTTACTGGCAGGTCCACACCGATCCGAATTCCCGGAACACCGTCGTGCAGTTTTTTGACGGAAGTAACCATTTGCTGTATCAGGAGTCGATGCCGCGTAAGTATATCAAGCTCACCAAACGGAATGTGCGGCTGTTCGATGAGCTGTTAGGCAAGCTGATGGCGCGCGAATTGTTGTCCGAAAAAGTAAAAGCCTATGATCTGGTGGCCGACAGCCGTACCGATTTCAGAAGTGTGGCGGTGCCGGAATCGCATTTGCCGGCGTCGGAAGTGAATCTGAAAACGGCGATGTCGAACGTGTATGTCGTGCAGAACGGAAAAATGAAGGTCATTCTCAAAAACCCGACGCAGGAAGCTTACGATATCCGCATTATCGATACCGATCTGCGCACCATTTATTACGAAAAAACCAGTGATCCGACGTATGGGCGGTGGTTCGACATGTCGAAACTGGCGCAGGGAGCATACAATGTCCACATCAGCAGCCCGAGGAGGAAATTGAACTACAAGCTGGTCGTTGATGATTACCTCGGTTATCGTATCGAAAACTTAAAATAACTTTTTAACAGCCAGGTTTCCGATTTGTGTAAATAACCTCCGAGTTTTCGGAGGTTATTTTTTGTGTGCGCAGTGTGATCATTATTGTGATGCGTTGAATATGAATATAATTACAGTTATGTAGTATGTCGTATAGGAACCAGCGTCATATTATTTGGAAGGTGCTGAAAATAGGAAAAAGACCGGTTCTTAGCGCGATGAATAAATAGTTATGAAAATGCATTTGGCTTGAATAGAAGTGATTTATATTGGTTTAGCGATGGCAGGTTACTTTTGATCTTTTGTCGTGACGTGAACCCCTTCTCTCTAAAATTATATATGTAAGATGTTTATTTTCAGTATTTTAATTTACGCGCTTATCGTATTTTTCCTGATTAGATTTATCCGTTTTTGTGTGAGGTAATCCAAATGGAATGTAGAATGATTTATGGCCTTCAATACTTTTTAGTTTGAAATACTTTACTTTTTAGTTTTAGCTAAATGTAGGTTTGTGAACGGGCTATTGTCTCACTTTTTTAATCCACGATTTGCTGTGTAAGGATTAAAACCGGTGTTATCCCTTCTTCTTGCGCGAGCGCATCGTGTTATCTGGCATTATGCGCTCGCCTGCTGTGTGTACGACTTCTTGAAAAGTCCGGCCAATTCCGCGTCGGGTGAAAACGTATGTAATTTTTCAGTAACCGCGCGCGAAAACTGTTGTTTAAATGTAGATTTTTAATTTACTTTGAATTGCAAAGTACTTTATATCTGACGAATAAAAACGGTAACGATGAAATGGTTTGTGCAAGAAGGTTCCATTGTGCGGGAGATTTGGGGGAAGGCGGATACGATCCTGTTTATTTTTGCGGGGGCTTCGGCCGAATTTGCATTGAACAAGTCGGTCGACTGGCTGTACTTTACCGGGAAATTACCGGCTGATCCACTTGGCAGGCTGTTTTCGACCGTTTCTTATGCGCGACGGATCGTTTTCTCGGAATATGACGATGCCATGCGTGCCATTCACCAGATCGCGGCTATACACGCGGGGGTCGAGCGCAGCCGCCATGCACGCATACCTGACAGCGCGTATCGCGACGTGCTTTTCATGCTCATCGACTATTCGATCCGCTCCTACGAACTGCTCGAACGTACCCTCACCCGCGCTGAAAAGGAAGAAGCTTTTGCCGTGTTCCAGGCCGTTGGCGAGGGAATGGGCATAGCCGGGCTACCTGTCAGCCTGCGTGAGTTTGAGCGGATGCGCGCGGAACATTTGCAGGAAAATCTGCACAAAAGCGATTTTACCGTCGACTTGTACAGGCAATACCGGAAACATCTGGGCTGGTACCGCTATTTTTTGCTTCGGCAAGTGCAAACCCGCCTCGTTCCCGAACGCGTGAATGCATTGCTCGGGCTTGGTAGCGCCTGGCTGGTGGATGCGTTGCTGCCGTTTTACAAATTCGCCGGTATGCTGGGTTTCGGGATGTTTTTACGCGATGCCCTTTTGCCTGAAAACTACAAGACACAGGTGACCGAGCTCGATGTAGTGGAGCAATAATCACCGGAAATCCCGCGATGACGGAAATATTTCCGCTTGCAGGTTTCTGCGCTGAGTTTTCCGGGCCTTGGCCAGCGAGTCATATTCATCCTTTTCATCTGCCCGCGACAAGGTGAGTACGTCCGGCTCCTGTGCCTGGGTGGGTCCGAGTTTCCGCAGCAGTCCCGACATGTTGAAACACCGGCTCACTACTACGTGGATCACCTTGCCTTCCTTCTGAACCTTCCCCTCGACCATCAAGAGCTTCGATCGCAGCACCTCTTTACGATACGTATCGAACAGGTTCTGGAAAACGACGAGGTTCGCCGTGCCGGTTTCGTCTTCCACGGTAATGAAACAAATGCCGCTGGCCGTGCCCGGGCGCTGCCGAACGAGCACCAGCCCCGCTACTTTCACCATTTTTCCGTCGGGAATATGTTCCAGATCGCAGCTTCGGGCCACATCCAGCACATTCAGCTGTCCGCGGACAAAGCTCACGGGATGCGCTTTCAACGACAGGGATGTGGAAGCATAATCGTGAATAACGTGCTCAGAAAGCGTCATTTGCGGCAATTCTACACCGGGTTCGGAATCGCTTGCGGGGGCCAATCCTTCGAAAAGGCCGGTGGGCCTGTCGGCCAATGCGGAGGCTTCCCAAAATGCCTGCCGCCGGTCGAAGCCGATGGAGCGGAACGCATCGGCGTCGGCCAATTTTTCCAGTGCGGAAGCGGAAATACCGGCTTCGAGCAGTTGGTGAATGTGGGTAAAAGGCTGTGTGCGTGCGTCGATCAGCAGCTGCATTTCCTCTTCCCTTAATCCTTTGATTTGCCTGAATCCCAGCCGCAGCGCGCATTGTTCGTCCGGGATGTTTTCAAGCGTATTGTCCCAAAAAGAATGGTTAATATCGATTTCCCGCACTTTAACCTTGTGATTCCGTGCATCGATCACGATCTGCGCAGGACGGTAGAAACCCATTGGCTGGCTGTTGAGCAGTGCAGCGGCAAAAACATCGGGGTGGTAGCATTTAATATAGGAGGAAACATACACCAGCAAGGCAAAGCTGGCGGCATGGCTTTCGGGGAAACCGTAACTTCCGAAACCTTCGAGCTGCTTGAAAATACGCTCCGAAAAATCCTTGTCGTAGCCCTTTCTGATCATCCCGCTCACGAGTTTATCCCTCAATTTTGACACAACACCTTTGGCCTTGAAAGTGGCCATACTCCGTCGCAACTCGTCGGCTTCGGTAGGCGTGAAGTCGGCGGCTACAATAGCAATATTCATAGCTTGTTCCTGAAACAAGGGAACGCCCTTTGTCTTTTCCAGGATTTTTCGAAGTTCCTCACTTGGATATTCTTCGGCTTCCGAGCCGTCCCTTCGCCTTAAATACGGATGTACCATATCCCCCTGAATGGGTCCCGGCCGCACGATGGCAACTTCAATTACAAGATCATAAAACTTCCTCGGTTTGAGCCTGGGCAGCATGGATTGCTGCGCCCGGCTTTCAATCTGAAAAACCCCGATCGTATCCGCCTCGCAGATCATATCGTATACTTTGCTATCTTCCGGCGGAACGGTCGCAAGATTATAATCGATGTTATAATGCTTTCTGAGCAGGTCAAATGCCTTGCGTATGCAGGTAAGCATACCGAGCGCGAGGATATCTATTTTGAGGAAACCCAATGTATCGATGTCATCCTTATTCCACTCGATGCAGGTCCGGTTCTCCATTCGGGCATTCAGTATCGGGCAGAGATCCGATAGCTTGCCCTGGGTGATCACAAAACCGCCCGTATGCTGGCCCAGCTGGCGCGGAAAGCCTATGTATTGCCTTGTAAGGTCCAGGATTTTGAGCAAATGAGGGTCCTTGGGGTTAAAACCATGATCGGAAATGATCTTCCCATCGAACCACTCGTCTGTAAACTCCCATAGCGAGCCCGAAAGGCGGTTGATGGCGTCCATCGACATGCCCATGGCCTTCGCCACATCGCGTACGGCGCCTTTCTGGTGCACCTGTGTCACCGTCGCGACAATGCCCGCCCGGTCGCGGCCGTACTTGTTATAGATGTATTGCATCACCTCTTCGCGCCGTTCGTGCTCGAAATCCACGTCGATATCAGGTGGTTCGTTGCGGGAAGAGGAAATGAAGCGTTCAAAAAGAAGATCGATTTTCAGCGGATCGACGGCGGTAATGCCGAGGCTGTAACAAATGACCGAATTGGCAGCCGAACCGCGTCCTTGGCAAAGTATATTCTGCGACCTTGCAAACCTGACAATGTCGTGAACCGTCAAGAAATAGGGGGCATAATCCATTTCCTGCACGAAAGTCAGCTCGTACTCGATGGCTTCTTCCACCTGCTCGGGGATGCATTCGCCAAACCGCTCGGCTGCTCCCTGCCATGTCAGTATCTCCAATTCCCGCAATGGCGTCCGTCCTTCGGTGGTCAGTTCCTCCGGGTACACATATTTCAAACTGCTCAATGAAAACTGGCAGGCATCGACGATTTCCTGGGTGCAGGCAATGGCTTCCAGGTATCTGGAAAATAGCCGCTGCATTTCAGCGGCGGGTTTCAGGTAGCGTTCGGCGTTTTCGTGCAGGCGGTAACCGGCATTGTAAATGGTGCATTTCTCACGAACGCAGGTAAGTACGTCCTGCAACTCGCGCCGTTGGAGATTGTGGTAGTGCACATCATTGGTAGCCACCAGCGGAATATCCAGCTTTTTCGAGAGCTGGTCCAGCCGGTAAAGCTTCTTCATATCGTCGCCCTGGTAGGATCGTACAGCGCTCAGGTAGAGGTTTGTGCCCAATTTTTCGCGGTATTCTTTCAGGTTTTGGGCAAATGAAGGGTCAAAATCGAATGCTTCGTTCAACGCAGCCGGGGCTACGGCTATGAATTTGATTCCCCCGGCATGGCGGTACACATCGGCTTTGTAGAGGTCGCATTTGCCTTTTTCGGTCCGTAAATTTCCTTCGGTGAGCAGAGATGAGAGCCGGCTGTAAGCCTCCCGGTCGGTCGGGTAGGCGAGCAGGCTGGGGCCATCGAGCAGGTCGAGGCGGCAGGCGGGGATAATTTTGAAATCCGTGTTTTTCGTGGCTGCGTGGGCACGTACGATACCTGCGAGCGTATTCCGATCGGTAATGGCAATGGCCTTGTAACCCAGTGCAATGGCCTGGCCAACCAGTTCTTCGGGGTGCGATCCGCCCCGGAGAAAGCTGAAATTGGTCGTGACCTGTAACTCCGTATAATTCATGTTGATGAAGTGTAATTTGCTTTCTGACAAAGCTTGTTTCCCCCAAGCGTTGATTCAGGCGAAAAAGCCGTGTATGAACCATTCTGCCTGTTTTTCTTCTTTTTCTTCCACAAATGGCCCCAGCCTGAACAGCCAGTACCGCCGGCCTTCCTGGTCTTCTACCGTGTAATAATCGCGGTACAGGCCCCGTTGGAGCCACCATTCCTGCTCAATGCGCTCCGGCCCCTCGGATTTATCGATATAATGTACCTTATCCTTATACCTGAACGCGGTAGGCGGATAATCGGGGACCGGGGCGGTTACGAAGATCATTTCCGGTTTCGGGAGTAGGAAAACGGGCCTCTGCCGGTCGGTACGCCACCCGATTTTAGGTTTTTCCTGCAATGAAGCGACCATTTTGACCGACCTTTCCGGCCAATGGTGTTCATCGGGTAAATACCTTTGGATCACCCCGGTTCCGACCCGGCCGGAAACCGTGTCCAGCAACTCCGCAATCGCCGTGTTCTCAAAGCCTCCCGTGGTATCCCACATTGTTTCCTGGATAGTGTTAATCTCCTCCACCTCAGGTGCTTCCAGTATAAATAGTTCAATGCCGAATCCTGGCGCAATGGTTTTGATTTTCAGTTCGAAAAGCCTGAAGAGGTGCCTGACATGATGGGAGGCGCGGTTGGTAACGATGTCGATCTGCTGGGTTTTGCCGTCCACCCGAAAACAGGTGAGCATGCCGCTGCGAAGCCCCTTTCCTTCCTTGGCCAAACGTTCACAGAGCATTTCCAGCAGTTTTTGCAGGGCTATTTCAATGCCCGTAGCCGTGACGATCGGTTCGAGGCACGGTAGCCGCTCCTGGTAGGGTACCGCCTGCCGGACCGGTTCGATAAACTCCTGCAAATAGCCGAGCGCTTTGCTCAGCTGATCGATCAGTTCCTGTCCAAACCGCCTGCGCAAGACCCTGGGTGGTATTCCGGCAAAATTTCGGATCTGGTAGAATCCCAGTTTCTGCATCTTTTCGAGGATTTCAGGCGAAAGCCGGAGGCTGGCCGGTGGCAGCTGCAACAAGGCATTGTACTGTGCGCCAGCGGGTATGATCGTGCCCGGGCGCCCGTAATGCGCATGCGCCCATGCGACCCCGATCGTCTCCGCCATTGCAGCACGCACCTGGTAGCCGCCCTGGTGCAGTTTGGTCATCAGGTCGTTCAGGTAAGCGCGCTCGCCTCCCCACAGGTATGCGCATCCGGTGACGTCGAGAATCAGCCCGTCCGGTGGGTCCAGCGCTACCGTTGGGGTGTAACGTATACACCATTCCGCCAATGCCTGCAAGGCTTCCCGTGCGGCATCCGGGTTATCATCGAGCACCACCAGTGCGGGGAAAATAGCCCTGGCGTCGGCCACTGCCATGTTGGCCTCAATGCCCATCGCTGCCGCCGCCTCATTCAGGGCTTTTACCACCATCCGCCCCCGCTCAGGTGCCGCCAGGGCGAATTCAATCCCATACAATTCCGGCCTGACACGAACCCAATGATCCGTCGCCAAACTTGGAAACCATATCGAAATGAAGCGGTTTGACATTTTGTTTTTATCTGATTACAAGTATGTTGTGTAATGAATGGTATTTAAAGTATCTGAAAACAGATTACAATAATATCAAAAAGCTTCGATTATCGCCAAAGATTTTTTTGCTTTGTTTAAATCATTTTACACACCAGAATTTTAAACCAATGACTACACCACAAGCGCCATCGCTCAAAAAGATTTTAGCCAGGTTTTGAAAAAATCTCGCTGAAAATTTGCGTAAGTATTTACTTACATTTAATATTGTGTAAGCAAATACTTACATATATGTCCGTTGAAGCAAGAAGAGATGTTTTTCAGGCCATTGCAGATCCAACTCGTCGGCAGATCATTAACCTGATCGCGTATCAGTCGATGAACCTGAATGCCATTGCCGATAATTTTTCGATCAGCCGGCCGGCTGTTTCCCAGCATATCAAGGTGTTGATCGAATGCGGGATGGTGTCGGTGCGGCAGGAGGGAAGAGAACGGTTTTGCGAGGCTAAGCTGGACACTTTGAAAGAAGTCGCCGGTTGGGTGGATCAGTACCGTCAGTTCTGGAACACGCAGTTCGACTCGCTTGATCATTATTTGAACCGAATTCAAAACAATACTCAATCCGATCAATAGTATGGAAAACCAGGCAACCTCAAAGTCGTCATTGCAAATCGTACGCCGGTTTAATGCGCCTCAATCGCTCGTTTTCAAGGCATTTGCCTCCCAAGAAGCCTTTGCAGAATGGTGGGGACCTTCGGGTTCGCAATTGACGCTGATAAACTTCGATTTTCGGGAAGGCGGCGTGACACATTACAGGCTGGATAGCGGCGGGATGGTGATGTGGGCGCTGTTTCGCTACCGGGAAATCAGGCAGCCGGATTCGATCACGTTCATCAGCGCTTTCGCCGATGCCGGGGGCAATATCCGGACGTCGCCATTCCCGTTCGATTTTCCTTTGGAAGTGCATAACAACATTACACTGACCGAAACCGGCGGCGTTACCACGCTCAAATTGTACGCGGAGCCCGTCGACGCGACGCCGGAGCAGGAGAAAACCTTCCGTGAGCTGAATGCGAGTATGAACCAGGGATATGAAGGTACTTTCAAACAACTGGATACTTATCTGTTGAAGTTGCAGGGTTAGCGGAACCGTTAACTCAAAATATTGTGGCCCAGGGGAATTGTGTGCGGGTTGCGGATCATTGCGCATTGTGTTTGGTGGCATGAGATGATAAGTTTGCGGGCAGGTTTATCTCCAAACTACATACACGCATGAAAATGTTATTTCAAATGATTCCGCTGGTTGCAGCGTCGCTTTTGCTGGCCTCGGTTTATAGCTTTGGTCAGAATAAGCCGGCCGTCAATTATATGGGTATCACAGGTCCCATTGTTTTTCAGAAGAAAACTTACCAGCTGGCCTGGTCGGCGCACCCTGATGCATCGCTGTATAAGCAGGAGTACCTCGTTCCGGGCGATGCTTTGCCCGGTTACAAGTCGATGATCACCATCGATTTTGCAGTCAGCCCTGCCAGCGTCGATGATGCCGTGCGCGCCAAGTTGCGCGAATTGGAACAGTTGAAAAAGACATTGGATGTTAATTATGAGGTGATCGGCAATGCTGCGACGGGTGAAAAAATCATCGATTGCCTGCTCGGGCAGACGGCCGCCGACGATGCAAAAAGCATTTACGAGCACGATGTATACCGTTTCAAGGCGGTCACCGCGAAGTCGGGACAAAAAGGTATTTTGCTGTATGCGCTCAGCACGCGTGCTTACGGGAGTGAGATCAAACCTTTCCTGTCAGGACTGAAAACGGGACGGAAAGCCGTGATCGCGGATGTTGCAAAGGTATCGTTACCGGAAATCAATATTAAAAAGTAGTATTAGCATGGCAGCTACCCCCATTTTTGCCCCCGAACTTTTCATTCCGAATGGTGTGAGGGATGTCGATTTTTATATCAATGGCCTTGGTGCCAGCGAACTGCGGCGGTTTAGTAACGACGACGGGACTATACATGTTTCCGAACTGTCGATCGAAGGTGCCGTATTTCATCTGCATGAAGAGACGCGGAATCCGAGGTCGTTCAGTCCCGTGCGCCATCAGGGGTCAACGGTCACAATCGGGTTGTTTGTCGACGACGTCGACGCCTACATGGCCCGCGCCATAGAGGCGGGAGCGCGCATTGGTTCTCCGGCGCAGGATTATGATTATGGCTACCGGCAAGGCGATGTGGTTGACCCGTTCGGGCATGTCTGGATGTTTGAAAGCCGGATTTGAGAATAATTGCAAGGTATTTGAGGAGGATTTCGTGCCGCTATGTAACTTGCATGGACGATATAATCCCAAATTAAGGCCCATGTTCAAGTATCTCCTTTCCGCTTTCCTGCTCGTTTCCGCATTCAGTGCGCAATCGCAACACGTGCTCGATTCCTTGCAAATCGACGGGTATTACCGTGTTTTTGCTTACAATCCCGCTGTCAAAGTAAAGCCGGGAGCGAGTTTGATATTTGTCATGCATGGCTCGGGAGGGGAACCGATGGGTATTGTGCGGCGGGGTGCTAAACTGGAATCGCTGGCTGAGCAGGATAATTTCCTGGTTGTATATCCCGGAGGCTATAAGCGGTACTGGAATGAATGCCGTAAGGCTTCCACGGCAGTCGCTAATGTGCAGAACCTGAATGAAGAAGCTTTTTTTGAGGCATTGATCGATTTGTTTGCGACCAGGTATAAAATCAACAGAAAGCAGGTATTCGCGACGGGCTTTTCAGGTGGAGGGCATATGTCCTACAAACTGGCATTAACGATGCCGGGCAAAATACGGGCCGTTTCGGCAGTAGTGGCCAATCTTCCTACGGATGCAAATATGGATTGCGCACCGATGAACATACCCATTCCGGTGATGATCACGAACGGAACGGCGGATCAAACCAACCCGTACAATGGCGGAGAAGTGAATACGCCGGGCGTGACGCTCGGAACGGTACGGTCGACCGACCAATCGTTTCAATACTGGGCCAAACTCGATGGATATTCGGGCGAGCCGGTGAAGTCGGTCATGCCGGATGGTGATACCTCCAACAACATCACCGTCGAGAAATATACCTACAAGCAGAACGGGAAGCCGGAGGTAACATTGCTGAAAGTCGTCAACGGCAAGCACGAGTTTGTGACCGACTTCGATATGTTCGAAGAGTCGTGGAAATTTTTCAAGAGGCAGTTGGGTAAATGATATTGGGTAACTGGTAAACAGGCGTCTCCGCCGGCTCGTCTTTGCGGATATATGCGAAGCCGCCGGTCAGCCACTCCATTTCCCATTCGCCGGGTTCACCATTACGGATTTTTTGTAGTTGCACATGCCAGCGCGGATGGCCCACGCCGGGCATGCCTTC
Source organism: Dyadobacter beijingensis DSM 21582 (assembly GCF_000382205.1). Classification (GTDB taxonomy): domain Bacteria; phylum Bacteroidota; class Bacteroidia; order Cytophagales; family Spirosomataceae; genus Dyadobacter; species Dyadobacter beijingensis. The sequence goes on from NZ_KB907792.1 coordinate 216,307, forward strand.
TTCCAGTTCGCTTTTCATAGGCGTGATTTGCCAGCGCGACACGCACGCGAGCGTATTCACAGCGCGCGGGCTTGTGCGGTGCAGGAAACCCGTCACCCGGCTTTGCTCCACGGCCAGTTGCAGCCGGCGCGATTCGGTAAATGTGATTTCGCGCAGCTCGCCCACGACCGCAGCCAGCGATTCGCATTTCAATGCTTCCTCTACGGCCCAGATCACATCTTTCTCTTTTGGAAGATCCAGGAAAATAAGCCGATGCGGTTCGATACCGAATATTTTCAATGCTGCCGGAAACACGACCGGTTTGACCCCGATCCAGATGCAAATTCCAAATTCCCCCATCAGTTTCCCCAGCAACCCGGCCATAAATCCGGTGGTGGCGGCCGCCGTTTCCGGGCTCGTGCTGATAAATTCATGCACCGCACCCGTCGGAAAGGCCGCATTCGGGAAGGCCGCATTCATTTCCCCCAACCCAAAATCAACCTGCCTCGCCCCGGCAGGCGTTCTAAGCCCCTGCAATGCAAGAATATCTTCTTGCAGCCTATCGAACAAGCCGTTTTTCGGGGCAGTAAGGCGCATGGGGGAACGTTTAGCTGTTGACTTTTGATATTTAAAATACCAAGAATGTGATCTCAAAAATAGCTAATATTCGAATTTGAAGCAAAGAGAATTAGGGGATATTGCTATTCAAGAAGAAATTCTTCCACCCAGTTTGGCAGGGTTTCACTAATCTGGGTAACAACCTGTCCGTTCTCAACTTCGAGAATCAATTCAGGAGTTAACTGTGAGTTGTCCCAAATGAAGGATCGGAAAGTGTTTTTTACAGCAGGCTTCAACAATTGCAGGCAGGATAGATAACGTTTCCTGATCTTTTCTTCCATTACATCGTGCCCGCCCTGGCCAACCCGCTGACAAACCCGGGCAACATTGATATCTGCCGATTGCGTACAGACAAAATACAGATACACCCGATACCCATTATCCGCTGCATAACGAAAAATATCCAGTTTTGAAGAATGTGACATGACCGTTTCGAAAGTAAGCTTCTTGCCTCTTTCTATTAGCTTGATCCGCAGAAAGTCTGCAATCAGAGCCGCCTCATATGAATATGTGCCTAAACTTTGGTTCAGGTTAATAATGGAATTTTGCTCAATCGAATAGCTCAGATTGAGGCGGAAGCCGCTTTGGGTTGCTTTTTGTAAGATGGAATGCCCGTGCTGAAAATGTTCGAATTCAGACGGCTGCAAATCGGTCAGGCCGAAGGGCGTGAGCTCAACTTGTTTTGTATTGACTAATTGAATTTCCAATTCGTCGGCATTGATGTAATATCCAATGTCGAACTTTTCGGCGATTTGCTTGAAAATGGTGGTTTTCCCGGAACCATTAGGACCTGCAAAAACTCTTAATCGCCGTCCTTTAAGGTAGTCGGAATTTGGCACCGGGCCTTGTTTTTCGAGGGAGCTTGTCAATTTTAGAAACCTTGATTTGATTACCTGTGGCGTCCTCTCGAACAATCCAGCCATCTTCCACGAAAGTTACCGGCAAATTATGGGCCTTGGCACTGGTAACAGCTTTCGACGCAGCTATTTTGGCCAGATCCCGCAGCTCGCTGTAATGCTTGGGAGTTTCCTCTATATAGCTTAAATATTTCGTTTTGCCCTGTTTCATAATGACCGAAATTAAAGATAATTGTTGAAATTAGCAATTTGCCGGAGCGGCACCGCAACCATATAATTTACACGTGGTGTCATCCGCTAAACCCATCTGCCCATGAAAAAAATCCTGATCCTGGCCGCTGTTATGCTGGCTTGTAGCGATAAGAATGTTGATAAAAGAGATAGCTGCCTGCAAGTGGAGCAGGTGTCGGTTCCTACGGATTGTTATACGGGGAATGGCGGGCTTGTTTTGACGGCCGATACGCCTTCTTCCATTGCGCTGGATTGGGTGATTGCCCCTTTGAAAGATACCACCGGTGCGCAGACCTACGTGCCCTATTACGTAAGCAGCCCGTCCAACCAGATTACGCTGCCGGACAGCATCGTGCGAAAATATCCGAAGATCGGGGTGACGTATGTAGGCGTGCTCGGATGCACATCCGATATGTATTTCAGCTTCGTACGGCGCGTGGGGGCCGACTCCTGCGTACGTTGGGTACAGCAGGAGCGGTTTTTAAAAGGTGGTTGAAAAGCGGAGCACGTGTCCCGCTTCTTACAATTTTCTCAGTTTAATGTTACGGTACCACACCGTGCTGCCCCAATCCTGCAATCCGATGCGCCCGTTGTAGTTGCCATTAGCGATGGGCGCCGCCTTTAAGCCGCTGTTCGCGACTTTCTGCTTCCAATCTTCTCCATTCAGGTTGTGTTCCTGCACGATGAATTCGTTCTGATAAACCGTCAGTTTGCCTTTTTTGACAATAAAATGAATCTTGTTCCATTCTCCCTGCGGATTGCCTTCGCGCAGACGTGCGTTCGCGATGCCGAAAAAGTCGCTGGCACGGTGGGTGTTTTCGCGGGCGCCTTCATAAATCTTATCGTCGATTACCTGCAATTCCAGCCCGGTATCGTGCATATTTTTGTTTTTGGGTGATTCTTGTACAAAAAAGAAAATGCCGCTGTTGGCATATTTGCTCACTTTCCATTCTGCTTTGAACTCGAAATCGCCGTTCACCACGTCGTCGATCACAATGTCGCCGCCGTTTTTGGCTTTGTTACCAGCCCTCTCGGGTACGTTCAGCTTGATGGCCCCGTCTTCGATAATCCAGGCGGAACCCGGCGTTTTGCCGTTATAGGCATGCCAGCCTTTGAGGTCCTTCCCGTCGAAAAGCAGCTTCCAGCCTTCCTTTTTTTCGGCGGCAGTAAGTGTGTTAAGGGCTTGTGAATAAGTGCTGAACGAAAATAACACCGCCATTGCAGTGATGAAAAAACGGGTCATAGGGTTTAATTTTAATGTTTCCGGGAAGTTTCTGTCCTGCAAAATACTGATAAAATTTCATGAAATTGCCTTATTTTTAGGGCTTCCAAATCTCACTACCTAACTATGCGGCCTTATCTTTTCGGGCAAAAATGGCTGTTGGGTTTCGCCCTTGCACTCGTTTACATTCCGCTCCGGACATTCATTAATGTCCCGCCGGAATATTACTATACGATCCCGCGCAACCTGCCCCTGTTTTTGCTGGAAATCCTGATCAGCACGGTTTTCTATACGGCATGGATTTACCTGATGGACTGGTTCCTGGGCAAGCAGGCCGCTTTCACCGGGGCCGATAAGAATCCCGCATTCAGCATCCGCGACCAGCTCATCGCGCTCATTCCCGCCGTCATTCTCGCTTTTATTTTTCACATGATCCTCATTCGTACCTGGGGGCTGATGAGCCAATGGTGGAATCCGGTGCCCAGGCCGGCATGGGGCAGCCTTCGGGCGCATGATGTGATACGTACGCGCTGGCGAGCAGGCCAGGCACTCACGATCCTCGCGCTTATCGCGGCGTACTACCTGTGTGTGAGCAACCAGGTGCAGGAAAAAATGAAGAAGCTGCTCGTGGCCTCGGAGCGATTGGAGAAGGAGAATCTGCATGCGCGGTTTCAAGCCCTGAAAAACCAGGTCAGCCCGCATTTCCTTTTCAATAACCTCAGCGTGCTGTCGTCGCTCGTGGAGTCGCGGCCGGAGCAGTCGGGGGAGTTTATACAGGAATTGTCGTCGGCGTACCGGTATATCCTGGAACAATCGGAGCTGGATAAGATCAGTTTGAAGGAAGAAATCAGATTTTTGGATACCTATATGTACCTGCTGCGCACACGGTTCAAGGAAAAGGTAGTGCTGGAATCGGATATTACGGCGGCGGACCAGGAAAAGTATTCCATTATCCCGCTTACCTTGCAGCTGCTGGTCGAAAATGCCGTGAAGCATAACACCATGTCGCTGTCTAACCCTTTGGTAATCAGTATTAAAAAGGAAGATCAGTCGCTGGTCGTCAGTAATCCGTTACAGCTCAGGCAACAGGATCAGCAGACGACGCGTCTGGGTTTGAAGAATATCGTCAGCAGGTATAAACTCTTGCAGGACAAAGACGTGGTCGTTGAACAAACTGCCACGCATTTTACCGTGAAAATTCCCTTGTTGTCATGAATGTACTGATTGTGGAGGATGAAGAACTGAGTGCGGAACGGCTGCAAAACCTGATCCGCAATATCGATCCGTCCATTCAGGTGCTGGCCATTATCCCCTCGGTTTTCGAAACGATCTCTTACCTTCAGAATGCCTCTCTCACACAGCCGGACCTCATTTTTCTCGATATTCACCTTGAAGACGACAACGGTTTCCGCATTATCGAGAGCCAGGACCTGATGATCCCCGTCATATTCACCACCGCATTTGACGATTATCTGCTCCGCGCATTCAAAACGCACAGCATCGATTACCTGCTGAAACCCGTGAATCCGCTCGAATTGCAGGCTTCTTTGAACAAATACCGGAAAATCAAGGCATTGAACGGCACCGGACACGGGGAGTATGCGCATGCGGAGCCGGTGGAAAAATACAAAGACCGCTTCCTGGTGACGGCGGGGGCACGGATATTCAGTTTTAAAACCTCCGAAATCGCCTATTTCACGATCGAAGAGCGCGCCACTTTCCTGCGGCTGTTCGATGGCCGGCATTTCGCGGTCGAGTACAGCCTCGAAAAACTGTCTCAAATCCTGGACCCGGCCGGGTTTTTCCGGGTTAACCGCACGATGCTGCTTTCGCTGCGCGCCATCCGTGAAATGCACGCGATTTCGGCAGGAAAGCTGAAAATCGATCTTAGCCCGGCGGCCCCGCAGGAGATTTTCGTGAGTTCCGAGCGTATGACGGAGTTCAAAAACTGGCTCGGTAAATAACCTTTCGTTGACTTCCGCATTTAAAATTGCCGTTTCAACGCCCGAAAACGGGCGTTCCGCAACTTGTATTTTCATTCCAGGGCCCGGTTGGCCAAATTGTACACAAACAGCAGGAGGTTTGTGTTATGTCCGTCATCCAGTTTAATGCCCACAAAAAGTACCATTTGCTTCAATGCAAAACCCGCGTTTGGGAAACCCACAATGAATTGACCCCGCATTACCGGGTTATTTTCATCCGCGCGGGCGAGGGGCATTTCAGTCTGGACGGCAAGCTTTACCAATACCGTCCCCAGGGCGTGATTCTGCTCCGGCCGGGGCAGCATCCCATTTTCCAGGAGGACGACAATGCCGAGATTTTCCTCATCGCATTCGACACCTGGCTCGCCGACGATTTTTTGCAGAAAAAAGAATCCAGCCCCGATTTCGCCGACATTTACAAGCAGGCCGAGCATTTGTGCGAAAGCGCGCGCCTAACGCAGGGTAGCCCCTTGCAGAATGAGCGCGATGCCCAAACGGCTACTTACCTCATTAACCAGATCCTTTTTGAAGTTACGCAGCAGCCGACCTCGCATAATAAGCTCATCAGGGGCAGCATTGATCTGATCGTCACCATTTTAGCGCGTAATAACTTTGAAACCAAAAAGGTAGAGGCGCGTCAGCACCTCGCCGGGGCGATCATCGATTACCTGCGCGAAGAACTGCACCAAAACAAGAACATTCGTGTGCCGGAGCTGCTCATGCGGTTCAATATTTCCGAGGATGTGGCTAACCTTTGTGTGCTCAACCAGACGGGCATGTCGCTGCGCAACTTTATCTTCAAATACAAGGCCGATCTCTTCAAAAGCCGCATGTTGAAAGTTGATATTTCGGAACTGACGGGGTATTTGCAAAGTGCCGGGAGGCAGGCGCCGCGTTTGTCTGTTTAGGAAACCGACATGTTGATTTATTTTACGGAAGTATGCGTTGCGCCGGTTTTCGGGTAAAAATCCCGACCTTCGCGCATTCGGTAACACACATACTTCCAGTAAATTACATATGAGGCGATTCTCCATCCTGACCATTCTTTTTGCATTCATCATCAGCCCGGTGGCCGCGCAGCAGGAAGCGCCGCAGACTTCGCTTAACCATTACATCGAATTTCTGAGCCAGTCGTCGGAACAGGTTATCCGGCGGTTCAAAATGCTTCAAAGCTACCAGGAAGATGTGGCGCGCTACCGTAAAAGGACCGATTATGGCCTGCGATTGCCGTCGTCGGGACCTTTGGAAGAATATTACTACAAAAAAGCGCAACGCGGCCTCGGGGTGGAGGCAGGGAAGCGGAAGCAGCTCAATGCGGGGCTCGAAAACGTCTGGAAAGTGCTGAACAACCTGGACGAGACCTGCAAAGCGCTGGAAACCTATGTGCGTTTGAAGGACTACGAACGCGATAATCTCAAAAGGTCCGACGTACTGGTCAGGGAAATGCAGGCGCTTTTTGAGCGTTATGCGCATGATAAGAATGCGCTTTACATGCAAATCAAGGCCATTTATACCGACATTCATTACCGTCCGGCTACCGATCCCTACATGGTGACCGAGCGGGCAATGGGGGAGGTGATCGCTTCGCAGCAACGGCTGTTGGAGGCATTGCCTTTTTATTTGAATGCAGAAACAAAGGCCGAATGGCCCGCTGCCCTCGTGCGGCAGAGCATGCTCGACGACGAGAAGGCACTAGCCACCATCGGAAACACTGCATCACAGCTGGAATACCCGGCCTCGGATATGGTAGGCTCTTTTAAATCGGCGCTCATTGCCATGCAGGATATCAAACGGCGGGCATTGGACGATCACAATTTCGCGGCGCAGCAATCAGCGGAACATGGGAATGCGGTCTATTTGTCGCTGGTAGAGCAGTTTAACCATGATATGCTGGAATTTTACAAGGCATTTGTCGGGTATAGCAAACCGAAGTACCTACTGCTGAATTATCCTTTTTTCAGCCCGGTCATGAAAGCGGAAAATGCCGGCGTGGCCGCTTCATCCGCGAAGGGCACGCCGCCGTTTCAGGACAAAGCTTTTCAGCCGCTGAATGTCAAAAACGCGAACGCGCCCGCCAGTGCCGCATTGATCAAGACTTTAAATCAATACATCGACTGGATCAACGAATCGCTTCGGCAAATGCATTTGCTGCAAATGATCGTCCGCAATTACCAGGGCTCGGCGGAATACTACCGCGATCCCGCCAGAGCACAGAAGCGGGCGACCCTGAGCTATTCGCATGCGGACTTCAAAGTGCCATCATCGGAATATGCATTGCTGCTCGCCGGGAGCAGTGTGTTGCCGGAGCCTTACCGCAAGCAGGTCACCGGCCAGGCGGAGGTATTGATGAATGTGATGCAGGAAATGGACGGCCTGAGTATCGAGCTGGTCCGCTATACTTCTGAAAAACAATACCTTCAAGACCAGCTGAGCCGCTCCGACGCCATTCTGGACCGCTATGTCGTCCTTTTTGATATCATGGATAAAAAGAAGGAGATGCTCTACAACGACATTCGCCGCATTCACGAAAGTTACCCGAATGCAACGCCGGCGAGCTCCTGGTACATCGCCGGTAGTGCCATGCTGAAAACGATGGACAACGGCCACGACGCCATGTTCGGTGTGCGCGACTACCTCAAAGGCGAAGCGGCCAAACTGCCCGAAACGGCCGATCTGGAAGCCAATAGCCGCCGGCTCATCGCCGATGAATACAAGAACATGAAGGGCCTGCAACGTTACGGGCGGAGCAACGGGCTTTGTCCCTACACCCCATATGAGGATCTGGGCGCCAATGCAGGCCGTTTTGCGCAGAAAGTGCAGCAATACAAGCCTGCTTCTCCCGGTTACGCGGCGCATCCGTATGAATCGTTTTATTACTTCTACAACAATGAGCTGGTGTATCAATACAACAACTTCATCGAGCTCTCGAAAGCGGGGCTTTTGAAGACCATTAACCAGCCTGACGTGTTTGCATTTCAACGCACCAAACCGCCAAAAGCAGCGGTGCAACCGCCAGTAAATGAGCAGCCCAGGATCGAGAAGCCGGCTGCCCCGCCCGTTGAAAATACAGCCCGGGTACAGACGGGCAATGCCGAAATAACGGCCGCGCCAAAACCTCCCGTACGCGAAGACACGCGTCCGCTCACGAACGAGGGCGCACCTGCGACCATCCCCGCGAACACATCCGCAGCGCAGGCGAAACGAGATACCGTATACGTGGAGCGCGTGCGCGTGGATACCGTGTATGTGGACCGCAATGCGCAGCTGCAAAACGTGACCCGCTCGCTGGAAGGGTTCGCTCCGAACAATATGGTGCTGCTGCTGGATGTGTCGTCGTCGATGAACTCGCCATTTAAAATGCCTTTACTGAAACGCTCGATCAAATCGCTGCTGACGCTGGTGCGGCCGGAGGATATGATCTCGATCGTGCTCTATTCGGGCAAGGCTCGGGTGGTGCTGAAACCGACGTCGGGAGCCAAAGCCGCCGAGATTTCGCGCATGATCGACCTGCTGCAATCCGATGGCGATACGGACGGGAACGAGGGCATTAAGCTTGCCTACAAAACGGCCAACAAGCAATATATCCGCGCCGGCAACAACCGCATCGTGCTCGCCACCGACGGCGAATTTCCCGTAAGCGACGAAGTGATGGATATGATCTGTCAGAATGCCCGGCAGGACGTTTACCTGAGCGTTTTCACTTTCGGCCGCAACGAACACACGGGCCAGAAACTCAAAAAACTAAGCGAACTCGGCCAGGGCTCCTACGCCCACGTCACCGACTCCAGCGCCGATCTGCAACTGATCCTCGAAGCCCAGGCGAAGAAACTGGCCGGGAAATAGCGGTTAGAGATCGGTGTAATGCTTTACGAAGCTGATCCAGTCGGAGTCCGACGGTATGACAATGTATTTGCCGGCCGGGGTGATCAGTAGTTTCGTAGGATAGTGCGGCACTTTGTAAGCCAGCTCAACTTTATTGTCCGACATGGCCACAGGGAATGAAAACCGCTTTTCGGCCATGTACTTTGTCACTCTCGCTTCCGTATCCCGACAGGCAATGGTCATGAGATCGATTTTGGACGCATTGTTTTGAATGGTCGACTCATAGAATTTTTGCAGTTCCGGGTGCTCTTCACGGCATGGGCTGCACCAGGTGCCCCAGAAATCGATCAAAAGCCATTTGCCCGTACCCGTTTTATGCTCAAACCTCGATTTGCCAACCATAGCAAGTGAAATGGGTGGTGCAGCTTGTGCACTCGCATTTACATGATCCATCCAATAAGTCCCGAAATCGCTGCGGGGTTTCGATTTTGCATAGGCTGCTTTCAGTTTTTCCTTAAACTGCGGTTCCTGCAATGCAATTTGCAGCAAGGCATTCAGTACCTCGTCTTCATCCTTTGAATTCTGGGTTAGAAATGCCAGATAATCCTCCTTGAAAGACACCTTTTCTTTTTTTAATATTAAATACATATCATAGAAATACGCACTGCCAATGTCCTGATCCTTCAAATTCGGACTGTAATCAAATGCTTTTTTTAAGAATAATTTCTTTTTCGAAAGGTCTTGTTCATCCTCTGCTTTTACAAAATTGGCATAGGCAAAAAGGTATTTGTGCCAGGCATTACTTTCGGATGCTTCCGATAAGCTGGTTTCAGAAACGGATGTTAAGTTGCTTTGCAGATGATGATATATTGTTTCAAACAGTTTATCTGACAACGGCTTTAACTTCGCCCGCGAACGAAGTGACGCGTGCATCATTAAGCCATATCGGCCGGACAGGTTTGAATAAATATCCGGACCTGCAAGTTCTACCTGCATAAAACGGTTGACGCTGTTTGTCAGCTTTGCATCGTCATCGAGTGCGTCCTGAAACTGGCTAAAGAAAATCATTGGCCTTGCCGTATGGACAAGCAACTGGTTAGTGTCCGAGACAATTTTGCTGAGCAGCAGTTTATTAAATGCCTGTACGCGCAGGAATCTGTTGACTTTCAGGCTGTCTGTGCCCGGTGGAAAAGAACGGACTACCAACGTTTGACCGAAGTTGTTATGCAGCACATCTTTGAGCATTCCGGCATACATTTTATTGGCTGCCAGCTGCCGGATGTTAAATAATGCCGAATCCTCATTGAGTTTCGTATTGGTAAAATCAGTGAATTGATTGTAATAATCAATCGGCGATTTTACGGACGGTTGCTGTGCGGCCGATTTTTTATTTACAAAAAGAATAGCAAATGTGACAAATAGCAGGACGTTTTTCATGGCTGTAATTTTAAAATGAAGATTTCTGTTGAAACTGCTTTCACTTTTGGGTATTACGATATTAAACCCGGAAACTGTTGCAATCTCATGACTAATTCATGATTTATTTGTAGAAAAAGAATTGCCATCCAGGTAATTCTTTTTGCCAGTCATGTAAGAGCGATGCAAATCGTTGGGGAAGTTTGCTTTATTCAATACTGCAAACCGATCCTTCACCAAACGCCTTCGCCCATGAAACCCAAGCCGCTCAGCAAGGATTTTTATTCCTTTCTTATTTTCTTTTCGTCGGTTTCCTGCATTATCGCGCTGATACAGTCCGTGGCGTTGGTCGTGATCGGGTCACAGATGATCGGCCTGCAATCCTTTGATTCGTGGATGTGGCTCGTTCTCTGCGTGATTGCGGTTACCAATGTAGCCTTCATCCGGTACCTCGCGCACGTGGGCTACCGGTGGACGGCATACGCGTGCGCGGCTTCGAGCCTGGCCGTATTTTTCCAGTATACCCTCATCCTCGACCGGGAATTGCGGGTGTTCTACCAGGAACATTATCATGCCGTGGCTTCCATTCTTTTTGGGTCCGCATTGCTCTGGGGACTAAGCCTGACATTCACGAAGGCAAGCGAAAAACGGTGGCTGCGGCTCAGCGGCAGCCTGACAATCATCATCGCCATTTCGCTGGCAACGCTTTTCTTTCTCTATTTCCAAACCGGCGAGGGCAGCACAAAACTGTTGATAGACAAAACGAGCAGGTGGGTTTCCCTTTTCGGTGTTCTGCCGTCGGTTTGCCTTATCATCCATTTTTACCAGGAAAACGAGCAACTGTCGCCCACCGGCCATGCACGGGCACACACCTTTCCGGCACTCCTGAAACTGGCGGCATTTGTCGGGTTGCTGTTTTTTGGGTTCCGGTTTTCTGTCGAAGCAGTTGGGTATAGCATGCCTTACAAGCCGTCAGCGAACGATCTGCGGCGTTCGAAGCTTGTGGATGCCTATCATTTCGTTGATAAAAGCGGCGATTCCCTGCATTACCGGTTGCTCAAACCGGTCGACTATGATTCGACGCGGCAATACCCGCTGATCGTGTGCCTGCATCACGGGGGCGCGCACGGGAAGGACAATATGCAGCAGCTATCCGCCGATCCGGCCCCATTTCTCATGGAATTGCCCACCCGAACGAAATATCCTGCATTCATATTTATGCCACAGAGCCCGAAAGGACTGGGTTTCAGTGGCGCCTATGGGAGTGCAAGTGTAGATTCGCTCGTTTTCAGGACAATCAGGCAGTTAGTGGGCCGGCTGCCGATCGACCGTAAACGCATTTATGTCATGGGCATTTCCGGCGGCGGTTATGGCTCATGGCACTTTATCAGCATGCACCCCGAACTCTTCGCGGCAGCGATCCCAATTTGCGGCGGCGGCGATCCCAAATATGGCCCTCAACTTGTAAATGTGCCGATTTGGGCATTCCACGGCGCACGCGACAGGCTGGCGCCGGTGTCGCATTCACGCGATATGATCAATGCCATTCGGAGAGCCGGTGGAAAACCGAAATATACCGAATACGAATTTGCAGGGCATGGGATCTGGGATAAGGTGGGGGAAGAGGAAATAATGGAATGGATGTTCGCCCAACATAAAGAATAGCGCGGAGCGCATAGGAGTTAATGCAAAAAGGCCGGCCCGCATCTTCGGGAACCGGCCTTTCGACATTACAACTGTACATTATGCGCCTTGCTGCGCGGGGAAATTGATCATCCAGTTTACACCGAATTTATCCTGGAAAGCGCCGAAATAGTCGCCCCAAAATTGGTCTTCCATCGGCATTTCGATCACCCCGCCTACTGAAAGGCCATTGAAATACTCGTCGGCCTGCTCGCGGCTGTCGGGAAAAATCGAAATGTAATTATTGTTGCCCACTTTGAGTGTCTGGCCCATCGAAGGCATAATGTCAGACGCCATCAGCAGCTCGTCGCCCACCGGCAATGAGATGTGCATGATGCGGTTGCGTTCGTTTTCGGGCAGATTCTCAGTGCCGGGAGCACCGTCCATTCGGTGTACGCCCTGAAATTCACCGCCAAATACGGATTTGTAAAAGTGGAAAGCCTCCTCCGCATTTCCGTCGAAGTTGAGGTAAGGATTGATTTTGGGCATAGCTAAAAGATTTAAAAGGTGATTGGACTTGATTCTAGATTGTTGACTGAGACAAAAGTAGCGCATCCGACCGCGAAGCATGCGCCCTAAAAAGGACAATTGCAGGGGGCTGGTGCGACAAAGTGAAAATCTTTTTAATACGCTTCAAAATTAAATAATAACAATTGCGCAAGTAAATACTTGCATATATATTTGCAAGCAAATACTTGCCTATTATGAGAGCACGAAGAGATGTATATCAGGCTATTGCGGACCCGACGCGCCGGGCGATCATTGGTATGCTTGCCCAGCAGCCGCAGAATGTGAATGCCATTGCCGAGCATTTTGACGTAACGCGGCAGGCGATTTCGCTGCATGTAAAAATTCTGACCGACTGCGGGCTGATCTTTATCCGAAAAGAGGGTAGGGACCATATTTGTGAAGCCCGCCTGGACCAGCTGAGCGAAGTTTCGGTGTGGGTGGAGCAGTATAAAAAACATTGGGAAGCGAAGCTGGACTCATTGGAAGTTTATCTGGAACAACTTAAAAAAGAGCGATATGGAAAATGAAAAAAGCAGTACGCACGATCGCGAGCTGATCATTACCCGAAGACTCAATGCCCCCGTCGAGCTGGTGTGGGAGGTATGGACGAAGCCTGAGCACATTGCCAAATGGTGGGGCCCGACGGGTTTTACCAATACGATTACAACCATGGACGTGGAGCCGGGCGGCACTTGGGAGCTCGTCATGCACGGTCCCGACGGGAAAGATTACCAGAATAAGAGTGTATTCAAGGAGGTTGTGCCCTTTGAGAAAATTGTATTTCAGCACTTCGCGCCCAATTTTGTGACCACCGTAGAATTTGAAGCGCAGGGCGACAAGACTTTTCTGAAATGGCATATGCTGTTCGAGTCTGCTGAGCAAATGATCCGGATCGTCAAATCCAATAATGCGGCGGAAGGTTTGAAACAGAATGTCGATAAGCTGTCTGTGTATTTGAAAGAAGTAAAAACCAGTGGCTATGCCCCTGTCAACGGTCTGAAAATGTACTACGAGATCCACGGAAGCGGTGAAATGCCACTCTTGCTGATCCACGGCGGCGGTTCAACGATCGAAACGAGTTTTGGCAATATCCTTCCGAAACTGGCGGCATTTACCAAAATTATCGCCGTCGAATTGCAGGCGCACGGACGCACGAGCGACCGCGATACGCCCGAGTCGTTCACGCAGGATGCCGATGATGTGGCTGCATTGCTGCGGCATTTGAAAGTCGGCAAGGCGAACGTGCTCGGTTTCAGCGATGGCGGCTGCACGACGATGCAGCTGGCGGGCCGCCATCCGGAACTGGTCAACAAGATCGTGGTCGTGGCATCGAACTACACCCGCGCCGGTATGATCGACGGGTTTTTCGATATGATGGAAAATGCTTCGCTTGATAATATGCCTGCACCATTGAAGGAAGCTTACCTCAAAGTCAATCCCGATCCGAATGGGCTGCAAACGATGTTCAACAAGGATCGCGAACGCCGCCGCACATTCACCGACTGGCCGCAATCCGATCTTACACGCATTCAGGCACCGACGCTGATCATGTCGGGCGACCAGGACGTGATCAAAACCGAGCATATCGTTGAAATTTCCCATCTCATCCCGACAGCGCGGCTGGTGATCCTGCCCGGCATTCACGGCGCATTGCTGGGGGAAATCTGCACCAACAAGCCCCATAGCAGACAACCCGAAGTGACCGCCTTGCTCGTCCGGGAATTTCTTGCAGAATAGCTAAGAAAGCACTTCGCGAATCTTCGTCCATTTTATTTCCGGGTAGCGAGCATTATCCAGCGGTTCCAATTTGGGCAAGCCGCTGAGCATATTGTGCAAATACTGCATGCCCTGCCACGGCGGAAACACCTTGTTCCTGGCTGGTGCAATGGTGCGCATAATGCGGATCATGGTTTCCAGGAACCCCAGCCCGCCGACCCTGAATAGCCCGAATTCTTTCCCAAGTGCCTGGCTGGCAGCCCGCTGCACGTCCCGGATCGTAGCCACTTCGCCGGCAATGCGCAAAAACCGGGGCGCCTGACTGTCCATAGCGGCGGCGGCGGTGAATGCGGCGGTGTTGGCTATTGTGGTGAAATCCATCGGCTGGTCGGCATCGCCCCAGTAAATGACACGGTTCAGCGAGGACAATACCAGCGGCGCCTCACCTTTGAGCAGGTCGGTAAACATGCCGTTCAGCACCGACGTGGTATGGATAGGGGTATGGTCGATGACACTGGAAAATTCGCGCCGGAAATCGAGGTTGCGGTTGGAGCCATCGGGCAGGAGCGTATAGTCAATGCAATAATCCGAAGGGATAAACCGCGGTACACCGGCATTCAGGGCGGCTTTCAGGAGGTCCGACTGCATATCCACGATCACATCCCGCAGTCCCGACAACGCCGAAACGACGCAATGTGTATCCCGGAGAGCTTCGGTAAGCGTGACAGTGTTCTTGTAATCGACCGGAATCACGACGGCACCGGCTTTTTCCAGCGGTTCAGTTTTCGTCAGCGGCGTGTCCTTTCGCACGAGCGCCTTCACGTGCGCGTGGCGCGCGAGGAGTTCTTTGATGATCAATGTACCGAGGTGCCCCGTCGCCCCGGCCACTACAATGGTTTGGTATGTAAAGTGTTGTTGTCCAATCATTTGGTGCCAGCTTCTGCTGATTTGGTTAGGTATGTGCTTGCATGGGCTGGTTAAAGAATTATGCCAAATGAAAAAGAGAGGCGCGAAGGCATCCCTGTGCTCAAAGAACCAGGCTAACGCGAGTCCAAGTACGTATTCAACAACCAACAGAAATCCCAATTCAAGACCTGTTTTTAACAATTAGTCACATCAAAAAAGCAGCATATACAATGCAAAGTGGCTGGCTAACGGTTTGAAAATGAATTTTGCGGCATCAAAATCTATTCAAATCAAGCCATGAAACAGTCATTACTATCTTTTCTCTTTATCTGTTCCACACTTTTTTGCGCCTGTACCGATCCTGAGCAGGAAACCGGGCCCGAAGGCACCAATGGGAAGTCGGGCTACCTCGTTGGAAAGGTCACCGACCAGCGCGGCAACGGTGTGGCAGGCGCCACCGTTTTCACGGAAAATACCGTTTTCAAAGGCCGCGGCGCTGAGGTTACGTCGAAAAACGACGGCAGTTATCAAATGGCCGTTGCCGCCGGTCTGGGACAATGGACCGTGGATGCGTACACGCTGGTCCCATCGGCCGCTACCGCGTGGCGGCGACTTACAAGCCGACCGGCGACCGCCTGCGCGTGGGCGATGCCTGGGATGGCGACGATTATGACGATAGCGTGACGATGGAGTTCAAAGGTACGGAGGCGTCGTACCGGGCTAACCAGATGGGCCTCGCATTCACCGACCGGTAAAGTCAGAGATCCAGAATGTAATCATGCCGCACTTCGTCGCCCTCGGGTACTTCGCGGAAAAATCGGAAGTGCTGCTTCGTGAGTACATTTATAGATGCCTGATTTTCAGGAGATACCAGCGCTACGAGTGATTCTACTTTCCCGCAAGCACGGGCGTAGGCGACGAGCCGGCGCGTGATTTCGGAAGCATAGCCGAGGCCCCAGAATTCAGGCAGCAATGCATAGCCGATTTCGGTGAATTCATCCTCGAAAGGGACGATCTTGCCCAAGCCCACGTACGAATCACTGGCTTGTTCGTACACAGCCACAAATCCCATATCGCTCTGCCGGCAGTCGGCCCGGAGCGCTACTTCAAATCTGCGGTGCGCACCTTCCAGATCGAGGCCGGTGCCGCTGATGTAGAGCATCACATCCCGCTGGGAAACAAGCCGGAAGTAATCTTCGAAATGGTCGGGAGTGAATTTTTCGTAGCGTAAACGTTCTGAATAAAATTGCATTATGAAGTGTAAAATGGGCTTTTGAACTGTTTTTCATAGCATAGTTGCCAGTTCCGGTGCGAATGGGCAACCCTGTCACTCGTTTTAACAAAAAGTTGACAAAAAGAATTTGCGGAAGTGACCGATTTCCTTTAAATGAAGCTTCCAGGCCGACGCTAACCAAATGTATAGCGGCATTTGGCGCACAGTAGCGGGTTTGTTTTTGTTAGTTCAATGATGCCGAAGATGGTATCCGCAACTTGAAAAGGAGACGAATCATGGAAAATCAACGCATAGTCCGAGAAATAACGAGTATTAAAACCCCGCCTGCCGAACCCGGTTTTCTCGGTCCGGACCACACCGCCCGGGCCGTGATTTACAAGGAGTTCGAACAAAGTGACCCGTTCATTTTGCTCATGGACGATTTTCTCGATAAAAAAGACGACGCCCCGGTGGGTGGGCCCCATCCGCACGCGGGCTTTGAAACCGTTTCGCTGCTGCTCGAAGGCGCGATCGGCGACGAGGGCCATATGATGCAAAAGGGGGATTTTCAGATGATGACCGCCGGCAGCGGCATTGTGCATACAGACACGATCGAAGGAAAATCACGCATGCGCCTGCTGCAAATGTGGCTCAACCTACCCAAAGCCGACCGCTGGACTGCTCCCAGGGTGCAGGATCTTACTTTTGAAAATGCTCCGAAATCGGATCGGAACGGCGTGACGACCGTTTTGTACAGTGGATCATTTGCGGGATTACGTTCGCCGGTGAAGAACCATGTGCCGCTGATCATCGCGGACATCCGGTTGCAGGCGGGCGCGAAGTTGAGCGAGTCGCTGCCAGCTTCCTACAATGCATTCTTATATGTGATTAACGGAAACGTTGCGGTAGGAGATAAAGGAAATGTTTTGAATATCAATCAGATAGGTTGGTTGAGTAAAGGCGGTGCCAATGCCGGTAGTGATCTGGTACTCGAAGCCGGCAGCGAAGGCGCGCGGGTAATATTGTACGCCGGTGAGCCGCAAAACGATCCGATCATATCCTACGGGCCATTTATTGCCGATCGTCAGGAGGAAATCAGAGACCTTTACAGTGATTTCCGCCACGGGAAAATGCGGCACGTTTCGACTTTGCAGGAAGGGCAGCGGTTCCTTTATTAATGTAATATCCGCTTAAATGCGCTTTAACGGGCGGTCAATCTTTCTTAATTTGGGGCCAGATTAAACCTGACCTGAAATGAAGAAAAGCAGATTGACCGCCTTTTTGTTTGCCTGCCTGCTCGCGCCGGCCGTTACATTCGCACAGTCGCCATTGAAAGGCTCCGTGGAGCGCATCAAAGTACACGGCAAATCACTGGAAGGCAACCTCGAAGGCAATCCGACCGATCCCGACGTGTCCGTATATCTGCCTCCGAGCTACAAAAAGGAGTCGAAGCGCCGCTACCCTGTCGTGTATTTGCTGCATGGATTTACGGACACCGACGCGCAATGGTATGGGTTTGTGAAGCACTGGATCAATTTTCCGTTGATTGCCGATAAGGTTTTTACGTCGGGCCAGGCGCGGGAAATGATCATTGTGACGCCGAATGCACTCACGCGCAGCGGCGGCAGCTATTATTCCAATTCGATCACGGCCGGAAACTGGGAGGATTTTGTTTCCAAAGAACTGGTAGCTTACGTCGATCAGCATTATCGCACGATCGCAAAAGCGGGCAGCCGCGGCCTGGCCG
This sequence comes from Dyadobacter beijingensis DSM 21582, assembly GCF_000382205.1. Classification (GTDB taxonomy): domain Bacteria; phylum Bacteroidota; class Bacteroidia; order Cytophagales; family Spirosomataceae; genus Dyadobacter; species Dyadobacter beijingensis. Next base: position 234,209 of record NZ_KB907792.1, read on the forward strand.
GGCATTCGATGGGCGGTTATGGAACAATCCGCATTGGTGAACGGCACCCGGAGGTATTTTCGAGCATTTATTTGCTGAGCCCGTGCTGCCTGGCACCTGGTAACCCGCGGTCGGCAGAATCGATTGCCAAAATCGAAGCGGTAAAGACGCCGGAGGATATCGCGAAGGCGGATTTCATGACGAAAGCCGCGCTCGCCTACGCGGCGGCATGGTCGCCCAATCCGAAGCGGCCGCCATTCTACACCGATGCCATCGTTGAAAACGGCAAGGTAAATCCTGTTGCGGAGCTAAAATGGAACGCCAATATGCCGCTGAACAGTATCGATCAGTATATCAATAACTTAAAGCAAATGAAAGGTATCGCCTTCGACGCCGGCGACCGCGATCAGCCCATTGCCGCCAACATCAAAACACTCCATGAGCTACTCGATAACTATCAGATTTCGCATACGTATGAAGAGTACGCGGGCGACCATATCAATAAAATCGGTGAGCGCATTGAGACAAAAATGCTGCCGTTTTTTTCCAAACATCTGATAGCCAAATGAACGCACGGACGCGTTAACTGATGGTTGAAGGTGTATTTTCCAACGCTTTGGCGAATCCATTCAGGTCGTCGGGAGAGACGAGGATTGTCTTGCCGTCGGTCATTTTGATCAATATAAGCTGGTCGCGGCGGGTGACATACCAGGTCATTTTGCCTAATGCGGTATTGTAAAACTTCCCGAAATATCCCCAAAATGCCCCCACACCGAATGTGCGGATCGTGTATTTAAGGCTTTCTTTATCAATAACCCTGGTCGACTCGAAGCGTCGCGGGTATACGACATTACTTATTGGCCGGTGGATAATTAGCTCATCGTCCGTGAGCGTGTAACCGGTTGGGCGGTAAATGTAGGCGGCCCAATACACGGCAGATAGAATACCCACGGAAAAGTACGCTCCGATCCGCGCATCGCCGGAGAATGTGAGTAATTCGAAAATGCCGATTCCGGCGAAAAGGGCCGTGATTGCAATCGTGATGATTTGCGTGCTTTTGTCGAGTGAAGCGCTGTATTTCATGGCGGTTATCGGGAGGTTGCTGACGCCTAAATATAACCAATCCGGGTGGTAAAATCTCGTTTTTAGCGAGCATGGGGGGAACAGGCATTGCATTTGAGGGGTTGTTGCTTTGGGTTACCATTAAATGCTTAACACAATGAAAAAAGTAACGTTAGGAAAAACGGGGTTGGAGATCGCGCCCATCAACCTCGGTGGCAATGTTTTTGGATGGACGCTCAATGAATCCGAATCGTTCGCGATCCTGGATGCATTCGCCGACGCAGGATTCAACTTTATCGATACTGCCGACACCTATTCCTGGTGGGTGGACGGCAATCAGGGCGGTGAATCCGAGGCTATTATCGGCAACTGGCTGGCCAGGCGCGGCAGCCGCGACCAGTTTGTGATCGCAACCAAGGTAGGTTCACAAAACCGCGAGCACCCGATCGACATCAGCAAGAATTATATTCTCAAAACGGTCGAAGAATCGTTGAAGCGCCTCCGCACGGACTACATTGATTTGTACTACACCCATTTCGACGACGAAAAAATTCCGGTCGAAGAGACGCTTTCGGCGTACGAGCAGCTGCTCAAAGAGGGCAAAATCCGCCACATCGGCGCCTCGAACCTGAGCCCTGCCCGGCTAAAAGCATCACTGGAAGCCTCTTCGACAAGCAGCCTGCCTGCCTATGAAGTGCTGCAACCGCATTATAATCTCATCCACCGCGCTACATTCGAGCAGGAATACGCACCGCTGGCCGGGCAATACGGATTGGCGGTGCTGCCATACTTCGCATTGGCCGCCGGTTTTCTCACGGGTAAATACCGCTCCGAGGCCGATCTGGACAAAAGTCAGCGAGGCGGCGGCATGAAGGACCTGCTTACGCCTCAAAACCTGAAAATCCTCGCCGCCCTCGACAAAGTAGCTGGCAAGCACGACACCGTTCCTGCGACGATCGCCCTGGCCTGGCTCCTGCACAAGCCGCACATCGCCGCCCCGATCGCCAGCGCAACAAGCCAAAAGCAGCTGGAAACGCTCTTCAAAGCAACAGAAATTCAGTTGGATCTGAACGATCTGTCATTGCTGGACGAGGTAAGCGCTGCATAACCGAGATCTGGCATTCAGGTCTTGACAGGAGGGAGCTCGCCATTGCGGTAGGCTCCCTCTCTTTATCACCCTCCTTGTTTTTACTGCACAGTCACATCTGTCGCATGGTGTGCTTCTTGCAAGATTCGCTTCTACTGAACCACAAGCTTCTCAACCGCGCTGGCATTCCCCGAATACGCCTTCAAAATATAGATGCCCTGTTCGAGAGACCCGATATCCAGCGGCTGTTCCACCGATTCCAGCTTCGTGGAATGCAATGCGTTACCGCTTTTATCGAAAATCTGTACTGCTACCGGATATTTCCATTGGCCTTTGAATTGGAGATTTACCTGTTTGGAAGCGGGATTGGGAAATACTGAAAATGAATGGCCCGTCGCGTCGGCCGTCTGCCGCTTTTTTGCGGAGTAAGTGAATGCGATTACTTTTCCTTTCAACGCCGGTTTGTCCAGGTCAATAGCCGTCACGTCCTGACCGGCTCTGTTTTTTACCAACAGCATCGACCCATTTCGAACGAAATCGAATTCCTGTTTTACTGGTTGCAGGTCCTGTGCGAAAAGACTGGCCGAGAAGAATGTAAAACCGAAAGTGAACAGTAGTTTAAGGTTCCCTATCATCGTGTACGTATTTGATTGTGAGGTGAATTTATTTGATATCCAGAATAATATCCGCGAACTGAAAGCCTACCTGCCACTCATTAAAAGAAGACGCCGGATTGGCAAAATCAACCGTGATGACGTGGTTGGTAACGACCGGCACACCATTCAACGACACCGAAAAGCGCGGCTGATCGAAGGGGTAATAAAGCAGCGGATCGAATATGTTCTGCATTGTTAACCGAAGCTTGTACTTACCCTGCGGCTTATTATCACCAACCATGATCACGCCGGAATTTTCAGAATCTACGTCGAGCTGCGTTACCTGATTACCATTCGGATCGACGAGAGCCAGAACGTTACCATCGGGATCTATCATTTGAATGCCGAGTACATAGTTGGACGTTCCGAATGCGGGAGGAAATGACGCCGCGTCCGGATCGTTACGGAACGCACTTAAATTGATGTTAAAGTTGACCATTTTGGGTGGCTGCGGCTGATTGGCACCGCCGGAGCCAACTGCATTGAAAAACGTTTTTGGTAAAAATAACGCGGGGCATGACGACGAATTCCTTACCGTCACAGTATAGCTCTTGCCATTGATAAGTGTGCCTGCGGGCACAAGCATGGAATGGCTCGTGGTAGGCTTGTCTTTAAATCCGGGTATCGCAACAGCCCCATCGTTGATCGTAACCAAGTACTGACTACCGGCCGCAAATGATTCGCTTCGGAACCATTCGATCTTGAAATCTTTGGTCGGATCGACTTTGCCTAAGTCGCCGGGAAAGAAGACGGCGGGATGATCTGCGCAAACGGGAAAATCGAAAGGCTGTGATTCTCCCGTTTTAGCTCCGAGCGAATTGACCGCGACGACGGTTGCCCGAACACTTTTGTCGCTGAAGATCAAAGGGTCCTGGACGAAGAGGTTTAATGTTTTTCCATTCGTTGCCAGGTTGGAAGCCTGGTTGGACGGCTTTTTTGTAAGACGCAGCTCAAAATGGTCTACCGTATTCATATTAAGCGTCCCGCTTCCCCATTCGAAAACGTTGCCGGCGAAACCCTTGAATGGGATACTGGTGCCGTTCAGCGGCTGCTTCATAACAGCTAATGCCGCCGTTTCATTTATTTTAATGCGCCAGGTATTGCTGCATGAGCCAGACGTCTGCCCGTTTTTAGGCAATACTTGCACAAAGAGATCGGTAAGGTTAGCCATGGGCGGAAACAGCATTGTCGTACTGGCCAAATTTCCCGGCACGGTCGTAGACCAGACGATATTACTGAAAGCATTATCTGTTGCCACCTGTACAACAAAATTGGTGGCACCGGCAACCGGATCCCAATTGACCTGTCGACCCAAAGTCCCGACCTGAAATGGAGGGTCGTTTAATTTTTGGGTTTTGGCCTGGGTTACGGCTGTCGTGGGTACGACAGCTTTTATAGTGAGCGAGTTAGACCATTTTCCGTGATTGTTTTTTAGTTTGAGCAAATCCAATCTTTCGGCTCGGACGCGTGCGTAATAGGTCTGGCCTATTGTAAGGTCGGTGCCTATCTCGCCGGTTTCCATGTAGTTCCCTGTATGTGGTGCGATGCCGTCGTAGATGAGCGTGTTAAATGATGGATCGTCAGACACCTGCAATCGGTAGCGTTCTGCGTCGCTCATCGATTTCCATGTTAATTTGCCTTTCCAGGCCTTTACGGTAGTTGATGTTGCTGCGGGCCAAAACTGAACTTGTTGATCGTCAAGCCAAAATACGTGGGTCGGCCCGAACTTTTGGTAAAGGGCGCAAAGGGGATTCAGCCCTTTACAAAAATTAGGTCCGGCTTTACTTATTTTGGCACGGAAATAAACCTTTGTACCTGGGCGATAATAGCCAGTAGCAGTCGCAGTTTGTACAAGATTTTGATTAGGACCGATAACAGTGCTGAAATTCGTTAGCTTAACCGTTTGCGGATTCGTGAAATTCAGGCTGGTATCCATTTGCGCCTCCCATTCTTCAATCAAATTATTGTTTTGCCAGGTTAAATGAACCTTGGTAGTGGGCCATGGATCCACAAAACTTGATCCGTTGGTTGGCGAGACAGAAAAATAGGGAAGATTATTGTCGCAAACTCCCACGGCACACCAGGCATTCCTGACAGCGAGGTATTCGGTTGAATTCAATCCGTACAGTTGCTCTGCCGAGGTGAGCGTCATGGCCTTGAACGCAGGGTAATCGCTATATGCTTTAAGCTGCGGTAGCGTCTCCCAGAGAATGCTTATCCACTTTTCGGTGCCTATCCCCGTCAGATTTGAATAGGCGTAACCGAGGTCGTTATAAGCGGAACCCTGAAAGCCATTGCTAAGCAGATAACTCCATTTGTGGATTACACCGGCATTTGGGTGGGGATTAAAGCCTGCGTGACACTCATTTTTATAGTTTTCTCCATTGTAGGTGTCAGGGAAGAGATACGCTTTCGGATCGCTCATGTAGGCGTTCGCATTTTGCCATTCACTGAATTCCCAGTCAAAATTTTGGGGCAGTATTTGCCTTACGCGATTGCGGATGTATACGCCGAAGACGTCTGCGACACCCTCTTCTATGCCATTCGACTCGCTACATGGATCAGGGTTGTAACCGGTCATTCCCCGTTTGTATCGCAAAATCGCATGTGTAAACTCATGTGCGACACTCTCGACCGAATTTGAGAACGGTTTCGGTCCATTGACGTCTTTGACAAATACAAAGTTATCTATAGTGCCTTGTGTTATGTATGCACCAATTCCGGCGCTTATAAGTGGATATTTCTGAGTATCGCCCATTATAAAGTAGACAGGGGCAACGCCAATGCCATCTAAACCCTTCCATCCAAAACGCACGTCGAATGCTTTCATGACACTCTGGACAGCATATAAAGACTGTGAGGCTTCGGCGCTGGAAAATGGACTGCCATTGTCATTATATACATTGTCGTATGGGAATTTATCCAGGAATTCAATGAAACCAGCCTGAACATTTGATACGAGGTTGATCTGAGGAAATCCATTTTCCGCCAAGGTTCCTAACTGGTAGATTTTATTATTACCTGGCGCTGGCTCCGGATATTCGACTACACGCACCGTACGCAGGCCATCGTACAGGGTCATGACGTTGCGGTCGACATTTTTCTGCTGCGCGACGGAAGCCAGATCTTTCAAAAGAAAAAGCAGAATAATTACGATCCTGCAAATTGGGTAATGGTTAATCATATAGGCGTGTGTTTAAGTTGATTTTTCGAATGTACTTACTTCACATCCAGCTCAATATCCGCGAACTGAAACCCTACCTTCCACTCGTTAAATGGCGAAGACGGATCGACGAAGTCGACGGTAATGATGTGTTTGCTGACAACGGTCTGCCCATTGAGCGATACGGAGAACCACGGCTGATCGAACGGATAATAGAGCAGCGGATCGAAAATGGTTTTCATTTTCAGCCTGAGCTTGTATTTGCCTTGTGGTTTCTGATCACCGACCAGGATCACGCCGGAATTTTGGGAGTCCACTTCCAGAAAGGTGACGGGATTGCCGTTTCCGGGTTCATGGAGCCCAAGCGGAACTCCGTCGGGGGCGAAGAATTCGATGCCGATTTCATAGTTGGACGTTCCATATTTGGGTGGAAATACGGTTCCGTCGGGATCGTTGCGGAAGCCTTTGAGGTCGATCGTGAAATTTACGAGCTTAGGCGGCTGTGGCTGGTTGATGCCACCCGAACCGACAGCATTGAAGAATGTTTTGGGCAACAGGATACCTGCACAGGAAGACGAATTTTCAACCGTCACCGTGTAGCTTTTTCCATTCACCAGCGTGCCCGCCGGTACGGACATGGCCGTTTGTGTTGTAGGTTTTTTGTTGAAGCCCGCGATTGGATTTGCTCCCTCAAAAATCGTTACCAGGTATTGGCTACCCGGTGGGAATGAGCCGCTTTTGTGCCATTCGATGTTGAAATTGACGG
>NZ_KB907793.1 GCF_000382205.1 Dyadobacter beijingensis DSM 21582
GTAAAATCTGCCACGGATTGCTGCTTGGCAAATCTCTGAAAGGGGCAGATGTCGCAGCTGAACTGACCAGGATCTGCTTAATCGAAGGATGTTTTCCAGAACGTATTCAGTGCGACAATGGCAGTGAATTTATCTCGAAGGAAATGGATTTGTGGGCTTACACAAATAGGGTTACTTTAGACTTTTCAAGACCCGGGAAACCAACCGATAATCCGTATGTTGAATCATTTAACGGAAAATTCCGAGACGAATGCCTTTCAGTCAATTGGTTCTTATCGCTGGACGACGCCCGAGAAAAAATCGAGGACTTTCGGTGGGAATACAACCACTTCAGGCCTCACAGCGCGCTGAATGATTTAACCCCAAAGGAATTTGTTAATTTACATCAAGAAACATCGAAAACTCTACTTTCAACCGTCTGAATACCTGGGAGGACGTCAAAAACATCGAAAACTCTACTTTCAACCGTCTGAATACCTGGGAGGACGTCAAATGGATCATTATATTTATAGGTATTACTTGCCACCACGTTTAGAGGCGTAGCTGTAAATATTTGGAATACTGCTTGTGAATTTTGGCTCTGTTCCTGTAAATTGTCATTTTGAAGATTTTCGGTTACAAATTATTGAAGTGCAAATTTTGCAGTCGCATGAACAGTAGAGATGACGGGCAAATGATGGAGTTGATCCTCGCTGTTGCCCGTAGCGATGCCCGGATAAGAGCAGTAATACAGGATGGGTCGCGCTCGAATCCATCCGTGCATAAAGATATTTTCCAGGATTTCGATATAATTTACATCGTGAAAAATTTGCATCCTTCTGTAAAAGACCATCGTTGGGTAGACGTATTTGGCAAACGTATGATTATGCAGATGCCGGAGGACATGGAACTATACCCGCCAGACGAAAGCATAAAAGGTGGTTTTTCATATTTGCTGCAATTCATGGACGGCAATCGCATTGATCTGACGTTGGTGCCGTTAAAGCATTTCAGGCGATTTACAGAAGACGGCCTTTGCAAGTTACTGTTGGATAAAGATGGCCTGTTCGAGGATGAACCTTTTCCCCCGGCAAGCGAACGTGACTACCTGATCAAAGCTCCTAGGGCCGGTCTTTCGCCGATTGCTGTAACGAGTTCTGGTATACCAATTCGGGTTTGGCAAAAGGATTGTGGCGCCAGGAAATGGTGTTGGTGAAAGAGTTATTCCATAGGGTCATTCACGAGGCGCTCATGCAGATGACTGAATGGTACATCGAAAGTCGTCATGGTGTGGTAAATGCATGCAAGTTTGGTAAACATTACGAACGTTACCTGAAACCGGAAATCTATGAGCAGTTTTTGACCATTTATGTGTCGGCAGACTGGGAAAGTAACTGGCGCCGCATGTATGCGACGATTGACCTGTTCAGAAAAATTGCCCGGTCTAATTCAAATACTTCTTATAATAGGAGGCTTTCGAGTAATATCCCAAGTTCTCATAGAAGTTTTTAGCACCATAAGTCGCAAGTGATATCAGCTGGCATCCTCTCTGTCGACAAATACTTTCAAACTCGGACATCAGGGTGGATCCGAATTGCATCCCTCTATTTCGGGCATTAACAACAATCTCGTCGATGTACGCGACTTTGCCACTCGCGTAAATAGCATTATGGCAATATCCGGACAGATAGCCTACTACCGTTTCATGTTCGGTAACAACGTACAGGAAATGATGTTCATCATTGATGTAATTTTGAAGGTTGTCAGCGATATATTGCTCAGATATCTTAATTGAGTCGCTTAATTGGTTTGCCAGCTCAAAAATATAAGGAAGGTCTTCGAGGCGTGCAGGCCTAACGTTCGTTGATTGATCCATTGAAAAATGGGAATTGAAGTATTCCCAACTAAAAGTTCGATAATCCTCCAATATACAGATACAGTATTGACTCTGCAAAACGTTCCGGGGATTTTCGACAGTAGGACTGGTTGCTAGGAGCTGAACAGTTAATGAAAGCAAATAGCGAAATTAGTGGGGTGGCGACCGGAGGGTGCAAGATAGCCAAAGTGGGTGTATTATTGCTTCCGGAAATTTTGGTGATGGACTATTTAAAACGGGTGCTTAAAATTTCATATCTTCTTGTTATACCGCAGATACCGGTCTTTGTGCTTCTTTCAGACGGGAAAGTTCAAGCTCCGCTAATGATTTTCCCTTTTCCAGGTGGTGTGTATATTGCTGGTAATATTTTACCATTTCCTTCAGGTCGGATATCGTACTAAGGTCTCTTGTGGTGTTGACTGTACAACTTTTTCCAGATAGATAGGACATTAAGTCTACGGGGTCTAATTCCAATGCAGCTGCCAATCTGGTGAAATTTCTGATTGATGGCGATGATTTATCATGTTCCCAATCCAGGTATGTGCTGTGGGACACGCCAATCCTTTCTGCAACATAACGGGAGGAGATTCTGTGAGTGTCGCGAAATTTGCGCAGCAGGGTTCCGATATTCATAAACAGTTAAGTGAATTGTTAAGAAAGAGTGAGAAAATATGTACGAGCATTATAGCCTCCAAATTTAGTTAAATATTCTACTAGAATCGTTCAAATTTGGTCGGATTTTCATCTCAAATTGGACGAGATTTGTACTTTTTTTTCTGATTGTTGGAAATAGATTTGCAAAACAGATTCGATGTACTGAGAATGGTTCACCACAGACATCATCGAATTCAGTATACGCAAATTGGTTTTATTTACTTCAAATGAATCTATTCGATCGATTTCTCAGTACGGAAAATAAGAAAACAGCTTTCCTTGTTATAGTTGTCAACTTTTTGTGTTATGCGATATCGTTTGGGCAAGCCAGTGTAAAGGGGATTGTTAGAGATTCGAAAGATTCTATCATCGTTGGAGCAAGTGTGTTGATTATGAAATCGATAGACTCTACGCTGGTAAAAGGGGCTGTTACGTCGCAATCGGGGCTGTTTGTTTTTGATAATATTCTTCCAGGAGGATATTTTATTCAGATTCAAATGGTTGGATTTAAAAGGAAATATTTGTCGGAATTTGATATACGTTCTTTAAGTGATGCAAAGGATTTTGGGTTTTTGACTTTGGAAGAAGAGGTGAATACATTAACTGAGGTTTCGGTCAAAAAGGAAAAGGTTTTCGTAGAACAATTGGGAGATCGGTTGCTTATCAATCTGGATGGGAAATCAACTTCGAAAGGAGGGACAGTGTTGGACCTTTTGCAAGTAATGCCAGGCGTGTCGACCAGTAAACAGAATAATGCTATTTTTCTCAATGGTAAGGAGGGGGTACTCATCATGATAAACGGGAGACCCACCCGACTCCCTATGACAGCAATTTTTGAAATGCTTAACGGAATGAGTCCCGACCAGGTGGATAAAATAGAACTGATTTCTATTCCGCCTGTAAAATATGCTGCGGAGGGAAGTGCCGGGATTATCAACATCATGACAAAAGGGTATAAGAATGAAGGGAAATCTGTGTCAATAAATCTAAGCACAGGTTATGGTGCAGGATTCAAAGGGGCAGGAGGGGTTGCGGGAAATGCAAAAATAGGCCGAGTTGACTTGTTTGGCGAGTATTCATATTCCTATAATGATACCTACCAGTATTTTACGAATCGACGCGTAGTAAAAGTAGCCGACATAGAGACGGGAATATTTAACCAGAGCCGGAGGGAGCCTTCAATATCAAACCAAAATTTTCGTGGAGGCATGGATTATGCGATGTCGTCTAAAATAACACTTGGTGGCGTAATGTCGGGCTATCGGAATAAATGGAAGATGGGGGCCGAAAATGAGACAGATGTAGTTAGCTCAATCGCGGATTCGTCAAGGCATATAAGGACTCTGACCCAGGAAACGAATCTTTGGGGTCACTTAATGGGGAGTGTGTATGGCGACTACAAGATTAATGATCAGGAAAAATTGAGCATCAGTTCAGACTATCTGTACTATAAGAACGACAATCCTACTGACTACAACATTCTTCACGCTTGGAAGCCAGACGGCGATATTTTTTTAGATCAGAAGCTCAATGTGAAAAAGAACACCCCTATCAACATGTGGGTTTGGCAAATCGACTATGCGAAGAATATCGGTAAAAAGATGCGCATGGAAATAGGTGTAAATTCCGCTTCCGCCCGGCTATCGAATGATGTAAATGTTCAAGATAATAACAAAGGTAGTTGGGAGGCTAATAGCGCACTTTCCGAGAAGTATTCGTTGAACGAGCATATACAGGCAATTTACGGATCGTTGAATGTTAATATCAAGGGAGGGAAAATCGTTGCAGGTATACGGTACGAACATACCGATACAGAATTGAGTACAGCGTCGAAAACCGGTATGGTGGATAGGAATTTCGGCAATTTTTTTCCTAATTTTTCGATATCTAAGGAAATAAATTCCGATAATATACTTCAATTTTCCTATGGACGAAGGATCGCGCGGCCATCTTATACTGACCTTGCGCCATTCATCATCTACTTCGATCCTTATACACTGAGTACGGGAAATATACGTCTCAAATCTGCGATCACGGATGCGGTCAATGTAGATTACTCCTATAAGCAAAATTTATTTTCTTTCAGGTACAGTTATGACAACAACGCGATTTCAAGATTTCAGCCACAAAATATCGAAAATACAAATCAGCAACTTAATGCTTCCATAAATTTGAAATATAAACGGATTTATTCGTTGTCTGCTTCCGTCCCGGTTTCAGTAACTAATTTTTGGGAAATACAGAACTCGCTGGTCGGAAGTTATCAGGAAATTGAAACAAGTCATTTGAAACGGCCAGTTTTACTTCGTCAATATTCGTTCCGATACAGTCTTAACAATAGCATTAAATTGTCAAAAGGGTTCTCGGTAGAAATATCAGGATTTTACCAATCTCCTTTTATTCTTGGTGTTTCAAGACAAAAGTCGCTGAGTACTATTAATTTGGGGTTTTCTAAAATTATTGGAAAAGGAAGTCTTGGATTTTCATATAGCGATCCATTTAGAAAGAATTATGATCGAGAATTTGTCTTTATGCCGGAACACAATTTAGATATTGACATTTCTTATAAGTATGAGTTTAGAGTTGTGAAGTTGACATATTCTTATGTTTTTGGGAAATCGAACAGAAGCAATCGGGGCAGTAGTTCCGAAAACATGAGGAAGAGGTTAGAATAGTGAGTTTGTGGAATTTCATCGTAACTCCTTCCTGATATTAATTTTGGCGAAAATGAATACTACCATTGTGATACCATGCTATAATGAGGAGCGACGTCTTCCGGTGGATAAGTTTAGAAACTATATCTCTGTTAACTCTAAGAAATTTATCTTTGTTAATGATGGAAGTAAAGATTGCACCAATGAGCTTCTTCAAGATATCCGACGCGAATTTCCCGAGAAAATCGAAGTAATCAAAAATGTAGTGAACCTTGGTAAGTCCGGGGCTGTACGTGAAGGAATAAATCACGCATTGCAAAAGGGGAAATGTGATTTGATAGGCTTTATGGATGCCGACTTGTCTACATCTCTTGAAGAGATCGATGACTTCCTGGATGTATTTGACCGGCGAAGGCAAATTGATTTCGTGTTCGGTTCCAGAATTGCAAAGATAGGGTCAGTAATCGACAGACGCCCTGTTCGGCACTACCTGGGAAGGGTAAACGCGACAATTGTAAGTGTCTATTTACAAAAGCAGATCTACGATTCTCAGTGTGGGGCCAAGTTTTTCAGAAGTCCTGTTGCCCGCAAGGTATTCAAGGAAAAGTTTATTTCGAAGTGGCTTTTTGATGTTGAGATTTTTAAACGAATTGAATTGTCGGGGGGAGAGATTGACAAGTGTTCATTGGAACTTCCATTACACAGATGGGTGGAGAAGGGCGACTCCAAGATTTCGATGATGGATGTTTTGCGACTTCCAGTGGAATATTTTAGAATAATAAATCATTATCGGTGTGAACGGAATGTTTATGGATGTTTATAGCATAAAACCTAAAAAGGAGAGGAAATTTACTGTTCGTAACTGGATATTGGGGACGGCTGGCTTTATTTTCCTTGTTTTTGTTATTGTTTTTTGGGTTGCTCCGACAATCAGATCGCGATCTAATTTTGGTTTGCTTGGGGTGGAAGCGCCTGTTATTCAAGTGGATGGTGTGAAGTTTCGCGACTTGAACAAGAACGGGCTATTGGATGTGTATGAAGACTCGAGGCAGCCCGTGGAGCGGAGGGTCGACGACCTTCTCGGGCAGATGTCGCTTGACGAAAAAGCCGGGATGATGTATATACCGTTGGTAGCCATGAATAAAGATGGGAGTTATGGCGAAATGCCGGATTTAACCAATCCACTAACATTGGTGCACCATACGAATTCGGAGACAGTTGCAAGGCTTAGGATCAATCACCTGTTACTTTATGATTATGCTCCTCCTTCGGCCATAGCCAGATGGAATGATAATATCCAGAAGATGGCTGAACGAACCAGATTGGGGATTCCCGTTACGATAGGTGCAAATTCGCTGAATATGGCGGTTGACTATCCAGGGTCGAATATTTACATGGGAAGTGTTTCGCACTGGCCATTTCCAATAGGAATGGCGGCAGCCCGCGATACGGCGTTGATGAGAACTTTCGGGGAAATGGCGCGGCAGGAGTATCTGGCGATGGGGATAAGACTGAATCTGAACCCGCTGGCCGACCTGGCAACAGAACCCCGTTGGGGGAAAGTCAACAGTACATTTGGAGAGGACGCGGTGCTTAGTGCTCAATTGGTACGCGCTTATATCCAAGGGTTTCAGGGGGATAGTGTTTGCGTCAATAGCGTAGCATGTATGGTAAAGCACTTCCCCGGCGGAGGACCGCTGGAGAACGGAGAAGATTCACACTTCCCTTATGGCAAATTCCAGGTTTATCCGGGCGGTCAGTTCGATTACCATCTGATCCCCTTCAAAGCAGCGTTTGCGGTCAATGTATCACGGGTGATGCCCTATTACAGTATTCCACAGGAAAAAGGCTTTCAAAAGGTGGGGTTTGCTTTTAACAAGTCGATCATTAGTGGTTTGTTACAAGAGAGGCTAGGTTTTAAAGGCATCGTATGTACGGATTGGAACTTGATTGAGCAGCAAAAAGTATTGGGTGTCATGCCGTTGGACCCCCCGAAGAGTTGGGGTGTTGAGGGCCTGACAGATTTGGAGAAGACCAGAATGATTATCGATGCAGGATGTGATCAGTTTGGAGGAGAAGATTCGCCTGAACTGATAGTCGAATTGGTAAAGAAAAAGATGATTTCAGAAGAACGTATAAATATATCCGTTAGGAAATTGTTGAGGGAGAAGTTCAAGCTTGGCCTTTTTGACAATCCCTATGTGTCGGACTATTCGAAGACGGATCAAACAGTAGGGCAGAAGCGTTTTGTCGAGGCTGGAAAGGTGGCACAGCGAAAGTCACTGGTGCTACTGAAAAATGGCCTTATGAGTGGGCAGCGTATTCTGCCGATCCGGAAACGTCTGAAAGTGTATAGCGAGAATATAGATCGTGCACAACTTGCGAAATATGGGGAGGTAACCGAAAATCTGGAAGACGCCGACCTGGCGATCCTGAAACTGGACGCGCCCTTTGAGCCAAGAAATAAATACCTTCTGGAATTGTATTATCGTCAGGGGAGTTTGGCTTATTCTGGTGATGAAAGGGGCAGGTTAATAAAGATAATGAGAACAAAGCCTACGGTGTTGTGCATGTTTCTGGATCGGCCTGCGGTAATTCCCGAAATCGTAAAGGAAAGCCGCGGTTTTATCGCACAGTTCGGTATTGAAGACGGGCCATTGTTAGATGTTGTATTTGGCGTTCATAAGCCTACAGGTAAACTTCCTTTCGAAATGCCGGCATCACTTGAAGCAGTTGAACAACAAAAAGAAGATACTCCATACGATTCCGAACAGCCGCTATTCCCATTTGGTTTTGGCCTTTCATATGAACCGAATTCAATTTCCCAAAAATAGCTTGCGGTCAATGGTTTTGAAACGTTTAGACTTACTTATTATAAAAGGACAAATTATTCTTATTTTATGACAGCTATCAAACATCAATTGCAGGCTTTTCAGGAGAAGTTGAACGCCAATCAGCAAATAGGAAAGCTCATTAATAATTGGAGCCCCAATATTATCATCAAAGCGCTGAATTCCGATGAGCAGTACACCATGTTTGTTGCTGACGGAAAAATATCCCACATCGAGAACGGACTATTCGAATCAGCGCATGAGATTACTATTGAAGGAGACAGCGACATTCTGCTGAAAGTTTTTTCCGGTACGACAAATCCGGCAGAAGCGGTGTTGGATGGTGAATTATTTGTTTATGGTGGTGATCAGGACCAGATTAAACTGGATGCTCTTACACTTGTGATCTGGGGCATGTGATGAAAAACTTCAAAGAGATACTCTTCTACATATCCGTGTGCATTGGCCTCTCCATTTCAACCACGGCCTTTGCTGTAATTTCGGGATTGTTTAAAAATGTAACGGGATTCTGGGCAGTCATTACGTTGCTGTTAGCCGGTACTTTTTGCCTTGTTATTTCCAATTCAGTGGCAGTCCTTGCGAGTATTTATCCAACGGCTCCGGGCATACGAACTTATCTTAAGAAAGCTTTCGGCGACAAAGTCTCTCTTTTTTTTGTCTTCCTATACTTGTCTTTTATAGTTATGGTTGGGAGTGTTGAGAGCTATATGTTCAGTGTTGTGCTAAAATATTTTGTACCGGGAGTACCGTCTATTTTGGTGATTTTCTGCATTCTAGCCTTCGTGGTATCTGTCAACTGTTACGGGATAGAGTTGCCGAGAGGATTACAGATGTTCTCGACATACGTCCTGTTTGCGGGACTAGCTATCCTGAGTATTGCGGGTATTATCAATGCTCAGAATATAATAGAGGCGTTCAGGACCTCGGCTGCCGAGGTGGAACAATGGACAAAAGTTCCTGGTTCGGTCGGAATGGCCATATTTCTGTTTGTTGGTTTTGAGTGGGTGACGCCTATGGGTTTTGGTGCCGGATCATACAAATGGAAAATACCGCTGTCTATGCCTCTTGCCATATTACTTAACATGCTTTTGTACACCGGCTTTGCATTCGGCCTGCACTTGACGCTTACGCAGGAAGTTATTGCTGCGGGGACGACACCGCAAATTCTCTTTGCAGTCGAGACCTTTGGTACTACGGGGGCTTACGCCGGGTTGCTATTGTCGGCCCTAGCCATTATCTCCACATTTAATGCCGGTGTGATGGGCGGAGCGAGGTTTATTTTCGCCCTGGGCAGGGAAGGGAATCTGCCTAAATGGACCACCAAAATTTCATTAACTACCGGTGTGCCTGTCGGCGCTATAATTACCCTCGGAAGCGTCGTTTTTATTTGTTCTTTTTTTGTGGTGAGTTTTGGACTGGAGCTAACCTTTGCAGTAGTCGGATCTGCGATCATTTGCTTCGTGTATGCGATGTTGATGCTCGCGTTAATCAGGTTGAACATTGAGCAGAAGAGGAGTGACCTGCTGTTTAAATCTAAAATATCCAGGCCTGTTCAATGGTTTTTTGTAGCGTTGCTGCCCATTCTCGGAATACTCTCACTATTCTCGATTCCCGGAATTTATGCTTCGGCAGTAGTCTGCTTTGTTTTAGTCATAGTGGCTGCATCAATTTTTGTGAAACTGGTCGGCTTTAAAAAGGAGAAGAGGCTGGTCAGTAGCGGTCAGTAGAGATTTTGAAGATTTTTATTTTCCACCTTTCCGTCTGTGTTCGTTATGCGACGGGATAGGTTTCCGGTCTGGAAATGGCAGGTGGTATGCGTGTGCATTGGCTAAGAAATTACCTTATATCAGAACTAAACGTATGAAAACGCTGCTGATTGACAACTACGATTCGTACTCCCATATTTTAGCTGATTACATCTGGCGGTGTAGTGACGCGAAGCCCATCGTGGTTAAAAATGATTCACTTTCATTAGAAGAGATCAAGTATCTGGAATTCGACAACATTGTTATTTCGCCAGGGCCAGGTCATCCGGATAAGCAGGAGGATTTCGGGGTGTGCAGGGAATTGATGAACTATTTTAGCGACGTACCCATTTTGGGCGTTTGTCTCGGACACCAGGGAATGGGATCAGTTTTCGGGTTAAAAGTCAAACATGCTCCTTCGGTGATGCATGGGAAATACTCTGACGTCCTACTCGCGGAGAACGAGCTATTCAATGGTATGAAACAGGCGATCAAGGTAGTGAGGTATCATTCACTTATCCTCGAAGACGATGTGTCTAATAGTTGCGTCGAGGTGATAGCCCGGGTCCGTGAAACGGGTGATATAATGGGTATTAAGATCAAGGATCGCCCATACTATGGCGTGCAGTTTCACCCCGAATCGGTGGGAACGGAAGATGGGCTTAAAATTATCAGTAATTTCATTGAGATATGCAAGCAAACCGGAAATGCGATTCGGAGAGATAAGGAAGGGAAAGATAACATGTTTGTGTTTACGGAAATCGCAACAAAGCTTGATTGCGAGCAGATTTTTACCAGGCTATACAAAGATCTGAAGTATGCTTTTTGGCTGGATTCAAGCCAGTTGGGGTTAAACGGGTCCTATTCTATCCTGGGCACGAGCGACTATATCATCGAATGCGACAAGGATAATAATACTGTTGTACATAGAGATCCTGCAAGCGGGGAGTTTCAAAGGGCTGTTTCATTTGGGGAGGATCCTTTTGACCTGCTTAACAGGAATCTTCAAAAGTCAGTAAACGTGCCTGCGGATTTTCCTTTTTCTTTCGTTGGAGGGCTGCTTGGATTTTTTAGCTACGAAGCAAAGCGTTGGACGAGCTACGGGGAGTCTAGCTTTCCAAAAGGGGAAAGGTCGAGAGACATTGTTTTTATGCGAGTGGAAGAATTCCTCCTGGTGGATCATGTAACCGGACGAACTTTTGCATGCAGTATCGAATGCGGATCCGGACAACATGCAGGCTATGCAAGCGCCATTCAGGAAGTTTTGCAGGAAGCGCAAATCTCTTTTGAGAAGTATAAAGTGCTCGCAAAAAGTGGCAGGGGGAACCTCGTTGACCCTGAGGAGGTGGAGGTTAGGATGAAATTTTCGCAGCAGGAATACAAGCACAAAATCGAGCAGGTGTTCGAAGAGTTGCGGAACGGCGAAAGTTACGAAGTTTGTCTCACGAATTACTTCGAAGCAAACGTTTCTGTCGATCCGTATATGCTATACCGTGTGCTTCGGTTGGTTAATCCCGCACCCTTCAGCGCATATTTGAGATTTGGAAGTGACGCGATACTTTCTTCGTCCCCGGAACGGTTCATAAGCCTCGATGCAAGCAGACGAATAGTTTGCGAACCGATTAAAGGAACGCGGAAAAGAGGGAGTACCACATGGGAGAATGAGCTGATAAAGGAAGAATTGTTAAGTAGTGAAAAGGATCATGCCGAATTGCTGATGATTACCGATCTTATCCGTAACGACCTTGCGAAGGTCAGTAAAAGAGGGTCGGTTGAGGTTACAAAGCTGGTAAGGGCTACCGAATATGCCACTGTAATTCAGCTATCTTCCGTTATCCAGTCTGAATTCTGTGAGAACAGGAGCATCATCGATTTGTTCAAGAATGTATTCCCGGGAGGGTCGATCACCGGAGCCCCTAAAATGAGGACTTGTGAAATTATAGATCGCCTTGAAGAGCGTGAACGAGGCGTGTACACCGGTTGTATTGGCTATTTCTCTTATAACGATACAATGGATTTCAATATAGCAATCCGCACCATTGAATATAAAAACGGCCGAGTGTCTTTCGGAAGCGGCGGAGCGATCATCATCGATTCTGACCCGGAGGCCGAATTTCAGGAAATCCTGACAAAAGCATACGCAATGATTAAGGCCATTAACCTTGCAGAGCATGGACGCTTCGAAAATCATGAATTAGTCCGGGAAATGTCGGAGGTTGAAGATTACGAGATGGTTACGCGCAACAATTGAATGAATTGCTAAACTCGACTATACAACCATGTGTACTGGAAGTAACCCTGTTTGTCCTAACCGATGTTGCTTGGGCTGTAACGTCAAAACTCAACATAACGCCTGTCAAGAAGCCTTACAAGGGGAACATAACAATAATGTAACTATGACGAATGTATCAGAACAACGCCTGATGGCTAAGGAATTACTAAGTGAATTTCAAATAACATCGCTGGAAAATTTACCCTTCCGACGACTTACCAATGATTATGAGAAGGAAGTTCCGTTAGATTTACTTTGTCAGTCTTTGCATGTAAGTAATCGGGCAGGAACAAACGCGAGGCTTCTGATGGGAAAAGGACAGTCCAGCTATTATCTGCATACAAATGAAACAATCATGGCGGAGATAGAGGCTGTTTTAAAGATCGGGATCGAAAAAGTGTTTTTACAAATAATTGCTTCAGACGAGAATCTATCGACTGCGGAAAAAATAGACGACTGCCGGAAGGTGATTGAGAAGGTTCGGGGTACTTTTGGCAACGATCTCGTGATTATGACCGATCCGCAGGGAGTTTGCTTCCGCGAGGACTTGAGGTGGGGAGTGAGTACCAACGAGAAAGAGATCGATGCGGAACGTACGCTGGATGTACTGATTCATACCGCAAGTAGCTTCGCCGATGCCGGAATCAATGCATTTATTACGATTGGCAGGGTGAATCATGAAGTAAAGGCAGTGAGGGAAGCATACAATCGGTTGTACCCAGGGGTGGATGTTTATTCTTTCTCAACGAATTCGGAAACTTCGAATGCCTATATTCAGGAAACAAAATATGATCCTGGCCTGGCTTTGACAGGGCAAAAAATACTGGTAGGGAATAAGCATGAAATGATCCTGAGAGCGCTTATCGACGTTGCAGAGGGCACACAAATGATGCTGCAAAAGCCAATCGAAAGTTTTCATTTAGTAGAATATATTCGTTGCCTGATCGAAGAGGAAATTGCTCTGGAAAGCTTTCTGTCGAAACCTGTGGTGAAAAGACTGATAGAGGATAACAATTTGGCGGGAGATCTGTTTGTGGATACTTCAAGTTTGCTTTCAAACCTTAAAAAGGTGAAGCTGGGTGCCTACGAAGTATCCGGAACTTATATGATTTATAAAATGCTGGAAGAAAATCCATCCGTCTCCGAAAAGTTGATTTTCTCGCTACTGGATGAAATGTATAAGGGCTTTTGTTCCGCAGCCGGAAACTCGCTTGGGCTGTTGGTAGGAAGGAACATGAGCTGGTATGCCAGACTGGCTAAGGAGTATAAATAATCTTACCACAATTGACTGCCTGATATGAAGGACTTTTCGAAGGGACCATATTGCCTGATCCAAAAACAAGATGATGAATGTGTTTTATTGTTGAGGGGGAAAATGACCGAACTGGACAGTTTGGATCAAATTAAGAGATCTAGAAATAATAACACTGGCGAGACTATTTACTCCTCAATAAGTATTGTCCCTTTCTCGCAAGCCAGAGAGAAAGGTTACCCGGTAGTTGATGAAGGAGAGAAAATCTATTCCATCAATATCGAGGATACCGTAGAGATATTTACTCAGAATCTTTTCGATAAGATTGAATCGATGGAAATTTCGATCCGTTCGGAGATGAAATCTAACTATACTGAGCAGGAGTACGAAAACCTTGTCAGTAATATTATTGAGAACGAAATTAAGAATGGTGAGGGGTGTAACTTTGTGATACCCAGAAGATTTGATGGTTTTGTTGACGACTTTGATGGAAGAAAGGCACTAAGCGTATTTAAGTCTTTACTGAAAAGGGACTACGGAACATATTGGAAATTCTTGTTTTTTACTGGCGAGAAATATTTTATTGGATCCACGCCAGAAAGACATATTGAAATTTCGAAAGGGAAAGTGAAGATGAATCCGATCAGCGGCACTTTTAGAAAGACAAAAAAGTATGATCGGAGAAAGCATTTTAAAGATGACCTGATCGGATTTCTGAGAGATGCAAAAGAGGTGAACGAACTCTTCATGGTGCTTGACGAGGAGCTCAAAATGATGACGAAAATGTGCAGCAAGGGAGGGAGTGTGTCTGGTCCGTTATTGAAGGAAATGTCGAGACTTATCCATACCGAATACCTTTTGGTCGGAGAAAGTAACAAGGATATTATCGATCTGCTTAGGGAGTCAATGTTTGCTGCTACTGTGACAGGGAGCCCGATCCGCAATGCTTTCGATGTAATTAAGAAATATGAGCCTGCTTCGAGAGGCTACTATGGATCGGCGATCGTGTTGGTTGGCGCTGACGAGGAGGGCCAGGAATTTCTCGATTCTCCTATTCTCATTAGGACGTTGGAAATACAAAAAGATGGACACTTCTCTGCGCAAGTAGGAGCGACTCTTGTCCGCGACTCAATTCCGGCGAACGAACTGGACGAAACGAGATACAAGCTTGGTGCAGTGATGGATAGTTTGCTGAACAGCAGCCCCAAAGACACTAATGATCGCTTGATTCCTCTTGTTCTGAATGATGATGATATACATTATATTCTGAATGAGCGGAACCAAAACCTTTCGAATTTCTGGTTTCGTTCCCAAGGCAGCGTAGCACACTCGGCATCATTGTCAGGAACGAGTATAGTGATAATCGACAATGACGACGATTTCGTTCATATGCTCGCTCATATGTTTAATCAATTGGGGGCTTCATCACGAATTGTGCCGTACAATGAATTTTCGTTGGAACGGGAACCCGCTGATCTGTATGTGGTTGGTCCAGGTCCCGGCAATCCAAATGACCTGACAAGTGACAAGATATCATCTAATCTCAGGCATATCGAAGCGTTGGTGAAACAGCAAAAAAAGATGCTCTGTATCTGTCTGGGCCATCAAATTCTTAGCAAATACATTGGACTGGATGTGGTAAGAAAGGATATCCCTTCGCAAGGAGTACAAAAAGAGATTACGTTATTTGGTGAAAGGGAGATTGTCGGATTCTATAACACATTTGTGCCAATAAAAAGCAGATACCTCTCGGGCGTTGAATTTTCGCTCGAAACAAATTCGGATGAAGTGTTGGCTATGCAAAGTGAAAATTGGCGAAGCTTTCAATTCCATCCGGAATCTATTCTTACAAAAAATGGAATAGATATCCTCAAGAGATCCGTCACGCAATTGCTGTGTAAACACATGATCCTACCGGAATCCGGTGATCTGGTTGCTGAAAATTTTGTCATACAAGCTGTTAGAAATCACAATGTCGAATAATTTGTTTGTCTCCAATATTGCATATAGAACCGGAAGGCCGTTTCCCATCAGTTCTATTGACGGGCCGTTTGAGGAAACCATATCTATCCTGGAAAGTACCGGTTTAAACTGCTATTGTAAATCGGATATTTCTGTCACTGACATGGCACGCGCATGTGTCGAGGAGACTTTGAGTAAAGGTAGCTTTGATCCCGGAGATTTTGGAGTACTGTTATATGCTGCCAATAATCTGACACTCAGGTCTTCTGATTTAGTCTACCCTGAATTTGATCGCATTCTTCGCGACTTTAATTTAACAAAAGCATATGTGCATGGCACGTTTATGTCAAATTGTGCCAACCTCGCCAGTGCATTGCAAATAGGAAGGGCTTTATTGGCTACGTCGGAACTGCCTCATATTGTGATTGTCCTTTCAGACCGGATTGAAAACAGTGCCGATCGATTTATGAACTCAGCGGAGTCGATACTGAGCGATGGTGCCGTATCCTTTGTCCTAAGTCGCGAAAAAGGGGAGTTTAAGTTAAAAGACCTTACATTGAGAAATGACCTTGAATATCTCAGCAAGACATATGATATCATATCATACTTTAAGAAGAACACCGATCATATGAAAGAGATTTGGAAAGTTATTTCGCCGGAAAGAAAATTTGAAAAAGTGTTCTTTCCAAATTATAGCTTGCTCGCGCAGCGAGGCTTTAAATCGCAACTTGGATTAACTTCCGATCAACTTTATCTGGAAAACCTGAGCAAGCTGGGGCATGTATTCGCCTGTGACGTGTTTATCAATTTTGTAGATTATTTAAAAAGCAGGAACTCCGATGGCCGTGATTCATTCGCGTTCTTCACGATCGGTAACTACCGGTGGGGCTCGTTTGTTTTGGAGCCTTAGTTGGGTGGATAGTTCTTTGATGTATAGAATAATGTGGATGCTGATATTTACCCCCAAAGCACAATGAATTTATGGAAAATCTGTTCAGAAACATCGCCTGTAATCATTATAATTCAATTACATTTAAATGCTTGGATGGGAGTTTTTCGAAGAAGAGTTACGCGGAGCTGTATGGTGATCTCAGAATATTGCTTACGAACGAAAACTTCGCCCCAACAGGAGGGGGGCAGTCTGCGGCATTAATTATAGGAAGGCCATCTTATCAATGGTTGTTGGCGGCTATTGCCTGCATGTATACGAAGCGGACCATCATCGCGTTGCCGGAAGGTTTAAGTGAGCAGGATATAGAGGATAATCTTTTGTTTTCGGACCTGTCGTTCGATCTCGTTTTTGCCGATAAGGAATTGGCGGATAGCAGGGCCTTTACGGGTGTTCGCACGATTCTGCTCAATACCGCTGATACGCCTGTTATGCGTGATCCGGCAACGGAATTGCACAGTATCGAGCCCGAGAATCCATTTGTAGATATCATCGCGTTCTCATCTGGCACAACCGCATCCAGGACCTTGAAGGCATTTCACCTCTATGGAGACAGGATCATGAATCATATTGGCGGCTATGTCAGGAACTTCAACCTCACCCGCGATGACAATTGGGTTGTTTGTCACTCTTTCTCCCATATTGTACATTTTGAATACGCATTGGGCGGGTTGATTTTTGGCTATAATGTAAGCTTGATTGATCCGATTGATCTGGTATTGAGAGGAAAGCAATTTAATCCGTCGGCTCTTGTTACCGTCCCCGGAATATATGAGCAGATTTATGAGCAGATCCGGCGGAAAATAAGGACGGATAACAAAAAAATGACCCTGCTCGCCGAAGCGGAGAACGACACCTATACAGAGCAGAACTTACGAAAGTGGGTCAATGTGCTTCAACAAGAGTGCGCAGAATGTAAAGAATACCTTGGAGGCAAGCTGAAAGTGATGATCATCGGAGCTGCCCCCAGCAGACTCAACTTAAAGAAAATGTTTCAGTTTCTGGGCTATCCGATCTTTGAGGGATATGGTATGACGGAGATCGGTATGATAAGTTGCAATGTGCCCGGGGCGGAAAAGTTAGGGACGGTCGGGATAGCATTTGAGGGGATTAGTCTGAATTTGGCGGATGATAATGTGTTGTTGGTAAAGTCGGAATTCCGGTGCGCAGACAAGTATTTGCATGAGCAAGCCAATTCGGACACTTTTATTGGTAATGGCTGGATAAACACCGGTGATTTTGCTTCCATTGACCATGAGAAATTTGTAACTATTGAAGGGCGGAAAAAGGAGGTCATCATATCCGATAGGGGGAAGAATATTATACCGGAAAGGATTGAAGAAAGGATCGCTGAAATTGGGGGAGTGGAGCATTGCCTGGTTTACGGGGACAACAAACCTTATCTGATTGCCCTGGTGTTTGTGAAAACACTTGAGACATTCGATCAGGGATACCTTGAAAGCGCGCTTACAAAGATAAATGAGACGCTTCCACAGCATGAGAAAGTAATCGATTTCCTGTTGTTACGGAACGAACTTTCGGAGGAGAATCAGATGATTACAAGATCGCATAAAATCAGACGAAAAATGGTGTATGGGCGATATCAGGAAGAGATCGAGGGCTTGTATCAAATGGTGAAATAGTATGCTTTCGGTGTGTCTCAATTATGTATGCGCAGCTATGCCGCCTCCATTTGAACTAGCCGGTCTAAGATAAGTTTACCATTATTTTTATTAGAAATATGTTCGTAGATAAAGAAAAAGCTTCTTTTTCGAAAGGGGTGAATTATGGCGGCCTGAACTTCGGAATTGCAAATAGTGAGCAGGAAAGAATTCGGATTTTCAATTCGAGGTTAGACTTGTGCGAAGCGCAATTTCCTTACTTGCTGAATTACGAAAATGTTTATCCCGCAATGGATGAATTTGATGACTGTTCAATTCTATTTTATCTGGCGTCCGGGGAGCAGGTAATCGGTAGTTGCAGAGTTACTCCTTTTTCGAACAACTCATGGGAAATTTCGAAGCATTTGCCGGATGATTTTTACTTCCATTTTGACGCCTCTACGTACGTACAGGTAAACAGGGTGTATGTGCATAAAGATTTTCGTAACATGGGATTACACGCCTTTATGTTCTATCACTTGTCCGTGTGGGTTATGGCACATACCGGTTTTTCCAGGTTTTTTGCCATATGCAATTCCCGTCACGTCAAGCTCTACTGCAAACTAGGTGCGGAGCTGGTGTCCGCGCAGGAGATCTACCTTAAACACCGGAGAATCGAGCCGTATTATCTTATTGAAGGTGACATTGAAAAAGCAAAATTAACAATTGAAAACAAATACCTTTATGGAACAAATGCTGATTGAAGAAGGAACGCGATTCCTGGAATTGAAAGATAAACGCGATGCACAATGGGCACGCATTGCCGAATCTGCCGAATGGTTTAAGTATACACTTGGCGGGGACTACGACAGGCGATTTTACGCCATTTATTTAATCGAGACCTATCACTACGTCAAACACAATCCAAAGCACCAGGCTTTGGTCGCAACACGTATGGATGAAATGCCTGTGCACTACATGAAGTTCTGTTACGAACATGCAGAGGAAGAGACTGGCCATGAATTAATGGCTTTTCATGACCTGCTTAATCTGGGCGTTAGCATCGAGGCGAAGGATCTCCCTGCGCCCCTGGCTTCAACGCAGATCCTGATCAGCTACCTGTATAATATCTCGGAAACAGGTAATCCGTTAAGAAGATTAGGGTACAGTTTCTGGGCAGAGGATTCTTACCAATACATCCAGTCGGTGTTGGGCATGCTTACGAAGACCTTGTCGCTTACGAACAAGCATACTTCTTTCCTGGTGTCGCATTCAACCATAGACCAAAAGCATTCTCAGGAAATTGAAGAAATGCTCAATAAGTTTTGTCAAACCGATGAGGATTGGGAGAGTATCGGCGAAGTATTGGAAATAACCCTTCGCTTACAATCGGATATGATGAACCAGGTTGTTGACGAGTATGACAAACTAATTAACGGTGCCCCAAGCAGATATTCATTCTTGAACACCTATCTGGCTTAGGGACGGACGAAAGTTCAGCTTCATTACGGATATTCGGGGGACTGGCGTGGTTGCCAGTCCCCTCTGAAATGAACTGGTGGTGTCCAATATCTTGAACATGAGAAGTTTGAAATACGGAGTATGGAATCGAAAGTTGCCGACCTTTTAAAGGCTTTCAAGAGCGAAATGCAGGCGCTGTCATGCAGGTCGGAGTCTGATCAGATAATGTGGCCGTTCATTCAAAGTACCGAGGTCGCTATTGAAAATCATTCGCCAGGCGCTGTACTAAGTTGGTTTCGCAGGCAAGATTCGGAAAAAAAGGTTTTTTGGGCGGACCGTGAACGGAATTTGGAGATTGCAGGTGTGAATTTCGCACATAAGATTCAGGGGGATAGTTTAGATGAGCTTAATGCCGCCATTAATTTAATCTCACGTGTGACGGGGACGCCCGGCACTCCGGGATATCTGGGTGGCATTTGCTTCAACACAGAGGAACCGTTCGACGATCTTTGGATCGATTATCACAGGTTTACCTTCGTACTTCCGATGTTTGAGTTGCGTACCTGCAATTCTGGTTTTTTATGGTTGCGGGTTAACACGTTTATTCGTGACCGTTCGGAGTTGGAATCGGCCGTTGGTAATGTGGAGCGGGAGTTTTCGAAGTTAAATTTTGAACCGTCAGATACTCCACTTGCATTCTCATTCTCTCTTGCTTCCCGGACCGACGAACCGATAAAGGAGAAATGGGTAACGTTGATTGAAGCGGCGACTCATGAAATAAAGTCGGGAGGAGATTTAAAAAAGATAGTGCTTGCAAGAAAGACCCAATTCGATTTAGTTCAATCGGGCGGTCGTGTTTCACCGATTGATTTGCTTGTCTATTTTGCCGAATCGGACACAAGTGGTTTCACGTATTACATTCAGCTATCTGAGAAGGATGCCTTTTTTGGGAAATCACCCGAAAGACTGTACAAGCGAACAGGGGACGGTATTTTTTGTGAAGCCCTGGCGGGGACTACACGTATTGGAAGGTCGGCAGAAGAGGAACTCCTGTTGAAAAATGAGCTCTTTTTGAGCGACAAGGATTCTATGGAGCATTCTTTTGTGGTCAATTTCGTGCAGGATGTTTTATCCCGGTTGTGTACCGATTTTAAGTCGAGCCAGCTCCGGGACATTAAAAGACATTTTAATGTTCAGCATCTTCTGCAACAATTTAGCGGCACACTCAGGCCGGAATTAACAGATTATGATATTATTACGTCATTTTCTCCCACGCCCGCGGTTGGAGGGGTTCCGACGGTAATGGCCCTGAACCGGATCGACGATGCGGAGGCCTTCAGAAGGGGGTGGTACGCCGGAGCTTTCGGAATGCTCTCTCAGGAGGAAACCGAATTTTGCGTCAGCTTACGCTGCGCTTTGTACAAGGACCATGCCTTACACGTCTTTACGGGCGTAGGTATCGTTGCGGATTCAGACCCGGTTTGTGAATGGGAGGAAATGGAAAACAAAATGTCTCATTTTATTCAATACTCGCTTTGCAATTAATCGATATGGAAGACAAGATAATAGAGGTGCTAAGGGACTTTCTTCCCAAAAGAAACATGAGCGTGATCATCAATTATGATTCTCACATCAAAAGAGATGTATTGATAGATTCACTGAATGTAATAGGTTTTTTGAACAGGATCGAAGATACATTCAATGTGTCAGTTCTCGACGATCTGGACTCCCTGGTAAATGTATATACCGTTAGCGACCTGGCTAAATATTTAAAAAAAATCATGTAGATGAATTTGGCATCGACATGTTACCACCCCTGTCGTTGATTTTGGGAATGGTTATTGTTTACTATCTGGAAATTAATCAGGTACTTTCGCAGAGGCAAATTGAAGCTTGTCTTCCGCTGTTTCCGGAATATTTAGTCAGTAAGATGGCCGATTTTGTGATCGGGATCGATTTGAGCTCGGCTGTATTGGGGAAATTACTGCTTCTCAGGGGGCTTTGTGATCTAGGGGCTGGGAAGGACCTTTTTGACATCCGGTACACGTTCAGCGGGAAGCCATATTTGGATGGTAATTTACTGTATTTCAGTATATCTCATTCTGACGATGAGCTGGTGTGTGCGATATCCGATTGCGGAAGTGTAGGTATCGATATTGAGAAAAACAGAGAGATAGAAGTACAAAACTTCAGAAGGCAATTCGGAGATGACGAGTGGAAACACATCATATCCTCGCAAAATATCAACTATACATTTCTGAGGTACTGGACCCGGAAGGAAGCAGTGGTCAAGGTCGACGGGGTGGGGCTTGGTAAGCCTTTCAGGTATATAGCGCTGCATGAAAACGTCGGTGTTCTTGAAAATAGAACCTATCATTTGAGTGACTTACAACTCAATCCGGATTCGATATGCTCGCTTGCGTCTAATGGAGAGTTAAGTAGTGTGGACGTTCGCGTATTATCGCTAACTGACCTGCTGAGTTCGCATTTACCTCTTTTGCATCAACATTAATTAGTCATTCTGTGACATTGACCCGCCATACTTTCGATGAAACGAAACAAATCCGCTTTCCTGGTGATATTTATTACAGGACTACTTATTTCTTCCTGCACGGTGACAAGAGTTATAATTTACAATTTTGCGGGCGTGACGGATCACAGGAAATTCCCAAAGAGGGATGTCAGGAGCGGCCCTGAGAAATTTGTTTTTCAGCCTCCGGTGAACAACGCCCCACCCGCGGGCTTTACATTTCCTGGAACAGAGGGGACATTCGGGCAGTACCTGGAGGCGCATAAGACTGTGGCTTTTCTTATTATCAGGAATGATAGAATTGAATATGAAAAGTACTTTGGAAGTTACGATCGTGAGTCGGTTATCCCTTCTTTCTCAATTGCCAAATCGATTACCTCGATTCTGATAGGGTGTGCCATAGACGATGGGCTTATCGGGTCTGTAAACGACCGAGTGATCAAATATGTTCCGGAGCTTGCGGCTAACGGCTTTGAGAATGTAACAGTTGAGCATTTGTTGCAGATGACCTCCGGAATCGGATTTAATGAGGGCTATGGTAATCCGTTCGGCGATATTTCAACCTTTTACTACGGGAGGAATCTTCGAAAAGCAATTTCGAAACTTAAAATTGTCGATGAGGTAGGTAAGAAATTTGAATATCAAAGTGGCAGCGCGCAAGTATTGGGACTAGTGCTTGAACGAGCATTGAAAGATGAAACGATCTCTCATTATTTGCAGGACAAGATCTGGGTTCCCTTGGGGATGGAATTCGATGCCAGTTGGAGTATTGACAGGCGGCGTAATGGTTTGGAGAAAACATTTTGTTGCATTAATGTCCGGGCCCGCGACCTTGCTAAAATTGGAAGATTGTACCTAGGGAATGGCGATTGGAATGGTAAACAGATTGTTTCGAAGGGATGGGTGAGGCAATCTACAAAAGTGGACACTACAAATGGAAGCGCATCGAATTACCAATACCAGTGGTGGTTGCCGAGTTCGAATGGAGATTTTCTGGCAGAAGGGATTCTCGGACAACTTCTTTATGTTAATCCATCCAAAAATCTGATCGTGGTAAGACTTGGAAGCGGCGACGGTGGTGTAGACTGGAAGGATTTCGTTCAGCGGCTGTCGGTAATTTATTAAGTACTTAGATAAAAGTATACATGCCGTGCCTATGAGGAGACCTTGGCGACATTAGAGAATACAGAATTGAACATTCTTGCACCCGTGGGATATAGAACCAGGGAGATTGCCGAATTTCAATCTGCTCTATTTTTTGCTAAGGGTGCTATTCTCGTTCAAACAACGCCGCCAGCTTCCTCAAATCTTCCAGCAAATGGTTCGAGTTTTGTATCGTAGGGTGCACCCTAAGGGACAAGTCGTTTTTAAACGCATTTGTCCCTTTTTTTTGTGTTCTTAACTTGCTCGTTATCTGATAGATAAGATCGATGCCTTCGTTCAGTCGAGCGGTTCGATGTTCCATTCCGTCAAACGTCAAATTTTCGGGGAAGATCGAACCAATTATCTGCCTTTTTTCTTCTAATGTGCCTGATTTATAAAGCTTTGGGAGGTGTTCGAGTCCCGTGAGGATATGCTTTAAATACGTACCTATCTCTGCATGATCATCGGAAAAGCTGTTGAGCTTAATTTCTAGTTCTTCAATTCGCTTTGTGCAGATGGATTTTACATGCTCAAAGTCTTCTGTCGCCAACAGCCCATCGACCAATTTGATCCGTGCATTTCGTAATCTTTCATTTATCTTGTCCAGTTCATCCACCAAATCACGCCGCTCCTTTTCCCGAATTTTCGTCTGTTCCTTGTAGCTACTAAGCACCAAATCAGAATATATTGTCATCCGGCCGGGACGCGGTACAAGCATCTTGAGCTGACGTTCGAACTTTTCATTTACGTCGTCCGCCTTAAATCGAACACCACATGACGAGGAACAATGATAATAGTAGTAGTAAGTGCTTCTTCCTTTCGATGCGCTTCCTGATAGCATTCTATCGCATTTGGTACAACGCAAGAACCCCCGGAGTGGAAGATTGTCATCTGAGACGATTTTTGGCTTTTGATATGGATTCCGTTTTCGTCCGGAAATCATATCCTGCACTAAATTGAATGTTGATGGCGACACGATTGGCTCGTGCAATCCTTTCACACGCTGTGCCTTTTCCCCTTCGAATTCGGGAATAAGTATCTGTCCGCAATAAACCGGATTCCTAATTGCGAGCCAAAAGTTGTTTTTGCTGCACTTTAGTCCTTTTCTGACCGCTTGCTTCCATACTTGTTCTGTGTTAAACCTACCTAATGCAAGTTCTTCAAACGCCCATCTCATTATCGGTGCCTTATTTGCGTCAGGCTCAATTATTTTTTTTCCGTCAAATGACCGGGAATTACGATCTCCTATCGGGGCGGTGGCAACCCAGCGTCCTTCTTTCTTGGCGCGGCGCATGCCGTGGAAGACATTTAATGCGCGACGATCATTCTCAACTTCGGGCGCAGCTAAATAGAAAGCAAGCATGATCTTGTTTTCTGGAATTCGGATATCAAGTGGTTGTTCGATAGCCTGGGGTTCAATACTTGCTTTGCGAAGGATGTTGATCATTTGGTACGCATCGCCAGCGTTTCGCCTGAACCGGTCCCATTTTGTAAATAGGATTTGATCAATCCGAAGTCGTTTATTCTCCCTCAATCGGGCAAGTAGCATCTGCCACTTTGGTCGCAAGAAAGTTTTTGCTGAATGGTCCTCATAGATCACTTCGACAACTTCCACGGAATTGTATTTACACCAATTTCGCAACCTTTCCTCTTGATCTCGCTGAGAATAGCCTTTTTCCGCCTGTTCATCAGTGCTTACCCTGACATATAGAATAGCTCGGGACATGGTATTGATTATTTTGTTGACGAATTGCGCGTCGACCTGATTGGCTCGTCGATCAATCGGCTGTCGAACGAGACATACCAGCCTGCTCCGCCAGGAGATGATATCACCTGGTGCACCTGTCCTGGGTAGGAGATGAAAAGGATCCTGGGCTTAACAGTAACTGGCTGAAAATCGAGCATAATATCAATTTTACCCTTTTCCAGAAGCAGGCAGGTATAATGGTCATGGCGATGCGGTTTGAATGCTTCCGCGTTTTGTACATGATTGCCTACCCACCGCTCGACTTCCACACCTGTGTGCGTATTGACCAATTTTTGCAGGATAATGCCGGTGTTTGCCATAGATGTTAAGTTGAGGCCGGAAGTCCGGCCCCGGCTTGTTTAATATAAACTCCTAACCTGTGTCCCGAACGGGTTGTCGATGATATACCGCCAGAAGCCGTCAGGGCCCTTTTTGGAGATATCGTTGGAGGTTGCCACCATGTGTACCGGCGTTCCGTCGGGAGCTTGACCGGCAATGTTCCAGTCCAATACGAGCGATGCCGTGTCGCCCGCAACAAAAATATGGCGGGCAATGATGTGCATGGGTAGCTGGACGCTGTAATATTTCAGAAGTTCCTTGCGAATCTGCTCTCGCCCTCGCTGAGGAACACCCTGGGCGTCGACAAGCACGGCATCCTGTTCGTAGAAATCCAGCATTACATCCACATCCATCGAGTTGAAATGCGCCAAAAGCGATGGGACGATTTCTTCGGGCGTTGTTGCGAGCGGACATTTTTCTGCGATTGCATTAATGGTGTTTTCGATTGAATCCATACTTTGCTGTTCATAACTTTGGTTGATTTGTTTTGTTGATGCAAAGCACGGATGGTTGCGGATTTGAATTGTCCTACTATTCGGCGCAAAAGGTGGACAAATCAACTTAAATTCAGATATACCTCGCACATATGAAGCAGTTTTCCAACCTGGATCAAAATAGTAGTAATCATACAAATCTTGAATGGGAACGACAATTGCTGCTCGATCTGGGCAATGATATCACCAAAGTGCGCGACAAGAATGACCTGATCGTCCTGTTTTCGGATCGGATCAAGTCATTAATGCACTTTACGCATACGATTGTGACCTTGATCGACCGCAAGGATGAAACCTACAAGCCATTTTTACTTGATCACCGTGCATCAGCCATCAAGGACCACCCCGAATATGATGATATGGTCAAGGCGTGTTTTCCGCTTGACGAGCCCTTCATCCAATCCGTTTTGGCGGCCGGCGGTCCTGTCGATTTCTTTCTCGCCGATATTGTCGATGCCCCGCAAAGCCCGGCGTTCCTGCGCGTAAATTTCGAGAAAGGTATCCGGCATGTGCTGATGACAACGCTGCGTACCGGCAATCAGCCGATCGGGTTTATTCATATTTACACCGATCAGGAAGGTGGCTTTTCTCAGGAATTCAAGGACATCGTTCAAAGGATCACCCCGCAATTGTCAAGCGCGGTTTCCAACATTATCAAAAACGAAGAAATCCTGCAAAAGGAAAATGAAAAGTCATTCCTGCTTGATTTCAGCAATGATATGACGGCTGTCCGTAGCCGGGAAGATCTGGCTGTGGTAGTTAAAAAAGCACTACGAAAGCTCAATCCCGAGGGAGGATATGTGATCCGCAAGATTAATGAAGATGGCGTGACGATGTCGGCATACCTGTACGATACAGGCGCTTCTGCATTCGATCCTGCATTGTTGGAGCGGGTGCTTTCCGAGAAGTAC
The DNA here is from genome assembly GCF_000382205.1 of Dyadobacter beijingensis DSM 21582. Lineage (GTDB taxonomy): Bacteria > Bacteroidota > Bacteroidia > Cytophagales > Spirosomataceae > Dyadobacter > Dyadobacter beijingensis. The sequence continues at coordinate 26,422 of NZ_KB907793.1, forward strand.
CCGATCAATGACGGGCTCCAAAACCGCATCCTGGATAGCTATATCCCGTTGCTTTTCAATGTGGGCCGCGAGCTGCTGAGAGGCTACAATCTGTCCTACCTGGATCTTTGGGAAAATATGGGTTTCAAAACAATGGTCGGAATTGCATTGCGAAACGGCAACGCCAACATTGGTCTGCTATGGCTGAGCATCGACGAGATCAACATTCCGATCTTGCAGGGCATCTGCTCGCAGATTGCCATTGCGATGGGCAACATTATGGCTAACGAGGACATTCTGCGCCGGCAGGCAGAGCAGCAGCTGATGCTCACATTTTCGAACGATATTACCGGTGTTAAATCCAAATCCGACCTGGACCATGTGGTTTCGAATGTTTTGCAGGGCCTGTTTCAAACCCGGATCGCTGTGATGTACCTCTTGGCGGAAGACCAGGTGACCCTTCGGCCTTACCTTTTCGACCGGCAGTTTTTCCAGGAAACCGAAGTAGCTGAGCACGAAGAATTTTACGCTCTGAACATCAATGAACAACATATAAAACTTGTCTTCGAAAGCAACCAGCCGATTTTGATGGACATTGATGAAAACCTGGAAGCGAAGTGCCTGAAACTGTCCATCCAGCGTGAGCAGCGGGGGATTAATACTGTCTACGCATCGGCGCTGAGATTGGGTGAACAGAACCTGGGCATGGTTTGGATGCTGGGGCAGCAGATCAGCGGGCCGCTTTTGCAAGGTATTTGCGCCCAGATTTCGACCGCGGTTTCCAACGTGCTTGCGCACGAGCAGATACTGCGTTTAAAAAAAGAGCTGGAAGACGAAAATGACTATCTCAAACAGCAGCTCAATAATGATTTTGAGGAGATTGTTGGCGGCGGCGAAGCGATGCAGCAGGTATACCGGCTGATTTCCCTGGTGGCGGAAATCAACTCGACGGTATTGCTGCTAGGCGAGACGGGTACTGGAAAGGAATTGATCGCAAAAGCCGTTCATAACGCGTCTTCCCGCAAAGAAAAGCTGATGATCAAGGTTAACTGCGCGGCTATGCCTGCCAGCCTGATCGAGAGCGAGTTGTTTGGCCATGAGCGCGGCGCATTCACCGGGGCCGTCGAGCGGCGCATCGGAAAATTCGAGCTGGCCAACAACAGCACACTGTTTTTGGACGAGGTGGGGGAGATGCCGTTGGAAACACAGGTGAAGTTGCTGCGGGTTTTGCAGGAAAAGGAAATGGAGCGTGTAGGTGGCAAAACAACCATTAAATTGAACGTTCGGATCATCGCTGCCACCAACCGCGACCTGGAAGCGGAAGTGAAAGCAGGCCGCTTCCGCTCGGATCTGTATTACCGTTTGAATGTTTTCCCGATCAAGCTGCCGCCGCTTCGCGACCGCCGGGAAGATATCGAAAGCCTTGCCGGATTTTTCTTATCCAAATTCAGCAAAAGTATAGGCAAGAAAACCGTCAAGCTATCAGCCAACGCGTTACGGCAGTTGCAGGCCTATTTGTGGCCGGGCAATGTGCGCGAACTCGAACATCTCATTGAGCGCTCGGTGATACTGGCGACAGGTCCCATGATCACAGAGTTTTTCTTGCCGCATGCAACAAGGGCAACGACCGACGATCCAATGAGGCCATCCGATTTACCATTGGAAGAAGTCGAGCGCATGCACATCATACAGGTATTGCGCCGGTGCGGCGGCAAAATTTCCGGCATCGGGGGCGCTGCGGACATATTAGGCATTCCCGGCAACACCCTTCACTCTAAAATGCGGAAGCTGGGCATCTCAAAGGCCGATTATTACGCTCACTGAGTGCTTTAAATAGTTGGGGCATTTCGTTCTCTCTCATCAAATAAGATGATACTTTTTGTGTTTTCACTAAATACGGTGAAAATGAGAGGTGTCTGTATTGAATATATTATTGATAATCAGTCTATTAAGTATTTGGCATCGAAATGGCAAGTTTAGGATCATCTGTAAGATTTTAAACTTAAACATTTCAAAATTATGAAGATTGTCATTGTAGGCGGTACGGGGTTAATCGGAACAAGGGTTAGCGAAAAACTGCGGGTGTTGGGCCATCAGGTAGTCGTAGCCGCTCCTTCGACGGGCATCAATGCATTGACTGGCGAAGGCCTAGCTGAGGCCATGAAAGATGCCGAGGTGGTCGTCGATCTGTCTAACTCGGCTTCTCCCGAGGAAGATACGGCTATCAATTTCTTCCGTGCAGCAGGCAGGAACCTGGCTGCGGCAGAAATTGCGGCCGGTGTGAAACACCACCTGGTACTTTCGATCGTAGGAACCGACCGGGCCTTGTATATCGGTTATCTGCGCGCCAAAAAAGAGCAGGAGGATATTATCAAAGAATCCGGTATCCCGTACACGATCATCCGCGCTACGCAGTTCCACGAACATATCACAACTTTGATTGCGGTGCAATCCGACGAGGAGGCAATCCACATTTCCACCGTGGACTATCAGCCCATTGCAGCAGAAGACGTGGCCGCATTGGTTACACGGCTCGCATTGGAAGCGCCCAAAAACACGACCGTGGAAATCGCAGGGCCTGACCTGGCGCCCATGAACGAGTTTGTAAGCCAATACCTTTCTGTTAAAGGCGGGGAAAAGCCCTTGGTCGCCAACGACGAAAATAAGTACATGTTCTTCGAAATCCCCAAATCCCTTTTGGTCCCTCAGGGCGATTTTTATCCTGGCGCAATCCGGTTCGGCGACTGGATTAAGGAATAGTCAAATCCATTCATTTCAAATTTATTCACAACCAGAAATCATGAAAATTGTAATCATAGGCGGTACAGGCCTGATCGGCTCCAACGTCACCAAAAAACTTCGTCAGCTTGGCCACAACGTCATTGCTGGTTCTCCCTCGACAGGTATCAACGCACTCACAGGCGAGGGGCTTTCAGATGCATTGGAAAATACGGACGTGGTCGTTGACCTTTCCAACTCTCCTTCATTTGAGGATGGTCCGGCAATCCAGTTTTTCGAGACCTTGGGCCGCAACATTTTGTCGGCTGAATTGAATGCAGGCGTCAAACACCATGTAGTGCTGTCCATTGTCGGCACGCACCTGATGGAAGGCATGGGTTATATGCGGGCGAAGAAAATCCAGGAGGATCTGGTTAAAAAATCCGGTGTGCCATACACCATCGTCCGCAGCACCCAATTCCAGGAATTTGTGCCAACCATTGCCGCGGGAGGCACACAGGGGAGTGAAGTTCATGTCTCGAAGCTCGATTTCCAGCCCATTGCTGCCGAAGAGGTGGCGCTATTCATCGCCCGGTTTGCGATATCTGAGCCTGCGAACGGAACTGTCGAGATTGCGGGCCCTGTCCGTGGGCCCATGAGTGAATTCGTGGAAGCATATGTCAAGGCAAATGACGCGGGCAAAACGGTGATCGCCGACGACAGCAGTGAGTACTTCGGCTTGGAAGTGTCGGCATCGACGTTGGTACCGGAAGGAAATGCTTACCTGGGAGAAACCCGGTTCGAGGAGTATCTTGGGTCTCTTTCGCCCCACTCCTGACAACCTTGCAGATTTTAGATTGTCCTGATCATGCACGGTTGGTAGCAATTACCGGCCGTGCTTTTAAACACCCTCAATAACTTATCCCATGAACATTCAAAATGATAGAAGGGCATTGGTAAAATCCCTGCATTACATATCCGGTGTTACCTTGTCGGTTTTTATAGCATTCCACTTACTAAACCACCTTTTTGCATTGGATGGGCCGGAAAAACATATCCAGATCATGGAGCAGTTCCGGCTCGTGTACAGACATCCGGTCGTGGAAACGCTGCTATTGCTGGTCGTTTTATTCCAGATTATTACGGGCATCAGACTGATTTACAAACGGGATGCTCAGGCTATTGCCGAGAAGATCCAGGTATACTCGGGCCTTTATCTTTCCTTTTTTCTCATTGCCCACGTGGGCGCAGTTCTTTCCGCACGGTATATTGAGCACCTGGACACCAATTTCTATTTTGCAGCGGCTGGGCTTAACTATTATCCTGCAACTTTTATTTTTATACCCTACTATTTCCTGGCCGTGGCCTCAATCAGTTTGCACGTTTCGGCAATTCATTATTTGAAGACTAAATCGAAACCAGCGGCAGTTGGTATTGCTGTCGTCGGGATAGTGACTTCATTCATAATCATTCTAGCCTTTACGGATAGCTTTGAGTGGCTTGACATGCCACAACCGTATGAGCAGTTCATTCGGGCTTTAATTTGAATCATTCCTCAATCTTTGTTATTTTCGAGGCAAAACCCCCTCATTATTAACTATATGGCTGAATTATACTCTCAGGGTACTTCCAATAATCGTGGAAAATTCCTTGTCGAATATTCAATAAAACAAAAAGCAACGTGGGCTTTTGCACTAGCTTATCTGCTGACGGTGTTGTACGTAATTGTGGTTGTGGCTGAAAACAGAGTTGATGTTGCTAAGACTGTGATGATCTGTATTTCGGGGGTTGCGCTTGGTTGGGTCTCTGGCATTTTAATTTCCCCTAGCTCTGAACGAGAGTCTGCACGATTCACGAAAGCAGGGCAAGTTGTTTCTGCATTCATTTCCGGCTGGTTGTTTACGAAAATAGATAGGCCCGTAGAGGCCTACATTACGAAGGTTGTTCAAAGCATCTCCGATGAACAAGCAGAACTCTCCATATCATCATTGAGTTTAGTACAGTTACTTGGGGCCACGGTGTCCTTTTCAATTACTCTTATAACTGTTTACATCAATCGCGCAGAAGAGTATTCTAAGAAGAGCCAACCGACCAGTAACCCCCATCAGCAAGCGAAGCTGAACCCTGGAAGTATTCCCTGAAACCTCCCAGCATGTATGTCTTTGGATATCCCATTACCGGCCCTCTTCGTTTAGGTTCCGAAGGCTGATTTGCCTTTTTATGCATAGAGGTGGCTGTTCTTTATACCTGCTCACCTTCGCCGTGCATCAGTTTCTCACGGTGTTGTTTTCCCCAACTGATCATTTCCAGAATAACCCCGCCAAACGACAGGCAATAATCTGTTTCCGAATACTCAACCAATACAGGTGTGTCCGGCGTTACCGTGCGTTTAATTAGTTGATTGGCCTCCATATCCTTTAATTCTCTCGACAACATCCGCGTAGTAATGCCCGGAATACTTCTTTGAATATCGCGGAAACGCCTATTTCCATTGCAGATCGAGTTGATAATGAGGAGTCTCCATTTGCCCCCGATCACATACATCGTATCCTGCAAAGCCTGAACTTCCTGCTTTTGGTTTCTTGGGTTCGAGAGCAGTTGCCCCGCTTTGATGATCTGTTCTTCATTTGTCATTTGTGCTACGGTCTGATGTCTGGACTAACTTGCTGACCATGACAAAAGCACAGGTGGTTCACACCGTGTGGCTTCATTATTAAATCTTAAATCAAGCCAATTCAGAGACTCATTCCACCATCGATTACGATCTCGGCTCCCGTGATAAAACTTGCAGCATCACTAGCGAAATATGTTACCAGTTTTGCAACATCGTCAGCACTTCCGATTTTCTTCAACGGGATCCGCTCGATCATCCAATCATCCAGTGCCTGGCCGGATTCAGGATCCAGGCCTATTTTGTTTAGAATTTCAGTCTGGGTCGGGCTCGGACTGATCGCGTTTACCCGGATCTTACGGGGCGAAAGCTCAAAAAGGTAAGCCAGTCACATATCATATCAATGCCATGCCGGGCGAGACGTTCAAGGGGACGATTAGCCGCAGATCAGGCAATATGAACGTGAAATTTCGCTCTGAAACTGTGGAGATAGACGTCAGCAATGCGGCTCGCCGCATTAAGCCGGGGATGTTTGCGGAAGTATCCCTTGTCCCGGAGGCCACCGAAGGCGCGCTGACCGTCCCAGCCACGGCGGTAGTAGCTTCCACGGAAAGGCAGTACGTCATCCGCGTCGGCGATGCGGGTAAGGCAGAGTTCGTGGATGTAAGGACCGGACAGAAATCGTCCAGTCTCACGGAAGTTTTCGGCGACCTGCGGAAGGGCGATAAGATCGTTGTTAATGCCCGCAATGATTTGAAGCAAGGAGTGAAAGTAGCGGCGAACTGAGGCCGGTGTCTTTGGAGGATGGCTGTGTGACCAATGTCACAAACAAGACGTTCGTAAATGCTTAACTTAGCCATTTTCAAATCGACAAATAATGGGCATTACGACAGAGCATTCCCAAGTGCAGCAACTGCTGGAATCACATTTCGGGCAATTTGAACCGGAGCTAATCAGCAAACTGGCAGAGCATTGCGTTATCCGTGATTTCGAAGCGGATCAGCAACTGATGCGTCCCGGCCAGTACTTCAAATCGACGATGCTGATCGTTGAAGGGAGTGTGAAAATATACCGTGAAGACCAGGATGGCGGTGAGTTTTTTATGTACCATCTGGGGGCGGGGGATGCGTGCGCGCTATCGATGATTTGTGCGACGCGAGAAGAACAGAGCCAGATTTCCGCCAAGGCCATTGAACCATCCAAAGCACTGCTCGTGCCGATCGCATTGATGGACGAGCTAATGACTGGCTACAAAACATGGTACTATTTTGTGCTGGAAACCTATCGTTCCCGCTTCGAGGAGTTGCTGGAAGTGGTGGATAGCATCGCTTTCAAAAGCATGGACGAACGCATTGAATTTTACCTCAAAAATCAACGTAAGCTTTCTCATAGCGATGAGCTTCCGCTCACGCACCAGCAGATCGCTACCGATATGAACTCTTCGAGGGAAGTGATTTCAAGACTGCTTAAAAAAATGGAACAGCGCGGTATGGTGCGACTTGGCCGCAACACGATTACCATCCTTTTTTGAGGGACTTTTTCTGCTGTGTAACATTTGTCACAAACCCGCCGGTTTCCGTATCGCAATTTTGCACTCAGTTAGCGCAAAAGCATATGGAAACCATTGGTTATTTAGCGTCGGTATTAATCGGCATTTCTTTGGGGCTGGTCGGCGGGGGAGGGTCAATCCTGACCGTACCGGTCCTAGTGTACATTTTCGGGATCAGCCCGGTCGTATCCACTTCGTATTCGCTGTTTATTGTCGGCTCGACCAGTCTTGTGGGGGCATACAGCAACTACCGGCTTGGGCTGGTCAATGTCAAAGCGGCATTGTTCTTCGGACTGAGCTCGATGGTAACCGTTTACCTCACCCGCAAGCTTCTGGTTCCTCTCATTCCTCAAAACCTGTTCCGGATCGGCCATTTCCAGGTCACCGAGCGGCTGTTGACGATGGCGTCGTTCGCCGTGCTGATGCTCGCGGCGTCGGTCGGGATGATCGCCGGCAAACAAAAGGAGCCGGGCTGTCTGAAATGCGACCTGGGGCGTAATATTGTAAAGCTGGGCCTCAGTGCGGTAGGAATCGGACTTACGACCGGGCTGTTGGGCGCGGGCGGCGGCTTTTTGCTGATCCCCACATTGGTATTGGTGCTGGGTATGCCCATGCGGGAGGCGGTAGGGACTTCACTACTGATCATCGCCCTGAATTCCCTGGTAGGGTTCTCGGGAGACCTGGGACACTTCACCATCGACTGGTATTTTCTGCTAACGGTGACGCTCGTCGCCATGGTTGGCATCTCCATAGGCGGCCTGCTGGCCCGTAAGCTGGACAGCAGGCAATTGAAAAAGAGCTTCGGCTGGTTTGTGCTCATCATGGGATGCTTTATCCTCTTCAAAGAATTAATCTTCTGATTAAGAAACATCCCTGTGTGACAAAGGTCACAGAAAACGGCCGGCTGCCTTGCGAACTTTGTCTCATGGTTCTCCTACTCATCACTCAAAACATTTAATGAAAAATGAAACTGGAACAAATTTATACCGGCTGCCTGGCGCAGGGAGCCTATTATATTGAAAGCGACGGCGAGGCGGCGGTAATCGATCCGCTCCGGGAGACAGGCCCTTACCTGGCACGTGCAGAAAAGAATGGGGCGAAAATTAAGTATGTGCTCGAAACCCATTTTCATGCCGATTTTGTGAGCGGGCATCTGGACCTCGCCGAAAAGACAGGCGCAACGATTGTTTACGGTCCAACGGCCAAGCCTGGCTTCAACGCGCATATCGCGCAGGATCGGGAGATGCTCAGACTGGGCGGGATTTCCATCGAGGTGATCCATACTCCCGGTCACACGCTGGAAAGTACCTGTTACCTGGTATCCGATGAAAATGGCCGCCAGGTAGGTCTCTTTACCGGCGATACGCTCTTTATCGGGGACGTAGGGCGACCTGACCTCGCCCAGAAGGTCGTCCGGGATTTGACCCAGGACAAGCTTGCGGGAATGCTCTACGATTCGCTGCACGCTAAAATCCTGCCGCTATCCGATGATATCATTGTGTACCCCGCCCATGGGGCAGGCTCGGCTTGCGGCAAGAATATGAGCAAGGAAACGACGGATAGTCTGGGACATCAGAAGGCAATCAACTACGCTTTGCAGCCCATGGATAAGCAGACATTTATCCAAAAGGTGACCGACGGTCTGACACCTCCACCCGCCTATTTTCCGGCCAATGTGATGATGAATATGCAGGGGTACGACGGTATTGAAGACGTACTGAACCGCGGCATGCAGTCCCTGACGCCCGAGGCATTCGAGATAGCTGCCAATGAAACGGGCGCGCTGATTCTCGACACCCGTGCGGCGCAGGTATTTGCAAAAGGCTTTATTCCTTATTCGATCAACATTGGTATTGACGGCAGCTTCGCTCCCTGGGTCGGCGCCCTCGTTGAAGATATCCGCCAGCCGATCCTGCTGGTCACTGATCCCGGCCGGGAAGAAGAGGTCGTAACACGGCTGGCGCGGGTAGGCTACGACAATGCCATCGGGCATTTGGCGGGCGGTTTTCAGGCCTGGGAAGAAGCGGGAAAGGAAACAGACCGCATACAGTCGGTGGAGGCCAGTGAGATACCAGCCCTGCTGGAAAGGAATCCAGAATGGCAAATCCTGGACGTGAGAAAACCTGGCGAATACCTGGCAGAGCACGTAGAAGGGGCGGAAAATCTGCCGCTGGATTACCTGAATGAGCACTTGGCGGAAATTGACAGTAACAAAACCTATCTCGTGCATTGTGCGGGAGGTTACCGGTCGATGATCTTCAACTCGATTATCCGGGCGAGCGGTTACCATAACCTGATTGACGTTGCCGGAGGTTTCAAGGCAATCTGTGAGTCGGGGCTTATGAAAGTCACAAATTATGTATGCCCCACCACGCTCGCTGCGGGCAATGGCGCCGACAACGGCCAGGCATTAGATGCATTAAACGGAGAGACGAAATAGGTATGCTGGAAATGATCAAACAACCCTGGCCGTGGTACGTGGCCGGTCCGCTGATCGGTCTTACGGTACCCGCCCTACTGATTTTAGGTAATAAACATTTCGGGATCTCGGCGAATTTGCGCCATATCTGCGCGAGCTGCTTTCCGGCAAATGTGCCATTCTTTCAATATGATTACAAGAAGGAAATCTGGAACCTGTTCTTTGTGGCGGGTATCGTGTTAGGCGGGGCGCTGGCAGCTTACTTTCTGGCAAACCCCGCGGCGATTCAAGTCGATCCGCGGCTGGCGCAAGAACTGGCCGCATATGGCATCACCGATTTTTCTGGGATGGTGCCTGCGCAGCTCTATTCGTGGGGTAGCCTGCTGACCGTACGCGGGCTGACGATGATGGTGGGCGGCGGATTTCTCGTCGGATTTGGCGCACGCTATGCGGGCGGGTGCACGAGCGGGCACGCGATCATGGGGCTGAGTACACTGCAATGGCCGTCGCTGGTGGCGACGATCTGCTTTATGGCCGGTGGCTTTCTGATGGCCAATTTTATTTTACCCATAATTTTAAACAGCTAATTCATGCAATCTTCCTTCATGGACCACACCGCCGAATTTGAAGCCCGGTCGCAGGACACGATCTGTATCAACGAATCGCATTTGCAGCATAAATGGTACCATAATTTTAAATACCTGATTGTCGGCGTGCTGTTCGGCATCGGCTTCGTGAAAGCGGAAGTGATCAGCTGGTTTCGTATCCAGGAGATGTTCCGGCTGCAATCCTTTCATATGTATGGCATCATCGGTTCGGCGATCGTAACGGGCATTATCTCGGTTTGGCTCATCCGCCGGTTTGGTATGAAAACCGTCTACGGAGAGCCGATCACTTTCGCGCCGAAGAAATTCAACAAGGGGCAAGTGTACGGCGGGCTCCTGTTTGGGCTCGGCTGGGCGCTAACCGGGGCTTGTCCCGGACCTTTGTTTGCGCAGGTCGGAACCGGGGCGACGGTCGTAGCGGTGGTGCTGGCCAGCGCGGTGGCCGGTACTTGGGTGTACGGCCGCTTCCGCGACGCGCTGCCGCATTGATTCACTTTTTTAGAAATGAGGATTTCCTTTCGGATGCGAAGTTTGAAGGGGAATTGACAGTACTGGTATGCGCGTTCAAAGAAGCCGTCGTTGTAACGTACCATTTCCGAATTTCTGAAAATGTCGTTTCCAAATTATTGGACGGAATAGGTTGATTCATTAAGCCTTCAATAATACCCATAAACTGTAATTTGGCGTCGCTCATGACGAAGATTGCCAAAGGTTACAGATGCTGTAGTGGTGATTTTCATCAGACATCAGGTATGCTTTCGCCGACAACGACACATGTCTTTTCCTGCAACTGCTGAGCGGATAAATATCCTGTTCTTTGAGCCCGGGTCAGGCTCGGTAAAATGCCCCAACGAATTGAACATGCTATTACCGTTGTAGTCGGGTATTTGTAGCATGTTTTTGTCCAGGATTTGTACAAAACCCGGATTGCCGACTCCGTGGCCGACGTCTACAGCCCGTTGTCATGGCTGCTGGTGGCGCTTTGGCTCCAAAGCCAGAAGACAATCCCGAGCATGGGGTAAAAAAATTCCTGAACAGGCGTGGGAGTTTTTCAAATTTGGCGGTCTATCTTCATAACAGGCCTTACCGCACTTATCGGTAGGGTAAAAGAGTGAGAGAATTATTGCACGTATATAAATCCACGTAAGTCGAAGGCAACCGCTGATGATCGGGAACTTAAATCAAGCCAACTCCGACGACCAGGTTCTGTTAAACAGGATGAGGCTAGGGGACTATTTAGCTTTCGGGTCCATTTACGAGCGGTATTGGGCCAGACTTTTCAATGCGGCTTACAAGCGCATGGGAGACGAGGATTCTGCTAAGGATATTACGCAAGATATTTTCTTACAGCTTTGGCAACGCCGACAGGACTTGGAGATTGATAATTTGCCGGCTTACCTGTTGACAGCTGTGAGAAACAATGTTTTCAAGTACATGGAAAAACAGCAGCGCTACACGCCTATTTCGGAGCTGGTAGAGCATTTATTGTCCTCGGGCGAGTATACAGATGGCCAATTGGCGATCACGGAACTGACGGCGCGTTTTACAATGCTGTTGGAGCGGCTCACCCCGTCACAGCAGGAGATTTTCAGGCTGCGGTTTGAGGAGGAAATGGGCACTCTGGATATTGCAAGGCGATTGAACATTGCCCAGAAAACGGTTCAAAATCAACTGACCAGGAGCGTGGCGCAGATCAGACAGGCGATCGGACTGATCGCTATTATGGTAGCGGGCTGCCCCTGAAAGTGCCCGAATGGTCATTAGATGGTAAAAAACACACAAGCGTATCGACAAATGAGCAAGGAAGAGTTTTTGCAAATATTGGAAAAATACAGAAAAGGGTGTGCTACCGAAGAAGAGGAGGCCTTTTTACTGGCATATTATGAGCTGTTTGAATCTGGTCAAGAGCGCACCGATCTGAAAGATGCGGACCAGGTCCGACGACTGAAAGAAAGTATCAAATCAGAAATTGACCTGCGAGCTGCTGCGCTCACGGAAGTCGGCTCGGGAGGCTCGAAACAAAGGATGCTGTATCGCTATTCGGCCTGGCTTGTAGCTGCAACATTTTTGATTTTCAGTAGTCTGTACTTTTTTGAAAGCCGCAAACCTGCTCAGGTAGCGAAGATATCCCCAACGGCCCGGGTTCAAAAGAGCAGCCGGATTGTGCCGGGAAGCTACCAGGCGACCCTCACGCTCGGAAATGGTGAAATAGTCAGGTTAGACGATCAGCATACAGGATTGATTCGCGAGCAAGACGGTGTTTCGGTGCAAAAGCCCGAAAACGGGCACCTGGTCTACAACGCCGGTAAGATTACAAACGCAGCTAATCATACTGTTTCGACGCCGAGAGGCGGCCAGTATCGGCTCACGTTATCGGACGGTACCAGCGTATGGCTGAATGCGGCCACGTCGATCCGATTTCCGGCGGTATTTTCGGATACGATCCGAAGCGTTGAACTGCGTGGAGAAGCCTATTTCGAAGTGGCGCACGATGCCGACAGGCCGTTCCAGGTGCGGTCAGATGGACAGTTGATTACAGTCCTGGGCACGCGCTTTAATGTGGCTGCTTATTCAGACGAACCTTCGACACGGACTACGCTGCTTGAAGGAAAGGTGAAAGTGATGACAATGAGTCCACAGGGCCAGCAGCGTACAGGTGAGGGTAAGATTTTAAAGCCCGGGCAGCAATCGCTGCTGACAGGTGGCCTGATGCAGATAGCCGATGTTGATCCTGAAAATTCTGTGGCCTGGAAAAATGGCTATTTCAGATTTGATAAGGCAGATATCCGAAGTGTAATGAGGCAGATAGCCCGTTGGTACGATGTGGAAGTGGAGTATCGGGGCAAAGCAGGGGCGGATCTTTTTGCCGGCGAAATAAAGCGTGACGAGGAAATTGCCAATGTGCTGCGCATCATTCAACTCAACAATGTGGATGTACGGGTGTCTGGGCGCAAAATTATTGTTAACTACTAATACGCTGCTTTTCAACATATACTTACTGAATTTTACTACTTATATCTTCATTATCCTATGCTCCTTACTCCCTACCGAAGGCTCGGTGGGCGAGACAGGTCTGCCCGTGCGCAAAATTTATTTGCCGCGCGGGTCACGCTGCTCGCTTCCCTGGCCCTGCTGCTGAACCTTAATGCGAAAGCATTTGCGCAAACCATTACGATTAAAGGTGAAAATATCTCGCTTGAAAATGCGCTGATCTCTATCGGTAAGCAGAGCGGACATTACTTTTTCTACAAATACAATGAAATCAAAGACGCACGTCCCGTGTCGTTGGATTTGAAAAATGCAACGCTTGAAAGTGCGCTGAGCGAAAGTTTCCGGGGACAGCCTTTTGAGTACAAGATTGAGCGGAAAACGATTATCGTCAATAAAACAAAAGCGGAGCCGACGGCCAAACCAACAAAAAAGGAAACTTCAGGGCGCGTTGTAGATGAAAAGGGCCAGCCGCTGCCCGGGGCGTCGGTGCGCGTGCAAAATTCAGATGCCGCCACGGCCACTGATGAGGCCGGAGTATTCACTTTTGCGGATCTGCCTGCCGATGCGACGCTGCTGGTGACTTATACCGGTTTTGCCAGCCAGTATGTTCGCATTGCGGGGCAAAGCTCCATTACCGTGGTAATGCGCGAGGATCCTCAGAACCTGAATGCACTGGTGGTCGTCGGGTACGGGGCCCAGCAGCGGAAAGATATTACGGGTTCTATCAGTTCGATCAATGCAGAGAAGATGAAAGACCAGGCGGTTTTTACCTTGGATAATGCAATGGCCGGACAAATGCCGGGCGTGCAAATTGCCCAGGCGACGGGAGCTCCCGGGGGTGGCTCGTCGGTGCGAATCCGTGGCGCAGGTTCGTTGAGCGCCGGCAATGATCCGTTGTATGTCATCGACGGCTTTCCGGTCAGCGGGGATTTTAACCAGACCAATAACCCGCTTAATACGATCAATCCGTCGGACATTGCCGATATCCAGGTGTTAAAAGATGCGTCGGCTACGGCTATTTACGGCTCGCGCGGTTCAAACGGGGTTGTTATCATTACGACCAAATCGGGAAAAAGCGGTACTTCCAAAATTGATTTCAATGTGAGCACCGGTATCCAGCAGGTAGAACGCATTCTGGACGTACTGAATGCCAGCGAGTATGCCGTTTACCTGAATGAAGCCCGTAATAATGCTTGGGTTAATTCGGGTCCAGGCAGAAGCGCCTCGGATCCCAATAGTGCCAGAACAAACAATGTGATGTACCAAATACCTGAGATCACGGCGAACCCTGCCGCGCTGGGAAGCGGTACAGACTGGCAAAGGGAAATTTTCCGCACAGCCAGCGTCAACAACTATCAGCTCAACTTCTCAGGAGGCAATGAGCGGACGCGCTTTTTTGTATCGGGAGGGTATCTCAACCAAAAGGGTATCATCCTGAATTCGGGAATGAAGCGCTATTCATTCAGGATCAATGTAGACTCCCAGGTGCATAAGCGCGTCAGAGTAGGCGCGAACCTGACGCCTTCCTATGTGACCAACGACCTGGTAAACGCTGAGGGTAATTGGCAGGCGGGCGGCATCGTGCAGTCTGCAATTACGGCCGCACCCTTTATGAAGCCTTACGATTCTGAGGGGAACTACACGAAGATTACCGGTTTGGGCATAGGTACCAGCGAGGTCGATAACCCGGTAAAGCTCGCCAGGGAATCGTATTATAAACAAGGGACTTTGAGATTGTTGGGAACCGCATTTGCAGAAATGACAATCCTCGACGGGCTTACCTTTAAAACATTGGTTGGTACTGATTTGCGAAGTTTTAAGGAAAATATATTCAGCCCTTCTATTGTCAACCCCAACAGCGTCAATGCTACAAAAGTGCCTACCGCGAATGCGGTCACCACGGACAACAAAAGCTGGCTGGCCGAATACACACTGAGCTACACCAAACAGTTTGGCAAACACGCATTGAGCGCGCTTGCAGGCTACACGGCACAAAAAGACTATCTGGACAATAGCAGCATCGCTGCGACAAATTTTGCAAATGACCAGATTAAGACCATTAATGCGGCAGGACTGATCACCAGCGCAGCTACAACGCAGGAAGAATGGTCGTTGCTGTCGTATCTGGCCAGGGTCAACTACGGCTACAACGACAAGTATCTACTGACGGCAACAGTGAGAAGGGATGGTTCTTCGCGTTTTGGAGCCGATAACAAATGGGGTTTTTTCCCGTCTTTGTCGCTCGGCTGGCGGCTGTCTGAGGAGCATTTTCTGAAAAACCTTAAATGGCTCAGTGAGCTTCGTCTTCGGGCCAGTTACGGGCTTACGGGCAATAATTTTATCAGCAACTACGGTCACATCGGGCTGACAGGTATTGAAAATTATATTTTTGGTGGCAGCGGCGGATCGATCGCCAATGGCATCAGGCTGTCCAACATTCCCAATAGCCTGCTCGGCTGGGAGAAAAATAATCAGCTTGATATCGGGCTCGAAGTAGGATTGGCCCAAAATCGTTTTTCACTTACGCTTGACTATTATCTCAAAAACACTTCCGACCTTCTGCTCAATGTGCCTGTTCCCACACTCACGGGTTATTCGACAGCACTTCAGAACATCGGTAAAATCCGCAACCGTGGTCTGGAATTTGCGGCCACGAGCCGAAATCTCGTGAATAGGCTCAAATGGACGACGGACTTTAACATCTCGACCAACAAGGTCAAGGTTTTAGAATTGGGGCCCGACGGTTCCCCCATCATTTCCCGTCAGGCGACTTCTGCCAATGCGTCGACGCATATCACGGCCGTCGGCGGTGAGCCGGGCACTTTCTATGGTTACCGTGTCGCGGGCGTTTATCAAAACCAGCAGGAGGTTGAAAACATGCCGGGTATTGCAGGAGAGTCTAAGCCCGGGCAGCTTCGGTTTGCGGATATCGATGGCGACGGCCGGATCACCAGCAATGACAGAACGGAGCTGGGCAGTCCGTTCCCGAATTTCACTTATGGGATGACCAACAAGCTGTCATTCAAAAACCTGGATTTCTCGGTGACCATTCAAGGTGTCCAGGGTTTTGAGGTGCTGAATATGGCGCGCAGATATTACGGAAACTATGCAGGCTCCTACAATGTGCTTAGGAGCGCCTCCCAGGGATGGCGGTCGGAGCAGGAGCCGGGCAACGGTACTTCACCGATGGTCGACCGTAACTTTGGGGCTATGCCTGGAAGCAACCTGGTCAATAACGTGACATCGTTGTTTGTGGAGGATGGCTCATTTCTCCGGGTTCGGAATATTACCCTGGGCTACACGATACCTGGGGCATTGCTAAGCCGGCTCCGGCTGGTGAATGCGCGGGTGAACTTCAGCGTACAGAATGCCTTCACTTTTACCCATTACGAGGGGTATAACCCAGAAGTGAGCATACAGGGCGGTAGTACTCTGGTGCCCGGCGTAGATGCGGGCGGTTACCCTTTGGCGCGCACGTTTATGTTGGGAGTAAGTCTTGGCCTTTAAAGCAGAAAAGCGATGATAAATAACATTAAAATGAGGCTTTCGGTAGCTCTGCTGCTGTTTGTTGTCTCGGGGTGTAGCGACAATTTTCTTGACCTGGCGCCTGTTTCGCAGCTCAATGGAAACAGCTTTTACAAAACCGAAGAGGATATTAAGAATGCCCTGACCGCCACGTATGGCGCGTTGCAGGCACCTGGAATTTACTATTCTTCCATGCATGTGATCGGCGACCTGCGTTCGGACGATACCTGGATCCCCGATCCGAATGCAGGCGCTAACTTGCAGGAGGTAGACCAATTCAAAAATAATGCCTTCAATACCATTAGCAGCTCCACCTGGAGCGCGCACTATCAGGGCATCCAGTCGGCGAATATTGTCATTGCCAAAATTGCCGATGTGCAAATGGAAACTTCGGCAAAAGCTCGGTACATTGGAGAGGCCAAGTTTTTAAGGGCGCTTATGTATTTTAACCTGGTCCGTATTTTCGGCGACGTTCCATTGGTGTTGGAAGTAATTAACAACCCATCAGAAGGCTATGCCTACGGGAGGGAAGCTGCCGGAAATGTTTACGAGCAGATCATCAGCGATTTAAAAGAGGCCGGAGCGGTATTGCCCGGGCAGATCGCGAGCGCAGAGATCGGACGAGCTACCAGGGGAGCGGCGACGGCGCTACTTGGCAAAGTTTACCTGACCCGGGCGCAATGGGACCTTGCTGCGCAAACATTGAAAGCGCTCATCGACAGGGGGACCTACCAGCTTCAGCCGAATTACGCCAACCTGTTCGGCGCAGCAAACGAGAATAGCAGGGAATCTATTTTTGAAGTACAATTCAAAAAGGGATCGTCGGGCGAAGGAAGTCCCTACACAAACCAGTTTGCTCCGATCGGATCGGGAACCGCGGTGACAGGGCTTGGTAATCCTCTGGGACAAAACATTCCTACAGATGCGATTGTGGCTGCTTATGAAACCGGGGACCTGCGAAAAAATGCGTCGATGCAAACCACCTACACACTCAACGGCAATACCGTTACGCACAATTATGTGGCGAAATACCTTGGGCAGCCGGCCGCGAATCTGGATAGCGACAACAACTGGATCGTGCTCCGGTACGCGGATGTACTGCTGATGTACGCGGAGGCTTTGAATGAGCTTGGCTTTGAGGCAAACGGGGAGGCATTTCTTTACCTTAACCAGGTGCGTAACCGTGCAGGGCTTGCCTCCAAAACGAGCAATAATTCTGATCCGTCACTTCAAATCGCCTCGCAGGCGGCGTTCAGACTCGCGATCGAACAGGAGCGGCGGATAGAGCTGGCATTCGAGGGGCATCGCTGGTTCGATCTGGTTAGGACTAACCGTGCGCTAGCTGTGCTGGCACCGCTGGGAATGAAGGCGCACCATGTTTTGCTGCCAATACCCCAAAGCCAGATCGAGATTAATCCAGGCGTAGTGACCCAAAACCCGGGTTATAACTAATAAACGAAGCAGCGCGCACCGTAAACAAGTGCACGCTGTGTCCTTTTAGCAATGAGAACATACTTTTTCTTTTGGTTGCTCCTGATATTGAAGTCGATGGCAGGCTTGGCGCAACCAGCCCTGACCCTTAATATTAAAGCCGATGGCTACCGCGGGATTTGGTACAGCAATCAGCCGTCCCGCGATGAATTTGCATATAAGTATAGCGGGGGAATGGGCACCTATCCTGCAAACCACTATCCGTTTTCAGTGTACGCGAAGAAGGTAAACAAGACCTTTTTTTGCTATGGCGGTACGGACGAAAACGGAAAGACGCTACTCCACATGGTATCCTACTTCGATCACAAAACGGGGAAAGTTCCACGGCCCACCATCGTCCTTGACAAGCAGACGGACAATGCGCACGACAATCCGGTGATCAATATCGACGAGCAGGGGTATATCTGGATTTTCTCTACCGCCCACGGCACCAGTACACCCTCGTTTATCCACAAAAGTACTAAGCCGTACGATATCGATACTTTTGAGCAGATCTTTGCGACGAAAGAAATAGCCGGCGGCAACGCGCCACTGAATAACTTTTCTTACCTGCAAAGCTGGTATGGGAGGGGGAAAGGGTTTCTAAATCTTTTTACGCACTACGATAGAAACGTGATTCCGGATCAACCCCGAAAACCGAGGCGAACTATCTCCTACATGACAAGTCGAGACGGTATACATTATTCGGAATGGAAAGATATTGCCACGATCGGAGAGGGGCACTACCAGACTAGCGGAAAGTTCGGGGACCAGAAAATCGGCACTGCTTTTAACTATCATCCAGTAAAAGAGCGAGAAAACGGGCTGAACTACCGCACGAACCTGTATTATGTGGAGACTGACGATTTCGGAGACACCTGGCAGGACGCAGCGGCGAGGAAACTAACGGTACCTCTCACCGAAATTGTTAACCCTTCATTGGTCTACGACTATGAATCCGAAGGTTTGAATGTGTACATTAATGACCTCACATTTGACAGCAATGGTAACCCGGTCATACTTTTTCTTACCAGCAAAGGGTTCGAACCCGGGCCAGCCAGCGGCCCAAGGCAATGGCGCACTGCCCGTTTTGATGGCACGTCCTGGGTCATCCTACCCGTAACCGCATCCGATCATAATTATGACATGGGTTCGCTTTATATTGATGAAAAGGGGAAATGGCTGATCGTCGGGCCAACAGCGGCTGGCCCTGAGCCTTACGGAACTGGTGGGGAAATGGTACTTTGGATAAGTACCGATCAAGGCCGGTCCTGGACATCGAAACAACTGACCACCGCAAGTCGCCGAAACCATTCCTACGCCCGCAGGCCGGTGTCTGCCCATGATGATTTTTTTGCTTTCTGGGCCGATGGGAGCAGCCTGTCAAAGTCCGTCTCGCATCTTTACTTCTGTAATAAAAAAGGAGAGGTGTTCAGGTTGCCGTCAAAAATGAGCAGCCGAAATCAAAAGCCTGAACCAGTATATAGGTAAGTACGTGTTAGGGTATTAATTGCTTATCCGGCCCAAGCTCGGCCCGAAACGTTCAAATTCCGATGCTCGAAAGAAACACCGTGCAAGGGCTCAAAACACATCACGGCCGCTCAGCCTTCCACGATTTGCCCGTCGGCCATGTAGATTCTGCGATCGGCCCGGCGGGCGAAATCTTCGTCGTGCGTGACGACCAGGACGGTTAGCTGTCTTTCTTTGGCCAGCTCTTTGAACAGGCCAAAAACAGTTGCGCTGTTGGCGCTGTCCAGGTTCCCGGTAGGCTCGTCGCCCATCACAATCGACGGATCGTTGATCAGCGCCCTGGCAATGGCTGCACGCTGCTGCTGGCCGCCGGAAAGCAATGCGGCCCGCTTGGCGGCCTGGCTGTCCACATCCAGCAGTTTTAATATTCGCCTGCCTTCACCTGGAAGCCGACATTTTTGAGTACCTGGTTGCGGACAGGTTCTGTAAAATACTTATTCAGGTTTGCAACTTCGAGTACATTCATAGGGCTATCCTTTTAAAATGGAAAGAGGGTTCATCTTCGCGGCTTTTCTGGATGGCAAATATCCCGACAAGGCCGTCGTCAGTATACCGAATGTGAAGCCGGTGATATAGTAAACAGGTTTAAAACTGACCGGCAAATGATCGAGCATGATCATTACGTCGCTGTTGAACGGGACTTTGGATACCGCATAGGAGATCAAAAAACCAAACACCAGGCCCATCACCGCGCCGGCAGCCCCGATCACCAGCGCCTGCGTTAAGAAGATGACCCTGACATCCGAAGCGGAAAAGCCGGTCGCTTTCAGGATGGCGATTTCCTTCATTTTTTCATAGATCATCATCGTCAGGATGTTGAATATACCAAAGCCTGCCACCAGCAAAATAGTACCCGCCACCCCGTAAACGATCATTCTTCTGAGCACATCTCCCTCCAAAAGAGAGGCGTTGTCCTTTTTCCAGTCCGAGCCTTGTTTGTTTTCCCATTCCCTCGTTCTTTTCTCTCAGCCTTAATAAAGGCCTGTGAAATCGGGAATCAAACACCCTTTCGATTTTCGAATGGGTCAACGCGGAGATGAACGTTCTGAAGAATAGCTCTGGTCATTTCCCCCTTTGCCTGTGGAGTTCAGGAGGTTGAGTATCCTACCCGCAACGGAACAAATGTCGAACCGTTTTCTTGAAGATTTAAAGCTAGTATCGCAGTTAAATATTTGACTGGGCGTGAATTGGTTGGCACGCATTCCACCAGGAAAGCCTCGGATCAACTCAAACACTTAGAGCATCTGGCTCCTGTCTGTTTCCTACAAAATGAAGACCCTTAAAGCATGAGTTTTACGCTCTCTTGTTGGCTTACTTGCAGAATGTGTATACCTGTCCTTATATGGCTGACGTCCAGTGTAGCTACTCCTTTTTCGTAATTGACTGTTTTCAACGAAGGAAGGGGGCGGCCACTCGCATCGATCAGTGTGAACTTTGCGTTTGAAGAAACATTCTTTATAATAAGCCGTCTGCTTGTCGGATTCGGGAATACCACGGGGTCTATTTCTTCTTTCAAATGAACACTTCTGACCCTGCTGTACGTGTAAGTACCGTCGAGGTCGATGCATTTAAGGCGATAAAGCACTATCCCGGCAATCGGGTCGTAGTCCTGGTAGCTGTAAGTCTGGATATTGTACGATAGGTCCCCCTTTGTCGCCGACTCGACCATCCCAACGCTTTCCCATGTCTTTCCGTCCCGACTGCGCTCAATCGCAAAACCGCTGGATTGTGACTCGAACGTGGTTTCCCATTCCAGTTGCACATAGTTCTCCATGCCGGCTGCCCTGAAATCGGCGAGTGTAACCGGGAACGGCTTGCAATCGATGACAATGTTTACCGTACTGCTCGCGAGCACACAATCCTGGATGTAAATGTTAGCCGAATAAATGCCGTTGTCGGCCGGGTACAGCACGTTGTTGATGGTAAGCTGATACCCCGTCTGGCTGCTGATTGGGTTGCCGTCCTTAAACCACTGATAAGTGGCACCAGCGACATTGATCACGGAAAGCGTCATGTTATCTCCAGGGCAATAGCGGGAGGCCGAAGTGCCGACAGGATAGCTGGATTCCGCAGCGGATGCCGTGCGCTGCGTTCCGGAGCCGCATTCATCCGTAGCGACGACGATGCACTGAACCCCGGGGCTTACATTGCTAAAAACGGATGAGCTCTGGGGACCAGCTACCTGATTGGCAGCGTCCACACTTCCCTGGAAAAGGGTGTAGGTATAGGTTCCAGAACCCTGCGTGGCAGGCGCGACCAATACGGCCGACCCTACTGACCCGTTGCATCCGCCCAGCACGCGCGCGCTTGGAATGGTGATAGGTTTGAAACCCAGATAAATCGTCTTTTCAGCGACTCGGCAGGAGTCGGACCACAAGAAAGCCTGGACGGTGTAGATCCCCGGTGGAATGTCGTTAACCGTTCGGGTGGTAGTCATGTTCGTTAGGTTGACCGACGTGCTAGACGAATAGCTATGGGCGGCAAGATACTCGCCACGGACCTGAAACCTGACGCCTTGGGAGCGTATTTAGCCAAGCTGTTTCCGAATTCCCGGTAGGTAAATAGTTAGTTATGAATACGAGAACCGCGAAAATCCGCCTTTGTTCTGATAACGACACGTTATATTAAGTGACGAAAACGAGCGGTAGAATTTAGTGCAAGACTTATACTCGGTGATTTCAGGCAAGATATTCAGTGGCCATCTATCCAGGCTTTCGCCAACTGTATAACTGCCTTCTCATCACAGACTACGCGCAAATGTATTCATTTTTTGGGTACTCTGCGCAATGCGCTACTAAACGCTAAACCAGAGATAATCAGTAGGGGACGATCACCTAAAGTGTCTAACTTGCAAAAGTAAAATGTGAACCGATGATCGATCTGCTACGCCAGCATATTATTTCCCGCCTCGGAGACGACACTGAGCATCTGGACCAAGTGCTCAGTAGCTTCAAACCCATTTATACCAAGCGCAACCAGCAACTTTTACAGCAAGGTGAAATTTGTAAACATGTTTACTTCATCGCAAAGGGTTGTTTGCAAGTCTATGTCTACGACAAAAATTTCAACGAAACGACCAGGGACTTAATCATAGAAGACAACTGGTGTTCCGAACTGGTAAGTTTTGGAAGTGGTGCACCCGCTGCCGAAAACATCAAGTCCGTCGAAAATAGTGAACTTTTTGCCATTGACAGACCTCATTTCCAAACCCTGGTTGGAACAGTTCCGCAGTTTGATCGGGTTTACAAGCAAATCCTGGAAGCATCCTATGCAAACTCTGTTTACAGGATTAATTCGTTTGTATCGCTGACCGCGCTGGAAAGGATACAATGGCTAATGCAGTACCGGCCAACATTAATGCGAAGACTTCCCAGCAAGCTGATTGCCTCCTACCTTGGCATCAACAAAGATGTTTTCAGCAGGCTCAAAGCCCGATTGTAAAACATCGACTTTTGTCATCTTCAGATAGATTTTCATTGCTGAAATTTGATCCATCAACAATCAAATGCACAGACAATGAAAGAATATCTCTTGTTATTCAGAAATGCAAGCGCCGAGGACGGCTACTTGTCGACTGCACAGGAAATGGCCGAAGACCTGCCCAAATGGCAATCCTGGATCGGAAGCATCGCCATTCAGGGAAGTTTGGTGCACACCGCTCCGATGGAGTACCATGGTATCGTCATCTGGAATGATGGCAGCCATAATGGCCCCTATAAAGAAGTCGACAGTGTGCTGGCATCCGGGTTTTTGATTTGCAAATCAGCCTCCTTAGCGCAGGTACAGAAATGGTCGCAGACCTGTCCCATTCTCCGATACCCTGGAAGTTCCGTGGAAATCCGCCCATTGATCCCGTTCGCGACCAACTAATCCCTATGACCATGGACAAAGTTTTAAGCCTTGGGAAATACATATTCCCATTATCATTTTTGCTCTACGTCGGCCTTCATTTAGGTAAACCTGACGTGGGCGCCTCCTTCGTCCCGGATTATATTCCATTCCCTTATTTCTGGAATTACTTTACGCTGGCTTGCATTCTTGCCTTTATCAGCAGTGCCTTAATCGGAAAATACGATAAGCTCGCTTACACGCTGATGGCATTATATGTAATGCTAATGGCAGTGCTCGTCCACCTGCCCAGGGCGATGGGACACGAATTGGATGCCGGCTTCATGTCCGCGACCCTGGCTCGGGAACGCGAGCTTGAAATGATCAACGTGTTCAGGAATATTATGGTAACCGGCGCGCTGCTGGCTTTCGCGCGGTATGTTGCGAAGGACAGACGATTATCCGTCTGAATGGTGTAGTTGATCTGTAAGCTTCCCCGCATTTAGGACAGTGTAGGATTAGACTCGAAAAGAGCCAATTTTAACTGTCACATGAAAAAGAACCGCGGCGGCGGACCGCAACTACTCCGAGACCCAGATCGTGGCTATTCTCTAGCAGTATGAGGGTGGTCGGGAAGCAATGGAATTTGCCGTGAATACGGCATTTCAAAAGCGACGCTGTTTAACTGGCGTAAAAAGTATAGCGGAATGGAAGCTGCTCAATTGAAGGAGTTAAAGGCGCTCAAAGATGAAAATCGACGATTGAAGCAGATGTTTGCCGAGCTGAGCCTGGACTATAAACTCGCCAAGGACATTATCGAAAAAAAGCTGTAGAGCCTTGTCGGCAAAGGGAACTCGTGGAGTGGGCTGTTGAAGAAAAAGTGTCCGTTGGCAGGGCTTGCCGGGTAATTGGGATACATCGTTCCAAGTGGTATTATCGAAGCAGAAAAGATGATAAGCTGGTAACTGAAAAATTACGGGCATATGCCGAAATCTACCCGACAAGGGGCTTTGATGATTACTATGGAAAGCTTCGTAATGAAGGTTTTGCTTGGAATCGAAAGAGGCCGGGCCGCCGGGCGGTCTTACGGGTATATCGGCTGCTAAATTTGAAACACCGCCGTCGTCACAAACGCCGTTTACCAGCTCGGGTCAAGCAACCTCTGCAAGTCCCTAGCCACCCAAATAAAAGCTGGAGCGGCCCGTCGCAGCGGTATGGATTTTGTATCGGATGCCCTTGTGAGTAAACGTAAAATCCGCGTGCTGACCGCAGCGGCGGCCGCAATTATCGATGATTGTAGCCGGGAAGTGCTGGCGGCGCATGCCGATTTTTCTCTTCCTGCTCAGCGGGTAGTTGATGTTCTGGAATTAATTGCTTTGAACAGGCCATATCCAGAACAGATCTGGGTTGACAACGGACCAGAGTTCCTGGCTGACAAATTCAGGCAATGGTGTGAGAACAAAGGCATTGCGATCCATTACATTCAGCCCGGGAAACCGATGCAAAATGGTTATGTTGAAAGGCTAAACCGCACCTATCGGGAAGACGTGTTAGATGCCTATTTGTTTGAATCGCTTGAACAAGCGGCCGCCGCTGCGGTTCGTATTTTATCGGACGAATGGATGGATAATTACAATCGGCTACACCCGCATCAAGCCCGTGCCGGGATGGCACCAGCCGTATTCGCGAAGACAATGGAAAACAAAAAAGTCAAATATCTCATTGTCCTATTTAAGGTAAGGCTACAATGACGCAGGCCCAACATTCCGACATCGTTACGTTGCTAACCCAAAAATTTCAGTTGATTGAAACTGCGTTTATCGAAGAGATGACCGATCATTTTGCTACCCCCATAGAAAACCAGATGTCCGACACTCTTTCCTTTCAACAAGCATTGGAACAGACCGTTAAGGACTTTGGAGGCGAAAAAAACATTCAAAGAATGGAATGGGCATACAGAAAAGTATTTCTGAAAAACCAGTTTCGTGACTGGTGGGGTATCGTAAAGGGCCAGTTCTCCAAATCCAAATTAATTCGATCAGTGATTATCGTCGGATTCGTTTTAATAGTGTGCCTTTATTTTGGTCTGACTGATCTCATTGGAGTTGGTGAATGACAAATCATATTGTTTGCGCTTCAAGGGGGGCAGTATTATACCAATCGTGAGGTTAATTTGGTTTTTGCTGCAACGTGTTATTCCCCCATTTAAGAAAGTAGCGATAATCCGTTCCCCCAGCTTATTCAGCACGATGCTTTTGTATTTGCTAGGAGCTTCGGTTGTGCTGCTGATCCTAGGAGTCAGTACGCTTGATATGCCTATGCTCTTTAAAGGCCTTATTTATTCAGCTCTGTGGTCGACATTGGCCATACTATATCTTGCATTCCTGGATTACTCGATAAAGACAGCGCCGGATCAATGGTATCCAACGAAAATAGCCGATCAATAAACAACAGTCGCATTTATTAGGAGGAATAAGCAATTGCCAAAGGAGGCTTGTAGGCGGAGCCTGCAAGCCTCTTTCCGTTGACCTAGTCCTTTTAGTTGCCGCTATTGGAGCAATAGCCGGATTCTTTCTCTTGGGTGATCAGTTTTTTCCTTTGTAATAAGTTGGAGATAATAGGTGCCTCGGGGTAGATCTGCGACATTTAGCAAAATTTTGTCGCCTTGAAGTTTATTGTCTTGTTTGAGATCTTTCACAGTAGCTTCCTTTGCGATCTGTCCTGTCTGCTCACTAATCAAAACGAGGGATTCCACCGCCGTTTCAACTGCCTGAGCTTCGATCGTTAATTCATTTTGAACCGGATTAGGATAGACAGCCATAAGAAAGCCCCCAGCGATGTAAAAAACGAAATCCTCGTAGTAACTGCCACATGAGTTTGTCGCGTTCACTCTGACGTGCCGGGAGCCGCTTGTCGAAGATGAGTATACGTACATTTGGGTGTTTGGCGACGAAGGCGAATACAGGTCAATTGTCATATTCCCTGTACCTGAGTAGTTGTTGTAGCTAAATGTAGTGCTGCCGACAGTATTACTGGTGGCGCTCAAATTGTACATGTTTCCGGCCAAAACAGGAGTGGTTCCAGCAACTACTCCATTGATCGTCTTGATCAGGCTTGGCGAACCGACCTTAACCAGCTTGGTTGCCGGGCCGTGAGGGCAGCTTCCGGAAAATGTAGCAGTAAGCGTGACGTAACCTTCGAATGAACCTACCCGGGTTGCCGAACCTGAACTGCTGTTGATGCTTAGCCCACCGGTATTGGAACTGGACCATGATACACTATTACCAGGAGGTGTGTTGGGTACCGAAAACGTTACCCCCCCGCACACATCGTTCCCCGCGATGGCCGGGGTGTTCCTCTTATAATAGCTTTTCGGGTTCCCCGGCAGGTATCCTGCGGGGACGTACGTGATTTGATGCCGGTAAAGTCCCCAGGCACCCCATTTCGAAATTGCCTCGTTACTTCCATAAGTGGTAACTGCGGTGTGGTCACCCTGATAGGAGATCCTGACATCGGAAGTTCCACTGGAATAAGTGGTTGACACATAACTGCCGTCGGTCCAAAAGGCATCATCCCCTGGCGTATTGAGCCAAAAAGTGCTTCCGCCAGTAGATTTCACCCAGGCATAGTTATGACAATTATACGAGGAAGTAGGGCCTTCCAGGACTGATACGCTAGGAAACTGATTTTGCTGATCCTGATTTATTGAATTGACTTGGTCAGTAGTGAGTGGTAACTGATAGCTGGCGTGGCTGGAAATACTGGTGCAATTTGGAGTTGACTGGGCAAATGCACTTGTTGCGGACATTCCGAGAATGACCAAGACTAATTTGGAGGAAAGTTTCATGGGTTTAAGTTATTTAGTTCCAAACCTTTGTACCATAGAGAACGGACTTTTCAATGCGCTTCTGTTTAAAATCTTCATACTTGGCTGGGTCTAACAGATCCAGTTTCTTGCCATCGCAGTAGTATTGATGAATGTTAGTGGAATTGAAAACCGAGCCCTGTAGTTCTAAGACTTCTTTGTTTTGATAACTGTAAAGTACAACTGCATTGAGCAGAGGACCTCCTTGAAAGGCCTTCATTTCATTCTTTAACCAGCCGATTTCATTGATTGGGTCTTTCTTCCCGCAAACCAAAACAGCACCATCGCCTTCTTCTCGCGGCGAAACAGATTCTCCGTTACAGCACATTAGTACTAAGGCAATAATCGAGGTTATAAATATCCGGTTCATGCTTTTATTTTGTTGATTTTTGATATTCGACTAGTTCGCTTAAAATCGTGTCTACATGCGAGGCATCTGCCAGAAGCATCTCTTCGGTGAACAATCTGAATTGCTCATTGTCGGCACGTTTGGTTTTTCCGGTAGCTTCTGCATATTTGTTTGCAGCGAATGCGGTGGCGACTTTTCCAAACATTCCGAAATACTCGCTGTACGAAGATTTCTCATCGTACTTTTCCAACATTGTCGTTAATACATTCAATTTCTCTTCACGCGAAAACCGGGAAATGATTGGCTTTTGCGCTAGTATCAGTTCTATGGCACAAAAATCAAATGTGTACGCGCCCTTGTTTTTGGTATTATTGATGTTAGCTATCTCTTCGGTTAAATAATAGCCGTAAATCACTTTGTGAGCATCATCTCTGCGCATGAGTTCGGTAAGCCCATTGAAAACATCAATGATTCCCTGAATGCCTCGATAAGGACTATTTGAAGCCGTATATTGCCTGAGTAGAGGATATTGTAAACAGACATCCCAAAGCTCCTTTGTTGACAAATTAGCCAGCACATCGCTGGGAATGTTGCAAGCATCGATCATCTCAGCCGTGGACTTGAAGTTTTTCCACTCTGCGGTCCCTGGTAGAATAGGGTACTTGTATTTCAATGCATCCTGTCCGATACTTTGAAAGATATTGACCAAAAAAATCAGAACGAATAGCGTAATTCTGACATGTAACTTTTTTCTCATACTGAAATAGATTATAGGTTATAAGGTTGGAATAATTTACAAGGCAATAAGAGTATGAGAGGCACATAGTGCATGCCTGCATACTGTTTGAAAATAAATGAATGAGTGGGTGCCTTGAAGGTTTCTGAATACGGACATAGGTAAATAGCGCACCATCAATTGACGATGGGACATCATGTACATATTCTCAGAATGGGGTGCTAATCGTTGTGAATTTATGTCTAATTGGTTACAAATCAAATTTTTGTTGCAAAATATTGTGAAATAATATGAATTTAATGAGTCGGCGGGCTTTTCGAGCCTGCATTCCTTCGATTTTGGCAGTATGAATGATTTTGAATTACAAAGTGGTGCTACCTCATTGTTCGATCGTTTGATGTCTTGGCCCCTTATTAGTTGGACACTTCTTCAAGCGCAGTTAAGTGTTTTTTGTTGCCCCGGTCATTATCGGTGCCTTATTTGCGTCAGGCTCAATTATTTTTTTCCCGTCAAATGACCGGGAATTACGATATCCTATTGGGGGCGGTGGCAACCCAGAGTCCTTCTTTCTTGGCGCGCCGCATGCCGTGGAAGACATTGAACGCGCGACGGTCATTCTCCACTTCGGGCGCAGCTAAATAGAAAGCAAGCATGATCTTGTTTTCTGGAATTCGGATATCAAGTGGTTGTTCGATAGCCTGTGGTTCAATACCAGCTTTGCGAAGTATGCTGATCATCTGATAAGCATCACCAACATTTCGACTAAACCGGTCCCATGTAGTAAATAAAACTTGATCAACCCGAAGCCTTTTGTTTTCCTTTAGTCGGGCAAGTAGCATTTGCCACTTTGGCCGCAAGAATGTTTTTGCCGAATGGTCCTCGAGGATCACTTCGGCAACTTCCAGGGAATTGTATTTACACCAATTTCACAACCTTTCCTCTTGATCTCGCTGAGAATAGCCTTTTTCTGCCTGTTCATCAGTGCTTACCCTGACATATAGAATAGCTCTGAACATGGTATTGATTATTTTGTTGACGAATTTTGCTTCGGACCAGAAGCCTTACGAAAATACTGATTAATAGCCAATGTAACCAGGTGTTGCATCGATTCCAGCATCTTTTCTGCTTGCTCGATTATTATCTCTTCGCCAATATCTTTCAGGTGTTTGACGATACTCACGACTTGCTCATTGTTAGGTTCACTTCGTTTCTCCATTTCCTCGCTCTTTTCTCCAAGCCTTAATATAGGTCTGTGAAAACGGGGAACAAGCACCCTTTCGATTTTCGAATGGGTCGACGCGGAGATGAACGTTCGCAAGAATAGCTTTCGTCATTCGCCCTTTGCATGTGGAGCACAAGATGTGGAGTGTCCTACCCCGCAACGGAACAAATGTCGAACTGGTTGCTTGATGATTTAAAATCAATATCGAAGCTAACAGTTTGAAAATGAGAATAATACACTTGTGACGGCAATGGATGAGAGTACGCTAATACAGTGGCTAAAACGAACTATAGCTGCTTTCCCATTACTGTGACGCTTTGAGAGCCGAAGGCACTTTTTCAGATAAGGAATTTTTCGATCGACGCATTAAAGGTAGGTGGTCGACGACACGTTATTTTTCAATCATGTTAACGATGTCATAAATTAAGGCATTTCATCAGAAATAAGAATTTCCTTTAAATCTTGATTTGAAAGTGGTTTAGCATAGAGCTTCTTAATGACGGCCTCCGGCCTAATCAATGCACAATTTGGAGGCGAAAAAAACTTCACGATTACATGGGCCCGATCAGCTCCACAAATGTTCCGTCCGGATCCTGGACCAGTACGAAGTGTGAATCTTTTGTCAGAGGCGTAGGTGTGTTGCCCAGGAAAGTCACGTTTTGCTCCTTTAGCCTGTCAATGATGGGCTGTAAAGATTTGACCTGAATGGTGATATACTGCAGACCAGTATCGTCCTGAATGAATTTTGGCTTTGGATGACCTGCCTTTTTGCCAAAACTCATCAGTTTCCAATCTGTGCTTTCGGGGCTGTTTTCGAGTTTAAGAATGTTTACGTCGACCGCTTCACCACCTGTTAAACCGCCTCGTTTACCGAATTCTGCATTGATTGTGAAATTACCGGTTTTGACCATGCCGATCCCTTTTATGTAGAAATCCAACGAGCGTTGCATGTCTGCTACCACGACGCCGACTCCGATGGATTTACTTGTAAAATCGGATTGTGCGTGAACGAGACGGCCAGAGAGGAGTGTAGCAAGGATTAACAGATTCTTGAAAGTGGACATGCTTATAAATTATTTTTTTGAAAATAGGATCACTGCCGCATCTGGATTTTCTATGAAGAGGCTAAAAACAATTATTATGAAGGGTAGTAGCACTCAATGTTTACTTGACTGCCAGTAAGTCGACCATTTCAAGGACCGGATCAACTGCAAGCAGGTCCGGCGCATTTGCCATCAATGCTTTGGCGATCCCGCCTCCCAAATGTGCCGCCCTGCCTTCCTGAGTTTCGAATGTATCGAAAATTCCGAATGTGGAAGGACCTATTTGCAGGGCAAACCAGTTGATGGTACCTGCTTCCTCCATCGCCAAAGGCAAGGCACCCTTGAGAAAGTCCGCGACGTCTTGTTCTTTACCTGGCTTAGCTTCAAGCCTTGCCAGAATTGCCAATTTTACCATAACTGTTTGATTAGTTTAAATGAAATGAAGTCAATACATCCTTGTGATGGGATGGTATTAAAGTCAAGCGTTAATCTTTGAGATTATACTGCTGCTATTGGTTCAGAAGCAAAAATATCCGGTGCGGTACTTCTGAAACCAGCCTTTACGCCTTATATCCTGCTAATTACTCACCGGTTAGTTGCAGGGCTACCCCAAAGTCACGAAATGAGTGTTCCACATTCGAGCATTTTATAAGAAGGCCGGCAGACGGCGCCTATGACTTGATCGGTTCCATTGATGCTTCTGAAATGCTTTTTTTAAAAGTGCTTCATGGAAAAAATCACTACTTGTAACTTATCGACGACTACATCGACGAGCACGACTTATTGTTTGAAGGGTGCCGCAGACTTCTCAACGAAAGTCAAAGTTCTAAATAAGGCTTGATACCAGCGGAACTGCATTGAAATTTAGGTGGAGAACGTGATGAGGCGTGTGAGGGATACTGCTTTGCTGGGCGCGGAGTTCAATGGTTAATCCAGTGCCTTTGTTCTGTTCAGGATAATGCTTTTAATAAATGGGCGATTTTTATCACCCCATTCGTTCATCTGCCTTAAAATAGGCATCAGTGTTTCTCCGCGCTCGGTAAGGCTATATTCGACCTTAGGTGGTAGCTGGTGATAAATTTTCTTTTCAATCATTTCGAATTCTTCCAGTTCCTTCAACTGCAGATTTAAAACCCGTTTGGTTGACGTTGGGATTTCGCGGTGTAACTGGCTCGGGCGATTTATACCTACCGATATAGCAAGTAACAAATTTGGTTTCCATTTGCCGCCCAGGATTTCTCTTGTCATCGCCAAGCCGCATTCGAGTGGCAGGGGTATTTTCTTTTCGTACATTTTCTTTTTGTCTTGAGTACAAAAGTAAGCATAGATTCAGGACAGGCATATAGGGGACAAAATTATCCCCGGAGGAATATTTTCCCTCTTATTGTCTGCCTTGTTTACTGATGTCAACTTTGTAAGCAAAACACCAGTGAAAAAATTGGAAAATAGGGATTTATTCTCGGAATATTCACTCACGCAGTCAGATGCTTGCGTCGATAAAAAGGGATACCCGGAGTCTCACATCAAAACAAAGAAATATGAATCGTTCAAAAATAAGAGTGGGAATTGTTGGCCTGCAAGCGGGCAGGGGGTGGGCTGCCATCGCGCATCTGCCTGCTCTTAGTCAATTGGCTGACCAATATGAAATGATGGGTGTCGTGAATTCCACTCTGGTGAGTTCGCGCGCTGCTGCCGAAGCCTGCGGGGTTCCACTGGCTTTCGGAAGCATTGAAGAAATGGCTTCATCGGACGAAGTGGATCTGATTGTTGTAACAGTCAGGGTCCCATTGCACTATGATGCCGTCAAGACCATACTTTCGCATGGAAAGCATGTTTATTGCGAGTGGCCGCTTGGCCGCACCCTGGCGGAAGCAGAAGAATTAGCGGCAATGGCACGTCGAAGATCACTCGTTGCTATTGCAGGAACGCAAGCCCGCGTTTCTGTGGCCTTCCGTAAAGTGGCCGATTTGATTAACAACGATACTATCGGCTCCATTCTGTCGAGCAGCATACGGGGATGGGCAATTCCCTGGGGGGATACGATCAACGACACAAAAAATGAGGAATATTTACGAAAAGAACGGAATGGCGCCGATCTGTTGACAATTCCGTTCGCTCATACGCTGGCAGCAGCCTGTGATATGTTAGGAGACATCAGGCACTTGTCCGCAGCAGTACATACCCGATATCCAAAAGTTAAAGCCCTTGACACAGGCAAGTTTATAGATGCTGACGCCCCCGATTTCATTTCAGTAATTGCAAGCCTGAGTAACGGTGCCCCGCTTTCAATCAATTTCCAGGGTGGTCATCCGGTGAATGGTGATGCTTTCATTTGGGAAATAGAAGGGTCAAGGGGAAAAATTGTCCTAACGGCCCAAACCGGGCACACCCAGATGGCGGATTTTACAATCAGCCGTTATACTCCGTCAAGCCAGCAGCCGGAGCTGATCAAAGCCACCGATGCAGACGACGTCTTTGGACCCCATACTAACGTCAGAGCAATGTACAATAGAATCGCTAGCGATATTTTACACGGAACTAGCTCAGCCCCTTCCTTTGACGATGCCGTGATCTTGCACAAATTGATTGAGGACATTCGTCTTTCTTCCATCCAAAGGCAATGGGTAACTCCGTCAACCCGTAGCAGAATTCTGACTGATGTAGAATGACAACGATATATCTGATTAGCCTACCCACAATTTTTGCTTCTTTGCTGTAAAGTGAAGATGAGGGCTTATAGAAACGATAACCCAGCTTTTCTCTTTTGAAATCAAGTGCACATTCAGGATTTTGATTCCACAATGAGTTGCTTCTACG
Source organism: Dyadobacter beijingensis DSM 21582 (assembly GCF_000382205.1). Taxonomy (GTDB): domain Bacteria; phylum Bacteroidota; class Bacteroidia; order Cytophagales; family Spirosomataceae; genus Dyadobacter; species Dyadobacter beijingensis. The sequence goes on from NZ_KB907793.1 coordinate 59,679, forward strand.
CACCCGGTGATGAACCTACTGGTTCTTCAATTAGTGCCCAACCCGAACGTTTTTAAGATTCGATAGTGAGGGATCAAATAAAGTTGCGGGCTTTGCTTAACACGAACTTCCAGAAAAACTATTACCAAAGCTCTGGGATTATTTTTGCAAGTGCATTTTATCCCAGATCCAATGTCAAAAGAATTGATATCGCATCCTGTCGCCAATTTTGTCAAAGTGCGGGGAGCCACAAGCACGCGCTCCTCAGTGGGCAGTGTCACAGCGATTTCAAATCTGATCAGGATGCTGTATTCGAGGGCGGGAGATTATCCGGCCGGCCAGTCGATCGTATATGCAGAATCGTTTTTACCAAATACCCCGGAAGGCGCCTGTCCGGAATGCCATGGCCTGGGGGTTGCCTATGAAGTGACAGAGCATTCGATGGTACCCGATGATTCACGCTCGATCAGGGAAAAAGCCACTGTATGTTCCGATGACGACTCCCATTTATGTGTTAGCTGTAATAACATTTCTGGTGCTTTTGCGGCTCACAAAAGCCGATAGGTTGGCTAGCGTGATTCTGGCCGCATTAATTGCACATACATGCCGTTAGCAGGCCTGCTTTCCAGCATCTGATATAAGGTCGGCAGATTTTCGTGAAACATGTTGACGCCTCTTTCGAAGGCTACATATTCAAAAATGAGCATGAAAGCAGCCAGGCCAGGCCCAGCCATCTTGATGAACAAAAATAGCATGTCTTTCCAAAGGATTCGAAGTGCGATTTGACGTAGGATTGCAACCTACCCGTCTCCTTTCAAGATGTGTTAGGATTTGTTGTAACTTAGGCGTTCCAACCTTTGGATCATTGATTACGATAGTGTCTTGGCGGGCCCATACTAAGCTTTTGTCGAAGACCGGCGTACGAATTCGGACACGTGCGGTGCAAAGTCTTCGCTATGGCTTAGCAAATAAGTGGCCTATACGATCAACCGGGCTCTTAAATGCGTTGCAAAATTGTGGGACAGACAGTTTGGCCGCTGGAGAACTTTGGTAGTAATGTGGAATGATTCAAGCCTAAACCAAGATAACAGATGATCGATTTTACAGGAAAGAATATATTGGTCGTTGGAGGAAGTTCGGGAATCGGTTTTTCGCTGGCCCAATCGCTGCATCAAAACAATGCGTCTGTTTACAGTGTCTCCCGGAGCTTATCAACCAGCTTAGCGAGTAGTGTCAGGCAGTTGCAGGCGGACGTCACAGGTGATCTTGATGGAATCACCGCATTTTTGCCCGAACAATTGCATGGCCTGGTTTACTCAGTAGGCAGTATCAACCTGAAACCTTTTGGCAGACTTTCGGCCGATGACTTTCTAATCGATTACCAGCTCAGCGTTTTGGGTGCGGTCAAAGTTATCCAGCATTCGCTCAAACAATTAAAAAACGCGTCAGGGGCCTCAATCGTGCTAATCAGTTCGGTAGCTGTCAGGACGGGTATGCCTTATCACGCTAGTATTTCGGCGGCAAAAGGGGCAGTTGAAGGTATGGCTCTATCACTTGCCGCTGAATTGGCATCACAGAAGATCAGGGTCAATGTCGTTGCGCCATCGCTGACAGAGACGCCTATGGCACAAAGCTTGCTAAATTCACCTGAAAAGCGCGAGGCGTCGGCTAAGCGGCATCCCCTTGCAAGGTTTGGGCAGCCGGCCGATATCAGTGGCGCGATCGCCTTTTTATTGTCGGACCAAAGTAGCTGGATGACTGGACAGGTTATTGGCGTTGATGGCGGCATGGGAAATTTGAAAAAAGTTTGACATGGAAAATATAGATAGCAAAAAAATTGCTGGACTGGAAAAGCATTACCGGATAAACCTCATAAACAGTGCCGTAGGTTACAAGTCGCTTAACCTGCTGGGGACAATCGCGGCCAATGGCGCTTCGAACCTGTGCGTGATCAGTTCCGCGTTCCACCTGGGCGCCAATCCCCCGCTAGTGGGCTTTGTCATGCGCCCGGAGCGTTCGCACAATGATACCCTGCGAAATATAAAAGCCACGGGCCAATTTACGCTCAACAATGTTTTGCCCGAATTCTATAAACAGGCGCACCAAACAAGTGCTAGCTATCCGTCCGGAGTTTCCGAATTCGAGCTGTGTGGGTTTGACCGCCATTTTGTCAACAGCTTTACAGCACCTTTTGTGGACCAATCTTCCGTCAAGATTGGTTTGGAGCTTCGTCAAATCATCGAAATTCCTCTGAATGGCACTACCATTGTGATCGGCGAAATTGTTAAGATTTTGACGGCAGATGGGCTTATCGGCCAGGACGGGACAATCGACCACGGAAAAGCAAATACGATGACCGTTGCCGGACTAGACGCCTATTTTCTCCCCCAAGCAGTGGCAAGGCTTTCTTATGCGAAACCAGACACTAGTCCTCACGAGATTTTTCAGGCCGATGATCCTGCTGGCTAGACAATAGAATTAATAAGTACTTTCTTCACCGATTGCCGGCACGTCAATGATTCCTGGGCTGTATGAGATCCCACAGATTACCGTATAAATCAGTAAAAACGGCCACTGTTCCATATATTTCTTCGGTTGGTTGGCGAACAAACTTAATGCCATTTGCTTCGAAGCGTCTGAAATCACGCCAGAAATCATCTGTATTCAGGAAGAGAAACACCCGCCCCCCTGTTTGATTGCCAATGTGCGTGGCCTGATCCGCAGAAGTAGCTTTGGCTAAAAGCAGCGAACACTCGGCCGCAGCGTTAGGAGCAACCCGCACCCATCGCTTAGTGTTGCTAATGGGTGTGTCTTCAAGCAAAACAAAACCGAGTTTTTTGACATAAAATGCGATTGCGTCGTCATAATCTTCAACAATTACACTGACCAGAGCGATATTCATATTCACAGGTTGTTTGATCGGAGTTAACAAAAAGATCGCCCAATAGTGCGGCTGGACCTCAGACCGCCTAGAATTTCTTAGTCGATCTTGCTTATACTCTTAAAAAGCAGATCTGTTAAAAAACTGACAACAAAAGTGCGATCATCCCCTGTTTTATTGTCAGTAAGTCTTGGTAGATACCGGCAAAAAAACTGTTGGTAATGAGAGGTTTCGATCAATGTGCTGCTTAATGATCTAGGGTAAGGGTAGGAGGGGTTGTAATCGGTGATCACCTGAGCAATTCTGCCACATAGGTCCTTGTAGGGTTTAAAAACCTCGAACTTGTTGATCTCCTTTACTTCCTTAACCAGATAAACCTTGCTGCTTTCACTGATAATGATCTGGTTCAGAAATTTTACATTATAGTTTAGTGCCCCCGCGCTCTGAGGCAATTCCTGAGTGAGTAGCTCGATAATTACATGCAGCTTTTGCGCAGGATCGGCCACGTTCTGTAAGTTAAACATTACCAGAAATTCCATGTAGCTCCAATACCAGTTCAGGATGTAGAGCAGCAGCCGGTGTTTGTTCTCAAAGTACCGGTAAACCGTCGCTTCCGTCGTATTTACGTGGATCGCCAATTTCTTGAATGTAAAATGCTCGAAGCCAAGTTCGTAGATCAGCTCTATTGCACTCTTAACAAGCTGTTTGCCTACCTCGCTACTTTCGGGGTCTTTCAGGAAAACCTTCCCATTTAAATGAAAACTAACATGAAAATCCATACGCAACCAATTGTCACGCTAAAATAGCAAAATGCGTATCAGTAATAGTGAATGTACCCGAAAAAAAATTTTTGCTACATTATAAAATAGTAATACTATTATCTTGGTTAGTGATGTTATATTTGCATGGACCCAATTAAGAATTATGAAAAAGGTAAACCCCTTTAAGCGACTATGGGATTTGATATTACTTGACCGGTCGGACATCATAGCGGTGTATTTCTATGCAATGCTAAGCGGCTTGGTCAATTTGAGTCTACCCCTAGGAATTCAGGCAATCATCGGGTTTGTGCTAGGGGCCTCCATGGTCACTTCCATTTATGTACTGATAACCCTTGTCGTTGCTGGCGTGGTGGTGGTAGGACTCATGCAGATCAACCAGATGAGGATCATCGAAAAGATCCAGCAGAAAATCTTCACCCGCTACGCCTTCGAGTTCGCCGACAAAATACCGCGGTTCGACCTCATTAAAACAGACAAGTTTTATCTGCCCGAAAAAGTCAACCGATTTTTCGACGTTCTGAATGTGCAGAAAGGGCTGTCAAAACTATTGCTTGACGTACCTGCGGCGAGCATTCAGATTATTTTCGGCCTTATCCTGCTGGCGCTTTACCACCCGTTTTTTATCGTATTCGGTCTGACATTGATCTTCATGCTTACCCTGATCTTTCGCATGACTGGCGCCAATGGCCTTAAGACCTCTCTTGAGGAAAGTGTCCATAAATACAAAACCGTGGCATGGTTGCAGGAAATGGCCAGGGTAATCAATCCGTTCAAGCTCAGCTACGACACGCATTTCAATCTCACCCGCACGGACGTATATGTAGAGCGTTACCTGAATTCCCGGACTGATCATTTTTCGGTGCTGCTATTCCAATACAAAACCCTTGTGTTTACAAAAGTGGCCATCACTACGGCCATGCTGGTCGGCGGTGCATTCCTCTTGCTGCGCCAGCAGCTGAACATCGGTGAATTCATTGCCGCCGAGATCGTTGTACTTGCGGTGATCAATGCGGTGGAGAAACTGATCGTTAACCTGGACAGCGTCTACGACGTGGTAACCGGCCTCGAAAAGCTCGCGTCAGTGACCGAAAACCTCCATGAGCAGGACGGCGCGCTTTCGATGGATGCGGCTGCGAAAGGTGTTGCCGTTGAGCTGCACAACTTTTCGTTTTCATTTCCCGACAACCGGAATATATTCAATGGCATCAATTTGCAGATTCCAGCGGGCAGTTTGGTAGCCATTTCCACCGCTGGCAAGCTGGGTAAATCGACATTTCTCAAAATTCTGGCAGGGCATTACCAGCAGTTTTCGGGCTCGCTGCTGTTCAATAAGGTGCCGCTAAGTAATTACCGGCTGGGTGCGCTAAGGATGAAAATGGGCCTTTATCTCAACCAGCGTGAAGTCTTTCTGGGAACAGTTTGGGATAATATTATCGATGGCCGAAGCCACATTACCTCTCAGGAAATTATCGACCTGGCCGAGCAGAGCGGACTTTCCGGTTTCCTCGATCAGCTCCCCGAAGGATTCCAGACGCAGGTAGCGCCCAATGGGAAGAACCTGCCTGGCCATTATATCAAACGCATTTCGCTGCTCAGGGCATTACTCAACAAACCTTTATTGCTTCTGCTCGAAGACCCGTGGGACGGGCTGGCTGGACATGAAAAGCAGAAGTTGAGGCAATACCTCACCAGCAGGCCCAATAATGCGACAGTCATTGTGGCGGCCAACGATCAGGCTTTTCTGGAAGCGTGCGATTATAAGATTGTGCTTAGCGACGGTACAGCAACTCTAACGGAGAACTTCGACAATGGATCAGGTGAACTATAAAATCCCTTTGAAATCGTTTGACACGATTTACATGCGCGGGCACGAAAGCAAGGTCCGCTATTGGTTCTACGGAATCATGATCATCCTCGTACTAGGGCTTTTTCTGCCCTGGACGCAGAATATCAAGGCGCGCGGCTCGATTACGAGCTTGTACCAGGAGCAGCGTCCGCAGGATATCAACTCCCCGATCCCGGGCCGCATCGCGAAATGGTATGTCAAAGAGGGCGATTTTGTACAGAAAGGCGACACGATCGTCCAGCTGTCGGAGATCAAGGAAGATTACCTTGACCCTAATCTCGTAGACCGCACCCAGCAGCAGGTGGATGCGAAAAAGGGCTCTATCCGGTATTATAAAGGCAAAGCGGCTACTGCTGCTGCTCAGATCCAGGCCCTGGAAGCGTCGAAAAGGATTAAGATCCAGCAGCTGAAAAACAAACTCGGCCAGCTCGACAGCAAACTGGCCAGCGAGCAGGCGGAACTGGAAGCGGCTAATAACGAATTCAATCTGGCCAAAGACCAGTACGAACGCCAGGAAAAAATGCAGCAGGAAGGACTCGTTTCAAAAACTCAGTTGCAGCAGCGCAATGCTGCATTCCGAAACGCCATGGCCAAGCGCGTGACGGCCGAAAACAAGGTGGCGCAGACCAGACAGGAAATCCTGATCACACAGATAGAGCAAAACGGCGTGGAGCAGGATTACACCGAAAAGATCAGCAAGGCTGAGGGGGACCGGTTGCAAAGCCTGAGCAATATCGCTTCGGGGGAGGGCGAAATGGCCAAACTCGAAAACCAGGTCACCAACTACACGATCCGAAACGGCATGTATATTATCACCGCGCCGCAGGACGGGCAGATCGTGCAGGCCAACAAGGCCGGTATCGGCGAAATCCTCAAAGACGGCGAACGTATTACGGTAATCGTACCCACGCGCACGCAATACGCGGTGGAAATGTTTGTACGCCCGGTGGACCTGCCGCTGATCAACGTCGGGCAGAAAGTGCGGTTCATGTTCGACGGCTTCCCCGCGATCATTTTCAGCGGCTGGCCCGAAAACAGTTACGGCACTTTTGGTGGTAAAGTGGTGGCCTATGAGCACACGATCAGTCCGAACGGTCTTTTCAGGGTGCTGGTAGCCGAAGATGCCTCCGACCGCCCGTGGCCGCAGCAGCTGAAACTCGGCACTGGCGCGCAGTCCATTGCATTGCTGAAAGATGTGCCGGTATGGTACGAACTCTGGCGTAATATCAACGGCTTCCCGCCCGACTATTACATGCTCAAAGAGCCGGCCGCAAAAGGTAAAGAAAAATGAAGCGGCAGCCCATGAGAAAGACAGCAATCCAACTCGCATTGGTGGTGGTAACGGCACTCTTCGGACCGGCATTTGCCCAGGATTCTACCCGCACGCTGAGCGGCGTGCAGGTGTTGGAGCTCGTGCGCAAATACCATCCCGTGGCCCGACAGGCGCGCATTCATGTGGATAAGGCCCAGGCCGATCTGCTGGTGGCCCGCGGAGGCTTTGATCCCGTGCTGGGTGCCTACGTCGCCCGCAAGCGGTTTGGCGGCGTGGAATATTATAACCGCACTTCACCCGAAATCGTGATCCCTACCTGGTACGGCATCGAAGTGTACAGCGGGATCGACAACTATACCGGCGAGCGCCTCGACCCGACGATGTCCAAAGGGCAATCCTCGTTCATCGGCGCGAGCATTCCATTGGCCAAAGACCTGCTGATGGACAAGCGGCGCGCTTATTTGAAGCAGGCCAGGATTTTCACCTCTATGGCCGAAACCGAGCAACGGCTGTTTATCAACGACTTGCTCATGGATGCCATGGAAGCCTATTGGGGCTGGGTGAGCAGTTACAATGTCTATCAGGTCATGCGGACCGCCGTGGCCATCAATGCGGAAAGGCTGGGTCTCGTGCGGAAGGCATTCGAAAACGGGGAACGCGCGGCCATCGATACGGTGGAGGCATTGGCGCAGCTGCAAAGTTTCCAGTACCAGGAAACACAGTACCGCATGCAGTTCCGCAACGCCGGTCTGGCGCTTTCCAGCTTCCTGTGGACCGATTCGGGGGCCCCCTATAATCTGCCCGAAACGATTTCCCCGCCCGCCACTTGGGACGATCAGCAGGCATTGAAAGATATGGAGCTGGATTTGAATGCCTTGCTGACGATCGCAGAAAATTCACACCCCGCATTACGCGTGTATGACTACAAGCTGCGGGCGTTGGACGTGGAAAAAAAATTGAAATTTCAGGAATTGTTGCCAAAGGCCGATTTCCGCTACAACCATCTCAGCAAAGGTTACAATGCGTTTTCGAGTATTTCCGAATCCTCTTTCCTGGGAAATAATTACCAGTATGGTTTTAAATTGGAAATACCGCTGCGGCTTTCGGCCGGGCGGGGCGAATACCGGAAAGCCGGCCTGAAAATCATGGAGACCCGCCTGGAACAGGCCCAAAAACAACTTGACCTGCAATTGAAAATCAGGCAGTACCACAATGAATATTCGGTTTTGAAAGAGCAGATAGGCCTGCAATTGCTAAACTATGCCAACTATCGGAAGCTGTTCGAAGCCGAGCAAACGCGGCTTGGCAATGGTGAAAGCTCACTGTTTCTGGTCAATAACCGCGAGAGCAAAGTGCTTGAAGCACAACAAAAGCTCATAGAACTGAAAGCGAAGTTTTTTAAAACGGCCTACGCCGTGCAATGGACGGCGGGCCTGTTAAATTAATGGGCAGCCAGTTCTGTGGGTGTGGCCTAAATACTTCAAAAAATGACTTATTCCGAATCAGTACCAAAGGTAATTTGTCTTGTTTGTTTGCTAAATTTTCTGCCAGCCGGATGCGAATCTGACCTCTCACAAAGAAACCTTAACCGCTATGAAATTCTCTACCATGAAATTTGTCTTTTTGACTCTAACGCTTGTACTTTTTCTTGTAGTCTCAGCCTGTTGCCAGCAGCGCAAGGAAGGTGTTTTGTACCTGAAAGGAGGCTCGGCTATCGTTGGCAGGATCATGCAAGGGTCCGATACTGTGAAAATACAAACCTACGACAGCAGTATTTGGGCATTTCCAAAATCCGAGATTGACAGTGTAGTTTTCCAGAAGGCGACCGACCCGAATGTCAGGTACAGGAAACGCGGATTTGTGCACTATACCGAACTCGGACCGCTGGCAATGAGCAACCGGGCCTCGAATGGTGTGACCACTTCCGCTTTCTCATTTCAAATCACCAACGGTTATAAATTCAATCAATGGATTTATACCGGCTTGGGGGTTGGCGCCGACCTGTACGCGGTCCAGACTTTCGTGCCCTTGGTGGTTAGCTTGCGAGGGGACTTTGTGCAAAAGGGAACCAAAATCCCGTTCTATTTTGCTGAGGCGGGATATGGCTTTAATGCTACCTCAAACGACTTAGACGACGTGCGGTTCGGTGGAGGGGCTACTGGTGCCGCTGGCCTGGGATTGAAAATACTCTTTAATGGCAACACTGGCTTTACCATCGCTATGGGTTACCGCTACCAGCGGTCATCCGTAACCGAGAGCGGTGTGGGCATTACCGAGAACTTTAACCGCCTGACATTGCGCGCCGGCTTTTCATTCTAATCCATCCGTTCAGTGTTTTGTTCCATTCAGGGCTGGGTTCTTCCTATTGACTCTGGGCAAAGAACGAAGATGAGATGTCCTTTGGTTGTTGTGATAGTTACTAAACTCAATTATTTCCAACAAATCTTTCACATCAATGAAAACGCTAAAAACATGGATGCTTGCCTCAATGGTTGTACTCTCGCTTGCATCTTGCAACGATGACGATGACGACAATACAACTGTTCCGCCTGCGGCCGGTGATATCCCCACTGTCGCTTCCGCCGATTCGCAATTTTCTACCTTAGTGGCTGCGCTAACCAAAGCAGAGCTGGTTGCCACCCTGAAAGGCGCGGGGCCATTCACGGTCTTCGCACCGAATAATGCAGCCTTCACGAAGACAGGGATAACAAGTTTGAATAATTTATCAAAAGAAGCACTAACGCCCATTCTCACCTCTCATGTGATCAGCGGGTCAGTAAAGGCGGCTGATGTAAAAAGCGGTGCGGTGAAAACTGTCAACACCAGCAATGATATTTACCTTTCCAAAAATTCCAACGGGGTGTTTATCAACGGCAACATTAAAGTGGTGGCCACCGACGTAACTGCCTCAAACGGCTTAATCCACGTAATCGACAATGTGATTGTTCCGCCAACCAAGTCACTGGTACAGCTGGCGCAGGCCGATACCAATTTCTCCGAGCTGGTTTCCCTTGCATTAGTAGCGGATCCAGCTGTAATCACTGCGTTGTCGTCTGCATCCAGCGGCCTGACGGTATTTGCGCCTACCAATGCTGCATTCCGCGAGCTTTACAAAACGACTCCCAAAGCCACGCTGCTCGCACCAGCGAGCAAAACGTTGCTGACCAGCGTGCTGCTGTACCACGTACTTCCCAACCGTGTGTTTTCGACCGACTTGCCCAATGTGACAGGGCCGGTTGCGACGGCCAACACCAATAGTACACTTACTTTCGATTTGGCTAGCCAACCGAAAGTGGTGGGTAAAACAAGCGGAGCCTCGAATATTACCGCAGCCAACATCCTGGCGACAAACGGGGTAATCCATGTCATCGATAAGGTCTTGATGCCATAAGTTGTATTTAGTCGGCAATGGCAGGTACGGAATCTCGGTGCCTGTCATTGTTCCATCGTTTTTCTATTTGTCGCCACCATGTTCAGCAGTCGGTTCCGGTTTATATTCATTCTCCTGCTAGGTGCCTATTCGTTCCTGAATACGCTCTTGTTGGAGTCCTTTGATTATTACCATATCCGGATCGACAAATCTGTGATTTTCTTAGTTTTCCTGGCAGTGACTGCGGGTATTTGGGAAGGTAACCGGCTCTGGGACAAATGGCTGGGGGAGAGCGATATCGCCACTTTGTGGAAGCGGGTTGCGTACAACCTTGGTGGTAGTATAGTGATTACAGGTGTGGTAGCCTTGCTGGTAGGAGTAACCACAGCTTATTCGGTACTTTCCTCAGATTGGCACACGTGGATTTTGCCTGTCAAGCTGCTGTTAATGTTCTGTTTCCGCGTCAACCTGTTTCTAAATACCATTCATGTAATTTTTTTGTATGTCCATCACCTTGACGTGAGCCGCCAGCAGCTCGAACATTACAAACGAATTACCAGTCAGGCACAGCTGCAGTCGCTTCGCAACCAGGTAAACCCGCATTTTTTGTTCAACAACCTCAGTGTACTTACGGCTCTGATAGCCAGCGATACAGCTGCATCGGTCGAATTCGTTAAGGAATTTTCGAATGTTTACAGGTATATTCTCAAAAGTGATGAGAAGGAGCTCATTCAGCTGCGGGAGGAAGTATCATTTATTGAATCTTACCTTTATTTACTTAAAACCCGTTTCCAAGCCGGTTTAAGTGTCAGTATCGATATTTCGGAAGGCTGTCTTTCAGCATATATTTTACCGGTATCGTTACAGTTGCTCGTCGAAAATGCGGTTAAGCACAATGTAGTTTCCAAAACACGACCGCTGCACATCGAGATTTTTTGCCTGGACAACGACTCGATTACCGTCAGAAACAATTTACAGGTAAAAATTGTGGAGGATGAGGATTCTACACGCCTTGGGCTGACCAATATCGCTAAACGGTACGATTTCCTGGGCGAAGACAAAGTACAGGTCGAACGTACCGAGCTGTTTTTCAGTGTAACTATCCCACTCATTCATATGGAACCCGATAGCAGCCGTCCTATGTCCGGAAGTTATGGGTATTAGTCAGCAGTCAACGATTTATGAAAGTATTGATATTAGAAGACGAAGCGCTTTCTGCCGCCAGGGCAGCGCAGCTTCTGCTCGAATGTAATCCCAGAGCCGAAGTATTGGGGACGCTTGAATCGATCCAGGAGGCCGCCGCCTGGTTTGCTGAAAATCCCGAGCCCGATTTGTTGCTTCTTGATATTCATTTGTCTGATGGCCTGTGTTTCGGTCTTTTTGAGCGCGTTCACATCAGCTGCCCGATAATCTTTACTACCGCCTACGACCGTTACGCGCTGCAGGCATTTAAAATGAACAGCATCGACTACTTGCTCAAACCGCTCGATAACCACGAATTGAGCAGAGCATTGGCCAAATATGAGGCGTTAAACACTAGGGGCGTAGCAAACAGTCTTAATATGGAAAAACTGAGAGACACCCTGCGTACGCTCACAAAGAAATATAAGGCAAGGTTTTTGGTCAAATATGCCGATACGCTGCATTATAAAAACGCCGATGAAGTCGCTTATTTCTACGCTGACGACCGCGTGGTGTATCTGGTAACCAATGACAGCAAGAAGTATCTGGTTGACAGCAACCTTGAAAGCCTCGAAGAAGTGCTGGATCCCAGCGTTTTTTTCAGGATAAATCGCAAGGTCATTGCCAGGATCGAGGCTATTCAAAAGGTAAAATCGCTATTGAGCAGCCGCTTACAGGTATTCCTCAAACCCGCGTTCAACCAGGAAATTTATGTCAGCAAGTACAAGAGCCAGGATTTTAAAGACTGGCTTGATAGTTAATGAGATTAGGGGGCCTGCTGGTGGTCAGGACACGCCAGCCTTTTCTGAGCAGCAGGCCAGCCAACGCTTTGCTCTGGCTGACACTCACGGGGCTGCTTGCTACGATTTTGCTTCCGGTGTCCCCGCTGGCAAGCGAAATGGGTTTTACCGAAATCTTTTTGAAAGAAACGGCGTGGATCGCTGGGATTCTTGTGTTGTACGTGGTTACTGCCGCCATGCTGAAAGTGCGGTTCTTTCAAGCCGGCACAAGGGCCGGGCAACGCTGAGCAATGTCATATTCTGTCATGCCTGGTGTCATCCCGGCGCAAAACGCCGAGGACTAATTTAGCGCTGGTGTATAACCCAACCGGTAGCTTAGTCAAACCATCAATACCAATCCTATGAAACGAATACTTGTTCCCTGTGATTTTTCGGCAGCAGCGAAGCACGCCTTTCAGTTTGCAGTCGAAATGGCGGCTGCCTGTAACGGTCATGTTTTTGTATTAAAAGTAATGCAGGCCCGTCAGGTTTTTGGAAACGGGATGCCGGGGCAGCCTTACATGGCGATCGACCCGATCTCGATGATCGACGAGTGGATCGCTTACAGCGAGAAAGAGTTTGAAAAAATGAAAAATAAGACCGGTCGCCCCTCAGGCTCGGCAGAGCTCCTGCTGGAAACCGGATACGTTAACGATGTCATCTGCGATGTGATCACAAGGGAGAAGATCGATTTGGTGATCATGGGTACGGACGGTGCGTCGGGGTTCAAGGAGTTCTTCATCGGTTCGCATACCGAAAAGATCGTGCGGGCATCGCCGGTGCCGGTGATGGCCGTTCATGGCCCGTTTCATTTGGATTGGGTCAAAAATATCGTTTTCCCGACCAGCATGGAGCTCGACCAGAAACCGCTCGTTGAGCAAATCAAGGCGCTGCAGTCATTATTCGGAGCGGTGGTGCATTTGCTGTACGTGAACGGTTTCCCATTTACGATGGAATCCAACGAAGAGGCTGAACGCAAATTGGAAGACTATGCCCTGTTTTACGGATTAAAGGATTACACCATCCATGTAAGCAGGGGCCTCAATATTCAGGAAGGTATCCGTAAATATGCGCGCCGTATCCCTAATTCAATCATTGCCATGGGCACGCACGGGCACAAAGGCCTGGCACATATTACCGAAGGGAGCGTGGCCGAAGAGGTGGTCAACCACCTGGCAGAACCTGTCTGGACCTATGTAATGCAATAAGCTAGTATTAACCATTAGCCTGATCTATTATGACAACTTGTATTCCCGATCTTGCTATCGCTGAGCAGATCTGCAACATTCTCCACCGCGATGTCCGCATCGATGAGCATGACATTCAGGTGAGCGTTCACGACGGCTGGGTATTCCTGGACGGGCATGTCGACTTTGAAACAGATCGCGAGCTGGTTCAGTCCCGGATTGAAAACGTAGCCGGTGTTTGCCGGATCACGAATAATCTGACCTATCCCCGCAGGTAAGTCGTTGATTAATGAAAAATTCCGCTGCTGCATTCCGAATTCTGGTTCCCTGCGACTATTCGCAGGCGTGCAGGCAAGCACTGGAAGCTTGTGCCACATTTGATTGGCAAATGCCTTTCGAAGTATTCATTCTCGCCGTAGAAGATCCCATGCAGGCTGCCGTTCATGGCCCGGAAGCGGAGCGTCAGCCGGCAGAATGGTGCGGGGCCTTTCCTTCAAAAGTTAAAATACATCCTTTACGTGAAAAAGGCCGGTTTGCAGATGTTGTTCTGGCGGCGGTCGCAACACATTGCATCGACCTGATCATTGCCGGTACCAGAGGTGCCAGGGGGTGGGAGGGAGTCTTTATGGGATCGCATGCCGAGCGGATCGTTCGTGTTTCCCCGGTTCCTGTTCTTGCCGTTCCACAGCGCCCGCACCTTACCGGACTTCGGGATATTGTCGTCCCTATCGATATTGATCGCGATCCCGCAGAACTTCGGGAATGCATGGAGAGAATCCCCGGTTTTCCTAACGGGCAGTTTCACCTTTTGCATGTGGAGACTAATCCCGCCGGAAGCGAGCAGTCGGCTATGCAGCTGCTTGAAGATTATAGCCGGCAACTTGGGCTTCCGCATTATACCAACTCGGTGATATTTAACGAATCGGTTGCCGATGGTATCATCAGATATGCCACCCAGACCGGTGCAGACCTGATTGCGATGGGAACATTGACTAACGCCGATCCAGCGCATCTGTTCCGCCCCAGCGTCGCGGCCGATATCGTCAATCATGCCAAAATACCAGTTTATACCTTCCAGCTTAGCCACCGGCAGGTATCTTCATCACTTTAAACCTTATCACAATGACCTACCGGCAGAAAAGAAGGGCTGTTATTCAGCCCTTCTTTTCTGTGCCCTATTTCAAAATCGAGCTCATGGATGTGCAATGAAGACCGGCAGGTTCAGGTTGCGGATCAGCGGATCGGCAGTGCTCGGTGTGAGCATATTTGAAAACGTGCTGCGGCCATAGGATCCCATGACTACCAGCGTCTTTTTCTTGTTCATCAAAAAGGCGAAAAGTTCTGAATTGGGCTTGCCGTAAAGCTTTTTAAAGTGCGCGTTGGAGTAATGCGCGCTGACGAGCCGGGCGAGCTTGCCCTCGTCGGGGTCGTCCTGCGCGACTTCATCCACCACGCGCAGGATCGTTAGCCGGCAGTCTTCCAGCTCGGGCAAAAGATAGGAAAACTGTTTGATAGCATGCGCGGCGGCCGCCTTGCCATCGTGCGCAAAAACAATTTCCTCAACGCCTTCGAATACATCGGGCGCTATCATGACGGGGCATTCGATAGCGCAAAGCACATCTTTGAGAAATGCGCTGGGTTTTTTCTCGTCCCAGGGCTCAAATGCCAGATCGCTGCCGATAATCATCAGATCCGCGTAGCGGCTTTCTGCCAGAATCTGTTCAAGCGGTTCGTGCGGGTTCTCGTGCACGCTTACGTGTACGCCCTGCCGTTCGCAGATCGCGCGGAAAGTGCTTTCGTTCTCGCGGAGCAGTGCCTGCTTTTCTTCGAAATCGGGTAGGTCACTAATGGTAATTGTCTCTGCAAAAGGCGTCCCTAACGCGACTTTCATTTCAGGAAGCTGTTGGTAGGGGGTATTTTGCAGAAAAATTCCGGTGAGCCTTGACCGGGTCAGCGAGGCCAGATAGCAGGCGAACTGTACGTGATGGGTATTGAGGTGACCGGCATCGATCACCAAGCGGATGTTTTTCATAGTAAATACTGTTAAATGGATTGTAGAATGCGGGTTTTCATTGAACCGGTTGCCGCCAGGTTGGCATGCAGCCGGAATGCTTCTTCCAGCAGGTGAGGGGTGTGGACACCGCGCCGGCAGGCACGCAGGAAATAACCGGAGAGGTCGTCATAGTAATCGGGATGGACGCAATTTCTGAGAATGGCCTGTGCTTTTTGCCTTGGGTCCAGTCCTCTCAGATAGTATAGAGCCCTGCCGGTGGGGTCCTCGGGCAGAAATACATCGTGGATGCCATGGATCCCGACAGGCACCGCCTCGTTGATCTCGATGATCACCTTTCGGGCCTGCTGTGCAAAGATTGCCGAATTACCCAGCGAAGCCCCGGTCATGAGCGTAATGCGGGTGTGGTCACGTGCATCCTTTTCTGCCAGCGCGGCCAGTACCGCTTTGCTGTCACCTGAGCGCGCAAACCCGCTGGCGCCGACGACCATGCCGTCACCGATGAGCGCGGCCGCCTGCCGGGCCGACATAATTCGGGACGTCAGGGCTGTATATTTAATTCGGGATGTGTCGGGCATGGTGTTTGGTTTTTAATTTGACAGATTTCGGATTTGCCGGGCGGCCACTCTCGGTTCTGATCAGGCGCAGCATAGACGACGCAAGTAGCAAGGGCATCGGAAAGGCTGCGTATAGTCCCAGAGGGGCAATAGCGACTAAGAAGATCATTCCCGCCCAGCAGCCCGCTTGGAATAACTGTCCCCTGGCAGTCATGGCCAGCGCAATCAACAGCTGGCAAATGGCTATGGTGAGAACCATCGGCGTGATGATGTGGAGGAAAGCGCCGAGTATAAACCGCTTGTAAATCGGCATGGCGCTATCGGCAAAATCCTGGTAGTTCCATGGTGCGTCCAGTGCGGTGTAGGCATTGAAACCCGCAGCGAATAAGAAAATTAGCAGCAGGATGAGGCGGGCCAGCGCTGGGCGGCTTTTGCTTGCCCAGATTAAGAAGATGGCCATCGCGTTGCAGCTAAGATAAAAGCCCCAGGAGACCATGTCAAAGAATTTGAGTGAATCCATCGTGCTGGCTGTCTAAGTGGTTGGCCTTATTTAACTTCCTCAAAATAAGCGATATGTAGCCTTGAAAAACTTGACTGGCCTTACCCGGGAATATGATCTGTGTCAGGTTTTAGCATTGCCCATGAGCATTTTATAGATTTCAAACCACAGAACAGAGGCCATACCGCAGCCGATACTGAAAAGAACTTTTCCCGTATCCGGCATCGAAAGCCGGAACAGTTCCGAAACAGCCGGGAGAAGAAATATCAGAACAGTGAACAGGATGGTAACAGCAAGCGTAAAGAATATCAGTTTGTTGCCTGCTCTGAGCAATTCTCCAAGCCTGCCCTGATAGGAGCGGTTCGTGATAGTTAGGGCAAGGTTGGCCGAGATCAGGCCAATGAAAATCATGGCGCGGGTGGTGTCCTCGGGCTGATGGGCATTTATAGCAAGTTGGTAAATCAGTATCAGGGCGGCCGTGATCGCAACTCCCTGCAAAATGCTGAATGCCAGCTCATGTAAACCGAAAAGCCTGCTTGTGGCCGGGCGGGGTTTTTCCTTTAAAAGTCCCTTGCGGGCCGGCTCATTCTCATAGACGATCGAGCAGGTGGGGCCCATAATCAGTTCAAAAAATATGATATGTACCGGATCGAAGATAACCGGGTAGGTCCAGCTGAGCGCCAGGGGCAGAAATACGAGCAGGATCAGCGGGGTGTGTATCGCAACGATATACCGGATAGCATTCCGAAGATTGACGTAAATGCGCCTGCCGCTTTCGATGGCGGTGACCATCCCGCCCAGATCGTCGTTGAGCAGGATCAGAGCCGAGGCTTGCCGGGCGATCTCGGTGCCCTTCCGTCCCATGGCAATCCCGATGTCTGCCGCTTTTAAGGCCGGGCCGTCATTGACGCCGTCGCCGGTCATCGCAACGATCTCACCCTGCGCTTTCAAAGCCCGGATCACGCGCAGTTTAGCCTCGGGGAACATCCTGGCGAAAACGGTGATCGTATCGACTTCTTTCAGTAGAGCATTATCATCGAGGGCCATCATCTGCTCACCTGTTACGATGCGGTCGGTGCCGCGCAAACCTATTTGCCGGGCAATGTAGGCGGTTGTTACCGGGTTATCCCCCGTCAGGATTTTGACCTTCACGCCAGCCTGATAGAACGATTCCAGGACCTGTTTCATCCCGGCTTTGGGAGGGTCATAAAACGCCACCAGGCCAAGGGTTTGAACCGGCAGGCTTTGCTGGCTCTCGGGAAAATCCGTGCCCTGAAAGTCTGATTTTCCCACGGCCAGCACCCGGAAGCCTTTGGATGTAAAGGTGTCAATGGCATTAAGCAAACTGGCGCGGTCTTCGGCAGAAAGTACTGAGACATTCATCAAGGCTTCCGGAGCACCCTTGATGGCGATGATTCGCTCCTTTTCTCTGCCTTGCCAGATATGGGTCATCATCGGCGGTTTGCCTTCCAGCGGAAAGCCCAGCAGCATCGTCAGCCCGTCGTATGCAGGTAGCCCGGTAGGGGAGCTCTTTTCAAAGACGCGGTGCAGTTCTGCTTCCATGGGATCAAACGGGCTTATTTCACTGGCCAGCGCCGCATGGCAGAGCAGCTGAGTGGCACCCGCAGAAAGGAAGGAAAAGTCTGTAACAAGCTCCCGCCCGTCGAGCACGAACATCCCGCAAAGCGACATTTTGTTTTCGGTAAGTGTCCCGGTTTTGTCAGTACAGATCACTGTCGCGCTGCCGAGTGCTTCCACGGTTTGCATTTGCTTGACCACAATGCCCTCTTTCATCAGCCGGTAAGCACCTAGCGCCATGAAGGTGGTGAAAGCAACCGGGATCTCTTCGGGCAGAATGCTCATCGCCAATGTCAATGCGCCCAAAAGGCTTTCCGGCAGGTCGCCCGACCGCGCAAACCGGATTGCCCAAACGGCTACGAATATGACCGCCCCGATGATAGCCATGTCCCTGACAAGACGCCGGATCTGGATTTGTAAAACTGATTCGGTAGCCGGAATGGAAGCAATGCTGCTGCCGATGTCGGCAAGTCGGGTAGCTGCGCCAACCGCTGTAATGCGGCAGACGGCCTGGCCCGAAGTGACTTGCGTTCCGGCAAATAGCGGGTCGGCAGGGCTACCCTCGAGTTTGTAGACCGGCATGGACTCGCCGGTCAGGATCGATTCATTGACCGAAAAATCGTCAGCTGACAATACGGTTGCATCTGCCGGCACGAGCGTTCCCTCTTCCAGCTCAACGATGTCGCCTACAACCAATGCCTCACTTTTAAGCAATGTCCAGGCCTGGTCACGAAAAACGCGGTATGCCGGGCTGGTGAAGTTTTCCAGACTGACCAATGCGCGGCGTGTCCGGCTCTGTTGAATAATAGAGATCGTTGCCACCAGCCCGATCGCCACCAGCATGATGACCGCTTCCCGGGTTGAGCCCATTAAAAAATAGATCACCGCTGCGGCCACCAGCAGCATTAGCATCGGTTCAGCTAATGCTGCTTTCAGGATAAACCAGAGTCCGGACGATTTCGGCTTTTTGAGCAAGTTCTGCCCATGCTGTTTGCGGGCGGCTTCTACCTGATCGGAGGTAAGGCCACTGTATTTCACGGGATCTTTCACAGGCATTACGTTAAGTGATAAAGGTTGGTAGAATTCGAGACTATTTTACTGACCATAATCAGTTTAGCGGAAGCTGCGCGTCATCCCTGAGCGGCCGCGGGGTATTTAAAAGTAGAGCCGCCGGTATCCCTGGCGGCTCTGCTTTTAGTTTAGGTTAGTTATGCATTCAATTTTGGATTCAGGCATGTTCGGAAAGTTTGCAGGTCCAGACAGCCTCATGGGTGTGGTTTGATCACATTTTCGGCCACACTTCCCAGCATGAGGTGAGTCAAGCCTGTGTAGCGGTGCGTCCCCATGGCGATCATCAGGCCTGGGATGCGGGCGGCGAATTTGAGCACGCCTTTTCCTCGGTAGACGCATGGGTAACATGAACGCTGTACTCGGAAAGCTCATAATATGCGGCCAGATCGCCGAGCACCAGACTTTCCAAGATCATGCGGACCGCACTTGCTATTCTGGCGATGACGCTCATCGGGTGCAGCCCCGCGATTAGAGTTTACCATGGTTGAAAAGAGCAATCCCGTTAATCAATACAATACCTTCCAGTGGGCAAAGGCAGATAGCCTCATCTGGAAAATGAATCCATTGTATTTCAATCAGCTAAATGATGGAAGAATTAAGTGGGCTGTCAATGATCTGCTGATGGCGAAAGGCTACCAGTTTTAGCGAGGAAAGATCCCGTATAAAACTAGAAAAGGTCAGTAGACTGGCCTTTTCTAGTTTCATTATCACTCAGAATGCAAATTCTTCTTCCGCTACAATCAGATTGTTGACAACATGATTGACGCCTTTGGCCCCGGTTTGTCAAGCGCGTCGGTGGTATAATACCGGAATAGATAGACCTTATTCGTCGGATTTGTTTTTCAAAAACATCAGCAGTGAGTAGGCGCCTTTAATGACACAATGCGTGTCACGGAGACAAACAGGGGCGAGGATTTCTGTCACACCGTTGTCGCTGTTGCCCGTCTGTACCTCAGTCATGGTAAACCCATCTTTACCCGGGATGAATATGTACTCTTTTCCTTCAAAGCTGACGATGGCCTCATCGGGCAGGACGGTCGCATGGCGGGATTCCAGTGCAAGCTCCGCGTTCATAAATGTGCCGGGCAAAAGGTCGGGCTCGTGTTGCTGAAAGTGACAATGGATTTCGGCTGTGCGTTCGGCAGATAGATCTTTGCCTACCAGTATCACCTCGCACGGAATTTTCCGTTCGGGTCTGGAATTGGTAAATGCAAGCACGCTCTGGCCCTTGCGGATCTTGTCAAGGTCTTTTTCAAAAACTTTCAGGGCCAGATGGATATCCGACGGATTGATCAGATCGAAGAGCACCTCGGTGGGAGCCAGGTATTTACCGATGTTGACATTAACCCGTGACACATAACCCGAGATCGGTGAATAGATGTTGACACTGCGCGAGATTCGGTCAGCGCTTAGTTGGCGCGGATTGATGCCCACCAACCGGAGCTTTTCGGCCAAAGCACTCACTGCCGCCTGTTGGGCCCGGAAGTCGGCCTCGGCTTGCTGATAGGTTTTGTCGCTCGCGGATTTAGAGATGTTTAGGCTCTTTTGACGTTCGTATTCGGTCTCAAGATATTTGATGCGCGCGCAGCCCGACAGATAATCCTGCTGCAACTGAATGTACTGCTGATCTTCCAGCACCGCCAGTACCTGTCCTTTCCGTACATGCATTCCGGGCAGCAAGTTAGTGGATTTCAGATACCCGCCAAGCGGCGCGCTGATCGATACCATATTTTGGGGCGGCACATCGATCTTGCCATTAAGTCGTAGTACGGATGAAACCGGCGTCACTCTCGGAAACTCCATGACAATCCCCGCATTGCGGATTTGCTGCTGCGTCAGTTTAGCGACGTTTTCTTGTGCCGGCATTTGGGCGGCAGACTCCTGGTCGGCTGTTTTAGCTGTGCAGGAGGCCAGCAGGATACCCAGCGTGGTGTAAAGGAGCAATTTGATAGTCGTCATTCATTTATTGGCTAAGGAAATAGTCCAGTTCTATGGCATTTTGATTCAGGTTGGCGATCGTATCTAGGTAATCGCTTCTGATCGAAGTAGCCTGTGCGATCAGCTGGCTCCATTCCAGATAATTGATATTGCCTTCTTCAAGCTGGCGGGTCGCCGTCAGGACAATTATCTCGGCATTGGGGACGGCGGAATCCTGATAATAGCGGGCTCGTTCGAGCAGCTGCCGGTAATTCGTAAGCGCTGCCATGTAACGGGCCGTAAACTGCTGATGCTGAATCTGATATTGCTCCCGGGTAGCCTCGCCCGCGATCTTCGCTGCACGGATACGCGCTTTTTGTGCACCTGCGAAAACAGGTATTCCTACGCCCAACTGCGCAGCCTGAAAGCGCGGCCAGCCATTGTACGTTTTATTATCCGCACCGGTACCGCGCATGCTCATGTTGTTGTAGGCCAGGCTTAGTTCGGGTAAAAGCCTCGCTTTTTCAATGGCGATAGCCGCGCCGGCAATATTTTGTTGCCGGCCGGCCAGCTGCATATAGGGGTGCGATAATAATTTGGCCGTGTCCGTATATACGGTTGAAGAAAAGACAAGCGGCCCGTCGAGCGGTTCATGCGGTTCCGACCCATTTAGCAGCAGGTTGAATGTGATAAGCGCCAGTTTGTGATCAGTATCCAGCTGCCTGCGTTGCTGCCTGATTTGCCCGAGCTGCATTTCAGCGCTTGTCTTTTCGAGTACGTTGGTCTCGCCCCGGGCCAGGCGTTCGTTCGCGCGCGCGGCGACCGAGCTGAAAAGGCTGTCGAGCGAGGCCAGAAGCCGTGCTTTTTGTCTGAGGTAAAGCAATGTATAAAACTGATGTATGACGTTGCGCCGCAGGTCGAGCGCGGTGGCGGAGGCTTGCAGCACGCCAGCTTCAAATTCCGCTTCCAAAAGCGAACGCTGCCGCCGGTAAACCACCGGAAGAAACACCGATTGGGATATTGCAAACCGCGTATCGGTGTAGGCGCTGTTGATCTGCCCTGCCTCTATGTTCACGGTCATTTGCGGCAGGCACACTGCCGTTTTTACAAGCGCCTGCCGGTAGTCTGCCCGTAACTTTTCGCTTTTCAACAGACTATTGCCTTTCGTCGCCAGGTTGATTGCTGTTTCCAAGCCGACCTGTTTTTGCGCCTGTGCGTGACCGGGTGCGAGCAGACAAGCGGAGATCAGCAGGACAGCAGCGCCTGCTTTGAGGTGGAACCGGCTTTCGAATACCATATAGAGCACCGGTAAGACGAACAATGTGAGCGCGGTCGCGACCAGAAGGCCACCGATTACGACGGTAGCCAGTGGCCGTTGTACTTCTGCTCCGGCGCCATTGCTCACCGCCATTGGCAGAAAGCCCAGTGACGCGACAAATGCGGTCATCAGAACCGGGCGAAGCCGGTGGCCGGCACCTTCAAGTATGGCCTTCTGTATGGAGCTTTCACCCGCTTTACGAATCCGGTTGAATTCGGCTATGAGTACAATTCCATTCAATACCGCCACACCGAATAGCGCGATAAAGCCGATCCCGGCGCTAATACTGAACGGCATTCCGCGTAAGGCAAGCAGGAAAATCCCCCCGATAGCCGATAGCGGGATGGCCGAGTAAATAAGCAGTCCGTCGCGCACCGAGTTGAATGCAAAATACAACAGCACAAAGATGAGCACGAGCGACACCGGTACGGCGACCATCAGCCGTGCTTTGGCCGCATTCAGGTTTTCGAAAGCTCCGCCGTAGGTGACGTAATAGCCGGCCGGCAGCTGCAAGTTTTGGCCGACTTTTGCTTGAAGTTCGTTCACGATGCTTTGCACATCGCGTCCGGCTACGTTAAAGCCCACCACAATGCGGCGCTTGGCATCCTCCCGCTGGATTTGATTGGGACCCGTCATAATGCGGATGTCGGCCAGTTGTGAAAGCGGGATCTGATTTCCACCGGGCGCAGGTACCGGCAGGTCGCGGATCCGGGCGATATTCCTTTTTTGGGCCGGACTAAGCCGGACGACCAGATCAAAGCGTTTTTCTCCTTCAAAAACCATCCCTGTACTTTGGCCAGCCAGGGCGGTATTAACGATGCGGTTCACCGCCCCGATGGTGAGGCCGAACTGGGCAATGGTATTTCGGTTGTACCGTATCACGACCTGTGGCAGGCCTGATACGGCTTCAATGTAGAGGTTCCGCGCACCGTCCACCTGATTGACGAGCCTGCCCAGGCGGGACGCGTATAACGCCAGCGTGTCAAGGTCTTCCCCGAATATTTTACAAACCACATCCTGGCGCGCGCCGGTCATCAGCTCATTGAAACGCATTTGCACGGGATACTGAAACCCGGCCGTGATGCCGGGTACCTCCTGCAATGCGTCGCCCATTTTTTCCGAAAGCTCCGGAAAGGTGCTTGCCGATGTCCATTCGCTTTTGTCTTTCAGGATCACCATCATATCACTCGCTTCCATAGGCATCGGGTCGGTAGGGACTTCGCCGCTACCAATCTTGGTAACCACTTTTTCTATCTCCGGGAAGCGGGTTTTAAGGATGTGTGCCGCCTTGGTGGTGTTCGCGATCGTCGTTGCGAGGCTGCTGCCTGTAAGCACACGCGTATCGACGGCAAAATCCCCTTCTTCCAGCGCGGGTATGAATTCGCCTCCCAGGGTAGTGAGCGTAAAAGCCGCCACCGCGAAAAGCAGCAATGCGGAAATTATCACAAGCCTGGGCACACGCAGGAGCCTTTCGAGCGCAGCCAGGTAAGCCGCAGAGACTTTCTCGATAACCCGATCTGACCAGTTGGGTTTGTGGCGCACGTTTTTACTCAAAAACGCAGCGCTCATCATGGGAATGTAGGTTAACGACAGCAGGAATGCGCCCAGAAGGGCAAAAGCCACGGTTTGCGCCATCGGTTTAAACATTTTTCCCTCTATGCCTTGCAAAGTGAAAATGGGCAGATAGACAATTAAAATGATCATCTGCCCGAATACGGCGCTGTTCATCATGCGGTCGGCCGATTCGTTGACCTGCTCATCCATTTGGCTTTGCGTGAGCCGGTCTGTACCTGAAAAATGTGTGCTCTTAGCGATCTGATGCATTACCGCTTCGACAATGATCACGGCACCGTCAACTATCAGTCCGAAATCAAGAGCCCCAAGGCTCATGAGGTTGCCACTGACGCCGAAGGCGTTCATCATGATGACGGCAAAAAGCATGGCCAATGGAATCACTGACGCCACCAGCAGGCCCGCCCTGAGATTTCCCAGAAAGAGTACCAGCACGAAAACGACGATCAATGCCCCTTCCAGCAGGTTCTTTTCAACGGTCGCGATGGCATTGTTTACCATCTTGGTGCGATCCAGAAAAGGTTCTATCACTACACCTTCGGGAAGTGTTTTCTGGATCTGTGCCACGCGTTGTTTCACCGCGCGTATCACTTCGCTGCTGTTGGCCCCTTTGAGCATCATTACGACAGCCCCCGAAACTTCACCCTGGTCGTTGTAGCACATGGCCCCGTAACGGGTGGCGAAGCCGGTCTTGACCTCGGCAACATCACGGATAAACACCGGCTGTCCGTCGGGCAGGTTTCTGACGGCAATGCTGCCAATATCTTCCAGGTTCTCCACAAGCCCCTCGCTACGGATGTAGAGCACCGAGGGACCTTTTTCGATGTAAGCGCCGCCGGTATTGGCGTTGTTTTCCTGTAAAGCGGTAAATATGTCGTTGATATTCAACCCCATCGAAAGCAGTTTGGCGGGATCCACTTCTATTGAATATTGTTTGAGCTTACCACCGAAACTGCTCACCTCCGCAACACCCTTCACGCCAAGCAGTTGCCTCCTGACGATCCAGTCCTGAATCGTGCGAAGCTCGGTTTCATCGTAGCGGTGCCCATAGCCTTCCCTGGCACGCACCACATACTGGTAAATTTCGCCGAGCCCGGTGCTGATAGGCCCCAGCTCCGGCGTGCCGATGCCCTGGGGAATTTGCCCTTGTACTTTGCCAAGACGTTCGGAGACCTGTTGTCGCGCCCAGTACACATCCACATCGTCCTCAAAAACGATCGTGACCAGGGAAAGGCCAAAGCGCGAGAAACTACGTATCTCTTTCAGTCCCGAAATGTTATTATTGGCCTGCTCGATGGGAAATGTAACCAACCTTTCGATGTCGGTAGCACCGAACGATGGTGCAATGGTAATCACCTGCACCTGGTTGTTGGTGATATCGGGTACTGCGTCGATCGGCAGCCGGGTCAGCTCGTAGCTGCCATAACCCATCAGCGCAAGGACCAGCAGCCCGACTATCAGTTTGTTTTTTACCGAGAAAGCGATGATTTTGTTCAGCATCGAATACCTAGGAGTTTTTCTTCGGCGTGAGAACGAACTTGTTTTTGATTGAAATGGACTCGGCGATTTTGGCGATCACCAGGGTAGGGACCTGAATGTTGTGATCGGAGAGCCTTACGTCGAATTCGCAAGTCAGTATGCATTGTCCGTGGTCTATTTGCAGCTGACCTTTCAGTACCCGTTTCTGCTTAACGCCGTGGATATCCAGAACGCCTTCCGCGCTTACGGGATAAGTGCCGTCCTTGCCGTAATCGATATGCTCGCTGAACTTGCCTGTAAAGCTGGCGGCCGGATATTTCGCGGTTTCCATATAGTTTTCATTGTAATGCTCCTGCATGAGCTTGTTTGGAAATCTAAATGCGGTGTGTTGCATCCGAACTGCGATTTCTCCGCTGGCGCTGCTGAGCAGCACGGCCACCTGCTGGTTCACAGCCGAGATGTTTTCCAGGGGTGTTTCCGAGAAAAAGCTGGTTTGCCCCGTTTTGGTCATGTAAATCTGTGCGCTGGCGCAGATGGCGAGCAACTGACTGGCCATTAGCAGAAATGCCAATCTGAAAAGCTTAGTATCCATTACTGTTGCTGCGTTTTTTGCTCTTATCGAAACTGAACGTCCTGGCGACATTGAAACCATAGAAGATGTCCCCGTTGCTCCATTTGCCGGTTGTCTGGCCCAGGAATTGCTTCTCGATCATGCCGCGCGAGTTGGTCAGGTGAAGCTGGAACACGTGTCCGCCGGTCTCGATGTCGAAGCCCAGGGAGAGGGTGTTGGTGTATTGCGGATCCCGTTGTGTGGTACCGCCAATGGTCTTGGGGGTGTACCAGTACTCGGCATTGAACGAGGTACGCTTGGTAAGCTTGTAGCGTCCGCCCACGCCCAACGCATACACATTGTTCGCATCCAATGGCTTTTCCGCTAGGTTGCGGTGCATTACAGTGGGTGTGAGTTGCAAGGATAGCTTTTCATTGAATTTCCGGGCGATCAGCGCCTGGAATGTATAGGTCTGGCGCTGGGTGATGGTGTAAAACGGAAGGTCGGGTGTGGAGGTACTCGAATTGTGCGCATCGCTGGCGAAAAGCGTCACCGACACGGGCATGTTGCGCAAGCCGCTCGACTGGCGAAGCAGGCGGTATTTTACAAAAACGTCGATCGTTTTTTGATAGCTGCTGCGACCGAGACCTACCATTAGCCGGTCGGTAAGACCATATTCCAGCGCGAGACGGATCTGGGACTCGTCCAGGCCGAAAAAGTTGCCGGCCCCGGAATTGATCGCCCCGAACCGGTGCGAAATAATAAAGTCCATGTTGTTCTTTCCAACCGTTTCGACCGAATGCCCATTGATAATGCGGGTGCCTTTGAAAGTTGCTGCCGCGTAGTGTACAGTGGAATCGTCGGCTTGCTCCAATTCTTTCATCAGATCGGTCTGAGCCACAGCTACGGATGTGATCAAGCTGAAAATGAGGGCAGATGTCGTTTTGCGCATGGCTTAGGCAGTTATGGTAAGGATTTGGCCGGTAAGGGAGGTCGTGTAAACGGCTATACCCTTATTGCCTTCGCTATTGAGGCCTTTGCCGGTATTGTCGTATTTGGCGCCGTGTGCTGTGCAATAGAAATGGTCGTTTTGGTAGATTACCTCATTCCGGCCTTCATGGCTGCATGTTCGGGTGGCCGCAATGTAGGAGCCGGTATTGCTTCGGGCGATGACGACACCATCCTTTACGACGTATCCGCCATTGGATTTCAGGGCTGCGTAAGCAGGGTCGTTCAAATCGAGGGTCATATTGGTGGGTGCGGGATTGACCCGGTCGTTGGTGCATGATTGCAGATGACTGCCCAAATAAATTGCGGAAAGTGCAGCTCCGCCAAAGCCCAGCTTGCGCAGGAAGGCATGGCGGCTCAGGTTCTCAGCGTGTCCGGTGGAGTTCATAGATGATTAGCAGGATTAACTCTGATTGTTTTCTGTTTGAATCAAAGGTATCCCCGCCTTTCTTAAGGGATTCTCAAGGGTTTCTTAAGATTGGCTTAAGATTGCAAATGAGAGCGTTACCTGGGTGCCTTTGCCGAGCTGGCTATGGATGCTGAAATCCACGCCAAGCATTTCGCACATGCGGCTTACGATCGAGAGGCCGAGGCCGCTTCCCTTTACCTCGGGATGGGACAGAGGCGCAGACCGGTAGAAGGCATCGCGTATGCGGGTGATGTCGTTTGGGTCGATGCCGATACCCTGGTCGGTAACTGAATACTGTGTCGTTTCGCCGGAAGTGGTAATCCTGATGATAATGCCGGCCGGGCCGGTCGAATATTTTACCGCATTGGAAATAATGTTGTCAAGTATGATGTCTGTCATGTACGGATCACTATATACGAGGTGCGATCCATCCGTTTCCAGATCCACGGAAAGTTTCTTTTCCACGATCTGCTGCTGGTGACGCGCCAGAACGTTGCCAGTGAGTTCGGAAAGGTCCACGGCGCCCATATCCATGGCCTTTTGCTGGCTTTCGAACCGGGTTAGCAGCAGCAATTGATCAACCAGGTGGTTGATACGGTCCATTTCTGCGATGCAAAACGAGATTTTGGAGATGTATTCATCCGCCGATCTCGGCTTTCGTACCAGTACTTCCAGGGTGCCTTTTATTACCGCCAGCGGCGTACGGAGCTCGTGTGAGGCATCGGCCGTGAACCGTTTTTCCCGCTCAATCGCATGCTCGACTCGGGTCATCAACTCGTTCAGGGTAGTGACCAGCAAATGCAGTTCATCGCGCACAACCGGTACCGGAATGCGGCTACCCATATTGTCGTTGGATATTTTGCTGGCCGTTTCTATCACCGTCAGCACCGGTTGTATGCTCCTGCCGGCGATGTACCGGGTGAAAACGAACAGGATCGCCAGCACCGCCGGGAAGGCGGCTAAAAGCACGACTTTGAGATTGAATAGTACCCTTTCCGACTCGTCGATGGGCATTGCTACAAGAATGTAGCCTGCTGGTCGGTTATTTTCCTTAATCGTCAGTTGCACTTGCGCTAACGTCAGTCCCCGTAGAGTGGTTTTGAATACTGCGTGATCGGCAGTGGAAAAATGGAGTTTCAGCGAATCATTTTTCAGGTTAGGCGATTTATCGATCACGTTTCCCGAAAGGTTTGCCAGCACGACAAACACCGGATTGATTTCCAGTTCGCTGTGCTCACGTTCCAGCCATTCCGCTTTGTCGGCAAAATAGGGTTCTCCGCGCTGGACACCCACTTCGTAGAAATGCTTTTCCAACTCATACCCCAGGTCTTTTTCCAGACGGTTGAAGACCGTGGCACTGACGATGTAATAGATCAGTAGAAAAACCAGAGCCACCAGTAGGCCCGTGCCGAGGGTAAAGTTAAGCGCGATCCGGTTTCGGTAGGAGGATCTCATGCCGGTGTTGTTCATATTTCCTTTGCAATGTAACCCACGCCCCGGATTGTCTGGATGTAGTCTTCTTCTTTGGTGAGCCCCAGCTTTTTGCGCAGCGAATTGATATAAACGTCGATCACACCGGTATTATATTCGAAATGAATATCCCAAACGCTTTCGATGATGCGTGTACGGCGGCATACCTTGCCTTTGTTGCGAAGCAGAAATTCCAGCAGGCCAAACTCTTTCTGCGTCAGCTTGATTTCCTGCGAATCCCTGAAAACCTGGTGGGATTGGGTATCGACGATAATGGGACCCAGCCTAAATTCGATCTGTTCACCGGAATGCGGCCGCAATTGCACCTTGATCCGCTCCAAAAGTTCTTCAAAGCTGAATGGCTTTTTGATGTAGTCATTCGCGCCGACCTGCAAGCCGAAAACCGTGTCCTGCACCGTATCGCGGGCGGTCAGAAATATAATGGGTGTTTTGATGCCTGCCTTTCTGATTTCCCGGCAGACCTCGACCCCGCTTTTTCCCGGCAACATCCAGTCGAGCAGCACCACATCATATGCTTCCGCGAGCGCCATTTCCAGGCCGTCCAGGCCATTCGCGGCAGTATCGACCGAATAGGATTCTTCTTCAAGCCCCTGCCGAAGGAAGTTTAAAATGCCGGTCTCGTCTTCGATAATCAGGATTCGCATACGCTTGGTGGTAATACTACAATCAGGACATACGAAGTAAGTAAGAAGCTGTGAGATAATTGTACCGCAGACTCTTAAGATATGCTTAAATCTCGAAAGCCTCCTGGGCAGTTTCTTAGATCCTAGGCTCTAATCCAGAATTTTTCTGATCATCTGACGGATTTCCAGGCTGGCCCTGCTGCTGCCTTTCCGGTAGGCGGTGAAAACCGGCAGGCCGAAAGCCATTTCGTCGCCGAGGCGATGGGCTTTGAAGTATGCTCACTGCAAAATATGAAAATGGCTTACTGCACCTTGCCATTCCCAAACAGGAGCAGGCTAAGCAAAAAGTCCTGAGGCTGTTTGAGATAGGCTAAAGGTTGAGTCTGACTTCCGAATTTTTCAAAAAATTACGCACTTGGTTAGCGATGAACCGCGGCTGCGGACCGCTGGCTACCGTTATCATTTCGCAGAAGGACTCCTGTAACTAGTGAAAATGGTTAAGGCGGCGCAGTAGATTTATTAAATCCAGTTGTCGAATGCTGCCGCTTCGGCGGTCCGATCTGGAATTCCGTCCGAAGATTTCAAAAACATGTTGCTAAGCTACGGATCCTATCCAGGTAAGATGGATTACTGCCCAACAACCTTATACAGCTTCCCTTTCTCGGTTTGGAAGCGACTGATGTATCCCGAGTCGGTTTTTGTCATCTCAGCCTTGGCTCCATGTACCACAATTGGGTGCAGGGTTTTGAGCACGCACAAGCCGCCATTGAGTGATTGGATCCCCGAGCTGACAAGCCTGCCATTTTTCCAGGTCATATCCACTTCGAATCCCGGGCGCGCGCGCAAACCTTTTACCTGTCCGTCCCGCCAGGCTGCCGGCAATGCGGGCAGCAGGAATATTTCCTTCAATTGGCTCTGTATCAACATTTCCGCCATGCCCGCCGTCCCGGCAAAGTTTCCGTCGATCTGAAAAGGAGGATGGGCGTCAAAGAAGTTGGGGTAGGTACCTCCGCTGCGGGGGAAGTCAATGCCCTCATTGGTGTAGCGCATCAATTGCCGGATCAACGTATACGCGTGATCGCCGTCGAGCAGCCTTGCCCAGAAATTGATCTTCCAGCTTTTGCTCCAACCCGTACCAGCGTCCCCGCGAACTTCGAGCGTGCGCTTTGCCGCCTGAAAAAATTCGGGCATGTCCTGCGAAATGCGGTGCCCGGGGTGAAGTGCAAATAAATGGGAAACATGCCGGTGCAGACTGTCGGTTTCTTCAAAGTCCTCATACCACTCCTGCAATCTTCCGCGTCTGTCGATTTTCAGCGGATAAAGCTTCGCGCGTTTAGCGATAAGGGTTTCTTTAAATGACTGATCATTACCCAGAACCTCCGCGGCTTCAATCAGATTTGAAAACAGATCGTCAATAATCGAAATGTCCATCGTTGTCGCGACGGAAACAGCCGCCTCACCACCCTTAGGGTCCTTAAACTTGTTTTCGGGCGAGGTGGACGGGGCCGTCACTAGGTAACCTTTTTTGTCTTCCACCAGCCAGTCGAGGGAAAACAACGCGGCCTGCTTCATGATCGGGTATGCCTCATTTTTCAAGAAATCAATATCGCCTGTAAAACGGAAATGCTCCCACAAATGCTGGCAAAGCCAGTTGCCCCCCATGTACCAATTGGCCCAAACGGGATCTCCATTCCCAACATCACCCACCGGATTGGATTGTCCCCAGATGTCTGCATTGTGATGCGCTACCCAGCCATTTGCGCCATAAAATTCCTTCGCTGTGACTTTTCCGGTCTCCGAAAGGTCTTTGATCCAGGAAAGCAAGGGCTGATGCAGTTCGGATAAGTTGGTCACCTCGGCGGGCCAGTAGTTCATCTGGGTGTTTATGTTGATCGTATAATTTGAGCTCCACGGCGCCCTGAGTTCTTTATTCCAGATACCCTGCAAATTGGCAGGCGGACCGCCGGGCACGCCAGGCAGCGCGGGCCGGGAAGAGCTGATCAGCAGGTACCGGCCATATTGAAAGTAAAGTTTTTCCAAACCGGGGTCGTAGCTGCCTTTGGAATGCGCAATCAGGCGCTCGTCGGAGGGAAGTTTGGCATTGACATTGGAGACGCCCGTAGTGTCGGTCAGCTGCAAACTGACGCGGTTGAAATATTGGTGAAAATCCTGCAAATGCCGTGTTTTCAAAGTCGGGTAAGATTTGGACAATGCGCGCCCCAGAAAGCCCTGCGCCAATGCTTTCTCATCTTTGCCCTCTTTGTCCGGGCATTTGTCAAAGCCATTGAAACTGGTTGCGGCTGACAAATAGATCAATACCTCGGTAGCACCTTTTACATGAATGCCCGTGCTGTCCGTGGAAACCTTGCCTTCTTTACTCACTGCTTTGATCCTGAACTGGTACCGCATTCCATCACAGCCATTCGGATCTTTATAAATGATGGGGTTTCGTCCGGGAACATTGTAATAATTAGGGTCAACATGGGCAGGTGCTTTACCACTGATCACAAGCTGGCCGGAGGGCGCCGCATTGGAACTGAAATGCAGCTGGCTGCTGGCAGAAATGGTGAGGTCGAGCTGTTTTGCCTTCGAGGATGTGACGCGCATCACCAGAATGTTATCGGGTGCGGAAACAAAGACTTCCCTTTTAAAACCAACCCCCCCGGCAGTAAAGATGGTCGTTGCGATGGAGTTTGCAATATCAAGGTCCCGGTAGTATGCGCTTGCTTTTTGCCCTTTCAGATCCTGGACAATTTTCACATCCCCAAGCGGCATGTAGGACTGGGTGTAAAGCCCCTGCATTTTCTTGAGCAGCTGATTTGCTTTTTGATAATCCCGCTCCTGAAGCAGCGCTTCCCGCACTTGCGGAAGGTATGTGTGCGATTCGGGATTGACATGGGTCTTAACCGGCCCGCCGGACCAGAGTGAGCTCTCATTGAGCTGCAAAAGTTCCTGCTCTACACCGCCGAAGACCATCGCTCCGATATGTCCGTTGCCCACCGGCAGGGCTTCCACCCATTGAGTGGCCGGTTTTTTATACCAAAGTTTCAAATCTGACTGGCCCTGAGCCGTGGCGCAAACACTGAGGCAAACAAATAATCCGCTGTAAAATGACTTGTGCAGTATTTTCATGAAAAGGTTTGGTTTGGAATAGGGAAGTCACTAATTCCTAAACTTTGAGAAAAATCTTGTTTTTGTAAAGAAAATAGAGAGCGGATAACTCGACCAAAATAATGGACATTATTTTAAGCAATTCTTCAAAACGATCCGGCGCAAGGCGGACCAGCCCGCCGAAAAGGAACTGGGCGGTATGGTCAAAACCTATCATACCTTCCACAGCCAGGTAGATCAGGATTGAATTTGTGCCGATCAGGAGAAAAGGGAATGTCCATCGTTTCCAGCCTGTCACGTCAATGATGAGGTAGAAAATGGCAAAAAAAGCCAGGCTCCATCCGCCGACAAACAACACAAAGGAGCTGGTCCAGAGGCGTTTGTTAATCGGGAAAAATCCATCCCACACCAACCCCGCCACTATAAGCGCCAAAGCTGCGATCAGCATAAAATAGACGCTTTTCTGTGGTTCGAAGGTCTTTGATCGTACAAACACACCCGTAAAAATGCCCAGCAGGCCCGTCGCCACAGCGGGAATCGTGGACAGGATACCTTCCGGATCATGGACCTTGCTATGCAGCCGGCCGGGCAGCAGCAGTCTGTCGGTGTACGATTCAAGAGAACCCTCCATCGTCAGATTACCGGCTCCAAAGCCAGGCACAGGGATCAATGTCATCGCCAGCCAATAACCGATCAGGATCACAACGAACCATACAAGCTGGTTCCTCAGACTGAAATGCAGGTGGATTAGTCCGGCGAAAAACCACGCGATCCCAATTCTGCCCAGCACACTGGCGAACCTGGTGTTTTCATAAGCATTGAATTTGAACAAACCATTGACCACCATGCCCAGGAAAACCAGGATCAGCATCCTTCTCAAATTGGTTTTCAGAATCTTGCGCTTCACTACCTTCGGCAATTGATAAGCATAGTCCACGCTCGACAGCTCGATTTTTTTGCTGAGCGAGTAGGGCAGGGACACCCCGGAAATGAATAGAAACAGCGGGAAGATCATGTCATAAAAAGTGCAGCCGTTCCAGACTGTGTGGTGCATCTGGGCTGAGAGCCACACCATGACCGGCCAGCCTGTTAGTTCGGCGAGTGCATGAATCAGATGCTCGCCGCCGATGATCCAGAACATGTCAAAACCACGCAGGGCATCCAGGGAGACAAGCCGCGGCGACTTACTGACGTGCAGGTCCATCGCCGACAGGCGGTTATTTTTTGTAGTCATTACGGATTTGCTGCGCATATTTTTGATGAAGTTTCAGGGCTGCCTCCATGCTGTTGCCTGTCGGAGTGGTAGAAAATGCTTTTTGCTCGTTGACCCACTGCCACTCCCAGCGTGAAATGTCTTTTTCAAATGTTTTGAAATCAGCTTCCGTGCGGTTGGTCAGGCTGGTGCTGAGCATGGTAAAGAACTTCTGCCAGCGCACTTTGTAAAAATCGCTGAGCAGTCCGCTCCATTGCCGGTTCGAATATTCGTGCAGCGGACTGTCGGCATCGCCCCATAAAGTGATCAGGTCCCGGGCATTTTGTTCGTAAAGGGCCTTTTCCTGCTCAGTCGTGCCCCATTTCCTTGCGTCGGCGATCCACGGCCCCAGCATGAAATCTTTCCGGGTAGCCAGCAGCATATCCATGTCTGTCATTAATTGTATAAATGCTTTGCTGTGGCTGAGAAATGCAGCGCGATCCCCGGACTTGTATGCGGTAACCCATTTCTTTTGAAATACCAGGGCATAATTGGCCAGCACCTGCCGGGTAATATCGACGAGGTCGTAGCGGAAGCCGTCTGTTTTGACGCCCTTTTTGGCCGAAGAAATGAACAGGTCCCAGGCGGGCAGCAGCTCCTCCGGCGCATAGTTCAGCTTTGTGCGTGTCCAGATCGTGGTAGAGTCCAGGGTCGGTCTGCCCGTCACGATTGACTCGGCGCCGTCGCGGATTTCTTTTCCATTGTAAACCGTCTGCCGCAGGATTTGCCAGGCTTTGTTAAGCTCCGGGCTGCTGATGCCGTACCGGTTG
The DNA here is from genome assembly GCF_000382205.1 of Dyadobacter beijingensis DSM 21582. Lineage (GTDB taxonomy): Bacteria > Bacteroidota > Bacteroidia > Cytophagales > Spirosomataceae > Dyadobacter > Dyadobacter beijingensis. The sequence goes on from NZ_KB907793.1 coordinate 94,174, forward strand.
CGGGCATATGCAGCCAGCCATTGATCAAGGTCGATGGGTGTTGTGCGCCAGGTATGATCCATCATCAGCTCGTAAATCACCGGGTTTTGTTCGATGGCTTCCATGGTCAGCCCGATCCCTTCCAATCGTTTTTTGCCGGGATCGTTCCAGGCTTGGGCAGGTCCTGCCGCCACCCCGTCCATCCTGCCGAACAAATTGACATTGCCCCCGAAATTATTAAGCATGTTCCAGATCCATGGTTTACCGTAAAATGCACCTGTCCGTTTCCACACCGGCTCGATTTCAGCCGCCAGGTCGAGCAGGATCATTTTATCGTCGGGAACGGCTTTCAAAAGTGCTTCGATCTGCGGGGCTTTCCAGAACTTCCGGTCGCTGTAAAACAGCCAACCCTGCATCACCCAAACCGCATCCGGATCAGCCTGTCTCATCCCGTCGTAAATCCTTTCGCTCAGCTTTGACAGATACTCCGGATCGTCGGTCGGCGGTTCGTTTTCGTTAAATGTGTCGGCCGAATACAAATGGTCCGTGCCGTAAAGCTCGGTTTGCTTGTCCAGGAATTTCTTGCCGATTTCTGCAAAAAGCGGGTCCTGCGAATCGAGAATGTACGTGTCTCCAAATCCATTGGTCCAGTTGGTGGCTTTCAACTGTGCATTGGGAAATTTCTTTTTAAATGCAGCCGGAACATGACCAGTAAATGCAGGCAAAACGGGTTTCATGCCCAACTCTCGCTCTCTTTTCACGATCTGCTGCTGCAAGGTTTTGTGGCTTTGCATCCAGCTCAGTGGCAGCGGGCCGCCCCAGCCGTCGAGATTTCCCATCCAGAACCAGCCGAAATAAGCCGGGCCGCTGAAAAAATCTTTCAGGTCGTTTTCACTGAACCCCATGTCTTTATACACTTCCAGCCAGGTGTATTCCTCGCCTGTAATCGCCAGAGGCATATTAATTCCGTGCATGGCCATCCAGTCGATCTCTTTTTGCCAGCGCTCCCAGTCCCACCAGCTCATGCTGTAATTGAATGTGCAGTAGTTCAGGTTGTAACGATAGTTGTAGACCGTCGACTTGATGATTTTGGCGGGTACTGCAGGCAGTTTTGCAGGCAGCGATAAATTCGTCCCGTTCCAGGTAATCTGGCAATGTGCGTATTCTGTCAGGTAATAATAAAGTGCAGAAGCGACCGCCACACCGCTCGACCCGCGCAGCACGATTTTGCTGCCTTTGCTTTCAATTTCAAATTCGTCTTTGCCCGATTTTGAAGTCAGTTCCTCCACGGCAAAATGAGACGCATGTGAGGGGATAACCCTTGAAATCAAAGCCTTGCCGGAAGTTGTTATGGTTTGTGCTTTTACAGTTTGTCCTAAAAAAATAAGACAAAGGATAGCACACAGCGGGTTGATCCTCTTCAAAAAACGAAGAGAAAAACAACCTGTTCGGATGTCATTCATTTTGAAAAAGAGATGATGAAAAAGCACCCGTACGTTTCGTACGGGTGCCGGGATTTAAGAAATCAATAACCTGGATTCTGCACAAGCGCCGGGTTCAGCTGCAAGGCAACTCTCGGGATCGGGAAAATGCGCTTGTTCACGTCCGAGTCGGTTTTGTAACCCCATTTACCCTCGAACTTTCCGAAACGGATCATGTCATTCCGGTGCCAGCCTTCCGAAGCAAACTCACGTGCTCTTTCCGCATAGATGAATTCAAGGTTTACACTCGTCAAAGCCGGGGAGGTGGTACGCTGAGCCCGCAGCTCATTCACCAGCGAAAGTGCCGTATGGCCGAGCGTCGGACTTCCGCCGCGCAGTATGGCCTCGGCTTTCATCAAAATGATATCCGAATATCTGAATACGGGGATATCATTGTTCTGGTTCCGGTTGAGCGAACTTGCATCCGGGTAAAACTTCATGTTGCGGTATCCCATGTGCCATGCGATCTCGTCGTTTCCGGCGTCAAATGCAGATTCGCTTTGGCGCAAAACGATGTCCGGCGTGAGGTTAACCTGGTATGTGTAAGCACCCGACGGATCGCTGCCTTTGTAAAACTGGTCGTACCCAATGTTTGTAGTCGTAACAGTCAGCGGTGTGACGCCATCGCTCATATACTGCAAGCCGGTAAGCCATTGCTTATTCCTGATATCGTTCGGATCGTTGAAATTTGCGTAATATTCAGGCAATGTGGCGGCGGACCCAGCAGGTGTGTATGGCAGACTGAACTTCTTGACCATGCTTCTCGGTATGTCGTACCGCGCGCGGATGTTGACACTTCTGAATGGGAAAGTGTTGGTTTGCGCTGGATCGTAAGGAATTGCGAACACAAATTCTTTCATCTGCGGCCCGTTGTTCGGATAGAACATATTGAGATAGCTGCTTCTGGGCTCCAATGCATACAATCCCGAACCAATAACCTTATCGCAGGCGGCAATGCAATCATTGTAGCGGTTTTTGCCTGTGTAGTATTCGGCGTTTAGGTACATTTTTGCCAGTAAAGCGTAAGCAGACCATTTGTTCGCCCTTCCGTATTGAGATACGCCGGATGCTTCGCTCAGGTTGGGGAGCGCATCCAGGATCTCCTTTTCGACAAAATTAAAAACCTCTGTCCTCGGAGAATTGGTTTTGGGAGCAAAATCGCCGTAGGTCGTATAGATAGGCACATTCCCAAAAGCATCCATCATCATGAAATAGGCCAATGCACGTACGGTTTTGATCTCCGCAAGGCTCGTCTGTTTGGCTGCACCTTCCGGCATTTTTTCTTCCAGAATGGAGAGCGTTTGGTTGGCTACTCCGATAATGGTCGACAACCAGGTCCAGTGACCGTTCACATAACCGTTGTCTACCGTCCAGGTGTGCAGGTGCAAGGTCTGGTTTTGTCCGCCGTCGTACCAGTTACCTCCGCGGGCAGGCATAATGCCCTCGTCCGTGCTGTATGCCACGATTTGATAGGCTTCCGCACCGAAATTCCCTCTCAACGCCACATAAACAGGCCCGGCTGCGGAAATGAATTGTTCGTCCGTGCTCGGGAAAACGTCGGTGGTCAGTGCCGTTGTGACAGGCACCTCCAGGTCGTGGCAGGAAAGCAGGCTGGCCGTCGCCAATGTTGAGAAAAGTAGTTTTATATATGAAATCTTCATGATTCTGCTTCGATGTTAAATGGAAATATTCAGACCAAATAGGAACGTGCGCGTCTTCGGATAGAAGTTGTTGTAATCCACGCCCGGCGCGATCCCGCCCTGGTTCACTTCCGGGTCAACACCCTTGTATTTGGTGATGACAAACAGATTGTTGACCGAAGTATAAACCCTCAGGTTTTTGACAAATGACCCCAGCTTCTTGAAATTGTAGCCCAGCGTAGCATTATCAAACCTCACAAAACTTCCGCTTTCGAGGAAGCGCGACGAGTAAACGTAAGCATTGAAATCAGTCGCCGGTTCATTGGCTGCATCCACAAGGATATTGGAATACTGCGCGGTGCTTGGCCTGAAAAGGTCGGCACGGGTGGCATTGAAAATTTTGTTTCCAAACACACCTCTGATAAAGACATTGAGATCAAAGTTTTTGTACCGCACGTTGTTCGTCCAGCCCATCATCAGCTTAGGCTGCGCGCTGCCCAGGTAATGGTAGTCTTTACCTACAACCGGCGTGGTGGTCAGGCTGCCGTCCGCCGCATAGAACTGAGAAACACCCGCTTCATTTTTTCCGGCATACTCGAACGAGAAGAATTGTCCCAGTGGTCTGCCCGCTTTTAAAATCTGAAGAGACCTTCCCGACTGGCCGCCGCCTTCGGGGCGCGACAGCAACACCGAGTCGCCACCGGCAAACAATGGGTTGGTCAGGCTTGTAATCTCGTTTTTGTTGTGCGCCAGGTTGACACCGCTCGTCCAGCTTAAATTGGTCCGGTCTACGATTTTCGCGCTTACATTGAATTCGATACCCTTGTTGTTGACGCTTCCGCCATTCGCCACAATGCTGCCGGAGGGGACAAGGATCGGGTCTACCGTGTAGGAATAGATCATCCCCGTTGTGTTTTTGTCGTAAACTTCGAAGGATCCATTGACTTTGCTTCCAAGAATCGAGAAGTCAAGACCTACGTTTGCAGTGGCTGTTTTTTCCCATTTTAAATCGGCGTTTTCTGATTTCGTCGGGCCATAAGCTCCGGTCAGTGCGCCGTTATAATAGTAAGTTCCGAGGCTTCCGGAGATGAATTGTGCCGTATAGGCATTGAAGCCAGTCGCATTTCCCGTGACCCCATAGCTTGCTCTTAATTTCAGGTCGCTGAACAGGTTCTGGCTTTCCATAAAACTTTCCTGGCTGATCCTCCATGCGGCGCCGACTGACGGGAAATAACCCCACTGGTTGTTGGAGCCGAATACCGAGCTGCCGTCTCTTCTGACCGAGCCTTGCAACAAGTACTTGCTTTTGTAGTTGTAGTTGAATCTCGCAAAATCGGAGATCAGCTGCGTTTCCTGGTAAACACCGTCGGGCCCGAAGCCGATCTGGTAGCCTGCGGTACCGTAGGGATTGCTCAGCGCGAGGTTGTTGTAGGTAACATTATCGACCGGAAAATTGCTGGTTGTCACCTGAAAACCTTGTCCCACTCTGTTATTCTGCCACGAGTAACCCACTACCGCATTGATGGAATGATCGCCAAACTCCTTGTTCCAGGTCAGGTAGGTTTCAAGGATCTTGCTGGTGTTCTGGTACGAACTTCTGTTAGCCTGCCCGTTTTTACCGAAAGATTGCACTGAATGGAAGCCCAAACCCGGATCGGGGTTGTCGTACATGTTGTTGTAATTGTTGGTAAAATACTTGTTGTAGTACGTGCCCTGCAAAGTGTTGGTGTTCAGGTAAGAAATGTCCAGATTGTAGGTCAGTCCGAAAGGTAGCTCCACCTGCGTTTTGAAACTTCCGATAAGATTGTTCGCCTTCGTGTTCATCTCACTGTTGTTGATCATCGCCACCGGATTGTAGTAGTTTGTATTCTGAAAATTTTCAAAATAAGAACCATCCTGGTTTTTAATCGGGGAAACGGGCAGGTAAGAAGTCGATTGCAGCAATACGGTGTTGCGATAAGGTATATCGTTTGCATTGCTATGGGAGTTCGTTACCGAAAAGCCGAATTTCAGCTTATCCCTCAATGCACGCTGTTCAATGGACAGGCGGCCGATAACGCGGGTCAGGTCGCTGTTCAGCAGGATACCGTCTTTCTTCACGTAGTTCAAACTTGCGGCATAAGTCGTGTGCTCACTGCCGCCATTGAAAGAGAGATTGTGGTTGGTAGAAACCGCTGTCTTCTTCTGGATCGATGACTGCCAGTCTGTATTGGCACCTTTGTCGTCCGCCGGCGTAAATCCGACACCATTTTTTTCCAGAAACGCCCTCAGCTGATCGCCCGTCATCATGTCGAGTTTGTTCGAAATGTTTTCGATACCCACATAACCGTTGTACGAAATCTGCATCGTGCCCGCTTTTCCTTTTTTGGTCGTCACCATGATCACCCCGTTGGCGGCACGGTTGCCATAAATGGCGGTTGCGGCCGCATCTTTCAGCACGTCGATGGAAGCAATATCATCCGGCGCGATGGTCGCAATATCTGCACCGGGCACCCCGTCGATCACATAAAATGGTCCCTGTGCGCTGTTGATGGTAGACGCACCACGCATTACTACCGCGGCCGGCTTGTTGGGGTCGCCGCTGGCCGTGATATTGAGCCCCGGTACTTTTCCCTGTAATAGCTGGCCCACGTCAGTAATAGCACCATTATTCAGCTCCTCTCTTTTGACCGTACTCACCGCACTCGTCAGGTTTTTGCGCGACTGCTGGCCGTAGCCTACCACGGCAACTTCGTTCAGGGTTGTGTTGCTTTCTGCCAGGCTTACCGAGATGGTGCTCTGCTTACCCACCAGCACTTCTTTTGTATCAAAACCGATGTAGGAAAATACCAGTACATCCGTGTCGGTCGCATTTAGCGAAAAGTTACCGTCGGCATCGGTGGTAGTGCCCATTTTAGTTGCTTTAACGATGACCGTGACGCCCACCAGCGGTTTGCCGTCGCCACCCAAAACCTGGCCTTTGATCAGTTCCAGAATTTCCCTGGCAGGCGCGATGATCCTTGGCTCCTTTTTTGCCTGCAAAACCACCGTTTCATCCACAATTGAAAAGTCGACCGGCTGGTTACTGAGCACCTTTGTCAGAGCATCTTCCAGGTTGGCGCCTTTGATCGACACCGAAACCTTACTTGTATTCGACAGTAACTGCGTCTTGTACCAGAACGAGTAGCCGCTCTGACGTTCGATTTCCTTTAAAACCTTTGTCAGCGGCGCATTCTGGGCAACCAATGTAATTTTCTGCGCCGAGCTGGAAGCGCTCACCTGAAAACAAAAAGCCAGCGAGAAAATAAAGATCAGTTTCATTACCAAAAAAGTTTGGGTGGCAAGAGGCCTGCGGTGACTGTCGCCTATATACGACAGCCACGACCCCTTTTGGATAAGATGGTCACGATTCATACTTTTGTTTTGAGTTGATTAAATACTTTTTGGAGAAATTGTAGTTAATGCCGGCTCATTCGAGCGGGAGCGCGCCAACGTTCCCGCTTTTTTATGAAGACAGCACCTGCACTCTGATGGATGGTCTTTATCTTCTCATAGGCGCTCGGGTGGGTTTATGGGTTTACGACAATGGACTTTCCTTCAATGCGGCATCTTACGCCGCTCAATGACAATATTTTAAAGACCTTTGAGACATTCGCATTTCGGGGCAACCGGCCCGTGAAAGTTTCTTTTCCCGGCATACCTTCATATACCACTTCTACGTCGTACCAGCGGGATATCTGCCGCATGACCTGTTCAAGGTTATCATCCTGAAACTGGAAGTACCCGTTTTTCCAGGCCATCTCTTTTTCGATATCAATGTTATCTGCAATGCCTATCTGGCCGGACAAGGATTTGATCCGGGCCTGCTGCCCCGGGCTTAGCATGGCCGATTTGCCGGCACTGTTGCTTACCTGTACCGAACCTTCCAAAAGTGTCGTTTTCAGTACATTTTCATCCGGGTAGGCCATGACGTTGAAGTGCGTGCCCAAAACCCTGACCTGCGCATGGGCCGTGGTGACGATAAAAGGCATCTTGGCATTGTGGGCCACCTCGAAATACACTTCACCCGTAATCTCCACCTTCCGTTCTTTTCCCCTAAAGGCTGTCGGAAACCGAAGGGACGACACTGCGTTGAGCCAGGCTTTGGATCCGTCGGGTAAAACGATGTGGTATTGCCCGCCCTTTGGCGTCGCCACGGTATTGAAGACAGCAGCCAAACCACTTTTCCCTGACGAGCTGTAAACGAGTTCTCCTTTCTTTGATTTGATCACATTAGTACCTCCCTCGCTGGCCAGGCTGCCGTTTTCAGCCCCGTCGAGCACAATACTCGAACCGTCGCCCAGCGTGAGCGTGGCCTTGTTGCCGCCGGGTGGAAGGTCAGCTTCCTTCAATGCGGGCACAGGCAACTGGGCTATCGGCCGCTGGTCTTTTCCCGACCACCAGTAAATGCCCAGTGAAAGGATCAGCACGGCCGCCGCCGCGATCCTGAGCCACAGGTACTGAACCGAACGGTCTTCTGCCGGTTCTTTGACGATCGTATCCCTGTCGGATTGATCAAAAATGTTGCCCAGTATGCGGTCTGACATCTGTTCAGGCATTCTGATGTCCGACTTAAATGCGCCCCACTCGTTTTCCAGCACAGTGCCCAGCTCATCATCGGGATGCTGCCGGGCCCATTCCGCCAGTTCCAGCTTTTCTTCTGGGCTGCATGTGCCGGCAAAGAATTTGCTGGTCAGATATTGTATCCGGTCGGTATGCATAGATAATCCTTTCTTTCGCTAAATGACCCTCGGGTCTTATGGTTTTTTCGATAAATGGCAAAGGATTATAAAGCCTGAATGTCCAACTACCAAATAAAAGACAAATGGGAAGCGCGCAGGAACTAGTTATTGTAGAAAAAAAAATGAAATAATTTTTAAAACTGCGCCCAGTGGCTGCAAACAGCTTTTAAACAACTTGAAAAAATGATTGGGAGCAGGGATGGCGAGAGGGTCACGCCAGATAATGTGGACATGGGCCGAAGGAAATGGTCAGGGCTGCCAGCAGGTATACGTCCGCCTGACTCCTCAGATGTGTACGGATCGCAGCCATCGCCTGTACAATGTGGTTACGGACTGTATGAACAGAAATTTTCAGCATATCGGCGATTTCTTCATGACTCAGTCCCTGATGGCGGCTCAGCTTATAGACTGTTTTTTGCTGCGCTGGCAATTTTTCGATCGCCGCTTCAAGCAACCGCTCGGTTTCCTGCAATGCGATGGAGTCATCTGTCGAATTTTGTGAAGGTTCTGCCTTGAAAATTTCGGAGATAATCAATGTCTCCTGCGACATCTTCCGAAAGTGGTTGATCGCATGATTTTTGGACATCCGAAATAAATAGCTATCGAAATTCCTGACCTCGGCAAGGTTTTCGCGGTCAGTCCATATTTTGATGAAAACGTCCTGCACGATATCCTCAGCAAGCATTCCTGATCCGGTAAGGCTTAGCAGATAACCATAAAGTTTGTGTTTGTAGAGATCGAAAAGGGTCGTGTAAGCGGTCTCGTCTGCTTTGGAAGAAAGCAGTAATATCACATTTTCGATATCAACATCCTTTTTGGCCAATTCAACTATCCCAGATGATAATTATGCGGGATAGCAAAATAACAGAATTTTATTCTTAAACGGTAGAAGGGACTAAAATTACGATGCTTAAATTAACCACTGGCCTTCAGAAACTCCACCGGGATCTCGTAATCGATAGGCCACTGGTTTCCTTTCGAACCGGCGGCTTTGAGGGTGGTTCTCAGGCATGAAAACAGTGCATCGCTTTGAATCTGGCCGGACACATCGTTCGGACTATCGAAATCGGTTGCTTTCATATCCTGTAAATTTAAAAATTCATTGTTCCGGTTTAGCAAAAGGTGGCGATAACTAGCGATCGCCACCTTAAAAAATCCTTGCGCTATTACTTGGTCAGCCACTTTTCAACGGCCCGCGAGAAGTCGGCGACGTCGATCGGGTGCCTGCTGGTGATCAGGTTGCGATCGGTCACTACCGGCTGTTCGAGCACGGTCCCTCCGGCATTCTTCAAATCGACCTGGATATTCCAGTAGCCAGTCAGCTTACGGCCTTTGAGAATATCGGCCGATGCCAATACCACCGGCGCGTGGCATATGGCGGCGATCAGCTTTCCGGATGCATTGAAATCGCGGATGAATTGGATCACGTCCTTGTCCTGGCGGAGGTTATCCGGGTTCCAGGCGCCGCCGGGGATGAATACCGCGTCATAATCAGCCACTTTGATCTGGTCGGCGGTCCGGTCGAACTGGATCCAGCCCACAGGCTGCAGGTACTGGATGGCCATGATATGCGTTTTAGCCATTTCGGGGAACATCAGCCCGTAGCGCTCGGGTGCGGGGACAAACTTCGGTGCGACAATGTCCACCTGGGCACCCAGTTCTCGAAAGTACCACACGGGCCCGAGTAGTTCTATTTCTTCGAAACCATCCGCGGCCAGCACGGCAATGCGTTTGCCTTTCAGCAATGCTTTGTTTTGGACAGGCGTAAAGAAGAATGCACGCAAGGCTTCATTTCCTGGCGCATTGAGCAGCTGTGACACTGGCATGTTGACAACCGCAGCCGGCGATCCGAGTTTGTTCAATACCGATAGCTGGTAGTCGGTTGTTGCATTTGATTTGTCATGGACTTGTGCGTTTGCCACTGCTGAGAGCCCTACCAGGCTTGCTACTGTTAACTGTTTGATCGTTTTCATTGTTGGAATCGTTTAAAAAAGTTTGATGCTAATTTTTTGAAGTATGTATCCTGACCCGGCGAGTTGCTCAGCCCGAGCCAGATCATGCCGAATGAAATCCATCGGTATGGTGAGAAATTCAATTTTCCTTTCATGGCCGTGTTACTGCGCGATTTTGATCAGAAGGTCCGACACCGTGTGCGGCTGCGAGAGGAAAGGCGAATGGCTTGTATTCACCGGGTACACCGCTTTGATACCGGCGGCGGCGATCATCTTTTTCTGGAATCCCGGGCTGATCACAACGTCTTGCGTCGTTTTGATGTAGACCTTTTCCACCGAGCCGAAGCTGGCATTTGTCAGAGTCACCTTATCACCGAATGGGATCGACGGCTCTGCGCGGTAGTTGGCCAGGACCTGGTCTTTGGCGGCTTGCGAGCCATCGCCGATAAACAATGCCGTCAGCGCTTCACGTCTTACATCGAGCGTAAGATGGTCTGCGGAGAGGACAAGCTGCGGGCCGAGTTTTGAGTCCGGGTCGCTCTGCGAGAGCTCGCCGAGGTTTTGGCCCGAAGCAGGAACAAATGCGCCGACATACACCAGTTTGCTGATTTTCGCAGGAACCTTTTCGGCTGCATTGGTCACCACCATGCCGCCCATGCTATGGCCGACCAGGATGACTTTACCATCTGTCTTGGAAATCACGTCAACTACCTTACTGGTATATACGTCCAAGCTAAGCTTATGCGTCGGGGTATGGTCGCTTCCGTGGCCGGGAAGCTCTGCGACAATCACTTTGTTGCCTTTACTTTCCAGATCCGCACGTACGGCGTCCCAGACATAGGGAGCTTGCCATGCTCCGTGCACCAGCACGTAGGTATTGGCTTTTGAAATGGTGGGCTCATCGCTTTTTGCACAGGATGAGCACGCGAAAACTGCAAGCACTGCGGATAGCAGTGACGAAATCGTCTTTTTCATTTGACTAAAAATTTGATTGTTAAAAAATGAGTTTGCCTACTTTGTGTGACGGTGTTCGGCGGGTTCCGTTTTTTCTTGAATCACTTCTCCGGATGCGCGTGGATCAGTGCCGGCGTTTCCAAAGTATGCCATACCTCGTAGATGTGGGGCCTCCCAGGCCGCCTGCCAGCGGGTACGCAGGAACCGGGAGCAGTAGCGCCCACGTGTTTTGCGTGTAACATGACGTTTAGGATTTGAAGTTTTATACAATAGCTGCATGAATTCAAATGAGTTTCCGGCCGAGTTTCGCCACTTTTTCCAGCCATTTCATTCGCTGCATGTCGGTGGTTTTTCGCATGAAACCGAAAGTGGTAAACCGGATCGGGTCGAAGCCGACGTAGCCGAACACGATGTCTTTGAGGATCTGGTACTGAGATGCGCGGTAAATGATGTAGTACCACCATTTCGGCGTGTCCATCGTCACCAGTATCCGCATACTTTTGCCTTTCAGCAGCTTATCGGGAAATACTTTGCCCGACTGGTGCTTGAATGCGAAACCGGGAAGCAGGATCCGGTCGATGAAACCTTTCATGACTGCGGGCATGAAACCCCACCAGTTCGGGTAGGCAAGTACTACATGGTCGGCCCAGGCAAGGAGTTGCTGCGCTTTGGCCAGGTCTTCTTCCAGCGGTATATCCACACCATTTTTATATCCGTCTTGCAAGGTCACATCGAAATTCAGCCGGGAAATGTAAATCGTCTTACAGACCGCGCCGGCGCTTTCCGCACCCGTTTCATAGGCATCAAGCAATGCCTTGCAAAATGAATTTTCGGATGGGTGGCCCAGGATGAGTAATATGTGCTTTGCCATTGCATTATCATGTTTAAATTGACAATACAAAGTTGCCACCCGGGCGCGGGGTGTGCCTGACACAAATGCGTCAAAAAACTATTGATGTGCTAATCTCTGGCGGATGCGGGTGAGCGTTTGACGTTCGATACCCAGATAGCTGCACAGGTGGGAGAGGGATACCCGGTTGAAAAGGCCAGGATGTTTTTCGATGAACGTCAGATACCGCGCTTCCGCAGTTTGAAAGATGAAACTTTCAATGCGCGCCTGCTGGCGTTTTAAAATCTCTTCGGCCACCAGCCGACCGTACCGCTCAAAGCCGGTCGATTGCTGGTAGACCCATTGCAGATCTTCGTAAGAGAGACAGGCAATATCCGTCTGTTCCAGGCACTGGATCGTGTAGTTGCTGGGCTGCCGGGTCAGAAAGGAGTGGTAATGCGTTGCGTAATCACCGGCCTGATAAAATCCGACGGTTATTTCATCGCCCGCGGAATCGACGTAGAATGACCGTACTAGACCTGCCGTGATGAAGCCTATTGCCTTCTGAACGGCGCCGGTTTCGAGGAAGAATTCTTTCTTTTGGAGGTTATGAAAAGAGAGTTTCGAAACAAACAATGACAGCTCATTGTCCGATAGTGTGGGACAAATTTGCTTTAACGAAAGAATGTATGCCTGCTTTCCTGATTCCATGACGAGCCGACTTTACCTTTAAAATCTATTTGTTCAGTACCTCACGTGAGACTTGCATTTAAATGTACCTATAAATTCTATCTATGTGGAATCGGGATGGAAGTAGCCGGTCGTTTTTCTGTCCTCTTGATTTCACAGAATCAGCAATTCGATGCCCTCCATAAGGCTGGGTGCGAGAAGAGAAGGTGTCGCGTGCGTCGAAGGAACGGCCGGAGTGAGCAAACACCTTGTCGTCGACGATCAGTCGCACGGTGATGGCATAGGATCAAATTCAGAGCATCGACTATTGATGATCTGGATCTTTTGCGTCACTGGGACGAACAGCCGCACACGGTTGCCTCTGATCCAAACGATGATGGGGGATGGGGAACTGAACTGCTGCGATCACCCGAATGGGGCAAGCAGTTGATCGCAGCAGTTGGATGGTCGCCCTATTGGTTTTGTGCTGCTGCCAGATCGGTTACTATTTTGGGCAAGTTCATATCTCTTCTTTTTTATGCCGTTAAACTGTTGGTACGGTACCGCCATCGATGACGAATTGTGTCCCTGTTAAATAATTGGCTCTTGGTGAAACCAGAAAACCAACTAACTCAGCTACTTCTTCTGGTTCGGCAGGTCTGCCATAAGGTATTCCGCCCAGGGCATCCATGACACTTTGTTGCGCTTCTTCAACAGTACTATTGGCATTTCTTGCCAGTTCGCCCAGCCAGGCTTCCGAGGCTGTCGTATTGATCCATCCCGGCGATACTGTCAGCACCCGAACACCTTGGGGGCTAACGCCATTGGATAAACTTTTGCTGTAATTGATCAACGCAGCTTTTGCCGACGCATAAGGCAAAGTAGAATCATACAGCGGTAACTTGCCCTGGATCGAAGCAATGTGAATAATAACACCACTTTTCTGATCGATCATTTTTGGTAGAAATCCTCTGTCCAACCGCACAGGTGCAAGCAAATTAGCTTGCAGGGTTGATTCCCAATCTTCATCCGATAATACCGCAAAGCCCCCGGCGGGTGTTGTTGAAGAACCGAGGTTATTCACAAGAATATCCAGCCTTCCATAAGTTGACAACACTTCGCTGATAACTTTCTGGGTACCTTCCGGCTTACTTAAATCGGATGCGATAAAATGCAACTCGCCGTTTTCTACTTCCGGTGCGTTCCTTGCCGTAATGATCACTGTCGCGCCAGCTTGCAAAAGTCTTTCTGCGATAGCTCTTCCGGCTCCTTTCGTTCCTCCCGTTACCAGGGCAATCTTGCCCGATAACTCATTATTGAAATTAAACTGTTCCATTGTACTGTCCTGCTTTTAAGAATTATTGATAGGACAAAATTGGTGCGTAAATGAAGTTTAGACAAGTACGGTATTACGATTCATATAGGGATAAATTATTCCCCTATTGTCCAAATCGGAACATAGGTTTAATTTTGAATTATGTATGAAAGAAAGATAACTCCGAACCTGAACTGCGGGCTTGACCTGATCGGTGAAGTCCTTTATGGGAAATGGAAAATCCGCTTGCTGTGGTTTATCCATACTGGTCACAAGCGCCCAAGCGAACTGCAACGCAAGATCCCCGACGCCTCACGCAGGGTCCTGAATATTCAGTTGAAAGAATTGGAGGAGCACGAACTGGTTACGAGAAAAATCTATCCCGTTGTACCGCCCAAAGTGGAATACAGCCTTACCGAATTTGGCAAAACTGTAATCCCTGTGATTGCCGCATTAGGACAATGGGGCGATGAGCACGAAGAACGTTTGCGGGATGTGATTTTGAAACATATCGTGGGTTCTGATTTGGATATATCCTAATATTCAGCCCGAGGAAGGTTAATATCAGCCTGATGAAGTGATCTTATAACGGCCCAGGGTTTAACGCCTCATCCATAATGTTCGCCCGGCTCCACTCGGACATCAATGTCATGATCTGCCGCAGTGACTCACCTTTTTGGCTCAGCGAGTATTCTACGCGCGGGGGGATTTCCGGGTACGCCTTGCGGAGAATGATGCCGTCGGATTCGAGCTCCTTCAAAGTCCGGGACAAAACTTTCAAGGCCATGGCCGGGATGGTTTTATGAAGCTCTCCGAAGCGCATAGGCCCTCTTAGCAGCAACCAAATGATGGGCGGCTTCCATTTCCCTCCGATCACATCTATCGTCGCCGTAATAGGGCACTCGTCCGCACTATGATATTTAACGTTTTTTTTCTCTTCCATTTCGCGTCACTGAACCATTTAGTACCTTTTTGTCATTAGTTGACAAAAAGGTAACTACTTGACAAAAGTAAATTAATGGCTCAACTTCGTCAAATAAAAACAAATAGAGCAATGAAAATTATTATCATCGGTGCCACGGGCACGATCGGGAAACATGTTACAAAAGCGCTGGACGGCCAAAGCGAAATCGTAAAGGTGGGTTTAAACAGCGGAGATTATCAGGTGGACATCAGCGATATTATATCAATTAAAGAGTTGTTCGAAAAAGTTGGCCGGTTCGATGCTTTGATCAGCACGACCGGCGATGCACATTTCGGTCCGCTTAGAGATATGACAGATGCGGAATTCAGGATCGGCATAAACAGCAAACTAATGGGTCAGATCAACCTCGTGTTGATAGGCCAGCACTATATTAATCCAAAGGGTTCATTTACACTCACATCGGGCAGCCTGAGCGAAGATCCTATTGTGTCAGGTGCTTCGGTAAGCGCGGTCAACGGCGCCCTCGATTCATTTGTCAGGGCGGCAGCTATCGAGCTGGAAAATGGCGTACGGATTAATGCAGTTGGGCCGGATGTTGTGGAAGAATCACCTGCTTATTTTCCATACTTTCCTGGTCATATCCCGGTGACAATGCACAGCGTAGCGCAAGCCTACGTAAGAAGCGTATTAGGCGCACAGACCGGGCAAATATATAAAGTGCTATGATGTAGTCGCCCTGGTTTTCGGGGTAAGCATTAGCCGATCAGGGGAAGGGACTTGCTAGCTTCATACCAGCAAGGTCCAGCCGGCAAATTAAGGTTTATCCGCTTAATTGCTATATTTGTGGGCTGATCGATGCGTACAGTTATACTTTACATATGGCTTATTACTACGATCCTGCCGACGTTTAGTCAGTGGGGTACGATCGCATACTATAAAGTTAACAAGGAATATATCACGCGCGTCCTCTGTCAAAACCGTGACAAACCGCAGCTTCACTGTAATGGAAAATGCTACCTTGCCAAGAAGCTGAAAGAGCAGCAGCAGAAGCAAGACCAGCAAACCAGCGACCGGGTTGAAAGCATCCCCACACTCCAACTGTTTGCTTCACCATTAGCATTTTTTGAATTCGCTGCAGAACACCTGCCGGTAGCGAGCACTGCCAATTTTTCGTATAAGTTGGCCTCTTACCATGCTCCACTTTCCAACCTTGTCCACCCTCCCTGCGCGTAGCACAATTTTTTGATCCAAAATGCCGCTTCGGGCTTCGTCAACCATGTTGGTTGTCCGGACCGACACATCTTTTTTAAATCAGAATATATTTGCTCGCACTTCAAATAATGCGAGCCGGCTAACCGCATAAATCGATGAATATCAAAGTTTTATTATTGCTAATTTTTAGCATAGCCTTTTCCCTGCAAACATTTGCACAATCCGGGCTTGGCGCCCTTCACGGACGGATCGTGAATGCCGAGCAGCAAGCTATTTCGGGCGCTTCCGTCGCGTTGCAAGGCGCTGCAACCGGTACGGTTACCGACACCGACGGCCAGTTCAGCCTTAGGGGTATTGCGCCGGGAACATACGTGTTATCCGTTTCGAACGTAGGCTATACTGCTTATACACAAAGCCTTCGCATCACCAAAGGCAAGAATGTATTTCTAAACCTGCAACTTTCCGAAAGCAAGCAGGAACTGGAAGAAGTGCTGGTGAGTGCCGCAATGCACCGCTACCAGGTTCTGTCCTCCAATTCGTCGACGCGAAGCAACACGCCGCTGCTCTCGACCCCGCAATCCGTACAGGTGATGTCGTCCGCAGTACTTCGCGACCGGCAGGCATTCACATTAAACGAAATCGCGGGTTCTTTCACGGGGATGAAGGCCAACAATGGCAATGGCAATTTTCAGATCCGCGGCTTTACTGCGTACTCGCCCAACGATGCCAGTTTTTTGCTTTATAATGGCATACGCGGCAATTTGTTTTTGTGGAGCCAGCAGCCATTGCTTTACAACATCGAGTCCGTAGAGCTGCTTCGCGGGCCGTCGGGCGCATTGTTCAGCGAAGGATCACCGGGTGGTGTGGTTAATTTTGTTACCAAAAAACCGCTGACCGAAAAGCGGGCGAGCGTCGATCTCTCCCTGGGAAGCTGGGCATTTGGCCGTGCGTCGGTCGATTTCACCGGGCCCATTGATCGCGAAAAGAAGATTTTGTACCGCGCGATTGTCGGGTATGACCGGGGCGAAAGTTTCCGGAATTACCAGGAGAAACAAAACCTTTTTATCGCGCCTTCATTGACCTACCTGGTCAACGCCAAGACTTCTCTGAACCTGGAACTGAACTATGCATATTCAAAGGCCGTCCAGCAGTACGACAATGGCAGCTTTATCTATACCCGGCCTGATGGCACTTTTGATTTCAACCATTATTCCGACAAGCTGACGATCCAGAGCCCGACAGATTATGGTAAAACCCGCAACATGTCGGCGACGTTGACCTTCGATCACCAGATCAACGAACACCTTAAACTGACCGTAGTGGAGCGGGCAGTACGGAATGTACTGGATTTTACAGACCACATTCCGGTGGGAAGGATTAGAAACGACTCCATCAGCCGCGGCTATCAGGACTGGCTCACGGACAGGTTCAGCCTTCAAACGACCGCTTTCGCTACTTACACTGCCAAAACCGGCGCGATCGGGCACCAGATTATCGTCGGTGCCGACTATAACCGGTACGGCTGGACGCAAAACGATTATCAATACAAGGCTTCGACACGCATTTACATTCCCAATCCGGATTATACCGGCAGCGTTCCCGACGCCTCCGTGCCGGCAGACGAGTCGGATGATAACAAGCGGGTTACGAACCTGATCGGCGGTTATATTCAGGATCAGGTGAGCGTGGGAAATAAATTGAAAGTGCTGCTTTCCCTGCGCTTCGACAATTACAATGCGAAAGAAACGCCGCTGTCGGACCGGGACAACAAGCAAGGCGACGAGCTGCAAGCTTCCGGCTGGATTCCACGTATCGGATTGGTTTATTTGCCGGTGAATAATGTTTCGATTTATGGCACGTATCTCAAATCCTTCAACCCGCAAACGTCCAATAATGCACTGGCCGGCGGGCCATTCCCGACCCGGAAAGCAACGCAATATGAAGTGGGTTCGAAAGCCGATATACTGGATGGCCGCTTGTCGGCTGGCTTGGCGTTGTACCAGATCAACTATGCCAACATCCTGACGGCCGCACCGACGGAAGAAAACTCACACCGTCAGGCCGCGATCGACGGGACACGCAGCCGCGGCGGCGAGTTCTCGGTAACGGGGCACCTGGGAGCCCTGAGTCTGATCGCCGGATATGCATTGAACGAGCACGTGCTGGTGAGCACGACCACCTACGGCAAAAAAGGCGACCGGTTCGCGAATGCGCCGAAACACCAGATCAACTTTTGGGGTAAATATGCGCTTCCTTCCAATGTGCTAAAAGGGTTCAGCGTGGCAGCGGGCGTCCGGTATGTGAGCGATCAGGTGGGTCTGTTAAGCAACCAAAACTTCGTTTTCCCTTCTTATACGGTGCTCGACGCGGCCCTTTCGTATCAGCGCAACAGGTTCCAGGTGCAAGTGAATGCCTATAACCTGGCCAATAAGCATTACTTCACCGGCAGCCGTTCCGGCGTAACGCTGGCGGGATTAGGCGATCCGTTCAATGTAAGAGTAGGAGTTAGCTACCAACTCTGGTAAGCAGGCTATCGATATATGAGCAAGAAAGCAGCATATACCCGAACCCTTTTCAGGCTGCACAGCTGGCTGGGCCTGACTACCGGGATTTTCCTGATTTTGCTTGGTTTAAGCGGCTCCGTTCTGGTTTTCAGAACGGAGCTTGACCGCTATTTCAACCAGGAGCTCCTGCACGTATCACCGGTGACCCGTACCGGGAATGACCAGGTTTTGAAGCGCTGTTATGAGACCATAACCAGCCGCTACCCAAACCTGGACGGCATCGCCTGGGTAAACCCCGATGCGGGGCCTACCGATGCGTACAATTTCAGGATCTATTTCAATGACGCCCGCCTGCTCACCTACGATCTCGGGCTGATCTCGTTTGATCCGTACACCGGTGCTATCCTGCGTGAAGGGCCGTCAGGCGAGTTTACGCCGAGCTTTGTCGAATGGCTTTTTCAGTTCCATTTCAGCTTCCAGCTCGGCATCCCCGGCGCAGCATTGACGGCCGTTTTTGGCATTACAATGCTGCTTTCCCTGATCACCGGAGCCGTCGCATATCGTAAGATGCTGTGGAAGGTGATTGGTTTTAAAATAAAAATCAACAGAAAAAACTGGCGGACGATCAGCTCAGATTTGCACCGGATTGTGGGCGTATGGTCGCTGCTGTTGAATGCCTTGATTTTCTTCACGGGATTCTGGATGAACCTGTTTGCATTCAAAGCCAAAGCATGGGAGGCCGAGCAGGTAACCACCCAGCCCAATACGCTGATGACCGCTTCACCGGACCTGATGTTGAAACAAGCGCTTTCGGCCATGCCGGATTTGCAGCCGACCTACGTGTACCTGCCCACACAACCGGTCCGCAAGTTCGAAGTGCGCGGTTACGCGACTGCCCAATCAAAAATCTGGGGAAGCTCCAATTCGGTGAAGATCGATCAGCAGACCGGCGAGTTGATATCGATCAGCAGGTTTTCGGACAAACTGTTAGGAGAGCGCATCGAAGCTACATTCTTTCCGCTGCATGTCGGAAATTTTGGCGGCATTCCGGTCAAGGTTTTGTATGTGATCATCGGTCTTACTCCCGGCCTGTTATCTGTCACAGGCTTTTTGCTTTGGTGGCGAAGAATCAGAAGTTCAAAGAGAAAATTGGATCGAAGGGGCCCAGTGGTGTCATCCAGGACGACATAGTATCCTTACGCGGCGGGTGTTGAGCCGAACAAATGCAGCTCATGCCCGGTCAGCGCCGGCGCTGACGCAATTCGTCGACGCCTGCTTTAAAAACGGCAGAAAATAGCAGGATCTGTTGATCAACTTCAATCAAATAAACTTGATCTTCCGCAAAGCAAAAGCCGTCATCCGGAGCAGTAACCAGCCGTGTTTGAAACGTGAAATGTTGGTCTCGCCATAGGTTCGGGCCCGGTAGCGGATCGGGATTTCGATGAATTTGAGATTGAGCCTGGCTGCACCGAAAATGAGGTCGAAATCGCCGAACGGGTCGAAATTGCCGAAATAGGAGCGGTTGGCTGCCAATTTGAGATAGTTTTCCCTGGAAATGACTTTCGTGCCGCAAAGCGTGTCCTTCAAATTCTGGCCTAGCAGCCAGGAGAACGCCAGGCTGAAAAACTTGTTGCCGACCAGGTTCAGGAACCGCATGGCCTCTTTTTCCATCGGATACACGAGCCGGGAGCCGTTGATGTATTCGCCTTTTCCATAAGCTATTGCATCGAAAAATTTGGGCAGTTCTTCCGGTGCTACCGTCATGTCCGCGTCGAGGATCATCAGAATATCACCGCTGGCGAGGTCAAAGCCTTTTCTTACCGCATCGCCTTTGCCTTTGCCGTCCTGCTGCGCCCATTTGATGTCATACCATGCCCGGTAATGTGCACCGAGCCGCTGAATTTCTTCCCACGTCTGATCGGTGGAATTTCCCTCGATAAAGATCAGCTCGGTGTGCCTGCCCATTTGTGGTGTGCGCTGGATGAGTGCCTCGATGTTGCCTTTCTCGTTGCGGGCTGGGATGATGACACTGACGCTCAAAGCATCGGCAGGTTTTTGTTCCGTCCGCTTGCTTCTGGCCACCAGGCACGTGAATAATCCCAGGCTGTTGATCAGTGGCAGGTTACCCATGTAGCGGTTTAGAACCGAAGAAACCAGGGGAATGTATTTAGGGAAAATCATCTTCCTCTGATGATCAATGAGGTCAAAATCAGTAAGATGGAGGAGCGAGGTGATATCGCCGGTATCCAGCCAGTTTTGCCTTTTCTGAGGCATTTTCAACCCCAGCTTTTCAGCCAGTTTCAGGATGGGGCGCCAGATGAAATTTTCGGAGGTAATGATGAGTCGCGTTTGCCGGGTACAAACCGGGTGAATGGCTTCAAACACCATCTGCACATCCGTGACACTGCCTATTGTGTCGCTAATGATCACATAATCAAATGTTTCGTTCAGGCTTAGGTGCTCCGCATCCATTTCATGGTAGACGTAGCCGGGCCGGTGCGTGCGGGCAAAACGGACCATCTCCGCTGAAATATCGATTCCAACACCTCTGGACGGCCGGAGCTGTTCCAGCAGATATCCTGTTCCGCAACCGATTTCGAGCACGGCCGCGCCTTCGGGAATGATAAATTTCAAATACCTGACCACCGACCGGTGGTAGTAAGCATTTCTCCGGATCCATTTTTCTCTTTCTTCCCCAGTCATTTGAACGTCTGATTGTACCAGCTCGAATCGGCCAGAATTAGTAAATGCTGATGGGGGATGGCCGTGTAGCCCTTGCCCGGTAATGAGGGATAGACACCGTTTTGGAGCAGATTTTTTTCATAAACCAGCATCAGGGGTTTTCCAAGCATGTACGCAGGATACCTTCCGTCCAACGGCCAGAAACTGGGGTAAACCCCTTCGAAATAGCGGAAATATTGAAACGGGACAATGACTTCCGACCTCGCGGGCATCGCCCTGGCGTAGCCGTGCAGCTCGCGTGGGAGGCCGTCGGGATATGGATCCAGGCCAAAACGGGACTTGATCATATAGGATACGTTGTGGCTAAGGGTACCCGGTTCGGTTTCAAGGGTGAAATGATGGGCGACCAGAAATGTGGCGAGAATGAATTGCAGCACACATCCCGTCAATACCCAGCTGAATGCTGCGCGGCCGGGCATAAAACCTGCCTGTGCCACCCGGTAACTCCAGTAAATGAATCCGCTGAACATAAAAGCCCACAAGCCGCTGATCCTTGGCGGATAGGAAATGCCGGGGTAAATCGTTGGAAAATAATACAATGCTTCCGTCGCGAACATGACGAGCAACACCGTATAGCAAACTGCCAATGTCCAGATGATCAGCCCTTTGCGCGGAAACGTGCGGAGCCAGGGCACAAACGGGATTATAGCTAAACCAAAAGTGAGCACACCCACCGTCAGCGAAAACAGCACGTATAAAAAGAAAGTCGTGTTGAATTTCGTATGGGCAAATGCCTCGCTCAGGCGGCTGGGTTTTACGCCGTTTAGATAAGATAGCCACCACAAACCGGCCAGGAATAAAGCCACGGAAGTGCCGACAATGATGACGTTTCGTTTGTTCAGCAGGTAGCCAGCCCAATGCCTGGTCGGGTCCCGGATCACCCTGTCTACCACCGAACAGAAGAGAAAAAGGCAGCAAATCAGGACAATGGAAGACTCTTTCAGCAAAAGAGTGAGCATGAGCCATACGATGCTTATGCCCCATTTGCGTTGTGCCGCGCTCAATGCGAGCAATGCAAGCAGCGGAACAAAGTATTGCTCGGGATGCCAGCCGAAATAATCGGTATACATGAAGTAGGCCATCGGGCCAAACACATATATCGATGCTGCAAGCCAAACCGCCTGCCGTCCGGCCACGGCTGATCCGGCAAAACTCCGATGATACACGAAGAAAAACACGCCCAGCAAGCACACATAGGCGAGAAAAAGCCCGTTAACACCGAACGGTTTCGTGAAAATGCCGATCAGCGGAATGAAGTAGTAGTTATGTTGCTGCGCATGATTTCCGTAAATGGTGTCGAACAGAAACGGTCGCCCGTCCAGCCATCCTTTGCTCAATTGAAGGATCACCATTCCATCAGCGTACTGCTCGGGACTGGTTTGAAACTGGAATACTTTAAGAAAAAACCAAACAACGCAACCAACAACAGGGAGCATCAAAAGAAGTGCGTTCGCTAATCGGTTGGCAGGATGGCATGACATAACCGCAACTTACCATTCGTTTACTCTATTTGAAATACATTTTCCTATAATTTATTCAAAGTGACGGGGCTGACGAGACCATTCGACGAAAGCTTCTCAATGCGTTCCCGTCGTATGCCGAGCCAGGCGGCCCCGTGGCGAGGAAAGGAAAGACAGGACATCAGGCCGGGAGAAACTGCTGATATAAGCTACTGCATGTGTAGTAGATCAATACCTGTTTGGTGTACAAAAATACCAGGATCAGGTGATTGTACGAACCCACGGGATACCCCAATTTTGAGCACCCGGTCCCGGTATAAGGCTTCTGGAATTCGATAGCGATTAGCTGAAATATCGGCAGTTGATTGACACGCATGCTAGCAAACCGACCTGGCACGGCGCATGCAAATTGAAGAAAACGCCTCAAAGCTGGTGAGCAGGACTCCTCATTTACCCAATAACTAATTTTTACATTCAATGAAACACCTTTACCATCCGACAGGATCAAAACAGCACTATTTTGGGCTTTTACTTTTAGTTATCCTTTTTAGCCTGTCCAACGCGTTCGGCCAATGTCCGGCAAGCATTGACGTGATTTCCACGAGTATCACCACGGCGACCTGCCCTTCCAACGGGGCTTTTACCGTTAATGCCACTGCGGGAACCGGCGCCACCTACCAGATCACCTCGGGGCCGGTGGGTTTTCCAACCGGCGCTCAAAGCTCAAGCACATTTGAGGCTTTGCTGCCAGGTACCTACACCGTGAAGGTAGCGTGCTCGGATGATCCCAATGTGTTCACTACTACCACCGTTGTGGTGCCCACTTCATATGTGCAGGTTGCGGCCAGTTCCGTGGCCGCCGATGTATGCGTGGGTGCAGGGGCGGGCGGGGTTATCAACACGACCATTACCGCCGGCAGTGCTTCGCCTTATTCTTATGCATACTGGGTCGGTGATCCGGCCGAGAATGATCAGAACCTGACCTACCAGGTCCAGAACACAACCAGCCTGACCGACGCGCATGCGGTTCCCGCCTTTGGCAACTACAATGTGCGGGTTAAAGACGCGTGCGGGGTTTTCATCACCAGGGAGGTGACAGTAACAAGGGATATCCCCGAAAATCTCTGCGTGACCAGTGCGCGGCCTCGCCGGGATGGAATGACTTGTGCCGAGCTTCTAACGAGCATCAAGCTGGAACTCACATTTTCTTCTTTGTTTTCAGCATTACCCTATGGGAAGAGCATCGATGTGGAATTCTACGAGAATACAGGGACCTGTGCGTCGCCTGTTCAGGGGGCCTTGATTAAAACAGAAACTTATGATAATACCTCCCCATTTTATCCGACCGTAATTGTTCCCAATTTTATAAACTTGCTCATTGTCACCAAGACGCCCTGTGGTGATGTTTGTACCTATTGTTATGACTATGGGACGTCCTATCAGGCCGTAAGCATCAATTTCAGCATTCAGCCCAGGGGCTGCCCGGCATCGCCCAGCGATCCTATTCCTTACAGCATCAATATCTCCGGTGGGGTTAATTATGTGTTACCGGTGACCTTTACCATCAAAAACAGCCTCGGAATCGATATTGCGGGCTCCCCCTACGTAGCGACGACCGAGGCTGACTTGTGGCATGAATTTCCAAATCTTCCCCCTGATACTTACACGGTAGATGGAACAGATGCCTGTGGCGCGCCTCTTTCAGCCACGTTGAATTCCGGCACCGGCACACCGGTACCATTAGCCCTGGGAAGTATCGGCGGGTACGCGGGATGCACCACCATCGAAGGCCGCACCACCATGTCGGTGTACATTAGCGGCGAGATGGCCAACTATGGAAATGCGGTAGCGACGATCGTTGCAGGCCCCAATCTGGTCGGGGTTGCCGGTGTAAACCGCGCCTGGGGGGTATGGGAATGGCCCAACGCCATACCGGGCGCCACCTATACCATTGAAGTGAATAACCTTTGCGGTCAGACCGAGCAGGTAACGGTAACGCTGCCATTGTCGGTGCAGACATTGGATCAGCACACAACGGCCACGGCGGAACAGCTGTGCGGCGGAACAGGTAATATCGTTATCGCAGCGACCAACAACGGCTACGGTACATTCAGTTTTGATGTGAAAAATAGTGCCAACGTAACTGTTGGTACAGGAACGGTGCCTGGGATAACGATCAGTAACCTGCCGCCTGACACTTACACCGTCAATAGCCACATGATTGGTTGCGGGCCCTACGATTACAGTAGTCAGGTCGAGATCCTTCCTGCCGGGCAGGGGCCGGTAATTACCAAGAAAATAGGCATTATCTGTGAGGACGCCAACGGAGACCTCACGAGCACGGGCAATGCGCTGCTGGCTTTTACGGGTGCCAAACCGCTGAAATTCGAATACCGCCTGACTTCGGGAACTGATGCAGATTATGTGACATTGACCGGCGATTCGGATGGTACCGAGACCATTTCGGGATTAACACCCTACACATCGTACACTATCCGGGTGACAGACAATTGCGGAAACTCTACGGTAACGCAGGTTACCATCGGCAAGCTTGATCCTGTCAAAGTTGAGAATACACTGCAACCATGCGCGGGATCTTCCTATGCTCTAAGCGTACCGGATATGGTGGATGCTACCTATACCTGGACGAAGGACGGCGTTACGGTTTCCAATCAGCGTTCGATTAGTTTCAATCCTTATCAGGCATCGGATGATGGAACATATGTTTGCACGATTAACATACTTGGTGGTTGTGTAACCCGGGTAACTACGGTCCAGCTTAGCAGTACCCATTGCAACCAACCTTTGCCTGTTACCCTGGTAAGTTTCGAGGCCGCAATTGTCGAAAACAAGGCAGTACTTACCTGGAAAACGACCAATGAAAAAGATTTCAGCCATTTCGAGATCGAAAGAGGCAGTACCGCGACCTCGTTTAGCCCGATCGGCCACGTAGATGGGAACGCAGGGGGAAGATATTCTTTTGTGGACAAGGAAACCTTATCCGATAACCAGTATTACCGGTTGAAGATGGTCGACAATGACGGAACTTATGCTTACAGCCGCATCAGGAGCCTGAACTTTAACCGTAACAGCTCCGGCGTCTACCCCAATCCTGCCTCTGATTTCCTCATGGTAAATGCCAGGCTAAGTAAAACGATGAAATCGGTGGAACTGGTCAGCGCAAATGGCAGCACAGTTTACAAAACAACGAATGTGCCTGCATCCGGCATCAATGTCAGCAAGTTTGCGCAGGGGATATATCTGATAAAAATAAAATCCAGGGATGGCAGTGAACATATTCAAAAGGTTTTCATAGCCAGATAGGTGCAGTAATGCAACACTGGTTCGCTGGAACTACAAGGATTGGGTGGTCGATTTATAGCTTTTGGCAAAGCACTTTAATCGGCCGCCCCTTCTTTTGCAGGGATATCGGCAGATGCACATAGCGGACCGCTGGAAGCAAATCAAAGTCGGAGAATTTATTATTGAAATGCATGCGTCCATATTTCTACGTTTTCCAGTCTCTATACCTGACTGATTTATAAACCCTTAAAATGTCCTATGCTTCGCGCTACATGCATACTTACAACACTACTGGTCGCTGCGCTATTTGGGTGCAACAAGCTAATTAAAGTTAATCCAGATACCGATAGCGCCCCCGACCAAGCAGCTGCGGTTATCCGGAGCCGTTTCCCGGCAGCTTCCGATCTGGCTTTCAATACCCTGGTTAAGGGCCGGACCTGGGACGCTTCATTTCAAGTGAGCAACAGCCGTTATCGGTCCGTTGTGGATCGGACAAGCATTTTGACAACTTCCCGCTCCGGGAACGAAAGTCTTCATGATTCACTGGTAACATTAACTAACAACCTGTTTATGAGATGGGGAACGATCTCAAATATCCGGGAAGTGCTGCCGGATAATGGAACGGGCGCAATAAAATCCTCATACCTTGCCGACTACGCGTGGAAAGGAAACCTGTGGACGTTAAAAATCACTTTTGCCGAGCAGGGATCACCCTTTTATCACACCGTGACGATGATCCCGCGAATCGATCTTGAATATGTTACCGCTGATCTGGAGTCGCTTCCCGCGAAGGCGCAAGAGGTTCTCAAGGAAAAGGGACAATGGTCGGGCGTAGTCAGGGTACGTATAGACCATACCGGAAAGCGAACCTATCTAACTCCATTTTACAGATTCGATGATGATGGGGTACCTTTTTTCACCGGTTTAAACAATGTCGTCAACTACGCCAGCATGGCAGAGATTTCGCCCGGTATCCACGACTATTTCAAGCATACCAGTGGTTTTTCAGAATTGAGTTTCTCGTCGGGAACCAGGTTCGATGACGGGAGTTGTGCTGGCTACTCGCTATATCTCGCCAATGATAATGAGAAAGTTTCTGAAATGTTTCATTTCATTTTTTCAGGATCAGGGTACATCGTTACAGAATCCTATACGGCGTCAGTCAAGCCATAGAGAAATTATCAGCTCATTCCTCCGTACACTATGATTTGCCTTGCAATGGACAGTCATGCCCTAATTGAGACTTTCGATGTTTTTTAGTAAAAAAAACAGATTCCATGATGTAACCGAACTTGTAAAGGCGTGCCAACACATGGACAGGCGCGCGCAAAATATGTTGTATGAAAGATACATGAACAAAATGCTGGGGGTTTGCCGGAGATATGCGCGGACCAACCTTGAAGCAGAAGATATTTTCCAGGAAGCATTTATGAAAATCTTTCAGAAAATGAAGGACTTGAAAAATCCGCTTCTTTTAGACAGTTGGATTAAAACCATAGTCATCAGGACGGCGATTGATTATTATCAACGCACCACAAAGAGCGAGAAACTTCAGGTGTGCCTGGATTCGATAGATTTTGAACGGGAATCCGGCGAGCATGACAGGATTTTTTATCAACTGGATATGGAGATTTTAATCAATGTCATTAGTGAATTGCCTAATGGTTATCGGGCCGTAATCAACTTGTACTTTATCGACGGTCATACGCACGCCGAAATTGCCAAGCTACTTGGTATAGAGGAATCAACTTCAAAATCTCAATTGCGCAGGGGGAGAGACTTGCTCATTAAAAAATTGCAGAAGAAAGGAATCATGGCTTATGAAAGACTATGAGGAGCACCCTGAAAATGCGTTAGGAAAGTTGCTAAGCGAAAGTTTTGCCGATTTCGAGCTTCCGGCAAACCCCGCTTTAAAGGAAGAGCTTTTCAGGAAAATACCATCCCGGCGAAGTCCGTCCCGATTCTATATTTTACCCGTCATTTTAGTGATCGTGGGAAGCACGTTTCTCCTGACTCGCGGACCACATCGTGAACCTGGCTCACCAAGCTTTTCAAAAGCCAGCGGAATAGTTGCCAAGGGAAAGGTTAGGACAGCATCACCCGTAGTCGACCAGGGCGGGGAAAGGATAGCGTCGGCAGACCCGACGGCGGAAGACCATCGCATACCGACTCGGCCGGTACGAATCGGTCAAATGCAAACCGAAATACGTCAGCACCGCGGCACCCCTAACACCTTGGGCGAGGTGGAGACAGCGCTTTTCGCAAATGAC
Organism: Dyadobacter beijingensis DSM 21582; assembly: GCF_000382205.1. Lineage (GTDB taxonomy): Bacteria > Bacteroidota > Bacteroidia > Cytophagales > Spirosomataceae > Dyadobacter > Dyadobacter beijingensis. Next base: position 122,169 of record NZ_KB907793.1, read on the forward strand.
AACAAGCAGATCTACGTCCAGCGAGAAGGGCTCCCCGGCACATTAATCGACTCGCTCTCGCCAGGCATCATCCCGCTTTTAAAGCCAGTGCCCTTCCGTGAAATTCCGGGACCGGCCTTGCCATGCAGGATGCAATCGGCATTCCCGACAGGGGAACAGCATGACATACCAGGTTCCGATGTCAAACGGACTGCAAGAGCATTTGCGCCTAAATGGTCGCTTTCAGTCACGCCCATGCAATCATTTCAGGTTATGAAGTTATGGTCTTCACCGCAATTGAGTCTTCAGAATATCCGGTTTTCACCCGTCTTGTCATTGCAATCGAAGGCAATGAAAGTTTCGGGGGGTCTGGAGGCATTTGGGGTGGGCCTCCTGGCTAGTTACAGCTACATCGGCAATCGTGTCCATTTTGAAACGGCCACGGATGAGTACATCGTCGTACCTTCTGACAACCAAAGCTATGCTGTTATCCGAAAAGGAATGCCGTTGGTAAGAGAGGAAAGCCTCAATCTGCTGAGCATCGGAATACGGAAAAATATCACTTTGGGCCGCGGCCGCCTCAGTAATTATCGCGGAGCCATCGGCCTGGACTACTCACGCATTCTTGCCAAAAAACGAAGCATCACGATGGCCGGCATTGGCATATACCGGCAGTGGAGTTTTGGAACAAATGCTAGTCTCTTCGTCGGCCCCTACGCGCAGGTGGGGCTTACACAACGGGTCGTGATTCCCGGTATCTGGAAATACAGACCTTACCAGTTAGGGATTTCTGTCGGGATCCGAAAAAATTAATGAATCCGCTTGCTGTACGGTCCCTTCGTCACTTAGCAGGGTTAATTCTTCATAAATCAAACTGGGTTAACTTCTTGCTCAGCTACCATCTCGGCTGTCAAGTAAATTCGACAGTGAATTAGGATTAATTGTTACATCGACCGGTTTTTTGCGAAGTACATTTACGGTAACCAAAGTTCTAAGCCAAAGTTTTTGCCTTATCCGACAGGATAATACTGCTACTTTTTGGCCTGGTGCTCACTGTGCAGGTAACGGCTCACGCCAGCATTCGCTATAACCCGGCGGGGATGGCTTCCGGGCGGGCGCGGGCCGGGTTAGTACTTCCTTGTTTCAATTAAAACTATTCTGATTTGATGAAAAAATTACTTCTGAAGACCGCTTTCGGACTCATGCTCTCGGGTCTCTTTTTCCCTACGGTAAATGCGCAGGTAGGCGTCGGTACTTTGACCCCGGACGCAAGCGCACAGTTGGACGTGACATCGGCAACGAAGGGGGTACTTGTATCGCGTATGACATCTGCCCAGCGCGGGGCTATTGCAAGCCCTGCCGATGGTCTGCTCGTATATGATACAGACACGAAAGGTTTTTGGTACCACAAAACCGGTACCGGCTGGACACAGATCAACAATGCGACGTTGTCATTGCCCTATGCGGGAAATGAGAATAATGGAGGCACGTTATTTTCGATCACCAACGAGGGAGATGGCACTTCGCTGGAAGGCGTCAACAACAGCATTACCTCAAGCGTCAGTGCGGTAAGGGGCATTGTGTCCTCTGCTAGTCCGGGGGGCTTCTCTACGGGCGTACGCGGCATTAATAACGGTACCGGGGGACTTGGTATTGGCGTCTGGGGCTCGCACGCCGGTTCGGGCTGGGGCGTGTATGGCGTCACTCCTAACGGCATAGGCGTGTACGGGAATGCAAGTGCAAACGGTTACGGCGTATATGCCAATAGCAACGCCGGCACTGGTCTGTTTGCGGCCAGTAGTAATGGGATACCGGCAAATTTTGCCATTAACAACAATGCTAATAATAACAACGTACTAAATGCCAGCACAGTAGGGAACGGCACTGTTGTCAATATAAGTACCACTGGTAATGGCAGAGGTGTGCTGAGTTCTACGGGCGCGGGTATTGCTGTACATGGCATCACCAACAACCAGACATCAGCGGGTATATTGGGCAATAACAGTGGTGCGGGGGAGGCCGTTGTGGGCCTCACTACCAGCGACATTGCAGGTGCGGTAGTCGGCCGTAATGATGGGGCAGGATATGGGGTAAGGGGATTTATAGCAACGAACACCAGCGGCACGGCCATCGCCGTTTATGGACAGGTGGGGATAAACAGCAGTACCGGTCGGGCCGGCCGTTTTCAGAATTATAACGCCGCTAATACCACAGCTAATACGCTGGAGGTAGAAACGAATGGTAACGGGAATCCTGATAATACGCAAGGTAATGCTGCCTCTTTCCTGGTGGATAATACCAACAGCGTGGCAGCAGCGGTGAGAGGAGAGGTGACAAGTACGCTCAGCAGTTTCGGTGCAGCGGGACTGTTTGGGGTTTCCTCGGGTACCGGGGGCTTTGCAGGTCTGTTCCATGCGTCGAACCCCGCTGGCAATGGCCCGGCCCTGGTAGCGATAGCAGACGGTCATGGTAATGGCGTAACCGCCAATGCAGGCATCGAAGGACATGGCGTAGAAGCTACCGCAGACGGGACCGGCAATGCGGTTTTTGCCTGGACGCCCAGTTTCAGTAATGGCAAAGCAGCTCAGTTTGTAAATTATAATACTGCCAATACAAAACCGGTGCTTACCGCTGAAACACACAGCAACGGCAATATTGCGTTGTTTAAAAGCGGAAACCCTGCTACTGTAAATGTAGCACGTATCGATGCTAATGGAAAGGGTTTTTTTAATGGCGGTACGCAGAGCAGCGGGGCCGACCTGGCAGAAGCTTTTGACGTGATAAGCGAAGTGTCTGAATATGAGCCGGGAGATATTTTAAGCATTGCCACTACGAAGGACCGGACCGTGGAAAAAAGCAATGGAGCCTACTCTTCCCTGGTATTGGGCGTGTATGCAACGAAGCCTGGTGTTTTGCTTACCGAAGAGAATATCGACAGCAACCTGTCCGGAAAAGTGCCTTTGGGTGTGGTGGGCGTCATCCCGACCAAGGTATGCAAAGAGGGTGGTGCTATTCTGCGGGGAGATTTACTCGTTACTTCAACCATCCCCGGTGTCGCTATGAAAGCCGATCCGGCCAGGGTAAAACCCGGACAAATTATAGGTAAGGCTTTGCAAAATTTTGATGATGACCGGATTGGTAAAATCAATGTGTTTGTAAACATTAAATAAAACCTTAATCAACCCAATAGTATGAAACCTTATCTGATCATTTTTGCCATACTTCTGACAGGAACAGCAGCGAAAGCCCAATCTGCCTTTAAAACCAATGAAAGTATTTCGCGCCAGTTACGAAACGGCACAGCTCCCGGCCTTGTTTACGGCAAAGCGGAGTCCGTCAAAAAAGAAACACCCACCGGACCCGTCAGTGTGGAAAGTTCTGGTAAATACATCAGAAATAACGCACTACCGGGGGAAATATCCGAACCGAAAACGCCCGCAGCGAAACGTCAAACCGATTTGTCCGGACCAACTAAACCGGCCGTAACCCTGGCAAGTGACAAGCCTGCGGAGAGATTTGCCCCGGTTGAAAAAGTGGTGCCGCCCAAGAGTGAACAATAGCTAAATCCCGAACCAATGGCGTCTGAAAATGACAGGCCAGGGCAGTACATTTTTACGGAGATAAAGCAGCTTTGCAAAAAAATACCCCGTAACCGGACACCAGCGTCCGGTTGCGGACACTAAATCTCACAGGTTGCTAATTAGTACGTTGTTTGTCAGTCGATTAGCTTGGTAAATGCTTTGAGCATGTTATTTTAGGCAAAAGTTTCGAGTACTCGTCCATGTAACTACCATGCTAAAATCCTACCTGAAAATTGCCCTGCGCAGCCTGCACAAAAACAGGTTGTTTTCCATCATCAATGTAGCTGGACTGGCACTTGGGATTGCCGCTTTCATGCTCATTTTTGAATACGTGGCCTTTGAAAAAAGTGTGAACGTCTTTCACACAAACCTGCCTTCGCTGTACCGGATGCTGGAAGACCGGCCTTCCGGGGATATGTATGTACAAATGGCGCCAGCGGTTGGGCCATTGGTTAAAAAGGAATTCAGCGAAGTCAAAGCCTATTGCCGCGTCGCGGATGGTGCCGCCAATGGAATTGTGACGATCGGATCGCGGGGGAAAAACAGCCCGGCAGGGACATTCCGGGAGGAGCGGATGGCATACGCCGACGGAAGCTTCTTTTCTCTTTTTACCTTCCCGCTTTTGTCGGGAAATGCCGCTTCCGCCATTGCGGCGCCCAACACCGTGGCCTTGGCGGCCTCCACCGCGAAGAAGTATTTCGGGCCGGAAAATGCGGTGGGCAAAACGCTGACGGTCAATAATCAGTTTGGCAAAACTTTGTATACCGTCACGGCAGTCTTTGCCGACATGCCTAAGAATTCAGACTTGGAATTTGACATTATCCTTTCCCTTCAAACCCTGGCCAACCCCGCCAATCTGAATGGAAACGGTTGGGCGCGACTCGACGGATTCGACGGGGCATACGTGACTACTTTCCTGCAACTCGCCGGCCACAGCAGCGGAAAATTGCTGGAATCCAAAATCAATACATTAAAACAAAAGCTGGATGCCCAGGACAAAAGCAAATACCTGCTGCAACCGATGTCGACCATGCATTTGGGCACTTCGACGGACGATCCTTATGTGACTGCCGGAAGTCTTTCCTTCGTATACCTGCTGAGCGGCATCGCGGTGTTGATTTTGGTGATCGCGTGGTTCAATTACATTAACCTTTCTACGGCTGCTTCATTGAAAAGGGCGCGGGAAGTCGGGGTGAGAAAGGTGGTCGGGGCGGGGAAGTTCCAGCTGATCGGCCAGTTCCTGGGCGAGTCATTTTTGCTCAATATCATTGGTTTTGCAGTTGCCATTGTATTGGTGCTTTGCATTCAGAAAACGTATAATGATTTCACGCAGAAGGACTTGTCGCTTTCAAGCCTGTTTGCGCAGCCTTCCTGGATGCTGGCGCTCGCACTGCTGATCCTGGGCGCATTCTTGTCGGGCAGTTATGTGGCATTTTCTGTGACTTCGCTGCCGCCCGTGCAGATATTGAAAGGGATGTCCGGCCTTAAATTGAATGCAGGAAAAGAAAATTGGCTGCGCAAAGTGCTGGTGGTAGCCCAATTCAGCGTGTCGGTGATTTTGATAGTAGCCACGCTGGTACTTTACAAACAGCTCCAATTCATGCAAAATAAAGACCTGGGCTTTAAAGCCGAACAGCGGCTGGTAATCAATGGCCCCGACCTGGGCGATCCCAAGTTGCTGGAAAACAGCTCGGCAATGCTTGATCATCAGATAGATGCATTGCCATACGTGAAAGCGTTTTCCCACACCGGCATTGTTCCGGGAAACTACTACTCCTTCAACGCTTCGGGCATTGTCAAACAAGGTGAGAAGGCGGACCGGGACAAAAAAGGCTATGCAATGGGCATTATCGACGACCGTTATCTGACAGTCTTCGACATTCCGCTGGCAGCAGGCCGCAATTTCACCGTGCGCGAAGCAGAACTCGCCTGGGAAAAAAGCGGAAAGCTGATGGTCAACGAAGCCGCTGCCCGGCAACTTGGTTTTTCGTCGCCGCAGAAAGCAGTAGGCGCACTGGTCAGTTGGGGGCAGCCTTTTGAAATTGTAGGTGTGGTGAAAGACTACAATCATCAGGGACTGCAAAAAGCCATCGACCCGATCATTTTCATGCCGCGCCGCTCAGGCGGACGATTGGTGCTCGAAGTTGCTGCCGCCAATATGCCGAAGCAATTGCGCGAGCTCGAAGCACTCTACAAAGCTGCCTACCCAGGCAATCCTTTCGAATATTTTTTTGCAGACCAAAAGTATAACGAGCAATACAACACGGAGCGGCAATACAGCCAGGTATTCGGCATTGCATCGCTGCTCGCTATTTTCATCGCTTGTCTCGGCCTGTTTGGATTGGCCAGCTTCATGACAGAGCAGCGTACCAAAGAGATAGGGGTCCGGAAAGTACTCGGTGCCAGCATTTCGGGCATTTTGGCGTTGGTATCCAGGGATTTTTTGCGGTTGGTGATCATCTCCATTCTCATCGCCTGCCCCATTGCCGGATATCTGATGAAGAACTGGCTGGCTGATTTTGCATACCAAACCGAGCTCAGCTGGTGGATGTTTGCAAGTGCCGGCGGGCTAGTCATTTTGATTGCGCTGCTTACCGTTGGATCGCAAAGCCTGAAAGCTGCATTGATGAATCCGGTGAAATCGCTGAGAACGGAATAACGGCTATGACAGCTGCAATTCGGCAAATCTTTAAGCGAATCGGTATCGTTTGAGGCAAATCCTGCTTTTTTACCCTTTCACTCTGAAATCTTGTCGATCATTCCATTAAAAATAAAATAATGAAATGGCAGCACGGCATACCAGTACAACCTTCCACTCAGGCCTAGTGGCCGGAACGTGGCAGTTTGCCTGATCTCGTCGCCGTCGATGCAGAATTCGAGCCATGCCTCGCCGGGCAGTTTCATTTCCGCGTATAAAAGCAAGCGCCGCTCGGTTTTGCTGGCGTAGATCACCCTCCAAAAGTCAAGCGTATCACCAGCGGCCACCTCATTCGTATTTTTCCTGCCGCGGTTCAGGCCAACCCCGCCGAAGAGTTTGTCGAGAACACCGCGGAATTGCCATAACCAATCCGCGTAGTACCAGCCAGATTTGCCACCAATGGCGAATATCCTGTCGGTGGAGCGAGACACGTCGGCGGCCTTTCTTGTTTTCTTATCCTGGTAAACACCGAATTGCGGCGGCCGAAGTTGTTTGTCAATCATTTTCGTTGAATAAATGCTCCCCCAGGCGTCTTTCCAACTGGACAGCACCATGTTTTGCTCTATTTTATCAAAAGCGATCCGGATAGCTTGCTGGTAACTGACAGGCTGAATGCCTAAACGCCCGTTCAGTTCATTTTCCCGTGCCACGACATCCACACTCATGCTGTCTACCAGATTTTTGGCAAGCACATAGGATGTCGAAGTGACCAGATAAAGCCAGTAGGACGATAATCGGGGCGTCATTACGGGCACGGTGAAGATGTGCCTTCGCAAGCCGCGTGCTTTTGCGAAACCGAGCAGCATTTCCTTATAGGTAAGGATATCGGGACCATATATATCAAAATGCTTATCGTACGTGAATTCCTGCAACAAAACAGATGACAGCAGCTCGATTACATTACGGATAGAGATGGGTTGGCAGCGGGTATGAAGCCATTTGGGGGCGATCATCACCGGAAGCTTTTCGACCAGGTCCCGGATGATTTCGAAAGAGGCGCTGCCGGAACCTACTATGATCCCGGCCCGAAGACTTGTAAGCGGCACGCGGCCGGAGGCTAAAACCTCTTCTACTTTTTTTCTAGATGAAAGGTGCACGGAAAGTTTCACATCATTGATTATCCCACCCAGAAATATACACTGGCGCGCCGCAGTCCGGTCGATTGCCCGGATGAAATTGCGGGCAGATTTTTCTTCACTTTGTGAGAATTCGCCTGCCGTGGACATGGAGTGTACCAGGTAATATGCGACGTCGATATCATCTGGAATTGCGCCGAGCGTATCCTGGTTAAGCAAATCAATTTCAATCACGTCCAACGTGTCCTGTGTGCCAAACCTGCTCTTATCAAATCGGGATTGGTCGCGGACAGCGCAAATAACGTGATGCCCGTTTTCCAGCAGCACCGGCAGCAAACGCTGGCCAATATACCCCGTGGCTCCTGTTAGCAAAATCTTCATATGATGTCGTTTCCCCTTATATGGGATGCTTAGCTAACGGTGGATAAAATTATTGTGCTAGCGCCATCAGGGATGGGAACGAAGGCTATTGCAAACCTGGCGATCGGCCCATGCGGAGGGCGGTTTCCAGGCATCTGGTCAGTTCATCGGTTGAGGCTTGTTTCGATATGTGGGCGAAGACGCCCATCTCCTGGAGTTGATCGATGCTCTGTTCGGGCATGTTGCCTGCGTAGATAATTAATTTGCTGTCAGGGAATTGTCGGCGGATTCTGGCGATGTCGGCAGGTTCGATCCGCTCGTGGTCTGGATCAAAGCCCAGCATTGTAATGGACATGACTTTTCGCAATAATGAGGCGGGAAGTGAATATCTGCAACCTGCTTCGAAAAGCTTGATTTTGGGGAAACGCGGCTCGATAAGCAGTTTCAAGCCAATCCGTAGCAGCGGTTGGCGGTCGATGATTAAGAGATTTTCCATGAATAACTACGATGAGAGTGTTGAAATTAACTGACTACTTGAAGTTAACCTCCCGCACTCTCTCTTCAAATACGCAATCGTGCAGCCGCATTGATGGGTTAGCGAACCGACAATACCGATTAGGGAACGTCGCTACTCAGATTCTGAACCAATCGAAAATATCCGGTTTTTTGTCGCGTGATATAGGGATCAGCTCCGAGGTGCGCATCAACAAATATCCTCCGTCGCGCACGAGGACCTTGTCTACGTAGACAGTATTGATCAGGTACGACCGGTGCGGCCGGATAAACCCGAAAGGTATAAGCTGGTGCTCATAGTGTTTCAGGGTTTTGGATGATAGAAGCCTGCTGCCGTCGGTGAAGTGGAACATAGAGTAATTATCCACGCCCATAACCAGCGTAATCTGGTTGACTGCGACCAGGTTGATGCTTTCAGAGGTGGGAATGGAAATCTTGTTGAGCTGGCTGGAAAGCAATTCGCCAAAACTGGGCCTCGGTTGCGGGGCTGCATGCACTTGTTTTTGTCGTCCGATAAACTTGATAATCGTTTGAAGCAACTCTTGCTCTTTTACAGGTTTAAGGATATAGTCGAATACCTGCTGCTTGATGGCCGTGATGGAATATTCCGTAAATGCAGTGACGTAAACGATCGGGATATCGAGGTTTTTAATATTCTCAAGCAGATCGATGCCGTTCAGGAGCGGCATCTGGATGTCCAGGAACAGGATGTCGGGCGCCTTTTCCCAAATGGCTTTGCAGCCCAGGACCGGACTGTTGAAGCACTCGATTTGAGCAAAATGATCCGTCAAGTCGAGTATTTTCGCTTTCAACAGCTCCGCAGATCTCGGTTCGTCATCGATAATGTAAGCTGTTCCCATATTTCAGATCGTTATAACAGGCAGGACAAGCTCTACCACGGTCCCTTTACATATGTGTCCTTTGTCGGTAATGTCGATCCTGGCATTGACCTGATATACATCCGACATAATTTCCAGCCGTTTCCTGGTGAGTGACAGGCCAAAATGACTTCGTCCGGCGGCTTGTGTGTGGCCAGGTCCGGAAGTTGATCCGATGCCGACGCCATTGTCATCAATCTTTATAGTCAAAAGGTTGTCGGATGAGGCAAGGATGAGCTGGATCATGCCCTGGGGCGACTTTTCTATCACCAACCGGAGCAGATCGCTGAAATCGAACAGCACCTTTCGGGCTGATTTGCAATTATTTACATACAGGAAGGAGTCGATCAGGTTCAGGCAGTTGAAGATGAAGTGCGGATTAAGGCTTTTCTGCACGACCGACATTTCTGCTTCGTATGCCTTTGCTTTTAAATCGACTCTTTCCTGGTAAATCTGATGCTCGCGCTTGGTAAATGCCGCGATGATAAAAAGATTGCTGACACCCACGCCCAAAAGCATAGGAAACGCTTGCTGGACTTCATACCCCGTCTGTTGCTGGTTATATGTAGCAAGTACCAGCACGAATCCGGCAAAAACAAAGCAGATCAGGCATACCAGGCCCAGCACAATGATCCGGAAAGCGCCGGTAATTTCGCTTCGGATACGGACCAGGTGCAATGCCAGCAGGCCTATGATGATCGTAGCGGCCACCATACAGGTGTTGTTGACCAGGTAATAGCGTGGAGTAAAGTGTATCGCAATCGGGGAAAGAACGGCCACGACGCCCGACGATACCGCGAGCTTGCCGATTACTTTTTTGCTGAAAGCGGCAAATTTGCCCGACCGATAGAAAAATTGGATCGACAATAGCAGGCAGGACATACTTAAAAAGAGAAAGAACTTGTCCAGATAAATGCCGATCAGCGGGTTTTTTAATGGCCAGTCGTCGATGTTGACCGGATACTGATAGTAAAGCAGGATAAAAAAAAGCAGGAATAGCGTATGTCCGCCGGCATGAAACGCATAGGCTGGGTCCCGCGATAGCGCGTACTTCATTAAAAGCAGCACGATCGTGGTAACCGATATTCCAAAAAAAGGAAGCGAGATTTTGGGATACGTCTCCGCCGAGGCTTTGAATGCAGATAGCCACGCGACCAGTTGAGGTGCTGACACAAGATCCGCTCGCAACTCAGAAAAACAATAATTGTTCTGCTTGTGGCAGACGGCTATAAACGCGGTAGTCGAATCGTCGGGAAATTGGTCGAAAAGCCTTACAAACGCCCTTTGCGGTTCATGGCCACCATCTGCTACCACATATTTTCCAGCCGAGCGGATCTTCCGCCAGGCATTGTGTTCCCTTCGAAAAAGTTGAATGCGATCCTGATAACCGGTGATCAGAAAGTTGCGTGCAGAATCGGACAGAAGTACCTGATAAGGAATGTAAATGCAAACGGACGTCCCGGGAGAGAAGAGGCGCGTGTCGGCATGGGTGCTATATTTTCCCTTCGATAACAGCAAAAGTGTGTTTGAAATGCTCACCTGATTCAGCGGCTGGCCGTATACATAAGCCACCCCGCGGGGCATTTTGGGCAGTACGATCCCGGCCGCGGCAACTCTTCCGCTCCCTCCGACAACCGATAAGAGTAGTAAAATCCGAAGAAACATGATCGGGATGATTCGTGACTGAGCCGTGAGTTAAAGTAAGTGTGACAAATGAACAGCGCCCGTTTTTGGTAAAAAATCAGTCTACCAATACCATTGATAGACTGATCGGAATTCGCCTCCACAAATGTATTCTCACCCCAAATCATTAACCCGGCAAGGCCGGGGTCATGATTAATTACTCAACGTTATTGATTAGAAGTGTCATTAAAGTTGCCAACTTGTCTGAATTGTACAATGATTGCGTTATGCGTCCCCTTCCGCCGTGGGAGGAACAATTGGATACTGCGGCGGCTTTCTGGAACTGCTGTAAAAGTATCGGCGCTGCACCAAATAAAAAATACGGCGCACATAGGATTTTTATACTGCAAATAGAGTAGGCGCGAGGCGCGATGTTGTAGAATCAGTTGACTGCCTTCTACCGGATATATGTAAACGCAGCCTGTCAGAAAAGACGCGGAGGCCTCGCAGACGCGATTTTTTGGTAGAATTTTACCTACGAAGATGGTATCTGGAGAAACAGCTCCGTGCCTTTTTCCGAGGAAGAAATTTCGACCGATCCGCCAAGTTCTCTGGCGCGTTCGCGGATAGAAGCCAGCCCCAAACCTTTCCGGCTACCGGTAGCCGCTGGATCAAAGCCATGACCGTTGTCGGCGAGCTGCATGATGACGGCACCCTCGTCCTCGTAAATAAATAGTTTGAAGTTACGGGCCCTGGCGTGTTTCAGTATATTGGCAACCGCTTCCTGAATGATTTTCAGCATTTGAATGCGTGTTTGGACGTTGATTTTTTCCAGACAGTCGTCGTCAACTTCGATCTGCTTTTCATAACCGCTGTCTGGAAGGGCCAGGGCGACGATCTGCCTTACGCGCTCGGAAAATAAGGTCTTGTCCAAAGCAGACCCCTGGAAATACCACTCATGGCTTTTGGAGCGGGTGGCCGAATATGCTTCGCGGGCCATTTTTGAAATCCTCGACATTTTGTCCCTCACCTGCTCATTTTCTTCCAGCATTTCTTCCGATTCAATGTAATTGACCAGGTGCACCAGTTTGCCCGCCACATCGTCGTGGAGTTCCATGCCGAACCTTTTCTGGATTTCATGGGCCTGGGATTCAAGCTGCGCAATCTGTATCTGAGTCGATTCATTGAGTTGTCTGGTCTGCATCTCTGCCTTTTGACGGTTGATTTCCAACAACCACAGGAAGACGGCCACGGAAATGATCAGCATCACTACAATACCGAAAATGAGGTTGTTCCGGCGGGCTATTTTGATCTGCTGAGCAAGCAATGTCTCGTTTCTTTGCTCCGAAACCAGGTGCGCGTACATATTATTATGGATATCGGCCGCCCGTATCGCAATCACCGAGTCGTTGATCGTATATCCTTTCATCAGATTTTCATACGCGGATTGATAGTTGCCTTTTGCGGCATTTACTTTCGCGGTATACCGTAATATTTTAGCGCCGTCCAGGTTTTTTACCTGGTTCGGTTTACTAACCCCTGCCTGATACAGCCCAAGGAAGTATGCGGCGCTATCGATCTGTTTCTTTTCAATGTGGTAATCGATGACCCTGCTGAGCATGGTGCCGGAGAAAGGGTGCTTGAACAAAGGGGCGATCGCTGCGTCGTTGGAAACGATGATGCCATAGGCCGCATTCAGATAATCGGCCTGCTTTTGAACCTCGCCCATCAGTTTTGCGGTGGTGGCTTCGATCAGGTACAGCGACAACTGGCATTGTACCAACTTCCCTTTGTTGTCGACCGGCTTTCGTTTCAATTGAAACCACAATGCCCTTGCCGCACCTGCTAATTCATTGGTTCTGGCCTTGTTATGACGTGATGCATACAAGCTGACGCCGTGTTTTAAAATCGTGAATGCGTTGATGCATGTATTCATGTTCACAGGTCCTTTTGCCAGGGCAGCGGGAAGCGCTTTCAAAAACGGTGTTACACTATCGATAATGGCAATACGCTTTTCATGATTGTAGTTACCATTGTCTCCGTAAATGGACAGCAGCTGCCGGGGCTCGTTGAGCGAATTGATGTATGGTTTGCTCTTTTTCAATTCCTCCTCCATTTTCTGAAGATAGTAGATCGCGTACCCGTCCTGATGTACGGCAGAAGCATGATTGGCCAGAAACGCGTAGTATTTGACCCTGGATGCCTGGTAGGCCGGACTACTCCATGCGATGGATTTATAATTGGCCAACCTTTCTTTCAGGAGCGGGTTTTTGAAAGACAACTCGGTGAGTGCCTGCGCACGTGCAAGGTACACCGTATCGTGCATTTGCCGTGCCTTGTGCTTCATCCGGATTGCTTCCCATGCTGAATCTGCCGGCCAGGAAGCCTGGGCGAAACAGTTGACGGAAGCGGTGAAAAGCAGGAGAAAAACCAGCTTAAAACAGGTTGTTATTGAATACATATCTCACTAGTTCAGTCACTGAATGAAGGTCAAGCTTCCGCATGATGTTCCGCTTGTGGGTCATGATGGTAATGGGGCTCACAAAGAGCATTTCGGCAATTTCCTTGGTCCTTTTGCCTGCTCCGATCAATGCGAGCACTTCCCGCTCCTTGGCGGTGAGCACGGTGTTTTCGGCGGAAAAGATATTGTCGGCCAATTTCCCCGCCAGGTCGGCGCTTACAAACTTCTTTCCGGCCATCGTATAGTCCAGCGCCAGCCTGATTTCGCCCGGGCTGACCGCCTTGCTAAGATAACCGTTGGCGCCGGCCGCGAAGCAGGCCTTGATGCCATTGGAATCCATAGAGCTCGTTACGACAAGTATCAACAGCTCGCCGTAATGTTTGCGGCACGCGGTAATGAAACTCATCACATTCTGGCCGGGCATGATCAGGTCTGTTATCAGAATATGATAGCTCGTTGTTTTCAGCGCCGCCGCCGCCGTTTCGACAGACGAGAAAATATCGACAACAGCACCGGCGGGCAGCATTTTTTTCAACAATTCACGAAAGCCCTCAGCGACCAGCACATGGTCATCCACCAGCATAATATGGGCGGCTGCGATGTCACTTCTGCTATACATACAAAGAAATAAAGTTTGGCAAAGATAAGTGAAATCTTCCGCCTCACTTCTACTGTAAACGTAGTAGATGTCTACCTCAATGGATGAGAAAAATGCTCATTTAGAGTGATTTTTTCTGTTTCGAACGTGACGGATATTTGCATTGTCAAATACCTGAACATCAACAGAAAAAAGGTCACAACTTATTATAACCCACTTCTATTTAAATAACAAAATGAAATCCATTGCGATTATCGATAAGCATCCGGTTGTAAGGGTTGGAATCAGGCATTTTGCAGGTCAGTATTTCGAGTCGGATCAATTGATTGAGTCCGACAATCTTTCCCAATATCTAAGAAATCATTCAGGCGCAGTTCCCGATGTATTTATAGTTGGAAATACCCTTGAATTGTTTAACTCGGTATGCCATTCGATCGCTGAAATTAAAAAAATAAGCCATTCTTCTCAAATAATCATTTTTGACGAGAACCCCGATCATATTAAGATCGTCCGGAGCTTCAAGGCAGGTGCGAAGGGATATCTGACCAAGTTTTCAGATATGCAGGAGCTTTTCAAATGCGTGTCCAAGGTGAAGGAAGGGCGTATCTATATCTGCCATGATGCGCTGGGGCTTATTCTTCCCAACTATGGCGCAGGAGCCGGCGGCCGCAGAAAGGACCGCACCTGGCTTTCCCCAACCGAGTACGATGTGGCTAATCTGCTCGTGATGGGTGACAGCATTTCCACTATCGCGAATAAAATGGGAAAAAAGAACGCGACAATCCAAAGTACAAAAACGCGGATATTCAGAAAACTAAATATCAGCGGAATAGCAGCCTTGAAAGAGTCGCTGCAAAAACACCTTGACAGTAAGAGCAACCTCCTCCTTAGTGATCAGTAAAAATGCATCCGCATTAACCGACAAAATACAATAACTAATCTATGTAATGATGAATACCAGACAATGTACCTTGCCCAGGCAGGGTATTCTAAGAATCGCTTTGGCCGTGCTGATGATCGGATCGATGGCGGGCTCCACTTGGGCCCAGACAGGATATATTTACGTGCATTCGAAAGCTTTGAATGAAACCGGTAGCCCGGATGTCAATATCACGGTAAGCGGGGGTGGCACACCCGTTCCTGCATTCACGTTAAATGACGACCCAACGCAAAACAGCGTATCCCAGGATATCGGAGCATCTGAAAACGGCCGACTTTGGGCTGCGACCAGCTCGGGCTCATTGTACTACCGTGATGCAAACAGTACGACCTGGATACATACCAGCATTACAGGCGTCGCCAGAGTAGACGGCGGCCCCGGCGGAAGCTGCTATTTTATTGATAGTGCGGGTACCGTTTACAGCTACGATGGCGTGAGCCCCGAGGTCCAGATATCGCTGACAGCCCAGTTTTCAAATAGTGGTGGCTGGAATGATATCGGTAGCGGGTGGACAGGCACGCCGACTTCCGGTTTTGTGAATGGCCCGGCGGTCTATATTGTAAGAGACAATTCAGCCATATATAAATGGAGCGGCTCGGGCACAGCATGGAATATCTACGCAAATATCTCAGGCTCTGCTCAATACAGGATAGATGTTAACCCGACCAACGGAAACGTGTATGTTGGCGGCAATGTCGGATCGGTAAGGACGATCCGCGAGATCACCCCCGCGGCCGTACCGGCTATCAATAGTTTAGGCAGCCCTGTGTCGGACTATGCCGCATATAAAGACATCGCTGTGACCCAAAACGGTGAGGTGTATACTGTGGCAACCGATGTCGTAAATTCGCCGACAGGCGCTTATGTTCATAAATTTTTGTCCGGCACCACGTGGGGTAAGGAAACAGGGTCGTTCGACGCATTCAAAATCACAGGCGGGCCATCTAACTTGCTGTGGTCTACGATGGCCAGTGGCGGATGGGGTGTTACGGGCAGCTGGGCCCCGTCGAGCGGTCCATATCCATTCTACAACATTTTTACGCGCGCTTCTGACGGGACAAACCCCATCTACATCGATGATGAGAGGGTACGGACTACAACTGGCAATTCTCAGTTGATCCCCGTCGTGCCAGGTACATATATCATTTCTGAATCCGCAATTGCAGGATGGGATTTGCAAAAAATCCTTATTTATGATCCGACTGCGAACTCCACTTCCAACCAGGTGACAGGCACGGCGACCGTCGATGTAGCAGCCGGTGAAGTAGTCCATGTTGTCTATCAAAACGGGGAGCTTAACCCATTTAATATGACCAATGATTGCGGTAACGCTTATCTGGAAACGTTTGGTGTCGGTACTGCCGTCGGCACGGCCACGACAACCGGCTCTTTTGGGCTTCCGGTTGCAGGGCAGACCTCGTATCACTACCTGACCGGTAATGCTCCCGGCGAAGATGGTTACTACAAAATCGTAAACCGGGCAAATCCTGACTTTAACTCCTGGTCGGATGCGGCCGGAATTGTGGACCACACGCCCGGCGACGGAGATTTAGGGTATATGTACGCGGTCAATGCAGGCTTTGACAAAGGTGAGTTTTTCCGCCGTCGTTTCACTGGGGTGATAGCGGGCGCCAATTACAGTTTTTCTGCCTGGATCGTGAACCTGACAGCAGCGGCACAAGTCAACCCGAATGTCTCGTTCACCGTTTTTGATCACAATACGCAGGCAGTTTTAGGCACTTACAGTACCGGAGAGCTGGCAAATAATGCCGCGCCGGGAAAATGGCAGAAATTCGGCTTCGATTTTACCGGTACTTCGTCGGATATCGATCTGGTGATCAGCAATAACGGGTTTGGGGGAAATGGCAACGACCTGGCCATCGACGATATCAGTTTTTCACTATCACCCCCGACACCGACGGTGGTGCTGCAAAACAGCGACTGCGCCGGCGGCCTGGGCTCCATCACCATCACAGCCCCGATCGGCGCCTATGAATACAGCATCGATGGTACCAACTGGCAAGCATCGCCCGCTTTCATGAATGTGGCACCTGGAACCTACACCGCTTCGGTACGCTTTACGGGAACCACCAACTGTACCAACAGCTCTACGGTAGCAACCGTCCTCGCCGCGATTTGCGGGAACGTCTTTCATGACGCTAACGGTCTGACCGACGGTAATGTAAATGGCACAGGCGTCGGTCAGGCATCGGCCACGCAGCTCTATGTGAGCTTGTACAATGGCTCCACGCTGGTAGGCACTGTTCCGGTCAATGCCGACGGGACATATAGTTTCGCTGATGTAACACCGAACACGACTTACACGGCTGTATTGGGTACCAACCCGGCAGGCAATGCCACATCGGTATTCGCGGGAACAGGGAGCAATGGCTGGGCGGCAGCCGGTGAAGACTGCTGCGATAATGCAGGCAGTGACGGTGCAACGGATGGCGTACTTACCATTGCGGTGGGCACTTCCAATGTGAACAATGCCAACTTCGGCATCCAGCAATTGCCCGAGACCGACCCGAAGTCCACTCAAATCTTCCAGCCATACGTTGGCCAGCTGATCACGCTGAACGGCGGTTCGAACCCTCCGGTGCTGTCCGGCTCGGACCCGGAGGACATGCCTGCGGGCGGCGTACTCACGGGCAAAGCCGTCACCATTACCGCCGTGCCAACCAATTCGGAGCTGTATTATGACAACGTGCTGGTTACATCCGGGCTTACTATTACCGGTTTCGATCCGTCGAAATTGCAGATCAAATTGACTACTGCGACGCTGGGTGATACTACTACACAATTTGAATATGCCTATGTTGATGCCAGCGGGACCGCGGACCCGACGCCAGCCGTGTACAAGCTTAAATGGCAAGACCCGATGCCGGTCACCCTGGTGAGTTTTGAAATAGCCCGGACCGAATCTTCCGTGCTGGTAAGCTGGGCAACAACCAGCGAGACAAACAGCTCCCATTTCGACATCGAGCGCAGCGTCGATGCACGCCATTGGGAAGCGATCGGCAAAGTGGCGGCGGCAGAGTCGTCCAACAAGCGGACCACCTACGCGTTCACCGATCACCAGGCATCTTATGGGACCGTCTATTACCGTTTGAAGATGGTGGACTTGGACGAGACATTCGCGTATAGCCAAATCCGTTCGATATCGATTGGCCATGTTAAACTAAATCTCTACCCGAATCCTGTGGGGCGCATGCTCCGGATCGACGACGTGAATGCGGCCAACATCCGAAAGGTCGTGATTTACAGCAACAGCGGCGTGATGGTGTATTCCAAAGCCGGTGCCAATCCTTCGGAAATCGATTTGTCGGGCTTGCGGGCAGGAAGTTATGTGGTGACGCTGATCTACGCCGACGGCAGCCAGGCCTCCCGGACGATGATTAAAAATTAATGGAAGGCGGCGCCGGAGACCTTTCCCGGCGCTGCTTCCTTCCCCACACACGGCAGGTAGCCCTGTATCATACTCATACATACATTGAAGAGGGCACCAGCAGTGCCCGAGCACCCATAAGCAATAGGAAGTTTGTTATTTAGTAACCTTATGTGAATCGTATGGCTCATTTTTTTCCTCTCCCTTTCTGCGTAACGAAAGGACTAAGTTCCCCCCGGCCCGATTGTAGTAGCCGGCAATTCAATAGCCTTTTTGGATTTTCGAACCTGAAACACTTCTTTCCACGACGCGCCAAGTCCGTACGCAGCCTGGCGTTTTACCTTGTTTTTCTCTGCACTGCAAGCTACGGTCAATGCCCTTCGGCCATCACGACCAGCGCACCTGTGGTAACCGCTGCCAGTTGCCCGTCTTCGGGCCAGATACTGGTCCATTCGAGTGCTGAAACGGAACCCTCGGCAACCTACCAGATTATTTCCGGGCCGGCCGCGGGCGGCTACCAGACCACCGCCCAAAGCTCCAACAATTTCAGCGGTCTGCCAGCCGGCAGCTATACGGTCCGGATTACCTGCGGTATGGTTACGGCCGATGTAACTGCTACTGTCGCCGATGAATATACGCCTTTGAACCTGACGCCCGCGGTTACCAATGTGTGTGCAACCAGCGGCGGCGGCGGCGGCAGCAGTGGTGGGGGTGGGGGAGATCCGGGAGGCCGCGTGGGCGCCACCACCAACGCGGGGGCGATCATCACGGCCACGGCCACGGGCGGCAAAGCACCGCTTACGTATGCATTCCTGTTATCGAACAATGCTGCCGAGCCGGATGCCAACTTCACTTACAGCAGCTCCAATACATTTACCGCGCCGTCTTTTGGTGTGTACCAGGTGCGTGTGAAAGATGCATGCAACAATTTTGTGACGCAATCCGTGGATGTGCAGCCGCTTTACCCGGCGGCAAAGCTGAAATTGGGAGATTACGGTTTTCAATGCACAGAGACACAGTATTACACCAACAAACTGGTAAGAGTATCGGATGGCACACAGATCGACCCGACCGGCGCCGGATACCAGGTTGAGCTATGGTACCTCGCTACCGGGGCGCCTTGCACAATACCTGCAACGCCCGCCGACCAGACCATCTCCGTCAACAGCGCCAGCAACTTGCAAACCATCACTTTTCCGGCCACTGTCGATGTGCTACTGGTGAGGACTACATCGGTTTGCGGGGAACAGCATGTCGAATGCATTCCTGTCAAGAAGCCGGCGGTGGTCTCTTACGGTTTTGTGCATGTAGGGTGTTCTGCGACCGATGACGTCAACCTGGCGTTGGACATCCAGGGCGGCAGCTGGCCGTATAATGTTACCGTGCAGGGATTTGACGCCGGCAATAATGCCGTTGCGGGCACCAGTACCTCATTTACCTACTCCACCTCCGGGAGCCTGGTAACAGTTGCGCCCGCACACCACTATACATATGTAGTTACCGACGCCTGCGGGCGCACGACGACGAAAACAATATACACGCCAACACCCGGTGATGCACCGCAAGTAACGTGGTTTGGCACTTATATGAACTGCGTCAATGCGGCTGGGGCGATGAGTGTCAGCGTGGAAGTGAACGGATATATCCCCAATCAGGATTTCTCAAATATCAAGCTGGTCAACGCGGCTACCAATGCATTTGTAGCCAACGCATCTGACTACGGAGTATTCAACGGGGCCATTTATTTCAGTAGTATCCCGGCAGGTAGTTACAAGGTAATTTTCACCCCGGTCGATACGTCGTGTCCCCCCAGCGAGGCACCTTTCACAATTCCATCCAGCTCGACCGGACTCGTATTTGCGCTCGACGGTACCACTACCCAGCTTTGCGGCGGGGCAGGTACGATTAGTGCTGATTTAAGCTATAACGGCAACCAGCAGGTAAGTTTCCAGCTTTTGCAAGGCACCACAGTGATCTCTTCCAATGCGTCGGGAAGCTTTACAAACCTGGCGCCCGGTACCTACACCTTGAAGGCCATTGTGGATATGTCCTCTTGCGGCAAGCCTAACATGGAAGCGACCAAGGACCTGACCATTCAGCCGGAGGGCTCACTTCCTGTTGTCGTAAAGAAGCTGGGTATCAACTGTACGGCCAGCACGGCAACCGGCATTGCTATTTTTGAATTCTCCGGCTTCGGGCCTTTCCTGCTGGAAATGAAGAAGGTAACCGAAAGTACCTACACGGTTATCGGCAGCGCAGTGCCTAACAACTACACGGCGGAAGGTTTGGCGGCAGATACGGATTACGATGTCCGCATTACCGACCAATGCGGCAAGACCTCGGTCACCCAGGTGTCTGTCAAACCGCTGGTAGCAGTGTATGTGACCAACTCAGCCCAGCCATGCCTCGACCAGCCCTACACATTGAGCGCGGAGGACATTACCAATGCGAGCTATTCGTGGACATTCAACGGCGGCCCGGTCATCGCGACATCAAAGGATATCGTCTTTGGTACTTACACGGCTGCCAACAATGGCACCTATCAATGCACCATCACACTCGGCGACTGTATTACAAAGGTATTGACCATAAACCTGAACAGTATCAATTGCAGCCAGCCACTGGCTAAATCCGGGTTGGGGGATTATGTGTGGAAGGATACCAATCAGAATGGTATCCAGGATGCAGGTGAAAAAGGGGTGGGCGGCATTACCGCCACGTTGTATGGACCTGACGGAACAACCGTTTTGGGTACGACCACCACTGATGCCAGCGGCTTTTATAGCTTTCCGAACCTGACTGCCGGCTCGTATGTGGTAGGTTTCAGCGGCCTTCCATCGGCCTACCTGTTTTCTTCCGTTGTTGGCAATGTAAACGATGCGAATAACAGTGATGCGGACGGAACGAGCGGAAAAACACCGGTAATCAGCTTGGCAGACAACGAATTCAATATGAAGATCGATGCCGGTATTTTTTACTCGCTGCCTGTAACGCTCATCAGTTTCGAGGCCAGGGCATTGGATCACGGCGCCCTGCTGACCTGGTCGACCGCTACCGAGACCAACAGCGATCGTTTCGAGATCGAACGGAGCGCCAACGGGAAAGCCTGGACGAAAGTAGGTACCGTGCGCTCACAAGGAGAGAGCAATACGGTCCGCGCGTATGATTTTACCGACAGCGCTCCGTTAAGCGGCGATAACTTCTACCGCCTGCGCATGGTCGACTCGGACCTGACATTCGCATTCAGCCGTATCCAGCATGTATTTTATGGAACCGCCCAACGTGTGACGGTTTACCCGAACCCGGTATCGGATGTGATTTATGTAAGGGGAATTGACCAGGAAGGAGTAAAGGAAATTTCCCTGTTCAACTCGAAAGGGGAGCGGGTTCTCAAATCAGGTCGCGCCGCTATGCGGGGCATCGATGTCGGACACCTGCCCGCGGGCCTGTACACCGTTGCAATCAAAGGTGTAGATGGTAACGTGAAGGCTTTCAAGGTTTTAGTTTCAAAATAATCAGAACTCTCACATAATCAACAATCAAACATGGGTCTTTTATCATTTATCAAAGGAGTAGGACAAAAAGTATTCAACAAACAGGATGCTGCCATACCGGAACGCGAGGCGGAACCGCTTCGGGCAAGCGCGCTGCTCGCGCACGTGAAGTCGCTGGGACTGGCCTACAACAACCTGGCAGTAAAATTGTCCGGCGATACCGTCATTTTGGAAGGCGAAGTCGCCAAGCAGGAGGATGCCGAGAAAATCGCGCTGGCGGTTGGTAATGTGGAGGGGGTAGGCCTGGTCGATAGCCGGCTGCATGTGGCCACTCCCGCTCCGGCGGCAACATATCATACGGTTGAAGCCGGCGACACCCTTTCCAGGATCGCGCTGAAAGTTTACGGCGATATGCACAAGTATCCTGTGATATTTGAAGCCAACAAGCCTATGCTTTCCGATCCGGACCTGATTTATCCTGGTCAGGTTTTACGTATTCCTGCTTTGTAAGTATCTGAAAGAACCATTGGAAGCACTGCAAAAGTACTTCCAATGGTTTGATCAATCGGAAATCCGGATCTCCATGGACATCTATTTAGCCAGCAGTATGAGACGCGAGCAGCTGGCCCACCAGCTGATTCAAATGGCCGTTCGCGAGACGGACTTCCGCGAAAAATCCCAAACCGCGCAGAAGCCGCCGGCCGGTGGTAATCAGGCAATGGAGGATCTTCATAGCCAAAATACCCGCCAGCTGCGCGAAATCATCGCGGAAATCGGTTGGCCGACCCGCTCAAAAGTCGGGGAGCAAGCCAGCGATGCGGCCTGGTTTATCGTCCAGCATGCTATCGGAGAACCTGCTTTCATGCGGGGGTGCTATGCATTAATGCAGCTCGTCGAGTCCGACATCAACCCGGTGAGCCTGGCTTACCTGCACGACAGGATATGCTATTTTTCCGGCCGTCCTCAGCGCTATGGTACCCAAAGCGACGGCAACCGTCTGTATCCGGTAGAAGATACTGATTCGCTCAATTCGCTCCGGGCAGGTTTGAAGCTGCCGCCTATCCCTGAAAGTAGGATTCATACAGCCGGCGAATGTGCCAATGGCAAAGCAATGCAGGATTTGCACACGGATCCCATATTTAACGCATGGCGAAAAAAGGTGGGCTGGGTTTAGCCGGGCCAATCAGTTTTTATCATCAACCGGCGAATCGCTGCCCTGATCATGGAAAAGCGCTCAATATTTATTTTAAACCTATTTGTGAAAACCATTCTTTATCTGCTCATCAGTCTGTTGTTCATTATGTGCTACATCGAGCGGCAAAAGTCCAGGGAATCTGCACCGACGAAAAGCACCGCACGTAATCAGGTCACTCATACCGGCACCGGACTGGACAAAACAAAACCCAAACAATAGCAAATGCCTGCAACGGCGCATCACTTTTAATACGTTAGAAAATGGATCTCGAAATTTTAAAGGCCCAGGTATGGGCGCTGGCCACGGCATACGGGGGCAAAATAGTACTGGCGATACTGGCTTTCATTATCGGAAGAGCGATTATTGGCAAGGTAGGCTCGCTGCTGAGCGGATTCATGGAGAAACGCAAGGTCGACAAGGACGTTCAACCATTCCTGAACTCGCTGTTGGTGGTGCTGCTGAACGTCATGTTACTACTTTCGATTGCTGGCATTGTCGGAATCGAGACATCCTCGTTTGTTGCCGTGCTGGGTGCAGCCGGACTGGCCGTTGGTCTGGCCCTTCAAGGTAGTCTGGCCAATTTCGCGGGCGGGGTGCTCATTTTAATCTTCAAACCCTACCGTGTCGGCGACCTGATCAGCGCGCAGGGCTTCACCGGAATCGTGGAAGGCGTACAGATATTCAATACTGTCCTGGTGACGCCTGATAATAAGACGATCATCCTGCCCAACGGATCGCTTTCTACATCACCTATTACCAATATTTCCGGCAAAGGGGAAATTCGGGTGGATATGGTATTTGCTGCGGGTAGTCAAAATGGTGTTGACAAAATTCGGGAAGCGCTGGACATTGTCGTAAAATCCTGTCCATCAGCTTTAAAGGACAGGGGGCACGACATCTTCGTTACCAAACTTACAGAAAACGCCATCTTTTTTGATGTGCGTGTCTGGACTTGCAGCAGCACCTATTGGGATACCTATTATTTCGTCCATGAAGGTGTAAGCCGCCAGTTCGGGTTGGATAATGTACAGCCGCCAAAACCAGCCGAGCTTGGCGTGGCTTTACGGCAACTTTGACAATACGCCATTTATCATGTCAAAACTCTTTTTTGATGTTTTATTTGATCGTACTGATCGTCGGGATTTTCCGATCCAATCTCTTCGCGACGGGGGACTGGCTCAGGCCGCTCACCAGCAAACTGGCCACCTTCATTTCTGCCGGCATCAAAGTGTTTTTTTTTCGCTGAGAAACCCGCGGTGTTGTAATGAGCAGGTCGATCGTAATTTGCATATTGACATATAGGCGGTTTGAGGCCAGCGATTTGATACAATCGTTGAGTTCGTGATCACCGAAATCATCGGGTAAGTATGCATCGATTTTTTCCCGGAAGAAATGGATGATGTTGCCAATTTGATGCTGGTAGTCAAAAAGAATAAGCTTGCAGTTCAAGTATACCGACCTGATCTTTTTAATAGCGCTGATAATTACTTTGTTGGACATATCCCCGGCCCTGAGGAAAAAATAGGTATAACACTCGACGGCGCTCTCCATTGACAGATCGGGAAGTAAATCAAATTCTGAAAACGTGCATCCGGGCATCATTGGTTGCATAGCGGATTTGATGCCCGATCTGAACATGGGGCGGCTATCTACAATGATGATCTGATATTTTTCTTCGGTGAGATGGCTTTTCATTTTCCTGCAATAGTATTTATATGAACGATGTCGCGGTGATCAGATCAATGGTGGATATCCGTCGATTTTATCAGGCCCAAATTGTCGCTTTATTTTCAGATACAGGGGGGAGATAATTGTCATTTCGGTGCGGTTATTTTTTGCGGGATAAATAAATACATTTAAGACAAACAGTGCTTTCCGGCAGATCTTGCAGCAGGCCTCAACTGCGCTAGACTCCCGGTATTTGTATCCTTTCGGAATGGTAGAAAATCTTGCCTATCTGGTAGGATTTTCGTGTTTCTGGCCTGTTTTGAGCAGTAATGCGTTGAATGCGAATCAGCTGTCCGGTATGTTTGTGACCATCCGACGGGAAGTCGCGATGGTCGGTATCACAAATTATTGCGCTAGATCGTGTTATGAATTCGGAAGGCAGGAGGCTGATCCTGATTATTGAAAATAGTATTAATCCACACAATCTGGGGCGGGATATAGCAGGGAATAACTTCCATGTAATAGAAAGCAATGGCGGTGCAGAAGGTCTCTCACTGGTGCGGCAATTAAAACCCGATTTGGTCATATGTGATATTTCCAGTTCGTCGGTTGGCGGGATGTCGATCTGTGCGGAAATAAAGTCTGATGCAACGACAAGCCATGCATCCGTCATTTTACTGGGACCCGTTTCGCAGCAAATAGACGGGCTTCGAGCCGGTGCGGATGATTATATTTCCTTGCCATTCGATAGCCATGCGCTGGGATTAAAAATAGAAAACCTGATTCGGCTACGCGATGCAATGCGTGGTAAAGTGGTACAGGAGATGTCGTCTCAATCCGAATCGAAGGAATTGAACGACCAGTTCCTTAAAAAACTGGAACAACTCGTCCTTGAAAATATAGCCGATCCTGATTTTGGCGTCCATGAAATGGCATTCCAAATTGGCATTAGTGTTTCCGTTCTCTATCGTAAGCTCCGATTGCATACGGGCATCACTGTGAACATATTCGTTAAGACAATTCGAATGAAAAGGGCTATGAAATTATTGGAGACAGGAATTTATCCCGTAAATGAAGTGGCTGCCGCCGTAGGCTATGAGGATAGCAAGTATTTCAGCAGGGAATTCCGAAAATCTTTCGGAAAAACGCCCGCGGAAGTGAAACGAGGCACTAAATGAAATAAGCCCGATAACTACACTAATATACACACTAAGCCTTTGCCGGATTCCGGCCGACGTTGAGTAAGAAGATCAGCCTCCCGGATTTGCGGGAGGCCTGATTTGTACCGTTGGCTGATGGTATGCTCTTTTAACTCATTCGGGGTTCTCCCGAACACCTTTCTGACAAGAAAAGCCTACTATTTAGCTAAGATTTCCACCTGCCTCAATCGAATTAAGTTTGGACATTTGTCGTAGAAATATTTCAAAATACCTCCACTGTTAGAATTAATTCCACGGTAAACGATCCGGGAAACCTTAGCTGCGCTATGCTACACTATGTCATTTTCATTTCCTGACAACAGGCAGAACGATTTCGCACCGGTTGGATAAGACCGCGTAACTGAATCGGACCGGGGCAATGGACCCGTTTCGGGGCGAGCATATCCTCCCGGCCGGCAATGCCATGCCCAAAAAATCCAAAATCAATCCATTCAACTTAACGTGCTGATTATGAATAAATAACAAAAGAAGGAGAGAAGTGTAAACCATTTATGGACAATTGAAAACTATTTTATGAAACGAAATGTACAAGTTGCCGCCATCGCACTTGCTTCTGCAATGCTTACGTGCTTTGGCGCACGTGCGCAGGCACCCGGAGGGGTTTCGCCGGCGGTCTGGTACCGGGCCGACGCTCCCGGTTCCGTATTTTCGGATGCAGGCTCCACAGCCGCGTCCAATAACACCACCGTTCAGCAATGGAATGAAGCAGGCGGGACAGGCAGAAACCTGATCCAGGCCACGGCCGGCGCACGGCCGGTTTTTTCCAACAGCTCCGCGCTGGCTAATTTTAACCCCACCGTCACTTTCGACGGCAGTAACGACTTTCTGCAATTCAATGCGGGTACGGGTGTGAACCTGATCGACAGGGCAAATGGCAGCATCTATGCCGCCGGCTATGTCAACAAATTGAAGCAGAGTGGATTTGCCGGATTTCATGCATCGATGGACTATCCGGGCCTGCATATTTTTGGCAGCAACAGCAAGCTGCTGTTTTTCACCGGGGGGCCGGGCTACCAGGGATTGAGTGCCGCTGCCTACACCGCTGGTATGTTCTTTTCAGCCGGCTCGGGATGGCAGAACGGCGCTGGTACGAATGCATCGTACGCCGCCGCGACCGTGTCGCTCAACGGTACACGTACCGACTACAACGGTAGCCAGCTCTACAATGCCAATCTAAGCACCGGCGCGCGTGATTTCCGTATCGGGGCCGACAACAACTACGGCGCATTCAGCGGCCAGCTGAATGAGGTACTGGTATTTGAGGATAAGCTGACGGCGGACCAGATGGATCGGGTCGAGACTTACCTGGCTATCAAATACGGAACCACTTACGCCAACGGAACGCGGGATTATAAAAATTCGGCGGGTAACGTGGTTTGGAGCGCTTCCGCAAATGCAGGTTTACAAAACAACGTTGCGGGTATCGCCAACGATGGCGTATTGCAGCAAAAACAATCATGGAGCACAAACCCCGGACAACAAGTGCTGATCGGTACTACGGGCTTAACGAATACGAACGCAGGTAACTCATTAGCGCTGAACGCAGGGCAATATCTGATATGGGGCGACAATGGCCTGGCCAAAGTGCCAACCGTATCTACCACTGCATTTCCGTCGGTATCCCATCATTTTCAGGCGATTTGGAAAGTGCAGAATTCAGGATCGGTGGGTACAGTTCGTGTGGCCTGGCCAAAAGGTCTTAAAAGTCTCAGCCTGATCCAAAGCAGCGATCAGACTATCGGTGCAGGAGATGTGCTGACACCTTTGACGGCCGAAATTACCATCAATGGCGTCGTTTATAACTACGTGGATGTGACGCTGGCCGATGGTCAGTATTTTACATTTGCGGCCAAAGTGCCGGCCCCCGGTGGTGTCACCACAGGTTTGACCCAATGGTATCGTGCGGATGAAGGCTTAGCGAAAGTCGGAGGCGACGGTAGCAATGTTACGACCTGGACGGATTTTGCAAGAGGGACTGTGTCCGGTAAAATTGCAACAGCGCCGGTTCCGGTTTTCAAACAGGGCGCAACAAACTATTTCAATTTCAATCCGGGTGTGAATTTTACTGCAATCCAACAAATGTTGGGGAACATTACTACCCGAACTTTGGAAAATACATCGTTCGATATTTTCACGCTGACCAAAGAAGGAATGAGCGGAACGAGGTATTTCAACATTGGTATGAATAACACCTCATTCGGCGGTGCCAACTGGGATCAGCCCGGACTCTATGCCAGCGGCAACATAGCTACCCGAAACAGCACGGGTGGTGGACTGGGCATTACAAATCCGGGTAACATTGCATTTTCTACCACTATACCAAGTATCATGTACCATACTTTCACCAATACTTCTGTCAGGAAGGGCGTGAACGGTGCGGGCCTGGGTACACAATATAATGTTTCGGCAAGAGGGCAGATGACCGGCGGGCATATTTTCGGCTCCAACGGAGGTACCAATCCTCCCGGGGGTGATGACTGGGGCTTCACCGGTCATATTGGAGAAGTGGTTATCTATGGTGGCGGAAATTTGACTGCGGCCGAAAGAAACCGGGTAGATAGCTATCTGGCCATCAAATATGGTATTACATTGCCGGCAGGTGTAAATTATCTGAACTCCAATGGGAACGTTGCGTGGGATGCGACCGCCAACAGTACCTATCACAACAACGTGGCAGGTATAGCCAGTGATGAGTCATCCGCATTGAATCAGAAGCAAAGTATCAGCGTAAATAAAGGGCAGCAGGTTATAATTTCGACCACCGGCCTCACTGACACGAATGCTGGAAACGGAACTTCACTTGCTGACGGACAGTATTTGATCTGGGGCGATAATGGATTATCTAAGACGCTTTCCGCATCGTTTAATTTTGCCAGTGTCCCCACATTGAATTTACGTTTTGCGGCCATCTGGAAAGTACAAAATACGGCAAATACAGGAACAGTGCGTGTGGCATGGCCGTCGGGAATTCCAGCACTTACGCTTATTCAAAGCAACGACGCTACCATCGACGATACGGACGCCAGAACAGATATGACCGCCAATTCAGTATCTGTAAATGGTGTTTCTTATAACTACGCCGACGTAACCCTGAGTAATGGTCAATACTTCACTTTCGCAGGGTTCGTTTCCGGACCAGGTAATGTAGCTTCGGCGGCATGGTATCGGGCAGATGCAGCAGGTCAGCAGTTTTCTGACGCGGGCACAACCGTGGCAGCAGATGGACAGTCCCTGCAACAATGGAATGAATACAAAGGCACCGGATACAATCTGGTGCAGGCGAGCGCAGGAAACAGACCAACGTTCTCGAACACCACAACGCTGGCCAATTTTAATCCAACAGTTACATTCCCCGGCAGCCAGTGGATGCGGTACACCGCTCCCACAGGGGTAAATGTGATAGATCGGGCAAATGGTTCAATTTATGCGGCAGGGTATCTTAACAGCCTAAAAAATGTTGGCTTTGCCGGCTTCCATTCTTCCATGGATTATCCCGGGTTGCACACTTATCCTTCGGGTGGTAGCTATAATCTGTTGTTCTTTACAGGAGGGCCGGGTTATCAGGGTTTAAGTGGTAATAGTTTTGTGAATAAAAATTACTTTACCATCGGGTCCGGATGGCAGAATGGTGAGGGCAGCACCGCGGCTTATGCAGGCGCTACCGTGTCATTAAATGGCAACCGCACCGTTTTCTCCGGTACCAACCAGATTCAGAACGCCGTCATCAACAATGCTTCCCGGGATTTTCAAATCGGCCAGGACGACAACCATGGCGCGTTGAATGGGCAGTTGAACGAAGTGGTTGTATTTGAGCAACGACTTTCCGAGGATGAAATGAATCGGGTTGAAACCTACATGGCGATCAAATATGGCACAACCTACGCCGCGGGTACAAAAGATTATGTCAACTCATCTTCCGGCGTTGTGTGGGCAAATGCCGCCAACAATGGCTATCATTCCAACATTGCAGGTATTTCCCGTGACGACATGGGTTCCTTGTATCAGAAGCAGTCATGGAGCACCAACCCCGGCAGGCAGGTTTTGATCAGTACCACAGGTCTGGATAATACAAATGCCGGCAACACAGGTGTACTTTCCAACGGTCAATACCTGATCTGGGGTGACAACAATCTCGCAAAAGCGCCAACGGTTGCTATCGCAGGAATCGGTGATGTCAACTACCGCTTTGCATCGATCTGGAAAGCTCAAAATACGAACGGTGTTGGGACGGTAAGGGTTGCATGGCCTAAGGGGTATGCCAACCTGAAGCTGATCCAAAGCGGGGATGCAACCATCGATGCATCGGACGTAATAACAGCGATGGAGAACAGCCAGGTTGTGAACGGGATAGAATATGCCTACGCCGATGTCACAATAGCGAACGGCCAGTATTTCACCTTTGCCGCATTTATCCAGGCACCGGGTGGTGTAACCAACAACCTGAGCTACTGGTACCGGGCTGACAAGTTTGCCGACGCCAGCGGTGACGGGGCGGATGTCAACTCATGGACCGACTTCACATCGGGTACCATATCTGCACAGTTGGGTGAGAATGCTTTGCCCAAGTTAAAAAATGGCGAGGCTACTTATTTTAATTTCAACCCTGGAATCAACTATACGGCAGGTGCACAGGCTTTGGGGAATTTGAATGTACAAACAGTTACAGCCTTAAATTTCGACATCTATACTTTAACGAAAGAGAATTTAAATTCTGGTGGGGCCAACTCGAGGGTGTTTAGTTCATTGGTAGATAATGTCACAACCACGGGAGGCATCAGGCATTGGGATGGGATTGGCTTGAATGAAAATGGGACACTCGAGCGTGTCAACGCTAGCCGTAATGCAAGTTATTTCGCAAACCCGGGTGTCAACTATGCCTCAGGCAGTCCTAGTATCATGTATAACACTTTCACAAACACAACAAGCGGAAAAGGCTTGAATGGTGCAGCAACCGCTATTTCGTCCCCTCATACGGCGAACGGTCCGGTTACTGGTGGGCATGCAATTGGTTCTACCCAGTTTTCAAGTAATGGTAGCGACAATGCAGGCTTTATCGGACACATAGGTGAAGTGGTTATTTACGGCAATGGCAACAATAGTGCAGCCGAAAAAAATAAAGTTGAGTCTTATCTGGCTATTAAGTACGGTGTAACGCTTAGTAATACAAACAATTACACCACGTCGGCAGGCACAGTAGTCTGGGATGCAGCAGCCAACAGCGGCTATTACACCAATGTGGCGGGTATCGGTAAGGACTTCATTTCTGCATTGGAACAGAAGCAAAGCCGCAGCCAGCATGCCAACACCAACAACCAGGTGATCATCGGGCTGGGGGACATCGCCGCGACCAACGCTGCCAATACCGGTACATTGTCGGACGGGCAGTTCCTCGTATGGGGTGATAACGGCAATACCCAGGCGATGACCAACACGGCCGGTACTTACACCGCATTCGAATATGAGGGCAGCGCCAACAACGCGCGCCGCATGAACCGTATCTGGAAAGTACAGAACACCAATGTGGCCGGTGAGTTGCTGATACGTTTCCCGCAAGCTTCGGTAGGTACTACCACGCTGGCCAACGACGCGTGCGCAGGTTATGTGATCCTGTTCGCGTCCGACGCTGCGTTTTCGTCCAACGTGACGGCGGTACCCGTAACTTTGAATGGCACAGACTATGAAGCCACTCACAGCTTCCCGAATGGCGCGAGCTACTTCACATTCGGCAAGGTAACACCGATCACCACGGGCACCGTGTATCTGCCGGCGGTAGTGGAGGAAACCACCGAGTACAACGACAACTGCGGTACCGGCGCATGGACCTACTTCCGCAATAGCGCCGACGCTTCGCTGAAACTGCTCGCAACGTCGGGTCTGCCTGCAGACGTGCTCAATAACCTCACGGTGAAGATTACCCCCGAAGGCGTAACCTACACGGATGGCACCAAAACGACCAGCCTGATGCCGCGCATTGCATCGATTACCAATAGCTCCGCTACTCCATTCACAGGAGCCAAAGTACGGATCTATTACAGCGCATCCGAACTGGCTGCTACGCAAGTTCCGGGCGCTCAGGTGAACGCATGGTTCAAGTATGAAGGATCAGCGGAAGACGTCATCGCGAATGTGTACGGTTCCGGCGTGCTTGACGCAAGCAAGGCCGTCCAGCTGACACCTAACGCGAGCGGCGTGGAGGATGGGGTGAACTACGTGGAGTTCCATAACATTTCTTCACTTTCTTCATTCGTGTACCTATCGACGACCTCCGAAACGGCATTGCCGGTTACGCTTACTTACTTCAAGGCAGCTAAGGAAGGTGGCATAGCCAATCTGGCCTGGGCTACTGCCGAAGAGGCGAATAACAAGGGCTTCGAGATCCAGCGCAGCGCAGATGCACGCAGCTGGCATGTCATCGGGTTTGTGGAAAACCAAACCGAAGGTGGTAACAGCAAGGGTGCGTTGAGCTATGATTTCAAAGACGCGTCACCGATGGCGGGTACCAACTACTATCGTCTGAAGCAGATCGATCTCGATGGAACTTATGCGCATAGTTCTGTCGTGGCACTCCGGTTCGACGTTGTGAAAGGTGCATTGTCCGTGTACCCTAACCCGGTAGTCAATGGAAGATTGTCACTCAATCTGCCGCATGCCGGCACGTACAAGGTGTCGATCTACAATGTCGCCGGCGTGGAAGTGATGCAAGCCAACCAGTCGGGTGACAGCCTGGATATCCGTAATCTGCGCGCAGGCCTGTATGTGGTCAGGATCGTGTACGCAAATGGCGAGAGTCACAGCAAGACATTTGTAGTGAAATAACAAAGTGTGCTGGGGTAAGTAAAAACAGTATCCGAAGTTTTCGGATACTGTTTTTTTTATTAACCATTTGATAGCCTTTCACTACGCTCTACCGCACTATATTCGTTGTCAGGGATACCACCCTTTTGGGCAAAAATGCGACTTTTAATGGCATTGGGCCTTAGTCGAAATACACCGAGAAAGGCAATTTGAAGGGATAGGAAATCCGCACGCCATTTACGGTGGCGGGGGTCCATTCGGGAATCCGGTCGAAGACACGGTCCATTTCGGTCCGGATGTCGCTCTGTACCTCCCTGAGGTGGCCGGCGGAAATACGCTTTGCCCGGGATTTCATTCTGCTAAAATCAATGCTGTCGATCGCGGGAACACCATCGGTGTCTATGGTGAAATGAATGTCAAATACACCTTCGTACGAATACTTGTTGACGGAAAGCGGGATTCTGAAATGGCGGTCGGTTACAACTAATTCGTGCCAAGGGATGTCAATCAATGGAACTACAACCCGTCAATCATGAAAGGAAATCTACTGGCACTTCTTTTTGCCACGCTTTGGCTGGCATGCGGCTCAGACGACGAGTCGATTTTTGGCATCGAACCTGCATTGGCGTCTTACAATGACGACGCCCCTGCCCTGAAAAAAACCTATTGCGGGGATTCCGATTGCAAGACGCTATCCAGCGAGGACAGGTACACGTATGATTCCCAGGGCAAACTGAGCCGCATCGAGAACTTCGGCCGCGCTGCCGGGGGGAGCTGGATCCCATATCAGTACAGCGAATTCGTGTACGCGCCTTCGGGGATGCTGGTCTCGAAAACGGAGTACATAAAAAACAACCAGAACGGCTGGGTCCGCTACACTGAAACGGAATTTGAATACGAAGCCGGGTTGCTGAAAGTCGAACGAAGCTACAATTTCCCCAATTCGTCGGGGACTAAAATGCCGGTCAGGTCTACATCGTATGACTATGCGAATGGAAAAAAGAGTGGGCAAAGATGGTATGACGTCGAGGGAAAACTGATGTACCGCGTGGAATACCGCTACAAAAACGATGTCCTGAGCCACGAAACATGGTATGATGCCAGCAATAAGGCGAACAGGACTTTTGAGCACAAATTCTCGGGAAACCGCAGGCAGATCGGCGAATACCTCACGGCGTCAAGGGAGTTGCTCGCCATGATCGAAAAGTCGTATGACGACCAGGGAAGGTTGCTGACACAGGAAACGAAGGTTAACAATCCGCTGCTTTGCGCGCTTCCTCCCGGAAAAATTCAGTTTACCTACTAGGTTGCTTTCGGTTTTTTGAAGCTCCCCGCCAGCCATTTGAACAGGCTTACGATTGCGGCAACGAGCAGTCCGGCGCCCAATCCAAGGACAAACTCTTTGATGATGGCCGGCAGGCCGGGGTAAAGGTCGTGCAGGAAATGGATATTGTGAGTAAATATTCCGCCGGCAACAAGCAGGAGGGCCAATGTTCCTACAATGCCCAGGAAACGGATCACAACCGGTAGCGCGGCAACAAGTAAATTTCCAACTTTTGCAAGCGGACCGGCATTATTCGTCCTGCGAATCAGGCCGTAACCGAGGTCATCCATCCTGACAATGAGCGCTACAATGCCGTAAACGCCCACTGTCGCAATCAATGCGACTGCGGACACGGTGATGATTTGTATCATCGACTGTTGGGTCGAAACGGCCCCAAGTGCGATAATGACGATTTCGACCGAGAGGATGAAGTCCGTCGTGATCGCCGACTTAATTTTTGTTTTCTCCTGCACCGCGGCAGATACCGGCTGCTCCTCCTGCGTCGCAGCCGGCCGATGTTTGGGTCTTGCGAAGAATTCTATGATTTTTTCTGCGCCTTCGTAAGCCAGGTAGCATCCTCCGAGCACAAGTATGTAGGTGATCGCCACGGGAACGAACGCGTTGAGCAGCAGGGCGATCGGTACGATTATCAATTTATTTATCAATGACCCTTTCGTAATTGCCCACAGGATTGGCAGCTCTCTTTCCGCCAGAAATCCGGTTGCTTTTTCTGCGTTCACCGCCAGGTCGTCTCCTAAAATTCCTGCCGTCTTGCGGGTAGCCACTTTCGTAGCCAGCGCAACATCGTCCATTAATGCAGCTATATCGTCGAGTATTGCGAAAAATCCTGATGCCATTTATATAGTATTTGCAATCCAAAGCCTGCCAGCGCAGGAAGGCCAAAGTACGTAACCAAGAATCGTTCCTACAAGCATATGGCCTCAGAAGTACGATTTATTTCCCCGCTGCTTCGCCCGTCACGTTAAATTTGGTCAATGGTAATACGCGACAAACCTGCCGTTGTTAAATTCGATGAATGCAGTTTAGCTCCCTCCATATTGATTTTTTATGTTATCGAAGGTGCGTATGAATTTCTGGTGGGCAAAGAGAGATGTAGTCTCACCGTAGGGTATTCGAGGCCAATGGACTGAAAGTCGTCGGCCCGCCTCTCAGACTGTGATGCGCATTAACCAACGGATTGCTCCCGGCATGGGATACCATGGCAAGGCAACACGGGCGGCAATGGTATCAATAAAGCGGTTGCCCACTAGCGCCTGGTTTGCTGGCACAAGGTTTTTGATATCATTTACTTCAAACAACAAACATGGAAATCATGGGAAATACAGATGATAAAGCAAAAAAGCGGCTAAAAAACGTAAATGAAGTTTACGACAACGACCCGGATGGTACATATTCGAAGGCCGGCCGCGAGGATGTGGGGGAACAGCCCAATGATCCGGCAGCCAATGCCCGGAAGACTTCGCCTGAAGAGGATTCCGGACAAAAAGAAGACACCAGGTTGAAGGCCGGCAATCGTGATCCGAAACCGGGCGGGTGATAAGCAAAGGGTAGTGGCCCGGAAGTTACCCGCAGCCAGGACATTCCTCACGGATATAGAAGATACTTCTTTCTGATATCCTTAAATTGCTGCAGTCCGGGTTCCCAGCTTTTTCTGATCTCCGCTTCCGGCACGCCGGCGATGATCTGCTTCCTTAGTTGATCGGTTCCTATGCGGAGGTCGAAGGCGGATATGTCCTGGTTGGCCCTGCCGGGGGCGAAGAAATGGGCTTTGTCCGGATAGGCATTGTACAGCTCGATGAGCCAGGCCAGGTTGATCTGGCGGCTTTCGCGAAGTGGGGCGATATCGTACTCCCGAAGGTCGAGCCCGTAACACACGGAATCCTTATGATTCGGCCGCTCGCTCATTCCGGGAATGCCGACCGGTTTGTAAGAAAATGAATATTTACCTTTCAATGCGGGTGCCCCGAGAATGGTAAATGGCATGTAAGTTCCGCGGCCTTCATTGATGGCCGTCCCTTCAAACATACATAAGCTGGGGAAAAGCAAAACGGCTTGCGGGGTATTCAGATTAGGCGATGGGTTGACCGGCAGCACATACGGCGTATCGTGGTCATAGTTCGCGACCTTGACAATCCTGATTTTACATTTTTTCGGCAGGTACCCTTCACCGTTCAGGTATTGGGCAAATTCGCCGATCGTCATGCCGTGCGTCATGGGCGTATAATGGATGCCGATGGCGGATTTAAACCGGTCGTCCGTCATAACCGGCCCGTCTACGACGTATCCGTTCGGATTAGGCCTGTCGAGAATGAGTAGTTCTTTATCGTTTTCCCCGCACGCTTCCATTACATATTCGAGGGTGTTGATATTGGTATAATAACGGCAGCCAACATCCTGAATATCAAATACAAGTAAGTCGATATCCGCCAGTTGCTCTTTCGTAGGCTTCTGGTTTTTTCCATATAGAGAAATGATCGGAAGACCGGTTTTCGCGTCCGTTTCGTTTTTAACCACGGCTCCGTTACTCGCATTTCCACGGAAACCATGCTCCGGCCCGAACACTTTAACCACCCGGATACCGAGGCTCAGCAAGCTGTCTACACTGCTTTTCGTACCGATAATGGAACTTTGATTCGCGACCAGGCCAATTCGTTTTCCTTTCAAAAGCGGTAAATATTCCTCGGTCTGGTCTGCACCGGTGATAATTCCCTGCTCGCCGGCTTTGCGTTGCGTTGAAGATGCGGTTTGTGCGGTGCATTCGATGGTGCCGACGGACAGGACCGTCCAGAAAAGAATTACAATAAGTTTCGTCATTTCAAGGGCTGTGGTTGATCGCTGCCATTCCTGGTCAGGCCTGAAAGTTATAGAATGTTGGGAAATAACCCGGCAAGGTTTGTTCCCAAACTTTCCGTCGTTCGTCCCGGCTGACGCACATTCGTCCCTGTTTTTTGTCCGGAAGCACATTCTGGGCCACATTTGGCTTCATTATGGGCCTGCTCGATCTGGACAAAATCATCATTAAACGAACTGTTTTCGGCATCCGCTGCAAAGCCTGCGGCGGAAACCTGCTCGTGTCCGACAAACGCTGTATCCTGGGCTGTTTGGCGAAAATACTTTCGTTCGGCAGGATCAGGCCCGATTGCTACGAATGCGAGACCTGCAAAAAGCGCTACACATTGTTCTGACCCCGCATGAGACCTGTTTTTGATTATAAACCAAAACCTTTCAATCCTATGACCTTCAACCTATACCATATGGCCGCTGCTTTGCCACTCGCGGTCCTGCGGAGGCTGCCCATCCTGCTGCCTGCGCTGTTGCTCACCCTCGCGGCGGCGCAGGCGCAGAGCACCTGGACCGGCACCGCCAGCAGTGACTGGAACAATGCCGCCAACTGGACACCCGGCCTGCCCGAC
Organism: Dyadobacter beijingensis DSM 21582; assembly: GCF_000382205.1. Lineage (GTDB taxonomy): Bacteria > Bacteroidota > Bacteroidia > Cytophagales > Spirosomataceae > Dyadobacter > Dyadobacter beijingensis. Next base: position 159,394 of record NZ_KB907793.1, read on the forward strand.
GGCACTGCGAACATCGTTATCCCGGATGTAAGCACAAACGATCCGGTAATCGGACCGGGGCAGGCGATCGCGGCAAACTCGGTACTCATCGAAACCGGTGCTTCGCTGGAAATCAATGCGGGGGGCAGTCTTTCGCTGAACGGCAGTGCGCCGTACAGTGAGCCATTTACATTTGGTTTCACGACCGCCCTGAACAACAAGGGCAGCATCGTCAACCGCGGGCAACTTACCATCGGCGATGTGGGCGGGGTAGGGAGCTACGGGATTGTCAACCAGGGTAGTTTGGAGACGAAAGCCGGCTCGGCCATCCGTATCGACAGAAGTACCGACACCGGTCTTTTCAATGCATCCGGGACATTGACCAATGCGGGTAACATGACTATCGGCGGAAGCGAGGCGGTTGGGCTGAGCGGCATCTGGAACGACGCGGTGTTCAACCACAGCGGCGGTGAAATCCGCATCGACCGCTCCTCGGTCCGGGCGCTCATGAACAATGCCGACGAAACAAAATCTATACACGCCACCTTCACCAACGCTGCGGCCATCGTGATCGGGGCCGCGGCCGACGTGGGTCAACTCGGCATCGAAAATCATTCCGAGTTCAGCCAGCAGGCAGGCGGGACCATCAAGATCGACCGTACTTCGCAAATGGCGTTCCTGCATTCGTCGGGCAGTTTCAGTAATTCGGGTGAGATCGTAATCGGCTCGGCGGCGGCGGTGGGCTTGTACGGGCTTTCAACCCAGGCCAATGCGGACAACAATGCCGGTGGGGTAATCCGGGTCGACCGCACGAGCAAGCGGGGTACCACGCACGGCGCGGGTATTTTCAACAACGCGGGCACCATTGCCGTGGGTCAGAATGCTTCTCCCGGTGTTTGGGGGGTGGTGAATTATCCGGCGATTGTCACAGGGCCGGCAATCCGGTTCAACAACCTTCCCAGTGGGGTCATTATGTCTGACCGGGCGACCGAAAGCGGCCTGGCCAACTACTACGGCGAATTCGTCAACGAGGGAAGCATTGTGATCGGCTCGCAAGATGCAGCGGATAAACTGACGGATTACGGTGTCGACGGGGGCAACATACTGAATGCTCCGTCAGGCCACATCAGGATTGACCGTACCGGCAAAATGGGCTTCCGGTGTGCCGGTTTTAACACCAACGAGGGGAAAATAACGATCGGAGGCCTGAATGCGCCGATGGGCGGCGATGGTTTTACGACCTGGGGAGGTACTTTCAATAACATGCCCGGGGCCGAGCTCGTGATCGATCGTACGCCTGCCGTTGGCCTGAACGTGGCACTTGGAAGGGTCAACAACCAGTCGACCGTGACCATCGGCGAGAACGCCGGGGTTGGGACTTATGCGCTGGTAGTGCAGGGCGTATTCAACAATCAGTCCGGGAGTGTGAATGTCGGGTATTCTGATAGTTATGGGATATGGATTCATCCGTCGGGCCTGTTTGACAATTCATCCGTCGTCGCCATAGGCTCAGCCACCAACGCAGCCACCTACGGCTTTTTCATCCGCGGGACGTTGAAAAACAATGCAAATGGTGTCGTGAAAATCGACCGGACGACGGCGAACGGCTTACTTAATTTCGATGGGACGGTTACAAACGACGGTGAATTGACCATTGGCAGCGAGGCAAGTCCGGGTACTTACGGGCTGGTTAACCGCGCCGCATTCCATAACAATGCAGGCGGCAGGATTCACATCGACCGCGCGAGCGATACCGGACTATACAACTATTCCATCGCCAAATTCAACAATGCCGGTGCCGTACGCATTGGTGCCAGCGAGGCCACGGGCGTGCACGGCATTTTCAATGAAGCCGAATTCAATAACAACGCAGGCGGCAGCATTGGGATCGACCGTACTTCGCTCGCCGCGCTCCGCAATTTCAACGGGACATTCACGAATGCGGCCAGCATCACCATTGGTTCGATGACCAACGCGGGCACTTACGGTATCCGTAACCAGGCTGCTTTTGCCAATCAGGCAGCAGGGGTGATCCAGGTGGACCGGACGGAACAGGGCATTTTTGCGGAGAATAATACTTTTAACAATGCAGGCAGCATTACCGTTGGCCAGCTAAGCCCCATCCAGCCATTCATTACCCAGCAAGGCACGGGCGCATTCACCAACAGTATCGATGGCATTCTCAAAGGTACCGGTCAGATTGCAGCGGCCGGCTTTACCAATGCAGGCGGCACGGTCTCGCCGGGCTATTCACCGGGGATTATGACCTTCGTGGGAGACCAGGCTTTCGGCAACGGGATTCTGGAAATAGAGGTCAACGGCATTACGGCAGCCGGCACCGATTTCGACCAGATCATCGTCCAGGGCACAGCCGCATTGTCGGGTACTTTAAAACTGGCCTCGACCTACATGCCGGTGAAGGGCGATGAAGTTACGCTCCTCACCGCCACGGCTATTACCGGTACTTTCGAGACGGTTGCGGGCCTTCCCGACGAATGGAAAGTCGTGTACACCAGCAACGCGGTGAAGCTCCAATACGAAGATCCGATGCCCGTCACGCTCATTGCATTCGCAGCCCGCGCGGCCGGAAATATCGTGCAGCTGCAATGGCAGACGACGGCCGAAACCAACAATGCGGGTTTTTACATCCAGCGCAGCAGCAACGGCTTGCAATGGGAAGAGCTGGGGTTTGTAAAAGGAAGCGGCACAACGGCCGTCGTACAGAAGTACGCCTACCAGGACACCGAACCCAAAACCGGCCTGAACTATTACCGCCTGCGCCAGGTGGATTTCGATGGTACTACCGAACTGTCGGGTGTACGCGCCGTACGTGTGCGGGAGCCTGAGCTGGATGTGACCGTATGGGCGGACGCGGCGCGTCAGGCGCATGTGAAGACAGACCATGTGATCAGTCAGGTGACCATTTATAGCCTTACAGGCAGGGTGGTGGCACACGCTGCGGCGGCTGTGCTGGACCTTTCGCGAGCGTCTGCGGGCCTACACGTGGTGCGGGTGCAGACGGAGCGGGGCGTGGTGACGCGTAAGTTGTTTTTGCCCTAGTAATAAGGCTTTTAAAAGAGTAAATCCCTGCAAACGATTCATTTGCAGGGATTTGTCTTTTAAATTCGAAGCCAAAAACTGCTATTTAAGCATATACTGGATTGAACCGCCGTCGACGGCAATATCGGCGCCGTTGATGTAGCCGGCCGCGTCGGAGGCCAGGAACAACACGGTGTTCGCCACTTCTTCTGCATTTCCCAATCTTTGCAGGGCGCTTCTCGATGCCAGGTAATCCTGCACCTCATGCGAAGCGACGGTCAGCAGCCCGGGCGTCTGGATGGGGCCGGGGCTGATGATATTCACCCGGATCTTGCGTTCGGCCAGCTCATTGACTGCAATATCCGCAATCTTGTTCAATGCGGCTTTCGTGGCAGAATATACGCTGCTCGCTATACCCGCGGCACTTGCAACACCGGATGAGGTAAATATCACGGAAGCGCCCTCAGCCAAGTGCGGTATGAGCCTTTGCAAGGTAAAAAAGTGCCCTTTGACATTGGTATTGAACTGCGCATCGAAATCGGCTTCCGTCACATGCTGGATAGGGGCGTACACGCCGATCGCCGCGTTCAGGAACAGGACGTCCACTTTTTTGCCGCTTTCCACCACCCATTTTTCCAGGACTGTAATCCCGTTCAAATTCGAGGTGTCGGCTGCCAGCGTCTGCAAGTTAGGATTGTCGATCGCTTCGGCTGCTTTCTGCAAAGTTTCCGGGTTCCTGCCGGTAATCAGCACATGGGCTCCTTGCTGAACAAATGCTTTGGCTGTGGCAAGGCCGATCCCCTGACTTCCCCCGGATATGACTACATTCTTGTTTGTGAAATTCATTGCTCTGTGATTTTAATTTGCTACAAAACTATGTCAGGAACATTTATTGTAGTAACTTAGTTACCAAAAGTAACGGTATATTCCAGGTAACCAGGTAACTTATGGCGGAGCAAGTATGTCACAAAGCAGATATCATGGCGATCCACGACGCGATGGACGTTTTGAGCGGAAAATGGAAGATTTCCATCCTTTCATCCATGTGCTATTATAACCAGAGAAGGTTCTCGGACATCGTGAACGATCTCGACGGCATTTCAAACAAGCAGTTAAGCAAAGAGCTCAAAGAGCTGGAAATGAACAAGCTGATCAAAAGGACAGTCCTCGACACGCAGCCGGTGACGGTGAAGTATAACCTGACGGAATACGGCTGGTCATTGCAGGACCTTATTCATGGCCTTGCGGCGTGGGGAACGAAACACCGGCAGGTGGTCATGGGCGATTAGTTGCGATCTCCACACCAATTTTGCCGTAAAAATCCTTATCGCCTTCTTTGAATTCCAGCAGGCTATGCGCTTTGCCTATTTCCGGCAATTGGAAAACTTTGGTTAAAACAGGCTTCAATTTTCCGGACTCTGCCAGCTTTGTCAGTTCGTTCAGTTTATTTCTGTTCTGTCTCGTGGGCGCAGTGATATTCCGCATAACTTCCCTGCCCCTTGAAGATTTCAGGGGCATAATAAACCTGGTCGCCGACCTTGAAATTTTACACACCCTGACCGACTTCTACGATTTCACCGGATACATCCTGCCCGGTAATGACGGGTAAAGTCAATTCATTTTGATAATCCCCGCGGCGGACCTGGTAGTCGAGCGGGTTCACCGATCAAAAAAATTACAAACTGTCCTGAATATGCTTTGCTAACTGCTGGATCGACTGTTCGTTTCTTTTGTAATAGGTCCACTGATCCTTCCTTGTGGCGGTCAGAATATTCGCGGACGACATTGTTTTTAAATAGACAGAAACCGTAGGGATGGACATCCCCGCTTTCCTGGCGATATCAGAGACACACACGCCCAATTCCGGCGTATAATCGGCCAGTTCCTCGGCAGGAAAATGCGCAAACGGATCTTTTAACCATTCAAGAATATTCAACCGCGTTTGGTTTGACAATGCCTTTATGACGTCCAATAGTATCATGACACAGATTTAGGAAATTTCCTAAATGCCTACAAGCTTTTATTCATTGAACCTGTATCAGCTGTATCCCATACACCGGACGGCCCTCTTCCGTAACGCCTTGTATCACCACGCGCAGCGTCCTTACTTTGTCCGACAGCGGGAACCGCAACTGGGATCGCCCTTTGCCGTCGGTCAGCATGAGCGGTTTCCAATAGAGCACATCGCGGTCGTCGACAGGGCCGGAAATGCTGCTTCCGGATGCTTCCGAATCGTAACGGGGTGTATAAAATTCGCGCTGTACCGATGGAAACCCAATGAACGGGACGGGCTTCACCCTGGCCGCCTGTTTGGAATTTCCCTGCATGGATCTCGCATTTTTGGTGTAAAAAGCAATCACGCCGTTCCCGCCCAGAACGCCGTAAATCCCGACGGTACTGGCGTTTTTCAGGAGCTCTATGCGTTCAATGTCCCTGGTGTTGAAAGCCAGCAATGCGGTCCCGTCCGGGTCATGAATGGGCAGGCCGTCCATGAGGAACAGGGGTTGGGTACCGCTTTTGAAACTGTTGACGCCACGGATAAATACGTTATACCCGGGTGGAGACGGCGGACTTCCGGATGATCCGGCAGTCCGGATAATGGTGACGCCCGCAAACCGTCCCTGTATCATTTCATACAGGTTTGAGTGGAACGGGGACTTTTCATCGAATACCACCACCGCATCGGCCTGATTATGCAAGCTGCGCGCCTGGACATCGGCGGGCCGCTCATCCGGTTTTCTCGCTTTTACCGTGACTTCCGCCAGTTGTTTCGCTGTTTTATCCCGGTAAAGGTCCGCATTTGCCTCCTGCCTGCTGCGGGCAGCGTCCAGTTGAGACCGCAACGCCGCCCATCTTCGTGTTGGCGGTACTGGGCCTGTCTCCCATTGCTTGCCTGGGTATTCACGCATTAGAAACGCCTCGGCAGCAGGCACATGCCTCGATTTGGCATCTGCGATCTGCACCATGAACTGCACCGTGTCCGTCACGGCAAGCCCCGGCAACCGGAAATGTCCCTGCTGGTCGGCGCCGGCCAGTTTGACAAACGACTGTCCCGCGGCTGTCGACGCTACGGTGATCTGCGCGCCGGGCAGGGGCTGCTTTTTGGCATTCAGAATGCGGCCGCCGAAAGATATGCCGCTGGCTGGTCGGGCATCGGGCATGCCGCTAATCCGCCGCCAGCCCTGCGTCATCAGCAGGTCGTCCAGGGCCCGGCGGCCGTCGGGAGTCTGGTTGGCAAGGTAGTCGTTGGGGTTGTCGATCCGTCCCCGAAGGTCCCCGGTCAGCAGCAGGTGCGTCGGTAGGGTGGCTTCGGTGCTATCGCCGGGCACTGTGCCGGCATCGGTGATGGACGCCGAGAGTGCCGCCGCCGCCGGCGACCCGTTATCGTCCAGGCTGATGCGCATGGTTACCTGTTCGCGGGGGTGATAACGGTTTTTGTCCAATCCCAATACTACACGCACCGGTGCCGCCGCGTCCGGGACAAATACCAATCGCTCCGCCTGTGGCCGCATACCGGCATCGTACAAACTGATTTGCGCAATACCCGGCAGCCAGCCTGTTGTGGGCAAACTTATTTTTGCCAACCCATTGTGCAATAATATCTTCCGCTGATCGACAATGCGGCCTCGCTGCTGGATCAGGATGTTGACCGCTTCTTCGGCAGTGCGGTTGCTACTCATAATCGTTAACGCCAGCCGGGTTGTATCGGTGACAGCATCTGCAGAAAGCGTCAGCCCTTCCGGTTCGGGTTTAGGCAAAGGGATATGGTGCAGCTGATTATTGTACAACACATCGGCGTAGTAGGCTCGCTGTGCATTGGGTTGCATGGTCAGGCTTGTCATTCCCCGCGGGTTGGTCTTGAAACGCACCGTTTCCGCGCCCAGGTCATCGACAATGCGTCCGTCGATTGCCAGCGCATCGCCATTAGGTAGCACAATTTTCACCCCCAGCCTGGCCGGTAGCCCGGCAACCAAGCGGCCGCCCTCAGGCAGAACCTGGATGTCGGGCGCCTTCGTGGCGGAATCACCAGCCCCTGATGACGCTCCGCGCAGCAAGTTATAAATAGCTACAAATCGCTCGAATGCCGGCCGTTTGTGGCCGTCGTCGTCATCGGTGTAGGCGCGGAGCCGGTACATTCCGGTTGCCAGGCTATCGGACAAGCGAAAGGTGCCCTGACCGCGTCCGTCGGTAACCTTTATCCATTGGTGCTGTACAAGTGCCCCGGAGGGCGTCAGCAGGTCCACCTGCATGGCTGTTTCACCGCCGATTCGGGCATGATCAGCGGCGTCGAGCAGGTACGTGCCCATCCAGAGCTGGTCACCCGTGGCGTATACCGGCTTATCAATATGTACGTACGCCGCAGGCGACAGGAACTGGAACCGCTCATTGAACACGTTGGCGATGCGCACTGAGCTGCTGTCTGCCGGCACAAGTTTGCCCTGCGTGGCGAACGGGCCGGTTAGCAGGGCCTTTTTTTCGTTGCCATCCGGTTTCCAGTCGGCGGGCAGCATGGTGGACAGGCGGTCGGCGGCCATGCTGCCTTCCGTTTCCATTCCTTCGGGGATCGTAACGACCCCGTCCGCGGTCATCTGCATCTGGCCGCTGGGCAACCTTATTTCCGTATACGCGTAACGGGCATCGGGATACGGCGAGAAGGAAGAGGTGGCATGCGTGTAGAATACAACCAGCTTCATACCCGAAACTAACCGGCGTTCGTTCGGCAACCGGCCTGGTTGGATTAATGCGGACACGTTAACGGGCCGTAAACGCCGGTATTCGGCAACAGCCGCGGCAAGGGTGACCGTACGGCGATCGGTAAGCAATGATTTCGAGGCATCTTCCTGGTATACGAGGAAGCCGGCCTCCTCTAACGTGTTGCTGACGAGGCTCACCATCAAATGCCTCGTCGAACCTTTGTAGGCCGTCAGCTGGTTACGGCGGAACCGTTGCGCGTCGCGTTCATTTTGCGGTTTTAGTTCTTCAAAACGGGCGGTGCCCGCCGAGTAAACCTTTCCCGAACTGGCATCGAAATGCTGTAAAGCGTAAATCAGCCGGTAACCTAATGCCTGGTTTTCGATCACCAGCGGCGCATCCGCCGTCGCGTAAAGATGACCTTTATCTTCCTTGAAATTCAGGACTTCGCTGTTGGTCAGCACGCATTGCCCGCCGAACGGTTCGCCGAAAAGCTGCTTTTTGAACTGCCGTAAATGCCGCTCCCAGCCTTTCGGATTACCCCGTACCGTTACAGCATCCAGCATTTGTACATTCGGTTTCAACTGAAAGTTTGCTTTTTGCAAGGATGCATTCTCAAACCGTATCTTTTGCGAAACGGAAAGATAGCCCACGAACGAAACAGCGATTTCAACCGTCCCCAACGGAATGCCTGCCAGCGAATATGCCCCTTTTTCATTCGTAACGGCGCCTTGCGTGCTGCCATTCACATATACATTCGCGAAAGGCATCGGTTGCCCGGTCGAGGCGTCCGTCACCAGGCCGGTCAGTGTAGCCGTCTGTTGCGCGGCCACGGACGTGCTGATGAGTATAATGGCGGTTATCCAGGCAATGATAGAGCAGGAGCGCATCGTATAACTAGTGCTTACGCTTTCAAAAGTAACCAGGCAGACAATTATAACTATACCCCCTTCCATATAACCGCGTCGGTCAGACGGCAGAAGCCGGAGAGCGGGAATAGCTGTGCTGGAATCGGGCGGCTGTTTTCATTGGAACACAAAAGGAATGGTCCGCCGCCGGGCGAAATCCGAAATCCGAATATTGTCGCGCGAGTTCGCCGATGTATTCGGCCTGTTCCAAAGTCGGGTTTCTGATGCTGAAATGTCCCTCGTGGTTTGCCAGCGAGAGCAGCATCGTTTCGGCGAGGCAGGCATAGGAAGTCTGGTCGGGAAGCCCGATATCCCGGCTGGTGTGGAGGTAAGGCATTGATACCAGGCCGCCGTCGATGATCGTCACATCCGGCCTTTGGTCCAAAAGCGCTGGATTGGTATTACGGGGAACGGTGTCGTCCAGCACCACCGCACCCGGTTTCAAATGCCGGGATTGGAGCAGCGCCTCCGACGAGCTTGTAAGCAGCAGTACAATATCCGCCTTTCTGACGGACTCCATATCCGTAGATACCTGCGGCTCCACCAGCGGATTAAGCCCGGTCATTTCCCACGCCAGGGCGTTCAGTCTGCGTTCATTGCGGGCGATCAGCAGGTAATCTGCATCGGGCTGATGCCTGGCAAGCAGCTGGCTGACCAGATGCCCTACGCTTCCTGAGGCGCCCACGATGGCGACGGTAGGGCGGTAGGAAGGACTTTCGTCGATCAGCTGCGCCATCCGGCGCCAGGTAATGACGGCGGTAAATGCATTTCCGTTGGTTATCGATACATCGTCGCGGCCGGTCAGCAACTTGCCGCCCAGTGTCACGGGTGAGGTCAATGCGCCGAGGCCGACCACGCCCGCGCCCAGCGAACTGGCCAGGTCAACCGCCTGCTCGATACGCGGCATCATCGCCCGCTGCTGGGAGAGCAGCTGTTTGCCCGAGTACGGCACCATGATAACATACCCTTCGGCCTCGGTGGCGCCGGGCGAGAGCGTTACTTTGCTCCACACGAACGGGCGCAGGGGCCGGTTGCGCATAGCATTTTCATAAAACGATTCGGGGAGCCAGCCGAACGGCCGGGCCACTGCGGCGAGATCAATGCGATAGGAGTTTCTGACGTGGACGAGGAATGCGAACTTTTTCATGGAATGTCGGAGAAGATGGTTGTTGAGCTGAAATCGGATTGTCCTGTAAAAATCCCACTAATCAACCGCTTTGCCTATATCCCTCGTCCTAAATGCATCCTCCTCCGACGATTCCGCGATCCCGGAAAGGGTATTTCGCGGTACACGCGATCGCCAGCATGCTGCCCCCGGGAAGGTCCCGCTGGGATGAGCTTTTTGATAGCCGGTTATTCCTTGCCCTGTTCGGTACATCACGTCTCTGAATTCAGACATTGAAAACGATTACCGGCCAGGGGAATTTTGCTGCATGCAATTGCAGTCCCTTTCCCGGTGCGGGAGGGGAATCTCCAAACACTTAATTAAGCTAACGATGAAAAGACGAATCACTTTTTTGCTTGCAATAGCCGCAGGCATCTGTGCTCAAACTTTGGCCCAAAAGCCGGCAGCTTCCCTGCTGACGCCCAATGATCATGCTCTTGTGCTGATCGATCACGAGAGCCAAATGGCATTTCCCGTGAAGAATATCACGATCGAGCAGCTGCGGACCAATGTGGCGCTGATCGCCGGCGGATCGAAAATCTTCAAGGTGCCCACTGTCGTGACTACTGTTGCGGAAAAGAGTTTCAGCGGGCCGGTATTTCCCGAATTGCTCGCCGCCTATCCGCCGGCAACATCAGGTTATCTGGACCGCACGACGATGAATCCCTGGGAGGACGGACCAACATTCAAGGCCATTACGGGAAAAGGTAAGAAGAAACTGGTTTTCGCCGGACTATGGACCAGCGTGTGCATTGTCAGCCCCGTTTTGAGCGCTATCCAGGATGGTTACGAGGTGTATGTGATCACGGATGCCTGCGGCGATGCGAGCGATGAAGCGCACCAGATGGCTGTGCAGCGGATGATCAAAGCGGGAGCCACCACCATGACTTCCATGCAATACGTACTCGAATTGCAGCGCGACTGGGGCCGGAGCGCTACCTACAATGCCGTCACGGACCTCTTCCGCGACTACGGAGGTGCCTATGGCATCGGAATCCAGTATTCGCGGGAAATGATCAAGCACTGACGGAGCGATGCGTTTTGTAAGCATTTTTGCCATGTTCCTGCTTGGGATGGCCGCGGGTGCCCGGGCGCAAAACAGGGCCGACATAATCATCATCAATGCCAAAGTTTATACGATGGCCGATAGCAGCCGGACCGAGCAATCGGTAGCGATCTCCTCCGGGAAAATACTGGCGGTCGGCAGCAACGCCCAGGTACTGAAAACAAAGTCAAAAAGTACGAGAATCGTGGATGCTGGCGGGCGAACGCTCATTCCAGGGCTGTTCGACAGCCATTTGCATGTGATCCGCGGCGGACGTTTTTTTAATGCGGAGCTTCGCTGGGATGGCGTCAAAACGCTGAGAAGGGCACTGGAAATGCTTCGCGAGCAGGCGAAAAGGACACCGGAAGGTCAATGGGTGCGGGTGGTAGGCGGCTGGAACGAATACCAGTTTGAGGAGAAGCGGCTGCCAACCCTTGCCGAAATCAATGCAGCGACGGGTAATGTGCCGACATTTATCCTGTACCTGTACGGCAAGGCCTGGCTCAATCAGGCTGCAATAGCTGCCCTGAATATCCATGCAGACACGCCTAATCCCGTTGCGGGCCTGATTGAGAAGGACGAAAACGGTCATCCGACCGGCCTGCTCGTAGCGGAACCCAATGCATTCATTCTGTACTCGACTTTGGCCAAACTACCCGAGCTTTCCGGTGCCGAAAAAGCCAATTCGACTATCCAGTTTATGTCTGAACTGAACCGCCTGGGCGTTACGGCAGTGATGGACGCGGGCGGCGGGTTTCAGAATTTCCCCGATGACTATGCCGTCACCGATTCGCTTTATAAAGCGGGCAAGCTCACGGTACGGCTGCCGCATTACCTTTTTGCCCAAAAGAAGGGTACGGAAATGGCCGATTATACGCGCTGGATTAATATGGTGGACCTGAGCCACGCCCATGCGGATGACTATCATGTGGCCGGCGGCGGTGAAAACCTGGTGGCGGAAGCGGCAGATTTCGAGAATTTCCTCCTGCCGAGGCCCGACCTGCCGCCCACGGTGGAAGGGCAGCTCGCCCCGGTAATAGCGCTGCTGCTGAAAAACAAATGGCCTTTCAGGCTGCACGCCACCTACGACGAAAGCATCGGCAAAGACCTGGACGTGATCGAGAAAGTTGGCAAACAGGTACCCCTGGAAGGCATACCGTGGTTTTTCGATCATGCGGAGACGATCAGTGAATCCAACATCCGGCGCATCAAAGCGCTGGGCGGGGGCATTGCCATTCAGCACCGGATGGCTTACCAGGGCGAGCTTTTTGTAAAACGCTACGGGAAAAAGGCCGCCGCCGCGGCGCCGCCCGTGAAGAAAATGCTTGAAGCCGGCTTACCGGTCGGCCTGGGGACGGACGGTACGCGCGTGGCGTCGTATAACCCGTGGGTGGCGCTGAAATGGCTAGTCACAGGAAAGACGCTGGGCGGCACACAGGTCATGGACCCGGCGAATATCCTGGACCGGTTCACGGCACTGCGTTTGATGACGTCCGGCGGCTATGACCTGCTCCATCAGAAGGATAAGGGCGTGATCCGGCCCGGCGGCGATGCGGACCTTGTGCTGATCAGTCACGACTATTTTTCCGTTTCCGTTGATCAGATCGACGGCATTACGTCGGTACTGACGATGCTGAATGGCAAAATCGTCTGGGCCGACAACGAATTCACATCCCTCGGACCGCAAAGATTACCCGTGATCCCCGAATGGAGCCCCGTGAAATATTATGGCGGCTATCAAACAGAATAGCAGGTGGTTAATGGCCTGCCTGCTTGCGGTAATGCTCCTGCCGGAAGCGCGGCCGTCGTATGCCCAGGAGGTCCGGTTCAAAACACTCCGGTATGAGGAAGATTACAGCGCCATTCAGCCAGATAGTGCGGATTTTTACAGTCAGGTAAAACACATTCCGCTGGGTAAAAAGCATTCCTATCTCTCGCTGGGGGGCGAGGTGCGCTACCAGTATTTTTGGTATAAAAACCCTGGCTGGGGCTCGGAGCCGGAAGATCAGGACGGGTTTATGCTGAGCCGCATTCTGACACACGCCGACCTGCATTGGGGTAACCACTTTCGGCTGTTTGCGCAGCTGCAAAGCAGTTTTGCAGCCGGCAATACGGAACCGGCCAGCCCGGTCGACGAAAACCCGCTCGATATCCATCAGCTGATGATGGAGGCGGATTTGTATGCCAAAAATAACCAGCGGCTCTTCCTGAGAATGGGCAGGCAGGAGCTTAGCTACGGCTCGCAGCGCCTGATTTCCGTCCGCGAGGGACCGAACAGCCGCCAGTCGTTTGACGCCGCCAGGCTGATTTACGACGCGAAATACCTGCGTGCGGATGCATTTTACGCCAATTACGTCCAGGGCAGGAAGGGCATATTCGACGAACGTTTCTGGGACGGTTCCAGTCAGCTGTGGGGCACGTACGTCACGCTTCCGCAGATCAGCAGTTTTCCCGGGGTCGATCTGTATTATCTCGGGCTTAGCAAGAAAAGTGTTTTTGCCGATGCCGTGGGGAGGGAGCGGAGGCATTCGCTGGGCACCCGGATATGGAAAGAGGCCTCGGGCGTTTCCTTCGATTTCGAAGCGGTGTACCAGTTTGGAAGCATTTCTATGTCTCAAATCCGCGCCTGGACCGTCTCAATGGACGCGTCTTATAAGCCGCATATGGAGCGGTTGGCACCGGTTTTCGGCATAAAGTCCGAACTTATCAGCGGCGACAGGACGCCGGGCGACCGTTTGCTGAACACATTCAACCCTTTGTACCCGAGAGGCGCTTATTTTGGTCTCGCCTCGCTGATTGGCCCCTATAACCTGACCGACGTGCATCCCTATGTTCAATGGGAAGTGTGTCGCCGCATTACGTGGTCGATGGACTATGACTTATTCTGGCGAATGGGCCGGGAAGATGGTTTGTACGCTGTCAATGGTGCGCTCATTCATGACGGGCGGGGTATTAAACACAAGGGAATCGGGAAGCAGCTTGGTACCGATGTGAATTTCCGGCCGGGGCGCTTCCTGGATTTCAAGGTAGAATTCACCTGGTTCGACACCGGGAAATTCCTGCGGTTTGCCGGCCTGGGCAAATCTATTTACATGGCGGGTTTCACGGCCGCCGTGAAGTATTAAGCCGCCTTTACACTTACCCCAGGTCCTGTATTGAATACATTGGTCGCGCCGGGAGGCAGCGGTAATTTTGCCAGTGTAATCTTTCACCTCACCAATAATTAATCAATCACAATGAAGACCAAACATCAGTTCATCAAAATCAACGGCGTAAATATCTTTTACCGTGACGCGGGGCCGCTGGACGCGCCGGTCCTGGTGCTGCTTCACGGCTACCCGACCTCGTCGCACATGTTCAGGAACCTGATCCATAACCTTTCGGACAAGTTCCGGCTGATTGCCCCGGATTACCCGGGTTACGGAAGGAGCGAACAGCCGCCGATCGCGGATTTTTCCTACACTTTCGCCAACTATTCGGTAATTGTCAATGCATTGCTCGACGAGCTGGGCATCGGCAAGTTCAGCCTGTACCTGATGGACTACGGCGCACCGGTAGGATGGAGGATCGCTTCGGCGGCGCCGGAACGCGTCCAGACGATCATCGTGCAGAATGGCTGCGCGTACGAGGAAGGTTTGGAAACTTTCTGGGACCCTTTCAAAGCCTACTGGGCCGACCGGAACGACAAGGCGGCGGAAGACCAGCTCAAAACCTTCCATTCACCCGATGGCCTGAAATGGCAATATACCCACGGCGTGCCTGACCCGCTCGTGATAAGCCCGGACAACTGGGAAATCGATTTGCGGCATCTGGAACGCGGGGAGAACGGACAGATTCAGCTGGATTTGTTTTACGATTACCGGACCAACGTCGTATTGTACCCGCAATGGCAGCAGTACCTGCGCGAAAGCAATCCCGAAATGCTGATTGTTTACGGCAAAAACGACTACATTTTCCCTGTTGGTGGGGCGGAAGCGTACAAGAAGGACGTCAAAAACCTGGAATACCATTTGTTTGACGCCGGGCATTTCGCGCTCGAAAGCGTGGGAGACGAAATCGCGGACAAAATCAGGGATTTCCTGGAAAGAAAAGTGCTATGACCCGATAGATACGCTTGTCCGGCCATTGAAGAACGGCCCGGTTTGTGCTTGCTTACAGCGACGATTTATCGCCGCTGTTTTTTCGTTTACAGACAGTTCGCACCCGGACGTCGTCCGGCATGTTGCAGAGAATGACACCGACATCAAAATAAACCCGGCATGCCAGACCCACGCAAAAAGATCGTGTTCTTCGCATTGATAGCAGTGCTAATGACGGCGAGCCCGTTTCACGTTTTTCCTCAGACACCTGGGAAAAGCGGGCCCGAACTGGTTGCCGGGCTTCGTGCAAAAGCGCTGTATAGTTTCAGGAAAGGGGATAAGGAGCAAGGAAAAAGGCTTTTCAAAGAGGCAATTGACAAAATGGGCAAGCCCGGAAACGAGGAAGCACAGGGCGACTTATGGCGCGAACTGGCTATGCTGATCCGCTCGCGGGATACGACCGGCGTTACGCGGATGGAATGCTTTGAAAAAATGGTGACCCTCTACCGGCTCGCCGGGCAAGAGCAAAAGGAAATAGAAGCATTGAAAAGCATCGCCGACCTGAACCTCATTCACGGCAAACTCGACCTGGCGGAAGCACAGTTGCTGCAAGTGCTTCGCCGCTACAAGGCCATCGGCTATCCCAAGATTTATTATGTATACGACCTGCTTGCCGTAGCGAACCGGTACAAAGGCAACTACGACAAAGGGATATACTACGCCCTCAAAGCCATTGAAACCATGGAAGCGTCCGGCGATTTCTCCCCGGCCACTACCTTTTACAGTCGCCTGGCGAATATGTACCGGGAGCTGGGCCAGTCGGAAAACAGCGTGGAATGGTATCGGAAAGTGTTTCGGAAAATCCGGTACGTAGAGCCGGTGAACCATTACATGTTCCGCGACGCGGGCTTCCTGGCGCGCGAACTGATTAAATTAGGGAAGCAGCAGGATGCGCTCGCATTCATACTCGATGTGCAGGCCAAAAATAAACCGAACGGACCGTACGCGAAGGCGAGCCTGCTCGCATCGCTCGCATTTTGCTATGATGCATTACGGCAGCATGACGAGTCTGAGAAGTTTTACCGGGAGCTGATCCCGTTGGCTGCGACACTGAAAACGGATAATGAAATAGCCACCGATGTTCATTTCGAGATCGGCCGGTATTTTCTCAAAAAGCGGCAGTCCGGCAATGCGGCCCTTTTTCTGAAAAAAGCATTGCATGCTTCCGAGGGGATCAATTCGTTATCGCAAAACAAGGAGATATACCTGATGCTTTACCTGGCGGATTCGGCGACTGGAAATTACCGTGCGGCAGTGCAGGATCTGATGGCGCACAAAATCCTGAATGATTCAATTTTCAATATCGACAAGAGCCGGCAGATCGAGGAATTGCAGGTACGGTACGAGACTGCAAAAAGGAAAAAGGACATCGAATTGCTTCATAGCCAAAACCGGCAGGCCAGGCGGATCAGGAACATCAGTTTGATCGGTGCGGCGCTGCTGCTGATTATCGCGGGGCTGTTATTCAACGGTTACCGCACCAAATACCGCAGTACCCTGCGGTTGGAGGCGAAGCAGAAGGAGCTGGACCAGAAAAACCTGCATCTGGAAGCATTGAATGCACAGCAGGACAAGCTGCTTCACGAAAAGGAATGGCTGATCCGCGAGGTCCATCACCGGGTCAAGAACAACCTGCAGATGGTGACGAGCCTGCTGAACTCGCAGTCGGCCTACCTGAAAGAGGAAGTAGCGGTGACGGCCATCACGGACAGCCTCCGGCGCATGCAGGCGATGTCGCTGACCCACCAGAAACTGTACGAAAACCAGCATACGACGTCGATCGCGATGACGGAATATATTACCGAACTGGTGGCCTACCTGAGCGAAAGCTTCGAAACCGGCGACCGGATCATTTTCGAACAGACATCAGACCCATTATTTTTGGATGTATCGCAGGCCATTCCCCTGGGGTTGATCCTGAACGAGGGCATTGTCAATGCGATCAAATATGCCTTTCAAAACAGGAAGCAGGGCATCGTCAGGATCGGGTTGCAGCGCGATGGGCCCGGTCAGCTGCTACTGGTCATTTCCGACAATGGCGTGGGGCTGCCTACCGGTTTCGACATCCGGCTGCATAACTCGCTGGGCCTGGACCTGATGCAGGGGCTGACTCGGCAGCTGAAAGGGCATTTCGCCATCAAAAGTGACGACGGCGTGCATATTATGGTCAGGTTTGCCGATTTAAATAAATAAATTTATCCATGAATAGAGAATTCTACGACCTGATTTCGATGCGGCTTGTCGCGGGCGTAATGGCCGTGGTGCTGGCGCTCCTGTGCGCCTGTGCGGCCGATGCGCAACCGGGCGGCTCTGGTTATAATGACGTAGCGCGCCAGCGGCTCCTGATCCGCATCACGGCGCAATACCTCCAGACGATCAGCCAGGGCCAGATCGATATGGACAGCGCCATACTTATCCCTTGCCGGGTGTATGGATTGAGCCCGCTGCTGGCTTACAATGAGGGGTACAGCGATGGAAAACCGACGGAGGTTACCCGGCTCCTCGACGCCGGCCACGTCAAAGACGCACAGGAACTTGCCGCTCGCCAAAACGGCTTGCCGAAGCTGCGGTCGCTTATCGAGTTGGGGACCTATTTTGTTTTTAAACCAGGTACCGAAAAGGGAGATCTTGACCAGGCGTTCAAAAATATCGGGCAGGCGTCCATTCTGGCCCGATCGGCCCCTGGGGCGTGGAAAGTGGAATGCCTGATGCTCAAAGCGCATTGGCTTCATCAATCGGGGCTTGCAGAGGAAAGTAAAAAGGCTTTTACGGAGCTCGCGGGCCTGTGCGAGCGCTCGGGGGATCGCATGGCCTACGCGCGGGCGATGCTCGCCGGGGCGGAAGTGCTGCGGTATGGCGACCCCGACCGGCTACCCAAATTCGAAAAAGCGCTCGCCATTTTTACGGCAAAAAAATCGCGGGAAAAGGAGATCGAAACCCTGTCCCTGATCAACATCGAGAACTTTGTGAACAAGCGGTATGGCGTTGCTGAACAGTATTTAAGTAAAATAATCGGGTTGCAGACGGCGATCCGGTTCCGGCAGCGGCAATACCCTTACGACGCACTCTCCTGGCTGGCCTACCGGAAAGGGGAACTTACCAATGCATTGACTTATTCAAACAAAAGCCTGGCATGCGTCGCAACCAGGGAAGATTCGACATTCATCGGCCTGTTCTACACCCGGAGAGGACTCATTTTTGACCGGATGTTCAAGTTAGAAAGTGCGATGACCTGGTTTGACAAAGCACTGGTAGACCGGAAGCGCGAAACGAGGCTGTATTGGTACCGCGCCCTGATTGGCAAGGTATGGATGCTCAACAACACCGGGAGGGCGAAGGAAGCATTGGCACTGCTGACAGACGCTGAAAGGAAGTACCCGCCCACAAGTTATTTTGAGAAGATGCATTTCGCCCTGCTGTTTGGCAATGCTTACGAGAATTTGAAGAATTTCAATCTGGCGGAGGATAATTATAACGTCTTTCTGACGATGGCGGAGCGCTTTCCCCTTGAATATGTGCACGATGAGTTTCCGGCGGCATTTTTTCAGATCTCCGCATTCAACCGTGTCATTGGCAAAACAAGCAAGGCAAGGGATTTGCTGGAAAAAGGCAGGCAGTTCGTATCGGCGCTGGATATTATGGGAAAGGGGAATTACCATTATAACCTCTTCAAGATCGACTCCCTCGACGGCAGGTACCTGGACGCGATCCGAAATCTCCGCCTGAGCTACGAGGCTGCCGATTCGGTGTTTACCAACGATCAGCGGAGACAGGCCAGTGAACTGCTGGTGAAGTACGAGGCCGAAAAAAAGGATAAGGATATCAAACTGCTCAATAGCCAGAACCAACTCCAGGCGATCAGGGTTGAGCAGGCCGACCGGGCCAAAAACGTCACGTTCGTTGTGGTGGCCCTGTTGCTGATTATCATCGGCCTGATACTCAACCGCTATTTGATCAAGCAGCGCACGAACCGCCAGCTGGAAGCAAACCAACGGCAGCTGGAAGCGAACCAGGGCGAGTTGGACCGGAAAAACAGTTACCTGGAAGCGCTGAACACCGAGCAGGAAAAGCTCATTAAGGAAAAGGAGTGGCTGATCCGGGAAGTCCACCACCGGGTCAAGAATAATCTCCAGATGGTGACCAGTTTGCTCAATACGCAATCGGCCTACCTGGCCGACGGCGCTGCCGTCGTGGCGGTTCAGGATAGCCTCAGGCGAATGCAGGCCATGTCGCTTATCCACCAGAAGCTGTACCTGGACGAAAATACGACGACCATTGCGATGCCGGAGTACATTCAGGAACTGGTCAGTTACCTGGCGGAAAGTTTCGATACGGCCAACCGGGTCAGCTTTGAGCAGACGATCGAGGAAATCCATCTGGAAGTATCGCAGGCCATTCCGCTCGGGCTGATTATCAATGAAAGCATCGTCAATGCGATGAAGTATGCATTTTTGAACGATCATTCAGGTAAGGTGCGCATCGCATTGCAGCACGACCGGCCGGGTAAGCTTTTGCTCCGGATTTCGGATAACGGTATCGGGCTGCCCGCGGAGCTTGATCCGGCATCGCATCATTCACTCGGCATGGACCTGATGCAGGGCCTGGCAAGGCAATTGAAAGGCACTTTTGATATCGAAAGTGATCAGGGAGTACATATTACGGTGAGATTTGCCTACCAGAACAGGCTTGTCTCGTAACCGCCTTTAATTAATCGAATCGGAACATGAAATATAGGGTGCTTATTGTTGAGGACGAATTTATTGTCGCCAATGATCTGAGGGTGATCTTACAGCAAGCCGGATATGAGGTAAGCGGCGTAGCGGCTTCGGCAGAAGAAGCGGACGAGCTCATCCAAGCTGCAAAGCCCGACCTGGTTTTGCTGGATATCAGGCTCGACGGCCAGCGGTCGGGGATCGATCTTGCGAGGAAACTCAAGGAAGAAAACCTGGCTTTCGTTTACATTTCCGCGAATTCCAGTCAGGAGATTCTCGAAGAAGCCAAGCGAACAGATCCGTACGGGTTTATCGTGAAGCCTTTCCGTAAAAAGGACCTGCTGGTGACCATCGACATTGCGCTGTATCGTCACCGGCACAGCATCGAGTCGAAAGTCCGGCAGGAAGAATTGTTGCAAAAGCAGCTGGCTGCATTGGGCAGCAGCACATCGGACGACGGCCAAAGGTTACTGCAAGTGGCAAAGCTGTTGCAGCCGCACATTCCCTTCGACCTCCTGGTGTGCGCGAGCTGGCCCGCGGATTCCGCATGGCCCGACACCCAGGCGTACCTGAGAGTCGCATTCGACGAATATCAGTATATCGGAAAGCAGCAGCTCGCCACGATTTCCGGTTTGAAAGAGCAGGCCATTGCAGCGATCATCAACAACAGCAAGCCTCTCCTGGACCCGGTTGCATATGACGAAAAGGCGCTCACGTCTCTGCGTTCCGTTCATCCGTTGCCAGGGTTGTACCTCGATACTTTTAAGCTGCATTCCTGCCTCGTTTTCCCGATCGTATCGCACCGGGAGCCGGTTGTCAATTATATCTTTCTCAATCGTCGCGAGGATGTTTACGGCAACCGCCATATTACTTTGCTGGACCGGCTCCGCAAGCAGCTGACCGGCTCGGTAGCTACTGATAATCAGTCTGATGCGATAGGCCGTGCGGATCGTCACGCGCATGATGGGTCTTTCGTTCCGGGCTTTGCCGGCATTGTCGGGAGCCATCCGCTTTTGCTGACTGCCTTGGACCAGGCGATGCAGGTGGCGCCGTACAATACTTCGGTGTTGATATTGGGCGAAAGCGGAACGGGAAAAGAGAACATTGCCTTATCCATTCATTCGCTTTCACCGAGGAAGGGGCGGCCGTTTGTCAAGGTGAATTGCGCCGCAATCCCGGCCCAATTGGTGGAATCGGAACTGTTCGGGCATGAAAAGGGGGCATTTACCGGTGCGAGCGAAAAGCGGAAAGGCAAGTTCGAACAGGCCGACGGCGGTACCATCTTCCTGGACGAGGTGGGGGAGCTGCCATTGGAAACACAGGTGAAATTGCTGCGTGTGTTGCAGGAAAAGGAATTCGAATATGTCGGGAGCAGCACAACGAAAAAGGTGAATGTACGGATCGTCGCAGCCACGAACCGCCACCTGGAAAAGGAAGTCGCCAGCGGTACTTTCCGGCTCGACCTGTATTACCGCCTGAATGCTTTCCCGATCACATTACCGGCATTGAGAGAGCGGAAAAGCGATATTGAAGCCTTAGCGTGCTATTTCGCGGACAAATTCTGCAAGGAATTCGGAAAGAAATTTCACGGCGTGGCGGATGCAATGTTTGATGAAATGAACGCTTACGACTGGCCGGGGAATATCCGGGAGCTGGTCAATGTCGTCGAGCAAACGGTGATACTCAACGACGGAAATTCCAAGCTGGAACTCCGCCGCAGGTTGATGAGCCCATCGCCCGGACTGCCCGGAAAAGCGAATGTTGAAAGCCTGGGAGATTTGAAAAGCATCCATAAGCAAACGGAAAAGGAATACATTATTTCTATCCTAAGGAAGGCAAAAGGCATTGTACGCGGTGCAAGGGGCGCGGCGGAAATGCTCAATCTCAAACCCACCACTTTGGAAGCCAGAATGGCCAAGCTGGGGATCAAACGGGAAGATTTTAACAAGCCATTGTAATCCCTGCGCCTCCAACTTTATTGGAGTTTCGGATTGTCAGCCCAACTTTTTTGGAGGTGTTAAGCATATACTCGTAATCCTAAGTTTTGAGAAAATCTGTTTAATTAATTGATATACAATGCGTTGTAAAATAAATGAATGCATTTGAAATGGATTGACGTGTAGTGGCATACGTTTGGCAAAAGGGAAGGTGCTTTCAATGCGTTTCCTTACCCTTAACCAAATACTGCTATGAATAATTATCCGGCACCCCTTCATCTTGTGGTTCAACCTATTCAAAATCCGGTCTATGCCGGTGAACCATTCGAAATCACGGCACTGAACGCTGATTTTCTGTCGTCACGCGCGGCCAAATACGACCACTCCGTCGAAATGATCTGGCTGACCAAAGGTCGGTTCAGCGCGATGATAGACCTGGAAGCATTCGAGGTGTCCGAAGGGATGATATTGTTCCAGGCTCCGGGCCGGGCATTTTATTTCGGATCTTCCTCCGATCCGGAGGGACTGGTGGTCCGGTTCCCTACCGGCGTGATCCCTGCCGACGTCAATTCCACTTACCCGAGCTTGTCCTACTGCACGTCGAGGCTATTCCAGGTCGACGCATTGACGGCCGCCACGATCATGAGCGCGATCCAATGCATGCAGCTCGAACTCGCGACGGCCCACAGCCAGAAGACCGACGTACTTTCGGGCTACCTCAGGATCGTATTACTTTACCTGGCCCGGCAGAAATCCGTCGCGTTCAGTACTTCGTTCGGTTCCCAGGTAACCGCGCTCACAAAGCGGTTTTTCGACTTGCTCGAGCGAAAATATCACGTAAATAAAAAGGTGAGCCAATATGCCGACGAACTGGCAGTTACGCCGAATTATCTGAACCAGATCATCAAACAGGAGACGGGAATGACGGCGAGCGCCAATATCCGCAAGCGCCTGCTCATCCAGGCCAAAAGAATGGCACTTGTTCAGAACACCAGCATGAAAGCGGTAGCCTACAAGCTTGGTTTTGAGGATACTGCGCATTTCAGCAAGTTTTTTAAAGTGGGATGCGGTTGCAGCTTCACCGATTACAGGAAGTCTTGTCCCAATACCTGAGGATGTAATTCAATAATTAATTTATCCATAACCATCTCAATTAATGAAGCTAATCAGCCGAATGCTCGCCTACGGGGCCAGCGCAGTTCTCTTATGCACGTCTCCGTCCGTAAGCGCTTTGTCCGGTCCGGGGAAAACCCAATCCGCCGCGGACGAAAAACCGACCATTATCCTCGTTCATGGCGCATTCGCCGACGGTTCCAGTTGGAACAAGGTGATCCCCATTTTGCAAAAAAGAGGATATCAGACCATTGCCGTCCAAAACCCGCTCACTTCGCTGGATGAAGACGTGGCATTCGTTAACCGGGCCATTGCCGAGGCGAAGGGAAATGTGGTCCTGGTGGGACATTCGTGGGGCGGTGCCGTGATCACCCAGGCGGGAAACAGCGACAAGGTGCAGTCGCTCGTGTACGTGGCCGCATATGCACCCGATGAAGGCGAAAGTCTGGAAAGTATCAGCAAAGACGCCTACGAAACGAAGAAAATACCCAATGTGCCCGGTTTTTCCGACCCGGTGATCGCCGACGGATTTATCCGCCTCAAAGATGAGACCATCGTGCAGTATTTCGCCCAGGACCTGCCGAGGCAGGATGCATTGGTACTCGCCGCAGGCCAGGGCCGTTTTCATGTGAGTACGCTGGGAGCAAAAATCTCCAATCCCGCCTGGAAGCATAAGCCCAGTTTCTACATCGTGTCCGACCACGACCAGATCATTTCCCCGAAACTGGAAAGCGAAATGGCGGCAAGGATCAAGGCTACCGTATTCCATCTTCCGGCCAGTCATGTGTCAATGCTATCCCAGCCCGCCAAAGTGGCCGAGGTAATCCTGAAAGCAGTCGGTTCGAAATGAATTGTGGTGAAGGATGGATACCTTTTTGAAGCCATTTATTGATTTGATAGCGGCCGATATCGAGCCGGACGGGCACATGTTGCAGCTGCTGGCCGACAACGCTAAACCCGTCGTATTCGCCAAAGGCGCATTGCTGCTGACGGCGGGTGAGGTTTGTAGGGATATTTATTTTATGGTCGACGGAAAGGCTATTTCATACTTCACGGATTATAGTGGAAAAACTACGACGTGGTTTTTTCACTATAATGTTTCCGGCGCGCCTGTTAAGCATTTGTTTGCGGTAGATTACCGCAGCTTTTTGTCGGGAACACCGTCGAGAATGTCCATCCAGGCGCTGTCCGACATTACCGCCATTAAATTTTCAGGCGAAGCCGTGGATCATCTTTTAAATCAATCCCATGCTTTTGGCACCTGGCTCAGGAAGCTGCACGAAAGAAGCCTGGTGATCGCCTACGACAGAATAGCCTGCCTGCTAACATTTTCGGCCACGGAGCGTTACCAGGAATTTCTGAAAAACGAATCCTATTTGCTGGATATGTTTTCCAATTATCTGATAGCAACCTATCTGAACATCACGCCGCAGTCGCTGAGCAGGATCAGGAAGGGGCTGGCGGGGTCGACGATGTAAGATCAGCTGACGTTCAGGCAATCGGTACAGCCTTAGCAGAAAGGCTGCGTCAACGAAAGTGGCCCGAAAAATGGTTTTGTCAGCATAGGACTTGTCGCGGGGAAAGGCGCGACGAATGCTTACAGCTTTCCGGACAACAGCGTTACTGCGCCGGGCACATTAGTCTACTATCTCCTTAAAATGATCGACCTTGACGGAACATATGCTTACAGCAAAATCGTCCGGGAAACATTGGATGGTGCGAAAGTCACGACCGTTTATCCTAATCCGGTTTCCAGCGGACTGTCCGTTGTTTCCCAGTCTGATTTGACGGATATTCAGTTGATCAACTTGAAAGGTGTAACTATTCTGAGCCAAAAAACCGGGAGATCCAACGCCAGTGTGGTCGATGTAAGCCGGCTTCCGGTAGGGCAGTATATTGTGCGGACGAAAGACGTCTACGGCCAGGTTCATCAATCGAAGGTGGCTATACAGCGGCAATGACGTGGCTCTGCGTAATTGCTGCGGGTCTCCAATCAATGCGATGCCTCTTTCCGGTCGAGTTTTGACGGATTTGACCATGAATGCTAAACGTTAAACGGGGAATAGTCGAGGAAGGTCCAGTTCAGGCCAGTCAGGCTTGCCTGCCGGCGCGAGCTGTGTAAATGAAATTGCCAGTAACGGCCTGTTCCGCCCGTTGCGTCATCCGCGTCCGGCTCTGTAAAATGCAATTCGGCATGCCCGGTGAGTTGTAGCGCTTCGCCGGTTTCAAAATTAACGAATAACAGTCCGGCCCGCGGATTTACGCTGAAATTGCCCAATGAATTGAACATGCTGTTGCCGTTGTAGTCGGGTATGAGCAGGGTATTTTCATCCAGGATTTGTACAAAACCCGGATTGCCGCCCCGGTGGCCGACGTCGAGGTGGTAGTCGTCGTGGCCGCTGCCGACAAACAGCGTATCGGCCCCGCTGATCCATTCCTGCAACGCCGGCGTAAAATGCAGCCCGGTTTCCGCGGCGGCATTGGTTTGGCGCGTTGCCGTGGTCACCGCCACTTCCCGCCGCTGAATGTAGCGCGGGCATAGCGGAAAGCATTCCTGCACGTTTACCTGCAAGCCCGTGCCGTCCGGCGCGACAGTTACCGGGCCGTTGACTTTCAGCCGCCTGCGCGTGGCGAGCTCGATGAAGAGCAGACCGACGCCCGGGTGATTGCCGACATTTGTCCAGAAAATATCATTGTCCGCCGATACCAGATGCGTCGTATCCAGCTGCACCACCTCCGGCGTTTCGGCCTGTACAAAACCGGGCTGGCCGGCAAGCAGCGACACCCAGATGCTTCGTTCTTCATCCAGGCTGGCCGCCAGCACGAAAGGCTGTTTATCGACAAATTTCAATGCGCCGTTGGGAATCCTGTCGGCGATCAGCCGACCATTCCGACTGGCAATCTGCGTTTCGCCGGCCAGGGCTTGTACTTTCAGCTCGCCGGAATGAAATGGGTTCTTTTCCATATGCAGGGTAAGCAAGCACAGCCGCCGGGTCATGACGGTCGTGCAAGCCGGATTAGAATGTGACAATGTGATAACCTTCCTCTTGCAGCTTCACAAAGCTGGGGAGGCCGGGAACGGCGTTGGCCGAAATCAGGTCGTCGCCGGTAGTGTCTACAGATTTGTTTTCATGAATTTGGTCCGCATGTCATCCAGCATGGCTTTGAACATCGAAGTTCCGCCTAGCGAACGTTGCACGATGAGCGTTCCCTGGATCTTGACGATCAGTTCGCCGGCAAGCTGTTCGGCATGCTGCTCATCGTGGCCGAAATCCATCGCGAGATGTTTGAACGAGCGGATCAGCGTCTCGAAAATAGCGCCTGTTTCCTTTCGAAAAAGATTAGCCGCGGAGCCGTGCGACAGTGCACGGAGAATGCAGTCGAGCCGGCCGCCGTCGTAGAGTTCGTCGATGGCATTCAATGCGGAGTCCAGCCGTTCCTCCCGCGTGCTATCTGAAACCAGCACATCGGTAATTCTGTTTTTGGCCCAATTTGCCACGTACCGGAGCACCGCGTGGGCCATTTCCTCTTTTCCCTGGGGAAAACGGTGGTACAGGCTGGCTTTTTTCAACTGCGTCGCTTCCGCTAGCGCAGCCATACTCGCCCCATCATACCCGGCCGACCGGAATACTTCCATCAGTTTGTCGATAACGACGTCGTGTTCAACTTTTGCGTAAGCCATGTTTTTGGATCCTTTCAAATACCGAACGATCGGTAAAGAAATTTGGTTCAGCTATATGCAAAGTTTATGAAAGGGATTTTATACGATATGCCTACCGGTACGCAATTTCCAGCTACTCCTGCATCCGTTTAGCAAGCGCAGCATGGACGGCCTTTGCAGCATTTCTTTCATTTTGTTTCCATATCCACCATCTCAGCAGGAGAAAAGGGGACATGGCAACGGCCGAAATCGCGGCACCCACGGCGAGTACAATGATCAGGACGATCCTTACAATTTTCAAAACGAAATTATTCATAGCATTGGGAGGTGGGGGCGTTTCCCCTGGGTTGATCATGAAAACCGGACGTTCACTCGCCGATAATCCATTGAATTTTAGTTCAGTACGTAGTTCCATTGGTCAATGATGTTGCCCAATTCGAGCAGTGGGAATTTTTCCGACTTGTGGTCCCGCATGCGCTTGCGAAGGCCGTCGTCTTTCATGATGGTAGCCAGCGAGTCGGCCATTTCGTTCACGTTTTCCGGTTCCACGAGCATACCGTTCCGGCCGTTTTCGATCAGTTCTTCCGGGCCAGTGTCGCAGTCGAACGCGACGATCGGCAGGCGGAATGCCAGCGCTTCGAGCAGGACCATCGGCAGTCCTTCGAACCGCGAGCTCAGGCAGTAGACAGATGCCTCTTCAAAATATTTGAAAACCGCCCTGGTAGCGCCAACGAGTTCTACGGAATCACTGATACCGAGTTCCGTTATCCGATTTTCGAGGAGCGGCCTCACTTCGCCGTCACCTATGATCAGTAGCTTCCATTCTTTCCGTAGCTGGGGCGGGAGCAGGCTCCAAGCATCTACCAGGAGGTCGAAACCTTTCTGAAATGTAAGCCTGCCGACAGAAATGACCGTTTGGGTCGGGTTTTCGTTCACCTGCTGTTCTTCGAGAAACATCGGATTGGGAATGTGCACCAACTGCGCATTGCGGTACCAGGCGCCCTGTTTCCAGTAGTTCGCGTCGCGGGCGGTGAGCGTGACAATGCTGTCGGCAAAACAGAGCGATAGCTGCCGGGCCAGCGGCCTCGATTTCATACCCAGGTTTACCTTGAAATTAAAGTGCTCCCACACGACATGGCGAACACCGGTGAATGCCAGCGCAGGTACCGAATGCATGGCCATATTCGACTCGATTGTGACAAACGTTTCGATATCGTGATGCTTGACCCACCTCCTGATCTTCTTTTGAGAATTGATAACCTTTCCGATACCCCGAAGGTGGTCCGATTGCAGACTGGTCACTTTCACACTCGGTTCCAGGGGGAAAAAGATGTTGTTCGGATCGCCGTTCAGGCTCAGTACGTGTACGTTATAGTTTTTCTTTGCTAATTCATTTATAATGACCGAAGCTACACGTTCCGTTCCGCCAACTGACGAAATGTTGTAAATAAAAAAGGCTATATTAGGCATGCGGTTATGATCCTGGTGTCGAATTTTATGAGGGTAGTAATCTAAATCAAATTAAAGGTTTCAATTAGTTCTTAATTAATGCTTTACGGGAATCAAATCGTTTATCCAGCATGGATTTTAGCAAGCTGATCAAGGGTTTTTCGAACCACCGATGTAATATGATGCTCACTAAGCAGACCAGCACCATCGAAAATACCAGGCCGAGAAAATCAAATACAGGCCCATGCAAACCAATTCGCACATACACCAGCCTCAGGAATGCGTAAATGACAAAAGGGTGAACGAGATACATGGCATAACTAGAATCGCCCAGCAATACCAGGGTTGAATGGAATTTATTTTTGATATTAATGTGATTTTCCAACATAAGAAAACCGCACGCGACAAGAAAAGCAGGAATTCCGAATAGCAGGGACCGGTGCGAAGACAGACCATAGACATATTCGGCATACATCAGGAAAATCAACGCTGCGAATCCAACCCAGACCAATGCGTTTTTGAAGGATTGTCCTGCCGTGCGTAGCCGGTGATTCCACAGATAGTATAAAATTCCTCCCGCGACAAATTCCATGATCATACTGCTGCCCCAAATGCGAAGCACGTAGCTTTCCCAGGAGACGAAGCTAGAAATCAGTACAAAAAGGGACAGTCCGGCCAGACAGGCAATCATCCCCTTTTTATCTCCGAAAATGGTGATAAACAAGGCGATGGACACGTAGAAGAACATTTCGTAGTTCAATGTCCAACCCAATGTCAGGATCGGGCCGCTGTTTTTGATATGGTAGGGGATAAACAGGAGAGACTTGGTCAGCGCCTCGGGTGTCAGGACAACGTTCCGAAACCAGGACGGTTTGGCAAGATACAATCCGGTCGTAAGAAATGTCATTGCATAATAAAGAGGCACAATGCGGATGACCCGGCGATACAGAAAACTGTCGGAGGATTTATTCACGATATAGGCCATGATGAAGCCACTGATTACGAAGAATATATCTACACCAAAACCTCCGATCGCAGGTTTTATATATTCGAAATGAGCAAATACTACCAATAATGCAGCCAGTGCGCGTAGTATTTGAATACCTTGAAGCATGTGTGAAAATCGTGAACTTTACGGTGATTGATTTAAGATAGTCGTGTGCATTTAACCCGCAAGTTACATTTATTTTCGTTACGCCACTGGCGGACAATGAGATATTGAAAATAAGTAACTGAGATTGATGATTTTAATACAAGATAACGTTTCAAGGTCTGGTGAATAGTCCTGTGATATTTGATTAATATTTTGATAATAATCGGAAGTTTCGCGATACGGATGAAATAAAACGAAATGGCCGTTGAAATTATTTCTTCTCTGTATTGCTATTAATCTGACCGCTGCGATCAAATGCATATTTACGTTGTACCCAAATCTGAATATAACTCGGATTATAGGATTACAGGATTCATATATGCTCCCACAAAAAGAACGCGCATTCGCGCGTACGCGTTGCAAGATTGATTTCCCCGGTGGAGGAGGTGAATGAGTCAATTCAATTTGATGTCGGTTTAAATTTTTTTGAAAATATTTTTGCCTAATGCTTGCATCTTAAAATTAAAGCTGCCACTTTTGCACTCCCAAACGGGAAACGGGCACTGAAAACGATTACTGCCACGAGTTCTGGAAAGCCAGAGCAACGTTCTTTGACATGATGAAGAGAGCAAAAAGATAGGTTCGTTAGAAACATTCGATGGATCTTTTCGGAGATCACATCAACACATATTTACAATGGAGAGTTTGATCCTGGCTCAGGATGAACGCTAGCGGCAGGCTTAATACATGCAAGGCGAAGGGGCAGCAATGTCACTGTCGTACGGGTGCGTAACGCGTATGCAACCTACCTATCACTGGGGGATAGCCCGGGGAAACCCGGATTAATACCGCATAAAA
>NZ_KB907794.1 GCF_000382205.1 Dyadobacter beijingensis DSM 21582
TTAAATGGACCCGGCCTGCCGCTTCTGCCGGATCGCCTGCACAGTACCGCCTCTACCGCGCAATCGGCCAGAACGGCCCGACATTTACCCAGGTAGCCACCATCAACGCCAGCCTTACGCCAGGAACGGTCGACACCATCTTCGTAGACCGCGCATTGAACACCGAGGCCAACGCTTACAACTATAAACTCGAATACTGGACCACTCAAAACGGCCAGCTGACCAAGTTCGACGAAACCGAAACCGCCAGCTCCGTCAGGCTCGAACAAGCCGCCGCACAACCCAACCAGATCGGCCTGAAATGGACCGCATTGGTCCCGTGGAGCAATGAAAACCGCGTCCACAGGATTTACCGGGAGGATAAAACCAAACCAGGCACATTCAACCGCATTGCCGATGTCTCCGTCCAGGGACCGCAGACATTTACATTCGTCGATGATGGTTCGGATAAATATGCAGCCGACGGCACGGTCAATGTGACGATCGTCAAGGATTCTACCTATTGCTATAAAGTCGAAACCGTCGGTTCTTACAACAACAGCCAGATCAAACCGTCGGTGCTGTACAACTTCTCGCAGATCCTGTGCATTTCCTCCTCGGATACCACCAAGCCATGCCCGCCGGTGCTGACGCTCGATCCGCTGAACTGCGATTCGTTGCGGGCACATCCAGAAGCATTCTGCGCACCGGGCGGCTTTACCAACCACCTCACATGGGAATATCCCGCACAGGCCGGCGGCCGCGACTGCGACCCGCTCGTGACCGCATACCGCGTGTACTACACCAGGTACGAGGGCGATGCGCCCGCATTGATCGCGACCGTCACCACGCCGCCTTCACCGCTGCAAACCTTCTTCGACCACCAGGGACTAACCTCATTTGCAGGATGTTATTACGTGACGGCCGTCAACCGGTTCGGCAGCGAAAGTGCGCCTAGCAACACCGTATGCCGCGACAACTGTCCGATGTATGTCCTGCCCAACGTATTTACCCCGAACGGCGACAACAAAAACGATACGTTCCAGCCCATGGAATGCCCCGCATTTGTACAGTCGCTTGAATTCAAGGCATTCAACCGCTGGGGCGCACAGGTGTTTTCTACCAAAGACGTCGACATTAACTGGGACGGTAAAACCAATGGTGGAAAAGAGCTCGCCGCCGGTCAGTATTATTATGAAGTAACCATCTATTTCGAGTCGTTCCAGAAACAGAGCACGCCGGTCACCATGAAAGGCTGGGTGCAGCTGCTGCGATAGCCGGCATTGCTTTTTTCTTTCACATTCAAGTATTTCCTTTGTAGCCCGGTTTTTGCGCCGGGCTATTTTGTTTCATCATGAATAACCATAAAACATCCATATGAAAACGGCATATGTTTTCCCTGGTCAGGGCTCACAGTTCAAAGGAATGGGTCTGGACCTCTACCAGAGCTCCGATTCCGCCAAGGCATTGTTTGAAAAAGCCAATGAAATCCTCGGCTTCCAGATCACGAAAGTGATGTTCGAAGGAACCGACGAAGAGTTGAAACAAACCAATGTGACGCAGCCAGCGATATTCATCCACTCGGTTATCCTCGCGAAGATCGCGCCCGACTTCGCTCCTAACATGGTTGCAGGCCACTCCCTCGGTGAATTCTCGGCATTGGTAGCGGCTGGCGCGCTTTCGTTTGAAGACGGCCTTTCGCTTGTGGCCAAGCGTGCCGCGGCCATGCAGAAAGCCTGCGAAATCCGCCCATCGACAATGGCGGCGATCCTGGGCCTTGCCGACAATGTGATCGAAGAAATCTGCGCGGGCATTACGGACGAGATCGTCGTGCCGGCGAACTACAACTGTCCGGGCCAGGTGGTGATCTCCGGTACTATCGAAGGCGTTGAGCGCGCGTGCGAGCTGCTGAAAGCGGCCGGCGCAAAACGTGCATTGGTATTGCCGGTAGGCGGCGCATTCCACTCGCCCTTGATGGAGCCGGCGCGCGAAGAATTGGCGGCAGCCATTCATGCGGCACAGTTCGAGCAGCCGATCTGCCCGGTATACCAGAATGTGAATGCCAAACCAGCTACCGAAGTTGCCGTTATCAAGGAAAACCTGATATCGCAGCTCACCGCACCGGTAAGGTGGACGCAATCCGTGGAGCAAATGGTTGCCGACGGCGCGGAAATCTTTATCGAGTCGGGACCGGGCAAAGTTTTGCAAGGCCTTGTAAAAAAGATCGCTAGCAACGTAGCGCTAAAAAGTATTTAATTTTTTTCTCAAAAAGCTTGACACGATACCCGACTCCCATTACTTTTGCACCACTGTTTACGGTTTTGGCCGATGGTGTAATGGTAACACAGGACATTTTGGTTGTCTTATTCAGGGTTCGAGTCCTTGTCGGCCAACAGTAATCGAAGAGCTCATTTTTCAATGAGCTCTTTTTTATTTCCATCCCTGGCACACCATTTACCTTATAATTCTTCCAAATTTCAAAGGTTAAAATGACCATTAAATAGCATTTCCATCCGTTTGCGATTTGCAGGTGACATTAAGGAAACCATTTCAAAATTTTGGTTACTTAATGTAACTTTTCTGCTATAAAATTTGGATATGAAATGTTACATTTACTATGTTTTAACCTAAACAGCACCCATATGAAAGTAGACAAAGTTAAAAAGCGCGATCGCGAGCGCACAAAGAGTAAAATACTCAAGGCGGTCGGTGAAGTAATCGAACAACATGGCACCGAAAAGGTCGGGGTAAATCTCATAGCCCGTACCGCCGGAGTAAACAAAGTCCTGATTTACAGGTATTTTGAAAGCGTAGACGGCCTGATGGAACAGTATGTCAGGTCGGGAGAGTACACGTCAACCCTCAGCACAGACTACATTGACAACATTCCCGAGCTAACGCCCGACGAACGGAGCAAGGCACTCACGTCCCTGATGCACACTTTCACGAACGACCTGCGCCAGCGTAAAGCAACGCGCGACCTGCTCAGATGGGAGATCGGCACCGGCAAGTCGATGCTGTCAGACGCCCGCAACCAGATTGCGACACGGATCGTGAACACGATAGGCGACCTTCCTTATTATAAGGACACCACCGCGCTCATCGCATTTCTTTCCGCAGGTATTTATTTCCTGACCATCTCTTCCGATTATCGTGAAAAAATGCTGGACGTAGACCTTCAAAGCGACGAAGGCTGGAAGCGCATCGAACATCTGATCGATAACATCATTCAGAATGTTCGGGGCTGACGATAAAAAAACCGCAGGCCCTTCCCATGAAACGGGAAGGGCCTTTCCTTTTATTGGGCATTACTAGCCTATATTTGCGGTTGAAAATCCCGCATGAATGAGTGTACTGAAAAAACTGGCCAGTGAAACCGCAACCTACGGCATCAGCACGATGCTGGGCCGCTTTCTGAATTACCTGCTGGTCGCGCTGCATACCAAACTTTTCGAACCCCAGCAGATCGCCGCTCAAGGGCAGCTTTTTGCCTATGCCGGCCTGGGCCTGGTACTTTATACATTCGGGATGGAAACGGCGTTTTTCCGGTTTGCGCGCGAGGAAAAAGACCGGAAACAGTATTACAACGTCATCCTGAGCGCCGTCATCGTTGTGAGCATCGTGTGCTCCACGCTCATGTACGTGTTCGCGCAGCCCGTCGCTGATTTTATTAAATACCCCGACGCGACCTCGATCGTCCGAATGTTCGCCATCATCATGGCTACCGACGGCATTGTATCCATTCCGTTCGCAAAGCTCCGGCTGGAAGGGAGAGGCAAAAAGTTCGTGATCATCCGGGTGAGCAACATCCTCATCAACATTTTCCTGAACCTGTTCTTCCTGCTCGTTTGCCGCGATATTTCTGCCGGAGAATACCTTGCCGCCCTGAAACCCGCCATCGACCTGTTCTACAATCCGCTGCACGCGCCGGATTACATTGTGCTCGCGAACCTCATCGCCAACCTCGCGTTCTTCTGGATGCTGCGGAAAGAATTCGCCGATTTCCGTTTCGTATTCGACAGAAGCATTTTCAAACCGGTTTGGGTGTACGCATTTCCCGTGCTGGTGATGAATATCGGCGGGGTGCTCAACATGCTTTTCGACCGGGCCTTCATCCAGTTCCTGCTACCCGAAGGCTTCTACCCAGGCCGCAGCAACGAAACCGCCATCGGCATTTACGTGCAGTGCTACAAGCTGTCGATTTTCATGAACCTGGCCATTCAGGCGTTCAAATATGCAGCGGAGCCGTTTTTCTTTTCAAAAGGGGAAGACAAGAATGCACCGCCGGTTTTCGCGAAGGTTACCAAGTATTTCATCATCATATGCGTGCTCATGTGGGTGGGCATATGCCTGAACCTCGACCTGTTCGCCGAGCTGTTCCTCAAAAAGAAGATTTATCACGAAGGCCTGGCCGTGGTGCCGTGGCTGCTGGCAGGTTACCTGTTTTTGGGAGTATACTATAATCTGGCGACATGGTTCAAGCTCACGGACAAAACGCAGTACGGAACCTGGCTCACGCTCACGGGCGCGGGCATTACCATCGCGACGAGCTTCCTGCTCGTACCACAGATCGGCTACATGGGTTTCGCGATCGCATTTGCGCTGTCGGGCTTTATCATGCTGTCACTCTGCTATTATTTCGGGCAAAAATATTATCCCGTGCCGTATGACATACCTTCGGCGCTGGGCTATATAGGCGGAGGCGCGCTGCTGATTTACGCCTCGTCGCTCTTCAAAATACCGGACCTCCGGGTATCGGTGCCGGTGCATATGGCGCTGTTCACGTTGTGCGTGGTGGTGGTATTTGTGTTGGAAAGAAAGAACATTCCGGCATTGAAGCGCCGCTAGTGCTTTATTCCTGCATTTCGCGGAGCAATTTATTGGAGAAAAGGAATTCTTTGAGCTCCGGCACCGTCGTTTTGGTAATGTCGGTATTCACGCCTTCCCACAGCTTGTCGCCCTGGTAGAGGAACATGATGTTCTCCCCGATCTCCATCACCGAATTCATATCGTGCGTAATAATGATGGTCGTGATCTGGTATTCGTCTGTAATTTCCTTGATCAGCTCATCGATTTTCACCGAAGTGAGCGGGTCGAGGCCGGAGTTGGGCTCATCGCAGAAGAGGTAAGCCGGGTTCATCACGATAGCACGTGCAATGCCGACGCGCTTTTTCATACCGCCGCTGATCTCCGAAGGCATCCGCTTCGCCGCCTGTTCCAGCCCTACCCTTTGCAGGCAGAACGCAACACGCTCCTGCTTTTCCTCTGCCGATTGAGAAGTGAGCATATCGAGCGGAAAGCGCACATTTTCTTCCACGGTTTTGGAATCGAACAATGCGCCACCCTGGAACAGCACGCCCATTTCGCGGCGGATCGATTGCTGCATATCCTTGTCGCAATGGTAAAAATCGCGGCCATTGTAGAGCACATTGCCCTGGTCGGGCTTCACGAGGCCGATCATGCATTTGAGCAACACACTCTTACCCGTGCCGCTTCCGCCGATGATCAGGTTCGTTTCGCCTTTCTTGAACTGCGCCGAAATGCCTTTTAAAACTTCCTTACCGTTGAATGCCTTATAAATATTGTTGATTTCGATCATTGTGTGGTCCGTTTGGAACGCTTACAAAAGCAGCTGTGCGAGCAGGTAATCCGCGATAAGAATGGAAATACAGCTATTGGTCACAGCTTGTGTGCTGGCCTTACCCACCTCCAACGCGCCGCCCGACGTAAAAAATCCCTTGAAAGAGGAAATCGAGGCGATCAGGAAGCCGAAAACGAAAGGTTTCACACACATAAAGAATATGTTATAGGGTACGAACGAGTCGCGGATACCGTAGAGATAGTCGCGCTCCGTGATGACGCCCGTTAATGTCCCGGCCAGATAACCACCCAGAATGCCCAGAAATGCGGAAAAAATGACAAGCATCGGGAATGTGAGCATCGCTGCCACTACTTTGGGAAGCACCAGGTAGGACGACGAGTTGATACCCATTACCTCCAGCGCGTCGATCTGCTCGGTAATACGCATCGTGCCCAGCTCGCTGGCGATATTGGAACCGACCTTTCCGGCCAGGACGATACAGGTAATGGTGGGCGCCAGTTCAAGGATTTCCATGTCGCGGACGATCAACGCCACGGTGGAAATTGGAATAATCGGGCTTACGAGGTTATAGGCTGTCTGAATACAGGACACCGCACCGATAAACGTGGATACGATCGCGACGATGAAGATCGAGCTCACGCCGATGCCCACGCATTCCTCCATCAGCCTGCGCCAGTAAACCGATAATTTCTCGCCCTTCCCGAACAGCGTCCCTAAAAAAATGAAGTATTTACCGATTACAGACATGATATCTTAATTGTATTCAATATTTTCGGGAAAATTAGGCAAAAAAAGAAGTAATCAGAAAAATGAATCCATTAGCGGTTGTAACCGGTGGAACAAAAGGGATCGGAAGGGCAGCGATAGAAAAATTTTTAGCACAAGGCTTCGATGTAGTTACCTGCGCAAGAAACGAGAGCGATCTGCTCGAACTGCAACAAACATTCAGTCAAAATTTCCCCCAATCGAAACTGACTTATTTAACGGCCGACCTTTCGGTAAGGGCCGAGGTCGACGCGTTTATTGCATTTATCCACAGCCATCCGCAGCGAGTGGAGATACTGATCAACAATACCGGCGTATTTATCCCGGGGCAGGTTCATAATGAAACCGAGGGCACGCTGGAAAAGACGATGGAGACCAACCTTTACAGCGCCTATCACCTCACGCGCGGCCTGCTGCCGGGTATGATGGAGCACAAAAAGGGCCATATATTCACCATTTGCTCCACAGCGAGCATTATCGCCTACCCTAACGGCGGCTCCTACTGCATTTCCAAATTCGCATTGTACGGCATGACCAAAGTACTGCGCGAGGAAATGAAGCCCTACAACGTGCGGGTAACGGCCATTCTGCCCGGTGCGACGTATACCGACAGCTGGAAAGGCACCAACCTGCCCGAAGACCGGTTCATGGATTCCAGGGACGTAGCCGACTCGATCTGGTCGGTTTATGCATTGTCGTCCAGGGCGGTTGTCGAGGAAATTTTGATCCGCCCGCAACTCGGAGATTTGGATTAATGCGTGAACAATAGCGCATTTTTACTAAATTGCCGCATTTTTAAAATTATTTATTAAACCCATATTTTCATTTCATGGAACAATACCTCGGTATAGACGTGGGCGGTACTAACGTAAAAATGGGGATCGTTGACGCTACGGATGGAAGAATCTCGAATTTTTACAGTCACGATACCGCTAGCTGGCGTAGCTCAGGGCATTTTATAGACAGATTAGGTGATGCAATAGCGCTCCAGCTGGTTGAATATCCCGAAGTCAAAAAAGTAGGGATCGGTGTCCCGGGGTTGATTTCCCGCGACAGGACCACGCTGATCGAAATCACGGCAATCCCCGAAATCGACGGGATCACCATTGTTCCGGATCTGAAAGCGCGTTTCCCGCAGCATGATTTTTACCTCGAAAACGACGCGAACGCGGCGGCTTTGGGCGAATATTACTTTGGCGAAGACAAACTTCCGGAAGACTACATTTTCGTAACGCTCGGCACCGGCATCGGCGGCGCGGCGATTATCGATAAAAAAGTATTCAAAGGCGGCGGCGGTAATGCCATGGAGCCGGGTCACGTACCTTCCAAAAACGGCAAAGTCCTCGAACGCAACATCGGTAAGAAAGAATTGCTCGATATGGCCAATGCCATGCGCGCGGCTTACACGGGAACAACTCAATTGCCATCCGACGGCACCATTTCAACCACCGGGCTGGTAGCAGCTGCTTCTGCCGGAGACGAACTCGCGAAAGCTGTTTTCACCGAAATGGGTTACCTGCTGGGCGAAGGACTGGTTTCGATGATCCGCATCCTCGATATCACAACTATTTTGATCGGAGGTGGTATTTCTGCTTCATTTGAATTTATTTTGCCCGCGATCAACGATCGTTTCAAGTACTGGCTGACGCCTTATTACCTGAAAACCATCAATATCAAACGCGCGACGCTTGCCAATGACGCCGGACTGCTTGGAGCCGCTTCGTTGTGCTTTGAATGATCTATCACCCCGAAACACGAAAGATTCACTCTTAAACGGTCATACATACTATTATATCCCTGATGAAATTATCGGTTATAGTGCCTGCCTACAACGAAGAAAAAACCATCCGGAATGTGCTGGATAAACTGAAATCCGTTGAACTGATAGGCAATTTTCAAAAGGAGATCGTAATTGTGAACGACTGTTCTGCCGACAACACGGAGGCGGTTGCAAAAAGATTTATTGAAGATAATCCCGAGCTGGAAGTAGCATATTTCCGGCATGAATATAACCAGGGAAAAGGGGCGGCATTGCACACGGGCATCCGTCGTGCAACGGGCGATTACATTATCGTGCAGGACGCCGACCTTGAATACGATCCCCAGGAATTCAATATATTACTAAAACCGGTTATCGAAGGATATGCGGATGTGGTGTATGGCTCCCGCTTCATGGGCGGAAGGCCACACCGCATCCTTTTTTTCTGGCACACGATCGGGAACAAATTCCTGACGTTCCTGAGCAACATGTTTACCAACCTCAACCTAACGGACATGGAAACATGCTACAAACTCTTCCGTGCTGATCTGCTCAAAAGCCTCAAACTGGTCGAAAACCGCTTCGGCTTCGAACCCGAAGTGACGGCCAAAATCTCTAAAATACCCAAGATCCGCATTTACGAAGTAGGCGTATCGTACTACGGCCGCACCTACGACGAAGGCAAGAAGATCAACTGGAAAGACGGCTTCCGGGCGTTGTACTGCATTGTGCGCTACGGATTGGGCAGCTAAGCGCTAAAAGCCAATCGTCCCGCCAGCTTATTTCAGCCGTCCAGGTATCCAATTCCTTTTATTCAAATATCCAGCAGTACTACATGGATGCCACTGCCGCAGACCGTGCCGGTATAACTCTTCGCAGGGTTTGCAGGATGTTTGATTTCAATGGTATGCCTGAGGTTATCCGCATACATATTGAAGTAGTATACAATCATTTTGTTCCCCGCAATGCGGCACCGTGCAACGCCCCGTTTGGCGAAATAGGCTGTAACAATGTCGCAGCCAGTCGGTTGCCGGTCGATCCACGCGTTGCCATCGAGACGGTAGGAACAGTAATACGGCGTTCCGTTCGCGACTACCCCGCCTGTTTGCATCCAGAGCAGATTCCCGAAATAGCTGTAATCGCTGCTGACAGCCAGCGGTGAGTAAAAATCCTGAGGCGGCAAGCCTACGCCCAACTGGTAATAGTAGGGAAATGTAGCCGGACCGCCCGCATTGGGCCGCCAGTGGTCCATGCTCTGATGGACCGGCTGGTAATAGCCGACAGGCTTCTTCCCGGCAGGCTGTTTCAGAAACGTGCCCCAATCGACAAAGATATTCCCATACTCGTGCGCCAGGAAGCCCATCAGTATTTGGAACGCGGGGTCGTGCACGGGTTTATCGGCACGGAAGAAGGTGCCCTCGGGAAATGTAACCTTGTCGGTAAACGATTCCGGCGCCCATTCGTGGTGATTGTAAAAGAACATTCCCGTGTATTTACCCAGCTTCTGCCAGAGTTCCATACAGAACAGCGCATTCATCGCCTGCCCGGGGTTCAGGTCGAATGCGCCGAAGTAAATGCCCTCCATGACGGTATTGGTGCGGGATAACGACGCACCGGGGTGAAACCAGCTTTTCTGCTGCCATTGCGCGGGCGTCTGCGTGTACATAACCTCCCAATCGGCCTGGGTTTTGGCAGTATTTCCCAGGTAATAGGGGCTTGTCGTGAAATAGTTGTGACACAGGAAATAGGGCTTCTGGTCCTGCGCCTTTTTTGCCTCGTAAAGGTTCGCGAGCTCGTCATAGAACGAATTCCACATCGGTTTATCGGCTGGCATAAACGGGAAATTCTCCATCGTCTCCCCGATCCACAGGTTGGAAGCATTGCCGCTATCCCATACCTCGTGCGCCTTCGCACGTGCCTGCGCGTCCGTGAACGGGCCGTTTGGCCAGCATTTCTTATTGTAGCCGTCCACCCATTCCTCCGGCCCGGAACAGGGCAGCCCGAAAATGGTCGGGATGGTAGGGACGCCGTTGTATTCCTTGTCGGGGTATGTGCTTCGGAATGTCCCCAGCGTGCCTTCGTTGCCTAGCTCGTTGCGGTTGTAATGCGTGCCGCCTTTCGCGAACGTCTGCGCCCACGTGTACGACTGCTTGGTGGGCGGTTTCACGAGCGCGTGCCCGACCGGCATCGTGCTATTCGGGCTCACTTCCATAAAACCGGGTGCCTGGGAAGTCGGGTCGTAGCCGGTGGGAATCGTATTTTTGAAAGTGACCGGAATAGTTTGGGCATGGAGGGTCTGGGTGCCCAGGAGCACCCAAAGCAGGATACGCTTTTTCATAGTCAGTTGAAGATAAAAGTGGTAAGACCTCCCCGCGCGCCGGGCGCGAGCTGTGCGACTGCGTCGTTTTGATAATAATAAGTGCACCCCTCAGGTGGGCACGGCCAGCGGTTAAGCGTATCGAGCCCGATCTTCGTTGCCATTTTTACGACCCGCCCTGGCACGCTCGCCTGCCAGGGCTCATTGGTCAGATTGGCAGTCGTTCTGAGCCATTTGCTGCCGATGAAATACGACCATTCATAACCGGCGGGTAAGCTCACCGTACCCACATCGCTCAGCAGCCAGCCGCCGGGATTAGCGGGATCGGCTACGATCGATAGGTTGAGAATTTCCGGAAAACCGCTGGATGAAATCTTAGGCGCCAACGCAGGACCCGCGCAATTGGCCGCCAGCGCCACCACGAATGCATTCGATTGCCCGCTCGTGCAAGTGCCGTTGCTGCTGGTGGCGGTGTAGGTACCAGCATTGGCCGTCGTCAACGAAGCACCGCTCCCGGCCGGTGACCCATTCAGGAGCCAGCTTACATTGCCCGTATAGCCCGAGGCAGCCAGCGTTACCTGCTGGTTGGTTACCGGACATACATTTGTCCCGGCCGTTTGCACAATGGCAGGCGTAATGCAGGTCGTCGCGCAGCCGGTAATGGAAATGCCGGCGAAGTTGCTTGGCCCCGCGTGTGCGCCAACACCCTGGTACTTGCCATGCCAGGATTCATTCACAATACCATCGATAGCGAATTGCCAGCCCATAGCGGCCACATTCGGATCGGAGCCGAATGGCGTTCCCGAAAGCTTGGTCGTTCCATTGTAAAACTCGATCTCGCGAAGCTCTCCGTATCCAATGGGGCTTGCGGCGTAGCGCACATGCTGGTAGGACGTCGCGTTGGGGAACGTAAATTCCTGCCAGCTACCCGTCGCATTTACGCCGATTGTGAAAATATCGGTCCAGCTGGCTCCATCATTCGAACCCTGGATTTTTGCCCCGTTAAGCCTGCTGAAATCGGCCGTACGCCAATGCAGCCTGACTTTATTCACCACTGAACATGGCTGCGCACCGCCGGTGACGCAGACCTTGTCCTGCCGGCAACTGCCCCCGCCCGTACCGGCTATTTTGACCGTCGACGCGCCCGCATTCAGGATCACGGGAAACGTGTAATCGGCGTACACAATATTCCAGGCACCCGAATTGGGCAGGGAAATGCTCTGCGCATTGCCGCCATTCACGGTCACGCTCACTACCGGTGCCGCCGATGAGTAATAACGCAACGTAAGCTGGTAGGAACCTGCGGCAGGCACATTCACGAGGTAATCCACGAAGTGGTTATACTGGTTCTCCGCGCCGCGCGTCTGCCCATTGGATGCATTCGCGTCGCCGGTTACCGGGCCATTCGCGCCGGACATTGATTCCGCTTCGAGACATTGGCTGAATGCATTCGTCGCGCCGGACCTTGCAGCATTCTCAGCGATGGGCACGACCAACTCTCCCCGATAAAGAAACCGTCCCATTTCCAAGGAATGCCGCGTGCCCCGAAGCAGCGTAAATTTGCCGGAAGGAGGCCGTGATATGAACTTGCCCGTCAGCCGGTAGGTCACTTTTTCTCCCGGCCGGAGCAGCCTGGCAGATACCATTGGATAATAGTTACCAGCCGTTTGCACAAAGCCATCAGGGAACACCACCTTCAATACAAACTCGCCATCCAGCGAAACGGGAAACATGCGAAGGGCCGACAGGTCCCGCAGTGTACATTGAATGTCGATCGAAAACTCCTCGTCAACCGTTACGACGGGCCTGTCCGCAGCCATTGAAAACAAAACGGGATCAATATCCGCTTCATTTCCGTCCACAAAACCACCGGCCGATAAATGGCCTGCATTTAAAAAGAGCAACCAGGCCAGCATGCAGCCAGCTAATTGAATAGTAGTGTGCATAACGAAATAAGTAAAGTTGTTTCCGTAAAATTAGATCGGCTATTTCACTTCACCTATTTCTGTTACCCATCAGAATTTTGTGCATTACACCTCAATTTTTGATGGGTTTTTATTTTAAATAAAACAAATAACTTTGCCCTTACATCGGATTAGTTCTTAACCTGATCTGATTACAAAACCCTTTTCAAATAACACTATCATCACGCTATTCATGACCCCTGTATCGGAAAAAGCCACTTTGCTGCTGGTCGACGATTACCGGCCCATTAACAAAAAACTGCTCCAACTTACCGACCGCGAATGGGACGTGGTATCATTCATGGCCGACGGCCTCACCACCGTTGAAATGGCCCTGTGCCTCACAATCGAGCGGAAAAGCATTGAAAACTACAAGCGACGGATCAGTAAAAAGCTGGGAATCAGCGGCCGTACAAACCTTATAAGGTTTTGTATCGTGAACCGTGACTACCTGCGGAAGCTTTACATTCTCGTTCACAAATAGCAAACGGTATTTTCAATTAGCGAACGGAAATACAGACGCAATTACCGATTAATAATTCAAAACAGTTACACACACATTTATAATTCAATGCGTCATCACACACTTTATGTTTCATCGATCATATATTTACTAATTCCGAATGTTATTTATTATATCTATTGGACAAAGCCAGTTATTGCATGTATTACAATTGCATTGGCATTATATATTCTTTATAAAAAGGTGTGCGCGCAAAATGGCTTTTGTAAAACCTGTATCGATTCAGAAGACCTGTGTATTACGCTTGCCGCAACAATTAGCCTGACGCTGATTTCGGGTATCGGCGGGTTTGCATTTCAAACCATGGACTATTGGTGTCATAATGCGAAGTTCCAGGAGCTGCTGCAAAATGAGTGGCCACTCCGCTTTCCGGCTGACAGGCCCGTCATGGCTTACTATTTCGGCTATTACCTGGTGCCTGCGGCGTTCTCGAAGCTATCCGGCGAGGTGTCGGCAGCGGCGATAATGATCTGGACGGGTGTGGGCATCATGCTGGGATTGCTGTGGCTGTACATTGCCCTCTGCCGAAAATGGTGGGCTATGCTGCTGGTGCTGTGCGTGGGGGATTTTCCGAGGTTTTTTAAAGGCATTGCGGCAAATTGGTCCTTTCCGCTATACCGGTATGAGGAAATTGGCGTGGAGCATTGGTCGAACTTCGAAAACCTCTTTTGGGCACCCAATCAGTTCATTCCTTCCCTTATCCTCGGCGGAATGCTTTTTTATGTGATCCGGCACCGGCTCGATGTTGCGTTGCTTTGCTTTCCAACGGTGCTTTCGCTTTGGTGGGCCGCCTTTCCCGCATTGGTGGTAGGATTGCTGGCTGCGCTGCTGCTGGTGGCGCAGTGGATTCGGTGGGGTGCCACTTACCGGCAATTGTGGGGGGACGTGCTGCTGCCGCTCGTTGCAGCGCTGCCGGTAATGCTGCTGTTTCAGTCGCATCCGCAGCCGCCCGAGAATGGGTTTATCTGGACATTTCGGAGCGATGCCGCCAATCTGTTACGCGAGTACCTGACGAACACGGTCGCGGATGTGCTGCTTTTTGCAGCGGCGTTCCTGGTTTTCCGGCGGGCAGGCTTTTCAAATGCCTCGACGGGGCCATTTTGGCTGCTTGTCGGCATTACAATGCTGTTTCCGCTGGTCCGCGTAGGGAAAGTGAATGATATGCTGCTGCGCGGGATGATGCCCGTTCTGCTCCTGATCGGCTGTTATCTGCTGTACCCGCTCGCGCGCGAGCCGTGGCCCAAGGTCGTTGCGGCATTCAAGGGTAACATGGCTTGCATGATGATCGGG
The DNA here is from genome assembly GCF_000382205.1 of Dyadobacter beijingensis DSM 21582. Classification (GTDB taxonomy): domain Bacteria; phylum Bacteroidota; class Bacteroidia; order Cytophagales; family Spirosomataceae; genus Dyadobacter; species Dyadobacter beijingensis. The sequence continues at coordinate 14,200 of NZ_KB907794.1, forward strand.
CTGGCGCTTCTGTTGCAGGCGGTGGTCGGGATGGGCCGGCTTCACCGTGCTGCGCGGTTTAACCGCATCACCGCATTATGGAGCCCGGCGGAGTCGAGGTTCGTGCCCATACCGTACAATGCCTATCCGAGTTTATACGAAACATTGCGCCAGCGGTGGTCGCAGCAGGAGGCGGAGCAATACCTGGGAAAAACCGGTTCTTTTTACGAAAAATACATCGCACCACCGCCTGAATAACTTACCGCTTCACAAACTTACGGGCAGCCTTGAAACCATTCTTTTGCTCCACCTGCAACAGGTAAACGCCCGCCGGCCATTTGGAAATGTTTATTTCCCAGTCCTGCATGGCCCGGTACTCCGAGCGTACCTTCGATTGGCCCGCTGCATTGAAAACCCGGATCACGCCCGACTCGGGGTTTTTGAAGCCTACTTTCAGCACCTCGTCGACCGGGTTAGGATAAATTTCCCAGGTCAGTTCGCGGCCGTTGTGCTCCACGCCCAAAATAGGCGTCAGATCGACGCGCACGGTGGCGTAGGCAGACTGTGAAATGTCGCTCACCGCCTGAATACGATACGTGTAGGTCGCATTGATTTCAATGTCTTTGTCCTCCAAAAGCAGTGTTTTGGAATCCAATGTCTTCAACGGGGCATAAGCACCCGCGTCGGAAGTCTTCTTTTCGAGCACATAGCCCGTAGCGCCTTCCACGGCTTTCCACGAAAGGATGACCGAATTGAAGGTCCGGTTGGCAGAGAGTTCTACATTCGGCAGGAGCATACCGATACCGACTTTATCGAACGAAAATGCGCCCAAACCGCGCTTGTTCAGTAGATATGGGCCGGTGTAGAGGGCGATATTGAATGAAAACGGTTCGATCAGCGGCAGGTTATCCGGGTAGAATGAGGGCAAATAGCTCAGTTTCGTCGCGTTGGAAGCCTCTTTGAGCGTCAATGTTACCTGGTTTCCCTGCGCTTTTCCGGCCGAGAATGGCGATTTCTTTTCATCCCCACCCAGGTAAAAGAAGTTTTTCAGGCTTAAAATAAGCGGCTTTCCGTCCTGGCCCTTTACCGTTGTATCGGCAGGCCATTTCAGGTCCTGGCCTTCGTCGAAAATCAATGTGATCTCTTTTTTCTCGGCATTCGTATAAAATGCCTTCTTAATGTCGGGGCAGGTCACGTTGTCGGTGTCTTTCGACCCGTAAACCCTCGGAGCGAAGAAGCGGTGCATCCTGCGACCAAACTCTTCATAGCCAGACCTTTCATAATGCACGGCATCATAGCCCGGCGTGCCTACGGCCGCGAAGTGGTCGGTTTTAGGATAAATGTATTTGGTCCTTCTCAGAAAGTCCCGCACCGAACCGCCTACGCGCTCGGCAGCGTCGCCGCGCAGGAGGACGAGGTTGGATTGTACCACTACGAACTGCTCCACTTCGGGATAGTCCTGCTTCCAGAAGTTGTACATTTTATCATATTCCTCGGCATACCCGTTGAGGTTTTCGAATACTTCTTGCTCGCCGTGCATCCAGATGAACGCCCGGATACGCGCCGGCTTCGCCACCCTGACGCGTTTCAACAATCCGCCGTACAACGAAAAGCTGGTTGGGTCTTTGGGGTCCCGTTCGAGAAACGCGGCCAGTTTCGCACCGGGAAGCGACCCGTTGATGACACAGGTAGGAATGCTGTCGTGCTCGATGATCGAGCGCTGCATTTCCAGGCCCCACGCGCCCACATACGTCCACGACCACGCGGCATTCGTCCATAATGTGTCGCCTTCGGTTTTGGCGGGATTGCTGTCGGGTGTACGGGCGATCGTGCGGGCGTATTTGCTCTGCCAGGCGCCAAAAATGGTGGCTGCCGCGTTGGATTGGCCGCTGATCACATAAAAATCTCCGCCGACCAGTTCATTCCGCCGGACGATCAGCACCGAGTCGGTCGTTTGGCAGGCATATACCGCAATGGAATAATCGGCCATCTCGGCCTTGATTTTGGGCGTAATGCTGAATGTACCGGTGGTTTTGCCGCCGTAGTTGATGGCGGATTTCTGGTAGCCGACGCGCTGGTTGTTGCGGAACACCACCACCGACATATGGTCCCAACCGGGCAGCTCGATCACGCCCGAAACGGGCACTTCGGCCATATTGTCGTCGCCGCGCGCATAAAGCTGCATGTCTTTCGGCAGCTTGTCGAAAACGACGGAAAAAAAACGCTGGGCCTGCGTGCTGCCGCCCAGGCAGCTCAGGAGAAGGCAAAGAAGCAAGGATTTCAGGTGTGTAAACTTCATTTCATCAAGAAACAGTTTTCGGTAAGAAAGAGAACCCGCCCGCCGTGCGCGCGTATTCAAATGGTTATAAATATAGTTTCAGTATTTCAAATTAACCGCTTCCGGTTCGTTTTCGGTACGGGTTTCGGCGAGCGCCCAATGCTCGTCGTACATGGCCAGGAACCACAATACCATGATCATCGGCAGGGAGTATTTATCCCATGACAGTTGTGCTTTACCCAGCAGCAACACATTAAGCACATATACCCAGGTAGCCAGCGTGAAGCGCGGCGATACGAAACGGACGAGCGTGACAAGCGCCAACACCCCGAAAACGAGCTGTTTCAGCAATCCGCTGATGCCGATTTTCATCAATAATTCATCCACATAACCCAGGTAAGGCCAGGTAAAATAGGGATTGTAGGCCTGTTTGGCCGGAAAAAAGGCAATGATCAACCCAAGGATCAACAAAAAAGCCCCGAACATGACCGGATGCTTCCGCGGATAGCTTAGGTAATGTGAAAAACGACGGGTTACCAACGTTTCAGGAATGATATAGTACACCGCCACCACGACCGACGCGTACATTAAATAACCAAAATTGTACTGTACAAGCTTGTCGGAATCGTAATGCTGGTCGGCCATGACGGACGCCGGGGCAGGCCCGTGCCAGATCATCACCCAGGGAACAATGGACAGCACGGCGAGCGCATACCAGATCCAGGCGGGATCAGCGAACACACTTTTGAGCAAAACCATCGGATTGGTGCTCCATTTTACATTTTTAAATACCTCGAAAGCGAGAATAGCAGCCGGGAATGCAAGCATATACTGCCGGCAGCAAACGGCCGCGGCCAGCGAAAGGAAGCCTGCCCAGTGCCATTTGCGCAGGTACGCGATCACGCCCGCGAGCGTGAAAACCATCGCGAAAATGTCGGTGTAGTAATAAACGCTGACGAGATAGTAGTTAGGAAAAATCAGCAATCCTCCGAGGCACAGCCAGAAACGTTTCGTGCGGCCGGGGCTGTACCAGACGAAAAGCATCAGCAATGCAAAACTGGTAAATGCCGTGAGCAGGCGCAGGTTTTGAATATCCTCCCCGAATAAATTGAGCGTCCATCCACCGAGAATGAACGGAATGGGCGTATTCAGCTCGTTGTAGCTTTGCAGCAGGTGCAGCGACGGAATCGGCTCCGTGGCGAACAGCGCCGCCGTGGGCAGGTAATGGTTTTCGTCCTGGTAAAGATCCATCGTAAAGCGGTCTTTCAGGAAGAATACAAAAATGAATACAGCAAGAAGGGCTAATGAGGTATATAATTTCCTGGGGTGCATATGCTATATAAAATTGACTTCTGCATTGAGCCGGACACCGAACTTTTCCGCCACCGACGCCTGAATTTTCTCCGATAATGCGCGGATTTGCGCCCCGGTGCCGCCGCCGTAGTTGACGAGCACGAGCGCCTGCCGGGCATGTACACCGATATTTCCTTCGCGAAAGCCCTTCCAGCCCGCCTTTTCGATGAGCCAGCCGGCCGGCACTTTCACCGTCAGGGCATCCACAGGATAACCCGGCATCTCGGGAAAGGTTTCTTTCAATTGGTCGAACTGAGCGAGCGGTATCTCCGGATTTTTGAAAAAACTGCCTGCATTACCTATTTCGGCCGGGTCGGGGAGCTTGCTGCGTCGGATTTGCATGATTGCCTCGCTGATGTCGCGGATCGTTGGTTCGGCAACGCCCATTTCCTGCAATGTTTTTTGCACATCACCGTAAGCTGCATTGAGTATTGGTTTTTTATTCAATTTAAAAACAGCGCCGGTGATGATGTAACGGTTTTTCAATGCTTTCTTGAAAATGCTCTCCCGGTAGCCGAACTCGCATTCGGTATTCGAGAATACCCGTTTTTCGCCTGTCGCAATGTCCACCGCTTCCACCGACTCGATCACGCTTTTGATTTCCACCCCATAAGCCCCGATATTCTGCATCGGTGCCGCGCCCACCGTTCCCGGAATGAGCGAGAGGTTTTCCACACCGCCGTAGCCTTTACCCACGCAAAACATGACGAAATTGTGCCATACCTCGCCTGCGCCCACTTTCAGGACAACGGATTCGTCGTTTTCTTCGAGTATTTCAATGCCCCGAATGTCCGGGTGGATTACCAGCGCCTCGATGTCTTTTGTAAGCAGGATATTGCTGCCGCCGCCCAGGATGAATTTCGGAAAATCCTTCCATTGCGGGTCGTGCAGCAGGGCGGTAAGCTCCTCCACGGACCGGATGCCGGCGAAGTACCGGGCTTCGGCGTCGAGGCCGAATGTATTAAGATGACGAAGTGAAACGTTGGACTGTATTTGCATTGAAATCGGGAATAAACCGGGTAAAGTTAGGTATTACATTCAAAATTAAGCGGTATGGTGATTCATCCAATTTTGATTAAGTTTGTGGGCTCAGTTACAATGGTTCGGGATATGACGCTGGAAAAGAAATTTTTATGGGCTCTGCATCTTGGTATCATTCTGATTTCAGGTTGTAGCAAAAAGTCGGTGGTGAGCTCGGGCTCCGATTACAAGGAAGACCTTTCGGCGGTCCGTCCCCGTTACGAATATGTGGAACCGACCATTGTAACGCGCCCCGAACCGGCCGCACCTTCGAAGAGCACCAATACCGTGAAGGCAGACGTGGATAAGCCCCTGTACGTCAACAAGAAACTGGAATCCGTGCTGGATACTTTGGCCAAACAAAACAAGGCAATCCGCTACATTAATGGTTTCAGAATCCAGATTTACGTAGGCAATGTGCGACAGGAGGCCGACAATGCGAAGTCGTATGTGTACCAGGCCTTCCCGGACCTGAACCCGTATGTTTCGTACTCCCAGCCTACCTACCGCGTGAAGGTGGGCGACTTTATGTACCGGAGCGATGCTGAACAATACCTAGACATGATCCGCGAGCAATATGCCTCGGCCGTGATCCTTGCCGACAGGGTGGATATCAAGCGAAGCCTGCTGGTCAATGCGGCCTCCGACCACAATTGAGCGGCCATTGAAGAAGTTTTGAACATTACTTATTAACCGGATAAATTATCCACATATACATACTAAGACTAGAATGAAGAAAGCGCTAATTACAGGGATCACCGGCCAGGATGGCTCCTATTTGGCCGAGCTCCTTTTGAGCAAGGGATATGAAGTGCACGGTATCAAACGCCGCAGTTCGTTGTTCAACACCCAGCGGATCGACCACATTTACGAAGATCCGCATGAGAAAAACGTACGCTTTCACCTTCATTACGGCGATCTGAGCGACTCGACCAACATTATTCGCATTATCCAGGAGGTTCAGCCGGATGAAATATACAACCTGGGGGCGATGTCCCACGTACAGGTGAGTTTCGAAGAGCCTGAGTACACGGCCAATGTTGATGGTATCGGAACGCTGCGCATCCTCGAAGCGGTACGCCTGCTGGGATTGACGCAGAAAACCAAGATTTACCAGGCATCCACTTCCGAATTGTACGGATTGGTGCAGGAAGTGCCGCAATCGGAACGCACGCCGTTCTATCCGCGCTCTCCTTATGCCGTGGCGAAGCTGTACGGCTACTGGATCACGGTCAACTACCGCGAAGCATATAATATGTTCGCTGTGAACGGAATCCTTTTCAACCACGAATCCCCGTTACGCGGCGAAACTTTCGTAACCCGCAAGATCACCCGCGCGGTAGCACGTATCGCATTGGGCTTGCAGGACAAGGTTTTCCTCGGCAACCTCGACGCGCAGCGCGACTGGGGCCATGCCAAGGATTTCGTAGAAGCGATGTGGCTCATCCTGCAACAGGAAACGCCGGAAGATTTCGTGATCGCGACGGGCGTTACCACCCGCATCCGCGACTTCGTACGGATGGCATTCGCGGAAGTAGGCATCGAACTCGAATTCAGCGGTGAAGGTGCGGGAGAAATCGCGAAAGTGGTGAAATGCAACAACCCTGAGTTCCAGGTGGAGGTCGGCAAAGAAGTGGTAGCGGTAGACCCGCGCTATTTCCGCCCTACCGAGGTGGAGCTGCTCATCGGCGATCCTACGAAATCGATCGAAAAACTGGGCTGGAAACCGAAGTACGACCTGAAAGCGCTCGTAAACGACATGGTTGCCGCCGACGTTGAGTTGTTCCGCAAAGACCGTTTGCTGGAAAGCAGCGGCCACCGCGTTCCCAACTACTACGAATAAGACAGTACGAAGCATAAAAAACCCCCGCGGAGCTGATCCACGGGGGTTTCATTTTTTTGTTACTAACAATTTAGATAGCTGGTCCTTTTTGCACCGCTTTGGCCGCCTTGATCAGCTCCGCAGGCTGCTGGTAACCCAGCAACTGCTTCACGACCTTACCTTTTCCATTGATGAAAAACAATGTCGGGTAGCCTTCGATCGGATATTTCTTAGTGAGCGCGGGCCCTTCGCCGCTTTCCATATCTATTTTCACATTGATGAAATTCCCGTTGAAAGTGGAAGCGACGTCGTCACGCGTGAACACGTTCTTTTGCAGCAATTTACACGGCCCGCACCACGTGGTATAGGCATCGAGGAAGATCAGCTTGTTCTCTTTTTTAGCCAGTTTCAAAAGATCGGCCCATTTACCTTCGGTGAACTGGATGCCCTTCTCGGCATTTTTCGCAGCCTTTTTATCGCCTTCTCCCGCCATCGCCACCGACATGGCCAGCATCAGCGTCACGACCGCAAGCCCGAGATTCTTCAAATTTTTCATTTTCAAGACATTTAATGATTTCAACATTGCATTAACGAAAATACGCCTTTGTTTTATTTTACACAATCATGGCCTCCGCCGCTATCTCGCACCGCTTTGCTGATGTGAAGCCCAAAAACGGTACCTTTGCAACTTCATTAACGCCAGAAAACCATGAAAGTTCAGGAAGCCAAGTATGTGATGAGCAATTCGGATTACGAGAAATGTCCGGAACCCACACTTCCCGAATATGCCTTTATCGGTCGTTCCAATGTGGGCAAATCATCGCTTATCAACATGCTGACCGGCAAAAAAGCCTTGGCTAAAACCTCGCAGCAGCCGGGAAAAACGCAGATGATCAACCATTTTATCATCGACGACACCTGGTATCTCGTCGATTTACCCGGATACGGTTATGCCAAAGTAAGTAAAGTGGAGCGCGACAAGTGGGAAAAAATGATCCACGATTACCTGCACTACCGCGAAAACCTCATTTGCACCTTCGTGCTGGTGGACGTACGGCACAGCGCCATGGCCGTCGATCTCGAATTTATGGCTGCATTGGGCGAGGCGGGTATCCCGTTTGAAATCATATTTACCAAAGCGGATAAGCTGAAACCCGGACAGGTGGCTAACCAGGTGGAGGCCTACAAGCGTAAAATGGGCGAAATCTGGGAAGAATTACCGGAAATGTACGTCACATCGGCAGAGAAAAATGAAGGCCGCGAGCCCGTGCTGGCGGCAATAGAAACTTATAATCAGTCGTTTGTGAAGACAAAATAGGGTTTCGGTTGTTTCCCGGGCAATCTTTCCGTTATTTTGCGCAAAAATTGATTGCCGCATCCAACATTAACATTAAAGATATAACCATAGTAAGAAAGGATGAGTGATAAAGTAGAGTCAACAGGAATGGATTTGCTGAAAGAAGTAGCCAATGTATCCGGAAAACCAGGGTTGTTCCGCATTCTGAAACCAAGCCGTGCAGGTGTGATCGTGGAAAGCCTGGACGAGAAACGCGAAAAAACGCTCATCGGGCCAACAGCCCGCGTGTCGGTTTTGAAAGACGTTTCGATTTTTACCGACGGCGCAGAGGAATCCGTGGCTTTGTCGGAGGTGTTCCTGAAAATCCGTGAAATCCATGGTGAAGAGGTGACGCTGTCTGTGAAATCGGCATCGGACAAAGAGCTGATCGAGTTCCTGGCCGAGGTATTGCCTGACTTCGACCGCACGAAAGTGTACGTGTCGGACATAAAAAAGGTGATTACCTGGTACAACCTGCTTTCGAAGCACATTCCGGAAGCATTCGTAGCAAGCGAAGCAGAAGCAGAACCGGCTGCGGCGGGAGACGCTGCTACCGAGCCTGTTGCAGAAGATACAAAAGAAGAGCCTGCTAAAAAGGCCGCGAAAAAAGAGAAAAGCAAAGCTTAGTCGCATTGAATATATGTCGGAACCCTGCCTGACCGGGCAGGGTTTTCCTTTTTTGAACCCCTCGTGTACACACTGCATGGATCATCTTTCCGCCTACATCGACCATACGCTGCTAAGCGCCACCGCCAGCGAAACCGACGTCCGTAAAATCTGCGAAGAAGCCTGGATACACCAGTTCAAGGCAGTATGCGTGTCGCCGACTTATGTGCCATATGTCGTTGAAATGCTGGAATTTTGTCCCATTAAAATCGAAATAGCGACGGTCATCGGCTTCCCGATGGGCTATTCGACGACGGCGGTGAAGGTTGCGGAGGCCCGGGAGGCATTGCAAAGCGGAGCGAGCGAGCTGGATGTGGTGATGAACCTGTCGCAATTCAAATCGATGGCGTACCTCAGCATCCGCGAAGAGCTGAGACAGCTTGCAGAACTGGCGCATGAACAAAATGCATTGCTGAAAGTGATCATCGAAACGGCTTACCTCGATTCGTTCGACCTCTACACGGTATGCGAGATCTGCGCGGAGGCGAAGGCTGATTTTGTGAAAACATCTACCGGCTTTGCAGTATCCAACGGGTCCCCCGCAGGTGCGGATGCGGAAATTGTCCGGAAAATGCGGTCCATTCTCCCGGACGAGGTGCAGATCAAGGCGTCGGGCGGCATTAAGACTTACGAACAAGCCGTGGCAATGATCGAGGCGGGCGCGACGCGCATTGGTACTTCTTCGGGCGTGGCCATCGTAACCCGCGCATGAAACGCGTGCTGCTGCTGAGCACGGTGCACCCGCCCACGGATTCGCGCATCATGTACAAGATCGCGCCGTCGCTGGCGAGGCATTACCATGTTTCCTGTGCCTTACCGGGACTGAACGCTTCCGATTGGCCTGCATTCCAGGCAATCCAGTTGCCGAAATTTGAGCGATTAGTATCCAGGCTGCTGTTTGCGCATCCGGTGGTTTTGTTCAAATGTCTTCGCTTACGACCCGATATCGTGCACATATTCGTGCCGGAGTTGCTGCCGGTCGCATTCATTTTCCAATGGCTGGGTACCCGGGTGATTTACGAGGTACAGGAAAATCTTTTCAAGAAATTCGAAATCAAAAAATACAATAATCATCTGATTTTCAGAAAGCTGTTTATATTTTTTGACAAACTGGCGAGGCGCAGATTCCACTGCATCTTCACGGACGATGCCTACCTGGCCGAATATAAGGCGTTGGCCAAACCATTTTCGGTGATACACAATTACGTGTCGCTGCCCGTGATCGACGCGCTCGCGCATACGCGGGAGCATGCGCGTGTGCCGGAGTTCTTCTACCTGGGCGTGGTATCGCCGGAACGTTGCCTGGACACGATGATCGCCGCAATGGCATTGTTGAAAACACGGTTAAGCGCATTTCACCTGCATTTATTCGGCCCGGTGCGGATAAGCACGGAGGATTTGGAACAGATCGAAGGCTATGCCGCTGTAAAAGATCACCTCACATTTCACGGCTACACCGACCTGAAAACGGCATTGCGACGCGCCGGACGGGCCGTAGCGGGCATTGCGCTGCTGAAACCGGTAGCCGATTACCCGGAGTCGTTTCCGACGAAGCTATTTGAGTATATGGCATTAAAATTGCCTGTGATCACCTCCGACTTCCCGCTTTACCGGCCCGTCGTGGACAATGCAGCATGTGGGTTCTGCATTTCACCCGACGATCCGTCGGCATTGTGCGAGAAGCTGGAACAATTGATAAACAACCCGCAACTTAGAAACCGAATGGGCGGGAATGGCCGGAACGCAGCGGAAATGACTTACAACTGGGCTTCGGAAGAGGCGAGGCTGCTGTCATTTTACAACGACATGTTGTGTCACGATACCGCTCACGCGGGTTCGGTTACATTATGATTATATAAATTTATTATTGAATTGTTCAAATATTAAGTGCTACGATTTCTACGAAATATTTAACTTTCGGAATCGAAAAGAATTGTAGCTTGCGAAGTCAACTTCTCAATCATGTATATTAATACGGTTAGTCATTATTTGCCAAGCGAAGTTATTGGTAATGAATATTTTACAAATCTCAACAACTTATCAAACGAGTGGATCGTAGAACGGACAGGAATCTCGGAAAGACGTAAAGCATCAGCAGACGAAAATACCTCGACCATGGCCATGAAGGCCGTCGAAACGCTTCTTGAAAGCATTCCATACAGTAAAAACGAAATAGACCTGATCGTAGGCGCCACTTACACGCCCTACGATACCATCGTGACGCTGGCCCACGCGGTTCAGAATCAGCTTCAAATACCCGATATTCCGGTCGTCAGCATTTCCTCCGCCTGCTCTTCCCTGCTCAATGCGATCGAGATCGTGGAAGGCTATTTCGCCATGGGCAAGGCTTCGAAGGCGCTGGTAGTCGTTTCCGACCATAATACGGCTTATTATAATGAAATGGATACCGTTTCGGGGCATTTGTGGGGTGACGGCGCTTCGGCATTGCTGATCTCGAAAGAGCGGCAGACCGAGGGCGATATGCAGATCAAAAAGCTCATTACCGGCGGCGCGGCCACCAGCGGAAAGGCCATCGAAGCCGTGGTGCTCCGCCCGAACGACCGGGGTGTAGTAATGCCATTCGGCCGCGATGTATTTCAGAATGCCTGCGTGTACATGCCGAAAGTAAGCCAGCAGGTGTTGCAGGAATGCGGCCTGACGATCAACGACCTCGATTACCTCATTCCGCACCAGGCCAATCACCGCATCAGCCTGAATGTGATCAACACGCTGGGAATACCGTCCGAAAAGCTGATTTCAAACATTCAATACCTCGGTAATACCGGCTGTGCCGGCTGCGCGATCGCGCTTTCGGAGAATAAGGAGAAGTTTACCAAGGGGCAAAATATCGTGATCACCGTTTTCGGCGGCGGCTACTCTTACGGCGCCATGCTGCTTACGATCTGATAAAAGCTCATTTAAATGCAAAAGGCCTTCCACCCGTTGCGGATGGAAGGCCTTTTTTATCGTCGTGAATGCCTAGTTCACCTCCGGTTCCGAGTTGTACGAAGCCGGTTTCCAGACATTGTTTTCAGGGTCCATATCCGGTAGATTGTGCTCGGGATCGATCGTTACCGAACGGATAGGCTGCTGCGTAGCTGCTTTGAAGGTCCAGCTGCCGCCGCGCTGCCAGATTTCAACCGGCAGTTGCACGCGGGTCTTCTTGCCGCTTACTTCTTCGATATCCACTTTCACCGGCATGGCCAGCTGGTCGAGGTTTTCGATGGTAATGTAAGAGCCTTTTTGTGGGTTTTGCTCTACGTAAGCTACTTCTTTTACCGCCTGGTCGAGCTTATAGTTCTCGAAGAACCAACCTTTCCAGAACCAGCCCAGGTCCTCACCTGCCGCGTCTTCGATGGTACGGAAGAAATCGTAAGGGGTCGGGTGCTTGAACGCCCAGCGCTGCACGTAAATTTTGAATGCGTAGTCGAAACGCTCTTTTCCAAGAATTTGCTCGCGCAGCATTTTCAGGCCTAATGCCGGCTTGTAATAAGCTTCCCAGCCCAGGTTTACGGCCTGTACCACGTCGGGAATGGTCATGATCGGGTCGGCTTTCGGGCGGAAGATCATAGGCGCCAGACGCTGCATATCGTTCATCTGGGTAGTTTTATACTCGCCATTATTGAAATTATCGCCCGACAGGAAGTTGATAAACGTGTTGAAACCTTCGTCCATCCAGGCATATTTGCGCTCGTTGTTACCCACGATCATCGGGAACCAGTTGTGCCCGAACTCGTGGTCGGTTACACCCCACAGGTCTTCTTTACGGCTTTTGCTGCTGCAAAATACGATGCCGGGATATTCCATACCACCCACGATACCGGCCACGTTCGTTGCCACAGGGTAGGTGAATTCATGTATATAATTGGAATAGAACTCGATACAACCCTTTACGTATTCGGTGGAACGGCCCCAGCCATCCAGCCCGCCGTCCTCAGCCGGGTATACCGACTGCGCCAATGCGGTTTTACCTTTGGGCAGGTTCATTTTTGCCGCATCCCAAACGAATGCCTTGGAAGTAGCCCAGGCAATGTCGCGTGCCTGCAGGCAGCGGAAACGCCAGGTAAGGGTGCCCGATTGTTTCGGACGGGTATTCGGGTTGGTCACTTCTTCCGCGCTGCGGATCACGACGGTCTGGTCGCTTTTGGCGGCGTCGGCCAGTCTTTTACGCTGCTCGGCCGTCAGTACTTCGGTTGGGTTCAACAATTCGCCCGATCCTACGACGATGTGGTCCCAGGGAACGGTCACATTGTATTCAAAGTCACCATATTCGAGGTAAAACTCGCCTGCGCCCAGGTAAGGCAACAGGTTCCAGCCTTCGATATCGTCGAATACCGCCACGCGCGGGTACCATTGCGCCATTTCGTACACGATACCGTTCTTCGTTTCGAGCGTGCCCATCCGGTCGGAGCCGTATTCGGGGATTTTGAATGAATAAGCGAGTTTGATTTTGATCACATCGCCATTACCTTTCACCGGCGTTTTCAGGCGGATCTGCATCCGGGTGTCGGTCACTTTGTATTCCGCATCCACAAATGCGCCCTTACCCTGCTGCACGCTCACGGATTTGATGGAATCGCCGCCGTCGAAGCCCATATTGCCGAAGCGGCCGCCGCTCACGGGTGTGGTTTGTGCGCCTCTCGAATGGCTTCCGAATGCATTCTGATCGAGTAGAAGCCAGATAAATTCCAGGTTTTCGGGGCTATTATTTTTATAGGTAAGCTCAATTTCCCCGCTCACGGTGCCCTTCTCCTCTTCAAGCGCTACGTTGATCTTATAATCGGCGCGGTTTTGCCAGTATTTGGGGCCAGGGGCTCCGCTGCCTGTCCGGTATTCATTGCCGGGTTGGAAGTTGAACAGCGGGTGAAAAAGCACATGGGCATCATATTTCACCTTCTCCGCTTCCTGTGCGATAGTGTTGTTGAAGAAGCCCAGGCTGCTCATTGCAATGACGCCCAGACGAAATATTGAAATTTTCATTATAATGGTTAAAAATTGAAAATATTGGGTTGTAAACGAGCAATATACACCTTTTCACCTGTTTTAGGAGAAAAACTTTCATTTTAACGACAGACAGCCGTGAATTGTCTGCCAATGCAAAATCACCGATCTCATGCGCCAGCGACTGTCTGTTGAAACCTATATCCGCGGGGTCCTCGCAGGCGACCGCGCGACGCTCAGCCGCGCCATCACGATTGTGGAAAGCAGCCTGCCAGACGACCGTGCGCTGGCGGCCGAAATGCTCCGCGGTCTTCTGCCGCATACGGGCAAATCCGTTCGGATCGGCATTACGGGGGTGCCGGGCGTGGGAAAAAGTACGTTTATCGAGGCATTCGGGAACTACCTTACATCGCTGGGCAAACGGGTGGCCGTCCTGGCCGTCGATCCGAGCAGCCAGCAGTCGGGCGGGAGCATTCTCGGGGACAAAACCCGCATGGAACAGCTCGCCCGCAATCCGAATGCCTATATCCGTCCCTCCGCGACCAATCTTTCGCTAGGAGGCGTAGCGCGGCACACGCGGGAGGCCGCTCTGCTGTGCGAAGCGGCCGGGTACGATATCGTCCTCGTCGAAACCGTAGGCGTTGGCCAATCCGAAACCCTCGTGAAAGGAATGACCGATTTTTTCCTGCTCCTCATGCTCGCAGGCGCGGGCGACGAGTTGCAGGGCATCAAAAAGGGCATTATGGAAATGGTAGACGCCGTGGCGGTGAACAAGGCCGACGGCAGCAATGGGAATGCGGCGCAGAATGCCGTGGCCGAATACCGGCAGGCATTGCATTACCTGCCCGAAAGCCCGTCGGGCGTGCCCATTCAGGTGGTGGCTTGCTCGGCGGCGGAGGGTACGGGAATGGAGACGATCTGGCAGATCATCGATGCATATTGTTCCAAAACGACCGAAAGCGGCTTTTTTGCAGCCAACAGGCAGGCGCAGCAGGGCGACTGGCTCCGCGATCAGATCCGGGTGTCGCTGGAAGAGCGGTTTTATACCAATACGGTCGTTCGTCAGCAAATGGCGACCGTAGCGGAACGGGTAAAAAGCGGGCTGCAACTGCCGGTTGAAGCGGCCGCTGAACTGATCGAGCTTTTTCTCCAATCTCCCGCTAAGCCCGCCGAAATTTCCGGTAAGTCATAAAAATTCCTGAAAAACGCATTTTTGAGTAAGTTTGAGCGTTGAAACAAACGCATGTCAACTCTATTGATCTTAACCTCTTTACTCCCGCAATCATGAAAAAAGCCTACTCCCTGAGTAAAACATCCCTGCTCGCATTGTTCCTCATTCTTTCGGTTGTGTTCGCTTGCAGCGACGACAAGGACGACGATCCGAAACCCGTAGACAACAATCCTATTGTAGCCACCTGGGAACTGGAAGCTATTACCCCGCAAACAGCCGGTACCACGATCCCAAATCTGGCATTGATCGAAGCGGCAGTTCCTTGCCTGTACGACTTGAAAGTGACTTTTAAATCCGACAACACCATCACTACTGCCGACTGTCCAACAGCGGTAACAGCCATCGATACGTTCGTACCCATTTCCGGCGCGACCTGGAAAGTGGAAAACGACAACCTGATCCTCACCAAAGGCACAACAAACCAGTCGCTGAAATTCACACAGACTGCTACTGAACTGAAAATCAATGTAAATGTTCCGGCAAGCGGCACTTCGGCAGCCGTGAATGCAGTATTGAATTTCAAAAAGGTTTAGGACATATTCCCACAATCAAAAAAGTCGGGCCCCGAAGGTCCGGCTTTTCTTTTACCCGCTTGTGTGATCACACACAATCAGCCACTTGCCTTTGATCTTTCGGAACAACAGCGTGTAATGCCCTTCCAGATCGCCCTTTTCGGGGCGCGTCAGGTGAAATTTACCTACTACGAATGCTACTCCGGGGCCGGGAAATGAAAAGTTAAGAAAAGTGAATTGCAATGTCCCCATCGTCGCGCGGTCGGGGTAGCGTTTCAGGTAACCTTCGTAGGTGGGCTTGTAGCCGTAGGTAATGCCCGCCTTCCCGACGAACATCAGCGAATCGGACTCCCAGTAGCCGTTCATGAACGACTTCACGTCGCCCTTGTTCCAATCGGCTTCCTGCCGTTTCAGAATGCCGAGGATCACTTCCTTATCGCCCGCCGACTGTGCACGGACGATCGTTGCTGCGCCTATCAGAATGAGGGTAAAAAGCCAGTTTCTCATATTTTTTGTGGATTTTTGTAATGCCGTTGACGATTTCTAAATATAACGGAAAGATCGGCGCCGCAGAACGGCGCATGGCCGAAATATCAAATCCAGTGACTCATCCTTATTTATTTATATTAAATCCCAACTCGGGTACCTCCATTGGCAAGAACAGCGCCGGCGTGCGGGAAAGGATTCACGCCGTGGCTAAAAAGAATGCAGGTTCGGCGCAGATCCTCTTCACGGAGGAGCGTGCGCACGCGACTGAGCTCGTGCGCGAGCATATGCATGCGGAGAAATGGAAGGCTATTGTGGCCGTGGGTGGTGACGGTACCGTCAATGAAATCGCCCGGCCGCTCGTCGGGACGGACATTCCGATTGGCATTTTGCCGCTCGGCTCGGGGAACGGCCTTGCCCGGCACCTGGGCCTGCCGCTCACGCTCGACGCCTCGTTGAAACGCCTTTTCGAAGGCACGCCTACCACCATCGATAGCGCCGAGCTGAACGATATTCCCTTTTTTTGTACGGCTGGAATGGGTTTCGATGCCTATGTGGGACATCTGTTCAGTCAGCAAAAAGCGCGCGGATTGGGAACCTACGTGAAAGTATCTTTCAGCGCGTACTGGTCTTACAAGCCGCAGCCGTTCCTGCTTGATGGCGTTGAAAACCGGGCATTTTCGCTTTCGTTTGCCAATGCGGGCCAGTTCGGAAACAATGCCTGGGTGGCCCCGCAGGCAAGCTTGCAGGACGGCCTGCTCGATATTTGCAAGATCGGACCGTTCCCGCAATGGTACGGCACCGTGCTGGCTTGCGGTTTATTTACCAAGAGCCTGAAACAATCGCGCTATATCGATTACCGCCGGGCTACGACGGCCGTGGTGGAAACCGAAACTCCTGCCATGATCCATTACGACGGCGAACCGCTGCAACTGGATACGACACGCATCGAGGTGAAAATAAAGCCCGGAAGCCTGCATGTGATCATCTGACTTCCCTTAACGATTACCATTATGTCCAAGAAAAACCGCTCAGGCATTGTGTACTCCACCAATCCGGAGTTTGAATACAACGATCAGGACGACGAGATCGAAACCCTGGCACCGCAGCAGCAGGACCTGCGCATCTGGCTCGACCGCAAAGGCGGCGGCAAGGTGATTACCATCGTGAAAGGATTTATCGGCACCTCCGCCGACCTGGAAGCATTGGGGAAACAACTTAAAAACCTCTGCGGAACCGGTGGTACCGTAAAAGATGGCGAGATCCAGATCCAGGGCGACCATCGCGACAAGGCCATTACCTGGCTTACCGGCAAGAATTATAAAGCCAAAAAAGCCGGAGGCTAGCTCCGGCTTTGGGTTATAATGTTTTGGTTGTATCGATTTCTGTCGGCGCGGGAAGTGTGGAAGGCGGCGGAGTGGCTTGCTGCCGGCCCGTTTCGAGCACTTCCACGTCGGTCACGAAAAACTTGGTATCCCCGTTCCAGGGTAGTTTGAAAAACTTCTCTTCATAAGTCAGCGACACGCGGTGGCCGTTTTTGATGGCCTCTTCCAGCTTGGAAATCGCGTCTTTGTTCTTCGCGCTGACGGAAAATACCCATTGCGAAGAATTCATGGTACCATCGCCTTCGAACAGGCCTCCCATACGCAGCTCGCCTTCGTATGTTTTGAACAAATAGCCGCGGTTGCTGAGCCTTGTCACATATCCTCCCCTCTTTCCTTCACTGTAATATCCAAAAGTGATGTAATACAAAATTCCGAATATGATAGCCAGAAATATGGCGAATATGACCCATTTACGCATAACAGTCGATTATAGTGTTAGTGATGGAAGCGAACTTCGCAAAACAGTTTGATTTTTCCTAGTTATTATTTCGAGCGAATGGCGATCACCGGGTCCATACGCGCGGCCAGCATCGCGGGCACAATACCCGAAAGCACACCAATGATGCTCGACACTCCCAGCCCCAGCAGGATATTGCGGGGCAGCAGCAGGATTTCCAGTGATCCCAGCTGGATGAATGAAAGCAGGTATACCAAAAATATGCCAACCATTCCGCCGACCAGGCTGAGCATTACCGCTTCGAACAGGAACTGGAACAAAATCGAATAGTTTTTCGCGCCCAATGATTTCTGGATGCCGATCAGGTTTGTCCGCTCTTTCACCGAAACAAACATAATATTGGCAATCCCAAAGCCGCCTACCAGGATCGAGAAACTGCCTATTACCCAACCCGCGACGGTCAATACAGCGAATAGTCCAGAAATAGCCGCAGCGGCAGCTTCCGGCCTGTTCAGCGAGAAGTTATTGCCGTCCCTGGGCTTGATACCGCGTTTGGTACGCATCAACCCGACGATTTCCGCTTCCACCTCCCGCATGCCTTCGTCTTCGGGGAACCCCTTCACGACAATATCAGCGCTGCGGCGGCCCGATTGGAACAGTTTCGAAAATGCGGAGAAAGGAATAATGCAGATTTTGTCGGGACTGCCGCCGAAGTCGACGAGGCTCTCCCCCTTTTTCTCCCGCACGCCGATGATCGTAAACGGATGCCCGGCCAGCTTGAACGGCTTGCCTATCGCGTCCTGCCCGGGAAAAAGCGATTCGGCAATGTCCGCACCGACGATCGCCACATTCCGCGCATTATTGGTTTCGAGCGGGATGAAATAGCGGCCGTTCTGTACGGGGATGTCGGAAATCAGGTTGTATTCAAATGACACCCCTTGAATGGTGGCGTTAATGCTGTTGGAGCCGTTTTTGAGCGTGGTACCGCCCTTGAAATCCATCACGGCCACCGCACTCGCGGATTCAAGATTGTCGTAGAGGTATTTGTATTCGGAATAAGTCGGCTCCGGCCATTGGAAATATTTCCACCATTGGTATTCGCCCCCGAAGCCCCAGGGCCATTTCTGTACGTAAATAACCTTGTCGCCGATAAAGCTCAGGCTTTCACGAATGCTGCGTTCCAGGGAATCCACGATCGTGAACACGGCGACGATCGCAAAAATACCGACCGTCACGCCGAGAAGCGATAGGATGGTGCGGGTAATGTTGGATTTGAGGGCTCCCCAGGCGAACCTGAAACTTTCCCAGACCTGTCGTAAAAACTTCATCATTGACGTTCGGACAATTTGAATTCAAAAGTTAGCGGATCGGCCCAATGCATCGAAATAAATTGGTATAAAAGGTAAGAAAAAGGGTTGGATTTAATAAATTACGACATTAACCTTAACACTCCTATATGAATTTACGCTATACGCTAATCCTTATTGCCGGCATATTGCCCGGCATTTCATACGCTCAGAAACCCGTCCAGGAATCCACCGGCTTTTACCAGTTCCTCTCCGACGATCCCAATCAGAAGCCTTTTTTCAGCGACCGCAAAGGTGTCATAGCCCGCAACGGCATCGTGGCCTCGGCTCATCCCGAAGCTTCGAAAGTCGGCATTGATATTCTGAAAGCCGGCGGTAATGCGGTGGACGCCGCCGTGGCCGTGCAGTTTGCACTGGCGGTTGTGCACCCTTCGGCCGGTAACATCGGCGGTGGCGGCTTTCTCGTCCTCCGCGGCACGGATGGCAAATCCCACAGCATCGATTTTCGCGAAAAGGCACCCGGCAAAGGCCACGCGGACATGTATCTCGACAAAGACGGCAACATCATCCCCAAATCCAGCACGCTGGGCCGCCTCGCTTCGGGCGTACCTGGCTCTGTGGACGGGATGGTGCAGGCACATGCCAAATTCGGGAAGCTTAGCTGGAAACAGGTTTTGCAGCCCGCCATCGATATTGCAAAAAATGGGGTGATTCTCACCGAAAGAGAGGCCCGTAGCCTTAACTCCATCAAAAAAGACCTGCTGGAAGTCAACCCCGGCACATCCTATTTCCTCAATCCGAACGGCAAAGACTGGGCAGCTGGCGATCTGCTCGTGCAGAAAGACCTGGCCAATGTGTTGAAACGCATTCAAAAGAAAGGTCGCGAAGGATTCTATGCGGGCAAAGTAGCCAAACGGCTTGTGAAGGATATTAACCGCGGCGGCGAAGGCATTATCAGCAGGCAGGACCTGGCCGACTACCACGCGCAATGGCGCGAAACCATTACAGAGGGCTATAAAGGCTATAAAGTGATCACGATGGCGCCTCCATCCAGCGGAGGTGTGGCACTGTTGCAGTTAATGCGGCTTACCGAGCAGCATCCGCTCCGCAAATGGGGCTGGCACAGTGATTCCACCATCCAGGTCATGATCGAAGCGGAGCGCCGCGTCTATGCCGACCGTGCCAAATTCCTCGGCGATCCGGATTTTGTGAAAGTGCCGGTGAACGAGCTTATCAGCAAGGATTACCTGCAAAAACGTTGGAGCGATTTCTCCTGGGACAAAGCGACCGATAGCAAAAACATCCACGGCGGCGAGTTACCGGGCTACGAAAGCCTCGAAACGACGCATTTCTCCGTCGTGGATAAAGAAGGCAATGCGGTAGCGGTTACCACGACATTGAACGGCGGCTACGGCAGCCGGGTGGTGATCAAAGGCGGCGGCTTTTTTATGAATAACGAAATGGATGATTTCAGCGTGAAAGCAGGCGCCCCGAATATGTACGGGCTCATCGGCAACAAGGCCAATGCGATCGCGCCGGGCAAAAGAATGCTTTCGTCCATGACGCCAACCATTATTGAAAAAGACGGAAAGCTGCTGATGGTGGTAGGCACGCCCGGCGGGTCGACGATCATCACCTCCGTGTACCAAACGATATTGAATGTGCTGGAACACGGCATGACGATGCAGCAGGCCGTAAATGCATTGAAATTCCATCACCAATGGCTGCCCGACAAAACCACTTTCGAAGCAAATGCATTCCCGGCGGACGCCATTAAAAAGTTGCAGGACAAAGGCTATATCCTCGAACAACAACGTAACTCGATTGGCCGGATGGATTGCATTCTCGTATTGCCTGACGGCTCCCTCGAAGGCGGCTCCGACCCGCGCGGCGACGATACCAGCGTAGGATATTAACCCCGCGCCGGGCTGATCAGCAACGCGTGAGTTCGGCGATCAGCCCGGCGTGCTCCGGATATTCCTGGGACAACGCGTCCCGACCTGCCATTTCAAAATCGGCAAAATCGAACCCCGGCGCTACCGTGCAGCCGACCAACGCATAGCTGCTCCCGCCAGCCGGCCTAGACCCGAACCACGCGCCGGCCGGTACCACCGCCTGGAACGTCTCCCCGTTATCCGGGTCATTCCCGAGCCGGATCACATTCAATTCGCCCGACACCGGGTCGATCACGAATACTTCCAATGCCTCGCCGGCATAGAAATGCCACATTTCATCGGCCTGAATGCGGTGAAATGCGGAAAAATTATGCGATTCGAGCAGGAAATAGATACCGGTGGAAAACGCCCGGTCGCCACTGAAACGGGCAGGTAATGCCGCGTGTCCGATTGTTTCGGATGCACGGTAGGTTTCAGCATAGTAGCCGCCTTCGGGATGCGGCAGCAGGTGGTATTTCTCAATCCAGTACGATACAGGTTTCATGGGACGTCGGTTAGTAGTACCGCAAAGTAATCCGTATCCTGAATTATTCACCGGTGGCTCATTGTTTTTTGCCAAAAGCAAAGTTTTGACTAATTTTGATCAAATTCAATCATAAATAATCAATTTTGGTCAATGAAAAATCCGCGCGTGAAGATTGAGCAAGAAGAAGTGCTCTCCAACAATTGGTACACCCTTCGTAAATACACTTTTGACTACCAGCGCGCCGACGGCTCGTGGGAGCGCCAGGCTCGCGAGGCTTACGACCGCGGTAACGGTGCCGTGATCCTGCTTTATAACCAGGAAAAAAACACGGTGGTACTCACCCGTCAGTTCCGTTTACCGACCTACACCAACGGCAATGCTACCGGCATGATGATTGAAGCCTGCGCCGGCCTGCTCGACAGGGATAACCCGGAAGAATGCATTAAACGCGAAACGGAAGAAGAAACCGGTTATCAGGTAAGTTCGGTAAGGAAGATATTCGAAGCCTATATGTCGCCTGGCTCGGTGACCGAAATCCTGTACTTCTTCGTGGCTGAATACTCCGACGATATGAAAGTGAGCGACGGCGGCGGCTGCGCCACGGAACAGGAAAATATCGAGGTAATGGAAATGCCGTTTTCAAATGCCTTACAAATGGTCGCCAGCGGCGAAATCAACGACGCCAAGACGATCATGCTCATCCAGTATGCACAGATCAACGGATTGGTACGGGCATGAAAAAACCGGAGGATCAACGGTTATCCTCCGGCTAGTGACTTTTATTATCAGGAAATAGGGTCGGGCGTGGGCGTAACGTCCGTTTCAGGCGAAGTACCCTTGCTACCCTTGAATTTTTCGAACAAATCCTTGAAAAATGCCTCGGCATCGGGGAAATTGCTTTTGAGCGTCTCGGCACCTTTGGATTTAAGTTCCTCGAAATACTCAGGAGCTTTATCGATGGCCCCTTCCGCTTCGTCTTTCAGGTTGTTAGCCTTTGCTTTGAGATCTTCCAAAAGCTTCTCCCCTTCTTCTGTTTGAAGGTATTTGTGCGCAGCTACGCCGGCAGCGGCGCCCAAAATGAATGTGGCCAGGTGTTTTGCGTTAATGCTCATGATTTCCAGTTACTTAGTTTGAGATTTGATTATTCAAGTTAAAGAAACTAATACTCCCGTCAAAAGAACGGATCGACAAATGCGGATGCGCCACACCGAAAAAAATTGTGCCCGGTAACATGGTCACCGGGCACCTGAAAGGGAAAGGTTATGCGTGAAACGGCCTATTTGATCTCAAATGCAGCCTGCATACGATAACTGATTTTGATTTTCTGATACTGCACATCACTGTCCTGAACGGCATCCGCAGACTCGGCGGCAAAAGCGCGGACATTGGCTTTGGCAAACACCGGTTGAGGGAAATACAAATTCTCATCCAGCTCTTTGATTTCGAGCACTTTGCCCAGTTTCTGGTCCAGCGAAGCAACGAGGTATTCCGCCTTCACCTTTGCAGCTTTCAACGCGTCGATCTTCACCTGTTTTTTAAACTCCTCGCGTTTCGAGTGATCAACCCGCGCCACATTGGCGTACTGCACGCCGCGGCTTTCTACTTTCGACAAAATACCGTCCAGCTTTTCGGCGCTCGAAACTTTCAATTCATATTGTTTCGCTTCGAGAAATGTGGCAGGTTTTTTCTTCTTGTCCACATAATTCTGGTAACCGCCCACCCCGCTGATCGACAATGCCTCTTTCGGCAAACCGGCGTCGGCCACAGCCTTGATCAGCTGTTTTTCCAACGTGCTGATATTGACCTTGTCCTTCTGGTTTTTCTCGTCCTGGAAATACTCGCGGAGTGAAATATTGAAATAAATTTCGTCGGGCACCACCTCCATTTCGGCAAACCCTGCCACTTCTATATTCGGAACCTGGTATAGCTGTTCAGTTTTGACTTGTGAGAATGCGGGAGTCAGCAGTGATGAAGTAAGTAAAGCGCCGAGCAAAAAAATCTTTTTCATGGCTTCAAGATGGATAAAAATGAAACGGATAATAAACCAGACAGCCCGGTCGGACATTGCCGTCTTTCGAACTGTTCTATGGTTTAGATACAAAAACCGGGCGAAAGGTTTAATCCGAAACCGGCTGCATGGGTCGTTTATTTCGGTATCCGGCTAAATAAAAAGTGGAAGAACGGGCTAAAAAGCTGTCATTCTTCCACTTATTGGGCAGGTAAAAATTTTGTCAGATCAGGTAAAATTCTGGTAAATGGAGTCCATAATGCGGACGAAATGCTGGTAATCGGAGTCGCTGAGACTACCCCAGCCCTTGCGCCGGATATCGGCTACGATCGGGAAAGCCTGGTTGTAGATCGCCTCGCCGTTCTTGGTAAGGAACAAATTGAATTTCCGGCGGTCGCCGGCAGCGGGACCGCGCTCAACCAATCCTTTCTTTTCGAGCAGGTCGATGATCCTCGTCACGGTCGGCGGGTCTTTGAAAGTCATTTCGGCCAGCTCATTCTGGCTGATTCCCTGTTTTCGGAAAATATGGTCTATCAGCACCCATTGGTCGACGGTAAGGTCAAATCCGGCTTCTGTCAGTTGTTTTTGCAGGGCATTCCGAATCTTTTTGATAGTCGTATCTATCTTAAAAAAATAGGCACGATGATCCGACTGATGTGTCATGATGTGGAAGTAAAGTAGAGTTTGGAATCGATTGAGTATATATCAAATATAAGCCTTTGCAACAATTCGTCTACTAATAATTGCGGAGGAAAAATTGATAGTTGACAAATAATCACAAAAAAAGCCGGGCACATGTGCCCGGCCCTGATAAACATCTTACCGATACGCTACGCCGAATTCCTCGCCGCATTAATAATTCCGAACATCGCCCGGATAATCAGCTGGTTATACGTTTCTACGTCTACCTGCAAGTCCTTCGGATCGCCAGCCAGCATTTGCAATGCATATTGCTGAATCGTGATCAGCGGGAGAACAATGCGTTCGCGGGTTTTGATCGACACTTTGGTGACGTTATTGCTATCCAGGAGCTCCTTCTGGCCCGATACGTCGAGCAGCAGCTCGCGGGTAAGGAGGAATTCTTCATACATTTTATCCCAGAATTCGCGGTAATCCTCTTCTTCGCGCAGGTATTTCGTCGCTGGGAAGAACGCTTTCGAGAGCGACTGCATCGAGTTTTCGATCAGTGTGCGGAAGAAAAGCGATTTCTGGTAAAGCTTTTTGATTTCCTCCACTTTGTTCTCTTTCACCAACTCGCGGATCGCCGTTCCGAAACCATAGAAGCCCGGCACGTTCTGCTTCATCTGCGCCCACGAGCCCACAAACGGGATCGCACGCAGGTCTTCGAACTTCAAACCGCCATCGTCGTTGCCGCGTTTGGTAGGACGACTTCCGATGTTGGTCTGGCCATAGAAGCGCAACGGCGTCTTTTTATCCAGGTATTTGACAAACTTCGGATGGTTTTTCAGGTCCAGGTAGGAGTTATAAGCGATTTCCGCCATCTCCTCGATGAGTTCCTTGTCCGCATCCGTCAGTTCATCCTCGCGGTTGCCTTTGAAAAGGTGGTTTTCCAGACCCGCCGTGAACAATCTTTCCAGGTTATACATCGCCGTCGTAACGGTTCCGTAGTTGGAGCTGATCGTCTGTCCCTGCACGGTCAGCTGGATTTCCTTATCCTCGATGTCCTTGCCGAGCGATGAGTAGAAATTGTGGTTATTGCCGCCGCCGCGTGCAGGAGGCCCCCCACGGCCGTCGAAGAACGTGACTTTGATGCCAAACTCGCGCGAAACTTTCGTCAGTTCTTCCTTAGCGCGGTAAATCGACCAGTTTGCACGCAGATAACCACCATCCTTGGTACCGTCCGAGAAGCCCACCATGATCGTCTGGTGGTTTTCACGGTTAGTCAAATGGTTGCGGTAATAGTCGTTTTCATACAGCGAGCGCATAATGCCTGGCGCATTGGCGAGGTCGTCCACCGTTTCAAAAAGCGGCACGACGTCCACCGCGAGCTTGCCTTCTTCGTCGGCAATCAGGTTTTTGGCCAGCGCCACCACCTGCATTACATTCAGCGCGGAGGTATTATTGCTGATCACATAGCGATGCGCGCCTTTCTCGCCATTCTTTTCCTGGATCGTTTTAATGGCCCTGATCGAGCCGAGGATATCCTTCGTCAGCTCATCCTCGTAATCTTCATCGCGAAGCGGGATATTAAGAGAAAGGAGCAGATCGATTTTTTTCGCTTCGTCCCAGCTCTCGTAATCGCTGTATTTCAGCAGCGGGATTTTCTTTTCAAGCCTTTTCAGAATATCTTCCCATGCCTTGCCGTGCTTGCGGCTGTCCTGGCGTACGTCCAGGCTTGCGAAGAAGAACCCGAACAGGTTCAGTTTCAGGATAAAATTATCCAGCAACTCCACAAACAGCCCCTGGTGCTTGTTCACCAGCACTTCCCGGGCTTTCAACAGCTCGTCGATCAGCTCCTGCGCATTTTCGTACCCTTCCTCGAACGGTCCGAAAATGGTGCTGTTCATCTTTTTCTCGGCAAGCGAAACCGCGTCGTCCACTCCTTTGAATGTAAGGCGGCGTTTCAGTTGGCGGATATCGCGGTAATAGCCGCGGAGCAGCGTCTCGCGCAGGCGGTCGGCAACTTTCAGGGTAATTTCCGGGTTTACGAACGGGTTACCGTCGCGGTCGCCGCCGGGCCAGAAGCCGAGGCGGAACACATTTGGGTAAGGCCAGTCGTGCACGCTCATTCCCAGGCCGTTGATCAGCTTTTCGAGGATGGACGGGATGGCGTCGTAATATACATTTTCGAGGAACCAGCACAGGCTCACCGCCTCGTCGAATGGCGTAGGCTTTTCGTGATTGATAAATGCCGTTTTGCCGAGTTGCAGCAGGAGCTGGTTAACCTCCGTGAAGTCGTTTTCTTTAATCGCGTCTTCGAGATCGTTGATGATCCCAAGCACTTTGCCCGAATAGAACTGCGTCGGGTGGGCCGTGAGGACAATGCGTACGCTGAAATCTTCCAGCTTGGCGAGCAATTTCTTTTTCAGTTCGTCATTGTCGAGCCGTTCGGTGAGGTAGGTTACCGAGCCCTTGCCGGTCAGGTCGTGGGTCTGCTCAAACGCGGCGTCCTCCACCGAATCGAAAAGCACGACCTGCCGTTCGATATATTGGATAAATGCAAAAAGTAAATCCGCACGCTCCTTGGGGGTAGCCGTTTCCAGCAGCTCAGAAAAAAAGAGTTCGATGATTTCTTTGGGAGATTTGCCTTCCTGAAAGCCAATCTCACTCTGCTGGGTCAGTATCGGAAGTAAGGAGCCGGTTTGGAAGATACCGCGATAAGGTAAGCTCAGAAACAGGCTATTAAAAATATTATACTTCGTTACAACTGCGTCCTGGAAACTATTATTCATAATGGAGTGACGAAATTATATTTTGAAATTTGCACTGAAGGCAAATATAACTTTAAAAAATCGGTTTCAGGCCTTGGGGTGCGCTTGTTGATGCGTTTTTTTAAGCTTTTCGATGGAGTTGTGGGTGTAAATCTGCGTCGCGGCAAGGTTGGCATGGCCCAACAATTCTTTGATCGCGTTCAGATCGGCGCCGCGGTTGAGCAGGTGCGTCGCATACGTGTGCCGGAGCACGTGTGGGCTTTTTTGGGAGAGCGTCGTGACGGCTGAGAGGTATTGTTTTACTTTTCTTTGAACGAACACAGGATAAACTGCTTTGTGTGAATCGGTTAGAATGAGAACATCGGTAGTTTCCTCCGGGGCGCGCTGTTCAGTATATTTATGCAGCAGCTGCGCGAGGGCGGTAGAAACGGGCACAATGCGTTCTTTGGACCGCTTTCCGAAAACGCGGATCGTACGCGCGGGCAGGTTCAGGTCCTTCACTTCGAGCTCCACGAGCTCCGAGAGCCGGATACCGCTGCCGTACAGCAGCTCCATGATCACCCGGTCGCGCAGGCCTTCGAAATCGTCCGTGAAAGTGCCTTCCTCGAAAAGCATTTCCATTGATTTCTCTTCCACGAATGCCGGCAGCTTTTTGCGTGTTTTCAGGGCCGAGAGGATTTTCGTCGGATCGGCGTCGATGTGTTTCTTCTTCCTTAGATAACCATAAAAAGTACGGAGTGCGGCAATTTTCCGGTTAATGGACGATGGATTGAGCCCTTCTTCCATCATACTCACCACCCACGACCGCAGCATCGGCGGCTTGGCTATCTCGGGCTCGGCGCATTCATATTGAAAAAGGAGGTATTTCTGAAACTGGTCGAGATCAGTCTGATACGACTTGATCGTGTGCGCACTGGCGCGCTTTTCAAATTGGAGGAATTCCAGAAACGGCGTTATCATAGTCCGAACATACAAAAAGGAGCTATCTTATTCAAGACAGCTCCTCTTCATATGATATGGATACAATAATCCTGTAGAAGTCTTTCAGAGAACCATTCCGTGAAGGATTAGTCTTCCAGGTGACCGTAAGTTTTTTCCTTGTAAACGGCACGCAAAACTTCGAAACGACGCTTTACAGATGGTTTTTCGAAAGCCGTACGGGCACGGAGCTCACGCATTGTACCAGTTCTTTCAAATTTCTTCTTGTAACGCTTAAGAGCGCGATCAATCGATTCGTTGTCTTTAATGTTAATAATAAGCATGCTTATAATTTCTTTTGTTCTTTGAATTGGTTTCTGAAATCGGACTGCAAAGAAAAACTATATCCAACAGAAAATCAAGAAATAAGTCGTTAAAATTCATTTATTTTTGTATCCATTGCATTGAAACGAAAGTCATTAACAGATTAAACAGCCCGATATGAGTTCGAGACTGGGAATTATTGATTTAGGCACCAACACTTTTCACCTGCTCATCGCCGAGCCGAACGGCGCTCATTTCAAGACTGTTTTCCACGAAAGCAGACCGGCCAGGATCGGTTTGGGCGGTATCAACAAGCGCATTATCACCCCCGAAGCGCAGGACCGCGCGCTCGCAGCGCTCTCCTATTTCCGCGAAAAGCTCGATTCATTCGGGGTAATGCCTGAAAAAACCTTCGCATTCGGCACCAGCGCCGTGCGCAATGCGGAAAACCGGCACGAATTCTGCTCCGAAATCCTGCAAAAAACGAATATCGAAGTGACGGTGATCGATGGTAACCGCGAAGCCGAGTACATATATAAGGGCGTCCGCCACGGCGCCGACATTGGCAATGGCCCCTCGCTGATCATGGACATCGGTGGCGGCAGCGTCGAATTCATCATCGGGAACAGCGCGCAGATCTTCTGGAAACAAAGTTTCGAGATCGGCGGGCAGCGGCTCATGGAAAAATTCATGCGGAATGACCCGCTCTCCCAGGGCGACCGCCGCAATCTCTACAACCATTTCGACGAAAACCTCATTCCGCTCGCCAACGCGGTCCATCAATATGCGCCCGACAAGCTGGTAGGCTCCTCGGGAACGTTCGATACGCTCGTAGATATCGACTTTCATCATCGCACCAGCGACTGGCCGCCTGCCGGGCAAACTGATTTTGAAATTCCGCTCGAAGAATTTTACCGTGCTTACGCCCTGATCCTTTCGGGCAACCACGATGCACGCATGGCGATTCCGGGTATGATCGAACTGCGTGTGGACATGATCGTGGTGGCCGTGTGCCTGATCGATTATGTGCTCAAAACGCACGGCATCCGTCGCATCCAGGTGTCGAAATATGCCCTCAAAGAAGGCGTCCTGGCCGATTTAATGGCCCGTTAAGTCCCGTAACCCCATCCATTTATTTTAATTCTTTATCCAAAAACCAAACCAACTCTATGAGATTGATGCGTTACCTTTTCCTCGCAGCGCTGGCATTCGTATGTATGCACGACGCGCAGGCTCAACGAAAGAAAAAGAAAGACAAACAGGAAGACGTCAAGATCGACAAGGCCGTGGAAGCCGTGGCCTCGGCGGTGAAAGACAAGCTGAAAGACGAAAAAAAGAAAGGCCCGAAAGCATTTAAAGACCTCATCGACAGCACCAATGCCGTGAGCCAGAAAGGCATGATCTCGGTGCATAAGATGGACGACAAATGGTACTTCGAAATCCCGGATTCACTTTTGAACCGCGACATTATGGCCGTGACCCGCTATTCCAAAACCGCCGCGGGAGGCGGGATTTTCGGGGGTGAGGAAGTAAACCGCCAGATGATCCGCTGGGAAAAAGGGATGGACAATAACCTGCTCCTGCGCTCGGTAACGATCGTGGTAGCGAGCCCCGACAGCACCAAACCGATATTCCAGGCCGTCAAAAACTCCAATTCCGACCCGATTATCGGTGTTTTCGATATTAAGGCGGTGAAAAAAGAACCGTCCAGGTCGTCGGTGATCGACGTTACCGACTATTTCAATGCGGATAATCAGGTTTTCTCGCTCAGCTCGGTGAGCAAGCAGCTTTTGAAACTGGCGGCATTTAAAAAAGAAGCTTCGTTTATTGAAAAGATCAGCTCCTATCCTATTAATACGGAAATACGGTCGGTGAAAACCTTTTCTGTGACGCCGCAGCTGCTTACGCCTACGCCTGTGCCGTCGATCGGTCAGTACCTGCCATCGGGGCTGGATGCCGGTGTAGTCACTTTTGAAATGAACACTTCGCTCATCCTGCTGCCTAAAACGCCGATGAAAAAACGGATTTTCGACAGCCGGGTGGGATATTTTGCCAATCAATATGCGACATTCGGTGAAGAGTCGCAGCGGTCGGATACCGAGGTTTTTGCCGTAAGATGGCGCCTGGAACCCAAAAACGCCGAGGACGCGCGTAAGCAGCAGAATGGCGAGCTGATCGAGCCGAAAAAGCCGATTGTGTACTATATTGACCCCGCAACCCCGGAAAAATGGCGCAAATACCTGAAAGCGGGCGTTGACGACTGGCAGGTTGCATTTGAAAAAGCAGGCTGGAAAAACGCCATCCGCGGCGAGTACTGGCCCGAAGGCGACACGACGATGAGCCTGGAAGATGCGCGTTACTCCGTGATCCGCTATTTCGCGGCCGATATTCAGAATGCTTACGGGCCTAACGTACACGACCCGCGCAGCGGCGAGATCCTTGAAAGCCACATCGGCTGGTACCATAATGTCATGCGGCTTTTGCGCAACTGGTACATTATCCAGGCCGCAGCGGTAGACCCAAAAGCGCGCAGCAAGCAATTTGACGATCAATTGATGGGCGAGTTGGTGCGCTTCGTATCGTCGCACGAAATCGGCCATACACTGGGCCTCCGGCACAACATGGGCGCCAGCTCGGCCACGCCGGTGGAAAAGCTCCGCGACAAAGCGTGGGTGGATGCACACGGGCACACGTCGTCGATCATGGATTATGCGCGATTCAACTACGTAGCGCAGCCGGAAGACGGCATTACCAACCTCTTTCCGCGCATCGGCGATTATGACAAATGGGCCATTCAATGGGGTTACAGCAACTTTACCGATAAGGACGCCAAGGCCGAGAAACTGGCATTGAACACCATGACCAAGGAGGCCTATAAGGATGACCGCCTGCATTTCGGAACGGAAATCAGCCCGTACGACCCGCGGTACCAGACCGAAGATTTGGGTGATAATGCGATGAAAGCGTCGGAATATGGTATCAGAAACCTGAAACGCATTCTCCCGAACCTGATCGAATGGAGTAAGGAAGACGGCGAGAGCTACAAGGAACTGGACGAAATTTACGGCAATGTGGTGACGCAGTACCGCCGCTACCTCGGCCATGTGATCAAGAATGTTGGCGGTATCTACGACACGCCGATCACCTACGATATGGAAGGCCCGACGTTCACGACCGTTCCGAAAGCCACGCAAAAAGAGGCGATCGACTTCCTGAATGCGCAGCTTTTCAAAACCCCTACCTGGCTCCTCGACCAGAATATCCTCAGCAAAGTGAAGCCCGAAACGGGCGTGGAAGCCGTGAAGGCGTTGCAGGAATTTGCATTGACTTCGCTTTTCGCCGGCGATCGGGCTGTACGTTTGATGGAAACAGGTGTTACTGCCAAAAATTACACCCTCGACGACCTTTTCACAGACCTCGAAGCGGGAATATGGTCGGAAACAAAAACGGGGAAAGCCATTGACCTGTACCGCAGAAACCTGCAAAAGGTATATGCGGAAAAGCTAATCAGTCTACTGAAACCGGGCCGCGCCAATGTCCAGTCGATCCCGGTGGGCATTACCTACGGCTTCTCGACGCGCTCGGTGGAATTGGAAAAGACGGACTTGCCGTCCATCGCGCGGGCGCATCTGGAAAGTTTGAAGACCTCGATCACGGCGGCTAGCGCCAAAAGCACCGACAAGAACACCCGCTATCATTTGCGGGATGTTTCGGAGCGAATCAAGCAAGCGCTCGATCCGAAATAATGTTGCATTATCATCAGGCAAGTCGTAATGGCTTGCCTGATTGGTTTACAGGTAAAATAAAATGTCAGAACTGATTCAAATACTCCTTGCACAGCCTGCATTCGAACCTGTCATTCGAAATGGCAAGCCTTACCGCCAGCTGGATTTCACCGAGGCGAATGGGGATCTGCTAATGCGTGACTTGTCCGAAACGGCTGATTTTACCGCCTATGTTTTCGGTGAATTGCTTTCAAACGGGACCTGCAATGGCATCGGCGGCTATGGCGAAGACCGGGTGATTTACCGGCACCGCAAGCATTTCACCGCCGATTCTGAGAAACCGAGAAGCATTCACCTGGGCGTAGATATCTGGGCGGAAGCCGGCGAGCCGATCCACGCGCCGCTGAACGGCAGGGTGCACAGTTTTGCATTCAACGACCATTACGGAGATTACGGTCCGACTATCATCCTCGCGCACGAGCTGGCCGGCACGACATTCTTCACGCTTTACGGGCACTTGTCGCTTCCCTCCCTCGATGGGCTTTACGAAGGAAAAGACATCCTGGCCGGCGAACATTTCGCCGCGATAGGCCCCTACCCGGAAAACGGCGATTGGCCGCCGCATTTGCATTTCCAGGTCATACGAGATATGGGCACACGCCGCGGCGACTTCCCAGGCGTGTGTCATGCGGATGATTGGGCTTATTACCGGAACTTATGTCCCGATCCGGGGCTGATTTTGAGGGTTGCCGATTAACCCTTCCGCTCCAGATTAGGCAAAAACCCAGTCAGGAGCCCGATCAGCGGCAGGAAGGAGCAGATCCAGAATACATATTCGATGCTGGTTTTGTCTGCCAGCGTGCCAAGAATAGCCGATCCGATGCCGGCGATGCCGAATGCAAAACCGAAGAACAGGCCGGCGATCATACCTACTTTGCCTGGTATCAGCTCCTGTGCGTACACGAGAATGGCCGAGAATGCCGAGGAAAGGATCAGGCCGATGATGCAGCTCAATACGCCTGTCCAGAAGAGGTTGACGTACGGCAGCAGTAATGCAAACGGTGCAGCGCCGAGGATCGAGATCCAGATTACGTATTTACGACCAATGCGATCACCCACCGGGCCGCCTACGAATGTGCCCGCAGCCACGGCAAACAGGAATGCAAACAGGTAAATCTGCGAGCTTTGAATGGAAACGCCGAATTTGTGTATCAGATAAAATGTGAAATAGCTCGAAATGCTAGCCATATAAATGTATTTCGAGAATATCAAAAGCAGAAGAATGCTGATAGACAGCACGATCTTACCTTTGGAGAGATGCGATTCTGATTTCACGGTGTTCACCGCTTTTTTGACCACACCGCCCAGATTCTGCTTATACCAGCCGCCTACCCACGAAAGAATGACTATCGCGAGCAATGCGACGAGCGAAAACCAGATCACCTGAAAACGGCCGTAAGGCAGCAATATCAACGCCGCCAGCAACGGCCCTAGCGAGCTGCCCGCATTACCGCCCACCTGGAACAGCGATTGCGCCATTCCGTGCTTGCCGCCGGACGCCATCCGCGCCACCCGCGACGCTTCCGGGTGGAATACCGCCGAGCCAATGCCGATCAGTCCAACCGAAAGCAATACAATTTGAAAACTGTCGGCCATGGATAGCGAGATCAGTCCCAGCAGCGTAAAACACATCCCTACCGCCAATGCATAAGGCTGCGGCCGCTTGTCCGTGAAAGAGCCCACGAGCGGCTGGAATACCGACGCGCTCACCTGGAACGTGAAAGTAA
This sequence comes from Dyadobacter beijingensis DSM 21582, assembly GCF_000382205.1. Lineage (GTDB taxonomy): Bacteria > Bacteroidota > Bacteroidia > Cytophagales > Spirosomataceae > Dyadobacter > Dyadobacter beijingensis. Next base: position 47,488 of record NZ_KB907794.1, read on the forward strand.
TGAGGCCAATCTGTGAAAAACTGAGGTTGAACGACTCCTTCACCATCGGGTAGATCGACGGGATGAGCGATTGCATCGTGTCGTTCAGCAAGTGGGAGAAACTCAGTGCCAGCAAGATCGGGAATACGGTCTGAGAGGCTGGAACTGCGGCGGCCGTCGATTCGGCGGGGGAACTTTGGTCAAAACTTTTCATAGGCAATCAAAAATGTCCCCAACTTGCATAAACTGGAAGTTGGGGCCTAAAAAAGAATGACAAAGATATTGATTTCAGCCTGCATAATGGCCGGAAACCAAAGAAAATTCTATTTCCGATGAATAGTGGTCGCGGCGGACTGCGCACCGGCCAGGATGGTAATGTCAGCAATCGTGACGCGATCGGGTGCATTCACGGCATAGAGAATGGCATCAGCGATGTCGCCGGCCTGCAACGGATCGAAGCCCTGATACACCTTTTCGGCCTTTTCCTCATCGCCTTTGAAACGCACGAGGGAGAATTCCGTCTCTACCGCACCGGGCGCGACATTCGTCGTTTTAATACCATGCTGCGTGAGTTCCAGGCGCATTCCCTCGCTGATCACTTCTACCGCCGCTTTGGAAGCACAATACACGGCACCATTCGCATAGGTTTGCTTGCCGGCAATGGAGCTGATGTTCACGATATGCCCCTTACCGCGTGCAAGCAGCAGGGGGATAATGGCTTTTGAAACATACAAAAGCCCTTTCACATTCCCGTCGATCATGGCGTCCCAATCGTCGGTATCGCCCTGGTCGAGCGTGCCGAGTCCGTGGGCATTACCTGCATTGTTGACAAGGATATCGATATTTTTCCATTCGTCGGGCAGCGAGTTCACCGCCGCTAAAACGGCTTGCTTATCCCGGACATCAAACAACAGCGTGGTTACTTTTACCTGGGAAGAAAGTTCTCCGGCGACTTCATCCAGGCGGTCCTGACGGCGGCCGCACAAAACAAGATCTATACCGGCGCCGGCAAACGCTTCTGCCGTGGCCTTACCAATACCGGATGTGGCTCCGGTAACAAATGCAATACGGGACATTGAATAGGGGTGATTTTACTTTTTGTTTTTGGGAATATTAAGGCTGCTGAACTCGCCCTTTTCCAGCTGTGCCGCCTGACTGAAAAGCTGTACGGCCTGCTGGTATACATTATCGGTCGGATTCAGTACCTGGAACACCTCGTTGTTCAAACCGTTCTTCTGCTTCCTCCCCCACACATACCGGCCGATAATCGCTTTGGTTTGCGAGGTAATAAGCGATTTGGAGAGGTTCAGTTCCTTTTCGTTGGGCTTGATGCCTGCCCTGGAGGCATCCTTCACGAGTTCCGCCATCATGGCGTCGGACACCTGGAATGTTTTCAGGTATTCTTTAAACGGCTGCTTTTCCAGTTTTTTCTGGTTTTCGTTGGCATAGCGCAGCGCATATTCGCGGATGATATTCTTGGAATACAATTCAAACAGGTATTTGCTGTTCTGCAAAGTGTCTTTGGCCACAAAAATGTCGGGCGTAATGCCGCCGCCGCCGTAAACGACACGACCGCCGTCCGTTTTATAGACTTTGCTCTTATCGAATTTAATGCTATCGACATTGAAAAGCTCACCGCTCTCGTACCGGTGCGCGAGGTCCTGGCTGTAATCTTCCCCTTTGCCGAGCTCGTAAGGTTTTTGAATACTCCGGCCGCTTGGCGTGTAGTAACGGGAAATGGTCAGGCGGAGCTCGGAGCCGTCCGAAAGCTTGATCGGCATTTGAACCAATCCTTTTCCATAAGATCTGCGGCCTACCACCAATGCGCGGTCGTGGTCCTGCAATGCGCCTGCCAGGATTTCGGATGCCGAGGCGCTGCCTTCATCCACGAGTACGATCAACGGGCCCTGCTCGAACAGGCCGTCTACATGCGAGCGTGTTTTGCGGTCGAAGCGGCTGTCTTTGCCTTCGGTGTATACCAATAATTTGTCCCCGGAAATGAATTCGTCGGCCATGCTCGTCGCCCGCTCCATATAGCCGCCGGGGTTGCCGCGGAGGTCGAGGATGAGGTTTTTCAAGCCATTGGATTTCAATGTTTTCAATGCGGACTTAAACTCGTCGAAAGTTGTTTCTGAAAAACGGCTAACCTTGATATACCCTATTTCGTCATCCACCATATAAGACGCGTCTACCGAATAGGTAGGGATACGGTCGCGCACGACGGCGAAATTCATTTTGTCTTTCAAACCGACACGTTCGATCGCCAGGTCGACTTTCGTGCCTCTTTTTCCGCGCAACAGCTTGTAAACCTGCGCATTGGTGACTCCCGGACCGGAAAGGTTTTCTTTATTGACAGAAATAATGCGATCTCCGCTCTGAATACCGGCCGCCTCGGAAGGCCCGCCGCTCAATGGCGTCACCACGTACACCGTATCATTATAAATGTTGAACTCGACGCCAATGCCGTCAAACCCTGATTCGAGCTGTGAGCGGGCTGCAGTGGCTTCCTCCGCATTGAAATAGGCCGTATGCGGATCGAGCTTTTCGAGCATTTTGGAAATTGAGAAATCCACCAGCTCGTCGGTATTGACGGAATCCACATAATTGTTTTCCACGAGCATCAACACTTCCCGGAACTTACCGTAGCCTTTGGCCACGTCGGAAAGTTTTTTCCCGCCGCTGAAAAACGTGCTTCCCAGCAGCACACCCGCCGCCAACGTGATCGCGATGATGATGGGCAAACGAACCGTGGATTTCGAGTTCTGAATCGGGGGTTGGGGGCTATGTGGATTCATACCGTTAAAAATTTGGAGTATGCGTGCAGGAAAAGACTATTTTCCCCAACGTGAATTAAACAATTTTGGTTGCCTAATGCAAATGAATGCAGGGCGTTAACAGACCAACGGCGCGTATTTCTAGATGAATGCTTTCAGTGACTCCGGATTGCGCATCGTATCGATATTAATGCACTTGGCCGGGTCCTGGCCCATGAGTATCCGTTTCATGGGCGCTTCCATCTTTTTGCCGTTGATCGTGTAGGGAATGTCGCTTACCTGCTCGATCGTGTCGGGCACGTGGCGCGGGCTGTACTGGGTGCGGAGCGTGTCCCGGATCTGGCCTTTCAGCTCGTCGGTGAGCTCCTTATCCTTTGCCAGGACGACAAATAGGGAAATCGTCCCCTCCCCGTTCGATTTTTCGAGGTAAACGGCGAGGCTATCCTTCACATCCGGGATACTTTCTACGGCGCGGTAAATCTCCGCCGTACCAATCCGGACGCCGCCGCGGTTTAAGGTAGCGTCGGAGCGGCCGTAGATAATGACCGATTTCCGGTCGGTGATTTTGATCCAGTCGCCGTGCCGCCACACGTGCGGGTACATTTCGAAATAGCTGGAAAGGTATTTTTCGTCGTGGTCGTCGTTCCAGAAGTAAATAGGCATGGACGGCATCGGCTGTGTGATGACCATCTCTCCGAGCTCGTCGAGTACGGGCCTGCCATCCTCATCGAATGCCTCGATCCGGGCGCCGAGCATCCTGCATTGGATCTCCCCCGCATACACGGGCAGGAGCGGGCACCCGCCTACGAAGGCGCTGCACACATCCGTGCCGCCGCTCAGGGAGATGAGCCATACGTCTTTTTTGACCTGCTTATAAATCCATTCGAATGCTTCCGGCGGCAATGGCGAACCCGTGGAACCGATTGTTTCCAAATGGCCCAGCCGCTCGGAGGTAATGCTCACGCCGCTTTTCATGGAAGCGATAAAAAACGCGGCACCACTGCCAAAATGCGTAATCCGCGCTTTCTCGATCATGGTCCAGAGCACTTGCGACGACGGATAGGCCGGCGCGCCGTCGTACAGCACCAGCGTTGCACCGCATAGTAGCGAACCCAATGCATAATTCCACATCATCCAGCCCGTAGTCGAATACCAGAAGTAGCGGTCGCCCGGTTTCACGTTCTGATGCAGCATCAGCGCTTTCATATGCTCGATGAGGCAGCCGCCGACGCTGTGGGTAATGGCTTTGGGCTTCGCGGTGGTACCGGAAGAATAAAGAATCCAGATCGGGTGATCGAACGGTACGGGTTCGAAGTCGATGCCGAAATGCTCGAAATGCAGAATGTCGTCCCAGGCAGTGAACCGGTCGGGGCGTGTTTCCGAGAAGATATTATTGAGCAAAACAGTATCCTTCACAGTGGGCAGCGATGCCGAAAGTTCCGCTGCAAACGAGGTAATGTCGTAAGTCCTGCCATTATATACGTAGCCATCTACCGTAAACAAAACCTTCGGCTCGATTTGCGAGAAGCGTTCGGTAATGGCAGGTTTGCCGAAATCGGGCGAGCACGACGACCATACGGCGCCTACCGCATTGGCAGCGAGGAATGCGACAACCGCTTCGGGTATATTGGGCAGCACGGCAGCTACCCGGTCGCCCGGTTTCACGCCCCGCTGTTTGAGCCAGGTCGAGACGGCGGCTACCTGCAGTTCGAGCGTTTCCCACGAGATTTCCGTCATTTCCGATCTTTCCGACTGGAATACGAGCGCCGGACGGTCTTTGGTTTTGTTCCTGAAAATGTGCTCCGCGTAATTGAGCTTCGAGCGCGTGAACCAGCGTGTGCCGATGAGCCCGCTAATGGGACGTTGCAGCACTTCGAGGTATAGATCGTGCGATTTGATATTGAAGTAATTCCAGAGACTTTCCCAGAAATCTTCCAGGTCGGTTACCGACCATTCCCATAAATCGTGGTAGGAACGGAAATAGAGCCCTTTTTTGACAAACAGCCAGTCCATATACTTTTTGAGATTGGACTGTTCCAACAGGGTCCTTCCCGGTTTCCACAAAGGTTGAACCTGCGCCTCAACTGACATAATGCACTTGTTAATGAAGGTTTAGTTAGGGAAAACCGGCATTCCTGACCGGATTTTACCGATAGAACTTATAAACGTTTCCATATCACTTTTGACATAAACACTTTGAAAAATATTTACTCAAAAAAATCCCGTATCTTTGCAGGCTAAATTTTTCTAACACAAGTACTCTGACCATCAGATACGTTGGCCAACCTGTTTTAGTGGCAATTCATACCATTTTGTGCGAATTAAGGCACTAATCGGTTACAAGGTAAATTTGTAAGAGGAAATAAATCCAGTAGTGATACTGCATTCCTGATGAGAAACAGAAATAGTTCCAGAGGCGGCAATAGTGCCCGCCCGTCAGCCGGAGGCTCCAAAGGTGGAGGCGGCTTCTTCAAACGTGCAAAGCCGGAAGTTGAAAGCCGGTTTTCCAAGCCAAGCATCAAAAAATCAAGTCTGAAATTTTCCGCTTCCGACAACAAAGGCCAGAAAGCCCGCCCTAGTTTCGACCACGAAAAACCACGCGATGACCGCGGAGGGTTTTCCAAGCCGGGCTTCGGTAAGCCGGGCTTCTCCAAGCCGGGATTCGACAAGCCGGGATTCTCCAAGCCGGGCTTCGAAAAGCCACGTTTCGACAAACCGCGCTTCGACAAACCAGGCTACGGCAAGCCCGATTTCAAAAAATACGGTTCCGATAACGGGGGCAATGAGCGCCCGTTCCGCGGCGGAGATCGTGGAGGCGACAGAAAGCCTTTTGGCGACCGTCCGGAAAGACCGGGATTCAGCGGAGATCGTAACCGCGAATTTAAACCGCGCTTCGACCGTGACAATGACGAGCGCGAGTTCCGCCCACGCCCCGACAGAGATTCACGCGAGTTCAAACCACGTGGCGACAGAGATCATGGCGACCGCGAGTTCAAACCACGGAGCGACAGGGATCATGGCGACCGTGAGTTCAAACCACGTGGCGACAGAGACAATGCTGACCGCGAGTTCAAACCACGGAGCGACAGGGATCATGGCGACCGCGAGTTCAAACCACGGAGCGACAGGGATCATGGCGACCGCGAGTTCAAACCACGTTTCGAAAGGGATAATGGTGATCGCGGGTCAAGATCGGAAAGACCCGATCAATCCAGGCCGGCACGTTCGTTCGACCGTAACGAAGGTTCTTTTAAAAAAAAAGACGATAGGGACGAAAACTCCTACCGCTCCCGGTTTCAGGATGACGAAGAACAAGACCGCAGCGGGTTGGAAAGACGAGTAGGACGGTACGAAACCGCACCGCGCTACAATCTTGACAGCTACGAGCATAAACGGAAGCCTTCGGCAAGACAGAAAGATAAGGAGGAAACCGACGAGATCCGTCTCAACCGCTACATCGCGAATGCGGGCATTTGCTCGCGCCGCGAGGCCGACGACCTCATTTCTTCCGGCCAGATTTCGGTGAATGGCAAGATCATCACCGAAATGGGTTACAAGGTACGCCCTACCGACGTGGTGAAATACGGCAAGAAGGCATTGAACCCGGAAAAAATGGTGTATATCCTCATTAACAAACCAAAGGATTACATTACGACCACCGACGATCCCGAAGAGCGGAAAACCGTACTCGACCTCATCGCAGGAGCATGCTCGGAGCGTGTTTACCCCGTAGGTCGCCTCGACCGCAATACGACCGGTTTGCTATTGCTCACCAACGACGGCGAACTGGCTGAGAAGCTGACGCACCCGTCGAGCGGTATCAAGAAGATTTACCAGGCGGAGCTTGATAAGCCGATTGCCACGGAGGATTTCGAAGCATTAAAACGCGGTGTCGAACTCGAAGACGGATTTATCCGTCCCGACGAAGTGGGTATTGTCACACCCGATGCATTCGTCGTGGGATTGGAAATCCACAGCGGCCGCAACCGCATCGTGCGCCGGATGTTCGAGCATTTGGGCTACGAAGTGCAGAAACTCGACCGCACCGTTTTCGCAGGTTTGAACAAAAAAGACCTGCCCCGCGGCAAATGGCGTTTCCTGAGCGAGAAAGAGGTGATTAAATTGAAGTTTTTGCTGTAAAAGCAAGGTATTATAAGCAAGAAGGGCTGCGATGACGATCACCGCAGCCCTTTCTTTATGCTTTCAACTGAATTACAACCTGAATCCGAATGAGTAGATATCGTAAGGGGCATCCGGGTAAAGTCCTTCGAACTGTACCATCGATTCTTCCTTACCGGCGATTGCTGCTTCAAACTCCTTCACGGTTTTCACAGCCTTGCCATTCACTTTGGTAATGATGAAGCCTTCTTCCACCTGCGAGCGGGCGAATTTGCCGCCTTCGATCGAGAGTACCTTGACACCGCCATCGATTTTATAACGTGATAATCTTTGTTTTTCCTGATCCGTCAGGTTACCGAACTGCGCGCCGAGCGAGATCATCACCGCCGCCGATTCGTCGCGTTTGATGATTTCGGAACCGCCTGTGCGGTTGCGCAATGTAATGCTCAGGTCTTTCTCCTTACCATCGCGGTTGACGGTCACATTCACTTTGTCGCCAGGCTTGTGCAAGCCGATCGACTGCTGCAATTCAGGGATCGAATGGATATTCATTCCGTCCACTTTCACGATCACGTCGCCTTTGGCTACTCCGCCAGCTTTCGCTGCGCTGTTTTCGGTGAAATCACGCACGTACACGCCGTCATTGACTTTCACACCATATTCTTCGGCTTTTCTGCTATCGAGGTCGTCCAGGGAAATACCCAGGTAGCCACGCTGTACATTACCGAATTTGATCAGGTCGCTCGATACTTTCTTCACAATGCTCGAAGGCACGGCGAATGCATAGCCCGCGAAGCTGCCTGTCGGGCTGGCGATGGCGGTATTGATACCGATCAGCTCGCCTTTGAGGTTCACCAATGCACCGCCACTATTACCGGGGTTCACGACAGCGTCAGTTTGAATAAACGATTCCAGCGGGGAGTCGCCGGCTGCGGCTGCGGTTGGCTGCATCTGATTACGGCGCGACTGGCCGATAATGCCCAATCCACGGCCTTTTGCGCTTACGATACCCGCTGTTACAGTAGATTCGAGGTTGAAAGGGTTACCAACGGCCACTACCCACTCTCCTACTTTCACCGCGTCGGAATTGCCCAGCGTTACGGCCGGCAGGTCTTTACCTTCGATTTTGATCACCGCAATGTCGGTAGAAGGGTCGGTACCGATCACCTTTGCGCGAAATTTGCTTTTATTATGCAAAGTTACTTCCAGCTCCTGCGCGCCTTCCACCACGTGGTTATTCGTCACAATGTAGCCGTCGTTGGTAATGATTACGCCCGAGCCGGTTGCTTCGGACTGCTGCGGGCCGCGCGGGCTGCCGAAATCATCTCCGAAGAAATCACGGAAAATGTCGGGAATCTGCTGCTGGCCGCGGGAAGACTGTCTTGTACTGGTGGATTTAATGTGGACTACCGTTGGCGTGGTAGCCTCAGCCGCATATACGAAATCTCCCGGCGCACCCGCAGGAGCACCTGCCGATGTAAAACGTGCTATATTTTCGGAACCTGCTTCTTTGAAAATTACATCTCTATCATGATCAGGGCCAAGTAGTTTGAGGCCAGCTATGGTTGACGCGCTTGAAATCAACCCAACCAACACCAAACCTTTCCAATTTGTTTTCATAGACATATGTTGGGGTTATATTTTTATGGACAAATAACGCAAATCGATCAACAAATTATTCCCGTCGTGGATTCGTTTAACATCTTTTAACAAAGATATTCCATTTGGGAATTTACTAAAATATCCTGCCACGGGATTATCCTCCGGCGCTCATAAAAAAGGCGTTATCCCAACGAATAACGCCCATCATGCAGGTCAGTCCGGTTAAGCGATTTCGATCACGCGGGCTGGTTTTTCTTTCGCCTCCTCCCTTTTAGGCAGTGCGATGCTCAGAATGCCATCGGCATAGTTAGCTTCGATTTTATCGCCATCCACGGTGTTAGGCAAGGTGAAGGTCCTTTGGAAAGAGTTATATTTAAATTCTTTCCGGGTATACTTTTCGTTTTTCTCTTCTTCTTTCACCTCTTTCTCAGCCGAAATGGTCAGTTGATTTTTTTCGAGGTTCAATTTGAAGTCGGATTTTTGAAGGCCGGGAGCCGCTACTTCGATGCGGAACCCTTCTTGACTTTCAACCACGTTCACAGCGGGGACGGTGCCTGCGAACGCAGGAGCATTGTATTCGTTGAAAAGGTCTTTACCAAAAAATCCATTCAAATAAGAAGGTGCTGCGAAATGTTTGACTAACGTGCTCATTGCTATAAGGTTTTGTTTTTAGTTTTTCAGTTTTCTAACCGTTGCGGTTATGCCCTCTGTGTAACAACTTCCGTTCCGGGCTAAAAAAAACATAAAATAAGCGACAAAATGACCGATTTTTGCAAAATCAAAATTAGAGTACCGACAAAATGGCTGCATTTGAGCTAACAAAATGCCAAAAACACCATCAGCCCATTGGAACACCAATGAGCGATAACTATTCAATAAGGACTGGTTATTTTAATTCAAGAATGGTGCAAGCCTGTTCCGACGCGGATTGCTCGGCTTTTTTCTTTGTAAAGCCATTGCCGATCGCAAACGGCTCGTCGTTCACCAGGATCTGGGAAATGAATTCGCGGTGATGGCGCGTACCCCGTTCTTCGAGTATTTCAAAGCGGATTTCCTTCCCTTCGCGCTGCGCCCATTCGATGATGAGGCTCTTGAAGTTCACATTGTTCTGGATAATGCTGTCCAGATCGTAATGCGTAATGAGCTTGCTGATAATGAAGGTCCGCGTGAAACGGAACCCTTTGTCGAGGTAAATGGCACCCACGAATGCTTCGAGCGCATCCCCGTACATGGAAGAGCGCGGCGACATACCGCGGCGGTTCCCGTCGTATTCGATGAGGCGGTCGAGGCCCAGCTTGCGTGAAATCTGGTTCAACGATTCGCGGTTTACGATACGTGAGCGGATTTCGGTAAGGAAGCCTTCGTCCTTGTAGGGATATTTGGTAAAAAGAAATTCTGCTACCACCATGCCCAGCACTGCATCACCGAGGTATTCCAAACGCTCGTTCGACTCCCTGAAACCCTTGATAGCGGTTTCGCGGGAAGCGGAAGTATGCCTGAAAGCCAGCTGATAAACGCCGAGATTGGAAGGCTTGTCGCCTATAACATGCGCAATCGACTCCTTAAATTTTTTATCCTCAGCAGTTCCACTCCTGAACAGGGAAAGTATCGGTATAAGAATTCGTTTTGCCAATGGTAGAGAATTAATCAGTCTTCATACTTTTTGAAAACGACTGACGCATTATGACCTCCGAAACCGAAAGTATTGCTCAAAGCGACATTTACGCGACGTTTTTCCGCTTTATTGAAGGTAAGCTTCAACCGGGGGTTGATTTCCGGATCGTCGGTGAAATGGTTAATGGTAGGCGGCACGACCTGGTCTTTGATCGCCATGATACAGGCGGCAGCTTCAATCGCTCCTGCTCCTCCCAATAAATGCCCTGTCATCGATTTCGTAGAGCTGATATTCAGATCATATGCATGCTCGCCGAAGAATTTTTCTATGGCTTTGATCTCCTGCGGATCACCGATCGGGGTAGATGTACCGTGCGTGTTGATGTAATCGATTTCCTCAGGCTTGATACCTGCATTTTCGATTGCATTTTTCATTACAATGTAAGCCCCCAACCCTTCCGGGTGCGGCGCGGTGATGTGATAGGCGTCGGACGACATGCCTGCACCGATCATTTCGGCGTAAATCTTGGCCCCGCGTGCTTTCGCATGTTCGAGTTCTTCCAAAATAATTGCCGCTCCACCTTCTCCAAGCACGAAACCGTCACGGTCCTTGTCGTAAGGGCGCGAGGCAGTTTCAGGCGAATCGTTTCTTTCGGACAATGCTTTCAATGCATTGAAACCACCCACACCGGCAATCGTCACCGCCGCTTCCGAACCGCCGGAGATACACACATTCATCAAACCGAGTTTGATGTAGTTGAATGCGTCGATCAATGCGTTGGTAGCCGAAGCGCAGGCCGATACCGTGATAAAATTGGGTCCCCGGAAACCATACCGGATCGACAGTACGCCCGAAGCGCTGTCCACGATCATTTTCGGGATAAAGAAAGGATTGAAGCGGGGAGTTCTGCCGTTCTCGGAGAAGTTCATCACTTCTTCCTCGAAAGTTTTGAGGCCACCGATACCGGAGCCCCAAATTACACCGGCTTTGTCGAGATCAAGCGTATCTGCGTCAAAGCCGGCGTCCTTCATCGCTTCATCAGCCGCGATGACGGCATACTGTGTAAAGGGGTCCATTTTACGGGCTTCTTGCCGGGGGATGTAATTCGTAACGTCCAGGCCTTTTACCTCACACGCAAAACGGGTACGAAACTTTTCAGCGTCGAACCGCGTGATGGGGGCTGCACCGCTTACGCCTGCAACCAGATTTGACCAAAAGGTAGGAACATCATTGCCAACGGGCGTCAAAGCGCCCATTCCTGTAATTACAACTCGCTTAAAACTCATAAAATTGGGACAGAAATAGAAGATTGTACTGGTAAAAACCGGATTACTTCACGTTTTCTTCCAGATATGCAACAGCCTGACCAACTGTACCGATGTTCTCTGCCTGATCGTCAGGGATAGAAAGATTGAATTCTTTTTCGAATTCCATAATCAATTCAACGGTGTCTAGAGAGTCCGCTCCCAAGTCGTTCTGGAAGTTTGCTTCCGGTGTAACCTCCGACTCTTCAACGCCGAGTTTTTCGACGATAATTTGCTTAACTCTTTCTGCAATTGCTGACATTTTATAATCACTTTTTGGTTAAAATCGCCACAAAGAAAGATATTTCAGTTCACTTTTTCAAAAATTTTTTAAACGGACCTTTTTATTGCACAATCCGTGTTTAAAATAAAAAAAAGCAGGAAATCAGCCTTTTAGAAGCATTTGATTTTAAGAAATATCCTCACTACAAAGAGAACGTTACGGATAGCCGTACATTCGCAAAACATTTATCAATATCTATACCAACACCAGTATGATCTCGATACCGAAGCTGAAAAATACCGATTCGACCTCATTCTTCCTGATGGCAGGCCCCTGCGCGATCGAAGGAAGGGACATGGCCCTCAGAATCGCTGAACATATCGTAACCGTTACCGATCGTCTTCGCATTCCCTATATTTTCAAAGGCTCCTACCGCAAGGCCAACCGCACTAAAATCGACTCATTTACAGGCATTGGTGATGAAAAAGCACTGAAAATCTTGCAGGAAGTAAGTCAGACATTCGGCATTCCTACTGTAACCGACATACACGAATCGCACGAGGCCGCATTCGCCGCCGAATATGTGGATGTGCTGCAAATACCGGCATTTCTCTGCCGCCAGACCGAATTGCTCGCCGCAGCCGCACGCACGGGAAAGGCCGTAAATGTGAAAAAGGGACAGTTCCTTTCCGGCACCTCCATGAAATTCGCGGCAGAAAAAATTAACGAAGTAAATCCCGACGTACAGGTAATCCTGACCGACCGCGGCAACAGCTTCGGGTACGGCGACTTGGTGGTAGATTACCGCAACCTCCCCGAAATGGCCGCATTCGGCGTGCCGGTGGTAATGGACTGTACGCACTCATTGCAACAGCCCAACCAGACATCCGGCGTAACCGGGGGAAAACCGAAACTAATCGAAACGATTGCCAAGGCGGCCATTGCCGTGGGTGCCGACGGGCTCTTTATCGAAACGCATTTCAACCCTTCGGAAGCCAAATCGGACGGCGCCAATATGCTGCCGCTTGATCAATTGGAAGGACTTCTGGAAAGACTCGTACGTGTGAGAGAAGCTATTTTATGATCCCAAAATGTTTGAAGGCATATCTGATATGCCTTTTTCTTTTGCTGCTAATTCTTCCGCAGGCCGCATTCGCCCAGGGAGATTCCCTACGCCTGTGGAAAGTCACGGTGGGCGACGTCATTCCTCCTGTCACGCTCGGGCTGGCGGGGCTGATCGTGCAGGGAAAAATCAGCCGGCATTTACAGGAAAATGTGGTTTCTAAATATCCCCATTACCGCACCAATGTTGACGAATACCTGCCCTATGCGCCTGGCGTGGTAAGTCTCGGGCTCGCATCCGCGGGCGTGAAGGGAAAACATAAGCTGGGCGACCAGGTCATTCTGGCGTTACTCTCCAACGTGATCGCACAGGGCGTTACGCAGAGTTTGAAACGTATTGTGCGCTATCCGCGGCCGAATGGCGAGGATTACCATTCGTTTCCTTCCGGGCATACCACTACGGCATTCACCAATGCCACGATCCTGCATGAAGAGTATGGGCAGCGCAGTATATTATATAGTATAGGCGGCTACGGTACAGCGACCACAGTCGGCGCCATGCGTGTGCTGGGCAACCACCACTGGCTCGCCGACGTGCTCATGGGCGCGGGCATCGGCATAGGCGCGACGAAAGTCGTGTATATCGGCTATCCGTGGATGCAGCAGCAGGTACGAAGAATGAAGGCGCGGCGGCATTCCGAAAAAAATTGAAATGCTGCTGACATAGGGTTGTCATTCCAGGCTTCCACATTTGCAAAGTCATCTGTTAGCCATATCTTTTTTAAGAGATCATTTAAGCAATACCGCGATGTCATATTGCACTTACGTCAACAACAACCCCTCGGAGCAGGCCGATTACCTGCTCCACAAACATTATCACGACAACCAGTACGGTTTCCCGATCGACGACGACGACGAGCTTTTCGGACGGCTTTTGCTGGAAATCAATCAGGCCGGCCTTAGCTGGACATTGATGCTCCGCAAGCAGGACAGCTTCCGGGCAGCTTATGATAATTTCTCCATTGAAAAAGTGGCTGCCTACGACGAATCCGATCGCGAGCGGCTACTTGCCGACCCGGGCATAGTCCGCAATCGTTTGAAAGTGAATGCGGCTATTGTGAATGCGCAGAAAATTCTCGAATTGAAAAAGGACTACGGCTCATTCAAAGGCTGGATCGACGCGCATCATCCTTTGACCAAAGAGCAATGGGTCAAGCTGTTCAAGAAGACTTTTAAATTCACAGGCGGGGAGATTGTGAATGAATTTCTGATGAGTACGGGTTATCTACCGGGCGCGCATGACGCGGATTGTCCGGTTTTTGACGCCACAAGGGCACATTAGTTCCGTCGGCTTGGTATTCCCACCGCTACTGAACGTGACTCTTGAAATACGAAACCATCTCGGCTGGCTTGTCCGTTTGCAAGCCCTGAACACCTTTGTGCAACGCCTCATTCCAGGACGCCGGGCCTTCGGTGGCGCTTTGCACGTCGAGCCAGACGGAAAGGCCCATCGCATGGGCGGCCTTCAGCAATTCGGGATCAGTGATATTGTCGGCTACCTGGATATGGGTATGCGCGAGAAAAGCGGAAAGTTGGTCTCTGCTGCGGATTTCCTTAGGCAGGCTGGTCATTAGCGGCGCCTCGGGCGCTACTTCTCTCCATTTTCCGTACTGTTCCTCCTTATTTAAATAAATCACCACCTGGTGCTCCATGCCTGCGGCTTTGATCTGTTTCCAGGTTTCGGCCACATCGGCTTCCTTGAAGTCGAGGTAAATGTTGATTTTGCCTCTGCAAAGCGCGAGTACTTCCCTGAACTCGGGAATGCGGTGCGTCTTTTTATTTCGGTTGAAAACCTGCAATTCTTCCACTTCCTGCCAGGTCATATCGGCGATTTTACCGGTACCGTTCGTTGTGCGATCCACTTTGGCGTCATGCATCGCGACGAGGTGGCCATCTTTGGTGGTCCTCAGATCCACTTCCACATAGTCAGCGCCGCAGCTGATCGCCTCGCGTGTGGACGCGAGCGTGTTCTCGGGCGCATTCACATGGTTACCCCGGTGCGCGATCACGACGGTCTTATGCTTGGAATGCGGTAATGCGGGATGTACAGAATGTTGGGCGAATGCCGCAGGGACTATGCCCGCAAGCAGGGGAAAGATTTTTGGAAGCAACAGTTTCATCACGAATTTCAGGTTATCAGCGGAGTTACCGTTTTTTCAAACAAAAAGGCCAATATGCCAATAAAAAAATGAGTCTACAAGTGAAAGTATGTCTTCAACTTATAGACTCATTGACTCTGAACTTTAAACTTTTATTGTATTTCGAAGCTCGACAAATTCACAAATTCCTGCACGCGGGAATTGATTTCTTCCTGCGAAAGGTTCACGAGGCGCTCAGTACCGAATTTCTCCACACAGAAGGAAGCCATCGCCGAACCGTAAATGATCGCGCGCTTCATGTTTTCGAAAGAAATATCGTCGGTAGCCGCAAGGTAGCCGATGAAACCGCCTGCGAATGTATCGCCGGCACCGGTCGGATCGAACACTTCTTCGAGCGGCAATGCCGGCGCGAAGAAAATACGATCGTCCTGGAACAGCAATGCACCATGCTCGCCTTTTTTGATGATCAGCGTTTTAGGGCCCATTGCCATGATTTTCTTCGCAGCCTTACGCAACGAATACTCACCTGAGAGCAGACGCGCTTCTTCATCATTGATAGTCAACAAATCGACGAGCGCCAGAACGGATTTCAGATCGTCCAATGCGATATTCATCCACAGGTTCATCGTATCGAGCATGATCAGCTTCGGGCGTTTCGCGAGGCGCTCGATCACCAGTTTCTGGGTCGCAGGCACCGTGTTGCCCAGCATCAGGAATTCGGTACCCTGATAGGAATCCGGGATAATGGGGTCGAAATGCTCCATGACGTTCAACTCGGTAATCAGCGTGTCGCGGGTGTTCATATCCTCATGGTACTTACCCGACCAGAAGAACGTCTTGCCATCCTGAACGATCTCCAACCCATTGGTATTCACGCCATGTTCTTCGAGCAGGTCGATCATTTCTTTTGGAAAATCACCACCTACCACGGCAACGAGGTTGTTCTGTTTGGTAAAATAGGAAGCAGCTAGTGTGATGTAAGTGGCTGCACCACCGATTATTTTGTCTGTTTTTCCAAACGGGGTTTCGAGCGCATCGAATGCAACAGACCCTACGGTAAGTAAACTCATAAGTGATTACTGTGTTGATTTTAAGTTAGTTTCAAACTGGATTTTAAATGCAAAAACGCTGCGAAGATAAACAAAACGCCCGAATAGCCTTCTCCCACCCGCTCATTCTCAGCTACGCCTACAAATCAATGTTGGGTTATTTGCTATTTTTGTCTGAATCAAGTAAAAACACCACTCTAATCACATACTATCATGGAAGGAATCTCAGAAGCAAGACGCCACATCGACAATGCAAAGGATTTTCTCAGCAACAATGCAAGGAAGCAGGATGGACTCTATCAGGATAGAAAGTACGTTAAGATTGCAGGACATGCAGCCTATACAGGTGTGTTGTTGGCGCTGAACGAGCTTTTAGGAGAAAAAACAAAAAGACCCCGAAGAGTGTTGAATGGTATCAGCATGCATTGAGCCGAATTGACAAGACGCTTTTATCAAACTTTACCGGCGCTTATGAAATCCTTCACCTGCATATGGGCTATCAGGGAATCCAAACTGCCGACACGGCTTCATTAGGTCTCAAAAAAGCCGAAAAAATCATCGACTGGGTCGAAACGCGGCTCGAAAAGAAAAATCAGTAATCAAGAAAGTACAACATATAAATGACCGCACAAACTTTCCAGCCACTTAAAATATTCAATACGCTTACCCGTAAAAAGGATGTTTTCGTTCCCATTGCGCCTCCCTACGTCGGCATGTATGTGTGCGGGCCGACGGTCTATAACAATGTGCATTTGGGCAATATCCGCACGTTCCTTTCATTCGACATCCTGTTCCGATACCTGACGCACATCGGCTACAAGGTCCGCTACGTGCGCAACATCACCGACGTAGGCCACCTCGTGGGCGACGGCGACGAGGGCGAGGACAAAATCGGGAAAATGGCGAAGCTCCAGAAGCTGGAACCGATGGAGATCGTGCAGCGCTACACCAATGATTTTCATGACGTTACGGCCGTGTTCAACCTGCTTTCGCCGAGCATCGAACCCACCGCCACCGGCCATTTGATTGAGCAGATCGAAGCCGTGGAGTCCCTCATCGAAAAGGGTGTAGCATATGAATCGAACGGGTCCGTGTATTTCGATATTAATAAGTACCAGGCCGGGGGCAACGAATACGGCAAGCTCTCGGGCCGCATTATCGAGGATTTGCTCAATGAAACCCGCGACCTCGACGGCCAGGCCGAAAAGCGCAACCCGCTCGATTTCGCATTGTGGAAAAAAGCCAGCCCGGAGCACATTATGCAATGGGAATCGCCCTGGGGCAAAGGCTTCCCCGGCTGGCACCTCGAATGTACCTGCATGAGTGCCAAGTATTTGGGCAAACAGTTCGATATTCATGGCGGCGGTATGGATTTGAAATTCCCTCACCACGAATGCGAGATCGCGCAGGGCAAATCGCTCACCGGCGAAGAGCCCGTTCGCTACTGGATGCACACCAATATGCTGACCGTCAATGGCCAGAAAATGTCCAAGTCGCTTGGGAACTCGTTCCTGCCGGCTGAGCTGTTTTCCGGGAACCACGAGCTGCTCGAACAAGCGTACAGCCCGATGACCGTGCGGTTCTTCATGCTCCAAAGCCAGTACCGCAGCACGCTCGACTTCTCGAACGACGCATTGAAAGCCGCTCACAAAGGCTACAAAAAACTCGCGAACGGCCTGCGCCTAGCGAAACTCCTGACGTACACGCACGAGGACGGCGTGAGTGCGGACGACGCAAAAAAAGCCGATATCGAAAAATCGATCGAAGGTTTTTACAATGCCATGAATGACGACCTGAACACGGCAGTAGCATTCGCCAACCTGTTCAACATGCTGAAATACATTAACATGCTGAATACCGGCCAGCTAAAATCCGCCGCATTGGGCGAGGCCGTATTCACTTCGCTGAAAGAGCAGTTCGTCGTATTTTTCGAAGATGTCCTCGGCCTGAAAGAAGAACTCGCCGAAGGCCACGCCATTCTCGACGGCATGCTGAAACTGTACCGGGAATTTAAACTTTCCCAGAACTACGAAAAAGTGGACGAAATCCGTTCTTATTTCAAAAATCAGGGGCTGGTGATCCGCGACACCAAGACGCGCATCGACTGGGCTTACGAGGAGTAAACAGGAAGCGGCGGAGGTCGTCGCGCTATCAACAATATTTAATTCAGAGATGTCATTTCTTTCTAAGAGTTTGTTTTTGAAGAAATTACCGATACTTCTAGCCATTGTCGCCGGTATTTACGGCTGCAAAAGCAACACCAGTTCCGAGCAAACCGCCGAACAAGCCCCGACGGCACTCGTGAAAAGCGCAGATTTTAATGCCGACAGTGCATTTCAGTTTGTCCAAAAACAGGTCGATTTCGGGCCGCGCGTGCCGAATACCGCCCAGCATAAGGCTTGCGGCGACTACCTGGTCGCTACTTTGAAAAAATACGGCTGGCAGGTAGTGGAGCAGCCGTTTACCGCCACCACCTACGATGGTACGAAACTAAATGCCCGGAACATCATCGGAAGTTTCAATCCGCAGGCCAGCAAACGCATTCTGTTAGCATCGCACTGGGATTCCCGGCCATTTTCTGATCAGGATTCTCTGGTGAAAAACAAACCTGTACTCGCCGCCAATGACGGTGCAAGCGGCGTGGGCGTGCTCCTTGAAATTGCACGCGTGCTTTCCAAAGAGGCCGCAAAGCCGGATATCGGCGTCGATATCATCTTTTTTGATGCGGAAGACTGGGGCTCCTCAGGTTCGGAAGATACCGGAATGGAATATGGCGGTTTCTGCCTCGGCTCACAGCATTGGGCGGCCAACAAGCATAACCCGAACTATACGGCCTATTTCGGAGTATTGCTCGATATGGTAGGTGCAAAAGGCGCGACTTTCTTCAAGGAGGGCTATTCCGTTCAGTTAGCGGATGATACCGTGCGCCAGGTGTGGGCTACGGCCAGCCGCCTCGGTTACAGCAATTATTTCATCGACGAAACCGGCGGCGCCATTACCGACGACCACGTGCCCGTGAACAAGGTGGCCCGCATCCCGATGATCGACATTATCCATACCCACCAGCACAACCTCAACAAAACGTTCTTCGACCAGTGGCACACCACCCACGACACGATGGAAAACATCGATCCGAAAACGTTAAAAGCGGTAGGACAGACGCTCATACAGGTGCTGTACCAGGAAGCAAAGGATCAGCCGCTGTGATCCGCTACATCCGCTTCACCACAATCCAAACGTCCGAATTCCGTCCCTTGTCATCGGAGCAGGATATTTTGACGCGTCCCAGCGGCGGACTGATGAAGACGCTTTCCTGCGGCGGCGATTTTTGGTGTAATTTATCATTGACATACCAATACACTTCCTGAACATCATTCGCCGCCTGGCACGCTAGCTGAATCTGCTGCGGCTCGTCCTTGCGGATATAGTATTCGCTGCCTTCGTTCGGGCTCACGATCAGCGGCGCGCCTTCGTGAAATACCCGTTCGCATTGCGGGTTATGCGGAGGGATTTTGGCATACGGCAGTTTTTGTAACTCATAAAATGCAATCAGTTCCGGTGCGAGATTCGGGTAAGCCCTCTTTTCAAAATCTTTTTCGGGAAGACAGTAGGTGCAATAGGACATTTTGCCCGCCGCATCCGTGAATACCCATCGCATATGCCGGCATTTGTGATAGCCCGACACGCCCACAATGTATTGCGCCGGCACCTCGTGATCACAAAATTCGGAAGGAATGTCGCCGCTCACGGGGCACACATTACGCAGTGCAATGTTAGCCGGAGATTGGTACCAGCCTTTGGGAGAGTTGTAGTCCAATGCATTGAAGATCGAGAAGAGCAGCGGCGTGGCGGTATTGGCGCCGCTCAGCTCGGCTACGCCTTCTCCCGAAAAATTACCGACCCATACCCCGACTGTGTACCGGCGGTTATAACCAATGCTCCATGCGTCCCTTTTTCCATAAGAAGTGCCCGTTTTCCAGGCGATGCGGGGCAAATGGTAGGTATTGTCAAAATTGGTGGGCAAATCGGGCCGGGTGATTTGGGTTAAAATACTGGTAGTCAAGTAAGTTGCTTCCTGCGACAATATCGGTATTCCCTTTTTTACAACGGCATCCGCGCTGCTGAGCCTCAGGTTGCGTAGCTGCCCTTCGTTGGCAAATGCGGCAAAAAGCCGTGTCAATTCTTCCAGCGTCACGCCGCACCCGCCCAATATCATCGAAAGACCCAGGTCTTTGGCCTGCTTATCCACCGTTTTGAAACCCGCTTTCCGCAATTTGGCGATCAAGGCAGGGGTGCCGATGTCCTTCAAAACCTTCACGGCCGGGATATTCAGCGAATTGGCCAATGCAAACTCCGTCGTGACGGCCCCGTTGAAATGCCGGTCGAAATTCTCCGGTTCGTAGCCATTGAAATTCCCCGGCACGTCGTTCAGCACCGATTTCGGCGTGATAATGCCCGCGTCGAAAGCCGTTGCATAGAGTAGTGGTTTGAGAGTACTGCCCGGCGACCGCACGGCCCGTACCCCATCCACCTGCCCCCCGTCGAACGGGTTGTTGAAGTCGGCAGAGCCTATGTAGGCCTCTACCTGCATCGTTTCGTTATTGATCACCAGCACGGCGGCATTATGGATGTTCATCAGCTGCCGCCGGTTGATGTAGTTCCGCACCTGCTCCTCGATCTGGCTTTGCGCTTGGAGATTAAGATAAGTACTGATCACCGGCTCGTCGGGAAACTGCTGTTTGAGGCGGATCGATACATGCGGGGCAAGCCGCGGCATCTGTCGGCGGCGGATATCCAATGGCTCCTCCAAAGCATCCCGGATCACATTCGCATCGAACAATCCGTCCTCTTCGAACCGTTTGAGCCAGCTGTTCCTCGCCACGCGCAATGCGTCGTTACGCGTGCCCGGGCGCAGGCCCGAGGGACGGTTGGGCACGATGGTCAATGCGGTAATTTCGGCCAGGCTCAGCAGCTGCGGCGCTTTGCCGAAATAGAGCAGCGAAGCAGCCTTGATCCCCTCGATATTACCGCCGTAAGGCACCAGATTGACATACAATTGCAGGATCTCCGCTTTGGAATAGTGCATTTCGAGCTGTGCGGCATGCCACATTTCTACCACTTTGTTCAGGTACGTGCGCGGCCTCGGGTCCATGAGGCGCACCACCTGCATGGTGATCGTCGAAGCACCCGACGTCCTTTTGCCCGAAAATACGTTGCGCACCGCCGCCCGCACCACCGCGAGCGGGTTCACGCCCGGATGATAATAGAAATACTGATCTTCCTTGTAAATGAGCGTTTTGCGCAGCAGCGGCGTGATTTCGTTCACATGCGAATAGAGGCGCCATTTGTCTTCTTTACTCAAAAATGCATGGATTACGCGGCCTTTCGAGTCAGTGATTTGCGTGGCGTAACGGATTGCCGGGCGGAAGGGGAAGGCGAAGTCAAGTACCCAAATCAGGAGCAGGAAGCATAACAATGCCAGTAACCCTTTTTTGACCCTGCTGTTTTTCATGTGAGATGTTCTGAACCGCAAATATATGGATAGGCAACGGTGCGACAGGGATTTACAATGCCCCGTTCAATAAAATTGGCCGGCCGTTTGTGCTGCTCGGTTAATTTTGCCTATTTACTTGCTTTACTACAAATAAAATCAATCATAATACTATTATGTCCAAATACATTGCCGCCATTGACCAGGGTACCACCAGCACACGCTGCATACTTTTCAACCAACAGGGGAATATTGTTTCGGTAGGACAAAAAGAGCACGAACAGATTTACCCACACCCCGGCTGGGTGGAGCATAACCCGACCGAAATCTGGAAAAATACGCTGGAAGTGATCGCCCTGGCGCGGATCAATGTATCGGCACATGCGCAGGATATTGCCGCGGTAGGCATTACCAACCAGCGCGAAACGACAGTCGTCTGGAACAAGCGCACCGGCAAGCCGTATTACAATGCATTGGTTTGGCAGGATACCCGCACCACCGACCTCGTTGCGAAGTATGAAAAAGAAGGCGGCCTGAACCAGTTCCGCGACATTACCGGTCTGCCCGTTTCGACCTATTTCAGCGGTTTGAAACTCAAATGGCTCCTCGATAACGTAGCAGGTATCCGCGAAGACGCAGAGAAAGGCGAGGCGATTTTCGGAAACATCGATACCTTCCTGATCTGGCATCTCACGGGCGGCACGCACGGCGGCATTCACGTGACGGATGTGACCAATGCCAGCCGCACCCAGCTCATGAACCTGCGCACATTGCAATGGGACCCATCGATGCTGGCGGCCTACAATATCCCTGAAATTATGCTCCCTGCCATCAAAAGCAGCAGCGAAATATATGGCTATGCTACCCATGAAGTGCTTCCCGGCGTGCCCGTGGCGGGCGACCTGGGCGACCAGCACGCGGCATTGGTAGGCCAAACCTGCTTTGAACCCGGCATGGCCAAAAACACATATGGTACCGGCTGTTTCCTCGTAATGAACACGGGTACAGAGCTGAAAACCTCCGAAAACGGCCTGCTGACGACCATTTCCTACAAATTCGGCGACCAGCCGGTGCAATATGCGTTGGAAGGGAGCGTGGCCGTGACCGGTGCGCTCGTGCAATGGCTCCGCGACAACCTCGGCCTGATACAGAACAGCAGCGACATCGAGCCTTTGGCCGCGACGGTCGAAGACAATGGCGGGGCGTATTTTGTACCAGCATTCTCAGGCCTGTATGCCCCCTACTGGCGCAACGACGCCCGCGGCGTGGTAGCGGGCCTTACACGCTATGTGAACAAAGGGCACATTGCCCGTGCCGTACTGGAAGCCACAGCTTACCAGACCGCCGATGTGGTGAAAGCCATGGAGCAGGATTCCGGCATCGAGCTCGCCAGCTTGCGTGTCGACGGCGGGATGGTACATAACCAGCTATTAATGCAGTTCCAATCCGACATTCTCAACACGCAGGTAGTTTCCCCGGCCGTGGCCGAAACCACCGCATTGGGCGCGGCCTACGCCGCCGGACTGGCAGTGGGCTACTGGAAAAGCACCGATGATCTGAAGAAAAACTGGGCCATCGCCCATACGTGGAACCCCGATATGCCCGACGAAAAGCGGGATACCTATTACAAAGGCTGGAAGAAAGCGGTTACCAAATCGTACGATTGGATTGATTAGTGACGCCTTTCGTTATGGTCGGGTGTGGTCATTAGTAGTCAGGATTGGTCAGGTATTGTCATTTATAGTCATAGTAGAAGAAAATCGCACTGGCGATCATACACCTGACCACAAATGACTACCCTTGACCAACCCTGACCACCCCTGACCAAAAATGACTACCCTTGACCAAACCAGACCACCCCTGACCAAAAATGACAATACCTGACTACACCTGACATCCTTTTTTATAATCTTTATAAACAAGCCCATTCCTTGTGCCGTCACGCCGTTCACCTTAACTTCGCGGTGCCAAATCAACCTGAGTAACCCATGCATACCCTCCATCTCAAAAAGCCCCTTGCTTTTTTTGATCTTGAGACAACCGGAGTCAACATTGTCCGCGACCGCATTGTAGAAATCTCCGTAGTAAAAGCATTGGTGAATGGCGAAACCGAGATCCGCACGCGGAGGATCAACCCCGAAATTCCTATCCCGCTGGAAAGCAGCCTCATACACGGCATTTACGACGAAGACATCAAAGACGCCCCCACATTCAAAAGCGTTGCCAAAAACCTCGCATCCTTCCTCGAAGGCTGCGACCTGGCCGGTTTCAACAGCAACCGGTTCGATATCCCGATGCTCGTGGAGGAATTTCTGCGCGTGGGTGTGGATTTCGATATCAAAAACCGCCGGATGGTGGACGTGCAACGGATCTACCACATGATGGAACCGCGGAACCTGGGAGCTGCCTACAAGTTTTACTGCGGTAAAACCCTCGACAATGCCCACAGCGCCGAAGCCGATACCATTGCTACCTTTGAAGTTTTACAAGGACAAATCGCCAGGTACGAGGGCGTTACCGTCGTCGATTCGCACGGTAAGGAAACGCAGCCCATTCAGAACGACGTGGCGGCGCTGCACGAACTGACGGCTTCCCGGATCGTGGATTTCGCGGGCCGTATGGTGTTCAACGACAAGGGGGAGGAAGTATTCAATTTCGGGAAACACAATGGCAAACGTGTGGCCGATATATTGAAAAACGAACCGTCGTTTTTCGACTGGATGATGAAAGGCGAGTTCCCCCTCGACACGAAACGCAAATTGACGGAGATTAAATTAAGGGGATTAACCCAACGTTGACATAATCTTACCTCAGGTTTGAGTAAGTAGTAATTATGTCTATTTTTGCCAGAAATCTATTTTTGACTATTTTAACCGGATATCCAACTAGGTAAACCTGCTATGATCCCAAACCCTACGATGCCAGAGGTTAACATACCAGCGGTTATTCAAAATATCCCACTTCAAAGCTATTTAATTCTCAGCACCTTGCTATTTGTGATCGGTATCATCGGCGTACTTACGCGGAGAAATGCCATCATCATTTTCATGTCGATCGAATTGATGCTCAATGCCGCTAACCTGCTGCTGATCGCATTCTCTTCCTACCGGTCCGATCCTTCCGCGCAGGTCTTCGTATTCTTCATCATGGCGGTTGCCGCCGCAGAAGTGGCCGTCGGGCTTGCCATTATCGTAATGATTTACCGCAATACCAGAAATACCGACATCGGGTTCCTGAATAAGCTGAAATGGTAAACAATCCAGAGATTAAAGATTAACAAATAGACATGTCTGCATCATTACTCATCCTGATTCCGCTGCTGCCGCTCGCCGGTTTTCTGATCAACGGACTCGGATTTCCCAATATTCCCAAAGGCGCAGTCGGTATCATCGGAACGCTGGCGGTAGTGGCCAGTTTCGTGCTTTCCGTGATGACGTTCAATGCGTTCGTAGCGGGCGGAAGCCAGCCGTTCATCGTCCCGCTTTTCGACTGGATCACCGTAGGCGACCTCAACATTCCCTTCTCTTTCCAGGTCGACCAGCTTTCGTTATTAATGCTGATGATCATCACGGGCGTAGGCTCGCTGATCCACATTTATTCGATCGGCTACATGCACCACGATTCGGGTTTCGGTAAATTTTTCGCTTACCTGAACCTGTTCTTGTTTTTCATGCTCCTGCTGGTGCTGGGCTCGAACTACGTGATCATGTTTATCGGCTGGGAAGGTGTAGGACTTTGCTCTTACCTGCTTATCGGTTTCTGGAACAAGAATACCAACTACAACAATGCTGCCCGTAAGGCATTCATTATGAACCGTGTGGGTGACCTTGGATTTCTCCTCGGTATCTTCACGATCATCGCTACGTTCGGTTCGGTAGAATACACCGAAGTGTTCAGCAAAGCGGCCGCAGGCTTCCAGGTAGGCGACCCGGTGATCATCACCATTACTTTGTTCCTTTTCGTAGGCGCAATGGGTAAATCGGCGCAGATTCCTTTGTATACCTGGCTTCCCGACGCGATGGCCGGCCCTACGCCTGTTTCCGCCCTGATCCACGCCGCTACGATGGTGACCGCGGGCATTTACATGGTGATCCGCTCCAACGTGCTCTACTCGCTCGCGCCTTCAACACTCGAAATCGTGGGCATTATTGGTGGTGCAACGGCATTGTTCGCCGCGTCGATCGGTATTTTGCAAAACGATATTAAAAAGGTACTGGCCTACTCTACGGTGAGTCAGCTGGGTTATATGTTCATGGGTCTGGGCGCTATGGCCTATTCG
The DNA here is from genome assembly GCF_000382205.1 of Dyadobacter beijingensis DSM 21582. GTDB lineage: Bacteria > Bacteroidota > Bacteroidia > Cytophagales > Spirosomataceae > Dyadobacter > Dyadobacter beijingensis. The sequence continues at coordinate 73,144 of NZ_KB907794.1, forward strand.
GCGTCGATGTTCCACGTCATTACCCACGCATTCTTCAAAGCATTGCTCTTCCTCGGTGCCGGTAGCGTGATCCACGCCATGTCCGACGAACAGGATATCCGCTCGATGGGCGGCCTGCGCAAGAAACTGCCGATTACATTTATCACGTTCTTCATCGCTACCTGGGCGATCGCCGGCTTGCCGCCATTCGCGGGTTTCTTCTCGAAAGATGAGATCCTTGCCCACGTATTCGAACACAACAAACTTCTGTGGGTAATCGGTGTGCTCGGCTCGGTGATGACCTCATTCTACATGTTCCGCCTGCTGTTCCTGACCTTCTTCGGAACATTCCGCGGTACGCACGAGCAGGAGCACCATTTGCACGAGTCGCCGGCTTCAATGACGATCCCTTTGATCGTTCTGGCGGTACTTTCCGCATTGGGCGGGTTTATCGGTGTGCCGGAAGCATTGCACGGCACGCATCAGCTGGGTCAATTCATGAGCCCGTTGTATGATCTGGCCAAAACAGCCAATCCGGCCGCATTCGGGCATACTTCCCTTTCGCATTCGGAAGAGTATCTGCTGATGGGCATTTCCGTAGCCGCCGCAGCCATTTCTGCCATCGTAGCTTTTGTTATGTATGTACAAAAAGGTGCGGTACCCGCTCCCGACTCGGAAGAAAAATCAAGCCTGCAACGCGTGGTTTACAACAAATACTATGTCGACGAACTGTATGACGCCGTATTTGTAAAACCCATTAAGACATTGTCCAACATCCTGTACAGCTTCGGCGAGATCGCCATCGACCTCATTATCGGTGCGGTGGTGCGCCTGGTGAACATCCTGGCGGGATTGCTGAGAAAAACACAAACGGGGTCCACCGGCGAATACGTGTTCGCGATGGTGATCGGCATTGTGGTCATATTATTCTGGAAGCTGTTACTCTGATCCGATCATTCATCAATCCGTACCATACTGGTTTAGGACCGTCGACTTGAAAATATGCTTACTCTTCTTTTAATACTTTTACCGATAGCGGCTGGCGTTATCACCCTGCTGGCCGGCGAACGCCTCGCGAAGCAGCTGGCCCTGGTTGGCGGCCTAGCTTCATTGGGTGTCGCAACATTTACCTGGCTGCAATTCGACCCGGCGGCGGGTTCCCAGTTCGGGTTCAAATATGCGTGGGTAGCTTCCGGAGGCATTTCATTTGCTGCGGGCATCGACGGCATCAGCATGCTGCTCGTGCTGCTCACAACCTTCCTTACCCCGCTGATCATCCTTTCGGCATTCAAAAACGACTATAAAAATCCGGCCGCATTCTATTCGCTGATCCTTTTCATGGAAGCGGCACTGATCGGCGTATTTACCGCCACCGACGCCTTCCTGTTCTACCTGTTCTTCGAAGCGGCGCTGATCCCGGTTTACTTCCTTTCGGCGATCTGGGGCGGTGAAGACCGGATCAAGGTTACTTTCAAATTCTTCATTTATACCATATTCGGTAGCTTGTTCATGCTGGTAGCGCTGGTTTATTTGTATTACCAGACACCCGGTACGCATACTTCCGAAATCTCCGCATTCTACCAGTTGCAGCTGAGCCCTGCGGCGCAAGGCTACCTGTTCTGGGCGTTCTTCATCGCATTCGCGATTAAAATGCCATTGTTCCCATTCCATACCTGGCAGCCCGATACTTACACGCAGTCACCTACACCGGCGACGATGCTGCTGTCGGGTATTATGCTGAAAATGGGGGTTTACGGGCTCATTCGCCTGCTGCTGCCTATCGTACCGCTGGGAATGCAGCAATGGGGCTTCCTGGCGATGATCCTCGCCGTGATCGGTATCATTTACGGATCGATTATCGCCATTCAGCAGAGCGATATGAAAACGCTCATCGCCTACTCGTCCTTTGCGCACGTAGGACTGATGGCCGCCGGCGTATTCTCTTCTTCACTGAATGGTTTGCAGGGCGCATTGATCCAGATGCTGGCGCACGGCATCAACGTGATCGGCTTGTTCTTCATTGTCGACATTATCTATTCAAGGACCAAAACCCGCTACCTCGATCAGCTCGGGGGCATTACGCAGAGCACGCCGCATTTGAGCGTGTACTTCATGGTATTGCTGCTGGGTAGCGTCGCATTGCCGCTTACCAACGGTTTCGTAGGCGAGTTCCTGCTGCTTTCAAGTGTATTCCAATACAAAGGCTGGCTGGGTGCCGTAGCCGGACTGACGATCATCCTCGGCTCGGTGTACATGCTGCGCCTGTTCCAGAAATCGATGTTCGGGCCCAAATCCAAATGGGTGGAAGGCTTCCAGGACCTGACGGCGAGCGAGCGGGCCGTGTTGCTCCCGCTGGTGATCATGGTATTCTGGATCGGTATTTACCCCAGCACATTCCTGAAAATCACCGAGCCTGCTGTAAACCAATTGTTGCAACTGGTCAATAACTAAGTTAAGAATATGTATCCCATTATATTGTTATCGGTTTTTGGAATTATAACCCTTTTCCTGGGCTTCTCGAAATCCAAAAACATACTTTTGCCGGCCGTGCTGCTGTTCCTGATCGTCGCATTAGGCAGCAACTTCATCGAATGGGGCAAAGGGCCGTTCATCTACTTCAACGATATGCTGCGGGTAGATAACCTCACGCTCGCATTCAACGGGATCGTATTGCTTTCCGCATTCATGATCGCGGCCATTTCGGGCGGTTTTCAGGACAATGCGGATTCCGAACCGGCAGAATATTACGGATTGATGCTTTTCTCCCTTGTAGGCGCCATCATGATGATCGGCTTCGATCACCTGATCATGCTTTTCATCGGAGTAGAAATCCTCTCGGTAGCGATGTACGTGCTGACAGGTAGCAACAAACGCAACCTGCGCTCCAACGAGGCAGCATTGAAATACCTTTTAATGGGTGCATTCGCAACGGGCTTCATGCTCTTCGGTATGACCTTGCTGTACGGCGCCACCGGCTCGTTCAAGCTCGCCGCTATCCAGGGTTTTGCTTCTAATATGAATATGGGCCAGCAGTCCTACATCTTCTATGCAGGCTTGCTGCTGCTGCTGATCGGTATGCTGTTCAAAGTATCGGCCGCGCCATTCCATTTCTGGACGCCGGACGTGTACGAAGGCGCGCCGACTATCTTTACCACTTTCATGTCGACGATCGTGAAAACGGCCGGTTTCGCCGCGCTGTTCCGTTTACTAAATGGTACGTTCGCTATTTACGGCTTCTGGTGGATCGTCATCGCGATCATCGCCGTGCTGACCATGCTGGTGGGCAACATCGGTGCTACCAGCCAGGGAAGTTTCAAAAGAATGCTCGCCTATTCGGGTATCTCGCATGCCGGCTACCTGCTCATCGCATTGACGGCACTCACGAAGCCCAGCCAAAACGCTATTGTCTTTTACTCACTCGCCTACTCGCTTTCGACCATCTCCGCATTCGGTGTGCTGATGCTCGTTTCCAAAGAAAAATCCATCGAAGGACAGCCGAACGAACGCTACGAAGCATTCAACGGGCTCGCCAGGCAGAACCCCCTGCTGGCATTCGTGCTGGCGGTTTCCATGCTGTCGCTCGCGGGTATCCCCCTCACAGCCGGTTTCTGGGGTAAATTCTTCATCTTCACCAGCGCGGCAGAGCGCGGCATTATCTGGATCACGGTGATCGCGGTACTGATGTCGACGGTGGGTATTTACTACTATTTCCGCGTGATTATCTCGTCTTATTTCAGGGAGGGCGACACGGTAAAAATCCGGGTAGCGCCGTTCTATCAGATCATCCTGGTACTTGCGACTTTCCTGACGATCCTGTTCGGTCTGGCGCCGGGGATCTTCGAAAAGCTGATCTGACATTTTAGTAAAAAATACATTGCGAAAAGAGCTGTACACTTGCAGCTCTTTTTTTGTGACCAAATCCCGAAACGCTCGTATCAAGGGTATCAATTAACAAATGATAGCCTTATGCCAGCAAAACGACACACTTACCCATTCAACCCCGAAGACCTGCTCGGTCGCCCGGCCATTGTCCTCGACGCTCTAAACAGCGCACGTGAAATTAAAGGCCGTACCATCCTCATCACCGGCGCCGCCGGCACCATCGGCAGCGAACTTGCCGCACAGGTATGTGCATCTGCGCCGGCGAAGGTGGTTTTGATAGATCAATCCGAAACGGCACTCCACGACCTCGACCTTTTTCTGCGCCAGCACTTCCAGCATGTGAACCTGCATTGCTACGTCGCCAATATCACCGATGCACAGCGAATGGCGGAGCTTTTTTTCCGGCACCATTTTCAGACGGTATTTCACGCGGCTGCATACAAACACGTCCCATTCATGGAGCACCAGCCCTACGAGGCCATCAAAACCAACGTGCTCGGCACCGTGATCCTCGCGGACCTCGCCATTACCTACCGCGTCCAAAAATTCATTTATGTTTCCACCGACAAAGCCGTCCGCCCAGCCAGCATTATGGGTGCTACGAAACGCTTCGGAGAACTTTACCTGCAATACCTGCATGACGAATATCACGGTCAGACCCAATTCATTATCACACGATTTGGCAATGTACTGGGTTCTAATGGCTCATTCCTGATCCGTTTTGCGCAGCAAATCCGGGAGGGCGGACCGGTGGCCGTCACGCACCCCGACGCCGAGCGCTATCTGATGACCCCGACGGAAGCATGCCAGCTCGTGCTCGAAGCGGCAGCGGTGGGCAAGGGCGGAGAAATATGGTCGATCGATATGGGGAAGCCCGTGCGCATTGAGGACATTGCGCGCCGCATGATCGTGCTGGCGGGCCTGAAACCGGGCGCCGATATTCAGATCAGCTTCACCGGCTTACGGCCCGGCGAGAAAATATCGGAGGAAGAGGCATTGGATACGGGCGAGCCGGCAATGCAAAATGGCCTGCTCAAATGCATACGCTTTCCCGCTCCGCCCGGGCACTGCATACGGCAACGGCTATCGGCCCTGCGCCAGGCACTGGACTCCGGCCAACCGGAGCGGATGGTAGCCGTTCTCAAAGCGGCCATACCCGAGTACATCAGTGCCAATTCACCGTTCGTGAAGCTGGATGTGGCGCATTCGGGGCCGCCTTGATCATGGCGCGGCCAGGACACCGACCGTCCGCATCCACAGCAGGCACCGCCCGAACCATTCGTCGAACGTCGGTACTTTCGGGTAGCCGTGCTGGCCCTGGGAGTAAATGTGCATGTCCGTCGGGATGCCCTGCGCATTCAGCGCTTCGTAAAAGCGAAGGCTGTTGGAGACGGGCACCACCGTATCGTCGCCCGCATGCGTGAGGTATGCGGGCGGGGCCGTGCGCGACACTTGAAGCTCATTGGAAAAATACCGCACGCGCTCCTGTGCAGGCGCAGGCCCTAGCAGGTTTGCGGATGAGCCCTTATGCCCTATTTTATCCAGAAAACTGATAACCGGGTAAACGAGGATCATAAAATCGGGACGAAGGCTGGTCTTCTGCGGATTAGCGACGAATGCACTGTCGTAATGCGTACCGGCCGTCGCCGCCAGATGCCCGCCGGCCGAGAAGCCCATGATCCCGATCTTCGCGGGGTCAATGGCCCATTCTTTCGCCTTTTCGCGCACAGTCCTGATGGCCTGCTGTGCATCCTGCAAGGGCCCGATAGCCTTGTCCTGCATAATGCGGTCGTCGGGGAGGCGGTATTTCAATACGAAAGCGGCAATGCCCTGCTTGTTGAGCGCTTTCGCTACCTGGTAACCCTCGCGGTCGATCACGAGCACGCCATAGCCGCCGCCGGGACACACGATCACCGCGGTGCCGTTTCCGGTGCCTGCGGGTGGCAGGAAGGCCGTTAATGTAGGTTTTGAGACGTTTCGGACCACATTATTCTGGTTGGTTTCCCTGTCCTCGGCCTGTTTTGCATTCGGCACGCCATTCGGGTAAAGCGGCATTTCCGTTTGCGCATGCAGGGTAAGCGAGAGGATTTGAATAAGGCAAAAAGCGGCCAGCAGGTTGAAAATTCGGGTCATATCGGAAGAATAGCAGGATTTGGGGAGTCGATTTAATTTTTTTCTAATTCCGTTTGCAAAGAGGGTAAGGCGCAAATGGACGAATTTTACCTGCGCTACTTCGCCTGAATAGTCACGGGGTGCTTTGAACAGAATTGCACCATTCTGTGTTATTTGACTAATTCTTTTAATATTAATATAATATTTACAAGAAATTCGAAACGCGTTTGTTACTTTGCCTCATTGAACAATCAAAAAAATAACTAGTTTTGTAGAGTATCCTAATCATGCACTAGTTTCTTTGATAAGTTATAGATGGTCTTAAATCCACAAAAAGAATGAAATATACAGTACATGCAGAGGGCAGGTTTCAGTTTATCGACGAGGGAAAAGGCGAGACATTGTTGCTGTTGCATGGCCTTTTCGGTGCATTGAGTAACTGGGACGGTATCATCGACCATTTTTCAAGCCGTTACAGGGTAGTAATTCCACTTCTTCCGATCTACGAGCTGCCACCGCGTGAAGCAGGCCTGGAAGCGCTGCTAGCCTTTCTGGAAGATTTCGTTGCCTTTAAAAACCTGACCAATGTTACGGCCATCGGTAACTCGCTGGGCGGTCACATCGGCCTGCTCTACACCCTGAAAAACCAGGATAATGTACAGCGCCTCGTGCTGACGGGCAGCTCCGGCCTCTTCGAAAATTCGATGGGCGGCTCGTTCCCCAAACGCGGAAGTTATGATTATATCAAGGAACGCGTAGCTTACACATTCTACGATCCCGAAGTGGCTACGAAAGACCTCATCGACGAGGTTTTCGAAACAACGTCGAGCATTCCGAAGTGCATGAGCATCGTCGGAATAGCGAAATCGGCTCAGAGACACAATCTTGCGAAAGACCTGCACCAGATTACCGTTCCAACCCTGCTGGTTTGGGGGCTGAACGATACCATCACGCCACCGCATGTAGGCTACGAGTTCAACCGCCTGATCGCCAATTCGGAATTGTACTTTATCGACAAATGCTGTCACGCGCCGATGATGGAACATCCGCACGAATTCAATGTGATCCTGGAAAGCTTCCTGGAAAAACACGCAACGGTACCAGTGGCTTAAAAGCCGTGGAATTCCCTTCAAATTTCTTTTGTTACAATAGTTGACCTATATATTGTTTTTTTATAGCTTCGGAAAATGACGTTCTGACCCATGCTCGCAGCCAATCTGATAAATCCAATGATCCCCGTCCTGAAACCGACCGACTCGGTGGGCACGGCCTTGGATTGGATGGACGAGTTTGGCGTCAAGCAGCTGGTCGTCACCGATTCGGCCGCTTATCAGGGCATCGTTTCCGAGGACATTCTTTTCGACATTACCGACATTTCGGAGCATCTTTCCAAGGTAATCATCCAGCATCAGGACATTTTTGCCACCGAGGACCAGCATCCTTATGAGCTCCTGCGGCTGGTAAACCAGTTCGGACTCGCCGTAATCCCCGTTTTGCATGAGGATCGCTCGTTTGCAGGCAGCATTCTCGTCAACGACCTCGTAGAGCGCTTTGTCAATGAGCTCGGCGTACAGGAAAAAGGCGCGGTGATTGTCCTGAAAATCGAGGAAAGAAATTACTCGCTGTCCGAAATCAGCCGCCTGATCGAATCCAACGGCGTCAAAATCCTCAGCAGCTACTATACTTCCGGAGAAGTTTATAACCCCACCAACGAGGCGCGGTTGACGCTCAAACTAAACCGGACGCACATTACCCCCATTATCGCCACTTTGGAGCGTTTCGGCTACGATATCGAGGAAGCGCACGCCAACGACCCGATCGAAAGCCTCGACCAGGAGCGCCTCGATATGCTTCTGCGCTACCTCGCCACCTAGCATCCGGCGGCCCGTAAATGTACCTGCGGCTTTTGAATCAGGCTATTTGTCGCGTATCTTTCGGCTGAAACCACAAGTTTTACATTTCCTTTCATGAAAATCGCCATTCACGGACGCAACTTTAATGAGTCCGCCCGACCGTTTATTGAGAATATGTTCGATGAACTGTCGCGTCGAAAAGTTGAGGTTCAGCTTTCTAGGTCTTTCCGGACATTTCTGGACCAGAACGGCATTTCGCATTATTCGGAGCTCGTTTATGAAACGCCGGAACAACTTTGCGACGCGCGCCTGGTGGTGAGCATGGGCGGCGACGGCACGCTGCTGGAAACGATTTCGCATGTGGGCAAGCGCCAGATCCCGGCAATCGGCATTAATGTGGGCCGCCTCGGCTTCCTTGCCACGGTATCCCCCGAGCGCATTTCCGATATGATTTCTGCGCTTGAAAACAGCCAGTTCCGTATAGACGAGCGCACATTGGTGGAAGTAGAATCCAATATCGACCTGTTCGACGGCCTCAATTTCGGCTTGAACGACTTCACGATCACCAAAACGGATACGTCGTCGATGATCACCGTGCACACTTACCTGAACGACGAATTTCTGAACTCCTACTGGGCCGACGGCCTCATCGTTTCGACGCCGACCGGGTCCACGGGCTATTCGCTGAGCTGCGGCGGGCCTGTGCTGATGCCGCATTCTCAGAATTTCATCGTGACGCCCATCAGCCCGCACAACCTCAACGTACGTCCGCTCGTGGTGGAAGATACGGCCGTGATACGCCTCGAAGTAAAAAGCCGCAGCAGCAACTTCCTCGTCTCGCTCGATGCCCGCTCGCGCATTGTAGACGAGAACACGCAGCTGCTCGTGCGTAAGGCCGGCTTCATTGCCCGGTTGATTAAAATGAAAGACGACAGTTTTTTAAATACATTACGAAGCAAATTATCGTGGGGCCTCGATATGCGTAACTGACCCGCGGCATCCACTCCTGACACCCTATGCGCCTGACTTACCACACTTTCGACCTTCAACTGAAACACACCTTCACCATCGCGCACGACTCGCGCGATGTGCAGCAAACCCTTATCGTGCAGCTGAACGACGGCGTTTTCGCCGGTTTTGGCGAAGCCACTTCCAACCCCTATTACGGCATCACGATCGGCAACATGACGGCGACGCTGGATATGGTGAAGGATATTGTTGAAAAAGGGAAATACAGCTCCGCGGAAGAACTCTGGGCGATGGTACATCCGCTGCTCAAAGACAATTCTTTCGCGCAATGTGCATTGGACGAGGCGGCGCAGGATTATTTTGCCAAAAAGAAAGGGCAGAAACTGTACGAAAGCTGGGGCTTGTCGCCGGAAAACATCCCGATGACCAACTTCACGATCGGGATCGATACGGTGGAGAAAATGGTAGCTAAAATGAAGGAGCTTCCCTGGCCGATTTACAAGATCAAACTTGGTACCGACGAAGACCTGCGCATTGTGCAGGAGCTTCGGAAAAATACGGATGCTCTATTCCGCGTAGATGCCAACTGCGGCTGGACGGCGGAGAAAACCATCGAGCTGGCACCCAAACTGGCGGCGTTAGGCGTGGAATTTATCGAGCAGCCGCTGCCCGCCGACGATACCGAAGGTATGAAAGCGGTGTTCGCGGAAAGCGCACTACCCGTGATAGCAGACGAAAGCTGCATTATCGAAGAAGATGTGGAACCTTGCCACGGCCTTTTTCATGGTATCAATATCAAACTCACCAAATGCGGCGGGCCTACCGCGGCATTGCGGATGATCGCGAAAGCCCGTGAACTGGGCATGAAAACGATGGTAGGCTGCATGACGGAAACGAGTGTCGGCATTTCGGCCATCGCGCATTTACTTCCCCTGCTCGATTATGTGGATATGGATGGCTCGCTGCTGATCCGCAATGACCCCGCCACGGGTGTGACCTTCAATTTTGGCAAGGTAATCTATGCCCCGGGCAATGGCACCGGCGCTTCGCTCAAACCTGAATTTCTATAAGGCTAATCTGTGAAGGTATACCACAGCCACAAACTCCCCGGCCGGACCGTCGAAACTTCCGACGGGCAGGAATTCCTGTGGTTCAGCGGTACCGATTACCTGGGAATGGGCCACAACGAAGACCTTCGTAGATTTACCCATTCCGCTACGGAAACTTTCGGAAATCACTACGGAAGTTCCCGGAATAATAGTTTACGGCTCACCGTCTACGAACAAGCCGAGCAGCAACTGGCTGATTTCCTGCAAACTGAATCCGCATTGCTCGTTTCCTCCGGGATGTGGGCGGGACAGTTGCTGATGAAGGAGATTGAAAACATTGTTGGGCCGCGGCCGGACGTTACGCGGGTCATCTACCATTATGCCCCCGGCGTGCATCCCGCATTGTGGGGCCACGCTTTTCAGCGAAACGATGGCGAATGGGCCGAATGGGCCGCGCAAACGGTGCAAATAATCACTGCAACCGAGCCGGACGTGGCGCACATTATCTGTACCGACGCCGTAGGATCGCCGATGGTCAGCGCATTTGATTTGACGATTTTTAATACCCTGCGAAATACAGCGAATGCCTGGCTGGTCATCGACGAGTCGCATTCGCTGGGCGTCATGGGCACGAGAGGAAAAGGTGTTTCGGAGAAAATTGACCCAAAACTTTTGCCCCGAACCCTGTTCGTATCGTCGCTTAACAAGGCGCTGGGCATTCCGGCCGGGGCCATTTGGGCCGCGAAAAATGTGATTGAAACCCTGCGGAAATCGCCGTGGTTTGCGGGGGCCTCCCCGCCTGCGCCCGCGTATGCATATGCGCTGAAAATGCTGCTGGAAAACAATAGTTACCCGCTATCGAACGCATTGCTGCTGGATAATATCTCCTATTTTGTCAAAAGAATGGCGGACAGCTCGCTTTTTGAAGCCATTCCCGGTTACCCAGTCTTCTGTTCTGCCAATCCCGCATTGTTCGATCATTTGCTGGCGAATGGCATGATGGCCTCGTGCTTCCCCTACCCCTCGCCGGCCGATGCCCCGGTGACGCGCATTGTGCTCAGCAGCCTGCACCAAAAAGAAGACCTCGACCGGTTGGCCGAGGTCTGTAAAAAATTTATCGCTTAATGCCTTGATCAGTCTTCGGTAGTCGTATCAGAGTCACCGAATTTCGCGACGCGCTTCTCTTCGGCCAGCTTTTCACGCTCCACTTTGGCCGAAACCATGATACTCAGCTCATAAAGCAGGAACAATGGGATCGCTACGAGTACCTGGCTGTAAATATCCGGCGATGGCGTGATCACGGCTGCCACGATCAGGATGACGATCATCGAATGCTTGCGGTATTCGCGCATGAATGCCGGTGTAAGCACGCCTATCCTTGATAACACATACACGACGATCGGCAGCTGGAAGGCCACACCGCAGGCCAGCGTCAGCGTAGCGACGAGGGAAATGTAGGATGCCAGGCTGAATTCGTTGATAATGGACGGATCGAGCGTGTAGTTCGCGAGGAAGTTGATCGCCAGCGGTGATACCACGTAATAGCCGAACAGTACACCGGAAAAGAACAGGGTCGTTACATAAAATACCGCTCCACGGGCCGAACGCTTTTCGGAAGGCTTCAAGCCGGGCTCGATAAACCGCCAGATCTCCCAGAAGGCATAAGGAAATGCAAAGACAAGGCCGGCGATGACCGACGACGTCATACTCATCGTAAACGCATCTCCCATCCCGATCACCTGCAATTTAAAATTGAGCGCTTTTACGCACAAATCCTCATAACCGGTCACTTCCGACAGCTTGCAAAGCATGCGGTAAGTCCAGAAATCGGGCTGCGAAGGCGCGATGATCACATAATGGTAAATTTCCTGAATGTAAATAAACGCGAGGATGGCAAATACCAGAATGGAAGCTCCGGCGCGGATCACGTGCCATCTTAATTCTTCGAGATGCGAGAGGAACGACATCTCCTTGCCATCGCCATCTTCCTCTTCGTCTCGTTCAAAATCCTGGTCCAGGGACATATTTTAATTTATTACTAGAATTCAATCTACGTGGAACACTGCCGACAGGATCACTACCTGTTTACTAAAAGCTGAAATTACTTAAAAAACCCGTCGAAGTATTCCGGCGGGTTTTTTATCATGCATTGAATGAATGGATTAGTCCATTACGAAAGGATAATCGCTTTCCACATACACGTCGGTGTAGGCTTCTTTCGGGTCCGGCCACTCCGATTCTTCGGCGAATTGGACGGATTCTGCCACGATTTCCTTCACTTTTTTATCGATGTTGTCGAGATCCTCTTCGGTAGCGAGCTTGTTGTCGAGGATCACTGCGCGGATCTGCTCGATCGGATCGCGGTGTTTGTATTCTTCTACTTCTTCTTTCGAACGGTATTTCTGCGGATCGGACATCGAGTGGCCGCGGTAGCGATACGTACGGAATTCGAGGAAAGTTGGTCCGTCGCCCTTGCGCGCGCGGTCGGCTGCGCGGGAAACCGCTTCGTGGATCGCCTCCACGCTCATGCCGTCGACCGGCTCTGAAGGAATGTCGTAAGCCTCGCCCAATGTGTACAGCTCGGTAACGTTGGAAGAGCGCGCTACGGAAGTACCCATCGCGTAACCATTGTTTTCCACGACGAAGATCACCGGCAGTTTCCAGCTCATCGCCATGTTCAGCGTTTCGTGGAAAGAACCCTGGCGGATCGCGCCGTCACCGAAGTAACAGATACACAGGTTATCGGTTTTGTTATATTTCTCAGCGAAAGCGATTCCAGCGCCCAGGGGAATCTGGCCGCCAACGATACCGTGGCCGCCGATAAAGCCCACTTCTTTGTCGAAAATGTGCATGGAACCGCCTTTACCTTTGGTCGTACCCGTTTTCTTGCCGAAAAGCTCCGCCATGATCGCATTAGGGCTGGTGCCCAGCGCGAGGGGAATACCGTGGTCGCGGTAAGCGGTAATGTATTTGTCGCCTTCTTTGAGGGCACTCACCGCGCCGGAAGAGCAGGCTTCCTGGCCGATGTACAAGTGACAAAAACCACGAATTTTCTGCTGACCGTACAGCTGGCCTGATTTTTCTTCAAAACGGCGTTGTAAAAGCATATTCTCGAACCAGAACAGGTATTGCTCCTTCGGATGCTGTAACTTTTTGGGGGCTGATGCTTTCTTTTTCTCAGTAACGGTGGCCATGTATTTGGTTCTCGTTTATAAAGACAGAACTTTGTCTTAAAGTTAGTAGTGGTATGAACAGAGTCTGTTTTTGCCGTACTCACGCAATGATCTGCGAAAATAAGCATAAACTAAATAACAAAGAAGTTCATGTGGCTAGAAAAGCTCCACCTTACATACTTTAAAAGCTATGAGGAGAAGGCCTTTGTTTTTGGAGAACATGTGAACTGTATCGTGGGCGAGAATGGCAGCGGCAAGACGAACCTGCTCGACGCCATCTATTTCCTGACCCTCACCAAAAGCGCATTTCATAACCAGGACGCCCTCGGCATCCGGCATATCAACGACTTCTTCCTGCTCGACGGCGTCTTCAACGAACACGGCAAGCACATCCAGATCACGTGCAGTCTCCAGCGCGGCCAGCGCAAGGTGTTCATGGCCGATAAAAAGCATTACGAGCGCCTGAGCGACCATATCGGCCTGTTTCCGGTGGTACTCATCGCCCCGGACGATACCGATCTCATCCGCGAAGGTAGCGAGGAGCGCCGCCGGTTTTTCGACGGCGTTTTAGGTCAGGCCGTGCCCGGCTACCTCACCGATTTTTTGCAATACAACAAGATATTGACCCAAAGAAACGGCCTGCTGAAACTCTTCGCAGAGCGCAATTACCTCGACGAAGACCTGCTCGAAACCTACAACGAGCCGCTTATCGTCCTCTCGCAGCGCATTCACGAACACCGGGCGATGTTCATGCAAAAATTCGTCCCGCTCTTCCATAAATATTACGAATTCCTCAGCAGCGGCCACGAAAAGGTAGACGTAATCTATGAAAGCGAAGTCGCCAGCCCCGATTTCCCCGCCGAATTCCGCCGCAACCGCAGCCGCGACCTGCACGCGCAGCGCACGGGCAAAGGCGTGCATAAGGACGAGTATGTTTTCGAAATCGACGGGGTTACCCTCAAAAAGTTCGGCTCCCAGGGCCAGCAAAAGTCCTTCCTCATCGCCCTGAAACTCGCGCAATTCGAATTGTTAAAAGAAGAAAAGGGCAAAACGCCCATTCTGCTGCTCGACGACATCTTCGACAAGCTCGACGACCGGCGGATTCACAAGCTCATCGAACTCATCGACACCGGCTTTTTGGCGCAGGTTTTCATTACCGATGCAAGGCCCGAGCGCTCGCAGCGCATTTTGGAGCATGTGAAGGCGGATGTGCGGTTTTTTGAGATTGAGAAGGTGTTGAAGGAGTGAATGCGGTTTTAATTATGGCGAATTCGCCACAATTAGAAAAGACTCTGGTGTCAATTCCCTCAAAATCAGCGTTAAAGATTGGACCGAGAGGACTAATGCAATTGGCCATTGAAAAACTTGACGAGACGACTCTTGCTGAGGCCAGACAAATAGTAGAAAAGGACATATCCAACAAATAGCCCCTCTAAAAACACAAAATCCAGGCCAAACTGACCTGGATTTTCGGACGGCGGAATTATCCTGCCGTTACACTAAACATATTTCGGATCGAGCTCTTTGGCTTCGGCTACGAATTCCTTTACTTTTTGTTCGTCGTCTTTTTTGCAGATCAGCAGCACGCCGTCGAATTCCGCGACGATAAAACCGTCCAGGCCGTTGATCACGACGAGCTTGTCTTTGGGCGTTTTGATGATCGAGTTCGTCGTGTTGTGCAGGATCATATTGCCGTCCGTCACGTTCAGGTTGGCGTCTTTTTCCGACACTTCGTACATCGATTTCCAGGTACCGAGGTCCGACCAGCCGAAGCTAGCTAGTACCACGTGCACGTTTTCAGCCTTTTCCATAATACCGTTATCGATGGATATGCTGCCGCAATGCTGGTAGGCGCGCTGGATGAACGAATCTTCCGAATCGACATAATAATGCTCGTTGCCTCCCTGGAAAATCTCGGCGATATCGGGCTGGAACTGCGTCAGCGCCTTTTTGAATGCATTGATATTCCAAACGAAAATACCGGCGTTCCACACGAAATCCCCGCTGTCGAGGAACTGCAATGCGAGTTCCAGGTGCGGCTTTTCGGTGAAGGATTTCACCTTTTTCACCGTGAGCTTGTCGGGAATGTATTGAATGTACCCGTAACCGGTATCGGGCCTTGTGGGCTGGATGCCGAGCGTCACGAGAATATCTTCGTTGCGGGTCGCGCCCAGCGCCACCCTGATCGTGTCTTTGAAAACTTCCTCTTTCAGGATAATGTGATCGGCCGGGGCCACCACCACGTTTGCATTGGGGTTGCGGGCTGCGATTTTATAGCAGGCATAGGCGATGCAAGGCGCCGTGTTCCGCCGGTGCGGTTCCAGGAGGATCTGATCGTCGGTCAGCTCGGGGATCTGCTGCTTTACAAGCTCCTTGTATTCCTGACTGGTTACTATATAAACATTTTCAATCGGGCAAACGCCATCGAACCTGTCGACAGTCTGCTGCAAGAGCGTTCTTCCCGTGCCAAGCACATCATGGAACTGCTTCGGGAAGTCCGTCCGGCTGAAAGGCCAGAAACGGGTTCCCACCCCGCCTGCCATGATAATTACATAAGTATCCTGCATCTGTGTTGTGTAAGGTATATTTTGATATAACGTTAAATAAAATCACTCAAAACTAATGATAAAGAGTCAGTATGCTCTACCATTCCGGTGAAAAGTCCCGGAAAATTAGTTCGTGGCACCCACGGCAATCCTTCGTCCGCTTATTAAATTAGCTAGCCGCAGCATACCGGAAATGGCCCTCCATTACCTCCTGAATATTTTTATAAATACCCGAAGAAAAAATTGTATTTAATGATAAAAAAATTGATTTCTTAGTAACTTGTTACAGACATCAACCCATTAAGAACCATGCGCTCAACTACTACACCCCTCAAAAATCTCCTTTGCTTGTTCCTCGCATTGTTGTTTTGGCAACATTCATTTGCACAGATTAGTTTAACCGGCAAAGTAACCGAGTCGGTCACGCAGGAACCGCTGGCAGGGGTTAGCATTCGTATACAAGGCAAAGTGGCCGGTACCATTACCGATACCAAAGGCGAATTTTCCCTGAATACCACTTCCGATCCGCCATTTTCGATTATCGTCAGCTCGGTAGGTTTCCAAACACAGGAAATCGCCGTGACCGCCAGCATGTCCAACCTCGATATCAGGCTCGTGGAGCAGCCCGTGCTCGGGAAAGAAATCGTCGTATCGGCCTCGCGCGTGGAAGAAAGCGTGATGAAATCGCCGGTAGCCGTGGAAAAACTCGACATCCGGGGCATCCGGGACACGCCGGCCACTAATTTCTACGACGCACTGGCTAATTTGAAAGGGATCGACATGACGACGCAGGGCGTATTGTTCAAATCCGTCAACATGCGCGGCTTCGGCGCCACCGGTAACCCCCGCACCGTGCAGATGATCGATGGTATGGACAACCAGGCGCCGGGGCTGAATTTCCCGCTCGACAATATTATAGGTATGTCGGAGCTCGATGTTGAAAGCGTGGAGGTGCTTCCGGGCGCGGCTTCGGCATTGTACGGCCCGAATGCGGTGAACGGATTGATCCTGATGAACAGCAAAAGCCCATTCCTTTATCAGGGATTGAGCGCGAATGTCAAAGGCGGTATAATGCACGAAAAGAACCGCTCCAAGGCAACCACGCCGTTCGGAGAAGCGACCATCCGTTATGCCAAGGCTTTCAATAACAAATTTGCATTCAAGGTCAACCTCTCGTACATCCAGGCCAAAGACTGGGAGGCGAACAATTACACCAACCTGAACGTAGGCGGCAATGCCGATCCCAACCGCGGGGCCGGCACCGACCTCGATTATGACGGCACGAATGTGTACGGTGATGAAATTCAGACCAATATCAATGCCGTAGCCAAAGCGATGGCGGCGGCCGGGCAGCTCCCTCAGGCAGGTGTGGCGTTCGTTCCCAACGCGTTCGTCAGCCGGACGGGTTTCCGGGAAAAAGATCTTGTCGATTACGATACCAAAAGCTTCAAGGCCAATGCCGCATTGCATTACCGGCTGAACGAGAAGGTCGAAGCCATTGCACAGGTCAATTATGGTTATGGGACGACGGTCTACACCGGTACGGGCCGCTATTCGCTGCGTGACTTCAACCTGACGCAGGCCAAGCTGGAACTTCGGGGCGACAATTTCACCGTTCGCGCGTATACCACGCAGGAGCGCTCGGGCAAGTCGTACCTCTCGGGGCTCGCGGCGGTATCGATGCTGGGCGAGATCAAGCCGAACAATGTGTGGTTTGGCGAGTATGTGGGTGCATTTGTGGGCGCACGTGCACGCGGGACGACGGAAGAAGAAGCGCATTTGATCGGCCGGGCTGCCGCGGATCAGGGAATGCCCCAGCCGGGCAGCGCGACGTTCAACCAGCTGCTGGATAAATACCGGAATATGCCCATCGTAGATGGCGGAGGCGGTTTTGCCGATAAAACCAATATGTACCACGTCGAAGGTTTTTACAATTTCAAAAACCAGATCCGCTTCGTCGAACTGCTCGCCGGGGCCAACTACCGGCTTTACACGCTCCGCTCGAACGGGACACTTTTTGCCGATACGAAGGAAGGCCGCGACGGTACCATTCCGATTAATGAATGGGGCGCATTCGTGCAGGCCGGCAAAACATTGCTTTCCGACCATCTGAAACTCACCGGCTCGATCCGCTACGACAAGAACGAGAATTTCGACGGACAATTTACGCCGCGCGTGTCGGCCGTGACGACATTCGGCGAGCATAATATCCGCCTCTCCTACCAAACCGGCTTCCGCATTCCGACGACCCAGAACCAGTACATCGACCTCCGCACACCTTCGGGCACGCTGGTCGGTGGTTTGCCGGAATTCGATTCCCGTTACAATCTTTCCAATGGTATTTTACGGCAAAACCTGTCGGAAGCGACCGTGGCAGCCGTCGTGAAGAATGATCCTTCGGTAATCCAGAGTGCCCAAACCTACGCCACGGCGGTGGTAACCCAGCAGGCGACGGCCACCATTACCCAGGCCGTGACTACGCAGGTTACCGCGCAGGTAAACCAGGGTGTGGCCGCCGGCACCATCCCGAACGACCCGGCCGTGATCCAGGCGGCCATTGCAGCCGGTGTAAACCAGGCACTGCCGGGCGTGCTCGCGGCGCAGCTGCCGGCCATTCTGGCATCACAGGTTCCCGGGCTTGTTCCCGATCTGGCAAAGGCTTACGCATTGGGCAAACTGCCTAAATACGAGCCGGTGAAGCTGAAACCGGAACGCATTGCGACCTATGAAATTGGCTATAAAGGCGTTATTGCGAAAAAGCTGTTTGTCGACGCCTACTATTATATCAGTAAATACAAAGACCTGATCGGCGGAACGGTGATCGTCGTGCCGACGGCCGCTGCGGCGCCGGGGCTGCCGATCGAATCGGGTATCGGGGTGGGCAATTACCAGGGATTTGCGCGAACGGTGAACACGACGGAAACGATCACGACGCGCGGGTTTGCCATCGGTTTGAACTATGCATTGCCCAAAGGCTTCAACATCGGCGGCAATGTGGCCAACAATGAGCTGAAAGATTTCACACCGTCGCCCGAAGTGCAGTATTCACAATTCAACACACCCAAATACCGGTATAATGCGAACTTCGGCCGTCGGGTGACGAGCACGAATCGCTGGGGGTTCAATATCGTGTACCGTTATCAGCAGGCATTTTTGTGGGAATCGAGCTTCGTGGTGCCTACGACCACGGATGTACCGGTGTTCTCCAACACCCGCGTACCGGCGATCAGCAACCTCGACGCGCAGGTGAGCTGGAAAATCCCGGCGATCAAATCGATCGTGAAACTCGGTGGGACGAACTTGTTCGGCAAATCCTATTTCCAGTCGTATGCGAGCCCGAATGTGGGCAGCACGTACTATCTATCCATTATGTTTGATGAATTGCTGAACTAGGAAGCTATTTTTCGCCGTAAGCCAGGTCTCCGGCGTCGCCGAGGCCTGGTACTATATAATATTGTTCGTTCAGCTTCTGGTCCACCGCGCCGAGCCAGAGGCGGCATTGCGGGATGCGGCTTTGCAGGTATTCCACGCCCTCGGGGCTGGCGATGACCGACGCAATATGTGTTTGCGCCGGAATGCCGAAGCGCAGCAATGCGTGGTACACCTTTTCCATCGACCGGCCGGTAGCCAGCATCGGATCGATCATGATGAGGATCTTGCCCGTCAGGTCGGGGCTGGTGATGTAATCCATTTCCACCGTAAATTCCTCCTCGGCATTGATATGGTGCCCGCGGTAAGCGCCGATGAATGCATTATCGGCCTTGTCGAACACATTCAGAAAACCCTGGTGAAATGGTAACCCTGCCCGCAGAATGGTAGCCAGTACGATCGGCTGCAACACGGTACGACAGGGTGCGGTACCGAGCGGCGTTTCTACCTTTTCCGTTTTAAAAGTGAGTGTTTTGGACAATTCATATGCCAAAAGTTCTCCTACCCTTTCCATATTCCGGCGGAAACGCATTCTGTCTTGCTGACAATTTACATCACGCAACTCGGCCAGATAATGATCTGCAATGGAAGGTTTCTGGGAAAGTAAAAACAT
The DNA here is from genome assembly GCF_000382205.1 of Dyadobacter beijingensis DSM 21582. Taxonomy (GTDB): domain Bacteria; phylum Bacteroidota; class Bacteroidia; order Cytophagales; family Spirosomataceae; genus Dyadobacter; species Dyadobacter beijingensis. Next base: position 92,749 of record NZ_KB907794.1, read on the forward strand.
GGGAGCGACAGTTTTTTAGACTACTCCATGCAAGATAATACAAATTCATTGACGTAATTTGGAACACCATTTCTAAAAATTACGTGCAAGAGCTCTCATTGCGGTATCCGAAGAATTTTGTTGCCTATGTATCAAGGAATTATCCGGCATTTTAAAATACTGCTTTTTACACTGGTATCCTCAGCATACGTACACGCGCAAAGTTCATTCGTTCCGCTAAACGACGACTATTACCACCTCATCGACCGCCTCGAAATCAAACGTGGCAAATTTTCCGAGGGTTTCCATTTCAATGCCAAGCCTTTCGAACGTAAAGCGATAGTCGCACTGACGGATTCCATTTTGAAAGAAGGCACCGTAGACCTCACCGACCGCGACTGGGAAACGATCGACTACCTGCGCGAAGACAGTTGGGAATGGACCAGGGGCATGATTGCGACGGATTCGGCCAAATACAGCAAACTCGCGCGGCTAGGCTGGTTTAAATCGCCGCCGCCCGGACAGAAACGCAAGTTCTTCCACCACCCCGCCGATCTGTACAGCATTCATAACAAAGATTTCGACCTGCATTTTAATTTTACTACCACCAACTTCATCGGGAAAGACAACAGCTACGACACCACGTCGCACCAATCGCTGTGGTTTACCGGCCGGGGCGTGGAGATCCGCGGGATGATCAACGACAAGCTGGGCTTTTACACCTTCGTGTCCGATAACCAGGGCCGTTTTCCAAGGTATGTCAATGCGATGGCGCCAAAATACAGCTTTCCGGGAGAAGGCCTTGCCAAATCGACGCGTAACCACGGTACCGACTTCCTTTCGGCGCGCGGCTACATTACCTTCCGGCCGCTCAAAGCCATTAATGTCAAATTCGGGCACGATTACAACACATTCGGCAGCGGTTACCGCTCGCTGATCCTTTCAGACAACAGCAGCCCTTATTTGTTTTTGAGACTGGACACCCAGCTCGGCCGGTTCCACTATACCAACCTCTGGACGAGCATGATCGACGGCGGCGAAGATGCATTCTCCGAGTTTTTGAGAAAAAAGAAATTCGCAGCCATTCACCATTTGAGCGTGAACCTGACCGAAAAGATCAATATCGGTGTATTTGAAGCAGAAGTTTTTAACCGCGATTCCGTGGGCGGCGGGTACGACCTTAATTATCTGAACCCGATTATCTTCTACCGTTATGTGGAATCCTACATCGGCAGCCAGGACAATGCATTGCTCGGTTTCGATTTCCGTTGGCTCGTGGGCAAAACGGCTTCCATTTACAGCCAGTTTGTACTCGACGAGTTTTTGACCAAATACCTTTTCAATGGCAGCGGCTCGTGGACCAACAAGTACAGCTTTCAGCTCGGTGCCAAATACGTGGATGCTTTTGGTATACCCAACCTGGATTTGCAGGCAGAATACAACGTCGTGCGCCCCTACACGTACTCGCATAAGGACGGCGGGCGCAACTATATGCATTACGGACAGGCGCTCGCACACCCGCTCGGCGCGAACTTCCGGGAGTACCTGGGTATTTTAAGATATAAAGTCACGCCGAGGCTGTCGATTTACGGCACGGTCATGTCGGCCATGCAGGGTAAAGACCCAAGCACGGGGCCTTATATGAATTTCGGCGGCGATATTTCGAAGAGTTACGAAACGCGGCACGTCAACCGCGGCCAGGAAGAAGCAGACCTGAACCAGAAGATCGGCCAGGGCATTAAAGCGAAAACATTGTTTACGGATTTACGATTGTCTTACTCTCTGGCCCACAATTTGTTCCTCGACGGCCGGTACCAAATCAGGAAGGTCAGGTCACAGGATGTGAATGTGGCGACCAATTCCAACATTTTTACGTTTGCCATCCGCTATAATATGGCGTACCGGCAGCAAACCTACTGATTTTAATTTCAACCCAAATGGAAACTGACCCGCACGAACTCCGGAATCTTCTCAGGCTCGCATTGCTGGAAGATATCGGTGACGGAGACCATTCATCCCTTGCCAGCGTACCCGAAAATGCCACCAAGCGCGCCAAGCTGCTGGTGAAGCAGGACGGCGTACTCGCGGGTGTGGAAGTGGCGCAGATTATCTTCGATGAGACCGCAAAATATTACGGTTACCCCCTTCCGAAAATTAATGTGTTACTATTTGACGGTTCCGTCGTATCAACAGGAGACATTGTTTTGACGGTAGAAGGAAACGCACGTCTGATCCTGAAAGCCGAGCGGCTGGTACTGAACATCATGCAGCGCATGAGCGGCATCGCCACCTATGCACGGCAAATGTCAGACCTGATCAAGGATTTGCCCGTAAAACTGCTCGATACCCGCAAAACGACCCCGAATTTCAGGCTGTTTGAGAAAATGGCGGTGAAAATCGGCGGGGCGGTAAACCACCGGATGGGCCTTTACGACATGATTATGTTGAAGGACAACCACGTGGATTACGCCGGCGGCATCGAAGCGGCTATTACCGGGGCCAACAAATACCTGAAAGAAACGGGCCGGAAGCTCAAAATCGAGGTGGAAACCCGGAACCTAGCCGAAGTGGACGAAGTGCTGCGGGTAGGCGATGTAGACATTATCATGCTCGATAACTTTTCGCTCGACGACCTGAAAGAGGCGGTGAAAAGGATCGGGGGACGGTACGAAACGGAAGCTTCCGGCAACATTACCGAAAAAACATTGCGCGCGGTGGCCGAAACCGGTGTGGACGGCATATCGAGCGGTGCGCTCACGCACCAGGCGCGAAGTCTGGATTTAAGTTTGAAAGCCTTCTAACCTTTTCATTCATATCAAAAGCGTATGCTGAGATCGATGAAAATCACATACGCTTTTGATCTTCAAGGGAAAACGACCTGCTTTTCCCTGTGCGTCACCGCCTTGCTTGTCGGCATGGCCACCATTTGCGCCGCCCAGGAATTCACGGGCATCGCCCCTCCCCGCTCCGAAATCGACATCAACCGCTTGATTGCCGAGCTCTTCCCCATTCCGCCGGACGACAGCGAGGAGCTTTTCGAGGCACTTTTGCAACGCTACGCCAGCCCGCTCGACCTGAATACCGCTACGCCCGACGACCTGGCGGCAACATTCATTCTTTCCGAAATACAGCTGCATGCATTTTTCGATTACCGCGCGAAAGCCGGGGCATTGCTGTCGTTATACGAGCTGCAAGCCGTGCCGGAGTTTGATCTGGCCACCATCCGGCGGCTTTTGCCCTTTGTAACGATCGCCACGCGGGCCGTTTCCTTCCGCGATGCCTTGAAAAATCCGGGGCAGCATTTCCTGATGTTCCGTTCGGGGAAAATTTTGGAGCAGCAAAAAGGCTTCGCACCGCTGGATTCCGGTTCCGCATCCACAACCCGCTACCAAGGATCTCCATTCAATGGCTACCTCCGCTACCGCAGTGCGCGCAGCGGAGCGTATAGTTTTGGAATAACATTGGAAAAAGATGCAGGGGAACAAATGTGGCAATGGGATACCCAAAGGCAGATCCTCGGCATTGACTACACCTCTTTTCATGCGCAAATCCTCCACCGCGGCAGGTTGAACAATCTCGCCATCGGCGACTTTCAAATGCAGGCCGGCCAGGGTATGGTGCTGGGAGCCGGATTTTCGCTGGGCAAAGGCTCGGAAGTCATCCGCACGGTGTACCGCAGCACTACCGGCCTGAAACCTTATACTTCCGCTTCCGAAGCCGGTTTTTTCAGGGGCGTGGCCGCTAGCTGGCGTATCATGCGCGGCACGGATATCACATTATTATTGTCCAGGACAAAACGGGATGCCACACAGGAGCCAGACAGCATTCATGCCAGCATTACCACATCGCTGCCCGTGACCGGCTACCACCGCACGCCGTCTGAAATCGAAAAGCATCATGTGCTTCTGGAACAGAATACCGGCATGCATTTGCTGCACCAGCTGGCCTCGCAAAAGGGGCAGCTGGGCGTCACGGTTTTGCATACCTCTTACAACTCATTTATCCAAAAGCGCGATTGGGCTTACAATCGGTATGAATTTTCGGGTAAACAAAACTTCATTGCCGGCCTGCACGGCGACTACCGCTGGCAAAACATGCATTTCTTTACCGAAACGGCCATTTCGCGCAGCGGCGGCACGGGTACCATCGCCGGAATGATCGCCAGCGCAGGCAGGAAGCTGGATATGTCGTTGATGGCCCGGCATTATGCCCGCCATTTTCACACATTATATGGCAACCCGATCAGCGAAGCCACGCGACCCATTAACGAGCGCGGTGCTTATGCGGGTGTGCGCTGGTCGCCCTCGCGCCGGTGGCAATGGAGCGCCTATGGCGACTATTTCCGGTTTCCGTGGCTCAAATATCAGGTAGATGCGCCGTCGCGGGGTTATGACTATTTCCTGCATTTGCTTTGGAAGCCCTCCAAACGGCTGAACGCGTACATACTCTTCCATGAAAAACATAAGCAAACCAACGATCCGGCGGCAGCGGAGAATGAGCCTGCTTTAATCCAGAACATCAAAAGGACGGCCACATTCAATATCGACTACGAGCTCCCGCTCCGATGTGCATTCCGGACGAGGGTTCAATTCGGCACCTCAAAAAATGAAGGCTCGCCGGTATCGAATGGTTTTACCGTGGTGCAGGATGTAAACTGGCATTTTCGAAAGGTCGAAATCAGCGCGCGTGCGGCATTTTTCAAAACCGACGACTACGACAGCCGGCAATATGTCTATGAGAAAGATATGCTCTATGCATTCTCTATTCCAGCCTATTACAATACCGGCACGCGACATTATCTGATGCTGCGCTACACGGCTTCCAGGCGAATCAAAATATGGCTACGGTGGTCGCAAACGCGGTATTCGGATATCGAGAAGATCAGTTCGGGACTCAACGAAATCAATGGGAACAAGCGCAGCGAAGTAAAGTTGCAGGTGATGTATCAGTTTTGAAAGCCTATTTTTGCAGCGCGAAAGGAAATTTTTGAAGTAAAGCACATTAATCAGTACAACATGACTACCAACAAACTTGAAGCATTAAAAAAATATTTCGGATACGACTCCTTTCGCCCGCAGCAATCCGAAATCATCGACACCATCATGGCCGACCGTGATTGCATGGTACTAATGCCCACCGGCGGCGGTAAATCGGTCTGTTTTCAGATCCCGGCGGTACTCCGCGAGGGCCTGACGGTGGTTATCTCCCCGCTGATCGCCCTCATGAAAGACCAGGTCGAGGCATTGCGCGGCAACGGTATCCATGCCGCATTTCTCAACTCCACCATTTCCGGCGCCGAGCAGGACCAGATCATGTGGCAGATCAAGCTCGGCGAACTGAAACTGCTTTACATTGCCCCGGAAAGGCTTTTTGCCGGAAATACATTCGATTTGCTCCGCGAATGGAACGTGAGCCTGTTCGCCATCGACGAGTCGCACTGTATTTCTTCCTGGGGCCACGATTTCCGGCCGGAATACCGCCAGCTGAACCTGCTGAAACTCCGCTTCCCCCATATCCCGATCGTGGCCCTCACCGCCACCGCCGACCGCGTGACACGCCGCGATATTTTGAAGCAACTCAACATCGAGCACGCAGAAACCTTCATTTCCAGCTTCGACAGGCCAAATCTGAGCCTAAATGTGCTGCCCGGGCGAAAACGCATCGAGCAGATCCAGCGCTTCGTCAACAAACACGACGGCCAGCCGGGCATTATCTACTGCCTCAGCCGGAAAGGCACCGAAACGGTGGCCGCCAGTTTGCAAAAAGCAGGTTTCCGGGTCGCGTACTACCACGCGGGCATGCCCGCGGACAAGCGCTCGCAGGTGCAGGAGAATTTTTTGCGCGATGACATTCAGATCATCGTCGCAACCATTGCATTCGGGATGGGGATCGACAAATCCAACGTGCGGTGGGTGATCCATTATAACCTGCCTTCGAATGTAGAGAGCTTTTACCAGGAGATCGGCCGGGCGGGCCGCGACGGTTCCAGCGCGGATACCGTGCTGTTTTACAGCTATATGGACATCATTACGCGGACGGATATGATCAATAATTCGGACCAGTCGGCCGAGCAGAAAGAACTGCTGCACGCCAAACTGAACCGGATGAAACAATACGCAGAAGCCGATATTTGCCGCCGGCGCATTCTTTTGAACTATTTCAACGAACCGGTAGACCATGACTGCGGCAATTGCGACGTGTGCCGCAACCCGCGGACCCGCTTCGACGCGACGGTGATCGCACAAAAAGCATTGTCGGGCATCGCGCGCACCGAGCAAAAGGTAGCGATGGGGATGCTGATCGACATCCTGCGCGGCAGCCGTAACCGCAATATCCTCCAACAAGGCTACGATCGGTTGCCGACATTCGGCGTCGGCCACGAGCTGCGGAGCGACGAATGGTCGGAATACCTGGGCCAGATGCTTAATTCGGGTGTGATGGACATTGCGTACGACGAGGCGCATTCTTTCAAACTGAATGCTGTGAGCTGGCAGGTTTTGAAAGGCGAAAAGCAGATCGACCTCGTGAAATTCATCCCGCTCAGCGAACGGAAAGCGAAGGAAGAGGAGCTGGTACCGAAGGAAAAACCGAAACAGGAAATTATCCGCGACGCGCTTTTCGAGCGGCTGCGCCAGCTGCGCAAGCAGCTGGCCGATGCGTTGGGCGTGCCGCCTTACGTCGTTTTCAGTGACGCCTCATTGTCTGAAATGGCCCAGAAAAAACCCATTTCCGAAGCACAGATGAAGGCCGTCTCGGGTGTCGGGGCAGAAAAATTCCGTCGTTACGGTGAAGCATTCATCAACGAGATCCTTCATTTCGCCCGCGAAAACAGCGCGCCGGGCACCCGGATCGTGAAAGGCATGACTTTCGTTGAAACCTTTGATCTCTACAAAGAAGGTTATTCTGTACAGGCCATCGCCGAAAAGCGCAACCTGAACCCCGTCACGATCATTTCGCATTTGGTTAAACTCAAAGAAGACGGCCACCCCGTCGACCTCAAATCGCTGATAGACCCGGCCAACTACCGCACGATCATCGATGCGGCCGAAGAAATACGCATCGGCAAAAACGACCCGCTCAAACCGCTCTTCGAACTGCTGAACGAACGGTACGATTACGGCCAGATCCGACTGGCGCTGGCGATTTGGGAGGGGGAGAGGCAAAATTAGAGCAGCCTATTTATATTTACGTTTTAAATACTTAACCAACAATATGTCAAGACAAAACATACTCTCAGGCTCGCCTTGGGAAGACAAAATGGGGTATTGCCGGGCGGTTCGGATCGGGAATATCGTGGAAGTGGCCGGTACGGTGGCTATCGTGGACGGAGAAAAAGTGAAGGCGGACGATGCCTTTGCGCAGACGGATAATATCATCGAACGCATCGAAAAAGTGTTGCAGGACGCCGGCGCAAGCCTCGCCGATGTGGTCCGTACCCGCATTTTTACGACCGACATCACCCTGTTCGATGAGATCGCACGTGCCCATGGTGCGTATTTTCGGGACATTAAGCCTACAACCGGCATTTACGAGATCAGTAAGCTGGTTTCACCCGACTACCTCGTCGAGATTGAATTCACCGCAATAGTCCAGTAATGTATTGGAATATTAAAAAAATGCCCGTTATGCAACAGAAACGGGCATTTTTTGTGTCCTATTCATCGGACCTTCCAACCTTTTGGCGCGGATTTTGCTCTTTGTGGGGAAGTTGTCTGATTTAGAACCCTATAACAAAGACATCTCTGGACATGAAAAATGGAATAACATTACTAATTGCCTCAGTTTTACTGATTCTGTGCGTAGTGCAAAAAGAAGCCAGATACGGCACCTCGCAGCGTGGGAATGTAGAAAAAATATACAATTCCACATCTGATGCGCAGAAAAACGGACAGGCACCGGAAGTACCGGCAGGCGATCAGCTGCTGACCGATTCGCAGACTTTCGAGTTCGCTTCCGCTGACACCACCAGTAAAAACGAACCAGCTGCCCGGCTTGTGAACCAACGTTTGTTGCACATTTCTGCAAACAGCAAACTGCTAAATTACTGAACCGGTACCCGATTCAGTAATTTAGCCAAATGCAATTCCTAGCTGAAAAGCCCCATTATATCTTCCTGGCTCAGCTTCTTGATAAAACCGGACTCTCCGCCGACCAAGTCTTCTGCCAAATCCTGCTTGCGCTGCTGTAACAGCAGAATTTTCTCTTCAATCGTATCCTTACAGATCATTTTATAGGCAAATACCTTGCGCGTCTGCCCTATGCGGTGCGTACGGTCGATCGCCTGGCGCTCTACGGCCGGGTTCCACCATGGGTCCACGAGGTACACGTAGTCGGCTTCGGTGAGGTTAAGCCCTACTCCGCCCGCTTTGAGGCTCATCAGGAACACACGGCAGGTGTCGTCGTTCTGGAAGCGGTTTACGCGGCCGGCGCGGTCCACAGTTTGCCCGTCGAGGTATTCGTAGGGGATATTCACCTTTTCCAAATGCTTGCGGATCAGATCCAGCATACCAAGGAATTGGCTGAATATCAATATTTTGTGGTTTGAGGCATTTTCCTCGATTTCCCGCGTCAGCTCTTCCAGTTTCGCCGATTCGTTGCCGAAATCCTCGTCACCCGACAAAATGGATGGCGAATCGCAGATCTGGCGCAGTTTCAGCAATGCTTCCAGGATGAGGAAGCTGCTTTTGTTGAGGCCTTCGGTAGCCAGTTTTTCGGCGATTTCCTGGCGGTAACGTTCGCGGAAAGTGTCGTACACTTTCCGTTGCTTGTTACCCATTTCACAGAACAAAATAGTTTCCGTCTTGTCCGGCAAATCGGTCGCTACTTCCTCTTTCGTGCGTTTGAGCATGAACGGGTACACGAGCTTGCGCAGTTCGGCCGCCTTTTCCTTGTCCTGGTATTTATCGATCGGCGTTGCATATTCCGTCCGGAAGAAATCGGCGTGGCCGAGCATTCCGGGGTTCAGGAACTCGAATTGCGAGTACAGATCAAATGTGTTGTTTTCCACCGGCGTACCCGTCATGGTCAGGCGGTTGCGCGCACGCAGGAGGCGCGAAGCTTTCGACGTGAGCGAGTCGGGGTTTTTAATGGCCTGCGCTTCGTCGAGGATAATATAGTTGAAATCAAACTCGCGGAGCAGTTCCACATCGCTGCGCATCGTTCCGTAGGTCGTCAGGATGATGTCGTATTCCCGGAAAAACTCGATGTCTTTTCTCCGCGACATGCCCCTGTGAACATACAGTTTCAGATCCGGCGTGAACTTTGCCGCTTCCGCCTGCCAGTTGAAAATCAGCGTCGTAGGAACTACGACGAGGTTCGTATATGCTGGATCTAGATTTTTCTGGTTTTGCAGGAAGGTGAGCATTTGCAGGGTTTTACCCAACCCCATATCATCTGCCAAACAGCCGCCCCATTGGAATTCATCGAGGAAATGGAGCCATTTGTAACCCTCCTCCTGATACTGGCGGAGCGTCGCTTCGATGTTCTGCGGCAATGGTACCGACGGAATTTGTTTGAAATTGAGCAGCTTTTGCTTTTTCTCCCACAATTCCCGGAACACGTCCTCATTATCGATCTCCGAAACGAGCTCGTCGATCAGTGAAAAATGGATTTTGGACAGATGGATCTGGTCGTCCTGCACACGGCCGAACTGCATGAGCGGTTCCAGCTTGGCGATCCATTCGTCGGGCAGTACGCCCAGCGAGCCGTCCTGCAACTGAATATAGTTCTGCTTTTTGAGCAATGCTTTCTTCGCATCGGCCAGCGACACCGTCTGGTCCCCGAAAGTGATCTCGATCTTCATATCGAACCAGTCGATACCCGACGATGTATGCACTTTCACCATCCCGCGGTTGGGATTGAACTTCATCTTTTTCAGGTCCTTGAACCCGAAAATTTCGTAATGTTTCTTTTTGGCCGCATCCACGAAGTTGAACAGCCATCCTTCCTTCATCACCTGCTCAAACGGCACATAGAAAAACGGCTGCCCCGTCTGATGCTGAAAACCCGGATGCAGGCCCTTCAACCACTCCCAAACACCATTTTCCGCCTGAACATCGCGTTCGAGCATGGTGATCTGGTTGTTATCGAAGCTGGTTTTCACGCGGCGCTGGTCGTGCAGCAGTTCCAGTTCTTCCGTCTTGCCGTTTTCTTCCAGGTAGATGTAGGAAGGCACGATGAGCAGGTTCGCCTCGTCTTCTCTCAGGTAAAATTTCGGTTTCTGGAAAGCCAGCGGTGAATGCTGGATTTCGTGGCGCGTCTGGAAAATCACATCGAATTTCTCCGAAACGGGGATGATCCAGTTTTTCAGGAAATCGTCACCGAAATCCTTTTTGATCCTTATTTTAAATCCATTCTGGCCCAGGTAAGCGACCATTTCGGCCTCGCTGATACCCGCCCAACGGAACAATGTCTTTTCATTGTAAATGCCCAGCCAGAAGCTGTCGAGCGACACTACTTTCTGCAATTCCAGCGGCGTGCCGGGCTTGATTTCCACATAAGGGTTGAGGGTAATGAACTCCTTGTCTTCCGTAAGCACAAAAAACAGCTTGACAGGCTCGCGGTGCAGTTCCAGCTGCGTGAGCTGGTGGTTGCTCGTCACGTAATCGCCGTCGGCGAGGAAAAGCCGGTCACCGTCGAGGTCGTTGAAGACGCGGGTAAGCTGCTTGCCTACGTAATTGCGGGCTTCATAGCGCTGGTCGGCCTCCACATCGTCGAAATGCAGGTAGGCATTATACGCCCATCCCTGCTTGCGGATGAATTTTTGCAAGCCTTCCTCCCAATGCTTCGCCATGCGTACGAGGCGCGCATCCGATTCAGTGAGTACCGGAATTTCATCCGCATTATAGTAATGGCTCGAACCGCCCGCAATGTTGCGGATATTGGTAACCTTCTCGGACTTGGAACTGAATTTGACCGAAAAAACACCGAAACCGATGTCCAGCAAATGATTTTTTCCTTTTGGCCAAAATACAAAAATCGACACGCGATCTTCATCCTCCTGGCCGTTGTCGGTCAGCGTAACAGCAAATGACGATTCCTGCGCAGGCAATATGCGGTCACGCAACGACTGCCAGTCCTGGTAGGCACCTACTTTCTGAATCGCCGGGTCCAGCCTGATCAAATGCAGGCCGCCGTCCTCGTCGAGACGAAATTCGAATTTGTCTTTATATTGATCTTCAAGCGAATAGCCGTATTCCGCGAGCAGGTTACTCTTCTCGACCGTCAGGTCGCGCATTACTTCAAATGCCTTTTCACCCAGCTCTTCGCGGAGTTTCAGCAATGCGGCAAGTTTGTGCTCGCAGAGCGGTACCCAGAGTTTCTGGTTGCAGGTACAGGAAGTCTGGATCTGCCGGGTACCTTTCACGCGCTTGAACGTGGTCGTATACTCCTGGCCTTTGTCCGTTACGAGGCATTCCGCTTCGCCTTCCTTGGCCGAAACGATCTCCACCGGGCCTACATTCTCCCGGTTTTGCCAGGTATCGTCCAGTACCATGCCACGGAGCTGCATTTCACGCAGCTCTTGCAGCTCGATCGTCGTGTTGGCCATTTCGTGGACCACCTGCTTGATCGTCGGCATCTTGTCGAGAATGTACAAAATGCTGGCCACGCGGTGTTTACACAACCCGGCTTTGTCGGGGCACGAACATTCGGTGGTGATCTGCGGGGTGAGGAAATCGCGGATGAAAATCTGGTAATACTGGATCGAGTAGTCGCTTTTGACTTTGAACTCGGCATTACCGGGGCCATTATAATCGAGTTTGGAAACTTTTAAGCCGCCACTGCTATAAATGGAACGCCCTCTTGACAATACATCCCGCTCCGCCCGTCTCAGTAAGAAGTTGGATAATTTCTCCTTCTTTTCGTTTTCCATTTACCCTGCTGCCTGTTAAAAACGCAAAAGTACGGTATGTTTCTGTCTTATAGAAACGAACGGGAAAGTATTGGTGCCGCGCGAAGATCGCCTGTCAGTGAATTATGAGCGCACGTATGGCTGGTCGATGACGCCGATATGCCCCGAATGCAGCGCCTCCTGGCAGAATGCGGCGATTTGCGGGCCGATATTGGGATATAAATGTTTGGAAGATAGCGCAGAAACGGGCAGCCAGACGATTTCGAGCGCCGTGGTCTGTTCGGGGTTCAGGGCCGGAGTGCCCTTTGTTATATTTGCGTTAAAAATCATATGGAGCGTCTCCTTCCGCACTTCCTGCCAGATTACTTCGCCGCAGGACACCATTTGTCCGACGCTCACCTCCACGCCCAGCTCTTCCATCAGCTCACGTGCCAGTGCGTCGGCGAGCGACTCGCCCGGATCGGGATTGCCGCCCGGTAATGCGAAAACCTCCTTTTCGCCGTACTGGTAGCGCAGGGTAAGGATGCGGTCGTTGTCGAGAATGATGGCGGATGGACGGACGTTCATGATGGTACGGGTGTGTTAGTTGGTATCGTTGGATTTTAGTCAGGTGTTGTCAAGCGTAGTCAGAGATGGTCAGGTGTAGTCATTTGTTGAAAATGATTTTTCTCAATAAACAAACTTCCACCGACAAATAACAATACTTAACAACAAATGACTATTCCTGACTACGCCTGACCAAGACGCACCGTCATACAAACCTGCAATATGTCAATCCCGCAACACCATTTTTTCGATCAGGAGCATGAAAATGTGGATCACTTTGATATGGATCTCCTGAATGCGGTCGGCGTAGCCGAAATGCGGCACACGGATCTCGACGTCGGCTGCTCCGGCCAGTTTGCCGCCATCCTTGCCGGACATGATAATGACTTTCATGCCTTTTGCACGCGCGGCCTCGGCGGCGCGGATGATGTTCACGGAGTTACCGCTCGTACTGAGCGCCAGCAGCACGTCGCCGGGCTGGCCCAACGCCTCGATATATCTCGAAAACACGTATTCGTACCCGAAATCGTTGCTGACGCAGCTCAGATGGCTCACGTCGGAGATCGCGATGGCGGGTAATGCGCGGCGATTGTCGCGGTATCGGCCGGTGAGCTCCTCGGCGAAATGCATGGCGTCGCAATGCGAGCCGCCGTTGCCGCAGGAAAGGATTTTGCCGTTGTGGATGATTGCGTCGGCCATGAGCCCTGCCGCCTGCTCTATTTTCTCGATCTGTACGGGGTCGCTCAGGAAGTTGTCGAGAACGGTTTGCGCTTCCTTTAATTCCTGGCTAATAATGCTTTGGTAATTCATGTTTGTATGTGATGCTAATAATTCGTCAGATTCGGATGGCTTTCAAAACGTGCGTTTTTCTGCCGGGGCCTTTGTGCCGTTCTACTTTGAAGCCGCCGGCCGTGAGCGCCCTTTTCACAATGCCTTTGGACGAATATGTTACTAATACGCCTCCGCGCCGTGTTTGGGCCGCTATTTTGGTAAATATTTCCGCTGTCCAAAGCTCCGGCTGTGCCCTGGGATCGAACGCGTCGTAGAAAACAACGTCAAAAAACCGCTCCGAAGTGAAATCCTGCAAAGCGGTTATTTCTTTTTGCAGGTGAAAAAATGGCGAAATGGCCGTTTCCTTACCCCACGGCGCATTGTGAAGCTGCATAAAACCGGTTTCACCCGTCGCCTCCTCGTAGTTCAGCTGCGAGGCTTCCAGGGGAGAAACGGGGTATGCTTCCACGGAATTGTAGAAAACCTGTTTTTGAAGGCTGTCGGCGAGCTTCCAGGCGAGGAATGCATTCAGCCCGGTGCCGAAACCCATTTCAAAAACATGGACCGGTCCCGAAGCATTTTCCAGGACCGGCCTTAAACCGAGGTTGATATAAATGTGCTCCGATTCATTCAAAGCACCTTGCAACGAGTGGTATTGCTGTTTGAATTGCGCGCTGAACAACGAATGCGAGCCGTCTTCGGTAATGATGAAGCGTTCCAAATGGCCGGATATTTGTTTGGCCAAAAGTACTAAATCATTCTGCGCAGTGTGATCTGGGTGAAGAAAATATCGCCTTTGCGCTTCACGAGCAGGTCGATATTCTTGCCGTCGCCGCGCTGCATGAGTTTGTATACTTCGCTGACGTTCATTTCCGAGGCCGAATGGTCGTCGATAAACAGCAGCTGGTCGCCTTCCATGAGCCCTGCTTTGGCTGCCGGGGAATCATCCACGATATGGTTGACAATGTACGAGCGCAAATCCCTGCCTTCCGCGCGGATCTCCATGCCACTCATATCATGCTCAAATTTTTCGCGCAGGCGGCTTTTGATCGGTTTCAGCACCATGTAGCGCTCGCCGTAGTTGAATGTCACCTTGAAGCGGCGCAGCAGTTCACAGCCGATATTGCCCTGCCGCTCTGCCCCAGCCTTGATTTTGGAGCCGAAAGCGATGCTATCCGGGAACGACGCCACCACATTGTTGAGCTCGAACCGCCCCAGCCGCATTTTGTCCACCCGGCCGAGGTTACCATTGATCACGCCATTCAAGCCACGGCCCAATTGCGCCCGGATAACTTTTTCGGGTAACCGGAAAGTTTCTTTCGGGGTATTGTTGAGCAGCAATGCATGGCCTGCACCCGTGTCGATCAGCACGCGGATCGGGTGCTCGCGGCCGTCGGCGAAGAGCGTAACGGCATCGGTAAATGGCTTGGTATCCTCAATAATGATCGGGTGCTTATCGCCCTTGCTGGTTTTGTAGCGGTATTTGTCGGGGCGCATCAGCAGGATTTCTTTCCGTGCGAAATCGATGGTAACCACGAAGTTGTTGAAGATCTCATACCCGAAAATGCCGTGCACCGGCACGCCCACATATTCGGAGAGCCGCAGGAAATCCTGTTCGAGGATCACGATATTCTGGTGGTTGGCTTTGAGCCTGCCCATCGCAAACCGGTTGTCGATCGCCACATGCGCGGAGATGGACGTACCCTCGCCTGCGCCCGTGAGGTTAACCTTGCGGGTTAAACGCAGCTTGTCGGGTTTGAGGACATTCGGGTCGGTAATGATGATGGAGCTAACGCCCGTGTCGAGGATAAAACGCAGGGAATCATTGTCGTTAATCTTCGCGTAAAGTAATATCAGGTTGGAATGCAGCTCGAAAGGGATACGTGCCGTTTTATGATTTTTATCTAAAAAATAACCATACTTTTCCTCTGATACAGGGGGAACGTCGCTGGGATGGCCGAATGTTAGGGTGTGGGTAAAAAGTATGATCGCTGCTATAAACCACTTAGACGTTTTCATCGTGGCCTCCTTTCTTTAAGTGCTATGTTTCAGATTCCGCTATTTACATTACTACAAACACTCTGATTATAAATGACTTGACTAGTAGATTTATATTCTTCCGTGTACGCTAAGTGTCGAATTCAGTCCAATCGGTTAATCAAGTAAAATTAAATGATTTTACATCAATAAAACACAAAAAAATCTCGATATGTGCAAATTTTCTGACATTTTTTTGATCATATATATATAATCATGCAAATGAGGAAAATATGGTACTTTTGTTGCGTAAAATGACTTTTTCCCACAATAAAAATTTTCTCATGCGAAAAAAAATTGTTGCCGGCAATTGGAAGATGAACAAGGTTCTGGATGAAGCAGTTGCGCTTACTTCAGAGTTGGTAAATATGGCCAAAGACGAGGTCCGTAATGATGCCAAAATCATCCTTTGCCCTCCTGCGATTTACCTTACTACCGTTAAAAAATATATCGAGACAGAGCCTAATTTCGCCGTGGCTGCCCAAAACTGTTCGGATAAAGTTTCAGGCGCATTTACCGGAGAGATTTCCGCGCAAATGCTCCAATCGATCGGTGTGGAATATGTGCTGATCGGCCACAGCGAGCGTCGTCAGTATTTCAACGAGACGAATGCGTTACTGGCTGAGAAGGTAAATACGGCTCTTTCTTTCGGCGTATCGCCTATTTTCTGCTGCGGCGAGTCGCTCGAACAGCGCCAGAATGAAGATTATATCGGTTTTGTGAAAAACCAGATCACCGAAAGCCTTTTCCACTTGTCGGAAGAGCAACTGAAATCGGTGGTGATCGCGTACGAGCCCATCTGGGCGATCGGCACCGGCCTGACGGCATCGGCTGAGCAGGCGCAGGAAATGCACGCGGCATTGCGCGCGCACATCGCATCCAAGTATGGTGCGGAAGTGGCCGACGAAATTTCGATCCTTTACGGTGGCAGCGTAACGGCAGCCAGCGCTCCCGAGCTGTTCGCGTCGCCGGATATCGACGGCGGCCTCGTAGGTGGTGCTTCCCTGAAATCGCGGGAGTTCACGAATATCATCAAGGCGCGGTAGGCTTCGCGGTCAGGTGTGGTCGGGTGTGGTCAAGTGTTGTCATGTATAGTCAGAAATGGTCGGGAAGGAAATTTGTGTTGCCGTTCATGACAATTTCTGGCAATCAATGACAATTCTTGACCACAAATGACCATTCCTGACCACCCTGATAACAACCGACCTTACCTGGTCACAATTCCGTAATCACAAACTCCACGCGGCGGTTCTTTTTCCGCTCTTCTTCGCTTCCTTTCGTGATTGGCCGGGTGCCGCCATAGCCTTTTGCTTCAATGCGGCCGGCATTAATGCCTTTTTCGGTCAGGTAGGTTTTGACCGCTTCCGCGCGCTGGCGGGAGAGTTCCAGGTTTTTGTCAAAATCGCCCACGTTGTCGGTATGGCCTTCTACGCGGATGCGGATGGCCGGGTTATCGAGCATTACCTCCACAAGGCGGTTCAGCTCCTCGAACGACTCCGATAGCAGGGTGTATTTCGATGTTTCGAAGTAAATATTCGGCAGAAGAATGGTTTCCCCGACGATCAGCGGTGTGAGGTAGACATCCTTATCCAATGCCTCGGCAGACGAATCACCCGGCGCAAAGTTGAACGACGAGCCATAATAGCCGCGGGCCTGTACCCGGATTGTGTAGCTACCGCCAGCATCCAGGCCTACCCGGTATTTGCCCGACGACGATCTCACTTGCAGCGTATCGCCATTATCGACATAGGAAATCTGCGCCGCGATCGGCTCCTTCGTTTTCGCATTATACACCGTTCCCCTCAAAACCGCCATCCCGGCATCCTTTTTTGCGGCTATTTCCGGCTTCTCCGGCGTTTTGAGGGCCGGTTTCGCGGCTGGCTTTTTAACAGGCGCCGGCGCTTTGGCTACGGGCTTTCCGGGTTTGGCAGCTTCTTTTTTCAGCGGGTTTTTAATATGGATTCCATAAAAATTCCATGATTGCAGCCCGCCCTGGCTTCTTCCCTCATAAAAATCAAACTCCTCGATACCCGGCGTTAATCTTTCGAAATAGGCCACAAAATCGACTGTGTCGCCCGAAGAAACATTCATTTTGGAAGTAGTAGGAATATTCTCGGCGCGGATGAATTTGTATTTCTTATCGATTTCACCGGGTTTGTAGAGCCTCGTTTCGGGATCCAACCAGATCTGGCTTTCCTTCGTCTGCGGCAAGCCTCCCGGCACGCGGGAATCGGGTAGTGAAGGAAAGCCCGGCTGCGACCGGAATTGCGGCTGCTTCGGCGACTTATCGACGAATTGCAGGTGGATAATGGTATTGGCGTCGGTCAGTTCTACCCGTTTGATTTTCACATACGGCGCCGACGATTCTTCTACTTTGGGGTTTTCAGTGATTTGCCCGAAGCTGGTATGGATGGATAGTAAAATGGCTCCAAAACAGGCCGAAAGCAATTTGAAATGCATGGTGATATTGGGGTTTAAACAAATATCTGCAAGAACGCCCGAAAAGCGCTGATAGTTTGTTAAAAATTGTTAAACCCAGAAAGTCACTGGTTTACAGCGATAAAGCGCGCCCAGAACGACGGCTCGTAACGCTCCCACGCGTGGCATGCGAAGGGTAACTCATGGTGCGTGAGCTCGTAACTGGCCGCCGGGCTCTTCTCGAATGCGAACCGCAATGCCTCCGGCCATTTCGGCAGCGTCATGAAGATTTTCAACGGTTTCAGGCGCGTCGCTTCCTGGCAGAAAAGCATGTCTTCATTGCCTTTCCAGGCCGGGTAAAAGGTATTGTAGATTTTGAGATAACGCAAAAATGCGGGTATGCGGCGCAGGGAAAGCCCACCGTTCAGCACGACACGCTGCGTCGACAATGCGTCCGCGAAAATCTGTGCGGATCCGGCAGGAACGGTATCGTACTTCGGCTGGTGCAAGGAAGGCGCGCCGATGTAGTCGTACCCTTTCGCGCACCACGCCGTTAATTCGTCCCGGAAAACGAATGCATCGAGCTGGTAGATGAGGATGTATTCGTAGGCTGTAAACGTTTTGTAAAAATCAATGGAGGTCATCAGCCGGTTGTAAGCATCGACGCTTTTGAAATAACTGTCTTCGAACGATTCGAATGCCAGTGCCGGATATTCCCCGCGCAACGCCGTCAGGTCGAGCGACGCAGGCTTGGCGATGACCACCGGATAGTTCCCCAGCACAGCCATGCATTGTTTCAGCGACATTTGCTCGGCATCCGTCATCGCCGATTGGTAAACCGGGATCACCACTGCCACTAGCGATTTATTATCAGCCATTTACTTAAAAATCCAGTTCAATTATTCCAACAAATCCCCGATGGCGGGCAGCCACCAATCCTTGCTGCTAAAACGGTAGTAGCCGCGGATGAGCTGGCTTAGCACGGGCGTCAGCCTTTTCAAACGGTTATCGGGCAAGGCGGCGCGGATATAAAAATGCTTTTGCGCAAGGTACAGCTTAATAAGCTTCTCGCGTGGCACAAACGGCAGCGAACGCAGCAACAAATATAGTTCGTGCAGCTTGTCGGCCTTTTCTTCCAATGGGATCAGTTTCAGCTTCCGGTCACGTTTGAAGCGGTCGGAGAGCTGCACTTTTTCAATTTTATTACCAAAACCAACCTGCTGGCTGGAATGAATGCGGTACGAAATGAGCGTTTCGGGAATGAAATCGATCTTGTTTTGCAGGCTCAGTACCACGGCGATCCACGCGTCGTGAATGAGGTCCTGCACATGGGTGGGGAAAGGCATCAAGCGTTCGAGGGCCGATTTGCGGATCGCCAGGGTTGCACCGGTGACCACAAACCCGTTGAACAGGATTTCGTGCGGCTTGCCGCTATGCCACAGCTGCTGCCGCGCGCCATCGAATTCGATTTCCTGCCAGATCGTGCCGCCCGTCGGTTCGGAATCGTCGTTGATCTTTTCGGCGTCGCTGAACACGGCGTCGAGTTCGGGATTGGCGTTCAGGAACGCGAGCTGCTTCTGAACTTTGTCTTTCCGCCAGCGATCGTCCTGGTCGCAAAGGAAAATAATGTCGCCCGCGCAAAGCGAAAGGCATTTTTCGAAATTCTTCGTGGAGCCGAGATTTTCCTCGTTCACGTGAATCCGTATGGGAAATTTGCTTGTAGCTGCAAAAGATTTTATGATTTCAATCGTGTCGTCCTTCGATCTGTCGTCACAAACAACCAATTCGTCCACCGAAACCGTTTGCTCAGCAATGCTCTTCAACTGTTCGGGCAAGTACTTTGCCCCGTTGTAGGTACACATAGCCACTGAAATCATAATGTGTATCTGTATTTTATATTTTTGTAAAAGCTTCCCGGCCCGTTTATGAGCCATAAAGTTACACGGTTGAACCGGGGGATTAAAACAAAAGTTATTAAAAGCACCCGAATGGCGTTACCAGAACAGCTCAAAAAGGCGATTATCCAGATGCCTGCCAAAGAAAAGGATAAGCTCCTGTTACGACTGATCACGAAAGACAAAACCCTGAGCGACCGGCTCCACTTCGAACTCATCGAAGACAGCGCCACGATACCCGAACGACGCGAAGAGCTGATGGGCAGGATCGTGCGGACATCGAAATACAACCAGAACACGCCCGGATGGGTGCTGATGGACATGCGGGCGCTCAGCGGGGACATTGCCTACCATGTGAAAGTGACCAAAGACAAGACCGGCGGCATTGAACTGAACATTTTCCTGCTCAATACCTTTCTCGAAAGCTACTCCGACGTGCTGCGTACCTACTCTTCGCGCGCCGATACCTGTGCATTGTACATTGCCAAAAAGGCCCAGGTGATCCTGAATGGCCTCAGCAAGCTTGATGAGGATTACCGGGTAGATTATATCAAAGACACCAACCGGATGCTGGCGCTCGTGTACAGCCTCTGCTCCAAAATGTACGCCCGGCAAATGGAGCTGCCGCACGAGCTGGAATTTTAAAACACGCCATTTAACCTATGAAAAAGACCGCATTCCTGATCATCGACGCGCAATATGATTTTTGTAATCCAAACGGTACGCTGTTCGTACCGGGAGCCGAAAAGGACGTGGAGCGCATGGCCAACCTCATTTCCCTCGAAGGCGACCGGATCGACGCGATCTTCCTTACGCTCGATACACACCAGGTGCTGGATATTGCGCACCCGCTTTTCTGGGAAGACCAGAACGGCAACACGGTAGCGCCGTTTACATTGATTTCAAGCAAATCGGTAGAAGCAGGAAAATGGGTGCCGCGGTACCATGCGGATTATGTGTTGAAATACCTGCAAACCCTCGAAGCCGGGGGCGAATTCCAGCATTTCATCTGGCCGGAGCACTGCCTCGTCGGCTCACGGGGCGCGGCACTGGACGAAACGCTGATGCACGCCGTGCTCGGCTGGGCGCACCGCACGCGCCGCGATTACCGGACTGTTTCAAAGGGTATGAACCCGCTGACGGAGCATTTCGGGGTTTTTAAAGCACAGGTACCGGTGGATCATGCGCCTGACACGGAACTCGACCAGCGCTTTCTGGATGAACTGAATGCATATGACCGCGTACTGGTGGCCGGCGAGGCGCGCTCACACTGCGTAGCGACGAGCATCCGGCAGATTGTCCGGTATGCGCCGGCGCTTGCTCCGAAAGTAGTTGTATTGACCGATTGCATGTCGGACGTGCCCAATTTCGGCCATCTTGCCGATCCCATTTACGAGGAAGCGGCTGCGAGCGGCATGACATTTGTGAAAGCAAGCCAGGCTTTTACGGAAAAATAACCGGCGGATAACTGTCGCGGGTATCAAACTAAATGCTTTTGCTTTTGGTTATAATAGTATCACATCATCGTTCAAACTAATATCATTATCCATCGATAACCCCGCTATGATGCAATTAGCTGTGCCCCGCATCGAGGCCGACCAGTTCGACGAGCTGGACCCAAGGAATTACATTCTGATCAAAGGTGCCCGTGTCAATAACCTGAAAAATATCGATGTGGCGATCCCGCGCAACAAGCTGGTCGTCATTACGGGGCTTTCGGGCTCCGGGAAGTCGTCGCTGGCATTCGATACGCTGTTTGCGGAAGGCCAGCGGATGTACGTGGAGAGCCTAAGCAGCTATGCGCGGCAGTTCCTCGGCCGGATGGAGAAGCCGGAAGTGGAATATATCAAAGGCATTTCACCGGCTATTGCCATTGAGCAAAAGGTGAATACCCGCAACCCGCGATCGACCGTGGGTACTTCCACGGAGATTTATGATTACCTCAAACTGCTTTTCGCGCGCATCGGGCATACGCATTCGCCGGTTTCCGGAGAAATAGTGCGGAAGGATTCGGTGACCGACGTGGTGAATTACATGCTCGCGCACGAAGAGGGTACGCGCGTGATGATCCAGGCGCCCCTGCTCATCCGCGACGGCCGTACGCAAATTGAAGAGCTGACGATCCTGCTTTCCAAAGGCTACAACCGCATTGTGCTGAACGAGGAAGTAGTCTCCATTGAAGACATTCTCGAAAACCCCGGAAACTTCTCCCAGGCCGGCAACCAGGTATTCATCCTCATCGACCGCGCGGCGATCCGCCACGACGACGAGGATACGCAATACCGCCTTTCGGATTCCGTACAAACGGCTTTTTTCGAAGGCGAAGGCACTTGTACCGTCCATATCGTGAATGGTGAAAAAAGGGTTTTCTCCGACAAGTTTGAGCTCGACGGCATCATTTTCGAAGAACCGACCGTCAACCTTTTCAGCTTCAACAACCCTTATGGCGCTTGCAAGAGGTGTGAAGGTTTTGGTAAAATATTAGGAATTGACCCCGACCTGGTCATTCCCGACAAAAATCTCTCCGTGTACGACGGTGCCATTGCGCCCTGGCGTACCGAAAAAATGGGCGAATGGCTGATCCCGCTCGTGCGCAACGGCGTGAAGTTCGATTTCCCGATCCACCGGCCGTATAAAGACCTGACCGGCGAGCAGAAAGACCTGCTCTGGACGGGTAACCAGTATTTCCAGGGCATCAACGATTTCATCCACGAACTCGAATCCCAAACCCATAAGATCCAGTACCGTGTGATGCTTTCGCGCTTCCGCGGCCGCACGACGTGCCCGGACTGCCGCGGCTCGCGCCTGCGCAAGGATGCGGCTTATGTGAAAGTGGGCGGCAAATCCATTACCGATCTGGTACTAATGCCGATTCAGGATGTTTCCGCGTTTTTCAAACAGCTGGAACTCGGCGACCACGACCGCCAGATCGCCCGCCGGGTGCTGACGGAAATCGAATCGCGGCTCGATTATATGAACCGCGTCGGGCTGGGTTACCTGACGTTGAACCGGCTCACGAGCACATTGTCCGGCGGTGAATTCCAGCGCATTAAGCTGGCCACTTCGCTGGGAAGCGCATTGGTAGGCTCCATGTACATTCTCGATGAGCCGAGCATCGGCCTGCACCCGCGCGATACGCAAAGGCTTGTGGGCGTGCTCGAATCGCTCCGCGACCTCGGAAATACCGTGATCGTGGTGGAGCACGAAGAAGAAGTGATGCATGCGGCGGACCAGATCATCGACATTGGCCCCGAAGCCGGTACGGGCGGCGGACATGTCGTGTTCCAGGGTAACCAGGGTGATATCGAGGAATTGAAAAATGGGCAGGAAATCGGGGATGATCACGCGCAGTCGCATACGCTCGACTTTTTGCTGGGGCATGATTCCATTCCGGTGCCATCGGTTCGGAGGAAATCTTTGCATTTTTTAGAAATCAAAGGCGCGCGGGAGAACAATCTGAAAGAGCTGGATGTCAAAATCCCTTTAAATAATCTTACGGTAGTCACAGGCGTCAGCGGCTCGGGTAAATCGACATTGATCCGAAAAATACTTTACCCTGCATTAATGCGCCTCAAAGGCGAGTTTAGCGAGGATGTCGGCCGCTTCGACCAACTGACTGGCAGCGTCGACCGCATTGAAGCCGTGGAAATGATCGATCAGAACCCGATCGGCAAATCGTCGCGCTCTAACCCGGTTACCTACATCAAGGCTTACGATTACATCCGCCAGATGATGTCGGAGCAGCCACTTTCGAAGGCGCGGGGTTACAAACCTTCGCATTTCTCGTTCAATGTCGATGGCGGCCGCTGCGAAATATGCCAGGGCGAAGGCCAGGTGAAGATTGAAATGCAGTTCATGGCCGACATTTACCTTACCTGCGAAGGCTGTAACGGCAAGCGTTTTAAACAGGAGATCCAGGAAGTGAAGTACCAGGACAAAGACGTGGCCGAAATCCTGGACATGACGGTCGATGAGGCCATTGAATTTTTCCGTGAAGGCGAACCGAAGCTGGCAGACAAGCTACTGCCATTGCAGGAGGTAGGACTGGGTTACGTGGGGTTGGGACAATCCTCGAATACATTGTCCGGCGGTGAAGCGCAGCGCGTCAAACTCGCCTCATTCCTCGGCAAAGGCTCTTCCAATAAAGGCAAAACGCTTTTCATTTTCGATGAACCGACGACCGGTCTGCATTTCCACGACATTAAGAAGCTGCTCAAAGCGATCAATGCATTGGTGGAGCAGGGCGACAGCGTGATCATCATCGAGCACAATATGGAAGTCATCAAGAGCGCCGACTGGATCATAGACCTGGGCCCAGAAGGCGGCGAAAACGGAGGCCAGCTCACTTTCACCGGCACGCCGGAGGAAATGGCGAAGCTGGAAGGAAATTACACGGCGGAATTTTTGAAGGAAAAGATTTGAATATTGAAGTATGTCACTTAACTAAGTGACATACTTCACTCAAAGACAATGGCGCCTATCCGGTATCTCGAAGAAGAGTTCGTTCCTTACGGCAAGCAGCCCGCTTCCGAATTTTTGGTCGTGAAAACGTCACGGGAAGGTATTATGCGTGCCGTCGCCGATGAAATCTCAGACCTCGTAGGGCTGACGGACAACGAGATCGCCTATGTGCTGGGCATGACGCCCTTTCTGCGGAAGGTGCACGGCTATTCGGAGCGCGGTGGAACCTGAAAGGCGTGGGCGTACTTTACACCACTTCCACGCCCGAGCTTGGGCTTGTCGAAACCCTCGCACACGCGCCGGGTGTGCGCTATGACGACCTCCCCAAATACTGGCTTTCCTCCATTGAAATGCCGGACGACATCCGGCATTATTCGCGAAAAGACCTGCCGGACTTTTGGCAGGATAAAACCTATGTCCGGACCCAGTTCTCGCTGAAAGACTGGCACATCAAACCTGATGTTCTGGCAATTGGTATCCCTTCCGTAATCGTGCCGTTTTCCTCCAAGATCATCCTCCATCCCGATCATCCGCTGTTTGCCGACGTCAAACTTGTCGCGCAGGAACCCATCCCGATCGACCGCCGGCTGTGGCGGAGCTAGTGCGTTTGTTCGCGCATATTCCTTCAAAATCAAGTGGCCTGAATAAGTTTCCCACCCGTATTTAACAGTAAAGTTACCCCGCCGGGGTCTTATTCAGGCTAAACCAACATTTGCATTTCATGAAGTTATATAAGACCGAAAATGGCATTCTCCTCGAAAATGAGGACATTTTCTACCGCCTCCACGAAACCGACTGGGACGTCGTCGTCAATCGCAACAACTTGTACGAATGGCTTGAAGATCAGACGAACAGCCTCATCGCATTGACCTTCACGGACGACATTCCTATGCCCGAAGTGCTTGCGCCCATTGGTTCGCAGGAAGTTTGGGCATCCGGCGTAACGTATTTCAAAAGCCGCACGGCGCGGATGGAAGAATCCGAAAAAGCGGGCGGCGGAAGTTTCTACGACCGCGTTTATGAAGCCGAGCGCCCGGAGCTTTTTTTCAAATCGACGGCGTGGCGCGTGGTAGGGCATCACGGCACGGTGCGCATCCGCAAGGACTCAACCTGGGACGTACCTGAGCCTGAACTGACGCTTTTTGCGACATCGGAAGGCGCGTTGGTGGGCTATACTATCGGTAACGATATGAGTTCGAGAAGTATCGAAGGCGAAAACCCGCTCTACCTGCCACAGGCGAAATCCTACACCGGCAGCGCCGCATTAGGCCCTTGCTTATATGTATTTAAGGAGCCACTCGGCGCGGATACGCTGATCGATCTGTCGATCGTGCGCGGGGGCGAGGAGGTTTTTAACGGGCAGGTGACATTGTCACAAATGAAGCGTAAGCCCGAAGAGCTCCTGCATTTCCTTTACCGCGAAATGTCATTCCCGCACGGCGCCTACCTCATGACCGGCACCGGCATCGTGCCTTCTTCCGATTTTACCCTGCAAGCAGGCGACGTGGTCCACATTACCATCGAGCCGATCGGCACGCTGACGAATACCGTAGGCTGATCAAACAAAAAGCTGCAAGGTTGGACCTTGCAGCTTTTGCATTCAATAGTAGAAATATTGCTTACGAATGTCCCAGTCTCGGGATAAAGGTATAAATCACACAACGGACAACACCTACCAGCTTGCTCACCATCGAGTCTTCGCTGCTTTCGTTTTCTTCGCTTTCAAACAATGCAGCAGGCCCTTCTTCCAAAATACGGGCATTCAGCGTGACAATACTCGGCGTACCGGCGCTGGTATTTTTGATTAACCCTGCGTGTTTCGCCTGAACCGGCGCTTTTACCGCTTTCAAAGCGGGTTTCGCTTTTCTGGCAACAGCCTTTTCAGTTACACATTCTTTGCCCGATTGCAGTTTTCTGTGCGCCACGAACATATTATGCACGTAACCGGTAGCACTGGCTTGCAGGCTGATTAATATGAGTACAATAAAGATTCTGAGTGTTTTCATGGCTTTGCTTTCAATCGTTAAGAATCCCGGGCGTAGCCGGCTGGAATTATGTGTAACTAATTGACCTTACAAATATATATGTTTCATTAGGTATCTTGCAATACATAGTACCTTGTTTTTAACATTTTTTTCGAAAATTTTTCCGAAAGGGGCCAAAGTACCGTGGACTGGCCGGATAACAGATGTAAATGTACAATAAAAGGTTGCTCAAGATTTTGCAAAAAAGACGAACTGTCGAAATTTTGCACTGAACAGTAGCAGGTTACGGATAAAACGTAAAACGCCGGCGGGGGAAAATCCCGGCCGGCGTTTCTTTTTCAGCGATTTTGGTATCCCTACTTCTCGCGGAAGAATATAGTTATCGGTACGCCCGAAAAATCAAAATTTTCACGCAGCCGGTTTTCCAGGTAGCGCAGGTAAGGCTCCTTCACATGCTTGGGATGGCTGCTGAAAAACACGAATGTCGGCGAAGGCGTCGGCAGCTGGATCATATACTTGATATTGATATACTTACCACGGTGCGCCGGCGGCGGGTATTTCTCGATCTCGGCCTGCATGACCTCGTTCAGCTTCGAAGTAGAAATTTTCTTCGTTTTGTTCTGATAAACCTCCATCGCTTTCTCCATTACCTGGTGAATGCGCTGCTTTTCTACCACCGAAGCGAAAATGATCGGCATGTAGTTCATCGGAGCGAGCCTTTCCAGCAACGCTTTTTTGTATTGATCGGCCGTTTTGGAATCCTTCTCAACCAAATCCCACTTATTGACCATGATCACAATACCCTTCTTGGCTTTGTCGGCCTGGCCGATAATGTTCAGGTCCTGGCCTTCGAGCCCCAGCGTGGCGTCGAGCAACACGATACAAACGTCGGATTCCTCCATTGCTTTTACCGAACGGAGCGTCGAGTAGAACTCGATATCTTCCTTCACACGGGATTTCCGGCGGATACCGGCGGTGTCGGTGAGAATAAATTCCATCCCGAATGCATTGTAATGCGTGTGGATCGCGTCACGCGTGGTACCCGCGATGTCGGTAACAATACTGCGGTCGGTGCCGGTGAGGACGTTCAGGAACGACGATTTACCCACGTTCGGACGGCCCATGATCGCGATGCGCGGAATGCCTTCCTCGGGGTTTTCGATGCCCGCGGTTTCGAAATGCTGGATTACCTTGTCGAGCAGCTCGCCCGTACCGAAGCCGGTTTGTGCAGAAATCGCGAAGATTTCGTCCCCCAAACCCAGTTCATAAAACTCTCCCGCCGATTGGTAGCGCTCGGTCGTCTCGGCCTTGTTGGCCACGAGGTACACCGGTTTGTTGAAGCGGCGCAATACATTCGCGAAATCTTTGTCGAGGTCGGTGAGCCCTGTCATCGTATCGACCATAAAAAGTACGACGGTCGATTCTTCGATCGCGAGCTCCACCTGGTCGCGGATCGCACCTTCGAATATGTCTTCGGAGCCTACTACATAACCTCCGGTATCAATTACTGTGAAATATTGGTCGGTCCATTCGCCGTAACCATAGTGCCTGTCGCGGGTTACGCCGCTCTGGTTGTCCATAATGGCCTTCCGGCTTTCGGTAAGGCGGTTGAACAAAGTGGATTTGCCCACGTTCGGACGACCAACAATCGATATTACATTTGCCATTTTTCTACTATTAATGTGATCCGAACCGGTCTGGCGCCGGTTCTTCATTCGTTTTATTTAAAATTTATTCCTGGTAGCCGAGCTGGCGGAGTTTGTTTTCCTTACTTCTCCAATCGGGTTCTACTTTCACGTGCTGCTCGAGGAAGACTTTTTTACCAAAGAAATCTTCGAGGTCCTGACGGGCCTGGGTACCTACTTTTTTCAGCATTTCCCCTTTTTCACCAATAATGATCCCCTTCTGGCTTTTTCGTTCGACCAGAATTTCGGCGCGGATCACGATGATGTCGTCCTTATCCTTAAATTCAGTGATGACTACTTCGGAGCTGTATGGAATTTCCTGGCGGTAGTTCAAGAAGATCTTTTCGCGGATGATTTCGGAAGCAAAGAAACGCTCCGGCTTGTCGGTTAGTTCATCCTCATCGAAGTAAGGCGGGTGGAAAGGCAGGCGCGATACCACGGCGTCGAACAATGTGCCGATATTGGCCTTTTCCAATGCGGAAATCGGGATAATGGCGTCGGGATGGATCTCGTTCTCCCATTCCTCCATTTTCTGCTTCACCTCCTCCTCGTTGGAAAGGTCGATTTTGTTCAATACCAATACCACCGGCGATTCCGTGCGTTTCAAGAGCGGCAATACTTCGTGCTCGGCTGCTTTCTCCCCTATTTCGACAACGAAAAGCACCACGTCGGCATCTTCCAATGAACCCTTCACGAAGGTCATCATCGAATCGTGCAGCTTGTACGACGGCTTAATGACCCCCGGCGTGTCCGAATACACGAGCTGAAAAGGAATGTCTTCATGCTTCCCGTTCAGTATCCCGATGATCCGGTGACGGGTTGTCTGCGCTTTGGAGGTGATGATCGACATCCGCTCGCCTACCAGCACATTCATGAGCGTGGATTTGCCCACGTTCGGTTTCCCGATAATGCTCACAAACCCCGCCCGGTGGTTGCGCAATCCTGTATTATTTTCGGCTTGTTCTTCCATAAAAATTACTTCTTCACTTTTTTCTGCTTCCCAAAAACCTTTCCGCTAAGGCGTTACCGTCAGCCGGTCGTCCAGCATCCGGTTGGAATATTGCTGGATAAATGCCTTAACTTGCAATTCCATAGGCCCCTGCACGTCCGGAATCCGGCCTGCAAGGTTGTTTTTCAAAAGCTTGTCTTCCTGATATTTATACAAACCTACGGTTTTCCGGCCATCAAATTGCAAAACATATGGCCCATTGAACCATTGATAGACGCCATCATAGTTGACAGCAAAGTTCAGCGGAGGGTTCCCGAACACATTTTTCCCGAATCCAAAATAGGGTTTGTCGTAGTGCAAATAACCCAGAATCGAAGGCATAATGTCGATTTGCTGGACGAGACGGCTGCTATCGGTGCCTGTCATCGAAGGCAGGTTTGACGACGTTTCGCCGGGCGACGCTTCGCCCGGCGAAACGTCGCCCGGCGCGTAAAACAGAATAGGGATCGAAAAGTTACCGACAGAAGTCTGGTATTGGGGATAATGCGCAAATGTGGCGGCATGATCGGCCGTGATCACAAATAGGGTATTCCTGAACCAGGGCTTGTCTTTGACCGAATCGAAGAAACGCTTCAATGCGTGGTCGGTATAGCCCATCGTCTGATAAATCGGCAGCGCGCCCTGGGGGAATTTGCCCCGGTAGCGGGCGGGTACCTTATACGGGTCGTGCGACGACACGGTAAACAGCGTGCTCATGAAGGGCTGCTGAAAACCATCGAGCTTTTTGCCCCAGAATTGCAGGAATTCTTCGTCCCAAATACCCCATATGCCATCATAATCCGCATCATTATCATATTCTGTTTTACCATAATAATCTTTAATGCCGATCAGGTTGGTGAATGCCTTGAAGCCCATCGAGCCATTGGGCGCTCCATGGAAAAAAGAGGTGTGATAACCTTTCGCTTGCAGCATTTCCGGCAGGCTCGGCAGCTTGTTGTCCGTATAACGCGTGAGAATGAACGGTTCCAGAATGCCCGGAATGCTCGTCAGCACCGACGGGATGGCTTCAATCGACTTTGCCCCATTGGCAAACGAATACCAAAACACTTTGCTATGCGGCATCAGCGAGTCGATAAAAGGCGTGTAACCTTTATAAGTGCCATTTTCGAGGTCCTTATTGTAGGTACCCACCATTTCCTTCCCAAAACTCTCCCAGATCAGGATCACGACATTCTTCGGCCGGAACGCCGGTGCATTCGGGTCGGGCGTGTGAATGGGCGAATACACGGCATTCATTTCCTGCTCCGATTTGAAATAGTCGGCCCGCTGGTAATCCGAGCGTTTCAGGGTTTTGAATATGCAGAATGGCGTGTTGAGGACGATGAACATTTCCTTGGGCTTGTCGACGTACTCGCCGGCATTGCTCAGCGTGATCGGCCGCGTGCTGTGGCGGAACCCACCCTTTACCCCGCCGATGAAAAGAAACACCGCAACGGTCATCAATAGACTGTGTACGAGGAATATCTGCCATGCCGGTCTACCAGGTTTCGCGTTCACTTTCCAGCGGCGCGTGAGGTACACTACCAGCACTACGAGCATTACCCACACGAGCGCCACATACCAGTAGTTGACCAGAAAGCCGCCAAAGAGCTTGTGCATATTGTTTTCGTGCGAAAATTCCTGCAATACCGACCACGTGCTGCGCTTGATCGTGAAGCGGTAATAAATGAAATCGGCGCAGTTGGCGAGCAATGCGATGCTGTTGGTGACGATAAAAAGGTAGTCGAGGAATTTCTGGAACGCCGGGCGGTATTTGAATGTAAACGGCACCAGCGTGAGGAACACATAAAGGATATTGGTGTACAGCACCGCCACGAGGTCGAACCGCACGCCGCCGAGGAACAGCCGCGGGGCAAGGGATAAATTTACCTCGGGAAAGAACGACTGGTTGAACAGATAAAACAAAAAACGGCAGATACTGAATAAAATCATGATGCCGAGCAGCCGGATCAGCAGCACCTGATGAATGCGCCATCCGAACCCGGAAGCGCCTGTATTTGAACTCATAGTAATGGTATCAGAACGTTAGAGGCAAACTTTTTTGAAAAGTTTTCACAAAAATAATTGTTTTCTGTAAAACATTTGTCGTATGTTTGCACTCCAATTCAACGACACCGCGGGATGGAGCAGTTGGTAGCTCGTTGGGCTCATAACCCAAAGGTCGCTGGTTCGAGTCCAGCTCCCGCTACACAGGCCAAAGCCACTTTCGAAAGAGAGTGGCTTTTTTCTTTTAGTGCCTTTCTCCGGCCATCCCGACCGCCATTCTACGTCACACCGGCTTCTATCCGGTTACATCGCATGCTCCCTGCCAAACCTGTATCCGAATCAGTATCAAGTCATTTACAGGGTGCGGCCCTCCAATTATAAAAAAATTATTTGCCATCGGTGACATATTATTTTACAGTTCTTATGTTATATTTGAAAAAATTAAGGATGTACAATTAATTTATTCTACAATTTTATAAAACTACACCTACAATGTAGTATCTTGCCGACCAATTCTCAATGATGCCATGTGAATATGATTATGACAAACCCTTATTTCTCCGGCTTCGAGCACAGTGCAGCGCAGATTCGTCGCTTTCTGCAAACTCATAAAACCTTCACACTCCTGCTTTCCGGCGGAAGTATCGTTCACCATGAGGCTGAGGACGCTACACGCTTCCGCACCTGGCTGCTGACGCACCAGATCGAGGACGTGCGCGAGTCTTTCACGAAGTATTACTCCGCCTATAACCTGATGTCGGCCTAGCCGTCGGCAACACCGCGCAGCGCCCGCCGTTTCCTTGCCGCACCCTCACAGAAAGGCCGTGCAGCGCGCCCGTTTAAAATAAATGTCTTATGTTTGGATACTTCTTTCACAAGGGTAAACACATATGACACATTACTTCTCCTGGTTTAAAAATCCCGATAACAAGTTCAAACTGCTTCTGCTGGCATTCATTGTCATCCTGTTTCCATTTGTAGCGGTTTCATTTTTTGCCTTCCCCACCACCGACGATTACTGCCATACGCTCGCCGTAAAAGAAATGGGCTACTGGGGCTACCAGGTGCATTACTGGAAAACATGGTCGGGCCGGTATATCGGCACGCTCATCTCCGCCACACAGCCCCTTGCCTATGATTCGTACGTGGGGTACAAACTGGCACCCATCGTGCTTATTCTTTTATATGTACATGCATCGCTGAAATTCGCCGGGGCCATTACCGCCGATAAGCTGCCCAAATGGCAAACCTGGCTGCTCGCGTTCCTGCTGGTGTTCGTGCTCATCGCCGAGCTGCCCGTCGTTTCGGGGTACTTTTACTGGTATACCGGCTACTACTACACCGTGGCCGACATTGGTACCCTGTATCTGCTTTCCTATCTGTTCCGGAATTATGCCAGGCTGTCGACCGTGAATATACTCGTGCTCGCGCTGGGCATTATCCTGCTCGTGGGCATGAACGAATACACGCTCGTGTGGCTGGTGGTGCTTTCCGGCGCATTGTTTTTTTTCAGCAGCGTCATCGAGCGGAAATTGAAATTGCAATACCTGATTTTAAGTTCCGTGGCGCTCGTTTTCGGGGTACTTTCAGTGACGGCGCCGGGCAATGGTGCGCGGGCCGAATCGGGGCTTTATCCGACGCCTTTAAAATACAACCTGCTCTTTTCCATTAAAAACAGCCTGGCCTGGCAGATCCATAATTTCTCCAAAATGGCGCCGGCCCTGTGCGTGCTGGCATTAGTACTGATCCCGATCGCCTGCCAGCTTTACAAAAACAAGGGAGAAAACGATTTCAAATTCTTCGGCGTACACCCGGCGCTGTCGATACTGATCTTCCTGGGATGCCTTTTTGTGACCTATTTCCCGTCCTACTGGTCCATTGCAGAGCCGCCCAATCTTCGCGGGCAATGCGTGATCACGTTCTGGACGCTTATCGGCTGGACGTACAATGTTTTCGTACTCACATTCTGGGTGCTGAAAAAAGGATATCTGCAACCGGTGGAGCAAGGCGCGCCGGTGGCCTGGATAGTGGGACTGTACTTTCTGTTCCTGTTTGCGGGCAATTTCAACTACCGTTCGGCGTGGTCCGACCTGCTGACCGGCCGGGCGGCGCGTTTCAACAAGGAAATGCACGAGCGTACGGCATTGGTACTGAACACGAAAGAAGACCAGGTATATGTGCCCAAACTTAAAAATGTACCCTACACGATCCTCATCGTAAACGACGAAACCGACCCGGCCTGGGCTTCGGTAGAGGTCAATAACGGCTGTGCGGAGTGGTTTTTCAAGAAGAAGTTTTTCTATAAATAGGCTCGCTAACAGACTATTTCTGAAAAAAATACAGAAATTTTGACATGATTAATTTTTTTGTCTACCTTTGCAAGCCAAAATTACGGGTAGACAGAGATTTATATCGCAATAATTTGATACTGAGATGAAACGTACCTTTCAACCATCGAATCGTAAGAGGAGAAATAAGCACGGTTTTCGTGAAAGAATGTCCACCGCAAACGGACGTAAAGTAGTTGCTGGCCGTCGCAAAAAAGGCCGCTGGAAATTGACTGTTTCTGACGAAAAACGTCACAAGCAATAATTTACGCTTGAAGGTTTGAGTAGAGGACGTTCCATTCCGGGACAATAGTCTTCATAGTCTGATAAGTTTGAACATCTCAAACTTATCAGACATTTTTTTCTACAAGAACTTGAAACAAACATTTGGTAAGAGCGAACGGCTGTGCAACCTCCGCATCATCGGCAGGCTTTTCAAGAAAAGCAGCCCGGAGGTTCAAACGTTCTACCTTTACCCGTTCAGGTTGCTGTACATTTATGATCAGCAAACGCCGCCTGCCCTTCCGCAAGTCCTCTTTTCCGTTTCCAAAAGGCATTTCAAGAAAGCGGTCGACCGCAATCTGATACGCCGACGCTGTCGCGAGGCCTACCGCCTGCACAAATCCGCGCTCGCCGCATTACCCGCCGAAACGCGCCCTTCCTACATTGCTTTTTTGTATCTTGCAAAAGAAATAACCTCATATGACGTTATTGAAACGGCCATGAAGCAGTCGCTCAAAAAGCTTGAAAAACTGCCGCCTGCCTTTCTCAAAGAACAATCCAATTCCTGAACATAGATGAAAAAGTATCTTCGTTCCATCTTGCTGGCCGCTCCGGTTGTGGGTGGGCTTGCATTCGTTTCTTTCCGCCAGGACGACCGCCTTTTCGAAATCGCGCGGAACCTTGACATCTATGCCACGCTTTTCAAGGAATTGAACGCCTATTATGTCGACGAGATCAATCCTAACCAGCTGATCAAGACGAGCATCGATAATATGCTCCGCTCCCTCGACCCATACACGGTGTATTATGCCGAGGACGACATTGAGGATTACATGACGATGACCACCGGCAAGTACAACGGCATCGGTGCGATGGTCAACTCCGCCGATGGCAAGCATACCGTGATGATGGTGTATGAAGATACCCCGGCACAAAAAGCCGGCCTGCAACTTGGCGACGAAATCACGAAAATCAACGGCATCGACCTCTCGACCCGCGAGGATTTCGACACGGGCAAGTTGCTGAAAGGCCAGACACAGACGGCGGTTACATTAACTGTGAAACGCTACGGCATCACCAAGCCCCTGGAAATCTCCCTCAACCGCGACATCGTGAAGGTGACCAATGTGCCCTATTACGGCATGCTGAACGACGAAGTAGGTTATATCGATCTGAAAGACTTTACGGCTACCGCTTCACGAGAAGTGCGTAATGCATTCCAGGAGCTGAAAGGAAAAGGCATGAAATCCGTCGTGCTCGACCTGCGCGACAACCCCGGCGGATTGCTGAATATGGCGATCGAGATTTCGAATATATTTATTCCTAAAGGCGAGGAAGTGGTTTCGACCAAAGGAAAGGTGAGCGAATGGAACAAGACCTACACTGCATACAACCCGGCGCTTGATACCGAAATACCCGTGGTGGTTTTAACCAATAATCGCAGTGCCTCGGCCGCGGAAATCGTTTCGGGCGTGATCCAGGATTACGACCGCGGCGTGCTGATCGGTCAGCGGACTTACGGAAAAGGGCTGGTACAAACCACGCGTGACCTTTCATTCAATACCAAAATGAAGATCACCACCGCCAAATACTACATTCCGAGCGGCCGGTGTATTCAGGCGATCGATTACAGCCACCGCAACGACGACGGCAGCGTGGGCAAGATCCCCGATTCGCTCATGACGGAGTTTAAGACCAAAAACGGTCGCGTCGTATTCGATGGCGGCGGTATCCTGCCCGACATTATTACCGAAAAGGAGAACCTTTCACCGCTCGCGATCTCACTTGGCCGTAACCGGTTGTTCTTCGACTACGCCGTGAAGTACCATTTCGAACACCAGACCATTAAACCCGCCAAGGAATTCCATTTGTCGGACGCCGATTATGCGGCATTCACGAAATGGCTGGGCGACAAGGAATACGATTACACCACGCAAGTAGAGCGCGACCTGAACGATCTCGAAGCTTCTGCCAAAAAAGAAAAGTCCCTGGAAGTGATCGAAGAGCAGCTTAAAGCATTGAAATCCAAGCTTTCACATAGCAAGGACAACGATTTGCAAATTTTCAAACCGGAGATCAAAAAGATCCTCGAAGAAGAGATTATCAAACATTATTACCTGGAAAAAGGCATGCGGGAAGCTTCTTTCAACGAAGATCCCGAAGTGAAGGCAGCCCTGGCGCTCTTCAAAGACCCGGCCCGTTACAGCCAGATTTTGAAAAAGAAATAATACCAACCGGCCCGTCGCTAGCGGCGGGCTTTTTGTTTTTATATGCTATTACTCTGTATCGATACCTCGATCCGCGGATGCTCGGTGGCTGTTCAGAACGACTCCGGTTTGCTGGCATCCTATGATCTTTTCACCGACAAATCCTCCTCCGCGATGCTCACGACGCTCATGCGCGACGCCGTGGAGCACGCTGGTTTCAAACTGGCCGACATCGACGCGATTGTCGTGGCGAAAGGTCCGGGCTCGTATACGGGCCTGCGCGTAGGCGTATCCACCGCGAAAGGCCTCTGCTATGCGCTGGACAAGCCGCTGATCGCCATCAATACCTTGCAGGCAATGGCATTGCAGCTGGCACCCTACTATCCCGGCCATTTGCTATGCCCGATGATCGACGCGCGCCGGATGGAGGTATATTCAGCCGTTTTCGATGACAACAATGCATTCGTGCAGGAAACGCAGGCCGTGATTTTGACTGAAAGTTCATTCGAAGATCTGCTCGCGAACCACCGGGTTGTCTTCTTCGGGGACGGTGCTGCCAAATGCAAGCCGGTGCTTGAAAAGCATGCGAATGCAGTTTTCCCCGCGATCGACATCAAGCCGTCGGCCAAAACGGTTGCCCTGCTCGGTGCACTGGCATTTGCGAATGCGCAGTTTGAGGATGTAGCGGCATTTGAACCTTATTATTTGAAAGATTTCATGTCGCCCGCACCTCGAAAAGCCAGCACTTTGGTGCAGTGAGCGCGGATTTTAGCAGTTTTTACAAACAATCGCCCGCATTTTGTTGTTAGCCTTTTTGTAACAGCATTTTTACAATGGAAACTGACGAAATAGTAAACCGGGTTGCCACCAGCGGCATCATCTCCCTCGATCTGGAAGACCTCTACCATCCCGGCGAGCGCATTGTCTACGATATCCAAGACAACCTCTGGCAGGGCATGATCCTGCGCGAAAAGGATTTCCGGGATTTTTTGAAAACCCACGACTGGTCGCAATACCGGGGTAAAAACGTGGCGATCATTTGTTCGGAAGATGCCATTGTGCCTACCTGGGCCTATATGCTACTGGCCGTGCATCTGGAGCCATTCGCGAATGCATTTGTTTTCGGTGATTTGAATGCATTGGAGGACAAACTTTTCGGAGACGCCATCGCTAAGCTGAATGCGGATGAATTTGCAGGAAAACGCGTGGTAGTAAAAGGTTGCAGCAAGGTGGAAGTCCCGGTATCTGCTTATGTGGCCGTGAGCAAATTGCTGAAACCGGTCGTGCAGAGCCTCATGTTCGGCGAGCCGTGCAGTACCGTGCCGCTTTACAAAAAGCCCAAATCTTCGGTTTCTTCAACCGACTGATCGCTTTCTTCCTTGGTTAATTTGAATGTCATGCGGTGATAAGAGCATGGGCCGTGGAGCACGATCGCCTTACGGTGATGGATCGTCGGGTAACCCACGTTTTGCTCCCACCCGTAATGCGGGAATTGCCGGGAAAGGTTACTCATAAGCTCGTCCCGGTAGTTTTTGGCTAAAACGGAAGCCGCTGCAATGGAAAGATAATGCGCATCGCCCTTGATAATGCAGGTGTGCGGGATCATCGGGTAAGGCGTGAAGCGGTTGCCATCGACGAGCAAATGCTCGGGACGAATGCGCAGCTTATCCACCGCCCGGTGCATAGCCAGAAAGCTGGCTTTCAGGATATTAATCTTATCGATTTCGATATTGTCGACCTCCGCCACGGCCCAGGAAACCGATTCCCGGATGATCTCTTTTTCCAGTTCCAAACGCTGCGCTTTGGTAAGCTGCTTGGAATCGTTGAGGAATGAATGCTTATAATCACGCGGCAGGATCACCGCCGCAGCCACAACCGGCCCGGCCAGGCAGCCTCTTCCCACTTCATCCAGTCCCGCCTCGATCGCGTCGATATTGTAATAAGCTTTCAGCATTAATCTTCCAGAATATTGGCCATAAATGTACTCTTCGTCCCGGTCGCCACGAGCAGCAGCGTCACCGCCCAATAGAGGTAAACGCGGTAATAATCCTTCACATCGCGCGACAGCACATCGCGGGATTTCACTTTTTCGAGCTGGTCGATCTGTTTGAAAACCGTTTCCAGCGCCGTGTTATCGGTAGCACGAAAATACTTCCCATTGCCGATTCCCGCAATATTTTGCAGCTCTCCTTCATCCATTAATGCACCAGCAGTGGCCGTGGTGTCTGTTTTGGACATTTTTTTCGGCCTCCCGACAGAAATCGTGTACACCTTCACACCGAATGCATTCGCCAGCTGCGCCGACGTCGTAGGGCCGAGGTTACCCGACGTATTATCGCCGTCGCTGATCAAAATCGCCACCTTGCTCTCGCCCGCCGTATCGCGCATTCTGTTCACCGCCACGGCCAATGCGCTGCCGATGGCCGTGCCGGGTGTAGGAATGAGGCTGGGATTAACTTCGTCGAGGAAGCCGTATAATAACTCGTAATCGGTTGTAAGCGGACAAAGAGATACCGCCTCCCCCGCGAATACAATCAACCCGATGCGGTCCTGCAACCTGCCTTTGATAAACTGCCGGGCCATTCTTTTGGCGGCTTCGAGGCGGTTGGGGCTCAGGTCTTTCTCGATCATCGAATCGGAAATATCCAGGAGCAGCATAATATCGATCCCTTCCGAATACTGGTCCTTCCGCTCCGAAACGACCTGCGGCCGGGCCAATGCCACCAAAATGAGGCTAATGGCCAATCCGACACAAATGGGCTGCACAAACCGCAGCAATGTAAGCCAGCTGCGGAACCCGGTGACGGATGTGTAGGTAATGGTGAGCCGCTGCTTGTGCTTGCGGTGCAGTGCGTTCCGAAGCCAGAAAAGGAACGGTACGAGCGGCAGTAAATAGAGGAAATAGGGGTACACCCATTCATAAGACCGCAGCGCATTGTACCCAAACCATTCCAGTGAAAACCAATTCTCCATTCAATGACCGGGTTAAGCGACGGGGCTGTCGAGTACAAACTTCCTTTTGGCGCGATACAAACGCGTGGCACCCGTTTTGAGCACTTCGAGGTACGTTTCCATGTTCCCGGAGCGGCCTTGCCCGTACACAATGCTGTCCATGTTTTTCAATGCGTCGGCCAGCTCGTCGTCGGGCATGTTATCGATGATTTCGCGGGTGGTATAGGTGGCGAATGGCTTCTTTTCCAGCCTTTCGAGGTAGTTTTTCCAAATGATAATGGCCTTTTCGGCGTCTTTGATATTGCTCTTCTCGCGCGCGCTGCGCATGAGGCGGTTGAACGAGCGGACGTATTCGAGGTGGCGGCGCTGCAATTTCAACAGCTGCCATTGCTTGTAAATGTCCCGCCCGAAAACCCAGTAAATGCTTCCCACAACGCCGATAATCAATGCCACCGAGCCGATCAGCATCGAAAAGTTGAACTCCCGGCTAAGCGGCAAAAGATGCGTTTCTTCTTTCAATAGCGGCTTTTTACGGATATCGATATTGTTGCTTTTAATAAGAAAAACAGAATCCGGGGCGGTAAAAACGGCCGTGCAATCCTTCTTTTGAAATACATAAACAGGCAACCGGAGCTGCTGTATTCTGGCTACGTCGAACGAGATAAGGTGGTACACGGCGCTATCGAGCGTACCGCGACCGTCGGTGCTGGATACGAAGCTGCGCTGCGCAACGAGTTCGAAAGGCGAGAAATCGAAGGTGCTGTCGGGGAAGAAAATCTCGGTATCGGGGCTGTGCCGGACGCTGAGCGAGAAATAGACCGGCTTACCCACCTCCACGCTGTCGGTGTGGAAAGCACCGCGGGGTTTGATGCGCGGCTTTCGCACGTCTTTGGCCGCGCCGATGCCGCATAGCAAAACGCAAATGAGGATTATTGATAATATCGCCTGAAAAACCCTAGCCATTGGACGGTGCCGTACTTTTGGTATAACGCCTCACTTTGAACAAATGGATCAGGGCCGGCACGTAATCTTCCTGTGTATTGATGGAAATGTAATCGGCGCGGTTCTGGTGGCAAAGCCGTTGAAGCTCGGCGCTGCGTTTGCCGAACCGGTTGGCCATTTCCTCCCGGTATTGTCTGGAAGAAGTGTTTACCCACACGGTCGTCTTTTTCTCGGCGTCGTAAAGTGGGATAATGCCTAGTCCTGGCAGATTCACCTCCCGCGAATCGTACAAATGGATCACGATCAGGTCGTGCTTGCGGGCGAGGGCTTTGAGGTTATGCTGGTAATTGTTGTCGATAAAATCGGAGATCAAAAAGATCAGGCTGCGGCGGCGAAGCACATTCAACGCGACCAGAATGGCATCGGCAATATTGGTTTTGGTAGATTCCGGTACTAATTTGTAAAGCTCCGAAATGAGGCCGTAGCCGTGTTTCATACCGTCGGAAGGCCGGATATAGCGCTCATTACGGTCCGAAAAACAAAGTAATCCGACACGGCTCGCTTCCTGAATGGCCGAGAGGGTCAATACCCCGCATATTTCCTTCGCAATATCGATTTTCAGCTTCTTTACCTCCCCTACCTGCTGCGATGCGCTCACGTCGAGCATGAAGAAGGCCGTCTGCTCCTTGTCTTCTTTGAAAATCTTGACAAACGTACCGTGACCTTTCGCAGAAGTGTTCCAGTCGATCGCCCGCACGTCGTCGCCGTACTGGTACAGGCGCAGGTCATCGAATTCCAGGCCGGACCCTTTGAATACCGAATGGAAATTGCCGTGACGCTCGCTGGTCACCGCTTTTCGCATGCGGATTTCATACTTCCTTAACTTTCCCAGAAACTGCTCAAACATAAGTTTTGCAAAAAAATCACCACCTTTGTCGTCTGGTGTACCTAAAACAAAGATAGGTATTTTGATAGTAAGCTGCGTCCTGCCATGAAATTCACGACCGGTATAGCCGTTCTCGCCCTCCTGGGCATGCTGTTTTCGTCCTGCTCCGAGGACGAAAAGCCGCCGAAAGGCACATTACCTGAGGATAAAATGGCCGCCATTCTGACCGATATTCATTTAGCAGAATCGCGTGTGAACCGCCTGCAACTGAAATCGCTCGATTCTTCGCTCATGATTTTCAACCGCTTGAAGAGTGGTATCTGGAAAAAACACCAGGTTGATACAACGGCGTACCGCGAAAGCTACTCTTATTATATGAGTCATCCCGAACGGATGACCGCCATTTACGAAAAAGTGAACAAGAAAATTGAGGTTAGGGAGAAAAGTAATAATATTAGCTTCTAAATTTTCTGTGTATCACGCTCAATACTACGCATTTAACTTCTAAACTGGACAATTCCTGTGAACGATTGCATTGTAGTTATCCCCACCTACAACGAACTTGAAAATGTAGAAGCCATCATCCGGAAGGTTTTCAGCCTGAACCATCCGTTTGATTTATTGATCATTGACGACGGATCGCCGGACGGCACCGCAGGGGTTGTCAAGGATTTGATGAAAGAATTTCCAGGGCTTCACCTGGTTGAGAGAAAGGGAAAACTCGGCCTGGGTACCGCTTACATCCACGGCTTCAAATGGGCGCTCGAAAAAGGGTATAACTATATTTTTGAAATGGACGCGGACTTCTCGCACCCGCCGGAAGACCTGATCCGTCTGTACAATGCCTGCGCGAACGAAGGCCACGACGTGGCGGTAGGGTCGCGGTACATTACGGGAGTAAATGTGGTCAACTGGCCGATCAACCGCGTTTTAATGTCTTATTTTGCAGGCTATTACGTGCGCACCATCACCGGGATGCCGATTATGGACCCGACGGCGGGCTTCATTTGCTACACTGCCAAAGTGCTGAATACGATCAACCTCGACAATATCCGGTTCATCGGCTACGCCTTCCAGATCGAGATGAAGTTCAACTCCTGGAAATACGGTTTCAGCATCACCGAGGTGCCTATCATCTTCACCGACCGCACCAAAGGCGCCTCAAAAATGTCGAAAGGCATTTTCAAGGAAGCCATCTTTGGTGTGATCACGTTGAAAATCAACAGTTATTTCAAGAGGTATATCCCTAAGCATTCAGCTCAGAAATTGCCAGCCAACTCATAAGGCCGGTCGAGATTTCGAGTGCGCTTTCGTCGATATCGAATGTAGGTGTGTGCACGCCGGAGATGATTCCGCGTGCCTCATTACGCGTTCCGAGGCGGTAGAAGCACGAGTCGACCACCTGTGAGTAGAATGCGAAGTCTTCGCCGGCCATCCACAGGTCGAGATCGATCACGTTTTCCGCACCCATGTAGCCAACGGCCGCCGTTCTGGTGCGTCGTGTGAGCTCGGGGTGGTTTTTCAGGAACGGATAGCCTTTCACAATCTCGAATTCACAGTTTCCGCCCATCGCTTCGGCGATATTTTCAGCCATTTTCTTCATGCGGCGCAAACCGTCCTCGCGCCATTCCTCGTCCATACACCGCCACGTTCCCTGGATGGTCACTTCGTTTGGAATGACATTCGTAACCCCATCGGCAATGAAACGGCCGAATGAGAGCACCGACGGGTTCGCCGGATTGCGGTTGCGGCTGATAATCTGCTGCAATGCCACGATAATGTGAGAAGCCATTAATACGGGGTCCACCAATTGGTGCGGTGCCGCGGCGTGACCGCCTTTGCCTTTTACCGTCAGATACAGCTCATCCGTGCTGGCCATATACATGCCCTCGCGGAAGCCGATTTTACCTACGGGAATATTGGGCGCTACGTGCTGGCCTACCATGCTGGCCGGACGTGGATTTTCCAAAACACCTTCCTTAATCATCAGCGAAGCGCCACCCGGTGCTTTCTCCTCCGCCGGTTGAAACACTAATTTAACAGTCCCCTCGAACTCCTCGCGCAATGCGTGCAGAATGCGAGCCGTGCCCAGGAGCGACGATGTGTGCACATCATGCCCGCATGCGTGCATCACGCCCGGGACCGTTGATTTATAAGGTACATCGTTCGCTTCGAGGATTGGCAATGCGTCCATATCGGCACGCAGGCCGACGATTTTCTTGCCCGGATTGCGTCCTTCGATGATCGCCACCACGCCCGTTCCGGCAATGCCTTCCTGGGGTTGCAGGCCGATTGCCGTGAGCTCCGATGCAACGTATTTGGCTGTTTTGAACTCTTCGAATGATAACTCTGGGTTACTATGCAAATGATGGCGGTGGGCAATAATGTCTTCCGACTGATCCTTGGCAAGCGCTTTGATTTTTTCCTGAAGCTGGGACATGATAATGAAGTACTACGGGTTGTCTTTACAAAACATTCAAAGGTAATAATAAAAAAATGGTGCGGTATCGTTACCATGCAACAGAAAAACACATTGCCCATTTGCTAAGAAGCCGCCGTTCGTTGGCTGGTGTTCCAAAGAAAAAAGGTAATTTTGACCGGATATGAATCAATCAGACACGCAAAAATGAATCAACAGGAGTTTTTAGAATCACTGGTTTGCCCACGCACAGGAACCCCTTTAACCATAGCCGAAGACGGCAAATCTCTTAAAAGCGAAGACGGCACAGTTTATGAAGTGGGAGATACGGGCATCGTCAATATGCTGTATCCCAAAGAATTGCTCCCCGAAGATGCGCGCGAACAATACTTGTACGACCAGGCTTTCCTTCGCTACGACCGGGGCGTTTCCTGGGTTTTCGAAACCCTGAACCACTCCGACGAAGCTGCTACCCGCCGCTTTTTCATTGATCTGATGGAGCTGAAACCCGGCATGAAAGCCCTCGAAGTAGGTGCGGGAACCGGAAAGGATTCTGCATTGATCCTCGACAAAGTAAGACCCGGCGGAACGGCTGTTCTGTCCGACCTTTCGCCTAACATGCTGAAACTGGCGCAGGAAAAACTCGATACGAACGACCTTGACGTGCATTACTTCCTCGGAAATGGCTCATA
Organism: Dyadobacter beijingensis DSM 21582; assembly: GCF_000382205.1. GTDB lineage: Bacteria > Bacteroidota > Bacteroidia > Cytophagales > Spirosomataceae > Dyadobacter > Dyadobacter beijingensis. The sequence continues at coordinate 136,019 of NZ_KB907794.1, forward strand.
CCTGCCTTTCCCGGACGATACTTTCGATGCTGTGTTCCATTTCGGCGGCATTAACACGTTCTCGGAGCGCAAACGCGCATTCGACGAGCTGACCCGCGTTGTGAAACCAGGCGGAAAAGTGGTGGTAGGCGATGAAAGCGTGGCCCCGTGGCTGCGGAACACCCCTACTTATGCTACTTTGCTAAAAGCGAACCCGCTGTTCCGCGCCGAGGTGCCGCTCGAAGACGTTCCGGCTAACATCGAGAACTTCAAGCTGCATTACGTGTTTGGAAATGCGTTTTATGTGATGGAATACCGCGTTACCGCGAAGGCTCCGGAAGTGGATATCGATCTGCCGATCCCGGGCAAAGATTTCGTTGATAACTGGCGCCTGCGTGCTGAAAAAGCAGTCGACTAAGCATTACGCCATTTTTCAATACCAAAAATTCAACGTTCCAATGTGGGTTAAAAAAGGAGTTATTTATAAACCTGACGGCAGTCTGGCGCACAGTCAGAGCCATGCGCAGGTACCATTTGCCTATAAACACAAGGATTTTCTAAGAATCTATTTCTCGACGAGGGATAACAGCACGCAATCACGTCCGACATTCATCGATGTGGATTACGACGATCCTAAAAAAATCCTTTACATACACGACAAACCCGTGCTCGAACTCGGCGGTCCGGGCGAATACGACGAAACTGGTGCCATGCCCGCCTGGTTTGTAGACCGGCCGAACGGCGATATCTGGCTTTACTACACCGGCTGGAACCGTACCTGGAATTCCTACCGGCTTTCCATGGGCCTTTCGGTAAGTCACGACGGCGGTATCACATTCAAAAAGATGTTCCGCGGGCCCATTATGGACCGCAGCATCCAAAACCCGCTATGGGCAGCGCAGCCTTCGGTACTGATCGACGATGACGGTACCTGGCGCATGTGGTACATTTCGGGCCACAAATGCGAGATGATCCACGATTACCCCGAGCCTTACTACCGCGCACAATCGGCGACTTCGAAAGATGGTATCCATTGGGAAATCAGCGACATTCCTACGTTGGATTTCGACGATTTCCTGCATGCAGTAGGCCGCCCGAGTGTGTTTAAGGAAGATGGCATTTACAAAATGTACTATTCCTACCGCCACTCCCGCGACTACCGCACCGACCGCAACCAGAGCTACCGCCTGGGCTATGCCGAGTCGGCCGACGGTACTACCTGGGAGCGCAAAGACCATTTGGTAGGCATCGAAAAATCCGACAACCCGGAAGATTTCGACTACGAAATGATCGATTACGCCAATTTCTACCAGCACAATGGCAAGCGTTACCTGCTTTATAATGGTAATGGCTTCGGTGCGGCGGGATTTGGCTACGCGGTTTGGGAAGATTAATATTCTGAATCAAACTGAGGCAAGTCATAACCTCAGCAACAATGGCGAGATAATTTTGAAGAAATCACCATTAAATGTCACAAACGTGATCGCACAATGAGTACACTTCAGGAGCAGTTCAACCGCGATGGTTATGTCCTTTTGAGAAACTACCTCGACAAGGACGTCATTAATGCAATATATACCGATGCCCGCAAAATTTTCGCGACGCAGATCAAACGCGTAACGGGCAAAACCGTCGATATCGACGACCGCGATACTTTTGAAAATGCCATGTTCGAATTCTTCGAAAAGGATTTCGATGGATTTGTAAGCACGGGCAAAACGGTTCAGCATTCATTTCCGCTGCACCGCCTGGGCGTAGACCCGGTGATCGAAAATTTGTTGAAAGATGTTGGCCTCTCGGCGCCCATCATCGGTGCCCGCGCGGCCATGCAATTCAATAGCCGCTTTTTGTCCAAAGACGGCAGCAAGCACTGGAAACTCGACGCGCACCAGGACTGGCGCACGGGCCAGGGCTCGCTCGACAGCGCGGTAATCTGGTTCCCGATGGTCGATGCCGGTGCCGATATCGGCGCATTGCAGGTGATCCCGGGCAGCCATAAAATCGGCTTGCAGGCTTCTACGACATCCGGTTATCAGGGAGGTATTACGGTTGAATTAAAGGATGAAGATTTTGTTCAGACTGAATTTAAAGTCGGCGACATCCTGATTTTCTCGGCATTCCTGATCCACCAGTCGGGCAACAACATTACGAACAACATCCGCTGGTCCGTTCAGCTGCGTTACAACAACCTCGACGAACCAACCTTCATTGAGCGCGGCTACCCGATGGCGTACATTTATAAACCCGAAACAGAGCTCGTAACGCCGGATTTCCCGACGGTGGAGCAATTGAAAGAGGTTTTTAGCTAAATTCCGAATGAAACTTTCCGTTTGCGTCCCGACGTACAACCACGAGCAATACATTGGCCGGATGCTGGAAGGCGCATTCATGCAGCAGACCAGCTTCGACTTTGAAATTGTTATCGGGGATGATGCTTCTACCGACGCCACGCCTGATATTATTCGCAAATATTCCGCAGAAAAGCCCGGTGTCATCCGGGCTTTTCTGCATTCCGAAAACCAGGGGCCGAAGGAGCCGCGCGAGTTTGCAGGAAGAAACAATGTGTTGCAGCTCCTGAAAGCCTGTAAAGGCGAGTACGTAGCGATGTGCGAGGGCGACGATTACTGGACCGATCCTTTGAAACTCCAAAAACAGGTCGATTTTCTGGATCAAAACCGTGATTTTGCCGTTTGCCACCACAATATGGAGGTCATTTATGAAGACGGCTCTCCTTCGCATTTCTTCAATGCGGCCGATCAGAAAGCGGTTTCTACCATTGAAGATCTATTGGAAGACAAATGGTTTATGGCGACGGCAAGCTGGGTTTACCGCAACCATTTCCTGACCGAAGACTTCGCCGAATGGCATGCGAAAGCGGCTGCGGGCGACTGGGCGATCATGTTCCAGCTTGCCGCGAAGGGCAAAATCGGTTATTTGGATGAGGTCATGGGCGTGTATCGCAAGCATAGCGCGGGCCTGAGCAATGTACACGCACACACGAATTTGAAATTTTTGCAAAACAGAAAGGAGATGTTTGAAAACGTAGGCAAATGGCTCGAAGGGCGGCATGATCCGACCGTTGCCAGAACCCTGCAACGCTACAACGAGCTCCTTGCCAGCCTTGAAAAAATTGGCAGTTCGAATTAATAATCTTTAATTTGTACTGTTTAACACGAAATACATTTATGAAGCTAAGCGTCGTAATACCAGCATATAACGAAGAAGAATCCATCACACACACGCTTGTATCCTTACATAATACATTAAATAAGTACAATATCCCCCACGAAATCTGCGTCACCAACGACAATTCGAAGGACGGGACATTGCGTGTACTCGACGAACTATCGCTTCAGATCCCTACCCTCGTTTATTATACCAATCCCGGCCCGAATGGCTTCGGTTACGCAGTTCGTTACGGTCTGGAACGCTTCAAAGGTGATTGTGTGGCCGTTTTCATGGCCGATATGTCCGATGATCCCGAAGACCTCGTGAAGTTTTATTACAAAATGCTGGAAGGCGACTACGACTGCGTTTTCGGCTCGCGCTGGGAAAAAGGGGGTAAGGTGATCGACTACCCCGCACTGAAAAAGGTGATTAACCGCGTGGCAAATGCGATCGTGCGCATGGTAATGGGGATTAAATACAATGATACTACCAATGCATTCAAGCTTTACAAGCGCGAAACCATTGAGGGTATCAAGCCATTTCTGGCACCTCATTTCAATTTAACTATCGAATTACCTCTCAAAGCCATGGTGCGCGGCTACAACTACGCTGTCGTACCCAATAGCTGGACCAACCGGAAATACGGTGAATCTAAGCTGAAAATCAAGGAAATGGGCAGCCGGTACTTCTTTATATTGATGTACTGCCTCATCGAAAAATACTTCTCGCAAGGTGATTTTATGAAGAAAACCGCTGCGCCGAAGAAGGAAGTCAGCCGGTAGAAACGACTCATTTAATCCACTCCTGGATAAACGTCATCTTGTGGGCGATGTAGGAGATTGCCAGACCCCATACGAGCGCGCTGGCCGACATCCACAAGAATATCGACGGCTTCGGCACGCGGAAAGCGACGGCCAGAATGGGCCCGAAAAGCGGCGTGAACAGCGGGGGCGTCAGGAATGCAATGCCGACGATCCCGAACTTACGCCAGATATTGACGGCAATGCGGTTGGTTCTGGTGAATCTTTTTGGTGGGGATTTCCGGTTTTTCTGAATGAGGTTTCGGATCGCGCCGCCCAGATAGGTGAGCACGAACACCGTGAACATCATCCCTACCGCCGAGCAAAGGGCAGTTTCTATCCAGGTCAATTTTAACACTACCCCCGCAATCGGCCCTCCGAAGAATTTCAATGTACTGGCAAGCGCAACGGACAAGTATTTTAGAAAGGTGGTTTTCATTTAAACTTTGACCTGTATCATTTCAGAAGCAAAACGCCTTGTCGCTTCGTTCGTCTCAACATAATCCCCGATTGAAGGATTCCCGATGAATGCAATTTTGGCAAGGCTCTCGACAATTACGTCCGAAATATCCAAAAAACCAATCTTATCGTGCAGGAATGCGTCAACGGCAATTTCATTGGCGGCATTGACGATGCAAGCAGCGTTTCCGCCTTTTTCCAAGGCTTCATAGGCAATGGCAAGGTTACGGAAAGTTTCCAGGTCCGGCTTTTCGAAGGTCAGCGTCGGATAGTCCATGAAATTGAACCGCGGGAAGTCGGATTTCAGCCGTAGCGGGTAATTGAGCGCATATTGAATGGGCAGTTTCATATCGGGAAGCCCCATTTGCGCCTTGATGCTGCCGTCCTCGAACTGTACCAGCGAATGCACGATGCTCTGCGGGTGTACGATCACGTCTATCTGCGTAGCATTCAGGTCAAATAACCATTTGGCTTCGATCACTTCCAACCCCTTGTTCATCAATGTCGCCGAGTCGATGGTAATCTTGGCGCCCATGCTCCAGTTCGGATGTTTGAGCGCCTGCGCCTTCGTGACGTGCGCGAGGAATGCACGGTCTTTGCCCCGGAATGGCCCGCCCGACGCAGTTAATATGATCTTTTCAATTTTGTTCTCCGATTCTCCGGCAAGGCATTGGAATATCGCCGAATGCTCCGAATCGACGGGGTAAATGCTGACATTGTGCTGCTTCGCCAGGGCCGTAATCACTTCCCCCGCCACAACGAGCGTTTCCTTGTTGGCCAATGCAATGTCCTTTCCCGCTTTGATCGCGTGAATGGTCGGTATCAGACCCGCATAACCCACCATCGCCGTCAGCACCACATCCACATGGTCCGATTCCACGACCGACGCCAATGCATCCGCGCTGCTGTATACTTTAATGCCGAAAGGAAAAAGGGCTGCTTTCACCCTTTCGTAATGCGCCTCGTTACAAATCACCACCTCTTCCGGCTTGAATTTCACGGCTTGCTCGATGAGCAAATCCGCATTGCCGCCGGCGGTAAGCACTGACACGGAAAAAATATCGGGATGGGCTGCGATCACTTCCAGGGCCTGGGTGCCGATGGAACCGGTCGAACCTAATATGGCTACTCTTTTTTTCATTGCATTCTCAGTTAGGTTCAATTTCCGTTCAGGCGTGCGAGCTCGTCGGCGATCTTCCGGTCGTTGGAGAGGCGCGGCACCTTATTCTGGCCACCCAGCTTACCGTTAGCGCGCATATAATCGATAAACGAATTCTTGCGCAGCGGCGTGAGTTCGAGGCGGCGCAGGATGCTTCCCGTGATCAGGTCTTTGTAATAAATGTTCAACTCTGTCAGCCTGCGGTCGAGGTCGTTCGCGAACTGCTCCGTATCGTTCGGCTTTGTCGCGAATTCTACCAACCATTCGTGGTAAGGCAGCCCGCCGCCCGCCGGGGTCACCATCGGCGCCACGGTCAGCTCTACCACTTCCGTTTCCGGGTGGCGTTCCAATGCGTATTTCAATGCTTTCTCGATCTCCTCGCCGATCACGTGTTCGCCGAATGCGGAAATGAAATGCTTGATACGTCCCGTCACCAATATCTTGTAAGGGTCTGTCGAGACAAACTTGACGGTATCGCCCAGGGAATAGCCCCATAATCCCGCATTGTTATTGACGATTACCGCATAATTTTTCCCTACCTCCACTTCACCGATCGACAACCGCTTCGGATTTTCGTCGAAGTAGTTTTCAACGGGAATAAATTCAAAGAAAATGCCGGTATCGAGCAAAAGCAGCAGTCCTTCGTCGTTCTGCTTGTCCTGATAGGCCAGAAAGCCCTCGGAAGCCGGGTATAATTCAATGGAATCGATGGGCTTGCCGATGGACTCGAACAGCTTGGCGCGGTAGGGCTCGAAATTGACGCCGCCATATATAAAAAGGGAGAAATCAGGGAAAACGTCTTTGATTTTCTTGCCCGTGCGTTCGATAATACGGTCGAAGTACATTTGCACCCAGGGGGGAATACCTGAAATGAGCGACATGCGCTGATCGATCGTTTCGTCGATGATCTTGTCGAGCTTTGTTTCCCAGTCCTCGATGCAGTTGGTATCGTAGCTCGGCAGCTGGTTGGAACGCAGATAACCCGGCACGTGGTGGTTGGAAATGCCTGACAGACGGCCTGTCAGTACCCCGCCGGTTTCTGTCAGTATCGGGCTGCCAGAGAGAAAAATCAACTTATTATCCAGGAATTCAGACCGTTGCGTCTCTTCAATATACGTCAAAATGGCATTCCTTGCCGAGTCGATGTGGTTGGAGATCGAGTCTTTCGAAATCGGGATGTATTTGGTGCCCGAAGTCGTCCCGGAAGTCTTGGCAAAATAGAGCGGTTTGCCGGGCCACAAAATATCACTTTCCCCGGATTTTATTTTCTCTACATAAGGTTTCAGGTCCTCATAGTCACTCACCGGCACGGCTTCCCGGAAGTCGGAATAGCTGTGGATGTCTTTGAAAAAATGGTCCTTTCCAAACTGCGTCGCCGCTGCCTTTTTCACCAGTTCCGCCCTCCACTTTTCCTGGACCTCCACGCTGCGTGCGATCCATTCCTGTTGCTGCCTGACAATGTAACGGGCCAGCGGCCTGCTCAAAATTGATCTGATTCCCATAGTGAAAACAAATGTACGCAGGATTTACAAATTCCATGATTTTACACCGTCTGAGAGCTGCTTTGCAACTAGTTTTACGCCCTTCGGATACCACATACCGAAATTTTTTAAATGCCTTTGTTTGTGGTTAATAATCTGTAATTTTGCCATCCTGAAATCAAAGTGAGCAAAGTTTTTAACATTATATATGGGATTGTTTGATTTTTTGACGAGCGATATAGCGATTGATTTGGGTACTGCGAATACTCTGATCATTCATAAAGATACAGTTGTTGTGGATGAGCCGTCGATCATTGCCATGGATAAAACCACGGGTAAAGTACTGGCGATCGGGCACACGGCAATGCAGATGCATGAAAAGACGAACGAGAATATCAAAACGATCCGTCCGCTGAAAGACGGGGTGATTGCCGACTTTACAGCAGCCGAAATGATGATCCGCGGGATGATCAAAATGATCGATACCGGAAGCCGTTTCTTCACTCCTTCCCACCGCATGGTAGTTTGTATTCCTTCGGGAATTACCGAGGTTGAAAAACGGGCCGTGAAGGACTCCTGCGAGCACGCCGGCGCAAAGGAAGTATATATGGTACACGAACCCATTGCAGCGGCAATCGGTATCGGTATCGACATTACGCAGCCTAATGGCGTCATGATCGTCGACATCGGCGGTGGTACCACCGAAATCGCCGTTATCGCATTGTCAGGTATCGTTTGCGAGCAGTCGGTACGCATCGCGGGCGACGTTTTCACCCGTGATATCGTCGATTACATGCGCCGCGAGCATAACCTGCTCATCGGTGAGCGTTCTGCCGAACTCATCAAGATGGCGATTGGCTCCGCTTCACCGGAACTGGAAATCCCGTTGGACGATTACCAGATCCGCGGCCGCGACCTGATGACCGGTATTCCAAAGGAAATCCGCGTTACTTACAGCGAAATCGCTTATTCGCTCGATAAATCGATTTCCAAAATCGAAGAGGGCGTCATGAAAGCCCTCGAAATTTCTCCGCCAGAGCTTTCTGCGGATATTTTCAAAAACGGTATTTACCTCACAGGCGGCGGCGCATTGATCCACGGCCTCGACAGACGTATCGCCCAGAAAACCAAACTTCCCGTACACATCGCCGACGATCCCCTTAAGGCCGTCGTGAAAGGTACCGGGGAAGTCCTCAAAAACCTCGAACTATACAAGCCCGTACTGATTTCGTAGGATCGGAGCGCACAGTTCATCGCTCGATTCGTAGCGCGTAAAAATTTCATATTTTTGCGCAAAGTGCGCCGGCAATGAACTGCGCGTGAACATTTATCCCCATGCTCCAACTCGTTGATTTCGTCGTCCGGAATCGTTTCTTTTTGGTATTTGTGTTGCTGGAAGTGCTCAGTGTATGGCTGATCGTGCGCAACAACACCTACTGGGGAGCTACTTATTTCAATACTTCGAATTACTACGTAGCCAAAACGCTCGCTTTTTCGAACTCGGTACGAGACTATACCAAGCTCAACGAGATCAATGCCGACCTTGCGAGCGAGAATGCACATCTGCACGCGCAGGTAGCGCGGCTCAGCCAGACGAACGCCACCCAGTCTCCGGCGGGTTATGTGCCGGATTCCGCGTTCGCGGCGCGTTTTACCTACACGGTGGCGAAAGTGGTAGACAATGAAACCAACAAGGCGAACAACGTCATTACCATCGACAAGGGCACGGCGCATGGCATTAAACCCGGTATGGGCGTCATTTCGGCGACGGGCGTTGTCGGAAAAGTGCGGTTCTGCTCGGAACATTATTCGGTAATCACCTCGATCCTGCATTCGAACTTCATGGTTTCGTCCAAGCTGATCCGGAGCAAGGAAATCGGTTATGCCAAATGGGATGGAAAAGACCCCAACCTCATCGACATGATCGACGTTTCGAAGTATACCAAAGTTTTCAAGGGCGACTCGGCGGTGACGTCTGACCAAAACTCGGTCTTTCCGCCGAACATCATGGTCGGAAAAGTAGAAACGGTGGCTGTGAACCCGAACCAGACATTTTATAACATCACGCTTCGTCTCGCCACCGACTTCCGGAACCTGTCATACGTGTATGTGGTACAAAATCACCAACTTGTAGAACAGGAAAACCTTAAACTAAGAACCATAGATCCTAAGAAATGAGCTTACGCGAGGCCATACAATATTCCCTGATGATCCTGCTTTACCTGTTTTTGCAGATCTTCTTCATGCGGAATATCGTGCTGTTCAATTACGCGTTCTGCTTCATTTACATTGCGGGCATCCTGCTGCTGCCGGCGGATATGGACCGCATGTATGCGCTGCTGATCGCCTTTGCGATCGGTTTTATCGTGGATGTATTCTCGAATACGTTCGGTATGCACGCGTCTGCTACCGTTTTGATCGCTTACCTGAGGCCATTCCTGATCCATTACCAGATGAAGTCGCGCGGGGCAGAGCGCGCGGAAGTAGGGATACGCGCGCAGGGGTTCGGGCAGTTCGTTTCCTACATTTTTCCATTAATACTACTACACCATTCCATGCTGTTCCTGATGGAGATGAACAACTTTGGAATGATCCTTTACACGCTGATCCGCATCGGTGCCAGCGCATTGTTCACGACGATCCTCATTATCCTGCTGGAACTCTTCTCCAAACGCTAGCATGACATTTTGACCGAACCGGCTTTTTGGCTCGGAATTTGATGTAGTAACATTAAATTAACGATAAGAGGCGGCACCGTTTTCATCGTGAAAAAAGGGCAGTTAGGGCGCTCCAATCAGCCATTTATCAAATTTTAATTTGTACGAATTGGAGCTGTTATTAATCTTTGTAAATTCAGCATTCCTATGTTAGTTGCCATGTCAGAAACGCTCACGACTAATGAATACACGGACGATCTTCGTTATGAAGTATTTAACCGCGAGTTCATGCCACACATTGACTCCATGTACAACTTCGCCTTCCGCCTTACAATGGACGAAGACGATGCGAATGACCTGGTTCAAGATACATATCTGAAAGCGTTCCGTTTTATATCTTCCTTCGAGCAGGGTACGAATGCCAAAGCCTGGCTTTTCAGAATCCTCAAAAACAGCTTCATCAACGACTACCGTAAAAAAAGTAAAGAACCTTCCAAAGTTGATTATCAGGAAGTTGAAACGACCTATAATTCCGAGGAAGCATCCGATACCACTTATACCGTAGACCTCCGTGCCGATGCTGTACAGGAACTGATCGGCGATGAGGTTGCTAATGCGCTCAATGCCCTGCCTGTCGACTTCAGAACGGTTATCATCCTCTGCGACATCGAAGGGTTCACTTACGAAGAGATGGCCAAAATCCTGGACATTCCGATCGGAACCGTGAGGTCGCGATTGCACCGTGCGCGTAACCTCCTGAAAGAAAAACTCAGAAGCTACGCGAGTTCAATGGGATATGATTCATAGGTTGTGAAACTTTTTTTGCAACCTCTTCGGTTATAGGGTACAACTGTACATATATTCCATTATTCTTTTTTCATTTTAACTAATGAATGCATCTTCCACGACGCCTTCTGTAACAGAAGTTGCGCAAAAACAAATGAAGCATACCTGCGAGCATCATGCTGAGTGTATGAAAATCATTCAGGCGATCCTGGATGACGAGGCGAGCGAAGCAGAGAAGGACCACTTCCGCGAAAACATGGACAAATGCATCCCTTGTATCGAGGCTTACCGCCTGGAAAAGTGCATCAAGGATTCCCTCACCCTGAAAATTGTGAAGAAACCTTGCCCGGAGAGCATTCTTAATACAATCATGTCAAAAATTAACAGTTAATCTGTTCGAGTGAAAGGTAAGCTTATCATATTTTCTGCCCCTTCCGGATCCGGAAAGACCACTATTGTAAGGCATCTTTTAAATAAATACACACAGCAACTGGCATTTTCTGTCTCCGCATGTACGCGCACACGGCGTGAGCACGAGATAGATGGCAAAGATTATTACTTCCTGACCTTACAGGATTTTCGCCAAAAAATTGCAGATCAGCAGTTCGCGGAATGGGAAGAAGTTTACGCCGGTAATTACTACGGCACGTTGAAAGCCGAAATACAACGCCTTTGGGACGAAGGCAAACACGTGCTCTTCGATGTGGACGTGAAAGGAGGTTTAAAGCTGAAAGAAGCATACGGTGATGCCGCACTCGCCGTATTCGTGAAGGTTACCTCCGACGAAGAAATCAAACGCCGCCTTGCACGACGTGGGACCGAAACCCCCGAAACCCTTGCAACCCGCCTGGCGAAAGTTCGATACGAACAAAGTTTCGAACATGAATTTGATCAGGTCCTCGTCAATGATCATCTGGAAGAGGCGCTTACCCAGGCGGAAGAGCTCGTTCAGAAATTCATTCAATCCTAATCTTATTGCCAGCGATGAAAGTCGGCCTGTTTTTCGGATCGTTCAATCCTATCCATGTGGGCCACCTGATCATCGCCAACACGATGGCCACTACTACCGACCTCGAACAGGTCTGGTTTATCGTCAGCCCGCAGAACCCATTTAAAAAAAACAGCAGCCTGTTACACGAGTTCGACCGTTTCGACCTCGTGCAGCGCGCCATTTCGGATAATGCATTGCTTCGGGCGAACGACATAGAGTTCCACATGCCCAAGCCTAGTTATACCATCGACACGCTCGTGCGTTTGCAGGAGAAATACCCGCAGCACGAATTCAGGCTGATCATGGGCGAAGACAATCTGGCGCAGTTTCCCAACTGGAAGAATTACGAGAAAATCCTCGAATACACCGGGCTATACGTTTACCCGCGCCCCAATTCCAAAGCGCACGCATTCGGTAACCATCCCAATGTGCGTTTCGTACAGGCGCCGCTGCTCGATATTTCCGCAACATTTTTGAGAGGCTGCATCAAAAACGGCCAGTCGATCCGGTACATGGTGCCGGAGCCTGTGGAGCAGCTGATCAAAATCAAGAAGTTTTATTTATAACGGCCTGTCCTGGTAGGTAATTTCGGACAGCAACCCTACCGCGTTGAATTTCAGAATCACCTTCCGCGATTCCGATTTTGCCTGCATGTTCTCGCATTGCGGGCCTTTGCTGAGGTAATATACGTAGAACTTCGTATTACGCTCACCCAGCTGGTGAATGTCGGGCCGGCCGAGCAATTCCCCGATCGTATCGGCAAACTTTCCTTTCAACTCGTCTTCGACGCCCTTAAAATCGGCTTCCAGGCCTTTGCGCACATCATTGCAGCCTCCGCGGTCGCCTCGCCATTTTTTAAGGTCGAGATTGCCTAATTTATCGGGGGCGCTGGAACAGGCCATTGTAAGGCAAACCAATGCGCTCAAAAGGATTTTTATAGATAATTTCATTGTACTGATTCGTTCATTCAAAAACAGAGGCGAATCTAGCCACACGACACGAGAATATGAAACAACTCCTCACCTTCCTGCTGGCACTCGCGGCTATCCCGGTGCTTGCGCAAAACAACCAGCCGATCGACGGTACGGATTGTTCGAATTTGTTTTTTAAAGCATTGCTGGAAGAAGACGCCAATGCCATGGGGAATCTCGTTTCAAACGATTTTACCGTCACCAATTTCAACGGCTCCACCATCGATGCCCGCGCATTGCAGCAGGCCGTATCGCAAGGCTTCATCGTTGTCGACTCGGGCATGCTCACGGGCACGCGCTCGCGCACGTACGGGGATGTGACCGTCGTGCAGGGGCTTTGGAATGTGAGCGCACGGATACAGAACAACGGCTTCAACGGCAATGTCGCGTACACGAGCGTGTGCGTACGCTCGGGCGGGAGGTGGAAGGTGGCCACGGTGCAGCTGACACCTGCTCAATGAAAACTGCCGTTTGAAGATAAGGACACAAAAAAAGAGAACTGGAACCAGTTCTCTTTTTCAATTATAGTCTAACATTACATTCTAAACATTCATCAGCGATTCGCGACGGCGCATTTTCCCGGCCGGGATACCGAACATCATCTTGAAGCGGCGGCAGAAATACGCGGTGTCTTTGTAACCCACATCGGAACCGATCGCGCGGATGCTTTTCTTCGACGTGCGGAGCAGGTCCACAGCCTTTTCCATGCGCTGGTACTCGATATAATCCTGTGGGTTAATACCTGTCAGCATTTTGAAATACTGGCCTACATAATCCTCTGAAACGTTCGCTACGTTCGCGAGCACTTTGTTCGACAGGTCGCCGCCCAGGTTGTCTTTGATGTAAGCGAAAATGTCGATCAGGCGAGGATCTTTAAAATAGGTACTATTGGTAACAAGCTGCTCCACGAACAGTTTGTTTTTCAAAATATAACGGATGATTTCGATCACCACCTCTTCGGTTTTGATCTTGATAATACGGCCTTTTCCGGGCGTATCGAGCATGTCTTCCGTCAGGATCTGGTTGATCGTCGCCGCAATCTGATCGTCGCGTTTGATCAGGAACGGGGGCACGTCCAGGGAGGTAAAGAAGTTAACGGTATCGAACACCTTTGCCTCGAAAGAGATCAATCCGAACGAGTTAGGCAATTTGCCGATCAATGCGGGATCATGGCCTGCCTCGATATAGTTGTCCCGGTTGGTCATGAACTCTTCGTTCGATACGGTTTTGGCCGTGGCCGTGTTACCATACGTCACGGTAGCGTGCTTTCCGCCCGGAATAAAGAGCATATCCCCTTCCTCAACCTTCTGCGACTCTTCGGAACCGAAAGAAACTTCGCCATCGTACAGAATGGTCAGGGAGTTCTGTACGTCATAGAAATTCTTGATTGTGATGGGCTGTAAAATCCTGATATGACGGGCCTTCACAAATTTCACCCCCAACGACTCAATAATCTTATTATAGTCTTCCATACTTGATATATTTAAGGGTCGTTTTGACCGATTTTTCGAATTTTGTACAAATCTAATAAATTGTACAAAACTAATACAAGTATAGTTTCACAAAAATTTAAAAAAAAGTGATATTTTGATATTATTTTAATCCAAGATTCAGAATAAAATCGACTTTTAGGGGAATTACTAATTATTTAAGAAGCTCCCGGGCGATGACGAGTTTTTGGATTTCGGAGGTACCTTCATAAATCTGTGTGATTTTAGCATCGCGCATGAGCCTTTCTACGTGGTACTCCTTCACATAACCGTAGCCTCCGTGCACCTGGACGGCTTCTGTTGTCACCCACATGGCTACTTCGGATGCATACAATTTTGCCATCGCCGCGGCCTGGATGTAGTCTTTTCCTTCATCTTTCCATCGTGCCGCCTTGTAAACAAGTAACCGGGCGGCCTCAATTTTCGTCGCCATTTCGGACAATTTGAACTGGATCGCCTGGTGCTCTGCAATGGGTTTGCCGAATGTCCTCCGCTCCTTGGAATATTTCAAGGAAAGCTCAAAAGCGCCCGCCGCGATCCCCAGCGCCTGCGCGGCAATGCCGATGCGGCCGCCATTCAGCACATTCATCGCAAAGCGAAAACCGAAGCCGTCCTCCCCGATCCGGTTCTCCGCAGGCACTTCTACGTCCGAAAACATCAAAGTATGTGTATCTGAGGCCCTTATACCCATTTTATCTTCTTTCCTGCCCACCGAAAAACCCGCCCAGCCTTTTTCGACGATAAAAACATTAATGCCTTTGTGTTTCAATTCCGGATGGGTTTGCGCAATCACGAGGCATACCGACGAGGTATTCCCGTTGGTAATCCAGTTTTTTGTGCCGTTCAATAAGTAATGGTCGCCACTGGCAAATGCAGTAGTATGCTGCGACGTGGCGTCCGAACCCGCTTCCGGCTCAGACAGGCAGAATGCGCCGACGATTTCCCCCGACGCGAGGCGTGTCAGGTACTGCTGCTTCTGCGCCTCCGTCCCATACTTTTCCAATCCCCAGCACACCAGCGAATTATTCACCGACATGATCACCCCGGCAGAGGCATCTACCTTCGAAATTTCCTCTACCGCGAGTACATATGCGAGCGTATCCATGCCCCCGCCGCCGTATTCGGGCGCGACCATCATGCCCATGAAACCCATCTCAGCCATTTTGCGCAACAGTATCGGATCGAAATGCTGCGCCGTGTCACGCTCGATCACGCCGGGCAGCAACTCCGTTTGTGCAAAATCGCGTGCAGCGGCCTGCACGGCCAGGTGCTCTTCACTGAGGTTGAAATCCATTCCGGAAAGTGGTTGGGAAGCTGACATAGAAGACGTTGATTTTTGAGGATGAAGATTTTTAAAAATAGGAATTACAAAAAAGGTATGCAAGCATACATTTCCTAACCGGTTAAAACTTATTATGTTTGCGCACTGATCACGACTGCTACACATGCCCGTTCTTACCGTTTTTTACATTAAGCTGCTCATCAACCTTGCATTGACTATCGGAATTATCTGGACCATCAGCCGTTCGGATCTTTTTTCAAAATGGCAGCAGGAAAACGATAAACTGATTTTCACCCTGGGTTTCGTGCTTTTCAGGCTCATTCCCTGGATCGGCATCTTCCTTATTATCAACGAAGAGCCGCGCGGCGACATTCCTTTCTTTTTCTACAAAGCCGAAGGCGCCAAGGCCGGTGGTTTCGTCTACCGTGATTTCTGGTCGTATCACGCGCCGCTGTACGCCTACATTATCAGCATCCCCGTCTGGATCTGGCACAATGCGCGGGCGATCGTGCTGTTTATGGTGCTCATGGAAACCGCTATTCTCTGGCTCACTTACGATACATATAAATCCAGAAGCCCGAAAGCGCTGCAACTGGCCAGCATTTATTTCATGCTGCCGGCCGCATTCATGTACATCCTCGTCGATGGGCAGGAAGAAGTCTGGTTCTGGGGCGCTGCGCTGCTGATCTGGCGTTATACCATTAAAAACAGGGCCAATTACGAGGTCGGTATCGGTATTTTGTACGCGATGACGCTGCTGACGATCAAGGTTACCTTCATATTCCTGCTGCCTGCATTGCTGGTGATGGTGAAAAAACCCGTTAAAATGCTCCTCGTTATGGCGGCTATCGGGCTACCGGCGGTGGGTTTCCTCTACTGGCAGATCGGCGACCTGTTCCTGATGCCCATCCGGCATACGGAGCAGCTCATGACGCCTAACCTGTTTTCGGTACTAAGACCTTTCGTGGAAATCGTTTTCCATGTGGACGAAAAGAAATCGACGCTGATCAACTGGTTCGGGCTGCTATTTACCGTTTTCATCCCGGTTTACATGGCATTCAAAGCCCGGCATCGGCACATCAGCGAAGTATTACCCGGCCTGTTTATCGCCGTTTTCGTGTGCATGATGCTCTTCCAGGCCAGCGCGATGGGCGCTTACGTGATCGCCTATCTGATGGCCGTTCTGTTCGAAATCATCGATATCCGCAAAACCGCGCACGTAGTGGTGCTCCTTGCATTGAACTGGCTCACGGTGGTGCAGCCATTTGTGTGGGTTTATATCAAACAGCCCGCATACACCTCATTGGGCATGTTTGCCAATGCATCCTACCTCTTTGAGTATGTATTGCAGATCCTGAATGTGCTCTGCTTCCTGTGGATTCTCCGCGAAACATTCCGCAAAGTGGTTCCGACGCAAAACCTGGCGACGGCATGAACATTATCCTTGCCAAAACCGCCATCAGCATTGCCGCATTGCTCGTCACGGCCGCATTGTTATTCAAAAAAGACGCATTGACCGACTGGCTGGAAAAGAAATCCGCCAACGCCGTGCTCTCTGTCGCGTGGATTATCCTGCGGCTGCTTCCATTTATCGCCGTGTACCTCGTCGCCAATATGGAGCCGACTTCCGACGTGAACGGTTTCTGGGACGAAGGCAGCAAGGCTTCGTTAGGCCAGGTCGTGTACCGCGATTTCTGGTCGCCCTACTCCCCGCTTTACGCCTATTTCCTCGGCATCTGGCTCAAACTCTGGTACAGCCCGAAAATGATCGTCCTCACGATGGCGGTCATGGACGGCGTGGCATTGCTCGTTTCCTACCATTTTTTCAGGCCATTCCAAACGCGCGGTGCATTCCTGTTCCGGGCGCTCATTTACCTGCTGCTCCCCGGCTCGCTCGTGCTATGCGTGATCGGCGCGCAGGAGGATGTATGGATGTGGCTTTTCGTGACGCTCGCCTACCTCGTGCGTGAGCGTACGTTGCGGGTGGAGTGGTATGCGGCCATTCTCGCCATAGGTTTGTTGATGACCAAGGCCATTTTCGTGCTCATCATGGTGCCATTGTTTTTATTGGAAAAACAAAAAGTACGCTTTGTGATCCCTATTGCCATCATCGGCATTATTTCGCTGGCGGTACTGTACCCGCTCGTGGGGTTGGAATTCATGCAGCCGCTGGACGAAGCGAAAACCCTGCGTGCGCCCAACATTCCTTCCGTGTTGAATCCCTGGTTTTACAATAATATTGGTGTCGGGGAAAAATTCTGGAACTGGATCGGGCTGGTAGCGTCCGTAGGGCTAGCCTGCCTGGCCGCCTGGCGCCTGCGCTATGCCGATTTCAGGGTGATGCTTTCCAAAGTCTGGATCGTTTTGTACGCTACGATGATGATCGTACAGCAAAGCGCTTATAGCAATTATATTTTCCTGTTCCTGCTTCCGCTGGTGTTCTATGTGATTGACTGGAAGAACAAAACACAGGTTACGATCCTATTCGTATTCAATCTGCTCTGCGTCGTGCATCCCTCGTACTGGTGGCGCCTCGGCATGCCATGCTACATGACGCCTTCGGATACCACCGCATCCACAGAGCTGCTGATCGACTACTCCATGCAGACGGCTATCGTCATTTTAACGGGCTATTTCATCTGGCTCGCATTCCCTAAAAAGCACGAAGTTTAACTTTCTTTAACGGCTGGCTGTCGACAGCGGTTTCTACATTTGGGAATACCAAAACTGCCCCGAATGCAGCCCGTCGACCGCCACACCCTGCACGAACTACAACTCCTTCCGGAAAACAGCCGGACAGCCAGCATTTTCGCCTTCTACAACCACACCGAAACGCTCGGCGGCGCCGACTATCTCAGAAGCATTATCAGCAGACCGAAAGCAACGCCCGAAGACATTATCCGTTTCCAGGACTTGTTAAAGGCAATCGCAACCCGCCCGGCTGCATGGCAGGTAAACATCGCGAAAGCTTATGCAGCGGCTGCGGAAAGCTACTATGCATTAAGTGTAGCACATTCGATGTCGCAGGATGCAGTTGTACATTGGTTTGACACCTGGCTGTACTCGAAGCGGAACAAAGGCGAATATTACCGCATTCAAAGCGGCGTGCTGGCAACACTGCGGCTGGTGAGAGCGGTTCAATCCACTTTGGACCACCTTGCGGAAATGGCCATTCCCGAGGAAATTTCCGACGACATTGACGAGCTCCGAAAATTTATCTTTTCTCCCATCCTATCCATCTTTTTGAAAAAGAACGACAGGAAACTGTCCAATCGCTCGATCTTCTACCTTGACTATCATTTTCGGATCAGCCACCGGGATAAATTCAGGCAAATGCTCGACACGCTTTACAAGCTGGACACTTGTCTGGCGATTGTCAAAACAGCCAGACGACATCAGCTATCATTTCCCCATTTTGATATACATTCCAAAAACTTCCGCATTGAAAATGCCTGGCATCCGCTGATCACCGATCCTGTTCCAAATGACCTTGAATTGGAAAGTAACAACCCCGTATGCATCCTCACCGGCGCGAATACGAGCGGTAAGACGACCTTTCTCAAAGCGTGCGGTGTCCTGGTCTACCTGGCGCATTTGGGCTGGCCAGTGCCCGCAAAATCGCTCTACCTGCCATTTATCCAACGGCTCTTCACCTCCATTCATCTCTCCGACGACCTCGACCAGGGTTTCAGCCATTTTTATAATGAAATGATGCGTATCAAAGAGATTTCAAAGGCATTGAGCGATGGAGAGAAATGCTTTGTGATCGTGGATGAATTATTCCGCGGTACCAATCAGGAGGACGCCTTGCATTGTTCCAAAACAGTGCTGGACGGTTTTTCCGACTTCGGCGGCTCCTATTTCCTCGTTTCTACTCACCTGCACGAGCTTATCGCGCAATATACCGCGCAGCCGGCCATCAGCTTCCGATGCTTTCGCACCCGCATTAACGAAAACGGGTTTCAAAACACGTTCAAAATCGAGGAAGGTGCGGCATTTGAAAAAGTAGGAAGGCTCATTATGGAGCAGACCGGCGTTACCGCATTACTCCAAAACGCAAAAAGGCCCTCACTGGAATGAGAGCCTTTTGCAATTTGCATTCAAATATCCTATTCGATCACATCGAAGCCGCAGAATGGTACCAGAACGGCCGGTACTTTCACGGTTCCGTCGGCCTGCTGGTTGTTTTCCAGCAATGCGGCCAGAATGCGCGGCAATGCCAATGCGGAGCCGTTCAATGTGTGAAGCAGCTGCGTCTTTTTATCGGCATTCTTGTAGCGCAGTTTCAAGCGGTTGGCCTGGTAAGTCTCAAAATTTGAAACAGAACTACATTCCAGCCAGCGCTGCTGCCCGGCCGACCATACTTCGAAATCGTAGGTCAATGCGGAAGTGAAACCCATGTCGCCGCCGCACAAGCGAAGAATGCGGTAAGGCAATTCCAGCTTTTCGAGGAGGCTTTTGACGTGCTCCACCATTTCATCGAGGGCTTTGTAAGATTCCTCCGGCTTGTTGATCTGTACGATTTCCACCTTATCAAACTGGTGCAAGCGGTTCAACCCGCGTACGTGCGCACCCCAACTGCCCGCTTCCCTGCGGAAGCACGGCGTGAATGCGGCATTCTTCACAGGCAATTCGCTTTCGGCTACGATCACATCGCGGTAGAGGTTGGTAACGGGCACCTCGGCGGTGGGAATCAGGTATAGATCGTCCACAGTGGCGTGGTACATCTGGCCTTCCTTGTCCGGCAACTGGCCCGTTGCAAAGCCAGAATCCGCATTCACGACGATCGGCGGTTGTATTTCGGTATAACCTGCATTACCCGCCTCGCTGAGGAAGAATGCGATCATCGCGCGCTGCAGACGCGCGGCCTTGCCTTTGTACACCGGGAAACCCGCGCCGGCAATTTTGTTGCCGAGCTCGAAATCGATGATCGGTGCCTGGCTTCCGCCCAGCTTTTTGATCAGGTCCCAGTGCGGCAATGCGCCTTCGTGCAATGTCGGCTTGATACCGGCTTCGAGGACGGTCACATTATCGTCGGCAGTGCGGCCTTCGGGCACGCTCTCGTGCGGGAGATTTGGCAATTTTACCAACTCTTGCAGCAAGCTTTCCTCGAATGCCTTGTGCTCTTCCTCCAATGCTTTGGAACGCTCTTTCAATGCGGCGGTGTCGGCTTTGGCGGCTTCTGCCTCGGCTTTTTGGCCAGCCTTCATCAATGCACCGATTTCCTTGGCTTTGTTGTTGGATGCGGCTAGCACGTCGTCCAGCTCCTGCTGGACCTGACGGCGCTTGCTATCCAGCTCTATAATGCGGTCTACCGCTTGTTCGGCATCCTTGAAATGCTTTTTCGTCAGTCCCGCGATGGTCAGTTCGCGGTTTTCGCGGATAAAATTCGTTTGTAACATTGGCTGTGCGCTGTCGGCTGTCGGCGATCAGCTTTTTAGTATTTTGAATGCTTTGAAAATCAAGGCGCGGTGAAAATGTCCTTCATCGCATCCTCGTAAAAGAACAAGCGCTCGTTCAGGACATTCAGCGCTTCCGCTTTATATTTTGAATGAATCAGCAACGAAAGGTTGTGCTCCGAAGCGCCGTACGAAATCATTCGTATAGGAATATTTTTCATCGCGTCGAGCACCTTAAGGGCGATACCCTCTTTGTCGGCGCTGAAATTACCCACGATGCAAATGATGTTCTGATCACGGTCATGTTCCTCCAAATCAGCGAATTCACGCAATTCGGCGCTGATCTGTTCCAGGTTTTCCGAGTTATCGATCGTTACCGACACCGATACTTCGGAGGTCGTGATCATGTCCACCGGTGTTTTATATTTTTCGAAGATCTCGAACACCCTGCGCAGGAAGCCGTAAGCATTCAGCATACGCGTCGAGTGAATGTAGATCGCCGTGATATTGTCCTTCGCAGCGATGGCCTTGATATCGCGGTCAGAGGTCTGGGTTGCGATGAGCGTTCCCGGAGCTTCGGGCTGCATGGTGTTTTTCAAACGAACCGGTACGCCGCGCAATTTGGCAGGGGTAATCGTGCTTGGATGCAGGATTTTCGCCCCGAAGTATGCCAGCTCAGCTGCCTCTTCGAACGTCAGCTCGCGGATCGGGAAGGTGCGTTTCACAATGCGCGGGTCGTTGTTATGCATACCGTCGATATCGGTCCAGATCTGGATCTCGTCCGCACGGATCGCACCGCCGATCAGTGACGCCGTGTAATCCGAACCACCCCTTTTCAGGTTGTCCACTTCTTCGCGCGGATTGCGGCAAATGAAGCCCTGGGTTACGATCGTCTGCTTGTCGGTATACTGGTTCAAAATCGTCACCAGTTTTTCCTCGATCGTCGCCAGTTCCGGCTCGCCGTCGGCGTCGATACGCATGAAATCCAACGCGGGAAGCAACACCGAGCTTTCTCCTTTTTCTTCGAGATAAGCCTGGAACATTTTGGTACTCAATATTTCACCTTCCGCAACGAGTTCCTTCTCCTGCTTGATCGTAAACGGCTTCACGCCTACCACCGATTTGATAAATCCAAACTCGGCATCTACGATCTGCTGACCAGCCGCCAATCCTTCCGGCGTTGAATACAATTCCTTGATAAACAGATCGTAGTGGTTTTTCAACTCTTCAATCAAAGCCGCAGCCTTGGCATCGTCATACGATTTGGCCGCTTCTCCGATAGCGATCAGCGCATTGGTAGAACCGGACAATGCCGACAATACCACAATTTTACGATTAGGATCATTGTTGAGGAGTTCGCGGATTGAGTGCATACGCTCAGGCTTCCCTACCGAAGTACCGCCAAATTTCCAGACTTGCATAACTAGTTTTGAATGATTGAATTTTGAATGAATTATTTTTTGTCAGGTGCCGTCAGGAGGTTGTCATGGATGGTCAGGCATGGTCATTGATAGTTAGGTATTGTTTTAACAAACCCCATTCTAAAGACTTGTGACCGCACCTGACAACGACAGACTACGCCTGACCGGCAACAGCCTGCGCCTTAAGGCCGACCATCTTGATCGCCGTCATCGCCGCTTCGTCGCCCTTGTTGCCATGCACGCCGCCCGAGCGTTCCAATGCCTGTTCCATATTGTTAGGCGTCAGTACGCCGAAAATGACAGGTTTGTCGTATTTCAGGCTCACGTTGGTGATACCCTGCGCTACTGCGTGGTTGATATAATCATTATGCTTGGTTTCGCCCTGGATCACGACGCCCAATGCGATGACCGCATCGATGTCGGCGCGCTGTGCGAACCATTGGGAACCCATCGTAAGCTCGAAGCTGCCCGGTACATTACCTCTGACGATATTCGCCGGGAGCGCCCCGTAGGTGATCAGCGTTTGATATGCGCCTTCGAAAAGCTTCTCGGTGACCTCGCTGTTCCATTCGGCCACGAGGATCGCGAATTTTTTATTACTGATATCGGGAAGCCCTTCCGTCGTGAATACGCTCAGATTTTTATCGGCACTTGACATGGTAGTTGATTTTCAAGGAGTTTATAAAAGGTATTACTTCAAAAATCCGGATTAGATGAATAAAAAAAGGATAAAACCCAGGTCGGCTTTATCCTTTTTCAGAAACAGAATGGTTAACCATTATTTGCCGACCTGTCCCTCTAATAATCCCATATATTTCTTGGCATTCACCACTTCCGAGGAGAGTGGGAACTCGTCAACAACACGTTTATAGGAAGCCACCGCGTCAGCAGGCTGGTTAGCCTTTTCTTGCGCGAGTGCGAGCTTCATCAGGTAAACTGGTGTAAAATATTCGTTTTTCTCATAGTCAGCTGCTTTCTGGTAGTATGAGATCGCCTCGGCAGGCTGATTTTTTTCGAGATATGCGTCACCGATCAACGATTGTGCGCGTGCGTGGATCAACAGATCGGAAGAGCTGAATGATTGAAGGCGGCTGATCGCGTCGTCGTATTTGCCCTGTTTCAGCAATGCTACACCTGCGTAGAAGCTGGCGAGGTTGCTGGCGTCGGTTCCTTTATAATTGTCGGCGATAGACAAAAGTCCTTCGTTACCACCGGCTCCGTTCAGTGCTTTTTGCAGAGAATCGGCTTCAAAATCGTAAACAACACTTGCAAGTGCATTCTGTGCGGTGCCTTCCTGACCATCTATATAAAAACGGTAACCTGCAAAGCCAACGATAGCAACCAGAATAGCCCCTCCAATTCCAAGAACAACCTTACGGTTTTTTAGGAAAAAAACCTCTGCTTTATTGATCTGACCCGCTAATGCCTCCGGAGATTCGATGATTTCAATCCCGGGTTCGCCCGGATTTTTCTTGCTCATATCAATTAATTCGATTTTGGAGTGCAAAGTTATGAAAAACTTATTAAGTCAAAACAAGTTAGGACACAATTCTTTGTGTTATATGTTTCCGGCTAACCAATAATGAACGAAAGGCTTTCGGTGACAAATGCATGAAGAGCCCTTTGATTTGTAAGTCAACGCATTAACCTGCCCGAAAACAAAAACTGCGCGGTAACCGGAGTCACCGCGCAGCATTCTGCATTACTATTGAACATTAATACAATGGATATTGCTTCATCCATTCGTTTACTTCTGTTTTTACCGCAGCGATTTTCGCGTCGTTGTCGTTGTTGACCAAAACGGTATCAACCAGGTCAACGATGCGCTCCATATCTGCCTCAACCAATCCGCGGGTCGTCATTGCAGCCGTTCCTACACGCATACCCGAGGTTACCATCGGCGATTTGTCGTCGAAAGGAACCATGTTTTTATTAATGGTAATGTCGGCTTTGATCAACGTATTTTCAGCCAGTTTACCAGTCAAGCCCGATTCGATGCCGTTTTTCGTACGGAGGTCGATCAGCATCAGGTGGTTGTCGGTACCGCCTGAGATAATCCGGTAACCTTTGTCCACAAATGCTTTGGCCATCGCCTGTGCATTTTTGGCAACCTGGGTGGCGTAATTATAATATCCTTCGCTCAATGCTTCTCCGAATGCAACGGCTTTGGCTGCGATAATGTGCTCCAAAGGTCCGCCTTGTGTACCCGGGAATACGCCCGAATCCAGCAATGACGACATCGTACGCAGCGCGCCTTTCGGAGTTTTGATACCGAACGGGTTTTCGAAGTCGTTGCGCATCATGATCACACCGCCGCGTGGGCCGCGCAATGTTTTGTGCGTAGTTGTGGTAACAATGTGGCAGTGATCGAACGGATCTTTCAAAAGTCCTTTCGCGATCAGACCCGCCGGGTGGGAAATATCGGCCATCAACAATGCACCGATTTTGTCGGCCACCGCACGCAGGCGTTCGTAATCCCAGTCACGGCTATACGCAGACGCGCCGCAGATCAAAAGCTTCGGACGCTCCTTCAATGCGGTCTCCTCAACCTTATCCCAGTCGATCAGACCGGTTTCTGCTTCCACGCCATAAAATACCGGCTGGAAATATTTACCTGAAATGTTCACAGGCGAGCCGTGGGTAAGGTGACCTCCGTGTGCGAGGTTGAAGCCCATGATCTTGTCGCCGGGATTCAGGCAAGCAAGGAAAACGGCGGTATTGGCTTGTGCTCCCGAGTGTGGCTGTACGTTGGCCCAGGTAGCGCCGAAAAGCTCTTTCAAACGGTCGATCGCAATCTGTTCGATTTCGTCAACGACCTCGCAACCACCGTAGTAACGTTTGCCCGGAAGACCTTCTGCATATTTGTTGGTCAATACACTCCCCGACGCCTCCATTACCTGGCGTGACGTGAAGTTTTCAGAAGCGATCAGTTCGATACCAGACTCCTGGCGATGTTTTTCTCTGTTGATCAGATCAAAAATGGCGGTGTCGCGTTCAACGCTGGTGAGTGTAGACATGGGATTTGTCAGAAAAAATGGTGTGATATTTCGGAATAAGCCGCAAAAATACAAGCAATTATTTTGGAATAAAATATTAACACTTACTTTATATTTAAAGTGCCAACGGGCTGATAAGCATTACAGAGGCAAATAGCCTAAAGACAGGCGGCAGGCGTAATTTTAACTGTAAGTTATTTCTTAAATTATTTTAAGAATAATTGTTTTCCGTTGTACTTTTGTGGTCGAATCGTTCGTGCGTGATCGAACACATGAGTAACTTGCGGTTTAATTCTATTCACGAAACTCTTACATCATTCAACATTTAGTTATGAGCCAACAAGCGGTAAGTCCACAAACAATCCTGATGCAAGCTTCCAATAATGGAAAAGGCACTTCCGGCACCATAGGGCAACCCATTACCTATGAAAAAATCCCGACGCAGATTTTTGCCGATTCGAAAGAAGCGTCTTATGCGGTAGCGAAAGAGATCTCGGACCTCATCCGCCAGAAACAAAAGGAAGGAAAGCCTTGCGTGCTGGGACTCGCCACCGGTTCTTCACCGAAGACGGTGTACGCGATCCTCGTACGTATGCACCGCGAAGAAGGTTTGAGCTTCAAGAATGTAATTTCTTTCAACCTGGATGAGTACTATCAAATGGAGCCTGATTCCATTTACAGCTACCACCGGTTCATGAAAGAGCAGCTGTTCGATCACGTAGACATTCCCAAAGAAAACTATTTCCTGCCGGATGGTACCGTACCGGCGCCATTGCTGCGCGATTACTGTGCTTCCTACGAAAATAAAATAAACGCCGTGGGCGGACTGGATTTCCAGTTGCTCGGTATCGGGGGTAACGGCCACATCGGTTTCAACGAACCGGGCTCGCTTATCAACTCGCATACCCGCCTCATCACGCTCGACCATTCTACCCGCGCTGCCGCGAGCATGGAATTCGGCGGACTGCACAATGTGCCGCGCAAAGCGATCACATTGGGTGTGGCTCCGATCCTGAATGCACGCCGCGTTGTATTGCTGGCCTGGGGTGAAAGAAAAGCTTCGGTGATCAAAAGCGCCGTGGAAGGCCCTGTAACCGAGCTAAACCCGGCTTCGTACTTGCAAGCACACGCCGATGTGAGCTTTGTAGTAGACGAAAGCGCCGCATCCGAACTGACCCGCA
Organism: Dyadobacter beijingensis DSM 21582; assembly: GCF_000382205.1. Taxonomy (GTDB): domain Bacteria; phylum Bacteroidota; class Bacteroidia; order Cytophagales; family Spirosomataceae; genus Dyadobacter; species Dyadobacter beijingensis. Next base: position 162,239 of record NZ_KB907794.1, read on the forward strand.
TTAAAACACCTTGGGCGGTGGATTCGGTGATCTGGGATAATAAAATGATCAAGAAAGCGGTAACGCATTTGTCGCAAACCTTGAAAAAACCAATCCTGAAACTGACCGACAAGGATTACAACGATAATGGTATGAGCGACTTGCTGGCACAATATGGTGCTTGCTACGAGATCAATATCAACGTATTCAACCAGTTGCAGCATACCATTACCGGCTGGCCGGGTGGTAAACCCAATGCGGACGACACGCATCGTCCGGAGCGTGCACAGCCTGCGAAAAAACGCGTACTGATTTTCAGCCCGCACCCTGACGACGATATCATCTCAATGGGTGGTACTTTCCAGCGCCTCGTCGACCAGGGACACGAAGTACACGTGGCTTACCAGACTTCCGGTAACATCGCCGTAGCCGACGACGAAGCATTGCGTTTCATCGATTTCGTCGTGGATTTCAACACCGGCTTCGGTATCGACAGCCCGGATGCAAATAAATTGTTCCTGGATGCCAAGGAGTTTTTGAGGCATACCAAAAACAGCGAAATCGACAGCCCCGAGGTCCGCAAGGTAAAAGGTCTGATCCGTCGCGGTGAAGCGAAGGCTACGTGCCGTTTCGTAGGCATCCCGACAAGCCAGGCGCACTTCCTGGATATGCCATTCTACGAAACCGGTACCGTGCAGAAAAAGCCGATCGGCGAAGACGATATCAAGATCATCGAGAACCTGATCGAGGAGATCAAACCGCACCAGATCTACGCAGCCGGCGACTTCGCCGATCCGCACGGAACGCACAAAGTTTGCTGGGACGCGATCGAAGCGGCTCTGCAGCGCTCAAAGCATAAGAATTTCATGAAAGATTGCTGGGTATGGCTGTACCGCGGCGCATGGGCTGAGTGGGACATTTACGAAATCGAAATGGCCGTACCAATGAGCCCCGACCAGGTACTGAAAAAACGCCAGGGTATTTTCAAACACCAGTCGCAGAAAGACGGTGTGGTATTCCAGGGCGAAGACTCCCGCGAATTCTGGCAGCGTGCCGAAGAGCGGAACCGTGGTACTGCGCATCTGTACGACTCGCTCGGCCTTGCGGAGTACGAAGCGATGGAAGCATTTGTTCGCTGGAAGTTTTAAGCGGCAGCCGCCAACAAAAAGAGCCCGGAAATTTTCCGGGCTCTTTTACTTTATATCTACCTGATATATCAATCAATAAGTTGTTGTTTCTATTACAATTCCATATCAGCCCACATCCTGTGTGCCATTTTTTCCACCATATTCATCACTCCCTGCAAAGCGCCGAAAACGACGCATAAAGGCAGGATAATGGGTAGGAAGATGAGCCATTGCAGTGCCATGGTAAAATTAAATCTCTTGCTAATTGGCGTTTTCATAAAGGATCGGGTTGCTTAAATTTCATCGGTTTATGTATCCCAAGTTATACAATTAATTCATTGTCAACAAGTATTTACTTCAATAACGTCCAAATTTTCTATAAAATTTGAATAATTAATGTAATTATTTCAATTGGGATTTATGGAAAAGCAAATGGCCCCCGTTTGTTACCCGCCACGACAAGCCAGGCAGTAAAAAAAATTTTTGTTTATTTGTTATAGTAAAGTTAACTGCCACTTCCGACATGCCTTCATCCGACATCATACAACTATTACCCGATTCCATAGCCAACCAGATTGCCGCGGGAGAGGTCGTTCAGCGGCCCGCTTCAGTGGTAAAGGAGCTCATGGAAAACGCGATCGATGCGAAGGCGACACAGGTGCAGGTGATACTCCGGGAGGCTGGCCGAACGCTGATCCAGGTGATCGACAATGGAACCGGAATGTCGGAAACGGATGCGCGGATGAGCTTTGAAAGACACGCTACTTCCAAAATCAGGCAGTCGGAAGATTTGTTCAGGATCAGGACCATGGGTTTCCGCGGCGAGGCATTGGCTTCCATTGCCGCGGTAGCACAGGTGGAGCTCCGGACACGTCGGGAAGAGAATGAAATAGGCACATTAATCCGCATCGATGGGTCGGATATTAAAACGCAGGAGCCGGTGGCTTGCCCGAAAGGCACCAATTTTTCCATCCGAAACCTGTTTTTCAATGTGCCGGCGCGCCGCAACTTTCTGAAATCCAATTCAGTGGAAATGCGGCACGTGCTAGACGAGTTCCAGCGTGTGGCGCTGGCGAATCCCGAGGTCGGCTTTACACTCCATCACAACGACACCGAAGTTTTCAACCTGCTGCCGGTGAAACTGGTGAAGCGGATCATCGACATTTACGGCAAAAGCTACCGCGAGCAGCTCGCATTCTGCCAGGAAGACACTTCGTACATTAAGGTCCGCGGCTATATCGGCAAGCCCGAATTTGCCCGCAAAACGCGCGGTGAGCAGTTCTTTTTCGTGAACGACCGGTTTATCAAGCATAACTACATGCACCACGCGGTGATCAGCGCATTCGACGGGACGATCCCGGAAGGCAGCCATCCGTTTTACGTGTTGTTTATTGACATCGACCCTTCGCATATTGACATTAACATTCACCCGACTAAAACAGAGATCAAATTCGACGACGAGCGCTCGGTATATGCGATCATCATGGCCGCAGTGAAGAAGGCGGTAGGCGTCTACAATCTGTCGCAATCGATCGATTTTGAAGAAAATATCAATTTTCTCAATCCAACACCGAACGAAACAAACAACAACCTGATCCCGCGCACGGTGATGCCCGACTGGGCCGCACAGCCGCGCAAGAGCGAGGGCGGCGCTTCCAAATCGAACCTGACGAATTGGAGCAAGCTTTTCGAAGGGCTGCAAAATACGGAGGACCGGCACCGCGAACTGGCCGCATTTGAAATGAATACACCTGCCGTATCGCGCCCGGTGTACCAGGAGCAGGCCAAAACGGTGGCGAGTAAGGTCAACCGGATGGCGTCCGAAGTAGTGGCCGCACCGGAAGCCGACGCATTGCTGTTCCAGCTCCACAACCGCTATATTTTATCTCAGGTAAAAGACGGAATTATGCTCATCGATCAGAAGGCGGCCTATGAACGCATTCTCTACGAAAGATATCGTAAGATGCTCATTAACCGCAACGGGGCTTGCCAGCAGCTGCTTTTCCCGAAAACGATCCGGCTCACGCATTCGGATATGCAGCTTGTACACGAGACGAAAAAGGAAATCCGCAGCCTGGGCTTCGAGTTCGACGAGTTCGGTTTGAATGAGCTGATCATCCGCGGCATTCCGGCCGATTTGCCGGAAGAAAGCGAACAGGATTTATTCGAAGAGCTCATCGAGCAACTCAAACAGAGTTATTCCGACCTCAAACTAAACAAGCCGGAGAGCCTTTCCAGGTCGCTGGCGAAGCGGTTTTCGGTGCGTTATGCGGTCAAATTGTCGCATATGGAGATACATACATTGATGAACCAGCTGTTTTCATCTTCCGACCCGAACCGGACACCCGGCGGGGAGCCTATCATCGTTTTACTGACGATGGACAAGCTCGCGAATATATTCCGGAACTGAGAACAAAAACGGACCGCACACAGTTTATTGAAGGTAAATATTTGAATCTGAATTAAATATGTTAGCCATAACCCCCACGGTAAGAAATTTACTGATCCTGAATGTTCTCTTCTATTTTATAGATTCTTCCGTTTTTCAACTGAAAGGGCTATTTGCGCTGATGCCGGTGCTATCGCCCGATTTTCACATTTTCCAGTTTGTGAGCTACATGTTCCTGCACAGCGGCCTGGGGCATTTGTTCAGTAATATGTTCGGTCTGATTATGTTCGGACCTTTGCTGGAAAGGATATGGGGGCCGAAGCGCTTTCTGATATTCTACTTCGTGACGGGCATCGGAGCGGGGCTTTTGTTCTCGGGGATAGGTCTTTATGAGAACTGGCAACTGGCGCAGGCTGTTGAGATATATACCCAAAACCCCACACCTGACGGCTTCGCAGACTTCCTGAGCAAGCATGCTGCACCCTATTACGATTCGCGGCTCCAATTTGTAAATGATTTTGAAGTAAATCCCACTAATTCACTGTATATTCAACAGAGTATTAAGGATGTACAGGCTGTGTACCAGATCGCCATCGGCATTCCGATGGTGGGCGCTTCGGGTGCGATTTTCGGCATTCTGATGGCGTTTGGTTTGTTGTTTCCAAACACCGAGCTTTTTCTCCTGTTTGTGCCTTTCCCCATCAAAGCGAAATATTTCGTCGCATTTTATGGGCTTTTTGAATTGTATTCAGGAATACAAAATGCTCAATCCGACAATGTTGCCCACTTCGCGCACGTTGGAGGAATGCTATTTGCATATATATTGTTGCGTTACTGGGGTACGCAAAAATCAAATTTCTATTAGAAGATGAGCAATATTGTTGACGACGTAAAACGGGAGTTCGCGAAATCCGAGAATGCACTGGTCAAGATTATCCTAATAAATACAGCAGTATTCCTGATCCTGCTGCTCATGAAGATTGTACTTACCCTATCCCAATCTTCTAACGTATACGCCCTGGTGATCAACATGTTGCAGCTCCCAGCTGCGACGCAGGAATTCATTTACAAGCCCTGGACGCTCATCACCTACTTTTTTACCCACGACGATATCTTTCACATTCTGTTCAATATGCTGTTCCTGTACTGGTTCGGCAAGCTGGTGGATGAATATCTCGGTGCCAAAAGGGTAGTTGCGCTTTACATGCTGGGCGGTATTGCCGGCGGCTTGATTTACATCGTGTTGTACAACCTGTTGCCTTATTTTCAGGCGCATATCGAAGGTTCCAGAATGCTGGGTGCTTCGGCAGCCGCATTTTCGGTAGCCGTAGGTGCATCTACGTTGCTCCCGAATTATACATTTAACCTGATCTTTCTCGGACCGGTACGTATCAAATTCATTGCACTGTTCTACATTATCCTGTCACTGGCACAAACCGTTGGCCCCAATGCAGGCGGTAACCTGGCGCATTTGGGCGGGGCATTTACAGGTTATATATTCATCAAATTGCTGCAAAACGGGACAGATCTCGGCAAGCCTGTTTATGGGTTGCTGGCAGTATGGTCGCGTATTTTCCGCAAACGACCTTCGATGCAGGTGACCTACCGTGAACGGCAGGTGTACCGCAGTACGAGCGTATATTCGTCTTCATCATCGGGCACGATCGAAATGCCGGACCAGATGGAGATCGATTCGATCCTGGATAAAATCTCGAAATCGGGCTACGAAAGCCTTACGAGGGAGGAAAAGCAAAAGTTGTTCAAGGCGAGCCAGCAAAAATAATAGTCAGTCGTATTGCGTATTTGCTTAATTTTGTGACTATTTAATAAAGCGGACAGCTAGTAAATTTGATTCAATAGCCCTACGGTATGCTTATAACGCCAGGAAAATTATTAGCAACAATAGATTCTCCCGAAGATCTTCGAAAACTGGACAGTTCTCAGCTTCCGCAGGTTTGCAATGAGTTAAGGCAATTTATTATAGATAATGTGTCTGTGTACGGCGGGCACTTCGGTGCCAGTCTGGGTGTGGTGGAATTGAGCGTAGCCTTGCATTACGTTTTCAACACGCCCGATGATCAGTTGGTGTGGGATGTAGGCCACCAGGCTTACGGCCACAAGATCCTCACAGGGCGCCGCGATGATTTTCATTCCAACCGCACTTACGGCGGTCTTTCCGGTTTTCCAAAAAGAAAAGAGAGCATTTACGATGCATTTGGAGTAGGACACTCGTCTACGTCTATTTCGTCCGCGCTGGGAATGGCGGTAGCGTCCGCATTGGAAAAGAACTTCGAGCGCCAGCACATCGCCATTATAGGCGACGGTGCCATGACGGCCGGCCTGGCCTTTGAAGGCATGAACCATGCCGGTGCTACGGATTCCAACCTGCTGATCATCCTCAATGACAACTGTATGGCCATCGACCCGAACGTCGGTGCGCTCAAGGAATACCTGACCGATATTACGACTTCTCAGACTTATAACAAGTTCAAGGACGAGGTTTGGAACCTGCTCGGCAAAATGAGCAATTTCGGCAAAAGTGCGCAGGAGATCGTTTCAAAGGTAGAAACTGCCATGAAAACGGCAATCTTGCGCCAAAGCAACCTGTTCGAATCGCTCGGGTTACGCTATTTCGGTCCGATCGACGGCAATGACGTCGGCCACCTGACCGAGGTACTTAAAGACCTTAAAAACATCCCAGGTCCCAAGCTGTTGCATTGTCTTACTGTGAAAGGTAAGGGTTATGGCCCGGCGGAGAAAGACCAAACAAAATGGCACGCTCCCGGCGTTTTTGACAAGATCACGGGGGAAATCAAGAAGAAAGTATACGACACGCCTCAGGCGCCCAAATACCAGGATGTATTCGGCCATACCATCGTCGAGCTGGCGAAACAAAATCCGAAGATCGTCGGCATTACACCCGCAATGCCATCCGGTTCTTCATTGAACATCATGATGGAAGCTATTCCGGAAAGAGCATTCGATGTAGGTATTGCCGAGCAGCACGCGGTTACATTCTCGGCAGGTATGGCTACGCGTGGGGATGTGGTGTATTGTAATATATACTCCACATTTATGCAGCGCGCATACGACCAGGTCGTGCACGACGTATGTATTCAGGAGCTACCGGTTGTTTTCTGTCTCGACAGGGCAGGGCTGGTAGGTGCCGATGGGCCTACGCACCACGGTGTTTACGACATCGCATTTATGCGTTGTATCCCAAATATGGTGGTCGCGTCCCCGATGAACGAGCAAGAACTGCGTAATATGATGTACACCGCGCAGCTGGAATCCTTTCAATCGGGTAGAAATGCATTCACGATCCGCTACCCAAGAGGCAATGGCGTGATGCCTGAATGGAAAACGCCATTTGAAGAAATTCAGATTGGTAAAGGAAGAAAAGTACGTGAAGGCAGCGACCTGGCAATCCTGTCGTTCGGCCCTCTCGGAAATTTTGCATTAAAAGCCTGCGACGAACTCGAACAGCAGGGCATTCACGCCGGCTTATTTGACATGCGGTTTGCAAAGCCATTAGATGAAGCCATGCTGCATGAAATCTTTTCTTCCTATGATAGAGTCATAACATTGGAAGATGGCTGCTTACAAGGCGGATTTGGCACCGCGGTTCTGGAATTCATGATTGATAACGGCTACACCAGCCAGGTAAAGCGCCTCGGAATACCGGATACCATAGTTGAACACGGGGAGCCGGCGGAACTCTACCACGAATGTGGTCTTGATGCAGAAGGTATTTTAAATACTTCGATCGCATTCATGCAGCATAGGTCACGAGCTGTGCTACACTAATCTACCAGAATTAAGAAACATTGATAATAATGCAAAGCCGATCTACTGACCGGCTTTTTGCTTATGTGGCTTAAAATTCGTGCTCAGAGACGCTTGATGGATGAGTTGGACCTTCCGGATCAGAACTTAATTCTAGTGCGTTCAGAGTGCTCAAAAGAGGCTCCGGCGTATAACTATTAACGATGTTGTTACTTTCTGATACAGTCGGTAGTCGCAATGGTAGTAAGATAACAAAGCCCCCCTAAACGCAAAAAAGCATCCTTTTGGGGGATGCTTTTTGTTTTAATAATTGTGGCGACTACCTACTTTACCAGGTTTGATCCAAGTATCATCGGCGGAACCGGGCTTAACTTCTCTGTTCGGGATGGGAAGAGGTGAACACCAGTCCAATAGTCACCAACAAGCTCTTTGAGTGGAGTTGAGCGTTTAGGAGCGGTCCGCCGCAGCGGTTTAAAGTTCATGAGTGATTCTCACTCATTGACTTTTGGCTCTGAACTTTGAACTCTTTTCATGTCATATTGGAAGTAGAAGAGATGAAGA
>NZ_KB907795.1 GCF_000382205.1 Dyadobacter beijingensis DSM 21582
GGGAGATGTTGTTGCCGAATTAAGCAAAATTTGTCTCGTTGAAGGATGCTTCCCCGAACGGATTCAATGCGATAATGGAAGTGAATTTATCTCCAAGGAAATGGACTTATGGGCATATTCGAACGGTGTGACGCTTGACTTCTCAAGACCAGGAAAACCGACAGACAACCCATATGTTGACCGGGTCGCCGGAGCGATCTTTTAATGGGAAGTTTCGGGATGAATGTCTTTCCGTCAATTGGTTCTTATCTGTGGACGATGCCCGAGAAAAAATCGAGGACTTCCGGTGGGAGTACAATCACTTCCGGCCACACAGTGCGCTGAATGATTTAACCCCGAAGGAATTTGTTAATTTACATCAAGAAACACCGGAAACTCTACTTTCAACCGTCTGAAAACCTGGGAGAAGCTCATTTCAAACTTCAAAAAGATTTCCCTTCTGAGCATTAAGCGGGGATGGCTGGCGCGTGACCCATTCCATGCTTATAAGATGACAAAGCACGAGGTAGACAGGCAAGCGCTGAAAGGTCCCGAACAGCAAGCAATAACAAATCGTAATTTCGGGCGAGGCCGATTGGCGCAGGTACGCGACATATTTCTGTTCTGCTGCTATACTGGTTTAGCGTATGCTGATGTTTTCAAGTTGAAACGGTCGGAAATTATAGATGGAAGCGATGAAAAGTGGATAGTTATTAAAAGACAAAAAACTGCCTCGCCATCAAGGATCCCACTTTTGCCACAAGCCTTGTCTATAATTGCGATCTACGACGAACATCCGCAATGTGTTGATCAAGATAAGCTGCTCCCGGTGCTTTCAAACCAAAAAATGAATTCCTATCTAAAAGAAATTTCTGATCTGTGTGGTAGTACCAAGGCTATCACTTTTCCTTTGGCCAGATATACGTTTACGACAACCGTAACCTTAACAAATGGGGTTCCGATCGAGAGCGTATCAAAAATGTTGGGACACCGGAATATTAAAACGACCCAGCTCTATGCGAAGATCGTCGATAAGAACTATTTGATTATTTGCATGAGCCTAATTCTATTTGTCTGGGGATGTCGTCCGCGGATCCGCAAGGTAGAGGATGTAAATCGTCAGCGAAACCATGGATGATCTATTTTGACCAAAGCCGATACGACCTCCGTAGCGCAGCCAAGCTAACCCTCGACTAGCTGCTCAAAAATAGTAGCGGTTATCGGATCGAGATTACCGGCCACACCGACAATATGGGCGACCCGCAGCGAGATCTGGCGCTTTCGGAATTTCGTTCGCGGGTTACTTCACATTATCTGGTGGAAAAAGGCATTGCTCCCCATGCCGTACACTGGCAGGCCAAAGGTGAAAAACTACCAGCCTATTCAAACGATCAGGATGCAACCAAGGCGTTGAACCGGCGGGTTGAATTAAAAGTCATACTGGAATAGCAATGCGGTGTTTCGGCGCAAAGATGCTATCAAAAACAACTGATAAATAATTACTTACGAGATAAATTCTTCAATCCATGAAAATCTTGCTGCGAATGCTTTTGCTATCAGCAATTGCTTTTTCCTGTAAATCACCTGCACCGACTGTTCCCGAAAAGATCGGCAAAACCTGGACCGCAAGGACAGTAGAGGAAAACAACATTGTCGTCTTCCAGAAAGCCTCGACCAGTAACAGTAAACCCGGTTATGAAAATTATAGACTGGATCTGAGTATCAAGGACATTGCCCTGTTGACTGAGCTCGATAAGTCCATGTTCAGCGGCGTATGGGCGTTATCTTCGTACAACACTTTGCTTACGTTGAGTGAACTTAATCCCCAGCCAACGGGAAGTAAAGGTTCTTTACAATACCAAATACTGCCTGTTTCGGAGAAGGCTATGGAACTGCGGCTCACAACGACTTCGATCAAAACGGGCGGCACGACAAACGAATATTTGCTGGAAAGTCAATGACGTGTTCATGAAGCCTGCAGTGTAGTTGAGAATGGATCAGGAGATATTTCATTGCCCACCGGAATTTCACTAATTAGACATATTGCTAAGGGCATAGTCGGTCCAGCAAACTCAAAAACAGCCCTTTTCCAGGGTCGACACTGATTTATCCAATGTACCTGAGACGCCTTTGCTGGCTTGAACCGGGAAGAAACAACCTGATTTCGACTGGAATATTTTCGCGTCGGGGCCACATTGTATAGCGCATGCCTGCCCCGTCACGACATGCTTGTTAGCTTGTTTATCGTCTACACGCATCTTAAATTTGAACAAACCTTTGTATTGGCTTCCATCTGGTCGGAGCCCATTCCAGCCGTATTCTTCCAGCTTCATTTTCGTATTGAAATGGGGCTTCTGAAAGATCACTGTATCACCCTCTGCGCTGTAAATTGTAAAGCCCCATACATCAGTTATTACGTCATTTATGTTTGGTGCATAATAGTCATTTACGCCATCCCGATTCGGTGTAAACACATTGGGCATGTAAACTTTCTTTGCAGAAAATGTAAACTCAACGGGTTGTGTGCCGCAACATGACTGGTATTCCTTTGAATCCATTTGTGGTTGTGCATCTTGCGAAGAACATGTCTGAGCACTGGTAATGAATAGAATTGTAATTAAAAGAAAAAACTGTCTCATAACTCGATATCTGATTAACGGTTGATTATATTAACCGGATGCCCCACTCCGGTTCTGTAATTCATTTTGTATCGATAAGTCATCTTTGGGAGATCATCGCTTTTACGCCGGATTACAAGGTCACCTCCCAGGGTAGCACCAATATGTCCACCGTCCGGGAATAAATACGGATTGAATTCATTTATACGGGAAAGCTGAGATGAAATTTCCCTATCGTAGTATAAATCAAAGCCTCGTTTTGTGATAGGAAAAAACTGGCCGTCATCAAACACTCTTAACAATGTAACCCCATCTGATACAGCGAAAATACCCTGCGGGTCGAGGAGCACTTTCTTCATGTCATTTTTATAGTGGCGAAATACGACAAACTTACCCTTTTTACGTTCGATCAAAATTTTTGAGGCAACAGATGGGCGGTTTTCTTTTAATGCATCAAAGCTCATATAAACTCCGGAGGCAGGAGAATCAATGTTGTAAATGGGAATTTTGAGCTTTTCGAGACTATCCAAACTGACCAGTTCTGCAAATGAGTACATCGGCCTCGTTGGAGTTTGTGCATCTGATTGGCTACGAAGCGACCTGGCAACCAGGCAAAGCTCATTATTGATCATATTGATCAATTCCTCATTGGAATAACGCTTCGCAGTTTTAAAAGTCGAATCGACAGAAAAGAATTCATGGTAGCCCCCAGTACCTTCATTTTTGAAAAATCGCAGCGATGTTCTGACCTTCCCGGGACTGCTTATTCCGTTGATAAAAAATTCGTCCATGATCATGACCAGCGTATCCTTGCCGGATTTATCGGGCATTCCGATAAGTCGCGCTATGCTATCGGCCAGCTTCCCGTCATGCTGGACAGCCAAAATGCTCGACGGGGAAGACAGTGAAACGTATCCGATCATTTCCGGATTTGTCCGCTTATCTATGGCAAGTATTTTCCGAAACTTTGCGTTTGTCTCAGGACAGCTGTCCATTAGTTTCAAAGGATATTTTTGGCCCAAAACCTGGTAAATGGACATTGTTACCAAAAAAATCATCACGGCAAATTGTCTCATAACCTGGCTACTTACGTTGTTGTTTCCAAACCTTGAATTTCTGAATGTCACACCAGAACCAACTCCGGGACTTGATCCAAGCCTTATCAGCGTTCGGCATGGCAGGAGCAGACGTAAACGAGCCGATCGACATATCTCTATTCTGATATTGTCCGATGTTAGCCACATGTATGGGATCACCGTATTTAAATGCCAGCCATTTAAGGCTTGTTCTATTCGCTATTTGAAACCATATGTGCCCTTTCGACCAGGACATTCCTCCGGGGGATTCAATAAATTGCGCTTTAATAGTATCACCAACCAAAACATATCTACCCCACTGAGTACCCCTTGAATAAAAGCCATTTTTTTTATCGGCAGTTTCTTTAAAATATGCCGGATTAAAATGATAGATAAACATTCCATCTTCAAAAAAGACACACTTGACTTCAAACGAAGTACCTCCCGAAGTTTCCGTGAATGCATACCAGCCATTCAAATCGATTTTTTCGACAAGGCCCGTTTTGCTTCCATTGTAGCAATATTGTGTTTGCTCAAATGCCTCTCTCGTTTTTTTGATAGGACGACACCCTAAGAGACAGCATAATAGCAGCAATACCAATAATCTGAAACCTATTTTCCCCATAATGAATACGGATTGTAGTAACCGGTATGCAAAAAGCTGCCCATTTTAAATTCCGAATCGTCAATATAAAAATTCTGATGCCCAAATGGTAGATAGAAAAACCCATTCCGATGAACCCAGTTTTGAGTCCGGTCCTGGACCATTGGGTGACTATATCCGATGCGATCGACAGTATTACCAAACCTCGCGCCAAACCAGAGAGGGCTCGAATATACCTTACCGGCATTCCAGGCGCCAAATCCTTGTTTATTCGAAAAGCCCATACGATCCTTTCCATCTTTGTCAAAGCCTTGCCCTTCGCCTTTCGGATCGTTGTTGTATAACCTAGTACCAATCACGATATTCCCTATTCCGATTTCCACGGCGTTCGATCTCCATCGATCTTCGTCCTCAAATGCGAGAAAATCGTTTTCCAGCCTCAGTGTTACGTCGTCCAAATATACGTTAACCCCTCCTACAACCTGGTTATTAGGCTTTCCATCCGGTCCCAATGCATTGCCGTAATGTGTCTGGTAGTACCCTAGCCCATATCCTTTGTAGGACAACCGGCCGCCCAAAGCGGAATAGCTATGCGCCCATCCACCGGTTTTCACATCGTAATTTGCACCATACCCGCCACCGATCCCGATGTTCAGGCTTCCGGCTGCGTATGAAACGCTCCAATTCAGCATCGCGCCGCTCATTAGCCCCACACTTGCCCCTACACTGGTCGTGAGGTTTCCTTCCGTGTGATAAATGTTCGCACCGATGCCGAAGCTCAGGATGTTGATACCAACCGTTGCCGACGTGTTGCCTCTGCTGTAAACCTGCACCTGCAATGCGTTCCCCATGGAAGTGACGGCATTGGAAGCATTGCGATAGGCCGTCTTGAATGGCTTATCTACATCATTCATCAGATTCGTCGCAAAGTCCGATATGAATGCGCCGGCGAAGAACGCGAGATTGAAAAATTCTCCGTTCGGGTCGGAATATTTGAGCGGGTTGTTGCCCGCATAACTATACCGGTTGTACGCCTGGGTGAAGTTGCCGGCCTGAACATAGTTGTCGGCGCTGAGCATACGGGCTACCACCGGGTCGTACAGCCGGCCATTCATATTGACGAGTCCGAAATTATCCAGGTGCTCGTGTCCGGTATATCCGCGAAACAGCCAGGCAGGCAGGGAAGTAGCCGCTGTCGGAAGCATAAGCGCCCATGATGTTGGGTTCCGCCGTCTTCCCCACGCATCGAAACTCTGCTCGGCCTCTATCGTACCCGAGCTGCCCGTCGTCGTGAGGATTGAGCCGAGATGGTCCGTATAGGTGTAATGGATATTGTGACTTGATCCATTGCTTTCAACGATGGCTATCAATCCCGCGGGTGAGCCGATGTATTGGACGTATCGCTTGCTCCCCCCGCCCAGGTCGTCGACATCGTATCCGCTGAAATAATAGCGCGTACCTATGACTGTGGTATTCTGCTTCAAAACTCCTTTGATACGCTCATAGTCGGCGCCGTACAGGTAAGTCAATGTAAATGGGGACCCGCTGCTGCCCACTTCCCTGATCGTGTCCGGCTGTGAAAAAGGTGTATAGGTAACATCCTGCTGCAAGGTGGGCACCGGCGAGGGAGATGGATTCGTGATTCCGACCACCGCATTAAACTTGGAGGCATGGTAAGAATAAGTCCCCGCGTCCGTTTTTGTGGATATGTTACCGTTTGCTGCAAATACAGTACTAAAAGGGCTGCCGCTGCCGATTGTACTCGTAGTCAACCGATTGACGTTATCGTAAATGAAGCTTTCCGTTTTATTGACGGCAGCTCTCGCATCCGTTCTGCTAGTCAGATTCCCTTTCTGGTAATCCCATACCAAAGTCAGGTTTTGTAGAGTGCCGGCTGAATATTGGGTCGGATAGCCGTTGGTGTACGTCACAGTCGACGCCTGTCCGTTCCCAAGTGAATAGGCCGTATTCTGGCCAAGGCCATTTAAGTTGCTATTTGTATATAATGTAATGGAATTTGAACTGTTCTTGATGTTCATCAAATAGCCATTGGCATCGTAACTGTGATTCGTTCCGAAACCGGATGGATAGGTCGTTGAGGTAATGTCGCCGTAGTTATTGTAACCGTAGCCGAGCGTATATTGCGTACCGTCGATTGTCTCTTTAATGCTCGTCAACCGGCCGTAGGCATCGTAGCTGTAATCCTCCACATTTCCCGCAAAACCCGTCACTTTTTCGATCTGGTTAATACCGTTTCCGGATGCATAATATTTATACACGGTTGCAGGTTCTCCGGGTCTGCTTCGTTGCGTGATCCTTCCGGCAAGGTCGTACACCATGGTGAATGTGTGACCTTTGGGATTCGTCTGAGTTGCCAGCTGTCCGAGCGCATTGTACTCATATAGCGTTGTGCCCGCATTTGCATCCGCTAATTGAGTCTGCCTCCCGTAAACGTCGTATTGCGTGCTGGCCGTTACCGTGGTCCCGAACTTGATATCCTTTACGCCACCATGGCTGAAATAGGTATAGTTCAATGTCCCGCCCGCGTCTGCTGAGCTCACAACCTTCCCGGAAGCATCGGTGGTTTTCGATGAGATGCCCGACGGAGCTGTCGTGGTTGTGGTCAATTTCCCTGAGGCATCGTACGAATAGGCTACCGTCGTAGTTCCGAGATTTCCACTGTTTATGCTGTATGCGCGGTTGTGATCGTCATACAAAGTGGTGGTGGTGATAATACTTTCGGCAGACTTGTAAGGCATGGTAGTCGAAGCAATGTTTCCCCGTGCATCGTAAGTCTGCACCTGCGTAGCCAAACCCGACGGATACGCCTGGCTTTCAGTCTTAATTTCACGGCCAAGCACATCATACCAGGTTGTTACGTCGGGTTTTCCCGGGTGCATTGTAGCGCTTTTCCAAACGGCCCCACTGCCCTGGCTCCATGCGTAAGTCTGCACAATATTATAGTTAGGTGTGCCCGGGAGGGTGGTAACAGTCGGCCTCCCGAAAACGTCGTACTGGTAGGTGGTTGTCAGTCCGTCAATTCCCACGGTTGTCAGTGGCTTTCCCCATTTGGGATCATAGGTGGCGCCTGAAGTTTGCTGCAACTCGTTCTGGCTCGATTCAGCATACCTGCCTTTGGCGTCAAATGTCGACGAAGTTGTCCTTGCACCAGCAACCAGCGTGCCTCCGGGTGTTATCGTTGTTTTCCAAAGATTACCAAGCGGATGATACTGGTAAACGGTTGCCACATTTTTGGCCAAACCGTCAAAATCTGTTTTTGAAGTTAACTGACCGTTGGCATTATATCCATACCGCGTCCTGACCGAATGGGCGCTCTCACCAGACCGGGTGGTTGAAACAGTGACAAGCGTCGGCTTGTTATCTACTCCTCCCGGAACGACAGGATAGTCTCCGTATTCAGTGGTGGTAGTAGTCGTTTCGACATTATTGTTGTTCACAACGCTTTGTGTCACATTCCCAAAGGTGTCGTAAGTATTGGTCGTGGTGATGTTTCTTTTTTCAAATGACCTTACTTCCGAAACACCAGAGACCTTTATCCAGAAGCGTTTCGGTGCAGACGCAATGAACTCATTCGTGTTCGTAGTCTGGCTGAGGCTTTGCCCCGAAATGAGCGACGTCGTTACCTGGTATGGCGACGAAGTAAAGTAAGTAGTGTTAAACTGGTTTTGCGTGATGGTCCGGACTCCGGTTGCGAGATTGCTCACGGTAATTTTCCCTAGCCCCAGAAATCCTTTTCCCGCCCGATGGAATTTTACGCCGTCATATGCGTACTGAATCACATTGACGCCGCCGATCCCGTTTTGCTGTTTAAAATCAGACACAGTGAAGAGGGGTGGCTGAATGGAATTAAGGGGATACGACGTCAAGTTTCCTCTGACAAAATAGGTTCCTCCATCCGTAAGCTTTTTATAGTTCCATTCCGTGACATGGTTGTAGCCGTTTTTCACCTTTTCAAGCATGTGCTCCTTTCCTTCTTTGCGGAAATAGAGAATATCCATCGGAGTAAAAATGTTTTTGAAGTTGATGAGGTCCGTTCTCCCATCGCCATCAAAATCGCCGATCATCGGTTGAAGTGCACCCAAATTCAGCGAGTATGTTGAATTGACGCGATGAAACCCCGCGAGCCAGCTCGCTCCGGAAAAGCCTCTGCCATAGTATACATCGAAGTTTGACGTAGAAGATCCGCTTGCTTGCCAGGCATGGTAAACATCCGACTTTCCGTCGCCATTAATGTCCGCCACGGCCAGGTGATCACCGGTATAAGGGTCTGTATCAGGAGCCGTGTTGAAAACAAACGGTGACTCGTAAAAATAGCGCCCGTTGGAAACCAGCACCTTCCAGGTACCATTGGGATTTTTGGCAAGCACATCCGTTTTCCTGTCACTATTAAAGTCTCCGAAATACGTGAGGTGGTCCTTGTTAAGATATGTACTCGAAAAATGAATCCGGCGCGCAATCCACCCGTCGAAGGTGAATATCTCGCAATTGCTGCCTTTAATCAGCATCAGATCACTCTTACCGTCTCCGTTAAAATCAACCACATGCACTTTGTCAACAGTTGGCCAATCGGCAATGTTGAAGTTATAAGGTGCGGTTATACCTACTGTCCCAAATGTAGTCGAATTGTTGCCGAAGTATAGATGTGAAGCGTAAAAATTCCCACTCGTACCCAGCATCGTAAGAATATCCTGTACGCCGTCTCCGTCATAATCGCCCGGAAATATAAAATGACCTGTTGGATGTATTTTTGGAAAACCGGTGTACGGCGGAATGGTCAAAGGATCAAACTGAATTTCAAATTGCCCGTTCTGCGACCAATTGTAATTCTGGACGGTTTTGTATAGGTGAAGGCTGGTCAGCGTCCTGTTGGTGCCAGACCCGGCAACGTTGGTCAGTAAGACGTCATCCGCGCCGTCACCCGTAAAGTCGTAGGCCATCATACCGTACGAATTAGGTATCTGGTTTTTCTTAACAACAGAATAGGTAATGGGTAAGTCTGTGATGTTGGCTATCGAAAACGTGTTAGGCTGTCCTGGGAGTGCCTGATATTTTGTATTAATCTGGATACGATAAGCAGATGAGGGCGATGTAATAGCTTTGCCTTCCAAAAAGTCAGTCATCCCATCTGCATTGAAATCGCCTGTAATTATCGTCGAAGACGGGTTATCGTAGCCATCCGCAGCTATTACCGTCAGTTCAGTCGGCTGATCACCATATTTAAATATAGTAGCGTTAAGGCTCGTCCCATCCGAACCCGATTGGACAACCTCCTTTAAAAACGAGTTAATGTTGTTATGTCCGTAGTTGAATTGATAGGAACGCGCTGTCTGGCCTTCTGCTTTTACCGTAATTTTATCCAGCAGATATTTCATTTCAATACGGGTATCATCCTGATAGCCCGAATTTTCATCCACGGTCCGGATCTTATAGTCGAACCTGATTTGATTGTAGGGAGCCAAATTCGTTACCGTGTTTCCCGTATAGTTGATTTCTTCAACAAGTAAAGCGAAGTACGCGTCCTGCTTGTACTTAAACTGAATGTAGTTCCCATCCGGATAGGTGATTTTTGTAATCGCCCAGGTCAGGACGGTAGCAAACTGGCCCACATGCCTGGCGTAGGGGTCATTGCCGTACTCCATTTTTATCCCGTCTTTCGTGACCACCTCCATCCATTCCGGACCATTTCCCTGTGTTCCTTTGGAGGTTATGGTGGAAAAATCCTCCGTTTCCAGGCCATATGTAGCATCGGGTTCTCCATAGTTACCTGTTTTCAGGATCATTCGGGTACCGTCCAGCACAAACCGGTCATCATTGGTCATCACGATCGGATTGGTAGCGTTGTCGAAATACATATTCCTGGTTGTACGGGTGATCGTCGACAAGCCCGTAATGTGCCATCCAAAGCCCAGGACTCCGTTGCCTGCCATAGAGTGGTAGTTCATCGCAATGGAGGGCACTACCCCATTGGTACCGGGCGGAACAAGAATGGGTATATTGTAGGCAGATCCTCCCGAGGCAACGTCCCCATTGCCCGCTATGCTGCCCACCGGAAGCGACTCGCTCAAAGCACGACCATCAAACGTTGCAGTCGTGTGCAGGGTTTGATAAGTCACATTCTGACCCAAAACTGCGAGAGGGGCACCCAAATAGGCAAGCGCAAAATTCGCGCAGATAAGGATCGTCAGCAGCCCGGTTTTGTATTTCTGCGAGCTGCGATTCTTCTTCATATATTCACTGTTCATAAACGCGGGATATTGCTGGTTGATGTTCGGTAGGGGATTTGCACGCAATGGAAACCTTTATTTCAGAATGGAAATTTTCTTGGCCCGGACGCCGTTTTCAGAAGTCAGATAAACAATGTATAGTCCGGCATTCGCGGTTTTCAGGTTTATCCTTTCCTTGTGCCAGCCAGCCCCTTTTACATTCTTTTGATAGAATACCTTACCTTCGATATTCACAACCGACAAAGACCCGGACTTGCCCTCAATGAGACGAAAGTTGACCTCAAATTCGCCCGAAGTTGGGTTTGGAAATACCACCAGGTCTTCCTGCGTTTCGGAAGCCTCCTCTCTGACCAGTTCAATTTCCTCCTCTACCCCTTGTCGGCCCGTATACACCGGACAAGTAGCACTTTCAAATATCCATTTGTTGTTTCCGAATGTGTATGACGGATCATTGGTAAGCCTGATATCCGTTACGAGATCACTCGGGTCGCCATCGCCCCAGTTCATGGTACTTCCGAAAATCAGTGAGGAGCCCTTTCTGACAAAAACACTGGATGCCGGGTTACTTCCTGCGATCGCGGTCCTGGTCCACAGCAGATGATCCTGGCCCGCATTGGCCTGCAGAGTAATCAGGTTGCCGTCGCTGTTTCCTCCACCGGACACTCCGAGTATCTGGTTTCCGCTCGCCGTAGCAACTTTTACAAAAGTGCCTGACGTTTCCAATCGCCATTTCTGCGAATCTGTGCTGTTGGCCGCTTTCACTTTAAGGATTCCATTCACATTTGTGAGGAGTTTGCTATTTCCGGCCAGTTTCATCGTGTAACAAACGGCCTTCACATTTACCGTCACACTCGTCGTAGACGTGAAGCCCGTCTTTGTGGCAGTCAGTGTGTAAGTATAGTTGCCCGGCGTCGACGGAGCAGTGACTGCGACGCTTCCCGAAGAGCCCACAACCGTGCTGCCTAGTTTCCACGAATAGGCCATACCGCTGCAATCGCCGGAACAAGTAGAGGTGAGATTGAAACCGGTTTCAGCCGTGGGTGAGCCTGTGCTTGCAGCAGGTGTTATGGTAGCCGTAACGGGAGCTGTTGGACAGGTGGCTGTTTCGAATATCCATTTGTTATTTCCGAAGGTGAAGGAAGGATCGTTTGTCAGCCGGATGTCCGTCACCAAATCGCTTGGATCTCCATCTCCCCAGTTCACAGTACTGCCAAACAGGAGCGACGAGCTTTTTCGGACAAATACGCTGGCCTGCGGGTTACTTCCTGCGATTATTGTTCTGGTCCATAGCTGATGGTCTTGTGCCCCGTTTGCCTGCAATGTGACCAGGTCACCATCTGCATTTCCACCGCCGGACACACCCAGAATCTGGCTATTAGTGGCGGCTACGACCTTCACGTAAGCACCCGCAGTTTCCACTTTCCACTTCTGATTGTCTGCACTGCTGGCGGCCTTCACTTTAAGAACTCCGTTTACGTGGGTAAGGAACTTGCCATTACCAGCCAATTTCATTGTATAACAGCCCGACGGGGCCGTGGTCGAAGCCTCCCTTCTGACGCGGTTGCCCGCATTGTCATAGGTAAACGTCACCTGGGCCATGCAGAACTGGACGCACAGTACCAGCCATGCAGCAGCAAAGTGTTTAAGCATAATCGGAAATGTCGGTTATTGGTTAAACCAATGATTGAAAATAGATAGGTATATCTTCCAGACTGCGCCAGGGGCCTTATCTTCGTTGACCTGAGTAGTAGCTATCGATCAGCTTTCTGCCGGCGTCATACCGGAGAACCCAGGATTCGTCAGTGTCAAGCGAAGGCTTAGAAAGGCGAAACTCGAACCCTTTTTGATTGTCGTAAACGTTTACAGATGCCTGCCCGCGCGAAATTGGGCCATCCAGCGGATAGTCTTTGAGCTCATTAGAAGCTTTAAACTGACTGGTAAAATAGCTTAGGTCATCCTTGGAGACGTTACTTGAACCACCACTCAAGTCATCAAAATTCACCAAACTTTCCAGCCGGTTAAAGCTTCCCACCCAAATCAATTCGCTGTTTTCGTTGAATATTAAGGGCAGATCAGTTATTCCGTAATACTTGACGAAGACCTGGTATTGTTTTGATTTGTCCGGCAAAGAATAGACGGCACAGCTGCTGAACGTGAATTCATTTTTATCTGCAAGATATTCCTTCAATGGTTTCTCGAGCAAAGGCAACTGCCCCAGATATGCGATGTTTGGCTTATTACGTCCCTGTATATACGCTTTTATTTTTTCAGGCAGATCGTCCAGCGACTTCGTCTCGTAAGTCAGCTGGCGTGTGGTAATGGTAACATATCCGGATTGGTGCAAGGTTAGCCGGTAATTCGTGCCCCGGAGATCGTATTGGGCAATTTGCCGTTCGGCCTGTCCGGGCGCCATCAACGTCTTCAAGCCTGACAAGTTTCCTTTTTCCATTCCCAGGCCGTTAAGCTTTGTGTTAACCGACGTAATGTTCTGCTGTCCTGATTCTTCAAATGCGTTCAGAATTTCTGTTCTGCTCGCTATGACGGAAACATTTTTTCCATCCATATCAAAATCCGCCTGATAGACCTTTCCTTCTTCCAGCATTGAAAACTTCATGGCTGTGGCTGACGGATACTTAGCCTGGATGACATCCACTACCGAAACAGGCACCTCTTCGGAGGGATTCACGGAATTGTCGTTTGAGGACACGCATGCCTGCATAAGCAAGCACACGCCCCAAATGAGGCGATGGACTCTCTTCATCCTGGTAGATTTTAGATATTAACTAGAATAACTGATTACTTGATTTCAAGAAACTTACAAAATGGCTCGGTCACTCCCCCATCCCGGAAATTCAGACGCATGGCATAGTTCCCGGGCGCTATGTTTCCAGGCAAGGTATATGCGGCATAGTACAGTACCACTGCACCATCGCCGAAACGCCGGTCTTCCTTCATTTTCGGTTCCAGCTCATAGGCAGATCCGTTAGCGGATAACCTTAACTTGGGCAGCTTATCCGCAGTGATGCTACCCCCCGACACATTCGCTGTAAACATCGGATACGGATTGACATTAATTTCCTTCCCAGCACTGGAAACAATCGGTTCAAACCGCCCTGCATCGAGTGCGATCGGCGTTATATCATTCGTAGTTTCTGTCCATACCTGCTGAAACCCTCTAATCTTCGGGTCATTAGCTACATTGAAAATACTTTTTGAAATAAGCGTGCTGCCTTCATATATGCCCACATAGTAGTTTCCATCTTTGACATTATCCGGAATCTTGAAACCAAGCTGCTGCGTGCCTTTGTATTCCGTCTGGATTGTAGTCACATTCGTCAGGTTTTGCAGCTTGATCTCATATTTATTTTGAGGCAAAAAACAACCTCCTCCCACATTCATGGCAACGTTCTTAGATAAACTGTTCCACCACGTTGAAGCGCTGTCGATGGCCACACGCACGATCCATTGGGTCAGTTTTTGCTTTTCCTTAAACTGGAAGTTTTGCTCCTTGTATTTGAAGGACAAGTCAATACTTTCCGAAGGAACTAGGTTGTAGGCATTATCAAATTCAAATAAACCGGAACCGGTATTTCTGATAGCCGGCTTTGCATTCTTTGTGTCGCCGAGCCAGGCAATCATTTCCTCCACTTCCGATGGCCTCTCTGGGACGGTACCGATCCCGCTGGTGAAAACAATCGGGGCCACAACGGTGCCGTTTTCGGTTAAAAACAGATCTTCCCGTAAATAGGCGTCCATCTCGCCTTCCGCATCAACATAGATGGTGTAGGTGTCGTATTGCTGTGAATAATTGTTGAGTATTAGTAACGGAATCGGCCGGAAACCTCTGAAACCAAAATTTTTCACGGGGTCTGTGTGACTAACGCTTACGCCGTCGATCAGCTCCATAACCAACTCCATCTCATCGGATTTGTAAGTGGCCGGAAAAACGATCTGTATGGTCCGTGCCGTGTGGTCCAGAGTTACCTCTTTTGCCCCTGCGACGGTGAGTTTGCGCAGATAGGGGCGTTCCAGCGCCGATGGCTTTGCCGGTTCAGGCTCACTTTTACATCCTAAAATGAAACCGAGCAAGAGAACACACAATTTTACCCTAATTCCCATATCTGAAACCTACAATTTGTTTTCCTAAGTCAAAGAAACCCGATATAACATTTCCTGGCATTAACCGGGTTAAAAAGAAATCTCTTTAACCCGGTTAAAAATTATTAAGGAGCAATAACTACTTTCTTGGAAGCGAAATAATTACCTGCCCTCAGCCGACAAACATAAGTACCCGCGACCAACTGACTAGCGTCAAACGAATATTGATGTTGCCCTACTTCGTAATCCTTCTCGGGGCTGCTCGCGATTATACCACCATTAATGTGCATGAGATCGATTTTAACGTTCGACGCTTCTTTCAAATTAAAGGTAAGTGAAACTTGCTCTTTCGTCGGATTGGGAGATACTTTTAACGGGACCAGCTCCTCAATTTCCGCACTGCCGATAATCTCTTCTGCGCCTATTCGAGCGCCGGATACATTTTTTACGGGTGTATAAATGGCCTGGCTCAGCGTAGTGCGTCCTTGTGAATCCGTTGCGTAGCAGCGGTACTGCCGCGTCTGGTTGTTGCTGACGGTAATGGCCTGATACGTTGAGGTCGGGCTTGACATATTGCCATCGTAAGTTTGCACCCAGCTGTATGTGTATCCGCCAGAAACCATTGCTGTCAGCGTAACATCCGTTCCAGTAACATCGATGGAAATGGGTGGTGGCGTCAGAGCAGCCACGGGAGGCAGATTTTTAGTGGCCGTTTCTGTTCCTACACCCTGATAGTTAGCAAAGTAATCATCTCCCAACGTCTGTAACCCGGATGCATTAAAGTGAGTATTGTCTGAAATTCTACCTAGGTTAGCATCGGAATCCCACGCTCCCCTACTAGAAGCAGCAGAAGATCCAGTCGTAGAAGTTGCAGCAGCTTTCGCCAATTCCTGCCCGGAAATTACTGTCGCTTTCACTGTGCCGTTCCACCTGGATGCCCGAGAAATTGCCCATCCTAAGTTAGGATTGAATTGTTGACGCGTTTTGTTGATCACGACCATCAATCGGTCCCGATAGGTACTTGCGGCAGTATTTAACATGTTATCCGACTCTCCCTGGTGCCAGAGAACTGCGCGCGCGCCAAACATACCGCCATAGTAGCCTAGCGAATTTTTCAGCGTCTTATAAGGTTGACCGGCGGAACCTTGACTGTCCCAGTCCGCAAAACCTGGCTGACAGCAGGTAGCACCACCGAGCAAAGGCAATTGCACTGAGGCATTCTGGTCAGCCGCTGTCACCGACCAGTTCTCAACTGAGCTTCCTGTAAACGCAGTGTTGAAGAAAAGCGTAGGAACAACCGTAGTGGTCGAAGCATCAGTGATTTTACTGCCTAGGCGATTGTAGGCCCAGGCTGAACGGTTCCCGGTTGGAGCGATCAAGCTACCATCCTGAATTTTTTGGATGGCCGGATATTGGTAGCTATTCTTGCAAATCTGATTAGATGAGATAGAATTAACGCAGTCGTAAAACTTATTGTCCACAGCAGAGTTTGTGATCCCATCCGTTCCCTGTGCGTTTGACTGACCCGCGATAAAGATCACATCGCCGACGCCGAATTTGACCGTGCTTGTTAGGCTCGCGTAGGTATTAACACCTTCAAAAACGCCCACTTCCAGGTTATACCATCCGGTATTAAACGTGACTGCGAAACGATAAATGCCATAGTACGTTGAGCCCGTACCATACGCCCAGGCTGTGTACCCACTTACATCGTCCGTTCCGTCTTTTTTCAACTTGATGTATCTGTATTTGATCTGATAATTGGACGGAGACCCAGGAAGCAGCTGGCCGGAAATGATTACACTGGCCTGATTATTGGCATTTCTTTGGAACACAGATCTTGGTAGTGGTAAGGACAATGACATCTGCGCATGCGCCTGCATGCATAGTCCTATCAGCATAAAAGCCATGAATAACCTTTTCATATTTAAAACTTTATAGTTTTTGAAAATAACAGTGAGGTAATCGGGAAATATGAACTATTTCAAAAACTCCCGGGTGTTAAGCAGCGGCAAACCAGACCCATAATGTTCGTTAATGGCCTTAATACACTCATTCGCGATAACCGCCTGTCCGAACGAAGTGGGATGAATGGCATCGTCGGAATAAAAATTCCCGTCTGGGAATGCGGGATTGACCTCTACGCCATCATCTGTTACATAACCTCCTGCATTGATTTTCTTCAAAAGCGCATACAGGTCGAAAACGGCAAAATCATTCTCCTTTGCAATGAATTTCACATAATACTCATTGTACCAGTTCACATTGCGATATGCGGCCGTCTCATCATATCCTTCGTCGACCGCGAGTGATTCTCTCTCGCCAAGGACCTCACCGGACGATCTTCCCGAGAACAATGCTTCTACCTTCGCAGACGGAAGCAGCACGTCCCGGTCGTTCATACTTCTGATTGTCCCGCGATTGGTCCTTATTGAAACTCTTCCTTCGCCTTGTAGCATAGCCAGCTTCTCAGGCGTGTACATTTTGAAGTAAGGAAATTCAATCACATTCGGAATGGTTACCAAAACACCTTTCGCTCCTTTGGCTGCCAAATTTTTGACGATTCTGAATTCAGATTTATCTCCACGTTCACCCTCTTCTAACTGGGGCAACTGGGAAGCATCGCCGCCGACGAGCGCACTCTGCAAGTGCCCGTCCATTCCCGGATCGAAAATGACAAAGTCGGCCGTCGCCCGCTGCTCAACATATTGTAAATAGCTGCTGCTCTTATCCGACGCACCGACAGGTAGAATGCGTTTGAAGTAAGGAATAAAGTCCTGCGATTCCATACTGGGCAGCGCTAACCGCGAATAGTATTCCAGATCCTTCCATGAGCCTCGTACATTATGAAAAGGTAAAGCAAGATTGTCTATCTCTCCTTCGAAATTCCTGAACTGCCCCGCATTGGACTTAGGATCGACGGCCAGCTTGTCGCTCACTTTGCTATATCTGAAAACGGGGCCGTCTTCCCGGATAAGCAATTTGTAACCCGCACCATTGGCTTCCTCAGCTGAAAATAGAGGCTGGCGGAATGCAGCGCCCATTTGCCTCGCTATCAGATTCGGGTAGCTGGTAAGCTGTGAGGCTCTGTAAAGCCCGCCATTCTGGACGCCGGCCGCAAGTGATCCTCCGATCGCCACGATTCTGGCTTTATCGGAATCAATCGTTTTTTTACCGAATACTAATGGCTTTCCACCAGTCGCTGCTGTTGCATTTAACTCATTAATCCGCAAAGTATTTGTTTCAACCGGTTCGTCAATCTGATTTTCTACGGAAAGGTAGAGAGTATCCGCAGTGAGTAGGTTGCCGGCAGCCTTGATTGGATTTGCCAACGCATTGTGGGGGTAGGAAAGCGTAAGAATGCCAAGCAGGGATAAGCATGCCGGCACCTTGCCAATTCTTTGAGAGCGTGGTGTTGCTCGACCATTTTTCTTCTCGTACAAAATTTTCATAGCCTGTTCGTTTCGCTGATTATATGATACAATAATTAAGTGCCTGCTCAGCAGGCGGATCTCTCGATTTGTGAGAAGGCATGGAATTCGGTTATGTTTGATGATGAAGTGTGCTAGACGTAATGACTGGAAATGTGTGCAAGGATGATGGAAAAGGTGTTACCGATGTTTGCTACCTTCCAAAGCTTCTCCAAATTAATGGGATCGGCAGGGATCATGTCATAATAGTTCGATGTATAAGTGGCGTTTTTCGACGAACTTCGACTTTGAAGACATCAACAATGCATTTGAGGGCCTTTATGCCACGCACACTGCAGGCAATGAACGTTTGACCTTTGCTAGATTTATTTTGTAGATAAAATGATACACGACGGCTTCGTAGTAGCGCTGGTGGTCTTTGAATAACCGGTTTATAGACATATGGATAAGATCGATAATCAGATTCTCCCGTTTGCTGCCTTCCATCTCCTGCAATATTGTTCGCAGTGTGTTTCTGCTGCAAGAATCAGGTGAATCTTGTTCATCACAGTCAATGGCTTGGCGCGCCAGGGCGCTCGTCAGCCCGCGCCAATTACTAAGTTCTGCCAGTGGTAAGGCAAGATCCAGCAGTAACCTATTTCTTGCTACCAAACAAATGCCTGACATTTCGTTGGAAAGAATTCCCGCAGACGTAAATTTTTCCATTATACGCACTACTGCATACGTCAGACGTTCCTGGATCGTCCGGATGGAATTCCCTTCTGCAAGGAATTTTGAAATAGCCAGCGAATCCTCACTGAAATAAGTTTCACAATCTTCGATTTTGTCCCTGCCATACCGATCCAGCTCGCGCTGGTAGGTATCCAGCTGCATTCTAGCGATCAATTTGTGGGTGAATTCGAAAGCCAGCAACTGGCGTAACGGAGCAATAATGTCTTCCAATGTCGAATTGCCCAAACGGAGGAATCTCATTCGCAAATGGGATTCCACGTCATGGTAGCGGATAAAAAAGAATTTTTCCACGACACCGCGCTCGACAAGTTCAGCTGCAAAATTGGCTATCTTATTTCTAATTAATGAATCTGTCATGGCTTCACTCGCATAAAGCTTGACATAAATCCATTCGCTACCTGGCTCGAACTGCTCCGTCACTGTCGGGCGATTTGGCACCAGTGTTGCCAGTCGTTTATGGCGGTTCCCACTCTGTTGAATTTGAAATGGAATGACCATCTCATTAACGACAATTTCATCTCCACTCCTAATCAATGCATTATTGCATTTGTGTATAAATTCTTTGAGATATACGACTTCGTGCTTTAACAGGTATGAACGGAGCGTTAGCAGGGATTCCCTTACCGATGCGTCAACGAAAAGTTCATTGTCGCCTTCCGCTATAACGAATTGATTCGGCACATCGAGCGAAGCCAGTTTGGCGGCAATCTCGGTGATAGTCAGCGACTGGAAATCGGGCCTCTTCAGCTTCCAAGTGGCCCGGGCGACGATAATGTGTTTGTATGTAATCCGGGGAAGGAAATCGCTGTGAGCAAGAAACCCCCAATCCCAATTGATGCGAAAAGACGAATCCTGCGATTGAAGTGCTGCCAGGAAGCGGTATACAGGGAGTCCTCGCTGGTGGTTATGCATATTCGACAATCTTGGTATAACTCTCTTGTCACGTTTTTTACAACGAAGCATGATTTGTCCTTCATGAACAGAGACCATCAAGTCGGAAAAAACGATCACATTTTCCTTTTCTACCGAGGCATTTCCCAGGTATTCGATCTCGTAGTCGTACAATGTGGGCCTTGACATGATGTTTGCAACCTTCCCACCAGGAGCATGAACGACTTCGGCAAGAAGAGCATCGGGATTTTGTTCCTGCTCGTAAGCGACAATATTCGATAGCTGGTCTCTTAGCCTTTCACAGCCGCCTGCAAATCGGCCCAGCATGTTGATGGCCGACGGCCCCTGGCAGACAGCAAGTATGAACTGCAGGTTGCCCGATGCTTCCACGTCACATGTATCGGCAATGATCGAACCGAATGCGAAAGCACTACTCGCCATAGAGCTGGTGGTATGTTCTTTCGGGCGTATATCCTTGATTGCACGCAGGTCCGCCGCGACGAGGGAAATTTCCCTGGTACGGCTTGCTAATACACTCAGATATTTCGAAGCCAGATAATTCTGCCACCAGGCTCCAGGGGCCTCCGTGGTGTTTGTAAAAAGATCCCGATGCTGTAAAACCTGCCCCTCATCCGCCGTATCCAGAGACCCAAAGTCACCCTCGAAACCAAGTCCAAGCTCGGAGTCAAGTGCTAGCCAAAGCGGAATTTCCTGGGTATCGTACTTGAACCTGAATTTCTCTTTAAACGATTCCAGGTCCTGCCTGGGAGCATTAAAATTCAGAACAGAAAGGTCACGCAATGAATCAATTGTTGACTGCACGAATGTTTCCGAAAGTTGTGCCTTTTCGAAAGTAAAAAAGGAATCAACCTTGAGCCGAACAATACCTGCGCTGGGGCTGTCTATTTGAGTCATCTTATCACGTAGGATTTCCAGTAGTTCCAGATCAGAAGTCGGATTGTCAAATAGCGACTGAATTGAATGTAGTGATCGTACACTTTCCGGAATCGATTCTCCATCACCTAGCCGATCAATCACCTTCCCGGGAAACATTCTGCCAATGACGGTGGGATTTTCAGCGAATTCCAGCAGGTCATTTTCCAGCAACTCATCGATAAAGCTGATTACCTTGTCGAGTTCGTATCCCATCTGAACGAGTTGATTTGTAAGCGTCTCGTATCTGATACCTTCGCCGACCAATTCCAAAGTAAGTCTCAGGGGTTCATCTTGGGTGAAAGTATTTAAGAAGTAGCCCCCCTCCGTTCGTTCAATGTAGCGGTGCGATCCGCCGCCATTCACCAGACTCGAGTTGGGTTTTACAAGGAGCTTCGCCCGCACATCGGGATCTCGAAATAGCTTCTTGGATAGCCTGCACTGCCAATCGAATTCCGGTGAAATCTGCATGACCGGTCGAAGTTCGGGATTGAATGCAAATTTTGTCTCACGCAAAATCTCACCATACGCTAAACCCGCAAACAAACCGAAGGGAGTACACCGCGTACTTGCTCTCACGAAATACTTATAAAAAGTCGCTATAAGCTCCTCGCGCCCTTTCAGCGGCATATTCTGTAACCAGCACAATAAAGAGGTGTGGAGGTCAGGTGATGCCAGCCGAATGGCATCCTGCAAAGTGTCACATTCGAATTCCTTTTTTAACTCATCCTCGAAACATGCAGATTCAAGGCGTAGATGAAACCTTTCGAGCCTCGTAAACGGGTTAAGCGGTCTCCGGAGCATAAAGAAACCAAAGTGCTTAAAACGTATGGCATCAGCACTAGTAATGGAAATACGGGACATCAGAAAGTTCTGCAGAAAGGGGTACTTTGAGAGGTTGAAGTGTCCATGTCGGTTCCAGGAGCTGCTGGCTTGACTTTAGATGTGAGTTTACCAATTTGTGTTTTCCGGAACGAGAGTTTTCCCTGAGATAATTGCGACGGATGAGCCTTCATTGTTTACTGATAAAAAGGATATGAAAAATACAATTCGAAAATAAGCGCGTGCTTGCGTTCGATAATTGCCTTTTCGATGAAGACGATGCAGTATTAGACGAAAAAGAACCTTGTGTCGACCAGCTCGGTCGGGGGAGCGACAATCATTTCTCGGGACGAAACTCTAAAATTGGATGACCAGTTCTACCTCGAATACCTCTTCCAATGCTTGGATACGCAGTTGATGTCGTTCTGGATATAGTAGTGAAAGTCTTTTAGCGGTGTTTTCCAGGCCAATTCCCCCATTTCTTCCGTCAGAACCTTCCAGTTCAGCATCCGGATCGAAGGTGATAATGCTATTTTTTGAAGTAAAAACAAGGCGACTATCTGTTACATGCAACGCTACATGCACGAAAGGATTGTCGTCCGCCAAACTTACTCCGTGTTTAAACGCATTTTCAACGAAAGAAATCAGCAACAACGGCGCTATTTGCAGACTTTCATTTTGAGCAGTGTACTCGAATTGGATGTCAACATCCTCGCCGAACCGGGCTCGTTCCAGACCTAAATAATTATCAATATAGCGGGCCTCATCTTCGACTGCGACCTGATCCTTATTGGCAAGATAAAGCGTATACTGCATCAGAGAAGCTATTTTTGCGATAAGTTCTGCTGCGAGTTCATCGGCATCCACAATCCGGTTATAGACCGCATTTAAGGTATTGAATAGAAAATGCGGGCTGATTTGGGATCGCAAAAAATTAACTTCTAAAACCAAATAATCACGCTGTAAGCTTAAACGCTGCGTAGCCAGGCTGAGATTTTCACTTTCAAGCTTAAATCTGTCACGTTCAAGCACAAGATTGCGCGTTCGTGTGCGTACTAAATCAATCGTAGTTTTAACAGCGAGTAGCGGCGTCACATAATAAAAACTCCAAGAATAATTGAGATAAGCCATCAAGAAATCCGTCAAACAGGCCGTTAGCGGCCGTTGCGACATATGCTGATCCCACACCCGGGAAACGTACAATGGATTTCCCGGCAACCGAGAGTCACTTATTGATACCAGATATCGAAATTCCAGGAAATTAGTTATGTAAATCAGTTGAAATAATCCCAACAATACCAATAACAGAATGAGAAACTTTCCTTTGTAAAGGAGTCGCGGGAAGGTGAGGTAGCCAATGGTGTAAAATATAAATAAAGACTGTGCAAATACCACCACAGCAGCATGCCGGACAACTTCATCATTATCTTTTGTGAGCGAAGGGATTGCAAAATACCTTATGATATACCATACTCCGCCCCAGATGAGCAAATGTAATAGGACAGTCCGCCAGTCCCGCGACAATTGGAGAGACCTGATTAGGCCTTTGATCGCCTTATAAGATGTTGTCACTAAACTCTTTGAGAATGGTTTCACGATAGGTTGAGCCTATCGGAATAGTCTTACCAGTCGTTGTAATTATTTCATTACCATTTATTTCAGCTATGATTTTCTTGCTGACAATAAACGACCTGTGAACACGCAGGTAGGATGCAGCAGGCAGTTTTTCTTCAATCCTACCCATCGTTTGGTGAAGCACGGTGATGCCACTTCCCCAGTATATTTTAAGGTAATCCTTCATCGCTTCGACAAGATGAATTTTGTCGAGGTCGATACGAATAAGCTTTTTACTGTCCTTCACAAGTAAAAAATCATCTTCTTTGCCGATGTTGCTAGATGCTACCGCATTTTCATGGCCCAGAAATGTCTCTCTATGCTCAGTTTCTTGATGTTTATTGAGTTCACTTTTTGCTTTCAATACCGCCCTCGCCATTCTTTCAAACGTGAGCGGTTTGAGGATATAGTCCGTGACTTGCAGGTTAAAACCCTCGACAGCAAACTGCGGATCTCCTGAAACAACTATAATTTTAGGCCTGACAGAAGGTAGGAGTGAAATTAATTCCAGTCCATTTAATCCAGGCATTTGAATGTCAAGAAAAATGATATCAGGCCGAAGCTCCGCAATTTTAGTTAATGCTTCGGAAGCATTGCTGCACTGAGCGACCAATTCTAAATACGGTATCTTTTTTATATGCTTTTCAAGTAATTCCCGCGCGGATCTCTCATCATCTGCGATTATGCATCGCAATTTTTCTAACTCCACCATAGTTCGTCGTCACAAATAAAACCTTCGTTGCAAGATAAGCTGAATTCGTCGAAATTCCTTCCTCGCCTCGGTTTTCAGTTCTCTACAAGCAAGAACATGGAGAGTAAGCAGTACTAACATTTCTTTCAAGCCTGAATATATTGATAAAACCAAACCATTTTCAATTGTCGGAGGACGCAGTTGCGGCGCTCGAGACGCTGCAGCTGCGCTCGAAAGGAATTCAAATAATGGCCCTTTGCTTGCGACTTGTTTTTGGAAGGGTATACGTATGTGGAAGAATGCTTGTTTGCTGGCTAATGACTATTTACGCTGGACAGGGGACCAGTTAGCAATCTAGTTCAATATCGACATTGAACGGGGATTTGTTTAGGGTTTGAACTAGCGGGTCAGCAATCGATTAAATTATGCACTCAAATCCCTCACTTCCCGATCAAACCTTTTGTTGTACGACCGAGTAGCAATAATATGCCACAGTTAGTGATATCAAACGGATCCAAGGTTGCACTCCAATGGCGATGTGCCGTATGGTTATGCCGAAGTACAGTCGCTACAAGCATGTTATTCCGACCAGTAACGACTTCGATTAAAAGAGGCCATGCCAAACGAATACTTGGTCGAAAGTCAATAATGTATTTAATGTCCTCTTGGTAAGACTAGCCAATGGGGCAACATGCCGTACCGTGGTCGTAAGCGACAGGCGGGTCAGTCACCCAATCACCATCTGTTTTCGTTGTTTCAAGCTCGGCGGTGATCTCACTAACGGCAAATGCGATGCTAAGTGGCTTTTGCCCTAAGGTGGTATCCAAAATAAAGTAACCATAAAACGGCTTGTATTCTTTTTGGCCATTAGCCTGAAGTACTTCGTTATCTTTGAACATCTTTTGCACAACTTTCTTCATCATTGGCGTTATTAGATGTGCTCTTCCTTCTCTGTCTGACTGAAAATCAGGAACATGAAATTCATCGAAAATCTTCGTCCTACGGCCCAGATAACTCCCCTTCCCGATTTTCAAATCTCCTGTCGTTACTTCCCGTCCATCCGGCCAATAAATCTTGCTTTTGGCGGTGTCATCACGCCCAATGACCCTTTTTCTCCTTATGCAAAAGCCGATTATTGAGCCCTTAAATCCTCTGTCTTCCGACTGCACATATATTATGCGTCGAGGTAATGTCCCACTTCTGCTGATTGGATCAGCTCATTGAACCTTAAAGCATCAATGGCCACGGATTTTGTTTCATTGGTAAAATCCAATCCACGATCTCTCAATTTGTTATGGGGACTCTTGAATTCCTTTCGATATTTGTAGATTATACCAATGTCGATCTCGTCCCAATCGAGAATACCCAATTGCTTTGCTTGTGAAGATCTGATGATAAATGGCATAGTGTAAGTACCCTGTTTCTCAGACAGCCATTTGTTGTTGTATTTCCTTTTTTGAGCCCCTCCCAGGTTTTCAGACGGTTGAAAGTAGAGTTTCCGGTGTTTCTTGATGTAAATTAACAAATTCCTTCGGGGTTAAATCATTCAGCGCACTGTGTGGCCGGAAGTGATTGTACTCCCACCGGAAGTCCTCGATTTTTTCTCGGGCATCGTCCACAGATAAGAACCAATTGACGGAAAGACATTCATCCCGAAACTTCCCATTAAAAGATCGCTCCGGCGACCCGATCAACATATGGGTTGTCTGTCGGATTTCCTGGTCTTGAGAAGTCAAGCGTCACACCGTTCGAATATGCCCATAAGTCCATTTCCTTGGAGATAAATTCACTTCCATTATCGCATTGAATCCGTTCGGGGAAGCATCCTTCAACGAGACAAATTTTGCTTAATTCGGCAACAACATC
>NZ_KB907796.1 GCF_000382205.1 Dyadobacter beijingensis DSM 21582
TTGGTGGGCCGTTACCCCGCCAACTAGCTAATCGAACGCATGCCCATCTATCACCAATAAATCTTTAACAAATATCACCATGCGGTGCCCCTGTTTTATGCGGTATTAATCCGGGTTTCCCCGGGCTATCCCCCAGTGATAGGTAGGTTGCATACGCGTTACGCACCCGTACGACAGTGACATTGCTGCCCCTTCGCCTTGCATGTATTAAGCCTGCCGCTAGCGTTCATCCTGAGCCAGGATCAAACTCTCCATTGTAAATTTTGTTGCGCTACATTTAAGTAGCTTAATTCTATTCAAACGAGTTTTTCTTACTCTTTTGGTCTATCTCATCATGTCAAAGAACAGGGCCAATCGCGCTTTCTTTTCTTCTTCTCTCTCGCGTCGTTTGCGATTGGGATTGCAAAGGTAGAAAAGAAATTTTCAACTCCAATACCTAGGCAAGAAAAATGTCGAAATTTTTGAAAGTTCTTCGACCATTCAAATTATTCAAAAGCATTATCCAATTATTCAGCGGATAGGAAGGGATATTTATAGCTTTTCGGTGAAACCAGCGTCTCCTTGATTGCACGCGGCGATACCCAGCGTAGCAGGTTTAAAACCGATCCAGCCTTATCATTTGTACCGGAAGCGCGTGCGCCTCCGAATGGTTGCTGGCCTACCACGGCGCCCGTAGGCTTGTCATTAATGTAAAAATTACCCGCCGCATTGACCAGATGCCTCGTCGCATATTCGATGGCGTACCGGTCCCTGGCGAACACTGCGCCTGTGAGTGCATAGGGAGAAGTGGAATCGATCACCGGAATGATTTTTTCGAACTCATTTTCGTCATACACATATACAGTGAGCACCGGACCGAAGATCTCCTCGCACAATGTCACATAATCGGGATTGAAGGCCTGAATAATCGTCGGCTCTACGAAATACCCTTTACGCTTATCAAAATTCCCCCCTGCGACGATTTCCGTGTCCGGGCTGGCTTTGGCCCCATCTATATAAGAAGCGATCTTGTCAAACGATTTTTCGTCGATCACCGCATTGATGAAATTCGAGAAATCCTCTACGCCGCCCATTTTGATCTCCGCCAAATCAGCAAGCATGAACCCTTTCACCTCCTCCCACAAATTGGAAGGAATATAGGCACGCGAAGCCGCCGAGCATTTCTGTCCCTGGTATTCGAACGCGCCTCTCACCAGGCCGGTAGCGACTTCTCTCGCATTGGCAGACTGATGCGCCAGCACGAAATCCTTACCGCCCGTCTCGCCCACGATTCTCGGAAATGTCTTATAGGTACCAATATTATCCCCGATTGTTTTCCAGATTGTCTGGAAGACCTTGGTACTGCCCGTAAAATGCACGCCGGAGAAATCGGGATGTTTGAAAATCACGTCTCCCGCAACCGGGCCATCCACCAAAACCATATTGATAACGCCGTCCGGCAACCCGGCTTCTTTGAATACCTTCATGATGACATTCGCCGCGTATACCTGCGTAAATGCCGGCTTCCAGATCACCACATTACCCATTAACGCCGGTGCTGCGGGCAGGTTGCCGGCGATTGCCGTAAAGTTGAATGGTGTAATCGCGAAGATGAAACCTTCCAGCGGCCGGTACTCCATCCTGTTCCAGACGCCTTCCGAAGAAACGGGTTGTTCTTCATAAATATCTCGCATGAAATTCACATTAAGCCGCAGGAAATCAATGATTTCACAAGCCGAATCAATCTCTGCCTGATACGCATTTTTAGATTGCCCCAGCATCGTCGCTGCATTCATTTCTGCGCGGTACGGACCGGCGATCAATTCGGCCGCTTTCAGGAATATCGCGGCGCGTTGCTCCCAGGTCAGCGTAGACCAGCTTTTTCTTGCCTCCAATGCCACGTCAATCGCCTTCGCAACATCTTCTTTGGTTCCCTCATGAAAATAGCCGAGAATGTGCTGATGGTCATGCGGCGGGGCCACCGTTTTCTTGTCCTGCGAATAAATTTCCTCGCTACCTATATATTGTGGTATCTCAATGACCGTCGCACGGGCTTCGGCAAGGGCTTTTTGCAGCTCTGCACGCTCCGGGCTTCCTGGTGCGTAACTTTTTACCGGTTCATTTTTAAGAGCCGGCACATTGAAAATTCCTATTGACATATTACCTGGTTTGTTTTATTGATACTACCTGTTTTCACTGAACAAAAATACCCCGCGGTACGATCCCCGCAAGCGTTTCCGAACAAAGTGCTATTGCCGTATTTATTTCGAAAATCCATTTAAAACACTTCAAAATGACTGAGCTGCTGGGATTTTAGTTAAATTTGCGCTCCCATTTTCCGGATCAATTCATATCAAAAATGATATTCTACAGTACCAAAACCGCTACCCTGAAAGCATCGCTGGAAGAAGCTATTTTTAACAGCCTCCCGCCCGACAACGGTCTCTACATGCCCGAATCCATTCCCGCGATTTCCGCGGATTTTCTGGCAGATATTGAAAATAAATCTTTCAAAGAGATTGCCACCGAGGTGACCGCCACGCTTTTGGGCAGCGAAATTACGAGAAGCGAAATTGAATCCATCATCGATCGCGCATATGATTTCGAGGCACCGGTTGTGAAAATCACCCCGAATGACTACGTGCTCGAATTGTTCCACGGCCCTTCAATGGCCTTTAAGGACTTTGGGGCGCGGTTTATGGCTGCGATCATGTCATACTTTTTGCAGCGTTCCAATAAGGAAATCCGCATTCTCGTCGCAACGTCCGGGGATACCGGCGGCGCCGTCGCACAGGGCTTTTATAAGGTACCGGGCATTTCGGTTACGATCCTGTACCCTAGCGGAAAGGTGAGCGATATCCAGGAAAAACAGTTGACCACGCTGGGCCACAATGTGACGGCCATCGAGGTGGATGGGACTTTCGATGACTGCCAGCGCCTGGTGAAGGAAGCATTCCTCGATCCCGAACTTTCTGAAAAATATAACCTCGCTTCGGCGAACTCCATTAATATCGCACGGCTCATCCCGCAGTCATTCTACTATTTTGCCGCTTACGCGCAACTGAAAAAGATTGGCAAGCCGCTGGTGATCTCTGTACCCAGCGGAAATTTCGGAAACCTCAGCGCGGGCCTGCTCGCCTACCGCATGGGCCTGCCCGTTCAACATTTCATTGCCGCCACCAATGTAAACAACGCGGTACCGCGCTACCTCGAATCGGGCAGTTACGAGACGCACCCTTCCATCGAAACCATTTCGAACGCCATGGACGTCGGGAGCCCGAGCAACTTCGTTCGCCTGACCCGGTTCTTCAACGACGACTGGAAATCGGTAACTGAAAAAATTTCCGGCGCCTATTTCACCGATGAGCAGACGCAGAAAGCAATGCGCGAAGTCTTTGGTAATGCCAACTACGTGATGTGCCCGCATACCGCCGTCGCCTACCGAGGTCTTCAGGAGTTCCGGAAAAAAACGAATGGCGATTTTGTCGGCGTGTTCCTCTCGACTGCCCATCCGGCCAAATTCATCGACCTGGTAGAAGAAACTTTGGGAAAAAGCATTGATGTGCCCGAAAGATTGAAATCACTGCTCGATATTGAAAAAGTGTCGATCAAAATGAAACCGGAATTTTCGGAATTCAAATCACTATTAATGAATGAGTTAAAATAGATATTCGAGATTTCGATGCGCCTGAGATTTGAATATTTGAGTAAATCCGGGTAGAAGGTCGTGAATTTCAAAATCTAAAAGGCCCCGGAGCTCGTCGCACCGGGGCCTTTTTCTACTTTCAAAAAAATTTTGATCAGTTGATCACGTCGCCCCTCAAAATCCGGAAGCGCTTCCTCGACTCGGCGACAAAAATGCTACCCGGATATTTTTCCATCAACTCCTGGTAGAGCTTCATCGCCTGGTCCTTATCGCTGAGTTTTTCCTGATAGAGTTTCGCCATCGCGAAGAGCGCGTCGTCGCCATAGAGGTCATGACCAAATTTGGAATACAACAATTTCAGATCGGCCATCGCCTGTTGGTTACTGTCGAGCTTAATGTAAGTCTTCGCGGTGAGCCAAAGAATCTCGTCGGCCAGACTGTGGTTTTCGTATTTCTTATACAGCTGCTTCAAAGTGTCGATCGCTTCGAACTTCTTGTTTTGAAACAATTGCAACTCCACCGACGAGTAGGCCTTCATCGCCGCCTCCGTGCTATCGAGCCCGGTATTGTCCATGATCAATAAGGAAAGCTCATTCGCATCGTTCGCGATCTCGCGGGTTGTCGCCTTTTTGAGAATGTCCAATACCGCTTTCGCTAGTTCGAACTCACCTTTAAAGTAATGCAGCTTTGCATTTCGCAGCTTTGCTTCGTAACCCAGCACGTCGTCCTTCTGCGATTTTTCGACTTGTGAGTACACCAATGTCGCTTCCCAAGGCTCGCCTTGCAGCAGGTAAATATCGCCCAGGTCGAGCTTGCATTTGTCTACAAAATTCTTCTCGCCCTTCCCTGCCTCAATGGCCGTCTGCAATATCTCGATTGCCTT
This sequence comes from Dyadobacter beijingensis DSM 21582, assembly GCF_000382205.1. Taxonomy (GTDB): domain Bacteria; phylum Bacteroidota; class Bacteroidia; order Cytophagales; family Spirosomataceae; genus Dyadobacter; species Dyadobacter beijingensis. Next base: position 4,509 of record NZ_KB907796.1, read on the forward strand.
TTTGAAATCATCCATATAGAATGCATTCAAAATCGCCATGTTGCGCAACGCTTCGATGGTCCGCACATTCACGCCAAGTTCGTCCACAAGCTGCTGGTACTGGCCAAGGAGCTTCTGCACCTCACTACGCTTGATAGGATAGGTATTTTTGACCTGCTCTTCACGCGCAAAAATGGCCATTCTGCGGGCCACAGGATAGAGCTGTCCTTTCGGATATTCCTTCACCAGATGGTCGAAGATCGTGCCTGCATTGGAATAATCGACGTTCTGCAAAGCCAGCATTCCAAGGTTGTAAAGCCGCGATCCGTTGTGTTTGAAACGGCGGTCGAGCGCACGCTCCTGGATGAATGCCTTGTAGAAATCCTTGCGCTGCACCTGGTACCAGATCAGCAATTCATTATAAAAGCCCTCGCTCGGAAATTTCTGGATCTTATCATACAATACCTTTTCCAGCAATGCCTGCTCCTTCTCGTCCTTCATAAAGTCCTGAAGCATATTCTGGACCACCTCGGTATTCTGGTAGCGCATGCCGTACGAAAGCAACTCGTCGATCATCTTTTCGGGCTGGTTCAGGTCGCGGTACACGCTGGCGAGTTCCAGCTGGAAAATGTCATAGCGCTTGGCACTCTCCCTCGCTTCAAGCAGGATATTCTTGGCCCATTCCGACTGGTTCTGCGCCCGGAATTCCTCCGCCAGATCGCGTTTAAGCTCCGTTCTCGCACCCGATGCGGTGATGACCTGCTCGTACTTTTTGGACGCCTCTACGGCTTTTCCCTGGTTCTCAAGCATAATGCCCCAGTTGAGATAATACCAGGCCGCATTCTTGGGATCGCCCTTGATCTGCTTTTTGAAAAACTGCTCGCCATCGCCCCAGGTCTTGCTCTTCACAATGCAGCTCGTATAATTCTTAAGCGCGATCTTCTCAAACGAATTTTTCAGGAAAGAAGAATAGTAACTCAGCGCCTTCGGACAATCCCCGTTTTTGAAGTATTCCTCGGCCAGCTCCCGCTCCCCCTGCCCGAACGCCGCGGCCGCCCCGGAAAGCAGAAATCCTATCATCAAACAGCTCGTAACCCTTTTCATAATAGATAAAAAAATCTTTTTCCTTTAGTTATTATCTTCAGTATGCCTGTGGATTTGTGAATAAAGACCTTATCCACTGCAGATTAACATACTTATCCACAAATTGTGTATAACTTATGTAGGTTATCCACTGTAGAAATTTTTGAAATCAACATTTAAGTAGCTGAAATACAAGTTAGGAATTATTCTGTTCACATTAGAATGTGGGTAAACGCCTTTAGTTGCCTATTTTTGTTATCCACAGTTTCTAAAGTGTATCAACGTACTGTTAACTCAGATTTAGATGTTGGTTATCCACTGCAGGGCGAAATCCGGTTTTTTATCCACAGAAATATAGGGTTATCCACACCCTTATGCACATTTTAGGCTCTCTTACCAACAAAATTCCGGCGTTATTCACATAGTTATCCACAGACTGTAGACAAAAATGTCGTTATTTTTCTTCAGGAATCGTGATGTTGATATCGTTCAGCTCGAAATTTGCCTTCAATAAGATCTTATCGGGGTTATAATAGATCGGTTCGGGCTGAAGATTTTTGTCCATCTGGCCGGTGTCCCACCGTTTGTTGCGGTTTTTATCGATCGTGATGCGCAGAAAATATTTTCCTTGAGGTATATTCTTGAAAACATAGGGCGACTCGTGCAGCGTTTCGATCACCTTGTACTGCTCGTCGACCAGGTCGAGAATAAAGTGCATGGAGGTATCCGCATTGGTTACCCTGCCTCGGATCACGCCGTAATCTTCCTCATTTAATACGGGGTGTCGGAGCATCGTTTTCGGCAGCGTGTCGCCTTCTACGGTGACGATGGAACCCTTTGGAATATCGAATTTAACAGTGTCTTTCGCGAACGATTTCGCGTCTATGGTGAGGATGTTATGGTTTTTGTTCCAGCTGTATTTGAATGCACTCAATGGCTCGTGTGTGAGACTGTCGGAGATAATAGCGATTTTCTGGTCATCGAGCGAGCGCACCGGTTTGTTTAGAATGAGCTTATAGATGAAGGTATTAGTGACCGGTTTGTTGGCTTCGGGCAAGGTCGTCAGTGAAACCGGATCAAGCTGGCGTGTTTTCCCACGCTGTGCCTGAAATGCAATTTTTTGCTCGAATTCCGTCGTTTTTCCCAAAGAATCGAGGGTTTTGAGTTTAACAATCGTCGTGTCGGGATGCGGTTCTACATTGAAAAATTTGAGATTTGTACCATTTGGTTCCAGCAGGTACGGTAGTGAATCTTTGTTCACAAATGTCACTTCCGCATGCTCGATCGCCTTGCTGAATACCACCGTATAGTTATTTACTTTCGGAAGCGTGCGCTGCACCTTCAATTGGGTGTTGTCGGAGAGGTACATATTGAGATTGTAGGCGACGGAATCGGTGCCTGCCTTGATGGTTTTGCCCCAGAAGCCCATGCGCTCGTCCTTCGCATTGTACAGCATATTGCGGCTTTTGTCGTCGATTGCGATGAGTTTGTAATCTCTTGTTTGAATGTTTTCTATGGAAAAAACGCCGCTGCTGTCGGTGCGTGAGAAGTAGTAGGGCTTTTGTTTGGCGATATCGAGTGTATCGCTCACGTTATAGAGGCCCACCAAGGCATCGAAAAGCGGTTTACCGGTACGAATGTCTTTCAGTGTCCCATACACGCGTCCGGAATCGAGCGTGCTGCCTGTACTGAACACGATTTTGAGGTTTTTTGCGGGATTTTTTTCAGCGAAATCTTTGATCGCGTCGCCGAAATTGAGGGTGTAAGTCGTGCTGTCCTTGAACTGGTTTTTGAATGTGAGGAGTACCGACATGCCGTTTTGCTTGTAGGAGTAGGGATTATCCGCTTCCGGCGTAATCACCAGTTTCTGGTTGATATTGTCGACGACCACGTACTCGTCGAAGAACAATTCCACCTTTCTTCCTTTAAAATTTAAGGTCTTATTGATCGGGTTGCTTTCGACGAGATTGGGTGGAATGGAATCCCTTTTACCGCCCGTGGGAGGGACCATTTGTGCGCAGCGTTCGAACATTAAGAGGACCAGGATAGCAAATACGATGGTTCTAAGCATTTCAGATGAATTTAAAAAGCCCCCAATACAGTGGGTATTGAGGGCCGTTTGATGTGTTGAGACTGTTCAGTTTTTCGAGATAATATAGATCAGGCTGGAAGTATTCAGGTCCTTGTCCGTGCTTGACCGGCCTTTCAAATTGGATTGGAAACCAGTGAGTGCACTCTCGACGATATTCATTTTGGTATGCTTGTATTTGGTGCTGAGCATACTTACATAGAAGGAATCGAACCACATGGGAAGTATCTTTTTAACTGCCAATCCGTGCCGTTGTACGAGGTTTTTCATGGTGGCGCGGGTAAAATGATACAGATGCCGCGGAACGTCGTAGGCGGCCCAGAAACGGCCGTATTTCACGGCATCGTACGACTGTGGGTTGGGTACCGCAATGATGATCCGGCCGTTGGGTTTCAAATGTTTTTGCAACCAGTCGATCGTTTCGTTCAGTTTATGGACGTGTTCCAGTACGTGCCACATGCTGATAATATCGAATTGTTCGGCTCCGAGCGTGTCTTCCTCGATGCTCCCGAAGATGGTCGCTCCTACCCTTTTTGAAGCGATATCGCGCGCGCCGGCATCGGGTTCCGTGCCGAAAGTTTGCCATCCGTCCTGCTTCACGGCGCTCAAAAAATTGCCGGTACCACAACCGATATCCAGTAGTTTTCCCTTCGGCTGAACGAGGCTGTTGATCAGTTTAACCTTCTGTTCGATCGTGTGATTTCTGACGGAAGTGTACACTTTGCTCATCAGATCTTTGGCTTCGTCGTGATGAGAAATATAGTCCTGCGACTCGTAATACGCGCCGATCGTGCTTTCAGAAGGCCGCGGATTTGTAAAAAGAAAGTAGCAGGAATTGCATTGCTGGATTGTAAATTCTTTGTGCGAAACGGTATAATCCTCCACATTCAGGTAATTGCTGAAACTGGATTGCTGGCATACCGGGCATTTATCGAGCGTTTCTAAAGACATTAGCGGCCTATGTAAAGCATTAAAACAGATATATCCGAAGGGCTGACACCGCTGATGCGCGACGCCTGGCCGATCGTGGACGGACGGGTTCTTTTTAGTTTTTCCCGGCCTTCAAAGGACAAGGAAGTGACCCCGTCGTAATTGAAATTCTCTACAATGGCGAGGTTTTCCAGCTTATTCATTTTCTCCACCAGCAGCATTTCTTTCTCGATGTAGCTGTCGTATTTCAAATTGATTTCCGCTTGCTGCACCGAATCGATATCATATTCGGCAAGCAACCCCGTCACAACCGGGCTGGCCGCGAGTAGCTGGTGGATCGAAATCTGCGGCCTTCTGAGGAGCTGCGCAATGGCAATCTTCTCGCGGATCGGGGCGGTACCGATTGCTTCCAGCGCAGGGTTGATTTCATCCGGCGTCAGCTTGGCTGCATTCAATTTGGCAATGATATCTTCGGTCTCCTGTTTCTTTTTGCGGACGGCCTCTACCCTTTCGTTACTGGCCAAACCGATTTCATAGCCTTTTTCGGTAAGGCGTAAATCTGCATTATCCTGGCGCAGCAATGTGCGGTATTCCGCGCGGGAGGTGAACATGCGGTATGGCTCTTCGGTGCCTTTGTTAATGAGGTCGTCGATGAGCACGCCGATGTACGCTTCCGATCTTTTCAGGACGAATGGATCGAGATCGTTCACATTCCGGTGTGCGTTAATGCCCGCCATCAATCCCTGGCAAGCCGCTTCTTCATAGCCCGTGGTACCGTTGATTTGCCCGGCGAAAAAGAGATTCTTTACCAGATGCGTTTCAAGCGTCGACTTCAATTGCGTTGGCGGGAAATAGTCGTATTCGATGGCATAACCGGGGCGGAACATTTTGGCATTCTCGAAGCCTGGTATCTTCCGAAGCGCTGCGTATTGCACGTCTTCCGGGAGCGAAGTCGAGAAGCCATTGACATACACCTCTACGGTATCCCAGCCTTCCGGTTCGACGAAGATCTGATGCCGGTCCTTGTCGGCGAAGCGGTTGATCTTATCCTCCACGGACGGGCAGTACCGGGGGCCAAGTCCTTTAATGCGGCCTGAAAACATCGGCGATTTTTCGAAGCCGGTTTTCAGTACATCGTGAACGTCCTGGTTGGTGTAGGTGATCCAGCAGCTGCGCTGTTTGGCGAGCGGCTTGGTGTCGGTATAGGAGAACTTGGCCGGGACTTCATCGCCGGGTTGTTCTTCCATTTTGGAGTAGTCGAGCGAGCGGCCGTCCACGCGTGGGGGCGTGCCGGTTTTCATGCGTCCTGCCTCGAAGCCGAGTGTTACCAGTTGCTCGGTTAAACCCGTTGCGGATTTCTCCCCGGTGCGTCCGCCGCCGAAGTTCTTTTCGCCAATATGGATGAGCCCGTTCAGGAAGGTTCCGTTCGTCAGCACTACCGCCTTCGAGCGGATTTCAATGCCGAGACTGGTTACTACTCCGCAAGCTTTGCCGTCTTCGATGATGATGTTCTTGGCGGTGTCCTGCCAGAAGTCGACGTTAGGATTGTTCTCGAGAATCGACCGCCACTCCTCGGCGAATCTCACCCGGTCGCTCTGGCAGCGGGGGCTCCACATGGCCGGGCCTTTGGAGAGGTTGAGCATGCGGAACTGGATCATCGTTTTGTCGGAGACAATCCCCGACTGTCCGCCGAGCGCGTCGATCTCCCGGACGATCTGTCCTTTCGCGACGCCCCCCATGGCGGGGTTGCAAGACATCTGTGCGATGGTATGCATATTCATTGTGATCAGCAGCACCGACGAACCCATCGTCGCTGCGGCAGCGGCGGCTTCGCATCCAGCATGGCCTGCGCCTACCACGATCACATCATATTCCTGAAACATATAATTAGTCACTTGTTAAACCACTTTAATTAAAGTGTTCCACGTGGAAATTTAACTAGAACAGGCTAAGATACTCATCTTCTTTAGCCCTCATGGCCGTTTTAAGCGCTTCACTCGAGTCTTCATACCCCGCGAGGTGGAGAAGTCCATGAATGAGCACACGGCGCATTTCTGTGTCAAAATCGGTGTGGAACGTTGCTGCATTATCACGTACCCTGTCTACACTAATGTAAATATCTCCCTCCAATTCGTTGTCTTCCTCACTATTGTCAAACGTAATGATGTCAGTGAAATAATCGTGGTCGAGATACTGCTTGTTGATTTCCAGAAGGTATTCGTCCGAACAGAACACGTAATTCAATTGAGATAACTCATAACCTTCTGAAATTGAGGCGTTTTTGATCCATTTCTTAGTCTTTAACGGATTAACTACCTTAAAATCAATGTCTTCCGAGAAGAAACTTACCATGTTTTATAGCCATGCACCATCGCCCGGGTAAGCAGTGCCGGGTGCATGATATTTAAATATTTGATCGTAAATAATTTACAAACTTACGAAGTCTGTCATTAAGAACATGAAAAACAAGGGATAGCGTCTGTAAACCCCTGTTAAAAAGAGTTAACGCTATCCCCTACCCTAGCCCAACAAAACGGGCGTGTGATCAGTTCTTGGCCTGGTATTTACGGAAGTAGCTGTCCACCTCACGTTTGTAGAATGGTGAGAATGTAGGCGGTATCGTGCGGAGCAGTTCGGTTTGCTTCTCCTTCTCGCGGATATATTTTTCAAATGCTGCCGGCGGCTGCTTCGGCTGCTGTTTCGCGCTTTGTGCCTTGCGCTGCTCGTCCTCGTCCTGCTCCTTCATCGCCTTCTCGGATTCCAGCAGGCGCGTCGTAATTTCCTGGTTGCGTTTAATCAGCTCGGGCGTCACGCGCTTGTTCACGAGATCGGTTTCGGTTTCGTCCATCTTTTCGGAGATCTCCTGCAACTCCTTGCCGAACTGCTTGCCCTGCTCGGTGCCTTTCTGCTGCTCCATCAGCTGCTGGATCATCTTACGGATCGCAGCTTGCTGCGCGGCCATCCTCGCGAGTTGCTCCGACTGGTTGCCCTGCCCTTCCTTGCCCTGGCCAAGCTGCTTCATCTGGCCGTTCAGTTGCTCCTGCATTTCGCCGGGGCTCGGCTGCTGGCCTTTCTGCTTACCCTTCTTGCCTTTGCCGGCACCGGGCATGGCCATTGCCATTTGCTGCTGCATTTGGTTGAACACGTCGCTCAGCATTAATGCCAGGTTGTTCATCGAAGTCATCGCAAACTGCTGCTTCGAGGTAGCGACATTGATCTGCCGGTCTTTAATACTTTTCACGCTTTCGTTCATGTACGACTTCATATCGTTCAGCTCACGGGTAATGAACGACTGGATCTGCACCACGCGGTTCGCCAACGCGTACAAGCTGTCCTCAACGATCTTCGCGTCGTCTTTCAGTTTTAGCTGCTGCTGGCCGAGTTTCACGAAGCGCGGGTCTTGCAGGCTCACACCACGGAAGTCTTTCATCAATGTCTCCTGGTCGAATGATAGGGTGATCAGGTTTTCGAGAATGTCGCGCAATGCGTCGAGGTTTTCCTGCATTTGCTCCATTTCCGCCGACTCCATTTGTTCCTGCATCGACTGCGCCATTTTCTTCATCGATTTGGCGGCATTTTTCTGGCTCTGGGATGCTTTCTGGTTCTGTTGCTTGTCGAGCTGCTGCTTGCCTTGTTCCATCTGCTCAGAAGCGTTTTTTTGCTCCTCTTTCTGCATATCGAGCTCTTGTTCCAGCTCCTTGCTCATTTCCTCTATTTCCTTGCTGTTTTCCTGGGCTTTTTTGAAGTCGTCCTGGATTTTTTCCTGCTCTTTTTTCAGGTCTTCGTTCTTTCCTTTCTTATCCTCGTCGTTTTTGTTCTTGTCGTTCTGCTCCGATTTTTCTGCGAGTTGTTCTTCTTTATCGGCCAGGTCGTTCAGCTTTTCCGTCAGGTTTTCCATTTTCTGCTCCATTTGCATTTGCTTGAAGAGCTTCATGGTCCTTTCCAGTTCTTTTTCGAGGTTATTTTCCTTGTTACGGAGCTTTTCCAGCATGGTCGACATGCGTTCGCTCTGTTTTTGTTCCAACAGCTTTTTCAGCTCTTTGTACAACTTTTCCGTATCCTGGTCCATCAAATCGTTCATCAGTTTCTGCAACTGCTCGATCTTGGCCTGCAATTCCGGACTCTGCTGATTGAACTGCCGCGATTTCTCATTCGCATTCTGGTGCTTTTCCTTCAATGCTTCGAGCTCTTTCATCAGCTCCTCACGTTTCCGCAGCACCTCCTCGATCTGCTTCTGTTCTTTAAAATCGAGATCCTTATTGCTTTTCAGCTTATTGTCGAGGTTATCGAGGTCCTTTTGCAGGCTCTGGGCCTTTTTCATGGCCGACTGCATCTGGTTCTCGGTTTCCTGCTCCGATTTGCGCACTTCCGCTTCCAGCTGATCCTTGGATGGTACCGTAAACTGGATCGACCGCGAGCGGGCGCTTTTCGCGCCGTTTACGCCGTCATTGTCCCACACCTGGGCATAATACTCGATCTTGTCGCCCGGCGCCAGTTTAAGGCTGTCAACATACCATTGAAAAAAGAAGCTCTGGGTATTGACGGTTTTGTTGAATGGAATGGGAATGCCTTTCGGCTGCGACGGCGCGTCCTCGTTGGCGCGTTTCACGGTATAGAACATTTTCAGCTGCGAGAAACCGTAATCATCGCTGATCGAACCGCCCATGACCAGGTAGTTGTATAATGTTGTATCCTGGAAATTTTCGAGGTTCATCACCGGGTATTTGTCGGGGATGACGTTGATGAAATAGCCGATCTTGTCTGAATTGGTCGTCTCGTCGTTTTTCAGGTTCACCTGGTATTGCGCCGATTTCCGGACGGTACGCCGGATTTCGAAATGCTCGCCGTCACTTTCTTTCGCTTGGTACAATGCCGAGTCGTTCTCGAATTTAATGGCCAATGCTTTGGTAGAAGAAGTATTGAAATTCCATTCGATCGTCGTGCCTTCCGGTACCGACAGGTTGCCTACATTGTTCAGTCCTTCGGATGGTTTGTTCAAATACGCAGGATAATGCAGGTTTACATCGAATGAGAGCAGCGACGGCCGTTCGTTCACTACAATGCGGTATTCGTCCGAGGCATAGCCGGCCGCGTCGAAAGAGAATGCGACGTCGCGTTGCAGGTTTTTAAATGTGTAGGAAAAATCCTTGGCGCTTTCCTGAGTCAGTTTAAAGCGGGTTCCGTTCTGGACCAGGTAAACGGCCGACGGTAATGCTTCGCCTTTCAGTGCAAGTTTTAATGTAAAATCCTCATTACGAAATGCTTTCAGGTTTTTGTTTTGCAGTTCAAACGAAAATGGCGCGTAGGTGTAATTCTTCTGGAAATGGATAATGCGGTCCGAGCTGGACGAGAAAAACGACGGATTGAAAAGCAAAATCACGGCAATGGCCGCGAGCGGGTATACCGCGTATTTGAGCCTCTTTTTATTCTCATTAAAACGAATGGCATCCGAAAAGCGAACGATCAGGAGCTGGCTCGATTTCTGCCGGATACTCGCATCGATCAGGTCCGACTGCGTGCCTGTGAGGTTCCGCAGTTGCAAAGTGTTCACGAGCTTATCTCCTACCTCCGGGAAATATTGCCCGATCTGCAATGCTGCCTGCTCGTCGGAAAGCGGTTTTTTCAAACCATACAAATGGATCAGCGGCTGGATCACCCATTGCACGAACGAGAATGCCAGCACGGCCAGGAAGCCGAAAAACAGCATCCCGCGCACCACCGAGCTGAACCGCCCGAAATATTCGATCGTGTTGAAAAATAGAAAGACAGTCAGCAGCAGGCCGATCGAGAAGATCGCACCTTTGAGCAACTGGTTCTGATAATATTTCTGACGGTATTCCTGAATGCGGAGCAACAGGCCTTCCATTGAGGTAGTGAAAGGAGCCATAGTGGTCTAGGTAAAACTGTGAAGTTCTTATAACGCCTGCGGCATATAAAAATTACCAAATGCCCACACACGCTGAAAACAGAGAAATATAGCGAATTTCCATCACATTTACCCCAGAAAATGCTTAAAAGTCCGGGTATCGTCACACCAATGGCGCTTCCATCAGGTTTTGCCCCGGCAGATGCAAGCCGGCAACACACCGCACATTTAGTTTTATAGGGAAATCAGCACCCCGACCGACGCGTAGTTGATCCAGTTGAAATTATAGATCTTGTCATTATCCGCGCCGCCTTCGAGCATGCGGTAACCCAGCTTAATCCCGAGCGTATTGTTGAAGTTGTAGGCAATGCCGCCGAAGATGTCTTCCGCCCTTCCCTGCTTCGCCGCCAATGCATCCCCTTCGACGATCACCGACCAGTGGTAGGCCGGTTTCCAGGAAGCGTAAAAATTAATGAGGGGCACAAAGCCGAGGTTGTCATAATGCGTGTCGGCATATTCGCTCTTGAAACGGATGTCGGCATCGCGGACTTTGGCGGTGAGCCCCGCCCCTACCCTCCACTTCCCGTTCGCGAAAAAATCGTAGCGATAGGTAAGCCGGTACGAGTTGAACCGGTAGTCGACATTGAGCGGCTGGCCGGGGAGGAAGTTATTGTTGTTAAAATTGGTGTTCTGCAAGAGCGCCCCGCGGTAGTGAATGGTGAGCGGCGCGAACAATGCGGAAATGTTGTGGCGGTTGCCGATCCGGTACCCCGCACGAATGCGATAGAACGCACTCCGGTCGAGGTCGAGCTGCTCTGGCAGATTCACACGCGTTCCCGTTCCGCTGGGAATTTGTACTTTATTGTAACTAGTCCCCAAAATGAGCCCGCCTTCGAGATCAAAATTGAATTGTGCGAATGCGCGCGTATATGCGCTGCATATGAGGACGATGAGTAGCGAAATGACGGTTTTCATAGAAAGCACTTGCAGATAAAAAAACAAACAACCCGGTGACGGATTGTTTGTACAAAATTGATGCCTGAATGAAAATAAAATCGGCCGCTGCGCGGCGAAATTAAGCCGGAATTGCTTCGGATGAGTTTTTTACCTCCTTTACAAAAGTTTTAATGTCGTTTTCAAGGTCGGTGCTTTGCTGCAACACGCGGATGAACGCGCTGCCGATGATCGCACCGGCGGCGTGGCTTGAAGCTTTCGCGAACGTATCGTGGTCTTTGATGCCGAAACCGATCAGTCGCGGGTTGCGGAGTTTCATCGCGTCGAGTTTTTCGAAGTACGACTCCATGTCGCCGCTCACGCCGGATTTGGAACCGGTAACGCTGGCGGAGGAAACGGTGTAGATAAAACCTTCGCTTACCTCGTCGATCTGGCGAATGCGTGCTTCCGACGTTTGCGGTGTTACCAGGAAAATGTTCAGCAGGCCGTGCGCATCGAAAATGGATTTGTATTCGTCGAGGTACACGTCCATCGGCATATCGGGAAGGATCAGGCCATCTACGCCTACTTCGGCGCATTTGGCACAGAAAGCCTCGATACCATACTGCAATACCGGGTTGATATAACCCATCAGCAATACCGGAACCGTAATCTTCCCGCGCATGCCTTGCAGCTGTTCGAAGAGAATACGTACGGACATCCCGTTTTCCAGCGCCCGGTCATTGCTTTGCTGGATCGTCTCGCCGTCGGCCACAGGATCGGAATAGGGCATTCCTATTTCCACCAGGTCGGCGCCGCCATCCTGCAATGCCTGCAATACGCGGGTAGTGTCGTTCAGTTCCGGGAAACCGGCCGTGAAGTACACGTTCAATAACCCGCTGCCGTCGGTATCAGAATTCTGAAAAAGATTTACAATGCGGTTCATTCCTGAGTCCAGTAGTCAACAACCAATACTTTGTCCAGGGTTGGTTCCAGGACTTTTACGAATGCTTTGTGCTCCGGGTGAGGCAGGTACACTTCACGGCCGGCTTCGCTGTCGAAACTCACGAAAAACACGTGTGTGAAGCCCTGTGCCAATCCTTCGGGGCTGTTGTTGGTACCCCATTCAAATCCTTTCACCTCTTTGATTTTCGAAGGGAGTTTGCGGAATGCGTCTTCCACTTCTTTTACTTGCGCAGGCGTTGCAGAATCCTTGAATTTGAAAAGAACAACGTGACGCAGCATTTTTTTAGGTGGATTTGAAGGTGAAACAAACGACATGGTGCTGAAAAGGACCATGGAAGCAAGCAAAAAGAGTTTAAATCTCTGCATATGTGGTATGGATTAAAGGTGATCCGGAACGGGTACTAGGCCGAGCAGTTGAGGCATTCGCCTTCGTCGCTGAATTTCAGACGATCGAATTCGCCCAGTTTTTCTTTCATTTCAAGGATCTCGTCTTCCATATCGCAGCGTTCGAAGAGCGACAGTTCACCTGAGTTTACCTTTGCTTCCAGTTCCTGGATTTTCAACCTGAGATCGAAAACCTCTGGCAATGTCAATGTAGCCATGTGATGTTGTATTGAGTTGAGAATTAATCGATGTATTTCATATAAGTGCCCATATCCTTGTCGCCGCGGCCGGAAAGGTTCAGTACCACCGTTTCATTCTCAGAAGCGCCCAGGCGGCCCAAAACGGCCAGTGCATGCGACGATTCCAATGCGGGGATAATGCCTTCCAGGCGGGTCAGCTCGAATGCCGCCTGTACCGCCTCGTCGTCCGTTGCCGACAGGAATGTACCGCGGCCGCTGGCGGCGAGCCAGGCGTGCTGAGGGCCGATGCCCGGGTAATCCAACCCCGCGGAGATGGAAAATGGTTCCGTTACCTGGCCATCTTCGGTTTGCATCAGGATGGTACGGCTGCCGTGCAGCACGCCGGGCTTGCCCAGTGCGACGGTCGCTGCCGAATGCCCCGAGGTAAGTCCTAACCCCGCCGCTTCTACGGCCACCAGTTTGACATGTTCATCGTCGAGGAAATGGTAAAATGCACCTGCCGCATTGCTGCCGCCGCCTACGCAGGCGATGACGTAATCGGGCGTTTCCCTGCCGATGTGCGCATTGAGCTGTAAACGGATTTCCTGTGAAATAACCGACTGGAAACGTGCGACCATGTCGGGGTAAGGATGCGGACCTACCACGGAGCCGATGATGTAATGCGTATCGACGGGGTTGTTGATCCAGTGGCGCATGGCCTCGTTGGTGGCATCTTTGAGGGTGCGCGACCCGCAGGTAGCCGGGCGTACTTCTGCGCCGAGCATCTTCATGCGGGCCACATTGGGCGCCTGGCGCTCGATATCGAGCTCGCCCATGTACACGATGCATTCCAGGTTCATCAACGCGCACACGGTAGCGGTGGCCACGCCGTGCTGGCCGGCGCCGGTTTCGGCTACAATGCGTTTTTTGCCCAGGCGCTGCGCCATCAGGATTTGCCCGATGGTGTTGTTCACCTTGTGTGCGCCGGTGTGGCAGAGGTCTTCCCTTTTGAGGAAAATATTGGTTTTATATTTTTCCGAAAGCCGGTGTGCCGGGTAAAGCGGCGTTGGGCGGCCTACGTAATCGCGGAGCAGATCGTTGAATTCTTTTTGAAAAGAGGGGTCTGCGATTATCTGCAGGTAGTTTTCACGGAGTTCTTCGACATTCGGATACAGCATTTCGGGAATGAATGCGCCCCCGAATGTGCCATAATAACCACGGTCATTTACCTGATACGACTTCTTTTCTGCAATTGATTCCATAAAAATTAAGCTTCCGCTTCTTCTTGTTCTTTTACACGAACTAAACTAAACAACTCTTCCAGTTTGGCGATGTCTTTCACGCCGGGCTCGGTTTCAAACTTGCTGTTGACGTCGATGCCGTAAATGGGAAGGGTTTGGGATAATGTGATGATCTCCTCGATGTTGTCGAGGCCTACGCCGCCGCTGAGGAGGAATGGCTTCTCGTTGTCGTATTTGCCCAGGAGTTTCCAGTCAAATGCCGTACCGTTACCGCCGGGGTTATCGCCTTTGGTGTCGAACAAAAACAGGTCGCAAAACGATTTGTAGTTGTTCAGCATGGCAAAATTGAATTTTTCGTCGATCGAAAATGCCTTGATCACGCTGACGCCCTTCTGGCGGATGCTCCGGCAAATGTCGGGCATTTCGTTGCCATGCAGCTGCACATATTGCAGATCGTATTTCTTGACCATGTTCAGAATATGGCCGGGGTTCGCATTTACAAATACACCTACTTTTTTGATGTTCTGGGGAATGCTGCGGATGTATTCTTCATTCAATTCCTCGCCAACAAAACGGGGCGATTTGTCATAGAAAATAAACCCTATAAAGTTGGGCTGTAAGGCTACTACCTGCTCAATGTTGCCTTGCTGGCGCAATCCGCAAACTTTAATTTTCATAGAACCAGAGGATTTAAATTGCTATGTTGAGTTAAGTCTTGTTGCAAACCCGCAAGTGCGGCTCCGGGGTTTACAGTTTTCATAAATGTTTCTCCAATCAAAAAGCCCTTGTAGCCGTGCTGATACAGCTTTACAATGGTTTCCGCGTCCTGCAAACCGCTTTCCGAGATCTTTACGAATTGCTCCGGGATCAGCTCGGAAAGCCCGATCGACGTTTCGATGGATGTTTCGAATGTTTTCAGGTTACGGTTGTTGACACCGACGATATCGATATGCTCGCCCACGCTTACGGCCAGCTCTTCCGCATTATGAACTTCCAGCAGCACTTCCAGGCCCAGGTCGTGCGCCCTTTTGCTCAAAGAGGCTACTTTTACCGGCGTCAGGTTCGCGGCGATCAGCAGGATCACGTCAGCGCCGATGGATTTGGCCTCAAAAAGCTGGTATTCGTCTACGATAAAATCCTTTCTCAGCATCGGGATCTGCGGATTAGCCTCCCGTGCCGCCAGGAAATCGGCGAACGACCCGCCGAAAAAGTCAATATCGGTGAGCACGGAAAGCCCCACGGCGCCGGCATTCACATAGTCTTTGGTAACCACCTCGGGCAGCACATTGCCATTGATAATGCCTTTGGAAGGCGACTTCCTTTTGAATTCAGAAATAATGCGGGGTGAAGCAGATGACCTTAGCGCCGCGGCAAGCGAAGTAGTTGGACGCGAGAACAATGGCTCTTTTTCGAGATCGGAAACGGACCGTTGCTTTTTCGATTCGCTGATTTCTTCCTGCTTACGGGCGATAATTTTTTCTAAAATATTCATCTAAAAATGCTGTAACTGCAATTATCTAAAGGGAGAAACGCTTCCCCGCTAACTATTCTTCGATTAATTTTTTAAAGGCCTGCAACGCTTTCTTGCTTTCAAGCGACTCCCGGGCTGTCTCCACGGCATCGGTCAGCGACAATGCCGGATTGGCACAGTAGAGCGCCATGGCTGCGTTGGCCAGCACCGCCTGCTTTTGCGAAGGCGTCGCCGTGTCGTTCAAAACATTCATGAAAATCCGGGCCGAATCTTCTACTGAAACACCGCCGGATAAATCGTCGGCGCGCAGTGTTTGAAGCCCTAGATGAGAGGGGGTAAGTACTTGCTCTGAACGAGCGGTGATGATTTTAAAAGCACCTGTCAATGACACTTCGTCGTAGCCGTCTAATGCGTGGAGAACAAGAAATTGCTTATCCGTTTGTTGGTAAAGATAAGCAAAAAGACGCGCTAATTCAAGACTAAATACGCCCACAAGCTGTTTTTTCGGCGATACCGGATTCACCATCGGACCGAGCATATTGAAGAACGTTTTCACCCCCAATTCCTTCCTCACCGGCGCCACATTCTTCATAGCCGGGTGAAAGAGAGGGGCATGCAGAAAGCATACGCCGGCCTGGTCGATCTTCCTTTCGAGGTAATCCCTGTCGTTCGTAAACTTCGCGCCCAGGTATTCCAGCACTGTCGAAGACCCGCACATGGACGACACGCCGTGATTCCCGTGTTTCGCCACCTTCTGACCAGCCCCCGCTACGACAAAACACGATAATGTCGAAATATTGAAAGTATCCTTGCCGTCGCCCCCCGTTCCGCACACGTCTATCGGGTCGTATGCCGACAAATCGACGGAAAGGCACAGTTCCAGCAACCCGTCGCGGAAGCCTTCAAGCTCTTCCACGGTAATGCTGCGCATGGCATAAGTTGTTAAAAATGAGGCGATTTCGGAATTGGAATATTGGCCGGTACCGATGCCCATTAAAACGTCTTTGGCTTGTGTTTTGTCAAGGACTTTATAATCAAAAAGATGGCTAAGAATGTGTTTCATGACAGTTTAAAATAACTAATATCGTTGGGTAAGGTGGGTTATTTCAGTGCGGAGATCAGATTTGCAACCAGTTCTGCAGCATTTCCTTACCATGCTCGGTCAGTACGGATTCGGGGTGGAATTGCAAGCCTTTGACATCATATTTCTTGTGCGAGAGCCCCATTACGCGGCCTTGTTCGTCGACGGCCGTGATAGTGAGGTCGTCGGTGAATGTTTCGGGGATGACAGTCCAGGAGTGGTACCGGCCGACTTTGATCTGCGGAGGCAGGCCTTTGAAAATGCGGTCGCTGGTGTCGGTAACGATGGCCGTATCGGCGATACCGTGCAGGACGTCGGTCATATTCTCCAATTCGGCGCCGTACACCTCTCCTATGCCCTGGTGCCCGAGGCAGATGCCGAGAATGCTTTTGGAGGGCCCGTAAGTGCGGATAACCTCATGCATAATGCCCGCTTCCGAAGGAATGCCAGGGCCTGGCGAAAGGAGGATCTTGTCGTAATTTCCGACGTCTTCCAGTGTGATTTTGTCATTGCGGTAAATATCCACCTGGTCGTGCAGCTCGCGGAGGATATACACGAGGTTGTAGGTGAAAGAATCGTAATTATCGAGAACTAGTATTTTCATTGTGATGGTGAATTCAAACGTGATTAGATTCCTTCTGCAACCTGAATGGCCTGGCGCAATGCCGCCAGCTTGCTATTGATTTCCTGCAACTCGCTTTCGACGTTGGATTTCGCCACGACGCCCATTCCGGCGCGGAAGAAAAGCGTGTTATCCTTGCTGAGGAATGTCCGGATCGCGATGGCGTGGTTGAAATCGCCATTGAAATCCATAAAACCGATAGCCCCGCCATAAATGCTGCGGTTGCTGGTTTCCATCTGGTCGATCAGTTTCATCGCATTATGTTTGGGCGCGCCCGACAATGTACCTGCGGGGAACGTGTCGGCCACGAGTTGAAGCGGGTTCACATCCTTGTTCATTTTGCCCACCACTTTCGATACGAGGTGGATCACGTGCGAGTAGTATTGTACCTCTTTGTAATTCGTGACTTTTACGGCGTCGCAGCTGCGGCTCAGGTCATTCCGTGCCAGATCGACCAACATCACATGCTCAGCGGTCTCTTTTGGGTCGTTAAGGAGGTTTTGCGCAGCTTCTGCGTCGGCCTGGTCGTCGCCAGTGCGGCGGAAGGTGCCGGCTATCGGGTGAATTTCGGCCTGGCCGTTCTTGATGAATATCTGTTTTTCAGGAGAAGAACCGAAGATTTTGTAATTGCCGTAATCGAAATAGAAGAGGTAAGGCGAAGGGTTAATGGAGCGCAATGCGCGGTAGACATTGAATTCGTCGCCCTGAAATTTGCGGCTGAACCTGCGCGAGGGAACAATCTGGAACACATCTCCGCGGAGGCAGTGATCGATGCCTTTCTGGATCACTTTTCGCATTTCGTCGTCGGTAACGTTCGAGGTCTCGTCTGCTGTAATGCTGAAACCGTACTGCGGAAAATTCCGGTTCTTGATGAGCACCTCTATTTGGTCGATGCCGCTTTCTTCGGTAGGCTCGCCGTATTGGTGTTCAAAAATGTAAAGCTCGTTTTTGAAGTGGTTAATGGCGATGACGTATCGGTAGACCTGGTAAAATATCTGGTCGATTTCCGTTTCAGGGCTGGCTGGCTGGATTTCGATGTCCTCGAAATAGGTCACCGCGTCATAGGTCATGTGCCCGAATAACCCGTTGGTGATGAATGGAAACTTGCTTTTCTCCGATTGGAAGCTCTGCGCAAAGCTGTAAAGGGCCTGTACGGCGTCTTTGCGGTTGGTTAGGTTAAAACTGACAACCTCTCCGTCCGGAAATTGTTGTGTAACCGTGCTGTTGTTCAGTTTGAAGGAAGCGATCGGATCGCAGCAGATGTATGTGAATGAGTTTTCGTTGCCGTGGTAGTCCGAGCTTTCCAGCAGGATGGTATTGACGAATCGGTCGCGAAGTTTCAGATAAATCGAAACGGGCGTCAATGTATCGGCCAGGAGCTTTTTGTGGCGTGTGGTGATCTGATAAGTCTTGTCCAGGGTTTTCATTGCAAGTTGTAATGTAAAGTGTATAAAAAAAACGGCTCGCTGTCAGATGAACAGCGAGCCGTTTGAAGTATATTTTGATTCTATACCATGCAATAGCCTTACTTGCCCATCTCGGAAGGATAAGTACGCCACCACCAAATAGTATTGAATAATTTCATAGTTGAATATTGCCTCGCGGCTGTTACGGTCACAAATATAGAAAAAAGAATATTCGCTGCAGTGTTTTGCAAAATATTTCTGCAAGATTTTGCAAAAGCTTACCACCAATGATGGGCAAAATAGGGGGGTAAACTATGTATAATCCTATTTAAAATGCTGCCATAGTGACAGCCGGAAACGCAAAAAAGCATCCTTTTGGGGGATGCTTTTTGTTTTAATAATTGTGGCGACTACCTACTTTACCAGGTTTGATCCAAGTATCATCGGCGGAACCGGGCTTAACTTCTCTGTTCGGGATGGGAAGAGGTGAACACCAGTCCAATAGTCACCAACAAGCTCTTTGAGTGGAGTTGAGCGTTTAGGAGCGGTCCGCCGCAGCGGTTTAAAGTTCATGAGTGATTCTCACTCATTGACTTTTGGCTCTGAACTTTGAACTCTTTTCATGTCATATTG
>NZ_KB907797.1 GCF_000382205.1 Dyadobacter beijingensis DSM 21582
GTCCGCCGCAGCGGTTTAAAGTTCATGAGTGATTCTCACTCATTGACTTTTGGCTCTGAACTTTGAACTCTTTTCATGTCATATTGGAAGTAGAAGAGATGAAGATAAAGGTTAAATGTGCAAGCTGTTGGGTAATTAGTACTGCTCAGCTAAGTGTATTTCGACACGTGTACCTGCAGCCTATCAACGTCGTAGTCTACAACGACCCTTATGTGGAAGATTCATCTTCGGGCTAGTTTCGCACTTAGATGCTTTCAGCGCTTATCTATTCCCCACATAGCTACCCGGCCATGCTACTGGCGTAACAACCGGCTCACCAGCGGTGGGTCCACCTCGGTCCTCTCGTACTAAAGGCAGCCCCCGTCAATCTTCCTACGCCCACCACAGATAGGGACCGAACTGTCTCACGACGTTCTGAACCCAGCTCGCGTGCCACTTTAATCGGCGAACAGCCGAACCCTTGGGACCTTCTCCAGCCCCAGGATGTGACGAGCCGACATCGAGGTGCCAAACCTCCCCGTCGATGTGAGCTCTTGGGGGAGATCAGCCTGTTATCCCCGGCGTACCTTTTATCCTTTGAGCGATGGCCCTTCCATACAGAACCACCGGATCACTATACCCTGGTTTCCCACCTGCTCGACCCGTCGGTCTCGCAGTCAAGCCTGCTTGTACTATTGCACTCCACACACGGTTACCAAGCGTGTTGAGCAGACCTTTGGAAGCCTCCGTTACACTTTTGGAGGCGACCACCCCAGTCAAACTACCCACCATGCACGGTCCTGCTCATTGAGCAGTTAGATCCCAGGCCAGCGAAGGGTGGTATTTCAACGTTGGCTCCTGAACGCCTGGCGACGCCCAATCACAGCCTCCCACCTATCCTACACATCCCTGACCCGAAAACAATGCAAAGCTATAGTAAAGGTGCACGGGGTCTTTCCGTCCCGTGGCGGGTAAGCGGCATCTTCACCGCTACTACAATTTCACCGAGCTCACGGCCGAGACAGTGCCCAGATCGTTACACCATTCGTGCAGGTCGGAACTTACCCGACAAGGAATTTCGCTACCTTAGGACCGTTATAGTTACGGCCGCCGTTTACTGGGGCTTCGATTCAATGCTTCTCTTGCGATGACATCCCCTCTTAACCTTCCAGCACCGGGCAGGTGTCAGGCCCTATACGTCAACTTTCGTTTTGGCAGAGCCCTGTGTTTTTGCTAAACAGTCGCCTGGGCCATTTCTCTGCGGCCTCTCTTTGCAGAGGAGGCTCCCCTTCTCCCGAAGTTACAGGGTTAATTTGCCGAGTTCCTTAGCCGTGATTCACTCGAGCACCTTAGAATATTCTTCTCGACTACCTGTGTCGGTTTACGGTACGGGCTGCATACAGCTGGCGTTTCAAAAGCTTTTCTTGGAAGCGTCTTCGATGATTCGCTTTGCCCGTAGGCTCGGCTCAACGCACTATTCCGTCAGTACGTACCATCCACGTCGCTCCGTCACTTTTTCACACTGCATGCAGGGGCAGGAATATTAACCTGCTGTCCATCGGGGGTCGCCTGTCGGCTATCCCTTAGGCCCCGCCTAACCCTCCGTTGATTAGCATAGCGGAGGAATCCTTAGTCTTTCGGTGTGCGGATTTCTCATCCGCATTATCGTTACTTATGCCTA
The DNA here is from genome assembly GCF_000382205.1 of Dyadobacter beijingensis DSM 21582. GTDB lineage: Bacteria > Bacteroidota > Bacteroidia > Cytophagales > Spirosomataceae > Dyadobacter > Dyadobacter beijingensis. The sequence continues at coordinate 1,661 of NZ_KB907797.1, forward strand.
CATTTGCTTTTCTCACCAGTCCAGCCAAGCTCACGCTTAACCTTCACCCCTGTGAGAATGCTCCCCTACCGATATGTATAAATACAATCGCATAGCTTCGGTAATATGCTTGATGCCCGTTTATTATCGATGCCCGCCCCGCTCGACCAGTGAGCTGTTACGCACTCTTTAAATGTATAGCTGCTTCCAAGCTAACATCCTGGCTGTCTCTGCAGTCGGACCCCCTTAGTTCAACTTAGCATATATTTTGGGACCTTAGCTGATGCTCTGGGTTGTTCCCCTCTCGGACTGGGACCTTAGCACCCCAGCCCTCACTGCCGTGTATATCATGCCCCATTCGGAGTTTGTCAGAATTTGGTAGGATTTGACTCCCCCTAGTCCTATCAGTAGCTCTACCTGAACATGACTCAACCACAACGCTGTTCCTAAAAACATTTCGGGGAGTACGAGCTATTTCTCAGTTTGATTGGCCTTTCACCCCTACCCTCAGTTCATCCGAAAACTTTTCAACGTTTACCGGTTCGGTCCTCCACGATGTGTTACCAGCGCTTCAACCTGACCAAGGGTAGATCACAAAGTTTCGCGTCTACGGCCACTGACTAATCGCCCTATTCAGACTCGCTTTCGCTTCGGCTCCTGTTCTTCAAACATTAACCTTGCCAGTAACCGTAACTCGTAGGCTCATTATGCAAAAGGCACGCCGTCACCCGTAGGCTCCGACCGCTTGTAAGCGCATGGTTTCAAGTTCTATTTCACCCCGTTGCTCACGGTACTTTTCACCTTTCCCTCACGGTACTCGTTCACTATCGGTCTCTCAGGAGTATTTAGCCTTGGCGGATGGTGCCGCCGGATTCAGAGGGGATTTCACCGGTCCCCACTTACTCAGGATACCCACTCAGATAAATTCACTGCCTGTACGGGATTCTCACCCTCTACGATTGGCCTTCCCATGCCATTCCAGTTCGCTATTTATCCACTTGGTGGGTCCTACAACCCCACTCTGGCCGTAACCAAAGTGGTTTGGGCTGTTCCGTGTTCGCTCGCCACTACTTACGGAATCACTATTGTTTTCTTCTCCTGCGGGTACTTAGATGTTTCAGTTCCCCGCGTTTGCCCCCCGTAGGGTAATCAGGCTTCACCTGACTGGGTTGCCCCATTCGGATATCTATGGATCAATGCATATGTGCTGCTCCCCATAGCTTTTCGCAGCTTATCACGTCCTTCATCGCCTCTGAGAGCCTAGGTATCCCCCATGCGCCCTTAATTCGCTTGCGCGACTTTATTCTTCTTCTCTTCTACTTTACCAATATGTCAATGAACTCGTT
>NZ_KB907798.1 GCF_000382205.1 Dyadobacter beijingensis DSM 21582
GTGATGACACCGCGGGTAGTGCTGGTCGAGTCTACCGTCACGTTGGTGATGACCGGCATTACCATCGGCAGGTTCAGACAGAACTCGGCCGACGCCAAGCTCTCGCCGCCACCGATCAGGTAACCCGGCTCGGCAGTGCTTGCGCCCGGTCTCGGGAACATGACCACAATACGGTAAGAGTAGGAAACGCCTGCACGGAGGCCTTCGCCGGCATTGTTATCCAAAAATGTAGTCTGGTTGACATCCACCCGGCCGATCTGCTCGTAACCCGAGCCGGCCGGAATGCCCGTCAGACACACGTCTTCCGGAATATCCGTACATTTCTCAGCCCGGTAAATGGCGATTTTCGCACCGGCTACCTGGCATTTGTAAGCATCCCAGTTGAGCCGGTACGCAGCCCCGGCGGGGTCGGTAACGGCTGTGGCCCGGAGACCGGTTGGTTTGGGACCGTACACTTTAATGTTTACGGTCATCATATCCACGAGTTTTCGGAAGAGCGACGGGTTCGGTACCGATGGCCCCGGTGCGTCTTCTACTTTGAAAAGCACGTCGTAAGGTTCCAGACGAATGTGGTTACAGGAAGTCTGCCAGCTGAAAAGGCCAGTTACAGTGCCTTGCGTACCTTGCTGTGCGACGGTGAATTTGGCCAGCGCCGGCGGGATCAAACTGGCCTGGTACACCCCACCGGACGACGTAAGGGTGAGTTTGTCGCCATTCTTGTCGGTAGCGGTAATGGGTTGATTAATAAGCGTTCCTGCCTCGACGCAAATATCGGGCAGCGGCGGGATTACCGGCCGGTCGTTGCGGGCGTCTTCGACGATGATCTGCATATCGCGGACAATCTGCCCGATCAGCTCGCCGTCGCGCCATTCTTCCACGACAAATGCGACGTTGTAATATCCCCTCGTAACGGGCGCGTCCCAGACGAGGTCGCCCGTGATCCTGTCCATACTGAAAGTAGCCGGTGAGCCGCCTGCTTCGGTTTGGCCCGGAGGCGTCACCATATTGGGGTCTTTGTATTGCAAATTGATCCCGGAGCCATTGACGCCGCTTCTTTGCGGAACAAACAGGCGATAGGCGAGGCTGTCGCCATCGGCATCGAATGCGCCGGGGTTGTGAATGTACCGCTGGCCCACTGCCGCCACATCGATGGGCGCATTGAGCAGTACGGGCGTCTGGTTCTGTCCGAATGTGGAATTGATTTCCAGGATCGTGCTGACGTAGAAGTTCAGGTTCTGCGTAGGCGGCGGACCGATGTTGAGGACGTTGTTGTTCCGGTTATCCTCCTCGAAGGAGATGCGGTACTGGCCCGCTGTCGGAAAGGTGTAGTTAATAATGTAGGTATTCTGTGTCGTGTTGTTCCCGATGTTCGGGATAGGCTGCTGGCGCGGCGCTTCCAGTACCGCCGGGTTCGAGTTCTGGCCTGGATTGACCGGACCGATGGTAAAAAACACGCTATTCTGCGCATTCGCGGCACCTTCGCCGTTCTGCATATCAAAATAAGCCGTCAGCTTGATCTCGTAAGTGTGTACGGCCGAACCGACCGGACTAAGCCTCCGGGCAGTGATTTCGCCCGCGCGTATGTGTGTGGCCATGGCCTGATAGCCGCTACACAGCAAAGCCAGAAAAAGGAAGTATAAAGGGATTCGTAAAACAGAGCGCATAAATCTGTGTCGAGCTTATGATGATAGAGAGGTGATGGCAGGCACCAAATCTCCTGTCAGGTACTTTAAATCAACGAAAATTCAGGTAAAAATGTGTGCTACGGGAATGAATATAATATGCCGTTTCGTAAACATACAAAACAACTTTATAAATCATATATGAATTATCACAAACTCCCGAAGCCGCGGAAATAGCGCCCTGACGTGATCGATATTGCTATCTCAGCAATTGTACCCAGCCTTTCATGATAGTCTCTGTGCCTTGTTTTCTGAACGACTCGAAATAGATGGTTACTTCATAATAATACTGACCGGCGGCGAGCTCTTTTCCACCATTGGTTTTACCGTCCCAGTTAATGTCGACGT